>NZ_CP049143.1:2652582-5305165 GCF_011044495.1 Roseimicrobium sp. ORNL1
AGCCACTTCGGCAGGGTTCAGCATGATGCCAGTGTCAGTCCGTCCTGTGCGACGCGCCGTGCTGAGCGCAGGGCCCGAGGCGGAGGTGGTGGCCATCGCAGAAGGGTGGCTGGTGCGCGTGCTCATGCCCTTCCTCCTTTCCGCTTCATTCCCCTGCTCGTGCTCGCACGCGCATTCACACGCGTGCGCGCTTCCGCAGCGCGCGGCTCCTCGGTGGCAGCCGGGAGAGCGTCGCCAGCCGTGGCCAGATGCGCGCTCGCTGCCGCAGATCCACGCGCCCGCTTCGCACCGTCATGCGCTCCCTTCTTTTCCTGGAGGGAAGGGCGGGCATCACCCGCGTCGGCATCATCGCCCGCATGGCTGAGGTTCGCATTCGCCTTCGCAGTCGCCTGCTTCCGCGCAGCCACATGTGCGGCGTACGAGTCAGAGCCGGCAGGCATCGGATTCCGCCGCATGGCCTGGATGGCCAGCAGCCGGAGTTGCTGCCCCTTGGCCCGACCCTCCCGCCTGGCCAGCGCTGCCAGAGCGGCGTGCTCCGGAGCCTCCAGCGGGGTATTGACATACACAATTGCATTCATAGTTCGGTGTATAGACACCTAATACACGGGTGCCTATACACCCGCAAGAAATTTGTTGAAGAATCTTTTCAAAGGGTGTCGAGTCACCGCATGCCCAATCAGAGAAAAGCCGGGAAACGCATGGTCGGCTTCTACGCCACCGAAGAGGAAGCCACCGCCATGATGGAGGCCGCCAGGCGCGAGGGAAAAACCCTCGCCGACTGGCTCCGCGCGCTCATCCCCGACGAGGGGAAAAAGGCCACCGGCGCCAAGTCCACGAAGAAGAAATCTCAGTAGTATCCCCACGCCTGCGAGGCCCGCGGCAGGACGAGAGAGGGTAGCCGTTTGTTCATGTGAACAGTATGGCGACCCCACCCTCCGCCGCAACCATTTTAAGCGACCGGACCGGTGTTACCGATTGTCAGGAAAAGTAAATTGCCCAACTCTCACTTTCATGCCCGACTCCTACCACACCATCGGCACCGACCAGTGGCAGATTCTGCTCCCCGGCGACTGGGCCTACAAGCCCCCGGAGGGCGACCGTGACCGCCCCGCGCCCTTCTACTTCGAGTCCGCAGATGGCACCAAGGCCGCCTACCTCTCCGTCTTCGACCGCACGGATCCAGACATCCCCGCACTCACCGCCCTCGCCACCTGGCGCGATCACGAAATCACCAACCTCCACGCCATGGCAGATCACCAGTGGGAGATACTGGAGGAGTGGGCGCACGAGGAAGACGGCACCGCCATCTCCGGCAGTGACTGCCTCGCACGCGCCCATGGCTATCGCATCCTCTGCCTGCGCATGACCCGCCACTCCTGGCTCGTCCGCGCCAGCCTGCACGACTATGAGTGCACCGACTATGCGACCTCGCAGCAGTACTTCCAGCCCATCGTGGATTCCTTCGCACCCGTGATCGCATAGCACTCGGTTCTTGGATTACCCGTCCTCGTGCTCGTGCTCGTTCTCGTTCTCGTCCTCGTCCTCGTCCTCGTCCTCGTCCTCGTCCTTCGACTGCCTCATCTCTTACTCTCATCCCGTCTTGGGGAAGGGCGGAGCCCCTTCGTCCACCGCCCATACCCTCGCCACCTGCACGGGGCTGACGTTCCACCTGCATCTTGTAGCAAGTCGCTCATCGCTCTCATCCCGCGCAACCCTTCATGGCCGTCAGCGCTGGACTTTCAATCTTCTCAGTAGCACGCATTGACTTGATAGAGTGCCTTCCATACCATCCGCTTTTTTAGCACGAGGGTCACGAACTGAACACCATGCTTCCTGAAGTATTCATCAAACACTGGGCCAAGGCCGAAGCCAATGAGCGGGCGAATTCCCAAGCCTTTCTCATCGGCCTGACCCAGTTGCTAGGCGTGCCGTCTCCTTCCAATTCCCACGCAGACGGCTACAGCTTCGAGTACCCCGTCAAAGTGCCAGGCACCAGCAATACGAACTACATCGATCTCTACAAGCGTTCTCACTTTGTCCTGGAGTCAAAGCAGTACACCGCAAAGAAAGAGGAGCAGTCCATGCTCCAGCTCGCCGCGCTCAAGGCCGGAGTCGTGGAGGAGAAGAAGAAATCAGGACCGCTGCGTGGTACCGGCGCTTGGGATGACGCCATGGTCCGTGCCAAGGGGCAGGCCGAGCGCTACGTGCGATCCCTCCCAGCGGAAGAGCCGAATCCCCCCTTCCTCCTCGTGTGTGACGTGGGGCACACCATTGAGGTGTATGCGGACTTCACCCAGAATGGCAAGGCCTACCTCCCATTCCCCGATCCGCGCACCTTCCGCATCAAGCTCAAGGACCTCGCGAATGACAAGATTCGCGAACGTCTCCACCTCATCTGGACGAATCCCACCTCGCTGGATCCTTCCAAGGTTTCAGCGGATGTCACCCGCGAGATCGCCGGTTATCTGGCGGAGCTCGCGAAGTCCCTGGAGCAGGCGGGGCATGAGCCCGAGGTCGTTGCCCAGTTCCTCACACGTTGTCTCTTTTGCATGTTCGCGGAGGACGTGGGCTTGCTGCCTGAGGGCTCCTTCACCGAGTTGCTCGCCTCCGTCCCCGGCGATGGTACCGGCTTTGAGGATCTCCTTGGAACTCTCTTCCGTGAAATGAACCACGGCACGGGAAAGAGCATCTCCGTCGTCCTGCGGAAGAAGCTCCTCCGCTTCAATGGCGGCCTCTTCGCTGACCACACCGTGCTTCCCGTGAATGGCATGCAGCTGGGCTTGCTCAAGCAGGCGGCGAAGACGAACTGGCGCAATGTCGAGCCCGCCATCTTCGGCACACTGCTGGAGCGTGCCCTCGTGCCGGAGGAGCGTCATGCACTCGGAGCTCACTTCACTCCGCGCGCCTATGTCGAGCGCCTCGTGCTGCCCACCGTCATGGAGCCCCTCCGCGAGGAGTGGGAGAGCATCCGCGTCGCCGCCATCACCCTGGCGAACAAGGATGACATGAAGGGCGCTCGCAAGCTGGTGAATGCCTTCCATGACAAGCTCTGCGAAGTCACCGTGCTTGATCCCGCCTGCGGCAGTGGAAACTTCCTCTACGTCGCGCTGGAGCATATGAAGCGCCTGGAGGGTGAAGTCATCGATCTCGCCACCGACCTCGGCGTGGATCAGCGGCTGGATCTCACCACCCACACCGTGGACCCGCATCAGTTCCTCGGCATCGAGCTGAACCCCCGCGCCGCCGCCATCGCCGAACTCGTCCTTTGGATTGGCTACCTTCAGTGGCACTTCCGCACCCGCGGCCAGACTCTCCCGGAAGAGCCCGTGCTGAAGACCTTCAAGAACATCGAATGCCGCGACGCCGTGCTGGAGTACGATGGTGAACCTGAACCCGCACGGGATGAGCACGGCCACATCCGCACCGTGTGGGATCGGCGGAGCTATAAGACTGACTTGGTGACGAATCGTGATGTGCCGGATGAGTCCAAGCGTGTGCCACTGTTGACGTATAAGAATCCACGCCCAGCGAAGTGGCCAAACGCAAACTTCATTGTGGGGAATCCGCCCTTTCTTGGAAAAGTGAAATTGCGGGAGGATCTTGGCGATGGATATGCTGAAACGCTCCGTGCTGCTTACCCTCCAGTACCCGAGTCAGCCGACTTTGTGCTCTATTGGTGGCACAAAGCAGCCACTTTGGTTCGTACTGCCAAGGCGCGGCGCTTTGGCCTCATTACAACCAATAGCTTGCGTCAGACGTTCGCGCGACGCGTAGTTCAGATGCATCTGGATGCAGAATTGCCGTTGTCATTGGCATTCGCAGTCCCGGATCACCCTTGGGTAGACACTGTTGATGGTGCTGCAGTTCGCATCGCAATGTCCGTCGGGGTAGCGGGTAGCTCCCCCGGAAGTCTGCTATCCGTGATTGATGAAGTGCCTCAACCAGATGGATCCTCGATTGTCACGTTTGAGGGACGCCGTGGTCAGATTAAGGCTGATCTATCGGTTGGCGCTAACGTGTCAGCTGCCATTCCTCTCAAGGCGAATGCTCTGTTAGCCAGTACTGGTCTGATTCTTGGGGGACGCGGATTCGTTATCACTTCAGGTGAGGCAAAGGAACTTAAGAGGGACTGTCCCTCGGCGAGTAAACTCGTATTTCCATTGAAAAATGGAGACGACATAAATGGCCTGGACAGAAATGCCTATGTGATCGACACAAACGGATGAAGTGAAGAGGAGCTTAAGGCAGAAGTGCCGCAAATTTATCAAAGGCTGCTCACGACCGTCTATCCAGAACGGCAGCAAAACAACGACCCAAAGCTCAGGAAGTATTGGTGGCTATTCAGACGCAGTAATGAGCAGGTGCGTGGCGCTATCCGAAATCTTCCCAGGTTCATAGTGACTGTTGAAACAGCAAAGCATCGAATCTTTAGCTTCGTAGAAGCGCTCACCAAACCTGAGCACAAGCTTGTCGTCATCGGTAGCGATGATGCGCATGTGTTGGGCGTCGTATCCAGCAACATTCACGTGAAGTGGGCACTCGCTCAAGGGGCTTTATTGGAAGATCGCCCTGTATATCCTAAGTCGGAATGCTTCGACCCATTCCCATTCCCCCTCTGCGGCGAAGAGGAAAAGCACCGGATCCGCACTCTCGCCGAGGAACTCGACGCCCACCGCAAACGTGCTCAGGAAAAGCACCGTCTCTCCCTCACCAGCATGTACAACGTGCTGGAGAAGCTCCGTGCCGGCGAGACTCTCACCGAGAAAGACAAGGGCGTCCACGATCGCGGCCTCATCTCCATCCTTAAGCAGCTCCACGATGACCTTGATGCCGCCGTCTTCGCCGCCTACGGCTGGCCCACCACCTTGACCGATGCAGAAATTCTCGAACGCCTCGTCGCTCTGAACGCCCAGCGCGCTGCCGAGGAAAAACGCGGCATCATTCACTGGCTCCGCCCCGAATACCAAAACCCCACCGGCCAGTCCGCCGCCCAAGGCACCCTCAACCTGCCCCCAAAAAAGTCCGCCACCAAGAAGGCGCAGGGCTCAGCCGCTCCTGCCCCCAAAGGCAAAATCCCTTGGCCAAAATCCATCGCCGAACGCATCCGCGTTACCGAGCAAGCTCTTCATGCCGCAGGACACGCCGTCACCGCGGGGGAACTTGCCCAACGTTTTTCACGTGCCCAACCGAAGGACGTTCAGGAAATTCTAGAAAGCCTTGTGGCCTTTGGACGAGGGCACCGGAATGGAGACACCTTCAGCGTGTAGGATAGCTAGCAAACGATGCCACACCAAATCCCAGTCCAACCGGCCTCCGAGAGGCATACTATTCTCAATGCTTACGCGGAATGGACTGTACTTTCAGCTTTGAGGCAAGCACCGCGAAATTTTCGCAGCAGGGAGAAGGTCTATTCTGCCATTCGCAGGGTCGGGCTTGGTACATCAACCGTGTTGCGGACAGAACTTGGAGCCATTTCTCCACCCAAATTCAACCGGTGGCACTCGGAAACGATTGACCTTCTAGTGGCACAGAATCCCGAACTGCGGAATCAGGTGGGATGGGCGGCAAAAATCATCAATATCTATCTCAAGACGTACGCCTACGTCGGTGACGGAGGAAGGCCCGGTTTGAGGGAATGCTTGCATCCTCCCATCGATGGAGGTCTGTGGGACGGTGTAAGAAAGAGGTACAGTAAACGATCGGATATACTTTCGGATACACATTGCGTCTCCCGAATCAACCAGATTACGAGTTACGGCATCTATCAGCAGGTCCTCCGTGGCTTGGGGCGTATCGCTGCCGAAAAAGGGTGGATGCTCATTGAAGTGGAGAGCCTGTGGGAAGGCACTGTTATAAAAAAATCACGGACCTAGCCATGCTCTGGACGCCCCAACACCAATTCCACCCCGATCCCTTCGAAAAGGAAGCGGAGCTCGAGGTTGTCATCCGCGAGGTGAAGGCCACGCTTTTCGGTGAGAACCGCATCTATGTAGATGTGAAGAAACTCATCGGCGAGAGAGGCAAAACTCAGAACATCCCAGACGGCTACCTTCTCGACTTCTCCAGTCCGAAGCGCCCCGTGCTCTACCTTGTAGAGGTGGAACTGGCGAAGCATGACCCACTGAGGCACATCGCCCAGCAATTGTTGAACTTCTTCCTCTCCTTCAAAAGCACGCCGCAAAGGATGAAGCAAATCCTGACCGAGCACCTGCTGAAGAACCCGGAAGCGATGAGGCAGTGCGAGGACTACGCCTTGAAGAACGGATTCCGGAATCTGGATTACCTGCTGGAGCAGATGATTTACTCCGAGCAGGCTTTCAACTGCCTCGTCATCATTGATGAGCTGGAGGATGAACTTGAGAGCATTCTGCACAGCTCACTTGGATTCCCCGTGGAGACGCTCACGGTGCAGCGGTACCAGTCTGAGCAGGGTGGGGTGGTGTACCAGTTTGAGCCCTTCTTGTATGACCTGAGTTCCCAGAGCGCCACGACGGTGCCGGACAAGGGAAACACTCCCGCGATAGACCCCGCAGAGATTGATACGGTGGTGGTTCCAGCGCGCGAAGACGGCTTTCAAGAGACCTTCCTGGGTGAAAATCGCTGGTATGCAATTCGCATCCATTCCTCCATGCTGCCGAAGATTCGCTACATCGCCACCTATCGCGTGGCTCCTGTTTCCGCCATCACCCATGTGGCGGAGGTCTCGAAAATAGAACCGTGGAAGGACACGGGAAAATACGTGCTCGATTTTAAGGAGTCAGCGAAGGCGATGACACCGATTCCGCTCGTTCCCGGAGGTCGCATCATGGCTCCTCAAGCCCCGCGCTACACCTCCTTTGCCCGTTTGCAAAAAGCAAAGAGTCTGGATGAAGTGTTCTGATTTCGGGTGGTATGATGGGTGGGCAATGTGTCAGCGTTAGCCTCGAAACGGACTTCTTGCTGTAGAGAATACAGAGCGTGCGATAAAGCCCGCGACAAGTGACTTGATAAAGAAACGCCCAGACTCAAGATCATCCAGGAATCGATGAAGCTATTCCTTCTACTCAGCACCCTGCTCTGCGTATGCGCCTGCAGTACCAACCGCAACCCCAGCAGCACTTCGAGCGCGAAGACCGCCTCCCTGGAGCCGTTCCGGCTCCCTGCGTATCTGCTGGTTCCCGGCAATCTTCACGAAAACTCGAAGACCCAAGGAAACCCGGTTCCCCGGACGCCGGGTGAGGTGGTGCAGGCAGTCACGTTCGCACACGGCTCGGGGCAAGGCGGCTTCGATAGTGTCCGGCTGGATCGAGAGGGCAACGTCGTCTTTGTGATCGCCATCGACGAGAATAACCGTAGATATGAAAGGCACACCTTCCAGGTGCCGGCGGAAAAGGCGCGTGCTCTTCTCGATGGCACCGGGGTCCAGGGGTGCTTTGGACTGCATCGTCTCTATACGGCTGGAGTGAATGATGGAAGCCAGGCGTTCATGCGCATCGACTCCAATAAGCGCGGGAGGACCTATTGGTTCGACAACTTTTATCCAGAGCGTTTGAAGCAGTTCACGGCGGAGCTCGATAGATGGATCGCGCAGGCAGATGCCGATGCCGATGCTGTCCGTGTGGGCGTCCCTCGTCGCGACGATGGGTTCCAAGTGTACCACCAATCTGCCATTCACTGACCAGCCTTCGGCGGCGGAGCCCTGCCGAACGCTATCGGCACGTCTCGTGATGTGTCCGACGCAAACCAGCAAGAAGCTTTCCCAAACACGCACCACCTTGCGCGCAGCGCCTTGGAGTGCGTGTGCGTAGCACCGCTTTTGGTCTGTCGTGTCTCCTCCGGTCTATCGTGTCGCGCACCAGATAATCCGGTAGGGGGCCGCTGCGTTAGGTTAAGAAACAATGCGCGGTTTTAACAGGGAGATAGCGCACTGCCTGCCAACTCGACGCAAAGCGTTCCTTCCACGTGCCAGATGAAGGATGGCATCGGGACATGTCAACAACATCAGACGCATCAACAAGTGTGCGCGACGTTTGCCACTTCACCGATGCCCCAGACCCAGACGCTTCAGTCCATTCGCCAGCGGACCATCATGCAAATGCAGGATGCCCTGCTCTTCTTTTCCATGCCCCTTCCCGTGCAAACCGCGATACAGCATCGCTCCGGCCAGCGCGAGGGTCACCAGCTTGTGATAACCACGGGCGCGAAACGCCTGCACGAGCCCCGCGCCACCTGCGAGGAGGAAGCCCAGATTTTCCGCACCACCCACACCTTGGGCATGTCCATGCCGCTGGTGATGGAGCGAGTCGTGCCCACGCGAGAGCGCCGAGGAGAGAAGTGAAGAAAGAGATTTCATGGCAAGGGGGAAGGGGATTGCAGCCAAAAAACAGGTCTTCTATGAATCGCACCCCAGCCGCCCCGTGGAGGGTCGCCGGGGGTGCGTTCGATTCGTCTCAAGCCTCCTCACTTCACTTCACTTCACTTCCCGTCCCCGTCTGCATCGCCGGGGATCGCGCGTTCTACACGATCCCACGCTGCGCGCGAGGCGTGCTTGGCCTTGTCCCAGCCCAGGCGCGACTGGCCTTTGCGTTCCTCCCACATCCTCGCGAAATCGGATTCGCCTTCGTCGAAGTTGCGATACTTCTGCGAACCATACGCCTCATATCCCTGGCGATAGGCGGGCTCATAGTCTTCGTAGGTCGCATTGGGTTCCACGTAGCCTTCCTTCCTCCAGTTCTGCTCCCAGTACGCGTTTTCCACCGTGGGATTCAGCGCTTCACCGGCTCCCTTGCCAACGAGCCCGCCGACCACGGCGCCGACTGCGGCACCGACCGCCATGCCCACGGGGCCACCCGGGATGCCTGCTGCGGCACCGGCCACACCGCCACCTGTCGCGCCCAGTCCCGTGCCCACCGGATGTGCTCCCGGTGCTCCAGTGATGGGGTCTTCATTGCGAAGGTCGGCGCGTTTCTCTGCTGCCTTGTCTCTTTCGGTTTTCATAAGATAGGAAGGTGGGGGTTATGATAATGTTTTGAATGCTCTATGGCATCGCTTGTGCAATGCAGCGCGAGTGTGTGAGAGCAGGCAGCACGCATTCCTTTTTGCCAGACACGTGCGCCATCGTGCAAAACACTGGAGTGCGCGTCGCGTTATCGAAACGAATGCAGAATACACACGCGAGCCCACGAGTGTGCGATGGGCTCTGCATGTGAGCGTCCCTCTACACCAAGGGACGGTAGGGATGCGCTCCTGCGCGTCCGTAGATAGCGGGCGGAGGTGGAGGGAGATGCAGCGTCGCGAGGCCGTTTCGTGCTCTAGCTCCGCACCGCCACCGCCCATCTAAAGAGGGACGCGCAGGAGCGCATCCCTACCGCATCTTTGGTGGAAGGACGTTTGCCTTGGAAGGCGTGGTCCCCGGAATTGCTTCGACTGGGCATCCTGGATCGCAATCCATTCGCATCTTTCACGCTTTGGGAAAGACTGGAGGTCCACCGCCCTGTTCGACAAAATGGGGGCAGGAATGCCCCCACTCCTTGAAGCGCATGCCACCCGATATGGGTATATCATTACCCATCAGAACATCTCACAACTGAGAACTGAGAGCCAAGAACCAAGAACTCACCGCCCCAGCTGCTCCCCGAGCTTCAATATCAATACCTCCTTGCCCGGTCCAGCGGCCACACGCAGCTCTCCACTCTTCCTCGCAGGGCCTTCAGCGGGACGGTGCCCCAGAAGCGGCTGTCGTAGCTATTGTGGGTATTGTCTCCCAGCACATACACCTCGCCGGGGGGCACGGTGAAGGTATCGCGCGAGGTGCGGAGGCGTGCTGAGGGGAAGTCCAGGGTCACATAGGCGCGCGCTTCCAGCTCCGGCGCGGGGACGCCATTCACCAGCAGCTTCTCATCCACGATCGAGATGGTCTCACCTGGCAGTCCCACCACCCGTTGCAGGAAGTACCCTGGCTGGTCATCACGTGTTTCGATGGCCGGCACATCTCCCGTCCAGAGCGTCACAATCTCCCCGCGTGCAGGCACGGTATTCCCCCGGTAGGCGCGGAGGTTCACATACACCCGGTCACCTGGCTTCACCTCCGGATCCATCCCTCCCGTGGGCACCGCAAAAATCCTCGACCCAATCCCCACCGGCACCACCGTCATGAGTAGCCACACGGGAAGCACCACGCAGAGCAGCAGCAGCAGGATGCTCAAGCCCCACGTCCGCTTGCGCCCGTGCCCCATTTGCTTGCCACCACGAAGCGGAACCTTCTCCCCACCCGCACCTGGCACCGGAGGCGGCAGCGCGGGCGGTCCTGGTGATGGTGACGACGGCGACAACGAAGACGAAAACGAAGACGCCGGTCTCGAATCTGAATCATTCATGTGGCAGCAAAAAAGAAAGAGGAGGGCAGCGAGTACGCCGCCACCCTACACGACCTACCACACCCCGCGCAACGCCTCGCATCACAAGTTCCGGCAACTTGAATCAACACCCATGCGTGATGAAATTTGGTTCGTGGTTCGTGGTTCGTGGTTGGCGCGTCTCGTGACTCCGCTCGCAGTCCGCGCCATGAAGCAATCTCATCACCGACCACCTTGCGCGCAGCGCCTTGGAGTGCGTGTGCGTAGCACCGCTTTGGGGTGCGACTCAAATAATCCGATTCATCTTTTATCCACCCCAGATTCTCAAGCAGCAGCCTCGCCCGATTCGTGGCTTTGGAGGTAGGGGAGATGGTGAAGCTCTGGAGACGCTTCAAAGCGGTGCTCCGCACACGCACTCCAAGGCGCTGCGCGCCAGGTTGTGAGTGGCGGAGTGGTTTCCCATGGTGAGATGAGGTCATTTCACGAGACGAATCGGTTTTGAGAACTGTCTCGTGACACCAACGCGCATGCTCGCGCAGCGAGGCTCCGGGCCATGCCACCTTGCGCGAAGCGCTTTGGAGTGCGTGTGCGTAGCACCGCCTTGGGGTATGGCTCAATCAATCCGAATACGTTGCTTATCCACCCCAGACTCTCCTTCAACAGTGGTGGAGTCTGAACGCTGCTAGTAGTATTTTAAATCATAATAACTTCCGCTTGGTGGATAAGGCATCCCAGCCAATTTCCACCACCATTCCGAGTAGACATCGAGCGGTTTGCTCAAGGGGGTGTATTTGTGAAGATATGCCACCGGTCTGTAAAATACCTTTTGCCAGTCCGGTGGCGGCTCGGGCAGCGTGCCCTTGATCTGGAAATGTCGTATCGGACCTGTGCTTCCCACGTACAACGTGAAGACCGCCAAAATGCACAGAGTCCAAATGATGGCGCGCGATTTTTTTGGCGCTCCTTCTTTCATGTGAAAAGCTTAAGCTTTCGCACTCATTTGTCATCCAGAAGGGAGCGCGAAGAGCGAGTGGAGCGTGCGCGTTGTTGCTGTCGGGTCACAAGACCCAACGCCCACTGTCAGGCCGGAAGGCCTAACCTCCCCCGAGCTTCTTCGTGGCTTTTGCCACTTTGCGATAGACCTCATGCTGGTTGCTTTCACCTAGCGCGAGACCTGCGCAACTCTGCCTCCTCTGCATCGAAGTGTGCCATCTCGCTCTATGTAGCATCACCGTGGCACCCAAACCCTCTTGCTTCTTTGGGTCCTTTGCCTCACTGCCCCTTTGCGGTTAAACAGAAGTGTCCGTTTGGTGTAAAGAGCGAGTTGGTGTGTGCTTAATGTTGCTGGTCAGGCGAGACGCCTAACGACCGCTGTCAGGCGGGGACGCCTAACCTCCTTGGAACTTCTTTGCTGCTTGGCGTTTTCCTCTTAAAGCAGGTCAAACGTCAGGCCCGTGCAGGTGGATATGCCGGACGCGGGTGGATGAAGGCCCTTCGGGCTTCCCACGCCTTACCCGTGCCATCCCTCCATGCGTATCCTGTCTCACCCTGCAGCTCCGAAGACCGAAGACCGGATTCCGAATTCGTCGCTTCAACCAACACCCGCCGCACGATTCATCATCGCCCACCCATCACGAACCCCCCGTCACCGTCACCGTCACGGTCACCACCACCACCACCGCGCCGCACAACGCACGTCACAACACGCCGCGCAACCACAGATCATCCATCCACACCACGCTCGTCACATCCGCCCCAAAGTGGACAACCATGCTCCGGTGCTCCATACTGCCGCACCCCAAAACCCCCCTTTCTTCCCTTTCTTTCGCATGCGCCTGATGCTCTCGTCCCTTGTTCGTCGTCTCCGTCCTTCCCTTCTCAGCACACGCAGCGCGTGCCGTGTCGGTCTCAGCATGGCCTCGGTCCTGCTCCTCGCCAATTGCGCGGACGTCTACTATTACGGACCCGCTGGCGCGAACTCCGGCCGCACCGTCTACCTTGAGGGCTACGACCCCGGTGACAGCCGCTACGCCGGCCAGCCCACCGATACCAACTCCTGGTGGCGCGGCGATGGCGTGCCCGGCGCCCCGCACGTCGTCATCTCCCTCAGCAAGCAGCAGGCCTTCTTCTATAAAGGCGGCCAGCTCGTCGGCGTCTCCTCCCTCTCCACGGGCGATGTCGATCACCCCACGCCCACCGGGAAGTTCACCATCTCACAAAAGAACCAGTGGCACCAGTCTAGCCAGTATGGTGATTATGTAGATTATAACGGAAACGTCGTCGCTTCGAATATCGACCGCAACGCAGACCCCCAGCCTCCGGGGACGACGTATGATGGAGCAAACATGCACTATTTCATGCGCTTCACGCGCGGCATCGGCATGCACGCCGGGTATCTTCCCGGTTATCCCGCCAGTCACGGTTGTGTGCGTATGCCCGTGGACATGGCGCAGGCGTTTTTTCGCAATGTGAGTGTTGGCACGCCCGTGGAAGTGCGCTACTAAAGCGCTCTCCTAAATGGATATTTCCCCCGAAGAACTTCACGAGCTGATGCAGCGCCCCGGTCCGCGCGCGTTCCGGCTCATTGACGTGCGCGAAGAAGACGAATTCCGCTACTGCAAGCTGGACTGGGCCGAGCTCATCCCCCTGGGAACCCTCCCGCAGCAGGCCCCCTCGCGCCTGCTGGACCTGGACCGCTCCATCGTGGTCTACTGTCACCACGGCGTCCGCTCCCACCACGCCGCCGAGTGGCTCCGCGGCGCCGGCTACAAGAGCGTCTTCAACCTCACCGGCGGCATCGACGCCTGGTCCGAGCGCGTGGACGCCCGCGTGCCGAAGTATTGAGGGGGGAGGAGGTTAGGCGTCCCCGCCTGACAGCGGTCGTTAGGCGTCCCGCCTGACCAGCAACAGCAAGTACACACACCACTCGCTCATCACGCAGAAGGAACGCTTCCGGTTAACCGCAAAGGGGCAGAGAGGCAAAGGACGCAGAGGAGTGAATGGGTTTGGCGATGGGGTGGTGAACGCGCAAGGGCGTGGCACACCTCGAAGCAGAGGAGGCAGAGACGCACAGGACGCGCGGTGGGTGGAAGCGACCTGCATGGTTGTTATCGCAAAGCAGCAAAAGCAACCAAGCAGCAGAGAAGCCCCAAGGAGGTTAGGCGTCCCCGCCTGACAGCGGTCGTTAGGCGTCCCGCCTGACCAGCAACAGCAAGTACACACACTACTCGCTCTTCACGCAGAAGGAACGCTTCCGGTTAACCGCAAAGGGGCAGAGAGGCAAAGGACGCAGAGGAGTGAATGGGTTTGGCGATGGGGTGGTGAACGCGCAAGGGCGTGGTGATGTCTCGACGCAGAGGAGGCAAAGACGCACAGGACGCGCGGTGGGTGGAAGCGACCTGCATGGTTGTTATCGCAAAGCAGCAAAGCAACCAAGCAGCAAAGCAGCAGAGAGAGTGTGTGTGCCTGTGGTGAAGCGCAAATGAGCGCAGCACGAACCAAGGAGGTTAGGCGTCCCCGCCTGACAGCGGTCGTTAGGCGTCCCGCCTGACCAGCAACAGCAAGTACACACACTACTCGCTCTTCACATGAAAAGGACGTTTCCATTTAACCGCAAAGACGCAGAGGGGCAAAGGACGCAGAGGAACGAGAGGGTTTAGCTGCAGGTACGATGCACGCGCAAGGGCGTGGTGCACCTCGATGCAAAGGCGGCAAAGACGCACAGGACGCGCGGTGGGTGGTGCTACCTGCATGAGTTTTATCGCAAAGCAGCAAAGCAGCAAAGCAGCGGTTGAACGGAAACGGCCGCGCTGTGTGAAGAGCGAGTAGTGTGCGCCTTCCGGCAGGCAACAGGTCTCCCCATCACGTCAAATAAACCACCCCTCCACAAAGCGGGCAGTCCACGTTCTTCGCGTAGGAGGCAACCTCACGTTTGCAGCGTGAGCAATCCCCTGACTCTGCATACCCGTACCACTCCCGCTCCTTCCAAACCTCGGCTTCTCGAGGTGGGGCGAGCAGGGACAGATTCCATTCATCAGGATCAAGCATCGGGTGCGGATCCGTGCACCGGTTGAATTCACAAAGCACCAGCCTGCTCTCAATGCCGTTCTCATGGGACGCGCGCCCTTCAAGGACAGGAGTGAGTATTCGCAACAGCTCCGCAGGTGAACTCCTGGCGAGAAACTCTCGAACTAGGTCTGCATCTATTTCAGGCATATGGGCATATAGGCATGTGGAGATGCCCCACTATCTGGAGATTCGCCAAGGTCTCAATGGCATCCTTCTTGCAAGCCATCATCCAATCCCGGATCTCGACCCAGCCCTTCTGAGCCGAGGGGGGACGTCATGGAGCCCCACTTCCACGGTATTCCTTGCCTGGAGAAGCCGCCAAGTAGTGCAATGCCTGGTGTGGTGTCCGCAAGTTTCTTCCATTACTCTGATGCTTCTGACATGGCGTAGAACCAGTTCAGGTGGCCTAACGTACTCCTACGCCGAAGGCGTTGCACATTGTCCAGCCCAAGGTCAGCTTGCGAAGCAAGCGCCACCTTGGGTGGCTGTCACAAGCGGATTGAACGCCGAAGGTGTTCCACAAACAGCCGTCAAGGCCGGACAACATGGCTTGCCGGTAGATCGTCTTTGTGGAACACCTTCGGCGTTCATGAGTCATGATGCCGACCCAGGGTGGCGCCCGCTTCGCGGGCTGACCCTGGGCTATGCATGTGCAACGCCTTCGGCGTAGAAGTTGCCAAGAATTGTAGCCGAATTCTGTGCCATTTATTATTGAAGAAACTTGTGTGACACCACGCCTAATACGCCTCCGCCGGACCCGGCGCCGCACCCTCGTATACCACAGGCAGGCCGGCGGCCGCGGCTTCCACTTCGGGCAGCGGCACCGGTGCGTCATCGGACACCGTCACATACAGCGCCCACCTCCCGTCCTCCGTGCAGGTGATGCCGGAGGTGCGCACCTGCGGATGATGCAGGTTCTCCGCCAAAGCCACCAAGTCAGGAGGAGGGGTCTCCGAAGTTGGCTCTCCGGGTCGATGGGTGCCGTAGGGCTTTTTAATGACGGAGCGAGCAGGCATGCCCTCAGGCTGGCATCACTTGGAACCGGGTGCAAACGGCCGTCATGTCACAGGCGGTCGTATACGTCCCATCACCCGCGAAAAGCAGGGCCACTGCACGCCCCGACTCGGAGCCAAGGATGAACGATCCCGAATCACCCGGGCTGCTGAAGGGTCCACCATCGCCAAGCATCAGCACACAACCGTCAAAGGTGGCAACCAGCGGGTTTGCTTTGGTCCCATAGTTGACCTGCACACCGCTCACGTTGGTTGCGACCACGCTCCCCTGGGTCACCCCCGTCGTGCGGCCAGACTTGGTGACAGCCATGCCGGGTATCGGGGAGCCAATCTGCGCCACGTAATTTGGGATGCCAAACATCTGTCCCGGAACGGTATGGAGATTCGTGTTGTCGAGAGTCGCGATGGCGGCATCCATCTTATTGCGCGGTGTCACACCATCGGACGGAAAAAGAATGGGCTCATAATCTGAAAGAGTGGCCACCAGGTCATTCACAGACGCACCGAACTGTTGGCCGATGTGGCTGCCAAGTGGCCGTCTGTTCGTATCTGCCAGTACGTGGTTGTTGCTGAGCATGAAGTAGGTATCGCCCCGTTTGACCATGCCGCCCAAAGTGCCTACATAGTTGACTCCAGCCGGGGCGATCTGTATCCCTCCCTGGAGCGGACGACGGCGCGCCTGATGCTCGGGCGGTGTCGTCTGGGCAGTGGCCCCCGCGGCTGCCTTCTTGGCTTTCGTAGCCGCCTTCTTTTTCGCGAGCGCTTGCTGGATGGGGAGTCGTTCAATGTCAATCTGCACCCCATCAAAGGACTTGCTGGTGAGAGCGGGCACTTTCGCTCCCAGGTCCCGCTTGTCGAAGACATAGACTTTAATGACAAATGTCTTCCCTGAGATTTTGCCATTCTTGGTTCGCAAGCCCACACCCGTGGCATGCACGTTCGTGAGCGGCGCTTTGCGCGTAAAAGCCGCGGTTCCGCGTTTTGAGAGGGCAGAGGCGGTCACGGATTCATTGAGCTGCCCTTCCAGAAGGGCTCCACGATAGGATTCGAGTGCCTGCAAGGCTTCAGCGTAAGAGGCCATAAGATGAGGTCGGTTTGAAGTTTACTAGAACGCAGTGCCGGCGATGCAGAAACGCAAAACGACACCTGGAATCCAGATTAACAAAGAGGTGCAGAAACGGTCACCAACTATTTCACCGGATATGTATGAACAAATATATATGTATGAATGAATATGTAGCGCCGCTGCAGAGGGAGATGGTGATTTGAGGGATTGCATCAGGCAGCGTCGAGAAAAGATTCGTGCGGTCCACAAGGTGAACAAAAAATTTGTTTGCGATGGGGGAGTCGCGGGCATGCGAAATCCAGTGTCTCTTTCTTGGAAAAGACCTCACCACGCATGTGCTCATTTGCAATCGTCCCCCCGCATGTCTAAAGGATTCTCATGACACCTGAGGAGATGGACAAAAAAATGGGACAGGCACCCCGTGAGGTTCGCCGGGACGGTGCTCGCGTCTACGCATCACCCATGCTCGATGGCAGGACACGCATCACCGTGCTCCGCTCCGACGGCTCCGAGGAGACCTTCAAGGCGATGCATGTCGACCCGAATGATGCCACCCATCAAAAGCTCGCCGCCTTCTTCAGTACATCCACAAACCAAAAGCCACCCGTCTCCCGGAGCCCACGCAAAAGCGGTGGGATTTTCACGGCGCTCTTGGGGGCTCTCCTTCCTGGAAGCGCCGCTTTGCATACCGTCTTGCGCGAGTTCGATTCCATCGGTGCGGAGATCACCGATCGTGACGCCTTCGCCCGCCTCTCTGCCGCGACCCGGCCCCTTCTGCGGCGGGACAAGTCCAACATCGCCCAAGCCTTGAAAAGCGGCGTGTCTCCCGCCCATGCGGCTCTCACCGCCCTGGTGACTACCGCGGAAGACCAGCTGAAGTCCGGCTCCCTGAGTGTGCAGCGTGGCGAGCTCAGCCAGGAAGGCGAGTCCCTCCTGCGCCTGGCCAAGTCGCTCGTGTGGCGCATGGTGAGCCTGGGAGCCATCAGCTCAGCGGAAGCCGCCAAGCGCATCCACGAAATACGGGAGAGGGTGAAAGAGGCTGGTTGAGCCAATCGAGAAAGAACCTGGGAAGCCCGGAGGGCCTTCGAATCCCCGCACCCCGCATCTCCCCCTGCACCGGCCTGACGTTCGACCCGCTTCAAGAGGAAAACGCAAAGCAGCCAAGCAGCAGAGAATTCGACGGAGGTTAGGCGTCCCCGCCTGACAGCGGATGTTAGGCGTCCCGCCTGACCAGCAACCACACACCACTCGCTCATCACACAGCACGGCCTCTTCCGGTTAACCGCAAAGACGCAGAGAGGCAAAGGACGCAGAGGAACGAGAAGGTTTGGCCGCAGGTGCGATGCACGCGCAAGGGCGTGGTGCCCCTCGACGCAGAGGAGGCAAAGACGCACAGGACGCGCGGTAGGTGAATTTTGCCTGCATGGGCTCAATCGCCAAGCAGCAAAGAAATTCCAAGGAGGTTAGGCGTCCCGCCTGACAGCGGAGGTTAGGCCTCCGGCCTGACCAGCAACCACACACCACTCGCTCATCACGCAGAAGGAACGCTTCCGGTTAACCGCAAAGACGCAGAGAGGCAAAGGACGCAGAGGAGCGAGAAGGTTTGGCCGCAGGTGCGATGCACGCGCGAGGGCGTGGTGCCCCTCGAAGCAGAGGAGGCAGAGACGCGCAGGACGCGTGGTGGGTGGAATTTGCCTGCATGGATCTTCATCGCAAAGCAGCCAAGCAGCCAAGCAGCAAAGCAGCAGAGAGAGTGTTTGATGTAGCGTAAAAGAGCGCAGCACGAATTACGGAGGTTAGGCCTTCCGGCCTGACAGTGGGCGTTGGGTCTTCGGACCCGACAGCAACAGCACACGCACCCCCCTCGCTCTTCACCTGGAAAGCACACTTCCCCTCAACCGCAAAGCGGCAAACACCACAAAGAATCGAGAGCTCCCGCTCTTCAGCGCACCCACAAGGAGAGCCATCCACGCAATGCTCGCAAAAACAATTGTTCGTCAGGTTGACGAATTTTTTAATCTAAAGTATGGACTGAGCTTGGTTGCTCCATGTAATAATCGACGCCATTATGATGATGCGCTTGCGGATTTCTTACTATCCAGACATCACGCAGCATCGCACGCCGGAAGAGGTGCGAACTGCCGTGGTGACATTTGCAGAGGCGCTGGCACGGCAAATGACGCAGTTGCGAGGCTCGGATGTCGCCATTGACGTCTTGCCGGTGGTCTCCGTTGCAGAGCAGACCGCCATGATCGCCGAGGGGCGGTGTGAAATCGCCCTCATCAAACCCTCGTCCTACGTGCTGGCGCACCGACGCAATGCGCGCGTTCTGCCTGCCGCAGTCGCTCTGCGTGTGATCGATGGGACTCCAGGCGATCGCTATTTTGCGCAGCTCTACTGTCATGTGGACTCCGGCTTTCGCTCGCTGGATGACGTCGCGGCTCGCTGCCGTCTGCCAGAGCCCAAGGACCGCCCGTCCATCGGCTTCGGCGATCCCTTTTCCACTGCGAATTTCCTCGTGCCCGCCGCGCACCTCGCCGACAAGGGCCTGTTCCCCTTCACGCGCTTCCGCCGCAGTGAATACTTCGGCGGTCACGATGGGGTCGTCCGCGCAGTCTACGCGCGCTCGGTCGATATCGGCGCGGGTCACGACGGCGTGATCGTGGACCTGGCCCGGCAGCCCGGTTTCGCGGATGCTGCGGAGAAGCTCATCCGCCTGGACCGGGTTTTCATTCACAGTGATCCCGTAGCCGTGCTCGTCGATGATGCCACGCGTGCCCAGCTGACGGAAAGCATGGTGACCATCGCCGCCCGCCCGGAGATCAAGCATGCACTGGACGTCTTCTGGGGCGCAGTCGTGGGCCTGGCTCCGACCACTCATGAGAATTACGCCTCCGTGGAGCACGCCATCACCCGCCTGGGCATTCCCGAAAACGACTTGCTGGTTTAACTCCGTATGTTGGACGCATTTCTGGCACTGTCGCGATTGGTCACGGGCGTACGGCCCCTGGATCCCGTGCTGGCGGAGAGCCTGCTCACCCGCCTGATAAAGGCCGGCCTGGAGACACGAGTCCTCAAGGCCTGCGAAGTCCTGGCTCCGCTGGAGGCCGGCGAAGACGGCGAAGAGAAGGCGAAAGCCCTCCTGCTCCAGGACACGGTGATGTGCGAGACGGTGACCTTCATCGTCCAGCTCTGGTATCTCGGCGAGCTCAGCTTCCCGGCCAAGCTCGAGGATCGCTTGCCCGGCGAGCCGGAGCATGCCTTTCGCGGCCTGCTCTGGCCGCTCATTCACGCCCACCCGCCAGCCCTCTCCGGTGGTTACTTCGGCCACTGGACATACCCACCTGACAACTGATGTCCGCGCCCTCTCCCGAATACGACTACGACGTCATCATCATCGGCGCTGGAGTGTGTGGCGCCATCGCCGCCGCGGAGCTCGCCTCCTGCGGTCGCGTGCTCATCCTGGAGGCTGGTCCCGATACCGCCGACCGGATGGACCTGGTCGCCAGTTATGCCAGGGCGGTGAATAAGAATCCAGGCTCGCCCTATAGAGATCCGGACGGAGACAAGTACGCGCCGACGCCGGACAATAGCGAGGGGTACTATGTGAAGGATGGGGCCGATTCCTTGCCCTTCAAGAGCACCTACGTGCGGCGCTCCGGGGGATCGACCTGGCATTTTCTTGGCAATACACCACGCTTCGTCCCGTCGGATTTCATGCTGTGTGACCTCTATAAGAAGGGGGTGAACTGGCCGCTGCGCTACGATGACCTGGAAGAGGACTACTGCCGCGCCGAGGAGGCCATGGGCGTTTCGGGAGACCATGACCAGCTCCAAGGGCTGCTGCAGGCGAAACGTTCCCGCCCATTCCCCATGACTCATGTGTGGGAGTCCTACAGTGATCGCGTGATCGGTCAGCGCCTGAACGGCCTGGTCATCGATGGCGTGAAGGTGGAACTGCTCAGCACCCCGCAGGCTCGCAACTCCCGCCCCTACGATGGACGCCCCGCATGCGCCGGTAACAGCAGTTGCGTCCCCATCTGCCCCATCCAGGCGAAATATGATGGCACCGTGCACGTGCGCAAAGCCGTGGCTGCCGGAGTGGAGGTGCGCACTCGCTCCGTCGTCTTCAAGCTGGAGGCTGACGACACAGGCAAAATTCAGCACGTCCATGTGCGCAGTTACGAAGGGGTTGATACGGTATTCACGGGCCGCATCGTCGTGCTCGCGGCTCACGCGATCGAGAGCGCCCGGCTGCTCCTGCTTTCCGAGCTTCCCAACTCGAGCGGACTCATCGGGTGCAATCTCATGGATCACCTGCAGGGCGCTGTCGTCTGCCTCGCCCCGGAGCCCGTCTACGGTTTCCGCGGTCCGCCCACCACTTCCGGGATAGACCACTTTCGCGATGGCGAGTTTCGCAGCGAGCGGGCTGCGTTTCGCCTTTCGCTCGGCAATGATGGCTGGGGCCGCACCGCCTCCCCGGCGGATGTGCTCAAAAAACTCACCGATGCTGGCATCGTCGGCAGTCGGATGCGCGAGCTGGCCGAGTGGCGCCTGGTCCGGCAGCTTCGCTTCTCGTTTTCCACAGAGATGCTCCCCAAAACACACAACCGGATCATTCTCGATCCCGACCCCGAGCAGAAAGACGCGCTCGGCCTGCGCAAGCCGCGGATTCATTTTGAGATGGATGCCTACAGCCGCGCGGGCATGGAGCACGCAGGCAAGGTCTGCGAAAAAATTTTCAAGCATTGTGGCGGCGACGAGGTCACGATCACCGTGGCCCGCGATGGCTACAACGCCGCCGGCCACATTATGGGCACGCTGCGCATGGGCGAGAAGAAGAGCGACTCGGTCGTGGATCGCGATGGACGGGCACACGATCACTCCAACCTGTTCGTGCTTGGCGCCAGCGTCTTTCCCACCTGCGGCACCGGGAATCCCACCCTCACCGCCGTCGCGCTCACTTATCGCAGCGTGCGCGCCATCAAGGCCGCGCTTGCCCCTGAATCCGCCGTCCTCTCATGAGCCAAAAATCAACGCACGACCGGTCTGAAGTGCTCACGCTCCTGAGTGAAGCGTGTGAACTCGAGCATGGCCTCGCCTGCTCCTATCTCTACGCCGCCTTCTCGCTCAAGCAGGACCTCAGCGAGGGAGGGTTGACCTGGGATCAACTCCAGAAAGTGCGCATGTGGGCCGCGCAGGTTTTCCACGTCGCTGCCGAGGAGATGCTGCATCTCGCCCAGGCTTGGAACCTCCTCTCCGCCATGGGCGGCATGCCCTGGTACGGCCGCCCCAATTTTCCCCAGCCCTGCCAGTACTACCCGCTCAACCTGCCCCTGGAGACGCGGCCCTTCGGTCTTGAGACGCTGGACCGTTTCATCGCGTTTGAAACGCCGCATGATCCCAATGCCAAGCCGCTTGAGCCAAAGCCCGGCGACCCCGCTCCGGATTTCCGAACGGTCGGCGAGCTCTACGGCCTCATCGCGGATCGCATCAAAGCGTTGCCCGAGAAGTTTCTCTTCATCGGCGACCCGGCCAATCAGGTCGACCGTACCCTCGTGGATTTTCCGAACCTCACCGTCGTCCGCGACAGGGCCAGTGCGCTCCACGCCATTCAGGTGGTGACCGAGCAGGGGGAGGGCACCGAGGGCGAGCGTGACGGGTCTCACTACTTCGTCTTCCGCCAGATTCGCCGCAGCTTCCTGGAGGAATCGCTTCGTGCGGAACAGACCGGCACCGTCTTCGCTCCGGTGCGGCCGTGCATCAGCAATCCGGTGGCATTCCCACATCCTCAACTGGGGGCTCCGGGGGCGAACCGCATTTCAGATCCCTACACTGAGGAGGTGGCTGACACCTTCGACTCGGTCTACATTCTGATGCTGCGACTCCTGCAGCACGTGTTCGACAATGCCACGAGCGATCGCCCGCTCCTGCAGACCTTTGCCGCTGGTGCCATTCAGCTCATGGCTGCGGTTATCAAGCCGCACGGCGAGGCCCTCGCCCTCCTCCCGGCAGGCGAGCGGCACTACGGGGCCGCCACGGCCGGGCCGCCCTTCACCATTGGTCGTCACGTGCCTCTGCCGCAGCTTCCCGGACCGGCATTGCAGGTCGCTCGCGAGAAGTTGGAACAGCTGCAAAAGCGTCTCGCTGACCTCGCCGAAGCACCGCAGGCTCCGGCTCAACTTCGCCGTGCCGCAGCCAATATCGCGCAAATGGAATTCACGCCAGGGAAAGCCAACCCCTTCTCACATCACCACCACAAAAACCGTGAGGAGTGATGTGAACGAACCCACGTAATATCTGCAAGCCTTTCGAGTGCTGGGAAAAGGGTGATCCGCAGGTGCTTGCCAGTGTGGTGGCACGCACGTGTGTTTAGCCATGCTGATGCCTTCGATACCGATTCGAGTGATGCATGGGTAGTTTGGTCTTGCTCGTGGAGAGACCCTGTCCCCCAAGGATCGGGGGCACTCCTGCCCACAGGGGTCGGTGTGGTGTCACGTATGTTCCTTGAATAACTCTGATGGCTCTCAGATGAGATGGAACCAGTCCATGCATGCTTAAAAACCGAGTGAGTTCTTACGTCGAAGGCGTTGCACATTGTCCAGCCCCGCCCTGCGCATGTGCGTCAGGTGAACATATAAATGAAGAAATCAGAAACGTCTCGTGATCTGAACAACCCTCGTGGCGAGACTCGACTCTGCGATGGGCCACCTTGCGCGAAGCGCCTTGGAGTGCGTGTGCGAAGCACCGCTTTGGTGGGGAACTTTGGGGCGCGGAGCTTCCTGCAGGCAGGCTTACGCCGGGTGGTTTTGCATCACAAGAGCGCATCAACTGCGGCCTCCGCTTGGGGTCATGGATAAATCCTGCGTCACGCACCTCGTGACGTTTCCTCCCAAAGCGGTGCTTCGCACACGCACTCCAAGGCGCTTCGCGCAAGGTGGATCCCGTTCATGAAAGCTACTGGCGGGTTCGCGTCGGACACATCACGAGACGTGCCGATAGTGTTCTGCAGTTCTTAACCTGACGCATATGCGCCCTGCGGGGGTCAGCTTGCGAAGCAAGCCTCAGCGACCGCAACCACCGGATCCACGCACCAAACGCTCTTGTGTCCCGGATGGGACGCCGGAAGAGCGCCATAGTCTCCTGTCACGAGGAAAATACCCTCGCCACCTCTTCCGCCGTCCCATCCGGGACGGTGCATCTTTTTCCTCCATGATCCGGTGGTTGAGCGAAGCGACACCACCGGATAATACCAAGGAACGTTGAAGCCGAGTCTTTATATGAAGGACGTCGGGCTGCTTTGAGTGGTTCATGCGACAAGTGCATCCATGGAACACGGACATGGCACAGGCCCAAGGAGCGGGAACGCCTCGTTCCCGTGGGTGAAAAGGATTGTGGCGTGCATCCGTCGAAGCACGCGTTTGAACACAGCGGTATTCGGCCCGCAACGTCGCCAAGCATGGTGGCCGCTGACGGGAACGAGGCGTTCCCGCTCCTTGGGCCTGCCGCAACACCCTGGGTAAGTTCGTCGCGTTTCAAGACCTGTTTTCAACTCATCCTGGTATAAGAGAGAAGAATCAAAGCATCCCGAAGGCGATGCCAGCGTCGCCGCACGTGGGGTGAGCGACATCACACCACCTCGCTGGGTTGCCCATCGAGATGGTGTTTCGCGCGGGGATATGCACAAAGGGACTCCGTCCCTACGCATCCAGCGCATGAGTCGCATGCGTGATCGCGCCACCTGCACGCAGCGCAGCCGCCACGATCGTCGCCTCCGTCAGTTCCGTTTCCGTCGCGCCTGCTTTCTTTGCATTCGCGCTGTGGATCTCGATGCAGTAGGGGCACTGCGTCGTCACCGCCACGGCCACGGCGATGAGCTCCTTGTACTTCACCGGGATGGCACCCTCGGCCACCGCCAGTTTGTCAAAGGCCCAGAAAGCCTTCATCGCCTCCGGGGCGAGCTCTTCCATCTTCTTGATCTTCGTCAGGTTCTTCTGCTGGTACATGGTATGATAGGATTAGATAATAATTGATAGGAGATATTTTGAAATGATATGACGGGTGGACGGCTCACACCCGCGTCGCCGTCACCTCCAGGTACTCCGCGGCCACCTCCGTGGTGCCGGGGTCCACGGCGATGTTGTACCGCGTCTGCAACTCCACCAGGTCCTTGCGCAGCGCCTCCTGGCGCGTCGCCGGCAGCGACTCAAAGGCCTTCAGCGTCGGGCCGTAGTACTTGCGGAAGTACTCCACCGTCTCCGCCGGCGGGAAGGGATAGCGCATGCAGGCCACCTCACGGGTGAACCGCACATTCGTAAATCCCTGGCGCAGGCGCGTCTGCACCACCGGCTCCATGCCCCACTCCATGGGCGAGGGGACACCCGCCGGCGGAGGAGGCAGATGCGCCTTGAACACGCCGAACATCTTCCCGATGAAGCCCTCCGGCGTCCAGTTCGCCAGCGCGATCTGCCCGCCCGGCCGCGTCACGCGACGCAGCTCCGCGGCTATCTTCGCCGGTTGCGGGGTGAACATCACCCCAAACATGCTCACCACGAGGTCAAAGCTGGCGTCACGATACGGCAGCGCCTCCGCGTCCCCCTCTTCGAAGAGGATGCTCAGCCCCTCCGCCGCCGCCCGATGGCGCGCCTGCATGATGAGGTTCGAAGCGATGTCGATGCCCTGGACCAGGCAGCCCTTCTTCGCGGCGATGACCGCCAGGTTCCCCGTGCCGCACGCCACGTCCAGCACCCGCGCCCCCGGGCGCAGCGGCTGGCGCTTCATGAACTGCTCCGCGAAGTTCTCGATGGAGCGGGCGATTTCACCAAAGTCCCCCGATTCCCAAGTCGCCTTCTGCTTCGCCTTGATGCCCCCCAGATCCGGAGCCACCGGTGTGTCGGAAGGAGCTGTGGATGAATTCTGCTGAGTAGGTGCGAGTGTCTGTGTTTGCATACTTGTTCTCTGGTTTATCTAACCGTAGACAAGATACCCAAAACCCCCGCCGCCTGCTTTGCCATGCAGCCCAGTCTGTTGACTGTGGAGTTCAGAGTGGAGGTGGCTGGCCGAAAGACATCACCCTGGGGCAGCAGGCTGCATGGGATTCAACACAGCGCCGAGCGGAGCGAGACGACTGCGCAGCAGCCCGAAGGGTGAGGACGAAGGACGAATCAAACACAGAGACGCAGAGGAACTTCGGAGACTGAGAATGCGAGTGCGGATGGCTGAATCCGAAGTCTGGGGATCGCGTGCCGAATGATGCAGGCCCAGGCCCAACCAAGAACCGTGCCCGGCTTTCTGAGGTGCGCTAATTTCTTGGACCACGGGATAAGAGACAAGCCGTATGAGTACCGTGACCCGAAAAAAGCGTTACAGCAGTGATTTTAAAACCCATGCCGTGGAGTTGGTCCGCATGGGCAAGAGTGTGTCCGAGGTGGCTGAAGAACTCGGCATTGGCACTGGCATCCTTTACCGTTGGACCCGGTCCCAAAGGCAGCCGGTGCAGCTCGTAGGCGCAGACCTCCGAGCCGGAGGCGAGGAGGGCGAAGCCAACGAGCTGCACCGGCTGCGGCGTGAAATCGCCAACCTGCGTCTGGAGAACGACATTTTAAAAAAAGCCGCTGTCATCCTGGGCACGCCACAACCGTCCAAACCCGCGAAATGATCCTGCAACTCCAGCGCCAGACCGGTGGGAGTGTGCGCAAGATCTGCGACGTCCTGGAGCTGCCCCGCAGCAGCTTTTACCATGTGGCGAAGTCTGCCTCCAGCCATGAGCAAGACGCTCGTCTGGGTGAACTCATCGAGGAGATCTTCAAACGCAACCGGCACCGCTATGGCTACCGCAGGATCCATGAGGAACTGCGCGACCATGGCATCGTGTGTGCACCCTCCAAGCTGCGCCGCATCCTCAAAACACGGGGCCTCAAGGCCATCCAACCCAAGAACTACCTGCCCAAAACCAGCGATGGCCGGGCAGACCGTCCCTCTGCCAATCTGTTGGCCCAGCAGCCTGTGCCGCAGAAGCCCGGCGAGGCCTGGGTCGCAGACATCACCTTCATTCCCACTACGGCAAACTGGCTCTATCTGGCCGTGGTCATGGATTTGGGCTCGCGTCGCATTGTGGGCTGGAGTCTGGCGTCACACATGCGTGCAGAACTCGTCGTCCACGCCTTGGAACAAGCCCTGCAAACCCATCCCAAAGCCAGCGGCATTGTCTTCCACAGCGACCGGGGCAGCCAGTATGGCAGCACGGCCTTCCGTTCCGTGCTCACGCGTGCCGGCCTGCGCCAGAGCATGTCGGGGCGAGCCAACCCCTATGACAATGCGTGGACAGAGTCCTTCATGGGTACCCTCAAGCGCGAGATGCTTCAAGGAGGCCGCTTTGAAGACCTCACCGATGCACGACTGGAACTCTTTGAGTACATCGAGGGCTACTACAACAACCAGCGCAAGCACTCCGCCATCGGTTACCTCACCCCCAATCAGTTTGAGACCCAATCCAGAAACCTAAACTAAGACACTCGCTGGTCCAAAAATGCGTTGCACCTCATTCTCAGTCTCAGTCTCCGAAGTTCCTCTGCGTCTCTGTGTCTCTGTGTTGAACTCACTGCACGAGAACACACCCATCCCTCTGCCACATACCACCTCACGCCGTCACCGAGCTATCCCGCACCTGCACCTCGCCCTTCTCCTGCCGATACGACACCGGTGCTGCACCGAACCTTTCCTTGAACACGCGGCTGAAGTGCGACACATGCTCGAACCCACTCTCCAGCGCCACCTCCGTGATGTTCATCTTCGAGAGACGCAGCAGCCCCGCCGCATGCTCCAGCCGGCGCTGCAGCAGCCACTTGCCCGGTGACTCATTGAAGTGCGCCTGGAACTCCCGCTTGAAGGAAGACAGGCTCCGGTGGCACAGCTTCGCATACTCCTCCAGCGAGAGATTGTAGCGGAAGTTTGCCTCCATGATTTCTCCAATCGACGGCGCATCGCTGGAGCTCATCTGGCAGAGATACGCCGCCAGCTCCGCATTCGTGCCGCTCGTGAGCACGCTCATGACCAGCTCCTTCAGCTTCAGTCGCACCAGCGGCTCCGGCGGCTTCTCCATCGCCGCCAGGTACACGCGCATGGACTGGAAGAGCGCCGCCAGCGCCACATCACCCTCCACACGCAGCGCCACCTTCGTCGGCGGGCAATCCTTCGTGCCAAGGTTCAGCGACTCCATCACCTCCCGCACCGTGCTGCGCATCAGCGCATCCGGGATGAAGACCATTAGCAGGCACACCTCCACCTCGAAGTGCTGCTCCGAGATCGTCGCCCCCTTCTTGAAGAACACCGTCTCTCCCGGCTCCACCTTCCACACCCCATCCGGCGTATGCCATGTCTTCTTCCCGGTGACCACATGGACAAAGTAATCCGTCTCCGTCCAGTTCGGCAGCATCTTCAGGTTCGAGCCGCACGTGTACTCTGCAAACAGGAAGTCCCCGATCACGAGCTTGCTGTAGCTCGGATTATTGCGCACCGCATCGTAGAGATTCAGCATGGCGTCACCCTGGTAGGGGAGGTTGGGTAGGGCAGGGGAGGAGAGTACACCATACACACCTCCACCCAACTCGCACGGAGAACTTCCGTCACTCCCCATCCTCCCCGCACTCTTGCTCTTGCTCACCTCGCGACCGCCGATTTCCAATCTCAAATCTGAAATCTGTAATCCTTATCGGGAAGCCCGGAGGCCCTTCGACTCCCCGCGTCCGCCATCGCCACCTGCACCGGCCTGACGTTCCACCCGCTTGAAGAAGAAAAACGCAAAGCAGCCAAGCAGCAGAGAGAGTGTGTGTGTGATGAAGCGCCAAAGAGCGCAGCACCAATCACGGAGGTTAGGCGTCCCCGCCTGACAGCGGATGTTAGGCGTCTCGCCTGACCAGCAACAGCAACAGCCCGCACCACTCGCTCTTCACGCAGAAGGACCGCTTCCGGTTAACCGCCAAGGGGCAGAGGGGCAAAGGACGCAAAGAAGCAGGCGGGTATGGCTGTCATGGTGGTGCATGGCGGAGAGAGGTGGTGCACCTTGACGCAAAGGAGGCAGAGACGCACAGGACTCGTGGTGGGTGGAGACGACCTGCATGGGGTTTCATCGCAAAGCAGCGAAGCAGCAAAAGCAGCAGAGAAGCTTCACGGAGGTTAGGCCTTCCGGCCTGACAGTGGGCGTTGGGTCTTCCGACCCGACAGCACCGGCGCATACACACCACTCGCTCTTCACGCAGAAGGGACGACTCCGGTTAACCGCAAAGGGGCAGAGGGGCAAAGGACGCAAAGAAGCAGGAGGGTATGGCTGCCATGGTGGTGCATGGCGGAGAGAGGTGGTGCACCTCGACGCCAAGGAGGCAGAGACGCACAGGACGCGTGCTGGGTGAAATTTGCCGGCATGGGTTTTCATCGCAAAGCAGCCAAGCAGCAGAGAAGCTGATGGAGGTTAGGCGTCCCCGCCTGACAGCGGTCGTTAGGCCTCCGGCCTGACGGTGGGAGCCCGCCCGCTACTCGCTCTTGCTCCTGTTCCTCGTGCTCGCCCCCAGACATCCTGCTCCTGCTCCTGCAATGAATCCTGAGAAGCCAGAGGTTCAGCCTGCGGCGGTGGCGGACCTTACTCACCGGGTACCAGGAGCGAGGCCAAAAGCACATCATCAGGAACCAGCCAGTTGCGCTCGGTTACCCTTTCGTCCTTCGGTTCACGCTCTTTGAGCAGCTTGCAGGCCTCAAGCGCAGTCAGCTCCTTTTCTCCCGGTTTCGTGTAGGAAACTACGATGGGAGCGCACGTGGCCTTGTTGTCGAAATCAAGGAACACATGAATCCCCCACATCGTGCGCTTCTCCTTGTGATTGTAGATAAGCGTAAGAGAGGATTCATCATCGTGCCTGCCTATAAGGGCGATCTTCCCACTGGCGAGATGTCCGGTGGCAGTCATCGTGTAAGGCACCACTGCTGCCTCCTCCATGTAGGTGCCGCGAACGGATGCATCCGTGCCAGGGATCTCTGCTGCGGAAATGCGCAGATTATAAGAGTGTTGCGACAGGGCAATACGTCCTTCTTTTCTCGTGGCGTGGAATCCTATGAGCTTGATTTGGTTTCCCAGGGCAAACAGATCACTGCTTTGAGGTGCGGCGGGATGGATGTCTGAGGCATGCTCATGAGTCTCCAGGCCGATGAGAAATCGATCGATGCCGCTCTTGAGCGCCATCAACTCGTTACGGTTCAATTTCGCGAAAAGTTCATCCATAGGTGAGCCAAGCTGCAGCTGGGGCAGTTTGGTGGCTGTGAGACACTTTTCCAGAAGACGTGAAGCATCCCCCAGTTGTGAGGGCAGGATGTGGTGATACAATTGTTCAGGCGTGACAGAAGGGGCGACCGGAACATCGCATCCGGGCAATTTCACGCAGATGGATACCCCGTCCTGAGGCCTGCTGCACAAAACCTTCAGGCGCGCGACGTAGCTGTCCAGCATGGAATGCACGAGGCTGCTGGGGGCAATCTCAAGCTGAGGGGTCTCCAGTGCGATGCCGACGGGCGTATAAAAACCGAGATAGCTGGCCCCCGGGATATAGAAGATCTGCAGTGAAAGATAGGTGTCCAGGCAGTACACCGACAGCAGCTTGGTGTTGACTGGTTCGTTGCGCTGCTTGGATTCGGCGTGCCAGGCTGTGCAAATATCGGTGAGCACGTTCATCGAATTATGGATGTTTTCCCGCACATTCCTGATATCCAGTTCGCGTCTTCTCACCAGCGGTGAATTGGGGTGCATCAGGATGAACGTAACCGCCACCCCTTTTGCAAGAGCCTTCCCTACCTGCGTTACGAAGTCCTTGGACACATCGTTGTCATCGGCACACAGCCAGTTATCCACGATCACCACTTCGCTGCCTTTCTTTGCGGCAGAGATGCGTTTGGCGACACTCCTTAAAAAATTGTCATCAGTCTTGGGGTTGATGACCCTCAGGATGCCGCCTTGATCCCTTCTGGCCAGGTTGTTTGCAATCTCGTCAAACACATCGGACTCCTTGAGTTTCGATGCTATCCTGTCTGCGGTGAGGTCATCTTGGAGCTTGTTGAAAACAAAGATGGCGATGAACGTCGACGCTATTGCCGCGAGCAGCGATGAAGCAATGTTCGGCAAAAGGTCCGAAATGAAGGAGTGACTTGCTGCTTTAAAACGTTCGACGGGAGTCAAGTCTGGTTCGAAGCCAGGATTGAAGAGACTCAAGAGCATGGCGACAATGTAGACCACGAGCAGGGAGCTGAAGCACGTCACCAGAATGAGCGCGAGCTTGTGGCGAAAGAGAGAAGCCTTCAGTGTTTGGTCACCGGCGGACGTAGATTGTGCTTGGCGGGGCATACAACGGACAAAATGCTGAGTGCGCGGCATTTACCATGCCAAGCGAGCGTGTCGATAAAAAAATAAATGCGTTCTCCGCTTGGACAAGGCAATCGACGTGCTCACCAGTGCGAAGAGTGGCGAGCCAGTGACGGAGACCAAGGAGAGTCCGGGGTGGGTAAGGGACGCATTCGATTTGTTCTGAGCCACAGCCCAAGGCAGTGCTTCGCACACGCACTCCAAGGCGCTGCGCGCAAGGTGGTATGGCCTGGATCAGCACTGCATGAGCCCGCGCGGATGGTGTCACGAGACGTTTAACGAAGCGATACGTCTCGTGAGATGGCTTCGCGATCGCCTTGGGAAATCACTCCGCCACCCACCACCTTGCGCGCAGCGCCTTGGAGTGCGCGTGCGAAGCACCGCTTTGGGTGAGGGATGAGGAATAACCTGCTGCATCCCGCGTGCCATTCCATTTCTCATGCTGACCCCAGGGTCGATGACGCATCCTCCGCGCTCTCTGCGGTGAACCGGAATCGACCTTCCTATGCGAAGAACGAATGTACACGCTGCAGCCACCGTCAGGCCAGAGGCCTAACGACCGCTGTCAGGCGGGGACGCCTAACCTCCGTGGATTTGTGCTGCGGCCCTGTTTTCGTATCACCTCACACTCTTTGCTGCTTTTGCTGCTTCGCTGCTTTGCGACAAACCCCATGCAGGTCGACTTCACCCACCGCGAGACCTGAGCCTCTCCGCCTCCTTTGCGTCGAGGTGCACCACCTCTCTCCACGTCGCGCTATCATGGCAGCCAACCCACTCCTCCTCTGCGTCCTTCGCCCCTCTGCCCCTTTGCGGTTAACCGGAAGCGTCCCTTCTGCGTGAAGAACGAGTGGTGTGTGCGCACTGCTGCAGTCGGGTCGGAAGACCCAACGCCCACTGTCAGGCCGGAAGGCCTAACCTCCGTGGAGCTTCTTTGCTGCTTTTGCTGCTTTGCGTTTCTCCACCCACCAGCGGGTCGAACGTCAGCCGGAGCGGGTTACCAGCCGGACGCGGGGATTCGCAGGCCCTCCGGGCTTCCCGAGAAAGGGGAAAAGGCGAGGGACGAGCAAGAGCAAGAGCAAGAGGGTGAGCGCGTAGGAGAAGTCTGACAAAACCGAGGCAAAAATACGAAAGGACACTTATTCCCAGGTAGTATTTTTCCCCCACACCGTGGCTGTCACGAAGTTCCCGTTGACGCCCCGCTTTGTCCACGCGAGCATCGCGCCATTATGGACAAGGACACGTGGGCCTTGAAGCTCGGCAAAATGGCCACCGAAGCGAAGGAGCGACGCTCCGCGGCTGCGGCTGCGCAGAGCAGGGAAGCCTCCCATGGAGAAACCGTCCGCGAGGCCCGCGCCCGCATGCAGGCGGAGGAGGCCCGGCAGCTGGAGGAAGATGTCCGCCGCCAGAATGCCCTGCTCCACCAGCAGGACGTGCAAAACGTCAACGCAGTGAACGCCGCCCTGGAGGCCCTGCCGGAGAACCCGGCGCTGAGTGAGTTCGAGCATCAGGACTCCGAAATCGCCGGTCTCCAGGCGCAGATCTCTGCCCTCGAGGGGGAGAAGTCCGCGCTCCTCTCAGAGAATGCCGAGCTCCACAGCGAGATCCTGAGCCTGCGGGGCAAGGTGGAAGGGCTGGAGGGCAGCGTCATCTCCCTGCGGGATGAACTGGCCGCGCTCCGGGTGCATTCGCAGAGCCACTCCACCCTGCGGAAGACCGCCGCACTGCACGTCACTCAGCAGATGCACCGAAAAAGATCGAAGTGACCTTCCCCTTGGTGAACTCGAACTGGAGCCCGCCGTACACGGTGCCGGCGATGAAGACGCTCCCCGCCTTGCTCGACTCCTTGTCCTCGTAGCTGCCGTACGCCTTGCGCACCTCCGCCTCCGTGCTGCCGAGGCCGATGTCCTTGGACGTTTTCTTCGCCGGATCCCACGGTGTCTTTGCGGTGAACATGAGCACGCGCTTGCTGCCGCCCTTCTTCTCAGAAACCATCTCCGCCACGAGACCGGACTTCGGCCAGGACCACTGCTGCACATACTCGCCCAGCGCCTCCCACTCGGTGTCCTTGCCCATCTTCTCCGGCTTGCCCAGCAGGGCGATGATGTCCTTCGCGCTCATCTCCAGCTTCAGCCCGCCGAGCGACTCCGCATTCATGAGCTTGAACCCACGCTCGCTTTGCTCCTCTGAAGCCTCTTGCGCTTGAGCGTGCAGGGGGAGGGGAGTGGTGCCAACGGATACGGCAAAGAGGAGCATTGCTGCAGCGGAGGATAAGGAGCGCGTGTTCATCGTTGTCGTGTTCGGGTTGTTATACTCCATGTTTGTACATTCGTCATCACAGCGTGACAGGTGGGACAATGAAGCGTGAATATAATGGGCGCGTCTCGCTGCCATCCCGAAGCTGACGCGTAGCGTCCTTGGACTGCGGCAGCCTGCTGCCGCTTTGAAGAGTCCACAGCCTGCTGTGGCGATGGTCATATTCACCCGCAGGGTAGCGCGTTCGGAAAAGCTTGGCGACTTCGTCGCGGTGTGGCGTGCAGCAGGCTGCACTGAGGGAAAGCGGCAGCAGGCTGCACGCAGTCCAGGGACGCTGCGCGTCAGCATCCGGGACCCTCCACCCCCCCCCAATAACCCCGCGTTGCCCCTTCCACCCACCGAACGCACAACCTTGACACTCCCCTCAATCATGGGGACCATGCCATACCCCCAAAAACGAATCCTGCATGGCTCAGTCCGACCCCTCTGAGCCCGTGGCCGTGCCTCGCCCGGGCGACATCCCCCAGTCTGCTTCTGTGCCCAGATCTGCATCTGCGCCCGTGCCCGTGCCCACATCCGCAGCGGCGAGGCCGAAGTTCTCCGTCATCATCCCGCTCGAATTCCACCGCGGCCAGGCGGAGAAGTGCCTCCAGGCCTGGTGTGCGGACCAGACCTTTCCGCAGGAGCAGTTCGAGGTCGTCGTCGCCTGTCCCGAGGGCTTTCCGGAGCAGGAGCGCCACCGCCTGCGAGAGCAATTGCGTGCGCATGACCATCTTCTTGTTTTTCCGCAGCGGCATGACATCGCCCTGTGTGAGGTCGCCGCGCGTGAGGCGGTGGGAGAGGTGTTGTTCTTCACCGAGTCCCACGTCTATCCCGAGGCAGATGTGCTGGAGGTCGCGGAGCGTGAGATGCGCGCGCATCCCTTGTGGGCCGGGTTCAGTTGCCGCTCCGTGCCCATCACGCACAACCTGCTCTCGCAGATCGAGGCGGACCTGTATGATCAGGACATCCAGTTCGGCATGCTCACCCATCCCTGGAGGAAGGTGCTGGACCAGTGCTTCGTCATTCAGAGGCGCGCGTACTTCGCCGCCGGCGGGTTCGAGTCGCAGTACGGCCATTTCGCCGAGTGGCTGCTCGCGGCCCGGCTCTACCAGCGCGGCTACCGCATCGGCTACGTGCCAGAGGCGCGCCTGCATCACTACTACATTGGAGAGCTGCCCGAGTGGATTGAGTTCACCGAGGACTTTGCGGATGGCCACATGCTCTACCTCTCGCAGACCCCCGCGGGCCCCGAGCTCCCCCTGTTCGAAGAGGTGCCCGAGTGGAGCGCCCGCCAGCACTACCGCCGCAGCGCCGCACGGCACATGGCACGCCTGCTGTGGCGCGAGCTGGGTTTCGAGAAGCAGGCACCACTGCCACCGTTGCCATCATCATCACCACAGGCTGATGCGGAGGCAGACGCGAGCAAGAGCACGACCAAGAGTGAGAGCACGCGACGCAGGAATCTTTTCACTGCAAGCCTCCGCTGGTATGCGTGTTCCCTGCTCGGAGCGTGGCGCATCATCCTCCCCGCGTGGCTCGGCCGCTGGCGTACGGAGCTTGCCCTGCGCTGGCATCTGCGGCGGGGAAATCGTGACCGCGCCATGCAGGCGTATCACGCGTGCTGGAGTCATCTTGTGGCGCTGCGTCGCGGCCACTTCCTCCGTCGCTGGGCCCGGCGTGAGGAGCTGAAGACCTCCAGCAGGAAGGGCACGCCTGAAATGTGGCGCCACCAGCTCCGCTTCCCCGGCCTCTCCACTGCGCCTGCGGGGGTGGGCTTTCATCTCGGCGAGCCTGCACCCTCGCTTGGCGAGACTCTGCGCTGGTCCGAACCCGCCGCGTATGTGGAGCTGCCCTTGCAGAAGGCTGGCTACCGCATCCACCTGCGCTGGCTCCCGCTGGAGGTGACTCCACGGGTGCGCTTCTATTTGAATGAAGAGCCCATCCCGCAGGAGAATCTGGAGTGGCGTGGCGACGGCTATGACATCCGGGTGAAGTCCCCCTCGCGCGGACTCCAGCGCCTCGGTTGGGTCTGCACTTCGTATGAAGCGCCGCAGGATCCGCGTGCCCTCGGGCTCGCCGTGCGCAGCCTCACCTGGCGCCGGGACAAGGCAGAGCCCACGCCAGCTCCCGCATCCGCTGCTTCTGCCCCGTCACTCTTTTTTCTTCACATCCGCAAAACCGCCGGCGTCTCCCTGCGGGACATCTTCATCAATCGCTTCCCTGCGGCAGACGCGCCCTTCTTCCTCGCGCATGTCCCGGAGAATGCCTCGCGCAGTCCGGAGGTGCACCCGCTCGTCACGGGTCACGTGCACTACGGTTACATCCAGCAGTTCCGCCAGCGGCCCGCAGTCTTCACCATGCTGCGCCAGCCCTTCTCCCGCGCGCTCTCTGCCTACACTTTTTTCCAGGGGCATGATCAAGCGAAGCTGGATGAGCTGAAGGCCGAGCTCTCCGCGGAGGAGTATGCGGAGCGGGTGGCATTCCTCACCCGGGCGCGGGAGTGTGGCACGCTGGGAGAGTTTCTCCAGCGTGAGCCCGCCCTGGCAAAGGCCCACCTCTCCAATGTGCAGACCCGCCAGTTGCTGGATGAAGTGGTCGCCGGCGACTTGGATGAATCCCACCTCGCCCAGGCGCTGCGGAATCTGGGGGCCTGTGATGTCATCGGCCTCATGGAGCGCGTGCCGGAATCCATCGCCCTCCTTGAGCACCGCCTCGGCTGGGAGGGACTTGGTCCCGTGCTTCATCAGAACGTTACCCGCGATCGTCTCGCGAAGGAACAGGTGGACGGCGACGGGCTGGAAACCCTCATGTCATGGAATATGCTGGATGTGCGGCTCTACCGGTATGCCGAGGCCCTCTTCAACATACACCTGCGCGAGATGCATGCTGCGTCGGGTCTGTCGCACTCCTCAGTGCCGGCGCCCTCGTCCTTCCGCCATCTTTCCGATGCCTCCAGCTTCACCCCCGCGCAGCCCGTGCATGGCTATGGATGGTATCCGCGCGAACGTGCCCATGGCGCATGGATCTGCTGGATGGGCGTCGCCGACCACGCCTGGATTGATCTGCGTCCGCCAGCCCTGCGCGACAGTCACCTCACCTGCACCTTCCCCTTTCACATCTCCGCTCTAGCCCTCGATCTCCTGCAGATTCAGGTGAATGGCATTCCTGTGGAGCATCAACGTCGTCGCGCTCCCGAGCCGCCGCACGAGGAAATCTTCGAGTGCCATGTCCCCGCCACTCTCCTGCAACTCAACCCCGATCGCGTGCGCCTCACCTTCATCTGCCGCGACCGTCATCGCCTGTGTGATCTGCATGCCGGCAATCTCGATCACCGGTATCTGTCGCTGGCCCTGGGGAAGGTTGAGTTGGTGGTGGCGCGGGGATGGAAATCCATGTGAGGTATGTGAAGCAGACCGCGTGACTCAAGTCAGAATGAGAAATGAGAAATGAGAAATGAAAAATGCAAAATGAAAAATGAAAAGTGGGACTGATGCTCACACCATTTTGCACTTTTCATTTTTCATTTCTCATTTTGCATTGCCTTTCCGCAGTGCAATCGCCTTGGAGTGCGTGTGCGAAGCACCGCTTTGAAACGTCTCCACGGCATTACCATCTCCCTGACTGCAAAACCGCGAACCAGGTGAAGGAGTTGGAGGCGAGTCCGGGGTAGATATGCGGTGCATTCGGCCTATGTGAGCCACACCCCAAAGCGGTGCTTCGCACGCGCACTCCAAGGCGCTACGCGCAAGGTGGCACGTCTTGGGGCTCACTCAGAACGCTGTTCACGAAAGAACTCACGAGACGATACAAAAACCGCAGCCCCCCAAACCGGAATGCAAAATGAGAAGTGAAAAGTGAAAAGTGAAAAGTAGAGTGCGCTTCAGTCACACTTTGCACTTTTCATTTTTCACTTCTCATTTTGCATTGCCCTTCGCAGTGTCGCCAGCCTTCAAGGAGTGGGGGCATTCCTGCCCCCATGGTGGGTGACAGCATGCAATCGGGTAATCCCCGCCGACGGCATCCCTTCCACGCCCTGGCAATTTCCAAGACAGCCACCCTGTGAATCCAAAAATGGGGGCAGGAATGCCCCCACTCCTTGACCAGTGGCCACGCTCAATGCCGGTCACTCAACCCAACCCCAAATCAAAAATCAAAATTCACCAATCGAAAATCATAAATCCCAATTCCCCCCCTACCGCCTCCGATACACCCGATAACTAAACAGTTCCTCCGTCCCCGGCAGCACGCCCACGCGCTCGAACTCGCCTGACGGCAACTCCACCACGCGCGCATACACTTCCGGCACGCGCGGCTTGCTGTGCTGGTCGCTGCAATAAAAAACATACAGCGCCTTTCCCGCAGCCTGGCTGTCCGCGATCACGCGTTCCAAATCGGCGGCGCTTTCCAGAATGCGCACCCGTGGATCATAGATGGCACTCTGCCGATCACTCACGCCGAAGGTCGCCGTCATGGCATCCGGAGATTGCGAGCGGATCAGCTGCACCACCTCACGCACCGGCTGGCGGTCGGCCAAGCGAATCACTGCACGCGAATGCGCCGTGGCCGTATCAAAGCGGAGCACGAGCCACAGCACGGCCACGAGGGGTGTCCATCTCCACTTCACCACCTGCGCTGCCTCCTGCAGCATCAGCGGCAGCGCGAGCACACCGGGGATGAGGAGGAAGAGGAGATACCACACCGTCATCGGCTTGCCCGGCTGCACATTCATCAGGCAGATGACCACACCCGCCACCACCGGCGCGGTGATGACCACACGCGAGGCCATGTTCCGCAGCGTAGCCCCGAGCAGTGAGACGACAGCGAGCAGCAGCAGCACGACGGGGGCGGCGATGCCCGTGAAGAAGAGTTCCTGATGCTCATGCAGCCAGTCCGTGCCACGATGCGTGTCCGGGAAGAAATTCTCATACGGCCAGCCAAACACGAGCACCGAGCCCAGGTCGCGATACCACTGCCACACATCCGTCACGTAGTTCGGCTGCGGCTCCTTCAGGAAAAGCAGGATCTGCGGAATGACCGGCAGCATGAGCTGCAGCACGATCACCGCGCCCAGCAGATTCATCGCGATGAGCGTGCCCACCTTCTTCCACCCGCCACGGCAGATGAGCTCGACGAGCACGAAGAGATTCACAAACGCCGCCACCACCAGCGAACCGGGGAAGCTCATCAAGTAGAGCGCCTCACCCCCGGCGAAGAGCAGCCACCAGCGCAGCTTGTTCGTGCGCAGTGCCAGCAGCAGTCCATACAGGCTCAGCGCGAGGAAGCACATCATCATGGAGTAGCCGCGCGCCTCCGCGGAGTAGCGGATGTGCCACGGGTGCAGCGCCAGCAGCCACGCACCCCCGAGCCCCGCCAGCGGCGAGCCTATCTCCTTTCCCAGGAGGAAGATCATCAATATCGTGATGAGTGCGGCGATGTACGAAGGCATCCGCACCACATACTCGGCAAACGTATCACGCGGCGCTCCCGTCGTGACGCGCCACGCCTCCAGGCTCAGCCGCATCGTCAGCGAGCTCAGCACATGGTTGTTTCCATTGCGCGCTTCCCAGAGCGTATCCACCCACGTCACCGGCTCGAACTTCCACTCGCCAGTGCCGGCGGCCACAATGCTGCTGCTGCTGCTCTTGCCACTCGCGTCCTTCTCTTTCTCCTTTTCCTTCTTCTTCTCCTGCCTCCACTCGCCGTGGGCGAACTTCCGCACCGCGTATTCTTCATCATTCCACAGGCTGTGGTGCATCTTTGGCCAGCGCTCCCACGCGCCCACCGCGAGCGCGAGGATGAGCAGCAGATAGGTAATCGGTCGCAAGGCACCGCGCAGAATGTCAGGCGGCGCGGTAGATTTGGAGGTGGAGGGCTGTGGGGTGGGGGAAGGGGAGGACGAGGACGGTGCAGACGATGTCTCAGAAGAATCCGAGGACGCCGTCGTCGACGAGGGAGAAGAAGATGATGACGATGAAGACGAAGATGGACGCGGCATCCACTTGCCCGCCGTGCCCAGCAGCAGCGTGAGCATCCCGGCATTCACCACCGCGGCCCACCATGAGCCGATGATGGCATACTCCTTGGGCTGCAGTGGTTCCTGCTTCGCCTTCCGGCGCTCCACGGTGCGGCCCCAGGGCTTCTCACCTTCCACCGTGTACACCACCGCGCCGATCAAGAGCGCGAGCATCAGCCCCAGCAGCACCAGTCCCGGGGTGCCGAAGCGCCCCCGCAGGCGCTGCCACAGGCTGGCGGCGGTACTGGCAGGTGCGGGCGATGATGCAGAGTCAGTCATGAAGAGGAGAGGCGCGGAATTGGCAAAAAAGGTGCAGGGGAAGAGGCGGATGCGCGGCGATGGTCGTTTGACGCTTCGGCGGATGTCCCTATCATGCGTTTTCCGTGTCTGACGCAACCACATTCTCCATGCGGTGCGTAGGCATTTGCAGACCTCAAGACCCCCTCCCACCTCCACTTTTCCCAATCCCATGTCCAACTCCTTTCACTGGGCCTCCCAGTTCGGCGAGCTTTTCGTAAGCTGCTGTGATGAATACGAAGACGACAACAAGGACTATGCCGCCTGGTTCGATGAGGAGGACCTCGCCTACCTGAACTCCATCGGCGCGAAGCCGCGTGAGATTTTCGACTACGTGGAGGACTGCTGCAGCGCCGAGGGCGATGAGCCCACGCCTGAGACCGCGCTCCTTGTGGCCGCCGTGCGCCGCGACTACTTCCTCGTGGAGCAGAAGGGCGTGCCCAGCACCAAGGTCGTGCCCCAGAGCTCCCTACCTCCCAAGCCCGAGGAACTGGACGGCATCCCCTGGCTGCCCCGCATCATCGCCAAGGCCGAGGCCAAACTCCGCGGCGAGATGGATGATGACACCATGTACGGCTGCGGCGGTGACCGCGCCTTTCTTGAGAAGCACAAACTGCACGCCGCTGACTTCCTGCGCGTGGTGTGGGCCGCAAAGGGTGACAAGGAACGCATCCTCCGCTTCGTAAAGAGTGGGAAGTGGGATTAAGCGAGTCTCCAACACCGGAAGACAAGCATGACACCGCAGCAGGCCTCGTCCATGCTGCGGTGGAAGCAAAGCATCACCGGGGACGCAAGTCCCTGCGTGGCTGCGGCATCACCGCGCTGCTGTGGATTGCCGCGATCGTGTTCCTGGCCGTCGTCCAACCGGACATGGAGAAGGGGAGGACGTGGGAGATGGTCAGCGCCGGGTCTGCCATGCTTTTTCTCTTCTTCGGGGCCCCCGCCTTCGGTGTGCTCTACGGCATTGAGGCCGGAAGCTACTTGAACTGGCGGAAGAAGCAGTACCCCGGCACGAGGTGGTGGCGGCTTTTCCTGGGATTCTGGTGGCTGCTGTTTGCCGCATTGTTCCTCGCGTTCGGCCTGCTGAATTTGATCGAGGCGATCTATGGTTTGTTCCGCGAGAGGGAGACTGCGGAGATTGTGCAGACGACCTTCCTCGGCTTGGCATGCGGAGGCGTGGGCTGGTTCCTCGGATGGCTCGCCCTCAGGAGAAAGACGGAATCCTCGGAAGAGGTGGACACGGCCATCGCGGACGCATGGAAGCATGCATGGGACGCGCTTGATTTCGTCACGCTGGAGCAGCAGCTGGGTTGTACTCTGCCTCCCGCTTACAAAGCGATGCTGCAACCCGGCAGCGAGTGGCGCGAGAAGAGCTGGATGCTGTGTCCCAAGGGACTCGAAAACGAAGACGAGGAACTTTACGACGTGCTCATGCTCCTGCCTCCGCATCCCAAAGCATTGGAGAAGCATCCCATCACCGGCGAAACAGTGCTGTGCTTTGCGCGAGCGGAGTTTGGTGTGTATTTCCTGAAGCCCGGCAGCGAAGACCCTCCTGTATTTCTTTTTTCCAAAGACTCCGGACCCGACAACATCGAAGAAATCGCCCCAAGTCTCTCCGTGTTTCTCAGCTGGCCGAAGAGGGGGTGGGGGGAGTAGTTCGTAGTTCGTAGTTCGTAGTTCGTAGTTCGTAGTTCGTAGTTCGTAGTTTTATTTTTCCATCTGCTGCTCACCGTTCACTGCTTGCTGCTCGTGATTGGTACCAGCAGGGAGATAAAGCGGAGCGTGCCCAGTTATGGTACCAATTCGCTTTGCGTCTTGGAGTGCGGTGGCACAGGCCTCCCTTGAGGCCGCGACACCGCATTGAACGAAGGAATAGAGTCCTGATGCACCGCTGAACGTTCGTGGAACCCAGCATCCCAAGCTCGTCACCGCACTCCAAGACGCAACACGCTCCGTCATCTGCAATCGTCCATCATCATCACAGCAGCCATTTAGTTGAATCTGCGTGCACGCACCTCCGGCTACGTTAGAATCCAGGGTCGAAAAAAACCCATGGCCTCGCACGACCTCTCCCCCAAAGACGAGCGCAACCCGGAGAACCCGGAGGCGCTCGCAGAGGAAGATGTCGCCACCCTCGTGCGCCAGGGCGGGCATAGTGAGGGGCTTCGGACCATGCGCGGGTGTGGCGTTACCGCCCTGCTGTGGTTCGTGTGCATCGTCGGCGGCTATGTTTTCTTGAGATACCTTGAGGGCAGGAAAGAGGAACCAGGACTCTTGGCCGGTGTCATCGGTTGGACCGCTGGCATCTATGTGATCCTCATCGGTCCCGCCCTTGGCGTGCTCTATGCCATCGAATTGGTGGGCTACCTCAACTGGCGGAAGAAGAAAGGCGCTGCCAATATCTTCTGGCGCCTGTTCATCGGCTTCTGGCTGCTCGTGTTCGCTGCGCTGTTCCTGGGATTTGGCGGGGCTTCCATGTTTGTGAGTGTGCGCGAATTCGTGAAGTTCGAGGGATTGGCCAATACCGCCGCGGCGGTGGGAGGCGTCGCCCTGGGAGCCATGCTCTTCGGCGCTGGGGTGATTTTCGTACGGACCTGCTTCACAAGAAAAGGATTCTCCACCGAGGAACAGGACATCGCCGCCGCCGAAGCCGAGCTGCGAGCGTGGAAAAACCTCGACTTCGAGACCCTGGAATCCCAGCTCGGCTGCACCCTGCCCGCTGCCTACAAGGCCATGCTGCAACCCGGCAGCGAGTGGCATAGGAAGGAGTGGGCGATTCATCCCAAGGGACTCGACAATGATGAGGAGCTCTACCTCATCTTCGGCCTCCACCTGCCAGACCAGAATGCCATTCGCAGGCATCCCACCACCAGCGAGACCATGCTCTGCTTCGGCAGCGCCGAGGGACTCGAATACTGGATCCGCCCCGGTACGGAAGACCCACCGGTCTATGAGTGCGTCACCGACACCCTTCCCTTCGAAGCGACCGAGATCGCGCCGCATCTCTCCGTGTTTCTGGGCTGGCCGAAGGATTAGAGCGGGTGTGTTCGTGTGCAGTGGATTCAACACAGAGACACAGAGGAAACTTCGGAGACTGAAACTGAGAAAATCGGGATTGGTTCTTGGTTCTTGGTTAGTTCCGAGCCTGCATCATCCGGCACGTGAACTCGGACTTCGAATTCAGTCTTTCGCACTCGCATTCTCAGTCTCCGAAGTTCCTCTGCGTCTCTGTGTCTCTGTGTTGAATCCCACGCAGCATGCCCCACCCAGCACCCTCCTGCCGGCTTCCACCGCTCACACGCATCACATGCCACACCATAAACGATTCACTCTCGATCACACGTCCTGTCGCGTATCATGATATGAACATCGGCAGCTGAAAGCAGAGGTCCCCTCATGAGCCACGAACCTGAAACCCAGTCGCACGAGCAATCGCACGCTCACGCTCATGAGCCTTCGCAGTCCCACAGTCACTCTCATTCGCATTCACACACCCACGCCCTTTCCTCCAATCTCCTCACCGCCTTCCTCCTCAACCTCGCCTTCACCGGCATCGAGATCGCGGGTGGTCTTTGGACAAACAGCATCGCCATCCTGAGCGATGCGCTGCATGACGCGGGAGATTCCCTCACGCTCGCCCTCGCGCTCTATCTCCAGCGCCTTTCCGTGAAGAGCGCGGACGCACGCTTCACCTACGGCTACCGCCGTTTCTCCTCCCTCGGCGCGCTCATTTCCGGCGTGCTGCTCTCCGTGGGTGTGGGCTACATGGGCTGGCAGGCCGTGCATCGCCTGAGCAACCCGGAACCCGTGCACGCGCAGGGCATGATGATGCTCGCCGTCATCGGCGTGCTCTTCAATGGCGCGGCAGCATGGAAGCTGCGCCACAGCCATTCACTCAATGAGAAAGTCGCAGGCTGGCATCTGGTGGAGGACACCCTTGGTTGGATCGCCGTGCTCATCGGCAGTGCCATCATGACCGTGTGGGATGTGCCCATCATCGACCCGCTGCTCTCCCTGGCCATCTCCGTCTTCATCTTGTGGAATGTCATCCGCAATCTCCGCCAGGTCGCCATGGTCTTCCTGCAGCGCGCGCCGGCGGGGTTCGATGTCGCCGCATTCGAGCGCAGGCTGTGCGAATTCCCCGGCGTACTCAATGCGCACCTCACCCAGACCTGGACCGTCGATGGCGAGCATCATGTGCTCTCAACGCATCTCGTGATGCAGCCTGGCACCACGCGGGAGGAAATCGTGGAAGCCAAACGCCACGTGCACAGGCTGCTGAGGGAGCAGGACTTCGAGCACATCACGGTGGATGTGGAACTGGAAGGGGAGGATTGCTCGGCGGAGTGAGCAGTGCGACGGTAAGCGGTACGACAGTAAGCAGTGCGACGGTGGGACTGTCGGAGACGTGCGGTGTGATATGGTGTGGTTTAGCGTGATGGATTTGGTCGTAAGCAGCGAAAGCAGCAGAGCAGCAAAGAGGAAGAAGGGTGGGGGAGTGGAAGCTGGTGCCGGAGGCCTTGGACTGCGGCAGCCTGCTGCACGTTCCACTGCGACGAAGTCGCCAAGCTTTCCTGAGTGCGTTACCTTACGAGCGAGAGTCGCCATCGCCACAGCAGGCTGTGGACTCTAGAAAGCGGCAGCAGGCTGCACGCAGTCCAAGGACGCTGCGCGTCACAGCATCTGGATCATTCGTGTGTATTCTCCCTTCACAGTGATGCCACGCGCTTCTGTTCACCGGACGCAGCGCAGTTTTAGCCATTCTCCTCTTTGTTGCTCTGCTGCTTTCGCTGCTTTGCGTCTAAACCAATGCAGCCCGGTGCGCCCGACTGCAAGCCCTCGGCACCCTCGTGACACCTACCGACAGCTTATTTACGAAGTGACAGGGGAAACGAAGTTCAAGTAAGATGCCGCATCTAATTCCTCCCAAAAGCTGGCATGGCTCGCTTTCTCAATTTCCTTCTCGTTTCGGTCTTTCTGTTTTTCAGCGCGATGCTCGCCAGCTCCTACTTGGGTGGAGTCGCGGAGTCGCGTGAAAGGGCGACGCGTGAAAAGGCGATGCTGGAGTTCGCGCTCTTCATCAGTGACATGAGGCGGCGTGAACCAGGGCTTCCACTGGAGGAGATTTTCGAAATGCGGCCGTGGTGGGTTTCCATCCCCAAGGGCATCACCTGTCGCGTCCGTACGGAAGAGGAGCGCAAGCGAAACAATCAGGAGGCGGATGTGATCGTGGAGTGCCTCGACCATGGCAATTGGGTGGTGCTCAGCAATGGCCAGAGCGGACACTTTGGCCCCTCACGGCAACCCGCGGTTACCTCTCACGCGAAGTGAAGCGTGACAATGCCCCGGTGAGGACGCCGGCAATTTCATAAACATTGGCAGGTACGAATATCCTGCCAACCACTGCCACCCCCAATTCCTTTTCTCTCCTCTGTGGCTCTGTGTCTCTGCGTCTCCGTGTTGAAATCACGCAGCGCCGCCGCCGCCTACCGCTCACCCTCCCATCTTCCTCGCAAGGACTGCGACTTTTCTAACCTCACGCAAAGGCGGCCCGCTTTCTACGTACCTGTGCCATGAAGCCGAATCGTCGACGTTTCCTCAAGGCCACCTCCACCGGCGCCGTCGCGTCCGCCTTGTTGCGTGATGCTTCCCAACCGGTTGCTGCCGCAGAAGGCAAATCATCATCCGTCGCCACCTCTTCCAAGAAATCCAACCTCATCGCCCAGGAAAACGCGCGTGAAGGCTCGCTCGACTGGCAGCTCACTCGCGTGCGGCTGGATAGCACCGCAGGCTTCCGCTCCTCGTTCATCGAGGGCTATTGCTCAAAACAATCCGTCAAGGCCGGCGAATCCATCGACATCTTCGTCAGCACCAAACCCGCAGCGAAGTTCGAAATCGAAATCTTCCGCACCGGCTACTACGGCGGACGCGGCGCGCGGCTCATGACGAAGCTCGGCCCCTTCGAGGGGAAGACGCAAGAGACGCCTGCCATGGGAGAAAAACAATTGCACGAGTGCCGCTGGGAAGCCTGCACCTCGGTGAAGATTCCCGAGGACTGGGTGAGCGGCGTGTATCTCGGTCGCCTCACCACACGTCCGGAGAGCGGCCCGTACTGGCAGAGCTACGTCGTCTTCATCGTAAAGGACGACCGCCCCGCGGATATCCTCGTGCAGTGCAGTGATAACACCTGGCAGGCCTACAACCGCTGGCCGGATAAGTATTCCATCTACACGCATCCAAAAGGGAACCAGGGACCGTGGGCCGATGTCAGTTATGACCGCCCGTATGCGAAGTACGCGCAGATCTATGAGAACCCGCAATCCATCGGCTCCGGCGAGTGGCTCTGCTTTGAGTTCCCCATGGCCTACTGGCTGGAGCAGGAGGGTTATGATGTCACCTACTGCTCCAATGTGGACCTGCGCACGCCCGACCGCGCGCTGAAGTGCAAGGCCTTCCTCAGCGTGGGGCATGATGAGTACTGGCACATCGATCAATACAAGAGCGTCGTCGCCCTGCGCGATGCGGGTGTGAACGTGATGTTCTTCTCTGGAAACTCCGTCTGCTGGGTCACGCCATTGCGACCAGGCTTCGATGGACGTGAAAATCGCATCATGTTCCGCGGCGGTCCGTATGGTGGCGAGCACCAGTGGGCCGTCGAGCGTGCCAAGGATCATGGACCCTTCCCCGAGCGCGGCCCGGATGAAGGCTACCTCATGGGCTCACGAAACATCCGCCCCGTGAATGGCGGCGGCGACTGGATCTGTGAAAAGCCGGACCACTGGATCTTCAAAGGCACCGGCATGAAAAAAGGAGACGCCATCCCCGGCCTTATCGGCTGGGAGTATCACGGCGACCCACCGGCTATTGAAGGCCTCGAAGTCGTCGCTGCAGGCACCGCGTGGCAGGGCGGCACCAATCCCTCCAACTGGACCGCCACCATCTACCCCGGACCGAAGGGCAACTTCGTCTTCAATGCCTCCACCATCTTCTGGTGCCAGGGCCTCAGCCACCCTCCCGGCCACATGCTCCCCTGGTCCCACTGGAGCAGGCCTCATGGACCCGATGCCAGAGTGCAGCGCATCACGAAGAATCTGATGGATAAGGCGGTAGGGTAGGGGGACGGTAAGCGGTAAGCGGTAAGCGGTGCGACGGTGGCTCGTGGGTTTCCAGATGCATTGGTTGAAACGCAAAGCAGCAAAGCAACGAAGCAGCAAAGGGGAGCATGGTTAGAACTGCGCGCACGATGATCGCGCCGTTTACCAGGCATTCATCTTTTGTGTTTTTTGCGTCTTTTTGCGGCCATTCCTTCTCCTTTACCATCCTCCATCACATCGCATCATGCCCAAGGAGGGGGAACGCCTCGTCCCCCAACCCCTGATATTCTATCCACCCCGCCTCTCGCATGCAGCGCCGCATACTACCGGCAGCTCCACCCTTTTGTGTTCTTTGCGTTCTTTTGCGGCCATTCCTTCCCCTTCACCATCCCCCCTTGAGCCTTCTCTTGCTCCGCCCCCTGCCGCTGGGTATCCTCAGCTGCTAAAGCCGATATTCATGGAGGGAACCAAAGAAAGACCGGGCTGTGCGCTTGTGGCCGTCATCTTCGTGCTGACACTTGTGGGATTATACGTCGTGGGAACATTTCAGGAGATCGAAGCCGACTCCAAGCAAAACTATCTTGAGCGTGTCCCCATGCTCCAGTGGGCGGCATTCATCAACGAAACGAGACTGCGCAGACCAGACCTGGCACTGGAAGAGATCCTCAAGATGCCAGTGCCCTTTGCCATTCCGCCCCGCGTCACCAGCCGGGTGCTGACCCCGGAGGAGCGAGTCGAAGACAGCGACTGCCATTTTGTCGTCGAATGCCCTGTGCCAAGACCCTTCACGGTACTCAGCAACGGGAGCACGTTCTATGGGGTCATGGAAAAGAAGAAACCGAAGGGTCCGTGGAAGGACATCACCGTAGATGCGATCGACCTTACGGAACCGTCTTCTTCCAAAACAAACAAGAGGTAGACCATCCGCACGGCATCATCATGACGACACTTGGCAGGAAACCCGGACTTGGGCTTCGAGTGATGTTGTGCATCATCATAGTCCAGGTGTGCTTGTTTGCGTACTCCATCGTGAGCTGGCGGAAAGAGGAGGGTTCCTATCGCGCGAGCTACCGGCAGCATCTGGCGATGATCGAGTGGGCCGTGTTCATCAACGAGCAGAGACGCGAGCAGCCAGGCTGCACGTTGGAAGAGATCATTGAGATGCAGGGACCTTTTCGCATCCCCAGCTGGGCGAGATGCCGCATCCTCACCCCGGAAGAGCAGACTGGCTCCCGGAAGGGCTGCGCGTACGTCATCGAGTGTGCTGGGCCAAATCCCTTTGCCGTATTGAGCGACGGAACGGTCGAGGTCGGCCCCCTGCTTCTGAACGCGAGTGCGGAGTGAGTGGCGGCGCAAGTCTTCTGGCTTTTGAGTGCGGTGAGGCCTCCATCGCCTTGCGACGGTAGATGAGGATGCCACCCCAAGGAGCGGCGTGCTTTAGCCGCCGTTGAAACGTGGCCCCGTCTACAACGCCGAGTGACCGCGAACGCCTCTTTCAGCAGCCACAGGATTCTTGTCACATGATGGTGCGAAGTGCGGCGCAGGCCATGCCTTTCACCCTCCCACGGCGGCTAAAGCACGCCGCTCCTTGGGAGAGCGGCCCTTCGCCATGCGCCATGCGCTCTGCGAACCAAACTTGGCCCAGTCACGAGACGCATCGAGGGCACAAACCTTCTCCAGACGCACATCCGCGAAGCGGGACGGCCATTCCTTCCCCGGCACCATCCCCCGCACCCCGCGCCGCGTTCTTTCATCCCCCCCGCAAGTCACACTCCAAAACCAGCGTACATCCTACATGTCTGACAGGTTGCGGCTTTCCCTGATCGCGCTATGGTCTCCCTCCGCAGCCTCTCCTCCCAAGATTGCAGATCCCCCCACAATTCCATGCCACAAACTGAGCCTACTCCCGGGCAAGGACCTCTCACCAAGAAGACTCAGGAACTGAGCCGCCGCACGGTCTTCCGCTTCACGGTCTGCACCGTACTGGCCACCCTGGTGGGCTGGTATATCAATGCGCTGCTCACTTTCGCGGGGAATACCTACGGGTTCAACAATCGCTTCACGGAGGTCGCCGTCGGCCACCACTGGTTCTACCTCGTCTGGAGCAATGTGGAGGTGATGAAGGCCTACATCATCGTGGCCATCATCTTCACCGCCATCATCTATCCCATCATCCTCCTGTGGCGGAAGTGGCAGGTCTTTGGCCGCTGGGGGGTCATCTGGCGTGCGCTGGCCCTGTGCGGCGCGCTGTACGGCTTCTTTGTCTTCCGTCTCATGCTGAACAAGCCCTACTTCGGGAACTACAGCTACTTTGACCAGGGATGGAAAAAATTCGGCGACTGGTTTGGCGCGGCCATCCAGCAGGGCTTCGGCTTCTTCGTCCTGTACATCTTCCCCGCCATTGCGGTGCTGGTGTGCGGTCTCTTTTACCTCAATGAACTGCGCCGCTTCCTGAAGTCCCGCCCCGGGATGGTCCCCTGGCCGCTCGTGGGCCCGGTGGTCATTCTCATCGGCATGGTCGTCACAGGGTATGGCTTCATCAAGGATGACTCCAGGCACACTCCCGCGGTGGAGCAGGCCCCCAAGCCCAAGACCAAGCCGAAGAACATCCTCATCCTCGCCTCGGACTCCTTCCGTTCCGACCGCCTGTCGTGCAACGGCTACGGCCGCGTCACCTCACCGCACATCGACCGCATCGCCGCGGAGGGCATCACCTTCCGCAAGTGTTTCACACCCATCGCGTCCACCCTGGAGAGTCTCACGACCATGTTCTCCAGCCAGTACCCGCACACGCATGGCATCCAGCACATGTTCCCGAACAAGGAACAAGTGGCCAAGGCCAATGCCACCTCGCCCGGGCTCGGCACCATCCTGCGGAGCAAGGGCTATGACACTGCCGTCATCGGCGACTGGTGTGCCTGCGGGTTCAAGGAACTGCCCATGGGTTTCGAGGACGTCACCGTGTCTGACTTCGACAACTTCAAGGTCTACATGAGCGAGGTGGTCTACCTGCACCACCAGATCCTGCCCCTCTTCTTTGACAACCGTGCCGGCCACTGGCTCTTCCCCAAGCTCAAGTCCTTCGCGAACTTCATGACCCCCGATGTCGTGACCAACCAGGTCGTCGACCGCCTCCAGGAGCGGAAGGAAGATGAGAAGCCCTTCATCCTTTTCGCCTTCTACTCCTGCACCCACCTTCCCTACCGCACCCCGCGCCAGTATGCGGACATCTGGGCCGACCCCGCCTACAAGGGCGACCACAACTTCGAGCTGAAGCTCAATGTGGATGAATTCATCGGCAACGTGGACATCGGCAACAAGTGGGAGAAGCTGCCGAAGAAGGACGTGGAGCAAATCGATGCGCTCTATGACGGCTGCATCCGCATGTTCGACGATTGCGTGGGCCGCATCATGGCCGAGCTGGAAGCCTCCGGCCTGAAGGATGACACCATCGTGCTCATCACCGCCGACCACGGGGACGACCTCTTCGAGCCGAATGTCACCTTCGGCCACGGTCTCACCTTCAACGGCGGCGACCAGAGCAACAACATCCCCTTCGTCCTCCGCGTCCCCGGCGTGGAGAATCGCGGCCGTACCTCGGACAAGATCACCCGCAGCATCGACTTCGCGCCCACGCTGCTGGAGCTCACCGGCCACGCCCCCGAGCCCCGCTTCGAAGGGAAGAGCCTCGTGCCCTATATCAAGGGGAATGCCGACCTCTCCCTCGCCTGGTACGGAGAGACCAGCTACCTCTTCTTCCGCCGCAAGATTCCCGGCGAGGAGCCTCTCTACATCCCCGCGATGGATGAGACCACCACCATTGACCCCGAGTTCGACTTCCACTTTGTGCTGAAGGACAAGTACCAGGAGGACGTCATCCGTACGAAGGAGCGCGTGCTGCGCACCCAGCGCTTCAAGCTTGTCTATACCCCCGGTGTGAAAGGCCCCATCTTCCGCCTCTTTGACCTCGAAGAGGACAAGCACTGCGAACGTGACGTGAAGACGAAGTTCCCCGAAGTCTTCGACGCCATGAAGACCGCCCTCGTGAAATGGCGCGACCAGCACAAGGAAAGCACCATCACGGAAATCTTCGCCGGTGAGGATGAGTTTACGTTCAAGCCTGCGGCGACGGGGAAGAAGTAGGTCGAAGAGTTGATAGTCTTTGGTTGATGGTTGATAGCCTGAGGGGAGGGGATGCAATGATGCTTCCCTCAATTCCCTTTCCACTGCTGCGGTAGGTCGAGGCCTCTGGATGGAGTGTGTGTGGCTTCAGCAGGGGAATGGAGCACTAAAAACCGACTCGACGTACCAGTTCGCTTTGCGTCGTGGAGTGCGGTGGCAAAGGCCTCCCTTGAGGCCGCGACACCGCTTTGAGCGAAGGAAAAATGTTCTCACCGAGATGCCGCTCTGACAGGAACGAGGAACGGAAAACAAGAATCGCCTCAAGAGAACCGTCTCTATCGCAATCGCCCGGTATTGGAAAGCGAGGCGGTGAAGTCAGCGATAGCGCTCCGTTCAAAGCGGTGCTTCGCACACGCACTCCAAGGCGCTTCGCGCAAGGTGGTTCATCACAGAGCCGCTTCATCTTTCATTGCTCGTTCTTCTCACGAGACGTCCATGCATTCACCCACTCAAGGTGAATGACGCCCTTCCTGATATACCATCCTCCACCAACATCGTCGAAGCGATTTTCCCCAAGTCACCAGCGACGGTCCCCGGGACACAATCATCTCGTGAAACAGGACACGTCTCCTCCACGCACCACCTTGCGCGCAGCGCCTTGGAGTGCGTGTGCGAAGCACCGCTTTGACCGGAGGGAAACGGCGTGCAATGAGACGCTGCTTTGATAGGAACGGGAAACCGGAAACGAGAGGCGCCTCTGCTGCACATGCTCGGTGTCGGAGAGCGATGCGGATGAACTCAACGATCGCGCTCCGTTCAAAGCGGTGTCGCGGCCTCAAGGGAGGCCTTTGCCACCGCACTCCAAGACGCAAAGCGCTCCTTCTTCATGCCAGGTGAAAATGAGCCAGGCAGGATTACCAAAGAGCCTCTTCATCTTTTACTGCTCGTTCTTCTCACGGGACATTCACACCTGAGATCATAGAACACTCAAAGCCCCTCACACCACCCCTGATACACCATACTCCACCACATCGCCCCATGCCCAAGGAGGGGGAACGCCTCGTTCCCCGGCGCGGCCCCTGAGGTGACAGGAGTAAGCGTGATGCGGAGCGTGTGCGCGTTCCCAGCCGGGTATCTTTGCGTGGGGCGGAGATGACCGTGGATGGGGAGGGGGACGTGCGTCACCTGCAAAAGGCGGAGCGGGACTCACGTCAGGGGTTGGGGAACGAGGCGTTCCCCCTCCTTGGGCCTGCGGCAATCCCTCTGGGAAATTTCACACCGTTGCCAGCACGGGCCAAGCATGCAGCCTGGCACGCACTCTACCTCCCCCCCTCAAATCGCCGCAATCAACCACTCCCGCGCCACCTCACGTTCACGGTCACGGTCACGCCCACGCGCGCATCCACCATCGCGCTGCTCGCGCTCGCGCTCCTGTTGCAGCCGCTTCTGCCACTCCGTGTGCGCATAGCTCTTCAGCGAAACCCCGAAGCACAGGTGGAAGGCCCGCTCCAGATGCATCGGGGACATGCCGGCCACCGCGCATAGCGCCTCCATATCCGGCGGAAATACCGCGTCCTCGGATATCGCCCAGGCCACCTGCTCCACAGCTTCCTCCTGCCAGGGCGAGAGTTCTTCCGGCTCGCACCAAGCCATTCCTGCTGAAGTTATCGCTGACGCCCACGTTGATCCCGCCGCCGCCGCTACCGATGTTGATGAAAATGCTGACAACCCCATGTTAATTCACTCCCCATTTAAAAGTTCGTAACCTCATGCATCTTGCAAATCTAAAGCAGATTGCACGAAGTTTTTGCAACCAACCACCAGACGCGAGCTGAAGTACTCACGCCATCCCTGTTGTTGTTGCTCCGTACAACGATACCCACACATGCCTTCCGCCATTTCACCCTGCTTCGACGAGGGTTGCGCCCCGTGCATTCACGGAGTCCAGATTTTCAGTCATGGCGCAACGACATTCGCTGAATATTTAGCGAAAACTACGAAATGTGACTAGCTAATTCTGCACGATCCTCCACTTTTTTGTGCAGCCAGTGACCGGGCCGCTTTCCGGAGCCCTGGTGTGGTGTCACGCAAGTTTGTTCAATGATAAGATGACCCAGGCTGCGGCTACAGGTTTTGGCAACTCCTACGCCGAAGGCGTTGCACATGCATAGCCCGGGGTCAGCCCGCGAAGCGGGCGCCACCCCGGGACGGCATCATAATTCATGAACGCCGAAGGTGTTCCACAAACACGGTCCATCCCTGCGCCATGTTGTCCCGCCTAAACGGCTGTTTGTAGAACACCTTCGGCGTTCGATTCGTTTCCGACCGCTACCCAAGGTGGCGCTTGCTTCGCAAGCTGACCCTTGGGCTGGACAATGTGCAACGCCTTCGGCGTAAGAACTCATTCGGTTTTTAAGCATACATGGACCGGTTCCTTGCCATCCGAGAGACATCAGAGTTATTCAAGGAACCTACGTGACACCACACAAGCGAATTGCTCATGGAAAACTGCTCGCTCCAACTATCCAACATCGTTCCCTGCTTCCCTACGTTGTTCTTCTCCTGCAGCCTTATCTCTCTCAGCCAATTCACGCTTTAATTCGCTCTTAAGCTTTGCAACGTCGGTGAATCTGAATGGCTTTAAGTTAATCACAACGCTTTCCTTATTTAGAAGTCCCAAAACCAGGCTACGCGAGCTTTGATGTACAGCGTCCACCTCGTCCAGCATCACCTCAATAGTTTTGAAGAAGCCATTGTGATATACCAAGACGCCACACCTCAGATCAATTCGAAGATTGTTCAGCCAAAGCCAAATTCCACTCGCTATTGCAATCGGAATTAAGGAAGCAATCCAAGCGTCAGTTTGTGGACGTTCAAAGGCAACGAAGCCTCCGAAAAGTGCTAATCCAACCCATGGGCCGCACAACATCACATAGCTTTTGCGGTCAACACGTAGCTCAGTAACGTTGTGCGAGGCGCTTTTCATAGTGTAGGAGGGTGGATAGGTTTTGAACTCGAAGATCCTCTCGGACGCTAGGGACCATCAAATCTCAAATCCGCATCCCTCAGCACACCCCGGTCACCAGGCAGATCAGGTCATCCGGGTGCGCCACAATCTCGCGCGCGCCCTTCGCCTTCAGCTCGGCCTCACCGCGGAATCCCCAGCGCACGCCCACGGGCAGCATGCCGGCATTCACCGCGAGCTCCATGTCGATGCCCGAGTCGCCCACATAGGCGCACTCACCCGGGGTCACCCCGAGGATTTCGCAGATGTCAAAAGCACCCTGCGGATGCGGCTTGCGTGGCACATTCGAGCGCGCACCAAAGACTGCTTCGAACCCCGCGTCTGGGAAGAAGTGTGAACAGCACAGCTTGGTGAAATGGTCCGGCTTGTTGGAGAGCACGGCCAGCTTCATGCCCCGCTCCTTCAGGTCTGAGAGTGTCTCGCGGATGCCGGTGTAGGGGACGGTCGCGTCCTTCCACACGTCATTGTAGTGCCGCTGATACTCCGCCACCCGGGCATCGATGTCCTCCGTGGCGAGCACCTCAGGCGGCAGCGCCCGCTCCACGAGGGGCCGCACGCCATCCCCGATGTACCGGGGAAAGGCCGTCAGCGGCGCCCGGGGATACCCCCGCTCAATCAGCATGCGGTTCACCGCCTCAGCGATGTCTGCCAGGGAATCAATCAGAGTGCCGTCGAGGTCAAAGATGAACGCTTTCATGATGGGGTTTGTCGTTCTCCACGAAGCCCAAAGGAGAGCCTCTGCCAAGTGAAAAAAGGTACCCCTCCGGCCCATCCTGTGCTTGAGAAAGCGCCGGAAATCGGGTGGCCAAAAACTTAAGAGGTCTTGACAAACCCGGTTGCAAATTCTCAAAAATGGAAGAAATTTTTAAAGGCCCGTCCTTCATGCCTGTTCCCCCTCAAGACGTTACGATGGCGCAGCCCGTTTCCAGTGAAGGAAATGCGGGTGGGGGAGTCGTCCCTGCACCGGTCCCCACGCCCGTGACTGCAGGAGCAGCAGGAGCCACCGGCAGCGTCACGCCCGTACCAGCCCCCGTGCTCTACCGGCCGAACGTCGCCGCCATCATGCTGAACATGGAGAACAACATCCTCGTGGCCCAGCGCGCGGGGTTGAAGGGCGCCTGGCAATTCCCGCAGGGCGGGGTGGACATGGGAGAGGGCTGGGACGATGCCTTCTTCCGCGAAGTGGAGGAGGAAATCGGACTCAAGCCGGAGAACATCCAGATCCTCGACCGCAAGGGCGGCTACCGCTATGAGTTCCCCAAGGGCCGGCTGAAGTACGGCGTCTACGGCGGGCAGGAGCAAGTGTACTACCTCTGCCGCTTCCTCGGCCGTGACACAGACATCAATCTGAACACTGCCCACCGTGAGTTTGACAAGTGGAAGTGGATCAAGCCGGAGAAGTTTGACATGGACTGGGTGCCCCGATTCAAGCGCGAGGTCTACCGCCATGTCTTCCGCGACTTCTTCGGCATGGAGAAGTGACCGCAGACGTAACGAGTCCGTGTGACGGTGAACCCAACACAGCGCGAGCAGCAGGGAGTGGGGTGCCTCCGCTCTCTTCATATCCCTGCATGAACTCTGGCTCACCAACCTCCATGACAGCGCCTCAGGCCCAGGGAGGGGGAACGCCTCGTTCTTCAGCCCTTGAGGTGACATGCGCGGGCGCGTACGACATGGAATGCCCCGGTGCCACCCGTCGTAGCATGCGGAAGGCGGTGCGAGTTTGGCGTCAGGGGTTCGGGGACGAGGCGTCCCCGCTCCTTGATCGATCGCCGCGCCAGATCATCCGCGCGGTAGCCGAATCACCATTCCTGATACACCATCGTCCATCACGTGGTACCAGGCCCAAGGAGCGGGAACGCCTCGTTCCCGGCGCGTTGCGGCTCGCTGACCTGATGACACCCCACCCGCCGGTCAGAGGCCAGCGCTCCCTTCTTGAGTCGGCCTGATGCAACTCCAATCCAACACCGCACAGGAAGGACTTCCTCTTTGAACTGGCAGGCAGGCACGGCAAAGCTCTGGCACGGGTTGTGGACCTTCTGGGACGCGGCGCGGAAGTTCGCCCTGGAGAACCCGCTCGATCCCTTCCCGCTGAAGCGCACCCTCACCGGGTACAATACGGTGAAGGCCAAAGCCGATGTGCGCGCCGGTATCAATGTGGCCCTGCTCGGCTTCTGCCAGGGCATGGCCTTCGCCTCCATGGCCGGGCTGCCGCTGCGCTACGGCGTCATGTGCTCCGCTGTCTCCGCCCTGGTGGGACCGTGGCTGGCTAGCTCGCGACACACGGTGCTCGGCCCCACGAATGGCTCGGCCTTCATCATCTTCTCCTATTTTGCATCATACCCTCACCTCGACCAGCTCCAGCTCATGCCCATGCTGGTGTTCCTCGTGGGGGCCATGCTCATTCTCGGCGCCTACTTCCGCGTCGCGGATCTCGCGCAGTACATCAGCCGCAGCGTCATGGTCGCGTATGTCACCGGTGCCTCGGTGATGATTGTCATCAATCAGGCTCCGGCACTCCTCGGCGTGGCACGCGTGGCCACGCACATGAAGGAGGGTGAGTCTGCGCCGGGCAATGTCTTTGGCAACGTGTGGAACTTCCTCACGCACCTGGGCGCGGCGAACTGGTGGGCCCTGCTCGTGGCGCTCGCGACGGCGGGCTGCTACACCGCGCTTCGTTATTGGAAGCCGAAGTGGCCCGCCTTCATCATCAGCCTCGTGCCCGGTCCCCTGGTGTGCCTGCTGCTGCAGCGGTTTGATATTCACCTGCCCACCTTCAGCAGTGGGGAACTCGATGCGGCGCATCTCCTGCCGCCGTTCCCCTCGTTCCTCTCCTCGGAGGCGCCTTCGCAGTTCGCCCAGCTCTTCGGCCTCGCCATCGGTATCGCCTTTGTCGCGAACCTGGAGAACAGCGTCATGGCCAAGACGCTCGCCAGCCGCGGGAACTACCGCGTGGACCCGAATCAGGACATGCTCAGCCTCGGCGCGGCGAATCTCGCGTGTGCCTACTTCGCCGGCATGCCCGCCAGCGGCAGCCTCACGCGTTCCGCGTTGAACTTCGAAAGCGGCGCGCGCACTGCCGTCTCCAGCCTGGTGGGTGGCGCCGTGTGCCTCACTGGCGCGCTCACCTTGGGACCGCTCATCGTCTATCTGCCGAAGGCCGCACTCGCCACCCTGGTGATCTGCATCGCCATCTCGCTCATTCACAAGAAGCAGATCCGCATCTGCCTGCGCGCCACGAAGTCGGATGCCTTCGTCTTCATGGTCACCTTCATCGCCACGCTGCTGGTGCCGCTGCACGTGGCCATCTTCACCGGCGTGGGCGTGGCCATCATGCTCTACCTGCGCAAGGCCGCACGTCCCTCGCTGGTGGAATACGAGTTCAACAAGGAGGGCAACCTCGCCGAGGCTGCGCTCAATGCCCAGCGCCAGCACCCTTCCATCTCGATTGTGCACGTGGAGGGCGACCTCTTCTTCGGCGCTGCGGAACTCTTCCGCACGCAGATCCAGCGCACCTGCTCCGACCCCAATCTGCGCATCATCATCCTGCGCCTGAAGAATGCCCGCCACCTCGACGCCACCAGCGTGATGGCCCTGGAGGAACTCGTGCAAACCATGCGCAGGGCCGGCCGCGACCTCATCATCAGCGGCGCCGGGAGGGACGTGTACCGCGTCCTGCGCGACAGCGGCGTGCTGCAGGAAATCGGCCGCGAAAATTTCTTCATGGGCAGCGCCCAGAATCCCAACATCGCCACGCGAAACGCCCTAAAGCGCGCCCAGCAAATCATCGGCGCGAAGGAAGCGGATGTGCATATCTATTACGACCCGCGGCATGCGAAGAAGGATGAGAAGGCGTGAGCCGGTGGGGCGGTAAGCGGTAAGCGGTAAGCGGTGTGACGGTGGAGCATTCACGACAGATCCAGATACTGTGACGCGCAGCGTCCTTGGACTGCGGAAGCCTGCTGCCGCTTTCCTAAAGTGCAGCCTGCTGCACGCTTCACCGCGACGAAGTCGCCACAAAGAAAGTAGCTACGGCTTCAGCCGTACGTGCCCGTGGCGCAACCAACTCCACCGACTTCAAACTACCCCCGACGAAATGTCTCGTGACCCCAACCTGCCATATCACAGTGCAGAGCCCTTCATCTCACCACCTTGCGCGAAGCGCCTTGGAGTGCGTGTGCGAAGCACCGCTTTGGGTGTGACTCAGACAATCCGGATGCGCCTCTTATCTACCCCCGGACTCTCCTCCTGCCGTTCTAACCTATTCGTGGCTTTGGAAACGAGGGCGTAGCAAGGCTGTGGAGACGTTTCAAAGCGGTGCTTCGCACACGCACTCCAAGGCGCTTCGCGCAAGGTGGCCTGCTGCAAGGTAATCCCAATCCCAGCCTGCACAGATGACATCACGAGACGTTTCACAACCGGACTCCTCCCGTGAAAGGGCTTCACCTCCGATGGTGGGAACGGCCCACGCACCAACCCACACCATCCACTTTCCCCGTGACACCATCCACCAAATACCGCACCATTCCACTACTCCATCACTCCGTTACTCCGTTACTCCGTTACTCCGTTACTCCGTTACTCCAGCGCCCCCTCGCCATGCACTACCACCATCGTAGTCAGCCGCTGCCGTTGCTCATTGCCGCGTTCCTCACCCTCCTCCTATCAGGGTATATCACACCCTATTCCCACGCCGACATCGGTCTCGGCAAAGAATCCAAGCGCGGCTCCGGGCGCGAGCTCACGCAGGCTCAAGTCATCTCCCTCCTCGCGGCCAATCTCCAGAAGTCACCACCCGAGACCTTCATCTCCCGCTCCGGCAAGCTCTACGGCATGGACTCCGATACCGCCCTGAGCTTCCGCGCGAACAACGAAGTCGTCCTCGGCGAATACGGCTACACCTACATCGGCTATCGCGGCACCTACAGCGTGGCGGCGGATGGCGTCATCACCCTTGAACTCAAAGGCTATCCCAAGGACACCACGTGGCCCGCCATGAAGCTCGTCTCAGATGGCAAGTCTAACTGGCTCCATCCCGTGACGAAGAAAAAAGGCTTCATCATGGGTGGCCGCGGCGGCGCTTCCGAATCAGGAGACATGAATGCCTTCTGGCCCTTCAAGCTCGTGAAGAGTGATCTCACCCTGGACGTATCTCCCATCACCACGTGGCCGGTATTAAAATACTTCCAAAGCCCCACACTGCCGGAGGACTTCAAGTGGGAAGGCGACTCCATGGAATTCCGCCTCGACTACTTCATCAATGAAAATGGAACCGTGACGTTCGAGAAGCACTTCACCCAGGACACCGAGTCCCGCACCTACGCCGCCGATGACTGGCGCCACCCCGCCGTCTTCGCCGCCAGTGAGGCCCTCAAGCTCTGGACCTTCTCTCCCATGCTCTCCGACGGCAAACCCATTCGATTCGGAAACTACCTCACGGTAAAACTCACCCGCGTGGACGGCGCCGCACACTGGGTCATCTCCGAGAACTACAACGTCATCTACGACAACATGCCCCGCGAAACCAGCATCCAGCGGGACAAGCAATCCCAGCAGGGGAAGTAGACTTCTCGGAGGTTAGGCGTCCCCGCCTGACAGTGGATGTTAGGCCTCCGGCCTGACCAGCAGTCCTGGAGCTCCAACCACCACACCACATCCCATAACCATCCCGCTGCTCCACCGCTGACCGCATGACCTTCCTGCAAGCGTTTCACTCCAAATCCCTGCGAACATGGTGGCCGTGGATTCTCTCCACGTTTCCCGTTCTCGTGATTTTCAGCAGTCTCGCAGTAGCTCCCGTGGGGCATATGATGTTTTTGTGGTTCAAGCTGCCTTACTTCCTCGCCGTCTTTCCAGCGTTGTTGATGGTGGTGATCCTTCCGCTGCGAGCGCTCTTGTGGCGGGAGGAGAGGTCGCTCATGCTCGCGTGGTGGTGTGCCACACTCGTGTTCCTTGCCTCCCTCGTTGCCGGAGAATTTTTTGGACAGCTGGTGCGCCACCGGGCTTTTAATCGACTCGCGGAACGCAGCGCTCCTCTGGTAGAGGCCATCAAGAAATATGAGAAGGAACACGGCGCACCGCCGCCTTCCCTGGAGTCGCTGGTGCCGCAGTATCTCCCCACCGTGCCCCGCACCGGCATCATGGCCTATCCCACCTATCGCTACTACCCCAAGGCGAAAGACAGCAAGGACTACGAGGGCAATCCCTGGATCCTGAGCGTGAGCACCCCGAGCGGCGGCATCAACTTCGACGAGTTCCTCTATTTCCCCCTGCAGAACTATCCCGAGACCGGCTACGGCGGAGGTCTCCAGCGCATCCGCGACTGGGCGTATTTGCATGAGTAGACTCAGTCGGAGGTTAGGCGTCTCCGCCTGACAGTGGTCGTTAGGCCTCCGGCCTGACCAGCCAACCACTTCCCATTACCATCCCACTACGGATTGCGGCACCGGCTTTCCCATTGCCGTCCGGTAATGCACTGGCGTAAACTCACCGTTCATTTGTCGCTATTTCGTTTCATTCCTCACACTGCGCCGCTTCCATGAAACACCTCCCAGTCTTCGCCCTTTCCCTCCTCCTCCTGACCTCTACCACCCTCTTTGCGGAATGGAAGATCGATGCGCCCGCCGACAAAATTGAAGGTCCGCTCAAGGGGGAACTCTACGGGGCGCCCTTCACCCTGGGAAAAGCGGAATGGAGTGACGCGGCGTTGCGCATTGAATCCGCTGACAAACTGGGGAACTGGCCGGCAACGTCGCTCGTGATCTTCGTCAAGCCTGGCGAGCAAAAGGAGTGGGTCATCACCCCAGACTCGGACAAGAGTCCAGCCGTGCACATGAAGTTCGCCAAGAAGGGCGCGAAGTTTCCGGGCACGCTGACGTACAGTGGTGAGTATTCCATGCGCCTGACCGTGCTCAGCGAGACCGCGGACAGCGCCAAACTCGCCATTCACATCTCCCTGCCGGACTACAAGAAGTCCCACCTCATCGGAGAATTCGAGGCGAAGGTGGTGAGAAAGAAATAGTCACGGGGAATTCAAAAAAGCAGGGACGCATGTCCTGGGCGGGAGGGGGCGTTCGTCATGGGTTTGACCAAAGGAATCAACCCACTCACGAAAGATAGAGAGACCACCGCCATGATCGAATCTCCCCAAATCATCCAGACCAGCACGCTGCACGCCGCCATCATCCCCGTCACGGTTCCTCGTGCACAGATCGGGGAAGCCATGATGCCCGGGCTCACCGAAATCATGGCTGCCGTGAAGGCACAGGGCATCGGCCCCGCCGGCGTGTGGTTCACGCATCACCTGCGCATCGAGCCGGAAATCTTCGACTTTGAAATCTGCGTCCCCGTCACCGCTGCCGTGAAGCCCGTGGGCCGCGTCATCCCCGGCGTGTGGCCCGGCATGAAAGTCATCCGGACCGTCTACCACGGTCCCTATGAAGGCATGGGCGATGCCTGGGGCGAATTCGAAGAGTGGATCGAAACGCAGGGCCTCAAAGGCACCCGGGACCTCTGGGAGCGGTATCTCGTCGGTCCCGAAGTCGGGCCGGATGGGAGCCTGTATCGCACGGAGTTGAATCGGCCGTTGGCGGAGTAGGGGAAGACCGCGGGACTTCGGCAAGTCCCGCTCCTTCCGAGGATGCTGCATGCAAAGTAGCTTCGACTTCAGTCGAATCAGTCGCGCTGCGGCCAAACACACATCGCTGAAGCCGTAGCATTGCAGCATGGAGCCTCTTGGTGCAGGATTATCCTATGCTCAAATCCGCTTGGCATCTGCTGCCTGTACCCATGGTTGTATTGGCCCTCTTGCTTTGTGCAGGCATATTTACAACAGCGCGTGCTTCCTGGGATCGAAACGAATGGCTGCTTCAACTGGATCAAGCCATCAAGGACCCGGTGGAGCGCGAGAAGGTCAAGGCCGCGTACCTGAAATGGCACGATGCCAAAGGCAGCCAGGACGCTCTCAAGGAGTGGTATGCGGTGGATTCGTCCACTGCGAAGATGGTGGCATGGCTGAGTTGCAGCTATCCAATCGACTACTTCGAGCGGGAAATAGGACCGGTCTCACTCTCCATCCCAGACCTTCCTCTGGTCCTTGATTGGCTCATTGCGCATGAATCCACCATCGAAGACGTCTTCGCAAACGACAGCATGGGATACGCGCATCTTGAAATGCTGGAGGACGTTGCCGAAAAATGGAATGCGCTCCTCAAGACCACTGGTGCCATCAGTAGTAACCGCCTCGCTGAAGTGGGGAATCGGTGGGAGGATTACTCCGCACAAAATCTTCGTAGATGGGCCGTGAAGAGAATCCGCTTGGCCCTCGCAAAAGGTCATTGGACGGAAGTGGAAGCTGCCATCCTGCGTGGAATGGAGGAGGAGCTCCGCAAGGACATCGCCAAGGGAGACTTCCCACGACAGATGAAATGGTTGAAATGGGGTGCGGTTGGTGTCACGGGAATTGCCCTCATTTTGTTGCTTATGCTCAAGCCGCGCAGTGGTCGGAGGGAACCTGCTCCCGCTACATGAGAGAAGTTTTGTGTGAAGGACACCCCAGCAAGTCTGGCTCCCTGCGACACTGCTGCATGCAAGTACCTTCGACTTCATCCGAATCAGTCGCACTGCAGCCGAATACATACGGCTGAACCCGCAGCTACTTTGTTCCGCTGACGCTCATCCATGTTCACGTCGTTCGAAGAGTATGGGAATGGTGTTGGCGTTGGAGTTGAGATTCTACTCAGAGGAGGTAGTTTCATTTTATGGCCTGGCCGAAGAAGGGCACACGCAAAATCGTTGTGGATGGAGTCGAATGGCTCTGGCACTACAGCGCGCATTGCTATCTGTGTTCCAATGATGTGGTCACGGTGGGACAGGCGGGCAGCCCGCATCATTTGTTCTTCGATACTTTCTCCCGGGATTTCGAGCACACGCCAGGGCATGTTGCTGCGTCGTTGCGATGGGCGTTGTCCCAGGGCTGGAATCCCACGAACGGAGGTGACCGTGCTATGACAGCAAAAGAGAACTCTTTTGAGTGGCTGCCCGAAGGTTGGAGGCATCATACCGACGCGTTCAACGGTTCGAAAGTGGTGGACAAAGACCAGCTCTGACGCTGGGGCTCATCCACAAAGTAGCTTCGACTTCAGTCGAATCAGTGGCGCTACGTGCCGAATACGTACGGCTGAAGCCGTAGCTACTTTGCTCTGCCTCTGCATATCCGCGCCCGCTGCCGCGTGAATTGCTCCGTGTTCGAGGGGCGACACTAGTCCCACCTCGCGCGTGAGCGTCAGGTTGAGGATATGGAACCGGTGCCGAAGGCCTTGGACTGCGACAGCCTGCTGCCGCTTTCCTAAAGTGCAGCCTGCTGCACGCCTCACCGCGACGAAGTCGCCAAGCTCTCTGGGACACATTACCCGATGAGTGAGTGTCGCCATCGCCACAGCAGGCTGTGGACTCTAGAAAGCGGCAGCAGGCTGCACGCAGTCCAAGGACGCTGCGCGTCACAGCATCCAGATCATTCGTGTGAATCCTACTTCTCGATGATGTCACACATTTCTGTTAACTTGGCGCTCATGCACGAAGCGGGACGTCGGCGGCTGGCAAATCACACCCGTACGGCTGAAGCCGTAGCTACTTTGTTGACCTACTTCGCCGCCGTCTTCTCCTCTGCCTTCGCGCCGGCACTTCCACTCCCACTCGCCACACTCGCCGCATCAATAAACACATCCACCTGCTGGCCCACATAAATCGGCGGGTCCTTGGGGCGTTGCAGGCTATAAATCACCTGGAGCACACGTGTGTCCACACGCTCGGTGCTCGCACCAGTCAGCGATACTTTCGGAATCACATAGGGCTCGACGCGCACGAACTGCAGCGGTATTGGATTCGTCGTGTCTCCCTTGATGAAGGCCTTGGCGGCTTGACCGGGGCGCACGCGGGTGGCGTTCTGTTCATCCACATCGGCACGCACCTGGAGCCGGTCCAAGTCACCGAGCACCATCGCGGGAGACTTCGGCGCGGTGGCAGCATATTCGCCGGCGCGGATGTTCACCTGCAGAATGGTTCCCTCTCTCGGGGCGCGCACGGTGAGGCGCTGGATGAGCAGCTCCGTCTGCTTCACATCCGCCTCGGAAGCGAGGAGCTGCGCATTGCTCGCGGCGAGCTGGGCTTTGGCCACATTCACATCATTCTCGCGCTGGCGCACTTCATCCTCGCTGATGGCGCGGCGGTCGGGCATGTCGCGCACACGCTTGTAGAGGTCTTCCTGCTTCACGACGGTCGCCCTGGCGACTTCGATGTTTGCCTTGGAAACTTCCACCATGGCACGGTGACGCAGCAGGGTCGCCTGGAAGTCGCGGTCATCCAGTCGGAAGAGTGGGTCATTCACCTTCACGTTGTCATTCACCTTCACCAGCACCTCGGTGACGAGACCCGCCGCAGGCACGCCGATGGAAACGTTCTCACTCAGTGCTTCCAAAATGCCCGTCGCCGCCACCGTGCTGGCAAAGGGCTTCGTCGCAGGAGCCACCGGTGGTGGTAGAATCTTCGCCTGGTCCTCCGCTTTGATTTTCTGCAGCAGGAGCGCCACACTCACGAAGCCCCCGAGCGCGATCACAAAGGTGAGATTGCGGATGAGTTTGGCAAGGAAGTTCATGGAAACAGAGGCTGGGGGAAGGGGAGGGGATTAATGATGAAACACCGGTGGCACCGCGCGGTCCACGTCGTGCACTTCCACAATCTGGCCGTCATCCATCTGCGCGATGCGGTCGGCATGGGAGAAGATGCGATTGTCGTGCGTGACGATGATCACGCAACGTCCCGGCACGCGCGCGATTTTCTCAAAGAGGTCCATCACCAGTGCGCCGTTCTTGGCATCGAGCGCAGCGGTGGGTTCATCGCAGATGATCAGGCGCGGTTCATGCACCAGGGCGCGGGCGATCGCCACGCGCTGCTGCTGGCCGCCGGAGAGTTGATTCGGCCGGTGCTTCCATCGCTCGCCGAGTCCCACCTGCGCCAGCACCTCGCGCGCCTTCGCCTCTGCCTTGCGTGGGCTCACGCCTTGAATCAGCAGCGGCACGCTCACATTCTCCGCGCAGTTCAGCGTGGGGATGAGATTGAAGGACTGGAAGATGAAGCCGATGTTCTCCGCGCGGAACTTCGTCACCACGCCGTTGCTCAGCTTGTCGATTTGCTTGCCGAAGACCTCGATGCTGCCCTGCTCGGCACGCAAGGTCCCGGCGAGGATGCTCAGCAGCGTGGTCTTCCCACAGCCGGAGGGGCCCACCAGCATCATGATCTCGCCATCGCGCGCATCGAAGTCCACGCCCTTGAGTACGGTGAGCTTCGAGCCACCGTCGCCGAAGCTCTTCACGATGCCCTTGGCATGCACGGCGATTTTGTGATCGCCCCGGTTGGGAGGTGTGTCACTCATTATCCTCGGAAGACCATGGCGGGTTCGAACCGGCTGACGCGCCAGATGCCGATGAGCGCTGCGAGCATGCAGATGAAAAGGATGATGGCGAGGGAGAACACGGGAATCTCCCACGTCATGTAAAAGGGCGGCTGCTCATTCTTCAGGCCGAAGTAACCGAAGAGCGCGGTGAAGGCCATGCCGATACCGAAGCCGATGACGCCCACCGTGAGTGCCTGCAGGATGAGCATGCCGCACAGCTTGCTGCTGGAGGTGCCCATCGCCTTGAGCGCGCCGAGGTGCTTGATGTTGTCCAGCACGAACGCATAAAACGTCTGGCAGGAAATCGCGATGCCCACGATGAAACCGATGATCACCGTGGTGCCGAAGGACATGGGGATGCCGGTGTTCCGCACATACCACCAGATGGTGGAGGTGCCGAAGTCATACGGCGAGGAGTTGAAGGAATGGTTCACATACGCCTTCATGCCCGTGGCCTTCTGGATGTCCTCCGCCACCTGATCATCACTGATGCCCTCCTTCGGCGCCGCGATGATGGCGGAGAGCATCTTGCGTGAGGCCGGCGTGTACTGCAGCGCGCGCTCATAGGTGGTCCACACATACGGGCCACCGGTGAAGCTGGTCATGGCATCGCAGATGCCCACCACACGCGCCTCCATGTCATTGATTTCAAAGACATCGCCCACCTTGATCCACGTGCTCTTGTCCTTGGGATTCTTCGAGAGGCGCCTCACCGCGAGGTCGTCGATGATCACTGTGTTCGGCAGGCGCAGGTCTTCCAGGTTGCCTTCGAGCATCTTCGCTGGCGCACCCGCGAGCGTGGTGGGGTCGATGCCGAGAAGCTGGATGACCTTGAACTTGCCGTTCTCCAACCGCACCCGCTGGATGCCGGAGAAGAGCGGCATGGCCCACGCCACGCTGTCCACACTGCGCACGCGGGCCACATCCGTATCGCGCAGCGGATTGGTTTCATTCACCTGCTCCACCTTCTCATCCACCACCCAGATGGGCGCGGGCACATTCTTCAGCGTCGCCGTGGTCCAGCGCATGAGACCGCAGAAGACCGAGGCCTGCTGCGCGATGAGAAACGTGGCGAAGAAGATGCCGAAGACCAGCATGAGATACTTCGCGGTATCACCGAAGAGCATCTTGAGGGCGAGGCGGTACATATCGGTGGGACGGTGAGCGGTGGGACGGTGAGCGGTGGGACGGTGAGCGGTGCGACGGTGGGGAGAGGGGAAGACGCGGAGAGGGGGAGAGGGGAAGACGCGGAGAGGGGGAGAGGGGAAGACGCGGAGAGGGGGAGAGGGGGAGAGGGGAAGACGCGGAGAGGGGGAGAGGGGAAGACGCGGAGAGGGGGAGAGGGAAGGGGAGTTATCGCGTAGGGGAGGTGGCGATGCGCTGCGGGGGCAGGAATGCCCCCGCTCCTTGGAGAAAGGCGATGCGCTGGGTGCCGGCGGTGCTGCCAGGTGAGTGAGCGCGGATGGGAGTTGGAGCGCCCGGCTGCTTTATCGATGCGCGTTGTCCCCCAAGGATCGGGGGCATTCCTGCCCCCGTTGTGGTGGTCGCGTCTCGTGAGTCTCTTCGCAGCCCTGATCCAGACGCAGTCCACTCACGCACCACCTTGCGCGAAGCGCCTTGGAGTGCGTGTGCGAAGCACCGCTTTGGTGGGGAGTTCCGGGGGCGGAGCGGCGGGTCGGAGACTTGGAGTGCGGGAGCTTGCTCCCGCTTTCCCGCAGGCAGCTTGCTGCCGTGAAGCGACTGTTGGGGTGAATCTCGTCTGTCGCTCGAATCCTTGGAGGCTGCCAGGCGGGTCATAGCGTCCTTGGTAGCTTCACGCAGAGCAAGCTCTGCTCCCGAAAGCGGGAGCAAGCTCCCGCACTCCAAATGGCGCGTCCGGCTTGCATCGCTGCCTCCCAAAGCGGTGCTTCGCACCGCACTCCAAGGCGCTGCGCGCAAGGTGGTGGACGTTACGGTCGCTTCATACGGATAGGCGCAGGTCATCTCACGAGACGACTCGGCAATATCCGTAAAATACCATGGTATCTCACTACCCATCACATCATGATGAGCTTCGCGGTGGCCTTCACCATGCGCCCCAGCATTCGAAGTATCTCCTGCATCACGCCCCACACCTCCCTCACACCCCACCTCCTGTGCCCGGATTGCATTCACAAGAGGCGATGAGAGATCCAGGTCCAGGTGCCTTTCCGGCAGCGTGCTGTGATCTCCGTCGCCCATAGGATTCAATCGGTCCTCCGTACGTACTTCAGCGTCCCTAGCCTGCCAGCGTGAGCAGCGCGCGGCGGATGAGCACGCGCTCGTCCTCGGTGAATCCTATCAAGAGCTTCTTCTCCATCTGGTCTCCCACCTTCTGCAGGGTGGCGAGCACCTTCTTCCCGGTGGTGGTGATCTCCACGAGGTACACCCGGCGGTCTTCGGGGTGGTCCTTGCGGCGGGCCAGTTTGCCCTTCTCCAGCATGTCCACCATCTTCACCATGGTGGTGCGGTCGATGCGCAGTTTGCGGCCGAGCTGTTGCTGGGACATGGAGCCTTCCTCGCCCAGCAGCCACAGCACGCCGCCGCACATCACGTCGAGGCCGAGCTTTTTGCACTCGTCACCGAAGAGGGTCCAGAGCCGCTGGTGGGCTTTGGCCACGAGGAAGCCCGTGTAGCGGGTCAGGCCCTCGGGCAGGGGTTCACGCTCCGCCCCTTCTGGCAGGCGGAACATCAGGTCACAAAGCTCGGCACCCATGATGGTCAGTATTACTGATGATTTCTCTTCTGTCAAAGCCCGCCATCCTGAAAAACAACGCGGCGGCAGGGTTCAGACCGCTGCCGCCGCGTGAATTGGACAAAGGCAAAGCCTCTATTCGATCCTGTCGTTTCGAGTCCTTACGCTGCCACGTGCCCGTTCATCTCGGGCTCCACCATGCCGTACTCGCCGTCCTTGCGACGGAAGAGGATGGCCAGCTTGCCGTTGTTCTTCGCATTGTGGAAGAGGACGAAGGGCCGGTCGCTGAGCTCCAGGTCCATGATGGCCTCATCCGGGAAGAGGGGCTTCATGCGGAAGTTCTCGCGGTGGATGATCACTGGCTCGATGTCGTCATGCTCCGCTCCCGTGTGCATGGACTCCTCCGTGAAGACCTGCTCCTGGATGTGCTTGATGGAGCCCAGCCTCGGCCGGTGGTGGCTCTTGAGGAGGCGCGTCTTGAACTTGCGCATGCGGCGCGCGATCTTGCTCACGCTCTCGTCGATGGCGGAATAGATGTCGCCCGTGGTCGTGTCCACCTCAATGGTGATGTGGTTCGCACAGTGCAGAATGATTTCCGCCTTCTGGCGCTCCTTGTTTTCCACGTCGAGAATCACCTTGGCGTCGATGATGCGAGGGTAGTCGAGGTGGAGGTTCTCGACTTTTCGCTGCGCGTAGTCACGCATGGCTTCTGTCACGTTGATGTGACGTCCGGTGACGGTGATGGGCAGGTTGATATTGTGCACTTGCATGGTTTTCCTCCTTGGTTGGTTTTACCTCAAAATTGATGCGCGTGAAGTTAACGAATTTTAGGCGTGTGCGTGCTTCTGCTGTGCGGTGCGGTTCGTGTCCGTGCGTGCTTGGGCTATGCTTGGCTTGGCGTTTGCTTGCGTTCGTGCGCTTGCGTTGGGTGGCGGGCGGCTTGCGATGAGCTGCGCGTCACATGCGGAAGTTTTCACCAAGGTATCGTTCCTTGGCGAGCGGATGTTCTACAATGTATTCGCGTGTGCCGTGCAGGAGCACGCGTCCTTCATGAATCAAATACGCGCGATCGACGATGCCGAGCGTCTCGCGCACATTGTGGTCAGTGATGAGAATGGCCAGTCCCACGCTTTTGAGCATCAGGATGATTTTCTGAATATCCTCCACAGCCAAAGGATCCACGCCGGAGAAGGGTTCGTCCAGCATGATCAGCTTTGGTTCTGAAACTAATGAGCGGGCAATCGTCAGGCGGCGCTTCTCACCCCCGGAGAGGGTCAGGGCCAGATTGTCCGCCACATGGTCGATGCCGAACTTCTCCATGAGCTGCTGGCACTGGGTGGCGCGCTCATGCGGGGTGAAGTTTTGCGTCTCCATGACCGCGAGAATGTTCTCCCGGACGGTGAGTTTGCGGAAGATGGACTCTTCCTGCGGCAGGTAGCCCATGCCTAGGCGCGCGCGCTTGTACATCGGCTCGGCAGTCGTATCCAGACCGTTGAAAAAGACCTGGCCGCCATTCGGCTGGACCAGTCCCACGATCATGTAGAAGGAGGTCGTCTTGCCGGCGCCGTTGGGGCCCAGCAGGCCCACGATTTCGCCACGCTTCACCTCGATGTCCACGCCGTTCACCACGGCTCGGCCATCGTATACCTTCTTCAGTCCACGCGTGTAGAGCAGGGTTTCCCCGTCCTGAGCGTGTTGATTGGCTTCCTGCTGACGGGCAAAGAAATCGTCCTGGGAGTTCGAGGGCATGGTCTGCTGTCGGCGCTTGGAAGGGGCAGCGGCATTGGCGGCCACGACCTCCTCCTCCTCGGTGAAATTGGGGGCAGAGGAGTGCAAATCAGACTGCTGCTCCGGTGCTTGCGAATACTGCTGGGGAGCGCCCTCTCCTTCCAGGGGGCGTTGCTTGCGTACTTTCTTCCTCACTACTGCTGGCCTCCTTGAGTACGATTATTCAATGTGGGAGCGGGCCCGCCTCCGGGTGCCACCGGAGTGGCCGCGCCTACAGAAGCACCTTTCGGGCCTTTCTTCTCATCTTCATTGATCAGGCGGACCTCATTCGGACCAAAGGACTTGAACTGGCCGTTCGCCTTGATCAGGAAATAGGTGGAAGGCGAGGTGGCCACCGTGAGGTTGCGCCCCTCTTGGATCTGCGGCCAGCCACGCAGGATCATATCGCCAGTCTTGCCGTCGTAGTCCGCCTCACGGCCGACGCCGGTCTGCAGCTCGCCCTTGTCAGACATCTTGTTGATGACTACGCGGCGGCCCTTGGCAATGGCGCGGTCCAGGCTGCTGTTTCCAGCACCCTCGGCGTCTTTCTTGTCGGATGCAGAGGCGGGCTTGTCCGCAGCGCCACTGGCGAGGAGTTCACCTGCGGTGGGCTGCTTGGCGGGTGGGGGAGTTGCTTCCTTGGCGATTGGCTTGCCGTCCGGGCCCTTCTCCTGCGGCTCCTTTTTCATGAAGACTTGCAGTTCATCACAGGTCAGGTGGAACCGGGGATCTTTCACCACCACGTTCTCCACAAAGACACCGAATCCCTGACGGGAGTCGAAGAAGGAGCTCTCCGAGTTGATCACCGTCTCCTGCGGTGGGGTCTTGGGCTTTTCAGCCAGAGGCGTGGGTTTCAGAGGTTGGGGCTTCGGTCCACCACCGGCCGTAGTCAGGGGGGAGGCCTTCACCGCGGTGCGGGCCACCGGCGCTTCATCAGGAGCGCGCATGGCGGGGGAGGCATTGCTCTGGGCGAGGAGCGCCTTGCCCTCCGGGGAGACGCGGTTCATGGCCGAGTCGAGACGGGCGCTATTCTCCGCAGCCTGTGTCTTCTCCGCGTAGGAGGGCTTGGTGGCGCCATTCGCCTGGGCCTGGGCCAGCAGGGACTCTGCCCGCTCCGCCTGGGGCAGCTCCTGCGCGCGACGCTGCAGTTCCGCCATGTTGCCGGCCTTTGCCTGCTCCAGCACCCGGGCTGCTTCCTGCGAGGCCTTCACCCCATCACGCGGGCGGGCGGTGGGAAATCCATTGCGCCCGGCCTGGCCGAGTGCCTGTGACGCCGCCGCGAGCACGCAGCAGGTGGTGATCAAAGTCAGTTTCATCTCGCTTACTTCTTGGGCTTCGTCGGGGATGCGCCCGCGCCCGGCTTCACCGCAGTGGCCGTGGCAGGCGTGGTGGCTGCCGGAGCAGGAGCACTGCCGGCAGGGGATGAAGAGGGCGGCGCGGACCACGAAGTGGAGTCTTTCTCAGTCTCCTCCTTCTTGGTCTTCTCTGTGCCCTCCTTGGTTCCGGTCGCAGGGGGTTCGCCGGTGCCGGAGGCGGCCTTGGTCAGGGAAGATGCGTCATGCAGGACCATCGTCACATTGCCCACCATCTTCCCCTGGCCCGAGGCCGTGTCGAAGATGAGGCTGTCTCCTTGCAAATCAAAATCCGAGCGTGTGATCCGCGAGCGCTCTTCACTGGCGATGATGTTGCTCGGCATGTGGTAGATCGCTGTGCGGAGCTGCACGCGCAGGTCCTTGTCAGCCTCCCCGGGAGGGCCGTACATCCAGATGTTCATCTGCTCCAGGAACATGTTTTCTTCATCGGTGCGCGTCATCGTCTTCGCCTGCAGCATGCTCGACGGCGCCCCGTTTTTGAAACTGGGAATCTCCATGTCCCTGTGGGCCTGGCCCAGGGGCAGCATCTTGCCAAAGGCGTACAGCCCGGTCGTGGGCACCGCGGGACCTTGGGCGGTGGCGGCGCTGGCAGCGGCTTCCTTGGGTTTCTCCCCGTCCTCCGCTTTGGCCTTGCCCTTGCCCTTGCCTTCTTTCTTCCCCTCGGCGGTGGGCTTCTGCGCCATGGTGGCGACGGGGGCCGAGATCCACATGCCGCCCAGCACGAGCAGGAGCAGCGTCGTGGCCAGTCGGAGGTGTCTCTGGAGGATGCTTGAGCGGGACATCACCATCAGCGTTACTCTTTCGCGATTTCGTGGATGCGCAACAACTGGCTGAGCAGACCCTTTAGATCGGACACCGGGATCTGATTAGGACCATCGCTCAGTGCCTTGGAAGGGTCCACATGCGTTTCAATGAAAACACCGTCCACCCCAGCGGCGACTGCGGCGCGAGCCAGCACCGGCGCCAGCTTGCCATCGCCACCCGTCGTGGTGCCCTGGCCCCCGGGACGCTGCACCGAGTGTGTGGCGTCCATCACCACACGGTAGCCCAGTTCCCGCATCCAGTAGAGTGACCTCATGTCGGCGACGAGGTTTTGATATCCGAACGTAGTTCCACGTTCAGTGAATACGAAATTAGTACACCCCACGGAGAGCAATTTGTCTCCAATGTTTTTCACATCCCAGGGCGCCAGGAACTGGCCCTTCTTCACATTCACCGCGCGGCCCGTACGTCCGGCCGCCTCGATGAGGTCCGTCTGACGGCAGAGGAAGGCGGGGATTTGGAGAAAATCGATCCACTCCGCCGCGCGCGTGGCCTCCTCGGGGCTGTGCACATCCGTCGTCACGGGCACGCCCAGCTCTTTGCCGATGGCGGCGAGAATCCCGCAACCCTCTTCCAAACTCATGCCCCGGTAGCTCTTGCCCGAGGTGCGGTTCGCCTTGTCATAGCTCGCCTTGAAGACCCAGCGCAGGCCCAGCTCATCGGCAATCGCCTTGATGCGGCGTGCCATGTCCCACACGAAGTCCTCACTTTCAATCACACACGGGCCGAGAATGAACACCGGCTGGACACCATCGAAGCGGACACCATGGCCAAGATCCACGATGGGGAGGGAGTTGAGGAACGGGGCAGGCAAAACTGGGATGGGCGAAAAGTGGGTGGGACTTGAGGCTGAGGCTTAAACTTGAAGCGCGGGGGCAGACAGTAATGAAGCCTCCGTGGATTGCAAACCCTGCATGTGGGGGGAGGGGAGATTGTGACAAAAATGAAGTGCAAAATGCGGGATGGCTCTTCTTTGGGGGGCTCCTGTCTAAGTCCTGGTGGTCGGCGGCGGGGTTCCCGGCTTTAAGATTACTCGCAACTCATCCAGCAGTGATCACATGCGAGTTCATCGTCGAAACGCATCCACACCCGAGCCCGAGCCTCAGAGGCACCATTCGCCCTGAATGGCAGCGTCCCTCAACCCAAAAGGGACGGTAGGGATGCGCTCCTGCGCGTCCGTCGATCGCGGGCGGAGGTGGTGGGAGATGCCACGCGGCGAGGCCGTTTGGCACCGCAGCTCCGCTCCACCTCCGCCCACGAAGAATTCGGACGCGCAGGAGCGCATCCCTACCGCCTCTTGGTGGAAGGACGTTTGCCTTGCAGGGCGTAGCTCGCGGAATGGCTTCGACTCGGCGTCATCGATCACCACGAAAGGCATATCCCCCGCACCTTGAAGCGCCGCCCCCCGCCAGTGTAACCCCCGCCTGCGATTCATGGATAACCCCTTCCCCCATGAAACGCCTCATCATCCCCCCTGCTGGCCCCCCCGGACCCATCCCCGCGGACGTTGCCGCCACCGAGCCCCCGAAGTCCCAGCCTGAGCACTCGCTCGCCCTGGACCCCAATGACCTCCCACTTCCACCGACCGGTACCGAGTCCTCGTCCTCGTCAGGAACAGAGCCTGAGCGGGAGCAGGAGAAAACGCAAGAGCATCCCGGTCCAGATTCCAAGTGAGGCAATGCCAAACGATGACGTGGTGAGCTGAGGCAACCCGAGCCGCGCGCATTCGAATTTCCATCTCTCAAATCTCAAATCCCATCACCACCCTCCCGAGCGCCATGAAGGAAAAAGAAACAGACATCGAAACAGAAAAAGACTCTCACGGCTCCCATCACCACGTCTCCGACCAGGAGCGCGTCGATGAAGCCATGCTTGAATCCTTCCCCGCCAGTGACCCACCCTCCTGGACCGCCGGCGTGGATCACGAGCACGAAATCATCCACGACGCCTGCGCCCCCGATTCCGATGAGTTGAAAGAGCGCGGCAAAGACGAACTCGCGTAGAGCCGTCACAACACCTCGCGCCAGTTGCGCCTCTTCCAAGGTAGCTACGGCTTCATCCGTAGGTGTTGTGTCTGCGCATGGCGCGCGGCAGTGCTTGTTTCACACCTCACGGCGCTTCGCACAAGGTGAGCTGGTTTATGAACGCTCCTGGCCGTTTCGCGTTGGGCAAATCACGAGACGTGCCGATGGCGTTCCAGCGTTGTTAACCTGACGCACGTGTACGAAGCGTGCGACCGACACCCTGGGTGTGGACAGTAACTAGAGACCGCCCCGGAGGGACGCGAGGAGTGGCATGGAGATTGCTTGAGGGGGTTCCTTTTGCCATCAGGGTATTTGCCCAGTTTTGGGCAGGTGACAGTGGATGGATTGCCGGTTTTATTGTGGTTTGGTAAAAAAGTTGTTGCAGACCATGATGGGGCTTTTTATACCACGGCATGATTAGATTTGAGCGGTGGTTGGGTGCGATTGCAGGTATTGCCATTTGTGGTCAGGTCCTGGCTGGTGACGAGAGGCCATCCTCGGGCTACGCAGAGAGGACACCCTCAGCGAAGCAACTCCAGCAGGCTGACTTGCTCATAAAAGACGCGGTGGAACAACTCGATCGGGTGGAAAAGTACCTTGAGGAATGGGGGCATGCGTCCGCCAGCGAATTCCTTTTGATCCCAGAGGAGCCAGTCGTTCGGGACCGTCCGGATGAGGGAATCTTTGGGTTTAACCCAGGGGAGACAGGTAGTCGATACACCACCTTTGAGAACAACATCCGGCAGAAAGTTCAGGGCGGAGCCATGCTTTCTGACGCCAGATCACTGGGCATTCAATTCAGTGGCGGCATTGGCGTGGATAAGTTGAACGCGCCGGGCCAGCTTCTTCAGCAGCGCAAGCAGGAGTTCAATTTGGACCGGTTGCAGGCGGGGCGGAAGGTGGAGGATATCAACAGTGAGATCCGCCTCTTGAGGGCGCAAAAGCTCCTGGAGCAGGAGAAGGCAATGGTGTTGCCCCTGCCTGGCACTGCGCCAGCTGAAGGAGAGGGAGAAGGTGAAGGTGAAACCGCCGCCGCTACTACTCCTGCTACGTCCGCTGCTACAACCGGAGAAGCGAAAGATGGCCAGACACCCCAGAAGCCCGATGTCGCCGATTCGGGTATGTCATTGAACCCACTCTTTGAAACTGGCACAGACAACGGAGCGACCCAAGGTACCATAACCGGAGTGCCGGATCCCAGGTATGCGCCCACGGGGGCAGACGGCAAGTTGGAGCCCAGGGAGTTGACTGCTTGGGAAAAACGGAGTGCTTTGAATAATCCCTTTGTAGTTGACGCGGATGGGAAGCCAGCGGCGACTGGTTTCAGCAAGCCCCTGGCAAATCTCAGCCTGCTACCCGGTGGATCCGCAACACCCAAGGATGCCGACGGGAACACACTCGAGAGCAAGCCCTTTGGTGGGATGCAGTTGTCTGAATCAGATGTAGTGAAGATCGCGGCTTCCACTGCCGTCACGGAAAATTTGCTTAAATTCCTGGCGAACCCGGGATTCCTGCCGGCCAACCGTCGTGTGTTTCTTGGTGTGACCAACGTGGATGTAGCTCCTGGATGGCGCACGCGAGAGGACTACATTTGCGAAGTGCAGGTGAGGCCGGAATACGCAGGCGGTCCTCCGGATACTGGTAAGCATAGTCAGCCCATGGTTTTTGGCGTTTTCCCAGTAGTAGAAGCACAGACGATGGATCTCGGATACAGTGCGAGGCGGCAGTTTGAGCTGCTCATGGATCTGGCCGCCAAGTATGGCGCCGCTGGTCAGACGGCGGCAGGGGACCTCCTTGTGCGATACATGAAGCGCATCGAGCAAGATATAGCCACTCGTTCCCCGCTTCCCACCCTTATTCCCAGCTCGGACGGGACGCAGGTGACATTCCGATTTGATCCTACCATTCAGGCTCTGGCAAATCCAGCAAGCATGAGAACCAAGCCCGGTCGGATCCTGCATGCGAGAAGCGTTCCGGCGCTGGTCCTTTTGGTCTGTGAACCAGAGGAACTTGAAAAGTTCAAGGGCATTAAATTGAAAACATCCACCCGCTGGATCCGTGTTGAATATCCACACTATCTCAAACGTATCTGGACTCCTATCTGGTACGGACACCTGAAAGGCGAACGCTCAAGCGCGGTGGATATCTTGGCGCAGGTTCGCAGACTGGACAACGTCTTTGGCACCGCCGTTTCCATAGCTGCCATTTTTGGCGGCAGAATGCCAGAAGACCTAAAGCTGAGTCTGGATGTCGTGAAATCTAGATATGGCGCGATTGAGACTTTGCTGACGGGCAGCACAAAAACTCAAACCATTCCCAAGCCCGTTCACGTCATTTCGAACGCGGTCCTTACTGCTGAGAGCGCGGGCGGCGGCACTGCGGCAGTGACTGCATATAAACTGAAAATATTTGGAAAAAACCTTAAATATGCGTGTGAAGACATCTCTGTTGCGGTGGATGGGGTGCCTTATTCTGTGGAAAGTGCCGGCGATGGCGTGATCGAGGCCAGGGTCGGGAGCAAGGAGGCAGCCGCTGTGCTGGCCACGATGACCAACGCCAATCTAAGCGTGCAGATCCATGGGCTCAAAATCGAGAAGATTGTGAATTTCTCCACCCATGCGAGGGACACTATCAAACCCGAGCAACTTGCAGTGAGCAAGGTCAGTCCCAAGGAGGGCTTCCTTTATGCCAAGACGATTCTCACCATTGAAGGGGATGGCTTCACCGATGTCTCTGGAGCTGCCACGGTGAAGCACGTGACGGTGGGGGGCCGCGCCTGCACCATTCTGCTCACCACCCCGAAGGCCCTCATCGTGGAAGTCCCGCCATGGGCTGGCTTTGCAGGTAAGAATACCGTCGCCGCTGCAGAGGGGCCGCCGGAGCTGTCACTGCTATCCATGGCGGCCACGCGTCTCAGTGCTGCCATCAAGGCTGGACTTGAAGGGGATGCGGTTTCTCCAGGCGCAAAAGCAAAGTTGGAAGCTTCCGAGAAGGAAATAACGCAACTGCTGCTCGTCTTTGGAGCGCCTAGTCTCGCCGAGTATCGGCCATATGCCATAAATCTCCAGGGCTTCGCCGTTAATTGCCTGCCAGCCACACGCGCAGTACTGAACGAGAATGAGCCTCTGGTGGCGCATTGGATTGCGGTTTTGGACCGCCTCTCGCAACGTGATATTTTAATCGAAGGCGACGTGGTGGTCGCAACGTCTCAAAGTGTTGTGGCGAATGAGGCCCACAAAGTCAAGTTTCGTCCCAGATCACCGCTAGACGCCGCAACCGTCGCCCAAGCCGCCAAGGAACCTGCTGAGGAAAAGAAACCGACCGGCGCGGAGCGTCTCGCCGCAGGGCTCACGGAGTCCCTGGGGAACATGTCCCTGACCAAGGCGCAGATTGAAATCGGCGTCCCGGCGCCAAAGGCCACAGGTACATCTTCTGCAGCCACCGTGAATGCCGCAGGTGGCCCAGGCAAAGCCGGAACAGATGCCCAACCCAAATAACCCTTCCTAAGTCATGGCCAGATCAAACAAGTCAGACGGCAGTCCCAACGCCAAGCGCCCCCTGAAACCGGGTTTCCTGGTCATCTTTGAGCAGGGGGCCAAGCCAGCTACCGTGCTGCGCGCTGCCACCAAGTCCTTCGCCAAGATGCCCGCCGCACAGGAGGACAAGGACACGGGAGTCCAATGCATCCGCAAGCGCACGGCGAGCTCAGCCGCCCAGTTGGTGTATCCTGAGTTCCAGATCGCAGCTGTGGATCTCAGCAAGGTGGACGCAGACAGTCTGGGGAAACATTCCGATGTGCTTGCGGTGGTGGAAAATGAGCCCCGGAGCATCCTCGGAAACTTCCATCCGGAAGATTTCCCCATGCAACCATTGGGAGATCCGGATCGCAGGGATTGGCCGTGGGATGATCCCGGGCCCCGAGTCTGGCCATGGGGCGAGGTGGATCGCAGAAAGTGGCCCTGGAGCACCATGCCGTCCGCCGATGGCGGCTACGTCCGGGGCTGGAGGGATGCGATGATTGCCTTCCATGAGTTTTACTCTCAGAACGGTGCGGCCTTCGCCTTGGGTGGCAAAGGTTCCGGAGATATGGTGGGGGATTCCGCGGGGCTCTGCGCACCACTCCGGCTGCTGGGAATGCCGGAGCGGGGAAGCAAGTGGACCGGCAAGGGCGTCCGCGTAGCGGTGCTCGACTCGGGGGTGGACATGCGCCATCCAGATCTGCAACAGGCGCTGAGCCCTAAATTGGTGGAGAATTTCGTCCAGCCAGGAACGCCTGTGGTGGATCGCATCGGCCATGGGACCCATTGCTGCGGCATCATCGCAGGTGCCGCCGAGCCGAAGGTGGGGCCGCGCTACGGCGTCGCGCCAGATGTGCAATTGCTTGTTGGCAAGGTCATCGGTGATGACGGCATCGGCTACGACTCGGACATCCTTTCAGGCATCCTCTGGGCAGCGACCCAGGGTGCGCGCATCATTTCCCTGAGCCTCGGCAGCCCGCGCAAGACGGGTGAAAACTGGTCCATCGCCTACCAGCGAGTGGCCGAGTACCTCGCCTACAAGAAGCAGGATGTGCTCCTGGTGGCCGCGGCGGGAAACTCGAGCAACCGCAGTTCAGGAATGGTCCTGCCGCTTTCCAATCCTGCGGCTTGTCCATCCTTCATGGCTGTGGCCGCTTGCGACAACTCTGGCACCGTGGCTGACTTTAGTTCTGGGCAAACGGATGAAGTCGGCCTCGTCGACATGTCAGCTCCTGGCGTCGGGATCAAATCTTCCGTCCCGGGTAAGAAACTGTATGGTAGGATGACCGGTACCAGTTGTGCGGCGCCGCACGTGGCGGGCGTGGCGGCCCTCTATCTTCAGAAGTATCAGGACTACACCTCGTTGGACCTATGGGATCACATGGAGCGCAGCGCAAGACCGCGCGGCAGCACCGCGGACCTCGGGAGGGGAGTGGTGACGGTGCCGAGTTGATGCGCGTCATCATTACTCTCGCTGCTGCTGCGGATGTTGCAGGCGTTCGCGAGGCGCTGATTGAGGCTGGATTCCGGCCCCACTCGGGCAAGATGTCCCTGGAAGCCGCTGGTCTCCTCGCAGGCGCCTGCGAGAGGAAGGACTTCGCAAGGCTAAGCCGGTTGAAAGGCGTGGCAGCAGTGGAGGAGGACGGGACAGTGGGGCCACTGGCAGAGTGAAGCTGGTGCTTTGCCCTCTGCTGGTCCGCACTTTTTCTGTTTTCTCCCGTCACATCACCCGTTAGGCTGCGTGTTATGCGCATCTTCCGGCGTGGATGGATCTCCACAAGACGGCTCATGGTTCTGGCGGCATGGGTGTTGGTATCACTGGCATTTCTGGCTCCCGAAGGACACCTGTCTGCACAGACCTCACCGGCAGCAGATCAAGAATGGAGCGTGCGGGATTCCCAGGGCTTCCGCTCGCGCAATCTCTCGCTCGGTTCCCTGTTTCAGATCCGCCTCGACGGCCGCTCCTTGAGCCCGACCTGGAGCTCGGACCGCCAATCTTCCTCCTCCTCATCATCCAGCCAGAAGTCGGGCAGCAACAGCGGCAGCAACAACAACGACACGGAGCGGAAGCCCATCGACACGAAGGTCGAGTTCCAGGCAGAGTACCCGGTGAAGCCCGTGAGCGTGGTGCGCTACATGCGCCTGGACCCGAAGCGCCGCGCGGTGCGCATTCTGGATGTCTTCACGAATTCCGAGTCGCAGGAGCGCTCCTTCCGCATCGACTACCAGACCTATCTCAGCGAGCGCGGCGGCACGCGCTTCGGTGGGGTGCTGAATCAGGCCGGCGAATCCCGCGAGTACGGCAATGGCGTGCCGGATGACACCGTCACCGCGCTCATCTTTGCCGAGCGGCAGGACAGTACCGCGCTGCCGCTCTTTGTCTGGGGGCAGTCCGGCGCGCGCTGGCCGGTGAGCGTGCAGGACATCAGCTCCAATGTCTCCCTCAGCTATGAGGGCACCATCCCTGCGAATGGCAAAATCGCCCTGCTGCACTGGGTGGCCGTCGCCGGTCAGGATAAGAGTGTGAAGATCGAGCGCACCAGCGACCTCTTCTGGAAGGATGGCCGCCTCATCGACCCCATGGTGCCTCCGGACATCGCGCCGCTCGTGGTGAACTTCACGCCGGAATCGCTCAAGGCCTCTGCCCCCACCGCAGAGACCACCTCCGCCCTGGCATCCGGACGTCTCATCCACCTGGAGGAGCTGTGCGGTAAGCTTTCCGTTTCGCGCGGTGCGAAGGACCTGCTCTGGATGGGCAAGGATGAACAGTTCAGCGGCACCCTGACCGGCTCCGCCGTGCAGTTGAGAAAGAGCGGTGGTGGCAGCGGGAATGACAAGGATGATAGTGCCATCGAGATACCGCTGGCAGACATCGCCGGCATCCGTGGTGGTGGCGGGCGTGGCCGGGAGCACCGCGTGTACCTGCGGAATGGCGCCGTGCTCACCGGGCGCGCCTCCCTGAAGGATTGCCGCCTTACGGGTGAACTGGGAGAGCTCACGCTGGATGCGGATGCGCTCGAGCTGCTGCTCATGCGCGTGACTTCGGCGGATGGCAAGGTGCCGCCCGGCGCTGTGGCCTTTGCCGAGCTGCGGAATGGCGCGCTGCACTGGCTCGGAGTTCTGGAAGGCGCTAATTGGGGCCCTGAGGTGCAGCTCGTCACCGTGTTCGGCAGCCTGTCCCTTTACACGAATGAAATCTGGTCCCTGGAGCGCCGGGCCGAGCCGCCCTTCAATCTCATCACTGTCCTGGCCGATGGCAGCCGCATCCACGGCGTCGCACGGCAGCCGGCGCTGGCACTTCAAGTGCTGGGTGCGGACGGGAGCGTTGTCCCCACCCAGGTGCGCACCGCCGAGCTCGTCCGCTTCGGCGCGACAGAACTCCTCGCCCGGCAAATGGCCCTGCCAGATTCCAATGCCGGCGCTGGTGACAAGGGTACTGCCAATGCCACGGACAAGGACAAAGCCAAGACCGAGCCGCCCCCACGCTACTGCTGGCTGCGGGATGGCTCCCTGCTCGTGGGCACCATCGCCAGCCCCGCCCTGAGCCTGCGCACTGGGGGAAATGAAGTGGAACTCAAGACGGAGGACATCCTGCGCATGAGCTTCGATGCTGCCAATGGCAACGTCGCCAACATCGAACTGCGCTCCGGTGCGAAGATGCAGGGCGAACTCGTGAGCGAGTCCGTGGAGTGGCAGCTCGGCTCACGCAAAATCACGCTCCCCGTGGGCTGGCTCCAGGAAGTGATGCGGAAGGACCCGCCTGCGGAATCTTCCTCCCGTAAGCCCGGAGAGAACGATCCGCTGGCCTTGCCTAAGGGTGTTGCAAAGGAGGACCTCATCGAAATGAAAGTGGAGTATCCCGAGGTCATTTCGGACGGAACTCTGCGTGTCAAGGGCACCCTCGACCTTCCACGCCTGGATCTGTGCGATGCGGAAAGCGTAAAGAAGCGCCTCACATTTCTGGTGCCGAAAGGAACGACCAATGTTGCCTTGAAGAAACCTGTCCTTGTATCCACGGATCCCCGTTGGGGTGTGTATACCGATCCCACCGATGGCAGCGCAAAGAACGCCTTCCGCGAAGGTGTGACGCTCATCGGGGGGCTCCAGTGGGTACAGATCGACCTGGGGGAGAGGCACCATATCTGGAAAGTGCTGCTCTGGCACGACCATCGCATGTCCGTGGTATTTCATGATGTGGTCGTCCAGGTTTCGGATGACCCGGATTTCAAGAAGGAGGTGAAGACCATTTTCAACAATGATCACGACAACTCCTCAGGACTTGGAGCGGGGCCGGATACAGCCTATGTGGAGACCAACTACGGCTGGCTCATGGATGGCGCCGGCGCGCAGGGGCGCTATATCCGCTTCTACAGCCAGGGAAATTCGTACAACGAGGGTAACGAATTTCAGGAAGCCATGGTCTTCGGCACGCCGGTGGATGCGCCGAAGGTGAGGCCCAGTGCTGCGACGAGCAGGACGAGCGAGCCTAACGTCGTTCCACCTGGGTTCGAGTCCGCAGACATGGAGTGGACGTGGATGAGTTACAAAAACGTTCCGCAGCTTGTTCCCAAGCCCATCTCCCCGGAGAAGTTTCCCCACCTGCGGCGACTTTCCCAGCACGGCCCGAAGGACACGATTTCCATCGCGGTCATGCATCCCAAGGGAGCCACGGTCGTCTCGCATGGCAAGAAGGTGACTGGTTCCGCCAAGCCTTCCAATCGCAGCGAGTTTTCGGCGTTCGTGGATAACATCACGGACAGCAAGTCTTACATCGAGCTTCCCAAAGGGCAGCAGTGGTTGCAGATCGACCTCGGCGCGCAGCACTACATCTGGCAGCTCGTCCTGTGGCTGTATCCCCAGGAGTACATTGCTGCGGCGGATGTGATTGTGCAGGTGAGCGATGACAAGGATTTCACCCGGGATGTCACCACGATTTTCAACAGCGATCATGACGACTCCTCTGGCATGGGGCGGGGGTCTGACACTGCCTTTTTGGATGTCATCTGCGGCAGGATTTTGGGCTGCAGCGGCGTGAAGGCGCGCTATCTGCGCTTCTACACCAATGGAAGCTCGGACGGGGAGGTGAACCGTTTCACGGAAGCCATGGTCTTTGGCACGCCGGTGGATGGCGCTGCGCCTGTGGCCGCATCCGCGCCCGCGCCGAAAGCCGCGTCAGTGCAGCCGGACTCTGGTGATGGCACCAGAATCATGACTCCGGAATATCCGAAGCCTGAGCTGGCCGCCTTCAGCGCACCGTTCAATGTGGACCCCAAGATCTTCCCGCATTTTCAGAAGCCCGACGCCGAGGCCATCAAGGCGCGGCTGTCCTTCAAGGTTCCCGCAAAGGCCTCCATGGTCTCCGTGAAGAAGCCGGTGACGTGCTCGGTGCCGTCCATCAAGCCCGAGGAACTCTCGCGGGTGACCAACCGCACCGCGGAATTATCCGACATGCTGGAGCTGCCCGGTGGGCTGCAGTGGGTGCAGATCGACCTCGGTGCCATGCATCAGATCTTCAAGATACTGGCCTGGCACCGGTTCGACTACGACCGGCGGGTGTATCATGATGTCGTGGTGCAGGTCAGCTCCGACCCGGATTTCAAGAAGGAGGTCCTCACGCTCTTCAACAACGACCATGATGACTCCGCGAAACTGGGGAAGGGGAGCGACCCCGCCTATCTGGAGACGAACCACGGCCTGTTGATCGAGGGCCACGGCATCTTCGCCCGCTATGTGCGCCTCTACAGCCGTGGAAATTCGGAGGAGGACAAGAATCACTACTCCGAAGTGCTGGTGGCCGGACTGAAGGTCGAGGAACAAATGAAGCCGGCTGTGGTTTCCGCACCCGCTGCGCAGTCATTATCTCCTGCTCCTGCTCCTGCTCCTGCTCCTGCTCCTGCTCCTGCTCCTGCTCCTGCTCCTGCTCCTGCTCCTGTGGCACCTGCGTCACAGAGTCCCTCCACCGAGCTCTACCCAACTCCTCCCAAACCCGGCGCTCTCACCGCGGAAGAAGCGGCGAAGAAAGCCGCCACTCCCAACAATCCCCTGGCCATCCCCAAGGGCATGAGCCGCGAGCAACTCGTGGAATTGATACCCAGCTATCCGAAGGCAATGTTCATCGGCACGCCTGTGCCCACCGGTGAGATCCCAAATCTCGAAAAGGTAGACCCGGAAGCAGCCCGGAAGCGGATGACGTTCCTCGTTCCCAAAGGTGCCACCGAAGTCGCGAAGGGAAAAAAGGTGACCTCCTCTGACCCGCGTCCCCTCATCGGCACCCTCGACCTCGTGACGGATGGCGATGCGGATGGCGCGGACGGCTGCTACGTGGAGCTGGCTCCCGGCCTCCAGTGGGTGCAGATCGATCTCGGTGCCAGCCATCAGATCTGGAAGGTGCTGCTGTGGCACTTCCACAAGCAGGCTTCGGCATACTTTGATGTGATCGTGCAGGTGAGTGATGACCCCAAGTTCGAGAAGGGCGTGCAGACCATCTTCAACAATGACCACGACAACTCCGCCAAGCTCGGCAAGGGACCAGACCCCGTCTATGTGGGAACGTTCCACGGCAGACTCATCGACGGCTCCGGTTCCAAGGGACGCTACATCCGATTCTACAGCAACGGAAACACCGCCAATGAGATGAATCACTACATCGAGGCCCAGGTGTACGGCACGCCGCTGAAGTCCTCCACCAGTGCTGCCGCCGCCCCCGCCACCCCGGTGCCCTCTCCGGACCCCGTGCCGACGCCCAAACCTCCAGCGACGACGGCGCCAACAACAACTACGGTCGCGGACGCAAAACCCACACCCAACGATCCACTCGCCCTGCCCAAGGGTTTTTCACAGGATCAACTGGAGGAAGTGAAGCCCACGTATCCCAAGCCCATGTACGTCGGCATCGGATTCACGCATGAAGACGGCATCCCCAATTTCGAGCTGGCAGACTACGAGAAGCTGAAGAAGTGCCGCACCTTTCTCATCCCGAAGGGCGGCTCGCTGGTGAGCCGCGGAGCCACTGTCACCTCATCAGATCCTGCGCCCGTGGCAGGCGAGTTGTCCTTCATCACGGATGGCAATGCAGATGGTGTGGAGGGGACTGATGTGCAGCTCGCTTCCGGCCTCCAGTGGGTGCAGATCGATCTCGGTGCCAGCCATCAGATCTGGAAGGTGCTGCTCTGGCACTACCACCGGCACATGGCCGTCTTCTATGACGTGGTCGTGCAGGTGAGTGACGATTCCAAGTTCGAGAAGGGCGTGCAGACCCTCTTCAACAATGATCACGACAACTCCTCCCACCTCGGCGCGGGACCGGACCCCAATTACGTCGAGACCAGCAACGGCCGGCTCATCGACGGCTGCAACGCGAAGGGGCGCTATCTCAGATTCTACAGCAACGGAGGCAAGGGCCACGATGTCAATCACTACCTGGAAATCAGCGTGTACGGCACCCCTTCCACCTAGTCCTGCTCTTGCTCCTGCTCATTCTCTTCCACCAATTTTCAGCCATGATCACCACCCGCATCCACCACCGCGGATCTCCACGCAGCCGCTTCTCATCACCACCACGGCTGCTGCTATCATTGTCGCTGACATTGTTATTCATGACCCTCGCGACCACGCTGCTCATTCCCTCATTCACCTCCGCGCAGCAGGGGATTCAGGTGCTGCAGGGCGGCTTCATCCCCGCGTCTCCCCAGATGAAGCGGGACAAGGCGGGCAATGATTGGTACGTCGAGCAGAACGGCCAGATCTCCCGCAACAGCAGCGGCAACTCCATCCTCAGCGGAGCGATGATGCTCATGATCGGCAACGATCAATTCTACTGCAACCAGGCCATGGGCTCGCCGGATGGGAAGGACCTCATGCTCCAGGGCAGCCAGCCCATGATGGGCGCGATCCAGGTCACGCGGCACATCCGTTTCCTGGAGAAGGAAGGCGGCCTGCGCTACCTGGAGGTCTTCACCAATCCCACTGCGCGGGACATCTCGATGAATGTGGAACTGCGGCAGAACTTCAGCAGTCAGGTGAAATCCATCCTCACGGATCGCGCGCGGGAGAGCACCGGCATCCTGGAGAAGACTGAAACCGGCGTGGCCGTGGTGCCCGGCTCCGCGGGGACGAATGCGTGGCTCTTCACCTACTGCTCACCGCAGAGCCTGGTGAAGCCGCGCATCTCCGCGCAGAACCAGCGCTACCAGATGTCCGCCTTTTTCAACATCACCGTGCCCGCGGGCAAGTCCACCGCCTTCATGCACACCGTCACGCAGAGCCGTCTCAGCGTGCGGCCGGATGCCAGTGATCTGGAGAAGGCCTTCAAGCCCTTCGCCCTCGTGCGCCATCTGCGTGATCTGCCGAAGGGCACCGCGCCCATCCTCGTGAATCTGCGCGGCGGTGGCGGAGGTGCGCTGGACTTGGCCTCGTGGTTCCCGGAGGAGTTGCTCGGCATCAAGCGCGAGGCCGTCGATGTGTTGGCCATGGGAGAGGGGACTCGCCTGCGCGGTCGCGCCACTTGCGCGCGGCTTTCGCTCACGCATCGCAATGGCAAGGCGGAGATTCCCTGGGCCCAGGTGGCCGCCATCGCTGGCGCCCGGCATGAAGGCGGGCAGCGCGTTTACCTTGCGGATGGACAAATCTTGCGCGGCACCCTGGAGGCGGAGGAACTCAAGTTCATCCTCGGCAGTGGCCTGCAGATGGACATGAAGATCGCCGCGCTGGATCGCCTCGTGCTCGCGCAACAGGGCGCGCCCACCCAATGGCCCTCCGGCGTGGCGGCGCTCTTGGAAACGTGGAATGGCGAGCGCTGGGCCCTGCGTGATGCGGGCGCCACCACCTTCAAGCTCTCCACCGCCTGGGGCCAGCGCGAGGTGAAGCTCGCGGACCTCGTGGGCATTTCCTCACCCTCGGAGGAGGGCGCCACGCCCCTCGCTGCTTTCCGCGATGGCTCACGCCTCCGTGTGTGGACCGGCTCGCAGGACAGTGTGGAGTTCACCTCCACGCTACTGGGGAAACAAACCATCCTCGGCACGCAGCTGCGCGCCCTCGTCGTCGCCACCGCTCCCACGAGCACTTCCAGCAGCAGCGGTGAAGAGACCTTCGACGAAGATGCCGGGCCCATGGTTCCTTTCGCCGACCTCCCCGCGGATCAGCGTCTCGTCGCCCCGGTGGCGGATGCGGTGCTGCACGCCGTGACCACCGGCGGCGTGGTGCCCATCGATCCCGCCGGCATCAAGGAGATGCGCAACGTCACCGAGGACATCGCGCAGACCGGTGCGGATGATTCGCCGTGGTTCCAGATCGAGCTCTGGGGCGGTGGCTCCGTGCTCGGCCAGCTGCGCGAGAGTTCCGTGCGCTTCCGCGCGCCTGATGGCGAATGGACCGTGCCCACGCAGGAAATCCTGCGCATCGCCAATCCCGTGCCGAAGATCGCCGAAGCCACCATCAGCCGTGTCGGCCAGCTCATCCGCGACCTCGGTCACCAGGACTGGAAAGTCCGCGAAAAAGCCACCGGCGAACTCCGCCTCCTCGGCGAACTCGCCAAGCCCTCCCTCCAGGAAGCTCTCAAGCAATCCGAAGACCCCGAAGTGAAGCGTCGTCTGGAGACCGTGCTGGGTGAGATGGAGTGAACCGGTGCGACGGTAAGCGGTAAGCGGTGCGACGGTGGGGCCCAGGGTGTGCTGGCTGGGTTCGCGAGGGTCACCTGCATTCGTTGAAATCGCAAAGCAGCAAAGGTTATTAGTTAGATGTTATGGGTTAAAGGTTACGTAGTGAGCGCGGCATCCGAAGAAGCTTCCCCTAACCCTTAACTCCTAACCAATAACCCCTTTGCTGCTCTGCTGCTTTCGCTGCTTTGCGAAAAACTCCACTGCGCTCAATCACACCTCATCACACCAGACGTCCCTTTCCCCACCGTCCTACCGCTCACCGTCGCACCGCTCACCGGCTGCTACTCCGTCACATTATCCTTCACCACACTCGCCTTCGCGTCGTCCAGCGCGATCCACTTGCTGCCCTTCGGCAGCTTGCGTCCGCAGTCGGTGGCTACGTTGCTGCTCACCACCAGGCCGCGGCAGGGTGCGGTGCTCCACACGGCGGCGGAGGACAGTCCTGAAAAGGTATTCCCCGTGATGCTGCAAAACTCCGCACCCTCCAGCAGCACGCCGGTGCCTTCGTCGATGCTCATGGGAGTCTTGCCTTCCGCCGGGCGCTTGTCCTTGCCATCGCCGATGGAGGTGTTGCAGAAGTTGTTCGCGGAGATCGTGTTCTTTCCCGAGTCCTTGCTCACGCGCACAGAGAACTTGTGCGCAATCGTGAACGTATTCGCACTCACCGCACAGCCGTGTGCATCCTTCAAGTCAATGCCGCCCTCCAGGTGGTGCGCGATGACATTTGAGCTGAGCGTGATGCCATAGCAGTCACGGTCCAGAATCACCGCCGTGCCGTTGCATTCCTCGATCATGTTGCCGCTCACCACCGAGCCGTACGTGTTTTCAATGATGACGCCGTGCCGCAGGTGGTCATCGATGTTGTTGCCATTCATGCAAAGGTTGAAGGAGTCCACGCAGCGCAGTGCATCCAGGTTCTCCTCGAAGTGATTCGCATTCACCACGATGTCATGGCAGTCGAAGATGTGGATGCCCGTGGCCTTGTTGTACGTGAAGATGCTGTCCGCCACGCGTGCATCCTCGAAGCACTGCAGCAGGCTCAGGCCATTGCCGCCATGGTGGTCCACGGACACGCCCTCCAGATAGATTTCCTGCACCTTCTCCGCCACGATGCCGTCGCCGCTCTTCTCCTGGCCCATGATGCGGAAGTCCGCGAGTTGCACACGCCACAGCACTGCATTCTTGTCCGTGTCCAGTGTCGGTGGGCGGATGATAAGTGCAGGCTCGCCCTTCTCATTCTTGTTGATGATGCACGTCGCCGCACCTGCGCCCACGATGCGGGTCTCGGAAGTCTTCACGCGCAGCGGCTGCGTGATTTCGAAGTTCCCCGGCGGCAGCAGCACCACGCCACCACCTTCCGGCACCGCATCAAACGCCTCCTGCAGCGTGGCATACTTCGCCGCATGCACCACCACCGCTCCCGCCTTCGGCGGCAGCACCCCGGCGGATGGCGGCTTCACCACCGGTGCCGGCGTCTGCGCTTGAGCGAGACCGGCGTGAGGAAGCACGCTCATGGTCGCCGTGATGGCAATGGCAACGACGGCAGCACGAAGAAGAACGGGGGAAGCAGCAGCTTGCATCCAAACCGAACGTCCTTTTCGAGTGCCCTGTTGCAGCACACCGCTTACGAGAAGTGACGGGATTCTGTGGAATAGTGATGTGTGATGTGAAGTGCAAAACGAGAAGTGAGGGGAGCGAAATACACACGCACGATACGGAAGCTGTGACGCGCAGCGTCCTTGGATTGCGGCAGCCTGCTGCCGCTTTCCAGAGTCCACAGCCTGCTGTGGCGATGGTAACACTCGCTTACAGGGATCGCATGACCTGAGAGTTTGGCGACTTCGTCGCGGTGGAGCGTGCAGCAGGCTGCATCTTAGGAAAGCGGCAGCAGGCTGCACGCAGTCCAAGGACGCTGCGCGTCACAGCTTCCATATCCTACGCTGACGTTTATGTGTGATGGCGCACTGCCCATCAATTCAGTGTAGTCAGGCCCCAAAGGGCAGCCATGGTCTGGGCGGTGGACGAAGGGGCTTCGCCATTCCCAAACCGAAGCGGAAATCGGAGCCGAAACCCAAACCGAAGCTGATGCAATTCCTTCACCATTCCCTGAAGGTTGCCCCCGCCACCGCGTATGAGCAGATGCCTCATCTGGGCTCATTCCCTGAACACCATGTCGCACCGGACCTCGCCACACTTCACCACATCCCATTCCGCTTCACTTCACTCCACCCATATGAAAACAAGGTTCACCCTGCACACCTACGCCCGCACCCGCTGCCATCTCGCCGCACGATTCTCGTGCCTTCTCACCAGTGCCGCCTTGCTCGCGAGTCTCTCCCCGGTGCGTGCCGATGATAAGCCAGTCGCGGTACCTGTTCCCGCCTCCGCATCATGGAAGCCCGAGCCCGGATACCAGAGTCTCTTCAACGGAAAGGACCTCAGCGGATGGCACTATCAAGGTGAGCCCGACCTCGGTGCGGCCATCCATGCCACGGATGAACGCTACAGCGCGAAAGACGGCGTGCTCGCGGTGAATCCCGAGGACAAGGCCAAGGGGCCGCATCTCCGCCAGCTGTGGACGCTTGCGAACCTCCCCAAGAATTTTATCCTCAAGCTGCAGTTCCGCGCTGCGGTGAATGCAGACAGCGGCATCTTCATCCGCGACATCAAGAATCAACTGCAATGCCGTGACTACCTCGTGGCCGGACCCTTCAAGGACCTGAAGCAGTACAAGGCACAGGACTGGAATGACATCGAGATCACCGTCGCCGGCGGCACCATCCGCGCCACCTGCAATGGCGAAGTCCTGCCTGCGCCCCTGAAGGTGCCGGAGGCCGGTCCTCTCGGTCTCGAGGCCGACCGGAATCTCATGGAGTACCGCCACATCCAGGTCAGGGAATTGCCCGAAGGCGCTTCCTCCTGAAACCGTGGGGTGTGATAGGGTGTAGGTGGGTGTGGTGACCTGGAAGACGTCGGACTTACCTGGAACGGTTCATGCCGCAAGAGTATCCATGTTTGGGCACCCTGAGAACACCCACCATCTCACACGCCGCCCACCAGAGACAATCAAACACAAAAAAGTGGCCGGCGCCATCACAGCGCCGGCCACTTCTCAGTCTTCCAAATCAAAAATCACCAATCAAAAATCATCAATACCGTACTCACGGCACATCCACCGGCACCGTGATAAGAGCGCCGTTCAGCTGGAAGTTCACCGTGGGCGTGGTGCCGTTGAAGTTCAGCGTCTGACCAGCCGGGTTGGGGGAGGGCGTCGCGGTGTTGTCCACGTCACCCTGCACCTGCACCGCGCCGAGCCCGGCCTGCTCAATCACCACGTGGCTGCCTGCCACCGTGTCGGTGATGAGGTTGCCGTTGAAGTTATTCACGGTGAGGTCGCCCGCATTGCTGTTCAGGATCACGAGGCCGTTCGTCGTGGCCCGGTTGATGTAGTTGCCATCCAGCGTGGAGAGCGTGATGCCCGAGCCGGCAGCGCTGTTGTCCGACTGGATACGGATGCCCGAACCCTGGGAGTCGCCGATGGCGTTCCCCGAGATGGCCGCGGTGATGTTGGCAGCGCCACTGGATTGCAGGGTGATCCCGTCGAAATCGGTGTAGTCAATCACATTGCCGGTGACCGTCGCCGCTACAGCGGCGGAGCCAGAGGCAGAGATATTGATGGAGTCCGAGTCGCCGAGGAAATTATTCTGCACCACGATGGTGGAGTCCATGGTCGTGCTCACATTCACACCACCGGGCCAGACGTACCAGGATTGGATCATCGTATTGCCCACCACGTTAAGGTTGTTCACATTCGTGGTCTGGATATAACCCCTTTCGAAGTAGTTCTCCTGCACCGTCAGGTTCAGCGTGCTCCACTCATTGTCCCGCAGGGCGGTAATGCCCGCGGTGAAAAAGCTGTTCTGCGCGAAGGTGGCGTTGATGGTGCCATCGCCCGACTCCACTTGCGCTCCCCCAATGATGTTGCCAGTGAAGGTCGCATTGATCGGGCCGCCGGTGGAGTGGAGGTAGGCGCCGCTGATGTCATTGCCGGTGACGGTGGCATTCACCTCGCCCGGTTGGGAGAAGAAGTTCACCGCGTAGTAGCCAACGCTCGAAATGGTGTTCCCCGTGATGTCCACCGTGATGCCTGTCCCCGAGGAGGTGTTGCCAGCCTGCACGTTCACGCCCATCTCGTTGATGTTGGCGATGTAGTTGTTGCTCACCGTGGCGGTGATGTTCGCCTCGGATTCCGTCACCAGCGAGATGCCGTTGAACATGGCGAGGCTGAAGGCGTTGCCATCGATGGTCAGTCCCACCGTCGCGGAGTCGGATGCCTCCACCAGGAGTGCGTCACCTCCCCAGGATTCAACCTGGTTGCGAGCGATATTTCCTGTGATGCTGCTCATGTCGGTCGCATTCAGGTAGATGCCGTTCCAGCCCGCTTCTTGGATGACGTTTTCCTCAATGATCACTCCCACGGAGTTGTTCATCTTTGTTTGTACGAAGATGGCGTGCATGGAGGGGCTGATGATGGTGTTGCCCGAGATGGTGGCTGTGGCCGGCGTGCCATACCCCTGGTCGTAGGTAAGGCTCACCGCGTTATCCCAGGATTGCTCAATCAGATTTCCCGTCACCTGCACGTTATGCATGTTCTCTCCGATGATTCCCACCTCGTAGAGGTAGTTGCCATCCAGGGTGAAGCTGCCTGGGTAGCTGGGCGGACCGTGGCTGGTGTCCACCCACACCCACGGATTGTTGCGCATCACAATATTCTTGCCGTAGATGGCATTGCCGCTCACCAGCACATGGCTCACTCCATCGCTGAAGCCGGCGTCGAGATTCATCGCATGGTGGCCGATGTTGCTGAGATGGTTGCCGGTGATGTTCAGGTTGAAGACACCGCTGCCATAGTTCAGGAAGTTGATGCCGTGCGAGGTCGTGTTCTCAATCACGTTGTCCGCCACCGTCACCGTCGGGAGTTGGAATGGGTTGGAACCATTGTGCACGATGGTCACGCCGGTGACTGTGCCGCTCATGTAGTTCCCCGAGATGTTTGCCTGCAGGTCGGTGCCCGATACTTCCATGTACACGCCCTCACGTCCCGTATTCACGAAGCTGTTGCCCGTCGCGGTGACGTTCATGCCGCCCCCGTACGCCGCGATGTAGAGCCAGGAGAAGCCGGTGAAGGCATTGTCCTTCACGAGGTTGGTGGAATTGCTCATTTGATTGGCGGCCAGGACGCCGGAGTAGCCGCTGCTGCCGCTGGTTGCGAAGAGATTGCCCTCCACAGTCAGGTTCGTCGCGCTCCAGGCCGTGAGGTAGCTGTTCAGGAAGTGGTTCTGGCGGAAGGTGAGATCCAGGGTGGCATTGTCATCATACCGTTGGAACCAGACCTCCCCGTTGTTGAAATAGTTCCCCTCGAAGGTGGCGTCGATGTGTGCGCCTTCTGGATCTGCAAACGCATGGAAGCCGTAGGTGTGGTCCAGGTAGTTGTTCCCCGTGATGGTCGCGTGGACTGAGCCGCCATTGGCGCCATCCAGGAAGGTGCCGTAGTAGAAGGATCGCTGGATGAGGTTCCCCGTGAGCGTGGCGGTGAGGACTTCTCCCTCGCTGTAGAGGTGAACACCGTGATTCGCAGAGTCCAGGATGGCATTCCCCGAGAGAGTGAGCGTCATGCCCGTGCCTGGTGTGGTGTTTTCCACGCGCGCCTGGATGCCAGTGTTGCCCGCATGGGAAATGTAGTTGTTGCTCACTGTCGCCGTGAGATTTGCCATGTCCCGCGAGAGGAGGGAGATGCCATTCACCCCTGCGTCCACCATGGCGTTGCCATCCAGGGTGACCTGCATGGTTGAGTTATCCAGCGCTTCCACGCGAATGCCGTCCACGGCAGGTGCCTGGATGTTGTTCCCCACGACCGTCGCGGTGATGCCATTCACCCAGGTGTTGGAGTTCACCACGATGCCTGAACTGCCAACATCCTGAATCACATTGTCACTGATGGTGGCCTGCATCACGCCATCCGACTCTGCGCGGACGATGATGCCATGACCGGCTGCGCCGACAATGGCATTGCCACTGATGGTGGCCTCCAGCGGAATGAAGTCCGTGGTCTTGAAGACATCAATGCCCGCGCCCCCGGCATTGCTGATGTAGTTGCCGGAGATCGTGAGCGCGGATCCCGAGTCATGCATGAAGAGGATGCCCGTTTCCGGTGCGTTCTCGATCACATTGCCCGTGACCAGGTAGGTGGCCATGCCGTGACCTTCGATGCCGCCGTTGGAAATGTAGTTGTCCTTCACCGTGATGGTGGCCATGATGGGCAGCATGGAGCTCGGGAAGGCGGCAACCCGGATGATGCTGTCATAGATGCCATTTCCACTCACCAGGACGTCTGATGGGCCGCCCAATGAGGTCACCTGCACGGCATCGCCGCCGGCCCCGCTCACATGATTGCCGGCGATGGTGGCATTCAGGTAGCCATCCCACCCATTCTGGGCGTAGATGCCGTGGGAGGTCGTATTCTGAATCACATTGTCCGTCACCATGGCGGTGATGCCTGCGGCTGGGTCGCCGCTCCAGACCCAGATGGACAGGCCCGTGGCGGTGTTCAGCGCGGCATTGCCGGAAACTGTCGCCGCGATGGAGCCGAGTCCATCCGAATACAGCGAGATGGCATCACCGGTCACATCGGAAATGTAGTTGCCCGTCACCGTGGCCGTCAGGGTGCCATCGTGCGAGGTGAGATTGATGCCGGAGTCCGTGTCTGCTCCGGTAATGGCATTCCCCTGCACCACGACGGTGGCATCATTGGAGGTATGCACATTCAGCGCTGCCAGCCACAGGGGCGTGTTCTGCAGGGCATTGTTGGTCACCGTCATAGACGTGATGTCCGTGGCCTCGATGAAGCCATTGTCGAAGGTGTTGCCCTCCACCGTCACGTCCAGCGAGCCATAGGGCGCGTTTCCGACGGCAGAGATGCCTTCATCCTCGAAGAGATTGCCGGTGAGGGTGATGTCCATCTCCGCATCGGACCCGTTTTCCATGCGCACATGGTAGGCGGCATTGTCGTGGAAGTAGTTGGCATGCAGCGTGACTTCCAGGAGCCCGAACGCGTCCGCATAAATGCCGGCGCCATATACGCCGGAGCCACTGACCGTGTTCCCCTCCACCGTGGCGCGGATGCCGGTGCCCGGCACATTCTGGGTCCGCAGCCACAGGCCACTCAGGCCGGAGTCCGTGATCGCATTCCCCGTGATCTGCGCGTCCAGCATGGCGTCATCAATAGTCTGCACGTTGATGCCGTAGCCGCTTGCGGCGTGCACTGCATTCCCTGAAACCTGCGCCTGCATCTGCGTGAAGATTTCTCCGGTGATCTTGATGCCGTCTCCCGCGGCGCTGTTGATCACGTTATTCTGAATCAGCACATTCGAAGTCGTGACCGTGCTGCCCTTCACCGTGATGCCGGTGCCGACGGGGGAGTTCAGCGTGTTCCCCACGATTTCCACCTGGTCGTAATTCTCCGCCAGGATGGTGCCGCCATTAAACACATAACCGAACACACCGAAGTACGTGCCGCCATTCGGAGCCTGCAAGCCCAGCGGGCCGAGGATGGTGGGGATGTGGCCCGTCATATATGCCGAGGTCCCTCCGGGGATGGCCATGTGGCTGCCGATGTATCTCACACCGCCGCCGCCGGGCACCGTAGCGCCGGTCGTATAATCTACACCGCCCTGCGTATACACATTCCAGATGCGGCTCGTCGCCACTGAATTCGCCACGGCGATGTCCGTGCCCGCCTGGATGGTATCCACCGGCTGCTCCGCGGTGCCCGTGCCCGTGGTGCTGCCTTCGGCAATGCCCGTGGTCGTGGCAGTGCCGTTGTTTACAAAGATCACGTCATCCGCCAGCACGAGCTGCTGCGGTGATTGGGAGACCACCTTCGTCACGCGCTTCACGGAGGTGCTGACATCCGTCTTCTGCTCCGCTTCATTGCCCACCTTGATGGCTGTATTCTGCCTGCGCACCGGCTCCACCAGGCGCTCGGCGAGGTGACGACGACGCGGGGTGAAGGCCGCACCCACACGGTCCCAGAAGCCCTTGCCATCACCCAGGTCACCCATTTCAAAGGGGATTTCCAGGCGCATGCCATACAGCCAGTCGCTGCCCACGAAGCGCTCGTCTTCATACCACGTCGCATTCAGCACCACGGCGGGCACCGGCCGCACTTCCAGCCCGGCCTTCCAACCCTCCACATTCCCCGAGCCGCCGGTCTGCGGGCCAAAGGGCTGGTTATCGAAACTGAAATAACCCCCGATAAGGAACACATCCATCCAGCGGTCCAGTCCCGGCACCAGTACGGAGGCCTGCACATCCCAGCCCTCCATGCCTTCTTCATACAGGCGGAAGAGCTGCTCAATCGTCGTCGTGCTCGTGGTGGTGGTCGTGAGCGTGGTGTACTGCAGGTCCTGCGCGAGTGTATTCCCCACTGCATAGGGCGCGCCCGCGGTCACCTGCTGGCTCGTGCTGCTGCTCGTGGTCTGGTAGCTGTACTTCTGGCGCTGCTCATACGCGAGCTGCTTGTCCGTCAGCGGGACATAGTAGTTCCCGCGAATCTCAAGGTACCGCGTGCCCACTTCCGCGCCCACACCGAGCTGCCAGAACTGGTTGTCGAACTGCGTGTCCAGCATATCCACGAAGACATTCGCGCCGATGTACGCGCCCTCCTCGAAGAAACCCGCTTGGTGGCCGTCGTGCTTTGTCACCGCGCTCACACTCTGCGTGGTGAAGTAATGCCGCCATCCCAGGCCCAGGCTCGCTGCCACCTCGCCCTGCTCACCCCAGGAGCTGTAGGGCTCGATGAAAAGCACATCCCCACTGAGCAGGCCATCCCGCCCCACGGTGCTGATGACTGGTACCACGAGAAACACATTGCCCTCCGTGTAATCCTCCGTCGTCTTCACCCCACCGCCGAAGATGCCCGGCAGGCTCCACTGATCATGAATCGTCACCGCCTTCGCGGACTTCTCACCTGTGAGTGTCTCCGGTCCTGCCATGACACTGAGCATGCCGGAGCAGCACCACAAAAGGGCGACCAACAGCAGTGCGGCAGGGGAGGAAAGGAGATGTCGGATAGTGAACTTCCTGACAGGGGGTATTGTATTTTTCATGGGGGCTTTGGGAGGAAACCGCCGCCGTGATAACGCAAAGCCCGCTATGCGCGCAAATAAATCCGTCGCGCCACGCCAACTTGAATGAAGGTAAACACTTCTCTGAAAATCGGTTCACCAATGGATCCGGCGATTGCTGCAGAGGTGACAAAAGCGTCATCAGACGTTGCATCAATATCGCTGTGATATGTGGCGGGTATAAATGTGGTGCTGAATATGGCTGCGAAACACCTGTGACGCCCTGGCAGGAAACGCGGTGGTTTCAGGCCAGCGGGTGAAGGAGTGGAAACCTGAGGTGCTGTCGCCGGTATTTCTTTGTTTAAGAAAGGACGACTGGAGCACTATGACCGCTCTCGGCTGCACCTACGTGGAAGGCATTCTATAAAAAAGAGGCGCGTCTCGTGATGCGTCCGGCGCCAAACTGGCCAGGAGCTTTCATGAACACGCACTCCAAGGCGCTTCGCGCAAGGTGGTGCGACCCAGAGTCGTGTCCGACCGTGAGAGGTGCTCAAGTCACGAGACCTTTCTAATATGCTTTATCTCTATGCGGGCCTGACACACATGGGCTCGCGGTCTCCTGTTAGCCATTACCCTTCACGAACGAGTGGCCATGCTCTATTCGTGACAGGAGCTTTTTATTCGGAAGCCGCTTCAGGCTTATTTCTTCTTTGCGTCAGCAGGCTTTGCGTTGTTCTTTTGTGGCTGTTGCTGCGGCTGCGGCTGAGACTCGGTTTTTGCCCCTGCCGGTGCTTCTGCCGCCTTTGTTGCACCAGCCGCCTCCTTCTCCACCTTCGTCAGCGCTTCGTGCATGATGACCTCGCGCTCTGCGGGCGTTGCGGTGGTGAGCTTTTCACGATTCCTCCGCATCTCCTCCATGAATTGATGGCGCTGCTCCTCGCTGAGCGCCTCGAAGCGTTGGCGGGAGGCATCCGTCGAAGTCACTGTGCCGGATGCTGGTGCTGGTGCTGGTGCTGGTGCTGGTGCTGGTGCATCCGGCACCGCGTTGGCATCACGAGCCACCGTCGGCTGCGTAGGGGGCAGCGTGGGAAGTGAGGGGAGGGGAGTCCTGCCGGCATTCTCCAGCGCCGGGGCCGGGGCCGGGGCCGGGGCTGGCACGGGCATCGGCATGGGTAGGGTTGGCGAGGAGATGTTGTTGCTGTTGCTACTGGGGTTATTGGCAAGGTTGCGTGCCTCATCAGCCGCTGCGCGTTGCGCGTGCTCCATGACCTGCTTCACCATGGCCTGACGATCCTCGGGACTCGCGTTGGCAAATTCGTTCTGCCGTTCGCGGAGCTCCTGTACGAATCGCGCTCGAGCCGCCGGAGGCAGGGAGGTGAACCCTGTGTGCTCGTCCTTTGGAGGGGCCGCTGCTGCCGGCGTTGGGACGGGAGCGGTGATATTCGCATTCGCATTCGGCGCGGGACTACCGGCTGCCCGTTCTGCGTTTGCGGTCTCCATCTGTACCACACGCTCCAGTATTTCCCTGAAGATGACAGCCTGCTGTTCCGGCGTGGATTTGGAGAGTTCGTCAGAGCGACCCCGCAGCTCAGTCATGTAGCGCTGCCGGCCCGCCTGCGAGAGTGACGCGAGTTTCTGGCGCTCCTCTTCCGTAGGAGGCGTCACCTGGTGGTTTCTGGGTAAACTGGGAATACGCGGCGCCATGCCGCCACGTTTGGCGAGAGTGGCATCACCAACATCGCCACCGGCCGCAGCTCCGGACAATGCCGCGCCAGCGGACCTCATTGCCGCGCGCAGTTGTTGCAGCTCACGCTCCAGCGTCGCCACACGGGCCTCCAGCGAGGCGATGCGCTCTGCGTCTGCATATTGTTGTTGTTGCTTTTGCACTGCATCCGCTTGCGTCGACTGGCCCTCATTCTGGCCTGCTTCGTTTGCCAATGTTGCTGTTGTCGGAGGAGCGAGGGCAGGAGCAGGAACAGACGCAGGAGTTGCAGGCACCGTCGCCTCCTGTGCACGAGACAAGGGCACAGCCAGTACGCCCATGACAAGAAGGCAACTGGACAGACAACGTCGGATCTTCATGCCCACATGCTACGCGCAGATCCACGGCTTTGTAAATCCAAACACCCACTCATCCCTCAGCCCCGTCCACCTCCGCAGCACACACTGCTGCCTCCGTCTCAAATCCCACCCGTCGATGCATCCTTCCATCCAACGCGCAACTGAATGAAAGTGTAGGCTCAAGCCCCTAACTTACTCTTAAGACCAGCGGCCACCTCACGCGCGAAGTTTCAATGTTGTGAAAGCCCTTTACGAAATGCCCGACGAATCACCGCAGGATCTCGCTCACGCGAGGTGGCGGGTGCGTTTTTTCAAGCACCTGGTCGAAGAGCATAGCTGCCACCCCTACCCGCAGCTCAGGGACAGTGTCTGGGCCACTGAAGACGCCAGCTATCGCGATCACCTCGCCCGCGCCGAGGCCACCCTCGCCGAGATGGAGTCTCCCCCTCCCACCAACATCATGCTCTTCCCCGGCGCCCCCACTCAGCAGTACTCGGAAAGCAAGGACCCGTGAGCGGTGTGACGGTGTGACGGTGAGCGGTGAGCGGTGCGATGGTGGAGTCAGTAGTCAGTAGTCAGGACTGGCGAACGTGCGTTGCAGAGAGGCGCCCGAAAGAAAGTAGCTACGGCTTCAGCCGTACGTGCCTGTGGGGTGCCAGGCTCCACCCACGTCGAACGTCCCCGGTCGAAACGTCTCGTGTCTCCACCCTGCCACGTCATGTGGCACGGCCCTTCATCGCACTACCTTGCGCACTCACCGCATAGCCTCAGGTCAAGGAGTGGGAGCATTCCTGCTCCCATGGAACTCCACCAGGGCCTCATCACTGTGGACGTTTCTCACGATGCCATGACTTCCTCAAGGCGCATGCGCGTCAGGTTAAAGAAATCGTGATGAGAGGAACAGGGGTGGCATTGACCCGCACACCCCCAACTCACACGGCCCGCCAGCGCAGGAAGCAACAACTCCCTCCACCGCGGGCCGTGATCCATATCAATCACATCAAAACCAACATCAGTACTGGCATAAACGTCATATCACGCCTGGAACGCTCACTGCATCCTCACAAGACATCACCGCAGGACTGTCCAACGTCTTACGGTTCGTGTCTTGCTCTGCACTTCACGTTACATCCAGGCATCACTACCGCTGCCACTACTTCTTCTTCTGCTGAGTCGAGGTGGAGCCGCTGGTCGTGTTCGTGCTGGTGCCAGTGCCGGTACCGGTGGCCGGGCCGCTCGTCGCGGAGCCCCCTGTTCCCGTGGAGGTGCCGCCAGTGCCAGCACCGCCCGTGGCCGTGCCACCGGTAGCGCTGCCGCCGGTAGCCGTGCCGCCTGTCGTGGGTGCATTGATCGTGGCCTTGTTGAAGTTCCTGCCTTCGATCGTGCTGCCCGTCGTGGTCGAAGTGCCGGCGCCGCCCGTCGTCGTACTCGTTGCCGAGCCACCGGTGCCACTGCTGTTCGCCGTGCCCGCGCCGCCTGTGGCCGAGCTGGTGCCTGTACCGGTACCACTGGTGGTGCTGTTGGTACTCGTGTTCGTGTTTGTGTTCGTGCGGGTACCCGAGTTCGTGCTGGGCGCCTTCGTCGGATTCGAGGAGGTTCCAGGGTCACGCTTGGTCGTGGTATTCGCGTCCGTCGAGGGCGTGCGCTTCTCCTGGCCGGGAATTACACCTCCCTGGCCGGGTGGGGGATTCGTGCTGCGACCCGGTGCCAGATCGCGCGCGCTGTTGTTATTCGTATCGCTGCTGTTCGGCGTATCGGGTTTCTGCGTGCGGCTCTCCTGCTCACGACCCGGTGTCGTGGAGCGTGTGGAGCCGCTGCTGCGCGAGCCCGAGCCCGACGTCGTGCCCGAACCTGATGTGGAGCCACCGGAACTGCCGCCAGTGGACCCACTCTGACCGCTCACAGGAAGAGACAAGCTCAAACCAGCAAGCACCAAAAGGAGTGTAGGATGGATTTTCATATCCCTCGATCATCGCGTGCGTCCACCAGCCTGAGCGCAATTGCAGACAATCAAATGCAACTTCCCTCCCATCGTGCGCAGTGCTCGATATCTTCGCGGCATTTTGCAAGGTCATGCCCCCTCTCACCTGCCGCGAACCTGTCTCCTGATATAACTGGATACACCAGCATTCTCACTCTCATCCCGGCACCATGGTACAGGATGGGATTGCCCGAAGGGCCTTCGTCCACCACTTCTGCGCCTCTCCACCTGCAGGGCCTGACGTTCCACCTACGAAGGCGTGAAAGTTCCTGGCAGGAGACATCAGGCCTGGTTTCATTTGCGGTCCTTGAAGTTCAAGGACGAAATCTTCGCGGTGTCCTTGGTCAGCCTGACTTTTGGGTCTGAAACTTGAATCTCTTTGATCGAATAGGGTTCACCTATTTTGGCAGCTTGGGAGGTGATGGCCAGCAACCGGTGATCTGTAAATTTGAAAACATCAACTCGCTTGAGTGGTGATGCCGTCGTGAGCTCGTGCGCAATCATCACGGTTGAGCCTGAGAGATCGTAGAGTGCCTCGCTGAGAGGCTCACCCGTATAGACCTCTGCGGCCATGGCGGGGCAGAGACCACTGACGAAAAATGCGAAAATGAGGCGCTTCATGATCATAGCCAGAGGTGCAGATAGTCTGTGAGATCACAACGAGATTCAACCCTCATCTCCTGAGCAGTTGAAGACTGCCCTCGGCAGCGGCGGCGGAAACTTAGCGGGCAAAGGACAAAGGCAAGCGTGAAGTTCCCGCGTCTGCCACGGACGCGTCTCGTGATCCAGCTTCCTCATATCACGGCCCAATGGATGACCCGGAGAAAGGGATTGTCCCGCCGGAGTTTCGCCGGTAAATAATAGATACTTGGCAGTACATTCATCCGTCGGTCAGTCAGTTGGTCACTCTGGTCTGACACACGCGCGAAACTCGATTACGCGATACCGCCCTACCACCTCGCCGCATGAAGAGCTCTCCATCATTCATGGTCCTGCTCTGCCTTTTCATGCTTGTCCTCGGCGTGGCATCGGGGCTTCGTGCCGAAGACCGCTTCTCGGCTGATGATCGACGCATCATGCAATACCTGGAGAGTCTCTCTGCCGATGACCTCGGTAAGAAGGGCAGGGGAGTCCGGCTGTCTGATAACGCCGTGGCCCTGGAGGGGCACACCCTGTTGCATCGCCTGCCAGTCCCCTCGCACAGCGCCCATATCTACGTGCTGCGTGAGGGCACCGTGGCCATGGGCCTGCCGGTTGCCTACGCTTGGGTCGAGCCGGGTGGTATCTCGTTCCCCATCCCGGACCTCCCTGCAGGCGAACGTGGCGAGGCCGCCTATATGCAGAAGGAGGCTTATACCTACGCAGACGTCGTTCCAGGCATAGGGCTCGTCCAGATTTCCTGCCCGACCGAGCGCTGGATCAAATCGCTGCAATCACCCGCCGACGCCGCGAAGTGGGGACTCGAATCGATGGCGACCATCGAAGCTCCAGAGGGCTCCAGCAAGGTGCGGGACGAGAAGGGCGAAGTGATCGCCACGATCAAGGCTGGAGAAAAATTCCTCGCCGTGAAACCCTTTCCTGAATCCACCCATTGGGAAGTCTGGCTGCCGGACGGGAACACAGGCATGGTCCACAGCAGCCACGTGCGTCTCCTTCCTGAGGAGTCCTTGATGAAAATGAACTTCACCCCGTGCATCGCCGTGTGGAAGAAGACAGCCGCGCAGAGGGAGGCGGAATACCGCGCCGCCGGCATGCAGCCCGGCCCCGGTGACTATTACCCGACCCTGCTGCTCGCGAGCACGGGCGATGCTGCTGCTCTCTCCAGAGTCTTTGCTGGCCAGTTCGAAGACGCGGCGGCAGCGGATTACCAGCGAAGCGCGTGGAGAGTCCTGCACCTGGCAGGCGATGCCCGCATGTCGGAAATGCTCAAGACACATCCCCCGGAGAATCCTGACCTCGGCGCCATGCTGTCCGAAGAGTGGACCACCACCCCGATATCCGACGGCAAGAAATACCTCGAGCGCCATTTCCCGCTCACCTACGCAGCGCTATTCGCCAGGTGAGCATATGGCCTGCATCGCACGCCGCCGCACTCCGAAGAGTGACACGGATGTCTTCAGGTCTCGATAAGCAGCGGTTGGAAGTACACCCCAGTACGGACGATCAATATTCCGTGGAAGTTTCAGTCGCGAAGCGACGCCCGAACCGGTGAATCCCGGACGAGTACATCAGAAGTATTCTATCGCCGAGATCAAATACTCAGCCGAGTAAAATCTGCTCAACCCAATCACCGAGCGAGGCCCGAGGAAGAAGCGGCCAAAAGCAGGGTCGGCGAATGGCGCCTCTTCCCAACCTTGCACATAGTCGCCATGAGCAGCGAGAAATGCCTCCATGCTGGGAAACTGACCAAACCCCCGGCGCGAAGTGCCGGTCGCCACGGAACCGACGAGGATGGCATCCGCCTCAATCAAGGAGATATAGCTCGAGGCGAGCTGAATGGGGGCGTCACCCTCGACATAGACTTTGAACTCTGAGTCCATGAAAATCCAACACTGGGCGGTCAGATGCTCAAGGCACGTGTCGTAGCCATCCTCGACCTTGTGGCCCCGCGGAAGGAAGGTCCAGCCTTCGCGAAAGCGTGTCTGGTAAGAGCGGCCCGCGAAATGGGTATCGTAAAGAACGGCAAGATCCGTTGGCAGGGGTTCGCCTTCAGGAATGCCCAGCAGGGAGCGAGCTATGGGAGAAAGCATGGCGTGATGTGGTCTGACATTCGTTGCGGTCGTGTTCAGATGGCGCTCCAGGTAAGTGTGGTTTGCAGTGGGGTGAGCGCCGAAACGGCAACGGTAGCTTCGTGAGCATGGATGAACTGCTCCAACTCGGGCACCTCTTCTGGAGACGCAAACCAGCGCTTGCCACGCTTGAGGACTTTCACATCATGACATGACATGACTTGCTACGGGACCAGCGCCCAGGAGAAGGAGCCCTTTTTCATCACTTCGCGAATCGTGATGTCCACGATTTCGCTCCTGCCGTTCTGCCTGCGAACGCGCGTCTTCCAGTGCTCCAGGCTACCCTTTCGGGTGATGGCGTGGCAGGTGATGACATACTCATCACCCTCCTGCACCACCTTGGGATCCACGCAGTACTTTTTCAGCACGCTCAGGTCCTTCACCTCGCCTCCGCGCAGCCAATGTTCAGCGTAGCGTTCGCTCGACTGCAGTACATATCTATCTGGCCGCGCGTGCAGGTACGCGATACTGCCGCAGAGCGGCTTCAAATCGGCTACGGGCAGGCTGGGCAATTTCTTAAGGCTCTCCTGCTCCATGAGAGAAATCTGGCGCAGGCCCTGCTCACCTTCCATCAGCGTCCACTTGCCCCGCGTGCGGGTGAAGAGGCAGGCGTTCCAGTGTTCATCGCGGAGGAGCACCACATCAATGGTGTTCCTCTCATCATGCCAGTGGTGGGACACATCCCAACTGGATGCGGGCGGCTTGAGCCGTGTCTGCGCCAGTTCCACCACGTTGACCGGGACATCCGCCCAGCCCCATGACGGCTGTTTGGAATTACCCAGGCGAATGGTCCCCGCCTTGCGCGGCACCGCATCTCCACTCCAAGTCGGCGGGGACGATGAGGCTGAGCTGGAAGAAGGAGTGGGAGTGGGAGTGGAAGTGGAAGTGGAAGTGGAAGACGAGGTGCAAGAGGTAACAAGCAATGCTGCCAGGGAAAGTGTGCTCGTGAACTTGAAGATCATGGGGAGGATAAATTTCATCGTGTGTTCTCTTTCCGCGTACGCAGCATCCGGCTCCCCTGCATGCCGCCGCCGGTCGCCTCCATCCGCCTGTCAGGTTTGCGTCTAGGTATACCAGTAGGACTTGACCTCGGCCTCAGGTAAGACTCCACGCAGCTTCTGTTGGAATGCATTCCGATGCCAATGAGAATGTTCCAGAAGGTATCCATTGCCTGATGACGGAAATGCACTCATGCATGGCAGGCTACTTTGCATACGTGAAATCGGCGGTGCCACCTCCCACGTCGTAGAGGCGCTGAATGAGGAGGGGTGTTGCCTTCTTGCTGTAGGTGACCGTGTGCAGTTTCTTGTCCCGCCAGAACGAAATATGCAGTCCCTCGGCAAATGGAACATCTGGCGTGGTATCCGGAAGGCTGGGCAACAATTCCTCAGCAGTGACCGTCTGAGCATAGCTCATTTCACGGGTCTGGGAGTTCTGACGCGCATGGTCGAAGACGTCCCGCACTGTGTAAACAGTGTCCTCGCGGAGATCCATGGTCATGACCATGCCAATCCGAATGCTATCACGCAAAAACCAGAGACAACGGATCTGGGTCTCAGGACAATCGGAAAGATACTTCTTGAAGTAGTCGAGATTGTTCTTGGCGAACTCAGCGTTGAGCTGGTCAGCCGTCACAGGAACTGGTTCATTGGCGACTGCACCATGGATGAACCATGCCAGCAGGACGAGAACCAGACGTAGTCGAGTCATAGGCGTATAACCGGGTGGTTGAGACACGCCGATGTTTCCCGCTCTCACAGTAAAAAGCAAGACCTCTATTATCTGCCGCCAGTGGAGCGGCAGCGCATGGTTAGGTTTCACTGGGTGGCAGCGGACGATCCATGCGCCGCCAGTGGAACTCGAAAAACGCTTGAACCGCGTGATCGAACGCGGCCTTCAGTTCTGCGTCTTGCAGGATTTCAGCCGCCAGAGTGTATTCGTCTTCTTCGTCATCGTCGGACCTCTCCATGACACTCCAGCGAGTGAAGAATACTGCCTGCCGTGTCTTTGGGTCGTCGCGGAAGTCACAACTTACGGCGCTCCCGTCGGGAAGAACAAAGCGCGCATTCAAATCATCTCCATCGTCACAGCTCATCAGGAAGGTGGACATCGGGTCATGGCCACGGGAAGCCATCAACTCCCGCGCCCCGTGCCAGGTGATGCCATGGCGATATTTCGCCGTCAGGGAGACGAGGTCGAAATACTCTCTGATGCGGCGCGATTGCCTCAGGTCAGGATGCTCTTGCATGGTCATGGTAGTTTCCTTGCGGGGCTGACGCACCAAAACTCAGCGACTTGGCCATCGGTGTTTTTGATGAATTGCTCTCATCACGGATACAGCGGTCTCTTGATCCAGGGAATCAAAAACGCAAAGAACAGTCCAAAGGTCACGCAGGAAAGGAAGCCATGCCAGAAGGGCCATGTTGGATGCTGGCCGAAATCAGTCAACGCCTGGAGCGTCATGGGTACGGGAGACCAGATCCACGTGAGTATGGTTGCCATGGTCGGCTGGGAGGACCTGGTAGGACCGAACTCTCCCATGCGATCAGCAAACCTCAAACCAGCAAGAAGAACGGATCCGATGATGTTGATGACCGAGGCCACCAAAAACGCGCTCAGGGAAAACAGGGTGGATGAAGTTTCGTCTTGCATGCTTACCGAATAGAGATTGACGGTTGCTGGCAATCATTTAGACAGGCGACCCGGACCGCTGCAGCTCATGGTCAGGTCGCTTCGTCGGGCTCATCGATGGGCCTTCGGGTGGTCAATGGACTTCAAGGGCAGGCGGTATCTGGTGTAGTGGATTCTCCTGGCGGAGTCGTCACCGATGTAGACTGCGGTCGTGCGCTCAAGGGACTCATGGATGGAAAAGTCGAACGAGCGGAACATCTCTGTGCTCGGTGGTATGTGACCGATTCCAGATATCTCAATACGTGTGGAAACCAGTTGAGTGCCTTTCTCGTCATAGATCACGAGTGTAATATCCCGGAATCCAGAAGGAAACTTGGTGTCGACGAGTTCTGGTGCGTAAACCCTCACATTGTAATCCACCAAGCCTCTACTCGAGTCCAGTGTGCGCCGGATATAGATCTCGTTCGGAAAGGCAGATTCAAGCGAGGGAGTATCATTCGTGACGCCACCTACCGGCTTCGTGAGCAATGAATCGAATGTCTCGGCCTGCGCTGCCAGAGTCGCCGTCAAGGACCATGCGAGAATCAGAAGATGAAGTTTCATGTGGGTGGGTGGGTGTGCTTGTGGTTTAGGGAGCGAGCGGTGCGATGGCGGAGGCTGTGACAGCCGGAGCTGTCTTTCGTGGCCGAAGGTGGGAAGTGCGCGCCCATACGCCTAATATACAGATTGCAGATGGTCTGCAAAGGTACAGAAAAAAACAACCCTGCTACACATTGATGATGCGGGGGGAATCAGCCGCCAGCCGGTAGGTCCGTGCAGAAGTGGACGCTCGGGTTCCGTGGCGCCGGAATCGGGCAACGGCATGCGACCAGCATATCAGACTCTTCTTTCGTCATGGGAACGCGCACACTTCACCGACATGCGCCAGTGCTCACTACTCACTGGTTGCTCGTTTCTTGGCGGCGTCCCACCGGGCCGTCAACCGTTCGTAGTCGAGCGGATCGAAGTCCATTGACTTGGCTTGCGCGACCTCCCGGAGTTCCTTGAGCACTGCCGCGACCATGGGGGCAATCTCTGAATCAATTTTTGCTGTTTGTGCCTTTGATATCTTTTGGAGGAGAGTCGGATGAGTCATGGAATAATGCAAAAGAAGCTCTGCAAAGATGCTCCAGATGACCTCTTCTCTGCTCTTTCCCCTGCTGTAGATATTCAACCTTTTGCTCTGAGAGACGTATTCGGCTGCAATGGCGGAATGGAGTGAATTGGATAGCCGAACGGCTTTGACGCATTCCCTCCAGGGTTGAGGGATCAAGGGCCATAGGACTCTAATGTCCTCCTTTGAGAGGCCGTGCCTGTGACCTTCCTCTACTGAATCAACAATGACCTTCATCTTCATCCTCCCGCCGAACGGGCAGATAGTCTGCGAGCTAATGGCAAAAAGCAACCATCTGTGACCTGAAATGCGGTTTTATTGATGGTTGCGCAATAGCGCTGACAAATTTTTCTAACCTATTGTCTTGGTCAGTTCCCAAAGTTGCAGCCTGAAGGGCTGCAGGAGTCCAGCCCAGGGTTAGGGAGTCCTGCTTTGCGCATGTGCATCAGGATAAGGGATGGCGAACGACGGACGTATCCAACAACGACAGTGGTTCGCTTGCATCTGGCACGTGGAGGGAACGCATTGCGTCGTGGTGTGCGGGTGGCAAGCGTTGGCGCGACACCGCTTTGAACGGAAAAGGCAAGCATCAGGCGCGGTATCTCGGTCCAATTCCCAAGATGCGCTTCCACTTGGGAAGCTTCGGATGCTGAATTTCACCAACGCCCTCCGGGATATCAGAATCAGATTCCTTGGTTCAAAGCGGTGTCGCGCCTGAAGCTTGCCACCGCACTCCAAGACGCAAAGCGAACTGGTGGCGTGAGTTGATCTGCATGGTGCTACCTCCCTGATAGAGTCACCCGTGGTTTCTTATCCTGACGCATATGCGCAAAGAGGGACTCCCTAACCCTGGGCTGGAAATACACCTTCCGGTGGTGTCGCTACGCTCAACCACCGGCTACATGCTTTTATCCCTCCGGGATGTCACCGCTCACCGTCGCACCGCTCACCGGCTACTCCATCTCCTTCACCCTGCCATACTTCCGCACCATCCGCGTCACCACAAACCCCAGCAGCACCGCGCTGCCGATGCTCAATCCCGCCGCCGTCCACTCCGCGGGGCCCATGTTCGTGAGTTCCGCCTTCTCCAGATAGCGACCACCCACCTTGCCGAGGTACACATAGATGAGGTGTCCCGGAATCATCGCCAGAGTCGTGGCCAGCAGGTAGTGCCAGAACTCCAGCGCCGTCATGCCGTAGAGCAGATTGCTCAGGCCAAAGGGAATCGCGTGCATGCGCAGCAGGGCCACAATCTTCCATCCCTCCTTCGCAATCGCCTTCTCCAGAAAGTGGAAGCGATTGCTGTGCTTCAGATACTCCGCCGCGTGTCTGCGCCCGGCCACTCTGCCCACGAGGAATCCGCATGCTGCCGCGAGCGTGGCGCCTGTGTGCACGGCGATGACTCCGCCCGCCATGCCAAAGATGTAGCCACTCATGAGCGTGAGCGGCAGGCAGGGCAGGCACAGCATGCCCACCACAAAATAGATGCCTGCATAAGCCAGCACGCCCAGCCAGCCCATGTCCCGCAGCGGCTGCGCGATACCCTCCAGCCAGCCCGCCACCGGAATGTCACGTGCCAGCATCAGCCCCAGCACCACCATCGTGACAAGGCCCACGACCCATTTCCATTTTCGCTTCCACCGTGGCCTCTGCTTTGGCTTTGGCCTTTCCTGGGCATGCTGCGACCGCTTCCCCGGCTCCTGTGCCTGCGTGAGTGGCGCGCTCATGGGCTCTCGATACTCCTGGTGAAAGTGGCGGTGAACTGAATGCCGGTCATCGGAGCGCCATCGCATCGTCATCGTGCATCTCACACGCATCACACTCGTGCACACCGGCATCCAGAGTTCGCCCTTCACCCTCACCATGGTCGCCAGCAGTCATTTCACTGCCTCCGCTGACGCTTTAAGAGGAGGGAAACGCAAGGCAGCAAAATCAGCAGAGGGCAAGAGAGGTGGATGTGGAATGAGAGGGTGTATCACCATTCCGAATTCTCAAAACTCCATCACTCCATCAAGATGCCCGCGCGCGTCAGCCCGCCTTCTCCCTGCTCTGGAGAGCCAGTTCCTCCTCAGCAGCCGCCAGGCGCTGCAGCAGGTCTGCCTCTTCCAGCCACCAGGATTCATTCGTGGTATCCACGCAATGCTGGTGCACATCCAACAGGCTTCGCGCAAACCTCACGCGCCATTGAGCGTGCTCAAGCTTGCCCTTGAGATGTGAAGCGGAATCCATTCGGCACTGACAGGGGGTTATAAGGGGTACGCGCGGTGCAATTTCACTGGCCCCAGAGAGGGTAAATATTTTTAAGAAATATTGATATTGCCCGACTCTGACCGTTTCCAAGGGGCAAACACGCCCTCCGGCACCGCACAGGGTTCGCATGCCAGCGTCCGCGATCCGCCCCTAGGGTGGGGTAAGGGAGAGGGGAGTGCGCCTTCGAGCCGGGGGAAGGCAGAGCCCGGCTCTCTCCCTCACCACGAAACGTCTCGTGACTCCAGCGTGCCAATTCATGACGCGCGACCCTTTCATCGTGCCACCTTGCGCGCAGCGCCTTGGAGTGCGCGTAAGCTGGCCAGCCATGGACACGTCTCACGCCGTCGTGCTCGTCTTCTATCACGAGACGATCTAATGCAGATATAGAATATCCGAAACTACCACACCACATCCCACCACGCACCGCATTCACCTCTGCTGCTTCGCTGCTTTGCGCTAAACCTTTCCGCTCCGCTCTGCTCACCTCACCGACCGGAATGTCGTTGGCGTCTGCCGGCGCTCGATCAGTGGGTCCATGCGCAGCTCCTGGAAAAAGAGCACCGCCCGCGGCATCAGGTACACATTGGGATTCTCCGTCACCGCGTGCCATTTCACTCCATCGTCACCAGGCACCAGCGCCTCCACGCGCAGGTTCTCCAGCAGCACCGGCGTCTCACCCGCCACGCGCACGGCGAACTGGTCCGGCCCGAGATCGCTCGATCCCGTGAAGGTCGTTGTCGTGTTCACCCTCGAGATGGTCACCGTGTACCAGAACCGGTTGGCCGGGTCCGCCGCCACACAGGGAGACAGAAGACTCATGCCCAGCCACAAGCAGGCAATCATGGCCAGCACCACCGGCGCAACAGAAGCAGGAGCGGGCCGGAACGCGAGTACATGCACATGTGTTGTCGTTTTCATGGGAAGTACGAGACCGGGTTTCAGGCCTCACCTCCAGAATCGCAAATTGCCCGTTTCCCGCGCTCAGGAGCTTGCTTCAATTTCCACGCCACTCCGGTTGCAGCCGGTGGATCACACTTTGCAGGCGCGCGGTCGTCCTCACCGGGTCCAGGCCCATCTCGCGCAGCAGGTATGAAAAGCCCTCCCTTGGGTCCTGCCTCGCAGCCCAGACCACATCCGGCAGCGTCAGTTTCAGCGGCAACCCCCTCGGGACGTAGCGCTCCAGATACGAGGGGTCATTCCGTTTCAAGACGGTCCCCATGAAATTGCCAAATATCATGTAGTTGCACCAGCCACCCTCGTACCACGGTACCTCATGCCAGGGCGTCAGCGGTATCAGTTCATTCACAGCATGCCACAGTTCCAGCAGCTTCCTCGGGTCCTTGGCGGATAACCCAAAGGCGTTGGAGGCACCGTGTGGCATTCCGCTTTGTGGCAGCACCTGAGCCTTCAGCTCTGGTGACAGGGGCTCCCGCGAAAAGTATCCTCCTTCAAACTTCGCGCCTCGATCCAGCAGGATGTCCACCACCTCCTTCGAGTTCCTGCTCCAAGCCATGTAGAGTGGGCGGTTCAGTCCCTCAAGAACGTTCCCCTCAGGGTGGGGTTCGTGCTGGAGAATCAGCCCCACCAGGTCCTTCGTTCCCCCTCCCGTGTATCCACAGTAACGCGAGCCGCGCATGAGGAACTTATCCATCAGGTGGGACAGGGCAGTCACCCACCGTGTGGTGTATCTCGAGACCAGCAGCACCGGATTGGGCTCCGCGCCATGCTGCAGGCAGTACTTCATCACCGGTATATTCATGGAGCGCACCGCACATTCATAGAAGATATCCACCAGTCTCCAGTCCAGATTGGTGAAGTCCCGGGCCATCCACTTGCAATGACCATGGCGATCGCGCGAGAGGGTCATGGCTCGCAGGTCCTTCCCACTCACGGCCCTCAGGAAGCGGTCATTCTTGTTGAAGTAGATCGCATTGCAGACAAAGGCCGCCAGGCTCTCCTCATCCCACGATATCTCGGTATCTGAGTAGTCCGGCATCCAGGTGTGCGTCTTTTCCCAGACGGTGAGTCTCGAGGCCCCCGCCAGGTAGTGCGCCTTTGCCCGGGGGTTCAGCTGCGGCCAGAGGTGGTGACCCAGACGTGGCCCGATGAACGCACCCACGGACCACATCCGCTCCTTGCACAGGGCCTCCATCTCCGGAGCCAGTTTCTGGTACTTGTCCCAATAGTCCGCGAGGACAGTCAGGTGCTCGCGAACTCCACCCATATCGATGGGGACCAAGTCATCGTGTATCCGATGCCTGTCCTGCATGAAATCCATCCTCCCTATCCGCACCTCCGGCCCGGCATCGCGGATCGCAGCCACTGCGGCGCGCACCACCTCATCGTTCACACGCTCCTGCCGGGCCTTGCGTATTTCCTCCAATTCCGCATCCATCTTCTTCCATGCGTCAGGGAGTTCATCGTCTTCAGGAGTTTCGTCAGCATCCATGGTGGGTCTCCAGACTCGCGTCAGCCTGCATCAGGTTACGCGGGGGGAACACTATTACTTCATATCATGGCACATCATATCACCGTACAGTACAGCGCAGACGGGCACCTTCATTCCGGCACCAGCGCTCGCACCAGGTTTCTCAGCCGTGCAGTCGTCGCATGTGGATCCACGCCCAGGCGCCCCAGCAGATAGGGGAGGGCGTGCTCCGCCTTGCCTTTGCACGCCATCACCACATCGGGCAGCGTCAGTGTCATCGGCAGGCCCTTGGCGAAGTACTTCTGCAGCATTGCGCTGTCATCCCATACCAGTACCAGCCCGAGGAAATTGCTGAAGGAGCCGCCGTGCGCATGGGAGCTGAGGTACCACGGCACGTGGTGCCAGGGCGCCAGCGGTAGCAGGGAGCCCGCAGCCTCCCACAGTTCCTGCAGGTGCTCCTTCTTTCTGACGTTGATGTCGAATCCCCATGCCCATCGCTGCGGCAGCACTTCACGCTTCATCTCCTCGGTCAGGGGCTCGCGGGCAAAATAGCCTCCCTCAAACTTGGCCCCTCTTCTCAGCAACGCATCCACCCAGGAGCGGTCGCGCCACACCCACGCCGTATGCAGCGGTTTGTTCAGCCCTTCCAGCGGATGTCCCTGCACATCGGGACCATGCTCGAGGATGATGGCCGCCATGTCCTCTCGTTCCTTCCGCTCCCCGTTCTCATCCTTCTCTGGCAAGCAGTGTGTGGAGGAGTCCGAGAAGGGCGACAGGCTGTAGGAAAGCGCGGAGAACCACTCGTGATAGTCACTGGCGAGATTGATCACCGGGATGTTCGGATCCGCCCCATGCTCCAGGCAGTACCGCGCCACGGCTGGGTTTCGGGAGCGCACCGCACACTCAAAGAAGACATCCGCCAGCGGACGCTCATGGTTGGGAATGTACTTTTCCAACCACGCGCTGGTACCACCGCCACGATTGCGCGGAATGGTCATGGCCCGCAGGTCCTGGCCGCTCACCGTCCTGAGGAAGAGGTCATTCTTGTTGAAGTAGATCGCATTGCACACAAAGGCCGCCAGGCTCTCCTCATCCCATGCCACTTCCGGATCCGAGTATTCCGGCAGCCACTTGTCCGGTGTTCCCATGCGGAAAAGCCAGGAGGCTCCCGCGAGGTAGTGCGCCTTGCCCCGCGGATGCAAGCGCGGCCAGAGCAGCAGGCCCAGTCGTGGCGCCAGGTACTCGCCTAGGGACCATGGTCGCTCCAGGCACAGGGTCTCCAGCTCCGGTGCCGGGGTCTGGTATTTGTCCCAGTAGTCCATGAGGACTGACCAGGGCTCGCGAGCTTTCTCCTCCTCGGAATCGCGCGTGTGAAAATACATTCGCCCCCGCTCGGCCATGAAATCCATCCTCCCTCTGCGCACCTCCGGCCCGGCCTCGCGGATGCCGGCCACGGTGGCGCGCATCACTTCATCGTTGACGCGTTCCAGTCGGGCCCTTCGCTCCGCCTCCCATTCCGCCTGCCTTCTTTTCACGAATTCGGGGAGATGGTCGTCTTCAGGATTTTCTTTCGTATCCATGGTGGGTTGCCTCACGCATTTTTTCTGCCTGCATGCATGACATCACAGCTCGCCGTGGAGAGCAAGAGTCCTCCTTCTGCTTCCACCCCACGGCAGGTTCTCTCCCGAACGAACCACCGCTCAACCATGGCAAACAATCGCTCACCTGCCGCAACTCCCCGCGAAAAGGGGGGGGAAGCCCGGAGGGCCTTCGTCCACCTGCAGCGCGCATGGCCATCTTGCTGTGCCTGACGTTCCACCCGCCTTCTGAGGGGGCTTGCACCACGGACGAGGGGACTGCCACTCCCACGCTACTGTCCTCCTTCAAGGGAAGGGAGGAGATGCATGAAAACAAAAAAGCCCGCTGGCGCACTCCCATGCAGCCAGCGGGCACACATCAAACACACTTGAATGTAACCGGCCTGACTGAACTCCCATTCGTCAGGCCATACACGATTCGTCCCAAGAAGCTCAAATGCGTGTCTGCGATTTTGTGCGGAGGGGTTTCGTGCCCGGATGGCTACCGGCCTTGATGGAACCAGGAATGCCGATGCGATGGGCCATGCCTGGTTCGGCGTTTCGCGCATGTGCATCAGGTGAAGGACAAAGCGCACCTTCCACATGCCAGATGAAAGTGTCGTCCTTCGATACACCCCGGGGTACTCCATCCCAAATTTGACGCACATGCGCCCCTCGCGAGGCGCGATACCGCTTTGAGCGAAGCCGGGCTCGGGATGGATGTCGGCCTCCTGCGAGTCAGCATCACATCAGTTGGTCACGTCACATCACATCACGCTACGGGCTGTTGTTGTATTCAAGCCCCCACCTTTGTATAAGCTATGCTCGCCGCCTGCGGTTGCTGTTCCTCCTCGTCTCACCTCCCGTTCACGCATTCATTCCATTCATTTCATTTCATCACCGCACGCATGTCCGACCTCACCTTCACCGGCAGCTACCGGCCACTCACCGAACAGGACCTGCGTACCTTTGAGCAGTGGCTGGAGCACCCACTGCCTCCGCGTTATCGCGCCTTCCTCCTGCGTACCAATGGTGGCCACCCGCACCGTCACCGTGCAAGCCATGGCCACCTGGAGGCCTTCTACGCCATCGCCCTGGTTTCAGCGCACGGGCAGAAGTATCCACCTTCGGAGAGACGACTGGGCATGAGCCTGGAAGAGCAGGTGAAATCCATGCTGGATGACCTGCCTCCCAGCGTGATTCCCATCGCCTTTGCCGGCAACGGCGACCGTGTGTGCCTTTCGCTCGAAGATGACCGCATCTTCCTCTGGCAGCACGACGCCCCATATGAGGACTATCCACCCGCGCTGGCAGAACTCGTGCCGATGGCAGACCATGTCGATGCCCTGCTGGACCAGCTCGAGGGTGATACCCCGCCCGAGCCCGAGGAGGAAGTCACCCGGCTCGGTCGATGGGGTGACCTTGAGCTTCTCGATTCCCACCTTGCGAGTGGACATGACGTGAATGAAGTCACAGCGCTCGGGGATTCCCTGGTGAGGAGCGCCGCGTACTACGGAAATCTGGACTTCATCAAAGCCTGCGTACAACGCGGCGCCACCCTGCGCGATCGCAGTCTCCTCCACGTCGCCGCCTTCACCATCGACGCCGAGCTCATGTCCTACCTTCTGGAACAGAAGGTTGATCCCAATGAACTCGATGACAACGGCTATACCCCCATCGATTGCGTGCTGCCCTTTGCCATGAACTCCCCCGCAGTGAAGCTGCTGCAAGAGAAGGGCGGCAAACCGGCCGCATGAGTCATCTCACCCACGGAGGTACCACTAAGACCTGAGGGCCTTTGTCTGCAAAGCATCGAACTACCTGGAGTGATTCATGCGACGAGAGTATCTATGGAACACGGGCATGGCATAGGCCCAAGGAGCGGGAACGCCTCGTTCCCGTGGGTGAAAGGATCTATGGCGCGTATTCGCCAAAGCACTCTTTTGGAGCTCAACGGGTGCTCGACATGCGACATCATCAGGCGTGGTGACCGCTGACGGGAACGGGGCGTTCCCGCTCCTTGGGCCTTCTGCAATACGCTGGGCAGTCTCGTCGCGTGAGAGACCTGTTTTCACTCGCCTTAGTATAAGGCTGCAGCCGGTAACGCGGAAAAAAAGAGCGCATTCGTCCCGGAGGGACACGTGAATATTGGGTCCATGATCCGGTGGTTGCGCTCGTCTAGATTGCCTTCGTTCCTCAGGCTTCACGGTTTGCGCTTCGCGTCCAGACATGCCGCTTACGCGGCAGAGTGTTCGCTACACCGACCGGCTAACATTCCGGCGTCCCCCCGGGACGAGTTGCCAAAGTGCAATCCAATCCGGCTATGGTTTAAATAAAAACACTCTAAACACTTGAGAAAGACTATAAGAAATCGATCACATTCTGAAGCCACTCCGCAGAGGCCTTACAGTATTTCTGCCACATGCCCTCAAGCGGCGAGCTGTTAAGCCATCGAGAAGGTGCCAGGTAGGCATGCATCCAAGTTCCTTCAGGAACGGCCACGCCATGTTTCTGAACCCATGCCCGTACGACAATGGGGAAGCTCAGCACATACAGAACTGGCACGGCCAGCACGGAGAACGTCCAACCCCAGGTTCTCATGGCCTGCATCTTCCGAATCTCTGCCTTTCAGTCAACACGGATCGTGCCCAGCTTGACGTTGAACTGCATCCATCCTCCCCAAGCGAGCACCACCGTCAGCCCATCCGGACATCCACCCGCTCACCGGGTATTCGAAGGCCCTCCGGGCTTCCCAAACAATGGATGTATCCCACGCGTGACGCCTCCATGCACAGGTTACCAAGGTCCCGCCATCGGAATTGGTGGAGGGACACAGTTTCGCCACCAGCGCTTATAGTCGACCAAGGCATCCCCGAAGGACGATTCCTTCGACCATTTCCAGAGACGATCATATGGGCCGCCATACAAACGCGCCCAAACTGGAAACGTCCCTGTCAAAGAGGCGGTCCCGTAAAGATGGGCGGGGCACTCAGCAAGTAGAGCAGTGGAACAGCCACAATGGAAAGCGTCCATTTCATGATTGAATGAGAAGAAACAAAATTGTTTTTAGTCTGCTTCCTTTCCGTTACTTCACACTCACACTACACCACCTCCATCTTCCCATCCTGAATCACCTTCTTCAACATCTTCAGGAACACCGCAATCATCGGATTGGAGTCTCCCTTGTGCCACACCGCGCTCACGGTCCATATCGACTTCAGGTCATGAATGCGGTGAATTTGCACACCCGCTCCGCTGTGTGAGCCAATGCTCTCCGGCAGGATGCTGTAGCCCATGCCTGCCCGCACCATCGCCACCGCCGTGGCCGTCTCCAGCACCTCCTGCACAATGCGTGGGTGAAATCCCTGCGCCGCACACAGGCTCAGCATGTGATTGAAGAAACCCGGTGAGCGCGACTTCGCGATGACCACAAAGGGCGACTTGCTGCAGTCCGCCAGGCGCAGCTTCCGCCCGGGCTCATGCGGGAGTCGCGGCGTCACCAGCGCGAGTCGATCCTTCACCACCGGCATCGCCTGCGTTTGAAATCCGATGCCCGACGGCAGCGGCATGCGCATGAAGGCGATATCGATCTCTCCCTCACGCAGCGCCTCCGCCTGCTCCGCAGAAGACATGTCGCGCAGCAGGATTTCCACACTGGGCACCGCCTCACGCAGGCGCACCACCGCACGCGGCACCAGGTCCAGCGTGGTGAAGCCAAAGCCGATGCGCAATCGCCCCGCGCGCCCCACCGCCATCTTCCGCCCACTCTCCAGCAGCTGCTCAAAGCTCGCAATCACCCGCCGAGCCTGACCCAGCCACGTCTCGCCAAAGGCCGTGAGCCGCGTGCCATGCCGCCCGCGGTCAAAGAGTTCCGTGCCCAGCTCTTCCTCCATCTTGCGGATCTGCTTGGTCAGCGCCGGCTGGCTCAGATGCAGCACGCGCGCCGCACGCCCGAAGTGCAACTGCTCCGCCAGCACTACGAATGAGCGCAGTTCATGGATGTCCATAACGAAAAGTTATCACCGTGATGAGAAAGTGCCATTGGAATTATCAGCCTCCACCCGCTACCCTTGGGCATCATGAAACCAAGTCAGCCAGCGTCTTAGCTGCCGCACCCCGGGTGCAGCGCAGCATCGCGCCGCGCATCACAGCCCGCCTCCTGCGCAGGGAAGCCGGGCGCCTGAGAAGGCAGAAAACAAATCAACTCATGAACCCGTCCTCACGGACGCGGACGCAGGGCACGCGCATGCCCATCAGCTTCAACTTTATCTACAGAAAGAGATACAATTCGATGATTGCTACTTCACTCCTCACACCGACACCTCCCGCACGCACCACTGACCCCGCGGTCTCCGCCTTCTTCAAGGGAGCATCCGCCCCTGCGAAGCGCACCCTCGGCAAGCTCGCCGCCATTGACCTGGACGGCACCTTGCTCGGCCCCGACCACCGGCCCAGCCCGGAGAATATCGCTGCCGTGGCCCGCCTGCAGCAGCGCGGCATCACCGTCGTGATTGCCTCCGGCCGCCACTTCGATGCCATTGCGCCCATCGCCACCCAGCTCGACTCGGTGGACTGGTACGTCTGCTCCCAGGGCGCCGAGGTCACGCACGCGAACCGCCAGACCGTGCTCGAGCGCCAGTACATGACACGCGACGATGTGGAGCTCGCCCTCGCCATGGGCGACCAGCTCGGCCTCATCTCCCTGGTGCAGGTCACCGAAGGCACCGTCACCGATGCCCCCAGCAACCCCATGCTCGCCTATCACGACCGCATCAATGGCAAGTCCGCCTACCAGATCCCGCGTGCGCAGATCCTCGATCGTCAGGTGTACAAGGTCCTGTGGATCGGCGAGCCCGACCGCATCGCCGGACTGCGTCATCTCTCCGAGATCACCTCGCTCCCCATGCAGGCCCTGCACACCGAGCGCGGCATCTTCGAACTCATGCCCCACACCGTGACCAAGGCGAATGGCCTCTCCCGCCTCGCCACTCACCTCGGCCTCGGCGCCTCCGATGTCGTGGCCTTCGGCGACGGCGAGAATGACATCGCCATGTTCAAGTGGGCCGGCGCCTCCTACGCCATGTTCCACGGCCACCCCAATGCCCTCGCCGCCGCCAAGCTCATCTCCCCCAGCGGCCATCCCGCGAGCGCCCTCGCACGAGCCATTGATTCCTATCTCGCGCAGTAACCTGCCACCATCATCCACATCGCATCGTATTGTATATTTCTTATGATACTAACACCCCTCCTCACTCTCTTCCTCGTGCTCCTTCTCGTCATCGAGCTGAACGCCACTCCACCCATCCGGGTAGCCCAGAGGGCCTTCGTCCACCCACATCCCGCCACTCCACCTGCACGGGGCTGACGTTATACCCCATGTGAGTGATATAACGCAAAGCAGCCAAGCAACGAAATAGCAGGGCAACCACAGCATTTACGCACCTCGCGTGATTGGCACGTCTCGTGATATGTCCGACGCGATCCAGTCAGAAGCCTCTCTGAGCGGCTCCACCTTGCGCGAAGCGCCTTGGAGTGCGTGTGCGTAGCACCGCTTTGGGAGGCAACACCGCGAGGTGGATGACGCAGGATCCATTCATAATCCCAAGCGGAGGCCGCAGACTGATCCGTCCTTGTGATGCAAAACTTCCCAGCGTGAGCGCGCCAAGTTGCTCGAAGCTCCGCGCCCAAGAGTCGTGTTCCACCGTCGGGCGTCGCTCAGCTCACGAGACGATTCCCATTGGCTTCACTTCGTGGTCAACCTCACGCCCATGTGCAAAGCGGGACGCCGGCGGTTGGCAAAGCCGGTGCGGAGCGAGCGGTCATGGCTTCCTGGAGTCGCCTTTATCCTTTTCCCGGCGACTCTTCCTAAATGCTCGATACGTATCGACCGTGTCGTCCCAAAGAATGCACAGGATCACAATGACAAGGCCATACATTAGACCAATGGCACCACCTTTCCCCATGGTGCGATAGGCCCACGCAATCGGAGAAACCACGTTGATGCTCTGAACTTTTCCGGACTCGAGGTCCGCAAACTGTTTGCGCGTGCCTTCGGTAAGCCAATATCCGACCAGGGCAACGCCGATGAGAGCTACGACATGAAAGAACAGCTTCGTGCCAGGCCCCATGTTTGATTCTCCGATCTCCGGACTGCTGAAAAATGTTCGTTCCGGCACCTCCTCGCCCTGCTCTCTGCGTTCGGCATCTTTCCTCTTTTGTCGCCGGTCGCTTATCAAAAACCACGCGATAAGACCAAGTGTCGGGATGAGGAAAAATGCCCAGACGCACACAAGGATCACGTCAGGGCGATCAAAGAAGGACTCAGATTGGTCATTCCACGCAGGTCTCATTTTTTTGCAGATTCTGTCAGAAAACATCGCCTGCAACCCCGCCTTGCAGAAAAGTTTCCGCCATTACCCTGCGTGCTCATTCTTCTCCTCCTCGGCTTCGTCCGGGCAGCCCGGAGGGCCTTCGTCCACCCGCATCCCACCACTCCATCTGCACGGGGCTGACGTTCTACCTGTCTCAGTCCCATCGGGTAAGCGGCGCTCATTCCCCTCGATTGGTTTTGACTGCAATTGCAGATTTTGGTAGCATCACCGGTAATGCGCGGGGCGTTGGGACCCTTTAGTCCTGTCCTCCGTGCACAACCCCAAAGGACCACGGTGCCATGCGCCACGTCGGTAGTTTCGGTCTCAGGCACGGCATGGCCATGCTTTCGGGGTACGTGATGGGGACCTTGCTCGCCGGGTGGTTTTGTTGTTTCCAGGGGACGCGGGCGCTCGCGGTGGATTACACGGCCACCTCTGTAAGTGGCGGCACCTGGCAGACCACGGCCCCCTGGTCCGTGGTTCCCACCGGGAGTGTGAATGGCTACCCCAATAACGTCGGCACGGACGTGTTTGATGTCTTCATCCCCAACAACGTCACGTTCGACCTGAATGCGGACGTCACCATTCGCGATATCACCATCTCGAATGGCATGGTCTTCAACAACGCGGCCAACCGGACAATCCATGTCGAAGGCGATGCGGTGGTGGATGGTATCTTCACCACGCAATCTTCCCTGCACATCATCCTGGACGGCACCACGCAGATCAATGGCACCGTCCAGTTGCTGAATGGTGCCAGCGCCTTGAACAACGGCACCCTCATCATCGGTCCCACCAGTACGGGAATCATCGCGGCAGGCGCCGCCGTCGGTCCGATAGGATACACCTTGCGCAATACCGGCACCTTTACGCTGAACCGCGCCTCGGGCGCGAACATGCAGAACTTTGTCATTCAGAATGTAGGCGTCTTCAATGTCTTCCAGGGTGCCGAGACGCAGATCACCTCCTACACCCAGACCGCCGGCATCACGCAGATACTCGGCGCCGGTGGCATGCAGGGAAACAATTTCAGCTTTCAGGGTGGCACCCTCATGGTGGAGGGCTCCGGACTCACCGGCTCTTCCATCAACTTCGCCGGCGTCACGGTGGAAATCGGTCCCGCCGTGGACCAGGCCGGGGCCGTCACCATCAATGGGAATCTCAACGTCAGTGCCCCGAGCACGTTCAACTATGACATCGGTGGCACCACGCCCATCACCCAGTTCGATCAGCTCACCACCAATACCGGCATCCAGCTCAATCAAATCACGCTCTCCATCAGCTTCATCAATGGATTCATCCCCACCGCCATTGATGCCTTTCCCATCCTCCTGGGGAACAATCTCAACGGCCCCTTCGCCAATGAAGTGGGGGGACTCGTGATTCTGCCAGGTGTGGGCCAGTTCGATGTCATCCACAATCAGAACTCCATCGTCCTGACAAACTTCGTCGTGCCCGAGCCCTCCGTCACGCTCTTGCTGGGCATGGCCTCCGCCTGCCTGCTCCTCCGGCGGAGTGCCCCTCGACGGCTTGTCGCACAGGGTGTGGTGGATGAGTGATGAACTGAAATGAAGTGGAAGGGGATGCCTGCGATTGTATCCCAGCACATCCATTCCTGATACACCGTGATGAGCTCCTCCACCGGATGCGCCAGCGTTCATCCAGCGCAGGCGGGCGAGAGCGTTTCAGGCGTGATTATTACGTCACGATAGGTAGTCCGAAGACCGAGGCCCACCACTCGCCATATGGCCGCAGTAACAGGCCAAGGGGCGTGTTGTGAACCACCCACCAATAGGGAGTTTCGTACGCCATGAGCCAATTGGGGACGCCTGGGCCCCACCGGTACACTGCCTGGTGCAGCGGGGCGACCGTGAGGAGGTACACCACAGGCACCGCCAGAATCCATCCCAACGTATGAGCGAGCGTGCGCTTCTCCAGTGCATCGTCATCAGTCACATTCATGGCAAACATATCAGGCACCGTGTCTCCCTTCGAGGAAGGCGGTGCACGCTCATCAGAAAAATTCCTCCGCGAGCGCGACGATGATACCCGCGGGACCTCGCAGGTAGCACAGCCGGTAGGCGTCCCCGTACTGCACCATCTCGCCGAGGAGTTCCGCGCCGTGCTCGCGCATGCGTGCCACAGTGTCGTCAATGTCCTCCACCGCAAACATGATCTGCCGGAGGCCCAGCGTATTTGGCGGAGCGATGGCCGGCTCAACCGTGACCAGCGCAGGATGGTGGTACTTCGTCAGCTCCACACGCCCGTCGCCATCTGGCGTCCGCATCATCGCGATGTCCGCCTGCGTGCCTTCCAGCCCGCAGAGCCGGTCCACCATGTCTCCCTCCACGGATGTCTGGCCCTCCAGCGCCATGCCAAGCGCGGTGAAGAACGCGATGGCCGCCGGGAGGTCCTCCACGACGATGGTGGTGTGATCCATTCTCTTGATTGCCATGACCGCGATATAACACGGGCTGCAGTTCATGCGCAATCTTCCTCTGCCAATGGCTGTGCCAATAGCAGTCGCACATGTTGTTCTCTTCGCGCCTGCACTTCAGGTTGGAGGAGGGCAACCTGTGGAAGTAGCGAACGACCTGATGAAGCCACATGCATCTGGCACGTGGAAGGAGCGCTTTGCGTCTTGGAGTGCGGTGGCAAGCGCTAAGGCGCGACACCGCTTTGAACGGAGGAATCTAGTTCTGATGTTCCGCAGAGCGTTGGAGCAATACAGTGTCCAATGATCCAGCTTGAGTCCATCTTGGAATTGGCACGAGAGAGCGCTTTATGACGCTTCTCTCTCCGCTCAAAGCGGTGTCGCGCCTGAAGCTTGCCACCGCACTCCAAGACGCAAAGCGACCTGGCACGTTGCATGGGCGCGCCGCGCGTCATTTCCCTGTTCCTCTCACCACGTTTTTAGCCGGGCGCCTATACACCTCGCGGGAGGCAACATAACGAGTTGCGTGACGCAGGATCCATCCATGACCCCGCGCGGACGTGCCCACTCATGGCCCTTCACCTCAGCCCTCCTCCGGCACGGACTCATGAGACACCATGATAAGCTCCTCCACCGGGTAGCCCAGCGAGCGTGCGCGGGACTTCAGCTCCACGAGAGTTCCCTCATCCATGTGCGGCGTGCGTGAGAGAATCCACAGGTGGTCCCTGTCCTCGCTGGATACGAGGGCATAGCTGTAGTTCCTCTGGTCCAGTGCAATCACGTGGTACGTCGCGTAGAAAGGGGAGTATACCTTCGACTTGAAGCTGCCCGTGCCCGCATCACCCACCCTCTTCGCATGGCCATCCGAGGTCTTCCATTTGCGGGACTTCGTATCGTAGCCGCGATTGAGTATCAGCATCCCGCCATCCGGGCTCTCGGAGTACGTCGCGGTCACATTCGTCTGGTTGCGCTCAAAGGGGTGGTCCAGCCTTGCGATTTCATACCACCGGCCCTCATAGCGCTTCAGGTCAAAGCCGCGCACCGCGGTCACGGTTGACTTTGCAGGCGCGGAGACACAACTGGGCAGCAGACCCAGCATCAACCCCGCCGCAGCCAGCGAAAGCACCGCGCGAGATGCAGATGCAGACGTAGATGCCCATGCAGTACGAGAGAAAGGGAAAGCGCCGCAGACACGCAGATGCAGGCGGGAAAAGAAAGTCGTTTTCATCACGAGTGAGATGGAGTGAATGGAAAGTGAAAGTGAAAGCGAATGATTCGAAGCGAATCAAGCGCGGTGCAGTGAAGTGAAATGAAGTGAAGGGGGCGAACTGGATTCACCGGGCAAGCAGAACAGGGTGGGGGAGCACCATAGACTCATTTTCCCCATGATCCACGATTCGTTGATCGTGGGGCCCGCTCCTCCACAAAAAGGGACGGTAGGGATGCGCTCCTGCGCGTCCGTAGATAGTGGGCGGAGGGGGAGGGGGATGCCATGTGGTGAGGCCGTTTCGTGCCGTAGTTCCACACCGCCTCCGCCCGCCTGAAGTCGGACGCGCAGGAGCGCATTCCTACCGCCTCACCTTCACCTTCCAATAGCATCTCCTCCCTCTACACAGCATTTACCCACTCACTCCAGCGCGGCACGCCACCACGCTCCATACTTGTTCAGCGGATATCCCAGCGGTGTCTCCTCCGCGACCCAGAGATAGGGTTTCGTATAAATCATCAGCCACGTGGGCGGGCGCTGCGGCACCCCGTACGAGAGTTTGCGAGGCATCGCCAGAAAGAAGATGGGCGGCAGCGTCAGCAGATACAGCAGCGGCACCGCCAGCAGCGCGAGCATCCAGGCCATCCACGCGGAGGATGCGGTTGCGGGTCGCTCATGTTCCCGCTCATCATGGGACGGGGCATCACTCATGGGTTCATTGGTAGAGGGGGTGGCCTTGTGGAATGGTCATCATCAAACAAGGTCATCCACCATATGGTATACCTCACCAGCGGCATGCGCAGAGGTGTCTCCTCAATCAACCAGTCATACGGGGCCGAGTACGCCCGCAGCCACTTCGGTGGATTGAGGATGGCGGGCTGGCCACCGACCTTGAATGTCGTCAGTCTGACCGGTGGCAGCGTCAGCACATACAGCACCGGCACCGTCAGCAGCGCGAGCGCCCAGCCCATATTGCGAAAAGCGGAACGCGATTCCGGGGTGCTCTCACTGTCGCTGCCGTCGGTATTTGTCTGCATGTTCGTCGTTGCAATCATCATGCTTTTGAACAGACAAGGCTGCAAGCCGCAAGAACCCTTCGGCCAAACCCGTATGCGTGCCACTCACACCTGCGACATGAAACTCACTCCTGCCGCCCGCACCCACACTCGCGCCTGCGGTTTCCATTTCCTCACGGTGGCCGCCGCCCTCATCGCGTCCCTCGGTCTCGCGAGTCTTGTCACTGCCGCGGATGCGAAGCCTGTCCCCGCACCCGCACCCACTCTACCATCGTCCCCCGATTCCGCCGCCGTCCAAATCAACAACCACCTCATCGCCCACTGGCAGAAGAACAACGTCACGCCGAATCCACCCGCGAGCGAGGAGACCTTCATCCGCCGGGTGTATCTGGATATCATGGGCCGCATTCCCACCCTGCAGGAGGCCCGCGCTTATCTGGAAGATGATGCCCCGCTCCTGAAGAAGCGTGGTGCCCTCATCGACGCCCTCCTCGCCAGCGAAGGCCACGCACTGCACATGTACGCCTTCTGGGCAGACATCCTCCGCGTGCAGTCGAATGCCAACGGCGGCCAGGGGAACATGACCTCCAAGCCGTATGTCGAGCACGTGAAGCAGCGCATCCGGGAGAACCAGCCGTATGACAAGTTCGTGCACGAGCTCCTCACCGCTCAGGGCAAGGTCTGGCAGAATCCTGCCATCGGCTACTACATGCGCGACCTCGGCATGCCCCTCGAGAATCTCGCCAGCACCTCGCGCATCTTCCTCGGCACCCGCATCGAGTGCGCGCAGTGTCATAATGATCCCTTCGACAAGACGACGCAGATGCAGTTCTACCAGATGGCGGCCTTCACCTATCCCCTGGAGACGAACTACACCGGCATCACCGCGCAGGACACCGTGAACAAGATGCGGCGCACTGCGGAGAAAAATCCCCAGCAGGCCGCGCAGGCACGCTGGCTCGGCACCATTTCAGAAAACCTCGGCGACTTCGTCCGCTACAGCAAGGTGCAGGCCGAGCCGGAGAAGCGCCAGCTCAAGCTTCCGCACGACTATCAATACAGCGACGCCAGGCCCAAGGACCGCATCACTCCCGCCACCATGCTCGGGGAGAAGGTCACCTGCGACCCGCTGAAGGAAGACAGCGTGAAGGCCTTCGCCGACTGGCTCACCTCACCGCAGAATCCACGCTTCACCACCGTCATCGCGAACCGCCTTTGGAAGAAAGTTTTCGGGCGCGGCCTTATCGAGCCGGTGGATGAAATCACCGACCACACCGTGGCGGGCGACCCCGAGCTCATGCGTTCCCTGGAGCAGCTCATGCGCGACGTGCGCTATGACACCCGCGCCTTCCTCGCCGTGCTCTATCGTACCGATGCCTACCAGCGCGAGGCCTCACGCGTGGAGTTGCAGCCGGGCGAGGCTTGTCATTTCACCGGCCCGCTCCTGCGCCGCATGACCGCGGAGCAGATATGGGATTCCTTCATCACCCTCATCAACCCGAATCCCGAGCTTCCCCGCCGCCACGGCATCGATGCGGACATGGCCTCGCGCATCTTATACAAGGGCAAGCTCAGCGATGCCCTTGACCTGCTCGATGCGCAGGAAGTCTTCGACGGCTCCATGAAGGCCGCCCTCGCCTATGAAGCCAGCGCCCAGGAGTCCAAGGTGCTGAAGGACAAGTTCACCGCCGCGCAGAAGGCCAAGGACAAGCCCCTCATGGAAAAGCTCAATGTCGAGATACGCATGTTGAGCTTCACCTCGCGCACCGGCATCCATGACAACGTCGTCGTCCCCGCCGTCGCCCGTCTCTATACGAAGAAGACCGGCCAGCCCGCGCCAGCACCCATCCCGGTGCGCACGCCCACGATGAAGGAACTGCAACAGGCCGGCCAGCAGCGCGACTACATCCCCGTGCCCGGCTATGATCTCGACCCCGCCATCAAGCATGATGAAGAAGCCGCCGCGCAGACTCGCGATGGCATCTTCCGTGCTGAAGCCCAGCGTTATGCGATTCCCTCGACCGATATCGATAAATACATCGCCGCCCGCCGTCATCACGCCGCCGAGTGGAAGCGCGCCGCCGAGCTCGACTCACCCGCGCCGCGCGGGCACTTCCTCCGCGAGTTCGGCCAGAGCGACCGCGACATGATTGAGAACTCCAGCGCCGATGCCGCCATCGCCCAGGCGCTCGTGCTGATGAACAGCTCCATCTTTGAGGAAATCACCAAACGCTACACCCAGCTCGGCCTCAATCTCACCCGCGCGCAGTATCCCGAAGACCAGGTGGACATCATCTACCAAACTCTTCTCACAAGGAAGCCCACCGCCGCCGAGAAAGCCGCCTGGGAAAAAGCCAAAGCCCGCGGCCTGGACAAGCCCGAAGACCTCATCTACGCACTCATCAATACGCAGCAGTTCATCTTTGTGCAGTAGGGAAGGGGAGGGGAGGCGAAGCTCTATAAAATAGGAAACTGTGCGTTGTTTAAACAGGGAGATAGCGCACTGCGTGCCAGCTCAATAAACCAGTTCGCTTTGCGTCTTGGAGTGCGGTGGCACAGGCCTCCCTTGAGGCCGCGACACCGCTTTGAACGAAGGAGTCTCGTCCTGATGGGCTGGGCAACTTGAGTGGAATCCAGCATCCGAAACTTCGACCGTGATTCCGCTCCATCATTCTCATTCTCTCCGTTCAAAGCGGTGTCGCGCCTTAGCGCTTGCCACCGCACTCCAAGACGCAAAGCGATCCTTCCACGTGCCAGATGAAAGGGAACCAGGTTCGTTATTCGATGTGTTGAGACGAATTTTTCGATCTCCCCACCCCCTCACGGATTCGGATTCCCCAGCCGCACACTCTCCGCACGCAACGTCTCACCCGACGGAGACACAGCCTCAATTTCCAACGTCACCTCCTTGTCCCCCGCACGCAGCGGCACGCTGAACTCAAACGGAAACTCCGCGTCATTCTGCGTCTCCTTCCGCCCATCCACCTCGAGGGAGAGGCGCGCAGACTTCACCTGCGTGGCATCCGCGGCGAGCCAGGCATACACCCACGAGACCTCACGACCAAAGGACAGCACCATGGCCTCCACCTCGCCGAAGGGTGTCTTCACGCGCTGATGCGTCACCACCTTCGCATCCGCTCCTGCCGGTTTCGCGTCCAGCTTGTTCTGAAACTCCACCTTCGGCTTCACACCTTCCACCACCAGCGCGGTGATGCCCTTGGGCGAAAGCGCGACTTTCATCGTGCCATTCTCCATCGTGAGAGCTTCTGCCTGCGCCGTGTTGTCCCGCCACACCTTCACGTGCTTCGCACCCGCCGCGCCATCGGCGAAGCGTGCGAGGTCCAGTTGCACCGTCACCTCCTTCAGTTCGCGAGCGCACGCATTCATCAGCGCGAGACACACGGTATCTTCGCCACGTGCGGCGATGTAGTTCACCTGCACGTTGTCCGTCTTCACCAGCCGCTCCGGCATCCAGGGACGCACGTTCGTCTGGTCATAGAACTTGCCCGGCGCGCCGTACACGCGGCTTTGCATGAAGGCATAACACTCCGCGTATTCACCGGGGAAGTCGATGGCGCCGCGCGAGCGGTCGTACGTTTCCGCCATGAGGTAATCCACCACCAGGTTTGCCATGGGCAGCACATGGTTGTAGTGGAAGGAGGTGGTGGGCTTCAGCTCCTCATGCGGATGCAGTGGGAAGTCCGCCTTCTCCTGCGCGGTGGAGTACTTGGTATTGAAGTGATAGCCAGGGAAGTTCGCAAAGCGCCCAATCATCGCGGAGCGTGCGATGTCCCGCAGGAAGGCATCGTCCGTGTCGTGTGCCAGTCGCATGAAGAGCGGCGCATGCGTGGCGAGGTAGAGCGCGAGCCGCTGCACGGTGCCATTGCCCTCACAGGTGAGCCCATGCTCGGACACGCGCCATGCAGGCACCGTCTCCTTCGCCGTAGGCAGCAGGCCGGGCTTGTCGAGATTGCCACGTCGCGGGGCGAATCCATTCTCATTCACCGTGACCTCGCCCTCCGGCACGGAGGGGTAGAACCAGATGAGCTGCGCATATCGCCGCGCGCCACGATGTGCCGCGGCGAGGTGACGCGGATCCTTCGTTTCCAGCCACAGCTCATACAGGTCCTTCCACGCAGGCAGCATGTATTCGAAGAAGGTGCCATTCGCCGCCTCGGTGAAATCCGCGGGCTCCTTGTCGAGTCGCGTGCTGATGTACGCATCCGCCTTCTTCTTCGCGGAGTCCAGCCAGCGTGACTCGCCCGTGGTGCGGTAGAGCCACAGGTCATTCTGCCACGTGGCGCCCTTCGTCACCCAGTCCATGTTCAGTGTGCGGTCCACACCATGCAGCCGCTCCACCTGCGCGCGGAAGTACGGCGCCGCGCCATGCGTGAGACGCTGCAGCACGGCGAGTTCGGAGACTGGCATCGCAGGACCATTCATGCGGCGTGAGGGCACCTGGCTGGACTTCATGCCCTCGTCATTCAGTGCGAAGAGGAACTTCTCCCGCGAGATGAGGAACTCCAGAATCGGCACGCCCTGTTCGCGGAAGAGTCGCTCACTATCCGCCACCGTGGCGAGGCCGATGGGATGCAGGCTGCTCACATTCTTCACCGACCCGGGTGAGTCCGGATAGTGGAAGGCTTTGTTGTGCGGATCAAAGTTTCCCCAGGGGCCGAGCACATAATCGAGCATGTTATCGAGTGCCGTGTTCAGCGAGACGAGCGTGTTCTCACGGCGATCGCGAAAGCCGCACACGTCGCGCGCCACTTGCTCAAAGGTATTGCCGAGAGACCTCTCCGAATGCGCCACGGCGAGCTCAAACGTATGCGCTTGTCCCGCCTTGAGCACGGAGTCCTTTGTGCCAGGAAATGGGGCAAACACCAGGGGCTGCGCTTTCCCCTCCGCATTGCGCACTGCGACGCCGAAGCGGCGAATCAGTGAGCTGGGCATCACAAAGGGGAACTGACCCGGGTCCGCCATCACGCCCAGGGTGCCGTTCTTCGTCTGCACGAGGCAGCCGGGGAGGGTGCAGTGTTCGTCCGGAATTAGGAAACTCTCCTCCGGCAGCCGCCGACCATCCCACACCATCGGCTGCCACAGCTCCTCCACGTCCGCGAGGTCTGCGGCCGGTGCACCGCTGTACGCCACGCTCCACATGCTGGCCTTCTTTGGCGTGAGGGTGTAGCGCAGCTTGAACTCAGCGCACCCCATGGGAAGGGTGAGTTCCGCTTCCAGGTCTGCGAACTCATTCGTGAACTTCCATTTCCTTCCGTACGGTATTTCTTTCACTTGCGGTGCCGTGAAGCGGATGACCTCGCCCGTCTTGAAGACATCCTGCACCGTGCCGCCATCCGCGGTTTTCCAGCCGACCAGGTTGTAGATCGGGTTCTTCCACTTCACCGAGGTGATGGCCGGTGGCTTCGCGTTATATACGGCGATGAACTCCGGCTTGAGGACAACGCTTCTGCCGCTGCGAACGTAGTTGGAGCTCAGAGAACCATCGTTCTCGAAAGTGTACGCCGCCACAAGAGAGAGCGACTGCGCCTGCACAGCCGTGGCAAGCAACACGGTGGCCAGCAGCAGCAAGGGAAGCAGAAGGCGCGGGGGAGTGGGGGGCTTCGAAAACATGCAGTGCAGAAAAGACGGCGCACCGCGCGAAATGTTTTCTCGAAATGAGGTCAACTGTTTTGTCTGTCACCGTCCATCGAAACAATCGTCTCGTGAGATGAAGCTGCCTGACAACAGCACACGGCCCCTCAGCCCACCACCTTGCGCGTAGCGCCTTGGAGTGCGGTGCGGAGCACCGCTTTGGGAGATTGCTCTGGGTGTGGAGCCTGGGGTGATTTGCCTGATGCCACCTCGGCGCAATGCATTCGCCAATCGCATTGCAGCAGGCCCAAGGAGTGGGGTCATTCCTGCCCCCATTTTGGGTTGGCAGTCTCCTGATTCAATTCGCCGCGCCATGTTGCGCAAACACCAACACGCCACGTGTACTCGCTAATACGTTGATGCTTCGCGGCTCTGCTGCTTTGCGATTCACCTCAATCAGCAAAGCTCTGCCCAATCGGCATGCAACACTTCTATGGGGACAGGAATGCCCCCACTCCTTGGACCGCTCCGCCCGCACTACAGCGGCGAAAACTGCGGTTTTGTCGTTTCTTTGATGTGCTAGAGCGCCTTACCTGCTCCCCCTATCCGCCCGCCTGTTATCCCGATTGCCCGCATTCCCATTCGAATTGGATTTCGCATTCCCATTTCCATTCCCACCCGCCTTCGCATCGGATTCCTTGATGCTCTTGAAGACCTTCTGCGCATACGCGCTGCGTTGCTCGTCGGTCATGTCCGGCTTCTGCTCGAAGCGTGCGCGCACCACTTCTTTGAATTTGTCCCGCGCCTTGTCCGAGAGCGAGGCATACATCTCGCGGCCGTTGTCCCCGAGATAGGAGGAGGTGCGGATCTTTCCGCTCGGCGTCATGTGGCTGTTGTTGTTATTGCCGCCGTTGTTGTTCGCGACCATCGGCATCTGGCCAGAGGGCACGTCTGTGCGTCCTTGGTAGGACGTGGGCACACCCTTCTTCGCGGAGCCTGGGGTGATTTGCTCATTGCCATACGCCAGCCGGACTTCCTCAGGGCCAATCATCATGGTCACATGCGCGGTCTTCAGGTCCGTGCTCGGCGCCACATCCTTCAGCGACCAGCCACTCGCATTCGGCTGGTCGGAGACCACAAAACTCTGCCGCGTCTCCCGGTTGTACACGGTGGCCACCGGCTTCCCGTCCACATACGCCACACCCGTGAGCTGGAGCGAGTCCTCCAGGTTCAAGTTCCTCGTGAAAGGCGAGTGCATCAGCAACTCCGCCGTCTCCTCCGGATTGAGGGGCTGCGGCAGATCATTGTCCACCGGCATGGGCGAGGTGGGCACGGTCTCTTCCGCCGCAGCGAAGGCGCCCAGGGAAAGGGTGACCGCAGCGATGGCCAGGAATCGGGAAAAGAAAGAGGTGTGCATCTTCAGGAGAAGTCTGACTGCCCTCTCCAACGATCACGATCCCGCCATCTATCAGAATTTCATCAAATCACATGAACCTCGATGGCGAGCAGAGTCTCAGGCACTTCACCCTCGTGCGGCACGGCGCATCCTGTTCTCCCAGAGCCAGAGCCCACCGGTGGGCACCAGGGTGATCGCGGCCAGGATACCTATCGGGCTGAGTCTCTCGTAAAGGTTGTAGCCGCACCTCACAAAGTAATCAAAGTGACCAAAGGACTTCAAATACGGTACTCGATGCGACCATGACGACCATACAAAACTGACGCTCATCAAGGCTGAAAGAAGCAGGAGACAGCCAAGCGCTCCCAACCCCGCTCTGCTGCTGACACGCAGCATTCCCGGAAGTGCTTTGGGATCCATCCAGTAGAACCCGAGACGCGCCAGCCCGAGACGCGTCAGCACTGCCACCGCCAGCCCGCCCCACGTCACCAGGGTCGCGATCGCCCAGAGGCTGCCTAGAATATTCAAAACTTGTGGAAACATGTGCTTGGAGAAGGGAGTTTTATCGCACCCGTGTCAATGAGTCGGCTGACTCAGCATCGCCTCCGCTGTCCCGCATCCGTACTAGCAGATGCCGGGGCGGCCTCAGATAACAGATACGCTGGGACCCTCGATTCTATATCTATAGCAAGCGCCTCGATGCTGTCTTTCATTCACCGATGGGATGGGACCGGATGCGACGGGGCAGGGGAGCGTGAATGAAAGGGGAAGCCCGGAGGCCCTTCGAATCCCCGCGTCCCGCATCGCCACCTGCACGGGCCTGACGTTCCCCACGGAGGTTAGGCGTCCCCGCCTGACAGTGGTCGTTAGGCCTCCGGCCTGACGGGTCCTGCAGCGCACCACTCGCTCTTCGCGCAGCAAGGACGACTTCGGTTAACCGCAAAGGGGCAGAGTGGCAAAGGACGCAGAGGAGTGAGTGAGTTGGCGACTGCTGTGGTCATGCACCGTGGAGAGAAGTGGTTCACCTCGACGCCAAGGAGGCAGAGACGCTCGGGACTCGTGGTGGATGGCTCTACCTGTATGGAGGTTAGGCGTCCCCGCCTGACATTGGGCGTTAGGCGTCCTCGCCTGACGGGTCCTGCAGCGCACTACTCGCTCTTCGCGTAGCAGGGCCGACTCCGGTTAACCGCAAAGGGGCAGAGTGGCAAAGGACGCAGAGGAGTGAGTGAGTTGGCGACTGCTGTGGTCGTGCACCGTGGAGAGAGGTGGTTCACTTCGACGCCAAGGAGGCAGAGACGCTCGGGACTCGTGGTGGATGGCTCTACCTGTATGGAGGTTAGGCGTCCCCGCCTGACAGTGGTCGTTAGGCGTCCTCGCCTGACGGGTCCTGCAGCGCACCACTCGCTCTTCGCGCAGCAAGGACGACTTCGGTTAACCGCAAAGGGGCAAAGAGGCAGAGTGGCAAAGGACGCAGGAAGCCTCCACGCCGCAAGCCGCCATCACATCACACTGCCGCTCCGCACCCCTCCGCCCACCTGAAGCCGGACACGCAGGAGCACATCCCTACCGTCCCATTGGAGGAGGGACGTTTTCCTCGCAGAGCGTGGTGAGCGAAATCGCTTCGAGACAGTGTGTCTTCCCTCTCAACACATCGCCACAGGCCCAAGGAACGGGAACGCCTCGTTTCCGAACCCCTGGCATTCTACCTCGCCCAAGGCATGGGGTGCAATTCATGGAAGCGTCTCGTGACTTCCAAAGCACCAATAACTTTGTACCTTTCCCAGCAGCAGGCTACCTTGCGCGCAGCGCCTTGGAGTGCGTGTGCGAAGCACCGCTTTGCGAGATGATGTTGCGAGCGTGTTGATACCTGACTTGCAGCAAGACCCGGAACGAAGCCTGCGGGATGAAGGAATGCTGGAAAGTGCAACGCTGCCTGCTGCAGCAGGCAGCTGCCCGATGCTCCGCACCGAAGCTTCCCGCCAAAGCGGCGCTACGCGCACGCACTCCAAGGCGCTGCGCGCAAGGTGGTGCACCGCAGATGCTTCGTTGTCTCAAGTGATGATCCGTCTCACGAGACGTGCAGAAAACCCAGCTCGGCACCCAGACATCGAGCCATCATCCTCTCCGGATGATGGAGCCTCCTCCTAAGCCGCCACCCGCTGCAAACGGCGCATCCAAATCAAACTCGCACCCAGCGAGATGACAGCAGCGACGGCGAAGGGTCCGGCAATGGCGGCGGTTTCGGCAAGGCCCGTACCCATGCGCGCCACAGTTTCCGCATCCCAGCTCCGAGTGGGATAGACGGAAAATCGATAGATGTAATAACCCAAATACAACACCACCCCCACGAGCGCGAGCAGGCCCTGCCGGTAGGAGACACGGAGTATCTTGGGCAGGCGCCGGTTACGTTTCGCTGGAGCGCGCCGGGAGAAGCGGGTCTTCAGTGCCATCAGCAGCGCGCCATACGAGATGAGCGTGGCCGTCAGCCAGATGGAGGCAAGGGCAATCGAAAGAAAGACTTCACCATCATATGGCCGGGGGAGTTCCAAGTACGCGTTCGCCGCGAGAAAAGGTTGCTGGCTGAAAGGTAGGGATATCATGCCGCGGCACCCTCCTCAGAAGGTCGTCATAGTCCAAGGAATTGTGGAGACAGTTTTCGGAATGCCTGCGCGGAAACTTCCATGCTCCTTGAATGCGTGCATCTGCCGTTACCGCGTTCAGAGTCGCTTGCCACGAAGGATTGCGCCCCAGATCAAACACCAAGTGGTGGGAACGCTCGTGATCGCCGCAAATCCTGCCAGCTGCGACGCGCCCACGGCAATGCCATCAATCCACTGCATGATGGACGTCAGGTTGATTCTGCCATCCCAGGACAGGCGAAACGAGATCTCAAGGCCGAACATCGCCACGATGCTCCCCATCGACACCAGTCCGAAATTCGAAGTTCCACGGAGCAGGCCCGGCAGTTCGCTGCGGTCAATGTCTGTCCAGTAGCGGGCGAACAGACCAATGATCAGCCCGCCGTACGCTCCAAGTGTCACGACCGCCCAGAAAGGGATGAAAACAATATACGCCAAGAGGAGCGTGTCAGATGACATCATGCCGTGCGCATCCTCCACAAAAGGTCGTCACAGTCCACGGAATTGTGGAATCAGTTTTCGCGATGCCTGCGGGAAGTCTTCGATTCATCTCATCTCATCAGATCAAATCAAATGAGGGCATCCCCTCGTATTCCCCGCGCCCGCAGGCCCCGCTCCCAGAACCAGCAGACTCCGGTGGGCAAAATAGCAATCACCGCGGGTAGGCTCGTGAGAATGAAGGCAGTCTTGAAATGCTTGCTCCACTCCATCACGGCGGTGACGCTGAATTCAGTCAGCGGATGATTGGAGCAAGTAAGGATCAGAATGATGATCAACACGGTGACGACACAACCCAGCGACAGGAGGCCACACTTCCAGCCGGTCTGCAGGTCCTGCGACAGTCCGGCAGGGTCCGGCCACTTTCGGTCGAGCCATGAGACAGTGGCCATCAGCACGTGTCCGTACGCCATGAAACCTGACACGAGCCAGGTGATGGCGAGGAGAATGAGAAGCGGGTCCAGCATGTTTATGTTTTATCTTATCTCAAATCTGAGGCCCGGTGCACGCACGGAAATGCTCTTTTCACACCCGCTGCCACCGGTTCTTCATCCGGCCGAGGCGGCGCATCCAGACCCAGCTCACGCCAAAGGGCACGATCACCACGGCAGCCAGCGGAAAGGTTCTGAAGACGTGCTCCGCGAGATCCCGGTAGATCTCCACGACGTCCGCGGCATTCCAGTGTGAACGTTCCACGACAAATCGACCAACGATAAAGAGAACATAGACTCCCACGCACACGAGCGCACACCGCCCCTGGCGGTAGGAGACTCTCAGCATCCGTGGCAGACGTCGATTCCGCTTCCTTGGGGAGCTTCGTCTAAATTGGCTCCGAAGCGCGACAGCCAGCGCACCATAGGAGAGCAGGGTGGAGGTCACTCCAACCGTGATGACAGCAAACCAAAACAGCAGCTCGAGATTGGACACTGCTCTTGGAAGAAATGGCGAGGAGTGCATGCAGGCTGGGTCGACCTATCCATCCCGGGTGTTGTTCATTTCATTCCAATTCATTTCACTCCATTTCATTACACGCACAGCCGCCCTCTTCCCTCGCAAGCTCCGCTCCCAGAACCAGCAGGCTCCGGTGGGCAAAATAGAAATCACCGCGATCCCGGCCACGGCGGTGAGGCCTCTTGTCATATTTTTGCTCCATTCCATCACGTCGGCGATGCTGAGTTCGCTCAGAGGATATTGCGAGAAATTGATGATCAGAAGGATGAGCGCAGCAGTGAGAACACAAACCAGCGACAGCATGCCAGACTTCCAGCCGGCCTGCAGCACCTGCGGCAGTCGGGTGGGATCCAGCGTCCTTCGGTTGAGCCATGCGAAGATGGCAAGCAGCACACATCCGTAAGCCGCGAAGCCTGTGATGATCCAGGCGGTGGCGATGAGAAGCAGCAGCAACGTTGGCATGTTTGTCTTTTTCTAGAACCAGAGGCCCGGTGCGTATACGGAAATGTTGTGCAGCCGCCGCGTGATATCGCCGAATGAGAGAGGCGGGTAGGAAAACCCGCCAACCACTGTCCGGTCAGGAGACCCGACTTCCTGTCCATCTTTGCTGCGTTGCTGCTTCGCTGCTTTGCGACAAAAACCCACCAACTCCGCTATCACGGCCGGTTCCAAGTCTTCCTCCACGGTCCCTACCTGCGCGTCTCTGCCTCCTCCGCTACGAGGCATACCACCCCAAGCCCGCGCACACATTCCCATCACCGCACCCTCCCATCCTCTGCGTCCTTCGCCCCTCTGCCCCTTTGCGGTTAACCTGAGTACGCCCCACCACGTACCACCCGCCTGCGAGCCACCCTTCCACTCACGCACCCCCTCCCCGCAACGCCGGATCACTCCCCGCGAAGCTCCTGCAAACTCCTTCATCCTCCCGAAACAATTCCTCTCGATTGACCGTAGTTGCTTAGGTGCCCTCCCGCATGATGAAAATCAATCTCCCTGCTTCCCTCATTGCCATCTCCTTCACGTCCAGTGGCTTGCTCATCGCCCAGGACGGGGGGAAGATCACTTATGTGGACCACATCAAGCCGATGCTGGAAAACAAGTGCTTCTCCTGCCACAACCCGGACAAGAAGAAGGGCGACCTGGACCTCACCTCCTTCGGCGGACTGATGTCAGGTGGCGGCGGTGGCGCCGTGGTGGAAGCGGGCAATTCGGGTGGCAGCCGCATGATCACCACCACCAAGAAGCTCGAGGAGCCCTTCATGCCGCCGGAGGGTTCGCCCCTGTCCGCCGCGGACATCGCGCTGATGGCCAAGTGGATCGATGGCGGCCTGCTGGAAACGAAGTCCAGCCTCGCGAAGAAATCCAGCAAGCCGAAGATCGATCTCAACGTCGCCGCCGGCGCGGGCAAGCCGGAGGGCCCCATCGCGCGTCCTGAGCACGTGCTGCTGGAGCCCGTCATCGTGACGCAGCACACTACCGCGGTCACCGCCATGGCGGCCAGCCCGTGGACGAATCTTGTGGCCGTCGCCTCGCCGAAGCAGGTGCTCCTTTATGATACCGAAAGCCAGCAGCTCGTCGGCATCTTCCCCTATACGGAAGGGTATGCCCGCACGCTGAAGTTCAGCAGCAGCGGTTCCCTCCTCGTCATGGGCGGGGGACGTGGCGGCAAGTTCGGCCACGCTGTTGTCTGGGATGTGAAGACCGGCAAGCGCATCACCGAAGTGGGCAAGGAGATGGATTGCGTCATGTCCGCAGACATCAGCGCAGACCACAGCAAGATCGTGATCGGCACGCCTTCGAAGAAGGTGAAGGTCTACGACGTTGCCAGCGGTGAAGAACTGTACGTCATCGGCAAGCACACCGAGTGGGTGCTCGCCACCGAGTTCAGCCCGGACGGCGTGCTGCTCGCCAGCGCGGATCGCAATGGCAACGTGAATGTGTGGGAAGCCGCGAACGGCGGTGAATTCTTCGCCCTCGGCCAGCACAAGGCCTCTTGCGTGGACCTCGCCTGGCGTGCGGATGGCAATCTCCTCGCCTCCGCGAGTGAGGACGGCACCATCATTCTCTGGGAGATGACTGAAGGGAAGCAGGTGAAGACTTGGGCTGCCCATGGTGGTGGCGTGCAGAGCGTGGCCTTCACTCCGGATGGCAAGATTCTCACCTCCGGTCGCGATGGACAGGTGAAGCTCTGGGATGCCAATGGCAACAAGCTCGCCGAATCCCCCAGCCAGGGTGATGTGGTGACGAAGGTCGTGGCCCTCAGCGACTCCAAGGGCGCCGTGTCCGCCAACTGGCGCGGTGAGCTCAAGATTCTGAGCCTGGAAAACAAGTTCGCCGAAAAGGGCGCCCTCTCCAGCAATCCGTCTCCCATCGCCCAGCGTGTGATCGAAACGGAGAAGCGCATCGCCGACCTCACCGCGCAGGTTCCCGCCGTGGAAGCCGAGGCAAAGAAGGCCGTGGATGCTGTCACTGCGAAGGAAGCCCAGCTCGCGGACCAGAAGAAGCAGTTTGCCGACACCGAGGCGAATCGCAAGGCTATCGAGGAAACCATCAAGGCCTATCCCACGAAGCTCGCCGAGCTCGACAAGCAGCTCAACGACGCGAAGGCCAAGCGCCAGGCGCATCTGGATGCCATCAAGAAATATGAGCAGACCACTGCTCAGGTGAAGGAGAAGGATGCCGCCCTCGCCAAGGTGGAGGCCGAGCTGAAGGCACTCGAAGCGGAAGTAGCCAAGTTCACCAAGCCCGAGGAAGCCCCGCAGAAAGCCGAGGCTGAGAAGAAGGTCGGTGACAAGAAGACCGTCGTCGAAGCCCAGCGCGCGCAGATTGCCCCGCTGAAGCAGGCCATCGCCACCGCACCCGGCCCTGTCGCCGAGTTCGACAAGGCCATCAAGGACACACAGGATCTCATCGCCAAGACCAACACCGAAAAGGCTGCCAAGCCGAAGGAGCTGGAGAATGCGAAGAAGGCCGTCGAAGCCTGGCCGAAGAACATCACCGAGACCGAGAAGCAACTTGGCGAAGTGCGCAATGGCGTGGCCCCTGCGCAGAAGAAGGTGGAGGAGCACAAGGCCCTCATCGCCGCCCTGCAAAAGCAGCCCACGCTTCTGCGCGCTGCGCAGTTCAATCTTGGCCTGCTCGCGGAGAAGGACAAGCTGTCCCAGCTCGAAACCGAAGTCACCGGCTACACGGATGCCGTGAAGGATTCGGAAGAAACGAAGACCAGCTCTGCCGCGACGATTGAAGCGAGCAAGAAGGCCATCGCCGAAGCCACCGCTGCCATCCCCGGGCTGGAAGCCGCTCTTGCCAAGGTGCAGGGCGAACTCCCCGGTGTGGAAAAGATCATCGACCCCTCCAAGGCGCAGGAAGGCACGCTCGCTGCTGAGGAAGCGAAGCACAAGACTGCGCTCACCGCGAAGGAAGCCGAGCTGAAGGGCTTCGAGCAGGAGAAGGCCGCCCGTGTTGCTGCCGCACAGAAAGCGGTGGAGGACATCTCCAAGCAGATCGATGCGCTGAACAAGCAGCTCAACGATGTGAATGGGAAAGTCGCAGGACCGCAGAAGCAGTCGGATGAAAAGAAGACTGTCTTCACCGCTGCCGAAGGAGAGCTGAAGGCCGCCCAGGAACAGCACGCCGCCGCCACCAAGGCCCAGCAGGCGAAGGCCGCCGAGCAGAAAACCAAGGACGCCGCCCTCGCCGCTGCGCACCAGGCCACCGAGACCGCGCAGAAGTCCGTGCCGCCCGCCTCCAAGGCGCGCCAGGACGCCGATGCCGCCCTCGTGGCGAAGAAGGGTGAACTCGCGCAGAAGGAAAAGGACCTCGCTGCCGTGACCGCCTCCAACAACGCGGACCAAATCGCTTCCACCCAGAAGCAGGTGAACGATCTCAAGGGAGCTGTCACTGCCGCAGAGAAGAAGGCCGGCGAAACTGCCGCTGCCGTCGCCGCGCTGGAGCAGGCCGTGAAGGTGAAGCAGAACGACGAAGCCGCCGCCAAGGCCGCGCTGGAAACCGCGCGCAAGGCTTCCTCAGATGCTGACAAGGCCATCGCCGCCGCGGCCAATGCCGTGAAGGACAAGGAAGGCCGCATGCGCTCGACGCGTGGTGACTTCGAGAACGCGGAGAAGATTGCCGCTCCTCTGCGCAATCAGCGCGACAACCTTGCCGCGCAGATTGAAAAGCAGAAGGCAGCTCGTGGTGAAAAGCAGGCCGACCCCGCCAATGCGGAGAAGGACTTCGCCGCCAAGGCCCAGCCCGTGCAGGCAGCCATCGCGCAGATCAAGACCGCGCTCGAACCCGTCGAGAAGCAGCTCGCCGAAGTCCGCGCCAAGCTCGCTGCTGACATGAAGGTCGTGGAAGCCAAGCGCGCCGAGGTCGGCAAAGCCCTGGCCGATGTAGCCGCTCAAAAGAAGCGCATCACCGACAGCAACGCCGCCATTGAGAAGTCCACCAAGGCCATCGCTGATGGTGAAAAGACCATCGTCGAAGCCAAGGCCGCGCTCACCAAACTCGAGCCCCAGCTTCCTCCGCTCCGCGACCGCGTGAAGCACCTCACCGACCAGTACCTCGCGATGCTGCCGAAGTAAGCGCGATAGCGGAACGAACAATATCAAGAAGGGCAGCCGGTACACGCCAGCTGCCCTTCTTCGTGTTCTTGTGTTGGTCGCAAAGCAGCCAAGCAGCGAAGCAGCAAAGAAAAGGAGGTTAGGCGTCCTCGCCTGACAGCGGACGTTAGGCCTCCGGCCTGACGATCACCAAGCCAACCACACGCATTCGGCTCGTCACCTTGCGTGGCCGATTCCGGTTAACCGCAAAGGCGCAGAGAGGCAAAGGACGCAGAGGATTGGAAGGTGTGGCGGGAGGGTGGTGGATGTGATTTGGCGTGGTACCTCTCGACGCTAAGGAGGCGGAGACGCACAGATACGCCACATGCTCGCGCTCAGGCAAGGAGGTTAGGCGTCCCCGCCTGACAGCGGACGTTAGGCCTCCGGCCTGACGATCACCAGCCGAACGGAGCGACTACGTTCTCTCACCACCCACCACATCGCCACCCTTCAAGGAGTGGGGACATTCCTGTCCCCATTGCTCACGTGATGTGGCATCGCGTGATGACGATTCATCCCTCAGAGGCGTACACGAGGGATTTGCTACACGTTGTGCCACTACTGACTGACTTCGTCTGAAATCGTGGCAGACCGAAATGGGGGCAGGAATGCCCCCACTCCTTGACCGGCCGCGACGCACTAACCTATCTCAGGCACGCAATCGTTCCGCGTCACCATCGTCAGGCCGGAGGCCTAACGTCCACTGTCAGGCGGGACGCCTAACCTCCTCCTGAGGTAGCCCGCGAAATGTGCGGGTATCTGCGCGTCTCTGCCTCCTCTGCAACGAGACGCACCACGCCACAGCACGTTCGTTACCGGCCCACTCAAACCCACCAATCCTCTGCGTCCTTTGCCTCTCTTGCCCCTTTGCGGTTAACCAGAATCGACCACGCAAGCCACCACCCGCACGCAACCGCAACGAACCCTCATCTCCTTTGCTGCTCTGCTGCTTCGCTGCTTTGCGACAAAACCTCACGCAGGCCTGCTCTACCCTGCACCCTCACCACCCCTCACGCTTCACTCCCACACTTCTCCCAGAATCCTCTCCTGAATCGCGTGCATCTGCTTCCGTTCCTCCTCCTCGCGATCATCCCAGCCGGCGAGGTGCAGCAGGCCGTGAATCACATACAGGGCGGTCTCCTTCTCCCACGGCTGGCCGTGCTCGGCGGCCTGGCGTTTCGCGGTGTCCAGTGAGATGAGAATCTCCCCGTGGTGAAACGTGATCACATCCGTGGGGGTGGGGTCATTCATGAAGTCCCCGTGCACCGCAGCGATGGCGTCATCATTCACAAAGGTGATCTCCACCTCCTCCAGTTCCAGCAGTGGCGCATCCTCCGCCGTCGCCTCGGCCTTCACCTTGGGCAGCGCGTGCTTGGCCACGGTGCGCCAGCGGGGCAGGGGAGCCGCCGCGCCCTTCACTTCAGGGTGGTGATTGTAGAGCCGAAGCGTGGGCTTCAAGGTTGCCATGAGATGCTGTGGTGTAATAGGAGGTGATGTGAGGAAATCCGGTGGCAGGATGACATCCCACTACGGTGACTGCGATGCAGCGGCGGGTGGCCTGGAAAAGTGCAGCACCATGGAAATCACGAAGATCACCGTGGAACCCATCATGATGGCCACCACCAGCATCACCGGTGCGGATTCCAACGTCTTTGGCGTCTGCTGATTCGCACGCAGCACGCATTCATGCATCACCCCCATGCCGAGTATCATGCCACAGGCGAGCCACAGGGCGGCGCGGGTCATCCACGCCATGGTGACGGGACGCTGCTCCTCCGCCAGCCAGTACTCGCGATAGGGCAGGTTCACGAACCGCGCGGGCACCTTCCGGATGATGAGGAACGCTCCCACAATCAGCGACGGCAGGCCGATGCCCATGCCCGTCATGAACCACAGATGTTGCTGCCGTGTCATCCACCCATCCGGAGTGCCATCCATCGTAAAGTGTGTCGCCACCTTCTCCGGCAGCCGGTCCGCACTGAGCCACGCATGCACCAGGAACGCCACGATCGAGAGCACGAAGCATGTGCCTGCGAAGGTGATGGGCTGGGGCTGGGGTTCGAGTTTTGGCATGAAGCGGGGTGGAGAGAGAAATGACACGTTCGCGAAACCGTCAAGACCAAAGGCACTCCACCCAGGTCACAGAAAGAAGGAACTGACTCCAATTCCAATGATTGAAAGCTGCACCACAGTACAGACTATACCCAAGAAAATCGTGGCGCCAGCCTTTGCACCATGTATCCGGAGCGACTCTTTGAGTGTGGAAGAGATAAAAACATCAGCCACAATCAACCCCACAACGGTCCACCAAAGCCAGGAGTAAGTCTTGTTTGACCACAACATTGCAAATGCCACCGCTCCCAAAATATTTGCCAACAATCCCATCGCAGCGCCATCCAACACAGCTTGACCAACCCGTCAACGCTCAGTAGCGCGACACTTACCGCCTGGGGTGTGAATGCCCCGGAAGAGTCGCACCCGATGCCCTGTTTTGTCATCATCACCACCATGAGTTTGGAGGGTAGAGGGGCGCACGGAAAACGGGTCGTGGAGACGTCTCGTGAATCATCACACGCGTGCAGCACAGAATTTCCCCAGCAGCCACCACCTTGCGCGCAGCGCCTTGGAGTGCGTGTGCGAAGCACCGCTTTGGGAGAGCGCGCCACAGAAACGATTCAGCTGCAACCCCACCGGTGTGATGCGAACGAAGTGCCCAAGGATCGGGAACGCCTCGTTCCCGAACGATTGATATAGCCATTCCGAGCGGCCATAGCATGCGTCGTCACCCCACGATCCATGCGGCACTCAAGAAGAACGCGGACAGAGCACGGCGTTGCATGCATGAGGCGGAGGGATTGCCACGTCAGTCGTTCGGGAACGAGGCGTTCCCGTTCCTTGGGCACTGCGCTCTTGCTGTAGTGGTGAAGATCGCAGCTTTGTGGATTGTTCACGCGTTCCTCCCCAAAAGGCGGCTCCCGCGAGGCGCATTCCTAGTCCCCGCCGTAGGCATCCACAATCTTGCCTCCTGCCAGAATGACATTCACGCCAAAGTCTCCCCACGAATCATCCCCAGTGAACGCAAGGTTGATCTCTCCCTTGCTGGCATAGTCATCCAGACTGACCGAAAGCAACTCCCTCGTCGACACATCACATGAATCACCATCGAGGTTCTTCAGGACCTCGCGATCGATTTCAGGCAGCAGTCTCCGCATATCGACAAGGGCGGTGCGCGCCCATTCGAATGCCTGTGGGTCAAACTCCCGTCCCGACAGAGTGAACTCGGTCCCGTCTAGCTCAAATTCCCATTCCTCAAGGGTCGTACTGTATTTCGCCCAGTCATCACCCATGATGACATCCGGAGGGGGAGGGAGTACTGGCTTTTTTCGAAAGGGCCACATCGGTGCTCAGCGGTTGGCTTGGGTGGTCGTAGTCAAGCCAAACACCCTGTGTGTGTGGCATGTTTTTACCGAATAGCCCAATACCACCAACCTCACCACTACAAATCCCTCACGCCGCCGTGCTGCCGCGCACCTGGGTCTTGGTGCCCGAACCCGAACCCGAACCACCGCCACCATGATGGCTGTGCCCATGCCCATGGTCGGAGGGACGATCCTTGTCGCGGTCCCGATCCCGTTCCCGCTCCAGGTCACGTCCTTGCTTGCGCACTTCTTCGTCGCGGGTCTTCTCTTGGGTTTCCTTGGGGTACTTGATGCGGCTGTGCATCATGCTCATCAAGGTCTTCACAAAACTCGCCTTCACTTCATTCAGTTCGGCCAGCGTCAGGTCGCACTCATCGAGCTGGTGGTCCAGCAGACGGTTGCGCACAATGTCATCCACCAGTTGCTCCACGCGGTTCGGGGTGGGTTTGGCCAGCGTGCGGCTCGCGCTCTCCACGGCGTCCGCCAGGGAGATGATGGCGCTTTCCTTGAACTGCGGCCTCGGCCCCGGATAGCGGAAGCCGTCTTCGCTCACATCCGGCACATCGTCCTGCCGCGCCTTGTCTTCCTCCACCAGCTTCAGCGCTTCCTTCTTCTGCTCCAGCGCGCGGCGGTAGAAATAGTACACCAGCGAGTTCCCGTGATGCTGCTCGATGACATCGATGATCGCGCTGTTCAGGCTGTGTTTGATCGCGATGTCCACCCCGTCCTTCACATGGGCGATGAGCACCAGCGCACTCATGCGCGCCGTGAGGTCATCGTGCGGATTGTTCTCCGGGTCCATGTTCTCGATGAAGTACTCCGGCTTCGTGAGTTTCCCGATGTCATGGAAATAGCTGCACACGCGGCACATCGTCGCATTTGCGCTGATGGATTCAGCCGCCGCTTCGGCGAGGTTCGCCACCACCAGCGAGTGGTGATAGGTGCCCGGCGCTTCCATACTGAGGCGCTTCATGAGCGGGTGGTTCAGGTCACCCAGTTCCAGCCAGGAAATCGCCGTGGTGCGGTGGAAGAGCGATTCAAAGGCCGGCAGCACCGCGCCCGCCACCATGACCGAAAGGATGCCGCAGAAAAGCGGCGCAGCCATGGTGAGCGCTTCGCGACCCTTTGCCACCGCCATGGGCATCTGGCCGAAGAAGACCATCATGCCTGTGGCAAAGATGCCCAGATAGACCCCGCTGGTCAGCAGGCGGCTTCTGCGGCGCACCTTGCGCGTGACGAACACGCCAAAAAAACCAATCGCCAGTGCTGCTGCGATGAAGGTCAAAACAGAAGGGGAGGGCACCAGCGGCGCTCCCAGGATGGCGGCATACAGCGCACCAAAAAAACCAAGCCGGCGACCCGCCAGCATGCAAAGAATCATGGGCGCCAGCGCATGCGGCACCAGAAAGACGGCATAGTCCGGCGTCCAGCTCCGGTGGTGCGCATAGCTCAGCACCGCCCCGACCAGGGCCAGGTGCAGCCCCAGGGCGGAAAGCATGAGTACCGCCGTGCCATTCGTCCGCAGGTGCTTGGGAAAGCCCAGCGCCCAGTGGAGCGTGGCCGTCAGGAACACAGCAGCGATGAAGACCGGGCTCACCCCGGCGGCATTCGGCAGGTTCTCCGCCAGGGCGCCCAGAAGCGGCGTCGTCACCAGAAAGCCGGCGGCAAAAATGCTGATGCCCACCAGCGGGTTCTCACGAAGAATCTCCCAAAATTCGCTGTCGAGATGCTTGCGACGCGTCTTTCCACAAGACAGACCCTGCCGGGTCAGACGCGACCGTTTGATGAAATCCAACATAGTTCCCGGCTCCGAGCCGGACGTAATCTTAAGGGTTTTCGGGGTGAGCACAACACATTCCGCAGACCAAACCCTACTGTTTTAGTCGGGAATATCCGTCTCGCCCCGTCTTTATTAGTACGGAGCGCGAATGCCCTGCTGAAAAATATTTTTACTCGACTCTCGTGCAGACCGCCCGAGAGGGTTTTGGGAGGATGTGGGGAGGCGAAAAAGGGGGAGGGCACGGAGGTTAGGCGTCCCCGCCTGACAGTGGACGTTAGGCCTCCGGCCTGACCAGCAAATCCTCGCATGGTCTTCGCCTGTCAATCCCACCACGAGGCCGTTTCCGGTTAACCGCAAAGGGGCAAAGGACGCAGAGGATTGAAGGGGTAGGGCGGGAGGGTAGGAGGACGTGCCCCGGCGTGGTGCGATTCGATGCAACGGAGGCAGAGCAGCGCAGATACCCACATGCCGGTGCTTCGCCTCAGGCGGAGAGGTTAGGCGTCCCCGCCTGACAGTGGACGTTAGGCCTCCGGCCTGACGGCTGTGACGCGGAGCGATAACGCTTTCCCACCATCCAACACGTCGCCACCCTTCAAGGAGTGGGGGCATTCCTGCCCCCATTTGCTGGCGCGCAAAGAGCTTGATGCGGTCCATGTGTCTCTGAAGGTGACAGGCCGACCCGCAGGGAGCGGCACTAGCCTTAGTGCCGGTGGTTGGCAAGTGGGGGTGCGGAGCCCTTCTTTTCGAAGCTTTCGAGGACGCCTCCGAGCTCCTCGCGTGGCCATGCTGCAGATGACGGCACTAGGCTAGTGCCGCTCCCTGCGAGACAGTCGCTTCGTTGGTGCGGTTGGGTGGCTTTTTACTATGTTGAGATGTAGCGCACCTCAAATTGGGGACAGGAATGTCCCCACTCCTTGAAGGGTAGCGATGTGTTGGGTTGGTTGAAGGACGTAATCGATCCGATGACTCGTGATCGTCAGGCCGGAGGCCTAGCGCCCACTGTCAGGCGGGACGCCTAACCTCCGTTCGCTGCTGCGTTTTCTCTATCATTTCTCCAGTTCCTCGCGGATCACCGGGTCATTGATGATGCGGGCGTAGGTGGAGTTTGCGGACGAGGCGGCGATGTTGATTTTGCTCCGCAGTTCCGCAGCGCGGCTCACGCTTTGAGGCGGGCGATCCTGGGCTTCCTTCACGGCCGTGCCGAAACTGATGATGGCATCGGCATACGGACGGACCCGCGCATCACACCGGGTGCGCAGGGCCTGCATGCGCGTGATGCTGCTGCCCACGGAGGCTTTGCCAATGGTGTCAAAGGCATTCGACTGCGACTGGTTCGACTTGATGGCGGCCAGCAGGTCACCCGCGGCATCGTCGATGGCGGAAAGGGAGCCGGCGAGGGTCAGCGTCTGCGGCACCTTGCCGGAGGCATACATGAGCAGGTATTTTGCCGAGAGATTGTTCGGCGAGTCCTGCAGCACCTGCTGCAGCTTCGAGATCACGTGTTGGTTTCGCAACCAATTGCCCATCTGGCCCGGGTTGCGCAGCAGCACCTCCTGCACGCGGCTCATCTCCTCAATGGCCGCCTGCGTGGCCGCAGGCTTGTCCGCGGTAGCCAGGGCCTCGGCATCGCGGAAATGCTGCAGGCTGTAGATCTGGATGCTGGCAAAGGGTCCCGGTCCATCACTGAGCAGCAGGTCACCGAGGGAGGACTCGTTCTTGATGGGAATGCCGATGATCTTGCAGTGACCCTTCGTCGCGCCACGGATTTTTGCGGCCACGCCACCGATGGGTTGCACACTGCCATCCGCATTCATATCCCCGGTCACGGCAAAGGCCTGGTCGAGTTCCTTCCCCGTGATGAGCGAGTGCAGCAGCAGCGCGCAGGCCACGGCGGCGGAGGGGCCGTCCTTGTTGGAGTACTTGTCGGCGAAGGAGAGCTCAATCTGGTAACCCGCAGGCCAGCCTCCTTGATTGACCTGGGTGAACTTCGTCACTTCCTGCAGCGCCTTCGCCATCATGGCCCCCACCGGTTGATTGAAGCGCACCGTGGGCGCGTCCGTGCTGTACCCCTTCAGGGCGATGGCGGCCATCTTCGAGGCGCTGCCCGCTTCACCGCTGCCCAGGGACATGATGAGCAGTCCGTGCACATTGGTCTGGTTCAGCTTCAGCCCCGTGTCCGGTGCTCCCAGGGTGGGGGACGTCACCGCGTTCGTGGAGATTGGGGTGGTGAACGTGGGCCCTGTCGTGGGCATGCGCGGCGGCATGTTCGTAGAGAGGGTGGTATTTGAAGGGGCCGGCAGCACGGAGGCCAGCGGTTTCATCGGCAGCACGGAGGGCAGTTGATTGAGGGATACCTCACCCTTGGCGAAGGAGTGGCCCAGCTTGCTGCCTGTGGGTACTGCCGGATCCAGCGGCACGATGGTGTACTGGGGCAGCTGCGCGGTGATCTGATCCGCCGTCTCTATCGGGTGGAAGTCGGCCGGAATCTGCAGCGGCACCGTGGTGATTTCCGCCAGGGGCAGGCCCGGCACCAGGGTGCACGAGTCAAAGGAGCACTGCTGCGTGATGGCCAGAAACGGTGAGCTGTACGAGCACTGGATGAAGGCGCAGTTCTTCACCTCCGTTTGCGCAGCCTTCAGGTTGGCGAGCAGGCCGGGCCGGGAGAGCAGCATCGGCAGCATGGAGCCCGGGCCGTACATCGTGCAGTTTTCCATCTTCAGGCCCATGACCGTATCCGGTCCGCCCTTCACCTGAAACTGTGCCTTGTTCAGCACTGAGTTCTTCAGCTCCAGGTGGGCTCTGAAGCGGTCGCGCGGCTCAGTGGAGTTGGGCGACTGATTGGCCGGCAGACCGGAACTCATCATGAAGGTCACCCCATCGAAAACACAGTCCTCAAACGAGGCCCGACCGCCGACACTGACGTCGATGGTGCCGCCTTTGAAGACGACATTCCTGGCCCGGAAATTCGTGTGGCAGATGGTCAGGCTCACGCCGTTGACTTCCGTGCTCTCGGACATGCTCACTTCGAGCGGCTGTGGGAACAACCCCCTGGGGGAGTTGTTCAAGATGGGGCCGCTGAAGAAATAGATCGGCTGCGCAGACTCATACCGGCCCACGGGGATGGTGGTGGATACATTGCAATACACCGTATCACTGGTGGTCTGGGCGGGTGCTTCCGCCGATATTACAAAGAGCGACACTACACATGCCGCCATACCAGAGAGGCTCCTCAAAAGGAGAGTCCTTGGTTTCGATTTGCCGTTCATTGGAGGAAATAGGTTTGTCGGTCTGTCCATGGCAGAGTGCCCCGGTGGTGGGCTGTCTACTCGTTCATCGCTTCCCGCACAGCCGGGTCATTGAGCAGCCGGCTCAGCTCCGCATCCACGGCATCCGACGCATTGCGAATCTTGGCCTTGTATTCCTCCACCTGTGAGACGGTCTTGGACGGGCGGTCAAAGACCTCTTTCATGGCGGTGCCAAGCCTCAGGAGAGCGTCGGCGTACGGCCTGGTGCGGGCATCACACCGGGCACGCACTGCCTGCAGTCGTGTCAGGCTGCTGCCCACCGAGTCTTTGTTAATGTTTGGCAGAGCACCACCTCCGTTGGCGTTGATGGTGTCGAGCAAGACCTTGCCGGCTTCATCGATGGCATGGAGGGAGCCGCCCAGCGAGATGGTCTGCGGCAGCTTGCCAGAGGCATACAGCAGCAGGTATCGGGCGGAGAGATGGTTGGGCGCATCCTTGAGCACCTGCTGGAGTTTGGCGATGACATGCTGGTTGCGCAGCATGCCTCCCATCTGCGCCGGATTGCGCAGCAGCACTTCCTGCACCCGGTTCATTTCGGTGATGGCTGCCGTGAGTGCCTCCGGCTTCGTCGTCAGCGCCAGCGCCTCTGCCTCGCGGAAATGCTCGAGGCCAAAGATCTGCACGGTCGCAAAGGGGGCGGGTCCGTCAGTCAGCAGCAAGTCTCCCAGTTCGGAAACACTCGTCGCGGGAATGCCGGCGAGCTTGCAGTTGCTCTTGGCCGCGCCGCGAATTCTCTCCGCGACTCCGCCGATGGGCTGCACACTGCCATCCGCATTCATGTCACCCGCGACGGCGAAGGCAGGGTCGAGTTCCTTACCGGAGATCATGGAGTGCAGCAGCAGGGCGCTGGCCACGGCTGGGGAGGGCCCATCCTTGTACGAGTATCTCCCCGTGAAGAAGAGCGTGATTTCCTGGCCCTGAGGCCAGCCGCCATGGTTGAGCTGGATGAATTTTGCCACCTCCTGCAGGGCTTTGCCCATCGCCGTGGTTACAGGAACGTCGCAGCGTACAGACCCACTGCTGCCGGGAGCGCCCTGTACGGCGGCAGCCTCCAACTTGGCCAGGGAGCCCTCTGATCCACCACCCAGGCGTGGCTTGAGTTGTAGATTGTCCAGGCTTACGCGCGGAATTTTGAGACCCGAGTCGGGTGCACCGTTGGTCCCGGTCGCTGTGGCGCTGACCAGTGTGGGAGGAGCTTCTGCCTGCCGCTGCGGCCGCACGCGGGGTTGCGGTTGCGGCTGGTTGGCGACAGGCGGCATCCCCGGCACTGGCGGCGCTCCCGGAATCGGTACCGCGGGAGGCACCACCGTGGCGAGGTTGGTCACTGGGACCACTGATGTAGGCAGGTCATTGGTGGAAATCTCCCCATTGGTCAGCGTGTAGACCAGTTGGCATCCCGGCAGGACCTTGCCCGAAGCGGGGGTGAGGATGAGTTGGGGATAATTCGACTTTATCGCCTCGGCCGACTCAGGCTGCTGGAACGTCACGGGCACCGTGACGGGCGCAGTAAGAGCTTCAAGGTTGTCGGCAGTCTCCAGCACGCAGGAGTCAAAGAGGCACTCCTTCGTCAGTGCCAGGAAGGGGAGGGTGTAGGTGGATTGGACGAAGGCGCAGGACGTGATCTCCGTCTCAGCCTTCTTCATGTCCGCCAGAAAGGTTGGAGTCACAGGCGGAAAGGACACCAGCCGGCTGGGGCCGAGCACGGTGCATTGTTCCATCTTCAGGCCCACCACGATTTTCAGACTCGTCGCCGCCTCTGACTTGCGAGACGTTTCAAAAGTGACCCGGTTCAGTACCGAATTCTTGAACCAGAGGTGCGACCGATGGCGCTCGAAATCGTCATCAGAATGATGTGCTGAGCCCATGACGAAGGTCACTTGCTCAAATTTGCAGTCCTCGAACGAAACTTTTGCCTCTTTCTGCCACAGTGAGATACGGCCGCCCTTGAAGTACACGCCCTTTGCCCGGAGGTGACAGTTGGACAGATCAAAAATGATATTCTCAAACTTGGAACCCTCAGCCAAGCTGAGGTCAATGGGCTGGCCAAGACGTACGGTTTGGTTCTTCTCGTACAACGTTCCGCCACAGACCTGGACGAGGGAGTTCGCAACATAATTCCCAAAGGGAACGGTCGTGTCCTTCGTGATGTAATAGGGCCCTCTGCTTTGTGCGGATGCATCTTGCACGATTGCCAGCAAGACGAGCGCTGTGACAACAGCCGCAGGGAGGGTTTTAGTAATTGCTCCGAATTTCACCCTGCCATCCATCAGGAAAAGCGAGGGTTTGTCAATTCCTTCGTTCTGGAACTAATGAAGGCGCTACGAACCCTGCTGCTTACCTCTCCAGCTCCTCGCGGATCTGGGGATCATTCATCAGGCGGTCCAGCTCGCCTCTCACCAGGTTCGCGGCATTGTAGATCCGTTTCCGCTGTTCGTATTTCTTGGCGTACGTCTGGGCGGGGCGTTCCTGCACCTCCTTCACGATGGAGCCAAAATCCACGATGGAATCCGCGTAGGGACGGATCCGCGCATCGCACTTGGCGCGCAGGTTTGAAATGCGGGTGATGATGCTGCCCACCGACCCCGGGCCGATGCTGTCAAAGGCGTCGTCACTGTCCGCCTTGATGGCGGCGATGAGGGCGCCGGACGCATCATCAATGGCGTTGAGGGACCCCATCAGCGAAAGCAAGGTCGGCACCCTGCCGTTGGCGTACAGCAGCAGGTACTTTGCGGAAAGGTTATTGGGCGTGTCCTTGAGTACCTGCTGAAGCTTGGTGATCACGTGCTGGTTGCGCAGCAGAGCGCCCATCTGGCTTGGATTGTTCAGCAGCACCTCCTGCACCCGGCTCATCTCGGCCAGGGCTATCTGGGTGGTGGCGGGCTTCTCGGCCAGCGCCAGGGCCTCCGCCTCACGGAAGTGGGAGATGCTGAAGATCTGGATGCTGGCAAAGGGGGCGGGGCCGTCAGTGAGCAGCACATCGCCAAGGGCAGACTCGTTTTTTGAGGGGATGCCGACAATCTTGCAGTGGCCCTTGGTCGCACCGCGAATCTTCGCCGCCACGCCGCCGATGGGTTGCACGGTGCCATCCGCATTCATGTCTCCTGTCACGGCAAAGGCCTGGTCGAGGTCCTTGCCGGTGACCAGGGAGTGCAGCAGCAGCGCGCAGGCCACGGCGGCGGAGGGGCCATCCTTCTTCGAATACTTGTCGGCGAACGACAGCTCGATCTGGTATCCCCGCGGCCAGCCACCGTGGGTGAGCTGGGCAAATTTCACCACCTCCTCCAGCGCCTTGGTCATCATGTCGCCCACCGGCTGGTTGAACTGCACGCTGGACGCCTGGCCGGCGGATCCCTTCAGGGCGATGGCACCGATCTTTGAGGCGCTTCCCGCTTCACCACCGCTGAGGGAGAGGATCATGAGCCCGTGGACGCTCGTCTGCATGAGCTTCAGCCCCGTGTCAGGTGAGCCACCTTGGGGGACGATCCTGGCGTCCACCATGGCGGTGGAGAAGGTATCCGAGGTCGTGGGAAAGGTGGGAAGGGTGGGAAAGGGGGAGGTGGGTGTCCGCGTCACCACGGACGTGGGGACTGTCGTGTTCGTGATCGTGGTGGTGACGGGTGTCCTGACAGGCTGGTTCACCGCGATCGCTTGAGGCAGTACCGAGGTGATGGTCCTCGCGGGCAGGTTCAGGGGCAGCTCGTTGCGTGAAACCGAACCGCCGGCGATGGAGTAAGTCAGCGAGCAGCCGGGAGACACCTCCTGGCCTACCGGGGTCACCACATATTGCGTGAGCTGCGCCGTCACCTGGTCAGAGGTCTCAGGCGGATAAAAGGAGGCGGACAGCTGGAGCGGCGTGGTGATGTCCGGCAGAGGCACCCCGGGGACCAGCGTGCAGGAGTCGAACACACAGTCCCGCGTCACCGCCAGAAATGGAGCCGTGTAGGAGCACTGGGTGAAGGAGCAGCCGACCACATCCGTCTGGGCGAGCTTCATATCCTGCAGCAGACCTGCTCGAGAAAGCACCATGGGCAACACGGCGGGGCCGCGCACGGTGCACTGATCCATGGTGAGTCCCATCACCACATTTTGCGAGCCCCTCAGCTGAAACTGCACCTGGGAGAGCACGGAGTTTTTCAAGGCCAGGTGACCCCGGTAACGCTCGAAGAGATCCCCGGCGCCGGAAGAGGTCGAAACGCTGGAACCCAGCGTGAAGGTCACGCCGTCAAAAATGCAATCCTCGAAGGAGATACGAGCTCCCGAGCCCACATCGATGGTGCATCCCTTGAAGAGGATGTTCTTCGCGTGGACGTTCGCATTGACCACCATGAAGTTCACTTTCTCGTAGTCGGACCCGTCCGTCATGCCAACATCGATCCGGGGGACATTGGAAATGTTTCCGCCCCCGGTGCTGGTGACCTGTCCTCCGTAGATCCAGAAGGTCGGATCCGAGGTATAGCGCCCGGCAGGAAAGACGAAGGAAGAATTGAGATACAGCTTGGACGCCGTCTCCTGCGCTTTGAGCTCCGTGGCCGGAACACAGAGCACCGCCATGCTGGCAGCCAGCATGGCAAGAATTTTCCAGACGCTTGCTCGGAATTTCACACTGCCATCCATCAGGAAAAGCGAGCGGTTGTCAATTGCTGCGTGACTGGAATTAGTGAGCCTTGCGTAATAGGCTGACACTAACGGCAGGTCCTGGTCCTGTGGCTGCTTCAGGCCGAAGGCTTGGGATATGTCAGCCCAGGGCAACGCCCTGGGAGGAGACATACGAGTGTCATCCAAGCCCTGAAAGGGCGTGATAAAGATGCGCCTTCCTTCGCAGGCTCTTATCCCGCCCTTTCAGGGCTATTCAAATTCCATCATTCTCCCAGGGCGTTGCCCTGGGCTGACATGTCGCAGACCTTCGGCCTGCAATTCTGCCGGACATTGCAAGGCGGAGACGTCAGTCTCCTCTGCAAGATTCAATCATGGCGCAGCCGGTCAGTCCCCGAGCAGCTTCCCGGGCGCCAGATAACCCTGCACATAGTCCTTCACGGCAACTTCGAGCTCGGTGATGGTGCCGTTGAAGCCGGCCGAGCGCAGCTTGGAGACGTCTGCACAGGTGTAGTACTGGTACTTCGCCTGGAGATGCGCCGGCATATCCACGAACTCGATGTTCACCGGCAGGTCCATGGCGGCGAAGATGGCGCTCACGAGCTGCTTCCACGAGCGGGCCTTGCCGGAGCCGAGGTTGTAAAGGCCGCCTGCGTCCGCGTTGTTGCCGAGGAAGATGGTCATGTCCACCGCGTCCTTCACATACAGGAAGTCTCGCATCTGTTCGCCATCGCCGTAGTCCGGGCGGTGGCTGCGGAAGAGCTGCACCTTTCCTTCGTTGCAGATCTGGGCGAAGGCCTTGTTCACCACGGAGCGCATGTCGGCCTTGTGGTTCTCATTCGGGCCATACACGTTGAAGTACTTCAGCCCCACGATGCGGTCCGCGATGCCGGCGCGGCGGGCATACTGGTCGAAGAGGTGCTTCGAGTAGCCGTACATGTTCAGCGGGCGGAGCACGTCGATGTCCTCCATCTTGTCATCCATGCCAAAGGCGCCATCACCATACGTCGCGGCGGAGGAGGCATACACAAAGCGGGCGCCCATGCCCAGAGCCCAGTGCGCCAGGGTCTTCGTGTACTCGAAGTTGTTCTTCATCAGGTGGTGTGCATCCCGCTCCGTCGTCGCCGAGTTCGCACCGAGGTGATACACCACATCGAACTTGCCCAGGTGATCGGGCCGCGTTTCGACAAGCTTCAGCAGGTCATCCGCATCCAGGTAGTCCGCATACTTCAGCGCGACGAGGTTCTTCCACTTCTCATCCGTACCGAGGCGGTCGGTCACGACGATGTTCTCATTTCCCCGCAGATTGAGCGCCCACACAAGCGCCGAACCAATGAACCCGGCGCCGCCGGTGACGAGGATGCGAGGAGAACTGCTGCTGGAGAATGCCATGAGGAGAAAGGGGGGAAGTAGCGGAAAGGACTCCCATGATTCGCGTGCCACGTGGCCGGGTCAAGCAGCGCTTCACGGTTGAGGGGGGGAAACGCAAAGCAGCAACGCAGCAAAGAAATTCCAAGGAGGTTAGGCGTCCCCGCCTGACAGTGGGCGTTAGGCCTCCGGCCTGACCAGCAACACATCGCAAGGTCTTCCGCATCGCCTTCGCCAGTCAGTCAATCCCACCACAAGGCCATTTCCGGTTAACCGCAAAGGGGCAGAGGAGCAAAGGACGCAGAGGAGCAAAGGACGCAGAGGATTGATAGGTTTGGTGGCGGGGTAGTGGATGTGACTTGGCGTGGTGACTCTCGATGCAGAGGAGGCAGAGACGCGCAGGAGTTCCGCTCGTGCGTGTGAGAGTTGCATCATTCGGAGGTTAGGCGTCCCCGCCTGACAGTGGGCGTTAGGCGTCCCGCCTGACCAGCAACACATCGCAAGGTCTTCCGCATCACCTTCGCCAGTCAGTCAATCCCACCACAAGGCCATTTCCGGTTAACCGCAAAGGGGCGGAGGAGCAAAGGACGCAGAGGATCGAAGGGGTAGGGCGGCAGGGTAGAATGATGTGCCATGGCGTGGTGCACCTCGATGCAGAGGAGGCAGAGACGCGCAGGGGTTACGCTCGTGCGTGTGAGAGTTGCATGATTCGGAGGTTAGGCGTCCCCGCCTGACAGTGGGCGTTAGGCCTCCGGCCTGACGAGAACCTGCCCACGGATCGATTACGTCCTTCAACCAACCCAACACGCCACTACCCTTCAAGGAGTGGGGACATTCCTGTCCCCATTGCTCACGTGATGTGGCATCGCGTGATGACGATTCATCCCTCGGAGGCATACACGAGGGATTTGCTACACGTTGTGCGATTGCTGACTGACTTCGTCTGAAATCGTGGCAGACCGAAATGGGGGCAGGAATGCCCCCACTCCTTGACCGGCCGCGACGCACTAACTTACTTGAAGCACGCAATCGCTCCGCGTCACGACCGTCAGGCCGGAGGCCTAACGCCCACAGTCAGGCAGGACGCCTAACCTCCGGTCGATGCACCATCCTCCAAACACGCTCATCACCCCTGAGCCAAACCCCATCAGTCCTCTGCGTCCTTTGCCCCTCTGCCCCTTTGCGGTGAATCGGAAACGGCCTCGTGATGTGATAGACGAGGGCGACGACGCAGGATGTGTTGCTGCTGCGGTCAGGTCGGAGCCATCTCTTTTGCGGGTGGGAGTTCGAGTGGCTTTGGAAAAAATGCCTTGCTTTGATTTGATGCATGGAGGAGTCTCACATCGTTGCGCCGTGCAATAGTGCATGGCGAAATGTATAGGTGCATCTGGCCTATGTGGACGGGATGTGCCCTTAACTCCAAACTGAACCACTGCTATGGCCCTTATTCTCAGCATCGAAAGCGTCGTTACCCATGTGATCTGCAGTGATGAGAAAGCCCTCATCATTCTGGCCGTTGGAACAGTGACCAGTTCCGGCTGGACCAGGCCGGAACTGAGTCCCTGGGTGTACATCACTCCTCCCAAGGACGGTATCTACGACTTCAGCTTCATCGCTACGCCGCCTTCAGGAATTGTGACGCCGAGCCTTCGTCCCATCATTGGAGGAGGGGTGTTTCCGAACATGCCTTCTTGGGTGAAGGGCGTGCGTATTCACGCTTCCTCCAACTGCAAAGAGGCTCCTGTTTCTGACATCTGTCTGGTAGACTTCAACAAATTGAAGCTGGCATGGGATGGAGACCTCCCGTGGCCGGACATCTTCCGTGTGACCGACGGCACCATCATTGGAAATGGTTGAGGGTCGGATAGGGAGAACGGCCTTGTCTGACGGGGAGTGTGCAAAGTAAAAACAAAAGGCGCCGGAGGAGGACTCCGGCGCTTTTGTTAAAACACTCTACGAGGCCCCCTTTGCGGGTTAACCGGAAAGGGCCTCGTGGTGTGATAGACGAAGGCGACGACGCAGGATGTGTTGTTGGTCAGGCGGGACGCCTAACATCCACTGTCAGGCGGGGACGCCTAACCTCCGGTGCCGCCACATCAAAGGCGTGAGAAAAGTTCCTGCGCGTCTCTGCCTCCTCTGCGTCGAGGTGCACCATCTTCCAAACACGCTCATCACCCCTGAGCCAAACCCCATCAGTCCTCTGCGTCCTTTGCCCCTCTGCCCCTTTGCGGTTAACCAGAGTCGGCCTCGTGGTGGGAATGATAGGCAAAGGCGATGCGGAAGATTATGCGATGTGTTGTTGGTCAGGCGGGACGCCTAACATCCACTGTCAGGCGGGGACGCCTAACCTCCGGTGGTCTCACTTCTTCCGGTGTTCCCACCACTCTTCCACTGCCTTCACCTGCGGCGCATAGGTGTTCGACCACAGTCGCGCCCAGCTCCGCGACCACCAGATCTTCCGGGTGACCTCATCCATCAGTGGCACTGCGGCCTTCAGTGCCTGCAGGTATTGCTCTCCGGCGCCTTCGTATGTGCGGTTTGCCATGCTGGCTTTCGCAGTCTTCATCCCTTCCTGGATGCGCTTGAGCTCACGCTTGTGCCTGCTCCTCCAGGCCCAGCGCGCGATGGGTGACTTCTTCAGTTGCCGGACCAGTTGCAGCACTCCCTGCACGGTCTCACGCAACACCCGCACTTCGCGGGAGGATACCTTCAAACGATTCTCCAGCTTCGCGGCACGCTCCTGGAAGTCCTGCATGATCTTTTGCAGTGCCTGCGCCTCACCGCTCGATGCCTTCAGGTGCCGCTCAAGATCCTTGGCGTACCGCTCACGTTCCCGGGAGCGCTGATCAAGCTCCATGGAGCGTCGCTCCTGCTCACCGGCACGATCCTTCCATCGCTTGCCTTCATCCAGTCGCTGCTCACTCACCGCTGCAGCCAGCAACAAGGTGTCGATTGCTTCGCTTGCCGTCCTGGAAGCGATATCACTGGGGTCTCCCCAGCGCCCACCATTGATGCTCACACAAGGCGACGGCTCGGTGATCAAACGAAAGAGCTTCTCGTTGCGTTGAAACTTGTCCCACGGCACGTCCGTCCGGTTGGGCACATAGTGGTTCTGGTGGAAGACAAAGGGCTCGTCCACGTGTCGCACTTCCATGCCGGATCTGCGAATGCGGTGGACGAGTTCCACGTCGTCATAGGCAAACCCGGTGGCATACCGTTCGTCGAACCCGCCCAGCATTTCCAGGTCGCGGCGGGTGATGGCAGCACAGAAGTGATGCGCATTGGGCCAGATGCTCGAATGGTTGTACCAGCCTTCACCTCCCAGTTCCACCGGTTGACGGGCGTGGAGCGTGAATGAGGCGGCCTGTGCCTGTACCTGGGCGGCGTCTCCTTGCAGGGACTGCGTCTCCGCCTCGTTCAAGGCATAACACGAATAGGCCAGATACACGCCGCTGCGGAGATGCTTCTCCACATGACGCAGGATTGGTCCAGCATGGAAGCACTCCGGATTCTGCAGGATGATGAGGTCTCCCTTCGCCTGGCGGATGGCGTAGTTGAAGGGAATGCAGGGATTCGTGTACCACTTTTTCGCAGGGTCCAGCCGGAACACCCGGAGGAAGGGGAAGCGCTCCACGAGGTCCTCCACCCGTTCCTCCTCCCGGCTACCGTCATCTACTACAACGAACTCAAACTCCGGACCACCAAACAAGAGCAGGCTCTCCAGGGTGCGGATGAAGAGGGCCCTGCGATTGTAGTAAGCGGTGACGATGGAGATCATACACGGTCACGGTCACGGTCACGGTCACGGTCTTCGCTGGCTACCGTTTCTTGCTTGCGCCACACCACCCGGTTCACGTAGTCGGTGTAGCCACAAATGATTTTGGCGACCTTCCAGGAGACCTGCTCAACAAGATAGTCCACCGGGATGCGGGGATGTACTCCAGCACGGTGCTGTGCCACGGCGATATCCACCGCCTGCCGGATGCGTCCTTCGCTCAGGCCGCTCATCACCAGCACGCCTTCATCCATGCCTTCCGGCCGCTCATGTGCCTCACGCAGGGTCACGGCGGGGAACCCCATCAAGGCAGACTCTTCGGTGATGGTGCCACTGTCGGAAAGGGTGCAGTACGCGCCGCACTGCAGCGCGATGTAGTCAGGAAATCCCAGGGGAGGAAGCGCACGCACCAGCGGATGCAACTGGTGCCCGCCGGCCTCCAGCCGCTTCCGCGTTCGGGGATGCAGGGAGAGAATCATGGGGAACTGGAATGTCTCCGCCATCGCGCCAAGCGACTGCACCAGCGCCGCGAGCTTCTCGGGTTGGTCCACATTTTCCTCTCGATGGGTGCTCACCACGAAGTAGCGTTCCCGTTCCAGACCCAGGCGGGAGAGGACGTCCGATGACTGGATTTTTTCGGCATGATGATCCAGCACTTCCTTCATGGGGGAGCCTGTTTTGATCACGCGATCTTCAGGCAATCCCTCGCGGAGCAGGTTCCGCCGCGCATGCTCGGTGTAGCAGAGATTGATATCGCTGACGTGGTCCACGATGCGGCGGTTCACTTCCTCCGGCACTCGTTGGTCGAAGCAGCGATTGCCCGCCTCCATGTGGAAGATGGGAATCTTCCTCCGCTTGGCGGGGATCACGCACAGGGCGCTGTTGGTATCCCCCAGCACGAGCAGCGCTTCGGGTTTCTCCTGCTCCAGCACGGCATCCACCTTCAGGATGGTATTGGCGATGGACTCCGCCGCCGTGGCTCCGGCCACCTCCAGCAGGATGTCCGGCCGGCGAATCCCAAGCTCATCGAAGAAGATGCCGTTGAGTTCGTAGTCGAAGTTTTGGCCGGTATGGACCAGCACGTGGTGCGCCACACTGTCCAGCACCGGGATGACCCTGCTCAGGCGGATCAACTCCGGCCGTGTGCCGACGACAGTGAGGATCTTCAAACGAATGCTCATGATTGTTTTTCCTGCACGAAGCTCTCACGATTTGCCTGCTGCATCCACTCGCGCAACTCCCGCAGTTGCTCCCGCAGCGGGGGACGCACCACCTGCGGCACCAGCGTGCGATCGACAGGCTCGGGCGCGGCGAACGGTTGAATCTCGATGGGATGTTCCCAAACCTCGGCAAACATTCGCAACAGGTCATGCTTGCTCAGATGCTCCGCCACCCCGAGCTGGACCACACCGGAGGAGAGTGGTCCCAACGTGCCGCGCATCATCTCCATGGCGGCCTTCGCCCACTCCAGCGTCGTGATGCCATTCCAGAAGTGATTGGTATATCCCTGCACCGGCCCCTGTTGCTTGAGGAACCAGCCAAGAAGCCCGCCGCCCGTGTTTGTGCCTTTGCTTGCCAGGCCTTCAGGGCCCACGATGGAAACACGGAGGCACGTCACGCGCGGATCCAACGCCACGGCTTCACCGAGTGCCTTGGAGAGGCCATAATCATTTGCGGCGTCCTTGAGGTCCTGCGTGTGATAACGGCCACGCGCCCCGGAGAAGACACAGTCCGTGCTCGCATGAATGAGCCGCTGACCGGGGTGCAAGCATTGCAGCAGATGCAGGGGGAAGTGGGTGTTCGCCCGGAAGAGAGTTTCCACATCGACTCCCTTTTGCGGAATGGCCCCCAGCGCATTGATGATCCACGCACATCCGGATTCACGCACCGCTTCCAGCAAAGGCTCCTGCGGCGTGCCGCCATAGCGTGCCTCATGGGTGATCACTTCGCAGCCCTGTGCATGCAGGTATGCCGCCACCACATGCCCCAGCATGCCGCGGTGTCCGAGCACGAATACGCGGTCCCGGCTGATGTCAGCATTTGATGGCGCCATCGCATCCCGCATGGATTGTCTGCAAGCTGGTGCGGTGTCACCGAAGTTTGTTTGAGAATGAGACGGCATCAGGTCGTGGCAGCTCCTACGCCGAAGGCGTTGCACATTGTCCAGCCCAGGGTCAGTCCGCGAAGCGGGCGCCACCCTGGGACAGCATGACGGTTTATGAACGCCGAAGGTGTTCCACAAAGACGGTCAATCGGCAAGCCACGTCGTCCGGCCTTTGCGGCTGTTTGTGGAACACCTTCGGCGTTCGATTCGCTTCTGGGTACCACCCAAGGTGGCGCTTGCTTCGCAAGCTGACCTTGGGCTGGACAATGTGCAACGCCTTCGGCGTAAAAGCTCGCTTCGTTTTTAAGCATGAATGAACCGGGTTCCGCGATGTCAGAGACATCAGAATCATTCAGGAAACATGAGTGACACCACACTACGCTGCCGCTGCGTCGCTGTGTTTCGGACTCACCAGGTTGAGTGCGGTGTGCAGCTCACTCTTGATGTAGTCGAGCTTCAGGAGTGTCTCCACCAGGTCCGCATCACTCAGGCGCCGGGTGTTCTCGGAGGTGTAGTCCGTAGCCTCCGTCACGCCGGGCTCGCCTTTGTCCGTGTACATCGCGTAGTTCAGATCGCGGGCATCTGACGGGATTCGGAAATAGCCATCACGGTCCTCCGCGCGGATCATCTCCTCCCGCGTGAGGAGCGCCTCGTGTTTCTTCTCCCCGTGACGCGTGCCGATGATTTTGATTTCGCTCCTGGAGTTGAAGATTTGCTTCAGCGCTCGCGCGAGCTGCCCGACGGTGGCGGAGGGCGCCTTCTGCACAAAGATGTCACCCCCCTGCCCGTGGGTGAAGGCATAGAGCACCAAGTCGACGGCCTCATCCAGGGACATCATGTAGCGGGTCATTTCCGGGTCCGTGATGGTGATGGGCAGCCCCGCTCTGAGCTGCTGTACAAAGAGGGGAATCACGGAGCCCCGTGAGGCCATCACATTGCCATAGCGGGTGACGCAGAGGGTAGTGGAGCCGACCGGGAGATTACGCGACTTGGCGGAGACCACCTTTTCCATCAGTGCCTTGGACATGCCCATGGCATTGATGGGATACACCGCCTTGTCCGTGCTGAGAGCAATGACGTGGCCCACGCCGTGATGGATGGCGGCGTTGAGCGTGTTCTCCGTGCCCAGCACGTTGGTGTACACTGCCTCCATGGGGTGGAACTCGCACGAGGGCACCTGCTTGAGGGCAGCCGCGCAGAAGACCATGTCCGCCCCGCGCATGACGCTGGAGACGCTGTTGGGATCACGCACATCACCGAGGTGGAACTTGAGTCGCGCATCGCGGTACTCGCTGCGCATGTCCTCCTGCTTCTTCTCATCCCGGCTGAAGATGCGAATTTCTGCCACACCCTTCGTGAGGAAACGCCGCACCACCGCATTTCCAAAGGAGCCGGTACCGCCGGTGATGACAATGATCTTGTTTTGAAACCTGGCCAAACTCTCCGTCATGTCGTGGGTGTGTCTCCGGTGTGTCAGTCAATCAAGGCACGGGGAACGAAGGTGCTGGCATAGACCATCTTGCGCGCCTGCGCCAGTCTGTAGTGGGATTTGGGGTGGGTGATTTCGGGAAGTTTTATGCCCCGTACTTTTGAGCTAGAGAAGAATGAAGCTCCCAAGTGGCCAGCAGCCTTTGCCCCGAAAAGCGCGGGTGCGTTGCATGATGGAGGTTAGGCGTCCCGCCTGACCAGCAACACCTCGCACCTTCTTCTGCTGCCACATCACGAGGCCGACTCCGGTTAACCGCAAAGGGGCAGAGAGGCAAAGGACGCAGAGGCTTGATGGGGTTGGTTCAGGGGCAGTGAGTGTGTTTCGAGAATAGTGCATCTCGACGCAGAGGAGGCAGAGACGCGCAGGATGCTTGCATCGACCGGAGGTTAGGCCTTCCGGCCTGACAGCGGGCGTTGGGTCTTCCGACCCGACAGGAGTGCAGCGCTGGGTCTTTCGCATCGCGTTCGGCATTTCAAACACACCTCGAGGTCATTTCCGGCTCAAGGAGTGAGAGCATTCTTCCTGCTCCCATTGGGGGCTTTTGCGCACGACTTCATGAAAGCCTCTCCTTCAGCATAGCCGAAGACGAATGTCTGCATTGTTACCGTCGGGTCGGAAGACCCAACGCCCGCTGTCAGGCCGGAAGGCCTAACCTCCGGTCGCTGCAACTCTCACACGCACGAGCGAAGCGTTCGTGCGCGTCTCTGCCTCCTTTGCGTCGAGGTGTGCCACGCCATGGTACGTTCACTACCCTCCTGCTCTACTCCTATCAATCCTATACGCCCTCTACATCCTCTGCGTCCTTTGCCTTTCCGCCCCTTTGCGGTTAACCGGAAACGGCCTCGTGGTGGGATTGAGAGGAGAAGGCGAAGATTCGGGAGGGGTGCTGGTCAGGCGGGACGCCTAACATCCTCTGTCAGGCGAGGACGCCTAACCTCCGGGCACGAAAAAGCGCCGGAGTTTCCTCCGGCGCTCTTCTGAGATTGAATCAAACAATCGTCGCTGATACAAAACGAACCTTACTTCTTCGCAGGAGTGCCGTAGACGCTCACTTCGATGTAGTGGTTCATTTCATTGGCGGTATTGCCGTTGCTCCAGATGCGCACGAAGCGGCCGCGGGTGCCCTTGCCATCGATGAGACGGCCGTGGTTGGTTTCGGTGTAGGCGAGGTCAGCGCCCTTGCCGAGCTTCGAGCTGTCGTCGTGGTCGCTGTTGTACACGCTGGTCACGCCGGTCTTGAACTCGGGGTCATTGCTGATCTGCACGTTCACGTCGAAGTAGACGGAAGCCTGCTTGTGGAAGTGCCAGAGGAGGATCTTCCAGACGTCATACTCGGCGCCGAGGTCGATCTGCACCCACTGGTGGCCAGGGGCGAGTTCCACGTAGCAGCCGTCAGCAGCGTCCGCGTCACCGTCGGTCACGAGGTCCAGCGTGCCGATGATTGGCAGCGGGTCGGAGCTGGTCACGGTCTTGCCCTTAGCCACGTTTTCCGTGCCCTTGGGAAGCTGGAAGGTCAGACGGGCCTTCACGGCTTCCGGGTCAGCCTTTTCCAAGTTCGGGATATCGCCCACGGGCACCGGGGTGCCCACGAACATGGCCTTCGGGTACTCAGGCTTGATTTCCACCAGTTCGCCAGCAGGCACATTGGCCGGAGCAGCAGCGGGATTGGCGGCAGCTGCGCCACCACCGGAGGCGGCGGGAGCAGCGGCTTCTTTCTTCGCTTCACCACCGGAAGGAGAGGCGGGCTTCTGCTCTCCGCAGGAGGAGAGGGCGAGGGTGGCTGCCATGAGGCCGCCGGCAATCAGGAGGATATTGGACTTCAGTTTCATTTTAGCGTTTGGAGATTCAGGAGGTGAATGGAGTCGGTCAGTCAGTCAATCAGCAGAGACGTGGTGGAAGGGGGCGGCCACTCAAGCTCAAGCCAATCTCAATCAAGCCACAGTGAAGTCTTCGGGGGTGAAGAGCACCTTCGTGCCCTTTTCGATGGCTTCGTACGCCTTCAGCACGGTCACGCACGACTTGAAGGCCGCCTGGACGTTGCAGTTCAGGTGGTTCGCATCGTTCGTCTGCACGGATTCGATGAAGTTCCGGATGTGAGGGGCATGCGGGCGCTCGTTGAGCGTCACGTTGAGCTCCCACTGGTCCAGAGCCTTGCTCTCACGCACGTCGGCGGCGGAGACCTTCGTATAAGACGGGGGCTTGGGCTTTTCCCAGTTGCGGCTCTGTTCCCAGAACTTGTTTTTGATCTTGTCCGCGGCCTTGGCGATGAAGGGGTTTTCGCCTTCGCTGAACTTCGTCCAGTCGTTGCCGGGTTCGGCATAGACCTGGTTGTACAGCGCAGCTTCGGAAATGATGGCGGAGCCCTTCACACCCATGTGCTTCTCATAGAAGCCCTGGGAGCCGGTGGTGGTGAGCACCTGGTAGTAGGCGCGCATGGTGCCGGACGGGAGCTTGAACTCATACAGGCACATCACGTTGTCCGGCAGTTCGAACTTCGCCTTCTGCACGCCGTCTTCACCCGTGGAGCCGTCGTAGTAGTCCACTGCGCCGGTCGCGATCACGGACACGGGCTGGGTGTCATACATCCAGTTGAACATGTCAATCTGGTGCGCTCCGAGGTCGGAGAGGGGGCCGGCGCCGTACTTGGAGAAGAAGCGCCAGTTGCGGAACTGGAGCATGTCCGCGTAGCCGTACTTGCTCAGCATCTCCTGCGGGATGTCCTGGTTCTTCGGCACGCCGAGGGGGACGGAGGCGGAGACACCGCGGTTCCACTGGCCGTAGCAGTGGGTCACACGGCCCAGCAGGTTGTTCTTGCGGATGACATTGTCGCGCAGGTTGATGTAGCGCGGGTTGCTGTGGCGCTGGTGGCCAATCTGGAAGATGCCCTTGTTTTCGCGACCGGCTTTCACCATGTCACGAGCACCGTCGATGGTGTTGGACATCATCTTCTCGCAGTACACGGACTTGCCTTTTTCCAGGGCAAGGCGGGAGAAGGGGGCGTGCAGGAAGTCTGGCGTGGCGATGAAGACGGCCTCGATGGATGGCTCCTTTTCCAGGAGTTCCTCGATGGTTTCGTACTGGTTCACCGTGCCTTCGACCTGGTGCTTGTTCTCCAGCTCCATGCGGCGCGCCATGGGCTTGCGGTTGTAGCCCCAGATGTCCGCCACGGCCACCCAATGGATGCCGTCCACGGTTTTGGAGGCGGTGCGCAGGGCATCACCCTGGGCGCCGCAGCCTACGAGGGCGCATTTGATTTTGCGGCCGGCAGCAGCTGCCTGGGCCATGGCGCTCTTGCTGGTGCCCAGCAGGAGGGTGCCGCCTGCAACGGCGGCGCTGTTGCGGAGGAAGCCGCGTCGGTCCATGAAACGGGAAAGACCGGAAGGCTCTGGGGAATTATTGGGAATGGCGTTCATGCTATCGAGTGGCACTTCACTTCAAGTGACGAATCTTCAGACAGGCGACCGTGCGTTATGCTCAGTCTACCTTCTTGCTGCGGAAGAGAAGTCCATCGAGACCGATTTGCTTGGCCTTGCAGGTCATGAGCGCCGAGGCGGTAATCAGAACGGAAACACCGATGTACACCACTTCGGTGTCATCTGGCAGGGCGGCGAGGCCGAAGCCGAGGGAAATGAACACGAGGCCGGCGGCGAGAAGGCTGAACTCGGTGAAGAGACCGATGAGCACCCAGGCGCCTACGCCGAGGAGGGCAAAACCGATGTTGTGCGCAAACTGGTCGCACATCCACTTCGGCAGGAAGCTGTTGGTGGACATGAGGTCAGCAATCTGCTGGCTCTTCACCTTGTAGTTGTCCATGTTGAAAGTGGCATCTTCACCCGAGCCTTTGCGGAACTTGTCAACGCCTGCCATGATGAGACGCTCGGCCACCCAGAGGCGGAGGAGGACATGGGCAAAAGCGAGGTCGAGACGGAATCCACTGCGAGTATTCTCTTCGGACATGATTTGGCTAAGTATTGGTGTGGGCTAGGGGTGGGGGACGTCGATTCTGTAGTGGCATGCCCCTGAAATCCAGTGAAATTTCAGGTCCGGCGCGGCGGGGTGACGTTTCTTTCTATAGTGTCCAAATTCCCTCCGGATGGCGGTGTATAGCCGGGTAGGTGCAGGCAGTTTCGGGAGAAGGCATCATTCCGCTTCATCGCTGACCGGGTATTGCACCAAGGTACTAGCCTTTTTAGGTGGTGTTTCACCCGTAATCGTGGTGAGATCACCCCGAACAAAAATCTTCACTGCTATGAGACGTCGAACAGCCGTGCTCTCTGCGCTCACAGGTCTGGCATACGCAGCTGCCAGTGCAACGAAGGTAACAGCGGCGGAGGAGGGCTCCGCGGAAAATCCGGAATTGGAAAAGGTCAAGGCTCTGCTAAAAGCTCACGATGACGCTTTCAAAGCCCACGATCTCGAAGGGGTGCTCAAGACCTTCGCCAAGAAGTCTGCTGTCATGGGCACTGGTCCGGGGGAAATCTGGCACGGACCGGAAGAGCTGAAAGATGCTTACACCCACTTCTTCGAAACCTTCGACAAGGGGTCCCAGGAACTCGAACACCAGTACCAGTTCGGCGGTGTCACCGGAGAAACGGCCTGGTTCATGACCAGTGGCAATGTAACAGGCAAGTCGAAAGGCGAAGCCGTCGCATTCCCCCTGAATGTCTCCATCACCGCGGGCAAGGAGGGTGGGGAGTGGAAGATCTTCTCCCTTCATTTCTCCACGTTCGCGAGCAACGACGCCAAATAATCAACCCTTCCAGGAGGTACGGCCATGAATGAAGAGACTTCTGGCAAGGACATGAATGAGGAGGAAGGCGGACCGGATGGCGAGAACATGGGGCGCAGGAACTGCCTGCAAGCCATGGGCCGCTGGTCGGCGGCCGCCATCGCGGCCTCTGCTGGCGCGGTGTGGCTGGGGAGTGCGCGACCTGCCCGAGGGGCGAGTATCTGGGTGAACCGTCGCCCCGGCGGCGGCGGTTGGATCAACCGCCCTGGAGGCTGGATCAATCGTCCGGGGTGGATCAACCGTCCTGGAGGCTGGATCAATCGTCGCCCTGGTGGCGGGTGGATCAACCGGCGCGGTCCGCGAGGTAGGGCAAACAGTTGGGTGAATCGTTGGTAAGTGCTGTTTGGTGCTTGGTATTCGGTAGTTGGGGTTGGTATACAAAAAAAACCGAAGCCGGATTTGGTGGTCCGGTGAAGGCAGCGACGCGCATGCGTGGAGAGCGAGGAGACCTGCAAAGGGATGTCATTGCCATCTGGCCTGTCCAGACGGCTCCTCACTCCACGGGCGCGAACCTGCGGCAGGATGATTCGCAGGGACATGAGCACGAGTCTGAGCATGAGCATGAGCATGAGCATGAGCATGAGCATGAGCATGAGCAAGGGCCCGAACCTTGGGTGGCGCGTGTAGAGAGCGCGGAAGAGTTGCTGGCTCTGCTGGATGCTCCGCCTCCCGGGCTGGAGTGGATTGAGGTAGCGAGCCTGTTGGAGGACCTGGCGCTTTGGAGGTCAGTCGGACAAAAAGGTGATGCCACCAGTATGGATGTCGTGATGCAGGACCCGGCGGCGGAGTTCAGCCGTCTCTACCGCCTCGTGGATGTCACCTCTACCCGATCTGTCCGCGTGACTGTGCCGGTGCGACCAGGATTTCTAAAGGCGCTGAGGCTGGCCGCATCCATCGGTCTGGCTGTGCGCCTGCTGCCTGGACAGCCCGACAAGGCTGGCCTGGCGGAGCTGGACGAGGCGCTGTCCTTCTACCTCTACGATCCCCTGCTGGATGCGCCCGTGGAGTTTTTCCACTCGGTGTTGTCCTACTTCCACGGATACCCCTGCAGCGATCTCTGGGCCCTGCTGCAGGAGGACCCGGGTGCCTTCCCACGGTACGATGAAAAGGGCCAGGTGCGCATGCCGCGCTCGGCAGCGTTCTTTTCTGAAATGGATACCATGGCCACTCCGGCCAATTTTGTGGAGCGGCATGTGCAGCACCTGCTCGACTCCGGTGCCGAGTGTGCCCTGTGCCCATGGCTGGGCATCTGCCAGGGCTACTTCAAGTGGCCGGATGAGAACTACTCGTGTGCCGCTGGTGTCATCCCCCTGTTTGAGCGGTTGAAGCAAACGGCCGAGGAAATGCAGGAGGCACTGGCGGCCAGCGGAGAACAGGGGTGGGGGAGGGAGGCCGGGCAGAAGCAAGAGCAGGAGCAAGAGCAGGAGCAAGAGCAAGAGCAAGAGCAAGAGCAAGAGCAAGAATATGCGGCGGTGGCGGGGACGCAGGGTGACAGACCCGTGTCAGGTTAACATTGAGAAGAATCACTCATGAAACGTCTCGTGACTGACACACGCCATGGCGGCGGGACACGATCCCGGGGCGCACCACCTTGCGCGAAGCGCCTTGGAGTGCGTGTGCGAAGCACCGCTTTGGCGGGAAATTTTCCTCCCCAAGGCTCGGGGGCACTCCTGCCCATACGCATTAACCTAAACGAGAGCGTGCCGAAGCCTCCGCTGGGCAAGCACGTGTCTTTCGCTGTGGACTATGAGACACAGTCGAAGCAGTTCCGCGTACTACGCCCTTCAAGGCAAACGCCCTTCCACCAAAGAGGCGGTAGGGATGCGCTCCTGCGCGTCCGACTTCAGGCGGGCGGAGGTGGTGTGGAACTGCGGCGCGAAACGGCCTCGCCACGCGGCATCCCCCTCCGCCTCCGCCCACTATCTACGGACGCGCAGGAGCGCATCCCTACCGTCCTTTTTTGTGGAGGGGCGTTAAGATGCAAAGTCAATGGTGCCTCAGGGGCTCGAGAGTGTGTTCGTTTCGACGACAAACTCGCAGCTATTGTTCCCTCCGGCACAAATAAAATCCTCAGGTTAATGCTTATGGCACTCCTGCCCCCATTCTCCGCGCAGCTTCCTGATCTCTCACTTCCACATCACCCCCAATCTCGCCCGCAGTCGTGCCTGCACTCGCACTCGCAGCTGCACTCGCAGCCGCACTCGCAGCCGCACTCGCAGCCGCACTCGCAGCCGCACTCGCAGCCGCACTCGCAGCCGCAGTCGCACCCACACTCGCACTCGCACCCTGAAAGGGTGCAGGAGCCCAGCCCAGGGTTAGCGAGCCTAAGCGAGCGACACCCTGGGTACGCCGCCCAACATCCCTCCGACCCAGAACTCCACCCCATCCCCCTGATGCCATGAGCGACCGCGTCTTCAGCGTCATCCTCCTCCCGACGTCCGAGTGCAACGTCGCGTGTGACTACTGCTTTGAGCACAAGGAAAAGCACCGCCTCTCCCGGCTCATGGTGCCCCTGCTCACCAAGCGCCTGCTCGAGCACATGAAGCACGGCGGCTATGAGGAGTGCGAGATCTACTGGCAGGGTGGGGAGGCCATGCTCATGGGGCCGCAATGGTTTGCCGATACCGGGGCCCACATGGCCCGCGCCGCGCACGAGGCGGGCAAGACCTTCACGCACTACCTCCAGACCAATCTCATCAGCTACTCCTCCGCGTGGAAGGAGGTCATCCTCGGCCTCTTTCAGGGCGAGCTGGGTACCTCCATGGACTACCCGAATCCGCACCGGAAGCTCTTCAGCGGCAGTGCGGAGGGTTACACAGACATCTGGACCAAACGACTGAAGGAGGCCCAGCGCGACGGCATAGAAATAGGCGTCATCGCTGTGCTCCACCAGGGCAGCATCGACATCGGCGCGGAGGCCTTCTACCGCTACTACACGGAGGAGCTCGGGCTGGACAACTTCCAGGTGAACACACCCTTCCCCGGAGGACCTGCGAACGAGGTCGAGGGCCAGTTCCGCCTGGACAACCGGGAGCTCGCCGCCTTCCTCGTGGAGTTGTTCGACGTGTGGATGGAGCGCGGCTTTCACTCTGGTGTGAAGCTCGGACCCTTCGATGCGCTCATGGACCATTTCCAGGGACAGGCCGCGCGCCTGCCCTGCATCTGGAAGGAGAACTGCTCGAACCAGTTTATCTCTGTTGACTCAAAGGGCACGGTGGCCCAGTGCGACTGCTGGGTCACCAGCTACCCAGAGTACTTCTTCGGGAACATCTTCCAGGAGCCCAGCCTCACCCGCATGCTGGAGACCAGCCCCGCGCGGCGCGCCTTCGTCGAGCGCCCCGGCAGGCTCGTGGAGGATGAGGATTGCCTGGAGTGCCGCTACCTCTCCATCTGCCACGGCGGCTGCCCCGTGCGCGCCTACAGCGCCACCGGCAGTCTTTTGAAGAAGGACCCCTACTGCGAGGTGTACAAGGCCGTCTTCCACACGGCTGAGACACATGCGCAGAAACTTTTGCGAAGAAGGAAGTCATCAGCTCCACCAGATCGCGTCCAGCCGGTTCTCCCGTCCTTGGGCGGAGCGCTTGCTACCAGCCGGCGGGTGTAGGGGCTGGCCCAAAGGAGGGATGGGTGTGGTCATGTGCATGGGATTCAACACAGAGACACGGAGACGCAGAGGGCACAGAGACTGAAACTGAGAACGCGTGCACGGTTCTCTGTTTTTGGGTTGGCTCCAGCCTCGCCTCGTTCGCCATGACCACTCCGAGCTGCGGATTTCGCCTTCCGCACTCGCATTTCTCAGTCTCCGAAGTTTCCTCTGCGTCTCTGCGTCTCTGCGTCTCTGCGTCTCTGCGTTGAATCCAATGCACGCCACCACACCCAGCACCACCTCCATGGCGAAACCCCTGAAGAAATTGCCACCTTCCCACTCCTCCAAGCCCCTCAAATTGAAATTACCACACCAGATGGGCGTTTCTTTGCTTGCCTCCGTCTCTTGCATCCTGCAAAAATGCGTCTCGAATTTCCTTAATCTCAATCCACTCCCATGAGCGCCGACTTTTCGACACCGGAACTCCCTGCCAAGGGTATCATCGAACCGCTCGGCGACGACGATCGCCTGCTGCTGAGTAGCTATGGCGAATTCCTCCCGGTGCATGAGCGCCAGGTGCTCATTGAGGAAGGCCACCAGCAGAACTCCCTGTACTACGTCATCAGCGGCACGCTGCATGCCACCACCACCCGCAGTGGTCGCCCGGTGTTGCTCGGCCGCATCGGACCGGGGGAGACCATCGGTGAGATCAATATCTTCCACCCCGGCCTGGCCAGCGCCACCGTGACCGCCATTGAGTTTGCCCAGATCTGGCGCATCGACCGCCAGAGCCTGGAGGACTTCATGAACGTGAGCCCGCTGCCCGCCTCCCACCTGCTCATCGGCATCTCCAGCACGCTGAGCCGCCGTCTCCGCGAGACGAACGACAAGGTGGCGATGATGCACCAGATCTAACCCGGGCTGGTAAGCGTGGAGCCCCGTGCTCCGCGTGGCAGGGGACGGAATGATGGTGTGATGCACCCCAATAGGTTCCCCTGCACCTCCTCGCGCCACGGTTCACTCTTTCTCCTTCCTGTGCCAGACTGACCCCTTGCCTGTGATGACGAATGACGACTGCGGAATACCTGCCCGGCCCCGGCTTGCTGAAAGTTGGTGAGTTCGTGCAATTTTCCGTTTGCCATTTCGGGCGCTCATGAAATGAATCCGGCCATGCTCGAATTCACGCAGCACCCCCAGACTCTTGCCCAGGGCCTGGTGCTGCTTTTCGCTTTGGTCATTGGCCACTCCATTGCGGACTATCCTCTGCAGGGTGACTTCCTCGCGATTCACAAGAACCGTCACGTGAAGCATCCGGCCCACAGCCGCGACTTCCCTCCGACCCTGTGGATTCACTGCCTGCTGGCCCACAGCCTCATCCACGCCGGCTTTGTGTGGTACATCACGGGCAATGTCCTCTTCGGCTTCATCGAGACCGTGCTGCATTTCATCATCGATGCCGTGAAATGCGAGCGCCTCACCAGCTACCACACCGACCAGTTCCTGCATTTCGGCTGCAAGGTGCTCTACGTCGCCCTCATCATGACGTACGGCGGGAGTGGGAGTGGAGTGTGGGAGAGGATACAGTAGTTCAGTAGTGAGCTGCGGGTTTATGTGCCATGGCGCGATAAGCCTCGACAGGAGGTTAGGCGTCCCGCCTGACAGTGGATGTTAGGCCTCCGGGCTGACCAGCAACACATCGCATCTTCTCCGTCTGCCGCCTTGCGAGGACATTTCCGGTTGAGCGCAGAGAGGCGAAGGAGCAGAGCAGCGCAGAAGCATTTCATCCCTCACAGTACGTTGCGGCTGTCAAGGAGTGGGGGCATTCCTGGCCCCATGGAGTTTGGCATGCCCACAGCGTATCGCATCACCGTTAGGCTAAATCGCAAAGCAGCAAAGCAGCAAAGCAGCAAAGCAGCAAAGCAGCAAAGCAGCAAAGCAGCGACGTTTGGCAAAGTGGAGGTTCCAATGGACGTGCAGCACAACAATGGGGGCAGGAATGCCCCCACTCCTTGATCCGGTGCCTCTCTCTCAAAGGCGCGGATGCCGGAGGTGTTGCTGGTCAGGCCGGAGGCCCAACATCCGCTGTCAGGCGGGACGCCTAACCTCCGTGGATCTTCTTTGCTGCTTCGCTGCTTTGCGATTTTAACCGGACCCGCTTTCCACCACCCATTGCCTATCACCCGCCATTGCTGAACCTCTTCGCAAGCTGATCCGCGGGCATGTTCACCAAGTCGAGGCGCAGGTTCGTCACCAGGTTCTGCTTCAACTGCGGATTCAGGCCGTCCAAAATCGCGCCATTGATTTCCGAAGGCGCGGCGAAGCCCCAGGTCTTGGGGTGATGTCGCGTGACGAGTGCTTCAATGTCTGAAGCCACCCTGCGGAAGGATTGCATTTCAATCTCCGCCTCGAGCGTGAGACGCTCCGCGGAGCCAGTGAAGGTGCCATTCACGCCGCTTCCCCGGTTCGGGCCCATCATGGGAAAGGCGCCTGCCTTGTCCGTGACCTGCTCGCTAAGCTTGTGCCGCCCTTCGGGAATCTCCTCGGCACGCACCGTCTTCAGCGTGCCGGATTCGTTGGGAGTATAGGCAATGAGACGACCGCGATCCGCGGCGATGATCAAATCAGGAAGTTTCTTGGCCATGACACAATGGAGTGAGGGTGTAGGGAGAGAGGGAGAATGTTTGTCTCCACGAAGAGCGGGCAACCGTGCATCCGCTCTGCACACTGGATCGCTGCGTTCGTCATGAGCGGATGGGCACGTGGAATCAGGAGCCTTGCTCAGGCTTGTCTTATCAGCCGCAAAAAGACGCAAAAGGCACAGAAGAGAAGGGCATCTTTTTCCAGGAGCGAAAGCAGGGAAATCGGCCGCATGCGCATGAACACTTCCAGCGCGAAACCCTTTTGAGTCTTTTGCGTCTTTTTGCGGCTAACTCAAACCGCTCTTCGCGCTCCAGCGTGCAATCCGCATCACTCATCCCGCTCATGCACGCCGCATCCTGCATGATTGCTCCACGTGCATGCGAAAAAAATCGCGCCTTTGAGTGCTATGCATCCGCTGCGGAGGAGCATCGCGAACCTGCCTCCGATATGAAACTCGAAAACCTACACGACGTCCTCGTCCACGAATTGAGAGACCTCTACAGCGCCGAGAAACAACTCACCAAGGCGCTTCCCAAGATGGCTAAGGCCGCTTCCAATCCCGACCTCGCAGCCGGTTTCGAAAAGCACCTCGAACAGACCGAGGAACATGTGAACCGACTGGAGAGCATCTTCAAGGAACTTGAGGTCTCCAGCCGCGGAGAGAAGTGCAAGGGCATGGAAGGCCTCCTCAAGGAAGGCTCCAAGGTGCTCGAAGAAGATGCTCCCGAAGCCGTGACCGATGCCCTCCTCATCTCCGCCGCCCAGCGCGTGGAGCATTATGAGATCGCCGGCTACGGCAGCGCCATCAGCTTCGCCGAACTGCTGGGGCAGGGGAAGATCGCCAAGATTCTTCGCGAAACCCTCGACGAAGAAAAAGCCACCGACAAGAAGCTCACTGAAATCGCCGAGACCGCCGTGAACCTCGAGGCGGAAGCGCCCGCCACCACCGCTTAGCAACTGCGCGACACAAAAAACTTTCCTGCCAAATGGTATTGGTAGCTGGCCGGTCTCCGCTGACTGGCCAGCCAGGCGATCAATCAGTCGGGCGGCCCCGCTGTCCGGCTGGTTGAATTGCCGCGTCTATGCGTAGAGGTGAAACGCAAAGCAACGAAGCAGCAAAGAAATCAACAGGAGGTTAGGCGTCCCGCCTGACAGTGGTCGTTAGACCTCCGGTCTGACCAGCAACACATCCTGCATCGTCGCCTTCGTCTATCACACCACGAGGCCGTTTCCGGTGAACCGCAAAGAGGCAGAGAGGCAAAGGACGCAGAGGATTGGTCGGGTTGGTGCAGGAGTGATGAGAGTGTTTGGAGAATGGCACACCTCGACGCAAAGGAGGCAGAGACGCGCAGGACATTTTTCACGTCATTGAGTGTCGCAGCGAACGGAGATTAGGCGTCCCGCCCGACCGCAGCTTCAATACTCGCCCTTGTGTTCCGCCCACCACTTCATTGCATTGTCCACGGTGTCCTGGTAGTAGCCATTGGTCTTGTAGTCCCCTTTCTGATACTTCGGCAGGGACCGATTCGGAGCGAAAGGTCCAAGTGAGTCTTCCACTTCGCGGATGCCGAGGTGTTGCCCTATCCTGGTGGCAAAATAGAATTTCTCCGCGTTCTGGTGGTCATTCATGGATTGCAGATAGCCGAAGCAAAGTCTCACGTACTTCTTGCTCGCTTCCTCGCTGAACGTTTCTCGCTTCGCCCTGATAGTCAGGTCGAAGAAAGTGGCCGCCTTGTCTATGGCTCTAGGCTCGCGCGCCGACAGTTGCGCGGCAAGGTCCAGGTAGCCATCAGGCTTTGCATTGACAAGGATGACCCGGAGCGCACTTTGCTGGACGTGGAGAGGCTGCTTCTTATCCCGCGCGATCCTCTCCAATCTGGAGTACAACTCATCCAGCGGAGGCAGTCCCGGGACTGGACCTTTGGCGCGTTTCAGACAGACTTGAATATGAGCGAGGGCAATTTGCCTCTTCAAGCCGAGCGACTCGTCCTCCACCATCTCAAGCATGATTGGCAAGGTCTTCGCGTGGGTGTCCTCGTCGGACATGCGCTCCGCCCAGAGTTGGTCCAGGGTGTATTTGATGCGATCGTCCTCAGTAAGCAGCAGCTCATTCCACGGTTCCTTGGTGGCAGGGCCGCCGCTGCCGACCCTTCCCATGGGAGAGCAGAGCGTAAAAAGCTTCCGTGCATAGGTGGTGAAGTCCTCCTTCATCAGCCGGTAATAGGCCTCGCCCCTGGCCTGAGGCGTGGTTTGATAATCTGCAATCACATCCAGATCATCCGCCTGCGTCGCCGCCTGGGTCGCCATCAACAGGGAGAGAATCAAGGATGCCACACGCATGGGGTTGATCCTGCCAAAAAGCCGCGGGCTGTCATGTAAAGAAATGCAGTATCGCAAGGCGATGGCACACTGCGCCTCCGGCCCCCTCCGCCCACAATCTACGGACGCGCAGGAGCGCATCCCTACCGCCCCTTTTGGGAGAGACGTTTGCCCCGAAGAGCAGGGTGAACGAAGTCGCTCTCCATTCACATGGTGAGCTCACCTAAAAGATTGCCCGGAGAGCCTGAGGTACCACTTGCCTGAACCGAAAGCGCCCCTCCCAAAAAATGGACGGTAGGGATGCGCTCCTGCGCGTCCGAATCTCGCGGGCGGAGGCGGTGGGCATCCAGGGTGAAGATACCGATGCCGCGGGAGACTATCGCAAATACCGGAAGTAATCCCCGCACACAGATATATCGGCGATAAACGCGGTGGAAAGTACCAGCCAGAACTGCAGCGCAAACACGCCGACGAAGGCGCCTTTCCATCCAGAGATTCGCTGGAGGGCGAGCACACCCACCACCAGTGCCACCAGCACGACGGACCAGATGACCACGCTCGGCCACACCTGCGCGTCGCGAACTGACTCATGCATCATCCGCGCACCGAACCAGAGCAGCGCGAAGGGAAGAGCGGAGATTGCCAGAAACACCAGCGCACCCCGATTGGGAAACGGCCGCGAACGGAAAAGCTCACGGCAGATGCCAAACACACACAGCGCCGCCAGCACTCCCGTCACCCACACAAAGAACGGCACGGAGATGGGCAGTAGCTTCGCGAGAGAGATGAAGTGGTCCGTGGTTTGCGCGTCCATGACGTGGCGAATGCATGACTCTCTCCTCAATTTCCATCCCCAGTCAGCGTGGCGAGACTTCCATAGGAAAGAAGCTCTCCCAAGTCATCCCGGGCGTACATGGGCAGACGTCTGGGTGTGAAGGTTGGGAAGAACGTGTTGCCACAAAAGTATTCACGGCGGCTCTGCACGACAAATCCACTCGGGCTGGCAGGATCAGGCTCGATGAGCAGCGGGATCGACTTTCCGGTGCGCAGCAGCATCCCACGCAGTTCCTCAAAGGGACGCTCCGGGAGGAAGGGCGTGAACTGAACACCACGCAGTTCATGACGAGAACCGTCCTTGGTGATGACCACATTCGGCATGGCAAATGAAGCCACCTCCTGGGGCGCATGCAGCACTGGCAGATTGTCCAGCTCAATGGCACGCCCGTAGAGCTTGTACCCCGCGCCGTGCGCGACCACGATTCCAAGACCTGCCGCTACTGCGAGGCCACGCACAACAGCGAAGTCAGTGCGATAAGCCACCAATCCAGCCACGCCGGTCACGAAGAGCAGCCATCCCTCATCACCCACGCGCAGGGCGAGCAGCAGGACGAGTAGAGGAATGCTGCAGAGGATGGTTTTCATCAAAGGAGGCGATTCGGCCCCTCAACTTTACCAGAAGTCAGACTCTGATGACAATGGTGACGACTCACTTCCCAAAAATCGGCACCACACCCTTCAGCACGTCCACGCCGGTCTCGACCGCTTTTTCCATGGTCTTCTCCGCGGCTCCGCCGGTTCCCTGGATCACCTCGGTACCGGTCTTGATCACTTCGGTGGTGACTTCCTTCACGGCAGCGGGTGTCATGGGTACAGGAGTGCCGGTGGCATCGCCCAGAATCTCCAGGCTGCGACCGGCGAGATCCAGCGGCACATCCAGCGCGGCCTTGCCCATGGCGATGAGCAGGCGATTGCTGAGGTCCTCGCGAATGGCGTCCACGGTGCCGGTGATGTTCACATGCGTCCACACAAACCCGGGAGGTCCGGCGGCATGCTGCTCGGTGAAGACATTCGTCTGGGAACCGGGAATCCACCGCAGGCTGTCCGGCAGCACGCCCACCATGAGCTTGCCCTGGATGGCGCGGCCCTGTAACGTGACATCGCCCTCCACACGCACGAGGCCGTTGGATTGCAGCACGAGCTTGCGAATGTAAGTGGTATCACCGGTGCGCTCGATCTCCGCGGTGGCCTGATCCAGTACCACGCGGCGGAAGCGCTGTGTGCGCGTGAAGTCCGCCACGTAGTTCAGCACGGGAATGTTCTCGATCACGCCGTTCTTCACCTGCGACTTCGCCTTCAGCGTGGTGGGTGTGGCTTCATAATCACCGCCGAGCACACCGCTCACCTTCGAGAGCCACTCCGCTCCGAGCACATGCTTCAGGTCGAGATTCGAAAGATGGCCGCTGAAGCTCCAGGTCTTGTCCTTTTCAAAGGGCAAATCCCCGCGCGCCGTCACCTCGCTGTCACCCATCCATCGTGCCACGACATCATTCAGCGCGAGCAGGCGCGCATCCAGCCGTGCGGTGGCGCTGGTCACTTCGAACTTTTCCTGCACACCCGGCAGGGTCAGAATGCCATCCGCGCCGCGCAGCAGCCAGGCGCCCTCATCCACGGCAGGCTTGGCCACGAGTTTGAGTTCCTTCACGGTCACGCCATCCGTCTTGGGAGGAGGCACCAGAGAAAAGCGATCCACCTGCACTTCATCGATCTGCGTGCGCGTGGGCAGCCAGCGCTTCAGCCAGCCGGGCATGGAGGGTGGGGCCGTGTCCAGCTCGGTGCCGGGAGGCAGCTCCTGCGGGATCTCCGCCACGCTGCGCAGGTCCATGCGAAGCTGGTCCATGGTGATGCGCGTTACGCGCCACACACCGCGGCGTGCCGCATCGAAATCCAGGGAGGCCTGCACGCCTTCACCCTCGATGAGCTTCCAGCCCTGCGTGCCCCTCGGCGTGACGCCGGCGCGGGAGATAAATACATTGGGCCCGGACCAGTTCAGCGAGTCCAGCGTGGCCTCGCCCTTCATCGCGTTCCCGAGCTGCTGCGCCATCATCTTCTGGAAGGCCGGGCTCTTGATGTACTGCCGGATCCACACGTAGCCATACACACCTGCGCCTCCCACCACCAGCACGGCGAGTAGCATGACCCACAGCAGGATGCGCAGGAGGGGATTGGATTTCTTTTTCCGTTGTTTCATGTCGTAGCCGGTCCCGATGATACTCACGATACGCAAGTTTTTCTGGCCAGACCAACAAATTCCGCTTAGCTGGCGGCCACTCCCAACCGTTCACCTCGCATGCTCGAACTCAAGAACATCTCGCTCAGCCTGGACCGTGACGGCGAAGCCCATCCGCTCCTGGATGACATCACCTTCAGCATCCCGCCGGGGCACCTGCTGGCCATCGTGGGACCGTCCGGCTGCGGGAAGACCACGCTGCTGAAGACCGTCGCGGGCCTGAAGCACCACGACCAGGGTGAGATCCACTGGGAGGGTCGCAATGTGGAGGATGAAAAGGACCTGCACCCCTCCGAGCTGGGGTACGTGCCGCAGTTCAGCATTGCGCATGATTTGCTCACCGTGGAGGAGTGCGTGGCCAGTGCCGTGGCGCTGCGCACCTGCCAGCCGGATGACGAGAGTGCCTGGGCGCTGGTGGAGACCACGCTGCAACAGACCGGCCTCTCGACCCTGGCCGACCGCCAGGTGAAGGTGCTCTCCGGTGGCCAGCGCCGCCGCCTGGGTCTCGCGATGGAGCTGGTGACCAATCCCACGCTGCTCCTCTGCGATGAGGTGACCAGCGGACTCGACCCGAAGAGCGAACGGGAGATCACGCAGCTCCTGCATGACCTCGCGCAGAATAATCCGCGCCGCATCGTCATCAATGTCACCCACAGCCTGAGCAATCTCTCCCTCTTCGATACCATCTTGGTGCTGCACGAGGGCCGTGTGGTGTATCATGGTCCACCGCGCGCGCTGTCCCACTACTTCAGCGTGGAGCAGGCGGAGGAGATCTATCCGAAGCTCGGGCGCCGCAGCTCGGAGCGCTGGTCGGAATCCTGGAGCCGCCATCGCGATGCCTATTACGCTACCTATGGCCTCGCTCCGAAGAAGGACGAGACCAAGGGCAGCGGCAACGGCAACGGTAAGCACAAGGAATCCGGCACCGGCGATCTGAAGCCTGCGGGTGACCGCGAGCCGGACCGCATCAAGCTTCCCTCCGCTGCTTCCTTCCCGGATGACGGCAAGGCCGACGAAAAGGCCACTCTTGAAAAGGAAGAGGAGGATGAGGGCGACGACTGGTCCAAGTACAAGAAGCGCCACGAGAAGAAGCAGCGTGAAAAGGCGAAGGCGCGCGGTGAGCTTCCCAAGGAAAGCGGCGAGGAACAGCACCTCCCGGAGATCTCGGATGACCACCGCCTGCCCGGCATCTTTGCCCAGACGCGTGAACTGCTGCGCCGGCGCTGGACCATTTTCTGGAGAGACAAGACCCAGCTCTGGCTTCAGGTGGCCATGATCCTGGGATTCCCGCTGCTCGTGGTCATCTTCGGCCTGGAGCCCATCCCGCAGGTGCGCAAGCTCTCCGTGCGGCAGGATTCCAATGTGGTGCTGAATAAGACGGAGGAGGCGCTGTTCAAAGCGAGCCAGATCCAGGCGGGCGGGGTCGTCTCCGGACTCATCCTCATGCAGGTGGTGCTGGTCACCCTCATGGCCTCCAATAACGCTGCACGTGAAATCGCCGGCGAGCGCGACATCCTGGAGCGTGAGCGTCTCGGTGGATTGCGGGCCACCAGCTATGTGCTCAGCAAGATTCTCTTCCTCGGCACCTTCGTGCTCGTGCAGGCCTTATGGATGGGCCTCTTTGTGGAGGTGGTGTGCAGCGGCATCCCGGGCGATCTACTCGTCAAGCTCCTCATGCTCGTGATGGCCTCTGCCGCCATGACCTCCATCTGCCTGGGCATCTCTGCCATGATGCGCTCGCCGGAGAAGGCGACCATCCTCTCCATCTACCTCGTCGGCTTCCAGCTTCCCCTCAGCGGTGCCCTGCTCGCCCTGCCCAAGGCCATCGCGCCTATTTCGCAGTTCTTCATCGCTGCCTACTGGAGCTGGGCTGGCAGCCTGAGCTCCATGAAGAGCACCGACTTCTACGATGCGGTGAGAGCCGTCACCACCACCAACATCGAACACTGGACCACCGCCGTCTTCGTCCTCGCCCTCCATGTCCTCGTCGGCCTCGCGTTTACGTATGCAGGCACGAAGAACTCACAGTGGGACTAACCGGTGCGACGGTAAGCGGTGAGCGGTAGGACGGTGGAACTGAGTCTGGGGAGTGCTGCGTCGGTGACAGGTTTGCGAGCATGAAACCAAGCAATTCCACTTCTGCAAAGCGCCTCGCCGAGAGGTTCACTGATCTGGAGGTGTACAAGGCGGCATTTGACCTCCAGCAAGACATATTCAAAGCCACCAAGGCCTGGTCAAAGGAGGAGATGTATGCACTGACGGACCAAGTCAGACGAAGCAGCAGGTCCATTGGCGCCAACATCGCTACGAGGCACACTTCTCAAGCAAGTTGACCGACGCCGACGCTGAAACGCAGGAAACCATTCACTGGCTGCGGACTGCCTATGCGTGCGGGTATATCTCTCGCGGAACCTGTCAGGATCTAATCAATCGCGCCAAATCGATAGGCAAGATGCTCGGTCGCATGATGGCTGCGGCCTCAAGTTTTCAGCTTTCACCCACCAAGCGCCCTCCGAGCAGGTAGGACGTTCCACCGTCCTACCGCTTACCGCTTACCGCTTACCGGCTCCGCGGTATCCACACGCACCTGACGTGGATTCCCACGACGGTTCGCGCCACTCGCTAATTCTTCCTCTGCCCGTAGTACGCCCCAGGGCCGTGCTTTCTCTGGTGGTGCTTCTCCAGGATATGCTGGGGAATTTTCCCCAGTCCGGGATGCAGCGTCATGGAGCCCAGTGCCATCTGCGCGCACATCTCCAGGGCGATGCTGTTCTTCAGGGAGTCCGCGGCATTCTTGCCCCAGGTGAAAGGTGCGTGATGCGCCTGCAGCACGGCGGGCATCTCCAGGGGGTCGAGGCCCAGCTCCCAGAAACGCTCCACAATCGCCACGCCGGTGTGGTGTTCGTAGTCATCCTCCACCTCCTCAGCCGTCAGCGCGCGCGCCACCGGCACCGCGCCATAAAAATGATCGGCATGCGTGGTGCCAAAGCATGGCAGCTCACGCGAAGCCTGGGCGAACATGGTGGCATACGGCGAGTGCGTGTGCGTGATGCCGCCGATGTGGATGAACTCGCGGTAGAGATGCAGGTGCGTCTTCGTGTCGGAAGAGGGGCGCAGCTTGCTGCCGTGGTCGGTCACCCGGCCTTCCATGTCCAGTACCACCATGTCCTCGGGTTTCAGGTCCGCATACGCCACACCGCTCGGCTTGATGCACCACAATCCCTGCAACCGATCCACGCCGCTCACATTCCCCCAGGTCAGCTTCACCAGCCCGGAGGTCTCCAGCGCGCGGTTGGCCTCACAAACATCTTTCTTCAGTGCTTCCAGCAATTTGCTCATCGTTGTCTTCCGCGAATCTCCAAAAGTCGTTTCATCACCTCATGCAGCCCGCCCTGCCACGTCGCAGTGCCAAAGGCGTCATGAAGAGTACGATACAACGAATACAACTCCGCGTACACAATCTGGTTTTCCAAAATTGGGTGGTAAACCTTTTCTCTAGTGGCTGTTACCCTCGCCTGAAGGTCCGCCACCGTGCCCGCGCCCGCCGCCGCCGCGCCGCAGATGGCTGCACCCAGCGCGCAGGTCTGCTCACTGCGGCTCACCTTCATGGGGCGGCCCAGGATGTCCGCGTAGATCTGCATCAGCGTGGCGTTCTTGATGCTCAGCCCGCCGGTGTTCACTACCTCCAGTACGGGTACACCGTACTCCTCGATACGGTTGATGATGGTCAACGCGCCAAAGGCCGTCGCTTCGATGTAGGCGCGGTACACTTCATGCGCCTTCGTGTGGAGCGTCTGCCCCAGCAGCAGGCCCGTGAGGCGATGGTCCACCAGGATGGTGCGGTTCCCGTTGTTCCAGTCCAGCGCCAGCAACCCTGATGCGCCCGGCTTCTGCCCGGCCATGGCGGCCTCCATCTTGACGAATTTGTCACCCGGCGTCGCGCCGTAGCTGTCCGGCACCAGGTTGTTCACGAACCACAGGAAGATGTCACCCACGGCGCTCTGTCCGGCCTCGATGCCGAAGTGCCCGCCGACTACGGAGCCATTCACGATGCCGCACACGCCCGGGATGTCCGCCAGCGGCTTACTGTCCGGCGCAATCATCAGGTCGCACGTGCTCGTGCCGAGAATCTTCACAATGGTGCCCTCCTTGATGCCCGCACCCACCGCGCCCATGTGCGCATCGAACGCGCCCACCGCAATCGCGATGCCCTCCTTCAGGCCAAGACGCTGCGCCCATGCCGCGCAGAGATTGCCCGCCTTCGTGTCTGCCACGTGCGCCTCGCTGTAGAGACGGTCGCGCAGGTCCGCGAGCGCCGGGTCCAGCTTCGCAAGGAACTCCTTGTCCGGCAGGCCGCCCCACTGCGTGCTGAACATGGCCTTGTGCCCTGCGGCGCACACGCTGCGTTTCAGCGTGAGCGGATTCGTATCGCCCGCCAGCACGGCAGGCAGCCAGTCGCAATGCTCCACGAAGCTGTACGCCGCCTCGAAGACCTTCGGATCATGCCGGCGCAGGCGCAGGATCTTGCTCCAGTACCATTCGGAGGAGTAGATGCCCCCGCACTTCGCCATGATCTGCGGGCGGATTTCATTGCCCAGCTTCGTGATCTCCGCCGCCTCTGCATGCGCCGTGTGGTCCTTCCACAGCCACACCATCGCATTGAGGTTGCCCTTAAACTCCGGCAACAATCCCAGCGGCGTGCCCTCCTTGTTCACCGGGATGGGCGTGCTGCCCGTCGTATCGATGCCAATGCCCACGATCTGCGCCGCGTCGAATCCCGGTACACCCTTGCGCGCCTGCTCCAGCGCCCCGTGCACCACGGCCTCCAGGCCATCCAGATAGTCCTGCGGATTCTGCCTCGCCACATTCGGGTCCCGCGGATCCGTCAGCACCCCGAGGTCACCCGAGGGATAGTTGAACACCGTCGACCCCACCTCCCGGCCGTCCTGGAGGTCTACCAAAAGCGAGCGGCACGAGTTCGTGCCATAGTCGATGCCGAGAGCGTAAGCGGGAGTGGGAGTTGCTGAGGAAGAGGAAGCCATGGGAGAGAGGAATAGCAGCGTGTGCCGGAATCAAGACAGGCGGGGTAGACGTGGGATGGCCTGCCTGTGTGCGTGCGGGAGCGGACCCATGTTGAGTTTTTTGCCACCGGGCGCAATGGCAAAATCTGTCGGATGTTCTTTTCTGGATCGAGGGATTCAACACAGAGACGAGGAGTCTTTTTAAGAAGGACTCACAGTGCACATGAACGTAAGGGCGGGATATAGAAGCCGTGCCGAAGGCCCTGGACTGCGTGCAGCCCTGCTGCCGCTTTCCTCAAGTGCAGCCTGCTGCACGCTACACCGCGACGAAGTCGCCAAGCTTTTTGGGCACATCACCCTACAAGCGAGTGTCACCATCGCCACAGCAGGCTGCGGACTCTGGAAAGCGGCAGCAGGGCTGCGCGCAGTCCAGGGACGCTGCGCGTCACAGCATCTGGATCTGTCGCGTATGTTGCCCTTGTCTCCGTGTTGCAATGCCAACGCGTACCACCCGCCTACTTCAGCGACGCCAAGAACGCCACCAGATCCCTCAGCTCCCGCTGCGTCAGCACCTGCTGCATGATCTCCGGCATCGCCGAGATGCCCGGGGAGCGCGTCTGGATATCTGCCTTCTTCACGGTGTCCACCGGCGCGTTCGGCACGGGGGCACTGAGCTGAATTTCGGTGTCCGTCTCCTTGCGCACCATGCCACCGTAGCTCTTCCCATCCTTCGTCGTGACCATGGTCATCTCGAATCCCGGCGCGATGTTGTTGTTAGGGAACAGCACCGCCTCCAGCAGGTACTCACGCGGATGCTTCGTGCTCACGCCATCCAGCGCCGGTCCCACCTCGCTGCCCTTGTTGCCAACCTTGTGGCACCGCATGCACTGCGCCGCCGTGTGCTCGAAGAAGATTTTCTTCCCCGCGCTCGTGTCGCCACCGGCGAGCAGATAAGGGAACGCCGCCGCGCTGCGTGTCTGCGGCAGCGACTGCAGGTACTGCTGCAGCTTCGCCTTCACCTCGCCATTCTCACGACGCTTCGCCGTTTCGATGACCTCCAGCATCCCTGTTGGCTTCACCTTGCCGGCAATGAGCTTGTCCACCTGCTCTGCAATCAAGGCATCCGCCCTCCCCGCCGGCAACGTGCCCAGCACCACCATCGCCTCGCGTTTCGCCGCCGTATCATCGCCATTCAGAGTGGATTCAAGAACCGTCACCGCGCGCTCCGCATCCACCTTCGGCAGCAGCTGCAGCGTGGCGCGACGCAGCGACGCATCTCCACTCTCCTGCGCCGCGGTGATGGCTTCATTCAGCGCCGCCACGTTCTGCCAGTCACCCAGCGCTTCCAGTGCGGCCAGACGCAACTCTGCAGGCTGAGTGTTGTCCTTCACGATGGCTGCCATCTTGGGAGCAAAGCTATCTGCCTTGAGCTTCCGCACCGCAGCGATGGCGGCGACGCGGACTTCTGACGCCTGTTGGGGATGCATGATCCCGTCCCAGTCTTCCTTGAGTGCGTTGGTGGCCCCGTCGGGTGGTCTGGGTTTCCAGGGGAAGGTGAAGGAGAGGCCGGTGAAACGATTCCGTGTCTGTGGTGTTGCCCATTCACCGAGATAGGTCAGGGCGTCCAGGCGGTTCTGGTTGGCCTCGGGGCGGTCAGCCTTGTAGGTGGCCACTGACGCCAGCCAACCCGCCCTCTTTGATTGCGCAGCCTCGCCAGTTTCCTCGATGCCATCGCGATTTCTCAAAAGGAACCACGAGTACAAGGTGCGGGTTGTAAGCGTGTCGATGATGGGCTCATACATGCCGACGCCGTGTTGCGCCTGCTCGAACAGGTTCAATCGGTCCCAAGCGCGATCCTCAGTGATCGCTCGGGCTGTTTCCAGTCGCACCGCCTTGTGGGCATCTTTATCAAAACTGTCGTTGTAGATCCCTGCCACCATGAGTGTCCCTATCTCTTCATGGAGTCGACGTGCAACCAACGTCATGGCGAGACCTACACCTGGCTCGTTCGATGATTTGATCCCGGTATTCAAGATCCCCATCATATCCGCATCAAATGCACTCTCCGCTAACTGCTTCGACGACGGCTGGAATCCCTCACGCTTCACGCATATACCATACAGCGCCATCACACACGCATGCCGCAGGTAGGCATCTTTGTTGTTGTTCTGCTTGATGAGCTCGATGATCCCCGTCACCGCCTGCTTCGCCTTCAGCTTGCCCAGCGCCTGCGCGGCAAAGTACTGCACGCGTGGTGTATCATCTTGTAGTCGTATCGTGAGCGCTCCCGCCGCATCCCCATACCGCACATCCCCCAGCACCTTAGCCACCTGGGCGCGCACTTCGCTGTCCGCATCCTTCAGCAGGGCAGGGAGGCTTCTACAGACCTCGGAATTCTTGCGACCCAGAATACCCAACCCCCAAATTGCATGCAGCCTCCCCAGCCGGGCCAGCCGCGCATCCGGCGAGAGCGCACGGTCCGCCGCCGCCCTCTCCAGCGACCCGATTCCTCCGGGGCCCGCCCACGCCAATGCGAACTCCGCCTCCATGCGCACACGGCGATCCGCATGCGCCAGCAGCTTCACCAGCTCCGACAAAGAACGGCGGTGCATCCCTTCCTCCAGATACTTCTTCGTCTCCAGCGTGAGCGGGTCTGCGAGCACGGAAGGGTCATACACGCGGAAGATGCGGCCCTTCGCGGTCTTGCTCATCGTCTCCGCCCAGTCCAGCACATAGACAGAACCATCCGGCGCGAGGTCGAGGTCCGGGCTGTGGATGAATTGCAGGAAGGGCTTCGTCTCGCCCAGTTCGAAGCTCGCACCATCCTCCTTCAGGGTGAAGGCGCGGATCTCGCTCTTCGCATAGCTGCCCTTGCTGTGGCACAGCAGGAAGTGCTGGCGGAACTGCGGCGAAATTCCCGTGCCCGTGTCAAAGAGCAGGCCGCTGGGACCATCGCCAATGTTCGAGACCGGAGGCAGGTACGCCGCCGGTCGCACGCCGAGGTCTTCATTCACCTTCGGATTCGGCACGCCGTTGTATTTCTCCTGGCTGCTCTTGAAGGACATCCAGATCTGCTCCGACTTCCACGGCACGCGCTCCTTGCCCATGGGCGGGTGTTGATACCCCACACGCCAGCCGCTGTCGCCGCCCTCCACCACATATACGAGCCGCTCTGTATCCCCGTAGTCGAAGTCATTGTCTCCCGTGAAGAGATTCCCGTGGTCATCGAAGGCCAGCTCCTGCGGATTGCGCAGGCCCCAGTGGATGATCTCCAGCTTGCTGCCATCCTGTTCACAGCGGAAGACCGCACCGCTGTCCACATTCTCGATGCGGCGTCCGTCCGGCAGTTGCACATTCGCTGCGCGGTCTCCGATGCTGAAATACAAGCGTCCATCCGGCCCGAGGATGAGGCCGTGCATGTCATGCCCCGTGTAGCCGAAGCGCACGCCGTAGCCATAGCTCAGCGACTTCTTCGTCACCGCCTCGCCCTTGTCATTCGTCCCATCGAAGCGCCACAGGTTCGGAATGATCGTGGCCCACACCGTGCCTTGCCGCGCGAGCACGCCCGCAGGGATGCCATCCTCCGCATGGTTGAACCCACGCGCATACAGACTGGCGAAGTCCGCCTTGCCATCGTGGTCGCGGTCTTCCATGAGCCGGATGAAGTCCTCCTCCTTCTCCAGGTCCGCAAACTTCTCGCCGAAGTGTTTCTTACACATGGCGATGCGATCCTCCACCGTGCGGCAGGCGAGGTCATCCTCCAGCATGAACATGTAGTTCCGGATATCCAGCACGCTGGACCCCAGTTGATGCGTCTCCGCCACGAAGACACGCCCCTTTTCATCCACACTCAGTGCCACCGGATTCGCCAGCTCCGGCTCCGCCGCCCACAGGTCCGCCTTCATTCCCGCTGGCAGTCCCAATTGCTTCAGCACCTGCGTCCCTTCCTGCGACGCCGGCGCAATGCCCGGCTCCGCTTTTCGGTCAAACGGCTGCAACCCTCCCGCACTGTCCGGCGACCCGGTGGGTTTGTCATCCACGGCGAGGACCGCGAGAGGTAGAGCTAAACAGGCGAGGGGAGTGATGAGCGAGAAACGGAGCATGGTGAGCGGGTGAGGGGGAGAAAAAACGCTGGAGCGGGGACGTGCTGATCACTGAAAAGAGGGGACGTGGTGGATCAAGGGATTCAACACAGAGACCGAGAACACGAGCGCACTAGGACCAAGTGGGGAGCGGAGGTGGTAAGGAGCGTGGCCTTTCCTGGCCGTTGGGTTGCTTGCCGCACTGACGCAGAAGAAGCTGCCAGCCATGCACATGAACGTAAGGGAACGATATGGAAGCGGTGCCGAAGGCCTTGGACTGCGCGCAGCCCTGCTGCCGCTTTCCTGAAGTGCAGCCTGCTGCACGTTCTACCGCGACGAAGTCGCCAAACTTCTGTGGACACGTCACCTTGCGAGCGCGTGTCACCATCGCCACAGCAGGCTGTGGACTCTGGAAAGCGGCAGCAGGGCTGCGCGCAGTCCAGGGACGCTGCGCGTCACAGCATCTAGATCTGTCGAGCGAGTCTCCTTTCTTGTTGGGAACCCCTCTACCCCCCATTCACATTTTCCTTGTCCAATCGCCCAAGATCCAGACTCATGGTGTCGCATGAAGCCCTTCCTCAGAGCTCTCCTGGCCCTTGGCCTATTCGCATCTACTACAGCCCACGCTGCCGAGCCCGCGTCTGGTCCCGTCCAGCTCAGCGGCATCTATCCCGGCCTCGCCATGTACAACAACGAAGGCGAGTGCGGCACCGGCGCGGTGGTGCCCTGGGCGGGGAAGCTCTGGGTCATCACGTATGCTCCGCACAAACCCACCGGCTCCTCGGACAAGCTGTACGAAATCTCCCCGGAGCTGAAGCAAACGGTGCGCCCGGAGAGCATCGGCGGCACGCCGGCGAACCGCATGATCCATCGCGAGTCGAGCCAGCTCTTCATCGGGCCCTATGTCATCGATGAAAAAGGCGGCGTGCGCGTCATCACGCCGAAGCAGATGTATGGCCGCCTCACCGGCAATGCCCGCCACCTCACCGACCCGGCGAACAAGATCTACTACGCCACGATGGAAGAGGGCATCTATGAGGTGGATGTGAAAACACTCGAGCCGAAGGAACTCTGGACTGACGAGCAGGTGAAGAACGGACGCCACGCCGACCTCCCCGGCTACCACGGCAAGGGACTCTACAGCGGCCACGGCAGGCTCATCTATGCCAACAACGGCGACCACGCGAAGGAAGCGCTGAAGGACCCTCGCGTACCCTCCGGCGTGCTCGCCGAGTGGGATGGCAAGGCGGACCAGTGGACCGTCGTGTGCCGCAATCAATTCACCGAAGTCACCGGCCCCGGCGGCATCTATGGCAATGCGAATCCCGAGACCGACCCCGTGTGGAGCATCGGCTGGGATCACCGCTCACTCATCCTCATGGTGATGGATGGCGGCAAGTGGCACACCTACCGCCTGCCCAAGGCCAGCCACAGCTACGATGGTGCGCATGGTTGGAATACCGAATGGCCGCGCATCCGCGACATCGGCACGCCGGAGAAGCCCGAACTGCTCATGACCATGCACGGCATGTTCTGGAGTTTCCCCAAGACTTTCTCCGTGGCGAACAGCGCCGGCATTCGTCCGCGCTCCGCGTATCTGAAGGTCATCGGCGACTTCACGCGCTGGAATGATCAACTCGTCTTCGGCTGCGATGACAGCGCGAAGTCTGAGTTCCTGAACAAGCGCAAGGTGAAAGGCGAGATCGCCGGCCCCGGCCAGTCGCACTCGAACCTGTGGTTCACGTCTCCTAAGACACCCGACAACCTCGGACCTGCCGCGGCCACGGGTGCCGTGTGGATGAAGGATGCAGTGAAGGCTGGTGAACCTTCCGACCCCATGCTCTTCCGGGGCTGGGTCAGGCACGGAGTGTTTCTCCGCAATGACGGGACCGCGCCGGCGACATTCACCTTCGAGATGGACAACGAGGGGAATGGCAAGTGGATGGAAGGTTCGAAAGTCGAGCTGGCCGCAGGTGAATCGAAATGGAAGCGGTTCCCCAGCAAGGCCCCCAGTACTTGGATTCGTGTGAAGTCGGATGTGGATTGCTCCAATGCCACCGCCATCTTCACTCTGGACAATGGTCCCCGCCGCAGGGGTGATGTGGACCACATCTTCGCCGGCCTCGCTTCTCTGGAAGAAGGCACTCACATGGCCGGCCTCGTCCGCGCCCGTGGCGAGGACAAGCGCACCATGCACCTCGCCGCCATGAACGTGACCGGCGAGAAGGTGGAAGACACCGGCTACTACGAACTCGACGCCGAGCTGAAGCTCAAGCGCGTGGAAGATGCGAAGGCCATGGACTATGTGAAGCAGCACGCCGCCATTCCGCGCAACGTCATCACCCTTGATGACGCCTCGGTGCTCATCACCGATGACCGCAATCGTCGCTGGCGTCTCCCGCGCACCGATGCGGGTTATGATGCCATCACGAATGCCGGTCTCGTACGCATCGCCCGCGAAGTCGCCACGGAGCGCGACCTCTTGCATGTGAGCGGTACTTTCTACGAACTGCCCGCGGAGAATGCCGACGGCTTCGCCAAGGTGCGTCCCGTGTCTTCGCACAAACTGCGCATCATGGACTACTGCTCCTATCGCGGCCTGCTCATCCTCACCGGCGTGAAGGCAGATGCTCCGGCTAACAACCCGCACATCATCCGCAGCGATGACGGCAAGGCTGCCGTGTGGGCGGGCGCCATTGATGACCTCTGGTCCCTCGGCAAGCCTGTGGGCTACGGTGGTCCTTGGAAAAACTCCGTAGCGAAAGCCGGTGAACCTTCCGATGCCTACCTCCTCGCTGGTTATGACAAGCGCAGCATCTCCCTCTCTCACGACGCGAGCGAGAGCGTGAAGATGGAAGTGCAAGTCGACCCCACCGGCGAAGGCCTCTGGTTCCCCATCCACACCGCCGAAGTGCCCGCGGGGAAGACCGTGGACTACACCTTCGATGAGTACCTCTACGCCCGCTGGCTCCGCGTCACCGTCTCCAAGGACTGCAACGCGACTGCGCAGTGCAAGTACGAGTAGGCGAGGTGATTGTTGAAACGCAAAAGCAGCGAAGCAGCAAAGGATTGGATGAATGAATCCATGAAGTGATGCCTCGGAAGAAAAGGAGCGAGGGCTTTCCAGCCCGCCTCGTTCCACTCGCTCATCACATCACGCATTGTCTGCACTCAGGAAGTCGGGTCTCCTGACCCGGACAGCGTCCGGTGGGTTTTCCAACCCGCCGACTGTCAGCAAATCGAAGCGATGGCGTAGTGAACCACGACAGCGGAGTGCTGGACAGATGAGGTTAGCCGCAAAAAGACGCAAAAAACTCAAGAAGGTGTGATGGTGGGGAGCACCAGATCACAGTTCACGGATAGCTTACTCCCATAGCGTTATAGGCTTTCAACACGATGAGAGTGCTGGTCGTTGGATCGTACACCACGAGACATTGGGAGGAGCTAAGGCGGATGGTGAACGCCGCTCGTGAGGATACGTCTTTACCGCTGCTCCCATCCAGGATGTAGCCGCTTGATTGGAAACGCTGTTCGTTAGTCATGGGTTGCCATGCTGCATATCCATTGGCCTTGGGGTCCCAGGCACGAAAGTCTGCATCAGACACCTGGAAGTGATAGTGAATCTCCGGCGACATTCCTGTTTTGTGCACGTCTCTGGTCTGCACCCATGAAGATGGTGGGGAAAAACCGAATGTGCGACTGAAGTCCGGTGACTTGCTGTCTGCTCTGCAACAAGCCAGGCAACACACTGCCAACAAGAGAACGGTGAATACGAAGGAACGAAAGGTAAGCTCAATAGTGCGCATGAGATGGAGTTCGCCTTGCTGGATATGGCGACGGAGGCCGGAGCTTTGCGAAAGGGTGGAGTGATGTGCTGCCACCCAGTATCAGACCCTTTTGAGTTTTTTGCGTCTTTTTGCGGCTATCTTCATCCGGCTAACACGCGGTGATCGCGCCGCATGCTGCCATCGCTTCGATTCGCTGATAGCTGGCGGGTAAGAAAACCCGCCGGACGCTGTCCGGTCAGGAGACCCGACTTCCTGTCCTGAGGGCGCCGGTCTCGCACCCCACGCACCCGCCAAATCAAAAATCATCAATCACAAATCATAAATCCATCACGCCCTCCTCACGGCACCGTCACCGGCACCGTGATCACAGAGCTGTTCAGCAGGAAGTTCAGTGTCGGTGTGCCATCAACCTTCAGCGTGTCTCCAGCCGTGGGATTCGGTGTAGGAGTGGCTGTGTTGTTCAGCGTGCCCTGGATCGTCATCTCGCCCGCTCCTCCGCGCTCAATCGACAGGTGAGATCCTGCGACCGTGTTGGTGATGGTATTCAAGTTGAAGGCTTTCACCGTCAGTGCTCCTTCATTCCCGCTCACCAGCACGATGCCACCGTTGCCGGCGCCGGTGATGGTGTTGGCCTCGAACAGATTCGAGTGGATGATGCCGCCCACGGCCTCGCCCAGCGACTGCCACTCGATGCCGGCCCCGCGGCTGTTGGTGATCACATTGGCTGCGGGATTCACCAGCACGTCCGCCAGATAGCGTGCCTCCACATAGATGCCGCGGCGTTGCGCGTCCGTGATGGCGTTCGCCGACACATGGGCAATCAGGTGGGAGTAGTCGGCGGCAAACAGTTGCACGCCATCGCCACCTGAATGAAGGAGGTAGTTGTTCGCCACCTCCGCCCAGATGTATCCCTGGGAATCGGTAGCGAGCCGCACCGCTTCCCCAGTGGTGTGGGAGATTTCATTGCCCCGGACGTAGGCGGTGATGCCCAGGGCATCATTCCACGAGCGCATGCTCACGCCATATTGCAGGCCGGTCATCGTGTTATTCTCCACATGCGCTGTCACCTCCGCAGAGCCATTGGAGTTGATGAGCACACCGCCACTATCCGTAGCACCGGTAAAGGCATTGTCCGAGATCGTGACTACCACACTGGCATTGGTCGTGGCAGCAAGGGCGACACCTGTTCCCTTGGGGTTGTAGATCTGGTTGCGCTGGATCACCGCATCAAGCGCGTGGGCGCCGTTGGATTCAATCTGGATGGCCGTCGTCGGCCTTTCGGGATTGTGGAAGACATTGTCCGTCACCGTCACTCCGGTCAAATCCGTCAGTTGCAGGTTGGAGTTCGTGAAGACGTTGCCGATGGCGGTGAAGTCCATGGTGGTGCCATCGGTGGGGTGATTGTACATCACAAAGGTGCCGTTGGTGATCTGATTGCCCAGGAACTTGAGAGAATTGTCCTGCCCACCGGAACTGGTGCCCTCGATGAGATGGCCCCAGCGTTCGGTCAGGATGTTCCCCTCGAAGGTCAGGTCCATTTTTCCATCAGCGTTGTATCTCAGCACGCGGGCGTAGTTTTCATCCGTGACGCTGCGAATCGTATTCCCTGTCACCGTGGCTTCCACCGTGCCGAAGCTGCCGGGGAATCCCCTGGCGTCGACATTGATGCCAGAAACGGTGTAGTTGATGGTGTTCCCCGTGATGTTGGCTTTGATCGTGCCGCCGTACCAGGCTGACAGGTTCACGCCCCAAATGGTTCTCTCGAACACGTTGTTGACGATGTCCGCCTCAATGCTGCCAATGATGGTGAAGAGTTGCACGCCCAATTCATTCGCGATCAGGTTGTCCTTCACGAGCGTCTTCTCCCCACTCAGGGAACCGCCGGCTTCGACCTTGACCGGTGCGGTCCCATAGAAATGGTTGCCCACGATTTCGCTCTGCTCAACCCCTCGGATGTAGAGGGGGCTTGAGTTGAAGTCATATCCGTAGATGCCGATGTACTTTCCCCATTGGGCACTGATGCCATTCGGCGCAGTCACCTTCGGCCTGGGTCCTGTGCCGAAGGTCCGGCCTCCCAGCCCTGGGATAGGGGTGCCGCTTCCGATGAACTTCACCTGCTGGCTGAAGTTGCTGGGGAGGAAGACATCGGCACTGTAGTCCACACCGCCCTGCGTATACACATTCCACACGCGGTTGGTCTGCACAGACTTGGTTCCCGCCAGAGTGCCGCCGGCCACGATGGTATCAAACGGCTGCTCCGCCGTGCCGGTGCCACTCGCACTGCCCGCGCCGATGCCATTGCCCACGGCCGCCCCGTTGTTCACGAAGACGATGTCCTCCTGCAGCACCACGCGCTGCGAGCTCTGCGCCACCACCTTCGTCACGCGCTGCACGGAGGTGTCCACGTCCACCTTCTGCTCAGTGTCATTGCCCACCTTGATGGCTTCATTCTGTCTCCGCACCGGCTCCACCAGGCGCTCCGCGAGGTGGCGACGACGCGGCGTGAAGGATTCTCCCACACGGTCCCAGAATCCCTTGCCATCGCCCAGGTCACCCATCTCAAAGGGAATCTCCAGGCGCAGGCCATACAGCCAGTCACTGCCCACGTAGCGCTCGTCTTCATACCACGTCGCATTCAGCACCACCGCCGGTACCGGGCGCACTTCCACGCCAGCCTTCCAGCCTTCCACATTTCCCGTGCCACCGGTCTGCGGACCAAAGGGTTGATTGTCGAAAGAGTAGTAGCCACCGATGAAGAACACATCCATCCACCTATCGAGCCCCGGCACCAGCAGCGAGGCCTGCACATCCCAGCCCTCCATGCCTTCCTCATACAGGCGGAAGAGCTGCTCAATCGTCGTCGTGCTCGTCGTCGTCGTGGCAAGGGTGGTGGTCGTCAGCTCCTGCTGGACGGTATTCCCCGTGGCGAAGGGCTCTCCGCTCACTTGCTGGCTCAGGCTCGTGCTGCTGTTGGTAAAGGTCTGCTTCGAGCGCTGCTCCAGCACGAGCTTCCGCTCCGTGAGCGGGATGTAGTAGTTCCCCCGAATCTCAAAGTACCGCGTGCCAATCTCCGCACCCACGCCGAGCTGCCAGAATTGGTTGTCGATCTCCGTGTCCAGCATGTCGACGAAGAAGTTCGCGCCCACATACACGCCTTCTTCGAAGATGCCCGCTTGATGCCCATCATGCTTCGTCACCGCGCTGACACTCTGTGTGGTGAAGTAGTGCCGCCACCCGAAGCCCAGGCTCGCCGCCACTTCTCCTTGCTCACCCCACGAGCTGTAGGGCTCGATGAAAAGGACATCCCCACTGAGCAAACCATCCTGTCCCACCGTGCTGATGACCGGCAGCACGAGAAACACATTCCCCTCCGTGTACTCATCCGTCGTCTTCACCCCACCGCCGAAGATGCCTGGCAGGCTCCACTGGTCGTGGATGGTCACCGCCTTCGCGCTCTTCTCATCCGCCTTTACCACTGGTTCCGGCCCCGCCAGGAGCGTTGAACCACTGCCCAGCATCAGCCCCAGCAAGGGCAGAAGCGCAGAGGCAGGACGACGGAGAAAGGGAAACAAACCGCACAGGGAGAACTGACCGCGCATGGAGAGTTTGGGGGTGTGTTGACGTGACGTGAGTATCTGCCTGAGGCGCATCCCCCTGTAGGGTAAAGCGGGAGAGGGGACGCGACCCGCCGCCGACTAGACGCCGAGTTGCAAAATGCGCGAATGGGAAAGAGAAAAAATTTTCAGGCGCCAAACCCGGAGCCAGATCAGATCCAGGAAGTCGGGTCTCCTGACCGGACAGCGTCCGGCGGGTTTTCCAACCCGCCTGCCATCAGTGACCGGAGCGATTGCGTCATGCATCGGGATAGCGGTATGCGGGCCTGATGAGATTAGCCGCAAAAAGACGCAAAAGACTCAGAAGGGTGATGCAGGTTAACGCTATGTTTGATGGGGGTGGTGGTTTGTGGCGGGTAGGATTCGGAACATCCGTTCACTTAAGCCTCTTCAACGTGAGGTCACCCATCCTGGACCCTCTTGAGTTTTTTGCGTCTTTTTGCGGCTAACTTCATCCGGCCAGTACGCCGCTGTCGCGGTTCACTACGCCATCGCTTCGATTCGCAGACAGTCGGCGGGTAAGAAAACCCGCCGGACGCTGTCCGGTCAGGAGACCCGACTTCCTAAAACAAAAACGGCGCGAGTCACCCCGCGCCGCTTTCAAAGTTCAGGACCTTATCCCTCTCCCCCCTAGTGCTTCAACAGCCACTCCGTCGTGCGCGGGTTGAAGTCGCTCAGGCATTCCCAGTGGAAGGCATGGCCGGCGTTGTCATAGAGGTGCAGGTCTGCGCCGGGAATGCCGGCCGCCACTTCTTCGCTCATCCAGCGGGGCGTGAAGGCATCGTTCTTGCCGCCGATGACGAGCACGGGGCACTTGATGTTCTTCAGCTCATTGAGCGTGTTGTGATTCATCGCCGCGGCGGCCTGGGCTTCCATGGCGTGCACCGGTTGCGGAGCGGCGCCGATGGCAGTGCTCTTCAAGTCGTTCTGCATGTTGTTCCAGCAGTCGTCGTTGTCGAACCACGGCTTGGTGAAGATGAGCATCTGCACATACTGCATGAACACTTCCGGGCGCATCGTGGCCTTGCAGTTCATCAGGTGCTGCCAGGTGTAGAGGCCAAAGCGGTCCTGCCGCGCCCAGGTGCACATGAGGATGGCGCTCTGCACCTTGTCCGGATGGCGCAGGGCCAGTTGCTGTGCCACCACGCTGCCGAGTGAGCAGCCGACGACGCGGGCCTTCTTGATGCCCAGCTTGTCCATGAGACCCGCGTAGTCATCGGCCATCATCGCGGTGGTGTAAGGGCCTTCCGGTTTGTCGGTCGAGCCCACGCCGCGGTTGTCACCCAGGATGCAGCGGAAGTGCTTCTCCCATGCCTGCGCATGCGCCTCCCACACTGCGCCGGGTGCCGTGACGCCCATGATGCAGATCACCGGATCGCCGGAACCGCGTTCTTCATAGGCCATGTTGATACCGTTGGTCTGTACAATGGGCATGGGAGGGAGGGGAGTGAGGAGTTACGAGTTGGTGTTATGAGTTAAGAAAATGCCAGGAGTAGGCCAGCAGTCGTCGGTGGCCGATGCAGGGGGCTATATGAAACGAAGGGGGAGCGGGCTGCCAAGCGCAAAAAGTGCGTTGGAGGGAAAAACACCGGGGGACAGGGGAGTGCCGGCTACTTGGGATTCAACGCAGAGACACAGAGACGCAGAGGAACTTCGGAGACTGAAACTGAGGATACCGTTCTTGGTTCTTGGTTGGTTCAGAGCCTGCATCGTTAGCGGCGTGAACTCCGGAATCCCGCCTTCCGGACTCGCATTCCTCAGTCTCCGAAGTTCCTCTGCGTCTCCGTGTCTCTGCGTTGAAGCCAATGCACACGACCTCGCACCCCTAGGGGAAGGCCACCACAACCCGGGCTCATCAGCAGCCGGAAAGGCCCATGTTCATGATGATCCAGACATCAAGACTGATGGCGAAGATGGGTAGGAGCGCCATGGGCAGCCCGCGGATCATCGAGGTCCGCCATCCCATTCTTTTGCGAAACACTGTCGCCAGCAGACCAACCAGAAGAAGGACACCGTTGGCTATCGGTCCCCAAACCACGGCCATGAAGAAGGCGCCCCAGCTCCTGTCCGCCCAGGCCAGGCACAAGATGACGAGATTCACCAGTATTACGAGGATCACAAACGCCTTCACCACCCACTGCTTCTCAGGCAAAGGCATGGATGGCGTTGACATCCTGAACTGCGATCACAACCAAGAACCGCGCCCTCAATCCAAATACTTCGCATCAAACGGCCAGAACGTGCTCAGCGCATCATTCTGCACCCAGCCGCGGATCATCTGGCCGCTGTCCTTGCTGGAGGGGTCTCCGCTCCATGTCTCCACATAGGTCCATGCGCCCCGCTCCTCGAGCTTGCGTACCTGGCTGCCGGGAGGAAGGTCGATGACGCGGCCTGCGGTCGTGCTGGCGGCGGTGTAGGACTTGGCGTTCGGCGAGGTCACGATGGCGAGATCCTTCACCTGGTTGAAGGTCGGACGCAGTCTCCAGCCGATGATGCCCAGCGAACCGCCGACGAGGCCCAGCAGGATCAGCAGAAGGAAAAGCGTGCGCGCGGCCGCGGAGCGGAACACGAAGCACAGCACCGTGGAAAAGACGATGGCCCAAAGGGAGATCACCACGATGCGCATCCATTGCGGACGCGTTAGCAGCGAGGAGTATTGATCCCCCACGTGGTTGGCCGAGAAGGCGAGGTTCCCCGTTTTTCCACGGATGTGGGTGAGATTCTGCACCGTCTCCGGCGAGGGTGGGGGGAAGAGCGCCGCGCGCATGTACCACAGCGCCGCGCGTCCCAGGTCACCCTGGCGGTAGCGGGTGTGCCCCATGAGTTGGAAGAGCTGCGGGCTGACCTTGCCCTTATCCAGCGAATCCTTCAGCAGGGATTCGGAGAGGTACTGCGCCTTCTTGAAGTCACCTTTTTCAAAGGCCACGCGCGCATCTTCATAGCGCTTCGCCAGTTCCTCGGAGTTCTCCGTGTCCGCCGCAGGGGTGGCAGCCTGCAAGGCCGCGCCACCCCAGGCCAGCGGCAGGAGCACCAGTGCGGCGAGGAGACGGAGCCAGGTCTTCAGGGTCGACGGCATCGTGGAGGTGGATGCGGACTCGGGGCCAGATTCGGCAGCAGTGTAAAAAGAAACGCGCATGCGCATGATGATGCTCAGGACTTCGCCTTGCCCTCCGGTTCACTCTTGTCATCGGCCGCCTTTTCCTTCGGCGAATCTTCTGCCGCTGGGGTGGCCTCACTGGCGCTGGATTTTGCCGGAGGCGGTTCGGACAGTGACACGGATGAAGGTTCTGGCGCGGATGGAATGGCGGTGGCCGTGGCCGTAGATGCTGCCACCTCCGCATTCTCCTCCTTCGAGGCCGTGTCATCGCTCGTGCTCGCGCTTTCGTTCCCGCTTTCCTCCACGGTCTCTGTCGCCGCGGGTGGCGTCATGGTCACGGTGGAGGGCTCCGGCTGCGGTGCAGAAAATTCGCCATGCTTCAGCGCGTGCAGCACCTGCTGGCGCTCCTCACGCGACACTACCTGCGTGGCTTCCTCGCTCTGGCGCGAGTAGTTCAGTTCCTCCTGACGATGCAGGATGGCTGCTCCGGCACTGCCGCCGGCACCTGTCACGGCCATGTAGTGCACCGCACGCGAGTAGAATTCTCCGCGCGAGAGATGGCTGTCACTCAGGCTCTTCCACAGCCGGCGTGTGGGAGCCTCCGGGGAGTTTACGTGCGAGGTCCAGGCCATGGCACCCAGCTTCGCGGCGACGATGAGCAGCAGCGCTCCGGCGGCGATGCAGTTCGCCATGAGGAAGCGGCGGTCGTTCTGAAGTGGCAGGCTCGTGGCGAACCACGCGGCGCGGCGCGGCGTGATGGTCAGGATGTCGGTGAGCGCGGCTTTTACCGGCGGCACCTTCTCCTGCACTGCTGCCACCGAGCTGCTCTCACTGGCCGAGCTGGCAGCCGATGCGGGAGCCTCCGGGGTCGCGGCACCTTTCACCTTGATCGGCACCGCCTGGGTCTTCAGTACCACGTATTGTTTCTTCGCCGGGTTGAAGAAGGTGAATTCGAAGGGCGGGATTTCCTTCACCACCTTGTTCGGCAGCATGATCTGCGTGAAGCTCACGCGCTGGTCGCGTCCCCGCTGGACGAGCATGCTGTCATTGGGCTGGAATTTCCTCGCGGGATACAGCTTCCAGTTCTTCGGATCCGTCAGCGTGGGCACGGTCACGGAGTCGAAGTTCCCCGAGCCGCTGACCGTCAGTTCCACCGAGATGGGGTCGCCCACGTTCACCTCGAGCGGCTCCGCCACGAGGCTGATGGAGAACTCGCCCACGGCGCCGCTGAAAGTCCCCGGCTTGTTCTCCTTCGGCAGTGGCAGCACATTCAGCACGACCTCGCTGCTCTTCGCCTTGAACTTCCGCGTCTCCATCTGGTTGAAGTACTGCGGCGTGAAATTGTCCTGATTGGAGGACTGCACATCCACCAGCACCTCACAGGTGGCGGGTCCCAGCTTGAACTTGCCCGGCTTCAGCGCGGACACGGTGCTGTGGAAGACATTCGCCCGGTAGGGCACGCCGCCGATGCGCTGCACATTCTCCTCATCCGGCTGCAGGGGGAAGCGCTGCACCGCGAAGTTCTCCTTGGGCAGCTCAATCAAACCCGGACGGCGCAGCATGGTGCGACCGTGGATGTAGAGGTTCGCCGTGAGCGGCACCACTTCACCCTCGTAGAATTCGGTCTTCCCGGCTTCCAGGCTCAGGATGGGATCGAAGTCGGAGGAGGAGTTGTTCGGGTCATCCTTCACCACGAACTTGACCGCCTTCGTCGTGAAGATATCACCCCGGACCTCGATGTCCTGCGGCGGGATCATGTACGTGCCCTCGTTCTGCGCAGTGATCCTCCAGCTCATGGTCAGCGCCATCTGCACGCTGCCACCGATGGATACCGGCGCCTCACGATACTCCGCGGTGGGTTCCAGCAATTCCATGCCTTCCGGCAGGGAAGGGGGCGCATCCATCTTACTGGGCCGGCCATTGGCCACCGTGATGGTGAAGATGGCGGAGCCGCCCGGCGTGATCTGCGTAGGGCTGACCGACGCTGTGACCGAAGGCTGTGCCTGTGCGGACCCTGCGGCGGCGGCCAGCAGGCCCAGCATGACGAGCACACTCGACAGCAATGACAGGCCGTAGCGCGAAATGGAAGTGCCGGCGCTCGTGCTCGTGCTCATGCGCATCTCGCGCGATGCCCGCGCGAGCGTTGGGGTTTTTGGAAAAATGGAAAGAGACATCTCAACAAAACAAAGGGACCAAGCCTGGCGCACCAGAAGCTTCAATTAGTGACTCTCATGCCCTGCATACCGTTCACTGCTGACCACTGACCATTGACACTTTAATAATCCTTTCCCCCAAGGGCCCGCTCCCGCCGCATGAGATACTGGGTGGATTTCTGCTCATCCGAGTACATGCGCAGCATCGAGCGAGCTTCATAAGGGGTGTACCCGGTGCGGTCATTGCGCATGTGGTCGCCCTCGCCCTCGCCTTCTTTGCCGGGCTTCTCGTTCGGCTTGCTGCCCTGCTCACCAGCACGCAGCTCGCCTTCCAGAATCTCCTCTTGCCCCTCCTGCAGGGCGTCCGTGCGCTTGGGCTTTTTGTTCTCGTCGTTGCCGCCGTCCTGATCCTGCGGGGTCTTTTGTTCTCCTTCGCCCTCTTCTCCCTCGTCGTCGGGTTCGCCTTCACCCTTGCCCTGGCCTTTCTGTTTCTGCTTCTGCTTGCCCTTCTCGCCCTGTTGTTTCTGTTTCTCCTTCTGTTCGGCCAGCATGATCTTCACCTCGTCCAGACGCTTCTGCACGAGAGCGCGGTTCTCGGAGAGTTCCTTGTATTCGTCGGAATCCTTCTTCGCCAGACTCATCGCCGTATCGAAGTGGTCACGGGAATCCGTCCACGCCTTGATGGTGGCTTCCAGGTCGGACTTCAGCAGCACCTCGCCCTGGCTGTAGAGCGCCGTGGCCAGGCCTCGCAGTGAGGGCTTCTGCACACCGGGATTGTGGGACTTGAGTGCATCGCTGAAGGAGCGCACCGCCGTGTCATACTCCTTGAGCTGCAGCTCGGCGGCGCCCAGTCCGTAGTACAGCTCTCCCGCAGGGGCGACCAGCTCCTTGGACTGCAGCATCTTGGTGTAGGCTTCCTTCGCCTCCTTGTAGCGCTGTTCCTTGTAGTGATTCCGGGCCGTCTTCACCGCAGGAGCCACGGCTGCTTCCACGGAGGTCGGAGCGAGCGCGAACCAGCCGACGAGCAGCAGGGCGGCCACGGTGGCATGGGATGATGCCGTCAGTGGTGGCGGAGTCTGGTACGAGTGCTGGTGTTGATGCACCGTGGCCCGCGGATCCACCGGCAGTACCGCCGTGTGCACCGGCCTCAGGTAGGAGGGACGCAGCAACTGGGAAAGCATGATGCAGAATATACCCGCAAACAGCGGCCATTGATAGCGCTCAATGGGGCGGGAAAGGTGCTTGGACTTGTCATCGTGCCGGTCCAGGTTCGCCATGACCCGGTCCACAATGGTCTGGGTGAGGGGCTGGGAGGACAGCTCCACGTACTCGCCACCCGTGATGCGGGCTATCTCCCTCAAAAGCGCGGGTTCGAGCTTGGTTTTCACGATATTTCCATTCTCATCGCGAATGTAGCCGCCGTCGTTCAAGGGATTCGGGTCCGGAATCAGGGTGCCGTCCTGCGTGCCGACACCTACGGGCAGGATGATGATATTGAGGTCCGCCGCCTTCCTCGCGGCTTCCAGGGCGGCGTCATCTGTTTCCTGTCCGTCCGTGAAAATGACCAGTCCATGCCTCGTCCCACGCGACTTCTGGGCCGTCTCGACTGCGAGATTGATGGCCGATGCCACACTGCTGCCGCCTCGGGGAATGGTGGTGTGGTCCAGCGTCTGAAGCGTCTCCGTGAGGGCCTCCTGGTCGGTGGTGAGCGGCGCCTGCAGGAAGGCGCGACCGGCAAAGGCAATCACGCCCACGCGGTCGCCCTTCAATTTCTCCAAGAGGTCCTGCGCCGCCAACCGCGCGCGCTCCATGCGGGAGGGGGCAAGGTCCTCCGCCAGCATGGACTTGGAGGTGTCCATGGCGATCAGGATGTTCCGCCCGGACTGCTCGATGTCCTTTTCATCACGACCCAGCTGGGGCTGTGTGAGCGCAAGGATGAAAAATCCCACGCCCAGCACCAGCAGGCCGAAGTGGATGTTTGCCCAAATCACCGAGGCCCCTGCCATCAGCGTGGACCGCAACCGGGACGAAGACGCGAACCCCTCCAGCCCCTTCTTCGTCGCCAGATCCGCGAAGATCTTGAACAGCGCGATCACCGGCAGCAGGAAGAGCAGGTAAGCGAAGTTGGGGGATGCGAAGTTGAAGCTCACGGGAAAGGGAAAAGTCAGTGGTCAGGCGAGAAACATCAATCACGCGATCGCCGGCGCGGCCCTGCCGAACGTTTGCCGCCACAAAACATACGAGCTGCACAACGTGACCGCGGCAATGAGCCACCAGAAATGGACGTCCTGTGTCTCGACAACCTTCCGGCGGCGCACTTCTGTCTTCTCCAGGCCGTCGATGGTCTTGAACACGTGCTCCAGTCCGGCAAGGTCCTCCGCGCGGTAGAAGTTGCCCTGGCCGATGCGGGCCACTTCTTGCAGCGTATCCACATCGAACTCCTCACGACCGGAATCGATGATCTGCCCGTTCGGCAACTTGATGAGGTGGTGCCCCGGCGTGCCGATGGAGATGGTGTAGATGCGGATGCCGTTCGTGGCGGCGAGTTTCGCTGCCTCCTGCGGGCTCAGCTTGCCGGAGTTGTTCGCGCCGTCCGTGAGCAGCAGGATGACCTTGCTGGGGACCTTCTGCGGAATGAGGCGCAGCGCCGCCGTGGCAATGCCGGAGCCGATGGCGGTGCCGTTTTCCATGATGCCCGTCTGCACGCGGTCCATGTTGTCCAGCAGCCAGTCGTGATCCAGCGTGGGCGGATGCGGCGTGTACGGCGCCCCGGCGAAGGCCACGATGCCGATGCGGTCATTCGGCCTGCCCTTGATGAAATCCCGCAGCACGCGCTTCGCGGCCGCGAGGCGGTTCACCCGGGTGCCGCCGATGTAGAAGTCATCGATGAGCATGGAGAGGGACACGTCGCACGCCACCATGATGGCCAGGCCGTCCGTCTTCACCTCTTCGTAGGAAATCACCTTCTGAGGGCGGGCCATGGCGAAGATGGCGGCTGCCAGGCCGAAGTGCAGCAAGTTCAAGCCAAAGCCACCCATGCGGCTCCGCGTGTTCGAGCCCAGCCCGCGAAGCAGTGCCACTCCGGGGAACGCGATGGCCGGTGCCGCGCCGCGTCTCCCGCGCAGCACAATCAGCAGCGGAATCACCAGCAGCAGCAGCAGCCACCACGGATCATCAAACCGGTGATTTGGGAAAAAGGGAATGGGCATGACTACTCAGTCGGGAGGGGCCGCAGCGTTTCAGACTTGGGACCCGGTGAAGGGGAAGCGGATTCAGGCGCAGCGGTAGAAGAAGGGACAGCATCTTCCGCAGGTTGTTCAGCCGCCGGTGCAGATGGCGACGGCATGGGCGGCAGCGGTGGCGGCCCACTGGTAGGAATTACGAACGCAGGCTGTGCCATGAGCTTCTGCTCTTCGCGCAGGGCTTCCAGGGCTGTCTCCACCAGGGCCTCGCTATCCGCCACCGTCCGGGGGCGTGGCGCAAACTCGACCTGATCATAGAATACCGACACCGGCTCGAACCGATTCTTCAGCGGCACGCGCGTATCCAGCGCCGCGGAGTGGTAGAGCTCCTCCGTGGTGCGATAGGGTGCGGGCACGGCATACGACTGCTGCAGGTACATGCGGATGATGAGCGAGACATCATGCGCCACCTCGGAGGGGGACATCTCATGCACACGGGTGCGCAATGCCTCGAGCGACTCGATGGCCGTCTTCAACGGCGCATTTCGCAGGGATGGGGGGCGATGCCGCTTCGGCAGGAGGGCAAACCAAACGAGTGCTGCCACCAGCAGCAGGCCCACGACAATCCCACTCACCACCAGCCACCACGGCGTGAACATGCGCGAGGGGAAATCTGGCGAGGCAATGTCCGGATGCGGCAGCGGTACCGACTGCGTCGGCGTTCCCGGCGGCGGCGGAATCTGCGCCGGCAGTGCCGCAGGAGTCATCAACCAGCAGAGCAAAATCATCGCCAGCGCCAGCGCCCTCTGCACGAGTACACGCCCCCAAGGAGTGGGAGCATTCCTGCTCCCATTGGCATCATGCGTCTCCTGATGCTCCATCTCGCCAACACTCGAAACCATCATCCAATGATCGGGGGCACTCCTGCCCCCATGGGGATGAGCGGGGAGATCATCGGAGACCGTAGTCGCACAGCGGAGGGTATGCGTACTGGAGCTGTCACCCGAAATGGGAGCAGGAATGCTCCCACTCCTTGAAGGCGCATCCGCACGCGCAGCCCAAGAACCCTTCATCAAGGCCTCTTGTCTCTCTGCCATGCTATTTAACAGCACTCTCATCACTACTTACTGACTACTGTTTACTAACAACTAACTCCTAACCCATCACCCCACCTCACCTCCGCTTCCGCGATCGGAAATATGCTCGCAGGGCAGGCATGTAATCCGTGTTGGTCTGGATGGAGACGCGCTCCACGCGGTTCCTGCTGAGCATGGCGGACAGGTTGTCCTGCATGCCCTGCACACGCTGGTGATAGGTCTGCCGTACGAATGGGTCCGAGGTATTCACGACCACCTGCTCGCCCGTCTCGGGATCCTCCAGGCACATGCGCCCGACGCGCGGGAGCTGCAGCTCGCGGGGATCCAGCACCTGCACGGCCACCACATCATGCTTGGAGGCCGCAGCGCGCAGCGGCTTCTCCCACGCGCGATTGTCATAGCCCGTGAGGAAGTCCGAGATGATGAACACCAGAGCACGATGCGGGATGCGCTGCACGGTGAGGTCCAGCACCTGGGAGAAATCCGTGCCCACCCGGCGCGGCTGGTAGTTCAGGATCTCACGCACCACGCGCAGGGCCTGTGCGGAGCCTTTGCGCGGCGGCAGGTAGAACTCCACCTCACTGCTGAAGAGGGTCAGCCCCACCTTGTCGTGATTTTGCTGCGCGCTGAAGGCAAACACCGCGGCGATCTCCGCCATGCGCTCGCGCTTGCTGTCATCGCCGCTGCCGTAGTCACCGCTGCGGCTCACGTCCACCAGCAGCATGACGGACATCTCACGCTCCTCCACGTACTTGCGGATGTACGGTTCATTCATGCGCGCCGTGACATTCCAGTCGAGAAACCTCACGTCGTCCCCGGCCTGATATTCGCGGAAGTCATCGAACTCGATGCCCTGGCCCTTGAAGCGCGAGTGGTACTGGCCGCCGATGGTTTCCTTCACCAGCCCGCGGGTGATGAGCTCGATGCGCCGCACCCGTTTCAGGATGCGATTGACCCGCTCCTCGGCCACGGCGGAAGTCAGCCCGTTCCTCGCAGAGGGGCCGGGATGCTCATGAGCCGAAGCCGGGCCCATTCCCATGGGTAGCGGCGGAGGCCCGCCGGCGGGCGCGCGCCGTTTGCCTTTGAAGATGAGACTGCGCAGCCAGAAGCCGATGCCCAGCCCGACGAGCACCATGAGCGGCAGGGCAACGGCTTTTCCCAAATCGTGAAGCAGCTCAGCAATCATGGCGCGCGAAGGCGGGGCGGAAACGGAGGCAGGACGAATTAAACAGACGCCTCACGGCACCGGCAGCTTGTCGAGCAACTGCCGCACAATGTCATCCGTGGTCACGCCTTCCGCCTCGGCTTCATAGCTGAGCAGGATGCGGTGGCGCAGGATGTCCGGCGCGAGCGCCTTCACATCATGCGGCGTCACGTAGTCGCGGCTCTGCAGGAAGGCGTGGGCCTTGGATGCGAGTGCCAGATTGATGGTGCCGCGCGGAGACGCACCGCAGCGGATGAGGTTCCGCAGATGCGCGGTGACGCCCTCGGGATGTCGCGATGCATGGATGATGCTCACGATGTAGTCCTTCACCTTGTCATCCAGGTGGATGTCATTCACCAGCGAGCGGCTGTTGGCGATTTGCTGGATGGCAATCACGGGCTCGACCTCCAGGTTGGGCCGGGAAGTGGCCATGCGGTCCAGCACCAGGCGCTCCTCCTCCGGGGTGGGGTAGCCCACGCGCACCTTCAGGAGGAAGCGGTCGAGCTGCGCTTCCGGCAGCGTGTACGTGCCCTCCTGGTCGATGGGGTTCTGCGTGGCCAGCACGACAAAGGGATTCGGCAGCGTGTACGTGTCCGTGCCGATGGTCACCTGCCGCTCTTGCATGGCCTCCAGCAGGGCGCTCTGCACCTTGGCCGGCGCGCGGTTGATTTCGTCCGCCAGCACGAGGTTCGCAAAGACCGGGCCGAGACGCGGGCTGAAGGTGCCTTCACGCGGGTTGAAGACCATGGTGCCCACCACGTCCGCCGGCAGCAGGTCCGGCGTGAACTGGATGCGCTGGAAGCGCGCGTGGAGGCAGTTCGCCAGGGTGCGCACCGTGAGCGTCTTCGCCAGGCCGGGCACGCCCTCCAGGAGCACGTGACCATTCGTCAGCAGGCAGATCAGGAGGCGGTCCACCAGTTCCGTCTGGCCGACCAGCACCCGGGAAATCTCAGAGCGAAGGGGCTGCACCCAGGCTGAGGCAGCATGAATATCCTCAATCGTGACAGAAGCCTGGGGATGGGGGAGCGGGGGGGTTGCTACGGAATCCATGTGACGAATTGACAAAGGCTACAAAGACAACGCATCCCACGCGAGCGTTCGTTTTGGGAAATTCGGGGAAATGCATGATCTTCGCAAAAAAACCCCGGGATACTAAATCTTTGCGTCCGTCTTGATTCGACCGCCACCACCCCTGCGGATGCCGGAATGCGGTGCGACGGTGAGCGGTGCGGCAGTAGGACGGTGGTGACGTGAGCGTTGGGTGGCGAGGTTACGTCATGGGTAGCTTCCGGTTAACCGCAAAGGGGCAGAGCGGCAAAGGACGCAGAGGAGGGGAGGGTTTGGGTGGAGGGGTAGTGAGAGGAGCCCCGGCGTGGTGCGCCTCGATGCAGAGGAGGCAAAGACGCGCAGGTAGAAATTCTCCACCTGATGAGGCGTGTGCTGCATTTATGGAGGTTAGGCCTTCCGGCCTGACAGCGGGCGTTGGGTCTTCCGACCCGACAGCTGCGAATCACTCGGGACATGGCGCAAATCACAGGGACCATTCCTGTTAGCCGCAAGGGGCAGAGCGGCGAACGGAGGTTAGGCGTCCCGCCTGACGGTGGGCGTTAGGTCTCCGGCCTTTTGGCATGGTGATTCCACTCGGCAAAAGTTGCCATTGTCAGGCTGGAAGCCCAACGCCCACTGTAAAGCCAGCGGCCTAAACTCCACTCGTTGCGATACCCACAAGGCGTAGAAAAATGTTCCTGCGCGCCTCTGTCTCCTCTGCATCGAGGTGCACCACGCCAAGGAACTATCACTACGCTTCCCACAACCCCCTCCACATCCTCTGCGTCCTTTGCCTCTCTGCCCCTTTGCGGTTAACCAGAAATCACCCCCGACGCACCACCTCCCGCAACTCTCCCCACCGTCCTACTGTCGCACCGCTCACCGTCGCACCGGCTACTCCGGCAACAACGCCAGATGCCAGTGCAGCTCCGGTGACATCAGCGGCGAATGCGGCGAGCGCAACCGTGTGGGGCCAAACACGAAGAACAGGACCTTCCGTCCCTCCAGCTCCGACTTCGGCAACCGGGCGAGGTCTTGCAGGATTAAGTTCGCCCCCGCTTCGCGTACCAGCTTGTCCGGCCGATAGCCCAGATGCCGGCCGATGTGGTCGGCAATCGTGGCGTTCGCCACATAGTTCGTCGGCACGCTCAAGAAGCTGTCACCCTGCAGCAGCACCGCACGATGTGACTTCGCATCCGCGGGAAACAACACACGATGGGCGGGATAACGCGCCCCCTTCGTGAAGTACTCCATGTCCTTCTCAATCACGAACTCGGTCGTCTCCGTGGGCAGCAGTGTGTGATTCGCCGGGAGCAAATCATAATCCGCCAGCACCTTCGCCGCTTCGTTCGCCGCGATCTGGATGCCGCCGTCCGCGGGATGCGTGTCGCGGTTGTCATAGTATACGAAGGGATGTGCGCCTAAACCTGCGCGAAGCGCGGGCACGAGATCGATAACCTCGATGTCATGCTCCAGCATGCGCATCAGGCAGCGGATGCGGCAGGGATTCAACTCCGTGGGCGCATCCGGATGATTGCCCAGGAACTTGTGCGCATTCACATCCTCCTTGTTGGGGAAGGGGACTACGACAAGGTCGATGCCGTGCCGCTGCAGTTCCGCATTCAGCAGCCGCAGCGCCGCCAGTGGACCCACCTGCGGATCATCCTGCGTGAGATCGAAGTAACACTGCAAGCCGAGTCGCGCGAAGACATGCTGGTCCTGCTTCAGCGTGCCACCGGCTTCCTTCGCGCGCGTCTCCAGTTCTTCCTGATACGGCTCCAGCTTCTTCATCCACGCTTCCCAGGAACCTCCATTCGCATCGAGCTCGCTCTTCATGCGCGCTAGTTCGCGGGACATGCGTGCCTTGCGACGCTCCGCATACACACCCGCGCCTTCCGCGCGGATGAAGCGCTCCTGGGGAATCTCCGGCATCTTCTCCTGCGCTCCCTTCGCCGCAGCCGCCGTGATGGGCGCGCCACGCCGCACCAGCTTTGCCTCTGTCACGAGGCAATACTCCAGCAGGTAGTCGCCGAACTTGTCCGCTGTCTGCATCTTGCGGAACTTCTCCGGCGCTTCGTCAAAAGCTATCCACCTCGCACGAAAGCGATCTCCCACCGCCAGCTCTTGCCCTGCCTGCAGCTTGCGATTCAAGAATGCCGGCATCGCCGCGAGGATGATGTGCGGCTCCTTGTTGTCATCGGTGGTGCCCGCAGTGCTTGTTTCTTCCTTCCCATCCAGCCCACCATCCACCGCCACGACTTGCAGCTTCGCCGTATAAAGGCAGTCCGCATAGTCACTGGTCTTCGGATTCGGTGTCTCGGTGCGCTCGATGACGATGAATTCGCCGGTCACCTCCTTTGAAGCCGTCGCACCAGCAGTCACTTTTGCCGACTTCTTCTTATGCTCGTCTTCTTTCGCAGCTTCCTGACCGCAACCCGCCAGTACCAATGCCGCTCCTGCGGCGAACATTCCCCGAAACCAGTGGGCTCGGACGGGGGTTAGGGAAAGGAACTGGGGGGCTTGGGCTTTCGACATCATCTGCACACGCTTCACAGTTCGCACCATCCAACGCCGCACGACGCATTGCAATCGGATCACATCCCGGCGGCATTCTTATGAGGAATCCACAAGCTGCCACCCCATTGTTCAGGGGTTATTCGCGACACCGAGTGGCGGTCTTGGAAAGTAGCTTCAGCCGAATCAGGAGCGGGTTGCTGGATCAAAAGGCATGATACACGCCACATTCGGCTGAAGCCGAAACTACTTTGGGAGTTCGCGTGCTACTGCTTACTGCTTACTCTGCCGCCCGCCTCGGTCCCATCAATCAATCCCGGTCTGCCGGATTCGATGCTGTGGATGAATTCTGCCGGTGCCCGATGATTTTTGCCGGGACGCCCGCGACGATGGCATTCGCCGGCACATCGCGGGTCACCACCGCTCCTGCACCCACCACCGCGCCATCCCCGATGGTGACGCCCTTGAGCACGGTCACGTGGGCTCCGAGCCAGGCGCCGCTTCCGATCGTGACGGGCGCCTTGATCATGGGCTGCTGGGTGATCAGCTTGCCTGCTGTAAAACCGTGGTCGCCGTCCGTGATGTAGCAGGAGGGGCCGATCATGCAGCTTTTCCCCACGGTGATGGATTCATGCACATCAAAGATGGTGAAGCGGTTCACATAGGTGCCGCTGCCGATATGGAGGCGAGGCGTGCCTGTGGGCGGACCACTGCTCACCAGCGTGACATGCCGATCAAGCGCCACGCTGTCATCCAGAGAAATATCCCACGGATTGCGTGGTACCCAGATGTCCTTGAGCCAGCAGTTTTTCCCAATCTTCGCACCGAGTGCGCGGAGCCAGACAATGCGGATGCGCGAAGAGATGCCGGAGGGGGCGCGCAGCAGGGTATTGATGAGGCGGTGCTTGCCGGCTTCCATGGGACGGAGTTCAGGATTGCGGGGAATGCAGCCTGTGATAGCTCCTGACCATTCGGCAGGCAATGGAATACGCTGTGAGATTTCCGACATGGCAAGTGCCTGTCGGAAGTCAGCGCATCACCATCCTGAAGCGATTCCTCCTCACGCCAGAATCTCCTTCACCACGTGCCCGTGCACATCGGTGAGTCGGAAATTCCTTCCCGCATAGCGGTACGTGAGCTTCTCGTGATCCAGCCCCAGCAGGTGCAGGATGGTCGCATGCATGTCATGCATGTGGACCTTGTCCTCCACGGCGAAGTGGCCAAACTCATCGGTGCCACCGAAGCTGAAGCCCGGCTTCACACCGGCGCCGGCGAGCCATTGGGTAAAGCCCAGCGGATTGTGATCGCGCCCCGTGCCGTTGCGCTCGGCATACGGCGTGCGGCCGAATTCACCACCCCACCACACGAGCGTATCCTCCAGCAGGCCGCGCTGCTTCAGGTCCTTCACCAGACCGGCAATCGGCTTGTCCACCGAGGCGGCGTGCTCGCCATGCTTCGGCAGATTGGAATGCTGGTCCCATGCGGGATTGTTCGAGTTGTCGGTGTAGTTCACCTGGATATACCGCACGCCCTTCTCCGCGAGACGACGCGCCATGAGGCACTGGCGTCCGAAGTTGTCTGTGGGCTTTTCATTGATGCCATAGAGCTTCAGCGTGTCCTCGGACTCGCCGGAAATATCGAGCGTCTCCGGTGCATTTCCCTGCAGGCGCCACGCGAGCTCATACGAGTTCAGCACGGCTTCGAGTTCCGCATCCTGACCACCCAAGGCCGAGCGCTGGAGTTGCTCGTGATTCAGCGAGCGCAGCAAATCGAACTGCTTCCGCTGCTGCTCGCCCGTGAGCATGGTGTTGCGGATGTTCTTGATGTTCGCCTCGGCCGCCGGCGCACCCGCGCGACCCAAAGCGGTGCCCTGGAACACAGGTGGGAGAAACGCCGTGCCGTAGTTGCGCGGACCACCATTGCTCAGACTGGGGCTGATGCTCACAAACGCGGGCAGGTTCTCATTCTCCGTGCCGAGTCCGTAGCTCACCCACGAGCCCATGCTCGGGCGGATGAAATTCGTGGAGCCGGTGTGAAGGAACAAGGTCGCCGGTCCATGCGCCACACCTTCGGTATGCATGCCCTGCACAAAGCAGAGGTCATCCACCAGCTCCGCCATGTTGGGGAAGAGCGAGGAGGCCCACTGGCCACACTGGCCATGCTGCTTGAAATCCCACAGCGGCTTCATCACACGCTGGGACGCGCCGGAGCCGGTCTTCGCCACGGAGCGCGCGTCATTGAAGTCCATCATCTTGCCGTCGTCCTTCAGCAGGCGCGGCTTGTAGTCGAAGGAGTCCACATGACTCACGCCACCTGCCATGAAAAGGAAGATCACCCGCTTCGCTTTCGCGGTGTGATGCGTCTGGCGCACCGCGAGCGGATTGGCGGCACCATGGGCGAGAGCGGAGAGCGCGAGCGAGCCAAAGCCGCAGGCGGAAGATTGCAGGAAGTGTCGGCGTGAGATCATGGCGAGGTGTGGCGGGCGGTTGCTGGTCTCGGTTCTACTCTGCTCAAGTTCAGTTCACGTAACGGAAATCCACGCTGGCGAAGAGCGTCTGCACCAGCAGCGCCCAGTTCTCCAGCTTCATCTTGGCCACCTCCTCCTCGGAGGCGGCGTGGGCATTCACTTTCACAAAGTGCACCGCCAGCTTCAGTTCGCCTGCCGTGGGCTGGCGACCGAGGGTTTGCTGGTACAGGCGATTCACGAGGTCCACATCCGTATCCGTGGCGCTGGCGCGCTGCATGATGAGCTCCGCGGCCTTGCGGCTCTGCTCGATGACAAACGGATGGTTCATCATGAACAGCGCCTGCGGAGCCACGGTGCTGGCGTTGCGCTTCGCGATGGGCTGGTTGATGTCCGCGAAGTCGAACGCATCAAAGAGGTCCAGCCGCTTGTTACGGAAGGCCGGGGTGTACACGCTGCGGCGCGTGTCCGTGTAGATGTAGCCGTACTCAAGATTCTGCGCGCCGCCGCTGTTCGAGTCCACCGAGTCGGCGATCACATTCGGCCCGCCCACGGCCATATTGATGGTGCCGCTCACGGTGAGAATGGCATCACGCATCACACCCGCATCCACCCGGCGACGGTTCTGTTTCCACAGCAGGCGATTCTCCGGGTCCTCTGCATGGCCTGCCTGCATCTGCTCGGCAGTCGGGATGGACGCCATCTGATACGCGCGGGTCAGCATGAGTCGCTTCACGAGGCGCTTCAGGTTCCAGCCATCCTGCATGAACTCAATCGCCAGTGCATCGAGCAGTTCCGGATGGCTTGGCTTTTCACCCGTGGTGCCGAAGTTGTCCACGGAGCGTACGAGCCCATCGCCGAAGAGGTGCATCCACACACGGTTCACGAGCACGCGCGCTGTGAGGGGATTGCGGTCGCTGGTGACCCACTCCGCGAGCTGCAGGCGGCCGCTCTGATCCGCAGGAATCTTCGGCGTGTCGCCGTAGGTGGCCACCGCAAGGAAGCCACGCGGCACCACCTGGCCCAGATTGCGGATGCTGCCACGAATGTGAATGGCACAGTCCTCAGGCTTCGTGTCATCCAGCACCGTCATGGCCTCGGGACGGACGAGACCGTCGCTCTTGGTGACTTTGATTTCCTTCTCCAAAGCCTTCACCTTGGTTTCCATCGCCACCAGCTTGGGATCCTTCGCCGCCTTCTCTTCGCTGCCGGGCTTGTCCAATTCCTCCACCGGGATGAAGACCACGGCATCTGCGGTCACATAACCTTTCGTGCCTTCGTTGGAGAGCAGCACATAACCCGCGCCGTCCTTCTCAAAACGAAACTGTCCCAGTGAGATGAAGCGTCCATCGATGGGAGGCGTCTCACTCTGGTCTACATATACCGTCTCTTCACCATCGGCATGAAGGATGGTCACCGGCACCTTCTTCGAGCGATCCACCAGCGCCATGTAGGCGAGGCGTACTTCATAACGACCAGCCTTCGGGATCGTGGGGGAGAAGGTGATGGTGCAGGTGCCTTTGCCCGTGTTCACATCGTGCACATATCCTTCACCGATGAAAGAGGGATACTTGTTGGACTCCTTCCAGTTGCCCACGCGCTTCGCCTGCGAGTCATCCACCACGATGCCGGGCAGGTCATCGAGCTCGACAGGCTGACCCCGCTGCAGCTTCACCGGCTTCGGGGACATTTTCTTCAGCGCCTTCTTCGCTGCGGCGAGTTCGGTGTCCATGGACGCGAGCTTCGTTTCCTTCGCCTGCATCTCGGTCTCCTGCGCGCCATCCAGCGGGAGAGGGGAGTCGATCCAGTGCGCCACGTTGTCCGTGTAGTTCTTCAGCGTGCGCGTGCTGCGCAGGATGCCCGCCAGGGCATAATAGTCGGCCGCAGGGATGGGGTCGAACTTGTGATCATGACACCGCGCGCAGCTCATGGTCATGCCCATGAAGCTGCGGCCCAGGGTATCGAGCTGCTCATCCACGATGTCCATGCGCAGCACACCCTTGTCCTGCTCTTCATAGTTTGTCGGGCCCAGCACCAGGAAACCGGTGGCCACCATGTGACGGCGACGCTCCTCGGCATTCGCATGCGGCAGCAGGTCGCCCGCGATCTGCTCCGTGATGAAACGCGAGAGCGGCACATCGTTGTTGATGCTCTCGATGACATAGTCGCGGAATCTCCACGCATCCTTGAAGGGCAGCGTACGTCCGCCACCGCTCGACTCCGCAAAGCGCGAAAGGTCCAGCCAGTGCTGCCCCCACTGCTCGCCGAACTGCGGCGTGGCCATGAGCTTGTCCACCAGCTTGCTGACATCTGGATTGCGAAGAAACTCGGCTGTGTCCTCCGACGAGGGCAGCAGGCCCACCAGATCATGATACACCCGGCGCAGCAGCACCTCCGCAGCGGCATCCGGAGCGGGGGTGAGCTTCTTTTCTTCCAGTTTCGCGAGAATGAAACGGTCCGTGTCCGACTTCGTCCACGCCGTGTCATGCACCGCCGGAGGCGCCGTCTTCACGGGAAGTTTGAAGGACCAGAACTGCCGCCCGGCTTCGAAGCTCAGGCCCACTTGCTTGGCGGGTTTCGCAGCCTCTGCAGCAGCGGCCACCTTGTCCTCACGCGGATCCGGTGCGCCCATGGCAATCCACTGGCGGATGATGTCCACCTCCTCCGCGGTCAGCTTCTGCTTCGGCGGCATCTTCAGGTCGCGATCTTCATACGTCACCGCGCGCAGCAGCAGGCTCTTGTCCGGCTCCTTCGGCACCACGGAGGGACCGGAATCACCGCCCTCGAGCGTGCCTTCCTTCGTGTCCAGGCGCAGACCGCCCTTCACCTTGTGCTCCGGGCTGTGGCAGTTGTAGCACTTGTCGATGAGCAGCGGGCGCACCTTGCTCTCGAAGAAGGCGATGCCGTCCTCCGCAGGCGCTGCCGCATGGACAGCCTCAGTACCAGCAGTAGCTCCAGCGACGAAGACACCCGCACACGCCAGCCAGCCACGCAGCTGCGTGGGGGACAGGCGCGCACGACGGGAGGAAAAGGGGTTGGCGATGGCGAGCAGCATCGGCGGTGAGTGCGAAATTGGTTAACTCACCCTGACGAGTGCCTCTTTCCCAATATTTGGACATGGAATTTTTGGGGTGGTTTTTGAGGGTAGTCTCTCCCCATCCGGTGATTCCACAAATTCCGGGGGAATGAGTCTTCCCGAATGGTCTCGTGAGATTGCTGACTCTGTGGGACCGGAAATTGTGTGAATGGATACTGTTTTGGTATCTTCGAAGTGTCTCAAGACAGCCGTGTCACGAGACGTGCGGCGGAGATTTGTATTCGTCAGCGCAGTTCCCGTGGCGAGGCATCTCTGTGTCGCCCCTGGCCTCTAACTCACCTAAGCCCGCTCATCCCCACCGAATCTCCTCTGGTGATCTTCCAGTTCCTGCGTGGCCTTGTCCAGACTGGCCTTCGCCTCAATGAGCATCGACTCCCGGTCCGCCTTCTTGGCGGTGATTTCCTTCAGGTGCAGGTCGATTTCTGAAGTCGTCCTCCAATGCATCAGGTGAGCCACCACGCCGGAGTTCAATGCGGCACGTTCCGTCTGCAGCCTGCTTTGCAGATTCACGCACAGGTCGATGTCCTGCTGTACGTGATCCACGGTGCTGGCATGGTGGGCCACGGCTGACTCAAGTTGTGCCTGCGTCCGTGGCGCCGACGGGTCTGTGTGGGTGTTGATGTGGGAGTGGGACATGGGACGGAGGCCTGGTTCGATTCATTTCACGGGAGTTTTGCAGATGAGAGGGGTGTGCTGAAGACATGGGTGTCCGCCGGCAGGGACAGTGCTGGGTCAGCGCTTGGGCCCATTCACATGCTGGGCGTAGGGGTTCGTCGGCGAGAGCTTGGGACCCTGACCTTCACTCGGGTCGCCGTGCCCATTGTGGTTCACATGGATGGAGGTGCCCACATTGCCGCCGACTTTGGGGACGGTCTTTTCCGACACACCCTGATGGAGGTTCTCGGAGGTGCCTTGCTGCCCTTCATGAATGTGGGTGGTCTGGCGCACGCTGGGTTGCTGGGACTGCTGCTGTAGTTGCCCCTGTTCGATCTGCTTCTCGCACGCGGCGAGGGCCTGCTCCGTCTTGGTGATCTCGGCCTGGTACTTGATCTTGCCGCCCTGGAGCGCGTACCACTGCGGCACCACGATATCGAGTTCTTCTCCAATCTCCTTCAGCTGCTCCTTGTTCCGATACCTGCTGATGGGATTGCTGCTCAGTTGCTTGCGCTGGTTCTCCAGCTCTGCCCATCTCTTGTCTGTGTCGTTGAAGGCATTTTCCATCGTGCTCTGGCCCTTCTTCAGGCGTTCCAGTTCACCCGTCAGGTGATTGCGCTGGCTCTCGACATTCATCTGGCCAAGCTGGCCCTCGGATTCTTTTCCGAGTTTGGAGAGTGCTTGGAAATCGATGCCCAGGTCGTCTTCGCTCTTGAGGGCCACCTCGGACTTCTGTGCCTTCGCCAGTGATTCCTCAGCCTTCTGCTCCTTCAGTTGGGCGACATTCTTGTGGTAGCGCTCACGCTCTCGCTCCACCTTTTGGAGATCCTTCTGCGTGTCCTGCATCGCGACATCGAGGTGCTTCTGCCAGCCGGGGATGTCTTTGATGGTGCTGTTGAGTTCGGAGATCTCCTTCCAGTTCCACACTTTCTTGAGAGGATTCGAGCCCAGTTTGTCACGACGGTCTCGAAGTGTCTGTCCGAGAGTTTCGTTCTTGAGCTTTTGCTGCTCCCAGCTCTTCAAGATGTCCTTCTGTCCTTTTACGTGACCGTCGAAGTATTCGTCCGGGGTATTATAGCCGTCCCATCGATTGCGGAGGTTCTTGGCCGCAGTGCGCATCTGATAGTCCGAGTCTTCCGCAAGCTTATCGATGGCTTCGAAGTCAATCCCGAGGTCTTCCTCTTTCTCCAGGCGGAATGATTTGTCCGGCTTCAACTGCAGGTCGCTGAGGGTCTTCTTGGTCTGCTCGATCTCGGACAGGCACGCCTCCATTTCATCGTACATGCGGTCCAGCCTGCCCTGCATTTCGTGGAGTTGCTTGGCCATCTGGTCGAGCTTTTCCGCATTCTGTTTTTGCGGATCCGGGGTGAGGTCCATCGCGAGATACGCAAGTTCCAGATCAGTACCCTCATCACCCAGCTTGTTGTAGGCGACGGTCATCTGGGCGTGCCTTTTCTGCAGCGTTTCGAGCTCAGCCATGTGCCGCGCCAGAGCTGCGGCATGCATTTGTTCATCGGGGGAGGGGGAATTTACCGGGTCAGACATGGCGCGTGATTGCGGAAGGGATTTTTTGGGTTGTTCTATCACCCGGTGTTCTTCGGGTGATGCGGGTCTATGGGAGAGATCGGTGTCCTGGCCCGCGAGTTACGGTTTGCATTGCAGAGTGCAAATGATGTGAGTCATCATTTAGGGTGGCGACAGCCGTCCGCCTGCCCAGACATCCGCTTTTCCCTGTCCATTTTCCCACGGCATGGACTACTTTTTATGATCCACGCCTCCGTCCCTGCTTCCCATGAGCACTCCCGACCCTGCTGAAGAATTCGTATTCCTGCTCGCCCGCCACGAGCGGATGCTGCGCGCGTATGTCTTTGCGCTTGTACCGCATGCGCAGGACTCGGACGACATCCTGCAGGAGGCGAAGGTGCGCATGTGGCGCGCGTTTGGGCAATTCCAGGCCGGGACGAACTTCGCCGCGTGGTCACGCAAAGTTGCCTTCCACCAGGTGCTTTCCTACCGCAAACGCCGCAAGCGCGACCGGCTAGACTTCAGTGATGAATTCATCAACGCTGTGGCCGGTGAGCAGGAAACCTCCGCCGACCACTTCGAGCAGCGTGAGAAGGCGCTGCAGGTGTGCATTACGAAGCTTCCCGAGGACCATCGCGAAGTCCTCCACCTCCGCTACTCCGAGGGACTCTCCCTCGAAGCCATGGCGGACAAGCTGAAGCGCACCGTCGCCGCGCTCTACCGCCAGCTCAGCCGCGTGCGCCATGTGCTGCACGAGTGCGTTACCAAATCCCTGAACCGTCTCCCTGACCATGACTACCCCGCCGCCTGATGACCCTCGGGCCGAAGTGCTCGAACTCTGCGACCGCCTCTTTGATGGTGACTTCACCGTGGCCGATCGTGAGCGCCTGGAGTCGCTCGTCATTGGCAATGCTGAAGCGCGCCGCGCGTACCTTGAGCACGTGCAGATTCATGCCGTTCTGAAGGAAGCGCGCCTCAAGGATGTGCCGCTTTCCGAAGTGGTGGACATGGCGTCCGCTCTCACCGGGTTGCCGAAGTCCATGACAGTGGCGTCGAAGAAGCGCCGCTGGACCACCGCCGCACTGGCACTGGCCGCGAGCATCGCCATCCTGCTGGCAGGGTGGGGGATTGGGCACTGGCAGGGGAATAACTCCGGCGAGCGCCGCGTGTATGTGGCGAAGCTGGTGGATGTCAAAGGCGTGCGCTGGGACAGCGGTACGCTGCCTACCGAAGTGGGCGCCGAGCTCTCGCAGGGCCGCTTGCGTCTCGCTGCGGGTCTCGCGACGGTTGAGTTCAAGAAGGGCGCACGCGTCACGCTGGAAGGGCCGGCGGATCTGGAAGTCATCAATGCGGACAAGTGCTACCTGCACCGTGGCGCTCTCACGGCGCATGTGCCGCCGCCTGCGGTGGGCTTCATGGTGCAGACCGCGAATGCGAAGCTCGTGGACCACGGCACCGACTTCGGCATCAGCGCCGCGCCGGATGGCGCAGCCACGGTGGAAGTCTTCGAGGGTGAAGTGGAACTGCAGCACCAGACCAGCGGCCAGCGCCTGAAGCTTCTCACGAAGCAGGGCGCCAGTGTCAGCGAGGAACAGCTCTCCGGCCTCTCCACAGTCGATGACGCCCCGGAAACCGAACTGCCGCGCTCGCGCCGCAACGTGCAGCCGCTGAGCGGAAACACCGTCACCATCACCAGCGCGGATGGTCGTGGCAAGGCCGCCTACGCCTTCAGCCCCGAGACGAAGGAGCATTTCTCCGATACGCTGCTGCTGCTCAAGCACACGCCGCTCAAGGCCGCCTGCCGTCGCAAAGCCTGGCTCGCCTTTGACCTCGCCGCCGTGCAGGGCCGGGATATCGCGGAAGCTGCCCTCACGCTCAGCTTCGAGCCCACCGGCTGGGGATTCGCCTCACACCTGCCGGATGCCGTCTTCACCGTGTACGGCGTCACGGATAACAGTCTCGACTACTGGGATGAGAACAACCTCAACTGGGACAACGCCCCAGCCAACGACGTGGTCGGTGGCAACGTGCTTCCTGATAAAGCCGTGAAGCTCGGCACCTTCACCATGCCCCAGGGCGTGCTCGAAGGTTCCTTCAGCGTCAAGACTCCCGAGCTCGCCGAGTTCCTGCAAGGCGATGCCAACCGCCTGGCTACTCTGGTGATCGTGCGTGAGACCACGGAGACCAAGAGCGGCAGTGTCGTGCACGGCTTCGCCGGGAACCGGCATCCCACGCTGAGGCCCCCGACGTTGCGGATGGTGGTGCGGTGATGGGTGGTGGTTTCATCCGACGCGCAGCGTCCTTGGACTGCGGCAGCCTGCTGCCGCTTTGAAGAGTCCACAGCCTGCTGTGGCGATGTTGAGTCTCGCTGGTGATGTCACACTGCGGCTAAACAGTAGGCGGCTTCGCCGCGATGGAACTCGCAGCAGGCTGCGATGAGGAAAGCGGCAGCAGGCTGCACGCAGTCCAAGGCCTTCGGCGCCCGCTGCCATGTGCAGGAGTGGATTGGAATACCTCACATCTTCCTGCGCTCATACCACGTGTGATTGCACACGGGGCACAAGCATGCCTCTGGTGTGCGGCAGAGACCGCCACATTTCTCGCAGCGGTTCAGCGCGATTTCATCTGCGTGTTCCGCGAGGATGCGATTGCGGACAAGTTCCAGATGCAGTGCCAGTTTCAGTCGATCTGTGGGATGTAAAAGATTGTACCAGGACTTCTTTTCTTTCCCGGTCATCAGGTGCTTGTAGTTCCCGATGACGTAGTCCGTCAGTGCCGGGGCATCATTGTATGGGCTCGCGCTCATGATATATATTACTGCGTGACAAGCGGCGACCGTCCAACCGTCCAACCGTCCAACCGCTCACCGTCGCACTGGTCGCTTACTCCCCAGCCCCCCGGTGCACACGATACGCCTCGATGATCCGCTGCACCACCGGCAACCTCACCACATCGGTCGGCTCGAAGCGCACGAAGCGAATGCCCTTCACATCGGGCAGCACTTGAATCGCCTCGCCCAAACCGGAGCGCACACCACGACGCAAGTCGACCTGCGAGGGGTCACCCGTCACGGCGCAACGTGAGCCTTCACCCAGACGCGTGAGGAACATGAGCATCTGCTCGGTGGTCGTGTTCTGCGCTTCATCCAGGATCACGAAGGACCCCTTCAGCGTGCGGCCGCGCATATATGCGAGCGGAGCGATTTCCACGATGCCACGCTCCAGCAGCTTCTCTGCCTCGTCGGCTTCCAGCATTTCATACAGCGCGTCATAGAGAGGTCGCAGATACGGTGCGACTTTTTCATTGAGGTCACCGGGCAGGAAACCCAGAGCCTCACCGGCCTCCACCGCAGGACGCGTGAGGACGATGCGCTGAACGGATTTCTCCTTCAGCGCATGCAGCGCCTGCGCCATGGCGAGAAAGGTCTTGCCCGTGCCGGCGGGACCGATGCCGAAGACGACCTCGTTCTCCCGCATCGCGCGGATGTACTCGATCTGACCACGCGTCTTGGCGATGACCGGCGGCTTGCGACCGGACCCCAGGAGCTTCAGCTCCATGAGGTTTTCCGCGGGCGCGTCACTCCAGGGCTGGCGGGCATTGTCCACGATGAGGCGGAAGGTGTTCGGCGTGATGTCGCCACCGCCGCGGCGCACCTTTTCCAACTCCACGAAAACATCCTTCGCGGACTCGATGTCTTTCTGGTCGCCCTCCAGCTTTACCCAGCCATCCCGCGAAGTCGCGCGGATGCCGAAGGCGTCTTGCAGCGCGCGCAGCTGGGTGATGTCATCACCGAGGAGGGAGTGGAGAAACTGAGGGGTCTCGTAATTGAGGGTAACTGAGGGCATGGAACTGAAGGGGGAGAAAGGGGAGGGGTATGAAAAGAAGAGAAGAGCAGAAAGTCTGTATCTGAATCGCGGGAAACGGAAGGTCCGGCAGTAGACGGCGGAGGGGGAAACCCGCACACCATCAGCCAGACACGTCCAGTTTGCCAAAAACTGAAGACAGCCACAACGGCGCAATAAGCCGTATCCGCTCAAAAAATTGCAGGTGCTCTCTGGCACCCAACTGCTGTCTCAGGACTTCATGATGGCCGGATTCTACAGGGACAGTGATGAAAATCAAGTGGAGGATGTTTGAGTGACGCAGTACGAAGGGTCTGGGGAAGCCCAGAGGGCCTTCGTCCACCTCAGCCACTTGCGCTTTGTCCCTTGGGTCTGACGTTCCACCACACGAGGGTACACGGTGACTTCGTTTTGTATTTCAGAGGCGAAGCCTCCTTGGACTGCGTGCAGCCTGCTGCCGCTTTCGCGAGTCCACAGCCTGCTGTGGCGATTGTACCACCCCTCCACCGACTAACTTATCACGGACCCTACAAGCAGGTCGATGGCGGATGCATTTCTCTCAGACCTGCTCCGCAACATAGAACTCCCACATCTTCGACAGGTCAGGGAACTCATGTGGGGTGTCCAGAAAATACGCGACCACAGATGGCTCCTCTTCGAGCTCATCGGGCCACAAGAGGTAGATCTCTTCCCCTCCCAGGTAGTCGACCGCGAAGAGCGAGAGTCGATTCCACGGGCAAGTTGCAGGCGGGGAGTCGTCCCAATACTCCTTGCGAACGTCGACTGCTCCCATCTTATCCCGGGCAGTCCAAAGTTCTCGCATTTCAGCGACGCTCAGCCAGTCATGACCATACGTTCCGTTTTCCCATCGGCTGGCGAACTTGAATCGAGCCGCCAGCATGGGTGTTATCGGCCGCGAAAAGTCCGGGTCCAGGGTCGGCACAAGCGTCGGTGCTTCCGTCTCTGGGGCGAACAACTGTTGTTTGGACAGCGTGGCTTCATCCACTTGCATCAACTTCGCCGCGGTTTTCACGTTTTCGTCATTCTTCCGCTTCACCTTCTCAAGAAGCGCAAGGTAATCGGGTGGATTTGATTTCATTCTCGGTTTTCCCTATGCCTTGGATCGCGACCCTCGCAATCGAAAGGCGCCTTAGGACGGCAACGACGAGCAACGGGTATGGGACGTTCTGGGCTAAAACGCCTCTCACACCCAAAAAATCCCCCGCCGTCACCGTATGGCGTAACTTTCGCTCGCCCCCTCCGAATTCTCCAGTAACGAGCCCCACCATTCTCAGCAGCCTTAATTTCTTCACACACCATGCCACTCGACAACGAACCAACCGACATCGTCCCCAGCGGAGATTTCTCCCTCGAATCCCGCGACAACCAGGGGCAGGCCAGCGTCACCTTCAAGGCTCAGAGCCGGGGCGAGCGTCCCTTGGGTGACGGCGGCGAGACCCGCGGCATCGCCAAGCGTGAGATGGATGACGTCCGCCGCGGGCTCCTCGGCCAGGTGGATGAGGTCACCCAGGCGGCAAAAAACCGTTTGTCGGAAATCCGCGATGAGATCCAGCTCGCGCTGCTGACCACAGAGGACATGGGGGTCGAGCAGCGGCAGAAGCTGGAGTCGCAGGTGGTCTATCTCAACAAGAAGATCGAGGCCGGCTGGCCTGACTTCGACATGAGCTCGGTCCTCACCCAGATACCGGAGTTCGCCGGGGATCGAGCCATCAAGAGGTACACCGACCTGGACAGCGCTCTGAAGGGTCAGCTCACTACCTCCGAGACGATCCAGCCTCTCATCTCCCGTCCGCTCTCGCATCCCGAGACCCAGGAGCTCGATCTTGGTCAGCAGGACGTGCACCTGCTCACCCGCGCGGTGGCCAGCTCTTCCGTGGACCGGTTGCTTGGCACCGACGTTCTGGCGCAGGAAAAGTTCGGCACGGATGAACATGGCCAGCCCGTCGGCATCAGCGTGCAGGTGGATGGCCTCGGTGTCATGGGCACGCTGCCCAATACCAACACCTACTTCATGGACGTGGACTACTCCTCGCACAATGTGCAGAAGGGGCTCTACGACCTGGAGGCGCTGGACTACATCACCGGCCAGATCGACCGCCACGCGGGGAATATCTTCATCGACCCGGAGACGGGGAAGGTGCACGGCATCGACAACGACCTCGCCTTCCCCCAGATGGATCGCGGCGAGATGGTGAACAAGCAGGGCGGCCCCAGCTTCCCGGTGAAGAATCTGCCGCGCTACATGCATGAGGACACCGCGCGCAAGATCGAAAGCCTGCGCCCGGAGGAACTCCGCGAGACCCTTTCCAACATCGGCTATCCGCCGGATGGAAGCCGCGGCAAGCTCACGGAGGCAGAAATCGAAGGCTCGGTGAAGCGACTGCAGGAAATGCAGCAGCACGTCGGCACGCTGCGCAACGAGGGCCGTGTGGTGAAGCAGTTCAACAAGGAGACGTATGACGAAGCGGTGGCGCACCAGGAGAAGACCTCTCTTGATGAGCTGAGAAAGCTGGACTCCTACGAAGGCGTGTTGGTGACGGTGGAGAGCGTCACGGGACCCCATCTCACCTCTACTTCGAAGACCTCCTACGTGGGCACCGTCGCCCTGGAGAAGCATGTCAGTGACAAGAACATCGCCTTGGGCACCGGCGAGAGCCACACCCCCGACAGTCTCAAGGTCGAGCTCGATACCACAGGCAAGGCGTTGCGTGATCCTGACTTCCAGGAGTTCTCCCGCCTCACGGAGAACCTGCGCCAGCAGGAGCGGCAGCAGCTCACCAGCATGCACACGCCGCAGTTTGCGCAGCTCAATTCCCGTCTTGTGGAATTGGAGGACGGCATTGCCAAGCTGAAGGATCCCGGAAGGATGGACACCCTCCGCGCCATCCCGAAGGGCGGCGTCGACTCGGCTCGTCGTGAGCTGGAACAGGAGCGTGTGGGCGTCCTGCAGGAAATCCGCGACCTGGAGCAGAGCATCGATACCCGCGTGGAGCAGATTGTGGATGACGCCAAGGATGACCTCTGGCTGACGGCGCAGTTCAACGTGGTATTCGATGAGCAGCTGGGACCCAAGCCCCTGCAACCCAGCGATCCGCACTATGGCTCCTTCGAGGACTTCCGCGGGAAGAAAGCGGTGGGCGCCGGTGGCGCCACGGGCAGCGGTCGTGTGAAGGTGGATGGCGAAAACTTCCAGCTCAAGAGCTCCATCGCCCACTCCGGAGCTGGACGCCGCTGGAAGTCCGATGGCCTGAACCATGAAAACTATGGTGAGGTCATCGCCACGAACATTTCAAAAGCGGTCGTGGGTGATCTCAACCGTCACCTCATCCCGGACGTGATCGTCCGGCAGGATGAGCGCACGCATGAGCCCAAGGTGACCTCCCGCTATCTCGATAACGGCAGGGGCGACCTTGATGACCTTTATCGTACAGAAATGGGGAAACTGGATCCCCAACTGGCCCTCAATCCAAGGGACAAGAACGGCAAGCTCCCCATCATCGATGAAAACGGCAAGACCAAGAAGCATGCCTACATCACGCTGGATCCCACGAAATCCACCAGCCCTGGTGTGCTCGCGTTGAAAGACGAAGCCGCGCAGGATGTGCGCAGGAACATCGCCCTCTCCGCGCTCATGGGCGACCATGACGTGAACCCCGGCAACATGATCGACGTGGGCGGCACCCGCGTGGGTCGCATCGACTTTGGTCATGCATTCAATGAACTCATCACCGCTCCTGGTGGAAAGATGACCGGTGGTGGCGGTGTCCGCTTTGAGCAGAATCGCATCCTGGACTTCTTCAATCGTGAGAAGGTCAGCGGTGGAAAGCTGGGTGGTGACCCCTCGAAGCTGTGGCGCGACTATGATGGCGTTGGGCCGTCGCAGGAAATGGCCACCGCCTTGCGCGAAGTGGCCAAAAGTGAGGAAGCGTTGGATGGTCTCGTCCATGCGAAGGCCCAATTCACCGACCTCATTGCCGACCTCGAGGCAGAAGGCACCCCGGAGGCGCGCAAGGAAATCGAAGACCTCACGAAGTCCCTGGCCCGCATCAGCAAGAACGTTGGCAAGCCCGTCACCAGCACGGAGCCCGGCGACGTGGCGAAGGAGGTCTTCCAGAATCTGGATACCTTCGTGCGCGAAGGCCAGCAGCAGATGACTGACGTGGCAAACCTGTGCGATATGCAGGCCCGCATCGATACCTTCCTGCGTGACCCCGCCAACGAAGGAAAGAAGATTCCCGACGAGCTGCCTCAGGAAGTCAAAGACCTCTACCAGAAGCTCAACCAGGACGGGAGTTCTGTGAAGGCTACCAACGGCGAGGGCTTGCAGTTCATGAAGAACTCCAAGGGAGAGAAAGCTGTCTCCGGTGATCTGGAGAGCTATACCAAGGCTCGCCAGCAGGTGGTCCGCCTGGAGCGCGGTGAAGGTCCTGCCCTGAACGAGATTGACAAGCTGGAAGCCCGCAAGGCCCAGCTCCAGAACAACCCCAGTGCCGGCGACCATGTGAAGGCCTTCTTCAAGCACGGCACAGATGGCATCCAGGGTGAGATTGAAAGCATCGACAAGAAAATCGCGACTCTCAAACTCGCTGCTGAACAGGCCAAGCAGGGTGTCACCATGCAGGATGAACGCACGCAGGTGCAGATCCTCAAGGAAAGTTCACAGACGCTCAAGCAGGAGATCGAGGCCCTTCGTCAAGACATGGGAGGAAGAGCGCTCAACAACTTCCACAAGATTGGCGTTCAGACTTCCGAACAGGAATTCGCCGAGATGCAGCGCAAGCTCGAAGGGCTGGAGCAAGCCCGTGAGGAAGTGAAGGCAGCGATCAAAAAGGAAGAGGGCGTGCTCTCCGTGCGCGAAAAACTCGGCATCAAGGCCAACCCCAAGGAACCTCTCCGCGTCCCGAGCGTCGAGGAGCGCTTCGACCAGGAAGTCCCCAAGGTGAAACTCGAGCGAAGCCAGTCCGTGCGCGATTTGATGGGACCCAAGGGACCCAAGCCCGGCTCTGATGGACCCGAAGTCACGCGCACGCGGTCGCACTCCACGGCGAAATAAGGTGGGGCGGTAGTGTTTGAAGTGATGGCGGGCCGTTGCGAAAGCGACGGCCCGTTTTTTTGTTTGCAAGGTGTAACCCTGGGGGGCTGCAACGTCAGCGGATGGGGGCTGGGTGTGGCGGGCTGCATTGATTCCCACGTACGCGAACCCACCCATCCACCTGCAGCTCGACTCACGCTGCGCCCCCAAAAACAAAACGGTCACCTCGGGCAGCTTCACCTGGTGCGCATATTCCACCACCAGTTTCCGCGTCACCCGCTGACCCTCCGTACGCGACAGGTCCTTCCTATTCGGAGGCCTCGCCGTCGCTCTCCATCCTTCGCGCGAGCACCTTGCGGATATCCGTCACATCAAACCAGATCTGCCCACCGTCCTTGGTCGTGAGCACGTCATGCTCGCGGGTCCCGTCCGGACTCTTCGCGAGCGCCTGGCCCTTGGCTTCCAGATCATGGGCGAAGAGATAGTCGTACTCATCTGAGGTGCGCGTCACCAGATAGGGGCGCGCTTCCGTGCCATCGCCCGTCTCTTCAATCGCCTCCTGCAGCAGCTGGGAGATGTGATGCTCAAAGGCGGCGTCCTTTTCACGGCCCAGCTTGTGCAGGAGGAAGGCGATGTTCAGGTGCGCGCCGGGACTGAGCACGAGGTTGGGAAAGAGGGCATGCTTCATCACCTCCAGCGCCTGCTCCAGCTCGCCGGCCTCCATCATCTTAGGCACACCATCGATGGCATCCGTGTATGGATCGAATTCCTCAGTCGCCAGCACGGCATTTCTCACCTTCAGGAAGTTCTCCTGCGTCGGAGCCTGGAGGAATTCGACGAAAAGTTTCTTCAGCGCTTCCATGAGGGGAGATGTTTAAACTATTTAAATCGTGTGACGAAAATCTGATGCTGCTCTGTGCGAGTATTCAGCTTTGATGCAGCTGCCTCTACGCCGAAGGCGTTGCACATTGTCCAGCCCAAGGTCAGCTTGCGAAGCAAGCGCCACCTTGGGGTGTGGAGCCAAGATGCTGAACGCTGAAAGCGTTCCACAAACGCGCAGCAGGAGGGGTGAGTCAATCATGGCCGTCTGCTGCTCTGTGGAACCCTTTCAGGGTTCGACTGATACTGAGACTTACCCCAAGGTGGCGCCCGCTTCGCGGGCTGACCTTGGGCTGGACAATGTGCAACGCCTTCGGCGTAAATTACCGTTCCAGCTCAGCTTAACGCATTGGAGGATACGCAGGCAGTGCCGCACTCCCAAGCCAGGAACCAAAAACCAGGAACTCCGCACCGATCAACGGTACCCGTACGCCAGCGCCCAGGTCACGCCCTTGGACTTCTTGCTCTTCACACTGAAGACCACCGTGTAGGTGCCGGTCTTTGGTGGGTTCACGCGCACGGAGGAGTAGTTCTTGGCGGTCTTCAGCTCCATGTGCACAGGCTGGCCCTTCACGTCATACACGGCGAGCTCGAGTTCCGCGTCATCCGCGGCGGTGCCCAGCCAGAAGGCGTATTCGTTTCCTTTGAAAAGCTGGTGGCGCACCGCGAGCTTCTGCCCGCTCTCCACCTCGCCGTTCCAGTAGTCTTCACGCACGGTGAAGTTTTCCTGCACAAAGGGCGTGGCCGCCTGCATGGCGTAGTCATGGGCTTCATCCACCGTGGCGTGCACATGCACGAGTGGGAGCGTCATGGCCATGGTGGCAGCGGCGCATGCCAGGAAGAGCCTTCTGGAGAGGGACAACTTCATTGAAGAATCCTAGGGATTGGGGCGGGGTGTTTCTGACGCGGGTGCGACGGATTTCGACTTACTTCTTGAGGATCAATGCCAGAAGTTCTTCGGAAGTCTTGCGGATGGTGCTGACCTGATCCGCCGTGATGTTGCCATCATTGGATTCCATGGCCTTGCGGATGGTGCCAAGGCCCTTCGAGATGGTGGCCACGGTGGCGTTGCTCTTCGCTTCGGAGGACATGCCGGTGATGGACTTGGAGAAATGGTCTACCAGCATCGGCTGGTTCAGCAGCTCGGCGCGGTCAGCGTTGTAGGCCTTGGACACCACGGAGGTGGCGCTCGCGGTACCACGCAGCCAGCCACCGAGACTCACGCACTGGGCGTGGTCAATGTCGCGCGTGCGTTCCATTTCGTAGCGCACCGTCGCCTGCGTCTGGTCGAATTCCTTGCGGACGGCCTTCCAGTCATTCTTTTGCACTGCATCCAGGATGCTCTGCGCGTGGGGGCGCACCGCCTTGATGAGGCCCAGCCTCTGGGCGAGATTCAGCACTTCCTTGCCGATTTCTTCCACAGCCTTCTTGTCCTCTGCCTGCACGGCCACAAAACCTTCTGCCACCACGGTGCCGAAGATGAGGGAGAGTTCGTAGCGGTCCGATGTCTCGGGCAACTGCACGCCGCGCAGTTCCTGTTTCCAGTTCGGCTCGCCCAGCTTGTCCAGCACGGCGAAGATTTCGCTGGGTACTGGCACCACCACTTCATCCACCACGAAACCGGGGAAGGAAGCAGCATCATATTTTTGGGCCTCGCCTTGGGCAGAGACTGCGGACAGGGCCAGGGCGCAGACTACGCCACCGAGGCGGGGCATCCATCGAGGGAGGAGAGAATGATTCATGGGAGGCACTCGCGGGCAGGAACGTTCCTGTTCTTTGGTTCTGGTTACGCAAACCAAGCGCACTTTGATTCGCGGTGCAACCAATTTGGCGGTAGGGGAGTATCGCATCGCGTGTGAAATCCATTGCAGGCCAGCCCCGTATGGGCCACTGCTCGCCATTCGTTCATCGCCATGCATGTGCATTTAGTCCAGTTCGATCCCGCTTGGGAGGACAAGAAGGCCAACTATGCCAAAGTGCTCGCCCTGCTGGAGTTGAATCGTCCCGAACCGGGCTCTCTGGTCGTGCTGCCGGAGATGTTTAGTACCGGATTCAGCCTGAACCTGCCCGTCACCGCCCAGGGAACCGCGCGCGAGGACGATGTTTTTCTCGCAGACCTCGCCCGAAAGTACGGCTGCTATGTCCTGGGTGGCGTCGTTTCTCCGGATGAAGAAAAATCCGGCATGGGGCGCAATGAATCCGTCACCTTCGGACCAGATGGCGCGCTGCTCGCACGCTATACCAAGATTCAGACCTTCACCTTTGGCGGGGAACCGCAGTGCCATGCCGCGGGCTCGGAGATCGTCACCTTTCCGTGGGCTGGCTTCACCGTCGCGCCGCTGGTCTGCTACGACCTGCGTTTCCCGGAACACTTCCGCACGGCGGTGAAAAAGGGGGCGAACCTCATGGTCGTCATCGCGAGCTGGCCGGTGAAGCGCTACCACCACTGGCTCACCCTGCTGCAGGCCCGCGCGATAGAGAACCTCGCCTACGTCATCGGCGTGAACCGCACTGGCAGCGATCCCCATCTGAAATACAACGGCCGCAGCGTCGTCGTCAGCCCACACGGCCACATCATCGCCGATGCCGGCGAAGGCGAGGGCGTGGTGAGTGCGCGGCTGGATCTCGCGGACGTGACCGCATGGAGGGAGCAGTTTCCCGCGCTGGGGGATATGAGGTAGTTAAGGGTGAAGTTAGAGAGGCCTGCGGTAGTCACCACACCCGGCTCCGTCTTTGGCCTCGGTTGCTTGGAAGCCATCGATGATGAGTTGTGGAATGCCGGTCGCATTTGGACCGGCATCCTGAATTCCCCTCAGCGTCCGCCCGTGGTTACTTTTTGCGGTTGGCCTTGGCCTTGGGCCTGGCGGGCTTGGGTTTTCCTTTCTCACCGGGGGCGGCTGCCATGGCCGGTTGGTCGCCATGACGCGGTGTGTATTTATACACGGTGCGATGACGCACCAGGTCACCCCGACTCCGCACAAACAGCGGACCCCAAGAAGGATTCGCCACATTCATCGCCGCCAGGATCTCAACGGCCCTTCGCAGTACGGCCGCAGGATTCCCTTTTTCCAGGGCGAAGCTGATGGCCGCCGCTACTACGTGAGTGGCATAGGCGCCATCGGGCAGGGTCGCGCCATCGATCCCGGCGATGTGCTGCCGGATCTGATGTGTGATGGCCTCGTCGTTGTTCCTCCAGTTCTGCACCTCGATCAGCGCGTGACCTTCCAAGGCATCCAGAGGCACCGTGGCGATGGTCTCCGCGACGATCTGTGCTGACTTCACCGCGTGGGCCTGAGAAACTTTTATGCCCTCTAGATTGATGGCGGTGTGATCCTTGTCTGTTTCCTTCTTGATGACGTCCGCCCAGGCCTTGCTGGTGCTGAAATCCAGGAGCCGTACTGTGGATGCGCCGAGGTAGCCTCGGAGCAGGTCTGCCGGGTGGCTATCCTCCTTCGCGCCCTGATTGCTGAGTTCGGCGGACGTCTGTTCCCAGATGCTGCGCAAGCCGCGGAAGTAGGCGATCATGCCAATGGCCGGAGCAGGACCCATGTTGAGGATGCCGAGCACGTCAGAGGCCGTTTCGTCAATGCGGGTGGACCAGTAACTTGCCAGGTGAGCAGGGAGTTTTGCCTTCAACAAGGCGGCGTGCACCCGTACTTCCAGTTCTTCTTTGAGGCCATCATCTGCATCGAGAATGTTGTGCCCATTCAACTCATGGGGCAGTGTCGCCCAGCCCATCAGCCCGGTGTGAGAGTGCGAGGCTGGGAGATGCACCACGCCGGTTTTGATGTCCCAATCCGAGAGCGCTTCCACGGTCCACGTGTATGGACCGAAGTCTGGCAGGCCCCACTTCACCAGAGGCGCGATGATGATTTCGTCAGGTGGCTTCACATCCTCACGGTCCTCCGCGCTGAGGAATCCATCATAGAGGTCACTGATGATCTCCTGAAACGCCCTCGTCGCCATGTGGCGGTAGCGCTCGCCTCGCTGGATGATTGCTTGGGAGACATCCAGCAGTGCACCTGCAGCCCCTTCCCGGCCCGGGTCATTGGCGAGAATGGAGTTAAAGCCTGCCACGGTGAGATCCTCGATCAAGTCGGAGAACGGTTCAGCAATGGCGCCCCGATACGCCGGGGGCAGATTGGATCGCGCGGCCGTGACCCGGGAGCGGAGTTGGGAGATGTTAGTCTCGTCCTTGGGGCCTTTGTCCACGATGGAGTAGGCCTCGGCCGAGTCAGCGATGCAGGCATTCATGGCCGAGATGTTGGGTGTCGGTGGCGTGAAGTTAACATTCGCGAGCACCGTGCCGATGCCTTGGCGCACCCGGCGGCTGGGTCGCGGTGGGCATGCGTAGATGAGTGCCAGGATGGACTTCATGACTGCCGGAGGCACCTGAATGGGCGTAGTACCGTGGTGACCATCGTGTCCGCCATGATCGTGTCCGCCGTGAGCAGCACGCGCGGGCCGTTTGGCAGCCGCTCCTCCGGCTGCATGATGCGGTGCGGGGAAAACGATGTTCTCTACTCCCATGTGGCGTGCGCCCGTGCGAAGGGCCGCGATGTATCCGGGCTCCGCATCACTTTTGCCAGTGGCGGCGCGGTATCTTCCCCACATGGTGTCAATCCATCCGTGCAGGCGCCAGAACATGGTGTTGAAAATGTTCACTTGGGGATTGCCCATGCTGATGGAGTTGTCGCCGGGATCCGTGAAGCGGCCGTGCAGATAGTTGTGCAGGCCCGCTCCCGGATCGTCGGAGTCAGCCAGAGGATCTGCGAGGGTTGGCCTGTCGGTGGTCTGGATGAAGATGCCAAGCTCATCATCGCTCAAAAAGGATCCGGGATTGTCGTGGATCCGATCTGCTCCGGTGGATAGATCGATTGCCAGGGGAAGCGTACTCTCGGGGTCGTTGGGATTTGGCGGCACGGGATTATTTGCATCATTGGGCTCTGTCGGCACTCGAGGCCACCCGTCGAAGATGTCTCGATGCTGCGGAAAAGTCTTCCGTAGTGCTAGAATCATGGCGCGGTGCATGGCGAGGAATTCCACCCCATTGCTCGCTGCCCCCTCCTGTACGGGATAGCGCGTCCACCCCTGGCTCAGGGCAAACGGGATCACACGAGCGTTCGGTGGTCGAAAGACATCCGAGGCCGCGAACCGGTCCCAGCGCCGCTCGATGTGCCATTGCAGATGGTGGTCTCCCCAGTTTAGTTGGTCGAGCCAGGTTCTAATCGCTTGTGGTATAGGTTGTTGGGCCATGATGGTTCTGAAGAAGTGATTTCGTCGATGGGAGGTTGATGTTTTTCGACATGTTGATGCTCATTGAATGGATGGTGCAAGGAGAAAAATACGTTTTTCCACGTTAATGGTAGTTGAGTGTCTCCTTCAGCTAGATTTGTTTTCCACATGGTGCTGGCGTTATTCTGTCTGCGACGCCGTCGCCTCGCTCCGTTCGGCACCGTGTTGAATTCCGTGCACGGGACCACACCCAGCACTCCTCCTCCGGTTTGCCCCGCAACAACGCGTTGCCAAACCCAGCCGCTGCCTCTCTACCGTTGCGGCTATTCCCTCAGCTTCACCACGTCACTCAAATAGCCGCAGTTTGTCAGGACTCCGGTGCGCGAAGATTGAGTTCATCGCCGAATTTGGCCTTGGAACAAGCGGTGCCTCCCTTGCCATCGGTGGAATCCACCTCGTCGAAACCGGCGACGCGCCTGGAGCAGCGCTCCTGGGCACCCTGTCGATGATCACCATGCCTGTTGATGATCATCAAGGCGGCTGTCGGCGTGAGAATTGTGCGGCGCAAAACATAAGACAGGCCGAAGGAGCTGGGGCAGGACCTCAGTCTCCGAAGTTCCTCTGCGTGTCTGTGTAGAACACACTGAGCTTCCGCTTGGAATCGATGTAGAGAGACTCTCATCTGCTCCCCACCTTTGTGTTCCTTGCGTTTTTTGCGGCTATCCCCCGGTCTCCTCGTGCTCGTGCCCGCTACCCTGCTCCTCGAACAACCGCAGCTTGTCCGGATTCCGATGCGCGAAGATTGCCTGAATCTTCCCATCCTGCACATCAAGTGACAGGGCGGTGACTGGTTGTCCTTTCACGATGAGCAGCAGTCCCGGCGCACCGTTGAAGGTGGTGATGCGCGTCTCGAATCCTTCCGCGCTCGCCAATCCAACTCGGACGACATTGACGAAGAACTTCGCGATCACATCGCGATCATGCAGCACCTTCGGCACCGCCGAGGCCTTGCCGCCACCATCCGAGTGCAGGGTGGCATTTTCGCCCAGCAGATCCAGCAACGGCTCCAGCTCACCGGCGCGGCAGGCATCGAGGAATTTCTTCAGCAATTCCTCATGCTCCTGATGCGTCGTCGTGAAGCGCGGCTTCTCCGAACGTACTCGTTCTCTCGCACGTGATACCATCTTGCGACAGTTCGCCGCCGGCTTGCCGAGGATGTCAGAGATATCCTCATACGAATGGCCAAACACCTCATGCAGCAGGAAGCCTGCACGCTCCTCTGGTGACAGCTTCTCCAGCACCAGCATGAGGGCGATGGACACACTCTCATCCACCTGCTCTGCATGCACGCTGGCCTGTTCCGCGCTCGCATCCACATACGGCTCCGGCAGCCACGTGCCGTAGTACTGCTCCCGCTGCACGCGCGCGGACTTCATGCGGTCCAGGCAAAGTCGACTCACCACCGTGAGCAGCCAGCTCTTGGGTGACTTCACCTCTGCCGTATCCGCGCCCGTCCAGCGCAGCCACGCCTCCTGCACCATGTCCTCCGCATCACTTACCGAGCCGAGCATGCGATACGCCACACCGGTGAGCAGACCACGGTGCTCTTCGAAGGCAGCCACTTGGGAATCGGAGAAGGTCATACGGGAGGGAAGTTGATGGTCTATGGTTGATAGTTGATAGCCTGAGAATAGTTGAGGGTCGTTGGTTGAGAGTTGAGGGACTGAGGGGTGATGGATGTGTTCACCTGCATTGGACTTAACACAGTGGTGCAGAGACAGAGAGGAAAACTTCGGAGCTGAAGATCCGGTCAACCTTTCAGCACTCGACTTTCGGTTCTCAACTCACTCAGGCTATCAACTATCAACCATAGACCATCAACTCTTGCTCTACGCGAGCAGTCCGGGAATCAGCGAACAGCTCTTCGCATGGCCCAGCGCGCGCTTCATGGTGGGATAGATGCGCGCGCCCACGATGGCCAGGCCGAGTTCTGCCATCACCTCACGGCCCCAGCGGGCCTCCAGGCGAGGCAGCATCTCCGGGTCCATCTCTTCATTCGTCGTCACCGCACGGGCGAACTCATAGATCTCCAGGTGCTCCGGGCTCAACCCCTTGCCGCCATGCAGCGCACCACGCATGATGGCATCTGGCACGCCCGCTTCGCGGCCCATCTTGATCGACAGCTCCGTGCAGGGGCCGCAGTCTTCCGTGCGCAGCGCCGTGATCTTCACGAGCGCCAGCAACTCCACCGGCGCTGCTTTCTTGAACCGGCTCGCATGCATCGCCCCTTCAAAGGCGAAGAACGCCCCCGGCGAGGCCTCCATGAGCGCCTCCAGATAGCTCACGTCATAGTCATAGTGCTGGCCGAAGGCCTGCAACCCCGCCTTTGCCGCTTCGAGGCGCTCCTGTTGTTGTGGTTGCGCTTGCACCTGTATTTGAGTTTCTGCTTCCAGCGTCGCGGTGTTGGTCGTGGTGGCGGTGTCGGTGTTTTTCATGGCGTCTTCTATAGTGTTACTCTCACCAAGGATGACGAGTCAGCCATGGCTGGTGTGACCGGTTTGGCATTTTTCTTTTTAGTTTCTTTTCCCTCGCCTCCGTCTCCTCCGGGAGTGCTCCGTCAATCGCCTCATCGCGCCCTTGCTCTCAAGCAGAAGAACAGAACATCCAGGATAGCCCCGAGGGCCTTCGAATACCCTTCCTCTGCATGGCCGCCCGCTCACCCTGACGTTCTACCCCGTTTGATCCAGAGACCGTGACGCGCAGCGTCCCTGGACTGCGCGCAGCCCTGCTGCCGCTTTCCTCAAGTGCAGCCTGCTGCACGCTTCACCGCGACGAAGTCGCCAAACTATTCAGGGCACGTCGTGCTACGAGCGGATGTCATCAGGGCCAACACACGCAATACCCAGACATTTGGCAGCTTCGCTGCATCGAAAGAAACGCGCAGCAGGCTACGCTTGGGAAAGCGGCAGCAGGGCTGCGCGCAGTCCAAGGACGCTTCGCGTCACAGCTTCCAGGTCATCCGTGAGTATTGCCCTTCTCTATCTCCATGGCGGTCATGCGCTACGGCCACACAACCCCTTGAACAAATTCACAGCCCGCCTTTCATGCGGCACATGCCATTTCCCGTGAACAGCACGCTCCTCCGCCTGACGTTCCTCCTGCAGGCACTCTTCTGCTGCCTCTGCGCTTCCCTTTGCGCAGCCGCACCCGAAGGCGCGGACATGAGCTATCTCAGCAACGTGGAGGTGAAGGTTGGCATCGACCTGAGCCGTGGCGGTGCGATTGTCTATCTGGCGCGAACTGGAGAAGACAACCTCATCAACAACTTCGATCTCGGCCGGCAGGTGCAGCTCTCGTTCTTTTCCGGTCCGGTGCCGTTCGCCGTGGGCGACAACACACCCTCAAAGCATTGGGAACACATCGGCTGGAATCCCATTCAGGCGGGCGATGATTTCAAGCACGCTTCGAAGGTGTTGGAGCATCGCAATGATGGCCAATCCATTTACGTGAAGACGCTCCCGCTGCAGTGGCCGCTCAACAATGTGCCGGGGGATTGCACCTTCGAGTCATGGCTGCAGCTGGAGGGACCTGTGGCGAAGGTGCGCGCCCGCTTGAACAACGCGCGTTCCGACACGACGCAATACCCTGCGCGCTTGCAGGAACTTCCCGCCGTGTATGCCAATGCGCCGTATCATCGCGTGGCGAGCTACACGGGGGAACAGCCCTTCAGCAATGCGCCAGTGAGCGTCATTCCCAAACCAGAGGGCAAGCATCCTTGGTCCTTCTGGCAGGGCACGGAAGGATGGGCGGCCCTGCTCGATGATCGTGACCACGGCCTCGGTCTGCTGACGCCTGGGCGCACCTTCTTCACCGGTGGCTTTGCCGGGAAGCCGGGCCCCAACGACACGCATGCGACCAGCACCGGCTATCTCGCGGGCCAGGGACAGGAGATACTCGATCACAACATCGTCTATGAATTCCACTACGAGCTAGTGGCAGGTACCTTGGCGGAGATTCGCTCGCGTGCTGTGTCCAACCAAGCTTCCTCCACTCCTGCACTCCCTGCCTGGACCTTTGAAAAGGATCGCCAGGGCTGGCTTTATATGAATGCGCAAGATTCCGGCTGGCCCATCACCGGCGCACTCAAGGTCTCACTCGATCAAAGTGACCCACAGTTGCTCAGTCCCTTTTCCTTCTGGCGTGCTGAGGAAGCGCCGGTGGTGGTGATTGAATGTGCCTTCAAGACTGCACACAAGAAGGCCGTCATCTACTGGCAGCGCCACGGTGAGCGTGCGCCGGGAGCAAAGGACTTCATCGAGTTTCCCATTCAGGGAGATGGAGAGTTTCATCTCTATGAAGTCGACCTCTCAAGCGCCCCCACCTACAAGGGCGGCATCATCCGCCTTCGCTTCGATCCCGTGCCAAGTGGCGGGGCAGGGGATACAGTCATCGTCAAATCGGTGAAGTTGATGAAGCGCTGAGCGGGACAATGAGCGAGCAAGCTTCAGTCTCAGTCTCCGAAGTTCCTCTGCGTCTCTGTGTCTCTGCGTTGAATCCAGTGCAGCCCGCTACACCCAGCACCCTCACGGCAGCTCCGACTCCGGCCTGTCCCTCGATACACGCGTGAGATACTCCTCGATCTCCAACGCGAACTCCATCTCACGCACCTCGTTCCTCGGCTTTACCATTACGCGGATGGTTGTCGTGCGACCATCCGGCTCGGTCGCATGGCGGACACGCACTTCATGGAAACCCTGCCTCGTCCAGAAACGCTCCGCCCGTTCGTTCCCTTGCACCACGCCCAGTCGGATCCAGCGCGCCCCGGACTCGCGCATCCACTCTTCCAGCGCTTCATAAATCTCACGGGCCACACCTTTTCCCTGAAGGCGAGTGGCAATCATGAACAGCGCGACGTACCACACGTCGGTCGCGCAAAAGTCTGACACCACCGCGACCACGCCGATCATCTCGTGGTGTTCATCAAACAGTCCCGCAAACCACCGCCTCGCATACGGCAGGTGTGCCGGAGGATAATCATCAAACTCGCCCTGCGCCTCGTGGCCTTGGGGGAGCCGGCCATTCATCGCGAGGAAGTACTCCGGACTTGCGTCGAACACCTCCTGCAGTCGCGGCACTTCCTCAGCGACCAGTTCCCGGCCGTAGTATCCCGCTCCTGCGGTGGCAAAGATTAAAGGCTCCTGCTGCATGACTACGCTGCGCTCTGACGAAAGTAGCTTCGACTTCAGTCGAATCAGGAACGTGTGGCCGGATCACGCGACGTTTTCAATTCCACTTCGGCTGAAGCCGAAACTACTTTGGAATGCGCAGCTCGTCGCCCACCAAAAACAAAACGCCGGCGGGGAGACCCCACCGGCGTTCGCATTACGGAACCGACCGCAATAACCCAAATCTAACTTAGTGCATTTCGTAGCCGGCTTCGCCGTGCTCCGGAAGGTCCAGGCCGGACTCTTCCACTTCAGGAGTGGCACGCAGACCGACGATGGCTTTCACGATGAAGGCGATGATGGCAGTGGCAACCACAGCCCACACGATGGTCAGACCCACCGCCTTGAGCTGGTTCACGAGGAGGCCGTCCTTGAGGCCAGCGACCACGCTGTTGGCCTTCTCATCAGCGAACACACCGGTCAGGATGGCGCCCAAGGTGCCGCCCACGCCGTGCACACCGAAGGTGTCGAGCGAGTCGTCATAACCAAGCGCCTTCTTGAGGAAGATGCACGCCACGAAGGGAACCACACCGGCGAGCACGCCCATGATGACCGAGGAGCTCAGGGTCACGAAGCCAGCCGCAGGAGTGATGACCACGAGGCCAGCCACGATGCCGGAGCAGAAGCCGAGCACGGAGGGCTTGCCGCGGAGAATCCACTCAAGCACACCCCAGGTGAAGCCAGCGGTAGCCGCTGCGAAGGTCGTCGTGCCGAAGGCGTTGGAGGCGATGGCGTCAGCACCAAGCGCGGAGCCCGCGTTGAAGCCGTACCAGCCGACCCAGAGCATGCCCGTGCCGATGGCGCAGAGCACCATGCTGTGCGGAGGCATCGGCTCCTTGCCGTAGCCCTTGCGGGGTCCGAGGATGAGGCAGAGCACCAGGGCGCTCCAGCCGGAGGTCATGTGCACCACAGTACCACCAGCGAAGTCGATGGCCTTGATGGCGGCATTCGGATTCAGCGGACCGCACATGAAGCCGGTCGTGCTCCACACCATGTGGGCGAAGGGGAAGTACACCGCGAACATCCAGATGGCCACGAACAGCAGCACGGAGATGAACTTCATGCGCTCGGCGATGGCGCCGATGATAAGGGCAGGCGTGATGATCGCGAAGGTGAGCTGGAAAATGCACCACATCACGTCCGAGATCCAGTAGTAGCCGGCACCCACGTTGCCGGGTTCCACGCCTTTCAGCATGGCATAAGTGCCATCACCGATGAAGGCGCCGGTACCGCCGAAGGAGAGGCTGTAGCCAATCGCCCACCAGAGGATGGACACCAGGCCCGCGATACCCATGCACTGGGCGATGACGGAAAGCACGTTCTTCTGGCGCACCAGACCGCCGTAGAACAGGAACAGGCCAGGGAGTGTCATGAAGAGCACCAACGCCGAGCTCGTCATCTGCCACGCATTGTGGCCGGGGCCAGGACCAGCGACCTTGGAGCCCTCCTTGGTGACACGAGCGGTGTTGTTCATGTACGCTTCGATGTCGCCGAGGCGGTCCTCAATGGAGGGACCCGCCGGAGCGGCGGCTTCTGCAGCAGCAGGAGCGGGTGCCGGGGCAGGCGCCGGCGCGTCTTGCGCCGAGAGCCAGCTGCCACCCGTGAGGATCGCAGCAGCAGCGAGCGCCACGAGCTGGGTTTTTCCAAGGATGTGAGTTCGAATCATAGGTTGGTGTGATGTATTGTCTTCGTGATGCCTGTGCCGGAGACCCGCGTTTCGCGATGACGCCGAACTAGAACGGGAAGGCAGAAAGCAGGGGGCGTGCCAACTGCCGCCTTAGGGCTTAAAAAAGTTCATGCTGAGAGCAGCTTTAACCTTTTTGGCCCCCGTTGTCCCTTGGGATTGGCTTGCGAAAACGACATGCACTCATCTGAATTTGAGAGGTTTATGCCGTGCCAAGTTTCAGGCGTATCACCCCTCCGAAAAAACGCGGAATCCCACCCAATTCGCTATTTCCATCTACCTAAAAAGTCCTCTTCCTTACCCTTGGCATCCCCCACATCACACCCTACCCCACCAGCAGATGGAGGGGGTGGGGGGAAGCCCCGAGGGCCTTCGTCCACCTCAGCACCTCACGGTCCACCTCGGGTGGCTGACGTTCTACCTGCCTGAAGCGATGAACTTCGGCGAGCACGTGCCCCTCGTGCCGAGCTATAACGCCCCGTCGAAGCGTTCCGCAGACTACGCCCTGCAAGGTAAACGCCCTTCCTCCAAAGATGCGGTAGGGATGCGCTCCTGCGCGTCCGTAGATAGTGGGCGGAGGCGGAGGGGATGCCACGCGGCGAGGCCGTTTCATGCCGCAGTTCCTCACCACCTCCGCCCGCCTACAGTCGGACGCGCAGGAGCTTGACTCTTACCCACATTTCGTGACCTCGCACGGCGGAGGGACGCTCTCCCAAGGAGCGGCGTGCTTTAGCCGCCGTGGGAGCGTGAAAGGCATGGTCTTCGCCGCACCCGCACCATCATGTGATAAGAATGTTTGGGCTGCTGAAAGGGGCGTTCGCGGGCACTCGGCGCAGCAGACGCGGCCACCTTTCAACGGCGGCTAAAGCACGCCGCTCCTTGGGGTGGCATCCTCGTCTATCGTGGCAAGGCGATGGGAGCCCCACCCTCGAAGACCTTGGATGCTCTCACAACCATGCATCAATGTGGGTAAGAGTTAGGCAGGAGCGCATCCCTATCGTCCCGTGGATGGGGTGGGACGTTAAGATGCGGAGCCAATGGTGCCTCAGGGGCTCCAGTGTGATTCGATCCGACGATGCACGTGCAGGCCATCGCTTATGGGCACTCTTGTCCCCCTTTGGCGGCGATCCGAGCGGCGCAAGATCAACGAGGCAACGCCATATCGGAGCGACTGGGCGCTGAAGCTCGCACCCACCTTCAGCATCCAGAATTTGAGATCTCAAATCTCAAATCTCAAATGCTATGAGGCCCGCTACCTCGACACAAACACCTGCCCACTGGAAACCTGCACCTGCTGCATGCGTGGCACTTGACGCTTGATCAGCTCCGCCCAGGCAATGAGTTCCTGCCGCGAAGCCCCGGCACGACAGCCGACGGACAGACTCTCCAGGGAGGGATGCTTCCAATCAAAAGCCATCACTTCCTCCAGTGTCATGTTCGTCTCCCCAACATGCAGACGCCGCAGGTGGGGAAGGGCATACACCTTCGTGAAGGCCGCGGCGCCGGGAGCTTTCTTCACGCTCAGCACCTCCAGCGTGCCAGAGCATGCGATCTCATCCGGCAGTTGTCCCGGCAGTGCGTCGAGAAAGATACCCTTCAGCCGGGGTAGGCGCGCCAGTTTCGCGAAGGCGGTATCATCCACCTCCGCGCCCTCCATCTCCAGGTACTCCAAATCGTGGAACCGCATGGATACTCCGTAGAGCTTCAGCGCATCCAGCGTGTCCTGGGGCTTGATGCGGATGCTCTGCAGCGTGCGCGGCACCCAGTGCAGGGCCAGCACCAGCCGGTTCGTATCCACCGGTCGCTGCAGGATCTCCATGGCCAGCGGTCGCCAACTGGGGAGTTCCAGGTGCACACGGCTCGCCGCCGCACGGAGGTGTTCATTCGGGGACTCCCAAGTCACACTGATCCGCTGCCGCGCTTCACCTCGCAGCACAGAGACCGCCCACGCCTTGATGCCCAGAGGCACCACTGCCACCAGTACCAGGCACGCGATCAAGGCAACTATCAGCTTCCGTTTTCGCTTCATGCGTTCTGCTCAGGTGCTTGAGCGTTGCATGATTCAGCCTGATTTCCGCACATGTGTCCAGAGTGATTTTTGGGCAGCGGACTTCAAACGTTCGATTTGATTTTCAGCGGGCACAGGCGCATGGCCTTCCTCTTCGTGATTGTATGAAAAGGGCAATGGTGCTCTGCGTATCAGCTCAGCGTACCAAGTCGCTTTGCGTCGTGGAGTGCGGTGTCGCGAACTCAAGGGGGGTCCGAAGGGCGCATGGGCGTCATGTTAGGAAAGCGTGATACTCGCGACTGATTTGGACGCTGTGACGCGAAGCGTCCCTGGACTGCGAGCAGCCCTGCTGCCGCTTTCCAGAGTCCACAGCCTGCTGTGGCGATGGTGGCACTCGCTGGTGAGGTAATGCGTCCAGAGAAGCTTGGCGACTACGTCGCAGTGAAGCGTGCAGCAGGCTGCACTTGAGGAAAGCGGCAGCAGGGCTGCGCGCAGTCCAAGGTGGCTTCGCCACACAAGTCGCCCTATGGGGCGGGGTGGTGACGTCATGAGAATGCGATGTCGGACCCCTCACGGGGTGGCTTCATCAAATGCCACACCATATCCTGGCGCACATGCGCAGGGCGGGACCACCGCACTCCACGACGCAAAGCTCTTTCCCATTGAGAGAGATGACCGCGAACCAAAGTCTCTGCTCGGTACTTCCTCACTTATTCATCCCTCAACCCTCACCACAGAAACTACTTCTGATAAATCGGCAGGAAGTGGTGATGCACCGAAAGGCTCAGCAGCGATAGCGCCGTGGCGTATACCGGGCCTGCGCTGCGTTCATTGCCATTGCGGGGTTGCCAGCAGCCATTGGGCTGCTGCAGTTCCAGCAGCATCTGCTCCGTCTTCTGCCGGGCCACGGCCGCCTGCTCACCACCGCGCTGGTACATGCCCTGCGCGTAGTAATACGTGCCGTAGAAAAACCATGCCTCACTTGGTGAAGGGGGATTCTTCATCAGGAAATTCGCTCCGCCGAGGACCTCCGGCGCCTCATACTCCCCGCACACCTGGAGGGAGAGGATGCCCGCCGCCGTGGTGGAGAAGGTCTGCCGACCGCCATACGGTTCATAGCTGAAGGCCGCCTCCATGTTCTTCGGCGAGCCATCCGGATTGCGGTCGCTGCGGTAGCTGCGCTTGATGTATTCCACCGCCTTGTCGATGGACCCTCTCGGGACATCCAGCCCGGCATTCTTCGCCGCGCGCAGCGCCATGACCTGCCACACACTCACGGAAATGTCCGAGTCGCTGCTGCCCGGTTCATAGCGCCAGCCGCCGCGATTGGCCTCGCTCTTCACCACCTGCTGCGAGTTCATGATCACCTCCACCGCGCGCTGCAGGCGGTTGCGGATCTTCTTGTCCATCTCATCATCCAGCGTCTGGCCCACCATCTCCGCATACATCAGGGACATGATGCCGTGCCCGTACATGCGGGAGCGGTCCGACTGGCCGAGGTAGCCCGTGTCCGTGGGCACCACATTGTCCACCATGAAACGCAGGGCGCGGTTCAGCGAGCGACCTTCCGGAGTGGGGTCATTGGGCATGTGGCCCACACTGCTCAAGGCCATGATCGCCAGCGAGGTGATGGCCCCGCTGTGCTGCGGCACCGCGTCCGCGCGATTCTCATCCAGGTAGCAACCCTGCGCGCGCTGCTGCTGGAGCAGCCAGGCCACGCCACGGTCCACACTCTGCTTCACTGCCGGCGAGATGGGCGGCGCATTGTCGTCACTCTGCGCGTGCAGGGGCGGGGTCAGCGGTGAAATCACGCCCAGCCCGAGTCCCAAAAACGAGACGAAGAATCGCGCCGCGAATCGCTGACGCTGGAAGGAGTGGGGGAAGAGACTCATTGAAAAGGGTTGTCCGCGAGGGGACTCACGCGTCGCACCAGGGTGTGGGGCACCAGTATAGATCGTAACATCCGCCCATCATCCTTCCGCGGCCAGTGAAAAAAGAGAGGAGGGGAGGGGGTGGCAGTGGCATCACGACCCGGTTTCGGGTCCGGAGACAAACCAAATCGGAAAGTGGGCCGGAGCGGACAGGTGCGAGGAGTTTTTTTCGGAAAGCCCCGAGGGCCTTCGTCCACCTCCTGTGCCTGACGTTCTTCGTCACGAAGTGGAGAACGAAAGCCTAGGACAAAACACAGACCTCAGGCCCATGCTCACAGAGTGGCTGACTGACACGTCTCGTGACTTCACTGGCTCGCTGAACGACGAATCTTCCTGAGAGACCACCACCTTGCGCGCAGCGCCTTGGGGTGCGTGTGCGAAGCACCGCTTTTGGGAGAAAGCGCCCCAACGCGATGGAGCCTAGAGCATTTTCATTAAGACTGTAGCCATAAAAGGGCGCATTCGTCCCGGAGGGACGCTGGATGGTAGCCGGTGGTGTAGGCCTGTAATCAGGCCGGGAACCACCGGATCATGGACGCCAAAGATGCTCCGTCCCGGATGGGACGGCGGAAGAGGTGGTCATGGTCTTTTCCTCATGCCAGGAGACTATGGCGCTCTTCCGGCATCCCATCCGGGACGCAAGAGCATTTGGTGCGTAGATCCGGTGGTTGCGGTCGCTGAGGCTCCCTACACCACCGGCTACCATCCAGCGTCCCTCCGGGACGAGCTGCCATAGCTCAATTTGAACTGGCCATAATTTTATTTAAAATGCTCTAATGCTACTATGCCGACGGGTGGGCTTTTGGACTGGGAACCTCCGCTTTGGAAGCGAGAGCCCCCTTCGTCTCCTCACCGAACTAGCGTGTTTGCTTCACTTCCTGAAGTTCCATCTCTAGTTTGCGAATCTGCGCCTCGTCGGCTTTTACCAGGGTTGGAATCAGTATCGATCCGTCCTGAAATGCGAAGATGGACATGCGAACCGTGGGGCCACTGGAGCCAGCGCCCCAGAAAATCAGTTCGAAAAACATGCGCCCTGACGGATGAGGTGTCCAGGACCGGGCGCCAGCGGTGAAACCGAGGTCGATTTCCTTCCCGATGATCTGGTCAAACTTCCACTGATACTTGTCCAGTTTGAAGCGCCGTTCGACTGGTTCGAATGTAGTGACGGAGTCGCGCTCCGGTATCTGGAATGTTCTAACTACCGGGAACACATCAAATGAATATGGCATCTCCGCATCATGCTTGGGATTCGCTTTGAGCCATGCATGGGCCGAGTCGATGATGTGGGTGATGTTTACCGAAGCGCCTTCTTGTTTTCCTTCGCCAATCACCTTCGGCGCATCATCGAGTTTCTTTCGTGGCATGGTGACGATCACTGCGGACTTGTCGGTTAAACTGACCGTGATGTCACGAATCAGGACCTCCTGGCCGAAAGTGAAGGCAGGCGTGAGAACCCCCGACAGCAACAGGATGAAACCGGACAAGACGAGCCGCAGGGAGTGCATGTGAGTAGGTGCCACGATTTTTCCAGCCTATCGAATTTCCCAGGGCCAAGCCAGCCCCAATAGCAATTCGGGGTGGCGCTGCATAGCAGGCCACCCCAAAAAGAGAGAGGATTAGTGAAGAGACGGTTAGTTCGTCTTGGGAGCAGGAGCAGGGGTGGCAGCGCCGGCGCCCGCCTTGGCCTTCTGCTTTTCGATGAAGGTGTTGAGCTTGCTCATGAGCAGCTGCTGCTTGGCCTTGGCTTCTTCCATGCCCAGTTGAGCGCCCTTCTGCATGATCGTTGGAAGCGCCTGGAGCGACTTCTTGCCCACGGGTGTGGTGTAGAATTCACGCAGGCCATCCAGCTCCTGCACGGTGAAGGTCTCGGCGTAGAGATTGATGATGTTGTTGCGCAGCTTGTCCTGATCCAGGTCCTTCTCGAACCAGTCCTTGTAGATGCCGGTGAGCTCGGTCTTGCCTGCTGCATCGAGCTGGAGCTGGCCGGCGAGCTGGTCGATCATGGGCATCATCGAGCTGAAACCTGCGCTCATCTGCTCCTTCAGGCCCATGGTGTCTGCGAGCTTCTGGGCGGCGGCGAGGTTCTCGGCAGCAGGCTCTGCGTGCAGCACCACGGCAGGCAGGAAGAGAGCGGCGAGAAGGGTGACTTTGAGTATTTTCATGACGGTGGGATGGCTAAGCTTGCTGACGGATGATTTGGCTGAGGAGCAGGAAAGGCTGCCGGAGATGGAGTATCGCACGCGAGCCGGTCCGCTGCCGTGTCTATGACGGATTGCCTCTCAATACTGCAAGGGAAAACTTCGCCACGTCATCATTTCCATGGGCGTTCCGCCGGCCTTGCTCTCACGGCCTCTTCCAGTGGGATACCCCCCAGCTCTCTGCCAGTTCCTCCCGGCAGGCATGCGCGATGGCCAGGGAATGCCGCCGGAGTTCCTCCAAAGGTGCCCCGGCCATCAGGGCTTTGCGAAACTGCACCATCGCTGCCTCCACGGGGCCCTTCTCCACCAGCGCCAGCTCGCCCCAGTACAGTTGTTCAAAGCGCTCGCTCTTCTTCGCGCGGTCCGGGGAGTCCGATACGGTGGAAAGGTAGGCAGCGACCTGCGTCGCTTCTTCGAAGAGCTTCAACTGCCGTTCCAGAAAGGGCTGGGATGCTGCAATCTTTTGCACCGCGATGGCCTGCTCACGTTCCCCCGCCTGCTTCGCCTGCTCGCGGCGCAAGCCATCGAAGTGGGTGTACGCTCCCCAGATGAATGTCCCAATGGCTCCAAGGATAGCCACATACCGGAACAGCACTCCCTGCCGCTCAAATCTCAGCTTTTCCCTCTCCAGCTCCAGGCGCTGCCATTCGAGACTCTGCGTGACGACGTTGTCATCCTTGCGTATCTGGCCCGTGCCATCGCCCACCTTTTCAGTTTGCGCAGTCATAGTGATGAAGTTTCACCGTAGGCTGCCATGAATCTCGATGGTCCGCCACCAAACGCAGGTTCAAAACCAGAGCTTCGGCGGCAAGGGGAAACACAGGTGCAAAGCGTTCGTTTTCGGGTGGTATTTCCAACTCCTCGCGAAACCGAAACGGTTGCGCGAGATCACACCCGTGCTCTCTTGGCGAATGGCAAAAAGAAGAGCGGCCAGGTTGGAGGTCGCACCTCCTCAAGCAAGAGCCACCCGCTTCTTGCTTCCGGTGTTGGTGGTCCTGTTCTGCAGCGTTTTTGGCGCGCTGGGAGTGTATAAAACCGCCCAGGGACTCATGGAAGTCACTCGCGGTTTCGGGACGATGTCGTGGAAGGAAGGTGTGGCTCGTGTGCTGGAGGTGAAACAGGTGAGGCAAAAGCTGAAACGCTCCAGAGGGAGGTCACGCATGGTGGATGCCGTTCACGTGCGCTACCAGTTCGACGCCCTCGGCAAATCCTACGAGGGGAACACCATCCACCTCGAGTACGACCTCGCGACTCCTGTGGAAATACACAAGTCGCTGTATGCCTCGCTCAAGGCTGCACATCTCGTCCGGGTCTTCTACAACGACCAACACCCAGAGCAGAATGCGCTCTGCCGCGGAGTGGATCCAGTGTCCATTCAGAAGGGGTGTGTTGGCGTCTTCGTCCTTCTGTTTATAGCTATGATCCTACTCGTCGTCGTCATGGATGTCACCCAGCGCTGGGATTACTCGCAAGGGATTGTGATGCTTCCGCCGGGAGCGCGCGCCGATGGTTCCCAGGGGTGAGTGACAGGACTGCAACATCGATCGGCCTCCATGACTCACCTCGACGTGATCGCTACCATCGCCATCTCCCTGATCTGTCTCGCTCTCGCCTGGCTGGGAGTGCGCATCATCGCGCGCCATGCGAAAAAAATCGTTCTTGGCATCCGCGCCAGGGACTGGCCGCACGCGCACGGGGAGATAAGGCACTCCCGGGTCGTCCAACTCTCGCCTGCACGAAACAGGGGCGAGAAGGTGGAGGTCCGGTACCACTACAAGGTGAACGACACCACGTACGTGGGAGATACCATTCACCCATGCTATTCCGGAAAGATGCCGGACTATCACGCCCATGCTACCAGGGAAAGGGTCATGGGAGGGCGCAGCGTGCGCGTATCCTATGATCCCGTGCAGCCCTCCCGCAGCACACTCAGCACGGGGTTCTATCCGGCATCGTTACTCCCGATCATCGGAGGTTTGTTCGCGCTCCTTCCAGGCACGGGACTGGCCACATGGTACCTCATCAAACTCGCCGGCTGGCACGCGACCTTCGAGGTGATGGTTCTCCCGTCCTATTGATTTTTGCGCAATAGACTGTCAGTCCGTCGGTATTTGTGGAAGACTCATTTCTTCGCCTTCTCTGCGATCGCCTTGTAGTAGCTCTCGATGGCGGCGCGATACTCGGGAGAAGGCTCCTGCCGTGAAGCTTCCGTCAGGTCCTTCGCCATGCGGCTGGGCAGGTGGCCCCAGTCGCCGGCCTGTTCCGCGCTGAGCACGGGCATGACCAGATTCGTTTGCGTCACGGAGAGCTTGCCGTTCGCATCAGGCGAGGCCTGGCTCTGCTGTCCCTCCTGATTCTTCCCGGGCTGCTGGGCCATCTGCTGGCCGGGTGCAGGCTGCTGACCGGGGACCATGCCCTGCGCGCGTGCTTGGGCCATGCCCTGTGCCTGCGCCTGGCTGGCCTGTGACAGGCTCTGCTGCGCGCCTTGTTGGGCTGCCGATTGCTGGCCTTGCTGCTGACCTTGGGGTGTCTGTTGTCCCTGCTGCTGTTGTCCTTGTTGTTGCTGGCCCTGCTGCGATTGCTGCTGGCCCTGGGCCACCTGGGACTGCTTGGGATTCATCGTCTGGTCGAGCTGGTCCAACGCTTGGGCCAGCATCGCGCTCTTGACGGTGTCGAGCATGCCCGAGGGTGGGGGAATGGTCTGCGACTGGTTCTTCGCCGCCTGGGCTGCAGCCTGCTGGGCGTTCTGCGCCGTTTGTGTGGCGGCCTGCGCAGTCTGGGGAGTGTTCTTCCCGGGATCTGCCTTCGCGGCATCGGCCATCTGCTGCAGTTTCTGGCCTGCCTGTGCCACCTGCTTGGCGGCTTCCTTCTGGCCCAGTCGCTCTTCATGTCGTGCCACACGCGCCAGGTCATGCGCGCTGTTCTCCGCGGCAGGCTGGGTCATGAAGGGCTGGTTCTGCGCTGCGGCGAGCTGCTGCTGGGAATTCTGCGCCGTCTGCTCCGCGAGCGCGCCCAGAGCCCGCTGCATCTGCGGATTTCTCTTCAGCTCCGCTTCCAGTGCCTGGAGCGCCTTCTGCGGATCGCCTTCGGCGGCCTCCATGAGCTCGGCGATGTTCTTCGCTTCATCGTAGGCCTTATCCAGTGGCTCCTCGATGTTCATGGATTTCTCCATGGCTTCCTGGGCGGCCAGCGCGTCCTGCGCGAGCATCTCGCCCTTCTCCATCTTTTGCAGGTTTTCCGCGAGCTGCTTCAGCCCATCCGCCGTCTGTTGCTGCGCCTTCGCGGCAGTCTGGAGTGCCTGGGCCTGCTGGGGTGCCTGCGAAGCATTCGCGGCCTGTTGCAGGTTCTGCGTGATCTGTGGGGTTTGCTGGCGCATCTGGGCAAGCCCCACGTCAGCGGTGCGTGCCATCTGCCGCTGCAATTCATTGTTGAGGTCCGCCTTGTCCGCCTCCTGTCGCAGGGCGGCCTGCAGGTCCGCGAGCTTCTGTGCATCCTCCTTCGCCTGTGGCATGAGGGCATTCGCCTTCTCCGAGGTCTGCTGCGGAGTCTGCTCGTTGTTCTGCGCCGCCTGGGCGGTCTGCTCGGTCTTCTCCTGGGAACGCTGCAGCTGCGAGGCCGTGTTCTTCGCCAGCTCGCTGAGCTTCGGCGTCATGGCCTCAAGATTCTGCCGCGCCTCTGCAACCTTTGGAGAAAACTTTTCCATCGCCTCCGCGAGCTTGGCCTCGGCTTTGGCATTGGCTTCCAGCGCGCGATTCTGCTGCGGGTTGATGGGCTGGGGCTGCAGGCCCTGCTGCTTCATGTCCGCCATCTGCCGGCGCTGGTTCTGCGTCTCATCGCGCTGCCACTGCGCATTGCCGGCGGCTTCCTGGGCTGCGTTGGCTGCGTCATGCTGCTGGAGGCGGTGCATGGCTTCCGGCAATTGCTTGAGCTGGTTCGCCGCTGCCTGCGTGGCCGGGACCTGCTGACCAGGATCCGTCTGTGCCATGGCGGCATCCTTTGCCTGCTGCAGGGACTGCGCTGCGTCCTGCGCCATGGCATCTGCCTGCAGGGTGCGTGCGGCGTCCGCCAGCTTGCGGGCCTGGTCGAGTGTTTCCTTCACCTGCTCAGAGGTGGTGTCCTGTCGGATCTTTTCAGCAAGCTTGTCCAACGCACGGCCCATGCGGTTCATGTCCAGCGCCGCCTGGGTGTTCGTCTGGTGATTCTGCTCACGCAGTTCGCTCTGGTCTTTGAACTGCCGTGCCGCAGCCGCCAGCTTCTCCGCGGCCTGCTCCTGCTGGGGCTCGGTCTCCTTCGGGTTTTCCTTCTGGGGCTTCTCCTTGCCCTTGGCCGCAGCGTCCTCCGCTCTTTTCTTTTCCGAGAATGCCTTGGCCACATTGTCCTGCGCGGCGTCGATGCTCGCCAGCGCGGGATTCTGCTGTTGCGTGAGACGCTCGCGCATCTCATTCGCCTTTTGCGCGGCTTCATCGGCGAAGGCGCGGCTCACATCACGCGCCTGGTTCACCGCATTGCGCATCTCCTGCGACTGGCCGTACACGTACTCCGGGGACTGGTGCTGCCCCTCGCGATCCAGCGAAGCTTCCAACGCGTTGTTCTTCTTCTCCAGATTCTCCACCTGCCAGGCGACATCGCGTTTGCGATTGTCAGGAAGCACCTCCTTCAGCGCTTCAAAATCCTTCTTCGCACTCTGGGAGGAGGCGAGGGCGGCGCGCTGCTGCTCCTGCCATTTCGCCCGCTCATCATTCTTGCGGTTCGCGTCGATGGCCTTGTCTGAAAGCCGGTTCTGCTGCGGAGCGAGATGCTCAAACGACTCGCACGCTGCCTGCGCTGTATCTGCTGCTGCGAAGGCCTTCAGCGCCTGCGCTGCCACTTCCGCCGCATTCGCGGCGCGCCCTGCGGCATCGCGAAGCTGGCGCTCGCTCAGCTTGTCGGACTGGAGCTGATCCTGCACCTCCTTGAGCTGCATGCCCTGCAGTTCCGCCAGACGCTGGCCCACGAGATTCGCCTCCATGGCCTTCAGCGGGTTCGGTGCCTGTTGCGCATTTTGCTTGAGCTGCTCCCACAGTTCCTTGCTCTTCTCCTGCACGCTGGCGAGGCTCTGCTTCATCTTCGCCTTCGCCGCATCGGACTCGGCATCCTTTTGCGGATCCTTGCCGCGACCTTCCTGATCGCGCACCTTCTCCGCCTCGCGGCGCATTTCCACCGTCTCCTCCGCGAGCGCCAGCGCCTGCTGGGCGAGGCGGCGCTGCTGCGCGGCGAACTGCCGCTGCCCGAGGTCCAGCTTGTCTTCCACAATCAGGAGCCGCACCGGGGTGGACTCGGAGCGCTGCCCTTTCACATCCGTGGCCGCAAGCTTCACCAGTACGGTGTCACCCGGCTTCACTGGCAGCGGCGCCAGGCGGAACTCGGTGCTCACCTCGGCTTCCTTGCCCGGCTTCACCTTGAGGTCGGTGTCCTTCCAGTCGGCGCCGTTGATGGCATAGGAAATATCGCACTGCTTCAGGCCCACATCATCCGTGGCATGGCCGAGCACCTGCACGGCATCATCGCTGCGCACTTCGAGCTGCTCCCGCGGTTGGGTGATGACAATGGCCGGCGGCAGATCCGGGATGGTCTCGATGCGCCAGGGCGAGGCTTCTTCATTCGTGAACTTCGTCTCCTGCGCGGTGAGCGCGAGCTGCCACGCATCCGCCTTGCCATTCACCGTGATGTCCGCGGTAAGTACATCCTTCTTCTCAGACGTCACGTTCACCGACGCGATGTCCGGCAGCAGCGTGGCCTTCGTAGTCTCGATGGGCTGGTTCGCCTTCATGACGAGCGTCACCTTCGAACCCTCCAGCGCGGAGATGTCGCCATGGTCTTCCGTGATGGTCTCCTCCTTCAGTCCCGTGTAGGCCGGAGGCGTGATCTTCTTCTGGAACTCCACGATGCGTGGACGCGGACGTGCCTCCAGGGTGTGCCACGCGGTGATGGCATCTCCCGCCAGCACGCGGTAGCGCACATTCTGCTGGCCGATGCCGATGCTGCCATCGAAGCGATTCACGCCCGCGTGCGAGAGCTCCATGCGCGAAGGGCGTCCACCATTGCTCACGGTCTCCACCAGGATGCGGTTCGGAATTTTTCCATCAATCTGCACCCCCAGCGACACGGAGGATGCGATGGCCACCAGCGCATCCCCCTTCGGCGGGGTGACGATGCGCACCTTCGTGCTGGAGGGCCGGCCGATGTTCGCAAACGGCAACGCCGCGCGCGCCAGGAATCCCGGCAGATGCAGCCCGCCCACAAACGACAGTCCTGCGATCAGCACGAGCACGCTGCACAGCGCCACGAGCCACCGGCGGTTCAACGAGGAGGGGAGTACCTTCGCCGCATCGAAGCCCTCAAGCTGCTTCGCCACGTCATCCTGCAGCAGCGCGCGGAACTCCGGCGAGTCCGGCAGGTGATCCGGGTCGCCCTTGGAGAGCTCCACCGCCGAGAGCAGCTTCTCGTGCATGCGCGCATCCGCATTCTCCATAAGCCGCGCCGCGATGAAGACGTCCTGAGCCTGCCGCACCATGCGCAGGCCCAACCACCACGCGGCGATCGCTGCGATGGCATACGCCGCATAGCTCAGCCACTGCCGGATGCCGTCCGCCATGAAGGTGAGGCGGTCCACGATGGCCACCACCAGAAGCAGCACGAGCAGCACCACCGCTGCCGTCATCCACGCGCGCTGCAGCAGCAGTTTCTTGCGACGCTGCCGGAACCGGCCGATGGCCTCCAGGGTGGCCGGGCGGAGGGAGGTATTGGTGCTCATGAAAGAGGGGGAAATGCTGGGGCCAATCCGGATTTGCGTGCGTGGGGAGACAGAGGAGCGGGCAGGTGCCGATTTCCGCTTCCTAAGATACGTTCGGAGGGGCCCCTTTCTTGGGCCGAAAGGCAGCGTCCCCGTCCCGCCCACCGTCCGCCCGCGAGGGAGAGATGGCAAGCTGGATGAATCTCACTTCAAGGACCGCCGGAGGGGAGGGGGATGAGAGGGGGCGGAGGCAGGCCATGGGGAAGCCCAGAGGGCCTTCGAATCCCCGTCCTCTGCATGGCCCAACGTTCACTCTGACGCTCCACCTATTGACACTTACGAGATAGACTGACGGTTCTCTGATCTGTGACTTCGACTGAACTGCGAAGTTGCAGTCTGAAGGACTGCAGGAACCCAGCCCAGGGTTAGGGAGCTTCTAGCGACCGACACCCTGGGTAGATAAAAAAAATTGCCGGACTCTGAAGGAGTCCAGGAGAGCTTCGCTAGGTCTTTCCGGGCGTTCCGCCGGATCGCCAGAACACTGAAAATCCGTCAGTCTATCTCGCAAGCCTCAACAAGAGGCATCATCACGCTCACGCACCGGTCTTCCGCGCAAAATAAAGCCCCCTCCCGAAGATCCCCGCCTCATCATGCTCCGGCTTCAGGCCTGCGTTCCGGAACGCATCCAGCATCTCTGCTTTGGTGAAAAGTCCCAGCTCATGGTCCTCCGTGAAATGGGTGACTCCTTCAGGACGCCCGACCAGGTAGTGGAACTGCATGAACGAAGTCCGCTCCCCACGGACTCCCGTGGTGTTCATCCGGCAAATCTTGAAGTTCTCTTCTTCGAACGAAACCAGATGCGGACGCCCTGCCTTCCATTTTTCAGGTGTGAGCCACGGTTCTACGATCAGCGCTCCCTGCGGAGCCAGATGATCGGCCATGCACCGGATCGCCGCATTCAGCTTTTCCACCGTCAAGGCGTAGCCAATCGCGCTGAACAGACAAAGCACCGCATCGTACTTCTTCTGCAGATCAAAGCACGTCATGTCCGCCACCTCATGCTGCCCCTGGGGATTCTTCTGGTGCGCCGCCGCAAGGTAGTCCCCATTCAAGTCCAGCCCATCGATCTGATAGTCTGCGCAGAGATGCTTCGCATGCTCCCCCGTGCCGCAAGCGACATCCAGAACACTCCGCGCCCCCGGCCTGAGCTTCTCGATCCAAGTGCGCACCTTCTCCGCCTCTCCCCGGTAGTCCTTCATCCGGGTGTAGATGGCGTCATAAAGCTCAGCAGTTCCAGCGTGCATCGGCTCACCTTAGTTTCGTGGTACGGGACGTCGACAAACTTCTCGTCTCGTTTGGTTCGCGGGGAGGAAAGGACGAAGTCAGGAATGATTCGGGAAGCCCCAAGGGCCTTCGAATCCCCGTCCTCTGCATGGTTACCCGCTCACTCTGACGGTCCACTTTGGAAGGAGGAGGGGCGGGCTTCGACCATGTGGCCCTCTCCCTCTTCTTTCGCAGCCTTCTCAAAATCGAACGTCTCGTGATACCAATGGCTCACTCAAGCGTTACACAACACTTTCACGCACCACCTTGCGCGAAGCGCTTTCGAGTGCGGTGAGAATCACCGCTTTGGGGTGGACGCGTTCAAGAAACGACAAAGCTGCATTTCCTCCGATGCAGCGAGAGCGAAGGCCCCCAGGACCAGGTTGAAGGATCGCGAACTGCGAACATGTCGAACAACGACATTGTGGTCCACTTTCATCCGGCACCTGGAAGGATCGCTTTGCGTCTTGGAGTGCGGTGGCATAGGCCTCCCTTGGGGCCGCGACACCGCTTTGAACGGAGGGATTCCGTCCTCTTGCCCTGTAGGAGAGGAGCTGGAATCCAGCACGCGAAGATTCCTGGTGGGAGCGCATCTTGGGAATAGGACTGTGTTGCCGCTTCACGATGCTCATCCTCTCCGTTCATAGCGGTGTCGCGCTAGAAGCTTGCCATCGCACTCCACGACGCAAAGCGACCTGGTGCAATGAGTCGAAACGCAGTGCGTGCGTTACTTCGCTGTTTATCCAATCATAGTTTCTCAACCGGATGCCCACACGCCGAGCGAGAGCACCGGCGTCTGCCAGCCAGGGTGCAGAAGTTCATGCCATCTGTCCCATGCAGGGATCCGTGAATCCATCCTGTCCAGTCTCGATGCGGCCGGCATAGCGCCGAATGAAATTGTCGAATCCAGGCACTGAGATTCCAACATCGTACCAGCCGTGACTCCCACTCTGGTCCAGCACGATCACCACTGCCTTGTCAGGAGTGGTGGTTGCAGGCACCTCTCTTTTTAGGAGCGCCTTGCCATAAGCGTGATCCCTGATCTCCAGTGATACAGGTTGGTTGCCACCAAGATGGTGAATGAGAAAACGCAACTTTCCCGTGAGTTTGTTGGGCTCTGCGGCGTCGCGATCATAGTCGCACGTGATCTTCAACGGGGGTTCTGCAGCCTCGCCTTTATACTCGCGATGGAAGCCGTTCGGCCCATCGATACGCAGGTGATACGTTCCACCTTCGAATGACTGGAGTGGGAACGATTCCACCAGGTGATCCCCCGCCTTTACGGCGTACGAGCGGTAGCCCACATGCTCGAAGGCGAGAACGTTGCCTTCCTTGTCAGCAACGGCATATTTCGCGGGAATGAATACATTGAAAGGGGAACCGGACGCTGCGTCGCCAAAGACCTCTTTCCGGGCTTCCAGTTTGATTGCGAAACTCTTCCGATCATCACTCAAACCACCATCCGCATGGAGTTGGTAAGGAAGCGCGCAGGACGGTCTGACTCCGGGCTCCTGGCGGGGTATCACTGAAGATGCTTCTGCGCCCGCTGCACCCCCGGCGACTTCCGCCTCGCTGAGCATTTTGGAGTTGGCAGGGATGTCCTTGAACTTGGCGTTGAAGATGCCCTTGATGAAAGGTTGCTTGTCCAGCATGGAGAGTTCTTCCTTTCCATTGCCCTGATAGGGCCGGAACACCATGCCCAGGTGACCGGACACGGTTTTCCGCCAGAGGCTGGTGTTCGTCTCCTGGATTTGCGACCCTGTCTTCTTGTTGATGAAATCCTGGACGAATCGGAAGACAGAGGTGTGATCGAAGACATGCGAGCATACCCTGCCGCCACGGGTCCAGGGCGAGGCGATGATCATCGGCACGCGGAATCCCAGCCCCACCGGGCCTCCTCGCGCTTCCTTTTCTGAAACTCCATCACGCAACTCGTTCTCCAGCGTGATGTATTCGACTGCAGGATCGATTCCCTCGGAGCAACGCCCTGTCTCCGGTCTTCGGGGATCCGGGGCGACGTAGGGTGGCACATGATCAAAGTACCCATCATTCTCATCATAGGTCAGGATGAAGATTGTCTTCTTCCACACCTCGGGATTCTTGGTGAGGATGTCCAGCACCTCGGAGACGTACCAGCTTCCGAACCACGGGGCGGTCGGGTGGTCGCTGAACTTCTCCGGTCCCACCAGCCAGGAAACCATGGGCAGTTTCCCGCTGTTCACATCCTTTCGGAACTGGTGTAATACATCGCCCTTGGGGAGGTTTAGTTCCCGCCTTTCGCCGTTCTCTTCATAATCGAATGTAGTGAGTTGATGGTAGTCGGGATCATCAGAGTTTGCCGCGAATGCCCTAGCATGAAGGCTCCTGGCCTCGGGGGACAACTTCTCGAAGTTTTCCCGGCTCCATGTGATCAATCCATCGCGTGCATCTGCCAGCACTTTCTCTTTTGCCGAGATTTGCCTGGCCAGTTTGGCGGTCTGCTGGAAATCGACAGCAGGGTCAGCCATTTGTTCGTGCAGCTTTTGGATTTCCTTGGGAAGTTCCTCAGCCTGCTTGCGCAGTCCGTCCACATAGCGGGAGGAAAAGCGCACATTGAACTGCGCGAACCACTCCAGGAGGTTGCAACCGAAGTTCGAGAGCCAGGCGCGTTCCTCTCCGACAAAGCCGCCTCCTGCGCTGATGTCGTTTTGATACACCTGCCACGAGATGTGATTCCGCTCCAGCAGTTCGGGAAAGGTCGTCCAGTGCGCCTCCCCGTAGGGGATGTTGTTGCGGATGTAAGCCTTGGCATCTCCGTTCTGCTCGCCACGGATCGCTCCTGACCACAGAAACAAGCGGTTCGGCCAGGTGCTGGTCATGGCGGAGCAGAAGTTCTGATCACATACGGTGAATGCATCCGCCAGGGCATAGTTGAAGGGAATGTCCTCACGCCGGTAGTAGCCCATGGTCAGGGGAAGGTGCGCGTAGGCCTTGTTGCCCACCTGCTTTGCATCCAGCCAGCGATCGTATCTGCCGCCATTGCAGGCATCAATCTGGCTCTGGCGCGAGTGCGGGGTTGAACCCATCCACGTTGCCTTGGTACCATGCATGTCGAGGCGGAATGGTGCGAATGTCTCGCCCTGGGCATTGCTCTGCAGCCACACGGGATTTCCGTTCGGGAGGTCAATGCGGCGTGGGTCGTTGAATCCGCGCACGCCTTGCAGTGTGCCGAAGCAGTGGTCGAACGACCGGTTCTCCTGCATCAGGATCACGATATGCTCCGCATCCAGGTAGGTGCTGCCCGGCTCGGGGTTGATGGCCATGGCTCTGGATACAGATTCTGGCGCGAGACCGCTCATGCCGGCAGCGCCGGAGAGCATCATGACTTTCCTGAGGAATTCCCGACGTGTGTCCATGATTTGAATATGGGGGTGATACGGCGTTTCAAAACGTCCGTGCGGGAGGTGATTTATCGGCGGGGCGAGTATAACGTGCCGTCATTGGATTCCGCTTTCAGATACAATCTGCGATGCGCGGTAAAATCACGAGACGACTCCTGCGTTCACCAAATTCCTCGCGCTTCTCCTTTGCTTCACGCCACCTACCACGGAGCGACCGACTCCCTCTTGATCCGGATGCGGAGGGCGAGTTCCTTCAGTGCCCGTATGGCGGCGAGGCGTTCGTCCTTGTAGACCTCCGACTTCTTTCTTCCCATCTCGGAGTGAATCTCCGCCATGCGTTCAAGCCCTACAATTGCGGGCTCTATCAGAAGCCTGTATTGCTCGCTATTAAAAGGCAATCGCTGGAACTTATGTGCGAGGAAGAGCGCCTCTTCAATCGAGCTGAAGGTGCTGACACCCTCTGCCTTGAACAGTGAGAGCCCTCCCTCCAGCCGTGTCAAGATGTGCGCGACCTGGACCGCGAGGTACTCAAGTTGCTCCCGGGTCATGCGCGAATGATGATGGATGCCTCAAAAAATGGCAAGTCCGGAAGCGGTGTGATGCGTTGCTCACTCCCCATCCCTCCAGTCATAATCCATCTGCCTCGCCGTCCATACCGCCAGTTCCTTCCCCGCAATCCGCTCCACAAGATGCAGGCTCATATCCATCCCTGCGGAGATGCCTGCCGAAGTCACAATACTTCCCTCATCCACCCAGCGACGATCCTCCTGCACGGTGACCTTGGGGAACATGGCGTGCATCTCCTCTACATCCTCCCAATGAGTGGTGGCAGTCTTGCCATCCAACAACCCTGCCTGCGCGAGGAGGAATGCACCCGTGCATACGGAGGCCGTGACTTGCGTGTTCGTCGCTGTCCGCTGTATCCACTCTGACACCATCGGCATCGCCAACTCCGCCGTCACCACGCCTCCTGGAATGATCAGCACATCCACCGGCGGATGATTTTCTTCCATCATGAAGTCTGGTGTCACCACGAGTCCGGCACGCGCACGCACCACACCTTTCTCACGCGCGACCGTGAACACCTTGAATGGTTCCGTTCCGGGGAACACTCTCTTCCGATGCACCCGGCTCGCGGTGGTGAAGACTTCATACGGCCCCGCGAAGTCGAGCACCTCGACCTCCGGATACACATAGATAGCGACGTTGAGCGTGGCAGTCATCATGTTCATGCAGCGGGATTCACACGTTGAATGAACCACTCCACCTCAGCGCTCAGCGCATGCGCGCCGGAGGCATCATGCACCTCCACGAGAATGGAAATGAGCGCCCTGCCTTTCGCGCTGAGGTCCGCATCCAGGGTGGCCAGCGACTCCAACGGAGTCTTCACCGTGGAGGTGATCGCGCCATGCGCGGGCTTGCGGAACTTGGCCTCCAGACGACGTACCACGGGAATGACACCCTCTGCACTGCCGAAGTGGCGCAGCAGAAACTCTCCACTCGACGCCTCAGCCAGCGCCAGCAACGCACTTGCATGCACGGTGCCGAGGTGATTCAGATACTGGTCACCACTGGGAAGGCGCAGCAGTTGCGCTTCATGGCTCGCGCGCTCGATGCCGACGAATTTGTTGAAAGGAAGGTCGATGACGCTGACGCTCATAAGTCGGTGGATGGTGATGCCATGTTCAAGCTGCGGATTCGAGTTCCTTGTAAAAGATGGCGGCTCCGTGCGGCGTGACTCCGTCCGGATCCATGGCAAAGCGGGGGATGGTGCCCACATGGATCCAGCCGAGCTGCCGGTACAGCATCTCAGCGGCACTTTCTGCCTTCGTGTCGAGCGTGAGCATGCGGTAGCCTGCTGTCTTCGCTGCTTCCTCGATGGCCACCATCAGTCGTCTTCCCAAACCCATGCGGCGACAGCGCGTGTGCACCATCATCTTGGCGATCTCCGCGCGATGCGGCTGGTTCGGCGCCCACGCCGGATGAAGCTGCACCGTGCCTGCGATGCCTTCTGCATCACGTGCCACGAGGAAGACGGCTTCCGGATGTGCTGAAGCCAGCGTTCCACGCCACCATTGCACGGCGTTTTCGTGTGAAAGCGTATCCAGGAAACTCACCGCGGCTCCTGAGCTTACAGTATCCAGCAACAACTCCGCCAGCGCGGTGATGTCCGCATCGCTCGCGGGACGGGCGAGAACCTCAGTACTGAAGGTGGATTCCATGGAGCCACGATACTGGCATGGCTTCCGAGTTTCTCAATGGCTGTTCACACGCAGCCGCGTAGCCTGTCACACCAACCGCCACCGCTTCCGCAGCAGCCACTCCACTGTCAGCAGCACCATCGCAATGCCGAACCACCACCAGCTCGACCAGAGGATGGTCTCCTGCACGCGGGTTTGCTGGCGATCGAGCTGACGAAGCAGGTCAGGCAATTGCGAAAGGTCACCCTCACGCAGGAAGCGACCGCCGCTCGCGCGGGCCATGCCCTCCAGCAGGGGGCGATTCAGCGTGAGATGGCTCCACTCCTGGTTCGCTCCAGTCTCCACGCGGAAGGCCAGCTTCACGTCGCCGGGCGGAAGGTTGGCCTCGGACACAGTGATTTGATAATCCCCACCGGGCAGCGCGCCGGTCATGGCACGGAAGACACCGCCATGCGCTGCATCGGGCTCGAGCTGCAGCGTGGCGATTTCCAGGCCGTTGCGAAACACATGCACGCGCGGCTTCGCATCTTCCACGATCGCCCCCTTGGCATCGCGCAAACGCACGCGCAGCTCGGCGTTGTCGCCTTCCTGATAGCGCAGGCGATCCATGCCCAGGCTCACGCGCTCGTTCTCCACGAGGAACGGTGGTGCGGCAATCCACGAGGCGATCTGCATCCAGAATTTCTGATGGTGCATGTCCGCGACTTCGTAGCGCCAGCGCCACATCTCATCCGTGCCGAGCCACAAGACACTGCCGGCGCCATAGCGACGCCACACCAGCGCGGCTTGATTCGTGTCAGCAGTTCCGCCGAAGCGCGCGAGCACCGTGGCGTCGGACTGCGGACTTGCGGCGGAGGTCCACATGGCCTTTGGCAGCTTCGCCCAGAGAGCGGCATTGGTGGAGGAAGTGTCGCCCAGGCGCAGCGCCTGCTGTGTGAGTCCGTCACTCGTGAGATTGTAACCGGTCGGCTCGGTGAGTTCATTCTTCCCGCGCCAGGTGACGGGAATCAGGCTGCCTGCCTTCGTTTTTGTCCACTGTTCCAGATGCCCGCGTCGCCCATCGATGACCACCAGGCCTCCGCCGCGCTTCTCCACAAACTCCACCAGCATGGCCTGCTGATCTTCACGCAAGGCATTGGGTCGGAGGTCACCCAGCACCACCAGGTCGAAGCTCATGAGTTCCTCGCGCGTCTTCGGAAACACAGCCTGGATCGTGTCGCTCACCCCATCCTTGAAATCGTCGAATGCCGCCACCACGTGCCAGCGTTCATCACGGTCGAAGTGGTTGTGCAGGTAGCGCGTTTCCCAGCGTGGGCGGCCATCGAGGATGAGAGCCTTGCGTTTGCGCGTGAGCGTGTGCAGGGCGAGCACGCGCTGGTTGTTGTCCGTGATGCGATCGCGTGAGCTGGCGTTGCCGGTGAGTTCCACGCGCATGTTCAGCAGGCGCAGGGATTGTTTGGGATCGCCCGCCAGTTCCTTCACTGGAAAACTGAACTCCATGTGACGCTCGCCCTTGCCGGTGGTGGTGAAGGATTGCTGCCACAGCACCTTGTTCGCCTGTGTGATGCTGGCCATCGCGGGAAGACCGGCAGCGATGGCGTCATTGATCAAAAGCACGCCCTCCGCACGGTCCTCGGCGAAGACGGCTTCGGGCATGTTGACACCGAGCAGCGCGAGGTCCGGTGGGGCGATTTCGCTGCCGTAGCCCACGGTGAAAAGGGGCACGCCATTCTCACCCATGCTGGCCGCGAGATCCTCCGGCGAGCCAGGGCCATTGTGCTGGCCGTCCGTGAGAATCACCAGTGCCGTGCCACTGGGGCTGGGGCCGAGGGCATCGCGCAGGGGTTGATCCAGATTCGTGGTCGTGGCATCCGGCTTGAATTCAAAGTTCAGCGGCAGATCGCCGGACACATCACGCCCTTCATCCCGCTGCCACCAGAGGCGCTCCGCCTTGTAGCCACGCAGGGCGAAGAGTTCCACATCATGCTTCTCCGCGAGGCGACGCGCCAGAGAGATGCCCGGCGTGAGCAGCGCATCCTCCGCGCGTGAGAAGCGGGGTAACGCGGGTTTTACTTCGCGAGCCACTCCTCCTTCGACAGATGTCTTGCCATTGACCTGCGGCATCTCATCTGTGAATGACATGCTCGCTGAGGCATCCACCATGAGGATCACGCGCCCGAGTTGCCGGAACGTGGTCACGTGCCGCAGGATGGGACCTGCGAGGCACATCACGATCATGAAGACCGCCAGCGCCCGCAGCAGCGCCGGCACCCACCGCGCCATCCCCGCGTGGAATCGCAGTTCCCTGCGATAATAGAAAAACATCAACAGCCCCAACCCAATCGCCACCGCGAAGACCGGCACGGCAGGCCAGTCACCCGTGAAGCGGAGATAGGTATGTGTAGGGGAGGGGGGCAAGTGAGTTTCCAGTTTTAAGGGTTAAGTAAGCGGTAAGCGGTAAGCGGTAAGCCCGTTTCTCCAAGGAGGTTAAGTCAGTCGTGCCGCCCGCATTCCAGGCCGAAGGCCTGAGATATGTCAGCCCAGGGCAACGCCCTGGGTGAGCAATGACATTTCATGAAGCCCTGAAAGGGCGAGATAGGAGGTGGCAGATTCATGCGATGTTCAATCCCACGCATAGCGTTCATCCAGCGGAACAGAATGCTTCTTGCACAACAGTCGGAACTCATCTTGGAATGACGCCTTCCGATGGTGTTCCTCCTGATTCTCAATGTACGCTTTTACGTCCCTGACCTTGGACTCGCTCACTGAGAAGACTCCATATCCTGCCTGCCAGTGAAAGTCATGGTATTGTGAGCCCTGGGTTTTCAGCCATTTCGATGGCTGCTTTTTGACTTCTTCTATCAAGTTGCAAATGGCTACTTTGCGCGAGAGTTGACACAGTGCATGCACATGGTCCGCGACGCCATTGATGACCAAGGCGTGGCACTCCATGGCCTTCATGATGCCAGCCATGTAAGCATAGAGGTCCTTCCTGGCTGTGGCGTCTGACAGCCATGGCACACGATCCTTCGTGCTGTACACGATGTGCAGCAGAACGTTGGAGAGTGATTGGGCCATGGTACGTTCTATTTCGCCCTTTCAGGGCTGACAATTGTTGGGCGGCTGTACCCAGGGCGTTGCCCTGGGCTGACATGTTGCAGACCTTCGGCCTGCGGGGCGCAGGCGTGCAAGCGCGTTGAGATGTGGACAGATTTGGTATGGAACTGGGCAGAATTGTGCGCTGTTGATGAATGTGCGCTGCACCTCCCCAAGGCCGAAGGCCTGAGATATGTCAGACCAGGGCAACGCCCTGGGTTGGATGCCCAAGCATTCATGGAGCGCTGAAAGGGCGAAACAAAAGCGCGCAATCTCGCTTCGCGTTTATATGCCATGATGACTGTTGGGTTCGCGTACATCTTTATCATGCCTTCCCAATCCTCTGTTGCAAAAACACCTCACCGAAGAGGAACAACAGCAGCAGCACGAGAATAGGCTGCCACAACTCCGTGCCGTGGCGGCGGGAGCGGTCGAGGCGGGCGTATTCGTCGTAGCTCTCGGCGTAGCCGGCATTCATGCGGCTGGCGACTTCGCGGGTCTTTTCGCTGGCGGTGGCGGTGAGGTTGGACTCGGAGGGGTCCAGGTTGAAGGCGAAGCGGCGCGTGGGTTCGTTGGCGTTGGGCACCTTGGGACGCAGCTCGTAGAGGCCGGGCGCATAGGTGGCGGCGTAGTCCACGTACACCGCGCCGGTCTCATCCTTCTTCGCCACGAGTTCGTGGATCTTGTTGAAGGGGTCGGTCAGCACATACTCGGACTTCTCCTTGGTAATATCCAGCGGAGCACGCAGGAGGGTGCCGCACATCTGGAATTGTGGCGCGGCATTCTGCGTGGCGAGGTAGGTCACCAGTCGCTGCGTGAGCGGCACGAAGACGGGCTGCAGCGGCAGATTGTTCCAGCGCGCATTCGCCGTGGAAGCGACGGCGAGCACACGCCCTTTGCCAAAGGGCTTCTCCACCAGCAGTGCATCGCCGCGGTCGAGGCTGAGCAGCACGCGTGTGTCGCCTTGAATCTTGTCGAAGCGCACCCAGTGGCTGAAGGAGCCATCCTGCAGGCGCAGTCCGCGCGCATCATTGAAGTAGGTCGTGGCAGGGTGGGTGAAGCGCTGGCTCAGCACGCGTGCCGGCGACTGTCCTTCATCCACATGACCGAAACCCGAGATCGCGGCGGGCAGCAGGCCTTTGCCATCGCGATAGAAGTCCTTCTCATACCAGCGCAGATCCATGTCCGGCCCGGCGAAGATGAGCAGGCCGCCACCGCGCTTCACGAATTCCTCCAGATCCTTGGTTTGCTTGTCATTGAGCTTCGGGACATTCGCGAGAATCACCACCTCGGCGCCTTCGGTGGCCTTGTCCCGTAGCTGGCGATAGTCCACGAGCCCGGTGCGAATCACATCCTTCAGCGTGACTTCCGCGCTCTGGTGTGGGGTCAGCGCGATTTGCAGGAAGTCCGCATCGCCTTCCAATGCAGTGCCGCTCTTGTTCTCGCCGTGGACGATCAGGGTATTCACCTGCTCACGCACCGGGATGACGAGGGAGAAGGCATTGTCCTCCGGAAAGGAATCACCCTCTAGCCGCACCGTGAGCGAGTGATCGCCTGGTGTATCAAAGGCATGGCTGAGTGTGAGCACCGTCTCCGCATTCGGAGCGATGGACACGCGCGTGGTGCGCAGCCTCACACCATCTGCCTCCAGGTGCACGGCGATGTCCTGATACGCACGCGTGCCATGATTTTGAATGCGGGTGCGCAACGCAATCGCCTGCTCGCGTGCCACCACGAAGGCCGAGGGATCCACCGAGGCGATGGAAAGGTTCTCCTGCAACTCACTGGGCACTCGCAGGAAGGTTAGCAGCGGCTTGGGCTCATTCTTCGACAGGGCATCGAGCGCTGGCACGGTGCCGCCTTCCACCGCATTGCGCCAGTCGGTCTGCTGGAAGTCGGAGATGAAGAGCACCTCGCGCCCGGCATTGCCCATGCGCTTCAGTTCTGCCTGCGCGAGCTGGAAGGCTTCATTGATCTTCACCGGACCGGAGAGGCTCGGCTCGCTGTCCATCGCTTCCGTCACCACATCCATCGCGGTGCTCGGCTGGGCCATGAGCAGGCGCGGCGGGCTGCCAGCGAGAATGATGCTCACATCCGAACCACCGGGCAGTTCGCTGAAAATGCGGCGCAGGTGATTGCGCGCCTGGTCACGGGCAGTGCCACCTTCACCCGGTGCGCGCATGGAGTAGCTGTTGTCCAGCACCACCACGAGCGAGTTCTTGTTCAGCCCCGGAAGCTGTCGCAGCAAGGTGAAGACCGGCCGCGCGAGCAGCAGTGCGAGCAGGATGGGGATGCTGATGCGCGCGATGAGCAGGAGAAGCTGCTCCACCCTCACGTTGCGTTTCTTCTGCCGCAGCGCCTCGTGCAGCAGGTGCATGGCGCCCCACGCGACCGTCACCACGCGCCGCTTGTTCAGCAGATGGATGATCAGCGGGATGAGAAACGCTGCCGCGCCCGCCAGGAGGATGCCGTTAAGAAACCACATCGATTCGTCAGTGCCGCATGCGCAGCGCGAGGTAGCTCTTCACCGCGGCGGTGAGTGGTTCATCTGTCATGATGGGCACCAGATCCACCTGGTGCTTGCGCAGGCCTTCGAGGAGTTCCTCGCGGAACTTTGCCAGCACCTGCAGATAGCGCTGGCGGATCACCACCGGATCGACCTGCTCGAAGTCCTCCGGATTCTCCAGGTTCTCAAATCGCGCCCAGCGTGAGAAGGGGAAGTCGATTTCATCGCGGTCCCACAATTGGAACACGATGATTTCATGCCCCTGCTTCCGCAGCACACCCACGGCCTGCAGAAGAGCTTCGGCATCATCAAAGCAATCCGAGAGCAGCATGAGCAGCCCGCGTCGCTTCATGCGAGCTGCCAGTGCCTGCAACACACCAGCAAGCGACGTATCCGCGCCCGGCTGTGTTTTCATGAGCACCTCAAGGATGTTGTGCAGGTGCGTCGTCTTCGTGCGGCAGGGAATGTGTTCACGTACTTTGCTGTCGAAGGTCACGAGACCCACCGCATCCTGCTGACCGGTGAGCACATAGGCCAGCGACGCCGCCAGCTTTCGCGCATGCTCGAACTTCACCTGCCCCTTCGTCCCGCGATACTTCATCGAGCCGCTGGCATCCAGCAGGATGGTCGCGCGCAGGTTCGTCTCCTCATCGTACTCGCGGATGTAGAAGCGGTCACTGCGGCCAAAGATCTTCCAGTCCAGCCGCTTGATTTCGTCCCCCTGCACATACGGGCGATGCTGGCGGAACTCGACGCTGAAACCCTTGTGCGGAGACGCGTGCATCCCCGTGGAGAAACCCTCCATGACCGTCCGCGCGAAGAGCGGCAGCCCGGTGAGCTGCGCCAGATCTTCGGCGGGAAGGAGGTCGGAGAGTTTGGCCATGCTATGGAGTTTTCAGTGTTTAGTATTCAGTGGCCAGTAGTGAATGGTAAGAAGCCTGTAAGGGGTGGACTTGTGTGGCGTAGCCACCTTGGACTGCGGCAGCCTGCTGCCGCTTTCCAGAGTCCGCAGCCTGCTGCGGCGATTGTTGCACTCGCCGAGCGCGGTGCATCTTGCAGTCGGCTATTGTGAGAGCTATCTTCATGCATGAGTTCGGAGAACTTTGCAGAAATCCATTCTGGCACATCGGAAGAACTCTCTCCCGCCATGCAAGCCCTGCTGGAGGATCGCCTGACGCTGTATGAACAGCATCCTGAAGCAGTTCTCACGACAGATGAAGTGACAGAGGGCATCAAGTTGTTGAAGGCGAGAATCAATGCACGAGCGAAAGCTTCAGACGCTACAGAGGAATAAAGAGAGGCGATGACTTGATCACCGCTTCGTCTTCCCATTTTCAAACTCACATCACCTTCCCACTCGGGCGCTTCGTGTTCTCAAGGAGGTGCTTCACGATGTGATCCACCGTCACGCCTTCGGCTTCCGCGTGGAAGGTGGTCACGAGGCGGTGGCGCAGCACGGGGGTGGCCAGGGCCTCCACGTCGTCCATGGTCACATGCGTACGGCCGCGCAGCAGGGCTCGCACCTTGCTGGAGAGGATGAGGTGCTGGCTGGCACGCGGGCCTGCGCCCCAGCCGACCATCTGCTTCACATAGCTGCTCACACCGGCCTCGGTGGTGCGGGTGGCACGCACGAGGTCCAGGACAAAGTCCGTCACATGATCCGGCACCGGCACACGGCGGGCCAGGGCCTGTGCCGCCTGCAGGTCCTCACCACTCAGCACGGGGCGGATGTCATCACCCGCGGTGCCGGTGGTGCGGGCGAGGATCTCGCGTTCATCATCACGCGTGGGGTAGGCCACCTTGATGAGGAAGAGAAAGCGATCCTTCTGTGCTTCGGGCAGTGGGTAGGTACCTTCCTGCTCAATCGGATTCTGCGTCGCCAGTACGAAGAAGGGCCTCGGCAGCACAAAGGTCTCCTGGCCTACGGTCACGCTGCGCTCCTGCATGGCTTCGAGCAGAGCCGCCTGCGTCTTGGGCGGCGTACGGTTGATTTCGTCCGCCAGGATGATTTGGGAGAAAATCGGACCGCGCATGAAGACCATCTTGCGGCGTCCGGTCTGCTCATCTTCCTGGATGATTTCCGTGCCGGTAATGTCCGCTGGCATGAGGTCCGGCGTGAACTGGATGCGGCGGAAGGTGAGATGGATGGCGTCGGCGAAGGACTTGACCAGCAGCGTCTTGGCCAGCCCCGGCACGCCTTCCAGCAGGGCGTGGCCCCCGGCGGCCATGGCGATGAACACCTGCTCAATCACATCCTCCTGACCCACGATGCGCTTGGAGAGCTCGGCGCGCAGCTTTTGGTAACCGTTGACGAATTGTGCAGCCGCCTGGGAATCTGAGATGTCGGGCATGGGGGAAGATCAGTGGTCAGTTTACGTTCCTTAACCGGGCGAACTTACAGGCCCTCCGGACAATCAATATCCATTCAACGCCGGAGGGGCGATCTGATCGGATCGCATCGTTCTTGTTTTCACACAAGGATTTTGCCACCGGCGGGCGGAAAATGACGGGGAGGGGGCGGTCCCGGAGCGACCGGCCCAGGGGAGCGCATTCCAAAGTAGCGCATTGACGAGTCGATGGTGAAAAGGTTTTCTCATGCCATGGATCCATGGCATGCCAACAAACCTCGAAGCCCAGACGCCTTCGCGCCGGGGCCCCGGCCATACACGCCCACCCTCACTCCCGCGCTCTATGCGGCATCGAGGCCTGTGGGATTGCAGTCCAGCTTCACGAGGTTCGTTTGCACGGCGTCGGGTGCGCTCAACTTCTGCTGCATTGCCCTGGCCTTGCTGGGCATCAGCGTCCTGTTGTTCTGGAAGGTGGCGTGGTGGGCTGGGATTTTGCCATTTGTTGCCGGCTCAGTCCTTGTGGCGGCTTGTTTAACGAGTCACAGGAACAATGCGCACTCCCATCTTAAAGGGGACTTGGTTGCTGCCATCGTGACGAGTCGTTCACCGTTCCGCTACCTGGCCGTGACGGACTTGCGGAAGAGGCTGGATATACCGCCCATCATTGCCGTCCGGCTCCACGAAGATAACTGCCCTGCTCTGTTCACGCCCAAGCGTGGCACTCGCATCGGATGCTCGGCGTGTTACTACGGAGGGACCGACGCGGATGACTCGTGGCACAGCTTTTTTCCCGTCCCGATGTTTGAGGCCACGTGGAGCAGGCGCAAGGTGGCGCAGCGGGAAGCCCTGCTCGATGCGGAGGACTTCACTCTATTGGAACTGGTGATCGCGCAGGGACTGGCTCCCAGGAGACCAGGCGAAACTGTTCGTCTGGATCATGACTTCGCGATGCAAGTGCTGGGCCCGTCGAGGTTCTAGGTATTTTGAATTGAACTATAGCCGCAGAATGAAGCAGGTGCGGCGGCTTTCATCCCTCCGGGAAGTCGAGTGCACGGCTATAGTCTAAATTAAAATGCTAAGCCCAGACGTTGGCGGCAGGGTGCTGCCGCAGTTCAAGGGATCTCATGCTTCCGCTCACAGCCACTTGTGCGCCTTCGCGATCAGCTTCGTCGCGGCGGCATCACGGCTTTCCGTGAGGTTGTCATTGGCCGTGACGTTGATGCTCAGGTCGCGGATGATGCCGTCGCTCAGGCGGTAGATCCATCCATGGATGCTCAGGTCCTGGCCGCGTTCCCAGGCGCCTTCCACCACGGTGGTCTGGCAGACGTTCATCACCTGCTCCACCACGTTGAGTTCGCACAGGCGATCCACGCGGGCGTCTTCGTCTTCGATTCCCTTGAGCTGGAAGTCATGCTTCTGCTGCACGTCCTGTACGTGGCGCAGCCAGTTGTTGATGAGGCCCAGCTTCTGATTCTGCAAGGCGGCACGGACACCGCCGCAGCCGTAGTGACCCACCACGAGGATGTGTTTCACCTTCAGCACTTCCACCGCGTATTGCAGCACGCTCAGGCAGTTCAGGTCGGTGTGCACCACCACATTGGCCACGTTGCGATGCACGAAAAGTTCCCCCGGCGCCATGCCCACAATTTCATTCGCTGGCACGCGACTGTCCGAGCAGCCAATCCACAGGTACTGCGGCACCTGCTGCTCCACCAGGCGCATGAAGAACTCCGGATCCTCCGCTCGCATCGACTCCGACCAGGCACGATTTTGAGACAGAAGGGGAGTCAGGGGGGGAGTAGGCATTGCAACCCTGTGGTTAGCAGTGTGCGGGCCAATTGCAAATGGCGTGAAGGACAAGGTAGCTCGCGCCTTACTTCTTGCTCAGCTTGTAAAACAACCGAGCGCCCACGAGCGTGAACAAGATCGTCGGCACCCACATGAGCAGGTGCGGATAGGCGCCGCGCTTCTCCGCCAGGTTCGACGCGAGAATCACGAAGACCTGATAGGACACGGCCACGAGCAGGCTCAAGGCAAAGCCGATGGAGGTCTCACGTCGCTGGGCCGTGATGGCCAGCGGGATGCCCACGAGGCAGAACACAAGCGCCACCAGGGAGAAACTGTAGCGCAGGGAGAGCTCCGTGCGCACGGCAGAGACGAGCGGCTTCGTCATCGGCTGGCCGTTCACCACGCTCACTTCGGTTTGCACTTCCCTCCAGAGATCGGTGGTGCTCTTCATGCTGTTGGAGACTCGCTCGGTCTTGGCCTTCAGCTCACTCAGGGGGAAGGTGAGAGCCGTCTCCTTGAAGTAAACGGGCTGGAACTTCGCACTGGGATCGTCTTCCTGCGGTGCGGCAGGCACAGCTGCTGCCGTAGCGGCACCGGGAGGCGGGGGCTCATCCGGCTTGGTCGTTTCGATCTGGCAATCGTACAGGCGCAGGATGAAATCGGTCACCCCGGGAGTCACTTCCACCTCGGCGCGTTCCGCGCGGATGTAGCGCTCCATGTTTCCCAGCGTGGTCTGCACGATCTCCACACCCCAGAGCTTCTTGTCCTTGCGCTTCTTCGTGTAGATGCGGTAGCCGGGGAATTTCTCCAGCACCTTGCCCTCCTGGAAAAGCATGGCCGGATCGTCCAGGGCCATGCTGTAGAAGAGTTGCTTGATCTTGGTCTTCGCCATCGGCGCCAGGTGGATGTTCACCCAGAAGCACACGCCGGACATGGCGATGGCGAGGATGAAGACCGGCATGCAGATGCGCCACATGGGCATGCCCGTCATGCGTAGCGCGGTCATTTCATTGTCCGCGCTCATGCGGCCGAACACGAGCAGGATGGCCGTGAGCAGCGCCCAGGGAATGGTGAAGATGAGCGAGTAGGGCACCACGTAGCTGATGAACTGCAGCACCGCCAACAGGGGCAGGGTGGAGGTGTCACCCAGCAGGCGCTCCATTTCCTTGAACACGGTGCCCAGCACCATGACCCCGGTGAGGATGAGCACGCCCATGATGGTGGACCATGCCACCTGGGTGAAGATGTATCGGTCAAAGATGCGCAGTCTCGGCATCGGTACAGCAGGGGTCGGCGTTACGTCAGGTTTACGTGGCGGGAGGGGTTCCCGGTTCCGGTTCTTTCCTATTCCTCGAAGTGCAGGATGATCTCTCCATCCTTCTGCAGGCTCAGCCTGTCACGGGCCATGGTCTCGAGGTACTCGGGATCGTTCTTGATGAGCTCCAGCTTCTTTTCCAGTTTCTCCACCTTGTGCGCCAGGGCATCGCGTTGGCTGGTGAGGTCATGGAGCGTCTGCTTGGCGGCCTCCTGCTTCTTCCATTCGGGACCGGGCCAGAAATAAATGACACCGGCGGGAATGAGCAGAAGGAGGAGCGCGTAGCGATTCAGCCGCACCAGACTCTGGAGCAGCGAAGGGCGGTCCGCACCTGAGTGCGGGTGGCCGGCTTCGTCCAGAGTCATGGTGGGATGAATGCGGATATACTGTATTAGACCTTCATGCGGCCGCCGTAGATGGCGTTGTCTCCCAGTTCCTGCTCGATGCGCAGAAGCTGGTTGTACTTTGCGATACGGTCGGAGCGGCTGAGGGAGCCGGTTTTGATCTGACCGCAGTTCGTCGCGACGGCGAGGTCGGCGATGGTGGCGTCTTCCGTTTCACCGGAGCGGTGGCTGAGCACGGAGGTGTAGCCATGGCGGTGGGCCAGTTCGACAGCGTCGAAGGTCTCGGTGAGCGAGCCAATCTGGTTCACCTTCACGAGGATGGAGTTTGCCACGCCCTGGTCGATGCCCTTCTGGAGGAACTCGACGTTCGTCACGAAGAGGTCGTCACCCACGAGCTGGGTGTTCTTGCCCATGGCGTCGGTCAGCTTCTTCCAGCCGGTCCAGTCGCTTTCGCCGCAACCGTCTTCGATGGAGATGATCGGGTACTTCTTCTGCAGGCCCTGGTAGTAGGCCACGATCTCGTCGTCGCTGCGCTCGGACTTGTCGCTCTTCTTGAAGACGTACTTGCCCTTGGCCTTGTCGTGGAACTCGCTGGCGGCCACGTCGAGGGCGAAGAAGATGTCCTGACCCACTTTGTAGCCGGCCTTCTCGATGGCTTGGGCGATCACCGCGAGGGCGTCGTCCGCGCTGTCGAGTGTCGGGGCGAAGCCGCCTTCATCACCCACGGCGGTATTCAGACCGCGGTCATGGAGGAGCTTCTTCAGTGCGTGGAAGACTTCCGCGCCATAGCGCAACGCTTCACGGAAGGTGGGGGCGCCCTTGGGCACAATCATGAACTCCTGGAAATCAATCGGGGCATCCGAGTGGGCGCCACCGTTGATGATGTTCATCATCGGCACGGGGAGGACCTTGGCGTTCGGGCCGCCGAGGTACTTGTAGAGGGGCTGGTTCAGCGCGTTGGCAGCGGCCTTGGCCACAGCCATGCTCACACCGAGGATGGCGTTTGCACCGAGCTTGCTCTTGGTCTTGGTGCCGTCGAGGTCGAGCATCGCCTTGTCGACGAGCACCTGTTCGTTGGCGGGAAGACCTTCGATGTGCTCGGCAATGATGTCGTTCACATTGGCCACGGCCTTCGTGGTGCCCTTGCCAAGGTAGCGACCCTTGTCGCCGTCGCGCAGTTCCAGCGCTTCATGTTCACCGGTGCTCGCACCGCTCGGCACTGCCGCGCGGCCCATGACTCCACACTCCAGATACACGTCCACTTCCACGGTGGGATTCCCGCGGGAATCCAGGATTTCACGACCGATGACTTGAGTGATGAGCAATTCGTCCATTGATGGCTGAGGTATTGGTTAAGATAGCTAAAGCTTCTTGGGCTGGCAAGAAACGTCGTTCTCTCGCGGAAAAACGGGTCCATGTCCACCCCGAAATCGCCCGGGTCGTGGAGTGAATCATTTTCCGTGCCGCCAAAAAATCCGTCACATTTCCGCCTTTTCATACAAGGCACGGGGCCCGTCTAGGGTGCTCATGATGAAGCCATCAGCCTTGACCCATAGGCGCAAGGGGAGGGAGGTGCGCGAATCTTGGGTGAGACCATGCCTCCATTCTGGATGGATATGGTAAAAACGGAAACAGGCGCGCCACTGGTGAGAATCGAAGACTACGGCATCATTGGAGACACGCAGACGGTCGCTCTCGTCGGGCGGAATGGCTCCATCGACTGGCTCTGTTTTCCACGGTTCGACTCGGCAGCATGCTTCGCGGCGCTGCTGGGAAAGGAGGAGCACGGCTGCTGGAAGATCGCTCCCGCGGAAGGTGAGAAGATCACCGCCTCCCGTCGTGCATATCGCGACGGCACCTTGATTCTGGAAACGGAATTCGAAACGGCCAGCGGCTGCGTGCGCCTCGTGGATGCCATGCCCATCCGCGAGCGGGATGCGGACATCGTGCGGATCGTCGAAGGCGTGCGCGGCACGGTGCGCATGAAGATGCTGCTCATTGTGCGCTTCGACTACGGGTCCATCGTACCGTGGACGCGTCGTGTCGATGACCGTCTGGAAGCCGTGGCCGGGCCAGATGCGCTCAGCCTCTGGAGTGATGTGGCCACGCATGGCGAGGGACTCACCACGGTGGCGGAGTTTGAGATCAAGGAGGGGGAGAGTGTGGCCTTTGACCTGCTCTGGCACGCGTCCCACCAGCCTCCCGATAGGCGTGGTGATACTCAGAAGAAGATCGCCGAGACCGAGCGCTGGTGGCGGGACTGGCTGGCCGATGCGAAGTGCGACGGCGAATGGTGCAAGGAAATCGAGCGGTCCCTGGTCACGCTGAAGGCGCTCACCTACGCACCCACCGGCGGCATCGTCGCGGCGGCCACCACATCCCTGCCCGAGTTCATCGGCGGCGTGCGAAACTGGGACTACCGCCTGTGCTGGCTGCGTGATGCCACCTTCACCTTGTACACCCTCATGCAGGGCGGCCACACCAGCGAGGCGAAGGATTGGAGGGACTGGCTCCTGCGCGCCGTGGCCGGAGATCCGGGCAAGCTGCAGATCATGTACGGCCTCGCGGGTGAGCGACGCCTTGAAGAGTATGAGCTTCCTTGGCTGCCGGGTTATGAAAATTCCAAACCCGTGCGCGTGGGGAATGCGGCCTACAGCCAGTTCCAATTGGACGTGTATGGCGAAGTCATCGACTCCATGCATCAGGCACGGTGCACCGGGATCAACTCCGCCCCGCAGTCCTGGGCCATGGAGCGGGCCATTCTGCAGTTCCTCGAAACTGCGTGGAAGGAACCGGATGAAGGCATCTGGGAAGTGCGTGGGCCACGACGCCACTTCACGCACTCGAAACTCATGGCCTGGGTCGCATTTGATCGCGCCGTGAGAGCCGTGGAGCAGTTCGGCATGGAAGGACCCGTGGAGCGATGGAAGGAACATCGCGACGCACTGCACCTTGAGATCTGCGAACGCGGGTATAGCAAGGCCAAGCAATCCTTCGTGCAGGTGTATGACGGCGATGCCATCGATGCGAGCCTGCTCATGGTGCCACTGGTCGGCTTCCTGCCGCCAGAGGATGCACGTGTGCGGGGCACCATCGCCGCCGTGGAGCGTGAGCTGCTCGTGGAGGGTTATGTGTTGCGCTATCTCAGTGAGCAATGCTCGCATGTTGATGGCCTGCCACCAGGCGAGGGTGCGTTCCTGTTATGCTCCTTCTGGCTCGCGGATAACTATGCGATGTGTGGTCGCATGGACGAGGCACGTGCCCTGTTTGAGAAGTTGCTCAAGGTGCGCAATGACCTTGGCCTTCTCGCCGAGCAGGTGGACCCCCGCAGCGGGCGCATGCTTGGGAATTTCCCCCAGGCCTTCTCTCATGTGGGACTCATCAACACCGCGCGAAACCTTTCCCAGGAGGGAGGTCCGGCACACCAGCGGCGGAAGGCGGGGAAGTGAGGTGGAGAGAAAATAAACTCAAACAATCGCCGTGTATCTCGTGATATGTTTGGAACCTTCGGCATTTGGATTTCAATGCTTGTGCAACCTCACACGAAGCGTGACTAGACTGTTGATATAGCCGCTTCTACGCCGAAGGCGTTGCACATTGTCCAGCCCAAGGTCAGCTTGCGAAGCAAGCGCCACCTTGGGATATGGAGCCAAGATGTTTGAACGCTGAAAGCGTTCCACAATCGTGTTGCTGGATGAAGGATGCAGCCATCGTCGGACATGCCTTTGTAGAACCCTTTCAGGGTTCGATCGACGCTCAGCTACCCAAGGTGGCGCCCGCTTCGCGGACTGACCTTGGGCTGGACAATGTGCAACGCCTTCGGCGTAAATACGGGCACAGTTCTGGTTAGAATGCTACAGGCTCTTCCAGGCTGAAACTCCCTACCAAAGCGGTGCTTCGTAAGTTCCTCTTTGCTTCAGTTCCCCCCCCTTCACCGCTGCTGTCCCAACGCCGCGCGCACCATCATCATCTCACCGATATTTTCCAAGGTAAGCAGGCCGAGCAGTTTCCCTGAGAGCGGATCCAGCACGGGCAGGGCAGGGGAGGAACTGCTGCGCAGGTGGTCCATGGCATCCTGCAGGGGATGGTAGGGTTTCAGGACCACCTCACACGGTTCGGAGACGGTGGTTACAGCCTGTTGGGGGCCATGCTGGGCGAGGCCGGAGATGAGCGAGGTGCGTGTGAGCATGCCGTGAACCTGCCCCTCGGTGTTCATCACGGGGAAGTCATGCTGCGTGCCGGACAGCAGCAGATCCACCGCGTCCTTCAGTACCGCATCCAGCCGCAGGGTGCGGAACTCCGTGAGCATGGCATCCTGCACACGCAGGCCACGCAGCGCTTCCTGGTCACTCACATACGCTGCCTCCTGCCCGGCGCCCATGAAGATGAAGATGGCGATGATGACGATGAGAGGATTCCCTGTCGTGAAGAGAGCAAGGACCCCGGCGATCACCGCGATGGTCTGGCCGATGGTCGCCGCAATGCGGGTTGCGACAGCATAGTCCATGAAATGAGCGAGGGTTGATCTCAACACACGGCCACCATCCATGGGGAAGGCGGGAATCATGTTGAAGGCCACCATCATCATGTTCCAGTAGGCGAGCCGTTCAAAAAAGGGTGCCTGTATGATGTCATACCTGAACGAGAATGGTGGCGCTGACGGGAGAAACGGCAGGAGCAAAAGATAAATGGCCACATTCACCGCCGGACCCGCGAGTGCCACCGCAAGTTCCTGGCTTGGCTTGCGTGGCATGCGCTCCAGCCTTGCCAGACCGCCAATGGGCAGCAGGGTCACATCCGTCGTCTGGATGCCATAGCGCCGCGCCGCCAGCACGTGGCCGAACTCATGCAGCAAGACGCAAAAGAAAATCGCGATGATGAACGCAACCGTCTGCAGGGCCACAGCCGGTCCGTGGTTGACGAGCGTCACCCAGCCAAAGAGAGCAACGAGCAGAAGAAAGGTGGCGTGCAGCCGCACTTCCGTGCCACCAAAGGTTCCAACATGCAGGGACCAGCGTTTCATAGAAGCAAGAAACAAACTCCGTCCATGGATACGCACCATACGAGAGGAATGGAAGCAAAAGTGAGCGCCACCCACCGGGAATTTTTTCAAGACAGAACAGCGATTTACGTTAGCATCGTTTGCAGATGCCCCCCATCTCCTCATTCCTTTCCCTGCAAGCCTTCACTTTTTATGGACTGCAAAAAAGTCTCTCCGAAGTGAGCATGCTTTCGCTGGGGTGCTGTGCGCTTTTGCTGCTGGTGATGCTCGTCTGTGTGCTCAAGTGGATCTCGCGCAGCTCGAGCATTGCAAAGACGAACAAGGCGGATGAGGAATTCACCGCGTCGTTCCGTGGCTCCGCCCATCTGCTGGCGCTCTTCCAGACCGGCATGGTGTTTCCCGGTTCCGCGCGGGCGGCGGTGTATCAGAATGCCTGCCGTGAGCTTTCCTGGCACCTGCTGGGTACGGATACGGTGGACAAGAATTACATGGCCCGGCTGCGCACGGCGGGCCGCATCACTCCCTCCCAGGGAGAGGCCGTGAATCGCACGGCCCGTCACGTGACGGATGAGGTCACGCGCCCGTTCATGGTCGGTGTGGGAGGCATGTCGGCGTGGAGTCTTCCCGTGCTGGGACTGGTCGGCGCGCTGCTGTGTCTTCTGGATGGTCTGGGTCGGGAGCAGACTGGAGTGGGACTGTGGAGTTCCGTCTTGCTGCCTTTGCTGGCCGGCGCGCTGTTTTCCCTTCTGGTCGCCGCCTGCCAGCGGAGTCTCGCTCACCAGGCGCGGAAGGCCACGACGCAGGTGCACGACTTTGCCGTGGAGATCGGAGTCGCCCTGGATCGCATGTTCGTGGATCACCGCCAGCCCATGGAACTCCTGCCCAGCCTCGGCGGCATGGGCATCACGGACGGACCAAACTTCAGCCAGCCTCCGGCAGAGACCGTGGCCCCCATGCCCCCTCCCGCTGCCACGCCATTTACCGCAGCGGCACCCAGTCCTGCACCGGTGCCCGCGCCATCACCTGGGATTGGTTCCGGTCCGGGGTCTGGTCCTGCACCCGCGGCGCCATCCGCCCCGGCAGCACCGCGTCCGGCGGGAGCTTGAGTCCGCGCCAGTTTTCGCAACGTCGCCGGTTGCGCCACACGTTCACCTGCGCTTCATGCACGGCGCATGTCCGCCGCCTCTGCCGCTGCCTCCCGTGAAGTCAATTGCCCCCAGTGTGGTGCGGATACTCCGGTGCACGGAAAAGTGGCCACGGCCTGCTCAGGATGCGACACACTGCTCGTCTCTCTGCAAGGCCAGGTAAAACGCGCCCGCGGTTTCGAAGGACACCTGCCGCGTGAAGACGACACCGTGGCATTGGTCTGCCGCCTCTGCGCCGGAGCGCTGCCGGATGAAGTGCTGAAAGCGGGCACGGGCGCGAAGTGCACCTACTGCGGCGAGCGCGCGGACATTCCGCCGACCATTCTCGCCATGCTGCGTGCGATGGTCACGCATCCCAGCGCGGTGCCACTGGCGGCGAAGCGCGTCGCGCAATTCTGGATGGGTGCGGCCATCGCCTTCGCGGTCATCGTGGGCATTTATATGTTCACGCCAGACACCAGCGTGCGCATGGACACACAGGTGCCTCTGCCACATCCTGAACTGGTGAAGACAGAGGGAGACGCAAGGTTCTACCGTGTCTCTGCGCAGGCAGGGCCGCTTGAGTTCAAGCCGCGCGGCAATCTCTATCCCTCGATGTACCTGAAGGCCTATGACTTCAAGCCGGGCGAGGTCAAGAGCCACGACCTCATCCACCATCAGGAAATCTTTTTCCTGACCACGCTGATCTATGAGAAGACCGGCGAGCGTCGCACCCAGTGGATCTCCATGTTCGATGGCGCGCAGTTCAGCCGCATGAAGGAGATCCCGGAGCAGGACCTGTCCGGCGAGTTTCGTCTCCATGGTATCGACAGGTCCTACCGTCTGCCTGTGGGGAAATACCGGGTGGAGATCAGCGAGATCATCCTGCGAGGTGAAGGCGACCCACCGGCCTACATTGTCTGTGAATGGAGCGCCAGATACTCGGAGATGACTCTGCTCTTTGTCTTCATGTTTGCCGCAGTCGCCTGGATTCTCTTCCTCGACGTCCACCGGATTGCCCGAAAGAAACTGGGCGATACAAAATGGTTCGGTCTCCCCCAGTGGATCACCATTGCCGCTGGCATTTTCCTCCTCGTGGAAGTGTTGCACCCTATTGATCCCTTTGGCGGCAAAGGCGCCTTCGAGCCCCAGGAAGCGCCGGCGGTGCCGCCGGTGCTGATGCCGAAGAAGTAGGTGGCGGGTGTTCTTAACCCGCCTTTCCCACGTGATGAGGTTGCGCTTCAGGGACGCTTCCGGTTAACCGCAAAGGGGCAGAGAGGCAAAGGACGCAAGAAGCTCTGGGGTGAGCCTGTGGATGCGGTGGAGATGCCTTGGCGTGGTACACCTCGATGCAAAGGTGGCGAGACGCGCAGAAGGGCGTGGCCATTGCTGTAGAGCGTTGCGACCTGCCAGGGAGTGGGAGCATTCCTGCTCCCATGGTGATCTGTTGTTCACCACTTCATGAAGGCCACTCCTCAAGCATCGCCGGGAACGAAGGTATGACGGTTGCTGGTCAGGCGGGGACGCCTAACGCCCACTGTCTGGCGGGACGTCTAACCTCCAGTCCATGCAATACTCAACAGGACGAGCGGAACTCCTGCGCGTCTCTGCCTCCTTTGTGTCGAGGCGAACCATCCTTCAAACACGCCCACCACCCCTGAGCCAACCCAACCAATCCTCTGCGTCCTTTGCTCCTTTTGCTCCTTTGCGGTTAACCGGAAACGTCCCTGCGGTGTGACTACGCCATATGACAAGAAAGGCGGGTAGGAAAACCCGCCAACCACTGTCCGGTCAGGAGACCCGACTTCCTGGCACGAATATCATCTCAGTGCACCTCCCAGCCCTCAGCCAGGCCGGGGGTGGAGAGTGCCATCCACGTTTCGCGGAAGGGATCGGGAGAGGGTTCACGGCTGGTCTGGGAGACGGCCTTTTCCACTTCCTCCTTGGCTTGCTCGCGCAGGGCGCGCAGCTCGGTGGGCGACATCCAGCCCAGTTCCTGAATCTTCTGTTCGGTGACGATCAGACTGTCGCGGCCGAGCTTCTTCGTGGCATCGGGAATATAAGAAGCGTCATCGTGCTCGCCGTGACCGGAGAGGCGGAGCAGATTGCCCACGATCATCTGCGGACCATGTCCTGTCCGGGCGCGTTGCACCGCGTGCTGGAAGATGGCGATGCAGGCGGCGAGGTCCGTACCATCCACCTCATAGCCTTCAACACCGTAGCCAATCGCACGATCCACCAGGCTCTTGCAGGCATACTGGCGGTCCGTGGGAGTGGAGTAGGCGAACTGGTTGTTCGCCACGGAGACGATGAGAGGCAGGCGCTCGACGGCGGCTACGTTGAGTCCCTCGTGGAAGGCACCGGTGGAGGTACCGCCATCGCCGATGGACGTGGCGCCCACGGCATCACCCAGCTTGCCGAGCATGCGTCGGGCCATGAGCATGCCGCAGACCACGCCCACCATGGAACCCAAGTGGGAGATCATGGCGGGAAGCCCTTCGGTGGGGCGGCCACGGTGGATGTTGCCATCACGACCGCGCATGGGGCCCATGGCAGAGCCCAGGTAGGTGCGGGTGCAGTCCAGCATGGGCTCGCCGAAGGCCAGCTTCCCGGCCTGGTCACGAATGAGCCCCGCGTAGATATCCTTGCCCTTTTGCAGATGCACGGCGAGCGAGGCGCTGAAGGCCTCCTGGCCCCTGCCCACGTACACGCCACCCACGATGCGACCGCCCGCCCGGTAGAGGGCGGCCAGTTTGTCTTCCAGTATCCGCGCCCGGACCATGTAGCCGTAGGCGGTCAGATAGCTTTCCTTCAGGGTGTCGATCGGAACAGCAGACTGTGTCGAAGGCATGTTTGCGGGAGATGAAGAGGGGGAGCGCGCCCGGAGTGTGACACAAGGTTTACCGCCGGGGAAGGAAATTCTTGCAGGTCGCCCCGGCGCGTCCATGCTCGCTGCCATGCCTGAGCACCGCTTTGTTCACCGCGATCTGGTCCAGTTTTCAGACACGGATATGGCTGGGATTGTGCACTTTTCGAACTTTTTCCGGTTCATGGAGCGGGCCGAGCACGCCTTCTTCCGGTCCTTGGGGTTGAGCATCGTGGAGCGCCCCGGCACCATTCCCACCATGGAGGGGAATCCCGTGGGCTGGCCGCGCGTGCACGCCTCCTGCGACTTCTTCACCCCGCTCTTCTTTGAAGACGAAGTGGAGGTCGAGCTTTTGGTGGAGGAACTCCGCACCCGCTCCATCCGCTACCTCTTCCGCGTGCGGAAGCTGGACGGCACCCTCGCCGCCGAAGGCCGCATCGCCGCCGTGTGCGTGCAGAAGGACAAGGAGAAAGGCGGCATGAAAGCCGTGGAGATCCCGTCTCGCGTGAAGGACAAGCTGGAGACTGCACCCGCGGAGGTGCTTGGTGCTCGCAAGGGGCAGGGGTAGGGGAGGTGGAGGCGACGTCAGGGTGTTCAACACAGAGACACGGAGACGCCGAGACACGGAGTTGTTGAGAATATAAGTGCGAGACTTGGCGCGGCTCCCATCAGTCTTGGGTTCCTTATGCTCTGTGTTTTTGTGTCTCCGTGTCTCTGTGTTGAATTCCAGCGCTTCGACCATCACCCATCGGAAAGGTCTGCCGCAATCATCTCCCTGTCCAAATCCCCGCCCACCGGCAGTGTGATTTCCCGGCAAGCGGGTTGGGTTAATACAATCTGTTTGCTGCAAAGCCGGATCACTGCTTTGCGTTTAGTTCTGCCACATAACTTCACCCTTCACTCGTGACTCCCACTCCACAGAAGAAACCCATCATGTCCTCCTGGCTCCTTTTCGCCCTGCTCACCGTCCTTTCCTGGGGCGTTTATGGAATTCTCCTGCATCAAGGCCGCAGCCTCATGCTGGGATCGGAGCCGGCCAATGCCAGTCTGAAGGCCTTCCTCTTCGTGGGTGTCGCCTATTTCGTGGTAGCCATCGTGGGGCCGGTCGTCGTGCTGATGCAGCGTGAAACCGACTGGAAATTCACCCCGGGCGGCATCACCTGGAGCTTCCTCGCCGGTGTGGCGGGTGCGGTGGGTGCCTTCACCCTCATTCTTTCCCTCGGCGCCGCGGCGGCCATCTTTAAAGGCGCGGCTCCCGCGCAGGTCATGCCCATCGTCTTCGCTGGCGCGCCGGTGGTGAATACCATCGTGGCCATGATCATGCATCCTCCGGAAGGTGGCATCAAAGCCATTCCGGTGCCCTTCTTCATCGGCATTGTGCTGGCTGCGGTGGGCACGTTCCTCGTGGCGTACTTCTCTCCCTCGAACCGCGGACCAGCTGCCCACAAGCCCGCTGCCACCACCGCGAGCGCACCCTCGACGCCGGGACACTGAAGAAAGAAGTCTCGTCTCGCAACCATCTGGCGAACCCGGGGCGTAATGCAAACACCCCCCATCTGCGCAGAGTAGCGTTCGCGTGCCAATCCAGTTGACGATAGAATTTCGTCACTAGATTGGTATGGCATCACAAGCTCGCTTGTCATGCCGCGCTGCGTCGTGCTCCCCGGGTCGAACCATCTCCATTACTGACTGATCGTTTCGTTTCCCTCCGTCCCCTTCCACCATGGCCGTCTCCCCGCACACCATGCGCATCGAGCTCCCCGGCAGCACTGCCGGGCTTCGTGAGCGGCAATGGGAGAAATTGAAACGCCTGCTCATCAAGGTAGGCACCACGGAGAACTTCAATTCGCAGCGCCTGCAGCAGCACGGCGTGGACCCGTACAGCATCACCAGCCTGGATGACTTCATCCGGCGCGTGCCTTTCACCACGAAGGCGGACCTCTTGCAGGATCGCCTGCTGTACCCACCCTTCGGCTCGAACTTCACGGAGCCCGTCGAGCGTTATACCCGATTCTGCCAGACGAGTGGCACACTCACCGGCGCGCCTATGGCAGTACTGGATACACCCGCGAGCTGGGAGGCCATGCTCTCCTGCTGGCGTCAGGTCTATCGTGCGGCGGGCGTGCACGCGGGGGATCGGGTGTTCTTCGCTTTCAGCTTCGGTCCTTTCCTCGGCTTCTGGACCGCGTTCGAAGCAGCGGCCCGCGACTGCCTGGTCATCCCCGGCGGCGGACAGTCCACCAATGCGCGACTGGAGATGATGGCCCGCTACAAGGCCACCGTGCTCTGCTGCACACCGACCTATGCCTTGCGGCTCGGGGAGAACATCGGCGCGCCCAGCGGCGTGCATCTCGATCAGCTCAACGTCCGCCGCATCATCGTGGCCGGCGAACCCGGTGGCAGCATCCCGGTGGTGCGGGATCGTCTCAATGAACTCTGGGGTGGCGTGAAAATCTTCGACCACCACGGCCTGTCTGAGATCGGCCCGGTGAGCTATGAAGACCAGAACCAGCCCTCCAGCCTCTGCGTGATTGAGGATTCCTATTTCGCCGAGGTGCTGGATCCGAACACGGGTGAACCCGTGCAGGAAGGGGAGGAGGGCGAACTCGTCCTCACCACGCTGGATCGCACGGCGTGCCCGCTCATCCGCTACTGCACCGGTGATTGGGTCTCGCCTCATCACGTGGATGACAAGCTCTACCTCGAAGGCGGCGTGCTCGGTCGTGTGGATGATATGGCCGTGATCCGAGGCGTGAATATCTACCCCAGCGCGCTGGAGAATGTCATCCGCCGCTTCCCGGAGATCGCCGAGTTCCAGGTGGAGCAGCGCAAGGTGGAGGCCATGGATGAGATTGAGCTCATCGTGGAGCTCGCTCCCGGCTCTGACGATGCCGTGGTGCACAAGCTGCAGGAGCGCCTGCGGGACACCTTCACCCTCCGCATCCCCGTGCGCCTTGCCGCGCAGGGTTCACTGCCCCGGTTCGACTTCAAGTCGCGGCGGTGGCGGCGGGTGCAGTGAGGTGGTGCTCTCTCAAGGAGTGGGAGCATTCCTGCTCCCATTTGATGGCTTGCCAAGAGCCTGTAACGGTTCACGTGTCTCTGAGCGTGATAGGCCGACCCGCAGGGAGCGGCACTAGCCTTAGTGCCGGTGGTTGGCAAGTGTGGGCGCGGAGCCTTTCTTTTCGAAGCTTTCGAGGACGCCTCCAAGCTCCTCGCGCGGCCATGCTGCCTATGACGGCACTAGGCTAGTGCCGCTCCCTGCGAGACAGTCGCTTCGTGAGTGCGGTTGGGTAGCTACTATGTTGAGATGTAGCACACCTCAACATAGGGACAGGAATGCCCCCACTCCTTGACAGGTGCGCACGTGTCTCCGCCAACTTCACCCCAGAGTACTCTGCCTCCCAAATGTTAATTTACCCGCCGGTTGCGCCACCCAATTTCCCCCCTCACTACCAGCGCGCCGCGATACTTTTCCCGCCCCTCCGATTGTGCCTTGCATCCGCTTTCGGCCTGCGCTAACTGCCCAACCCCTAACCTTGCAGCATAGCCAGTCAGAACCCACATGAAGATCGTCCTCGATGCGATGGGCGGCGACATAGCGCCCAAGAATCCCATTGGAGGCCTGAAGCTGGCCCTGGATACGCTGGCGGACGTGGAGAAGTTCTACCTCACTGGCCCGAAGGACACCCTTGAAGCCGAACTGGATGCCCAACAGGTGGGCCAGCGCGAGCGCATTGAAATCGTCAATGCCACCCAGGTGGTGGACATGCACGACTCCGGTCTGGATGCGGTGCGCAAGAAGAAGAATTCCTCCATCACCGTCGCTGTCGACTTGGTGAAACAGGGCGCCGCGCAGGCCGTGGTGAGCGCAGGCCACACGGGTGCATCCGTCACCGCCGGTACCCTCATGCTGGGCCGATTGGAAGGCGTGGACTTTCCCGGCATTGCGAGCCCCATGCCGAATGAGCACGGCGTCTGCTACATTCTGGATGCCGGAGCGAATCCGGACGCCACTGCCCGCCACCTCGTGCAATACGCCATCATGGGCTCTACCTATGCCCAGTACGTGCACGGCAGGTCATCCCCCGTGGTGGGTCTCATGAATGTTGGTGAGGAGGATTCCAAGGGGAATCTCCTCGTGAAAGAGGCCTTTGCCCTGCTGAAGAAGGCACCGGTGAACTTCAAGGGCAACGTCGAAGGGCACGACATCTTCGACACCGAACTGGACGTCATCGTGTGTGACGGCTTCACCGGCAACGTCGTGCTGAAGAGCTGCGAAGCCACCGCGAAGGCCATGTTCACCTGGCTGAAGCGTGAGATTGAATCCTCCGTTGTCCGCAAAATGGGCGCCTTCATTGCCAGGGACGCCTTCCGTGCTGTAAAAAAGCGCGGCAGCTACGAATCCTACGGTGGCAGTCCCCTTCTCGGTGTGAAGGGCGTAGTCATCATCGGGCATGGCAGCAGCTCGCCCGTGGCCATCATGAACGCACTCCGTGTGGGCATGGAGGCCGTGACGCACGAGGTCAATCCGCACATCCAGACCGCCATTACTTCCCACGTTTTCGCACATGTCTAAGCCCTGCCAATGCAGCATCATCGGGACCGGCAGTTATATGCCTACGAAGGTCCTCACGAATGACGACCTCTCCAAGATGGTGGAGACGTCTGACGAGTGGATCACCACCCGCACCGGCATCAAGGAGCGCCGCATTGCTGCTGAGGACGAAACCACCAGCGACATGGCCACCGCCGCGGCAAGGCAGGCTCTGGAAGCCGCGGGTGTGAAGCCCGAGGAACTCGATCTCATCGTCGTGGCCACGGTCACTCCAGACATGTTCTTCCCCTCCACGGCCTGTCTGGTGCAAGCCAAGTTGGGTGCGAAGAATGCCATCGGCTTTGACATCAGCGCAGCGTGCTCCGGTTTCCTCTACGCTCTCCAAGCCGCACGTCACTTTCTGAACGGCGGCCCGCGCATGACGGCGCTCGTCATCGGTGCGGAGAAACTCAGCAGTCTGATCAACTGGAAGGATCGCAACACCTGCGTGCTCTTCGGCGATGGCGCTGGTGCCGTGGTGGTGCGCCGCGACGATCGCAAGAGCGCTCCCGGACGCGTGCTCTCCACCGTGATGGGCAGCGACGGCACGCTGGCGGATCTTCTCAAGGTGCCCGGCGGCGGCTCTGCCTGCCCCATCACTGCTGAGAATGTGGCCCTGCGCCCGAATACGATTTACATGGAAGGTCGCGAAACCTTCAAGCACGCCGTGACCCGCATGTATCAGGCCAGCCTCGATGCCCTCGAGCAGGCCGGTGTGAAAGCGGAGGATGTGAAGCTCGTGATTCCCCATCAGGCGAACGCGCGCATCATCTCCGCCATCGCCGAGCGTCTCAATGTCCCGCCGGAGCGCACCTTCATCAACGTGGACAAATACGGCAACACCAGCGCCGCGACCATTCCCGTGGCGCTCGATGAAGCCCAGCGCGCCGGCCGCCTGCAGAGTGGAGACATCCTCCTCCTCGTCGCCTTCGGCGGCGGCTTCACCTGGGCCAGCTCCGTGGTGGCATGGTGACAACGTAGCTCGCGAGTCCCTTCGCGTGCTTTGTGCCAGCCCCGTCTGAGGGAATGGCCGCAAAAGAACGCAAAGATCGCAAAAGCAGTTCAGGAAGTCGGGTCTCCTGACCGGACAGCGTCTGGCGGGTTTTCCTACCCGCCATTGTGGTGCGATGCATGGTGTGTTGATAGAAGTCTGCACCTGAGCCAACCCTCAAGGATTGGGGGCATTCCAGCCTTCATTTTCTCAGCCGCAAAAAGACGCAAAAAACTCAAAAAGGTCGTGATTGCGGCCCTGCGAAGTGCCTCCGAAATGACGCCCGCCTACTGAGTCAGCTTCGCCTACAAAACACCGCAGGCTAGGCAGTCCAATTTTGCGTCTTTTTGCGGCTACCTTATCAGGCTTCTTACCCCTGGCGAGTTAGCCGGGTCGGTCCTACTCCACCACTTTCAGCCCGATCACGCCTGCCAGGATGAAGCCGATGCACACCATGCGGCTCACCGTGAGAGGCTCTCCCAAAAAGAAGATCCCGCACACAATGGTGCCCGCGGCACCGAGCCCGGTCCACACGGCATAAGCGGTGCCAATGGGCAATGACTTCGCGGCCCACCCCAGCAGCACCACGCTGGCTACCAGCGCCACACCCACGCCGACCGAAGGCCATAGACGGGTGAAGCCCTCAGTAAACTTCAGGCCCACGGCCCACCCGATTTCAAACAACGCGGCAACGATCAAGATAATCCAAGGCATAACAAAACAGGGGATGAATGTGGCAGGGTCGTCCCTAGTCTGCGAAGGAAACATCAAGGCCGTCCTCGATGTCCGTGATATTCATCAATTCATTACGAATATCGTTCTCATAAGATGCATCATTTCTGCCCGGGGTCAAGCGATGGCCCCGCGTCCTCCTGGCCAGCAAGTTGAAGTGGCACACATTGGCAGAGCTCCGCCGCTCCATCACATTCAACCCGCCGCTATCTTGAGTATTCTTTCCGCTTCACGCCTTCCGCTCAGGATGGCCCCGGGCACGGTGCCGAAGAGCCCCTTGTTCGTCGCTTCTCCTGCGAAAAACAAGCGGCTGCCCACTGGCTTGGCCAGCTCTGCGACATCGCTCATGGGAGAATTCACCTTGGGAAAGAAGTAGGCGCCACGGCTGAACGGGTCTGTTCCCCAGCGAGTGATCTTCGCCTTCAAGGGAGCAGGCACTGGTTCTCCCGTGGCGGTGCGCAACTCCTCAAGTGCGATCTGAGCCACCGCCTCGTCAGACATCGCTTCGCGTTCTCGTGCCAGGGCCCCGCTGTGCCACATAAGAAGAATATGCCGGTCTGGGATCACGCGTGAGAGACTGGAGAACGCCACGCCCCAAGGCGCGGAGGACTTCAAACTCAGGAACCAGTTGGTATCTTCCGGCCAGAACCTTTTGGGAAATTCCAGGAATACCTTCCCCAGGCACCCCATGCCCATCCGGGCAATCGCCTGGCTCTTCGCAGGTGGCAGAGCAGGGGAGAAGCGCACGCTCTGCGACTGGAGTACTCCCAGCGGCAGCGTGCACAGCACGTGCTCCGCGTGGTAGACGTCCCCGCCCTTGGTGGTCACGGTGCATACTTCCTCCCTGTGATCGATCTCCGTTACCACCGCTCCAAGTCGCACATCGAGCAGCCCGGTGGCGAGCAGGGCTGGCACCTGATCATAGCCTCCGGTCAGAATGTGGTTCCCACCCGAAAAACCCTCCTCGTCGCCGATGCTCTGGATCGCTATCTGATTGATATCGCCCCCGTATTCCAAACCCACCTCGGAGGCTACCATGGCGCGCAGCTCTGCTGCCTGTCGGGGCGTCAGTGATTCCTCCGCTACATAACGGTCCATGGCGTCCTGAACCGAGTGCTTCAGTTCGATCTCATCTTCCGCCTCCTCGATCACTTCCGTGAATGCCTCCATGCGTTCCGAGAGCTCTTCCGCGTCCACGTCTTCACCCTTGCGCACCGCCTGGACCGCGTCCGAGGAAAATGGCACGCTCGCCCAGCGATGCCTCTTCGCCATCTCCCAGACTGGATTCATCTCTCCGTCGCTGTTCTTCGTGCCCTGCACATACTGTGCGCCGATTTCCACCGGCACGCCGAAGGTGGCGCGGTCCGTATGCACCCTGCCTCCGATTCGCTTGCGGGCCTCCAGCACCGTGACCTTTGCTCCTGCTTCTTGAAGCAGCTTCGCTGCCGCCAGGCCTGACACGCCCGCGCCGATAACAATGACGCGCAGCCCCGGTCGCACGGCGCCACTCCCCACACGCGCGCCCATACCAGCCAGGGACGCCATCGCACACCTGCCCATGAAAGCCCGGCGCGCCAGCCTCGGTGGTTTTGACATATCGGGATGTTACACAGAAAGCCTCAGGCACGTCAATCCGCGAGCCCTCGTGTGTTCGTTCTGGGTCTGACCGGTTTTCTGGCATTTGTTCCATCCGGTCCAAACTTCCGCATTTTGTCTGGAACTTTCCCCCAAGGGTTGGTGCAATGGCCAATACTCCAATATTATGAAAACCCTGATGCTTGCCCTGTCTCTGCTGGTCATGCCTCATGCAGGCATGGCTGAGGTGCTCTACCAGAAGGAGGGCACCTCGCGTATCTCAGGATCCAAGGTGTACCATGAGGTGACGGATCGCATCGAGATACCCAGCGAAGAATACCGCTCGCTGCCCCGATTTCAGATGGGCAAGGACCCCATACCCGTCACCATGGAGGACGTTATTCGACTGGCCGATGCCCATTTTCAGAAGACTTTGGGAGTTCCATTCACGGAAGACAACGGCTTCATCGACATCAAACTGAGTTGGACGGGGGGGCGCGGGAATCCCATCTGGTGGTATCACGTCCGCTTTGATCTATTTCATGGAGCAAAGCCCCGCACAGACGACAGGGACGAGTATCAACTTGGTATTCCCATGAATGGGAAGGTCTACGCCGGGACAAGCACAAGGAAGGAGATCATCGACACCAGCGACCCCATCAAGGAATCCGGCATCCCATTTTTGCAGACCGGGAAAAGGTCTGAACTTCATCCCATCGAGGCCGAATTGGTTCGGCTTGGAAATTCTCCGGTGATTCAAACGGATAAGATTCCCGGGGTGTATCTCCATCAGAATGGGACTTCTGCATACGTCTTCTATCCAGATGGAACCATGTTCACCTTTTACTTCAACAAAGGGCTCTACAAGGTGGACGACAAGGGCAGGGTGCTCAAAAGCTATGTGTACGGCCCTGACAAGGATAAGCTCGCCGACTTCCAGTACACTGGGGTTATCCGAAACGGAGCGTTCGTGAGCGATCACGGCGACTACACCCAGGTGTATCATCTGAGGGATGAACGAACGTCCTCAACCCAAGAACCGGCATCCCCCCAGCTTCCGAAATAGGCAACAGCGTGGGGCCATTCGCCAAGAAACAACAAAGCGCGTGCCATGCCGGCACGCGCCCTGCCTAAAAAATAAACTCTGCGGCTTCGCTGCTTTGCGTTTCAACAACGCATCGGCCTAGAAACCCATCCCTGGAGGCAATCCCATGCCCTGGGTGATCTTGCCCATTTCACCGGCGGCGAGTTCCTTGCTCTTGCTCAGCGCCTGCTGCACGGCGGTGAGCACCAGGTCCTGCAGCATCTCCACATCTTCCGGATCCACCACTTCCTTCGCGATGGTGATGGAAGTGATTTCCTGTGCGCCATTCGCCGTGGCTTTCACGCGGCCGCCTCCGGCAGCGCCTTCAACCGTCTTGCCGGCGAGTTCCTGCTGCGTCTGCGCCATGTCGGTCTGCATGCGCTGCATCTGTTTGAGCATTTTCTGGATATTCATGGGGAAAGAGAAGGGGATGGAAGGTTGGAATACTGGAAGAGTGGAATGATAGAAGGTGAGGTCGTTTTGTTACTTCACCAACGTCGCCTTGAACTTCACAATCGCGGCCTGGATCAGAGGATCGTTGTAAAACTCGGGATCGGCGGCCACGCCTTCGGGTTCCTTGGGAGTTTCAGGGGCAGGGGCGGCTGCTGCAGGGGCCTCCTTCGGGGGCGGGGGAGCGGAGTCGCCGAAGTTCAGGCCGAAGGTCATCTCTGTGGCCGGTGGCGGCTTGAGGCTCGGGTCGAGCACGACCTCCATCTTCAGGGGGCGTTGCAGCACCTTCGTGATGCACTCTTCCACCTTGGCCTTGCTGGCGGGGCGCAGCAGGCTTTCGCGAGCCATGGACTCGGTAGTCGGCAGGCCAATTTTGGCCGTCTGACCGGAGACTTCCAAGAGGGCGCCGTGCAACAACCACTCCTCATACAGAGGATAGTTCTGGTGAACCGCTTCGAGGATGTGTTTCCACGCTTCCTCCAGCGTTTCAGGAATGGGCAATGCCGCTGCTGCTGCAGGTGCAGGTGCAGCTTCCTCCACGGGAGCGGGAGCAGCGGGTGCCGGTGCAGCCTGCGGGACAGGAGCGGGAACAGCGGCAGGTGCGGGCGCGGGCTGCGGGGCCGCGCTCACGGGTTGTACAGGAGCGGGAGTCGGTACGGGGGCAGGCGCTGGCGCAGGTGCAGCTTGCACAGGCGTGGGAACTGGCGCAGGTGCCGCACTGATCGTCGCGGCCGGTGCAGGAGCCACGGGCACGGCGGCGCGTCGCGGTTGCGTCGGGGCGAGATTCGCGCCACCGCTGCCATCGTTCATGGCCACGATGACATCGCTGAGGGTCACTTCGCCGAGCGTCTGCACGGCCTGGATGAGGCCGAGTTCGAGATGCAGCAGCTTGTTGCCTGCCCATCGCATGCGGGCATCCACCTCGGCGAGTTCGTCCATCACACGGAGCAGACGGTCGGCATCGACCATGGCGGCCTGGGCGCGCGTCATGGCGGCGACTTCGGGAGAGAGATCCTCCTCCGCAGCGGCGGGGTCCACCTGATGCACCAGCACGGTGCGCAGATGCTGGATGAGATCCCCCAGCAGGCGCGCCAGATCCTTGCCTCCTTCGGCCTGCGTGTGCAGTTCCTGCAGGGCGCCTACGGTGTCGCGTTCCAGCACACGCAGCGCCAGATTGGCCACGGTCTCACCCTGGGTGAAGCCGAAGATGTCCAGCACGTCCTGCTCGCCAATGCTCTCGCCGCAAAAGGCCACGAGCTGGTCCAGCATGGACTGGGCATCGCGCATGCCGCCCTCGGCACCCTTGGCGATGGCGTAGGCTGCCTTCTCACTGAGTTTCACATTTTCCAGCGAAGCGATGTGCAGCAGGTGCTTTGCGATCAGGCTGGTGGGGATGCGTCGCAAATCAAACCGCTGGCAGCGGCTGATGATCGTGGGCAGGACCTTGTGCGCCTCCGTGGTGGCGAAGATGAACTTCACGTGCTCCGGCGGCTCCTCGAGCGTCTTCAGCAGCGCGTTGAAGGCGGCGGTGCTCAGCATGTGCACCTCGTCAATGTAGTAGATCTTGAAGCGGCAGCGGCTGGGGGCGAATTTTACCTCCTCGCGCAGCTCGCGGACCTGCTCCACGCCGTTGTTGCTGGCACCGTCGATCTCACGCACGTCGAGGCAGATGCCTTTTTCAATCTCGATGCAGAGCTCGTTGTCCGGGTCGAAGTCCACCTTCGGACCGCCGGGGCAGTTCAGGGCCTTGGCAAAGATGCGCGCCGTGGAGGTCTTCCCCGTGCCGCGGGGGCCCACGAAGAGATAGGCATGCGCCAGACGGTTCTGCGCGATGGCATTCCTCAGCGTGCGGACGACATGCTCCTGACCCAGCACGTCATCAAACGTGCGCGGGCGATATTTGCGGGCGAAAACCTGGTAACTCACGCCGACATGCTAGCGAGGGTGGGGGAGGGATGCCAGCGGGTGTTTTTTGAATTTCACACCCCTGTGTCAACTCCCATTCGAAAGCATTGAGAGTGAAGCATGTATTTCCTTCTCTGCGGTTGCCGTCGGGCGTGCGCCGTGGCGGGAGGAAGGAGCCTCCCGGAGCCTGCGAATGAAGCGGCCCATATCCCTCCAGATGCCGCCGTAGAACTCGCCATCCGTGGCGCCCATGGCGAGGAGGGCTGAGCGGTGATTCACCCAGAGCACCGTGCCTGCCGCCAGCCCGCGTGCGCGAAACAGGCTCTCCCACACCCGCCCATAGGACCGGCCATGCTGCCTGCCCTCCGCCCGCAGCCGCGCGCGGTGAAAGGCGATGTGCCCGGCCTCATCCCGGATGATGAGACGACACATGCCGCGCACCGCTTCATCCGGGCAGTGGCGGTACATCATCTTGTAATACACATGGCTCACGATTTCCGTGAGCAGCAGGGCCGACAGCTCGAACTGCACTCCCAGATGCTCCCGCAATCCGCAGAAGAGCGAAAAGCTCCAGTGCGATTGGATTTCCGGCGCGCCGAACCGCTGCAGTGCCGAGCCCAGCAGCCGCGAGTGCTCCGCTTCTTCGGCAAACCAAAGGTCCACCAGCCGCTTCATCCCGGCATCGGCATCCAGCAACGTGCCGCGGTTTCCTGCGATGAGATACGCAGGACCACCTCCGTCACCCAACTGGAACTGCTGCAGGGAGCGGATGAGTTTTCTTAACGTGCCTCCGTGCAGCCGGTGGGGCGCCTGCCAGTTCGGCTCGATGCGATGGTGCTTGTTGCGTTCGAAGTGTTGGGTCCATTCGGTGACATTCATGGCTGAATTGTGGGTTCAGCGATGAGTGTCCCGGAACTGTGTGTAGGGATGTTGAAGGACCTATGAAATCCCGGCGAATATCTGGTGCAGACATGCGCGACCTGTATTGGAAACTCCTACGCCGAAGGCGTTGTACATTGTCCAGCCCGTGGTCAGCTCGCGAAGCGAGCGCCACCCCGGGGACGTTCCGGAAATTTTTCGAACGCCGAAGGTGTTCCACAATGGTGGCATTCTGGTGAAAGGTACGGCGCGTCACATGAGCCGCCTTTGTGGAACACCTTCGGCGTTCATGAATGATTGCCTTGCACCCAAGGTGGCGCTCGCTTCGCGAGCTGACCTTGGGCTATTCAATGTGCAACGCCTTCGGCGTAGAAGTTTCGCCAGCCATATGCATCGAAACCAGCGTTCAGCACCTTAACCTCCCGCCAGTCTGCCATACGCCAGCACCAGCAGTCCCCTGGCCACCAGCCAGAGGATGAGTGCGACGCCCAGGCAACGCAGACCCACGCGGATGTGTGAAAGCTTCATCTCAAGCACACGCGACTTCGCATGCACCTGCTTGATGAGGCGGCTGAGCACTTGCGCGTTCGCCTGCTCCTCGAACCGCTGGGCATAGTCTTCGCAATCAAGCGTGATGATGTGCCCGCTGAAATAAAGGCTGGGATTTGTAGCAGTGTCTTTTGTCCGCAGGACAGCGCGGGGATACGTGGCCATCAGTGCATGAATGATGGTGGCACACAGGCACAGGAGGAAAAGTAGATACACAATGGCGGCCACCCATTCCATGGGGATCCACTGACGCAGCTCGAGGGTGGTGATGCCGAATCCCACATTCACCACCAGCGCCGCAAGAATGGCTGCGGTGCTCAGCGTGATTTGCGCTTTCAGGTCCGCGCGATTGATCTGCATCTCCACATCCTGATACAGGATCTGAATCACCCGCGTGATGTCCAGCGGCGTGCCCGCCACTTGAGTCGTCGCCGTGACCGTTGTGGGAAAAATGGGAACGGGTGGCGGCGGTGGGAGCGGAGGGGAGGGGGGCGTGGCCTCAGAGGAGGAAGCCTCAGCAGCCGCGGTGGTCGTGGCCGGAGCGGGAGAGGAAGACGACGATGAGGAGGGCTTGGCAGATTCCATGGTGTGGGTCCTGCGCCTTCAGCAGTGCGCTCATTCTGACACAGTCACGGGCTTCATCGCAAGAGGGATGAAGCGTGAGAAGTCGATAGTTTATGGTCGATAGTTGATAGCCTGAGAAAAGAGCGACGCGACCCGGCTCATGTATTTTTGGCCATCATTGTCTTGACTGTGCTGAGCCACGGCACCCCCCTCGCTGCTCGGCTCAGGCTATCAACCATCGACTCTAAACTATCAACCCTTCTCACCCTCACGCCACCGTCAGCGGCCCATCAAACACGGTGAGACTCACCACTTCCGTCTTCGCCACATGCGGCCCATGCTTCACCCCCTTGGGCGCATGGAAGAGCGTGCCCGGCACATACGCCACGCCATCCTCCTCCCACTCGCCGGAGAGCACCCACGCCCATTCGTTCGCGTGCGGATGCGTGTGCGCTGGGATGGTCTTACCCGCGGCAAACTTCCGCAGTACCACCACGCCGCCCGTGGTCTCGTCCTTGTGCAGGATTTTCAGCTCCACGCCTTCATAGGGACCAGGCTGCCACGGCTTCTCATCTGCGAGTGCGATGTAGGGAAACATGTCGTCATGCAACCGCTCCCTTGCATCTCAGGCAAGCGGAAAGGATCATCTCATTCATTCACTTACTCACTCCGCATCCTTCTGAGCCGCTGACTCACCACCCGCACCCACCGGTGGCACCCCCACGAAATACTCCCGGCGCAGCTTGCTGAACATCACCTCGGACGTGCCGTACTTCGGCAGCAGCCGGCGTTTGCCCGTGCTGTAGGAGACATACACCTCGTCGTTGTAGAGATGCATGAAGGGGGTATTCACCGCATTGTAGTCCACGATGGAGAAGACCGGCTCATATCTGCTGTAGCTGCGATCGATGCGTACGACGTCCACGCGATTCCGCGAAACTCCCTGCGTGCTCAAGGTGACACTCGGTGCCGTGAACATCGCCACCAGCCCAATGGGTCTGCCGAAATCCGCCAGCGCGGGGCGGCCGATGCCGTAGGTCCATTTCTTCACGGGCTTGTCGAAGGTGAAAAGGTCGTCCTTCTTCACCCGGCTCAGCACATAGCCATTCTCCTGCACGTTGCTGCGGAGATGCAGGTAGATGTTCTTATCATCAAAGGTGAGGACCGGTTCTGCGAGAATCTGGGTCTCACCCGGCAGCAGACGCGGATCCGGTGCGCCGAGCAATTCCCACGTGGCGCCGCCATCCTTGCTGCGCATGAGCACATTCGTCATGAAGCGCGTTCTGCCATCCACGGTGGCTTTGATCTGAATGGTGCTGAAGAGCGCCCCATCGCAGGCCACCATGTCGCATGTCGGATTGATGCCGCTGTCGAACTTCGCACCAAAGCCCCCGCCAAAGAGATGGTCCAGATGCGCCTGCACGGCGGGCACCGCGAGGTCGTGCGCCTGGTTCGCATCCTTCGCCACAGTGCACTTCACCTGCTGCAGGTCGGAGAGCTTTCCCGTGGAGATGGTGTAGTCCTTGTACAGCACGCGGTAGGATGCCTCCGTGTCCTTGGGGGCTCTCCCAGAGAAGAAGATGCGCAGTGTGTCCTCATTCAGCGCGTGAATGATCGGCGAGCCCACGAAGGTGTTGGCGAGTGTGATGCCATTGGAGCTCTCGCCGGGTTTGCACACATCCACCCACTGCACCGTGCCCATGGGATTCAGCAGGTGAAACACGGCCATGCGCACGAGTTGCCCGGCCTTGTTCTCTTCTGGCGTGGATTCATTGCACTGGTACACCACGTATCCCACGCTCTTCACGATACGCAGGGTGGACTGGTGGGCGTACTGCTCCGTGGTGTACTTGCTGATGACCTGCGCTGTATCGATGAACGAACGCGCGGAGACTTCGCCATTCGGAAGCGGCGCTGCCTGTTGACCAAGCGCCACTGACGAAAGGCAAAGCAACGCGAGAAGACCAGAAAGATGGGGTCGCGTGAGAGCGAAACGCATGCGTCCCTTTACCCGCATGCGCTGTCAGAGCGCAACCTCAAAGGCGCTTGGCTGGCCATGCCAGCCTCTACGTCCCCGGCAGCCTCCCGTACGCAATCACGATCACGGCCCGCGACACTGCCCAGAGCAGCAGCGCTATTCCCAGCAGTCGCAGCGCCCAGCGCACATGCCTGAGCTTTGCCTCCAGCACCCGTGACTTCGAGTGAATCTGCACCAGCACGCGCTCCAGCAACTCCCGGTTCGTCTGGTCCATGAAACGCTCGGTGTAGTCCTGCGCCGGAAGCTGGATCACATGGCCGGAGAAATAGAGTCCCGGGAGACCCCGGTGCGTGTCCTTCCGCCCAACCGCACGCGGATACGCCGCCAGCAATGCATGCACGATGGAGCAGCACGCGCACGTGAGGAAGAGGGTGTACAAGACCACCACACCCCAGTCGAGGGGCGTCCACTTGGTGACCTCACGCGTGGCCAGGCCCATGCCCAGATTCGCCACCAACGCGGCGAGGATGGCCGTGGTGCTTAGCGCGATCTGCGCCTTGAGGTCCGCACGGTTGATTTGCGCCTCCACATCGGCATACAGCACCTGGATGATGCGGGTGAGTTCCAGCGGCGTCTCTCGCAGCGGCGTATCGCTGGTGACCAGATTCGGATAGACCGGCACCTTGTCCTGGTCATCTTCGGTAAACGTTTCTACGGTCTCCATGAATATTATCTGGCAGGGCGATGGATAAAAGGGCCGTGACGCGCATTTGCGGATCAACGGGAGGGCACTGAATGACGGAGTTTCCCCAGACTTCAAATGGTGGAATGTGAACAAATGCGTGGGCGCGGCTTTCTGCAATGCATCGGCAGGGTGCTCACGGGTGACGAAATCGCAGGCAATCCCTGCATGTTTCATGGGGCAACTCGCGTTTTGCCCATGCGACGCCTGACTTTTATCCTCAGGTTTGAGCTTTCCCTCCAGGAACCACCCCATGAAGAACCTGAACATTGTGCGCGTCATCAGCCTGTTGCTCTTCGCACCCGCGGTCTCTGTCTCTGCGAACGACGCCTTGCCCAAGACGGCTGAGAAGTTCGAGGTCAACGGCCACATGACCTACCTCTATGCGGCGCCACAGCCTGCGGCGGGGAAGCCGTGGATCTGGTATGCACCCGTGATAAAGGGCTTTTCGCTCGCGGGGAAGAAGGTGTATTTCGAGGGATTTCTGCGCGGAGGCATCAGCCTTGCAGGGATGGATCTCGGAGAGGTGCGGGGCGGACCCGCCAGCACGGAGCAGTTCACCCTCTTCTACCAGGAGATGGTCAAGCGCGGCTGGTCACCCAAGCCGATCCTGCTTGGTCAGAGTCGCGGTGGACTGATGACGCTGGCCTGGGCCATGCGGAATCCTGACAAGGTGCAGGCCTTCGTGGGGATTTATCCTGTGTGCAATCTTGAAACTTGGGGCATGAAGAACCTGCCGGTCACGCTTGCCGATTACAAACTGACCGAGGCCGACCTTCGCACGAGGTTGCCTGAGTTTAATCCCCTGGATAATCTGAAAGGGCTGATCGAGAGAAAAGTGCCAATGTTCGTCGTGCACGGCGATGTGGACAAAGCCGTGCCGTATGAGGAAAACACCCTCATCCTAAAGCAGCGTTATGAAGCCGGCGGCGCCCCGATCACCGTGAAGCTCATCGCCGGGGAGGGACACCAGGCAACGCCATCGTTCTTCGAGAACAAGGAGTTGATCGAGTTTGTGCTGAAGCAGGCGGGAGCCAAGGCACCCTAGACTCGCAGTCTTGAGCGCATTGGCACACCTGAGCGAAGGAGCATTCCAAACAATCTTCCATTATTCCATCACTCCGCTCCTTCCCCCTGCTTCTCCAGATAAGCCGCGAGACAAGTCCACCCACTCGTCCACCCGTGCACATGACCGGCGTAACTGTCGGAGTTCGGGAATCCCGTCTGAGTCATACGCACTTCCGTCTCATCGCCGACAGAAACGAACTCAAGCTGCACGATGGACTCCAGATTTTCCCAGTCCGGGTCGTCTTTCCATTGCCACGTATACTCCAGTTGGTGAGGGGACTCGATTTTCTTGTACGTGCCACCTACAATGAAGAGGCCGCGTGGTGATTTCATATTGAGGAGAAAGTTTCCTCCCTCGCGGAAGTCGACAAAGCCTTCCGTCACACTGCAGTCCTCTGGGCCGAACCAGGCAGCTAGATTTTCATACGAAGAAAATGCAGCAAACACTTGCTCACACGTGGCAGGGAAGCGGTGGGTGAGCTTCAGGACTTGGGGTGTTTCGGTGGCGGCGATGGTGCTCATGGCTTTGGCTTGGTCTTTGGTTTCCTAGGGGATTGCGATGTGGATGGCGCGTTGGATGGGCCGGTGGTCTTGGTGTCTCGAAATAGTTTCTCCAGCCGCTGGAAGCTTCCGGTCCAGAATTGGCGCTGTTGTTCCATCCAGTTCATGGCCTGATCGAGTGGGGCGGGATTGGCGGAGATGTAGTGCAGCCGGCCATCCACGCGACGTTTCAGCAGACCAGCATTCTCCAGCACGCGAAGGTGTTTTGAGACGGCGGGTAGGGACATTTCCAGCGGCTCCGCCAGCTCTCCCACCGTAGCTTCCCCTTGCCGCAGCCGCTCCAGCATGTGGCGGCGGGAGGCGTCACTGAGTGCTGCGAACACGGCATCAAGATGCTGGGCAATCGGAACAGCAGGCGGGCGGCGCATGTGAAAACAGTTAACCAAAAGGTTAACTGTTGCAAGGGCATTTTTTGAAATTCGTCGGCCGCGATCCCGCAAAATGCCGTTTGCGTGAGCATTTCAGGAACGTAGATGGCTTCTCCAGAAGCCTTGTATTCTTCATTCCGCACCTCCACACCATGTCCACCACTCCTCAGCTCCCATACTCCGAACTCCTGCAGCTCAAACGCTGGAACACCCCCACCATCTACAACGGCTGGGAACAGGTCACGAAGCGCAATCCCGCCGCTGATGCTTTCAATATCGAAGAGACCCGCGACTTCATGCCGCAAATGGGACCCATGGTGGGCTACGCGGTCACCGTGGTGATCGAGCCGAGCAATCCCAATCACCGCAAGACCAACCCCAATGCCGGCGCGGAATACCGCCGCTACATCGCCAGCATTCCTGGGCCGAAGATTGTGGTCATCCAGGATCTCGACAAACCGAGAGTCATCGGCTCCTTCTGGGGGGAGGTGAATGCGAATGCGCATCGGGCCCTCGGCTGCATCGGTACCATCACGGACGGCGCCATTCGCGACCTGGATGAGATGACCAATGCCGGGTTCAAGTCCCTCGCGCGCCGTCTCTGTGTGGGGCATGCTTTCCCATCACCCGTGCGTTGGGGATGTGAGGTGGAAGTCTTCGGCACGAAGGTGAATCCGGGCGATCTCATTCATGCAGACAAGCACGGCTTCATGGTGCTGCCTCCGGAGGAGCAAGCGGGCCTGCTCGAAGCCGCGCGCTTCATGGATGCCAATGAGTGCAATACCGTAATCCCCGTGGTGCGCAACTCCACCGGCCGCCCCACGCTGGAGATTGCTGAGGAGCTGGAGAAGTCCATCGCCACCTTCAGCCAGAACGTGCGTGAGAAGTTCAAGAGGGAAGGGGAGTGGTGATCCTCACGGTGCACCACTACACCGACCATGCGTGGCTTCTCTTCAAGGAGTGGGGGCATTCCTGCCCCCATTTGGCGTCGCAAGTCTCTTGTGTCGATGATACGTGATCATGACGCCCGCACCCCTGGCGATCTTCCTTCCCGACTTTCGCTGCTTGTTCCAATCGTGATGCAACCCTTCCCCGGCTCGTCACGCCTCAAATGGGGCCAGGAATGACCCCACTCCTTGAAGGGAAGCTCACCTGTAATGATAGATCTGTTGCCGAAGGCCCTGAACCGAACACGCAGCGTACGGACCTCCTCCTAAAACCCCGTCGTCGGAAACCATCGGCTGTACTCATTCTCATCCAGCTTCTTCAGCGGAATCGCAAGCGGCACGGGCACGCCTTGCTTCGACCACCTCGCGATATCTTCACGATGTCCCAGCCTGCCCAGCACTTCGAAGAGATTGCCATGCGGCTTCTCCGTCCAGCCCACCTCCACGCTGGGGTCCCATACGGCAATGCCGGTGGCGCCAGCCTTGTAGAAATTCGTCACTTTGGTGCACAGGTCCTTGGGTTGGCCGGACTTCCATGAAATGACAAAGGGATACAGCCCCACCTTCGTACCCTCGACCAGCTTCTTGTAATACACCATATCAGGCTGCGCGAAGGACGTGTGATGCGCGAACCACGCCACGCCGAGGTCGTCCACCAGGCCTTCCTTGATCCAGAGCGGCAGGTCGAGTCCCCACCGTTTGTTGTCCGCCTCCTTGCTGAAGGTGCCGAGCGAAATCTTGTACCGTTCTGTGCGGCCCTGCTTCTTCGCCGTGTCATCCAGCAGCGTGCGGATTTGCCTCAGGAAGTCCGTCATGATCGCCGCGCGTGTGGCCTGCAGTCGCGGGTCATCTTCATCCACATCACGCGCCTCGGTGCCGTGCATCTCCTTGAAGCGGGCGCAGAAGGCATCCTCCCAAAGCATGAGCGGCATGCCGCGGTGGAAGAGAATGCCCACGCCCTCCGGCTGGAGTTCCAGCGTCTCGCTCAGGATGTCGAGCAGATGCTGCCGCACTTCCGGCACGGCATGGCTCATGTGCATGGTGGGAGTGCCATCGCGGTCCACACAGCGCCACTCTGGATGCGCGTGGTAGAATTTGCTGTCGAAGGTCTCCTCATACGGCATGGAGGCCTTCCATCCCGCAGGGCGCAGCATCACGTGAAACTCCACGCCCTGCTCGCGCGCGGCTTCACGCGCGACCTCCAGCGGGTTGATGCCCTTCTTGTGCAGGTCCTTGATGGAATTCACAAACCACTCATGCTCACGCGTGGGGAAGTCGGTCGTGTTCTCACCGGGAATGTTTCCCACCTTGCTCGGATAGATCACAAGGTCCGCACCCAGCACCTGGAACCACCACTTGCCGATGTCCGTATTTTCCATGCCACGGAAGGACGCGAGCAGATCATCCTTCGTCTCTGGCGCATACGGCCAGATCCAGCTATGCCCATCAAACGTGGCGATCGATGTGCGTGTGCCTTCGCCTGGCTTGGTGTTCTGCTGCTGCGTACTCCACGCGCTGGCTTCCGCATCTGTGAGTGGCACCAGCTTCACGTAGCAGAGGGTGGCGGGGAGGTTCGGCAGTGAGCCGATCTGCAGTGACTGATCATCGAGCTTTGCCACGGTGAGGAACTCATCCTGGATCATATCCACGCGGTTCGGCAGCAGGCCCATGTTGTTCGCCATGCGCTTGAAGATGCGCTCACCGCTGAGCTTCGCCCGCATGCCGTTCTTTGCCTCCTTGAAGCCGGTGGATACGGAGCTCACGCCGAGATACACCGCGTGCCAGCCCTTGGCATTCAGCGGCAGGTCCACCACTGGCGCATGGGTGAATGAGTAAGTGGAGAGCGCCCAGCCCTTCATCTCCGCCGTGGCGAAGGGGATGACCTTCCACTTGCCCTTCTCGCGCTGGCCCTTCGTGAGTGCCGTCTCCGGGGCGACTTGCGAGAGGTCCGTGAGCATCACCGCCTTGCCATGCTGCGACCAACGCCGGGCATCGGTGGGCATGAGCTCCGCACTCGTCGGCGCTACTGGCTTGTGCTCCTTGGCATCGGTGGCCAGAGCGAGGGAAGGCAGGCCATGCAGACCTGCGACAAGCGTGAGGGCGGACATTCCACGAGATAGGCGAATCATGGGAGAAGCGTGGGAATTGGGTTGAGGCGACGCTTGGTACGGTGGGGGCCACTTGGTTCCTTCGTTCACCTTTGGAGGGGTTCATCGCAAAGCAGCGAAAGGAGCCAAGCAGCAAAGAGAATGCACCATGCTGCGCGTGGGTTCTGCTGTCGGGTCGGAAGACCCAACGCCCACTGTCAGGCCGGAAGGCCTAACCTCCGTGGAATTCTTTGCTGCTCTGCTGCTTTCGCTGCTTTGCGACAAAAAGAGCCTTCGACGCCAGGGCGGCCCCACCCACATATCGGACCTGACTATTGTGGATTCTGGGTTAGGTTGTACTTCCCGCCCGTTTGCCCGGGAGTGGACCCCCAAGCCAAACCGAGTCTCCATGCCAGATACCGTTTCGATTCAGAACATTGCCGCCTACAAATTCGCGCCCATGCAGGACTTGCGTGACCTGCGCGCGTGCCTGCTTGCCAAATGCAAGGGCTGGAACCTCAAGGGCACCATTCTGCTGAGCCCGGAGGGCATCAATCTCTTCGTCGCGGGCGAGGCGTCCGGCATCGAAGCACTGCTGGCTGAGTTGCGTTCACTGCCCGGCCTCGCGGACCTCGCGCCGAAGTACAGTGAGACGGACCACCAGCCCTTCCGCCGCATGCTGGTGCGGTTGAAGAAGGAGATCATCACCTTCGGCGTGGAGGGCATCAACCCCGCCCTGCGCACCTCGCCCAAGTTGCAGGCCAGGGAGCTGAAGCAGTGGCTCGATGAAGGCCGACCCGTGACGCTGCTGGACACGCGCAACGACTACGAGGTGAAGCTCGGCACCTTCAAGAACGCGCTGCCGATTGGCATCGATACCTTTCGTCAATTCCCCGATGCGGTGCGCAAGCTGCCGGAGGAAATGAAGGATCAGCCCGTGGTGATGTTCTGCACCGGCGGCATCCGCTGCGAGAAGGCGGGTCCCTTTATGGAGCGTGAGGGCTTCAAACACATCCTGCAGCTCGATGGCGGCATCCTGAAGTACTTCGAGGAATGCGGCGGCGAGCATTACGATGGCGAGTGCTTCGTCTTCGACCAGCGCGTGGGCGTGGACCCCGCACTGCAGGAGACCGAGTCCACCCAGTGCTTCCAGTGCCAGTCACCGCTCAGTCCGGAGGATCAGCGACACGAGCGCTACGTGAGGAATGAGTCCTGCCCGTACTGCTTCACGGAGCCTGTGGATAAGATGCTGGAGAACATCGCGACCAGGCATGAGGCGATAGCTCGCATCACCTCGCCGCTTCCGGGCAGCAAGCCATATGAAAACCTGCGCCCTTTCAACATCCCTGCCGCGTGCGATGGCATGCCACTGGCGGAGGCGCTGGCGCGGCTGGTTGTGCCGGTCGGTCGCGAGGCGTGGGTTACCGCGTGTGAGTCAGGTCGCATCCTGAACGCAAATCATGAGCCAGTGAAGCCAGAACAGATCGTGTACGGAGGCCAGCGCTATCTCCACAAGCTCGGGGAGATTACTGAGCCGGACGTGAATGTCTCCATCAACATCCTGCACGAAGATGAAGCCATCATTGTACTGAACAAACCAGCGCCACTGCCTGTGCACCCCGGCGGGCGATTCAATCGCAATACCCTGCGGCACATCCTCCATGAAGTGTATCAGCCGCAGAAGCCCCGCCAGGCTCACCGGCTGGATGCGAATACCAGCGGCGTCATGGTGTATGCGCGCACCAGACATTTTGCTGGGATAATCCAGCCCCAGTTCACCGCTGGCGAGGTCGCCAAGTTCTACCTCGTCCGCGTGAAAGGCCATCCTGACCAGGACGCGTTTTCCTGTGATGCTCCCATCGGCAATGAGTCGGGAACCATGGGCACGCGTGAGGTGGATGATGCCAATGGCAGGAAGTCGCGCACCGAGTTCAAGGTGTTGCGCCGCGATGGCGATGGTACGGCCTTGCTCGAAGCCCGGCCGCTCACCGGCCGCACCAATCAGATCCGCCTGCATCTCGCGCACCTCGGCTGGCCTGTGGTGGGAGACCAGGCTTATCTCTCCGGTGTTCAGCGCGGAGACACCCAGACTCATGAACCCGATGACGCACCCCTCTGCCTGCACTCCTCCCGCATCCAGTTCGTGCATCCGTTGACTCGCCAGACTGTCGAGTTCACCGCGCCACCGCCTGCGTGGGCCGTGTAGCGAAGCGTGTTGGCAAGGAGACTCCCATCTGCTGTCATGCGGTTCATGCGCTCTCTTTGCCTGTGTATCTGGGTGAGTGGTTTCGTTGCTGCACTCACTCTTGCGGCTCAAGAAGTGGTGCCGGTTGCGGAGACACAAACACAGTCGCCTGCTCTGCACGAGGTGCCTCGCGTCGCCTTGTTGCTCGATGCTGCTCTTTGTGATGGCTTCGACTTCCCTGCCGGAGATGTGAACGGCAAGGGCAGCTACCGGGACAAGAGCACGCGACGCTATCATCAGGGCTGGAGTATCACTCCTGTCTTACCAGAGGCAGGAGGCTCCGTTGACGTTGCGTTCCCAGGCGAACTTTGGAATGGCCAGGGTGGTGGTGCCACGGATGCAGGTCAATCCGTGTACGCTATCGGCAGTGGCACGGTGCGTTCCGTCATCGATGATGGAGCTGCGGAAAGATCGGTCATCGAGATAGAGCATCGCTTTGTCGAAAACGGCACGCTCCGCACGGCGGTGTCTTACTACAAGGGCATAGCTGACACCAAGCTGAAGCCCGGTGATCCAGTGAAACGACGTCAGCAGATTGGCGTGATTGCCCGGGGAGCGGGGGATGCACCCACGGGATTGATGCTCGGCATTCAAGTGGAGACTGCCGGCGCGCCTGCATCGCCCACACTCACGCCGTCCGCTTTCATCCGCGAACGCCGCAAGCTCCTCGTGCCCTCGCGTGAGCCGGAGATCTTCATTGCCATGAAGCAGGACTATCGGCTCTACCTTTTTCGCAAGGGAAAGCTCGTGAGCACCTTTCCCATCGCACTCAGCCAGGATCCCATCGGTCCGAAGACGCGCGAAGGCGACAATCGCACCCCGGAAGGGGAGTACCGCATCACGCAGAAGGCGAAGGGACCCTTCGGCGGCGACTACGGCGACTACCTCGGCAAGGCGTGGATCCGCATCAGTTATCCGAATGCCTATGATGCCCGCTTGGCATTGGCCGAGGGCCGCATCACCGAGAGCCAGTGCACCACCATCGTCTCCGCCACGAACGCACGCAAGATGCCACCCGCCAAGACCAGCCTCGGTGGCGGCGTGGGCATTCACGGCTGGGCCAGCGACTGGCCGGATGGTCCGCAGCATCTCACGTGGGGCTGCCTGAGCCTGCGGGAGGCAGACCTCATGGCGTTGTATGATCTGATGCAGCAGGGGGCGCTGATTCTGATGCACCCGTGAACTGAAACGGTCTCGGTGACAAACGCACTGAACTGTGCAATAACATCAAGTCGGCCGGAGAGGAACGCATGAGCACGCTGGAGCGAGAAAGGAAGTACATCGAGAAGTGGCGCCCCAAGGCCGTTCGAGGGGATGTGGTTGCCATGTCGAACCTGGCAGCGGCGTATCGTATTCTGGAGAACTTCAGGCTTTCAGCCCATTGGTATCGGAAGGCTTCCGAGCTAGGGGATGGTGAAGCTCAAATGGAATGGGGCTACTGCCTCCAGCATGGCATCGGTGTTCAAAAAGATGAGAAAGCTGCTGAGCAAGCATATCGTTGTGCCATAGGCTCTGAGTGTGTCACGGACTACAGCCGCGAAGAGGCGATGTATCACCTCGCAGTGTTGCTTCTCGGCAGGCGGTCGCCCTCGTCGCGTCGCGCCGCCTCTCAACTGCTTCGTGAGGCGAATGTAGACGGGGACTATCCCCAGGCAGAGGCCCTCTCGCGAAATATCGAGTTAAGGGATATCAAGGAAATCTGCATCTGTCGTCGACATCTCAGGCCCCGCCTCGCGCGGAGACACTGTCCCCTGCACGGACCACATCGAGACCTGCAAGGCGGTGTAGCGAAAGGGAGCCATCCAATTTTGCGGCCTCTGCCTCGCAAACCTCACAGCGCACTATGATCCGATGCCGCAGGGCTCCCTGATTCTGACGCATTCGTAGCCGCGGCATCCGTGAGTTTGCGTGTGCGTTTCGCCTTCCGCTGCATCGCCAGATGCGTCTTGAATTCCTCAAGCGTCACCGCGTTTCCAGACGCATTCAGAAACGCCTCCCACGTTTGAACCAGCCGCTTCCGATGTGCGGTGGATGCAGATGCCTGTCGTGCCCGGGTTCGTGTTTGCACCCGCCTCCGTTGTGTCCGTGTCCCCCTATGCCTCACCCTCATGATTCTCTTTCTCGTTCATCTCCAAAAAAATGCTCGCTGCGGTTTGATGTCCTACTCCCCGCTGTCGGGATAGTGAAAAATATCCTTCCTCGGATGATCCGCCACCACGAGATACAAAAGATCTTCCGTGCCCTTCGATGAGATTTGCTCCACCCAGGGAAGAGTATCGAGTGGGGCGGTGTTCATCTCATGATTCCGCGCTGGCCGGGCCCTACTGCTTGCATCGCTCGTTGAGGCGGCGTTGCATTTCCTCTGGGGAAACATCTTCGACACGGGTGGAGAAGGTCCACGCATGGCCCGAGGGATCCTCCAGCTTGCAGGTACGGTCGCCATAGAAGGCGTCCTCCAGAGGCTGTAGCACCTTCGCGCCTGCGGCCACCGCCTTTTGAAAGAAGGCATCCACATCTTCCACATAGATGAGGGTTGAGGAACCCGAACCGCCAATCGTCGCCGGGCTCAGACATTTCCAATCAGGAAACTCATCTGCCAGCATGATCGTGCCACCGCCGATCTCCATCTCTGCGTGGCCGATCTTGCCATCGGGCATGTGGAGCTGGTACTCCAGGATGGCGCCGAATGCTTTCTTATAGAACTCAATTGTCGCCTTGGCGTCCTTGCAGACGAGGTAGGGTGTCGCGCCTTCGTATCCTTGAGGAATCGGTTTGGCTTTCATGCCGCCAGAGTGCCATGACACGGAAGGAGGGGAAAGGGTTTTTGGAGCGAGTAGTCGGTAGTCAGAAGGGGCGTCCATCAGCAGTCGAAAAGGGTCCTGTGCAGGGAGCGGGGGACTGGGCAAAGGAGCGTGGACACTCTTGTCCGCCGTTCTGTTGCGTAGCGACTTCCCTCATGTGGAGGCTGCGAGGGACGCCTCTGGAGCAGCTGGTGGAATGTGGCCTTGCCTGCCAGATGAAAGAGATTGGCGTGTCAGGGATGGCGGACAAGAGTGTCCACGCTCCTTTGAACTGCCCGGTGCTTCACCTTGGGATTGAATGGCGCGCCTCTCACAGGTCTGGCATCAAGACGTGTTTTTAGCTCTTCACGGTATTGCCACTCACTACTTACTGAACACTGATGACTGGCTACTGCGCACTCTCCACCCCTCACTCATACTCCTTCTCCAGCGAATCCAGATAGCGCGAGAGAACATCGGGGCGCTGGGAGCGCTCGCGTTCCAGGCGGTCGCGGAGCTTCAGGTAGTCGTCGAAGAGGTTGCTGTAGTTCTGCGTTTCAGAAGCCTCATACCAGTCGAGGAAGCTCTCCACGGCCTTCGCCTTGCCCTGGATCTGCATGCGGCGCTGGCGCAGGGTTTCCAGCTTCTCCGCCACACCGCGTTCCTTGCCATTCACCAGTTGCTGCACCACGGCGGCGTAGTCTTCCACGAGCGGCCTGTAGAGCGGATGCGCGCGCATGGTCAGCGCGTTGAGCATCGCGAGATTTCGATTGAGGATGTCCTCACGGTCGGAGCGTTTCCAGATGCGGCGATAGTCTTCCAGAGCAGCCAGCTCGGGCTTGCGCTTGGAGCTGGAACCGGAGTCCGAAGATGACGAGCGCGATGCGGTGCGGCCACTAGTGCTGGGCTGGGACGGCGGCTCGATTGCCTTCTCCGGCAGGTCGGTGGCAGCGCGTGCGGGTGTGGAGCGGGCCGGGGCGGAGGCTGATTTGTCTGCCTCAACTGGGGCAGGAGCACCGGGAGTGGGCGTGCCGGCAGTTGCCTCTTCTTCCTTCTTCTCTTTGTCCTCGCGCTTGAACCACTTCAGGGGATTGAATCGCCCGGGCTTCTTTTCCGTCGCGGGTGTTGCTTCTTCTGCCGTAGTCGCGGGAGCGGGAGCGGGAGCGGGAGCTTCTGCGGGTTTTGCTGCGGGTGCAGGAGTGGGAGCAGGAGCGGCAGGCTTCGCAGGTGCTGGAGACTCTGGCAGGCCGGGAGGCTTTGCTCCTGCGCGGCGATTGTTACGCGGAAGTGCAGGCACGGCGGCTTCTTCCGTTTTGGCTTTCTCTTCTTCCTTCGTCGCAGGCTTTTGATTTTCCTTCTCCTTGGGTGTGATCGCACTCTCTGCCACGGCAGCCATCGCGAAGAGCATGATGGTGTAGGTCACATCCTTCCCGCCGAAAATTTTCGGAAAACGGAAACCCTTGCGCTCCTTCGGCGCTTCCGGTGTGTCCGTGCCTGTGCCTTCGGCTGGCGGCTTCGCACCGTCAGCAGGTTTTTCCGCGGCCTTGTCTTTCTCCTTCTCCTTGCCCGGCTGGGTTGCGGGTGCAGCAGGAGCGGAGTTACTACCAGCAGGTGTGGCCGGCTTGGATTCAGCAGGCTTTGCGGTCGGCTTGGGTGCGGGGCGACGGGGCTTCGGCTTCTCTTTCTCTGCGGCAGCTTCTTCCTTGGGTTTGGTGTCGCCAGCGGACTTCGCAGCTTCTTTGTCCTTTTCCTTCTCCCTGGCAGTATCTGCGGGAGGAGCATCGGGAGAAGGAGCAGGAGTTGCAGATGGGGGTGCCGCATCCGCAGCCGGTGAAGAGGCGGCAGGCATGGACGGAAGCGCATCCTGAGGCCCAGGTGCATTCGCACCCGTAGTCGGCGCCAAAGAATCAGGCAGCGGAGGCAGGTCAGACATCGGCTTGCCGAGAGGCGCGGGGAAGTCCGAGGGGGCGGTGCCTTCCACCGGCAGCGCCGAGGAGGCTGCATTGGAAATGGGCATCTGCGGAGCGTTGGACACCGCTGTGGCGACTTCCTGAGGCTTGGCCGCCTCCTGCTCCTTGGCTTTTGCCTTGTCCTTCGCTTTGTCGTCGCGCTTCAGCCAGCCGAGGATGCCCTTGCCCAGGCGGCCTGCCTTCACGTCTTCAGGCTCTTCACCGATGCGATCCGTGAAGTGGAGCGTGAGTGCCTTGTCGAGCATCTCCTCTGTCTCCTTGATGGTCATGGCCTCGAAGGCCGACGGCGTGGCGAGCGAGGCCATCTGCAGCGTCCACCATTTTTCCAGGCTGTTCTTCGAAGCCCCCAGGGTGGGGAAGTGCTGCTGGAGCAGTTCGCGATCCGGCCGGTCATCCATGGCCAGCGCATCGAGAAACCGGGATACACGCAGCGGACCATCCGGCTGGTCGAGCAAAGTCAGCAGCAAGGCACACGAAGACACTTCATAGATGCCGCGGGATTGCGCTTCGAGATTCTTCGGATCTGCCGCGAGAATGCGGTCGATGCTGTAGACCTGGCCGCTCTTGAACACAGCGGCGAAGAGCACGCTGGGCCGGTTGCGGCTGCGGAATTCCATGGCCTGCATCACACCGGTGAGCAGCCACTCGGGGAGGATGGGCTTTTCCCGTGCGGTGTTGATATCCTTGTGATTTCTCAGGATGCGCTCCGCCAGGAGAATGCGCACCAGTTCGCGGGTGTAGTCCTCTGTGCGGAAGTCATTGCGGAGCTGCACGGAGAGCTGCAGGTGGAAGCCGCCGTAGTCCATGAGGCTGATCCTGTACTTCACCGGCGGCTCAGCGGGATTGATATTCGGCGGAGTCTTCACTTCCACCACGACCGGGATGGCGTAGCGCCCCTCATCCTTCAGCAGGCGACCGAGCGTCGCTGCCGTCTCCTCGCTCATCAGACAGAAGGTGCTGCGCACGGAAAGGTCAGCACCGTGCACGACGAACTGCTTGCTTGAGCTCACGGAGCTGCTGAGCGTGGGGCCCGGTTGGGCGTGAGTCGGCTGCTGTGCCCTGGGAGGAGCGGCGAGGTCTGCTGCAGGAATGGGCGCCGTGGCACCGGCTGGCAGGGGGGCAGGGACTGCAGTATCTTGCGCTTCGAGTGATACCGAAGCGAGGAGGCAGAGCCCAATCCACAGGGACAGGGGGACCAGAGGGAGATGCAGAAGCGGGGTGCTGATGAGGGTGCGCAGGCGCATGGGCGGGCAGGCGGGCAGACAGGCAATCGGGAGACCGGCGGGTCAGAATATCAGGAAGTCAGGCAGACAAGAAGACAGAAAGTCACTCAGACGGAAAGCGCGTAGATCACGACTTCACCGTTTCCGAGCGCGGGTCGAGGATGACCTTGTCCTTCTCGAAGCGGATCTGGTTCATCTGGAACACCGTGTGGATTTCGGTCGCCAGGCTCTCGGTGAGGCTCTGCAATCCCGGCACCAGCGCGCTCATCACGCCACGGGGCAGCGGCAGCCGGCCAAAGGCGCCACGCTGCACCTCCACCACGAAATTCCCGCCCTCGCGCTTCACCGTGAAATCCAGCGATGCCGTGGTGGAGTGCCTCTTCTCCGGCCCTCCCCAGGACAGGCAGACGCGGGCGACGCCCGGCTCGAAGTCGAGCGCTACCCGATCAAAAGGCTTCAGGGACTCCGTAAATGCCGATTGGTGGCCCTGGACGGTCGCTGCGAGGTAGCGATTCACATCCTCCTCGCTCAACTCCAGTGTGGCATTGCGACGCCACACGGCTTGCTCGATGCGGTCAATGATGGGCGGTGTGGCATTCTTCGCCGCAGGCTCCAACCCCCGCAGGTGGGACCAGTCCGCTGCGCGGTGACTTTGGACCACCGCAGCAGTGAAAAGACCGAGCCACGCGATGAGGAAGAGATTGTAGGCAAATCGAAACACGCGCGAGCCGGAGTGGTGGGAGGAAGGGGACGGCGCAGATGCCGTGGCGGTGGCAGGACCGGAGCCGATCAGGCAACCTTGCTGGAGGTCCCGGACGAACTGGAACCACCGCTGCTGGAAGAGGAGGTCGAACTGGAGCCTGAGCCTGTGCTTGAGCTGGAAGACGAGGAACTCGATGAGGACGACGACGACGAGCCGCCGCTGTCTCCACCGCCCCCGCCGGCACTATCCTTCTTGGCGGCAGCCTTGTAGGATTCGCTGCGGTAGTCGGTGATGTAGAAGCCGCTGCCCTTGAAAATGATGCCAGCGCCCTTGCCGAGCTTGCGTTGCACCGGTCCGGCACAGCTCTCTTGGGGGCAATCCGTGAGCTTGGGGTCCTTCATCGACTGCACGGCCTCGAACTGGTGGCCGCAGGTGGTGCATTCGTACTCGTAGGTGGGCATGGGGGCAGGAGGGAGAAACAGGATGTTTTGGACCAAAACGATGCCTCACCGGACGGCGGCTGGCAAGGGGGATGTTGGAACGTAGCTCGCGAGTCCCTTCGCGAGGAGATTCCTCCTTCGTCTGGCTTCTCTAACGCAAGGTGAGTTGAGCTTACCCCTTCACTCCCGTCACCTCCTGCGGTCGGCTCCGTTCCCCCCCCCATCTCGTTTCACGGAACAACCGTTGCCACTAAGCGGCGACAACCTGATTTGCGTCTGCCCTCAAATGTTTCTTTTGAAATTCCATACCAATCAAACACGGATTTCCCAAAATCGATTAATTGACCGGCTGTAGTGTTTGAAAATCTTCTCCTGAAAGCCGTCTGTTTGACCAAAGAGCATGGTTTGGGGAAGTTTGCTTTCCGTGATGTACACCATCGAGTCTCGGAATAACAGAAAGTCTTTGGCCCTGGCTGTACCACGCAACTTGAAGGTCAGCTTCCATCCATAGGACACAAATTCATCCGGTCCCGCCGGATTGAACTTTTTCTCCACAGCTCGATCTTTTTTTATCTTCTCCGAAGACATTCCCAAGAGAAGTTGCGCCACTTCCATGGCTAACAAATTGGAGTGTGCACCCGTATCCAGAAGTGCAGTTATCGGGCGCGAATCAGCTCCGTCCACGAGAAAGGAAACGTGCCCAATTGGCATCCTCCAAATATCGAAATTACCTCTAACGAAGTTACTGGGGACCATGAGAGACAAATGCCGTGATCGCATCATCGCCGCGATCATTATCCGCCAATTTGGCAAGCAACTCACCAAATGTTTCCGCTGACGCGATTACACCTTCACCCTCCAAGAATCCTACGTGCATCCCTGAAAACTTAAGGGCTGCTTCTGAGGACATCCACTTTTCAAAGTCGCCCAGAGGGGGTGATTGCACTTCCTTGTCCTGAAGTAACGCTAACACTTCCCCTTGAGTTCTAATTACTTCCTCTTGTCTTTTGGATACTTCCTCAAGGCGGCTGATTCTTAGCTCCAAGGCTGCCAATTGGAGCGCAGCCTTGACCTTCTGAACATACTCATACGCCTTGCTGACCGCTAGCTCAACGCCAGTGTCATAATTCCATTCCGAAACATCATGTCCCGTGGCATTCCTCCCAGCACGGTGATTCAAAGAATAAGCTAGACGCTCCTCTTCCTCTGTAGAAGAAGCCTCCAACCGAAATATCTTACGTATAGATTGTTCTTGAGTAGGCATCTTACTTGAAGACTTGTTTTAGTATCGGCCACGTCAACTCACAAGCTTTTTCCATGCATTGACCGTCCAACCGCAATGGAAAATTGCTTGAAATCGTAAATCTTGCGCTGTCTTTAATTAATTCGATCTCTAATCCGTTGCATGGAGGGGATTCGGATTCGACGGTCAGTTTCTCAGCGACAACTTTAAAGCCGGGCAAAGGCGATGAATCTCTCATCGAAATTACAATGGGAGTCTGGTTTGTGTCCATCACCCACCCTCTGATATGCACATCACATAGTATTTCGGGCTCTTTAAGTTCCGCCAAAACCTTGAAAAATCCCCATGGCCATCCTCCGGCAAGTTCGCTTTTCTCTATAATTCCTTTAGGGGGAGTTGCTTCTGGCTTTCGTCTAAGTTGGAGTTTTAGATCAGAAATAGATTCTCCATGAAAGTGTCCGTGAAGGCTTCCATACAAACCAAGGGGATGAGGGCTGGAAGACAACAAAGGTACTGTAAAAGACTCTTCCCCCTCACATCGATCACGGAAAGGCTCGATTAACTCCATAAATTTTGTGTGCGGGATGGGGACTTCCTGCAAACATTTTATCTGTAGATTTACCCCCACGATCCCGTGGACTAGTTGAACCGTCTCTGTGAGGAAATTCATGAAGTCCGTGCAATTAACCCGTTAAAGGCGCCACTCACCAGCGAAATCGCGTTCACTCGTGCAAGCAGCTGTGCCACTTCGTTTAAGGAGCCGAGGTTGGTCTGAACTATTGCGTTGTCGTTTTCGTTGGCTCAGTTGTGCTGTTAAAGGAATTTCTCATTCGTGAGAAGGAGGTCATGGAGAAGGAATTGAACTAGAATGCGTATAGCTAGAGAGACCCGACACTCCAGCCCTACTCACCCCATCACCCACGTCCCCACCTTGATTGCCTCCCGGGGCATCCACCGCTGCTGGGTCCAGCAGTAGCCTTGCAGCCCCTGGAGCTGCTTTTTGTAATCATACGCGCTCGACCCGCTGGTGGCGTAGCCGGGGTAGTACAGGGCGTACCCCTGTGCCTGCGCCCACAACATTTCCTGCAGGAGGGTGTAGATGCCGAGGCTGCGCTTGGCATGCTCCGGGTCGAACATGCCGTACACGCTGGACACTGCTTTCTCTCCTAGGTCGAGGTAGCTGATGGCGGCCAGCTTGCCCGCGACCCATGCCTGGAACTCCATGCAACGACAGGGGACGGTGCCCGGCTCTGTGGAGAGGAAGGTGGTGAGCGCCTCGGGGACATTCTCAGTGAAGCGCTCCTTGTGCCGCTGGAACATGGCCTTCGCTTCGTCGGAAATCGTGGCAGGCACGACGCGCAGTTCCACGTCCTCATTCTTCCTCAGCACGCGCCGCTGGCTTTTGGTGAGGGTGAGGCCTGCAAGGCTCAAGCGCAGCGGCACGATGGTCTGCCAGCCGTCCGCCTGCGGACTCACGCTGTAGCGGAAGAACTCCGCGCCGAAATGCCTCCATCCCTCCGCCCAAAGGTCATCCATCGCCTGCGGCGGGGCATGCAGCGCTTGGAACGTATCCCAGATGAGGGGGGGCAGGCTCATGGCGTCTTGCACGACTACGATAGCCAGAACGAATCGCGGTGGGAAGCGGACGCAATCGGCGTTCGCCCACCGCATGCGCGACACATCTCACTCGTAAAACTTTCCGGAATGCAAAATCTCTGCGAATGCACGCCATGATGCCTGTTCCGAAACCATCGGCTCGCCGGTGATGCCGGAATTGGCTGAGCTCCATGTCGACATCGCGCCAAGGAAAGCAGCAATGCTCCCATTCTCCCAACCGCCAGGGCTCAGATTCAACTTCCCGTCGGCGGTGATCTCGGGCTCTTCATCAGCCGCCGCCGCGTCCGCCGCGAGCGCCTGAACAAAATCCAAGAATGACTCTTTCGAGTCTACCCTCTCTGCCATCTCGTAAAAGCTCATGTGGTGTGAAGCGTGCGAAGCAGGTTAACAACTCAACTCAATGCTCCAGCTGCAGCTTCGCCAGCGTGCGGTACAGGCTGTGCTCGCGGGCGTAGAGCTCATCATGCGTGCCATTCTCCACCACGGTGCCGCCGCTCATCACGAGAATCTGGTCCGCACGGCGCACGGTGCTGAGACGGTGGGCGATGATGATGCTGGTGCGATTTTCCATGAGCTTGTCCAGCGCCTCCTGTACCAGACGCTCGCTCTCGGAATCCAGGCTGCTGGTCGCTTCATCCAGTACCAGAATGGCCGGATTCGCGAGAATGGCGCGGGCGATCGCGATGCGCTGGCGCTGACCACCACTGAGCTGCGTGCCGCGCTCACCTACGAGGGTCTTGTATCCCTCGGGAAGTTTCTCGATGTATTGATGCGCGTTGGCCTGCTTCGCCGCCTCGATGATTTCTGCCTCGGTCGCATTGGGTCTGCCGTAGCGAATGTTCTCCTCGATGGAGCCGCCAAAGAGCAGCACCTCCTGCGGCACGAGCGCGAAGTTCTTGCGCAGGGAGGCGAGGGGATAGTCTGAGGAAGGTCTGCCGTCCAACAGGAGTTCGCCCTTGTCCGGCTGGTAAAAGCGGTAGAGCAGGTTCACCACCGTGCTCTTGCCCGCGCCACTGGGACCCACGAGGGCGATCTTCTGCCCCGGTGCGGCTTCCAGATTGAACTCCGCCAGCACCGGTGCTTCCGGGCGTGAGGGATAGCGGAACCACACATCGCGCATGGAGATGGCACCGCGCAGTTTCACGGGTTCTCCCTCGAGAGCTTCTTCCGGCTCCTCAAGCAATTCGCGAACCCGCTCCAGGGCGCCTCCTGTTTTCTGTAGCTGCGAGACAAGCTCCGGAAGCATGGCGATGGAGGCGCTGAGGGCGCCCGTGGTGAAGGCGAGGGCAATGAAAGCCTTACGGGTGATTTCGCCGTCCTGGACCATGCGCACGCCGAACCACACGCAGAGCACGACCACGCTGGTGAAAACGAAGATCACAAATGCCACAAACGCTCCGCGCAACCATGCGCCGCGAATGGCGGACTTCAGGAAGCGATCGAGGAACATGCCGTAGCGGCCGATTTCATAAGCTTCATTGGCATAAGCCTTCACGCTCACGATGCTCTGCAGGCTCTCGTCCACCACGACCTGACTGGCGGCCAGTTCGTCTTGAGCTTGCCGTGACACCTTGCGAATGCGCTTGCCGAACAAGGCAACGAGCAGGATGGCCGCCGGAATGCAGGCCAGCATGAAGAGAGAAAGTTTCAGGGAAGTGGCGAGGACCACCGCGAGGCACCCGATCAGAATCACCGTGTGCCGGATGAACATCGGGATGGTGGTCACCAGACTTTCGCGAATCGACTCCACATCATTCGCCAGTCGAGAGCCCAATTCGCCGACACGCCGTGCCTGGAGCAGGGGCATGGGAAGTTTCAGTATACGGCTGAACGTGTCCTGTCGCACATTCACCAGGGCGCCTTCTGCCGCGCGGCTGAAAAAGAGGATGCGCCAGAAGGCCATGATCGCCTGGATGCCGAGCACGCCCGCAATCATCAGCGCGTATCGATTCACATCCTCCTTCGCCTGCGCCAGCGCAGCGCCCTCTGCCGGGAGCGCGCGGTCGATGAGCACACTGCCGAGTTGGGGCAGCAGCACCGTGAGGCCCCCTGTGATCACCAGCACCAACACCGCGGGAACGAACACCTTCGCGTGCGGCTTCAGGTACTTGTAGAAGAACGCGGCCTCATGCTTCAGGCCGTGCTTCGCCTTGGTGGAGACTTTTTCTGGGGGAATAACGTCGGACACGGGGCTGGCGGCGCGATCGCTCACGGGGGACTTGGCTGGATGAGGGGGGTGGGTCAGATTCGGCAGCTCTCTGAAGAGAGCTAGTAGAGCCGTACGGTCCAGCGGCCGGTGGGCTTGTCAGAAAGTTCCAGCGCGGCGAGGGATTCCGCATCGTCCCGGTGACGTCCGTTCGAGGTCAGGCAGAAGTTCTGGTATGAGCCCTGTCCGTTTTCGCCGTTCTGCCAGATTTGCAGCGTGGTGTTGATGCCGAGCTCGCTGTTTGCATTGCCCATGGCCCACTCGTGCAGGTACAGGTAGCCGCGTGGCAGGGTGATGGTCACGCGGCGCGCGCCATCCGGGCGGCTGGTCACGCGGCACTTCACCTGCTTCTCATCGTAATACATGGCGTACTCATTGCCGAAGACCCATGCAGGTAGAGGGCCCACCGTGGCATCTCCGTCCGCAGCACTTGCGACGATGCGAATGACATCCGTGGAGCCGGGGGCGAGGCGCTTCCCGTAGCTGCGAGCATCCACGCTGAGCTCCAGGCCCACGGCGCCGCTGCCCGCGGGGCTGTCCTGCAGGCGGTAGCCGTAGATGTCATACGTGAGGTAGAGCGCATTCGAGTCTGCATCCGCGCGGAAGATCACGCCGGGTGAGGTGGTGTCTGGCATGAGCGGGTTCTGCACCTGGTCACGCACATAGATATTGGGTGAGAGCAGCGGCACGGACTCCTTCAGCGAGATGTTCCGCACCACTTCCAGTTCGCGGTCGAAACGGTAGGTGTTGCTCCCGACGGTCACCTGGAAGGTCACGGTGCCCTTCTGGCGGGTGGTCGGTGGGAAATTGAACTTCACGCGGAAGGGTTCCTCGCTCTGGCCTGCCGCGCTGAAGGTACCGGTTGCGGTCTGGCCCATCCACTTGGCCTCCCACTTGCCCACCACGGTCTGGCCGCTGGTATTGGCGATGCGGCCGGCGAGATCTACCGACTGCTGGTTGAAGGCAGCACCGGTATTCCACAGCACCGCGACGGGGGTGACACCGGCGCGAGCTTCCTCAATGCGGGCCATGCCGCCGCCCACGGTGAGAATCGGCAGGCGAAAGATGGCCTCATGCGGGGGCAGGAGATCCGAGCGGCCCTGCGAGGTGGCGGGAGCGGCGCGCTTGTACAGGATGTTTACCAGGGTCTTCTTGCCCGGCTTCAGGGTCACCTGGCTGGGGGCATCCTGCGGGGTCCACGTGGGAGTGAGCAGGGGCAGCACGGCGTAGGTCTGCTCTTCCTGGGTGGGATTCTCCAGGCGGTAGTTCAGCTTGCAGGTCTCTGCATTCTCCAGGTTCACCGTCGCAGCGGCCATGGTCCAGGGCACTTGCTTGGGGCCATTGATGAGTTCCTGGTAGACACGGCGTCCGAGAAGCTGCTGGCTGTGTGTATCAGGGTGTACGAGGTCCACGATGTCGCCGTGGTTGAAGCGGGTTTTCAGCAACTCCACGATCTGCTGGAAACTCACCATCGCCTTCTTGTCCGGGTCGTTGCTCAGCTCCTCGGACATCGGATTCTCCAGCACGGGTCCACGCGGGGCAGGGGGCGCCGGGGGTGCCTTCGGGTCGTCCTTGGCCGCATCGGCTGCCGCTGCTGTCGCGGCTGCAGTCTTGGCCGCTTCCTTGGCCAGCTTCTTCTTCACTTCATCCAGGGGATGCACGCGCTTCTCGAACTGGACGAGCCACGCCAGATCTCCGAGGTCCGCGAAGAACACCCCGTTCGCCTGCGCCACCTCACGCATGGTATCCGTGTAGGGGCGGGTGAGCGCGAGGCTCTGCTCCGGCGGATCCAGGAGGATCAGCGAGGGACCGCACAAGATGAGGTCCGCGCCCTTGCTCTTCACCACATCCACCACCTGCTGCACGTTCTTGCGGTACACATCCAGCGGCTGGCCGTTGAGGCAGTCGTTGATGCCGTAGCTCACAATGACGAGATCCGGATCATTCTCAAAAGCCGTCGTGCTCAGCGGTTGCAGCGCATGGAAAATCAGACGGCCACCGCGTGAGAAATTCTGCACCGTGATCTCCGGTCCAAAGAAGTTGGTGAGCTTCGCAGGCTGGTCCTTGGCAGGCCTCACCAGGCGCACGCCGCCATTGTAGATGAATTGATCCGCCAGCTCCTGGAGGAAAATGCCGTTCCAGGCCTTGAGCACGTTGCCGTTGTCCGCGCCGTGGCCCCAGTTGATCATCACGCTGTCGCCAATGCAGATGGCGTGCACCGGGGCGCGCTTGGCGAGTTTCGGATAGGTGCGGGGCAGGTATTGCTGGATGCGGGCGGTCTGCTCGGCATTCAGCTCAAAGCTGGCTGCCTGGGTGCTCGTGCTCGCGCTGAGGCAGGTCATCCCAACAACCGCGGCAAGAAAGGCGAGGGGATGAAGAAATCGGGGCAACATCATGGAAAGGGAAGGGGAGTGTATTTCCACCATACGTCGCACATTTCCAGCAGGAAAAGCGGAAGTGCGGACAGCAGGCGGGAGTGATTGAGACAAGACGGGTCACGACTGGATTGCAAAAAATCAGGAATTGTGACAACCCCCTGCCGCTGAGGGGGCGGTGAAAGGAGGTTGGGCGTCCTCGCCTGACAGTGGACGTTAGGCCTCCGGCCTGACGTTGGGTTGAGCGAAGGTGTGGGGGTGATTGTACCCCTCTGCGTCCTTTGCCTCTTTGCGGTTAACCGGATGTGGCCTTGCAGCGTGAAAAGCGACATGCACGAGCCGTTGCCCGTCAGGCCGGAGGCCTAACGCCCACTGTCAGGCGAGGACGCCTAACCTCCGTGCCCGCTGCTTTGCGTTCTCCCCTCAGCAAGGCAACTTTACGAAGCACTTGTCGCCCGGAAATCCCTGCTTAACGTATCCGACACATGACCCCCAAGATCGACCCCGCGCTGCACACTGACAAGAAACCCGATTGGATCCGGGTGAAGTTGCCGCGCGACCCGGTCTTCTGGAGCACCAAGGCCCTCATTTCCGACCTGAAACTGCACACCGTGTGCGAAGAAGCCCAGTGCCCGAACCGCTGGGAATGCTGGAGCCAGGGGACGGCCACTTTCATGATTGCCGGCGACCGCTGCACGCGCGCCTGTGGTTTCTGCGCGGTGAAGACCGCCAAGCCCTTCGCCCTGGAGGCGGATGAGCCCCAGCGCGTGGCCCAGGCGGTGAAGCGCATGAAGCTCAACCACATCGTCATCACCGCCGTGGCGCGTGACGACGTTGCGGATGGCGGCGCGGAGCATTTCGCCCGCACCATCGAGGCCGTGCGTGAGGTGCAGCCCACCATCACCATCGAGATCCTCGTGCCTGACTTCAATGAGAAGGACGATGCCCTGCGCACCGTGATGCTCTCGAAGCCGCACATCTTCAATCACAACCTGGAAACCGTCGAGCGCCTCACGCCCCTCGTCCGCAGCCGCGCGAAATACCATCGCAGTCTGCACGTGCTGAAGCGCGCCAAGGAAATGGCGGAAGAACTCGGCACCAAGGTCGCCACGAAGAGCGGCCTCATGCTCGGCCTCGGCGAGACCGAGCCGGAGCTCTTCCAGGCCATGGACGACCTCCTCGACCACGGCGTCACCGTCCTCACCCTCGGCCAGTACCTGCGCCCCTCACCCCAGCACCTTCCCGTGGTGAGCTATGTGCATCCAGATACCTTCGAAAACTACAAGCAGATCGCGCTGAACAAGGGCTTCCGCCATGTGGCGAGCGCACCGCTGGTGCGCAGCAGCTATCATGCGGCGGACTTCAAGCCGGAGTTGGATTTGTAGCCGACCACGGTCGCCAAGTATGTATTTCTTGGGCCACCTCGGTGATCATCTCAAGTCTGACGAGGTCATCGACGTGTTGGAGTGGGCGGACATGGAGGTGATTTATGCCTTCGATCGCGCGCGCGCGAGAACGCCCCGGACGTGTATCGGGCATCCGCCTACGAACACGGCTTCGAGTTCATGTTCGATGAGAAGCAGATACTGGATACCATCTTCCTTTATCTGGAGCCGACAGAAGAATTCGAGTCGTTGAACTTGGAGGAAGAGTGCGATGTGCCGTTTTTTACTTCGCTCAAGGAAGCCCAGGCCAAGGGAGCGCGGAACAACTGGCCGACGGATACAGGAAAGGCTGATTTTCTTGGAATAGTTCGCGAGTGGATTCGGTTTCGCTTCGAGGGGCACACCGTGCACTATGAATTTCACAAGGGGAAGCTTGCGATGGTGACTTTGTCGAGCGCACAGGATTGAAGTGCAAGGAGGTTGGACTTTCCAGTCCGACAGTGGGCGTTGGGCCTTCTGGCCTGACGATCATTGCCCTTCTGGCACAAGGCCCCGTTTCTTTTCTGCTGTCGGGCCGGAAGGCCCAACGCCCGCTGTCAGGGCAGAAGCCCTAACCTCCATCATTGATCGCCGCTCACTCGCGTGGCAGCATTTCTCCATTGTCATGCACCCCTTCTCCAACAAGTTCCGAATTCTGAAGCTTCTGGCGAAAATCGCCTTGCTGGCGATACCCCTCGGTCTGGTCGCATGGTACCTGCCTCATGATTCCACCGGCTCCAAGGCGTGCGCCATCGCGGTGGCACTTCTGATCGTGCCGGTTTTTCTTTTCACCTATGTCCTCACCATTCTCCACTGGAAGAGCCGGTACAAAGGTGACCACAGCGACCTCTGGGGGGTACTGCTGCTGATTGAGACCAGCGGATGGCTGAAGATTGTCTACCTCATTCGGCACCTGTTGCCTGACATGATGGGGAAGGGGAGATATGAGCCGCGCTGAGAGCATTCTCTATTGCATTGAAGGATGCTGGGCTTGTGATGCAGAATGGTAATGGTCTGTCCATCCGCTGATATCCATGCTCTCCATCATCATCCCCGCCCATAACGAGGAACTCCTCCTCGGGCGGACGCTGTATCATCTGACCACGGCAGTTGATGAACTGGGGCTCCCTTCTGAAATCATCGTCGTGGACGATGCCTCCACGGACCGCACGGCTGCCATTGCGGAGGAGTATGGCGTGCGTGTCATTCACGTGAATCACCGTCAGATCGCCGCTACACGCAATGCCGGTGCGCGTGAGGCGCGGGGAGACATGCTGCTGTTTGTGGATGCGGACACACTGGTAAGTGTGTATCCCCTGCGCGCTGCCGTTGAAGCCATGGAGAAGAAGGGCGCTGTGGGCGGTGGCTGCCGGTTCCGCTTCGAAGGGCGCCTGCCTCTCTATGGTCGCATCATGCAGTCCCTCGCCATGCCGCTCTACAGTTTGGCCAGGCTGGCGAGTGGTTGTTTTCTCTTCTGCAGACGCGAGGCCTTCGAAGCGGTGGGTGGCTTCGATGAGAAACTTTTCGCTGCCGAAGAAGCTTATCTGAGTCGCGCGTTGCACAAGAAGGGGCGCTTTGTGATCCTCCGCGAATCCGTCTTCACTTCCGGTCGCAAGCTCCGCACCTATTCCTTCGGCGAAGTCCTTCGCCTGTTCGGAGGCATTGCCATGTCCGGCTTCAAGTCGGTGCAGCAACGCGAAGGGCTGGACATCTGGTACGGCGAGCGGCGGCAGGATCCGGAGGAGATGGCAAGGCAGGCGCAAATAGCCAATGACGAGTGGGTGGTGGAGGTCGATGGCCGCCCAGTGGCACTGCTCACGGAGCCGGAGTGGGCGGAGATGTTTCGCACCAGCTACAAGATCAAACCTCTCGCAGAGGACGCGGAGACCCTGGCGAAGCTGAACGATGTGGAATTCTGGAACGCCATGGAAGGCATGAAATTCCGGCACCGTGCCACGGCGCAGCTTGGCGAGATGGCCTTTCCCCTGATGAATGCGCTCAGCCGCGGACGAATCGTGATGCGTGGCATGTATTGAGGAGAGTGGATGGGCGCTCCCGGGTGGAGAAATCCACTTTGCGCCATGAGCGTCAGGTGAAGGATATGGAAGCGGTGCCGAAGGCCTTGGACTGCGTGCAGCCCTGCTGCCGCTTTGAAGAGTCCACAGCCTGCTGTGGCGATGGCGGCACTTGCTCGTAAGGTCATATCTTCCAACGATCAGGCGACTTCGTCGCGGCAAAGCGTGCAGCAGGCTGCACGCAGTCCAGGGACGCTGCGCGTCACAGCGTCCGGATCCAATCGTGTGTATTTCCTTCTTCAGGGTGGTGCAGCATCTCTCCCATCACCTGTTCGTGTCAGGAGACGCCTACATTTTCGGCTTGCCAGTGCGGAATTGTTGCATCCGAGCCCCTCGCTCCTTCGGCCGTTCTCCCTTTCTCCCAGCTTGCATCCCGCCCGGGATTCGCTTTCCTGTACCCTCCCCACTTCCTTGTTCGCTTCACCACCCGACCGTCCCACTACGCAGCCGCAGGAGGCTGTGTCCTTGCAGCCCCATGCCCTGCTGTACGCCACCAGCGCAGGATTGGGGGGCTCCGGACTGGATTCGACCTCGCTGGAGGGAGTGCTGGCCTCGTGGCGCAAGGGGTTCCTGAAGAAGGCGTTGTGCTACCCGAACCGCCAGAAGGAGATTGCCTCCGGGCATATCCGGTCACTCCAGTACCATCCCGTGCGCCTTCTCTCCGCTTTGGGGAGCCGGGACTACTACGCGGCAAAGAAGCAAACCCTGGACAAGCTGGCGGCTCGTGAACTGGAGCGCGGCGGCTATGATTTCTTCCACGGCTGGAGCGGTGAGTGTTTCCGCTCGCTCGTGGAGGCCAAGATGCGCGGGATCCCTTCCGTGATGGATGTGCCCACGTGGCATCGCAACAAGGGCGTCGCCAAGCCGAACGAAACGAAGAAGGAACGCGAAGCCCGCCTGGCGGATCGCGGTTGGAAGGACTGGCGCAAGCATCTGCACGTGACCCGCCAGCAGCAGCTCGCCGAGTATGATCTGGCCACGCTGCTTTTCATGCCTTCACAACGGTCCAAGGAAACCTTCCTCGCGGCCGGCATTCCCGAAAGCAAACTGCACTACGTGGGCCGCGGCGTGGACGTGGGGCGCTATCAAGTGGCCGAGCAGCCACCGGAGATCTTCCGTGTGATCTTCGTGGGTGCACTCATCAAACGTAAAGGCGTGCACCTCCTGCTGGAGGCCTGGAAGAAACTCAATCTGCCCAATGCGGAACTCCTTCTTGTGGGAAGTGTGCACAAAGAAATCAAGCCGGCGCTTCAGGAGTTCTCCACTCCCAGCGTGAAGCTCCTGGGCTTCACCAAGAACGTGTCCGAGGAACTACGCCGCAGCTCTGTATTCGCGTTCCCCACCGAGTGCGAAGGTTTTGCTAAGGCGACCCTCGAAGCCGCTGCCTGCGGCCTGCCGCTCATCGCCACGCGCGAGTCTGGCGATGCGATCATCGGTGGCAATACCGGCATCATGATTCCGCCAAACGATGCCGACGCCCTCGCCGTGGCCATGGAGTATGCCCACACCCACCGCGAAACTTTCCAGAGCATGGGCAGAAACGCCCGTCGTCTGGTGGAGCAGAAATTTACCTGGGATGACTACCGCGAGCGTGTGCTCGCCGGGTATGCGAAGGCGATGCAACTGATGAAGTGAAGGCTTTGATGCTATCCGCTCCGTTCCCGATGATCCGGCGTGCCTTCCGGGACGCTTTGATTTTCTCTGCTGATCCGGTGGTTGCGGTCGTCCAGATTGCCTTCGTTCCTCAGGCTTCACGGCTTGCGCTTTCGCGTCTAAACGTGCCGCTTGCGCGGCAGGGTGTTCCCTTCACCACCGGCTACCAGCCAACGTCCCTCCGGGACGAATGAGTCGACAGCGTTTTGTGCTAATTCCGTCACTCGTTCTTCTATCTTCTATCAGCCACATACCAACCGCCGGCCGCTACTTACCACTCACTCCTCACTGAATACTGATCACTGTTTACTGAGAACTCCTCCCTTCCTCCGTGTCCCGCATCCTCCTCATCCAGCTCAAGCGCATCGGTGACTTCATCCTCACTGCGCCAGCCGCGCAGGCGTTGCATGAGGCCATGCCGGGTGCGGAGCTGGTGATGCTGGTGCCTTCGGGAGTGGCGGACCTGGCGCGGTGCCTGGCGCCGGTGCAGCGGGTGATTCCGTACACCGCAGGGCGTGTGAATCTGGAGACGTGGGCCTCCACGATCGCGGGTGAGTGGGCAGCGTGTCTGGATTTCACGGGCACGGATCGCAGTGCGCTCATCGCGCAGCTTTCACGCGCGAAGCGGCGCATCGGCTACAGCAAGTTCACGCGTGGTCTGCGCAGCATGGCCTTCACTGAGACGTGTGATGCCTCGGTGCGTGAACTGCACACGGTGGACTTCCATCTCGCGCTCGTTGGCACGTTGCTCGGGCATGAGGTTCGCGCATCCGAGAAGTCACCCTTCAGCATTCCTGACGGCACGACTGCCAGTGCGCGGGAAAAGCTGGCCGAGTCAGGCGTGGGCGAGCACGAGCCGTACGCCATCCTGCACATCGGCACCGCCCGGGAGGAAAAGTTCTGGCCGGACGAGCGCTGGGCGGAAGTCGCGCGCCATCTGCACGATCACCAACATTTGAAGATTGTCCTCACGGGCAGCGGCGATGGCCTGGAGAAGCCGCACCTGGATCATCTTCGTTCCCTTTTGCATGTGCCATATGCCGACTTGACTGGCAAACTTCCCCTGACCGAGCTGGCCGCAGTCATACGCGACTGCCGTGTCATCGCCGGCGTGGATAGCATGGCCATGCATCTGGCGTCCCTGTTTGCGAAGCCGCAGGTGGCGCTTTTTGGTCCTACCAACCCATACCAGTGGAGAGCGCGCCACCCCCAGGCGCGCGTGCTTACGCCTTTCAGCGAGAACCCTGTGCAAACCTTTGCCCCCAAGATGAAAAAGGGGAGCATGGCGGACATTCCGACCGCACGGGTGACAACCTCGCTGGATTCTCTAATTGGTTGATTCCTGAACGGCCCGTGGGATGCTTCGCACCCGCGCCGCAATATACCGAATGTCACAAATCAAAAAAGTCAGTCGCAAACAGCTCTCTGAAATGAGCGGGCGGGAAGTGATACGCATTGCGTTCATCGCCTACGGCAAGCTCTTCGGTTACATGAAGCCCTACAAGGGGCGCTTCGCCACGGGAGCCGTTTTCGGCGTCCTGTCCGGACTCTTCAATGCGGTGATGATCGTGGGTTTCCAGATCATCTTCACTGTGGCGCTGCCGGGTTCTGCGAGCCACACGCAGAAAATACCTTTTTTGGGAGAGGTGGATCCCACGGAGTGGGTGGTGAAGCATCTGCCATTCCTTCATAGCATGGACCAGAAGGCCAAGGAGAAGGCTGCGGCCAAGGAGGGCGCCACATCACCGGCTCCGTCTGCTTCTGGTACAGCGCCTCCCGTCACCAGCACACCTGCTGCAGAGTCTCAAACCCCCGCCACGAATGCTACCGCCACGACACCCGCTGTCGCGGAATCGCATGGTGCGGCCAAGCATGGAGCGGCCCACCCTGAACTGCCGAGGAAGGTCACTCTTCCGGTCGTCATCTTTTTCGCGGCTCTCATACCCCTGCTGCTCTTCACCCGCGGCATGCTCACCTATTTCTCAAACTACTGCCTTCTGTGGGTGGGTAACCAGGTGCTGTATGACCTGCGCAATGATACCTTTGCCTCACTGCTGCGGCAGTCGATTGGCTTCTACTCGCGCGCGAAGACGGGTGAACTGATCCAGATCGTCTTCAACCAGGCGCGCATCGCCCAGCAGAATGTGGTGACACTGGCCCAGGACATTATCCAGCGGCCAGTAGCCATCATCTCCATCTTTGTTACGCTGTTGATTTACGAGCCGTTCTTCACCATCAGCTCGCTGATCGTGTTCCCGCTCTGCATCGGTCCGGTGATGGCCGTGGGGCGCAAGGTGCGCAAGGCCGGTGCGAAGGAAGAAGAAGAGGCGGGTCGCATCATGGTGACCATGCACGAGACCTTTGCCGGCATCCGCCTCGTGAAGTCCCATGCGCGTGAAAAGTATGAGATGGGCCGCTTCGACCACGCAGCGAAGAAGATGCAGGAGCTCATCATGCGATGGAGCAAGGCGCTGGAAATCATCGGCCCCATCGTGGAAGCCGTGGCCGCGCTGGGCATTGCCGCCGGTCTGGTCTATGCATGGCAGCGGGGCATTGAGGCGCAGACGTTCCTCATCATCTGCATGGCGCTCACGCAGATCTACCCGCACGCGAAGGCGCTGAGCCGCATCCAGCTTCTCATGCAGAAGACCGTGGTGGCCACCACCAGCCTCTTCGAGATCATGGAGATGAAGCCGGACATCGAAGATGTGCCGGATGCCGAGAAGCTCCCGCGCGTGCGCGGCGAGCTGAAGCTGAACAACGTCTCCTTCACCTACAAGAAGGCGGACAAGAAGAAGGGCGGCTTCAAGAAGGCCACCGATCGTCCTGCCGTGCAGAACATCACCCTGGACCTCAAGCCGGGGAACTTCTACGCGCTGGTCGGCCCCAGCGGCAGCGGCAAGAGCACGCTCTTCTCCCTGCTGCTCCGGTTCTATGATCCGGATAAGGGCTACATCACGCTCGATGGTCATGACATCCGCCGTGTGACGCAGGACTCGCTCCGCGATAACATCGGCGTGGTGAGTCAGGACACCTTCCTCTTCCACGATACCATCGAGGAGAACATCCGCTACGGCAGGCTGGACGCCACGAAGGAGGAAATCATCGAGGCCGCCACCAAGGCGCATGCGCATGAGTTTATCCTGCTGCAAGAGCAGAAGTATGACACGATGTGCGGCGACACCGGCAGCAAGCTCTCCGGTGGGCAGAGACAGCGCATCACCATCGCGCGTGCCATCCTGCGTGATGCGCCCATCCTTCTGCTGGATGAGGCCATGTCGGCCATGGACTCCGAAGGGGAGAAGATCATTCAGGAGGCCATCAACAACCTGATTGAGGGTCGCACGGTCATCGCCATTGCCCACCGTCTCTCCACGATCCTGCATGCCAACCAGATCGTTGTGATGGAACACGGCGAGGTGATCGACATGGGCTCGCACGATGAGCTCTTGCAGCGTTGTGATCTCTACCAGCGCCTGTACCACCTCCAGTTCAAGAGCGGCAAAGTCGCCCCTGACGAAGCGGTGGCTGACGTGAATCTCGACGAGCCGTACGAGACCGAAGCGATTGAGGCGGCGGAGTCGTAAGGCAACGTAGCTCGCGTTAGCGAAGCCCGACGAAGGAGGAATCCCTTCGCGAGTGTGTTTGGAAGGTGCTACAGGCACCTCATGGGTGGCTTGCGCGGAACTCCGCGTGAGCCACTTTTTTAGTATAATACCGAGAAGAGTTGAAATCATGTCTTGGTATGAGAGGCCGTTCCATTCCAAGGTGAAGTGCCGGGCATTTCAAAGGAGCGTGGACACTCTTGTCCGCCGTTCTCTTGCGCAGCGGCATCCTTGATGTGAAAGCTACTGGTGACGCTTCTTGAGTAGCTGGTGGAATGTGGCCTTGCCTGCCAGATGAAAGAGGGGCGTGCGTCAGGGGCAGCGGACAAGAGTGTCCACGCTCCTTTGCCCAGGCCGTCGCTTTCTGCACAAAGACCCGTTTTCAACCGTTGATGGTATAAGGTAGCCAATGAATGGCTGTCTCTTGGGCTGCTTCTACTCGCGAAGGGATTCCTCCTTCGTCGGGCTTCGCTAACGCGAGCTACGTTGAGTTGCCTCGCTGCCACCAACTACTGCGCCGGTACGGCCACCGGGGGCGTGGGCGGGCTACTCGGAGGCGGACTCACTTCGTCAGCGATGGCATTCCTCCAGTTGAACTGGGGCAGGTTGGTGAGTTCCACCCATTGCTTGTCACCTTCACGGCGCCATTCCAGCTCCACCACTACGGCGGCTTGATCCACCTGCCAGCCGAGATAGCGATCCAGGATGTTTGCGAGCGGGGTGCCTCTCCTGGCGAAGACGCTGCCAACGTAGGGAGGCATGGGGGCCTGCACTTCCATGCAGATCTTCTTGTCCAGTTCGGGCACATTGTCGTCGAAGTAGTGCGTGCGCCGTACCAGCACGTGGAAGCGTTTGGGGCCTTCCTTCGGACTCTCCATGAAGCGGGCGAGGAAGTTGTCCTTGAACTCGGTGAAGGTCACCCAGTCCACCTTCCAGCCTTCCACGGCCTCTTCCACCATGACCGGCACGGGACGCTTCAGGTCGCCGCCTTCAATCTCGAAGATGCACAGGGGCGGCCCGTTCTGGGATGTCTTGTCATGGCGAATGAGATTGACCTTGCCGACGTACAGCGGGGTGTAGGGCGTGGCAGCGTAGTAGCTCTGCATACGCGGCTTGATGATCTCGGCTCCCTGCACCACCTGCAGGCGCTCTTCCCACGTTGGGGCGGCGAGGAATCGTTTCAGCGCGTCCAGGGCTGGCTGGACCTCCTCAGACACATCCTCGTAAAGAGTCTCGCGTACCGGAGCCGGCGAGGGAGCGGGAGCACGCATGGGCGGCGAGATCTCCGGTGCGGTAGAGTTGTTGTTCTGTGGGGCTGGAGTTGTCCGGCTGGGTGCTTCTGCAATGTTCGGAGCAGGAGCAGGAGGAGCGGGTGGGGGCGGTGTGGCGCTCGGCGCTGTGCTGGCGTCGCTCACAGGTGTGCCGGGCGCGGGCGAAGATTCAGGCTGCGCACCGCCGCTACTGCTTGTCATGCCACTGGGCCGCTGGACCTGCTCTTCTGGCTTGGAGCCAGGGGTAGGAGTAGAGGAAGGAGAAGGCGCAGCACCTGAGGAAGGTGGTGTTTCCGGTGCAGGGGTGGTGGCATCGCTGCCCAAGCTCGCTGCGCCGGACGGTGCGGGAACAGAAGAGGGAGCGGGCTGATTTCCTGGGGCTGCTGCAGGCGTCTCGGGCGCGGTAGGAGCGGTCGCAGGCTCGTCCGGTACGGGGGCCGCGGGCTGAAACTCAAGCGCCGCCGCTTCCGCTTTGCGGGTAGTGGTTAAAGTTTTCCACGCCTCAGTCAGTTGATTGCGGAAGAACCATGCCGCCCCTCCGAGCGCCAGCAGCGTCACGACGAGGGCGAGCACTGTGGGAGCCTTGCGACCAGAGGAGGCACCCTGCGGAGCCTTGCGCTGCGCTGAGGCTGCATGCGTGGTGTTACGGGGAAGTGGAGCGTTGGATGCGGCTGGGGGGTAGACGGGCTGGCCGACTGGGGCCGGATGTACCCCGGGCATCTGCAGCACGCTTTCCATCACGGAAGACCCGGAGGACGGGGGGGCTCCAGGCGTCGAATCAGTGGCCACGGGTGGCCAGGCACGATTCAGCACGCCCCCTCCCACAGCGGGTGGCAGCGGGGAAGCCTGGGGCGGATTGGACGCCTCCCAAGTCGAGCTGGGTGAGGAGTGCGGACTGGTACTGGCTGGCCGCTCCATCAGCCCCGGTGCAGGAGGGGCCAACGGATACGTGGGTGCCGGATACGCCGGAATAGGGACGGGCGCAGGCGCGGACGGAAGCTCGGGCTGCGGTAAGGTCTCCGTTGCGGCAGTGGCTGTGGCCGCAGCGGTGGCGGCATTTTGCGCCATGGGCCACGAGGGACCCGGTAGCGATGCCGACGCAGTCTCGGTGGGGGACGTGATGGTGGTCCCACAATGGGGACATGGTCCCGTGACACCCGCCAGCTCCTTGGGCACTGTCAGAAGCATGCCGCAGGACTGGCAGTTGAAGTGGATGACGTTCGGGACGGAACTCATGATTTAAACGCTTCAGCCGACGTGCCTCACCAATAAACACTCAGTTCACCTGGGAAGGCCATAGGACGAAGAAATTCCACGGTGATTGCCTGACGCGAAATATCAGACTTAGCTAGGCGCAATGCAAGACTGAAGTGAACATAGAACCCTGAAACGCAAGAAAGCACCAGACATCGTCTGGTGCTTTCTTGAATTCGTTCGAAGGAGGAAGCTCGCGCTTAGCGCTTGGAGAACTGGAAGCGCTTGCGGGCGCCGGGCTGACCGGGCTTTTTACGCTCCTTCATACGGGAGTCGCGGGTCAGCATGCCGTTCTCCTTGAGGACCGGGCGGTTCTCAGGGTTGGCAAGGCAAAGCGCGCGGGCGAGGCCCATGCGGATGGCGCCCACCTGGCCGGTAACGCCGCCGCCGGTAGCGGTGACCTTCACGTCAAAGTTCTGGGCGTTGCTGGTCACGTGCAGGGGAGCCAGAAGCTGGTTCTGCAGGGTGACGGTGGGGAAATACTCATCAAGGGTCCGGTTGTTCACCGTGACATTGCCAGTGCCGGGGCGGAGGAACACGCGGGCAATCGAGGTCTTGCGTCGGCCGACGGCGTCGAAGGAAGTGATGCTCATATCAGAAGGGAATCAGTGCTGGTCAGTCGTGTTCGGGAGATTAGACCAGCTTGTAAGCCTGCGGCTGCTGGGCCTCATGAGGATGGCTGCTGCCAGCGTACACGTGGAGCTTGCGAAGGACCGCGCTGCCGAGACGGTTGTGCGGGATCATGCCGAAGATGGCCTTCTCAAGGATGCGCTCGGGATGCTTCTGGCGCATGCGCTCGGGGTTGGTGGACTTGTGGCCGCCGACGTAACCGGAGAAGGAGGTGTAGGTCTTGTCCGTCTCTTTCTTACCCGTGAAAACGGCCTTCTCTGCGTTCACGATGATGACGTTATCGCCGGTGTCAACGTGGGTGGTAAAGATGGGCTTGTTCTTGCCGCGAAGGATATTCGCTGCGTTCACAGCCACACGGCCCACCACTTGGTCAGCGGCATCAATGACCCACCACTTGCGCTCCACTTCTTGGGCCTTGGCAGAAAAGGTTTTCATGTCTTATTCGGTTGCTATACAGGTCTCGTCGTTTGTCTAAAAATGGGGAGCGCGACAGTAGGGGTTTCTTTTGGAGTGTCAAACAAATTGTGATAACTCTCCGTCTCTTTCCCCACATTTTGTGTTTGTTAATATTCAGGACCACAAGACACCCCTCATGGCTTCCAACCAACTCCGCGGCTTTCCCGGGCTTTTGCTGCTCGCCTTTGGCGTGGCGGTGCTGGTCGTGGCGGTGTGGAAGTGGGTGGAGTGACGCCAAGGTCTGACCCCGCTCCTCACTGTGCTTCTTCGAGGAAGTTGATGCTGCTCGGAGACATGAAAACACGGCGTCCTCCTGGAAGCTGTACCGCGAGCCAGCGTCCGAAGTGACCGTAGCCCGACTTCATCGAGCCATCCGCATCGCGAACCGTGTCGCCCGTGTAACCGAGAACACGGCAGGATTGGTAGGTTCTCGATCCTGTCCCGTCATCGCACACCAGATTGTACCGCTTGGTGAAATCGATGACGATGTTCTCATCGGGCACCTCCTGGCCGGCGAGCTGAGGAGGACGGACAGGGGCAGGAGTCGAGCAGCTTGCGAGCGACAGTCCTGAGAGAGCGGCGAGGAGAAGCGGTGCTTTCATGGGGGATGTTTTGGGCACGGGAGGTGTCTAACACAGGGGTCGCCTAAAACGCAATGTGGAAAGAGACGATTCTCTCCACCGGCTCCCGCCACCCTTCACGGAGCTACAACTGCGAGTGAAACGGATACACCAGCCACTCGGTCAGGCGTTCCTTCACCGACCGCTTCTTGAAGTCCTCCAGCTTGTATTCCTGGCAATTCTTGAGGTCTTCGCGGAAAACGCGATCCATCTCGGCGCCGAAGCTGGCGTCGTAGACGGTCACGTCGATCTCTTCGTTGATGAGTGAAGAGCGGGCGTCGAGGTTGGAGGTGCCGAACATGGAGAACATGCCGTCCACCACCATGGTCTTGGAGTGGATCATGGTGGGTTTGAATTCATAGAGCTTCACGCCGGCTTCCAGCAGTTTGCCGTAGCTGCCGCGGCCGGCGGCCTTGGTGGCGGGCTGGTCGTTGTGCTGGCCGGGGAGGATCATCTTCACGTCCACCCCGCGCTTCACGGCTTCGCCGAGGAGATAGACCTGCTCATCGGTGGGCGTGCAGTAGGGATTGGTGATGTAGATGGTCTTTTCCGCAGCCGCGATGGCCACCGCCTGAATCAAAGGTAGCGCGGCCACGGTGAACTCATCCGAGGTGGTCACCTGCACCTTGAGATCACCGGCGCGTTCGAGGGGAGGGAAGTGGCCTGCGCCGGAGAGCATTTCTCCGGTCTCGGAGAGCCAGTGTTGTTGGAAGGCGCTCTGGAGTTGTGCCACCATGGGGCCTTCCAATTTGGCGTGCACTTCGCGCCAGTTATCCGGCTTCGCGCCGTCGCCCTGCCATTCGTCGGCAAAGCCTGCGCCACCGGTGAAGGCGACCTTGCCATCGACCACCAGCACACGGCGGTGGCTGCGGCGGTTGAGGCGGTCCACGCGCAACGCACGAGTGGGGTGGTAGTAGGCGAATTTGCAGCCGCCATCCTTCAGCTTCTGCACGTCGCTGTTTTCCAGATCCGTGCCGGAGCCGATGCCATCCAGCAGCACGCGCACTTCCACGCCGTGTTGGGCGCGCTCGATCAGGGCATCGATGAATTGGTTGCCGACTTCGCCGGAGTGGAAGAGGAAGGCCTCGAAGTTGATCGTCTTCTTCGCTCCGCGAATGGACTCCTGCATCACCGGGAAGATGCCATTGCCATTGTGCAGCAGCGTGATGCGATTGCCCTCGATGGGCACGGGATTGGCCGCTGCGTGGGCTGAGCCGAAGAAGGCCGGATCATGAACCGAGAAGGTGTGCGCGGGCCGGTACTCGATGTGCTGCCGCCGTACGAAGAGGATGGAGTACAGGACCACCAACGCGAGAAAGATGGCGAGCAGCTCTACCCAGCCGCGGATGGAAAGCCTGCCCCAGCGAATAGTGGACCATCGGCCTTCGCCCGGGCGGGCGAACCTGGGGTGTGAGGACGAGTGGGCTTTTGTGGGGGGCTTGGTCCGTTTGTGAGAGGCTGTCTTGGTGGCTGACATTCGAGGTGAGGAGCGAGGGGTGAGCTACACTCTTGAATCGAATGGGTCGGGGAAGATGGACGGCAGTGGGGTAGGTGTGAGGTGTTGTGGCGGGCGACGCGCCCATGAATCCTGGGTGTGGCAGGCTGCATGGGATTCAACACAGAGACACAGAGGCGCAGAGAAAACTTCGGAGACTGAGGCTGGGACTGATTGGACTCTCAGGGCACGAGGGAACCTGTATTTCCTCAGTCTCTGTGCCCTCTGTGTCTCGGCGTCTCTGTGTTGAATCCCACGTACGCGACCACACCCATTTTTTGGGATGCTCAACCCGCGCACAACACTGCAATGATGACGCGACAGATGCGTCGCTATTCAGCACATGCCGACCCCCGCACATCACTCACCACATCATACGTGGTGATCTCCAATAAGAACCCGTCCGGATCAAAGAAGTAGATCGAGTGGGAAATCTCGTGGTCTTGAAACTGGAACGAGACACCCTTCGCCTGAAGTTCTGCCTGCGCTGATTGGAAGTCTGCATAGGTCGCAGCCCGGAAGGCGAGGTGCCATGCCTGGCCGTTGCGTGCAGGAGGCTCATTCTCCTTCTGGGGAAAGAGCGTGAGGTAGGTCGAGCCCAGGCGCAGCATGATGGGACTGCCAGACCACTGGCCCGGAAAGACGTGCTCGAACCCAAGCGTGGCGACATACCACGCCTTCGTCGCTTCCGGCGAGGCGCACCGGAGGGCGACATGATCGATCTGCTGCAATTGCATCTCAGAAGGCGACGGATTTCACGACCCAGAATGGAGGCGTCTCGCCCGGACTCCCCACCAGCAGATCCACGCGATGACTGCTGCGGCGATGAGGATGAAAATCGAACAGACAATCAATCCAATAAAGTCATTCCAAATATCCACGGGCGAAGGTGGTTCGTTCTCAAAACTAATGTCGGCAAACGCACGAACAGGTGCGAGTGCCAAAGAAGCAATAGTCGTGAGGGCAATTCTCCCCGGCAAGTAGGACGTCTTCATGGCATGCACGCATCGGTGGCAGTCTTCGAGACTATCCACCGACTTCATGCTTGCCCACCGAAAACTTCGGGCCTTTTCTCCTACTTTGTACGCGGGAAATACGTCCTCGTCTCCGTGGTTGTCGTGCCCGTCCCGTTCTTGGGCGGGGGCGGCGGAGAGCTGGGAATGCCTTCGGTCTTCTTGAAGATTTCGTACCACTTGCGCTTCAGGGGCGGATCGGGGTCCGGCACGGCCACGGCCTTGGGCACCACAGTCTGGGGGAAGGCATGGTAGGCATTTTCAGCGACCTTGGTGCGCAGGTCTTCCTGCTTGCTGGCCTTGCGCACGGCGAAGTCATCCGTCACCACCACAGGCTGGATGAAGACAATCAGCTCCTTGCGCTGCTTGCTGGTGACGTCCTCCTTGAAGAGACGGCCCAGGCCGGGGATGCGGCTGAGGACAGGGATGCCCTGCGTGTCCGTCTTGTTCTGCTCGGAAATCAGACCGCCGATCACAATCGTGTTGCCCGTGGGCACGGTCACGGTGGTGGTGAGCTGCTCGGTGCCGATGATGGGCACGTCGTTCTCTCCCACGATCTGATTGCCGATCACGGTGTCGTTCACCTGGGCGATGCGCAGGGTGACATCGCCATCCGGATTGATGAGCGGGATGACTTCCAGCTTCAGCACCACGTCCTTGTACTCGATGGTGGTGGTGACGTTGCCCTGGTTGGCTGCGTTCTGTGAGGAGGCGTTGGTCAGTGTCTGGGAGGGAACGGGAATCTGCTGACCGCTGGTGATCATGGCGCGGCGGTTGTTCTGCGCAAAGACACTCGGGCGGGACAGCACCTTGAAGTCATTCGTGGTTTCCAGCGCGGAGACGAAGACATCGACCGACTCACCGATCTGTCCATACAGGTTGAAGCCCTGGCTGTTTGCGATGGCCGTCGTGATCAGGTTGTTCGTCATGTCGGCCACGTTGTTGTTCGAGATGATGTCCTCACGCGTGATGAGTGCACTGGCCACGCCGCTGTTGGACCCTGTCTGGGTGAAGCGTTGCAGGTAATTGACGCCGAACTGGTAGCCATCCCCCAACGTGAGCTGGCCGATGACGGTGGCGAGGTAGACCTGCGGAGACTTGCGATCGAGCTTGTCGAGCAGCATGTCCACCTTGTCCTGATTCTCCTTCGGTCCGATAACGATGATGCTGTTTGCCAGCGGGTCCGCGATAAGGCGGGTCTTGTTGATGAGTACAGAGACAGGCGCGGTTTGTTCCTCGGATTCAAGGAGGAGGTCCGGGCGGGAGGTCACCCCTCCGGTGGTGCCGGTGGTGGCGGTGCTGGCGGCACTCGCGTTGAAGGTGCCCCCACGCTGCTGGGCTCCCGAGGCGCCGGTGAGGAACTGATTGCTGCTGGTGATGAGCTGCTGCTGCTGCGCCGAGACCGTGCCGCCGCCAGGAAGCTGCGTAGCGCCGCCCACCGGTTCACGCAGCATGTCCGCCAGCACGGAGAGCACATCCACGGAGAAGACGTTTTTCAGCTTGCGTTCGTAGGCTGTGGGCACATCCACCGGCTTGTCGAACTCGGCGATGAGGCTTACGACATACGCGTACTCGTCCGGTTCCGCGACCACGAGGACCTGGTTGAGCCGCGTATCCGCAATCACCTGGGAGGTGGCCTGCACACGACGGTTTTGGCCTTGCTGGTTGTTGTTATTGTTGTTGCTCTGCTGCTGGGGCTGCTGGGGGCGATTGTTGTCGCCACCTCCCTGAGACGTGCCCTGGCCGCGAATGGTGGTGATGCCTTTCGCCTCCTTGTCCTGCGCCTGCGCGTTCAAGGTGGCCTGTACAATCTGCGCCACGGTGGCGGCATCTGCGTACTTCAGCAGGACAAATTTCGTGACCAGGGAACTGGCCGCGCCCGGGGTATCGATCACTTCACGAATGGCGACGAGCTGCTTTACGATGTTCGCGTTTTCCGTGATGAGCAGTCCGGGAGGGCTGAGCACCGGGGTGATGCGGCCGTAGGGATTCAGGCCCACGTGACCACCCAGCATGGTGGCGGCTTCCGCGGGATCCAGATTCGTGAGGCCCATGAAGTAGCTCACGATGGTCTCGTTGTTCGGCAGGTCATTGGCGCTCTGGTAGAACTTCACCCCCTGGGAGAACTGCGCGCCGCTGGTGGCGGTGGTGGTGCGTGTGGAGAGGATGCGGGAGCTCTTGCCGTCCGGATCCGCGACGATGGCATAGCCGTTGGTGAGCAGCGCGGCTTCGATGAGCTTGATGGCCTCCGCCTTGTCCACCGGCACCGGGGTCACGAGGCTGATGGTCTGTCCTTCGAAGATGGTGGTGTCCTTGACCAGTGTCTTGTTCGTCAGGCGCTCATAGATGCCGAGGATGTCGCTGATGGTGTTGTTCGGGAACTGCAGAGAGACCTTGTCGCCATCGATGCGGAAAAGTTCCTCCGTGCTGCTGCCCGCAGAGCGTCCAAAGCCGCCTCTGCCGAAACCGCCGGGGCCACCTGGACCTCCCGGACCGCCGGGCTGGGGCGCGGTGGGAGAGGAGGGTTGCTGCGTGGGCTGCGGCGCTGCCTGCGCCACGAGGGGATCCATGGGCAGGCGCTGCTCGGCAGGCATGTTCGCCAGCGGGCGGAACTCACGCGGGCTGGTCGTGGTATCCGGCTTCAGGGTGGTGCCGCGAATCTGCGCGTGGAGGGCGCTGCTGCCACTGCACGCCAGCGTTCCCATCAGCATCACCAGAGGCAGGTAAAAAGGGGGGCGGGTACGTACTACAGGAGCAGCGAGGGGGGGGAGGCAATGCATGAGAAAGCGGGAGGAGCGAAGGAGGTTGATGCGTTGGGAGTGATGCAGGATCGGATGAACGTGGAAACGTGCGGAAAGCTTCAGCGCTTGCCTTGTTTGTCTTCGGCTTCCACCTTGTCTCTGACGCTCTTGATAAAAGCGGAGCGTTCCTCAGGAGAGGCCATGCGCAATTTTTCACCATTCTCGCGCAGGGTATCCATGAACTTCCTTCGGGCGTCCTCTGACATGGCCATGAAGCGCTGGCGATCCTCTTCGCTGGGGCGGGGGTATTCACGCCGCGGGCCGTCGCCGCCACGGTCACGGTGTTCGTCGCCCCTGCCGTCACCGCCACCGGGGCGATAGCCGCCTTTTTTCATCGCTTCCGGGGTGAGTTGTTCCTCACTGTAGCGCACGGTCACGATCTCCGTGCCAATCATGAGCTTTGCCTGGGTGCGGTTGAGCTTCACGGTCGCGCTGGTTTCTGCGAGCTTCCATCCTTGGGCGTTGGGGATCTCACCTACCACGTGGCTTTCCTTGGTTTCCTTGTTCATCACGGTCACCACTGGCTTGCCCTCGATGTAGGCGATGCCGGTGAGAACGAGTGAGTCAGAAAGATTGAGAGAGCGCGTGAAGGGAGAAGAGGCCACGAGCGGCGCGATCTCCGTGGGGTCCACGCGCTGTGGCAGATCCGGGTCCTGTCCCGGGGTGGCTTGCTGTGCGGTCGCGCTGGTTGCGGATGCACACAGCAGCAGCAGAAGCGCACGGGCGGTGGTGGTAGGCTTCATGGCTTGGATGGAAATTAGGACGGGGCGAGGGGGATGCCGTCGAGCGGGGTGGTGAGCTCGAGCGGATTGGAGTTTTCAGCAGGCACAGCCGCCGGGGCGGGGGCTGGGGCAGGTGTGGGCTCCTGATACCCGGGCGGCGGTTGCGGATTGAACCAGCGTGCCACGGTGATGTTGCACTGGGCCTGCGGGGTTTTCTCACGTGAGCGGGTGTCCAGTTCCAGCTCGACGGATTTGATGGCGGTGAACTTCTCCGGCGACTGCAGGGTGAGCAGCCAGCCAATCACCACCTCCTGGGCTCCGCGCACGCGCAGGCTCACGGAGACTTCGTTGTGGTGGGAGAGCTCCAGCGACTCCAGCGGATTTTCGTTCTCCGTCTTCAGTCCCATGTCGAGCGCTGAGTTCCGCAGGTCATCGAGGAGCTGGCCCTGCGCCTTGCCGGCGGAGTTCGTGTAGGGCATGGACTTGTCCAGCCAGGCACTGAGTTTCTCCATGCGCGGTCCATCCTGGAGAATCAGGCGGTTGGAGGTTTCCTGCCGCTTCATGTCATCCAGCTTGGTGGCGAGTTCCTTGCGGCGGCCCAGGAATTCGCGCACCGCCATGAAATTCCCCACGAGGAAAATCGTGGAGAGGCAGATGATGAGCAGCCGCTTTTCGCGGGAATTGAAGGTGCGTTTCAAAGGAGGGTTGGAAAAATGGGATATTGGAAAAATGGATCAAAAAGAGACTGGAAGGAGCATCACGTGCCGCTGTCCATCTTGCCGGTGATGCGGAAGGAGGCGATCTTGTTCTTGATGTCGGGGGTGGGCATCTCCCAATGGAAGCGGTCGAGCTTGGGATGCTTCTTGAGGTCTTCCAGGAACTGGGCGGCAGTCTGCAGGTCACGTGCGTCACCGCGCAGTTCGATTTCAGTGGGCTTGGCCGAGAAGCGTTTGATGACGATGCCGCTGGGCGGCATGATGCTCGTCACGTGGCTGAGCTGCATCATGGGGTAGCGCTGCTTCTCCACGGCAGGCTCCAGGGCGCGCCAACGTTCAAAAGAGGTGCGCACACGCTCCGCCGGTTCGCGGAGACCGCTGGCACGCGCTTCCAAATCCGCAGCCTCTGCCTTCAGGGACTGCAGGTGCCACCAGCCAAGGGCGAAGAGGATGGCATACAGCACCATGGTGAGCATGCCCACGGAGACGAGACGGCGGCGGGATTCACGATTCGCCTGCGCGGTGAATACCGAGACGGGCAGCAGCTTCGGCAGCGCCTTCAGATCCAGGCCACGATTCGCTCCCGGAGGACCCGCGACTTCAATCGGCATGCTGATGTACTTGCGCAACTCCGTGGCCAGCGCTGCGGGACGCTCACCTGCGAGGGTCACGCCGCGCACCACGCCGAATCCTTCCTGTGACTCCAGGGTGAGCCGGGCCAGATCGAGTTCGCGGGCGAGATCCTGCACGGGCATCTCCGCGAAACCGGTCACGTGGCTGTGCCACAGGCGGCCCTGGAAGTTTGCCACGAGCACGAGAAGGCCGAGCTCCTCCACGATGCACAGGTTGTTCGCAGGCAGGGTGACAAGACGGAGCGCGGCGGTGTAGTTCACCGCATGAGGCACGGCCAGATCCCCGGGGAAGGGGTGCGCCAGCACATCCACGCTCACGAAGGACTGTCCCTGACTCTGACCCAGGAGATGCCATGCGAAATTCGGCGTGGGAGTTTTCTCCACGTGAATGCCGCGACGCTCGAGCTGGGCTTCCACCATTGAGGGGAGCAACGTGGTATCCACCGTGGGGAGCATGAGGCCGATGGTGCGGCACGCGGTGGCAGGCAGGCCTACCACGATGGGGCGCGATTGTTCCCGGAACTCCGCCGGCGAACTCACGGGCTCCGCCTTCGTGGACGCAAGGGAACGCCAGAGCCTCCACGAAGGCTCGGTATCAGGAAGGAGAAAACTGGCGGCGCTGGCACTCATGCGTTCGTTTCAGATCATCATCATTCTTCAAATCGGGCGAGGTAATTCAAGGATCCATCGTCCTGACGTCGGGCAATCACCACCACCTTGTACGTGGATTCGCCGATTCTTCCCACACTTTCCACCCGGCGGGTGAGGTGGTCTGCGGTGAGAAGGCTGTTGAGGGACGTGGCCTGCTGGCCGTCCATGCCCAGCAATTGGGTGGCCTGGTTGAGGCTCAGCTTTTTGTCGTCCTCCGTGTTGGGAATGCCGTCCGCACCGCTGCGCTCACGGATGAGGGACTGCGCGGCATTTTCCTCCACATCTGCCACGGCCATGAGAATCTCCTGCGGGGCGTAGTTCAGGTCGATGTAGCCGTCGCCATAGGTGCTGAAGTAGTTTCTCCAGTCGGGCTTCATGCGCTCCACGGCGTCCATGCCCTTCGCGAGGATCATTTCATCCAGTGAGCCGAAGCCCTTGTTTCGGGGGAAGTCGGAATAGCCGCGCTCCTTGTAATAGTCGGACTCGCCGCCGTAGGTCCGCATCTGGCTGTCCGTGTCCACCCAGTCCGCGAGACCATCCACGGCGGTTTCGGCTTCCTGAGGACTGAGCTGCCAGAGGATGAAAAGATTGTAGATGATCTCCCGGTAACGGGAGTCGGTGATGTAGTTGATGGGGATGCGCGCACCTTCGGAGGAAATGGTGACGGAGAATCCGCTGTCCTCTCCCACGGTCTGCTGCAGCACCGGGTCACCCGGGCGTATCTGGGGATGCAATCCAACGGCAATGCCGCACTCGGCAAGGTGCAGGGCGCGGAAGCGCAGGGACTCCAGGCCGTTGTCATCGACGCTGTCATTCAGGTAGTTCACCAGCGGGATGACGGTGAAGGTCATGAGGCCGATGGCGGCCAGCACGAGGATGAGTGCATAACCACCCTCACGGCGTGACCGGCGATGGTGTGAAAGAAAACGCAAACTGCGCTGCTCACCCCAAGGAGCGGCGGCTTTAGCCGCCGTTGACTCGCGCTCGGGGCGCGAGGAATCGGGCGACTGAAGTCGCCCCTCCTTGGACAGGCTTCCAGGGCACGAGGACATGGAATCAGACGCGGGCACAACCGCACAGACGGACCCGGCCTCTCCGGCCTCCGTACCACCTGCGCTGCTGCCTTCTCTGTTCCTTTTCATCCGCAAACCCATCTAAATGAATGCCTACCTGCCGCCGCCACCACCGCCGCCTCCGCCGCCCGATGGCGCACCTGTAGAACCACCGCCACCGCCACGAGGTTGCGCGCCGCCGCCAAAATTCCCCTGGCCCTGACCTTGACCTTGGCCGCCGCCGGGGCCACCACCACCTGGGCCGCGACCGCCACCATCGGGTCCACCAGGGCCACCCGGACCTCCACGTCCACGCCCATCTCCACCGCGACCGCCGCCGTCACTACCACGGCCACGATCGCCGCCATCACCGCGGCCCCGTCCACCGTCCTGATTGTTGCCGCCGCGGCCTCCATTGTTTCCACCACCGCCGCCGCCGCCCTGGTCGCTGGTGCTGGAGGTTGTCGTCTGCGGACGCAGGGCGGGATTCGCCCCGGCAAGCTTCACCGTGGGCAGGGCGAAGACGACGCGGATGGGCAGGGTGCGCTCGGCAAGGAGAAGGTTCATCTCCACCAGTTGCGGCAGATTCGTGCTGTCCCATTCCTCCACCCAGGTGTCGTCATCTACTTTGTAGAAGCGCCACGTCAGTGAGCTCACATTTTGCATGAGTGGCATCCAGTAGCGCCCCAGGTCATCCGGTGCGGCCACGCCTTCACCACTGGTCTGGGCCACGACATCTCCTGTGTCGGGGTCCTTGGGGATGATATCCTTCCGGCTGAGAGCCAGGTAGTAAAGCTGCTGTCCTGACTCTGCGGCCTCCGTCGCGGCATAGTCGGGGCGTGTGCCGATGATGGTATCATTATACGACATCGGATTCAGGCCGAAGGAGAAGGCATCCGGCGCGCCGCTCATCGTGAGCTCCTGCTTGATGGGCTGGGAGGTATCCGTGATCTTCAGCGTGAGGATGGCGGTGGACGGCAGGCTTTGGAAAGAGTGCCGGCAGAGCGAGATGAAGCGGTTCAGCTCATCGTTCTCGAGCTGGACCTGGCGCGTCTCCATGGCCGTGGTCATCGAGACCCGCACAATGCCGAAGACCATGCCGGACAGCAGAGCCAGCAGGGACAGCGAGAGGATGACCTCCATGAGGGTGAAGGCGGAGGTCGTGAAGCGCGGCGCCCTCCGGACCTCGACTTCGGACTGCGAATGCCGGGTTCTCATTGCTGCTGTTGCTGTCCGCTCCTTCCTTCGGTAGCAGTCTTGTAGACCCACACTTCCAGCGCTTCCGAATGGCTCTCACCACTGGCGGTATAGGTCGCGGTGACGATCAGCTTGTGCAGATCCTTGAGCACGGTGCCGTTGCGATCCTTCAGGGTAAGTTCCTCAGCTGCGCTGTTGAAGGTCACACCAAGACGCTCGTCCGTGTAGCTTTGGGTCAGCTCAGCCAGCGGCTTGCGGCGCACCTCCTCCAAGAAGGAGCGCATGCCGATGCGGATGTCATTCTCACGGTTCAGCACGCCGGTGGTCTGCAGGGCCATGTGCAGGGTCTGCGCAAATCCCATCACGGCGAGGGAGAAGATGCTCATGGCGAGGATCAACTCCAGGAGCAGGTAGCCGCCCCGTCTCCTGCCCGCGCGGAGGGTGACCGTAGCGGGAAGTCGGGCTGCTGCTGGTGGTAGTGCTCCCTTGGGCAGAATCATGAGTGAATCACTCCGAGGTTTCTTTGACGATGTCCGCCGTCAGGGCATTGAAATCGGCGGAATAAGCCGTCCCGCCGGAAGTCGTCATGGTCACCTTCAGAGGCGTGACCATGCCGGTGGGTTGGAACACCCAGAGCTTCACCTCGGTGCCCTCAACGGAGGTGGCCTGCGGCTCGTACCAGTACTGGATGCTGCAGGTCATGCCCTCGGGGAGGGAGTGTTTTTCTGTCCATTCCTTGAAAACATGCGGAGGTGGAACGGACTGGGGTGCGCCCGTGCCGGAGGCGGAGGCTGGCGGTGGGGTGATGGCCGGTGTGGCCTCTCCGTTTTCCTGGATGAGTCCCGCTTCCTGCTTCTGCTCGGCCTCATGCTCGGAGCGCTGGATGAACTCATCGATCTGCGCCGCCTGCAGGTAGGGGGAGAGGTAGCGGGTGGCGGTGTAGCCAGTGCTGGTGAAGGCGATCTGGTAGGGGCGCTTCTCCTCCATGGCGCGCAGGCGGGTTCGCTTTGCGAGACGGGCCAGGTCCTCCAGAGGCTTGCGTGCCTCCGCCTCCTGCATCATGCCGGTGACACTGGGCACCGCTGCGCCGGCGATCACGGCCAGGATGGTCAGCACGAGGACCAGCTCAATCAACGTGAACGCCGCCACGCGGCGTCCCCACCGATGCGGGGCGCTGTGCCTGTGGCTTTGTGCGTTCATGGGGAGGGTTTTGCCGCCGCGTACTGACTGGCAGGGGCGGCGGCTCTCTATCTATTTAATTACTTGGGCTCCGCGGGCTTCCAGTTGCCCAGATCGTCCTCGGTGTTGTCCTGGCCGTCCTTGCCGATGGAGTAGACGTCATAGCCGTCCTTGGACTTGGTGGCGGGATTGCGGTACTTGTACGGCTGCTTCCACGGGTCTTCGGGGAGTTCCTTGAGGAAGGGTTCGCGGTCCTTGTTGGGCTTTTCCATCAGCTTCTCCAGGCCCTGCTCCGTGGTGGGGTAACGTCCCGCACTGATGCGGTAGGCATCCAGGGACATGCCGATGGTCTTGATGTCACTCTGCACGCGCTGGTCCACCGCCATGTCGAAGAAGCCGCCCTTGTTGAGCTGATAAATCGCGGCGCCCATGAGCACGGCAAGGATGGTGAGCACGAGCACGAGCTCGACAAGGGTGAAGCCCAGGGCGCGGGCGCGTCGGTATTGTCGGGACAGAAGGTGGCTGCGGGAGTTGAGGGAGGGCAGTTTCATAGGTTGGTGAACGGGAGGCGGGGCAAAAGTCTTCAGTACAACGGATACCTTAAAGAGGTGTAAACACGAAAATGAGCATGAGTTTCGAGGGTGAACGTGATAATCCCGGAATTCCTTAACGGAACTTGGCTAAAAGCGAATCTTGGACAGCACGGGTGCTGGGGGATGCTCACTTTTTTGGGGCTGGGTCCTAAATAACCCGGCCGCGTAGTCCGACGGGCAAGCATCCATCTGAGAAGCGAGCAGCTACTTTGGGAAGCGAGCGAAATGCTTGACGGTTCCCGCCTCCGCCCTACCGCTGTGGTTTGCCCTTTGTTCTCGTGCCGACCGCTTCCTTCATGACCGAACTCGCCGCCCCGATCTTCACCCCCGCCGATTACTTCCGCGAACTCACACCCCAGGAAATCTTTGCCGAGTGGGAACGGCCCCTGGAGCTGGACTTGGGCAGCGGGGATGGCACCTTCCTGGTGGAAATGGCGGCGCTGTATCCGGAGCGGAACTTCCTCGGGGTGGAGCGACTCCTTGGACGCGTGGAGAAGACAGCGAAGCGCATCCGGCAGCGCGGCCTGAAGAATGTCCGTGTCCTCCGACTGGAGACCACCTACACCCTCAGCTGGCTGCTGCCGGCGGACCTGGCCACGCGCATTCATGTGCTGTGCCCGGACCCGTGGCCGAAGAAGAAGCATCACGGACGCCGCCTTTTTAATGACGCCGAGTTCCTCGGTGGCCTGCGCAAGGTGCTGCGCGAGGGAGGTGAATTCCTCTTCAAGACGGACGACCACAACTATTATCAGGAGGCGTTGGAGGTGATGTCCGGCCAGTCCGCGTTTCAGCGACTGGACTGGGCTGAGGATGCCTTTCCGTATCCCAAGACAGACTTTGAGATTCAGTGGCTCGCGCTTAGCAAATCTGTGGAGCGCGCGCGGTGGCGAAAAGCAATTCCGGGTGATTGCGAATGAGATGGCGAGGGGTTTGGCTCGAACTGTGCTTTCAGTCGGCCCATCCTCCCAGGTGCATGTGGAAAGCCCGGTGGGCTCAAAGCTGCATCTTACCCCCATCTTATGCTCAACCCATGGAACTCAGCCGCTTTTCTGACTACTCGCTACGGGTGCTGATCTACGCGGCCGCGCGGGAAAACCAGAAGGTGACGCTGAGCGAACTCGCGCAGGCGTACCGAATCTCTCACCACCACCTCGTCAAAATCGTCCACTACCTCGGAAAGGTCGGTTTCCTCAACAACCGACGAGGGCGCTCAGGTGGCATCCAGCTGGGGAAGAAACCGGACGAGATCCGTGTGGGAGACGTCATCCGGCAGACGGAGACGCACTTCAATCTGGCGGAGTGCTTCAATCCTGCCACGGATGTGTGCCGCATCTCTCCGACGTGCCGCTTGAAGGGCGTGTTTCACGAGGCGCGTGATGCTTTCCTGGATGTGCTGGATCACTACACGCTGGAGGACCTGGTGCAGAACCGCGGCCCCATCCTGCGTCTGCTCACGCTGAATGGAACAGCGCCAGCACCGGCGCCTCCTTCACCAGCAGTGGCTGCGGCGATGAATGCGCCGCTGGAAATACCGAGGTGATGATGTGGTCGACGATCTTGGTGTCAGTGTGATCACGAAATGATCATGACTTGAAGCAAGGGAAACGTCTCGTGAGTGACTCGAGCGCGGAGGGGTGGCATTACTCCTCGTGTACCACCCTGCGCGCAGCGCGCAAGGTGGTCTCCGCAGGGGTTCTTCTTGGTGCTGTGGGATATTGCAGCCACGAGACGCTGACGACAGCGGGGGCCAGGATGTGGGTGCGATCGATGGTCGGACTGAGCTGGTTCTTCCAATCGTCTAAATAAGTATTGCGCCGCCGATCGCCAGTAGTGGGGAATGCGAATCCTTGGCATCAATCGTGCGGTTCCTGCCCTTTGTTACCATCAGTTTTCTTGTCATCTCCACCGCACCCTCTTTCATACGTCAGTGCCTTCATCCCCGTCGTGACCAGCGGTCGCAGCCACAAAACAGTTTCAGGCGGTGTCGTATGATGCCGCATATCACGAGCCTGTTGTACATGCTGTGGCCGCGACCGCTGGTCCCGGCGGGGATTTTTTTGTGTGGTGAATCCGGTGTTTTCCCGGAGGAGTCCAGTGTGGGAACGTCGTCTGCGAGTGCGTGATTGTGAGCCGTGAGGCAAGTAAATGAGGTGAATGCTTCATAAATAATGAAGTGCATGGAAAAACTTTTAGATTGTGTTCGAGTGTCGTTTCGAATAATCTTTGCTCCGTAATGTAGCTGGGCAGATGTCCGTGCAAAATGCGTGAGTTCGGCGCCAGGCGCGCCGCAAAGGCTCCCTCGCGCTGGAGATCACTCGTTCACCACCGCCACCCATGAATATTCTGCGTCATTGTTATCTTCCTTGGGCCGCTGCATTCGCGGCCCTTCTTATTCCAGCGTCGAGTGCACCTGCTCAGTGCCCGGCGCCTGCAGCATGGTTCCCTCACCAGAACACCCCGGCCCCTGACTTCAACAAGTCATTCACCAGCAACTGTGACTTCCACCAGTGGGGGTGGCAGACCTTTCTCTGGCTGACGCAGGACACGGGAGGCGGCCGCATCCGGCTCATGGACATGCCCACTGCGGATCAATTGTTCATGCCGGGAAGGGCTCCTTCGCCCCTTAATGCGAAAGCGCTGGAAGGTTTGAAGAAGCGTCCGCTCCTTCTCATGCCGCGCGTGGGGAAGAAAGAGGATCCCACGACCTTTGACGAGGTGGAGCAAGCTGGTTCCGGAGGCTTGCTCGTCGATAAGAACGGGCGCCCGGTGTACTACATCTCCCACATCAATGATGTGTACTACAACTTCGTGCGGGACAACAAACTCTTCATCAAAGAGAACTACGTTGCTGCATCACCGACACTGAACTTTCCCGTGGGATCGCTGGAGATCAAATCCTCCTGGCGCATCGTTGCGGAAGGTGAATCCACCGCGGGGTTTTTCACCGCTCCTGCGATGATTCATCCGTTGACGTGTTCGGCTTCGGGGAACACCTGCACCAATGACGACATCATCGTGGACAGGACCAAGGTGGAGAATGTCACGGTGGCGTTGGTCGGCATTCACGTGGTCGGTGTGGTGAAGGACCACCCGGAGTTCATCTGGTCCACCTTCGAGCATGTGAAGAATGCACCCACGCTTCCCACAGGCATGCAGCCCGACAGCAATCAGCCGGTGAGTGACAAGGACTGGAATTTTTACACCGCGAACACTCCTGCCTCCGCCTGCAATCGGCTTCCTGTGACCCTCACGTTGGATACCCAGGCAAGCAAGCTGTCTCCCATCACGAATGCGTTCCTGCAGTTTGTGCTCGGTGGAGGATCCCAACAGGACACTACGAACATCCAGACTCTCAATGCCAGCGTTTTGAGTCAACTCGAGGCGGACTCTGTGTGGAAGAACTACCTTCTCGGCGGCGGGGTCTGGTTCAAGCAGGCGAATGCCCTGGCGCCCACACTTACCAGCCAGCAGATCCAGGCGTTGACGACTGGTTCCACCCAGCTCTCCAACGTTACCATGGAGACCTTCACACAGGGGGTGGGGCAGAACTGCTTCTCCTGCCATCAGGTAAGAGGCAGAGGAGGCATGCCGAACATGAATCTGAACATCAGCCATATCCTGAAGAATGGACTCATTCAGAGAAATGACGTGCAGCAGAAGCTCCTCGCCAAGCAGAAGCTTCGTCTGGCCGCGAACGAGGTCACCACACTCAAGATGGCACCGCTGAATTCGTACGCTGACGTGCAGGCGTTGCTCGATACGTTTGTCGCGAATAACAATGTTCCCATCAACCTCGCGCCGCATCGTGCCTTCTGGAAGACCATGACCTATCAGGAATTTATCACGGGAAACATTCCCAGAGTTGAGGATCCGGACACAGGCAATCCGCTCAAAGTGCTCGTGGTGAATGATTCGAAAAACTCAAACCTCATCATGTCCCTCAGCGGTACGCCCGGCACCATCTTCGATCCCAATACCGGAAGCATCGGCCAGATGCCTCCCTCTGGGCCCTTCATGGATCCTGCGGACATCGCTCGCATTGCGGATTGGATTGACCGAGGTTGCCCGAATAATTAACAGGCCGTGCAATCAACGTGCTCCATTGGCCGGGCAGTTGCATCATTCCAAACAGCCATAAAAAACGCTCCACCCCCAAGGAGGGTGGAGCGTGCGTGGCCAAGGGGGGGATTTACCTGGTGTTCAACCGCGCAAAGCGTGTGCCACGCTCACCATGTTCGCCAGGGCGGCCTTCACCTCGGGCCAGCCGCGGGTCTTGAGGCCGCAGTCGGGATTCACCCAGAGGTTGTCCTTTGGCAGCACGGCGGAGGCGCGGTCCATGAGCTCGCGCATTTCCGTGGCTGGTGGGACACGGGGGCTGTGGATGTCATACACGCCGGGTCCGATTTCATTCGGGTACTCGAAGCGTACGAAGGCATCAAGAAGCTCCATGCTGGAGCGTGAGGTCTCGATGGTGATCACATCCGCATCCATGGCGGCGATGGCTTCAATGATGTCATTGAAGTTGCTGTAGCACATGTGCGTGTGGATCTGCGTTTCATCACGCACCACGGACGCGGCCACGCGGAAGGCGGCGACGGTCCACTGGAGGTAGAAGGCGCGGTCCTTTTCACGCAGCGGCAGGCACTCGCGCAGCGCGGCTTCATCGATCTGAATGACACGGCAGCCGGCGGCTTCGAGGTCGCGCACTTCATCACGGATGGCGAGGGCGATCTGGCGGCACACTTCGGGGCGCGAGAGATCATTGCGCACGAAGCTCCAGTTCAGAATCGTGATGGGACCCGTGAGCATGCCCTTCATGGGGCGTGCGGTGAGGCTCTGCGCGTACTGGAACCAGCGCACGGTCATGGGATGCGGGCGTGATACATCGCCGAAGATCACCGGCGGCTTCACACAGCGGCTGCCGTAGCTCTGCACCCAGCCGTTCTGCGTGAAGGTGAATCCATCGAGTTGCTCGCCGAAGTACTCCACCATGTCATTGCGCTCGAACTCGCCGTGCACCAGCACGTCGATGTCCAGGTCCTCCTGCACGCGCACGCAGCGCGCCGTTTCTTCGCCGAGCAGCGCTTCGTATTCCGCATCCGTGAGCGAGCCCTTGCGCCAGCGCGCACGCCAGCTCCGCACTTCATCCGTCTGGGGGAAGGAGCCGATGGTCGTGGTGGGGAAGGCGGGAAGCTTCAGGCGGTTGCGCTGCACTTCCTGACGTTTTGCGAAGGAGGAGTCGCGTTGCTCATCCTGCGGCGTGAGAGCGGCCGCGCGCTCGCGCACGGCGCTGACATTGAGTCGGGGGTCGGTGGCCTTGGTGGCAAGTGCGGACTGATTCGCGAGCCATGCGACATCACTCTCGCGCTCTGGGGAGATGGCAAGGCGTGCCAGCGTGCTCACTTCCGTGAGCTTCTCCGCGGCAAAGGACATCCATCCCTTGATCACCGACTCCAGCTTCGTTTCGTGCTGCAGGCTCACAGGCGAGTGCAGCAGCGAGCACGAGGGCGCAAGCCACACGCGATCGCGGCCCAGCTTTTGCACCACCTGGTCGATGACTTTCAGCGATGCGGCGAAGTCGTTCTTCCAGATGTTGCGTCCGTCCACGACACCAAGAGAAACGATGGTGCGCGGGGGCAGTACTTCCAGACCGTGATCGAGATCGCTCGCACCACGGGTGATGTCGAGATGGATGGCCTCCACCGGAAGGCGTGAGAGCGAGAGGAAGTTCGACCCTGCCGCGCCGAAGTAGCACGCGGTGATGAGTTTCAGCACACCGGCTTTCTCGCGCAGCACATCATAAGCGGTGACGAAGTGCTGCTTGATCGTGGTATCCAGATCGAGGGCAAAGATGGGCTCGTCGAGCTGCACCCACTTGGCGCCTTGCGAGGCGAGCTTCTGCAGCACCTCGCCATACACTTCGAGGAGTTGAGGCAGCAGCTTGAAGCGGTCGAAGGAAGGGTTCTTTCCACCGTGCACCTTGCCGAGGTACAAATAGCTTACGGGGCCGAGCAGCACCGGCTTGGTGCGGTGGCCCTGGGCGAGGGCTTCCTGAAACTCGGCAAAGGGCTTCTGGCTTGCGAGGCGGAAGGTGGTGCCGTCGTTGAACTCGGGCACAAGGTAGTGGTAGTTCGTGTCGAACCACTTCGTCATTTCACAAGCGGTCGCGCCAGTGTTGTGGCTGCCATTTGCGGTGCCATTGCCGTGCTCGTGTCCGCAGCCGCAGGATTCATTGTCTTCCTTCTTCGCGCCGGAGCGACCGCGCGCCATGGCGAAGTAGGTCTCCAGATTTACATCGCCTTTGCCATCCCAGCCGAAGCGCTCGGGCACGTTGCCCACGAGGCAGGACAGGTCGAGCACCTGGTCATAAAGGCTGAAGTCATTGCTTGGGATCAATTCGAGACCAGCGTCAGCCTGGAGCTGCCAGTGCGTGGCGCGAAGCTCCCGGGCGGCAGCTTGCAGCGCGGTTTCATCCGAGGCGCCTTTCCAGAAGGCTTCGACGGCTTTCTTGAGTTCGCGTTTTGCTCCGACTCTGGGAAAGCCCAGCGAGTGGGAGAAGAGTGGGGCAGGGGACGAGCCTGATGCAGATGCGTTGTTGGTTGCGGATTCATTCGTAGTCATGCTTGCCGAAGTTGAATCCCGGACGGCATGTTGCATAATTCATGTTTTGGCGCTTCAACATTCGCCATACTTATGAGCCGTTCCGCCCTTCCTCCGCTTGAGCTTCGCCACCTGCGTACCTTTGCCGCGATTGCAGAGACCCACAGTCTCTCCAAGGCCGCGGCACGCCTGCACCTCACACAGCCGGCAGTTTCCCATCAGGTGAAGGCCCTGGAAGACCTGTATGGCATTCCGCTGTTCGAGCGCAAGACGGTGCCGCTGCGGCTCACGCCGGGTGGTCAGCGCCTGCTGGGCCTTGCGCGGGAAGTGGAGGTGCGCGTGGCGGAAGCAGAGCGGGATCTCTCGCGCATTGCGGATGGTCGCGCGGGACAGTTGCGCATCGCCGTGGAGTGCCACTCGTGCTTTGACTGGCTCATGCCTTCCATGGATGCCTTCCGCGAGCGCTGGCCGGAGGTGGAGATGGATTTGGTGTCCGGCTTCCACGCGGATCCCGTGGGCTTGCTGGGCGAAGATCGCGCGGATCTCGTGATCGTGTCGCATGCCATCAAGCGGCCGGACATCGCTTTTCATCCGCTCTTCCGCTATGAAGTTTCTGCGCTGCTGGCGAAGGAGCATCCGCTGACGGCGAAGCCGTTTCTCTCTGCGCGTGACTTTGCGAAAGAGACACTCGTGACCTATCCCATCCCGGATGACCGCATCGATGTGCTGCGCGAGGTCTTGATCCCCGCACGTGTAGAACCGGCGAAGCGCCGCACCACGGAACTCACTGTGGCGATTCTGCAACTGGTGGCGAGCAAGCGAGCCGTCGCGGCGATGCCACGCTGGGCGGTGCAGCCGTTTTTGGATCGCGAGTATGTGGTCGCGCGGCCCATTGGGAAGAAGGGCCTGCAGAGCGCGCTTCACGCGGCTACCACGGAAGCGGCGGCGGGCGCGGCGTACATGCGCGATTTCCTGGACATCATGCGGCGCGTGAGTTTTGCGTCGCTGTCGGGGATTACGGCGTTGTAGGAAAGTAGTCCGCCGAGGCTCGGCGGTGGGTGAGGGGACGGTGGACGTTGTTTGCCGGGTCGATATAGCGTGTTGAGGTGGCTTGGTGGTTTTGAGCGGTGGGAGATGGCGAAGTCAGGAGACGTTTCCTGACCGCCGAGGCTCGGCGGACTACTTTCTTCGCGCTGCGTTGATGAAACTTCCCGACAGTTTCACCACCTCTTGATCGTTAGCGGGGCAATCCATCGCCATGCTCCGCTTCACCTTCCTCTCTCTTCTTCTGCTGCTCGCCCTGCCGGTAGGCGTTTCTGTAGCCCAGAGTCCCAAGGCGCCAGCCAAGAAGCCCGCGACTTCGGCTCCGAAACGCGAGCCTCTGCGCTCCACACCGCCGGACACCATTCAGGCGGAACTCGACATCACGTACGGCAAGACGCCCGAGCAGGAGTTGAAGCTGGACATCTACCGTCCCAAGGTGGGCGGAGACAAGATGCCTGCCTGTGTCCTGGTGCATGGAGGTGGCTGGATGAAGGGCGACAAGGAAAAGTTTCGCCCGCTCGCCATTTCACTCGCGGAGAAGGGGTATGTGGTGGCGAACATTGAATACCGTCTCGGTGACGTGGCGAAGTACCCGGCGGCGGTACAGGACTGCAATCTCGCGGTGCGTTTCGTACGGGCGAATGCCTCGCGCTTCGGCATCGATCCTAATCGCATCGGTGCGTGGGGCGGCAGCGCGGGTGGTCACCTCGTGGGCCTGATGGCTGCGGCGCCCGCGCATGAGAAATATCTCACCGGCACTGGTGATCTGCGCGATGTGTCGGCGGCGGTGCAGGCATCCTGCATCATGGCCGGTCCCACGGATCTCACGATGGAGACGTTCGTCGAGGCCCTGCGGCGGGCGAAGGAAAAGAGCAACAGCTTCCAGTGGCTCGGAAGACTCTACGACGATGCTCCCGACCTGTATCGCGAAGCATCACCCATCACCCACTTCAGCAAATCCACCGGACCAGTACTCTTCCTCACAGGAGATCTCGACAACCCGGAACGCGATGCTCCGGGAATGGCGAAGCTGAAGGAACTCGGTGTGCCGACGAATCAGGTGATTGTGAAAGACGCGAAGCACGGCTGCTGGATGCAGAAGCCGTGGCATGAGCAGTGCGTGGATGCTGTCGATGCGTGGTTCAAGGAGCATCTGAAGTGATGGATGCTGCTCCGAGTCTGAGGTGCCAAGCCATTCGATCATGAAACGTCCTGCTCTTCTCTTCGCGATTGCCGCGTTCCTCTTTGCGACATCATATTCGGTTGCGACGGCTGCGGATGCCTCATCGCGCCCACCGAACATCATCTTCATTCTCGCGGATGATCTGGGCTATGGCGATCTCGCGTGTTATGGCGCGAAGGACATCAGCACCCCGCACCTCGATCGCATGGCAGCGGAGGGCACGCGCTTCACAGATTACTCCGTGGCAGCCGCACTCTGCACGCCCTCGCGCGCGGCGATCATGACGGGGCGCTATCCCGGACGCAGCGGTCTGGCGACGGGTGTATTACGCCCTGATGCGACCCATGGTCTGCCACCTGAAGAGGTGACACTCGCGGAAATGCTGAAGACACGAGGTTATGCCACGGGCTGCATCGGCAAGTGGCACCTTGGCTTTGTGAAGGGCTCGCGTCCCATGGACCAGGGATTCGACAGCTACTACGGCGTGCTGCACAACCTGGACAAGCACGAGACGGTGGTCTTCGAAAAGGAGGGTGGCATGCCGGTGCTGCGGGGTGACGTGGTGGAGAAGCGTCCCGCAGTGCCCTCGGAGATGACCGGCCTCTACACGACGGAGGCACTGAAGTTCATCGAAGCGAATAAGGAGAGGTCCTTCTTCCTCTATCTCGGTCATGCCATGCCGCATATCCCGTTTGAGCCTTCCGCGCGATTCAACGGGCAGTCGCTCCGTGGTGCCTATGGCGATACGGTGCAGGAACTCGACTGGAGCACGGGAGAGATTCTCGCCAAGCTGCGCAGCCTTGGCCTTGCGGAAAATACGCTGGTGATTTTCACCAGTGACAATGGGCCTGAGCGCAAGACACCGGGCACGGCTGCTCCACTGCAGGGCACAAAACATACTGTCTACGAAGGTGGTTTGCGTGTGCCTTTTATTGCGTGGTGGCCCGGTCATGTGCCAGCGGGTCGTGTGAGTCATGACTGCACGCTTGCTTTCGATCTTCTGCCGACCTTTGCCAAACTCTCAGGCGCAGCTCTTCCCGCAGATCTCAAGCTTGATGGGCTCGACGTTTCCGACGCGTGGCTGGGAAAGAGTGCGCCTTCAGCGGACAAACCGAGAACACTGTACTCACTCTATGGATTGAATAAACGCCGCCTGGAGTCCATTCGCGAAGGCACGTGGAAGCTGCATCTGACCGAGCCTCCGGTCTTGTATGATCTCGAGATGGATCTTGGTGAGACACGCAATGAGGCAGAGGGGCGTTCCGACCTCGTAGAGAGGCTCACCAAGGTTGCCGCGAAGATTCGCGAGGAGACGAAGAATCCCGCAGCGGCGAAGCCGTGAGAAAGTAGTTTGGCATCAGCCGAATCAGGATCAGGAGACGTTCCCATTGGGCTGAAGCCGAAGCTACTTTGAAAAGACCTCGCCGCTTTCACCAGAACTTCCACCACGCTTTCTTCGGCGTGAGTGCTTCTTCGAAGCGGGTACACATTTCCTCGTAGGCATCGATGCTGAGCACCTCGTGGCTGCCCACCACGTAGACGCCGCCGGCGAAGCACTCCGCTTTTTCAGCAAGTCCGGATGACCGCAGCCGCTGTGCTGTTTCTTCGCAAGTCAGGCGGAACCAACCCTGGCAATATTCCTCGTCCGCAAACCAAACGGAGTGGACTTTTCTGAGGTTGCTTCCCGGGGTGAGGTAGCCTTTTGCCTGGAGTTCAGCGTCGCTCCTGCGTTCATCAGCCTGATGATCGATGATGTGCGCACGGCGCGCACCGAAAATCCGGATCAGACACGGCAGTGCTACTTCCAGCAACTCCCGATAAGCGACCTGATGTGGCTTGAACTCCAGCGTGATGCTGTGGGACCAGTTTCTTCCTGAGCCATCTTGCGGTAGGTGTACACAGTAGTTGATATATCCTCTTACCCGAGGTGGGAGATACTTTGTCAGTTTGCAGGTGGCTCCAGACGAATCGCCATCCGTCCCAGGCGGAGAAGGCTCCCCTGACAGTTTCCAGGCTCCTTCCATCGCGGCCCACTCCCGTACGAGCTGCTTGTGCTTTTCGAACGCTGGAACCTCAGGCGCCACTCGGGAGAGCAGGCGCAGCTCGTAAGTGGTGGCAGGCTGGTCTGACGGCGTGCGCGACATGAGTCGCGCCCACGTATCACGCCTGCCCCTTCCTGGCAATACGTGCGAGTTCCTTCTTCGAGTTGCACGCCGCCTTATGGCTTCGGCGGCAGCAGTCCCAGCCCACGCTTTGTGCCGTCTTCGCGTTCATCGAAGATGGCCTTCTTCCCGGGGAAGACGGGCGTTTCCTTCGCAAACCGCACGGCTTTCGCATAGGGATCATCCTCCAGGCGCTTCATGTCGTCTATCTCAAGCTTGGTGGTGGTGAAGATGGGGAGAATGGGAGTGCCGTCCGCGCGCTCTTCATACTTGCCGTTCTTGTCCTGTACCATGAGCAGGCCACCCACGCGACCGCCGGGTGTCTCGCCGACCACGATGTCCAGCTTGACGGGCTCGTGCATCTTCACCCACTTGCCGAAGTAGGCGGTGCGGTTTCCTGCCACGGGCGGTCCTTTGAACTCCTGGCGGATTTCATCGTCGTATTTTCCTTCGCCCACGCCGGCCATGGGCACCCAGGAACCGTCCAGCACCGGCTTGTTGTTGATGTAGACGATCAGGAGGTCATCGAAGAATCCAACGAAGCGGTAGGTGCCCGGCTTCGGCGGAGAGACCATGCCGCTGTAGTGCACGAACCAGCCGCGCGGCTCGACTTCCTTCTCGACGTTGAAGCACTTCGGCCCTTCCTGGGCGGCCATGTTCGGCACCATGAGATAGGTGAAGCTCACCTCCTGCTTCGCCTTGTAGTAATCCCTCAGTACGGTGGGAGAGAAGCGGCGTGATGCTGCCCTGTTGATCACCTCGATGTAGTCAGGGAAGGTGCCGCTGTAGGGCAGGGCTTTGCGTTCGCGATCCTGCTTCATGTCGTAGAACGCACCGGGAAGGCCCTCGCCACCCAAGCGGCCGAAGAAGGTCATGGGAGCAAATCCCTTCGCCATGCCGATGCCCGTGCCTGCGCCACCTCCGCCGCCAGCACCGGAACCACCAAAGCCCGCGCTACCGCCGGACATCGCGCCCATGGGAGAGCTCATTTGCGGCATCTCAAAGGTGTCCATCGGAAGCTCGGGCAACTGGATGGCGCTGGCACCCTGCACCACGATCTTGCTCATCGGTGTGCTCTTGCGCAGGCTTTCGCGCTTCTTCTGCTGCATCATGTGAGACAGGTCGCGCGAGGCGGAGTCACCCGCCTTGCTCCCACCGCCGGGGAGGAAATCGACCGGCTTCTCCGGGTTCGCGATGGTGGTGATCAAGAAGTAGGCGCCTACCAGGAGCAGTGCATGGATGGTGAGGCTGAGCAGCAGGGAGCCACCGCCCACGGTGTACCAGTATTTCGCGAGCCTCTTCGAGACTGGCATCGGCGGCGCCGGAGGTGCCTCGGCATGGTGAGGCACCATCGGACCCGCATGGGCATGTGCCTGTGTGTGCGTACGTGTGGCAGTAGGCGCAGAGCCGGACGGAGGAAGAATCAACGGTATGGACTGGGTAACCACAGGCGCTGCCGGGACACGGGTGTTGGAAGAGGGCGGCGCCACATATCCGGACTCCAGGGCGACACTCTGCGACGTGGGGGCCAGGCTCTGGATGGTCACCGGCTTCGACTTGTGCGTTGGCGTCGGGGCCGAAGCCGAAGGCTGGCTGATCGGCTGGCTGGAGGTGGGCTCCGGAGAGGTTTCGTCGGGATTCATTGGGGGAAGCGTGAGGGCAAAATGCGGACTCTGCCGGGCACATCGTTTCACCGACCTTTATCTTTGAACTTTTTGTGCCCTTTCTTTTGCTTGGTCTTGCCCGCGTTTTTAGCCGCTTTCGCCGGTTCCCTAGTCAGCGCTGGGATGGTGGGCCGGGTCCGAAAATGATGGTCATTCGTTGTTCGCGATTTTTGGGGCTGGAGGACAATCCGTGCTCTCGTGGAGAGGGCGATGTACGGATTTGATTGCTCAGTGCCAAGGGCCTTGCTACCTCTTGCCTCTCCTCACGCACCCATGTCCCTGACCTACCTCGACGCCATCCGCGAAGCCCAGCACGATGCCTTGGCCCGGGATCCGCGTGTCTTCATCTACGGACAGGACATCGGGAAGTTCGGCGGTGCGTTCAAGGCGACCAAGCGCCTCGCGGAGGAATTCCCCGGCCGCGTGCTGGATTCTCCCATCAGCGAGGACGCCATGGTGGGTGTGGCCATCGGCGCAGCCATCGAGGGTGCGCGACCCATCGTGGAGATGCAGTTCGCGGATTTCAGCAGCGTGGGCTTCAACCAGATCGTCAATCAGGCGGCCACGCACTTCTGGCGCACGAATGTGCCGTGTCCCATCGTCATCCGCCTGCCCAGCGGCGGCACGGCGGGCTCCGGTCCCTTCCACAGCCAGAGCATGGAGAGCATCTATGCGCACTATCCGGGACTAATCATCCTGACGCCGGCGACGGTGGAGGATGCCTACCACATGCTGCTCGCCGCAGTGGGTTGCTCGGACCCGGTCATCTTCTGCGAGCACAAGTTCCTGTATTACCACCTCAAGGCAGAATCGCTGCCGGACGAGTCCCTCCCGCTGGGGAAGGCCCGCATCGCCCGCCCGGGTCGCCACGCCACGGTGGTCGCCTATTCCGCCATGGTGCACGAGAGCATCCGTGCCGCTGAAGAGCTGGCGAAGGACGGCTATCAAATCGAAGTGGTGGATCTGCGCAGTGTGAAGCCGATTGATACGGACACCATCCTCGCTTCCGTGGCCCGCACCGGACGGCTTCTCTGTGTGGGAGAATCCTTCCCCTGGGGCGGTGTGACTGCCGAGGTGATCACACGCGTCACGACGGACGGCTTCCACCTGCTGGACGCGCCGCCGCAGCGGCTGAACTCGAAAGACACGCCGATTCCGTATCATCCGAATCTGTGGAAGGCGCATCGTCCGACGTCCCCGGCGATCGTGAATGAGCTGCGGAGGCTGCTGAAGTATTGAGTGGGGAAGCGCGACAAGCAGCGGCTGACAGGAGGTTAGGCGTCCCGCCTGACAGTGGGCGTTAGACCTCCGGTCTGACCGATGCTGACGTGACTTGGTGTTTCTGTTTTGGTGAAGAGTTCCCGTCCGGCAGGTGTGGGGCTTGTGGAGTTTTTCTGTGGGATGCCGTGCGGGGCTCCTTTTTTAAGAGATGCTGGTCAGACCGGAGGTCTAACCTCCACTGTCAGGCGGGGACGCCTAACCTCCTGCTGAGTGCGCGCACTTTCTCCAAAGAATTTTGCCATTGCGCTCGTAGTGGCAATCCGCTGGAATCCCACAGCACCACCTCACTCCCTTTTGCCTCGCATGACTCAAGCAGCGCCCGCTCTCTCTGACGAGAAGTCCCACATGAAGCTCTTCTGGGCGTGTTTCATCGCGCTGGTGGCCACGTCGTTCGTGTTCGGCATCCGGGCGAATACTCTCGGTGACTTGCAGGAGGCCTTGGATCTCTCCGAGCAGCAGAAGGGAGCGATCAATGGTGCGGGCATGTGGCCGTTTGCGCTGAGCATCATCTTCTTCAGCCTCGTCATTGACTACATCGGGTACAAGACGGTGGCGATTTTTGCCATCCTCTGCCACCTGGTGTCGCTGTATTTCCATCTGCAGTCCAAGACGTATGATGACTTCTACTGGAGCACTCTGCTCATCGCCGTGGCGAATGGCTCGGTGGAGTCCTTCATCAATCCGGTGGTGGCCACCATCTTCGCGAAGCAGAAGTCGAAGTGGTTGAATATCCTCCACGCAGGCTGGCCAGCGGGTCTGGCGCTGGGGGCGCTGGTGTGCCTGCTTTTCCCCAATACCACGCTCTTCTTTGATACGAGTTGGAAGTTCCGCTTCGCGACCTGCCTCATCCCGGTGGTGGTGTACGCCCTCCTGGTCTTCCCCTGCAAGTTCCCGGTGCAGGAGCGTGTGGCGGCAGGCGTGAGCTACCGGGACATGCTCAAGGTCTTCGGCGCGGTGGGCTTCTTCATCTTCTTTTCCATGCTCACCATGGCCTACTACCAGTCCCGCACGGAGGAAATCGTCTGGAGCAGGGTGCTGATGGTCGGTGGTGCAGCAGCCTTAATCGCGGGCATCTACACGCGGTCGCTGGGACACTGGCTCTTCCTGGTGGTGCTGCTGACCATCGGACCCCTTGCCACGACGGAGCTGGGCACGGATGGCTGGATGCCTGAGTTGCTGAAGCTGGGCGGTCCTGCGGGTGTGGATGGCGCGATGTTCGCCGCAGGCATTTTCCTCTACACCTCAGCCATCATGACGGTGCTGCGCTTCTACGCGGGACCGATTGTGCACAGCTTCTCACCCATCGGTCTCCTGGTGGTGAGTGCGGTCGTGGCGATTGGGGGTCTCATGTTCCTCTCCGTGTCCGCGGGATGGATGATTGTGGCTGCGGCCACGGTGTATGCCTTTGGTAAGACCTTCCTGTGGAGCACCACGCTGGGGCTTACGGCCGAGCAGCTGCCCAAGGGGGGCGCGCTGGCACTGAATGGCGTGTCCGCCGTCGGGGTGCTCTTCCTCGGCGTGCTGGGTAACCCGTACTTGGGCTTCAGGCAGGACCATGATCAGTCGCAGCGCCTTTCCGTTCCGGAGCACGCTGCTCTCTACGCCAGCATCAAGGGTGAAGAGAAGCCCAGCGTCTTTGGCAATGTGCCCAGCCTCGATCAGGCAAAAGTCGCCGCGCTCACCACGGAGAAGAAGGCAGAACTGGAGAAGGTACAGGCCCTGAGCAAGCGCAGCCAGTTCGTGACCATCGCGATTCTGCCCACTTTCATGCTGGTGTGTTACATCCTCCTGTGGTTCTACTTCAAGTCCAAGGGCGGGTACAAGCCGGTCTCCATCTCCCACGGGGATGAGGCGGAGCCGGGGTTCTGAGGTCACGGCAGGGGTAATTTTTGCTTGTCCGGCCCCTCCTTTCTGATAAAACCGCGCTGCCCTGAAGGAGTCGGCCCTTCGCCACGTTTGTTTTTGCCCCATTCTTCAAGACAGCAACCACGCATCCATCCATCCAACCAACACAATAAAATATGAGTAACGACGTGGGCATTGCCCCGAACGCAAAACGCCTGCTTTGGGCAGGGTTCATGGCCATCCTCGCGGCTGGCGTCGGATTTGGCATCCGAGGCGGCATTTTGGCCAACTGGGGCGCGGACTTCGGGTTCACAGGTGCTCAGCTGGGTGACATCGGTGGAGCGGGCTTCACCGGTTTCTGCTTCGGCATCATCATCGGCGGCGTCGTGGTGGACAAAATCGGATACGGCAAGCTGGTGGTGGCCGCTTTCCTCTTCCACGTGCTCTCAGCCTTCATCACTTTTGCTGCTACCAAGGGGCAGGCACAGGACGTGGCGTTCAACTACCTCTACTGGGGCACCTTCGTTTTCGCGCTGGCGAACGGCACGCTTGAAGCCGTGGCAAACCCGCTCGTCGCGACGCTCTTCCCCCACAACCGCACGCATTATCTGAATATCCTGCACGCCAGCTGGCCCGCGGGTCTTGTGCTTGGTGGCCTTGTCGGCTGGTTCCTGGGAGATCGCCTCATGCTCGACTGGAAGCTGCAGCTTGGCATCTTCCTCGTTCCCACCGTGATCTACGGCATCTTCTTCATGGGCCAGAAGTTCCCGAAATCGGAAGCTTCGGCCAAGGGCCTGAGCGTCGGCGAAATGATGAAGGAAGTGGGTATCCTCGGTTCGGCGGTTGCCTGCTTCCTGCTGGTGCTGTTCTTCCAGAACGCACTCCAGCTTCCGGTGTGGCTCTCGTACGCCCTTGGCGGCGTGATCCTCGCTGGTGTGGCCATCATCACCAAGTTCTCGCTCGGTTCGATTCTTCTCTTTGTTCTCTTCGTCACGCACGTGCTTGTGGGTGCGGTTGAGCTTGGTACGGACGGCTGGATTCAGAACATCACGGGCAACATCCTCAGTCCTGCCCAGGGCAAGATCCTCTTCGTGTTCACCTCACTGTTGATGTTCTCCCTGCGCTTCTGCGCACACTTCATTGAGAAGAACCTCAAGATTTCGCCCATCGGCATCCTGCTCATCTGCTCCGTGCTGGCAGTGGTCGGCTTGAATCTCGTAAGCGGCATCACCTCCTTTGTGGGCGCCATGCTCGCACTCGCCGTCTACGCTCTTGGCAAGACCTTCTTCTGGCCCACGATGCTGGCCGTGGTGGGTGACCGCTTCCCTCGTACGGGTGCCATCGCCATGTCCATCATGGGCGGCTGCGGCATGATGTCCGCGGGTCTGCTGGGTTCGGCTGGCCTTGGTTATGCCAAAGACCGCTTCGCTGGCGAAGAGCTGCAAAAGTCGAATCAGGCACTCTATGCCCAGTACAAGGCTGAGAAGCCGAGCAAGTTCCTCTCCCTGGAAGCAGTGCATGGTCTCGATGGCACCAAGCTTAGCGAAGCCCAGAAGGCTGGTGACAAGCAGACGGCCGATCAGAAGACCGTGGTGGCCGCGAGCATCGCGGGTGACCGCCGCACGCTGAAGGCTGACGCTTTCATCCCTGCCGCGATGGCCGTGATCTACTTGCTGCTGCTGCTCTACTTCAGGGCCATCGGGGGCTACAAGCCGGTCTCGATCGAAACCGAGCGAGTGACCGGTGGCGTCAATGCGCCCATGGAAGCGTGACGTTTCCATCATGAATCCCAAAGGCGGCTGGCTTCGGTCAGCCGCCTTTTTGTTTTCACACGACGGAGCCAGTCGCAAAGTAGGGCACACCCCATTTGCATGTGACGCGGATGCGCGTTCTTTGGCGGCATGAGTTTTTCTCGCCTGCTTCGCTCCGTGACTGGGCTGTGCCTTGTCTCTGTCGGCGTGTTGTCTGTCTTCAGCGCAGCTTCTCACGCGTATGCTGCAGACCCCACCGAAGCGGAAGCCAGGGCCGCGCTCCAGCAGTGGATGACGGCCTCCTCGAAAGCGAAGACGGTGACGGCGGACTTCGAGCAACTGCGTAATCTGCGCAATGTGAAGCGCCCTTTACGCAAGCCTGGCGAGCTCTGGATCGTGAGGGAGGGAGGCAAGTTCCGCTGGCAGATTGGCGAGCCTCCCACACTCATCGCCGTGCGTGGAGCAGATGGCGGCATGATGGTGGTGAATGTGGCGGACAACGAGGCGCAGACCTGGACCAAGGAAGTACTCCTCGAGAAGGAGAAAGAGGGCAAGGGGCAAGGTTTTTCCTCGATGATGGAGGCCATGCACACGCCCACGCTGGCGGAATTCGAGCAGCGCTTCGAGCTCAAGGACTGGCGCGTGGATGCCTCAAACCCGGGCTTCTGGGAATTCGACCTCGCCTTCCGCGACCGCCGCACGTCCCTGGTGGTGCGCCAGCTTCAACTCGCCGTGAATACCCAGGACGGTGCCCTGCGCTCCATGACCCTCCACATGCGTGATGGTTCCAGCCTCAGCACGGTCATCAGGAGCTACACACTGAACAAGGCGGTGCCTGCAGATACATTCAAAGTGGATACTGCCGGGTATGAGGTGAAGAAAGGCGAGTAGGGGGAGAGTTGATGGCTGAGGGGCGATGGTTGATAGCCTAACAGGAATGCATTCAGCGATTTCCCAACTGCTGATGTCCTATATGGACGGCGCCTTCGATTCACCTGCACTTGGATGCTTTGTGTTTCAGGCTATCAACTATCAACCATAGACCATCAACCCGATGGAAAATCCTCCCATAGCAGCCAATCCCCTCGACTCACTTCCTCACGGACCCGAGTTCCGGTTTGTGGATGCCATCTTGGAACTGGTGCCCGGAAAGGCCGCATTGGGTACGTATCTGCTGAAGGGGTCCGAGGATTTTCTGCGAGGGCATTTTCCTGCGCAGCCCATCCTGCCGGCGGTGATCATGGTGGAGGCGATTGCCCAAGTCGCGGGCGTGGCCCTGCAGAGCGATCCTGAGATTCCTCCCATGCCCGACTTGCGGCTCACAGCGGTTCGGAATGTGAAAATCCTCGGTACCGCCACACCGGGTGAGACGTTGCAGATTGAGGCCACGGTGCAGGGCCGCATGGGAAATCTCGTGCAGGCCAGCGGCAGCGTGAGGGTGGGGGACAAGGTCATCGCCGAAGGACAGGTGACCATGAGCGGAGGCAGCGCCACGCCCCCAGCGCCTGCCGCTTGAAGGCAGCGTCCCTTCATGCGAGACTCGCCCACATCACCCATGGCTACCTACGTCTACGAGACCATTCCCCAGATTGAGGGCGAAAAGCCCAAGCGCTTCGAAGTGAAGCAGAGCATGAAGGACGCACCCCTCACGCGCCATCCTGACACCGGCGAACCCGTGGTGCGAGTCATCACCGGCGGCGCCGGGCTCATGGGCCTGAGTGCCGGCACCAGTGCCGCTTCCTCCTCGGGCGGCGGCGGGTGCGGTACCGGCTGCGGTTGCCACTAGGCTGAACCGGTCTGGGCACCCATCTTGGGCTGACATTGACCGTTCATCCGCAAGATTTTGCTGCAAAGTACAGATATGACTTGCAGCGAGCCCGGCTGCGGGCAATGTGGCTGCCCGCCAAATCGATTTCGGACAGGTGCCAGAGTGGTCGAACGGGCACGATTGGAAATCGTGTGTGCTAGAAATAGTACCGAGGGTTCGAATCCCTCCCTGTCCGCCACTAGTGAATTGATTATGAGAGAGTTATGAGGTGAGTCTCACCCGGTTCTGACAAGTTCTGACCGCTCTCCCTCTATTGGGTGAATTGCGAACCATTCCGCACCTTTTGCGTGCGTGACCGCCTCGAAATAATGACGGCGGATCATGTCGATTGAGTTGCCCATTTCCAAGGCGGTTTGCGGGAGGTTTCGGGTCTGTGCCACCCTGTAATACCAAATGAAGTAGATATTGGGTAAAAATCGAGGCAAACGGCGTGTGACTTGCTACAAGGTGTGTATGAAGCGAGGACGACCGCGAAAATGGAATATCAGTGAGGAAGTTGCCGTGCAGTTGCGTGAAGCCAGCAAGCGAGCCGGCAGCGCCAGGGACAAAGAGCGCCTGCAGGCGGGGTTGCTGGCCGCCCAAGGAGTGTTGAATCTCGACGAGATTGCCGAGGCAGTGGGGCGGGCACGCTCGTGCGTGCAGCGTTGGATCGACAAGCTGCAAGAAGGCGGCGTGTCTGGCCTGTTGGAGCGACGCCGTGCTCCTGGTGCGGTGCCTGCATTGGACCCTGCCCAGCAAAAGCAACTGCGCTCCGAACTCAAGCGCGGATCCCATCGCACCGCCGCCCAGATTGGGCAATGGATCCAAGAGCAGTGGGGCATCACCTTGAGCCAGCCAGCCGGCAGTGTATTACTGGCTGGGAAAATTAGCGGCGGTGTTGCGCGTGCCTCGGCCGCAGCACCGCCAGCACGACGCCGCCAAGGCCGCTGAGTTTCGCGAGGCATTGCGCGAACGCCTGCATGAACTCAATGTGCCGCGCCAGCGGCCGGTGAGGATTTGGTTGCAGGACGAGGGACGCTTTGGTTTGCACGGCTTTGCACGCCGGGTGTGGACCCTGCCAGGCATCAAGCCGGTCGTGCCCACGCAGCAGCGCTACGAATGGTTTTATGCCTTTGCCGCGCAGGAATGCACGCAGGGCAGCATGGAGGTGGCTTACTGGAGCGGCGTGGAACTGCCGGTGACGCGGAAGTTCCTTGAACAGATCGCCGCCTCTGAGCCAGCAGCTGAACATGTGATCATCTACGACGGAGCTGGCTTCCATCCCAAGCCTGGTGTGCACACGCTGCCGGAGCATGTGCACGTCATTACGTTGCCGCCTTACAGCCCTGAGCTCAACCCAGTGGAAAACCTCTGGGATCTACTGCGCGATGAGGTGTGCAACCAAGCCTTTGACTCCCTGGGTAATCTGCAGTCACGCCTCACTGTCGCTCTCCAGAACTACCGTCAACATAGTACCAAGGTCACCAGCCTCATCCATGGGTGGATCAAGCGCACCGTAAACGCTTCCTCTCCGAGCATTATACCTGTTTTTAACTAAAATTGGTATAACGTGGCTCAGAGGGCATTTGGTGGCAGCATAGGAACGACATGAAAGTTCGATTTCTCTGGTGGGAGCCGCTGAAAAAGCGGCTCACAAAAATGGTGGTGCCCAGGTAAATCAAGGCGGGCGGACTCGCACTAACTTGGGCCTGTTACTGGACGGCCTGTTCTATCGCCTGCGCAACGCAGGGCCCTGGCGTGACCTGCCAGAGCGGTTCGGGCCGTACTCCACCATTCACGGCTGGCACAGCCGCTGGGCCAAAGACGGCCTTTGATTCAAAATCCTGGAGGTCTTCACGCGCCGAGTCCGCGGTCTGGTGCGCTTGGTGGATGGCACTCACATCCTGGTGCACCAATGCGCGGCCAATCCCGCTGGCGGTGCTGCCGCACAAGCCATGGGAAAGACTCGTGGTGGACGCAACACCAAGCTCATGGCTCTGACCGATGCCTGAGGTCGCTTGGTCAACACAGCGCTCATTGAAGGACAGGCTTACGAAGGACGTCATGTGGTCAATCTAATCAGAGCGGGATGTAATCTGCGCATCGTGGGGGACAAGGGTTTTGATGATGACAAACTTCGCGACACACTACGCGCCTTGGGTCATCAACCGTGCTTCCCCACCAAGAAGAATCGCAAACATCAGGTGCGCATCCCCAAGAAACTTTACCGCACTCGATACCGGGTGGAGAACTTCTTCTGCCGCTTGAAACGATGGGGCTGCACCGCCACCCGTCGTGACAAGCTCGCTCAGAACTTCCTGTCCCTTATTCACTTCGCCGCAGTGATTGACTGGCTAAGATCCTAAATACAGGTTTTCAGACACGACCTAGGAGAACACTTGGGTGCATCAGAAGTCATTCGGAGGCTAAAAAGAGGGGCAGAGCTGGGAAGTCGGTACCCAGGCAACGGTCAGCCGGGAAGACATGGTGCTCAACAATGCTGCCTATCGACGGTTTGGTAGTTACGTGAAAGCTCTGCAGGCAGCCGGCATTGAGTCGAATCAGGTATGGCTCAGAACTCCGAAGTATGGCCCGAAGCATTTCGACGAGCTGAAAGCCGAGATGAAGAGGGCGGCATCAATGCATGGCCACGAGAGAACAAAAGCAGCTCAAGAGTTGAAGGACCGATTCAGACATCTCGTTTCCAATCGCCTCGGAAACTGGAGAAAGGCGTGTCGGAAATTCGGGGTGAAGTTTGATACTCTGGCTGTCTATCCGTACGCCACCAAAGAAGATGTGCTGTATGGACTCCGGCAGTGGGCTCAGAAGGGTAGTGCGAGAATCACCCGAATTCAGCGTGAGGATCCCGCATTAGTGCATTCTGCTTACCGGTTGTTTGATAGTTGGGGGAGGGTTGCTCGATGTAGGCTGAGTGCGAAACTCACGGTGAGGTGCAACGCATTTTTGGACCAGCGAGTGTCTTAGTTTAGGTTTCTGGATTGGGTCTCAAACTGATTGGGGGTGAGGTAACCGATGGCGGAGTGCTTGCGCTGGTTGTTGTAGTAGCCCTCGATGTACTCAAAGAGTTCCAGTCGTGCATCGGTGAGATCTTCAAAGCGGCCTCCTTGAAGCATCTCGCGCTTGAGGGTACCCATGAAGGACTCTGTCCACGCATTGTCATAGGGGTTGGCTCGCCCCGACATGCTCTGGCGCAGGCCGGCACGCGTGAGCACGGAACGGAAGGCAGTGCTGCCATACTGGCTGCCCCGGTCGCTGTGGAAGACAATGCCGCTGGCTTTGGGATGGGTTTGCAGGGCTTGTTCCAAGGCATGGACGACGAGTTCTGCACGCATATGTGATGCGAGACTCCAGCCCACAATGCGACGCGAGCCCAAATCCATGACCACGGCCAGATAGAGCCAGTTTGCCGTAGTGGGAATGAAGGTGATGTCTGCGACCCAGGCCTCGCCGGGCTTCTGCGGCACGGGCTGCTGGGCCAGCAGATTGGAAGAGGGACGGTCTGCCCGGCCATCGCTGGTTTTGGGCAGGTAGTTCTTGGGTTGGATGGCCTTGAGGCCCCGTGTTTTGAGGATGCGGCGCAGCCTCGAAGGCGCACACACGATGCCATGGTCACACAGCTCCTCATGGATCCTGCGGTAGCCATAGCGGCACCGGTTGCGTTTGAAGATCTCCTCGATGAGTTCCCCCAGGCGAGCGTCTTGCTCATGGCGTGAGATAGGCTTTGCCGCATGGTAAAAGCTGCTGCGGGGCAGCTCCAGGACGTCGCAGATCTTGCGCACACTCCCACCGGTCTGGCGCTGGAGTTGCAGGATCATTTCGCGAGTTTGGACGGCGATGGCGTGCCCAGGATGACAGCGGCCTTTTTTAAAATGTCGTTCTCCAGGCGCAGGTTGGCGATTTCACGCCGCAGCCGGTGCAGCTCGTTGGCTTCGCCCTCCTCGCCTCCGGCTCGTTGGTCTGCGCCCACGAGCTGCACCGGCTGCCTTTGGGACCGGGTCCAACGGTAAAGGATGCCAGTGCCAATGCCGAGTTCTTCAGCCACCTCGGACACACTCTTGCCCATGCGGACCAACTCCACGGCATGGGTTTTAAAATCACTGCTGTAACGCTTTTTTCGGGTCACGGTACTCATACGGCTTGTCTCTTATCCCGTGGTCCAAGAAATTAGCGCACCTCACGGGACTTGCGGATTTTCATGAAGAATTGTTGCGCTTGCGATTGCGGATTTGCATTCGCATAAGTAAAAAATTTACCTGGACTTCGTAGTAAAATCCCTTGTGAATCTGTGGGGGACTTTGTATCCACGGCGGAATGCATTTTTTCACCGAGGAAAAATCCGCCGCGCATAATCAGACCAACAAGGGGTGCAATCGCCCCATATCAGGCAGGTTGCGGAGCTGGGTTATGGCCCTGTCGCTGGCGTTCGGACTCATAGGAGGGGCTCATCTTGCTCAAGGTCAATCCACCATGGTTAATAAGCGAATCGCCGCTGGCTGGAATCACACGGTGGCCATTGGTGAAGGTGGAACGGTATGGGCATGGGGAATGAACAATATTGACGAAATGTGGGGGGACCCCAGTAGTAGACTTTCGGATTATCTGGAACCCGTCCCTGTGAGGATCGGCACCCTGACGAATGTGATATCTGTCGCGGTCGGGGCCCATCACAATGTCGCGCTCAAGGATGATGGCACGGTATGGGTTTGGGGCGTCAATGGTGGCTGGTGGGGCAGCAATGGTGGCGGGATCTTGGGAGATGGCACGCTCAACAATTCGGCTACGCCAGTCCAGGTCACTGCCTTGAGTGACATTGTGGCAGTGGCAGCCGGATATGCCCACACCTTGGCACTCGATGAAAATGGCACCATCTGGGCATGGGGAGCCAATCAGAATGGCCAGCTCGGAGACGGGAGCACCACGCAGAGGTTGCATCCGGTAGCACTCACCACCATCACCGGAGTCAAAGCTATTGCCGCAGGTGACAAATTTTCTCTGGCCATCAAAGACAGCGACGGTTCTGTGTGGGCTTGGGGTGCGAACGGATATGGACAACTCGGCAATGGCACCACCACCGAACAGCATGCGCCGGTGCAAGTTGGCACTCTTTCGAATGCCGTTCAAGTGGCCTGCCGCGGACAGTGGTATGGTTTGGGGCATGCTATCGCCCTACTTTCTGACGGCAGTGTGTGGACTTGGGGATGCAATCAATCTGGTGAGCTGGGACTCGGGAATTACACCTCCAGTTCTTCACCAATGCCGGTGCCGGGATTGTCAGGAATTGTGGAAGTGGATGCAGGGCCATGGTCAAGTACGATGGCACTGAAGTCGGATGGTACCGTCTGGGCCTGGGGCTTAAACTTCAATGGACAACTTGGCAACGGCACCAAGACCTCGAGCAATACGCCAGTACCGGTGAATGCACTGAGCAATGCGGTGGCCATCGCCGCCGGATATGATCATTCGGCTGCCATTGCGGCTGACGGAAAGGTATATACGTGGGGGAATCACGCCGCCGCGCAACTGGGAGACGACAGCACCTTTGCTTCCCACGCGCCGGTCCAGTCGACTGGGGTTGGTGCCGTGAAACAGGTGGTTACAGGGAATGCCCACACGCTGGCTTTAAAGCATGACGGTACTGTTTTGGCATGGGGCTTCAACCGCTTCCACCAGTTGGGTGATGGCACTTCACAGAGCAAAGCTAATCCAGTGCCTGTGACGGGATTGACTCATGTAATCGCGACGGCAGCCAATGCCCACCACTCTGTAGCTGTGAAGGATGATGGCACGGTATGGTCGTGGGGGAACAACAGCTCTGGGCAATTGGGAGACGGCACTACCACGAACCGCTCTACGCCCGTACAGGTGAGCGGTATCACTGGTGCTTCTAAGGTAGCTGCGGGCTACTATCATGGACTGGCTCTCAAAACTGACGGAAAAGTTCGCGCTTGGGGAGATAATTCCAAAGGGCAGTTGGGAGATGGTACGACTATCACTCCGCTGACGTCCGTGGAGGTTAGTGGGCTCACTAATGTCACTGCCATTGCGGCAGGAGGCGAGCATTGCCTTGCTTTGAAATCTGATAAGACGGTGTGGGCATGGGGAAGCAACTATAGCGGTCAGCTGGGAAACAACAGCTGGGATCCCAGTTCCGTGCCCGTGCAGGTCCGTGTCCAAGGCGGCGGTGTTCTCACCGATGTGATCGCTGTCGCTTGCGGGTACGAGCACAGTATGGCTCTGAAGTCGGATGGCACGCTGTGGGTGTGGGGAGCCAACGACCAAGGCCAGCTTGATGACGACACCAACTCGTGGCTCAACGTTGCTACTCCGGTCAGCGGCTTGAACGATGTCGTCTCTATCGGGGCTGGAGAATATCATTCGCTCGCGGTGAGGTCGAATGGTGAGTTGTGGGCAAAAGGAGGATCATCATTTGCTGGAACGTTAGGGGATGGCAGCACGGGACACCACCTTACCCACGTCTCAGGTGGGGGCGGTTTCACCGTCGCCCTCAAGGAGGATGGCACTCTAATTGCCTTCGGCGGGAACGACTCGGGGCAATTTGGTGAAGGACTGCCGTGGAACATAGAAGCCTATTCCCCTGTACAGGTTAAAGGCCTGAACGTTCTCCACGAGGCGCCCGCAGTGGAGATCACGAGCCCGGCTTCGAGCCCCGTCACCATGTCCCTGGGGCAAACCCAATCGATAACGGTGACCGAAATTCCAGGAGAAACCCAGCTGGAATCCGTATCGCTGTACCATCACGGTGTGCTGGTCGGTACGGATTCAACTCCTCCCTATACCTTTGGGTTCACCCCTTGGACGTACGGTAATTATGAATTGCGTGCCATCGGCACGGACAGCTTGGGGTTGGAAACGGCGCGTTCTCCGGCTCTTTCCATCCAGGTTTCCTATAATAGCGATTCCGATACTTTGCCGGATTGGTGGGAGATAGCAAATTTCGGCACCCTTACCCATGATGCAAGTGGCGACGTCGATGGAGATGGAATGACTAATGGGGAGGAGTTCCTTGCAGGACTCAATCCTTCGCATTCAAATGCCCACGAAGACGATGACCACGATCGGTATCCCAATATTTTCGAGGTAAAGAATGGATCGGATCCGCAGGATGCGAGCAAAGTTCCAGAGCCCCAGTACGTGGTGGATCCCAGTGGGGGTGGGACGCATACGGCAATTGCCGACGCCGCATGGGAAGCTGGCGACTATGAGATCATCCTGGTGAAAAAGGGTACCTATACGGGGTGGGATAATGTGGGATTCACAGTCTACAGCAGCGCCTTGCTTATTTCGGAAGACGGTCCCGCCTCTACTATCCTCGATGGTGAGGGAGAAAGATATGGTATCGACCTATGGGAGAGCGCAGTAGTAGAAGGCTTTACAATCAGGAATACATTCTACTGGAACGCTGTTACCGCCTGGGAGGGGAGTCCGACGATTGTTAACTGCTTGATTCAGAATCATTTCACTGAAGGCTCGTCAGGGGCCATTGCCAATTACGGTGCAGATCTAATGGTGATGCACTGCACCGTTGCTGGGAACTACAGTCATGGAATCTATAGCGATAGTGGCTCCACCACTGTCTGCAATTCAATTTTCTGGAATCGCCTCGGCACTGAGTTTCGGGTGGGAGACTTTGCAACTCTGGATGTGTCGCACTCGATTGTAAGGGGCGGTCATGCCGGCACTGGGAACCTTTCCTCTGATCCTTTGCTCACGAAGAGCGGAACCTTGAAGGCTGGCTCACCCGCCATTGACGCAGCCGTTTTCTATTACACCTCCGGCAGGGATCTGCACCATGAACCCCGCCCTGTGGGAATGCTGCCGGATATTGGTGTGGATGAATGGGTCGACACCGATGCAGACCATCTCCCCGACGCCTGGGAACTAGAGACTTTCAGCAGTTTGTCCCACAATGGAATTGGGGATGGTGATGCAGATGGAGTGAATGATCTGGATGAATATGAGTCTGGCACAGATCCTCTTGTGGCTGATTTGGACACTGATGGCGACGGGATGACCGATGCCGAGGAGATTGCTGCAGGTCTAAACCCTTCGCGTTCCGATGCCCAGGAGGATGCGGATCTAGATCGCTACCCCAATATCACTGAGGTGAAGCACGGAACCGACCCTTTTGATGCAACAAAGATTCCTCTGCCACAGTACATCATCGATCCCGATGGGCCCAGCTCTTCCAACGAACTTCAGGACGCGGCAGAGGACGCCAGGGGCTATGAAATCATTCTGGTAAAACCCGGCACGTATTCAGACGATGATAACCTCGAGTTTGTCCTGCGTGACAATGTGTTGATGATTTCAGAAGAAGGCGCTGCCGCGACCATTATTGATGGTGAAGGGGAAGATTCCTACATCACTCTCTATGGGAATTCGGTGTTGGAGGGGTTCACCATCAAAAACACCTCTAACGACTACGGGGCGGTTTGCGCTTCAGGTGGCAGCCCGGCGATCATTAACTGCTTGTTCCTGAACAATTCCTCTGAGGAAGGCGGAGCAGCCATCTTCAACATGGGTGCTGATTTGATGGTAATGCACTGCACCGTTGCCGGGAACGACAGCCATGGGATCTATGGCGACGGCGGAACCACCGGTGTCTACAACTCCATCTTCTGGAATCCGCTTTCGACCGAGTTCCTGTTTCAGGACCCGGGGAGCCTGACCGTAGGTCACTCCATTGTAAGGGGCGGTTATACTGGCACGGGCAATCTTTCTGCGGATCCCTTGCTCACACAGAGTGGAATTTTGAAGCCGGGTTCTCCTGCAATTGACGCGGCGGTTGCCTATTATACCTCAGGCAGAGATCTTCACAATGAACCCCGCCCAACCGGGACTCTGCCGGACATCGGTGTGGATGAATGGCTCGACTCCGACTCAGACAACATGCCGGACGCTTGGGAACAGGAGACTTTTGGTGACCTGACTCATGATGGAACCGCAGATGGTGATGGAGATGGGTTGAATGACTTAGGCGAGCTTGTGTTTGGCTCGAATCCTGCCATAGCAGATGAAGATGGCGATGGGGCGAATGATGGAGATGAAGCTGCTGCAGGAAGCAATCCTTCGGTTACCGACACCGACGGTGATACTATGCCCGACGGCTATGAGATTCACCAAGGCCTGAGTCCGACCGATCCCAGGGATACGCTGGACGACAAAGACGGTGACCGTGTGCCTAATCTCTATGAATATCACCGGGGCACGGCGGCTGGAACTCCGGAAACCCTGGTGCCAGACTTCATAGTTGATGGCGAGGGGGGAGGGACCCACACGACAATCGGCGCCGCCATTACTGCAGCCAACATTGCCGTCGACGACTGGCAGATTGTCTTTGTCAAGCAAGGCAGCTATGCCGAGGCCGTAGTTTTAAGTAACAAACGCATGGTACTGCTGGGTGAACTGGGTCGTGAAGAGGGAAGTAAACTGCCCATCATCGAATCTCCTTCGTACACTCCTTCGGTCACTCTCAATGTAGGAGATGTCGTGATGGATGGGTTTGTGATCCGGCACCCGAGTTCCACCTATGGGCGAGGTGTCGAAGTTTTTGCAGGCGATACGGAGGCAGTGAAGTTTAGTAACTGTTTCATCACGTCCAACCTTTCTTCTGATGGATCAGCGATCAATGTGAATTCCTCGGAGTGCAGGCTTGACCACTGCACCGTGTTTGGCAATAGATCACCGATTTTTCTGGGTCCGGAGCCAATCGGAAGCAACGCCATCTATGTGTTCAACAACGGAAGGCTGCGTTTGCGCAATACCATCGTGTGGAACACAGATGTCCCCACGGGTGGGGCGCAAATCGAAGGCAATGAGGGTACACAGATTGAAGTGTTCAATTCGATTGTCCTCGGTGCTGAGCATGGCGCCTCGGGGGCTGATCCGCTGCTAACTCTGACAGGACATCTTCTCCCTGGAAGTCCGGCCGTTGATCCCACCGGTGGGCTAACCTTCTCGATTCCCTCATTGGACGTAAATGGTGAGGCTCGTACCAGCCCACCGGACATTGGTGCGGATGAATGTATCAACAGCGATGCCGACGGTATGCCAGACTGGTGGGAATTGCTCCATTTTAGCGACCTGAGCCATGACGACACTGATGACGGCGATGGTGATGGACTCGGTGATTTGGATGAGCTTATATTCGGATCGGATCCTTTAGTCGCGGATGCCGATGGCGACGCGGCCAATGACGGAGTGGAACGTACGGCTGGCACCAACCCGAATGATGCAGATACTGATGATGATGGCATCCCCGACGGATACGAGATAACCAAGGGCCTCGATCCGTTCGAGCCCAGAGACTCGCTGGACGATAAGGATGGAGACCGCGTGCCGAATATTTACGAGTACCATCGTGGTACAGACGCTGCGGTGGCGGAGGTGCTGGTCCCGGACATAACTGTCGATCCAGACGTCAATCCAGAGACAGCGACCGTCAAAAAGACCGTTTTCGATGCGGTTGAAGCAATCAATAGTCAGCCAGGTGATTGGAAGGTCATCTACGTAAAGAAGGGGCAGTATTGGGCACCCGATACAACGATTAGATTGGAAGACAAAAGCATTGCCCTACTTGGCGAGCGTACATTGAATCCTCCTTTGCTTGGAGCTGGGCTGGCACCTGCGTTGACTATCAGCCATTCTGATGTGGTCGTCGATGGCTTCGTCATTCGGCATGAGCTGCCTGAGTTGAGCTTCATCGGCATATCGGTGGGTCTTCCTTCTGATCAATCGCGAGCGAGAGTGGTTAATTGCATCATCAGGGACAATAATGAGAGCAGGGGGGCGGGCATGTACATCTCCAAGGGTGAGTGCCTTGTTGATCATTGCACATTCTTTGGTAACAATGCTATACCGAGTTGGTCCGCTTCACCTCCGGTGGAGGGTCTTGGTATCGCGGTTGATGCCTCGGCTAAATTGCGACTGCGCAACTCGGTGGTTTGGAATACGGGCGCACCCGCAGGAAGCTCGCAGATCTGGTCCAGCGAATTGGCATCTGTAAATGTCATAAACAGTATTGTTCTTGGGGGAGAATTTGGGGCAATAAGCAGCAATCCACGTCTGGACCCGGCATTTGGCCTCCTGCGTCTGGGAAGTTCTGCAATTGATGCGGGAACGTCGCTGGGGTCGGGTGGACCAACGGTAGATTTTCAGGGTAACCCGAGAGGTTCCAGCCCTGATATTGGGGCGGATGAGTTCATTGATACCGATAGCGATGGGCTTCCGGATGTCTGGGAACAGCATTTCTATTCAAGCCTTGGCTATTCCGAGACCTATGATGGTGATGGAGATGGGCTGGCGAATCTCTACGAATTGGCTTGGGGAATGAACCCAACGCAACCAGACACCGACAATGATGGAACGACAGATCTTGTAGATGTGCTGGCTGCGGAGTGGCCAAACGAATTCCCGGATTCTGACAACGATGATCTCGCCGATGCGTGGGAGCAGTATTTCTTTGGCAACCTTTCGCAATTGGATACCGGTGATCCGGATGGGGATGGATTGACCAATTACTATGAAATGAGATTGGGTTACTTTCCAAATGACGCGGATTCTGATGATGACAACACTTCAGACTTTTTCGAAGCTCTGAACATCTCGGGTCCGATTCTCCCGGAGGATACCGGCGACGATGATGGTGATAGCATGAGTAACGTCAGGGAGTTGATTGTCGGCACGAATGCAAGCGTGGCGGATACCAACGGTGACGGACTTCTGGACGGGATGTCCTTGAGCATCGGCTTTAACCCGCTCTCAAGCGATAGTGACGGCGATGGAGTGAGTAATCTTGACGAAATCGCCAATGGCACCAGCCCGCTTGTGGCAGACACGGACGGCGACGGTGTGAACGATGGGGTGGATGTCTTCCCATTGGATCCCACCCGGTCTACAGCGCCGTCCGGAAGCCCGATGGATACGACTCCCCCTCAAATCTTCCTGGACTCGCCCGGTAGCGCGACGCCCCTCTAAATCCTCCCTCATGACAACCAAGGTACTTAGAACTGCAGGCTTGCTGTGTCTGATTGTGAATGCTGGCTTGTGCTATGGCCAGATCGAGAATCAGCCCAAAGTCGAACCTTTTACGCCACCACCACCGGTAAGAACCAAAGCGCCATCGAAGAAGGTGGCGCGCGTAGCTCCGTTGCAAAAGGCGGAGACCAAGGTGGTGCCACTTCGACTGTCTCCGAAGTCAACCAAGGAGGAGGTGATGGCGTTCCAGGGTTTCAGGGAGCCGCTTATGCCCGTTGATGGTTCAGATTCGCCTTCCGACCGTGCGGCATTGATGAGCGCGCTAGGGGGGTGGCTGAAACGTTCCTCTACGGACGATTACACGAAGTTGGAGGAATTCCTGGTGAAGCATCCCAGATCGGTGTGGACACCAGGGGTTCGGCTTAATCTTGCGTATATCTACTACGAAACAGGTTACTTTTCCAAGGCGCTGGCTTCCTGGCAGACACTGTGGGAAGAAACCAAGGGTCTAAAGAACCCAGAGGGGGGAAAGCTTGCCACCATCGCTGCATCGGAGTTGGCTGTCATGCTTGCGCGCGTCGGGCGCATGGAAGAACTTGAATCCCTGTTGAAGGAGGTGGAAAGCCGGAGCTTCAGAGGCAACGCACTGATCCAAATCGACCGGGCTCGCGAAGGTCTTTGGAACATGAAGAACCGCCCGGGCATCGCGTTTCGTTGTGGCCCCTACGCGCTAAATCTGATCTACGTACAAAAGTACTCCAAGGCGAAGGAAGGGTTCTTGGACGACAAGGAGGTGGCGTCACCTCGTGAGGGATTTTCGCTCACCAGGTTACGCGAGTTTGCAGAGGCGAAGCTTGGCATGACCATGCAGGTTGCGCGCCGTTCACCGGGAAGTCGAGTCATCACCCCGGCTGTGGTTCATTGGAAGGTCAATCACTTCGGTGCCTTGCTTCGGGAGCAGGATGGCAATTATCTGGTAAAGGATCCCACCTTCGGAAACGACACTTGGGTCACCTCCGCCGCCCTCGACTCAGACAGCTCCGGATATTTTCTTGTTCCAGAAGGTCCCTTGCCGGAAGGCTGGAGCAAGGTATCCATGTCTGAGGGAGCTTCGCTCTTCGGCAAGGGACATTCAGGCAACAGCGATCCTGATGAAACCACGGGTTGCGATCCTGTGACTTGCGACGCATGCGAAGATGGTCACGGCATGGCCACCTATCGATTCCACTCGATGCTTGCTGGACTTCACATTTTTGACATCCCCGTGGGCTATTCCGCAGCAAGAGGACCCTCGGTCGCATTCAAAGTTTCGTACAACATGAAGGAGGCTGGGCAGCCATCCACAATGACTTTCACCAACTTCTCCCCCCAGTGGGAGAATGAATGGTGCTCCTATCTAGAGGATAACCCGGGAGTCCCTGGAGCAAATATCAAGGTGAATTTGCCAGGGGGCGGCGCGGAGACCCACACCGGATACAATGCGACTACCCTGATCTTTGGTAAGAACCGCCGTTGGGACACCATCCTCGCGAGGCTTACTGCGAATTCATATGAACGCCGCATGCCCGACGGCTCCAAAATGGTCTATGCTCACGCCATCGGCACTACGGGACCGGCGCGAAAGGTGTTTCTTTCCCAGGTGGTCGACCCTCAAGGAAATGCTGTAACACTGAACTACGACACGACACCTGGTTACGAAACAAGGTTGCTGGAGATTGTTGATGCAACTGGCCTCGTAACCACATTGCAATATCAGGAGCCGGGCGAACCATACCTCGTGACGGAGATCGAAGACCCGTTTGGAAGATCAGCGCAGTTCACTTATCAAACCGTCTCCGGAGCCAAAAGGCTGACGACAATCACGGATGTTATTGGGTTGCAGTCCTCCTTTGAATACGACGGGAGCGGACTGATTACCGCCCTTGTCACCCCCTATGGGCGAACCACGTTCGCCTTTGGCAGTCCGAATATCCCTTATGGATTGATTCGCTGGATTGAGGCCACGGACCCTCAAGGAGGCAAGGAGCGCATTGAGTATCATCTGGGGTCGTACATGACGAAAATCCCGAACAGAATTCCACTTACTCAAGTTCCCCTTGATACCGGATACAATCTCTACATTGAGGACATGGATGATCGCAATACGTTCTATTGGAGTCGCAAAGCCATGTATCATGCTGCGGGCGACTACTCCAAAGCGCATTTATACCATTGGTTGCAAGTGGATGGAGCGGATGTTGCGTCTGGAGTCTTGGAAGGTGAAAAGCCAGCCTATGGAAGTCGGGTATGGTACCGCTATCCCGGGCAAACAGAGATCAACAGCCTGGGTACTAGCGCCAAGCCGATTCTCAGTGCCCGGTTAATAGAAGATGAAAGCGGCGCACATGTCTCAGCATTCAGTCAGTTCGAGTACAACGATGCAGGGAATACCACGCGAATGATAGACGAGTTGGGCAGGGACACAGCTATCGAATATGAAACCAATTTGATCGACGTAAAGGCGGTCAAACAAAAGGTAGGGGGCGTGTATCAAACTCTGAGTTCGGCAACCTATGACCCCGGGTATCCTGCTCACCGGATGGAGACAGTCACTGATGCGGCTGGCCAGACAACCACCTTTACTTACAACGCCTTTGGTCAAGTGGCGACAGTGACAAACCCGTTGAATGACATCACCACTTTCACCTATGAGACTAATGCGGCCAATGATGGCTACGGTCAGGTGAAGCTTATCACGGGGGCTCTCCCGGGTGCGACTACTGCTTTCACTTTTGACGGATTTCAAAGGATTCGCACCGTCACGGACTCCAGCGGGTACACCACGACTTTTGACTACGATGACATGGATCGCGTGACCCTGATCACCTATCCCGATACGACTACAGAACAAATCGTGTACGAAAAGCTTGATCTGTTCGCACAAAAGGATCGGGAAGGCCGATGGACACGGACATGGCACAATGCTCTCCGGAAACCTGTTCTCATCGTCGATGCGCTGTCTCGCACCATGCAGCTTGAGTGGTGCAAGTGTGGAGCACTTCAAAAGCTCGTGGATGGAAGGGGCAATCTCACCCGATGGCAGTATGACGAACAGGGACGCAATACGGCGAAGTTCTATGCCAACGGCAAGACCACTGCTTTCACGTATCAGTCACTGAGTGGTCGCTTGAGTTCCATCACTGACAGTAAGGGACAAGTGAAGCATTTTAGCTACTTTCTGGATGGTCAGGTGAAGCAGGTGTCCTACGGCAATGCCACGGTGGCCACAGCTCCGGTGAGCTTCACTTACGACTCGGAATATCCGGGTCGAGTTTTGACTATGACCGATGGCGTTGGGACCACGAGCTACGCCTATCATCCTGTGGGCTCCTTGGGCGCGTTGCGGGTGAGTACGGAAGATGGTCCTCGTGCGGGTAATTCGGATCTGATTGCTTACACCTATGATGCCCTTGGGCGGATTAAGACACGCAACATCGGCTCGGTAGGCAATGAAAGTCTGATCACTTGGACTTACGACTCGCTCGGACGGCCCGTGGGTGAAGTCAATAACTTAGGGGCCTTTGTTTACAATTACGTGGCCGAGACGGAAAGACTTGCTGATGTTGAGTATCCAAATGGCCAGAAAACTTTGTTCGACTATTTCAATGCTGTCGGTGATCACCGGCTCAAGACAAGTGAAAATCTGGGCGATGGCACCAATCCGGCGAGCACCTTGAGCCGATTTGACTACACGTATACGCCGAATGGCAACTTGGTCACCTGGCAACAGCAGGTGGGGAGTTCCCCGGCCACTAGGTTCAACTTGCTGCACGACGCCATTCAACAGCTTACCGCAGCCACTTTGGTGGAGGCGGCCAGCCCTACTACGATTCTTGAGCGTTCGTCTTTCCAGTATGATCGCAGCGGGAACCGCGTGTCAAATCAGAAGGGCAACGTTGTCGTGCAAGCTGCATACAATCAGCGAAATCAGCTGACGGCCACCACTGGCGGGGGCAAGCTTCTTGTTGAAGGATGCACAGACGAAGCTGCATCGGTGACGGTGAATGGCGTCGCTGCGACCACTGACACGTCCAACAACTATCAGGCTTGGATCGACGTGGTTCCCGGGGCCAACACGGTCACAGTGGAGGCCAGCGACTTTGCTCCAGTGCCTAACGCGACATCCAAATCTTGGTTAGTCACTGTAACAAGCCCAGGATCTCGCAGCTTTACCTATGATGACAATGGAAACACCCTGACGGATGGGCTGCGGACATTTGAATGGGATGCCGAAAACAGGCTGGTCAAGATCATCCAAGGAGTCAACGTATACGAGTTCGCCTATGATGGTATAGGGCGTCGCGTCGCTCAAAAGGTGAATGGAACTTGGGCAGAACAGTGGGTGTGGAGCGGGTTGATATTGTGTGAGGAACGGGACAATGCTGGCAGTGTCACAAGGCGATTTTATGGCGGTGGTGAAGAGTGGGTTGGTGGGTCAAATGCCGGCGACTATTATTACACTCGAGACCACTTGGGGAGTGTTCGCGAACTGACTGACAACACGGCTGCGATACGGGCTCGATATACTTATGATCTCTGGGGCCAGCGCACTCAAATGGGTGGAGACCTGAACACACAATGGGGCTACACAGGGCACTTTCATCATGTGAGTGGGGTGGTTCTGGCGCCGTTTCGAGCGTATGATCCGGGGACCGGCAGATGGCTGAGCGAGGATCCAATTGGCGAGCTTGGGGGCGTAAACCTTTATGGTTACGTAGGGAATAGCACAGACGGTTCGGTCGACTTTCTGGGTTTAGTTGACATGAATTTTTTCAGCCCGAGCGAAAAAAGAATATACGATAGTGCCAATCGGGCTGCTAATGGACTATTAGAAGTTATCACTGTAGGAGGGCATGGGAATCCGATGGGCATGCTAGACACTAATCGCAGGGACTTGTCCCCCCAAAAACTTGCCAGCCTCATAAGAGCTCACCCAAAATTTGACGGCAAGCGACCCGTCTATCTGATGTCTTGTGGCACTGGCGCTACACGGAGGGATGGCTTGCCGAACTTTGCGCAGCAGTTGGCGAATGAGTTGGGTGTAACGGTGTGGGCTCCCGATCAGTATATTTGGTATTGGGATGATGGTTATACCAATATCGGGAATGCCAATATTTGCCACCTTAGTGATCTTGGCCCGCCAAGGGGTGAGAACTGGGGGCATTATTATGAGCATAAGCCAGTTATGAAAGCTGGCTCGAGACGCCCAATTTTTCCACCAAGGATCCCCGAGGGAATATGAAACGCCTCCAAATGTCACTTGTTTGCATGCTGTGGTTGTTGTTGGTTAATTGTAAGGAACAGCCGCCAACAACAGGTAGGGAAGAATTTTTTATAGAAGCCGGTGAGCGCAAAGCGTTGGAAGGGACGGCGCTTGCTGGAGATATGGTGAGCTCGGAACGGTTATATAAGTACTACTTATACTGCGTATATGAACAGGATAAGGCTTTATACTGGTTGAAAATTGCTGAAAAAAATGGCAGCGAAGATGCTCGAAGTTGTTTGAGGCATATGCCTTGACGAAGGGTGGCTGCCAAATCAGCCTTTCTAGGCTGATTTGGTGCTATCTCGTCAACCGCTGCTTAAAGAAAGAGACTTCTTTCTTGGAGTCAATTCAACCCCACATGGACATCCAGCAGACCATGGAGAGCTTCGGTCCTTTTCGGTAACTCTGCGAGACTGCCGTCTTTCAGAGACTCCGTGAACGAGTTGAAAAGACTCCACACATTCCGCTCTTCAAATACCGCGTGACGAGGTTTCCGCCCTTCGTGCAGCACAGAAGGAATCAGACGGTTGCCGCACACGCCGACATCAGTAGCCCGAATGACAAGGTCGTGGGCTTGGATGTCGTCGAGATCAGCTTTCTTGTAGGCGGCGATGCGCTTGTCTTGGTGATGCCATTTCTCCATCAATTGACCAATGGCTCTACCGGTGATGAAAGGCAGGTCACGAACGATGTGTCGGGTGTGTTTCCGGGCGAATTTGACCTCTCCAGAAAACGACAAATTATCACAAATGAAACAACTGGCGCCGGCAACGAGACCTGCAGGAAAGGTTTTGTCGTGGCTGTTCCTGAGGCCGAGAACCCAGGTGTAATCGTCTGAGGATTGTTTGCCTTGCACCTCCATCAGACCAAAATACCTGCTTCCATTGTGGCTGAGGCTGTGAGCGACAGTGCCAATGGTGAGGTTGGTCTTGGAGAGGGTGGTCTGGACTTCGCTGACGTGGTCTCTGTTTAGGTCCTCGGTCGGTCTAGGGGGTTCTGCCATGTTCCGCCACAGGGTCATTCACTGGCGGCAGTTCTCGGTCAGGGATCGTTGAGCGCGAAGCTGGTTCTTTCTGGCCAACCGGCTTGGATAAGTGCCTGCGGACTGGGCCCTCCCTGCAGATTCTCTACCTCGCGGCGGGTGTCGCTACTTCCATACAGCGTCCGCGGAGTAGCCTTGTTGTACCAGAGGCCGCACGCACGCATTGGATGTAGTCTGGAGTGGAAGGCGTAAGGTACTTGCCAGCGTCGCTTCAAGGCGGTCCTCCGCTAACGGGCCCCGGCTTGTGACAATCATTCGCAGTCACGGTAGTGACAGCTACCAAGACAGCAAGCACCGTGAGGAGCAGGATAGTCTTCACTCCGCCGCCCGACCACAGCTTGCGCTCGCTCGGAAATTTCGGGCTAGGTTCTGAAAAGTTCTGATGGTGAGTGATTCTTATTAACCCTTGGAAAAACACTTGTCTCGATTCTCCTAGTGAAATGGCCTCTTAAGGATTCATAATCTTCGAAAAATGAGCTTGTTGCTAGGTTCGAAATCCCTCCCTGTCCGCCATATTTAAGATGAACGAGTTTGTGGCCTGAGGTTGGCGTTGCAGCTTGCGTCCCGCGCGACGGCGTCAAAAAAAGTCCGCCGAGTAAGCTCCCGGCGGACTTGCTTTTGTGTTCCAGCCTTGTGGCGGCTGGCTGGGTCGCTCGTTCAGAGGGGCATCAGGGCTCCAGCAGCTTGATCATCTTCTGGGCGACTCCTTGGGCGGACGCTGGGTTCTGGCCGGTGACGAGGAGTCCGTCTGTGATGCTGTTGGGTTGCCAGGGGGGCACCGTGTGAAATATGGCGCCCTGGGCAGTGAGGGCTGTTTGCAGTTCGAAGGGGACGTCGGTCTTGGCGTAGTTCTCTTCCTCCTCATTCGTGAATGAGGTGATGTTCTTGCCTTTCACGATGTAGGAGCCATCGCTCAGTTTGACGTTGAACAATGAGACCGGGCCATGACACACGGCGCCTACGACGGCCTTACGCTCATAGGTCTCGCGCACGACTTGCTTCAGCAGCGGATGCTCGGGCATGTCGACCATGGGTGCGAGACCACCTGGGATAAAAATCGCATCGTAGGGGCGAACATCGACGTCGGATAGCTTCTTGGCCTTCTGCATCCTGGCCCATCCATCGCCCACGAGGAAAGCCAGGTTCGCAGGATCATTGGCAAGATGGAGTGCATCGAGGTACGGGGTGTCTCCCGTCAGGCTCGCGAAGTCGACCTGATACTTGACCTTGTCGAACTCGGCATACGGATGCGCCACCTCGGGAAGGAAGATGCCCGTTCGCCGGTTGTGTGGTCCGATGACATTGGCATTCGAAACGATGATAAGAATTTTCTTGGACATAATGGATGCGGGGTTGATAACGATTCACTGATTCAAAGAAGCTTTTTCACGACCGTCACGGTCCGGGATTCCAGATGAGGAATGATTTCGGCCACGACGATGTTCTGGTAGTGGTCCGACTTGCGGTGGGCATCGGCTGCATGCTCGTCGGCATAGCATTCATGCAGGATGAACTCATTGGGGTCAGTCTCCGACCGATAGACGGAGTAGAAGATATTTCCCTCTTCACCCCTCGTCTGTGCCGCCAACGCTGGCAGCAGCCCGAGGACCCTCTCTGTTTCCGATGCCCTGACTTTCCAAATGGCGATGACTTCTCTTTCCATGGTTGCGTCTCCTCTCAATCAACGGGGCTCTGCGGTTGAATGCGTGGTTGCCCTTGTTTGAGACCACTCAGGTCATTTTGTGTGCCAACCGATTTTTGCGAGAGTCAATCCACTAGCCGTGAGCGCGTTACACGCACCATGCGACTGGTGCCGAACGTCTTCGAAATCTCGTCGCCTGCGAACTTTCGTGTGTCTTGACGCGAATTCCGGCGTGCTTCACCACGAGAGGTGAAGAGCCCGGGTCCAGGCATCTCACGGCCACTGAGCAGGGTCGATGCTGCGCTCACCGAGCGAAATCTCGCGCGAGTTCGTGACGAAGATTCGTCCTTGTCGGAATCTCGAACTGAGATGTGACTTTTCATCACTGAAACGATGTTGTTGTTCCACAGCGCCTTACTGACCGCTGGAGGCCATGGCACGCGATGAGCAATGAATGATGGAACCACCGGGGCTTCCAGTACTGGCAGAGCGCCAGAGTGCCCGGCAGATCATCAAGCCTGATACTACCATGGAAACTCGATATCCTATTGCCAGCCTCCGCCCATCACCGGGCATCCGTTGCCTTCTTAAGAGTACAACGTCGTGCCTGCTGGCTATATCGCTCGCCGTCGCATCAGCACGCGCCGAAGAATCTCCAAGCGCCTCCACGGCATTTGTGCCGACGGTTCACTACCACACAGCAAAGGTGGATGGACTCGATGTCTTCTACCGTGAAGCAGGGCCGAAGGATGCGCCAACCATCTTGCTACTACATGGGTTTCCGACGTCGTCGAACATGTTTCGTGGGTTGATCCCCAAGCTCGCTACTTCGTTTCACGTCATTGCACCTGACTACCCCGGCTTTGGTCAGAGCAGCATGCCGGATAGGAAAGAGTTCGCTTACACCTTCGAGAATCTTACCAATGTCGTCGAGAAACTCGTGGGCCAACTGAAACTCACCAGCTACTCACTCTACCTCTTCGACTACGGGGCGCCGGTCGGTTACAGACTTGCGTTGCGCCATCCGGAGCGTGTCAGAGCGCTGATTGTGCAGAACGGAAATGCTTATGAGGAAGGGCTTCTCAAGTTCTGGGATCCGGTGAAGGCCTACTGGAAGGAGCCGACGCCTGAAAAGCGGCAGGTGCTCCACTTCCTTGTAGAACCCAAGGCGACGCGCTGGCAGTATGAGAATGGCGTGGCTGATCTCACCCTGCTGGACCCCACTGCCTGGACTCTCGACCAGGCTGGGATGGACCGCCCGGGCAACGGGGAAATCCAACTGGACCTGTTCCTCTCGTATGGCTCCAACGTGGGACTCTATCCTCAGTTTCAGGAGTTCTTTCGCAAGTATCAGCCGCCGGCGTTGATCGTCTGGGGCAAGAATGATGTCATCTTCCCTCCCGAGGGTGCCGCTCCTTACAAGAGTGATCTGAAGACCGTGGAAACACACATGCTGGATACCGGCCACTTCGCGCTGGAAACACATGGCGAAGAGATTGCCCTTCGCATCAAGGATTTCTTCAAGAAGCATCGAGTCACCCGCTGATGCGCCGTAGTATGGCATGGGAGGCTGGAGTTGGTTTGAAAACTGGCTCCGGCCCTTGCTTTTTTTATCGCAGCGGGATTGCCTCTTTGAGTCGTCTCGTGTGTTTGCTGCGAGATCGCACATGCACTCAGAGCACTTTAAGTAGTGGCATTTGCGTCGCGGAGCGATGCCCGAACCGGTGAGTCTTGGGTGAGGTCATGGGTTCGGGTGTCGCTCTGCGACACTGATAATCTACCATCTACCCGGCCTTGAAAGGCCGGGCTAAGATTCGGTCGTCGCTCTGCGAGCTGCAATATCCACTGAATATTGCTCCTCAACATTGGGAGGTGCTTCCAACTGCTTCTTATCAAAGCCTGAAAGCGGCCATGTCATCTTTTGAAATGCTCTAGTGAGTCTGCCACGAGGTCGCACGAGTACTCCAAAGCGCCTCGCGGAAGGCGGTTCACGGCAAGGAAGGTTGCAGCCCATTCCACGGACACACTCACGAGACGTTACACTAAGTCTCCTGCTTCTTCGCATTGTCGCTGTTCGAAGTCGCCAGCGCTCCTTGCTCACGCTCTGGCCATAGTGCTGCGACCACCAGAGCGACGAGGATGCCAATAGAGACTTCGATGAACCGATGGAGCGCTGTCATCCACGGAGAATGCGCATGCGGAATCAGCACGACCACGGCAAGCGTGATTCCCGCATAGCGATATGCTGTCTTCTCCAATCTCAATGCGATGGAGCACAAGCCCATCACGAAGACCGCGACGGTGAAAGCAATCAGATTGGCGCCGAAGTAGATGGCCTCCACGGCACCGCATACTGCGCCGAGCGCCGTGGCCACCATACGCCCAATTGACAGGGTCAGCGTCGCACCCAGGGTGGATTGCATCACCACCAGTGTGGCGATGGTGGCCCAGTAGGCTTCCGGCATCTGGGCCAGATACGCGACGAAGAAAGACGCGGTGGCCGCCACTGCAGTGCGGACCGCGTCTTCAAGCGAGGGGAGTTCTCCCTTTTCGTTTCCGGCGTGAGAGGGGAGGTGACGGCTCATCTTCCGCGTGCATCACTTGTCATCACATTTCATGCATCACTTGTCATCACATTTCACGCGTCACTTGCTGGTGCTCTGCACTGCATCCAGGATGACTTCCAGCACTTCCTTGGGCTTGGAGAGCATCGCCACGTGGCTGGCTTCGAGGACGGTCGTTTTCGACTTGGCGCGCTTGGCCATCCACGCTTCGAGCTCAGGATTGATGGTCTTGTCCTGTGAGGCGACGACATACCACGAAGGCTTTGTCTTCCATGCCGCCTGCTGGCCCACTCCGGCAAAGACCTTGGGGGAAGCTGGCTGCTGCACCACGTAGATCACCTCCTGCTCGCTCTTCGGCAAGTCCCCGGCGAACACTTTGAAAACTCCTTCCTTGGAAACCGTGAGGAGGCCATTGGTCTCCTTGAGGAAATCTGAGAGCTTGGTCGGAGCTGCATTCGCGCTGAGTGTCGGCACGGTTTCCCCTTTGTCCGGAGCGAAGGCCGCGACATAGACCAGGCCTTTTACCTTAGGATGCGCTCCGGATTCGGTGATGACAAATCCGCCCCAGGAGTGGCCCACCAGAATCACGTCTCCTTTGGCGCGCTCGATAGCCGCGTTGGCCGCAGCCACATCATCCTCCAGGGTGGTGGTTGGATTCTGAACGGAGATGACTTCGAATCCGTCCTCGACCAGAGGAGTGATGACTTTGTTCCAGGAGGAACCATCTGCCCACAGACCGTGGACGAGGACAATGGTGGGTTTTGCATTCATGGGTTTTTCGTTTTGGCCAAGGGCGTTCGAGAGCAGGGAGAAGACGACGACAGTTAAGGCAATGGTTAGCTTCATATGCAGGTGGGGTGTTAAGTGTGGGTTGGTACTTGGGGTGATTCCGAAATGACAATCATCTTCGCGGACGTCATTTCCCGCATGGTCCAGGGGATGCCGCCGATGCCGTAGCCGGACTCACGACGACCCGCGAAGGGCATCCAATCGGTCCGGAATGCCGTGTGATCGTTGATCATCACCGCGGAGGCATCGAAGCGCTCTGCGGCGTAGAATGCGGTCCTCAGGTCCTGCGTAAAGATGCTCGACTGGAACGCAACTGGCAGGGAATTCGCCCGCGCGATGGCGTCATCGAGTTCGGTGTAGCGATAGACACAGGTCACTGGTCCAAAGATTTCATGAGTCGAGACTTTGGCGTCCGCAGGGGGGTCCACGAGGATGGCCGGGCGCAGAGTCGTTTCACTCAGTCGTCCTCCGCCAATGAGTCGGGCACCCATATTCACGGCCTCATCAATCCAGGCCACCACACGGTCTGCTTCACGTGGCGTGATGAGGGGGCCTACCTCTGTTTCAGGTTTTGTGGGATCACCCACCTGCAACTTGGCTACACGGGTGGCGAAGTGCTCGATGAACTCCTGTTCCAAGTCTGCATGCACATAGATTCGCTGGACGGATACACAGACCTGCCCCGCGTGGTAGTATCCGCCTTTCGCCAAGGGCTCGATGAGCTGCTCAAGGTCTGCATGGCGATCGACAATCACAGGCGCAGAGCCTCCGTGCTCTAAGGCACACCGCGTACCCGGCGCAATCTTCGAGCGGAGATGCCACCCTACCTGGCCGGAACCGATGAAGCTCAAGAACGCGATGCGCGAGTCCGTTGCGAACTTCTCGCCAAGCTCCCTGCTCTCGGGCAGAAACGTCTGACACCAGTCAGGCGGAAGTCCCGCCTCGTGGGTGAGCGCCACAAAGTCAAAGCAGCAGAGCGGAGCGGCCGATGCCGGTTTCACAATGACAGGACAGCCGGTGGCGATGGCCGGTGCGACCTGATGCACAATGAGGTTCAGCGGATGATTGAAGGCAGAGACTGCCGCCACCACGCCGATGGGTTCGTGAATCGTGAATGCGCGACGATTTGAGCTCGCAGGCGTGAGCCCCATGGGTATCTCCTGACCACCAGCGACGCGGAGCATGTCTGCCGCATTCCGCACTCCATCAATGGCGCGATCCACTTCCACCAGAGCGTCCGTGAGAGGCTTCCCACCTTCACGCGCAATCTGGAGACCAAAGTGTGCACGCTTGCCTTCCAACAGCGTGCTCAGCCTTCGGAGAATTGCAATTCTCTCGAAGGGCTTGAGCCAGGATTTGCGATCCGCAAAGAGACGGTGTGCTGCTGACAGCTTGCTTTCAAGGGCTGCTGCGTCGTCGGTCTTGAGCGTGGTGATGAGGGCTCGGTCGTATGCTTGGACGATTTCAATCATGGTGGCCTCCGTTGTTGAGGTGTGGTTGCTCGTTAAGTTGGTCCCCGTCATAGCTGAGAGGTCTCACGCCACAGATCGATTCCAGCGTCCTTGGCGAACGCATCGATCTCCACCAGCTCCTCGGCGCTGAATTCCAGATTCTTCAGCGCATCCAGGGAGTCATCCAGTTGGTCGACACTGCGAGCGCCAATCAGAGCTGAAGTCACGCGGGCATCGCGCAGGACCCAGGCGATGGCCATTTGGGCGAGCGTCTGTCCACGCTTCCGGGCAATGGAAGCCAGTCCGCGGACGTTGCTGAGATTCTTCTCGGAAAGAAACTCCTGCAGGAAGGTCCCACCATCGAGCGCGCGGCCTGTCGGCGCAGCGCCGCTGAGGTATTTGTCCGTCAGCAGACCCTGGGCCAGCGCGGAGAATCCAATGCAGCCAACACCCAACTCACCGAGGACATCCAGAAGGCCCTCCTCGATATGCCGGTTGAGCATGGAGTAGGAGGGTTGATGGATGAGTAGGTGGATGCCCTCACTCTTCAGGAGCTCGTGAGCACGCCGGGTCCTCTCAGGGCTGTAGGAGGAGATGCCCACATGCAGGGTCTTTCCCTGCTTCACGAGCTGAGTCAGCGCTGACATGGTCTCCTCCATCGGTTCCTCAGGCCACGGGCGGTGGGCGTAGAAGATGTCCACGTACTCTACGCCCAGTCGCTGCAGGCTCTGGTCGAGCGAGGCGATGAGGTGCTTCTTCGAAGCGCCGATGCCATAAGGTCCCGGCCACATCCCATATCCGGCCTTCGTGGATATCAGCAGCTCGTCACGCAGATGACCTCCGAAGTCCTTCTTTAAGATGGCCCCGAGATTCTCTTCAGCGCTGCCGTTCGGAGGTCCATACATGTTTGCCAGATCGAAGTGCGTCACTCCGCGATCGAACGCGCGCCGGACTACTGCGCGGCAAGTCTCGAAGACATTCACGCCACCGAAGTTCTGCCAGAACCCCAATGAAATGGCTGGCAGTGACAGGCCGCTCTTTCCGCAGCGGCGGAATTTCGCACTCTCGTATCGTGTTGGATTTGGATGGTAGGTCGCGAGCATGATGCGACTACCAAGTCACTTTCCGTGCCATCTGCTTCCGGGAGCAATGGTCGCCTGAGCAAGAGGGCCTTGCACCGATGCAAGCTGTCCAGGCGTGGACTGCGAAACTTCGTTCTTTGCGAGTTCTCGCGAACGTGAAAACGAAACTTCACCTGTCTCCCATCAAGGAATCAGCCGCGTGTCGATGGGCAACGTGAACTGAAACGTCGCACCGTGTGTTGGATTGGAAATCGCCACGAGGCGTCCACCATGGGAGACTACGATGGATTGGCAGATGGCAAGGCCCATGCCCAGCCCCTCCGGTTTGGTGGTGAAGAAGCGCTCGAAGAGGCGTCCGACGGTTTCAGGGTCCAGCCCCGTGCCAGAGTCTTCCACCTTGACCACCAGCGTTTCCGCATCCCTTCCGGTATGGATGCGCAGCACGCGGGGCCGATCTGAGATGCCATTCATCGCATCAAGGCTATTGATGACCAGATTCATGATGACCTGCTGAATCTGCACGCGGTCGATGGCCACTTCTGGAAGGTCGGGACTCAAGCAGCATTGCAGCTCTACACCCCGGCGCCGTATGTCAGTCTCCAGCAGGGGCAGCAGCTCTTCGATGACCGCGTTGATATTTGAGGATTCGCGGATGAGTTTTTCCTTCGCAAGCAGCGCACGGATGCGCACCACGATCTGAACCATGCGGTCCGCGTCCCCGATGATCCGCTGCGTCGCGGCGCGCGCCTCCTCGATATCGCATCGATCGGGGCTCAGCCAGCGGAGGCTGGCACTGGCATTGGTCGTGATGCCTGCGAGGGGCTGACTGATCTCATGCGCGATCGATGCAGTGAACTCCCCGAGCGCAGTCGCGCGTGCCATGCGGGTGAGCTCGTTTTCAGCTTTGCGCAGGGCGACTTCCTTCATGCGGGCGAGTTCACTACGCAGGCGCTGGTGCGCGATGTAGCGACTCAAGGCAAACACGAGCGCGCCCACTCCCGCCACCGCCAGCGCCCAAACCCATCCCTGTTGCCACCAGGGTGCCAGGATGATGATTTCCAGCGTCGTCTCTTCCCCATCAGGCTGACCTTGCAGGTCGATGGGACGAACGCGGAACTGATAAGTCCCTGGCGGTGGACGTCTGTAATCCTGAAACCACATAAACCCTCCGCTGACACTGCTGGCCTCCTCCCACTCCAAGTCCAGTCGGTCACCTTCACTCACTGCAGGAGCGTTATCTGCTCCTGTCCGCCATTCCGCGTGTCCGTTGGCATCATCATCAATAATCGCGAAGCATTCCTCCGGCTGCCCATCGGGCAGGGTCGATGTCAGGGTGAGGAGACTGGCCATTTTCGGACGTTTGCCATCCGCCGTGAAACCCGTGGGTGCCGGCAGCACGGGCCCCCGCACACGCGGGTCGTGACCCACCGGTGCGCGCATGATCAGTTCTGGCAGCCCACCAGTGCGAGTCCTGCTGATTTTCACACCTTTGATAAGAAGAGTGCCGAGCGTATCCGGTGGGCCCGCCGAGGAGATCACGAGCCAGCAACTGTGCGCGCCTGGGGGCGCAGTCGCTGTCATCTTCCGCTTCACAAAGACAGGCGTTTGCAGGCTGCCATTCCAACCCTGCGTTTCACCCTTGATGGCTTCCGAGTCCTGCTGCAGCGGCTGTCCCGCCGCGTTGAGAAAACGCAGGGTGATGGACATTTCGCAGGGGTTCTCTTTCCATTTGGAATCGACGCCCTCCAATTGATACCGCCGCCGTCTGGGGCGCTCCGGAGTCATGTAGATGGTGAAGCGTTGCGAGACTGGCGGCAAAGAAACGGACGGAAGCCCCAGCGTGGGCAATGAGTCTCCGTTCATCACGATCTCGATGCTCTCCTTGCCATGCAAGGTAGGCCGCCGCTGAGTAGCGAATGGTGCGCTGACGGATTGGGCTGTCGCCGGACAGGCGAAGGCGATTCCGCAGAAAAGCACGCCGGCAATCGGGCGCCACCAGCAGTGATCGGGTCGTCGGAATGCCCCAAAGGGCAGGCGACCCTCAAGAGTGGCGGTCTGCCGCGTAGCTAACAAATGAGGGCGAGGCAGCAGGCAATACATAAGACGTTTTGCAAACGGCACAGACGTCCGTAGTCGATGCGATCGTGAGTTGCGTCAAGGACCAGGAGCACTCGCCGCCGCTCCTGCCAGCGCCACGGCGCGATCGTTTTCCACGGTCGAGCCGGAGACTCCAATCGCGCCGATTACCACTCCATCCGGTGACTTGAGGGGGACTCCACCGGGAAAGGAAATGAGACCTCCATTGGAATGCTCGATGTTGTACAGCGGGCCGCCCGGTTGGGAGAGCTCGCCGATGCCGCCTGTCTCCGTCTCGAAGAGACAGGCGGTGCGGGCTTTTTTCAGCGCGACATCAATGGCTCCCAGAAGGGCTCCATCCATGCGGATGAAGCCCTTCAAGTTGGGTCCGGCATCGACCACGGCAATGTTCACCTGGACTCCCAGGCTGCCGGCCTTCTCAGTCGCTGTCTTGAGGATGAGAGTGGCCAGATCGAGAGACAGTTCAGCAGGGGAGGAGTGCGTCATGGCGAGCTTTGCTTTCGAAGGATTAGTTGATGGCGTGCCTGTGCGGTGGTCAGAACTTGATCACCGCCCGTCCGACGACTTCATTCGTTCTCAGCAGGTCGAGGTATTCGTTGACCTGCTCGAACGCGATGGTCTTGATGGTATGGCGAATCTTGTCCTGTGCGGCCAGGGCCATGACCTCGGTCAAGTCGGCATTGTTTCCCCAGAACGAACCATGGAAGGTCTGCTCGCGGGAGACGCGTGGGAAGAGCGGAATATCGATGCGGTCGCCGACAAAGCCGACATCGACATAGTGACCGGAGATGCCCAGCAGGCTGAATCCCAGTTGCATCATCTCCGGAGCACCCACGGAATCGATGATGGCATCGAGATCACCCTGGCCTGTGGCCTTGGTGAGTTCCGCAGCCACCTCCTTCGGGGTCTTGTTCTTGATGCTGATGACGTGGTCGGCCCCGTAGCCCTTCGCGATTGCGAGTTTGTCGGGGTTGCGTGCGAAGGCAACGACCAACGCGCCTCCTCCGAGGAGCTTGGCATACTGCACCGCGTATACGCCAAGTCCACCGACGCCAAAAACTCCGATGACCCGGCCCGGGCCTAGTGCCCCGGCATCGCGGAGTTTCTTCACCCCTCGATAAGGGGTCAAACCCGCATCGGTGAGCGGCGCCAGTTCCTCGAATTTCAGACGGCGCTCCACCTTGATGGCATAGCGCGCCGGGACGGGAAGATACTCCGCGAACCCGCCATGAAGTCCAAACCCGGGCCAGCGCACGTGAGTGCAGATCTGGGTGTTCCCCACCAGGCAATGGCGGCAGGTGCCATCGCCCCATCCTGGGGCGACGACCACATGGTCGCCTTCCTCGAATCCCGCCGACTTCGATACGGCTCCGCCCATCTTGCTGACAATGCCGGTGATCTCATGGCCCGGGGTGACGGGAGGCTTGATGTCTCCATAACCCTGGAAAAACTTGTCCACCAGGAGCACGTCACTACGGCACATGCCGCAGGCCTTGACGTTGACGAGAATTTCGTCGGGCTGGATATCCGGCACAGGGATGTCTTCAAGGACGAGAGGCTTGCCGTATTCGTGTATGCGGGCTGCTTTCATGTCTTTTTTCTTTCTACTGTTGTGGGTTGGCTGAAATGTTGAATGGCCCTGATGGAGCGCTGGCATTGACGGTGGATGGAGGCCCGGTCAGCCAGAGTTCCTTTCGCTCGGGTGCACCTCTCCACTCGCGGATGGTGCACTGAGGCCGAGGAGTTCGGTGAGTCGTGCCTCGTAGTTGTCGTAGATGGGCGAGGCGCCGTCGGGCTGCACCCAATTCGGATTCTGGTCGCGGAGAGCCTCCAGCATCTCCTGTTGGAGCTCGGCAAAAGAGAGACGCTTGGCATTCATGGTGCAGAGGGGTGGTCTGCATCATGAGGTTCACGTTTCGTGCCATCAGTGATGGCCGGCGGTTAATCACTCACGGCGAGGCTGTTGAGAAATTGATGCCTGCGCACTGAATCACTTCGAAACTTCGCGACCTACGAAATGTCGCTGCCAGTCACGCGTTGACTCGTGCACAAACTGAATCATCCATGGATGCAGTGGTGACAGACCAAACTCCGGTGTAGAGAGCTCCATGCACATCCCTCAAATTTTCGATGGCAAACAGCAAGCTTGAGAAACCGCCTACGGTCTTCGTGGTGGACGATGATCCGTCCATACGCGAGTCGCTCAGTGGCCTGGTTCGTTCTGTCGGGCTGCGGGTCGAGACGTTTTCTGCCGCTGCTCAGTTTCTCCGGCGACCGCTGCCGGAGGAGCCGTCGTGTCTGGTGCTCGATGTAGGCTTGCCGGATCTGAGTGGCATTGAACTTCAGCGCGTGCTTCTCGACGCGCAACGCGTCATCCCCATCATCTTCATCACGGGCCATGGTGATATTCCGATGACGGTGCAGGCGATGAAGGCGGGCGCCGTGGAGTTTTTGACGAAGCCCTTTCGCGAGGATGTCCTGCTGGATGCAATTCACCAGGCGCTCGCCCGTGATCGGGAAGCTCTCGTGGGGCGTGCTGAATCAAGCACCCTCCGCGCTCGCTACGAAACGCTGACTGCTCGCGAACGCGAGGTGATGACTCTCGTGGTCCAGGGGTTGATGAACAAGCAGGTGGCGGCGGAACTGGGCACGCAGGAGATCACTGTGAAAACTCATCGTGGCCGGGTGATGCGCAAGATGATGGCGGAATCACTCGCCGATTTGGTGCGCATGGCGGAAAAACTGGAACGACGGGTGTGAAGGACTGGAACACTCGAAGCCTGCGGTACCTCCATTCATGAGACCTAGGTATAATAGCGGCTAACCGCGAAAAGAGGCACCGTGGTGGAAAGTATATCCGATGACCAAGGTGCCCCTCATTTCCGTGGTAGATGACGACGAATCTCTCCGCGAGTCGCTCAAGGGCCTGCTGAGATCTCTCGGCTACGGGCATGCGGTGTTCTCCTCCGCCGAAAGTTTTCTGGAGTCGGATGCGCTGGCCACGGCGGACTGCCTCATCCTCGATGTCTGCATGCCCGGGATGAGTGGACCTGAGCTGCAGCGGGAACTCATCGCGCGGGGGCAGAAGATTCCCATCATCTTCATCACGGCGCACGGAGATGAGAATGCCGCGCGCTTGAAGGCCGCCGGTGCGGTGGACTGCCTGCTCAAGCCGTTCAGTGAGGAATCCTTGTTGAAGGCGATCGATCGCGCCCTGTCCAGCTAGTCGATTCGCCATGGAAAACACCCCGACCCGATACGTGTCATGAGAAATGTCGACGCTCTCGTCTGTGTAGTTGATGATGATGTCTCCATCCGGGAATCTGTCCGTGGATTGCTGCGTGCGGAGGGATTGCGCGTGGAGACCTATGGTTCCGCGGATGATTTCCTGGCGCGCTCCCGTGGCGAGCCACCTGGCTGCCTGGTGCTGGATGTGGAGTTGCCGGGGTTGAGCGGTCTGCAGTTGCAGCGCGAGCTTTTCCGGAGTGAGCCTCATATCCCCATCGTGTTCCTGACAGGCCATGGTGATATCTCCATGTCGGTACGTGCGATCAAGGCGGGCGCATTTGAATTTCTGACGAAGCCCTTCGATCCTGAGGAGCTGCTCGACGCCGTTCAGGAGAGTCTGCTCACCCGCGAATACGGCGGCCATCGCTCGAAAGACCAGTCATCGGCACAATCCAATGAGATTGTCGGAATCGGTGGCGGCTATCGGACGCTGATCAAACAAATTTCCATGGTGGCACCGACCGATTCCACCGTCCTGATCGAGGGAGAAACGGGCACGGGGAAGGAGCTTGTCGCGCGTGAGATCCACAAGCTCAGCCGTCGCAAGGAGCAGGCCCTCGTGCGTGTGAATTGCGCCTCCATCCCAAAGGAGTTGTATGAGAGCGAATTCTTCGGGCACGCGCGTGGTGCATTCACCGGGGCCATCAAGGACCGCATGGGACGTTTTGAAGCAGCCAATGGCGGGACGCTCTTCCTGGATGAAATCGGCGAAATCCCCCTCGAACTCCAAAGCAAACTCCTGCGCGCCCTGCAGGAGAAGCAGTTCGAGCGGGTGGGGGAGGAACGAACGCGGCGGGTGGATGTGCGCGTGGTCGCGGCGACGAACCGCGACCTGAAAGCCGAGGTGGCTGCAGGCAGGTTTCGCGAAGACCTCTACTATCGACTGAATGTCTTCCCGGTGCGGGTCAGTCCGCTGCGCGATCGACGGGAGGATATTCCCATGCTGGCCAAATACTTCGTGGAGCTGCTCGCCAAGGAGATGAAGTGCACGAAGCCCCGGCTTACCGAAGCGGGCGTGATCCGATTGCAGGAATACGACTGGCCGGGCAACATCCGTGAACTGCGCAATGTCATCGAACGCGCCACCATTCTGGCACGAGGGAAGGTGCTTGAGTTCGACCTTCCGACCACGACGACCGAGGCCCCGGCTTTGCCCTCGCCGCGTTCCTTGAACCAGGACAAGGCGGAACCGGAATTCATGACGGAGCCGGAAATTCAGCGTCGTGAGCGCGAGAATCTGCGCGTCGTCTTGAACAAGACCGGCTGGAAAGTCGGAGGCCCCAGCGGCGCTGCGGAGCTTTTGGGAGTCAAGCCCACGACCTTGATCTCACGCATCAAGAAGATGGGGTTGAGTCGCGACGCGGCGACGCGGTAGGACTGCTTCTTAACGCGGGCCGGAGTGAATGGTCTCCGGCTTTGCTGGGATGACGATGGCCCCGGGACCTGCGTCCCGGAGCCTGAGCTTGGAGGTTCTCTATTTTTTGATAAGCCAGTCCTTCAGGGCGATGGAGAAATCAGCCACGTCGATGGGGTGCCGGCTGGTGATGAGATTGCCGTCGACCACCACGGGTTGCTCCAGCACCTGTCCACCTGCATTGGTGAGATCGCTCTGGATATTCCAGTAGCCGGTGAGTTTCCTGCCCTTGAGGATATCCGCGGATGCCAGCACGACCGGGGCATGGCAGATGGCGGCAATCAGTTTGCCAGCTTTGTTGAACTCCTGCACGAAGCGGATCACGTCCTTGTCGTAGCGCAGGTTATCGGGATTCCAGGCGCCGCCGGGAATGAAGATGGCATCGTATTCGTCCACCTTGATTTTGTCAGCCGTGCGGTCGACCTTGAGCCAGCCGACGGGGTTGAGATACTGGATCGCCATGATGTGATCCTTCGCCATCTCCGGCGTGCTGAGGCCGTATCTTGCTGGAGCGGGGTTGAACTTCGGCGCCACGATATCAACTTTTGCGCCCAGGGCTTTGAGATACCACACGGGTCCCGTCAGCTCGATCTCCTCGAAGCCGTCCGCGGCCAGCACTGCGATGCGTTTCCCCTTGAGCAGGGTCGCATCCTTCACTGGGGTGAAGAAGAAAGCTTTCAGGGCTTCATTGCCCGGGGCATTGAGCAACTGGGAGACGGGCATCGTGGAGACGGCCGTCTTGGTGGCGAGTTGATTGATGACATCCAGCTCGTAGGAGCTGTTCCCCTGAGCTGCGGCGTCGAATGCGGCGAGCGCACTGATAGCGCCGGCTAGAAGGATGGTGTTCACGGTTTTCATGAATTCAGTCGGTCTGTGTTTTTGGGGTTATGACGAAGCGCAGGACCACGGCTGGAATGGCGGCAGCCCACGCATGGTTTTGTGAGGACGAATGTCCCGCCATCCTCTTAAGCAAAGCAGATGCCACGTGTGTTATTCTGCATAACCACCTGTTTGATAATGCGTTAAGAGCCCTCTGCTGACTCCGCGATCAATGTCGATATTTTGGAGGCGAACGAAAGTTCGCTGCCCCGGTGCAACGATTCGTGTTTGGCGGACGGAACTCGGGCAAGGGAGAGTGGCTGCGCGGTGAAACCACGACCTCCGCCCTGAACCACTACTCGATCGGTAGCGTGAATACAAACGTCGCGCCGTGGCCTTCGTTGGGCCGGGCAACGAGGCGTCCTCCATGGGATGTGACAATCGACTGGCAGATGGCGAGTCCCATGCCCAGCCCTTCCTGCTTCGTGGTAAAGAATCGATCAAAGAGGCGCTCGATCGTGGCAGGGCTCAGGCCCACTCCGGTGTCTTCCACCTGTACGGAGACAGCTTCCGCTTCGCGCCCGGTACGAATCCGCAGCACACGGGGGCGATCTGCGATGCCGTTCATGGCGTCGATGCCATTTCTCACGAGGTTCATGATCACCTGCTGGATCTGCACGCGGTCAATCGCCACCTCCGGAAGGTCGTCACTGAGGTCGCATTCCAATTTCACGCCCCGTTTCCGGATGTCCGTGGTGAGCAGCGGTAGAACCTCCTCGATAACCGCATTGATGCTGGATGACTCACGGATAGGCTTGTCTTTCGCGAGCAGGGCGCGGATGCGCATGATGATCTGCACCGCACGATCTCCGTCGCCAATGATGCGCTGGGCGGCGGCGCGCGCCTCGTCAATATCGCAGCGCTCCGGACTCAGCCAGCGCAGACAGGTGCTCGCATTGGTGGTCATTGCCGTGAGGGGCTGGCTGATCTCGTGGGCGATGGACGCTGTAAACTCACCGAGAGTCGTCGCGCGCGCCATGCGATTCATTTCCACCTCTGCCTTGCGCAGCGCGACCTCCTTCATCCGGTTGAGCTCTTCACGCAGGCGTTGATGCGCGATGTAGCGGCTCAACGCGAAGGCCAGTGCGCCCACGACCAGGGCCGTCAGAGTCCACACCCACTTCTGCTTCCACCAGGGTGGGAGCACGGAGATCATCAGGGTGGTCTCCGCGCCATTGGGCATTCCTTGCAGATCCACAGGCTGAACGCGGAGCTTGTAGTTCCCTGGTGCGGGATTGTTGTAATCCTGCACGGAGAGCGTTCCTCCGCCGACGCTGTGAGCCTGACTCCATTCGATTTCCAGTTGGTCACCCTCGATGACTGCGAGAGCATCCTCCTTCACCGTGCGCCATTCGGCATGCGCGCCCACGTCATCATCGATGAGGGCAAAACACTGGTCCCCTTGTCCATCACCCGATGCTGGCGCGAGGGTAAGGAGCCGGGCCATTTTCGGGCGGATGCCATCGGCGACGAACCCATTCGGCGCAGGCAGCACCGGGGAGAAGCGCGTATCATTTCCCACTGGGGCGCGCATGACCACCTCCGGTGTCTCACCGCCACGGGTGCGCGTGATTTTCAGGTCCTTCACCAGCAGCGTGCCCAAGGTATCCGGAGGGCCTCCTCCTGAGGTGATGATGAGCCAGAGACGCTGGGCACCCGGAGGAGCGGTGACCGTCGCCTTCCGCGGCTCGAACACAGGCTTCTCCAAGCTGCCATTCCATTCGGCGGTTTCACCAATGACACTCTCGATTTCCTGCTCCACCGGCTCGCCCTTGTCATTGAAGAAGCGAACACGGATACCCATCTGGCAGGTGTTTTCGCGCCACTGCGTATCAATCCCCTCCAGGATGTACTTCCGTCGCCGCGGCTGACCCGGATTCATGTAGACGGCGAACCGTCGAATCGCGGGCGGCAAGGACAGGGATGGCATCCCGAGCGTGGGAAAGATTTCTCCATCAATGGCGACCTCAATGATTTCTGCGCTGGGCTGGGAAGGCAGAGACAGGGGAATCGACTGCGCCTGGACGTCTTGAGCTGGTACCAGACTCGCGATGGGAAGCACGCAGCAAAACAGCCATGCGAGCGAGTGATGCCAACGGTCAAAACAGGAGCGAACTACAGGGAGCATGGGCGCGTGGACTATCCTCTACAGGCGACTCAAAGCAACCAGCCAACGAATGAGTGTGGCGAAACATGGTGACCATAGACCAGTGCGACCTGCTGCATCGTGTGTCACGGGGACTGCTCCATCTTGTTTCCCAGACGCCACTGGAACAAGTGTCCGGCGCGAATCACTCGCGCGCAGCAGGCGCAAACTCGACCAGGAGGTGAAGCCCTGCCTGGAAGGGCTGCTTCTGAATGCTCGTCTGAAGATAGGCGAGCACCGGCTTGATGGGCGGGAAGTCCAGGTGGCGCTGGAAAGCGTCCTTGCTGCGGAACTTTTCGAAGGTGACAAACTTCGTGTCCTCGCCTTCCACGCGTGACAGTTGATAAGTGACCACGCCTGGCTGACCGCGGAACGGCGGCATGGCCACGTGATACGTATCCATGAAGGTCTGCTGTGTTCCTGGTTTCGAATCGACGAAGAGCATCACCGTGAGTGGTTGGTCCTCCGCTCGTGGGGTCCGGCGCCACTGCTCCTTCGAGAGTGGCTCCAAGTCCTTCACATGGTAAGTCTCCTCTTTGGCATCCAGCGCCTCGGACTTCAGCGCATCCATGGCTTTTGCCTGCGGACTGCTGCTGAATCGCTGGAGCTCGTTCCTGTCCTTCCATCGTTCGATGAGCCAGAAGATGGCGGTCTTGTCCTGCTCTGAAAAAGCCTCCGCTTGAATGTTGCCCTCCTCATCTCGCGCTTGCGTCACGTAGTCTGTCAGTGCCTTGCGGAAGGCCTCGTGTGATTCCGGCTTCACGGAATAGCGGGTGAGCTTTCCCTGCACGGCGATGTGTTTCAGCTCCTCGAGCACGGTTTTCCCCACCGCCGTTGCCGACTGGGGATTTTGTCCCGTGACTAGTCGCTGGTCGGCGACGGCGTGAGATTGAAAAGGAGCAGACTTCTCGAAGATGGCGCCACGCTCGGTCAACTTCGACTCGAGCAGAAACGGAACCACCTTATCCAGCTTCACTGCCACCTCTTCTTCATTGGTGAAGGCGTTGACCTTCTTGTCTTGTACCAGGTATTTGCCACTGGAGAGCTTGATGTTCACCAATCCAGCAGGACCATGACACACTGCACTCACGATGCCGTTGTTCTCGTAGATCGTGGCCGCAATCTTCGCCAGGGCGACATTGTCGGGGAAGTCCCACATGGTGCCGTGGCCTCCGGCGAAATGAATCGCGACATACTCCCTGGGGTCGACCTCCGAAGGTTTCTTCGTGTGCTCGATTTTGTCCCGGTACACCTTGTCCTCCCAGAACTTCTGATTGATGGGGTCCGCAAGGTCGAAGCCGTCCACGGGCGCTTTCCCGCCCTCCGGACTTACGAAGTCGATTTCATAGCCGGCATTCACCAGCACCTCCCAGGGATGCGCGACTTCCGACAGGTAGAAGCCTGTGGGCTCCCCGGTATCCCCTTTTTTGTCATGGCTGGTGACTGCAAACAACACCTTGCCCTTCTGCTTTTCCAATGTTTGCGCCTGCGCTTGTGCCTGTGTGGGTGCGAGGTTCGTGATGACCATAAGGATTGCGAGCGTGATCACCGCCCCGCTTCTGGAGCCCGGAGTCAGCGTGCTGGAGTTTCTCTCTGGGGAAGCATTCATGCGTTGTGTTGTGTTGTGGTCTGGCTTGGTTTGGTGAGGAGAGTCACGCTGTGCGGGCGCTGCCGGTTTCGTGTGTGTGCGTGTGAGATGCTCAGATTCCATGCCAACCACACTTCACTCGCGCTATGCGCTGAGCGTGAGCGCTATTTCCGCGAACGATTCACTGCTGGGATGGATGCGGAATCTCGCAGGCAACGAAATATTGCCGTTCACTGACGAGGGCTCGCCGTTTCCACCAGGCCTGTTGGCCCGGGCTTGCGACGTCTTGTTTCGACTTGATGGATGATGGCTTGGGGGTGTCAGGCCGGGAACCACCGGATCACGCACCCACCCAACCATCATTCCGTCCCGGAGGGATGGCGGAAGGTGTCGCATGAGACATCACACCAAACGCGTCTGTGGTAACCACCTGGTCCCGCATGCCAACGCACTGGCTGTGGTCGGCGTTCATCACTTCGCATCACTCCTTCCGGCGTACCTCCGGCACGCGGACATCTTCTTCTGGTGAGGTCCGGTGGTTCCCGGCCTGATTACAGGCCTTCACCACCGGCTACCATCCAGCGTCCTTCCGGGACGAATACGGCCTTATTCGCCTCACTTATGGCTATAGTCTTAATGAAAATGTTCTAAGGTCCGGCGAGCGCGTTCACCGTGAAGGCGAGGATTCCCATGTTGAAGAGGAATGCGGCCATCGAATGGCCCAGCACGACTTTGCGGAGGTGTGGGCCATGGATGCTGACGTCGGAGGTCTGGAAGGTCATACCAAGGGTGAAGCTGAAGTACAGGAAGTCCCAGTAGTCGGGCTCGGTGGTATTGGGAAACCCCAGCCCTTTCCTATCTCCGTTGTCCCCCGGCAGGTAATAGAGATGCGCGTAGTGCAGTGCGTAGACCGTGTTGGCGAAAAACCATGCCAGAACCAGCGTCCCCACCACAAGAGTCACTTCCTGCCATGGGTGTGAGTCCTTGCTGGCGATGAGTGTGCCGATGGCAAACAGGAGCACGAGGGAAATCAGGACGGTGATGGCCAGCATTGCGGGCCGGTTCACATCATTTACCTGCGCTGCATGGCGCATTTTACCAGCATCGTCATTCAATAGTGGCAGCAGTGAAACCAGGAAAATGAGGGCCGCCGCATCAAAGCCACCTAGAAGTGCGGTACGTGGATCCGACCACAGCACACCGGCGAGAGCGGCGGTGCACACAAAGATGGCCCCAAACAGGAGAAACCGGGGAGGAGCGACGCTCCTTTCGAGGCGGATACGCAGTTCGCGGAACATGAGGATCAGGGGCAGCCATCACACCTCTACCACAAATTCAGAGAAGAAATCAATGATGGAAGCTTGGGCTTCCGGCCGCCATTGCAGGCGGAAGATGCCATTCCTCCCATGGTGCTCCGTGTAAATGGTCAGGCCGTCGTCGTACGGAAGGAAATTCTTTGCCACGAACGTCCACGTCTCGCCGGGGGAGTGAAGGAGGCCGTCATAGTCGAGGAACTCCTTCACCACACGATAGGTTTTGCCAGGAACGAGATCCGAGGCCGTGAATGCGGGGGAGCTGGATGCCATGGACGGAGAGACGGTCAGTCGGCTGCATCATGTTGGCGCCGCCTTCCAGGTTCAAATAGATTCTGGAGAGAGGAATAGTTCGGGCTGCTCCGCTCTCCGCGAGCCTATTGCTTTTTGAAACCTGCCCCACGTCGGCGGCGAAGGAGCAGCATGCTGATGCCGCCGAGAAGAAGCAGCGCACGTGAGGGCTCGGGAACAACGGCAGCCGTCACGATGGAGATCTGGCCGGTGGTGTAGAGACCGCTCCAGTCCCAGGCGTAGCCGCTGCCGAGCTGCGGGAGGTCTGTCAGGCCATTGCCTTGGGCGGCACCGTTCAGGTTGCTGAATCCACCGAGGTAGTTTGTTTCGGTGAGCACGCCGGACCAGTCGAAGAGCTGCCAGGTGCCGAATGTGGCATTCAGGAAGAAGTTCGCGTCTCCGGTGGAGTTGACGATATGGAGGGAGCCATTCAGTACGACCTCCTCATTGCTGAAGAGTGCAAGCCTGTCGCTGTCGCCCGCACCGAAGACATCAAACTCAAAGGCACTGCCATCGGCGAGCGTGATGACGCCTGTGCTGTCTTCGCTGCCGGTGCCCAAGGTCAGGACCTTTCCTGTCGTATCCCCCGATGCATTGCCGACGAACAGGGTGGCTGCGTTCGTCCCATCACCGATGGTGATGTTGCTGGTCAGCACGCCACCGGTGTAGCCCACTGTTCCTGTGCCGCCCAGTTTGCCGGAGCCTCTCACTACCACATGGCCGGTGCCAGTCGCGGAGCCGCCTACGTTGTTGGCGAGCAGTGTTCCCTGATTCACCGTGGTGCCTCCCGTATAGGTATTCATCCCTGAGAGAATCTGGGTGCCTGTGCCGGACTTTGCCAGTGCCAGCGTATTCGCACCCGCATCAGCGAGGGTACCACTGAAGTCACCTGAACCATTGCCAGCACCGACGGTGAGTGTGCCATTGATGCCAGTGACATTGACTGTGCCGGCGCCGTTGAGTCCATCGATGGATTCAGCCACGCTGCCGAGGGTGTAGCGAGCTCCAGCTTCCACGGTCACATCACTGGCATCCGGGATGTAGTTGGTGCCTGTGGTCTCACCAGTTCCCGTTTGGAGGTAACCGGCGCCGTTGGTGGCTACGGTGACATTTCCCACGAAGGTGTTTGTGCCTCCGAGGATGGTCCGTCCCGTGCCGGTCACACGGATGTCGCCTGTGCCGGTGATGTTTCGATAGTCGGTGCGGGCAGCCGCATTGGAGTCAAAGATGACACTGCGCTGGAGGGTGATGCTGGTGAAGTTGTTGTTGTCTCCTGTGCCGGTGACGGTGCTGCGGCTTCCCAAGGTGACCGTACCTGTACCCTGGCTGCTTACCGTGATGGCTCGGGCGAACTGGATGCGATTGGTATCGAGATAGAGGGCGATACTATTACTGCCCGTGAATTCATCACCCAGAACCACGGCCCCGGTTCCCAAGGCGGTCGCAGTGGTGACACGCACTTCACCGGCGCGGATCAAGGTGCCTCCCGTATAAGTATTGGCCGTGCTGAGAGTGAGCAGGCCGGTACCGTCTTTCACCAGGCGACCGGCACCCGCAATATTGCCCGAGCCGCTGAGGACGTAGGCGGTGTTGCTATTGTTGAAGGTGACCGAGGAAGGCGTGACAATGCTGTTAATCGCGACAGTCCCAAAGGCGGAGGTGTCATTGAACGTGACGGCATCCCAGTTGTAGAACTTCTCCGCACCTGCATTCCAGTTCTGGCTGCTATTCACATCCCAGGTGCCGGGACCAGACCAAACGAGAGAGCCGATGCTTCCCGTGACTTTCAGGAGCACACTTCCTGGTGTGGAAGTGGTGTCCAGCGCAAAGGTCTGGCGGGTATTTGCCACAATGCCAGAAAGGGCCAGATTTGAAGCGTCGCCAGTGAGTGAGGTGATGCCGCTAATCAACGTGTAGCTTCCGGAAGAGGTCAGCAGGGATGAATTGAGAGCCGCAACCTGAATCGTGGTCACACCGGTGAGGGAAAGGCTGTTTCCCAGCAGCAATTGATCGTTCCCGGCGGAGGCATTGTTCGTGAGGTCAAAGCGAATCGTGCCACCCGTGAGTGACGTTGCACCCTGTACGGTGAAACTCCCCACAGTGCCAGTGCCGGCGATATTGATGGTGGTGCCGCTGCCTGTGGAAAGTGTTCCACCGAGGACATCGCCTGCCTTCGTCACCAGGGTCACCGTTCCGCTGTTGGTGGTGGAGAGCACCAGGTTGCCTGCACCGGAGATGCCGCCATTCAAGGTGAAGGCGGGATTGGCGCTGGTGAAGGTGGTGGTTCCGCTTTCCAGCGTGATCGGAGAGGCGAGCATGGGACTTTGCGATGCCACGCCCTCGGCAGCAATGGTGCCGCCTTTCGATACAATGGCCCGGGTGATATTGATGGCCACATTGTAGTTGCCGACACTCATGGTGGCCCCGTTTGCAATGGTGATGGTTCCGTTGCCAGTTGCGGACGTGCCCTGCAGAAAGGCGAGGGTGCCTTCATTGATGGCGATGTTTCCTTCGCTGACGGCGGCATTGACGATTCCGACATATCCAGAGCCAATCTTGGTCAGCGTATGACCTGCCAGGTCGAGAGTGGATGTGCCTGCGGTGCCGTCCCCACGGATGTCCCAGCGGAACGCTCCGAAGCCAAAGGTGGCGTCACCGGTGAGCGTCACGTACCGAAGCGCATTGAGTTGCTGGGCTCCACCGTTGTTCACGATCGCGCCTGCGCCGTTCACCCCGCTGCCGGAAACCTGGATTTGTTCCGAGCCCAAGTTGAATCCGAAGACGTCCAGCGTGGCTCCATTTTGGATGACGGTGCCCCCCGCCGTGTCTCCCAAAGCGCTCACACTTCCCGCGCGGAAGATGCCTTCACTGATGGTGAGTGTGCCGGTGTAGTCATTCAGTCCTGAGAAGAAGAGGATGCCTGCTCCAGTCTTCTGCAGATTGCCGCTGCCACTGACGGCGCCACTGACCGCGAGGGAGGAACTTGCTTCCACGACTTCGATGCGGCCACCCCCGGCTTCAAGCTGGATGCTCTTATTCATGATGGCGCCTGCAGGACTGGTATAGCGCAGCGTGCCGGTGGTGGTTGCTCCACCGAGCACGATCTTCGAGCCTGCGCCCAAAGCGCTGGCAGTACCGGCGTGGGACACCGTATCCGCGCTCAGCACCCCTTCGCGAATATCCACGATGCCAGAAAAGGTATTCTGCAAACCGATGGTCAGTGTGCCGGTGCCGGTTTTCAGGATTCCAGTGGTGCCGGCGATGCTCCCGGTGCCGGTGAAGCTATAGGCTGTGGTGCTGTTGTTCACGGTCACCGAGAGCGGCTGGACATAGCCGTCGACCAGCACATCTCCCACGGTGGACGTGTCGTTGAACGTGACGTTATCCAGATTGAAGAATTTCTGGTCAGGAGCTCCGGTCCAGTTGGCTGTCGTGTTCACATCCCAGTGGGGATTTACATTGCCCTTCCATACCAGGTCGGCAGCAGAACCCGTGGCGGTGAGCAATACGGCACCTGGAGTGGTGGTGGTATCGAAGGTATAGGTCTGTCGTGTGCCTGAACTGCCGAAGGCAAAATTCGCAGCGGACAAACCGGCACCAAAGGAAGCCGCGCTGAACAGCCGGTAGGTCACTCCGCTGACGGGTACCGAGGATGGCGCCAGAATCGTGGTGATACCGCTGGCATTCAGAATGCCGGTGAGGGTGATCAAATCATTAACTCCGCTTCCGACAGTGCCGGCCGCTCCAAAATCGAAACGGATGGTGCCGCCATCCTGCAGGGTGAGATTACCATCGATGGTCAGCGTGGCTGGAGAAGAGTCGCCACCAGGGTTCAGGGTGCCGTTGTTCACGAGGGAGCCCAGCACATCCGTTCCCGGCGCGGTGGTGCGGCCCGCCTGAAGTGTCTGCGATGCTCCCAACGTGTATCCTGACGCGTGGGCGCTGACGTTCAGCACGGCACCGGAGTCAATCTTGATGAGTGCACTGCTGGCGATGCTTCCTGTGCTCGCGAGAGCGAGAGTGCCGGACTGTACATGAGTGGTGCCCGTGTAGGTATTCACTGCGGAGAGCGTCAGCAGACCGGCTCCTGATTTGATTAGTGAACTGGCTTGGAATTCGGTGTTCGCCGTATTCCGGCCATTCCACAGCGCGGCGCTGATGAGCAAGTCCGTGGCCGCTGCGCCGTCAGCGACATCGAAAATCACTTCGGTGACTTCAGCTTCTCCCAGGGCGACGCCGGCATTCGTGCCTGAGCCGGAGATGGTGGAGGTCACCGCGCCGCCATTCACAGTGACATTGCCCTTGAGTGCCCAGGAGGGCAGAGAGGTGCCGGAGCCGCCTACGCTGTTGAGGGTTCCGCCATTCAGCGTCAGCGGACCCAGGATATTGAAGAAGGCGCCCTGATTGGTGACGGTACCACCCGCATTGACCACGATGGGAGCATTGGCTACTGCGGCATAGTTCCCGAAGACGTTGCTCTTTCCGAAGATGAGGCTGCCACCGTTGTTCACGGTGAAGACGTTGGTGGAGACATTCTGCAGCGTGCCTGAGTCTGTGACCAGCAGAGCGCCTCCATTGATGGTGGCACCGTTCGCAAAGGTCGTGGTATTTGCCAGTTGGAGCACGCCGCCATTCACCGTGACGGTGCCAGCGAAGGTGTTTGTGCCGGTGAAGTGCAAGGTGCCGGCATTGACCGTGACGTTTCCGGTGAAGGTATTGGCAGCAGACGAAAGGAGCCGGCCGCTTCCATTCTTGATGAGTGAGCTGGGTCTGAAGGCATCATTGGCCACATTGCGGGAATCTCTCAGGCTGGCGGAAATGAGCAGGTCCGTGAAGGAGGCACCGTCTGCCACGTCAAAGGTCACTGTATCCACCGTGTTGTGGCCCAGCTGAACACCGGAGGTGGAGTTATTGGTAGAGTGGATGGTGGAGGTGACATCTCCATTTACCGTCACCGTGCCGCGCAGGCCCCACGACTGGAAGTTGGCATTGCGTCCTCCTACGGAAGTCAATGTGCCACCGCTCAGGGTGAAGTCTCCCAGAGTACCGTATTGCCCCGCAGCTTCATTGGTGAGCACGCCCCCGGCTTCGATGGTCAGCGGATTGACTGGGATGACCGCGTTGCCCAAGTCGTAATTGTAGCTGAGCGTGGCTCCATTGCGGATGATGATGGCATTGGCAGCATTGTTGGACAGGGCTGAGTTCACCACGACTCTGCCCTGATTCACCACCAGGCCACCCGTGAATGAATTCGTACCGGCGAGTATGGCAGTGCCGAGGCCGGTCTTTACCACTTTGGTGCTGGTATTGTTGTTGATGGTCGAGCTGATGGTCAGCGTATTCGCCGTGTTGTGCTGCTGAATGATGAGTTCGCCGCTGGCCGCACCACGGAGATTGCCACCAGTGATGACCACGGCGTTGTTCCCCACGTTGGGTGTGACGAGGATGCCACCGTTGAGGATGTTGTTGTTCCCGGTCAGCGTCAGAGTGAATGCGCCTGCGGTATTGAATCGCAAAGTGTAGGGTGTGATGGCGCCACCGAATGTCTGGGAGGAGGTGACATCCACGTGCTTGTTCGCGTAGTTGCCTTGAGTGTTCCCGCCGGTGGTGGTGGTGTAGTAGGAGGCAGCACTGAGTGCATCGATGCGGCCATCAGCGGCATTGCTGCTGTTCACCGCCCAGTCCGTGCCATTGATCGTGGCCCAGCCGCCAAGAATACTGTTCGTATTGGTGTTGTCCGTGGTGATGGAGGCCACGCCTGCCCCGGTACCTGCATAGGTGAAGTTTACAGTAGAGGATCCGCTCCGGGTGATCGTGTTCAGATTCAGGGTCGCGTTGTTCCCGGCATCGTTCTTGGTCACGGTAAAGGTGTTCGCACCGCTCAGAAGCGTGGCGCCCTGCACGCTTTGTGTAATGTCCTGGGCCGCATTTGGAGTGAGTGAGAGCGCGCCACTGCTCAGCGTGAGCGCGGATGCAGCGTTCAGCTTGTCATTGTTCGCCGTGGTGAGATCGAGAATCAGCGTGCCACCCAAGATGGTGGTGCTGCCGGTGAAGGTGTTCGCCCCGGCGAGGGTGAGGGTGCCAGGGCCGTACTTTGTGAAGCTTCCGGTGCCGTCGAGCACACCGGTGAGGACTAGTGTTCCGCTTGATGAAGCCACCGCTACCACACCACCTGCTGCACCGAGAGTCACGGTGCGATTGGTGCTCCCTGAGGTACCCGTGAAGAGCAGCGTGCCAAAGGTGGAACCATCCCCGAGTGAGAGAGTGGTGCCGGCGCCCAGATTGCTGGTGACACCACCATCTGCCACGGTGCTGACGCTGAGGACGCCCTGATTCACCACCACTCCTCCGGTGAAGGTGTTCACGCCACCCAGTACCAGCACGCCACCACCCGTCTTCACCAGTCCACCGGCGGCCTGATTGGTGATGATGGCATTCACAATCACATCCGCAGAGAGGTTGTGCTGATGGAAAATGAGATCCGCGCCGGAAGCTGCGCGCAGGTTCGAGCCATTGATTGTCGTGGTGAATGCTCCCACCTGTGAGGTGATGAGGATGCCGCCAGAGGTGATGGTTTTTGCTCCGGTTCCCAAGCCCAGGGTCTTCGTGCCAAGTTGGTTGAAGCGCAGAGAGTTTGTCGTCAGCACCGCATTTCCAGGCCCTGCCCCTGCCACAGTGATGTCTGTGTTGTTGCCTGCGGCGAAGGTATCATTGGTGTACGTGGCCAGACCGCCGATGGCGCCATCGGAGGTATTGGAGGAATTCACCGCCCAGGTGGAGCCGTTGAACGTGGCCCATCCTCCCAGGATGCCGTTGGTATTCGTATTGTCCGTGGTGGCCACAGCGATACCTGCGCCAGTGCCTCCGTAGACGATGTTCAGCACCGAACCGGAAGTCCGCGTGATGCCGTTCAGGTGCAGTGTGGTGTTGTTCCCTGCGGCATTCTTGTTCACCGTGACGGTGGAGCTGCCTGCGTTGATCACGGTATTCAGGACGGACTGCACCGTATCCGCCGCTTCATTCGGCGTGATGATGAGACGCGTGCCTGCCAGTGTGAGTGCGGCATTGCTGTCGAGCTTGCTGGTGTTATCTGAAACGTAATCCAAGGTCACTTGGCCCCCTTGCAGCGTGGTTGCGCCGGTGAAAACATTGGCGCCAGAGACGGTGAGTGCACCGGCTCCGGTCTTGGTAATGCCAGAGGTACCTCTAACTGCTGCATTGATGCGCAGAGAAGCGCCCGAGGCCACATGCAGGGCTCCATTGACCGCTCCAAAGTCCAGGGCATCAGACGCGGAGGCTGGAGTCAGCGTCACGCTGCCCGTGTTCACCCGCAGTGCAGAAAGGTTGAGGTTCCCACCGCTGCCCAAGGTTACCACATAACTTCCGGTGGCATCATTTCCTGCGGCAAAGACCGCGGTCTCGAGACCGGTGTTTCCCCACAGCGCAGTGGTACCGGTGCCAGGCAGGTCATTCCAACGGAAGGAACTCAGGTCCCAGCTTCCTGTCGGCGTAGCACTACCCGCACCGGCAGTGGTGCCATTCACATCCCAGTAGAGTGTCTGGGCGGGCGCTACTCTAAACGCGCCAAGTAGCAGTGCGAGTAATAGACCACTTCGAAGCCAATCAGGGATGAGTGCGAAAAGAGAAAGGCGATGAGCAAACTGGGGGCGCATGAGGACGGGGAGGAGAGATGTCTCGTGAGGGAATGTTGCGGGCGCGATGTGGCACCCGCGGCTCGGCCGTGTGTCGCGCACTTAGTGGCGCTCGGGCGCGCTCCGAAGGGCGTGATGGGGAGCGGGGCGGTGGGCTCGCTGTTGCATCTGCCCATGCGCGCGCGTTTTGCGCGGAGGCTCTTCGCTTCGGAGAGCGAGTCTTGCCCGATTGGCCCGGCTGATGCGGTGCTGCAAACGGCGGCTGCGTGGGAGGCGGTGACGCCAGCCTAGTGGGAAGATGATGCCGAACTGAATTTGGAGATCGCGAAGAAGGGGCATGAAGAGACGTCGGGACGCGCTGCGATGCAGGCATCACGAGGGGGGTGTCCCTTACCTTCGACGTTTAAGATCGGTATAGGGCTGGCTTGGCAGTCGCCTTCCGAATTCGGATCGGCAGTGAACTCGTCCGGAAAACCGTCTCGTTCATATTACACTAATGAAGTAGGATTTAGGTCTGTCAAATTCTTCGACACCATTTGCAGCAACATGAGACCCCGGCAGTGCTGCCGACAGCGTGAAAATGTTGGGACGGTGCTGACCCTGCAGCAGAGAACCTGGTGAGGGGGTCGCAGCGATGTTCTCGGGGGTTCGAGATTACAGGCGCCAACGTGTGGGCCTCCCTCCAAGTTGCATCACGCCCCGAGAACAAGGGCAAGCTCATTGTTACTGTGGGCTGCAGTACGGGGGAACACTATTTGTCGACTGCACTTGCGGAGGATGCCCGTTTGCGAACAGCATAGGCGACTCGGTTTTCAGACGCACGATTGCAGTGTGACTAATTGGCAAGGCTCCGCGCCTACCGCCGGCGGCCCCTCGCAGGGAGTTGGCTTGCCGAAGGGGCATCACGCCAGCCCCACATGCTTGAGCGCCTCGATAGGAGGACCATCGAAGGTGGCCGATGCTTTGTTTCCCACATAGCCGATGGCCTTCATGCCTTCGGCGGTAGTGTAGTAGCCTCCGGCGGTGAGATCGCGATAACGTTTGAAGAAGGTCACGGCTGTCTTGTACTCAGGCTTTGTCTTTGTCGACTGGCTGAGGTCATCACAGATGGTGATCTGCTGTTCGCTCGTGAGGTCGGCGAAGGTCCTTTTGAAGCGGCGGTTCGCTTCGCCATCGATCCAATTCAGGCCCTCTAGAACGGTGCGGCGGTCGGCTGCCTGGGCGGGATAGGGCGAGCTGATCCATTCGTCGATGAAGTCGGGCACCCCCACGGCGGAGGCGCTCGGCGAACTCTCGTCTGCCGGGATGATGACATCGCACAAGGCACGTGCCGCATGCCGCTGTGGCTCCGTGAGGGTGAGCGGCCACACGTCGCCTGGTTGGTACACCTTCACCATGCTCGGGTCGGGTCCATAACCTTTCGCCAGGGGTGGGGTAGCGGTGGCGCCTTCTGCGGCGTGCAGGCCGGTGTCGCGGGCGGCGACCGTGGCCGCGGCACTGAGCATCCATTGGATGGCCTTGCGGCGGTCCATGCGAGGGAGGTCGACTGGCGTGCTCATCTTAGATATTTCCTTTCTTCAATTCATCCATCAAATGGTCGGCCATACGCCAGGCCAGTGCCATGATGGTGAGGGTGGGATTCTTGTCTGCGGTGCTGGCAAAGGGAGCGCCGTCCGCGAGGAACAGGTTCTTCACATCCCAGGTCTGGCTCCATTGATTCGTCACTGAGGTCTCGCGATCCGCGCCCATGATGGCTCCTCCCACCTCGTGAATCACCGAGCCGCCGGGCTTCATCGTTTTGAAGATGTCGGCGTCCCCCTTGGGGGAGACCGTGCCACCCGCCGCTTGAAGCAATTCGCTGATGAACTTCTGCTGATGGCGCACCTGGTTGAGTTCGAAGTCCGTCCACTTCCAGTGGAACCGCAGCACCGGAATGCCCCACTGGTCCTTCAAGGTGGGATCGAGTTCGCAGTAGGTGCCGTCATTCGGCAGCATGGTGCCCTGTGCTCCAAAGCCCAGGTTGCATCCGTAAAAGCGCCGCGCGTCCTCCTTGAGTTTCTTGCCATAGACGGTGCCACCATCGCCGGAGAGCCGGTCAATGCCATTCACCACGGTCAGCGATGGCATCTGCCGTCCTGTCGTGAATTCCAGATGATAGCCACCGGGGAAGCCCAGCTCACCGTTTCGATTCTGGTCATGAAGCGTCCACGGCACATAGGCGTGCGGCCCGCCTGCGCCATCCTCGTTGTGCACCGGCATATTCTCGAACGCCGGTATGTGAGCGCCCACACTGCTGGAAACGGAATCGGTGATGTACTTGCCCACCTTGCCGCTGGAGTTTGCGAGGCCATGGGGGAACAGCGCCGACTTGGAGTTCAGCAACAGGCGCACCGATTCCTGTGAGCTCGCCGCCAGCACTACCACGCGTCCTGCCGCATGGCGTTCCTGGCCGTTCGTCTTGTCGATGAACGTGACCCCAGTGGCCTTGCCCTGCTTGTCGATGGTGACTTCGCGGACCATCGCGTTGGGCAGGATGTCGAGATTCTCCGTCGCGAGTGCGGGCCGCAGGTGCACGGTTTGAGAATCGTAGTTTGCGCGGATGGCGCAGCCGCGATGGCAGTCCGTGGCCCAGAAACAGGGCGCCCGCATCCGCATGTGTTCGGCGAGGATGCGTTGCGCCTTGGCATTCTTCGGGTGCAGCTTTGCCGGCAGCGTGTCGGCATCCTGTGGCCGCGTCAGCACTGCACGGTGGATGGGCACAATCTTCGCGCCGACCTTCCGGCCGTGCTTCTGCGCATACAGTTCGCCCACGCGCAGCTTCGGCGCCGGTTGCAATACTCCGGGCGATGAATCGGGTGAATTCTCCAGGCCCTCATTCGTGCCGAACACTCCTACCAGCATCTCCACCTTGTCGTAGTACGGCGCGACATCTTCGTAGCCGATGGGCCAGTCAAACCCCGCACCGAAGCGTGTGCGCGGCTTGAAGTCGTAAGGACCGTTGCGCAGCGAGATGCGGCCCCAGTGATTCGTGCGGCCACCCATCATGCGTTGCCGCCACCAGCGGAATTGATTTGCCGGTTCTGGGTTCGCGTTCGTGTAGGGCTCGCCGGGAATGTTCCAGCCGCTGTTGATGGAGCAATCGTGGAAACCGTATTGCTTGTCCGGTGTGCTCACGCCACGCAGGGGCGCATGACTCGGCAGCTGGAACATGGCCACTTCACTCGCGGGATCAAACGAACGCCCGGCCTCCAGCATGAGCACCTTCACGCCTTCCATGGTCAGCGTGTAGGCCGTCTGGCCACCGCCTGCGCCGGAGCCTACGATGATGACATCGTAGGTGTCTTTGAGTGTCTTGGAGGTGATGACAGGCATGGGGTGAAGGGGCCGTTATTTGCCGCAGAAGGTCTCCAGCATCTTGATCCACGGACCCACGTAGTGGCCGTTGTCGTGGAAGGTGCGGCCACTGACCATATGACGATCGATGACGCACGGTTCATTCACGTAGATGCCGCCGCAGACCTCGAGGTCGAACTTGCACTTCGCCACCGTCGCCATGCGCAGCCCCTTCACGATGCCGGCACGAGCGGGAATCTCGACGCCATGGCAGACGCTCGCCATGGGTCTGCCGTTCTCCCAGAACCAGCGTGTGGCGCGCAACAGGTCCTCGTCCTCGCGGATGTACTCCGGAGCGCGGCCACCGCTGAAGAAGATGCCTGCGTAGTCCTCGGGCTTGATGTCCTTGAAGGTGAGGTCGGCATTGATGGTGTAGCCCTCCCACTCCTTCGTGATGGTCCAGCCGGGCTTCACCTCGTGCAGCACCATCTGGTAGCGGCGCTTCTCCGGCGCGGCGACCACGGGCTCGAAGCCACCTTCAATGAGACGATAGTACGGATACAGCGTGTCCACGGTTTCTGTGGCGTCGCCGACGATGACGAGAACTTTGGGCTTGGTCATGGATGGTGATGGGTGCTGAGTCGGAGTTTGAGATGTCTCGTGTGCCGCGCGGAGCCCGGTGGAGCTTGCGACGGCAAGACTGGAGAGGGCGACAAACTGCCGACGGTTCATGTCTTCCAATACGCCGCTTGGCGGATGCCGCCAATACAGCTATGGTGCAGGGAACCTCAGGTTTTTCGTCACTTCACTTTCCGCCCATGGGCATCCCAAAACGCCGCCGCATTCCTCGTGTGGCACTCCTCATTGAGACGACACGCACGTTCTCTCGCGAGATGCTTTCCGGCGTGCGCCGCTACGTGGCTGAGCATGGACCGTGGTCCACCTTCCTCGAACTCCGCGCTCCGGACTCCTCGCCTCCCGCATGGCTGCGGCACTGGGACGGCGACGGGATTCTGACGCGCACGTTTACTCAGGAAATGGCGGACCTCGTCACCGCCACCGGCCTGCCTGCCGTGGAGGTGCGCTCCAAGGCGCTCGCTGGCACGCGCCCCTTTGTGGGCATCGACAACGCTCACATCGGGCGCGCGGTCGCCGAGCATTTCTTTGAGCGAGGGTACCGGAGGTTCGCGGTGTACAGCCTGCAATCCGAAAGCTTTTTCGTCGAGCGTGTACGGAATTTTGTCAGCGCCGTGGAGTCCTGCGGATGCCACTGCTCGGAACTTCCCGAAACCAAGTCCGACAGCGTGGCAGACTGGGAGCAGAGTCAGGCCCGCCTCATCGCGTGGCTTTCACAACTGCCGAAGCCGGTCGGCGTTTTTGCCGCCAACGATCAGCTTGGTGTCCGTCTTCTCGAGGCATGCCAGCGCGCAGGAGTCGCCGTGCCCGAGGAGGTCGCCGTCGTGGGTGCTGAGAATGAGGAAACCCTTTGTACCTTCGCCACGCCTCCTCTGACGAGTGTCCGGTTCGATGGCCAGACCGTGGGTTACACGGCGGCCGGTGTGCTGGACAGGATGATGCATGGCAAGGCGCCGCGCCGTCGCGAGACTCTCATCCCTCCCAAGGGGATTGTCGTGCGTGGATCCTCCGATGAACTGGTGATCAATGACAGTCTCGTGGCCCACGCCGCACGTCTCATTCGGGAAAACGCGATGACCGGCATCAACGTCGATGACCTTTGTCGCAAACTCAACGCCTCGCGCAGCACCCTCGACCGTCGCATGAAAGCGGCCTTGAACCGTTCACCAAAGCAGGAGATCATGCGCATCCGCTTCCGCGAGATTGAGCGCCTGCTTCTCGAGACGGACCTCACGATTGACGTCATCGCCCGGCAAACCGGCTTCACTCACAGCCACTATCTCCAGGCAGTCTTCAAGCAATTCTATAACCAGACGCCCGGCGCGTTTCGGAGCAGAAACGGAGTCAGGTGACCCTCGTGAAAAAGAGACAGCCGGAGTTTTCACTCCGGCTGTCTGAAAACGGTAGGGAGGCGAGTACGGGTTACTTTGCAGCCAGTGCTTGCTCAATAGCTGCGGCGACGCTTGGATCATCAACCTTGGTCTTGGGCTCGATTCGCAGGATGGGCTTGCCGTCGCGACCGATGAGGAACTTGCCGAAGTTCCATTTCACGTCGCCGGGGAAGGCCCCCTTCTTCCCTGTGAGCGCTTCATAGAGCGGATGTTTTGGTTCGCCCTTCACTTGCACCTTGTCGAACATGGGGAAGCTGACGTTGTATTTTGTGGTGCAGAAGGTTTTCACTTCCTCATTCGTGCCGGGTTCCTGCCCACCGAAGTCATTGCAGGGAAAGCCCATCACGACGAGGCCGCGGCCCTTGTATTTCTCGTAAAGGGCTTCGAGGTCCTTGTACTGGGGAGTATTGCCGCACTTCGAGGCGACGTTTACGACGAGCAGCACTTTGCCGGAGTAGGCTTTCAGGGAAGTCTCCTTCCCGTCAATGTCCTTGAGCGGGACATCCTTGAGAGGCTTCTGATTCTCCGCTCCGAGAGCGGCGGTGGCAGCGAGCATGAGGGTGACCAGGATGTGTTTCATGAGGAGGATGAAGACGTCCCGGGCGCGTCCACCTTTCAAAACACCCAGCGCTCGTCCGATATTTGCGGTGGCATCGTCAGCCTACTACGCAAGGCTCAATAAACCAGCCAGGTGCGCAGGGTGGACACCAGGGATTCCGCCGTGGTGATGCTGTGCCAGCGGATGCCGTGTGACTCGGCCTGGTGGCGAAGGCTGGCGCGCCAGTCGGCTACCTTTCGGGCATAGGCCACACGGATGGGCTCGGCGGCGGCGCGGACGCGGGTGTTGTTTTCGGGCTCGATGAAGTCGAAGTCACCGCCTTCGGGCAGGGCAACCTCCATGGGGTCGAGCACCTGGAGTGCAAAGACATCATGGCCCTGTGCGCGGTAGACAGCGAGCTCTGCCAGCGTTTCTTGCTCGTTATCCAGGAAGTCGGAGATGAACAGCAGGAAACCACGCTGCCGGCAGAAGGTGCGTGAGGTGCGCAAGGCATCCACCATGCTGATGGCTCCCACTGCGGAAGACTGTGAGAGCATCGCACAGATGGCGGATACATGGTCGGCGCTGCTGCGTGGAGGCAGGGCGGCATCGGCAGACAGGTGCAATGCAGGTGCGTCTCCCTGGCGTCGCGCGAGGTGCGCGGCTCCGGCCAAGGCGCGCTTGCCATACTGGAGCTTCGAGCTGGGGCCGTGATGGATGGACATGGAGGCGCTGGTATCCAGCAGCAGATGCACCGGGCGGCGGGACTCGGCACGACTCTCGCGGGTGTAGAGACGGTGATGACGCGCGAGGAGTGACCAATTCACCCGCCGCAGATCATCGCCCGCTTGATAGGGCCGATGACTGTGGAACTCGACGCCCGGACCTCTCAGCAGACTCTGGTGCTGGCCATGCCAGACGGCATCGGCAAGGCCGCGACCGACGAGGTCGAGATCATCGATGGCCAGGAAGACTTCCGGATCTTCCACAGCGTGCGCTGCTGCTGGGGCGGAGGCGTTCATGCGTTGTCCTGGGGAACGTGAGCAAGCAGCCTCGCGATGATGGCATCCGCATCGGTCTTCTCCGCACGGGCGCGGAAGTTCAGCACGAGACGATGACGCAACACTGCCGGAGCAAGCGCGCGGATATCCGCAAAGTCCACATGAGCGCGTCCGTTGAGATGAGCACGTGCCTTGCCGGCGAGAACGAGGGCTTGCGAGGCACGGGGGCTCGCGCCGCATTCGATGAACTCAGTCACTCCGGCGACGCTGCCGGACTGTGGCCGTGTCGCGGATACCAGTCGCACCGCATAGCGGCCCACATCCGTCGCAATAGGCACCGCCTGCACGGTCTTTTGCAACGCGTGCAGCGCCTCCGCATCGAGCACAGCATTCACCGTGGAGAGCGCGTTTCCGGGAGCATTCAGCGCGATGGAGAGTTCGTCCTCCAGACTGGGATACTCCACGCGGATGCAGAAGAAGAAGCGGTCGAGCTGGGCTTCGGGCAGGGGATAGGTGCCTTCCATCTCGATGGGATTCTGCGTGGCCAGCACGAGGAAGGGCGAGGGGAGTTTATGCGTCTCGCGTCCGATGGTGACTTCACCTTCCTGCATGGCCTGCAGCAGAGCGGCCTGGGTCTTCGGTGGTGTGCGATTGATTTCATCCGCGAGCAGGACATTCGCGAAGAGCGGCCCCTGCATCACGATGCGACGGTAGCGACCGGTGGCAGGGTCTTCTTCCAGGACCTCGGTGCCTGTGATATCGCCGGGCATGAGATCCGGCGTGAACTGCACACGGTGGAACTCCAGGTGCAAGGCCTTCGCGAGCGTGGCGCTCATGAGCGTCTTTCCCACACCCGGCACTCCGAGCAACAGGGCGTGCCCGCGGCAGAGCAGCGTGAGCAGCAGCAGCTCGGCAGTATCCTCCTGGCCGACGATGCATTTTTTCAATTCATTCCTCAACGCTTCGCGGGCAGCGGAGAGGCGGGCGACGGGATCGCTGGGAGTGGAGGTGGTGGACATGATGTGAATGGAAAGTGGGGATGGAGCGAATGGGGAGAGGTGCTATTCGAATTTCGGACGGCCACCGCCGATGGCGAGGCCGATGCGCTGTGCAGGGTCGGCATCCTCCGGCGCGGGACGCTGGGTGCCTTTGCCATCGCCGTTGCCATCGAGTTGCGCATGCTCGGTGATGACGTAGTTGCCCTTCTTGTAGATGGCGAGCACTTGCTCATAGGTGGCGAGGAAGAGCTCGGTAAAGGTCAGCACGCCGTCTTGATTCGCATCGCTCGCATCGGCGGCCAGCGCCTGCGCCAGAGCACGGGGAAACTCGGTCTCGCTCTCCTTGTCCCCGGCAGAGCTGGCGGTGATGACGTAGCGTCCCGGACCGGAGACACGCTTCATCAAGTCCGTGCTCACCGTGGTGGTGCCCAGCATCAGCAGCGGTACTTCTGGGGAGCATTCCTTCAGTGCGGCGCCGATTTCGCGCATGCTGACGTCTGGTCCTGGCAAATTGAACATGGCGCCGCCGGGGATGCCATTGGCGTGACCTTCGAGAATGATCCACGCCGGTCCCGCTCCAGCCGTCTTGGTATGCGCCACGACCTTCTCCAGTTCGGCGAGCAGTGCCTCCCGTGTGCAGGGGCCGTCGTAGCCGGCGCTCTTGGGCCCGTACAGCACCGTGATGTTCGCCGCAGGCACGGCGAAGCGTTGCGTCAGTGAGGAGCGAAGGGATTGCAGGTTCGCTTCATAGAACTCGTGATGCTCGTCATCGCCTGGGGTGCCGTTGAAAATCCACACGCGGGGAGTGGTCGTGTTGATGGATGGCTTCACGGCTGATTCCTGACTGAAGCAGAGCCCATGTATGACGAGGAATAATACGCACAGACGAAGGCTCAGGCAAAGTAGCTTCGGCTTTAGCCGAATGAAGGCGTTCAATCTCGCGAGCGACTTGGCCGTCTTTCCTGTGCAGCGCCACACTGATTCGGCTGAAGCCGAAGCTACTTTCTTGATGATGTGCAAGTATATCATCATATATCAGTTCAGCGTGTGGCCGAATTCGTCGATTGGCGCTTCTTCCAGATGAGGATGCGGTTGTCGAACGTCTTCACGGCTATCTGGTCGGGTCCGAGAATCGTCACGTGATAACATCCCGTGGGCGCGGGAGCTGCGGTCCACATCTCTTCACCACTCGGCACGGCGAGCTGGCGCACGGGAGCATTCGCCCGGCCGGAGGTGAGGAAGGCGCTTTTGAAGTCAGGCGCGTAGGCGACGGACGTGAGGTCGTCGATGGAGCGGCTCACCGTGATCGCCAGCGGCGCATCTGCCGCGCAGCGCACCACACCGCGCTCACGCATGGCGACCAGAGCCTCCGAGCCATCTTGATTCACGGCAATCCAGCGTGGGGTGACGGAGATTTTCGAAACCCACAGGACCTTCATGTCGGCGAGAGAGAGCATCGCCACCAGGTCATCCTCCGGTCCGGGTACCTCGAAGGCCAGACCCACTGCTTTGCCATCAGCGGACACGGCCATGGATTGTGCGAGGATGTTGCGTGTGATTTCAGGGAATATTTCCTTCACGCTCATGCGGCGGGGCTCACCGGCGGGAGCGGGTTCGTGGAGCGTGAGGCCTGCATTGGTGAAGACCAGCAAACTCTGCGTGCCCGGCACGAACTCCACCGCGACAGGTGGCGCCATCTGCTTCGCGTTGGGATTGTTGGGATTTATCTGCCGCATCTCCGGTGGCAGGGTGAGCAGTCGCTTGCCTGCGTCATCCTCTACCATCACCGCGCCGGATTGGTTGGAGAAGGCGATGCGCTTCCCATCCGGAGCCCATGCCAGCGCGCGTAGCGTGAGAGTGCCCGTGGTGGACTTCCCCAAGGTGCGCACCACGGCGAGATCCGTGGCATCCAGAATTTCGATGCCCGCGCTGTGCAGACTCGCCAGCAGAGTGCCTTTCACTGCGGTGCGTAAGGGCCCGCGGTCCAGACCTACGGCGGATACCGCCTGCTGGATCTCGATGGTCCACAAACCGTCGCGGAATCCTTTGAGAATCCGCTTCAGTCGCAGTCGTGCCTCTTCACTGGAATGCGACGCCATGGCGGCTCGCATCGCCGGTTCGGAGTCAATCATCTGCGAGAGCGCCTGCTGCGCCTCATCCCGCAGACGCACCTTGGGAGCGGCGAGCTGATCGATGAGTTCCTGAAGGCGCGCACCTTCTGGCGCCGGCTCCTGGGCGGAGAGCGCCGTGGCAAAGCCAAGGCATAGGATGGTGAGGAGCCTCTTCATGCGGAGGTGGAGACAGGAGTTCGTGGCGTGTAGCGCCCCGCACGGCGAAGCACCCATTCCAGGCTCAACAGCGCGAGCACGGCGGACCACCATGGCCAGCGGCTCCAGATGGGTGCCGGCCATGCACGTGCATCACGCGCGGCCCGCGCTTCAGAAGCCGCACGGCACGCCGCGACGGCAGACTCGGGTGTGGTGAGCACCGTGCCACCACCCGCCTGGGCGAGCTCCGTCATCAGCGTGACGTCCGGTGCGGAGCGGGTGTATTCGCTGTTCTGCACCAGCACTCCGCAATGCACCGCATCGGTGAGTGATTCGCGTCCGGCAGTGGTGTCGAAAAGCACCTGCACTTCTTTCACTGTGAGATCCGCTGGAACAGACAAGGTGCCGGTGAACTCACGGCGATCGCGATCATAGATGAGGCGGACACGCGGGCTGCCGGGCACATCAAGCCGCGCGCCAATTTCCTGCACGGCTATTTTTGCAGGGTCTGACTCCGCGAGGAATTCTGCCGCCACGGGGAGTGGTGTGCCCGGTCGTGCTTGTGCTGCCAGAATCTTTCCGGAGAGCTTGTCACGCCGCCAGCGGATGCTGTTTTCCGCGAGCCATTTCATCGTATTCACCCAGAAGGCTGCGTAGTACGGAGAGGGATGTGGCGGGCGCGGAGTGGCGGGGGCGCGTGCTTCGCTGGGATGCGTGGTAAGGGATGCTCCCTGACCCAGCTCAATGCGATCTCCCAGCGTGGGCGCGTTGTCACTGCTCCAGCGGATGACGTATTCACCCCAGCCACCATTCGGATCCGGCAGGTAGGCAATGGAACGTCCGCGTCCGTAATTCTGCGCGGCGATGACTGGCTGCTCGGGTTCATCCTGCACCACGGCGAGCACGGTGGCGCCGGGCTTCGCGCGGCGCACACGGTTCATGCCGCCGAACTTCGGATGTGTATCGAGGATGGCAGCGTTCTCTTTTGCATCCGGCGTCATCTGCCAGATGGGATGTGTCCGCACGGAGAGGGGAATGGTGACCTCCAGTGCCTTGCCATAGTGACCATCGCCATAGTCCAGCATGTCCACCGGCGTGATCTTTTCCCACGGGGTGCGGTCATAGTTGCCGGTATCAAAGGCGGTATTGCCACCCGCCATGAGGAATCCACCCCCGCGCTCCACCACCCAGTCCACGACCCATTGCATCTGCTCCGGTGAGAAGTTTCCCACCGGCACATCGCTGACCATGATTACGTCATAGCTGTGCAGTTCCTCCCGCGTGGTGGGGAAGGGGCGAGAGGAATCCACGAGCATCTCACCGTTGGCAAACTTCACGGCAAAGAGATTCGGCTTGTCCACATACTGGCTCACCGGGGTGAAGGTCACGCATTCGATCTCTCCGGTGCCGGTGCAGGCTGCGGTGATCATCTCGATGTCATTCACAAAGTGCCCCTCGGAACCCAGCGAGCGTTTGGCATGCGTTCCCTCGGCGAGGAGCACGCGCAGCTTCGTGGTCACCACCTCCAGCGTGAAGCTGAAGCGGTTGTCCTCCAGCGTGGCTTCGGTGCCCGGGCCGGAAAGTTCCAACGTATAACGTGCCGTCTGTGCCGGGGTCACGAAGCTGACCTTGCGCGACGCGGTGGCGAAGCCGGAATCCGGTGATGGCGATGAAAAGCGAACAGGCTGACGCGCGACTTCCGCGCCCTCTTCATCCCGGAGGATGAGTTCAAAGTTTTCATTGGGAGTCACGCCGCCCGCCTCCAGTTCCACGGGTACGATCACGCGTGATTGCGCTCGCACCATGCGCGGTGGGAGCACGGAGAGGAGTGTCGCATTCCGGGCTGGGACATCGCGACCCACCACTTTCGTGGAGACGCGGATGCCCGCATCATGCAGACCTCCCAGGGCAGCGCTGAGGCGGGATGCGTCCTGGGTGCAGCCATCAGACACGACAATCACGTGGTCGATGCTCGTGCCACTTCCGCTGCTTGCCAGTTTTTCCAACGCTCCTGCGAGCTTGGTCTGTTGGCCATTTGGCAGGTTGCTGTCCGCCTGCAGCATGGCAGCAGAGATGATGGTGGAATCTCCCGCGAACCGATGCATCTCTGGCTCGGGCAATCCTGCGGACTTCAAGGACGCACCCAGGTCGTGCGTCCACTTCAGCGCTTCTTCCCATCGCGTGCCGCTTTCCGTTCCCGCGAGCGTCATGCTGGCAGAGGCATCCAGCAGCACCGCACTGTGTGACGTCTTCGTGGGAGTGCTTACATTCACCGAAGGATTCAGCAGGATGAAGGTGAGCAAGGCGATGGTTCCGAGCCGCAACACGAGAACAGGAGCTTGAAGCCATGAGGGACGCAGCGGCCTGCCTCGCATCGCCGCCATCACTGCGACCACGGCAGCACAACCGCCCAGACCGGCGATCAGCGCGACGGGCAAAGCGGGTTGAAGTGTGGAGTAAAAGTCCATGCAGGAGAAGAGCAGCGGGATGGCGATTACTCTTGCTCTGCGTCCATGGGCAGACGGATGGCGAGTGTTTGCTCTTCCAGTCCGGTTCTCGTCTTCACTCGATTGACTCCCTCAATGAGCGCTGCCTGCGCAGCGGTAAAGTCGGTCACGGGTTTGCCATTGATCTCGGTGATGTCCATGCCCACTGCGAGCCCGGTCTTCGCCTTCTCGCGCTTCCCAATCTGCGCGACGGTGATAGCGCCCTGTGCCTTGCGAAAGTCGATCCCGGGCAGCGCATCCAGGCGGAAGGTCGTGCTCGCTGCGACGGCGGATGATTCATTGCGCCCGGCAGTGAGTGTGGCGATGAGTTCTTTTCCTCCGCGTTGATACGTCAGCGGCAACGTGCCGCCCGGCTTCACCAGGGAAGAGAGGAAGCGGAGATCTCCGCGTGAAAAAACTCTCTGGCCCGCGGCCGCGAGGATGATGTCACCTTGCTTCAAGCCGCCTGAGGATGCAGGCCCATTTTCCATCACTTGAGAGAGTTTTGCGCCCGCCATGCTGATGAGCCCGGCTGCTTCCATGTCCTTGCGTGTAGGCTCTTCGATCTGCCATCCGAAGAACCCGCGCTCCACCTTTCCTGTTTCAGCAAGTTGGGAGACCACACTCCGCACGAGGTTCGAGGGGATGGCAAAACCAATGCCTACATTGAAGCGTCCCGCGGCACCCCAGATGGCGGTGTTGATACCCACCAGCCTTCCGTGCTGATCTGCAAGCACGCCGCCGGAATTGCCAGGATTGATGGCCGCATCCGTTTGGATGTAGCTCTCATAACCACCCTGCGTGGTGAGATTGAGATTCGCGCGACGGACGGCGGACACCATACCCTTCGTCGCGGTGATGCCTATCTTGAAGGGATTGCCCACCGCGTACACCGGATCGCCCACGCGCACGCCGTCGCTGTCAGCGAGGTGCAGAAACGGCAGGCTGGTTGCCTTGATTTTCAGCAGTGCCAGATCGGTGAGTGGATCGTCGCCGATGACTTCCGCATCGTAGCGTCGCCGGTCCGGGAACTCCACGGAGATCGCATCCGCTTGCTTGCCGTTGGAAAGATGAATCACGTGACTGTTGGTGACGATCCAGCCCTCCGGACCAATCACTACGCCGGAGCCCACGCCCTGCACCCGCTCGTTCTCACGACTGCCACCGTCTCCACCTTTGCCCTTTGGTCCGGAGAGATCACGGTTGAAGAATTGATCGAGCGGGTTTTTCGCGTCCTCACCTTCGACAATGCGCGCGGGAAATACGGAGACCACCGCTGGCGTGACCACATCGATCAAATCGGCGTCACTGGTATACACCTTGGCAGCACCGGTGGGCGCGGCGAAGGCGACTGCCGCCTGTCCCGCAGCCATGCGTGAAGGCTCGGCGTGCAGCATGAGGGCGCCCGCGAGAAAGAAGAGTCCTGCGAGTGCGGCGGGCTTATTGGGATTCATTGCCAAAGTCATCTGAAAGGTTGCGGAAGTAGGCTTCAATCTCGCGCCGGTACTGCTCTGGTACACGGCTCTGCGCGGCCTGGACGGTCCCGCTGCCGGGGAGGGCGGTCATGAGCAAGTCGAGACGTTCGATGATGCCGTCGAAGGCAGGCACGAGAGGCACGCCTGTGGCCAGTTGATTTGCCAGTCCAGAAATCGTGCCATCACCAAGACGTTGTGCCTCCAGCGCGAAGCGCTCGATGTCAGCCCTGGGAGTGCCAGGGCCGGGTTTTCCTTCCTTGTTTTCGGTTCCCACGCCTGAACCTTTGCCGGGCATGGCCTGGGCGGGGATGGTGATCTTCTTGCCGTTGATGTTCACGGTCTGACCGGGCTGCATTCCCTGCGCGAGAAGTCTTTCGATGAGCCTCTGCTCCTCTGCCGTTCGCGCGGCCTCAGCCTCCTTTGCGGCCTTGTCGCGCAAGCCTTTCGCTTTCTCGCGCACGTCCGCGAGATGGGCAAGGCGTGTGGCATTGAGCCGGGCAGCCTCAGCGTTCAAGGCCTTTGCCATCTTGTCGAGTCGTGCGGCGATGTCCTTGCCATCCGGAGCGCCTGCGCCCGGTTGTTGTCCATCACCCGGCTTGGTACTCGTGCCTGCGCCGGGTTTTGTCCCATCGCCAGCGGTGCCGCCTTCGGCAGGCTGTTGCTTGCCATCGCCCGTCTTGCCGCTGCCATTGCCTGCGGTGAGTTGCTTCAAGTCTTTGGACAGCGCTTCCGTGCCGGCGCGTGCCCGGAGAGCAGCGAGTTCCGCTGCGCTCAAGCCGCCGGTGCCGGCTCCTTCCTGCTTTCCGTTCTTACCGGGTCCTTCAGAATCACCTTTGCCACCCTCCGCTGCGAGTTCTGCCAGTGCCTTCAGGATTTCATCGGCGAGTCCTGCATTGCGTGCGGCTTCTTTGAGTGCCTGCTGTTCGGCTTGCTTCTTTTGTTTGTCCTCGTTCTTGTTGTTGGTAGCGACTTCTTCCTGTTTTTCACCAGCGCGCTTGCCCTGACCTGAGCCCTCGCCCTCACCGCTGCCTTTGCCCTGGCCATCTCCTTTTCCTTTCCCTTCTCCGGATTTCTTGCTGTCGGATTGTGCCTTGCCCGCCATCTGCTTCAGCGTTTCCGCGAGTCTCTCTTCAACCATGGCGCGAATGAAGTCGGCGAGATCGCGAAGCTGATGTTCGGCGTCAGCCAGCGGTTGCTGGGCGGTGACATGCTCTTTCGTGTGCAGACGCTCATCGGCTTCGCGCATGAATCTTTCGGACGCAGCCATGAGCTTGAGCATCTGCTCATTCTTTTTCGGATGCGCCACGATGGCGGAGAACAGCTCGCCACCATCCGTCGCGGCCACTTCCTGCTGCCGGCGTGACGACTCCAGCGGCGCCGTGGCCTTCCTCTCTCCGGTTGCAATCTGTTCCCGCACGGATTTCTCTTCATTGGCGAGGCGTTCCGCTTCTTTGGCAAGTTCCTCCAGGGGCTTTGGCTTGCTGTCATCCTCTTCGTCGACGTCATCCTCTTCTCCGAACGGGCTGTGGATGAGAATGAGGTGCTTGCGGATCTGCAGCAGTGAGGCAAGCGCACGATCTGAGGCTGGATGTGCCTGCTCCGTCAGCATGCGTGCGAGGTAGCGGCTGGTGTCGCCCATCTGTGCTGCCGCGGTGAGGAGGAGGGCGAGGTCATCACGGGGCACAGATGGCAGCTTGTCCCACACGGCGTAGAGTTCGTTTGTCTTCGCGATGACATCCTGCTGCTTCACGTCCGTCTCCTGACACCTGGGGACGATGCCTTCCGCCTGCTCGTTCTTCGCGTCCTCTTTCAGCACATGGCAATCGGAAACGACGACACGCTGGGCGCGGATAAGCTGGTTCAGCTTGGCGAATTGCTGCTTCTCCATCGGCGGCGGTTTTTCCCCGCCCGCTTGCATTTCAAGCTTCTTGAAGTCACGAATGTCGATGCAGCGGAGTGGGCTCACGCTGCGAGGGCCGCCGCGTGGCTTGTGATCCAGCGCATAGGCGTAGAGTTTTACGTTATCGCGAAGTGTCAGCGGCACGGTCTCCAGCATGGCGCGTGTGAGCTCGGAAATGTCGCGCTGGTCCTTCTCGGTGATCACCTTTTCCAGAGTCCAGAGGGTCTGGCCTGCCGCCTCCATGATGAGCCCCACCTCGGCGACGCCGAAGTCGTCACGTGCGCGAATGCGTACGGGCAGCTCAGTCACACACGTGGCCTGGCGATCCTTCACCGGCTCGAGTAGCTCCACCGTTGGCAGCTTGTCCACCGCGCCCACGACTTCATATCTCCAGGAGTCGATGGTGGCGCCCTCGTGGTCATAGATGGTCAGCACGCCGACATACTTGCCCAGCGGTGCTTTCCAAGAGGCTTGCACGGTGGGACCATCATGCTTAAGGGGCAGTTTCTCAGGAGTGCTGGTGTCAGAGGCCAGGGTCCACTCCACGCGATCGGGCGGTGTATTGAAGCGGAAGCTCCAGTCCAAGGTGCTGCCTTCCACCACACTGGCGTCTGCACCCTGACGCTCTTCAGGAGCCTGGCCGGTGTAGTCCGGAAAACGAATCGCGACCTTAGCCTCTTCAAGACGAGGAATGGAGCGGTACTTCACGACTTGCATGGGAGATGCACCATCGCCTGCCGTGACGCGCAATTCGATGTCTCCTGTCATGCCGGTGAGCACGGCATCATAGGTGCGTCCTTCGGCGAGGGCATTGAGGGGGTGTGTCTGCCATTCCGTCGAGCCGCTCTCCCGCACATGAAGCTCCGGCATGGCGGCTCTGCCGGAAAGCAACACGGCCACGCGCGGGGGATGCCGATCATCATAGTGCGTGGGAGGTGATTGCCATTCCGCCGTGGTATAGGTGGGAGCGCCAAGAGGCATGGCGATGCGATGCAATGCCGTGCGAAACTCAGGAGAATTCCAGGCTGTGATGAGCATCAGCGCTGCAAGAAAAACACAGACCGCCATCCCACGCACCATGCGAGCGGAAGGCGCCAAGGATTCCCAGCCACGGCTGTTCATCTGCTGCTGCGCTTCCGTCAGCAGACGGTTGGTGAAATGCTTGTGCTCGTCTGTGGGTGAAGTGGCCGCGTCCCGCTGAGCGACCTCCCATGCCGTGCGCAACTGTTGGCCGCTGGCAGGATGGGCCGCTTCCATCTCACGCACCACGGTGTGAGCATCGTTCCCTTTCCTACCCGAGAGCCACAGCCACACGGCGAGTACCAGGGCGCTCGCTGCCGCGACGCTGATCAAGCACAACCGCAGCGACTCGCTCCATGCCGCCTCGATGTCGCGGAGAGCGAGCAGCAAAACAACGCCCAGCAGCAGTGCCGCCCCAGACACAACTGCAGTGGTGCGATTGATGAAACCGCGCCGCCTCACGATGGCATGCACCGGAGCCTGGTCGAACAGGTCGTGGAGTGGGGGAGTCATCGGTCAGGCGTTGCTGGTGGGGCGCCGGGTGGCGACGATGTTTTCGACCATGAGCAGCACCAGGAGCAAGGCCACTGCCCAGGGCCAGAGTTCCTGACGCCACGGCACCGAGGCCGCTGCCAGCGCGACGTCATCGTGTGGTATGATGGTTTGTATCGTGGTGTCCGGAACTCCGAAGGCAAGGCGCAGGGCCTCTGGAGTGGCCGTGACCACGGACGATTCACCCGGTGCCGCCGCGACAATTTCCGTCCCACCAACTGCATTGTCATACAGACCTGGCACGCGCTTTTCATGCAGGCCGGGATGCCTGGGGCTCAACTCAGAGGCGGGGTTCTCAGCCCGCGACGCATACGTGAAAAGACTTTTCACGAAGGGCACAAACAAAGGGTCGCGCGGGAGATCCGTCCACTCACGCGTGAGCGAGTGTGCCAGCACCAGCACGCGGCCTTTCTGTGTTGGTGTGGTCTTCTCAAGCAGCAGCGCGTGACCGCCATCCAGCTTCGCCAGGGCCTTCCAGCCATCTCCCTCGGGAATGTCAAAGCAGTCACGCCACTCCATTTCACGCAAGTCGCCGCCTTCCCTGCCGTCGAATGCGGCGAGGACGGGATGTGTCCGCTCCCATTGGGTGATGGCTCGCACGGGACCGGCTTCATCCGCACTCGCGGGCATCGTTGCTGCTGCGGCGGGTCGTGTGCCGGAGGGGAGCAGTCCCGCAGTCTCCAGCACCGCGGAGGCACCACGAGTCCACCGCGCATCCAGCAGCACCATGAGTCCACCACCCGACTCCACATATTGGGCAAGCTGACGCGCATCCGCGGTGGAGAGATTGGGAAGGCCGCACAACGCCACTGCGCCCACGCCACTGAGATCTGCCGCGCCTTGCCGGCCGGAGAGGCCATACACGATGTCGGGCTGGAAGGGCGTTTTCCCATGAGCCGCGCCGGAGGCGGTGAGCGCCTTCTCTCCGAAGTAGGCCTGGCCTTCGAATGGCGTGCTTCCAGGGTCGCCGTCGATGAGCTTCACCTTGCGAGGTTGCACCCAGCGCACCGCAAAGGCTCGTGCATCATCCGCAGACCACGCATCTCCACCCGCCACGGAAATGGTGCCGCGCACTTCATCGCGTGGAGGATTGATCTTAAAGATGACCCGGTCCGTGCCCTCCAGCACTTCCTGGGTGGCGGTGATGCCCTCCGCTTTCAATGTCACCGTGCGGTCCGCACCCGGGGGCAGCATGACCTCCGCCTCGATCTCCATCTGCTCCATGATATAGGGAGTGAGCAGGGAGACATTCCGCACCGCGGCATTCACGGTCGACGGTGGCGTGAGCACGTGGACTTCCAACGAGATCCCCGGAGGCCAGACGCGTGGAGGATTGGGGGGCAGATCACCCTCCGCGAGATGGGCGATGAGGACAATCTTTCCCGCGCGCTGCGTGCCTGCGCCACCCAGCCGATCCAGAGCCCATCCCATGGCGCGCGTCAGATCCGTGGGCGCTCCCGCACGCGGCATCCACTTGTCCGCAGCGGTGATGGCTTCCACTTCATCGGAAAACTGGGCCAGCGTGAGCTTGCTGCCTTCCGCTACCTGTTGGGTGCTCTGCAGCAGCAGCTTCAGCCCTGCATTTTTCATGTTCTCAGTGACACTGCCCGAGGCGTCCAGCAGAACCACGGTCTCGGCGGGTGACTCAGCGGCCTTTTCACGAGAGTTCAGAAACGGGCGGGTGAACGCCAGCGCCAGCAACGCCACGGCCAGCAGTCGCAGCAGCAGCAGGGGAATTTCTTCAAACCGCGCACGCTTGCGCCGTTCCTTCAGCACTTCATTGAGAAACCGCAGCGTGCCCACCGGCAGCTCTGTATAGCGGCGGCGCCTGCTGAGATGGATCCACAACGGCACCGCCAGGGCCGCCAGGGCCCACAGGAAGCCGGGGTGCATGAACCACATCGGGCAGAATCATAGGTGAAAATCTCGCAGCCTGACAAGCTGGCAATTGTGCAATGTCATGTTCATTTGGTTTGGCAGTTCATGCTGAATTTCACCGACCCTTGACCCCTGTGGAAGGATCGACGAGGAAGGCGGCAGATGCCGCTGCTCATTCTTGCCCTGGGATTGATGGCGTTTCTTGTGCTCATCACGCTCACGCTGCCGTTTTCGATTATTAACCGCTATCGCGCGGGCACCGCCCGGCGACGGGCCCGTCCTTGGCTGGCATTGACGAATATCTTCAGCCTTGGCATTTCCGCTTTGTTCTTTCTTGTGACTGCGGTGGTGAGTAGTTTCTGGGTTCCACGGCTGTTGAGCTTCTGTGCCGGTGGATTTCTAGGAGGGCTGGTCCTCGGGATCGTCGGTCTGCGACTCACGCGATGGGAAGCAACATCGCAGGCGCTCTATTACCTACCCAACCGGTGGCTGGTGCTCGCCATCACGGTGGGTGTGTCTCTCCGGCTGGCCTTCGGATTCTGGCGCGTATGGGATACGTGGCATACCTCTCCTGCGGGTCATTCGTGGCTGGCTGAGTCCGGCTTTGCAGGTTCCATGGCAGCGGGTGCGGTACTGCTCGGGTATTACCTCACCTATTGGTTCGGAATTTGGATGCGCGTGCGGCGTGCTGTAGCGCCATCGAAGTGAGTTCGGCACAAAAGTCACCATGCTCGCTTCAAATGAGCTGCTAAAAGCAGGGTCTGAAAGTGTATTGAGTGAATGCGCTGTTTCCTCTTGTCCCTTTTCCTGCTGGCTGGTGCGGTAAACGCTGCGGACGCTGCCAAAGCCAAAGCTCCGCTCCAGGCGGGCGCGGCCACCAGCAACATCACGCCGGCCCTGGGCGGTGACATCATCGGTGGGTTCCTGCCTTTTCCGGCGACGCACATCCATGATGAACTGCATGCGCGCTGTCTGGTGCTGGATGATGGAACGTCCAAGGTGGCTCTCGTGGTGTGCGATCTCCTCGGGTTGCACCGCAGCGTGTCGGTGGAGGCACGAAAGTTGATTGAAGCCGAAACAGGCATTCCCGCAGCGAATGTGCTCATCTCCGGCACGCACACGCACTCGGCCACCAGCGCCCTTGGGGGTACGACCCGCAGCTATGTGTCCGACATGGAGCTGACGGACTACCAGAAATTTGTCGCGAGGCGCATTGCGGATGGCGTGCGGCGCGCAGTGAACCTGCTGCGTCCTGCAGAGATCGCCTTCGGCACGGTGGAGGCACCGGAACATGTCTTCATCCGCCGCTGGTTCCTCAAGGAGGGGGCGATGCCTCCGAATCCCTTTGGCAAGATCGACAAGGTGAAGATGAATCCCGGCGCCGGTAATGCAAATCTGGTGGAGCCTGCGGGTGTGACCGATCCCACGGTGTCCTTCATCGCCGTGCGAGAACCCGGCGGGCGCTTGATCTCGGTCTACTCCGCTTATTCGCTGCACTATGTCGGTGGCGTGGGTGGCGGTCACATCTCGGCGGACTACTACGGGATGTACTGCGAGGCCTTGAAGAACCTTCAGAAAGGTTCGAGCGAGGATCCTCCTTTCGTCGCGATTATGGCGAATGGCACCAGTGGTGACGTGAACAACATCAACTTCCGCACTCCGCGCCCCGGCAAGCCACCGTATGTGCAGATGCGCGCTGTTGCGGAGGATCTTGCCGCGAAGGTGAACGGTGCCATCGCCAAGGTGACGTGGCAGAGCAGCGCACCTCTCGCTACGCGTTACCGTGAGCTGGGCGTTGCCTGGCGCAAGATCGACCCTGAGCTCATCACCTGGGCGAAGGAGACGGAGAAGAACACGCCTCGCATCCAGGGAAAGGCCGATCTGCCACTTTCCTATGCAGGCCGGGTGCAGCGCCTGGCAGAGGCCAGCCCTGAGACGAAAGCTCCCGTGCAGATCCTGCGCATCGGCGATGTCTGCATTGGCACCACACCGTGCGAGACGTTTGCGGAGACCGGCCTGGAGTTCAAGAAGCGCAGCCCCTTCACCAAGTCATTCATGGTGGAGCTGAGCCACGGCTACTATGGATACATGCCCACCCCGCGCCACTTTGAGCTCGGTGGCTACGAGACCTGGCCCGGCACGAACAACCTGGAACCGCAAGCTTCCGTCAAGATGATGGATGCCCTGCTGGAGATGGCCGCGGAGGTCAAGGAAGCCGCGGCCCAGTAGTAGTGAGTTGCCGAGCGCTTGAGCGTTTCAGCTTCTGCCAAGCGGCAAATCGATTGTCGCGCCCTCTTCAGGATGCTTCTTGTCGAGGGCGTGAAGACGGAAGCTGGCCGTTGCGGGTGTGGTTGTCACTTCCACCCAACCGTTGGGACGTTCCTTCTGAAACACATAAGCGACCGGCGGCAGGTTGATGAGGTGTAGTCCTGATTCCCGCTTCTGGTGGGCCCAGGTGTGAGTGTGCCCATAGACATAGGCCTTCACGTGACGATGTCCTTCGAGCAAGGTGATGAAGGCTTCGGTATCCACCAGTCCGGTCACCTTGACTGTCGTGCTCTCAGCGTTGTCGGGCTGCGGAGCGGGGAGGAATTGGGGATTGTGATGGCCCACGACAATGGCTGGCTTGTCCGCATGAGCCTTCAATGCGGCATCCAGCCAGCGGTGTTGCTCTTCGCCCAGCTCTCCTTCCACCTTGTTGGTCACGCGCAGCGTGTCGATGAGGAACCAGTTCACATGACGTCCCTCCACGAGCGCGACATGCTTGCTCTCGATGAGTGTCGGAGTACCGGGCTTCACCACGGCACGGAAATTCGCGCGGTCATCATGGTTGCCCATGCCGATGTGCAGTGGTGGGGCCGAGCTGCCAAGCAGCGGGGCGAGTTGTGTCAGTAGTTGTTCGTAATCCCCCACCTGACCCTCATTGAGTGCGGCGTCACCATTCAGCAGTACAGCGGAAGGGGATGCTGTCATGGCCTTGACCTCGGCCACCACGGCTTTCAGGTTCGCACAGAGGTTTGTCTCGCGGAGGACTTTGTCAGGGTCGGCCGCGATGTGCGTGTCCGAGAGGATGGCAAAGGATTCAGCATCGCTCGCTGCAGCGGAGGCACCGAACCGGGGCAGAAGGCCTCCACCGAGCAATGCAGTGGCGCCAAGAAAGCGACGGCGGGAACAAGAGGCAAAATGGATGGGCATGGCAAAGGGGCGTGGAGAGAACCAGATGAAGTCGTCTTGATGAGAAGACGCAGCCAGCAGTGCGGACGTTTCAAGATGCCGACTCAAACAGGAGCGTCTTATGCTCGTCTGATTCGCAAGGTGAAACTCAGGAGCAAGGTAAGCATCTGCCTATCTTGACAAAGGGCTGGCTGCCCTGCCTTGTGCAGGCGCATGATTTCTTTCGCTGCCTTCTCACGCACTGCCGCGTTGCTATGCGGCCTCACGCTCTCACTCCATGCCGCCACGGAGGCGGACGTGGTGGTGTATGGCGCCACTCCGGGGGGATTCTGCGCTGCCATCGCCGCCGCGCGGGAGGGCTCCTCGGTGGTGCTCCTGGAGCCGACGGATCACGTCGGTGGAGTGAATACCGGAGGTCTGAGCTTCAGCGATTCCAATCAAACGGTGCGCACCACCGTGCTTGGGCTCTTTGAGGAATGGCACCTCCGCGTTGAAAAGAACTACCAGGAGCGCGGCATCGCACTGCCCTACAAGGTGAGCGAGAAAGATACCAAGCCCTGGACCTATGAACCCCATGTGGCTGCGAAGATCACGAAGCAAATGCTCGATGAAGCCGGCGTGAAGGTGATGACGAAGCGCGTCCTGAAGAGTGTGGTCAAGGATGGCGGACGCATCAAGCATGTCGCGACAAGTGACGGCGAGTTCGCCGCCAAGGTCTTTGTGGATGCCACGTACGAAGGTGACTTGATGGCGGCCGCAGGAGTGAGCTGGACTATCGGTCGCGAGGGGAAAAAGGAATACAACGAATCATTCGCGGGCAAGCAGTACCCCAAGGGGAAGATGGCCATCTCCGGTGTGGATGCCTCAGGCCGTCCGCTGCCGCTCATCACCACCACCGACGCGGGTCCTGAGGATGAAGGCGATAAGAATGTGATGGTCTACAGCTTCCGCCTCTGCGTTACCAAGAATCCGGCGAATCGTGTGCCCTTCCCCAAGCCAGCGAATTACGATCCCGCCCGCTTCGAGGTGGTGCGGCGCTATTATGCGCAGGAGAAGCGCCCGCATCTGCTGTGGGACCTGTACGCGCTACCGGATGGCGACAAGTTCGATGCCAACAACGGGATTGGAAAACAATTCTCCATGGGGCTCGTGGGTGCGTGCAATGGATGGAGCGAGGCGGATGAAGCGGGCCGTGCCAAAATCTGGGAGGAGCACAAGCAGTACACCCTTGAGCTGTATCATTTCCTCACGACGGACCCGGTGGTGCCGGAGAATCTGCGCAAGCAACTCGGAGAACTCGGCCTGTGCCGTGATGAATTCGCGAACTACGGCCACTGGTCTCCCCAGCTCTATGTGCGTGAAGGGCGCCGCATGAAGGGCATGTATGTCGTGAGCCAGAAGGACATCATGGACGAGCCCGCGAAGGAGGACCCCATCGTGGTATCCTCCTTCCCGATTGACTCGCACGACTGCCAGCGCGTGGCCACGGCGGATGGTGTGATCAACGAAGGCACCATCTTCCCTGTGCGCATGGAGCGGCGCAGAAACGGTTACCCCTATCATATTCCTTACCGCGCCATTCTCCCGAAGCCGGGCGAGTGTGAGAATCTGCTCGTACCGGTGGCGCTCTCCTGCACGCACGTGGCCATCTCGTCCATCCGCGTGGAACCGACCTGGATGATCCTGGGCCAAAGCGCGGGCGTCGCCGCCGCACTGAGTGCGAAGCAGAATGTCTCTGTGCAGCAGCTTCCCTATCCAGTGCTGCGTGAGCGCTTGCTGGCCCAGAAGCAGGTGCTGGATCTGCCCGTACTGCCGGACCTTCCTCCGGAGGCCAAGGGCACGGTGAGCATTGACCCCAAGACTCTCCCAGGCATCGTGCTTGACGATGCGAAGGCAGAGCTGAAGGGGCCCTGGAGCAGCTCCAGCAGCTTCAAGCCGCATGTAGGAACCGGCTATCTTCACGATGACCGCCGCGCTGATGGCCAATCCATCGCCACGTTCCGCTTCAAGGTACCGGACTCAGGCCACTACGAGGTTCGCATGGCCTACTCCCCACATCAAACGCGGGCGGCCAAAGTGCCGGTGATCATCCAGAGCGGTGATCGCAAGGTGGAGCTGACTGTCGATCAAACACAGCCGCTTCCTGCAGGCGAGGCCTTCCGGAGCGTGGGCTCAGTGCAGCTCGAGCGCGGAGTGGAGACCACCCTGCAGATCAGCAACAAGGACACGGACGGATTTGTCATCCTGGATGCCGTGCAGCTCTTGAAGGAGAAGGAGTGATGTGGTCTAAGCCTGGCGTCTCGGTGCATTCGTCAGGAACAGACTGGGGTGGGGGATGAAGATGAAAAGGAAATCGCTTGAGAAGCGTTTTCCACCTTCTCCCTCGCTTCAAATCAAATGATACGCCTCCTCCTCCTGATGGCAGTCTTCTCGTCTGCCGTCCCTGCCTTTGCGGACCCCGAATATGAAGTCGTGCGCGACTGGCCGGCGCTGCCCGAGGGAAAGTCACTCGGCTTGTGTGCCGGTGTGGGGATTGACTCCCATGACAATGTCCTTGTCTTCCACCGCAACGGCCGCGCCTGGTCGAATCCCTTTCCCACGGAACCCATTGCAGGGCCGACTGTCAGCCTCATCGATGGTCGCACCGGAAAGCTGCTCGCCTCATGGGGAGCGGGCGAGTTCATCATGCCGCATGGGCTCACCGTGGATCATGAGGACAACGTCTGGCTCACGGACGTGGGCCGCCAGCAGGTGTTCAAGTACAGCCATGATGGGCGTCTCCTGCTGACGCTCGGCGAGCGCGGAAAACCGGGTGCGGACAAGGAGCATTTCAACTATCCGACCGATGTCACGGTGCTGTCCGATGGCTCGTTCTACGTGAGCGATGGCTATCGGAATACACGGGTGGTGAAGTTCAATCCTGCCGGGCAGTACGAATTCGAGTGGGGCACCAAGGGCAGCGGACCGGGACAGTTCAATCTTCCCCATGGCATCGCGATCGATGGTGGTGGACGTGTAGTTGTCTGTGATCGAAGCAATGCACGCCTGCAGGTCTTCGACCCGCGCGGTGGATTTATCGCCGAGTGGAAAGGCCCTGAGATTGGGCGTCCCTATGGAGTGAGTGTCGACGCGCATGGGCATGTCTTTGCGATCGATGGTGGAGATCAGTTAAAGGGTAAGCTCGATCGCTCGAAGGCCGTGGAACTCGATGCTGCAGGCGCCGTGGTGAACACCTTTGGATCTTTTGGCGCAGGGCCTGGGCAGTTCCAGCTCGGGCACGACATCGCGGTGGCCCACGACGGCTCTGTTTATGTCGCGGAAGGAAAGGGGCAGCGAGTGCAGAAATTCATTCGCCGATCCAGCGGTGATCGTGAGGGTGGGGGAGCGGCATCTCCCTCGCCCCGGTGAGAGTGTGCGATTGGGCCTGCGTTGGTTGGAGAGGACCGATGGGACCTTTTACCCAAAGCCTCAGCTGACCCTTGAATGCTGTTTCCTCACAGCGGTAGCAGGAGGGGATTTCCTCGCAGTCACCCCAGTAGGTGACTACCCGAGTGCCCTCGGGGAGGAGAGAAAGCTCGGTGTGAACCCACTTCGTGTAAGCGAGATAGAGGGTGTCATCCAGCGTCACCGCTTCATCGATACGCAGTGACTCAATCACATTCTCTTCAAAGGGATTAAAGATGTAGAAGGCATCGAAGTCCCGGAAATTCACGTCGGTGATATTGGCCTGAATGATCTCTGCGCGCGGGATGTCATACTTCCGGAACATGCTCCTCCCCGTGCGGCATAGATGCCCCCGCTGCTCCACCCCGGTGAAATGCCCGGGAGTAGTGGCGGCTCCAATGGCGCAAAATTTTCCGGGGCCGCATCCTACATCCAGCACGCGGGTGCCAGGCTCTGTCACCAGCCACTGGGCTGCCTGACGGGCGGCGTCCACCGAAGTCCAATGACAGGGAGAGAGATTTTGGATGTTCTCTGGGAATGCCTCGTCAAAGTTCTCATCACTCATCAGGTGAAGAGGTTTCCCTGCGCGGCCGCGGGATGGTGGCGCGGCTGCGGCAAGAGATTCTGAAGGCATGCCCCCACAGTAGCGCACTTGCCGTGCAAGTCTCCTTCAACCTGCATCTCGCCAGAAGCCAGCCCCGTAGCGAGAGGGCTTCCATGTCTGCCCACTGCGAATTTGTATGCGTGCCTGCTCCATGGTGTGAGAGGGAATGATGACGTGTATCAGGAGAAGGCGGCGTCCTCCCCTTGCGGTGTGTTGCGGGGCAGGTCCCCCGGGAATCCTCGCGAGGGCAGGGGAGGATGCCGGTCGTGATAGGTCTCCTTTATAAGTCTTATGCCTAAAAAATGACTTAGAACTGATATTTTTATTGCATTAGTTGTGCTAAAATTGCAGAATTTAGTCCTGCACATCATACACAGGTATTTCGATTTTAAGTCTCCCAACGTCTTCCGAATCCCGACTGCCGTCTCCAATTCAAAGTCGTATTTGCGACTGGTGGCGATGGCTCATGAGAGCTGAATGCTTGGCTCTTATGGTGTTGGAACGGAGTCTCTTCCAGCGCGGGATTACCTCCCGCATACCCCCGCTCTAAGTTTCGCTCGCCAGCTAGGGGTAATTAGTCCTTTGGGTATATGAAATTTATGGTTTTTGTTCGAAATTCGATAAAGATCTAAACGCATGATAAAGCATTCGCTGTTCGCTGTTCTCTGCCTGACCGTGATGGATCTCCATGCTATTGTGCTCTCTCCGAGCACTTTGCAGGTCTCAGGCCATCAGCAACCGCAAAGCATTCAGAAGGCAGCCTCAGGCGTAGGAATGGGCGAAGCAGGCGTGGAGCCGACTGCGTTTCCTTTTTGGGAGAATATCGGGACCGTGGGCATGGGCACGGGACTCTACTTGGGAGATGGCTGGGTACTCACGAGTACCCACGTGGGATGCCTGCCCTTCGTCCTCTCCGATGGCAGTGTCTACCGGCCGATTGCAGGGACTTGGCAGCCGCTCAAGAATGCAGATGGCTCCAAGTCAGATGTGGCTGTGTTTCAGGTCAATCAAGGGGTGAGTGACTCCGCATTGCGGAAGCTGTCCGGCATTTCCATCTCGACGGATACGGTGGAAGCACAGACCCCAGTGCTCCTCGTGGGAACTGGGTATGTGGAGAAGAAATCCGCAGGGGAACAGAATCCCGTGCGCTTCGGCGCCTACCAAAGGACTACCCGGGAGAAGCGCTGGGCCCTGGCCACCACGAATGAAGTCACTGCCCCAGCAGCGACCCAAGGCGGGCTGAAGACCCATTGCTTCGCGACGACTTTCCGTGCACAAGCCTTTGGCGGTCAGGCGGCTGAGGGGGACTCGGGTGGAGCTGCTTTTGTCTTCGATGCCGATGAGCGGCAGTGGAAGCTGGCGGGATGCATCTTTGCTGTCTCCCAAGTGAACGCGTTTGTGCCATACGGTGCCAGGACGTACGTAGGAGATTTGGCAGTGTACAGCTCGCAGATTGACGAGCTCGCCTGCTGTTCCGGTCACTGATTTGGTGGCGCAATGTTACTGCTGCCATTCCTGAGGTAAAGGTTGCCCCTGCACGTACAGGGGGAGGAAAGGGATTTTGTCGCCTCGCAGGCCTGAAATTCAGGCCGAAATTGCATTCTATTTAAATTTTTTTATACAAATGCGGCTCGTTGGCAATGAGGAGCTAAAGAAGTATTGCAATTTGTAAAAATGTTCGTCAGAGAAATAATTGTTCAGAAATTTCTAGACAACTCTGAATGTCGGTTTACTCGTGGTGGAAAGAAGTCATGGAGCTAATCCCTTAGTTCCTTCGTCGGTAAATCCCCGCAACAGTTTCAGTAACACACTGGAGAGTCAGTAATTCGGTTCGGATTATCGTTCCTGTCACAACACGCGTGATCGCGCGTCTTCGCGTCATTGCATATCTGCGTCGCACTTGTGTGAATGGCGAACCTCGCACCCTCAGGCCCACCTATGACCACTCGCCATGAAGATTTCAATCACCGAGTCCAATGCCTCAACAGGGAGGCACGAGACCAAAAACGTGGATGTCCAATCGGAAGCCCGCATTCCGGTTCAGCTTCAAGGTAACGTTCAGATTTCGAGAGACGGCGAACCGCCCGCCAGTGTCACAAAGTTGGCGGATGGCGTGGTGATTCAGTGGAAGGATGGGACTTTCGTGGTGTTGGTGCCCGAGGACGGCAACAACCTGGACCAACTCAAGCAGGTGAGCATCAATTCCGTGATGGATGGTGCGGCGGTGGATGAGTTCATGCTGTGGCGCGCGTCGTACGAAGACAGTCCGCTCGACTTTGCTGGGATGGGGCCCTATGGCCTGCCACTGCGCGACGTGGAGCAGGAAAATGCTGACCTCTTCAAGGAACCGGTCGCGGAGTCGGAACCCGCGGTCGCACCCCCGGCACCGCCTGCGCCTGACGTGGCGCCGGTGATCATCCCACCGCCTCCCGTGGATCTTCCTCCAAGCGCGGTTGATGACTCCAATTTCATCATCGAGTCGGACATCACGCCTTCCATCGCCGCGGGGAATGTGCTGCAGAATTTGATTCATGGGTTGTACAAGAACATTGGCCCGTTCTCGGATGTGGCCGATTCGGAACCCGAAGGCGGTCTTTTAACGCTCGTGAAGGCCGGTGTGCAGGGAGCGCTGGGAGCTGCGCTGGGCTTCAACGGAGTGACGGTGCAAGGGCAGTACGGCACGCTGATCATCCAGGCGAATGGGTCCTACATCTATGCCCTCAATCAGAACAATCCAGCTCCCGAAGCGCTCGACGAAGGAGAGAGCCTGGTAGAGACATTTTTCTACACCGTGTCAGACGCTACGGGGCAGACGGCCCAGGCCACGCTGACGATCACCATCTTCGGTACCAATGATGCCCCGGTGGCCAATGCGGATACGAACTGGGCTCAGGAGGATGTGTCCAATGCCAGCGGCAATGTGTTGCAGACGCTGGCACACAATGGAGCGCCCAACAACGGTCCGTTCAGTGATGTGGCGGATACCGATGTGGATATCGAGCCGCTGAGTGTTGGTTCGGTCAATGGAAGCGCGCTCAATGTGGGAGTTGCTGTGGCCGGCGCCTACGGCACGCTGACCCTCAATGCGGATGGCACCTACAACTATGTGCTCGACGCTCAAAATGCCACGGTGGATGGCCTTGATGACGGCGAGACGCTGACAGATGTCTTCAGCTACACTGCGACCGATGGTGATGCCAACGCTGGTGCCACACTGACGATCACCATCTTTGGCTCCAATGATGCGCCTATTGCCAATGCGGATACCAACTGGGCGCAGGAAGATGCGTCCGACGCGAGCGGCAATGTCCTGTTGACCCTCGCGCACAACGGAGCACCCAGCGGCGTGTTCAGCGACATCGCGGATACCGATGTGGATGGTGAGTCACTGACGGTGAGTGAGGTCAACGGTAGCGCGGGGAATGTGGGCGCGGCCGTGACCGGGACCTACGGCTCGGTGACGCTCAATGCGAACGGCACCTACAACTACGTGCTCAATAACGGTCACGCCGATGTGCAGGCCCTGGATGATGGTGAAACGTTGACTGATGTTTTCAACTACACCGCGACCGATGGCACAGCCAGTGCGGGAGCCACGCTGACGATCACCATCTTCGGGTCGAACGACACGCCGGTGGCCAATGCGGATACCAACTGGGCGAAGGAGGATGTGGTCGATGCCTCGGGCAATGTGCTGCTGACCCTGGCGCACAACGGAGCACCCAGCGGCGTGTTCAGTGACATCGCCGATACCGATGTGGACATTGAGCCGCTGACGGTGAGTGAGGTCAACGGTAGCGCGGGGAATGTGGGCGCGGCCGTGGCCGGGACCTACGGCTCGGTGACGCTCAATGCGAACGGCACCTACAACTACGTGCTCAATAACGGTCACGCCGATGTGCAGGCCCTGGATGATGGTGAAACGTTGACTGATGTTTTCAACTACACCGCGACCGATGGCACGGCCAGTGCGGGAGCCACGCTGACGATCACCATCTTCGGGTCGAACGACACCCCAGTGGCGAATGCGGACACGAACTGGGCGAAGGAGGATGTGGTCGATGCTTCGGGCAATGTGCTACTGACCCTGGCGCACAACGGAGCACCCAGCGGCGTGTTCAGTGACATCGCCGATACCGATGTGGACATTGAGCCGCTGACGGTGAGTGAGGTCAACGGTAGCGCGGGGAGTGTGGGCGCGGCCGTGGCCGGGACCTACGGCTCGGTGACACTCAATGCGAATGGTACCTACAACTACGTGCTCAATAACGGTCATGCCGATGTGCAGGCCCTGGATGATGGCGAGACACTCACGGACGTCTTCAACTACACCGCGACCGATGGCACGGCCAGTGCGGGAGCCACGCTGACGATCACCATCTTCGGGTCGAATGACGCCCCAGTGGCGAATGCGGACACCAACTGGGCCAAGGAGGATGTGGCCAATGCTTCGGGCAATGTGCTGCTCACCCTGGCGCATGCGGGTGCCCCGAGCGGCGTATTCAGTGACATCGCGGATACTGACGTGGACATTGAGCCACTTACTGTGAACACGGTCAACGGCGTGGCAGGCAATGTGGGAGCCGCAGTGCTTGGCACACACGGCACGCTCACACTCAATGGCAATGGCACCTACAACTACGTGCTCAACAACGGCAGCGCGGCTGTGCAGGCCCTGGACGATGGCGAGACACTCACGGACGTCTTCAACTACACCGCGACCGATGGCACGGCCAACGCAGGAGCCACGCTGACCATTACCATTTTCGGAACGAATGACGCGCCGGTGGCCAATGCGGACACCAACTGGGCGAAGGAGGATGTGGCCAATGCTTCGGGCAATGTGCTGCTCACCCTGGCTCATGCGGGAGCACCCAGCGGTGTATTCAGCGACATCGCGGATACGGATGTGGACATCGAGCCGCTGACTGTAAACACGGTCAATAGCGTGGCGGGCAATGTGGGCGTGGCGGTGGCAGGGACCTATGGCTCGGTGATGATCAATGGCAATGGCACCTACAACTACGTGCTCAACAATGGCAGCGCGGCTGTGCAGGCCCTGGACGATGGCGAGACACTCACGGACGTCTTCAACTACACCGCGACCGATGGCACGGCCAACGCGGGCGCCACGCTGACCATTACCATTTTCGGAACGAATGACGCGCCGGTGGCCAATGCGGACACCAACTGGGCGAAGGAGGATGTGGCCAATGCCTCGGGCAACGTGCTGCTCACCCTGGCGCATGCAGGTGCTCCCAGCGGCGTGTTCAGTGACATCGCGGACACTGATGTGGACATCGAGCCGCTGACTGTAAACACGGTCAACAGCGTGGCGGGTAATGTGGGCGTAGCGGTGGCAGGGACTTATGGCTCGGTGACAATCAATGGCAATGGGACCTACAACTACGTGCTCAACAACGGCAACGCGAGCGTGCAGGCCCTGGATGAGGGTGAGACGCTGACGGATGTCTTCAACTACACCGCGACCGACGGCACCGCCAACGCGGGAGCCACGCTGACCATCACCATCTTCGGAACGAACGATGCCCCGGTGGCCAATGCGGACACCAACTGGGCCAAGGAGGATGTCTCCGATGCCACCGGCAATGTGCTGCAGACGCTGGCGCATGCGGGCGCTCCCAGTGGTGTGTTCAGCGACATCGCGGATACGGATGTGGATATTGAGCCGCTCACGGTGAGTGCGGTGAATGGCGTGGCTGGCAATGTGGGCATCGCAGTGGCGGGCACGTATGGTGCGCTGACGCTGGGTTCCAATGGTGCCTACAGCTACATCTTGAATGATGCACATGCCTCAGTGCAGGCTCTGGATGATGGTGAGACCATCACGGACGTTTTCAACTACACCGCTACGGATGGTACAGCCAGCGCGGGCGCCACGCTGACGATCACCATCTTCGGGACAAATGACGCCCCGGTGGCCAATGCGGATACGAACTGGGCTCAGGAAGATGGAGCGGATGCGAGTGGCAACGTGCTGCAGACCCTGGTACACAATGGTGCGCCGAGTGGTGTCTTCAGTGACATTGCAGACACAGATGTGGATGTGGAACCGCTGACGGTGAGTTCCGTGAATGGCGTGGCAGGCAACGTGGGCATCGCAGTGGCGGGCACGTATGGCATGCTGACCTTGGGATCCAATGGTGCGTATAGTTACATCTTGAATGATGCACATGCGGCGGTGCAGGCCCTGGATGTGGGAGAAACGCTTACAGATGTATTCAGCTACACCGCCAACGACGGCAGTGCGAACTCGGCAGCGGCGACACTGACGATTACCATTTTCGGGGCGAACGACGCCCCGGTTGCCATTGCGGATACCAACTGGGCGCAGGAAGACGTGTCGGACGCCAGCGGCAACGTGTTGCAGACCTTGCTGCACAATGGCGCTCCCAGTGGTGTGTTTAGTGACATCGCAGACACGGACGCGGACTCGGAACCTCTCACCGTCAGCACGGTGAATGGCGTGGCGGGAAATGTGGGCAACGCGGTCGCGGGTACGTATGGCACGCTCACCCTGGGATCCAATGGTGCGTACAGCTACATTCTGAATGATGCGCATGCTGCGGTGCAGGCCCTGGACGTAGGCGAGACCATCACGGATGTGTTCACCTACACGGCCAACGACGGCAGCACCAATTCGGCGCCGGCTACGCTGACGATCACCATCTTCGGGACAAATGACGCCCCGGTGGCCAATGCAGATACCAACTGGGCGAAGGAGGATGTGGCAAACGCCTCGGGCAATGTGCTGCTTACCCTGGCGCATGCAGGAGCACCAAGCGGTGTGTTCAGTGACATTGCGGACACTGATGTAGACATCGAGCCGCTGACTGTGAATACGGTCAACAGTGTGGCGGGCAATGTGGGCGTGGCGGTCGCAGGGACCTATGGCTCAGTGACGATCAATGGCAATGGTACCTACAACTACGTGCTCAACAACGGCAACGCGAGCGTGCAGGCCCTGGATGAGGGTGAGACGCTGACAGATGTCTTCAACTACACCGCCACCGATGGCACGGCCAATGCAGGGGCCACGCTGACGATCACCATCTTCGGAACGAACGACGCGCCGATTGCCAATGCGGATACCAACTGGGCGAAGGAGGATGTGGCCAATGCCTCGGGTAATGTGCTGCTTACCCTGGCGCACGCGGGTGCCCCCAGTGGCGTGTTTAGTGACATCGCAGATACCGATGTGGACATTGAACCGCTGACTGTAAACACGGTCAACAGCGTGGCGGGCAATGTGGGCGTGGCGGTCGCAGGGACTTATGGCTCGGTGACGATCAATGGCAATGGCACCTACAACTACGTGCTCAACAATGGCAACGCGAGCGTGCAGGCCCTGGATGAGGGTGAGACGCTGACGGATGTCTTCAACTACACCGCGACCGACGGCACCGCCAACGGGGGGGCCACGCTGACCATCACCATCTTTGGCACGAACGATGCCCCGGTGGCCAATGCGGACACCAACTGGGCCAAGGAGGATGTGGCCAATGCTTCGGGCAATGTGCTGCTCACCCTGGCGCACGCGGGTGCCCCCAGTGGCGTGTTTAGTGACATCGCGGACACCGATGTGGACATCGAACCGCTGACTGTGAACACGGTCAACAGCGTGGCGGGGAATGTGGGCGTGGCCGTGGCAGGGACCTATGGCTCAGTGACGATCAATGGCAATGGTACCTACAACTACGTGCTCAACAACGGCAACGCAGCTGTGCAGGGCCTGGATGAGGGCGAGACGCTGACGGATGTCTTCAACTACACCGCCACGGACGGCACCGCCAACGCAGGCGCCACGCTGACGATTACCATCTTCGGGACGAATGACGCGCCGGTGGCCAATGCGGATACCAACTGGGCCAAGGAGGATTTCTCCGATGCTGCTGGCAATGTGCTGCAGACGCTGGCGCACGCGGGAGCGCCGAGTGGGGTGTTCAGTGACATCGCGGATACCGATGTGGATGTGGAGCCGCTCACGGTGAGTGCGGTGAATGGTGTGGCAGGCAATGTAGGCATCGCGGTGGCGGGCACGTATGGCACGCTGACGCTGGGTTCTAATGGTGCCTACAGCTACATCTTGAACGATGCACATGCCTCAGTGCAGGCTCTGGACGATGGTGAGACCATCACCGATGTGTTCACCTACACGGCGAGTGATGGCACGGCCAACAGTGCCTCGGCCACCCTGACCATCACCATCTTCGGCACGAACGATGCCCCGGTAGCCAATGCGGACACGAACTGGGCGCAGGAGGATGGAGCGGATGCCAGTGGCAATGTGCTGCAGACCCTGGCACACAATGGCGCGCCGAGTGGAGCATTCAGCGATATCGCGGACACGGATGTGGATGTCGAGCCTCTGACAGTGAGTTCCGTGAATGGTGTGGCTGGTAATGTGGGCATCGCAGTGGCAGGAACGTATGGCACGCTCACCCTGGGCTCCAACGGAGCGTACAGCTACATCCTCAATGATGCACATGCGGCGGTGCAGGCACTGGATGTGGGTGAGACTATCACGGATGTCTTCAGCTACACGGCCAATGATGGCACGGCAAACAGCGCCTCCGCTACACTGACCATCACGATCTTCGGCACGAACGACGCCCCGGTGGCCAATGCGGATACGAACTGGGCCAAGGAGGATGTGGCCAATGCCTCGGGTAATGTGCTGCTCACCCTGGCGCATGCGGGTGCCCCCAGCGGTGTGTTCAGCGACATCGCGGACACTGATGTGGACATCGAGCCGCTGACTGTAAACACGGTCAATAGCGTGGCGGGCAATGTGGGCGTGGCAGTGGCAGGGACCTATGGCTCGGTGACGATCAATGGCAATGGGACCTACAACTATGTGCTCAACAACGGCAACGCGAGTGTGCAGGCCCTGGATGAGGGTGAGACGCTGACGGATGTTTTCAACTACACCGCGACCGATGGTACCGCCAATGCGGGCGCCACGCTGACCATCACCATCTTTGGAACGAATGACGCGCCGGTGGCCAATGCGGATACGAACTGGGCCAAGGAGGACGTGGCCAATGCCTCGGGTAATGTGCTGCTCACCCTGGCGCATGCGGGAGCCCCCAGTGGCGTGTTTAGCGACATCGCGGACACCGATGTGGACGTCGAGCCGCTGACTGTGAACACGGTCAACAGCCTGGCGGGCAATGTGGGCGTGGCGGTGGCAGGGACCTATGGCTCGGTGACAATCAATGGCAATGGGACCTACAACTATGTGCTCAACAACGGCAACGCGAGCGTGCAGGCCTTGGATGAGGGCGAGACGCTGACGGATGTCTTCAACTACACCGCGACCGATGGCACGGCCAACGCGGGCGCCACGCTGACCATTACCATCTTCGGGACGAATGACGCGCCGGTGGCCAATGCGGATACCAACTGGGCGAAGGAGGATGTGGCCAATGCCTCGGGTAATGTGCTGCTCACCCTGGCGCACGCAGGCGCCCCGAGCGGTGTGTTTAGCGACATCGCGGACACCGATGTGGATATTGAGCCGCTGACTGTAAACACGGTCAATGCCGTGGCGGGCAATGTGGGCAATGCGGTGGCAGGGACCTATGGCTCGGTGACGATCAATGGCAATGGGACCTACAACTACGTGCTTAACAATGGCAACGCGAGCGTGCAGGCACTGGATGATGGCGAGACGCTGACGGATGTCTTCAACTACACCGCGACCGATGGGACGGCCAACGCGGGAGCCACATTGACGATTACCATCTTCGGAACGAACGATGTTCCGGTCGCGAATGCGGATACGAATTGGGCCAAGGAAGACGTCTCTGATGCCACCGGCAATGTGCTGCTCACCCTGGCGCACGCAGGTGCCCCCAGTGGTGTGTTCAGCGACATCGCGGATACCGATGTGGACATCGAGACACTCACGGTGAGTACGGTGAATGGGGTGGCTGGCAATGTGGGCAACGCGGTGGCGGGCACGTATGGCACGCTGACCCTCAACGGCAACGGCACCTACAGCTACATCTTGAATGACGCGCATGCCTCTGTACAGGCGCTGGATGATGGCGAGACCATCACCGATGTCTTCAACTACACGGCCAGCGACGGCACGGCCAGTGCAGGAGCCACGCTGACCATCACGATCTTCGGCACGAACGACGCACCCGTGGCCAATCCGGATACGAACTGGGCGCAGGAAGACGGAGCGGATGCCAGTGGCAATGTGCTCCAGACGCTGGTGCATGCAGGAGCGCCGAGTGGCTCCTTCAGCGACATTGCGGATACCGACGTGGATGTGGAGTCGCTGACGGTCAGCACGGTGAATGGCAGTGGGGCAAATGTGGGGGCCGCTATCGTTGGCCTCTACGGCACGCTGACGCTGAACAGCAATGGTTCGTACAACTACATCCTGAATGACGCGCTCGCTGCCGTGCAGGCACTGGATGTGGGAGAGACCCTGTCGGAGGCGTTTACCTACACCGCGAGCGATGGCACCGCCAGCAGTGCCTCGGCTTCACTCACCATCACCATCTTCGGCACGAACGACGCTCCGGTGGCCAATGCGGATACGAACTGGGCACAAGAAGACGGCGCGGATGCCAGCGGTAATGTGCTCCAGACGCTGCCGCACGCGGGCGCTCCGAGTGGTTCCTTCAGCGATATCGCGGATACGGATGTGGACATCGAGCCGCTGACGGTGAGCATGGTCAATGGCAGTGGGGCAAATGTGGGTGTCGCCATCGCAGGTCTCTACGGCACGCTGACGCTGAACAGCAATGGTTCGTACAACTACATCCTCAATGATGCCAATGCGACCGTGCAGGGGCTGGAAGCAGGGGAGACCATCACGGATGTCTTCAACTACACCGCCAACGATAGCAGCGCCAACAGTGCCTCCGCCACTCTGACCATCACCATCTTTGGATCGAACGACGCACCGCTGGTCGGCACGGGCACAGCTCTGGTGTCTGAGGAAGGTCTCCTGGGAGCGAACCCGGATACGGTGGGGAATCCTACGGATGGCACGAACAGCGCCACTGCTTCCGGCAGCATTTCCGTTTCGGATCCTGATGGGCAGCCTCTCACCGTCACGTTGGTGGCGCCTCCGCTGGGTACTTTCACCTCGGGGGGAGTGAATGTCACGTGGGTGGGTGGGGGAACGAATCACCTGGTGGGCAGCGTGGGTGCCACTCCGATACTGGATGTGGTGATCAACAACGCGGGCGCCTTTACTGTCACATTGCAAGGCCATATTGACCATGCGCCGGGAGATTTCGAGAACCTGTTCGTATTCGCTTTTGATGTGAATGTCTCGGACGGCATCACCACCGTGCCGACCTCGCTGACCGTCACCATCGAGGATGACAGCGCCACTGCCGGCAGCAATGCCGCGGTGATTGTAGACGATGATGATGTGGCGGGTGCGGGTGGGAATCCGGGGGGCACCGGCGACTTGGCTCCGGCCAATGCCACGGGAACGGTGGCCCACAGCTTTGGTGCGGATGGCGGTTCGATTGCCTGGCTGAACACGGGAGCGCCTGCGGGCTTCACCTATCAGGTCTCTGCCAACAACCTGCTGGTGAAGCAGGGCGCCACCACGGTGCTCACGATCAATCTGAACTCGAGCACCGGTGCCTACTCCGTGGTGCAGAATGCGGCCATCCTCCATGCGCTGCTGGCAAATGAGAATGATGCCAACTTCACGCTGAACTACCGCGTCACCGATGCGGATGGAGATTTTGTGGATGGCTCGCTCTCCCTGACGGTGAATGATGACACGCCGGTGAACATCGCGCCGCAGACGGAGATTCTGGTGAATGCCGCCGGCGCCTCCAGTTCCTCCGACCTTCCGCTGCCGCTGCTTGATGGGGATGGCAATGTGGACAATAACATGGGTGCTGACAAGCCCGGCACCATCGCCTTTGCGAATATCACGAATGGCCAGCAGGCCACGGGCGTCATTGGTGGGAACACGGTGAATCTCAGTTCTGGTGGTTCGCCCATCAAGCTGTACCTGGTGAACCATGACGCGAATGCCGCCACGCCAGATCAGCTGCAAGGATGGGTCAATGGGGCTCCGGGGGCTATGGGGGCCACGCAGGTCTTCAATGTCACTCTGAACCATGACCCGACCAATGTGGCGCAGGATACCTATCAGGTGAATGTGCTCAATCCCATCGGCGTCACGCAGCAGGTGGTGATAACGAATTTCGGGAACGTGGAGTCGGGTAACAATGAATTCCCGGTGCTGCAAAACCCCTTGGGCGTGAGCATTGACCAGGATCTGCTGTTCTCCTCGTACACTCGTGCGGCCAATGGTACCACCAACATCGCTACAGGTGGCTCGACTGTGAATACCAGTCAGCAAGGCATAGGTGTGGACAACCAGTCCATGAATGATACGGAAAATCTCCGTATTGATTTTGTTACTGGAGCATCAACCACTGGTGGCACGTACAACTACGGTGCCCATTACAATGTAAACAACTTCCTGTTCTCGATATCACAGACCAACAATGGTGGTCCCAATCATATCGAATTCTGGGTCCGGATTTACAATGCGAACAATGATCCCGGTGGTGCCAACACTGTCGCTGATGCGGTGGCGTTGAATACCGGAGACACGCAGCTTAATACCATCACAGCGTTGCAATGGTTTGATGCCAGCAGCAATACCACCACGTCCCTGGCCCTTGGCTCGCTGGTGAATGATGGGGCCGGTGGCTATCTTGTCACCGGACTGGATGTGAATGACACCATCCTGGTCACGGCATCTGGCGCTGGGTACAATCGGCTGGAAATTGAGAACCCCATATCGGGCGCTCATGGAGTGATCAATGCGGACCTGACAGGTGATAGGTTTGACATCGGGGGCCTTGCCTACTCCGCGGAAGTCATCAACGTCCCGCAGGTAGGTATGAGCTTCCAGGTGGCGCTGACTGATGCGGATGGTGATACGACCATCTCCACCAATCCCATCAATATCACGCTCAATGCGCCGGCACCGCCTGTGGCGCTGGACCTGAATGGCGATGGCGTGCACTACCTGACACACGATGATCCGGCAAATCACGTGAAATTCGATTTCAACGGGGACCATGTGGCGGACAAGGTCTCGTGGGTGTCTCATGAAGACGCCGTCCTGGTGCACGATCGCAATGGGGATCATCAGGTGAATGATTCCAGCGAGTTCGTCTTCACCCAGGGACATCCGGATGCGCACACGGACATGGAGGCGCTCCGCATGTACTTCGATGACAATCATGACGGCCTGCTGGATTCCCATGATAGTGTCTTCGCCAATCTCGGCATCTGGCAGGATGCCAACAGCAATGGTGTGAGTGACACAGGTGAGTTCCACACCATGGCGGATGCAGGCATTCAAAGTATTTCCCTGTTTACCGATGCCATAGCCCACACCACCGCCAATGGTGAAGTGCAGGTGCATGGCCAGTCGGTGGTGACGCATACAGACGGCACCACCAGCATCGCAGAAGATGCGACCTTCTCGGTCTTCTCCCAGCCGCAAGGTGACGCTCCCCAAGGACTGCTCGCAGCAGACCACGATACCGTGGAAGCTCTGCTGCCTCCTGTGTCAGCCCAGCCCGCCAGTGCTCCAACTCAGGACGGCGGTGGAGGTGGAGGTGATAGCGGCGGCGGCTCTGGCGCTCATGATTCTTCAAACTCTGCCCAACTGGCAGATTCGGGTTCCAATGGTGGACCCACGCCGGAACAAGAGGCAGCCCCCATGCCGGAACACCAGGCAGTTTCCGTCCCGGAATCCGTGGCGGCACCGGAAGATGCTCCCGCAGCCGTCGCTTAATCGACGGGCGGGAGAGCACTCGCATCATCCATACTCACACACGCACTCCTGGTCTTATGGTCGACCAATACGTTTCGCAGCCTCACGACATATCCGCGCCACCGTGCGCGGATGCTGATGAGCCCACAGATCCGCTTTTGAGCTGCCTCGCGCGCGTCGCGGAGTGGCATGGCGTTGAGTTCAATACGGAGGTGGTGCTTGCAGGCTTGCCTGTGGGACCGTCCGGAAAACTCACCGTGAGAGTCTTTGAGAAAGCTGCGCACGCAGCCGGATTCACGATTCAGGTGACCAAGCGGAAGCTTCGCAAACTCGCACGGCCGATTCTCCCAGCCATCCTCCTGATGAAGGATGAGAGTGTTGGCGTGCTGCTGCCGGGCAGGTCAGGGGACATCGAGTACGAAGCCATGGATGGCTCGGGCTCGGTACTCTCAGGGAATGCGCGTGCATTGCGCGTGGCCTACTCAGGTTATGCCATCTTGCTGCGCCGCCACGATGACTTCGCCTCGGTGTTGGGCGTGGCGGGGGAACTGGATCATGCAGCGCAGAGACGCCGCTGGTTCTGGAGCACGCTGTGGAAGTTCCGCGGGGACTACCTGCGACTGCTGCCAGCGTCCTTCCTCGTGAATCTCTTCGCGTTCGCCCTGCCGTTCTTCACCATGCTGGTGTACAACCGTGTCGTGCCGAACAGTGCGGAGGAGACGTTGTGGGTGCTGGCCACGGGTGTGGCTGCCATCTTTCTGTTCGAGTATCTCATGCGCCTGATGCGTGGCTTTGTGCTGAAGGAGAGTGGCCGCGAACTGGACAGGGTGCTGGCCAGTGACTTGTTCCTCCAGATCCTCTCGCTGGAGATGCGCGCGCGTCCTGCATCTTCAGGCTCGCTCGCAGGGCGTGCGAAGTCTTATGAGGTGCTGCGCGACTTCTTCGTCTCCGCCTCGTTGCTTGCACTGGCGGATGTGCCCTTCGCCATCCTGATGACCGCGGCCACCTTCTTCCTCGGTGGGCAGGTGATTGGCTGGCTCATGATCGCCTCGATTTCCATCACCATCTTGTTCCAGATGTTGATTCAGCCGGCATTGCGGCGCTCTGTGGTGGGAGGCTCGGAGTCCGGGTTGGAGCGGCAGACGTTGGTCTCCGAAACGGTGAATGGCCTGGAGACGGTGAAGGCCTCGAATGCCGAGGGGGCCCTTCTCGCGAAGTTTGAGCGCGCGGTGACGGAGTCCTCACGCAAGGAGGTGCGCTCGCACTGGTACTCCCTGCTTGGTGACTCCACCACGAAGGCCATCATCAATCTTACCTCCATCGCGATCGTCGTGGTGTCGGTGTATCAGATTCAGAAAGGCGAGATGAGCCTCGGCGGCATGATTGCCTGTGTGATGCTCGGTGGCCGCATCATGACACCGCTGGCCATGGCGGCTGGATTGATGACACGGCTCCAGCAGGCCCTGCATGCCCTCAGTGGATTGAATTCCATGATGGCGATGCCACGGGAAACGGCGGAGGACAGGATGTTCATCCAGAAGCGCTCCTTCAAGCCCACGTATGATTTCAATCATGTGAGCCTTTCCTACCCGGGGCAGACAATGCCGTCGATTGCGGATCTCTCGCTGCGCATCGAGCAAGGAGAGAGGATCGCGCTGCTGGGCCGGATGGGGTCAGGGAAGAGCACGCTGCTGCGGCTCATGACGAAGATCTATGAGCCCAGCTCAGGAGAGATCACGTTGGATGGCATAGCCATGGCTCAGTATCACCCCGCGGTGATCCGTGAGCACGTGGGCTATCTCCCGCAGAATGCCGCCATCTTTTCCGGCACGCTGAAGGATAACATCACCCTGGGTGCGCGGAACATCACTGATGAACAGGTGATGGACACCGTGCAGATGGTGGGGCTGGCCTCCTTCGTGGTGAGGAATTCGGCAGGCATCCATGCCCAGGTGGGAGAGCAGGGTTCCCTGCTCTCCGGTGGCCAACGACAGGCACTCACCCTCGCGCGTGTGCTGGTCCGCCGGCCCAAGATGCTGCTGTTGGATGAACCCACCGCCAGCCTCGATCTGCAGGCCGAGCAACAATTCATGAACTGTCTGGGAAACTACCTCGCGGGAGATCCTGCACGCACCCTGGTGGTGTCCACGCACAAGTCGAACCTCCTCAAGCTCACCAACCGCGTCATCATCCTGCATGAGGGCAAGGTGCATCATGATGGTCCTTCAGAGAATGCCATTGAGCAGCTCAATGACAAGGCACGGGCACAGCATCCACTTGCCGCACAACCACAAGTTCGCGCATCCAGAGTATGAGCACGGTACTACATTTCAGGGACGGTCAGGACGCGAGCGCTCGCAAGGGCTGGCGCGCATCTGACATGCGGCGCAACTCCACGCACGGGGACACCAGGAAGCGACGCGAGATTGTGGAGAATGAGGACGCGGATTTCGTGAGCGGAGCGCGAGTGCTGCTCAGCCGTCGCGGGCGGAAGTTGCGTGCGCTCGGTCCCTGGCTGGCAGTCGGCTGCGTGGGACTTTTCGTGTGGTGGGCCTCGCAGGCGGAGATCGAGGAGGTAACCCGAGGTCATGGAAAGGTGATTCCCTCTCAAGCGGTGCAAATCATCCAGAGTCTGGAAGGCGGCCTTGTCGAAGAGCTGAATGTCGAGGAAGGACAGACGGTGGAAATAGGCCAGCCACTGGTGCGGATTCGTGATGTTATCTTCGCCTCGAACTATCAGGAGAACGTGGCGCGTCGCGAGGTGCTGGAGGCGCGCCTGGTGCGGCTGCAGGCAGAGACGGAGCGGGCGCCTGGTGTCGTCTTCCCTCCCGGCGTGCGTGAGGATCTGGTGGCGACGGAGAGCAAGCTTTTCGAAAAACGCAAGGCCGACCGGCTCGCCACTCAGGCCAGTCTGGAGAGCCGGCTCAAACTGATGCGTCGCGAAGAAGATCTCTTGCAAACAGGTGCTGCGACCCGCGCCGTGTCACCGATTGAGATCATACGCGCCCAGAAGGAGATTGCCGCGGTGGTGGGGGACTTGCAGACTTTAAATTCGAACTTCGAGCGCCTCGCCATGGAGCAACTGGACAAGGATCGCGTGGAGTATGAGTCGGTGATGCAGGCCATCAAGCGGGACAAGGACCGGCTCGATCGCACGGTGATTCGTTCTGAGGTGCGCGGCATCGTGAACAAGATTTACATCAACAGCGTCGGTCGTGTGGTGCCGAGTGGTGCGGACATCATGGCCATCGTCCCGCTGGATGACACGTTGCTCCTGGAGGCCTACATCAAGCCCTCGGACATCGGCTTCCTCAGTCCGGGCGCAAAGGCGCGGGTGAAGTTCACTGCCTATGACTTCTCCATCTACGGCGGGTTGGACGGAGAGGTGGAGCGCATCGGTGCAGATACGGTGACGGATGAGCCCGGCAGACCCGCACGCACCACGGCGGGACTCGGAGCCTCACGGCAGGAGGCCAGCTACTATCCCATCAGTGTGCGCACGCACAAGAATACCTTGGGCATGGATAAAAAAGGCAGAGAGCTTTCCATCATTCCCGGCATGGTTGCCGAGGTAGACATCATCACTGGCAGAAAGACAATCCTCAACTATCTGCTCACGCCGATTTATCGAGCGAAGGAGCGCGCCCTTCGCGAGCGCTGAGAGATACAAACCATCACTGCTGAAGACTCGCAGGTCGACACGGCTGCCGCAAGACGGTACGCCGACCGGGATGCCACCCAGCGTCATGGCGGAGCTTTGTCCTTATGCAGGAGGTGATAAAGACAAAAACAAACATGCACGCACAACATGAAAACGATAATGCCACTGATAGTGGGCACCTGCGTGGCGGTCCTCGGGACGGCCAGGGCAGGGGAGGGCGGTGAGAGTGCTCCCAGGGGGAGCATCACTCTAAAGGAAGCCATCACCAAGGCGTTGACTTACGATCCCACAGTTCGAAAGATCTTCGCGGATGTGATCCAGGCGGATGGCTTTGCGAAGGAAATGCGCGCGGATATGCGCCCCCAGGTATTCCTGGAGGCTTCCGCAGGAGGTGAGCGACGGGATCGAAGTTCCGATGGCCTCGCTGCCAGTGACGAGTGGCTCTTCAGCAGGAGCGCCAGTCTCGTGGCACGCCAGCTCATCTGGTCGAAAGGCTACTTTTCCAATCGTTACAAAGATGCCCAGCAACGCCGCGAGGCCTCGCTGATGCTGGAGAAGGAACAGCGCGAACTCACGGCCTATGCCGTCACGGGTGTCTTCCTGGACATCATCCACGCGAGGAGACAGATTGTGTATGCGGAGAATAATGTGTCAGAGCACAGCCGCGTGCTGGGCCTGGCAAAAGAGCGAGCCGAAGCTGCCGGTACCCAGGCGGACGTGGATCTCTCCGATGCCCGCTACAATCTGGCGCTCAATCTGGTGCGGGAACGCCGGCTGGCCCTGAAGCAGGCCGAAGCGAAGTACGTGCGACTGGTCGGTGAGCAGGTCCCCAATTCACTGGCCATGCCACGAGTGCCGACGGTGAAGTCCTTTGACTCACTCGATTTCCACCAGAACTGGCACTACCTGGCCACCCTGCACCAGTCGAGCGCGGCTGCTCTGCAGAAAGAGGCCTTGAAAGGTAAGTACGCACCGCGTTTCTACCTTGAGGGCCGGGGCACAGTGGGTCAGGACGTCGATGGCATCAAGGGCCGGGACAACTCAGCAAGTGCCATGATCGTCATGAGCTGGGATCTCTTCGATGGTGGTCGCCGGAAAGCGGAGATTCAGCAGGCATCTGCAGACATTGAGCGGCAGGAGGCCATCACCCAGGAGGTGTTGGATACTCTTCGCCAGGATGCGGCGGCTCACTGGGCGGACTATACGTCTGCCGGATACCGTCTTGACCTGCTTAGGAAGTACTCCAAAAGCCTGAAAGGTACCGTGGGCTTGTATCGCGAGCAGTTTGATCTCGGCACGCGCCCACTGCTAAGCATGCTGGACATTCAAAACGAAGTCACCTCGGCAAACATCCGCATCGCTGATGAGGAGCGGGACCAGGCGAAGCTGGGCTACAGCCTCCTGTACTTCACCAGTGGACTCATCACATACGCCGCCGGGGCGGAGCAGATTGCGACTCCTCGCGAGCCGGATGGCAGCACCCCAGTCCCAGGGCGGCCCATGGGTGACCGCGTTCCCGAACCGGTGGAACTCGCACACGCGCGTTCCCTCGGGCAGCGGCCTTCGAAGTAGAAGCAGGGGTGACAAACCAATCATGCAGTGCGTGCATGACGCGCGGTGGGAGAGGGCAGAGCCATGGCTTGGTCCGCCTGCCGCGCGACACACCACTGCATTCTCTTCTATATTAGGGAGAGCTATTCAGCCAGAACGCGTTCAGCGGGGTGTCTGTTCCTCCAAGCCTTTCGTGTAAGACCAAAGGCTCATGGACCCCCTGGAACCACCGTGGCAACATGGAGTAACCAGCACAGCCCGTCGAGATCGCGGCACCATGCCGCCGATCTTGGGCTGTGCTTCATTCGCAACTTAACCCCACTTCTATTTTCCTATGAGCAATCTCGTCGTCGTCGGATTCCACAACGCAACAGACGCTTTTGAAATGCGCGCTGCTCTCGCAAAATTGCAGACGCAGTATCTGATTGAAATGGACGACGCGGTGGTCGTCACCCGTGATGACAAAGGCAAGGTGCAGTTGCATCAGGCCGTGAACCTTACGGCGACCGGGGCCATCGGCGGTGCATTCTGGGGCATGCTCATCGGGATGTTGTTCTTCAATCCGCTGCTCGGTGCTGCGGTGGGGGCCGGCTCCGGCGCTCTCTCCGGGAAGCTCTCGGACCTCGGCATCGATGACAAGTTCATGAAGGAGCTGGGCGAGACGCTGAAGGACAACTCTTCAGCGTTGTTCGTGCTCGTGCGCAAGTCCACGCCGGACAAGGTGCTGGAAGGTTTGAAGGATTTCGCGGGGAAAGGCCACGTCATTCAAACGTCGCTCACCAAGGATAACGAAGAAGCGCTGAAAAAATTCATGGAAGGGAAGTAAGTCACAGCGCCATGGCGAGGGAGCCTTTCTCCCAAAGAGCTCCCCATTCCCTTTCTTTCCATTCATCTGCTCTGATTTCATCTCAACCAACACAAGCCATGAAAACGAAATGTCTTCAATGCGTGCAGCTCGCCTGCGTCCTTCTCGCAGCCTCCACTCTTGCCTCCTGTGTGGCCGGTCACGTGGATCGCGTGGAAGATCGCGTCGATCGCGCGGAGAACCGCTATGATCGCCGTCATTGGAGCGGTCCTGGTGACCACTATGAAAACCGTCTCGACCGCCGGGAAGGGGTACGTGACAAGGGCCGCGGCCGTTGGGGTCTGTAATTTCGGGGGGTGTGATGCGTGGATGAATCGAGGGTTCGATTCATCCGCATCCAGAGCCGGCTCGCACTGGGACATGTAGTGTGTCATGCCCGGGTGCGGGCCGGTGTTTTTGTGGGGAGGATGGGTGGAGCGGGCTGCATTGGATTCAACACAGAGACGCAGAGGAGCTTCGGAGACTGAGCACTGACGATGCCAGCCGTGGGGGGAAGTCCAAGGCGCAAAGTGCAGACCATTCATCAAAAACATGGCGGCGTGATGTGAGCACCGCCACGATGATTGTATGGAAATTGCGCGCGCTTAGTTCTCCAGAATCCTGGAGCTGCGTACGATGTCACGCACGGCGGGCTGGTCGGTCACGATGACGGTGGTGCCGGGGCTGATGACATCATAGACCTTGGTGGCGAAGTCGGGATTCACGCGCAGGCGTTTGCCGAGGTCGTCCACATCCAGCTTGGCGCCACTGCTGGTCACGCGCATCCACTTGCGGGCGGCGCGGCCGGGTGCCCACCAGCTTGGTTTGTTGGTGGTACCTTCCAGCATGGTGAAGACATGGTTGCCAAGTTCCTTGCGTGAGCCCAGGAAACCACCGCTTTTGATTTCGATGGAAGCGCGCCCGATGGGATTGCCATTGCGATAGACGTACAGCGCCTTGTCCGCGCCGCTCACCACCATGGTGATGGGGCCACTGGTGCTGCGCTCGGGCTTCCACTCATAGTCATTTTTTCCCAGCGGACGCACCATCGCCGGATTGAAATCCGTAGGCGCGAGCATCAGACCGGGATTCGAGGCGAGGTACGGTGTGGGTGTCTTGCCATCGCCGACCACCACGGTGCCTCCCTTGGCAGTGATCTGGAAGAGCTGCTGGGAGAAGTCATAGGGCAGACGGATGCAGCCGTGGCTGGCAGGGTAGCCGGGCAGGTTTCCGGAGTGCATGGCGATACCGCTCCAGGTGAGACGCTGCATGTTGGGCATGGGCGCGTTGTCGTAAGTCTTTGAGTAGTGTGTTTTGTTTTTCTCCAAGATGGTGAAGACCCCGCCGGGGGTGGAGTGACCTTGCGACCCAGTGCTCACCGTGGAGCGACCGATGAGAATGCCGTTGCGATACACGTGCATCATCTGCTGGGGCACGCTCACCAGCACCATGACAGGGCCACTCGGAGAGACCTGGGGATTCAACCAATACTCACCCGGTTTCAATGCACCTGTGGGCCTGCCCGTGGGGGAACCCTTGGTGTGGAAGGAAGGCATCTCCATCGCCGGGGAAGAACCCAGGAGCGCTACGAGCATGGTGGTGGCAATCAAGAACCGCATGGTGTGGGAATGGGGGTTGAACGGGAGGGGAGAAATAGCTTATGGCTTCCTTGGCGGGCGCTGCCGGAGCCGCGGCGACTTTGGCACGAAGACTGCAATGGTCCATCGGACATTGGTCGTACCGCGGGGTCTGCTTGAAATTGCGGTCAGGAACCCTCGCAGGATCAAAGCTGGCCTTCCAGCGGCAGGCAGCCAAGAAGGTTGACTTTCATACGCTGCCAGGCAGTGGTCGCGGGTTCGGTGGTGTACCGGACTTCGTGCCCATCTTCGGTGGCAATCCAGACGAGTTTCCCGCCTTCGAGCTGTACCCGGTAGGCGTGCCGCTCCAGGCCCTGGAGAGACTTTCGTGTGAGCTCCGAGGCGAGTTCCGGACAGGCGATGATGACGCCGATCTCGGTGTTCAGCCGGAGCGAACGTGGATCCAGATTCATGGAGCCGATGAAGGTCGTGTGCTCGTCAAAGGTGAATGTCTTGGCGTGCAGGCTGGCCTTGTTGGAGCTACCGAATGGAGAAGACCCGCCGCTGCCACCACCGGTGCCGGCAACCGGCTTGAGTTCATACACCTCCACACCTGCGCGCAGCAGAGGTTTGCGATAACGTTTGTAGCCGGCATGGACTGCCGCCACATCCGTCGAGGCGAGTGAATTGGTGAGAACGACGACCCGCACACCACGCGCCCTGAGATTGCTGAAGAGATCCACGCCCTGCTTTTCTGGAATGAAGTAGGGCGATACCACGAACAGCACCTTTTGCGTGTCATCTACAATGGAGCGCAACTGTGGTGCGAGATGCGTGGCACGGTCATTGGCAGCGGTGGTGACTTTCTCCGGCGCATCATACACGGCCCAGGCACGGGCTGGAAGGAACGCGAGGTTTCCATTCCTGAGTTTGGCGGACAGCGGATTCTCTATCGCGGCGGCGAGAGTTGGCGAAGCTTGTGCCTGCGTGAGTTTTGCCTCGAAGGCACTGCGGCGCAGGGCAAGTTGTTCCGGCGTTTCGTGCTTCTGGGATAGGGCGGAGATTCCGATGGAAGAGGGACTGTTCCAGTAGGCATCGAACTGGCGGGACACGTCCTGCACCACTGGTCCCACGGTGACGACGTCGAGGTCGGCGAAGTTCACGTCCCCGTGAGCACCGAAGTATTCGTCGCCAATGTTTCTGCCTCCCACAATGGCGGCCTGATTGTCCGCGATGAAGGTCTTGTTGTGCATGCGGCGATTGGCACGCTTGAAATCGAGCAGCGCTCCCAGCATCCTCGCCGAGCGCAGGGTCACGGGATTGAAGAGCCGCACTTCAATATTTGGGTGATTGTCCAGCACCTGCAGTCCTTCGTCAGATGCCATGGTACCGATGTCATCCAGCAGCAGGCGCACTTTCACCCCACGGTCGGCGGCCTTCAGCAGCTTCGTGACGAAGAGCACGCCAGACTCATCGCTATGCCAGATATAGTACTGCACATCGAGGCTCTTGTCGGCAAGGTCTGCGAGGGCCAGTCGCGCGGCAAGCGCATCAGGACCTTTGGCCAGGGCATGCACGCCTGTCTGGCCTGGATGCCCTGTGGTAAATTGCCGGGCCATGTGTGCCACCCGGGTGTTCCCTGTGTCCTTACGCGCGAAGGACTGCACACGGCCAGAGGTGTCAGGAAGTCCGGCGCATGAGGCAAGGGTGAGCGCCGCGATGCCAAGCGCGAACTGACGATTCATGTTGAAGAAGAGGCCAGAGGCACGGCGGGAGCCCATGAGATTCAGAGGAGGCATTGCGATCAAGGGTCAAGCAGCGGGCGTTTTGGTGTCTCCGCGACTTTGAATGAAGAATTCCGAGAACACCGCGAAGAACATGCCGGTGGAGAGTCCGCACATCAAGATGCCGGTGAGGGACTCGACGCCACCGACCAGTCGCCAGTCTTGTGGCAGTACCAGATCGCCGTAGCCGGTGGTGGTGTAGGTCACGACGCTGAAGTAGGCGGCTGTGGTGAGATCCGGCATGGCACCTGCCCAGCAATAGTGGAAGGCCCAGACGGCAATCTGAGTCAGGTGCAGGAGGATGGTCCATCCGGCGACACGAATGAGAATCCAGACCGCAGTGCGAACGTGTTGCTTCGCTGCGGCGGGTTGCTTGCGCAGCCAGCGGAGGAGATAGATGAGTCCCGTGGCGTGAATGGCCACACAGAAGGCCATGAGGCACCAGGCGACGAGGAGATTCGCTAGCATGCAGGTGGCGGCACAATCAATGGACCACCGAAACATTTGGTGGCTTGCTCAGCGCCCACTCAATGGCATCCAGCAGGGCCTGACCGTCCACGGGTTTGCGGAAGAAACCGGCGGCTCCGGCGCGCTGGGCCGTATCGCGGGTCTCCGGTGTATCGTGAGCAGTGGTGAAGATCACCGGAAGATGGCGGCCTGCCTTTTCCAACAGCCCGGGCAGGGCGAGGCCACTGCTGCCTGGCATCTTGATATCCGAGACGACGCAGGCATTCTCATCCGATACCTCGGTGGTGAGGAATTCTTCGACGTTGCAAAATGTCCGCGGTTCCATCTTGGCCGAGCGAACGAGTCGCGCATAGGCCGCTCGAACCGAGGGCTCGTCATCGACAATGTAAATTTGAATGGGCGTGGCCAACATGGGGCGGTTGTCTAACGCCCTATACTCTTCGATAACGGCGGGCTGGCTACCATCGGACCTAGGTCGTACACCGCTCTCCGGCAGGTCTGGGGATTGGCCCTGGCTTCCTTGCAATGTAGAGCCAACAGGCGGAGGGGAGGCTTTTCCGCTTGCGTATGACATCGGTGCCCGCTCTCAGCCACGTTGGCTGTCCACCAGTGCCTCCACACAGGGCACGGAGAAGGCAAACACCGCGCCTCCATCTTCATGGTTGCAGGCGGCGATGAAACCATCATGGGCCTCGATCATGCGGCGGCAAATGGAAAGTCCCATGCCGAGCCCGCCGGATTTGGTGGTGAAGAAGGGCTGGAAAATCGAGGATAGCTCTTTGGCTGGGATGCCGCTGCCGTGATCGCGCACCTTCACCGTCACCTTGGTTTTGGTCGCCTGGGTGGTGATGTCTATGCGGCGATTCGCTGCCGGGGTGTCCTTCATGGCATGGATCGCATTCATCAGAAGGTTCACCAGAATCTGCTGCATTTCCACGCGTGTGGCATGCACCTTTGGCGGTGAGGGGTCCAGGAAATAGCGGACTTCGATGTTTTGACTCACGAATTCGCTGTGCAGGAACTCCGTCACTTCGTAGATCACCTCATTCAGGCAGCAGTCTTCCCGCGGCGGGGAGGCATTGCTCAGCATGGCACGGAGATGGTGCACAACCCCGCCGGCCCGTCTGCCGTCCCGGGCGATATCATCCAGGATGGCACCTACTTCCTCCGGCTCGATGGTGCCGGAGGAGAGGAACCTGCGGCCAGCCTGGGCATTGCTGAGAATGGCGGTGAGCGGCTGGTTCAGCTCATGCGCGAGGGCGGCGGCGAGTTCGCCCAGCATGGAGGCGCGGGCACTGTGCGCGATCTCCTCGCGCAGTTGCTCGGCGCGCTCCTCAGCGCGGCGGCGGCCAATAACGTTGGCAATAATCTGGGCCACCAGTTTCAGCTCAGTGACCTCATCCGGGAGCCACTTGCGCTCCGCGAGGACGGTGGTGAAGGCCAGCACGCCGAAGGTGCGACCGGTCCCGATGAGGGGAATGCAAATCAGCGATTTGGGACCGTTTGCGCGAAACAGTGCTGCCTCCCGGCTAGCTTCTGGAGGGAGCTCGCTCCATCTCGTGAACTGGAAGACTTCACCACGGATAATCTTCTCGTGTATCCAGGGAAAGTTTTCCTCAGGCTGGAAGCGTGGCAGGAGAGGGGGAAATCCGGGGCGCTGCCAGTGATGGGTCAGCATCATGCCGCCGGGCTGTTCGTCCTCCCGCTGCCAGAGCGTGGCCCGGTCCAGTCCCATGAATTCCACAATCTGCTGCAGCGTACGGAGGATGGCGCTGTCCACCTGTTCATTGGGTAGGGCCACAAACTGGGTGGAGAGATCCGCCAGGAGATGCTGCAGATGCTGCCGGACCTCCAGCTCCGCCTTCAGCCGCTTGTGCTCGGTGATATCCAGACAGACGGAGAGGAACTGCCCAGGCTTCGCATCTTCATCGAGAATGGGCACGATGGTAGCAGCCACCCAGAAGCAGGTGCCGTCCTGTGCGCGGCTCTGGATTTCCCCACGCCAGACCGCACCTCGGGAAATGGTCTGCCACAGGTCGTCGTAGAACTCTTCCGTGTGGTATTCCGATTGGAGGAGGTGATGGTTCTGCCCCAGCCATTCCTGGCGATTGTAGCCAGTGACTTCACAAAACTTGCCATTCACATAGGTGATAAAGCCCTGCGAATCCGTGGTGCATACCATGGAGTGCTCATCGAGAGCGGCTCTTACTTGTAGCAGATCATCCATGGAACTCCCCAGCGCATCCCTGAGGGCGTGCGATGGGGGATGCTCCGCGGCGACCGAAGAGTTCATGCTGGCGTGGCGGATAGGAATGGTGAGACACCGACGGCCTGCGCCGCACGCACGAGGTCAGCCACGGAGTACACACCCATCTTTTCCATCACCCGGCCACGATGCACCTTGATGGTCTTTTCCGCGGCGCCGAGTTGGTCCGCGATCTGCTTGTTCAGCATGCCGGCGATGACGCAGGACATTACCTCGACTTCGCGGGGTGTCAGTGACTGGTAGCGGGAGCGCGCGGCCATCCGCTCGTGGGCCTCCTTCTGCTTGGGGACGGATGCCTGCAGGGCAATCTGGATGGCCCCCATCAGGTTGTCTTCATCCACTGGTTTAGTGAGGAAATCCACCGCACCGGCCTTCATGGCGGCGGCGCAGGTGGGCACGTCCCCATGCCCGGTGAGGAAGATGATGGGGACTCCACGGTCCGCGATGGTTTGCTGAAGGTGGAGACCGTCCAGCCCTGGCATGCAGACATCCAGTACGAGGCAGCACGGACCAGTGTGGGTGGAACTTTCCGCCCAGGCGAGATAGGCCTTGGCTGAGCTGAAGCCTTCAACTTTGATGCGCCAGGAGCGTACGAGGCGTTCCAAGCCACGACGAACGAGGCCGTCGTCGTCGACTACACACACCAGACCATTGGACGATGGTGGAATGGGTCCCGGAGTTGATTGTTCCATGGGAGCTTGGAGTGGTGCAACCAGACTGCTATTTTTCTCTGAATTGCAGCCAAATGTCAAGGCTGCCACTGGTTTATAACTAGAGGAATTTTCTGAAGCCTACACTCAAATATCGCTTCATAAAGTGCCTCATTTTCATCCACTCGTGAACAACCGCTTATTCGGTGAGAGGTTGCAATAATCTGCATGTGAATCGAGTAACGTGAGGTTGGTAATTTGGCAACGCAGATCTTGCGTTTCATAGGACCAAGGTCTGATGGAGAAGAAGCCTCAAAACCCTCAAGGTCAGGCGGCATGGCACAGCCTGACTCCCTCGCGCGGTTTCCTGCATCGCAGCCCGCTCCACACTGCACCTTGAGCATGCTCTCTCGCAGAGTGCGGACTGCGGGGGGCCTTTTGACCGGATGCATTCTGCTGAACTCTGCGGCAGTCATGGCTCAATCACCGGTGCCGACTCCGGCCCCCGGGACAGCGACCGTACCACCTGCGGCAGTCAGCACCGCGCCTGAGTCCTCTTCAGGAACGGGCGAGGAGTTCACCCTTTCCACCTTTTCCTTGAGCATGGATCCAGCAGCGGCGGAAAGCTCGACAGAACAGGGCCAGACTACGCTGGAAGAGTCCTTTGACTGGGAGAGGCGTGACTGGCGCCTGAGGGTGAGAAAGCGCGCCATCGAAGAAACGCAGTTCAAGTTCAACATCCGGTCCATGTATTTTGACCGGGACAAGTATGACGGTTCTGAAAGCGAAGCCTTCGCTCTGGGCGGCTGGGCCGGGCTCAAGACGGGGTACTTCTTCGACCACCTGGCCATCGGTGTCACAGGCTATACCTCGCAGAGGTTGCACGGTGACGAGGACAAAGACGGCACTCTCATCCTTGGCCCTGGACAATCCGGGTACGAGGTACTGGGGGAACTCTATGCAGACATCCGCTTCAGGGAGGACCTGAACCTCTATGTGGGCCGCAAGGAGTACGACACTCCGTTCATCAACCGCAATGACACGCGAATGACGCCAAACACCTTCGAGGCGATCGCGCTCATGGGCAAAACGAGCCTTGGCAAGGACGGCGCCACCCTGAACTACGGCCTGGGGTATGTCGACACCATCAAGGACCGCAATTCCGATGAATTCGTCTCGATGTCCGTCGATGCCGGATCAGAAGTGGAGAGGGGAGTCTACACTGCCGGCGCGTTGTACAAGAAGGGCGACTTCTCCTTTGGTGCCATCGACTACTTCAGCCCTGATATCATCAACATTGCCTATGCAGAAGCGAAGCTCCAAGTGACCATCAGTGAGAATTTGAAGCCTCGCTTTGCACTACAGTATGTGGACCAGCGCAGCGTGGGAGATGATTTGCTGATGGACCCCGGGACATCTGCCACGCAGTTCGGTGTGAAGGCGGAGCTGCCCGTGGGAAATGCGCTCTTCACCGCGGCCTATACCAACGTGGGGGGGGATACTGCGACGATAACCCCATGGAGCGGCTATCCCGGCTATACGGTCGCCCAGGTGGAAGACTTCAACCGCGATGGTGAAAGCGCTTTCATGCTGCGTGCGGGCTATGACTTTCCGTGGCTTGAGGGCCTGAGTGCCTACGCCCTCTGGGTGCATGGATTGGACCCCGATCCGGTGAACCAATACGCCCGCGATGAATATGACTTCAACGTGCAGTGGGCTCCCAAGGAAGGCACGCTGAAGGGGCTCTCCATCCGCGTGCGCTATGGACTTGTGGATGAGCGAGGCGGCACGGGAGATGATCTCACGGACTTCCGTGTCATCTTCAACTATGGCCTCAGCTTCTAGATTAGCCATACAGCGGGCTTCCGTGGTAGGACCAAGGTCCGATGGCAGCAGGGGCGTCGCAGGAAGATGATGATGGTGGAAACTCAGCACCCTCACACAAATCGCACCATGTCCCTGCCAGATCCAAGCACCCTCAATGAGTCCCGCCGCGAGGCGATTGCCGCGACCATCCAGCCGGCCACGCTGGAGGAATTGCGTGCCTTGGGCGAGCGGTTGTTTCCCTTCCTCGATCATCCATGGAGGCACCAGTACTTCCAATTCCTGGAGGAGCATCCGGACAGCAAGTACTTCCGAGCCTCCACGGATGACGGCATCGCCATTCTCTACTGCAAGGAACACAATCGTGGCATCTGGTTCATTCCAGGCAGCGGCGTGGGTATCCTGCAGGAGACGGGCCTGAAGGCTCTCTCCGAGATCGTGCAGCAGCAGAAGCCCCGCTGACTGCATCGCGGTGCGATGGCAGGTGGGTGCAGAAAAACATACTCATGAAGGAGTCGCGGGTCTGGCTAGGCAAACCGTTTCCACTGGGTGCCACGGTGGTGGGGGAAGGGGTGAATTTTGCGCTCTTCACCGAGCACGCGACCAAGGTCGAGCTGTGCCTGTTTGATTCACCCGAGGCCACTGTGGAATCTGTGCGCGTCGAACTGCCGGAGGTCACGGGGCATGTAAGGCACGGGCAACTTCCTGACGTGCGCGCAGGGCAGATCTATGGCTACCGCGTGCATGGCCCTGATGCACCGCAGGAGGGTCACCGCTTCAATCCGCGAAAGGTTCTGCTGGATCCCTATGCCCGATGCATTGCACGTGACTTGCGCTGGGAAGATGCCGTGCTGGATCCTGCGAAGGACACGGCAGCATGCGCGCCGCTGGCCGCGGTGGCGGATACCAGCTTTCCGTGGGGGAATGATCAGCCGCTCCGTATTCCCTGGCACGAGACCGTGATCTATGAAGCGCATGTGAAGGGTTTCACCATGCGGCATCCCGGCGTGGAGGAGGACCTGCGTGGCACCTATGCCGGGCTGGGATCGCCCGCGGTCATCGACCATCTGCATCGGCTTGGAGTGACCGCGGTTGAGTTGCTGCCCGTGCATTTTCATATTGATGAGCATTTCCTCGCGCAGCGTGGACGGAGGAACTACTGGGGCTACAACACGCTGGGATTCCTGGCACCGGACCCACGGTATGCCTCGACTGGACCGGAGGGTGCAGTACGCGAATTTCAAACCATGGTGCAGGCGCTGCATGCCGCGGGCATCGAGGTCATCCTGGATGTGGTGTATAACCACACGGCGGAGGGAAATGAACACGGTCCCACTCTGTCTCTCCGTGGCATCGACAACGCCGCGTACTACCGGCTGGCGGCCAATCGCGCGCACTATGTGGACTTCACCGGGTGTGGGAACTCGCTGAATGTCGCGCAGCCATTCACGCTGCAGCTCATCATGGACTCCCTCCGGTACTGGGTGCAGGAGATGCATGTCGATGGTTTCCGCTTTGACCTCGCGAGCACACTGGCAAGAGACGTTTGGGAGGTGGACAGGCTGGGGTCGTTCTTTGACATCATCCATCAGGATCCGGTGCTGTCGCAGGTGAAGCTGATTGCGGAGCCGTGGGATCTGGGGCCGAATGGTTATCAGGTGGGGAACTTCCCGGTGCTCTGGACGGAGTGGAATGGGAAGTACCGTGACTGCGTGCGCCGATTCTGGAAGGGACACGGAGGCACCGTGGGTGAGTTCGCCTCGCGTCTCTCCGGCAGCAGTGATCTCTACGCGAGCAATGGGCGGCGGCCCGGAGCCAGTATCAACTTCATCACCGCTCATGACGGCTTCACACTGCGCGACCTCGTTTCCTACAATCACAAGCACAACGAGGCGAATGGGGAAGAGAACCGAGATGGCAGCAATGACAACGACAGTTGGAACTGTGGCGCGGAGGGGGATACGGAAGATGCAACCGTCCTCGCGTTGCGCGTCCGGCAACAACGCAATTTCCTGGCCACACTCTTCTGCTCGCAGGGCGTGCCCATGCTGCTGGCGGGGGATGAGTTTGGCCAGACTCAGCATGGCAACAACAACGCCTACTGCCAGGATGGCCCGCTCGGGTGGCTCGACTGGAACCACACCGAGTCGCAGACCGGGCTACTTGAATTCGTGCGCGGATTGATCCAGCTTCGTAAGACGCAGCCCGTCTTCCGCAGACGGAGATTTTTTCAGGGACGGCCCATTCATGGCGCGGAGATCAAGGACATCTACTGGCTCAAGCCAGATGGTAGTGAGATGAATGACGCGGACTGGGGGAGCGGCTATGCGCACTGCCTGGGGATGGTGTTGCCGGGAAATCAGATCCGCGAAACAGGACTTCATGGCGAGCCGATCGAAGGGGATACCTTCGTCATCCTTTTCAACGCGCACCACGAGGACATCTCCTTTCGACTGGGGTCACGGCATCGTGATGTGAGCTGGACCTCCGTGTTGGACACGGGGCGTCCGGAAGCTCCATCCCAGACCTATGCGCAGATGGAGGAGTTTCCCCTCATGGCGCGCTCACTTGCGGTGCTCACCGCCGTCTTCCCTTCCAAACCCGACGAATCATGAACCAGCCCAATCCCTCTTTTGGTCAATCTGATGCGGTGTCTCTCAGGGATGAAGATGCCTCTTCAAAAGTGTTGCATGATGCCGTCATGGGATTGTGGGAAGTGGTGAACTCCCTCACGAGGTTGCGGCGCAGTTCGCGGCAGAACTACCGGGTCACCATTTTCGGCTCGGCGCGGCTTGCCGAGGGCACACCAGCTTATGAAGGCGTGAAGGATCTCGCCACGCAACTCACCCGGCTGGGGTGCGATATCATCAGCGGCGGAGGTCCCGGATTGATGAAGGCTGCAAATGAAGGCGCAAGTGCGGCGGCTCCAGAAGCGTTGCAGCGGTCCGTGGGCATTCGCGTGGATTTGCCCTTCGAGCAGGAGATTAATTCCTTCGTAGGGCAGGCGTATGCGCACGGCACCTTCTTCTCCCGGCTGCATCATTTCATGCTGGTATCGGATGCCTTCATCGTGGTGCCCGGTGGCATTGGCTCGCTGCTTGAGCTATCACTCGCCTGGCAGCTCCTTCAGGTGCGACGCTTGTACAATGTACCGCTCATCGTGGTGGGCAAGATGTGGGGGGAACTCGTTGACTGGGGCCGCCGCAACATGCTGCAGGAAGGAAGTGAACTGGCGAGCGAGGTGGATTTTGAGATTCCGCGCTGCGTTAGCAGCGTCGAAGAGGCCGTGAAGCTTATTGAGGAGAGCCGCAACGCGTGGCTGGCAGAGCAGGATAAGCCATGAGCGCGAAGCGGAGAAGGTAACGATATCTGCGAAATCCAACCTCTACCGAAAGGAGCAATGCGATGGTCCTTCTGCAAGCAATTCAGAAGGCCTCGCTGCTGGCCTTTCTCATCTGCAGCATGGGCGGCATTGGCATGCGTCTTGAGCTGCGCGCGCTACTGGAGACGCTGAAAAAGCCCAGTTTCGTAGTCATCGCTTTGGTGTTGAATTTCGTGGTGGCACCGGCGCTCGCGTGGGGAATCACCATGGTGCTGCCTTTGCGGTCCGGTCATGCCACGGGTCTGCTTTTGCTGGGCGTGGCAGCAGGCGCGCCGTTCCTGCCCAAGCTGGCCGAAGTTTCACAGGACTCTGTCACCTCGGCCACGGCCGTGATGGTGCTGCTGACAGCAGGGACCGTGCTTTTCATGCCCCTGGTGCTGCCGTGGATGATCCCCGGCTTTCATGCGGATGCTTGGGCGATTGCACAGCCCATGGTGCTGCTCCTGCTGCTGCCGCTGGCCATGGGAACGGTAGTGCGAGCAACCCTGCCGCGCCTGGCTGCAGCCTGCGCTCCGATATTCGCACGGGTCGGGAGCATCAGTCTGGTGCTGCTGTTCGTCCTGCTGGTGGTCTTGAATGTCTCCGGGCTGCTGGCGGTGATTGGTACGGGAGCCATCGCGGCGGCGATGCTGCACACCGCAGGGCTGTTCTGTCTGGCATGGTTGGTGCTCGGAGCATGGCCGGAATTTCGTGGAGTGCAGTCACTGTGTGTTTCCGCGCGGAATTTCGGCGCCGCCATGGTTCCGGCGGCAGGGGCCCTGCAGAGCCCAGACGTGATGATCATGCTGGTGGCCAGTGCCGTGGTGGGGCTCCTGATTTGCACGCTGGAGGCGGTGTGGTTGCGGCGCCGGAAATTCCGCTGCCAGCCTGGTGGGTGAGTGAACCTGAGCACCTCACCGGCAACTTCATAGGACCAAAGGCCCATAGCGTTTGCCATCCCGCATGGATGAGTATGGGCCAGCCGTTCCGGCTGGCATTGATACCCCTGAGAATCATCTTCGTGTCACTTTCATGAATACCCTTCCAGAGACGTTCCGGACCCCGCCCGGATCCACCAAGCCTTTCCGGCCCCGCGTGTGGGTGTGGCCGCTCGTGATGCTTTCCTGGGTGGCCTCACCCGCGCAGGCACATGCCTCCCTCTTTCACGGGGAAACCCTGGATGCCATCGCCAATGGCATTTCCTGGGTGGCTATCATCCTCGCGCCCATCATCGGTATCGTGGCCTTTTGGTTGGTGCACATTCTTCCCGAGAAGATTGCAGAAAAGAAAAAGCATCCGCAGACTGGCGCCATTCAGTGCTTGTGCCTGCTCTCATTGGTGTTTGGAGGCTTGCTCTGGCCCATCGCCTGGCTCTGGGCATACTCCAAGCCCGTGCTCTACAAGGCTGCTTACGGCACCGATGTCGATGAATCCGTCGGTCACGGACACAAGGAGAAGAAGGAAGAAGAGAAGAAGGGAGGGAAAGCCTGATGGAACTCATCCTGCTCATCATTTATTCGGTCATCGTCTGGCTGATCTTTTTCAAGTTCAAGCTGCTGCCGTGGAACATCACGAGCCAGGTCATCGTGGTGACGATTCCCGTCTTCGCGCTGACGGTGCTGATTCTGTTCATGAACATCGTCGCTCCGTCCTCCCACGACGTGCGCGCCATGAACTATGTGATTCCCATCGTGCCTCGCGTGACCGGTCAGGTTACTGAGGTTCCCATTGAGCCCAATCGTCCCATCAAGAAGGGCGATGTGCTCTTCAAGATCGATCCCGTACCTTTTAAGGAGGCCGTGAATGCTGCTGAGGCAAAGCTGGCGGAATTGAAGGTCGGATTGATTACCGCGCAGGCCTATCAGCGCGGTCTCGATGACGAGCTCAAAAATGCGCAATCTGTCACGCAGTCCATCGTGGCCAGGCTGGATCTGGCGAAGAAGCGCGTGGAGCAGTACACCTCGCTCGCGGCAGCGGGCGCGGGGAGGCGTGCAGAGCAGGAGCAGGCCGAGTCCGACGTGGCGAATCTGCAGAGCCAGATCGCCGGCGCGCAGGCGAACGAATCGAAGATCAAGCAGAAGATCGAAGCTCGCACGGAAGCGGGTGAGATCGACGAGGTGGCACAAGCCAAGGCGCAAATTGCCAAGGCGGAGGCGGATCTCGTGGCTGCGAAGTATGATCTGGATGGCACCACGCATCTTGCGCCGGCCAATGGCCGTGTGGCGAACCTCGCCCTTCGTCCGGGCGTGCGCTCCACGCAGTTTGCGACCATGCCGGTCATGAGCTTTATCGAAGAAGACGACCCCTGGGTGCTGGCCTTTTTCAAACAGAACGAACTCCGCAACGTGGAGCCGGGGAATGAGGCGGAGATCTTCCTGAAGATGTACCCGGGCCGTATCATCAAGTGCAAGGTGGACTCCATCCTGTGGGCTACGGCACAGGGACAGATGCCCATCAGCGGAAACCTTCCCAACACGCTTCCCGTGGAGATGCCGGAGCAGCGCATCGCAGTGCGCCTCCTCGTGGAACCGAAGGACAAGGAGCTGTTCCTGGCTGCGGGTGCGCGTGGCGGTGGCGCCATCTACACGGAGAAGGGCAAGATGATTCACATCGTCCGCAAGGTCTTCGTCCGCGTGTCCACGAAGCTCGACTGGTTCGTCTTCAAACTTCACTGATCTGATCTCTGACTTTCGACGCTCTTCACATGCAACTGAAAGCTGTCTTTTCCTACGCGTTGCCCTGCCTCGCGTTCACGGGCTGCGCACTCAAGCAGCCACCCACGGGTGGCGATATCATGACGGAGTACGCGCGCTCCCAGGTGCCGGGCTCCTTCAGTGCCAGCCACACGAATGGTCGTGTGGCTCCGGACTGGATCCGCTCCTTCAATGATCCTGAACTCACGCGCATCGTGGAGGATGCCCTCATCCGGAATCCGGATCTGAAGGCAGCCGCGGAGCGCGTGGAAGCCTCGCGTGCCGCCGTGCGCATCGCTGCTGCTGCCCTGTATCCCCGCGTGGGACTCAAGGGGCTGGGCGAGCGCCAGGGCATGGAATTGAGCGGGGACTTGGGCAAGGGCATTGATCCTGCGAGCCTCGGCTCCTTTGGGCTCGACCTGACCGGTGGTAGTACCGACACGCGCAGCGTGGATTCCTCCTCGCAACGCTGGACCTACGGCCTGGGTATTGGCGCCACGTGGGAGGCGGATGTGTGGGGGCGCATTCGCGCGGGAAAGGCAGCGGCGAAGTCCGACAGCCTGGCCCTGGAAGCGACCTATGAATTCGCGCGGCAATCTCTCGCGGCGCAGGTGGCTCGTGCGTACTTCTCCGCCATCGAGGCCTCGCAGCAGGCCGCGAATGCGCGGGAGACGCTCAAGCTCTATGAGGACTATCTCAAGCTCACGGACGTGCGCAAGAATCAAGGCTTCTCCAGCGACTATGAGCTGGCCCAGGTGAAGTCCCGCACGGCTGGCGCAAAAGACACCCTTTACGCTGCAGAAGCAGCCCACGCGAAGGCCATCCGCGCCATCGAGGTGGTGACCAGCTACTATCCCGCCGGTAAGGCGAAGATGCGCTCGACTTTCCCGAAGCCCTCCCGGTCGGTACCAACAGGCTTGCCCATGGAATTGTTGGAGCGGCGTCCTGACCTCATCGCGGCCGAGCGTCATTTCGCGGCCGCGTTCCACCGGGTGCATGAAGCGAAGGCTGCGAGATTGCCACGCCTTGCTGTTAGCGCCGTCGGTGGCGCCGCCAGTGCGGATCTGGATGGCGTGGGTGTGCTGGACGCGGTGAACTGGAGTCTCGCTGCAGGCGTGGTGCAGCCCATCTTCTTCGGTGGTGAACTGAAGGCTGCGCAGGACCTGCGCACCTCAGAGCAGCGCGCCGCAGCTCACGATTATACGGCCACGGCGTTGCGTGCCTTTGAGGATGTGGAAGACGCACTCGACAGCGAGTACCACCTGAGCCGGCGCCAAGGCGCGCTGGAGGACATGGTTTCCGCCAGTGGTGACTCCATCACCTACGGCAGGAAACAACTCGACGAGGGGCACTCGGACATGTTCACCATCCTGCGTCTTGTTGGAGAAAACCTCGCTGCGAAAATCGAACTCACCAAGATCCGTGCCGCACGCCTGCGCGAGCGCGTGAATCTGCACCTTGCTCTGGGTGGGGGATTCAGCACCACCAGCAAGTAGCTCGCAGTTCTGCCATATTCATCACTTCAGCCATCTTGTTTGCTCCACCTCTGAGAAGGGGCAGGTCTTCTTTTCCCAAGACACCATGAAACTGAATCCAAAATCAAGGCAGCAGACGTGGTTCTTGCTGTGGTGCGCGCTTCTTGGCCTGTATCCCGCCTATGTCCGCGTCACGGACAGGCGTGGGAATCGACGTAGCCGCCGCAGTCACCGGTACTAGCCTTTTCGTCATCGCAACCTGAACCCAACCACCGCCCATGAAACTCAAAGATATCATCAAGGCTTCGCGGAAGATTTCTGAGCCCTATTGCATCACGGACGGTGGCAAGTTCCGGTTGAAGGACATCGATCCCGATGACACGGCCCACTTCACCTCGGAAAACAAGCCCCAGGCGAAAGAGGCGCTGCAGACGGGGATATCCGCCCTGTGCGAGTTGCAGGACATGCTCTACGCGCAGGATCGCTGGGGCGTGCTCCTCATTTTCCAGGCCATGGATGCCGCAGGCAAGGACGGCGCGATCAAGCACGTGATGAGCGGCATCAATCCCCAGGGGTGCCAGGTCGCTTCTTTCAAGGCTCCGTCGTCGGAAGACCTCGATCACGACTACCTCTGGCGCTGCCAGAAGCACCTGCCGGAGCGGGGGCGTATCGGCATTTTTAACCGCAGCTACTACGAGGAGACACTGGTTGTGCGGGTGCATCCGGAGATTCTGGGCAAGCAGAAGGTGCCGGCAAAACTCATCGGCAAGGAAGTGTGGGACAACCGCTTCAAGGACATCCGTGGCTTCGAGCGCTATCTCACCAACAACGGCATCATCGTGCGGAAGTTCTTCCTGAACGTTTCGCGTGGTGAGCAGAAGAAACGCTTCCTGGAACGCATCGACAATCCGGACAAGAACTGGAAGTTCTCCGCCACGGATGCAGCCGAGCGGAAGTACTGGAAGGACTACATGCACGCGTATGAGGAGACCATCCGCGAGACCGCAACCAAGGAATCTCCGTGGTATGTGGTGCCTGCGGACAATAAGTGGTTCACGCGCGTCGTCGTTGCTGCAGCCCTCATTGACGCGCTCGCTTCGCTGGACCTGCACTATCCTGAGGTGGGCAAGGACAAGCTGAAAGAACTCGCGGCGACGAAGAAGGAACTGCTCGCGGAGAAGTGACGGCCGCGACGTAGGGCATAACTCGCCGGGAACTGTTCATGCCATGAATGCCGCACCGACTGCGTCTGTGATCCCGGCTCTGCGCTGGATGCGGGAATACCGGCGCGAGTGGCTGAAGCAGGATGTGCTCGCGGGTATCACCCTCGCAGCCTACCTGCTGCCAGCGGGCATTGGCGATGCTTCCCTGGCGAATCTCCCTCCGGAAGCCGGTCTGTACGCGTGCTTGTTCTCGGGACTGGTGTTCTGGTTGTTTTGCAGTTCCAGGCACACTGCCATCACGGTGACCTCGGCCATCTCGCTGCTGGTGGGCGCGTCTCTGGGGCCGATTGCAGGCGGTGATGTTTCACGATTCTCCGCACTGGCGGCATGCACGGCATTGATCGTGGCGACATTGGCGTTCCTTGGGTGGCTATTGAAAGCAGGCGCCTTTGTGCATTTTATCTCGGATCCGGTGATGATTGGGTTCAAGGCGGGGCTGTCGCTCTTCCTGGCATCCACGCAGTTGCCAAAGCTCTTCGGCTTCAAAGGCAGCCATGGTGATTTTTGGGAGCGTGCCGGTCACTTCTTCTCCCATCTCGGAGAGACGAACATGGCCGCGCTCACCATCGGCCTGCTTGCACTCGCGGCGATGGTGCTGGGGAAGATCTATCTCAAGCACAAGCCGGTGGCCCTCTTCGTCGTGATTGCCGGAATCATCGCCGCTTCGTTCTTCGGCCTGGAAGCCCGTGGCGTGAAGATGCTGGGCACCGTGCCGCAGGGATTGCCCATGCCGGGCTTGCCGCATGTTTCGTGGGACGAGGTGAACCAGTTGCTCCCTCTGGCCATGGCGTGCTTCATGATTGGGGCTGTGGAGACCGCTGCCATCGGTCGCATGTTTTGTGCGAAGCATGGCGGCCGCTTCGATGGCAACCAGGAGCTGCTCTCGCTGGCAGCGGCGAACCTTGCCGTGGGGTTGGGGCGTTCCTTTCCCGTCAGCGGTGGGATGTCGCAGTCACTGGTGAATGAGAGTGCCGGAGCGAAGACGCCGCTCTCGGGATTCATCGCGGCGCTCATCATTCTTGTCATCACGCTCTTCCTTTCGGGGTTGCTGCATGATCTCCCACAGCCGGTGCTCGCGGCGATTGTGCTCTTCGCTGTGGCGGGTCTCTTCAAGGTGGAGGCGCTGAAGCGGCTCTGGAAATACTACCGCGCCGAGTTTGTGGTGGCCCTTGCGGCAATGCTTGGTGTCTTGGGTTCCGGATTGCTGCGCGGTGTCATGATTGGTGCGGTGATTTCGCTCATTCAACTGCTCCGCCGCGCCTCACATCCGCACGTCGCCTTCCTCGGACGCATCCCCGGCACGCAAAGGTACTCCGATCTCGCCCGGCACAGCGGCAATGAAATCGTGGAAGGTGCCCTCATCTGCAGGCCGGAGTCAGCCCTGTACTATTTCAATATTGATCATGTACGTGACATGATCGTGAACAAGGCTCGAAGTCTGAGTCCCGCTCCGCGGCTCGTGCTGCTGGATCTCTCCGCGGCGCCCTATGTGGATCTCCAGGCGGCGCAGACTTTGATTTCCCTGCACAGCGAATTGGTGTCGCTGGGCTGTCAGTTCCAGATCGTGGAAGCTCGCGCGCCGGTCCGCGAGACGCTGCGTTTGGAAGGATTGGAGGAGAAGGTCGGGACAATCAACCGCTTCACTTCCGTGTCAGACGCCGTCGAGAAGTTTCTCTCAGTACCCATTTCACACACAGGAACAAAACCAACCACCAACTAATCCCTAGTAACATGGCCACTCTTACCAACGATTACCAGAACTGCGAACTGCTCAACCTCAAGTACGGCTCCGGCGGCCGCGGACCCTTCATCATCAGGCAGGAGGGGACACCTCCTGGCAGCGTGACCTTCCAACCAGAGCGTTTCCTCTTGAGGAAGGATGGCACCTGGGTGATCAACCTCGCTGTCTTCCCCTTGTCGGAAAAGGACAAGGAACAATTTCTTTTTGAAAGCTCGGCGGAAGCCATGCAACTCCTCGCGGAGCTGAGAGGCGAGCCGACGGTGGAAGCCTCGCTGCCTTCGGGCACCTCGGTGGAGCAATTGAAGGCATCAGCGCAATCGACCATCTCCGGCCTCTGGGCGCGCATGCAAAATGCAAAACGTGAGGACTGATGCGCCTTCGGGCGTCATTGCGTCCGCCTAAACTTTTGCTTTTGAAGCTGGCTTTTGACAGCCGGATTGCTAATCCATGTCTGGATGCGACGGCTCGTCAGCCTTCTGAAGGACACGGCGCTTCTGCATGTGTATGCAGCAGCAGCGCTGGTGGGTGAGTCGTCCCATGCCCAGGAGGTGGCGTCGTCGCCTCCGGCCACGGTTCAGGCTCCCAGCGAGTGGGTGTCCCGCAACTGGCAGACGGATGACGGCCTTCCCCAGAATACCATCAATGCCCTGTGGCAAACTCGGGATGGATTCCTTTGGGTGGGAACCAACGGTGGTCTCGCGCGGTTCGACGGGCTGCACTTCCGGAACTTTGGATTGCAGGATGGGCTTCGAGCGGTGCTGATCACTTCAATCGCGGAGACCACGGATGGCGGGCTGTGGGTGGGTACCTCAGGCGGCGGCGTGAGCCGCTGGGAGAAGGGCCGCTTTGTCACCTATGGCAAGGGTGAAGGATTTCCTGAAACGTCGGACGTGCTCTGCATGGCGCCTGACAAGGATGGCTCCCTGTGGCTTGGGACGACCCAAGGGTTGGTGCATTGGAGTGAAGGGAAGTTTGTCCGAATCGGTGATGCCTACGGTCTCCCGGAGAAGCAAGTTCGCGCCCTCACCCTGGATTCGGAAGGCGGACTCTGGGTTTCCGTCATTGGGGATGGTGTGTACTTGGGAAAGGGTGGCAAATTCACACGCGAGTCCGCACCCGGTCCGGTGACGGGGGATTGCTACAGTCTCATGACACACCGTGATGGCTCGGTCTGGGCTGGGGCAGGGAATGGCAAACTCTGGAAACGAAAAGGGGGCAGGTGGCAAGAATTCGGTCCTGCCTCGGGACTTCCCTGGTCGAGCTTCGCTTCACTCGCGGAAGGCGTAGATGGCAGCGTGTGGATCACCGTTGACGACGAAGGGTTGTATCGCAGCGAGGGTGAGCGCTTCGTGAAAGTTACCTGGAACCAAGGTAGCTCAGGCGGGGGTTCGCGCCGCGTGATCGTAGATCGGACCGGCTGCATCTGGCTTGGCGTTGCTTCAGGTGGACTTACACGGCTGTCGCACCGCGTGCTGCACTACTGGAGCGCCGGAGATGAAGGAAAGCCCATGTCCGTGTCGACGATTGCCGAGGGGGCGGATGGTGCGTGGTGGGTGGGGATGGGCAACACCGGTCTACACCGATTCGAAAACGGAAAGTTCACCGAGGTCACCGCACCTTACCTGAAGCGTATCTCTCCCAAATTTTACTGCGGAGCCATCGGTGCGGACGGCAGCGTCTGGATGGCGGGTGAGCAGTTTCTTCATCGATTTGTTTCGGGTCAGCCGGTGCAGACGTTCATGGAGCCGCCGATCCGTGGCGAGGCAATCCGCGCGATGTGTGTGGACGGCGACACGCTCTGGCTGGGCACCTACTATTCGACGCTTCTGAAGTACGCTGATGGAAAGGTGGAGACAGCAGCGCCCGCGGGATCCTTCTCCGGAGGCATCACCAGTCTGGCGCTGGAAGCACCTGGTGTTTTGTGGATTGGCAGCTCGGGTGGACTGCATCGCTGGGAGAAGGGCGAGACCCGTGTCTGGGGCACCAAGGATGGACTGCTGACCCAGAGTGTGCGCTCACTGTACCGTCAGCCGGATGGCACACTCTGGATAGGCACGCTCGGAGGCGGCCTCGCGCGTATGAAGGATGGCCGCATTTCCAACTACACCACACGCGAAGGCCTCATCGATGACATCATCTCACAAGTCATCGCAGATGACGCCGGCAACCTCTGGCTGGGGTGCAATCACGGCATCATGCGCATTGAATTGAGCGCGTTTGATGCCGTGTCCCGCGGAGAGATTCGGGAACTGCATCCCATCATCTTCGGGAAAAATGAGGGCATGCTGAAGGCACAATGCACCGGGGGACATTCGCCTACGGTGATGCGGACTCGAAATGGCAGGCTGCTTTTCCCGACCACGGGCGGCGTGGTGGAAATCGACCCGCAACAACTGCAGGGCAGCACCATGGATGCACCGGAGGCAGACATCGAAAGCATTTCGGTGAATGGGCGTGAGATGGCGCCGGGCGTACGCGTGGTGATTCCGCCAGGACCACACCATCTGGAGGTGAAATACACCGCGCCTGCCCTGGGCGGAGGCGAGTGGGTCCGCTTCCGCCATCGCATTGAAGGGCTCGACAAAGACTGGGTGGCAGGCAGCAGCCGCAGACGTGTGTCTTATGATGGCCTGCCGCCAGGTCGCTACGTCTTCCGCGTAGCAGCATCTGATGACCGCGGAAACTGGAGCGAACAGGATGCGAAGTTCGCTTTTCTTGTGCGGCCGTTCTTCTGGCAGACCCTCTGGTTTCGCGGGGTAGCCATGTTTGTGTTGGTCGGGGCGGCAGGATTTGCCGTTTGGTGGCAGACACACTCCCGGCATCGCCGCCAGCTTGCGGAGTTGGAACGTGCGAGGCAGCAGCACGCCGAGCTGGCCCATGCCAGTCGTGTCTCGTTGCTGGGCGAGCTGTCCGCATCGCTGGCACACGAGTTGAAGCAACCGCTCACCAGCATCCTGAGTAATGCGCAGGCGGCACTGCGATTCCTGAATCATCCGGAGATCGATGTGGAAGAGGTCCGCAGCAGCCTGCATGACATCGCGGATGCGGACCGCCGGGCGAATGAAATCATCGAGCGCATGCGAGCCATGATCAAGAAGGGGGAGTCGGACATGGAACTGCGCGATATCAACGCAGACATCCACCATGCGCTCCTGCTGATACACAGTGACCTCGTGGTGCGAAATGTCGACGTGTCCACCACACTGTCTCCCGAGCTGCCCATGGTGGGTGCGGACCACATCCAGCTCCAGCAGGTGCTCATTAATCTCATCATCAATGGCTGCGATGCGATGAGCGACTCGCCGCCGGACAAGCGGCAACTCACCGTCGAAACGAAGCGCGAGGGAGCGGACATGATCCGTGTCTCTGTTTCAGACCGCGGCACCGGCATCACCCCGGAGGTGCTGGAGCAGATTTTTATGCCCTTCTACTCTACCAAGAAGCATGGTCTGGGTATGGGGCTCTCCATTTGCCGGGCCATCATCCGCGCGCATGGCGGTCAGCTTTGGGCGGAGAATGGATCGGAGGGCGGCGCCGTGTTTCATTTCACCCTGCACACGAACCGCAGCGCCATCGCGAAGGGCCATCACCTTACGCATGGAGAATCTCCAGACGCAGCAAAGAGCAGGGGATAGCAAACCGTGACTGGTACGGTGACCCGCTTCGTTTCGTGAAGGTTCATTCACAAGGCCGTGCGGATGGACAATGGTGACGATGAGACCATGGTCCTATAGACGATAATGGTAGGGCTGCGCACTCTGGTAAAAGCAACAGATCTGCATTGCGGCCATGAAAGCGTTCCTCATTCCTGCCGTCGTCGTCATCGCGCTCACGAGCGCATCCTTTTCCCAGACGGCGCCGGACACGCCCCCTGAGAAAGAAGCTGTCAAAGAAGCTGTCCTCGCCAATGACCGTGCCTTCGAAGCCGCCTATGCAAAGGGCGATGTGAAGGCGCTCGCGGGCTTCTTTGCTGAAGATGCGGAGTACACCACGGAGGACGGGGAGCAGTTGGTGGGCAGTGCGTCCATTGAAGAAAGCATGCGTCAGGCCTTCAATGTGGACAAGGGCGCGAAGCTGACCATCACCCCCGACACCGTGCGGGTGCTCACACCGGAGGTGGTGGTGGAAAAAGGTTCCACCTCTGTCACGACCAAAGATGGGGAAACGAGCGGTGCGCTCTATACCGCCATCCATGTGAAGAAGGATGGCAAGTGGAAGATCAGCCAGTTGATTGAAACGCCGTTGCCGGAGGTCACGCCGCAGGAAAGGCTGAAGGAAATAAGCTGGCTGATCGGCTCCTGGCAGGATGTGGACAAATCCACGGCGCTGACCGTAAAGAGCGAGTTCAAGTGGGCGACCGGGGGGAACTTTATTGTGCGGAATGTCGATGTGAAAAACGGCGAGGAGCAAATGCTGGAAGGCTGGCAGGTCATTGGCTGGGATCCGGTGGAGGAACGCATCCGCTCGTGGACCTTCGACAGTGAAGGCGGCTATGCGGACGCCTATTGGACCCGTGAGGGGAATCGCTGGCTCATCCGTGAGTCGGGAGTGAATCCGGACGGAGGCAGGACGACTGCGGAGAACACCATCACGAAGCTGAGTGATAGCCGTTTCTCCTGGGAATCTGGCAACCGCACCCTGAATGGTGAGCCGCAGCCCAGTGTGGAGCGCATTGAAGTGATGAAGGCGAAAGGAGACTAAGCCATGCACTCAAGATTGACCAAACTGCTGGCCGTGATGGCGGCACTGGCTGTCCTCTTTGACGGTGTGCTGCTGCTGGCTCGCGGCGGTGGTCGCGGAGGCGGTGGAGGCGGAGGAAGAGGGGGCGGTGGTGGAGGTGGGCGTTCTAGTGGCAGCTTCTCACGTCCATCCGGCGGTGGGGGCAGCAGCTATTCGCGCCCCTCGGGTGGTAGCAGCTATTCACGCCCTTCAGGAGGCAGCAGCTACTCGAGACCTTCGGGTGGTAGCAGCTCACGACCCTCTGGCGGCAGTGGGAGTTATTCGCGTCCCTCGGGTGGAGGGAGTTATTCGAAGCCGTCCGGCGGGGGCAGTTCATCAAGACCTTCCACTGGCAATGTGGCATCCCGTCCCTCGCAAACGCCATCCAAGCCTTCGACCGGCGGTGGAAGAGTGCCGACGAAACCGGCGACCAAGCCTGCGACCAAGCCTTCTGGTGGAACTGGCTCCATTGCGAATGGCAGTGCTTCGCAGCTTCCTTCCACGTCGCGTCCCAGCGGAGGGGCTAGCGGCTCTCGTCCTTCGCAGTTGCCATCGAAGCCAAGCACAGGAGCGGGTTCTGGATCGGGTGTTGCCTCGGGAGGAAAGCCTTCACAACTGCCCTCGCAGCCGGGTGGTGGCACGACTCGTCCGGGGGGAGGAACAGGACCTTCCACTCTTCCTTCCAAGCCAGGAACAGGGGCGGGCATCGCCGATGGTTCACGACCATCCCAATTGCCTGCCGGTGGAACGCGTCCCGGTCAACCCGGCGGAGCGGATCGTCCATCTCAATTACCTGCGGGAGGAACACGGCCCGGACAACCGGGGAGCGTGGATCGCCCCTCTCAACTGCCCTCCAAGCCTGGCACGGGCTCGGGTATTGCCTCTGGTGGCAAACCCGCACAGCGGCCCAGCAGGGATGACGTGGGCAAGTTCCTCGGTATGGCAGGAGCTGGCGCGATTGGTGGCGCTGCCATCTCTCAACTGCCTGCCGGTGGAGAAAGGCCCGGCATTGGCGATCGCCCGCACGCAGGCCAGCTTCCGGCAGATCGTCCTGGCATTGCTGGCGGCGAGAGGCCCAGCCAGCTTCCCTCCAAGCCTGTGCGACCGGAGGACAGGCCCAACTGGGGAGATTGGTCAAACAACCGCGGCGAGGGGTGGCATGATCGGGTCGACAACCGTCACAACTCCTGGAACACCTGGCAGCAGAATAATCAGGTAAACATCAACAATTTCCAGGGCAACCGTGACCAGCGCTGGAACAACCTTGAAAATGCCCGCAACGACCGCCAGGACTGGCGTAATCAAAATCGCGAGGACTGGCAGGACCACCGCAAGGACATGTGGGACTACCGCTATGATCGGCGTGATGAGGTCTGGGACAATGCACGTGACTGGCATGATGATGTCTTCGACGACCACTGGTGGGGTCACTGCGGCTGGCTTGGCCACGGCGTCTATCACGGCTTCGGGCACTATCACGTGAATCCCTGGTGGTGGTGGAGGCCCTGTACCTGGGGCACGCTGGGTGGATGGCTTTATTCCTCACCGCCTGCACCCGTGTATCCGGACTATGGCATGACGGTCATCTACGAGGATAACACAGAGACGGTCTACGTGGATAACAAGCCCGTCCCTGTGGAGCAATACACTGGCCCGATCGTGGAGGTCGCAGCAACCAAGGAGCAATCACCACCGCCGGTGCCGCCTGAAGAAGGCAAGCCAGAAGAATGGATGCCGCTCGGTGTCTTCGCCCTTGTCCAGGAGGAGAAGGGTTCGCCGAACATGTTCATGCAGATCTCGATCAACAAGGACGGCGCGATCACCGGAGGCTATCAAAACACCATTACCGGCGATGAGCGTCCCATCACGGGACAATTGGACAAGGCGAGCCAGATTGCCGCGTGGCGCATTGGAGACAATCGTGACACGATTTGCACCACCAGCATTGGCAACCTCACCCAGGATGTCTGCACTGTAGCGCTCCATTTCAACCAAGCTGAGCGTACTGAGTCGTGGCTGCTGGTGCGTATGCCCGAGCCCGCCGCCGAAGGGCAGGATAAGAAGATTCCCCAAGGCACGCGCACTCCGCCGCCCCAGGTCTCTGCAGTCGCTTCGGCAGGAACGACAACTCCTGCGACGGCGCCCCCGCCGACATCGCCTGCTCCGGCAGGAACGCCAGCAGCGCCGCCGGCCCCTCAGAAGTAATATCTCACGCAAGCGCCATGCTCTGGAGTTCACCCCTCGTGAGCATGGCGTGAAAGAGATGAACCTCACATCATCAAACACCGCTCCCTCTACTATCTCCCATGAGCAAGAAGTCTGCCGCCGCAGCCTTTGACCTCGCTTCGTACGGTCTTACGGTCGCTGAGGTTCATCGCAATCTGTCCCCGAGTGCTCTCTATGAGCACGCCATCCGGTATGAGAAGGACGCGAGCATCGCGGAGAACGGTGCCCTCGTGGCCTATTCCGGAGCGAAGACGGGCCGCTCGCCGAAGGACAAGCGTGTGGTGCACAGCCCCGAATCCAAGGACGATGTCTGGTGGGGACCGGTGAACGTGCCGATGGATCACCAGACTTTTGCCATCAATCACCAGCGTGCCATCGACTACCTCAATACACGGGAGCGTTTGTATTGCTTCGATGGCTACGCAGGTTGGGATTCGAAGAATCGCATCAAGGTGCGCGTCATCTGCTCGCGACCCTATCACGCCCTCTTCATGCATACCATGCTTATCCGTCCTGAGAGGGAAGAGCTGGCGAAGTTTGGCACCCCGGATTTTGTGATTTACAACGCAGGCGCGTTTCCTGCGAATCGTCTCACGGTGGGCATGGGGTCACCCACGAGTATTGACCTCTGTCTTGAGGATAAGGAGCTGGTGATTCTGGGCACCGAGTACGCGGGTGAAATGAAGAAGGGCGTCTTCACCGTGGTGAACTACCTTGCGCCGAAGCGTGGGGTGCTCTCCATGCACTGCTCTGCCACAGCGGACAAGGAGACGGGTGCGTCATCCCTGCTGTTTGGCCTCAGCGGCACAGGAAAGACGACGCTCTCTGCCGACCCAAAGCGCAACCTTATCGGTGATGACGAGCACTGCTGGAGCGATGACGGTATTTTCAACATTGAAGGTGGTTGCTACGCAAAGGCCATCAACCTCACGCCCGAGAGTGAGCCCGATATCTTCCAGGCGCTCCGCTTTGGCGCGGTGCTGGAGAATGTGGTGCTGGATGAGGAACATGATGTGGACTACACGGACACCAGCATCACGCAGAACACGCGCGGTGCTTACCCGATTGAGTTCATCCAGAATGCGAAGATCCCCTGCGTGGCAGGCCATCCCACGGATGTCATCTTCCTCACGTGCGATGCCTTTGGGGTGCTGCCTCCGGTGAGCGCGCTCTCGCCAGCGCACGCCATGTATCATTTCATCAGTGGATACACCGCCAAGGTGGCCGGCACGGAAATGGGTGTCACCGAGCCGCAGGCAACCTTCTCACCATGCTTCGGTGGCCCCTTCCTCGTGTGGCACCCGAACAAATATGCCGAGCTGCTTGCCAGGAAGATGCGCAAGCACAAGGCGCGTGTCTGGCTGGTGAACACCGGATGGGGTGGGGGAGGCTACGGTGTCGGGAAACGCATCAGCTTGAAGCACACTCGCGCTATCATTGATGCTATTCACAGTGGGGAATTGGCCAGGGCGAAGACGGATCGCGATCCGGTATTTGGGTTCGATGTCGTCACGGAGTGTCCCGGAGTGCCGTCGAAGATGCTGCGTGCCCGGGAGGCCTGGGCAGACAAGGCTGCTTATGACAAGACGGCCAAGAAGCTTGCTGCACTCTTCAACAAGAACTTTGACACCTATGCAGACGGCGTCACCAATGAGGTGAAGGCGGCGGCGCCACGCTCCTGATGCATGAGCGCAGCGCACCTGTCGGTATCTCGCATGATTGACGTCAGACACTTCTCCGTACAGGAGACCTTGCGGAATGGCGTGAACGTTGAAATTCGGGCGCTGCACCCGGACGACGGCGCGCGCATGGATGAGGCCTTTGGGAACCTGGAGGAGGAATCCATCCGGTCCCGATTCTTTGCCTCCAAGTCGGGCCTCACCGAGCAAGAGCATCGGCTTATTCGTGAGCTGGATTTCGACTCCCAGGTCATGCTTGTGGTGACCTTGGTGGAACGGGAGAAGGAGATCATCATCGGTACTGGCAGTTACAGCCGGATCGGCAAGGATGCGGCGGAAGTGGCCTTCATCGTCGAGGAGGATTATCACAGGCAGGGCGTCGCACACCGGCTGCTTTGGCATTTGGGGCTTATCGCCAGGGAGCGTGGCATCACTCGATTTGTCGCTGAAGTATTGCCACAGAACCGTGCCATGCGCCGTGTGTTTGCGTCCAGTTGCTGGCCCATGACTTCCAAAAAGGAGGATGACGTGGTCCACATCACGCTTGATCTGACACAGGAACCCATTGGTTGGGGATGACGGCGCCCTGCACCTTTTCGTCAGTTTGATGATTTCTATGACGTGGCTTACGGAACTTCACGAAACACAAGGCGTCGCCCACTCGATCGGAGTGCTGGCGCTGGTTTGCGTGCTGGGCATGGCGTTTGGCAGTGTGAAGTTCCGCGGCATCAAGCTGGGCACGGCCGGAGTGCTTTTCGCGGGCATCCTGGTGGGTCATTTCGGAAAGGAAGTGGATCACCACACGCTCGCCTTTGTGAAGGAGTTTGGTCTGGTGTTGTTCGTGTTTACCATCGGTCTGCAGCTTGGACCGGGGTTCTTTGCCGCACTGCGTCAGCAGGGGGTGAAGCTGAATGTGCTCGCGGCATCAGTGGTCTTCCTCGGCGCGGTGGGAGCAGCGTTGGCGGGCTGGATCGCGGGATTCCAACCTGAGGCGGTGCTGGGCATTTTCTCAGGCGCATCAACCAACACCCCTTCTCTCGGAGCAGCGACGCAGACTATCAGAACCATCCCCGGCATCACGGAAGACAGGATGGCCCTGCCCGCCCTGGCCTACGCCGTGAGCTATCCCACCGCCATCGTGGGCATCATCGGGACGCTCCTTTTCTTGAAGCAGATCTTCCGCATCGATCCAGCGCGCGAAGCAAAGGAGTACGCCGAGAAGCAGCACAGCCAGGTGGCACCGCTGGAGCGAGCTACCTTTGTGGTGACGAATCCAAATCTCGAGGGCGTGTTGCTCAAAGACCTCCCAGGGAAAATCGAAGCCAGGGTGACTGTCTCCAGAGTGAAGCATGGCGAGGAAACCCATCCTGCCACGGATGCCACGGTGCTCCATCGGGATGACGTGTTGCTGGTCGTCGGTCCTCGCAACGGTTTGGATGCCATGGAGAAGGTCATCGGACAGCGCTCTGACAAGGACCTCACGATTGAGAAGAGCGCTGTCACGTTTCGGAGGGTGGTCGTCACGGAACGGAGCGTGCTTGGGAAGCGGGTGAGCGAGCTCGACTTGGATGATCGGTTCCACGTGATCATCACGAGAGTCACACGCGCGGATATCGAGATGTCTGCAGTTTCTGGACTGCGCCTGCAGTTCGGAGACCAGCTGCAGCTCGTAGGTAGAAGTGAGGATCTCGACAAGGCCTCCGAGGCGGTGGGAAACTCGCTGAAAGAACTGAACGAAACCCACTTCATCCCATTCTTCATCGGCATTGCCTTGGGAGTCATCCTCGGCACGATGCCCATTGCCTTCCCCGGGATCCCGCATCCCATCCGGCTGGGTCTGGCGGGTGGGCCGCTGATCGTGGCACTCATCCTGGCGAGGGTGGGGCACTTCCGCCGGCAGGTGTGGCACATGCCCATCAATACCAATCTCGCCTTTCGGGAGTTTGGCATTGCGCTCTTCTTCGCCGCCGTGGGATTGAGTGCCGGAAAGCAGTTTTTTGAGACCGTGTTCAGTTCCACGGGTATTCAGTGGTTGTTGGCCGGCATCTGCGTGACGATCATTCCGCTTGTGCTCGTGGCTGTTTTTGCCCGAGTCGTTCAGAAGATGAACTTCGTGGAACTCAGCGGACTGGTGGCCGGCAGCATGACCGATCCGCCGGCTCTCGCGTTTGCCTCAAACATCGCCGGGTCAGATGCTCCCACCGTGGCCTATGCTACGGTCTTCCCACTCACCACACTGTTGCGTATCCTTGCGGCACAAATTCTCGCCATCACCCTCTGCTCATGAACAAGATCGCCATCACCCAATTGGGAGAACCCCAACATGCCTCGCCCATCGACGTCATCGGAGGGGAGGAGTACTACATTCCCTCGGTGGTGCAGTGGTCCGCAAACGGAGCTCCAGATGATCAACTTTTCTTTGAGCGAGCCGGCCCGCGGCGGAAGCTGTACTTCAAGCCGGAGGAGACCCGCGCTGCCATCGTCACTTGTGGTGGCTTGTGCCCAGGATTGAACAACGTGATTCGCTCCGTCACTCGTCAGCTAAGGCGGGGTTATGGAGTGAAGTCCGTTCTGGGAATCCGTGGAGGTTATCGCGGATTGGACCCTGCTCGGGGAAATCCTCCCATCGAACTCACAGATGACTTGGTGGAATACATCCATGAGGATGGGGGTACCATACTTGGGACTTCAAGAGGGCCCGTCGATATAGGTGAAGCGGTGAAGTTTCTCATCAATCAGGGGGTCAACATGCTCTTTACCGTGGGTGGCGATGGTACCCAACGTGGCGGGAATGCCCTATTTGAAGAGGCGCAGAAGCAGGGACACGACTTGTGTGTGGTAGGGATTCCCAAGACTATCGACAACGACGTGCAATTTGTTTCCCGCACCTTCGGCTACGGCACTGCGGTGGAGGCGGCGGTGCGCGTCATCCACAGTGCCCACACGGAGGCGAGGAGTGTGGACAATGGTGTTTCCGTGGTGAAGTTGATGGGACGACACGCAGGATTCATTTCCGCTGCTGCGACGGTGGCCAGTCAGGATGTGAACTTCTGCCTGATTCCCGAGCTTCCCTTCAAGCTGGAAGGAGAAGGCGGATTGCTGGCCGCGCTGGAGAGACGCCTGGCGTGGAAGAACCATGCGGTGATCGTAGTCGCCGAAGGGGCAGGACAGGATTTGCTCGGAACGACAGGAGAGAAAGATGCCTCAGGGAATACAAAGCTCCAGGACATCGGTGTCTACTTGCGGGACAAGATCAACGCGCACTTCAAGGCCAAAGGTGTTGAGATGGTGATGCGCTACTTTGACCCAAGTTACCAGATTCGAGCCTGTGCCGCGAACACGGAAGATGCCCTGCTGTGTGACCGCATGGGGCGTCATGCCGTGCATGCTGCGATGGCTGGCAAGACGGGACTCGTAATCAGCTTCCTGCACGGTCAGTATGTGCACGTGCCCATCAGCGTGATCGCCCGTAGCAGCAAGCATGTGAACCTGGAGGGGGAACTTTGGCGTGCGGTGATTTCTTCGACGGGTCAGCCGGCGGAGTTTAAGTGAGCGTTCGTTTTTGCGTACACTCGACACCCGAGAGAGAACAGGAGAGGTCGCAGCGGGTGCCGAAGGCCTTGGACTGCGTGCAGCCTGCTGCCGCTTTCCTCAAGTGCAGCCTGCTGCACGCTTCATTGCGACGAAGTCGCCAAACCCTTCAGGAGGGCGTTACCCTACGAACGCGTGCCACCATTGCCACAGCAGGCTGTGGGCTCTTCAAAGCGGCAGCAGGCTGCACGCAGTCCAAGGACGCTTCGCGTCAGCTTCAGAATGCTTTCCTCAAGCCGCGCCCGGCGCCGCCAGCTGACCACGCAACTCCGCCGCGTATTGATCCGCGTTGAGCCCCGCGAGGAGATGCAGCGTCTTGGAGGATACTTTGATCACGGCTTCGATACCCGAAGACACGAGCGAAGATTCGTTGGCGCGGGACGCATCACGCAGCACCACGCGCAGGCGTGTTTCCGCGCAGGCATCAATGCGCTCGACATTCTCCGCGCCACCGAGTGCCGCGAGCCATTTGGCCGCCTTGCCAGCGGCGTCCGGATCCCGCAGCTTTGAGACCACTCCGGCCGCAGCGGCAGGAGCTTTCACGGGAGACGGGGCTTCGAGTTCATCCGCTTCGGGACCTGCGGTCTTCAGGTACTCCTCCATCTCGGTCTTCAAATTCTCACTCTGCGTGCCGAAGATAGCCTGCACGCCATCACCCACGACCACCACGCCAGCGGCTCCCAGGGCCTTGAGCTTTTCCACGTTGGCCTTGGTCACGTCATTGAGCTTCACGCGTAGCCGGGTGATGCAGGCATCGAGACTGGCGATGTTGCTGCGCCCGCCGAAGGCGCGAATGAGTTGCAGGGCAAAACTGCCACCTGTTGACTTGGCTGCTTTCGCGGCTTCGTCCTCCACTTCGCGACCTGGCGTGGCGAGGTTGAACTTGCGAATCGCGACGGTGAAGACGGTGTAGTAGAGGACCGCCCAGATGGGGCCCAGCACGAAAAGCCACAACGCATTATGCGACTTGGGGAACAAGACCACGTAGTCGATGAAGCCGTGCGAGAAGGTGAAGCCATGCTTGATGCCCAGCACAATGCACAGGAAATACGCCACACCAGCGAGCAGTGCATGGATGCCGTACAGCACCGGCGCAACGAACAGGAACGCGAACTCAATAGGTTCCGTGATGCCCGTGAGGAAGGCCGTAAGTGCGGCTGACATCATGATGCCGCCCACCTTGGCCCGGTTCTCCGGACGCGCCGCACGCCACATCGCAATGGCTGCTGCGGGAAGACCCCACATCTTGAAAAGATAACCACCCGTCATGTTCCCCGCGGTGGGATCCCCGGAGATGAAGCGCGCGATTTCTCCCTTCACTACATTGCCAGTTACGGGGTCTGTGAAACTGCCCGCCTCGAAGAAGAAGGGCACGTTCCACACGTGGTGCAGGCCGAAGGGGATGAGCGCACGCTCCACCACACCATAGATGGTGAAGGCGAGGGCGGGCTGGCCATGAGCCGCCCAGTTGGAGAAGTTCTTGATGGCGTCACCGATCGGAGGCCAGATGAAGCTTAGAATCACACCCACAAAGATGACAGCGAAAGAGGTGATGATGGGGACGGATCTCTTCCCTGCAAAAAAGCCCAGATACGCCGGAAGCTGGACCTTGTAGAACCGGTTGAAACATGCGGCCGCGATCATCCCGACAATGATGCCGCCGAACACCCCTGTATCGACGGACGGGATGCCCATGATGGGCTTCACCTCCAGTTCCCGCATACTGGCACTCACTCCCATGGCTGCGAGGAAGACGACATATCCCGTGGTGCCGGCGAGCGCGGCCACACCGTCATTGTCCGTGAGCCCGATGGCCACACCGATGGCGAAGAGCAAGGGCAGGTTGCCGAAGATGGCATCACCCGACTTGGCCATGATGAGCGAGAGGCTATGGGGAAGCCAGTTGAAGTCTGCACTGCCCACGCCAAGTAGGATGCCCGCGACGGGCAGCACGGCGACCGGCAGCATCATGCACTTGCCAATCTTTTGCAGCAGCGAGAACGCGCCTTTAAAGTTGATGTTGAACATGGCGGTAAGGGTTTAATCTTCGAGGTCGGGCACCAGCGCGCGGACTTCCTCAGCGGTGGAGCAGTCGAGGGCGCGCCTGGCGAGTTCCTTGCATTCAGAGAGCTTGAGACGGCGTATCTGAGCCTTCACGGTGGGAATGGCCGGGATGCTCACGCTTAGTTCGTCCACTCCGAGTCCCACGAGAATGGGCACGGCATGCGGATCTCCGGCAATGCCACCGCAGATGCCGGTGAGTCGCCGGTGTACATGCGCGCCTTCGATGGTCTGTGCAATGAGTCGCAAAACAGCCGGATTCAGCGCATCGACCTTGGGCGCGAGCTTGGGATGACCGCGATCCATCGCGAGCGTGTATTGCGTGAGGTCATTGGTGCCGATGGAGAAGAAGTCTGCTTCTTCGGCAAAGGTCTTCGCCATGACGGCCACGGCAGGTACTTCCACCATGATGCCGCAAGGAAAGGGTGGAATGCCCAGCGCCTTCGATTCTTCTGCGAGCATTGCTTTTGCATCCCGGAGTTCCTGCAGGGTTGCGATCATGGGGAACATGACATGCAGTTCGCCCTCCTTGGAAGCGCGCAACAGGGCCCGAAGCTGGGTGCGCAATACCTCCGGCCGATCCAATCCCACACGGATGCCACGCTCACCGAGGAAGGGATTGTCCTCCTTGGGGATGGGCAGGTAGGGAAGGGGCTTGTCTCCTCCCACATCCAGCGTGCGGATGATGACGTGCCTGTCTTTTCCCAAGGCGCGAATTACCGATGTGTAACTCTCCGTCTGCTCATCCTCACTGGGCGCAGCAGAGCGATCCATGAAAAGGAATTCCGAGCGCAGCAGGCCCACGCCTTCACCGCCGAGATCCACAATCTGCTTGGCATCCTTCACGCCGCCAATGTTGGCGAACACGGCGATACGGTGACCATCGCTGGTGACAGCAGGCTTCAAGGCATGGGTGATATCCTCCTTGCGTCGAGCTTCATTCTTCACCTGACGCTTGCGGATGCGCTCAATCTCTTGCGGCGGCGGACTGAGCAGCAGAGAACCCTTGCTGCCATCGAGAATCACGGGCGTTCCTGCGGCAATCTCCAGGGCTGCGGGCTCGATCCCCGCGATGGCCGGGATATCCAATGAACGAGCGAGGATGGCCACATGCGATGTCGCGCCCCCGCGCACAGTAGCAAAGCCCATCACACGCCCGCGTTCCATCGTGGCTGTATCGGAAGGTGTGAGGTCTTCCGCGATGAGGATGGAGTTCTCCGGATAGGAGGGCAACTGGCGGCTCACTCCCGTGAGAAGCTCAAGCACGCGCCAGCCCACATCGCGCACATCATTGGCACGTTGCGCGAGCAGTTCATTCCGCAGGGACGCAAGACGTTCGGCATGCAGCTTCGCTGCACTCTTCCATGCGTAGGCGGCACTCTTTCCCTTCGCCATGGCGGAGTTGGCGATGTCGAGGAAGTCGGGATCGTCGAGCAGTTCTGCATGCGCGGCAAAGATGGCGGCCTTGGCCGGATCGGCCTTGGCATGAAGCTGGGCGCGGAGGGCGTCGAGCTGCGCGCGGGCCTTTGCAATCGCATCGGTAAGCTTCGCCTTCTCCTGTTCCACACCGCTGCCTTCCTCCTGCACGGCGATGTCTGCGCGCTGTACCTGGAACACCGTTCCCACGGCCAGACCCGGTGAAGCGGAAACACCCAGCAATTCATTCGGATTGCTGCTGCGGCGTTGCGGTGGGGGCTCGGAGAGCTTGTTCGTCGTCGTGGTGGCGGGCGCAGGTGCTGGGCAGCAACCTTCATCGCCCAGGCCTTCCGCGATGAGCTTGCTCAGCTTCGCCACCGCTTCCTTGGCATCCGCACCCCTCGCGACGAGCACCACCTTGTCTCCGTGGGACGCTTCCAATGCCATGATGGCAGTGATGCTGCGGGCATTGGCCGTCCGATCGTTGAGCTGGAGCTTGATCTCGCTCTGGAAACTCTTGGCCACATTCGCCAGCACCGCGGCTGGTCTCGCATGGAGCCCGGTCTTGTTCGGAATGAGAATGGCATCTGACGTGACTGCCACGCCTCCGAGAACAGTGCCGGGTGCATGGCCATTGGAGAGCGTCAGATTGAGCAATGTGTCTGCTCCCGCTTTCACGGAGCCTGAGGCACGTTCCATGCCGCTCACCTTGTCTCCATTGGCAATGATGATCTGCGTGAGCAGGCTCTTTGCATGAGTGGCCACTTCATCGAGGTCGAATTCAATGAGCGGGGTGCCAGCTTCCACACGATCTCCCGCCTTGACCTTCGGCGTGAAGCCGACGCCTTTCAGAGACACGGTGTCGATGCCGATGTGCATGAGAATTTCCACACCATCATCGGCCCGGATGGTGAGCGCGTGGGACGCGGGATGGATATGCACTACTTCACCCGCGCACGGAGCGCGCAGGCAGGAGTCCGTGGGATCGATCGAAAGGCCGTCGCCCACGAGCTTCTGTGCAAATACAGGATCCGGCACGCGCTCGAGCGGATAGATGACGCCGGAAAGCGGCGCCGTGAGGATGAGCGTTTCAGACATGGCAATTGTGGGGGCTCTGTCTGGCCTTTATTCTACCACCAGGACTCAAGCTGGACACCGTAGGAAAGACCTTCAAGTTCGTTCCGGTAGGCACTGCCGCCCACCTTGCCCCGGAATTCCTCGCCCCACTTGGCATAGGTGACGAAGGCGCGCAGGGCAGGGCGGCTGAAAAATTTGCGTCCGCGGCTGATTTGGGGAGCGAGGGTGATCTTCCACAGGTAGTCATTCACCCCGAGTGGCTCGCTATCCACGAAGTCCACACCCGTTTCCAAGGCGATGCTGAAAGTGTCTGTGATGTGGAAGATGGGGCGCACACCGAAGGATGCCCACTTCTCGCTGGAGTCTGGGCCGCCGTAGTCCGTGTCCTGATAAATGGCAGCAGCCTGCAGCGAGAGCCATCTGTTGGGCTCAATGGTAAAGTGGTCGGTGACGCGGAATCGCGTGGCGTCATCGATTTCCGGAGAGGCGACGTCAATGGTGGCGGCAAAGTTGTACGCGGCACCGGTGCCATATTGGATGGAGAACTCATTGTAGCCTCCGAGGAATGCTTCCGGCAGGGTCCGGTGCTTCATGCCCACGGCGACGCCCTGGGAGGATTGAAGGGAGAAACGATCACCATTGACGTCAAAGACGTTCAGCACCTCGCCGCCACTGGAGCTCGCATATGCCAGCCAGAACCCGATTTTCCCGAGCGGAGCGGGGATGTCATACACCCGCAAATCGAACGTGCTCTTGGCAGCATTGCCATCATCCGTCTGGTAATCGTCGAAGCTGCCGCCGAGCCATGCCAGGGCCAGCTTGGACTCGCCAATGAACGGCACATCCTGGACACCGCCACCATAGCCGCTCATGTCCAGCCAGTAGAAGTCATTGATGTGGATATCCTGCCTGCGGTAGTAGCGCTGGCCCGCCCAGAAGCGCATGTCCGGTGCCTCCGGTACGATATTCCCCGCCTCCACGAATGCCTGCCGGAGTGCGATGTCGTTGCCCAGATTCTGGGCATTGAGAGAGTCGTACGTGTCATTCTGACCGGTGGAGAAGGAGAGCATGATGGTGGAGCGCACATAGGGCGCCTTCATGGGGTCATCCTCACGGAGCCAGTTGTGGGTGAACTCCAGTTCGCCGTACGTGTCTTCTTCGTTGCCCAGGCGGTACTTTGCTCCTGCTCCCGGCGCCTTGAAGGCTTCCATCTCACCTCCCTCGCCATTCAGGCCAAAGCCTGCCCGGAGGTAACCGTGAAATTCAAAGATCTGCGGCATCTTGTAGAAGGCCGCGAGATCAAAGGGGGTGCCCGAGCCGCTGCGGAAGATTTCGCGCGACTCCGTGGCGTCATCTTTGATGCTTTGCTGGATGCGCGCAATGGCCTCAGAGTTGGCCTTGGAACGCCTCGACATTTCCTGGTATTGCGGATCGGTGTGGGTCGCCAGGTTTTCCAGATCGGAGACGCGCTCCTCGATTTCGTCCATCTGATCTTCGGTCTTCTTGGTAGACGCATTCGAAGCAGTCGTACCATTCTTCTTCAGGCGTGCGTTGTCGGTCTCCAGGTCATCAATGCGCGACTCAAGGTCTTTGATCTTGCCTTCGTAGCCCGCCTTCATCTCGGCGAGTTGCGTTTCAATCTGCTTGCGGAAAGCGGCCATCTCCGCGCTCTCCTCAGCAAGTAGTGGCAGTGGGCTGGTTCCAAAAGCACAAATCCCGAGCAAACCTACTAGTTTCGTCTTCATATAGTTGGGAGTGAAGAGCGGTGCGCGATATCGAACTAATGCTACCCAGCGGGTGCATTTGTACTCCATAGGACCTTGGTCCTACGCATCAGATAAACTCGCGTCCCAACAACGAGTTGTGGGTTAGTCCGGCCCTATTCCCTATTGAATTGGAGCCATCAACCACGAGGTACGAGCAGCAAGGCGGAACCACCAGGGGCGCTCCGTGTAATCGGCGGCCGCGGCCCGCGTGCTCTTTGCGAAATCATTCAGGAACATGGCCTCTGCCTCCTTCACCACGGAGGGTTCGCCGAAGAGCAGGGTGATCTCGAAGTTCAGCCGGAAGCTGCGGTTGTCGAAGTTCGCCGTGCCCACACCGCAATAGTCATCCACCAGGATGGCTTTCTCGTGCAGGAAGCCGCTGGTGTATCGCCATACCTGCACACCTGCCTTTTCCAGATTTGGGAGATAGGTATAGCTGGAAAGTTGCACCATATTGCTGTCCGCCTTCTCAGGGAGCAGGATGCGCACATCTACTCCACGCAGCGCCGCAAGCTGCAGTGCGGAGGTGAATTGCTCATCCGGCACAAAGTAGGGACTCGCGATCCACACCCGCTTCTTCGCAGCCTGGATGGCATGCAGGAAGAAGAGGGTGCACGTTTCAAACTCATCCGCAGGACCTGAAGGCAGGCAGAACGCAAGGCCATTCTCGCCACCGGGGGCGGGCTTGGGAGTCCAGTTCAGGTTGGGGATGCTGCCGGTGGCCCATTTCCAGTCCTCCACCCACGCGATTTGCACACACTGTACCACGGGACCTTGCACCTTCACATGTGTGTCCCGCCATGCGCCCATCTCGGGGTTCTTGCCAAGATACTCATCCCCCACGTTGTGTCCGCCGACGAAGGCCGTATGACCGTCCACGACCACGACTTTCCGATGGTTGCGGAAGTTGAGCTGGAAGCGGTTGTCATCGCCCTTGCGGGTATTGAAGGGGTGAGTCTCCACGCCTGCCGACTTCAAGTCCGCCAGGTACGAATCGGTCAGCCCGTGGCTTCCGATTTCATCGTAGACGAGGTAGCAGGGGACGCCGGCTTTTGCGCGCTCGATGAGTGCATCCTTCAGGCGACGGCCCAACTCATCATCGCGGATGATATAGAACTGCACGAGCACGTATTCGCGCGCCTGGGCAATGCTCTCAAAGATGGAGCGGAAGGTGGCCTCGCCATCGATGAGCAACTCGACGTGATTACCTTGGGTCGCTGGCATCTTGGCCAGTCTCTCAAGCAGATTCGCCGGGGCAGGCACCTCGCTTGCGTGAGGGCGCATGGCCAGCAGATCCTCGGCGAGCTTTCGTTCCTTGTCAGACAGCTCGGCTTCCGTCTTCTTTCGCAGCACTACGTATCCTTCGAAATTGCTGCGCCCGAAGATCCAGTAGGCTGGCACGGCGACGTAGGGGAATGTATTCAGGGAAATGGCCCAGCCGATGGCCCCCTGAGCAGTACGTACATTCAGGACGGCATCGATGGACGTCAGCAATCCCAGGAGATGACAAAAGCCGAAGAACAAGGTGCGCCGCGTCTTGGGATGCTCTTTGAGCCAGCGCAGCGGAGCGGTGAGAAATGCAAATCGTGCCATGGTTACTTTCGTGCTTCTCGGGATTGGTTTTGTGTCTCTATCATTCACACACTGAACGGTCGATAGGCCCTTGGTCCTACGGCAAGGCGGGTGCAGAAAAGGACGTAAACCGTAGTCTGCTGCGTCCCCATGTCAGAGCCCGTCCATGCATCCATCCGCCATGCGAGGTCCGTTGCGCGACTGAGCCACACCTTCTCCGAAAGCCTGTCCGCCTCGGACCTTGTGGAACCGATCGTGTCTTTGGATGAAAACCAGCCGGCAAGCATGGGGCTGGATCTCATGCGAGCGCGGGAGTTCTCGGTCCTCGGCGTACGGCACGCCGGGCTCGTGGCAGGGTGGGTGAACCAAGAGGACCTGACAGGTGGGACCCTCGGCGAACACATGCGCGAATTCGCTCCTGAATCGGTGCTGGATGAAGATGCGGGACTCGATGTGGTGCTGGTGGCTTTCGGGAAAGGCGAGCGGGTATTTATCCGCTGGCTCGGCGAGGTGGCCGGAGTGATTACGCGGCAGGACTTGCAGAAGGCACCGCTACGCATGTGGCTCTTCGGCGCCATCACGCTCTTCGACCTGAACATGACGTGGGCCATTGAGGAATTGCATCCCGGCGATACGTGGACGGATCGCCTTTCACCCGGGCGGTTGGAGAAAGCCCGGGTACTCTGCGCGGAACGGGCGAGATGTGGCAATCCCTGCCGCTTGGTGGACTGCCTGCAGATCAAGGACAAGGCGGATATCCTCTCGCGTGATGTGCAGAATCTCGCCGTACTGGGCTTTACCTCGCGGCGGGAGGCGGACCGCTTCACCCAGCGCATCGAATCCCTGCGCAATCACCTGGCCCATGCGCAGGAGCTGGAGGGGGAACACCTGGCCACGGCGTCGAGCCTTGCCACCTACATCGAATCCATTGTGCAGGGTAGGGGAGTCCGTCAGGTGGTGGAAAAACGGCGTGCAGGCGATTGAGTTTTTTGCGCATGGGTTCATGCCTATAGAGAGTATCGGACCAAGGTCCTATTTCACCGGTAGGCGGCATTGGGCACTGTGGGCGCAATGGCTTCGAGTACTGATCCAGTTCCATCTCCTGCGGCCGCTGGGCCATCGGTGGCCTCACCGCTGCCGTCCCACAAGACGAAGATTGTTGCTACCATTGGTCCTGCGTCCGAGTCACCGGAAATGCTCGTGCGGCTGATCAAGGCAGGGCTGAATGTCGCGCGTCTGAACTTTTCTCATGGTGACTTTGAGCAGCATGGCGAAGTCATCCGGCGGATTCGTGAAGCGGCTAAGGTGGCCGGACGACGCGTAGCCATCATGGCGGATCTGCCCGGGCCCAAGATGAGGCTCGGCAAAATCGAGCCGGGACCCATTCAGTTGTTGCCGGGCGATCGCTTCACCCTGACGAATGAGGACATCATCGGCGATCAAACGCGTGCCTCGATGACCTTCGAGCCGTTGCCGCGGGTGGTACACCCGGGTAATCGGCTCTTCCTGAATGACGGCACCGTACAGTTGATCGTGGAACGAGTGACCGGTAACAATGTGGAGTGCGTGGTCGCTGTCGGTGGAGAGCTGAGCTCGAAGAAGGGACTGAATCTCCCCGGCATCAATCTTGGCATCAGCGCGTTTACGGAGCGTGATCGGGCATGTCTGGAGTTTGCCCTGGGGGCGGGAGTGGATGCGGTGAGTCAGTCCTTCGTGGAACGTGCTTCGGATATTGAGGTGCTCCGTGCTGCCGCGGCGAAGCTCGGTCGCCAGCCTTTCGTGATCGCGAAGATTGAGCGGTCCGATGCGCTGGAGCATTTCGATGAAATCCTTGCGGCGACGGATGGCATAATGGTGGCTCGGGGTGACCTCGGAGTCGAGGTGCCCATTGAAAACATTGCGCATACCCAGAAGGTGCTAATTGCAAAAGCCAATTTGGCGGGCAAGCCGGTCATCACCGCTACGCAGATGCTGGAGTCCATGACCAGCAGCCGCCTTCCCACGCGAGCGGAGGCTACTGATGTGGCGAATGCGATTCTCGACGGCACCGATTGCGTGATGCTTTCCGGGGAATCGGCGATGGGCCGCTTTCCCGAAGAGGCCGTGCAAATGCTGGCGCGCATTGCGGCGGCGACCGAGCCGACTCGTGTTCGGGGACATCGAGTGAACGACTCTAGCATCGCCGGTTCACGGGAGACAGATACACTCAGCGAGCGCGTTGCCTCCCTGGTAGAGCATGCGCTGAGCATCGTGCCGTGTGATCTGGCGCTTGTTCCTACACGAAGCGGAAAGACCGCCAGGATCTTCTCACGATGCAAACCCGCCGTGTGGAGCATTGCTCCGAGTCCGGACCCGGTGGTGTGCCAGGGACTCGCCTTTTCCTACGGCATCCATGCCGTGGATGTTCCTGATGATCCTGAGGATTGGCAGAACTTTGTGAACGAATGGAGCAAGAGCCACAACGTGCCCGCCAGCCGGGTGATCATGGTTGCCGGACCCTCCGTCCGCAATCCGAAGGCCAATCACCGGATCGAGTTCATGCGGCTCGAAACGAGCGCGTCCTGACCTGAGAGCTCCCGTCTGAATTTTCCACATCATCACCCATGGACATCAAACTGATCCTCGAATTCCTCGTCATCTTGGGCGCGCTCGCCATGGGCGCAAGAACCGGAGGCGTGGGGCTCGGTCTCTGGGGCGCGGTGGGCTTGCTCATCCTGGTTACAGTCTTCGGGGTCACTCCGGCTGCGCTTCCCGGCGATGTGTTGCTCATCGTGCTCACGGTCATCATGGCCGCGTCGGCGATGGAAGTGGCGGGGGGCATCGACTTCCTCGTGCGCATTGCGGAGAAGATCATCCGGAAGAACCCGAAGCAGGTTACAATCGTGGCGCCGCTGGTGACATACGGATTCACCTTCGCCGCAGGCACGGGGCACATTGTGTACCCGCTGCTCCCGGTGATCTACGAGGTGGCGCACGAAAATGGCATTCGACCTGAGCGGCCCATGGCGGTGGCAACCATCGCTTCCCAACAGGCCATTACAGCCAGTCCTGTGTCGGCGGCGACAGCGGCGATGATCACGATATTCGCGTCGCACGGCTTCGGATTGGTGCAGATCCTTCTCATCTGTGTCCCCGCCACGATTCTTGCCGTGCTGATGGCGGCGTTCGTACAGCTTCGTGTTGGCAAGGAACTGAAGGACGATCCTGAGTATCAAAAGTTGCTGGCCTCGGGCGAACTTCAGCCTCCTGGCAAGCTCTCCGGCAAGGAGCCGGAGCCTCTGAAGAAGGGAGCGAAAATAAGCGCGATCGTATTCCTCGTTGGTGTCGTACTCGTCGTGCTGGCGGGCATCTTTCCCGAGCTTCGTACCGTGGTTGGCTCTGGAACCGAGCCCACGGAACTCAAGATGCCTGTTGCCATTGCGATTGTCATGCTCACCGTGGCGGCGGTGATCCTCACGGTCACCAAAGCTCCCGTCGGCGATGTGGTGAAGTGCAAGACATGCCAGTCGGGCGTTACCGCGATCGTGGGTATTTTGGGCCTCGCGTGGATGGGTGACTCATTTATTAACGCGAATCGTGAGACCATCATCGGTGGACTGAGTGGCATGGCGAAGGCCGCACCGTGGACATTTGCGATTGGCTTGTTCGTCGCGTCGATGCTGCTCTACAGCCAGGCGGCGACGACGAAGGCGCTCATGCCACTCGGCCTCTCGCTAGGCATCCCGGCACCGTTTCTCATTGCCATGTTCCCGGCGGTGAATGGTTACTTCTTCATTCCGAACTACGGCACCATCATCGCTGCAATACAGTTCGACCGGTCAAAGACCACCCGCATCGGCAAGTATCTGCTGAACCACTCCTTCATGCTGCCGGGCATCATCTGTACCATTGGCGCAGTGGGCATTGGGCTCATCATCGCCACTTTCTTCAATAGATAACAAACCCACCCACTTATTCACGCACGTATCTTTATGAGTCTCCAACTCGACACCATCGCCGCTGCCGCGAAACGCATCGGCATTGCCACGGAAGATCTCGCTGCCGTGTCGCAGCAAGGCAACGCCGTGTCTTACGCCGCGGGCGACTATCTCTACCACGAGAGTACGCCGCGTCTCTGGCTGGGATTGGTCCTTGAGGGCGAAGTCGAAATCGAACGTGGCACGCAGGCCCGTACGGTGACCTTGGCCACGTTGATGCCAGGTGCTGTCTTCAGCGAAGGTGTGATGCTGGATGATGCTCCCCATGCCGCGAACGCGCTGACTCACAAAGGCGCAAAGGTGTGGCAGATTTCCCGCGCGGAGCTGGAAAAGGTGCGAGCGGAGAAGCCCGACATCTTCTATCGCATTGTGGGCCGCATCGCTGCGCGTCTCAGTGAGCGTCTGCGTTTCGCTGCGGAACGCATCGCGGGAGAGAAGTCCGCGACGGTGGTGTCTTCAGTGCGTACGGAACACGACTCCCTGGGTGAGCGCGAAGTGCCCGACCACGCCTACTACGGCGTGCAGACCATTCGTGGCATGGAGAACTTCCACATCTCCGGCATCGGGATGTATCACTTCGAGCACTTCATCCGCGCTTTCGCGTTTGTGAAGAAGGCGGCTGCGAAGGCCAATGCCGAGCTCGGCGTGCTCAGTCAGGAACGCGCGGATGCCATCATGAAGGCCTGCGATGAAATCGCCGCGGGCAAGCTCCATGACCAGTTCGCCATCGACATGATTCAGGGCGGTGCGGGTACCTCCACGAACATGAACGCGAATGAAGTCATCGCCAACCGTGCCCTGGAGATTCTTGGTCATCGCAAGGGCCAGTACGAACACCTGCATCCGAACGACCATGTGAACTGCTCGCAGTCCACGAACGACGCCTATCCCACCGCCATCAAGGTGGGCGTGCTGCTGACGCTGCGGGAGACCGTGTCCGCCCTAAGGGAACTACGCGCTGCATTGCAGGCCAAGGCGAAGGAGTTCGCCGATGTGCTGAAGATGGGCCGCACGGAGAATCAGGATGCCGTGCCCATGACCCTGGGCCAGGAGTTTGGAGCCTACGCCGTGATGATTGGCGACGGCATCCGCCACCTCACGCGTGTGGGTGAGGAGTTCCTCGCCATCAACATGGGCGCGACCGCCATCGGCACGGGCCTTAACAGCCCTCCCGGATACGCAGCACTGTGCACGAAGCATCTGGCGGACATCAGCGGTATTCCAGTGACACTCGCGGATGATCTCGTGGAGGCCACGCAGGACTCCGGTGAGTTCGCGCTGATGAGCAGCACGATGAAGACCGCTGCGGTCCAGCTCTCGAAGATTTGCAATGACCTTCGCTGGATGTCCTCCGGTCCGCGCTGCGGTCTCTATGAAATCCGCCTGCCCTCCATGCAGCCGGGTTCGTCCATCATGCCGGGCAAGGTGAATCCCGTCATTCCTGAAGTGGTGAGCCAGGTGTGCTTCCAGATCATCGGCATGGACATCACTGTCTCCATGGCGGCCGAGGCCAGTGAGCTGGAGCTCAACATGGCGGAGCCGGTGATTGCATTCAACCTCCTCTTCGGACTCACGCTGTTGCGCAATGCGGCGATCGTGTTGCACAGCCGCTGCATCGTCGGCATTGAGGCGAATCGTGAACGCTGCCTGCAGTATGTGCACAATTCCATCGGCCTCGTCACCGCGCTCAATCCGGTGCTGGGCTATGAACGTAGCGCCGCGATTGCGAAGGAAGCGCTCAAGACTGGAGGCAGCGTGTACGAACTCGTGTTGCAGAAAGGCTGGCTGACGAAAGATCGGCTGGACGAGCTGCTCAAGCCCGAGAACATGACGCACCCGCGCCAGCTCAACTAGAAGCGATGAGCACTGGTGATCCAAAGCCGGGGATCATCCCGCTGCAGTCTGCTCAACGGTTGTGAATACTTGTTCGTGCCTGTTCCCATGAAAGCCATCCTCACCACTCTTGTACTCGCAGCGCTTTGCTGCCTGACATCCTGCTCCAGCAATGATGAACTGCAGGAGCGCCTCGACAAGCGAACGGATGCCTACTCCAATTTCCAGGAGCGCCGTGAGATGCGTGCAGATGCGCGGCAGCAGCGGACGGATGCGTGGTTTGATCGCGCGATGCACTAGAGCGGTCTTTTTAAAATAGCTGAACACCCAAAAGGAAAAGCCTCTCGAGTCGAGAGGCTTTTTACAACTAGCTGGGGCGTTCTCAGGCCGCGGCCAGGCACGTGCCTTTGGCTTTCAGCTCGCCGCGGTATTCGCTCGGCGACATGGAGGTCACGCGGCGGAAGCTGCGGTTGAACTGCGAAAGGGACTGGAAGCCGGCGTCGAAGGCCACTTCCGTCACACAGTAGCGGGGTTTCATGAGGAGCTTCTTGGCGTGTTCCACACGGGCGTGATTCACAAAGCTGGTGAAGGTATGGCCGGTGTACTTCTTGAAGACCTTGCAGAAGTGGAAGGCGCTCACACCGGCGTAGCGGGCCACGTCGTCGAGGAACATGGACTCCGTGAGGTGCTTCATGATGAACTCACGGGCCTTGCGGACCGTGATGGGTTCGCTTTCGGTGGCCTCAAGGAAAAGATGTTCAGCCACTTCGCTGAGTTGCACGGCAAGCACTTGCAGCAGGGTTTCCATGGCCTTCAGGCGCTCCGGGGTCACTGTAGGTGTCTGCTCATAAATCTCGCGGGCCGTCCGGACTTCAGCGGCAGTGGCGTCGTCCTGCAACATGACACGTGCCACGTCATCGAAGCTGCGGAAGTAGTCGGTCTGCACCGCCACGGGCTGCAGAGTGACCCAGGCCACCACTTTCTCAGCGGCGCGCACGGGCAGATGCAGGCGCTTCAGGGAGGGAATGCTCGACTCACGGCGGGCGCCCTCTGCGCTGTCCAGGCTCAGGCGCAGGCCCGTGGTGGTTTGGAACGCTTCCCGGTAGTTCTGGAACAGGTTACCGTGGAGCAGGCGTTCGTGAGTGGCGGGGGCAAGTTGGGTGGTAGCATTCATGTTCTGCGGTGTTTGATGACACCACATGCTAGTCCCAATCACATCTTGCGAAATTCGTACCCCCACGTGTTCGTGGCGTCATGATTCGCGCAAGTGAGGCGTAGGGGAATCCTCTACGACTCTCTTACTTCACGCTGCCTTGCTGATTCTCCACCCAGCGCACGGCGTAGCGCACGAGTGCATTGCCATCAGGGAGTTGCAGCTTGTCTTTGATATGGGCTCGGTGCGCATCGATCGTGCGCACACTCACGTGAAGCTGGTCGGCGATCTGGCGTGTGCCGCGTCCACTGCCGATGAGTTGCAGCACTTCCAGTTCGCGATCCGTGAGGCGATCAATGCCCGCCGAGGCTGAAGTCTTGCGCTGTCCGGAGAGCAGCTCCAGCATCACGCTCGCCATCTTGTCGCTCAGGTAGATGTCACCGGCAAGTACCCGCCGCACCGCGCGGATGAGATTCTCTGCGGCGGCTTCCTTCATGAGGTAACCGCGGGCACCGGCACGGAGAGCGCGCTCGGCGTACAGGGATTCGTCATGCATGGAGAGCACCATGATCTGCAGATCCGGATGCAGGGCGCGCAGGTCCTTGATGAACTCAAGGCCGTGCTTGTCCGGTAGGGTGAGATCCGCGATGACGAGATCGGGATTCTGCTTCGCTGCAGCCGTCATGCCCTCCGCGGCATTTCCCGCTTCGGCGCAAACCTGAAGGTCGGGCTCCGCAGAGATGAGCTGCACCAGTCCATGCCGCATGATGGGGTGATCGTCCACGAGCAACAGGCGTTTCATCTCGGGGCGGGCTTTCTTTGTGGTGCGGCTGGCGCTGGTGCTGGCACTTGCGTTGGGCATGGCATCAATCTGCCTGTGGATTGATGCCGCGCAAGCTGCGGAGGGGGAGGTGCGTCCTCAGTGTACTTGGAACTCATAGCCCTCCGGCTTCACCGCGAGCACCGAACAGGGCGAGTTCGTGATGATGCGCTCTGCCGTGGTGCCCATGAAGATGGTTCGCAAGTTCGTGCGGCCACGCGTGCCCAACACCACCAGATCGGCACCACTCGTGCCGATGTACTCGTAGATGGCATCGCGCACATTCACGCGCTCCAGGACCACGCCCTTGGCGCGAGGCGCCACAGCGGCCGGGATGAGAGGAGTGCGGAATTTTTCGAGTTCACCGCCCCAGTATTCCGTGCTGGTGGTGTCAGGAACTTCGAGCGCTGGCAGATACCCGGCATAGTCCAGTGACATGGCCAGCGCTGTTTGATTGACGGTCAGGCAGTCAAGATGGCTGCCCTCGATCTCGGCGACCTCAGCTGCATGACGCACCGCCTTCGCAGAGGTCTCGGAAAAGTCTACACAGGCCACGATGTGGCGGAAGGCGTGTTTCGTGTCCTCGCGTACCAGCAGCACATCCGCAGGTGCCTGGCGCGCACATCTCGCGGCGATGGCTCCGATCTGGTTGTGGGCGCTGATGCGTCCTCGTGAGCCCAGCACGAGCAGGCCGGCCTTGAGCTTGTTGCACCAGTGAATGAGCGTCACGAAATCGGCACCCGTCTCAAACTCGAACGTGAGGTCTTTGGTGAGGTCAGCCGGGGCATCCAGAAAGGCGCGGAGCCGTTCCAACATGGAGGCGTGCAATGCGGCATCGGTGAAGCCGTGGGCCGTTTTGATTGCGCCTGCCAGATCAGGATCCATCACATGCAAAGCGGTGACTTTTCTTTGCTTCGCCTTGGCAAGTCGCAGGGCGGTGAGGAGCGCGTTTCGGCTGGAGGGGGAGAAATCGATTCCAACCAGCATGGGTGAATCAGCATTCATGGCACTAGGATACACCAAAAGCTCCTTTTGCGCCACGCACAGTTTGCGTGCTGGCCTCCTTATCTTGGGTCCTCATCTGCCGACCCCAATATCCCAGAATGAGTTGCACCAAAGCGAGGGTCACCACCGAGCTGGCCGGCATGAGCACGGCGGCCAGCAGGGGACTCATCATCCCGGCAAGGGCCAGGGCAATGGCGGACACATTGTACAACAGGGCAAAGGCGAAGACGCATCTCACGGCCAGCATGCGGCGGTGCGCCACGGACAGCAGGTCCGGCAGGAAGCGCAGACTGTTTCCAAGGAAATAGAAGTCCGCCTTGTGCTCGAGAAAGTTTTTCCCTGTGACTGGTGAACCTGCGCAAAGGGCTTCATCGAATGCTAGACTGTCATTCGCGCCGTCGCCGATGAAGAGTGTCTGGCCTGCACCGGACGCCCGCACGGCAGCGGCCTTTTGATCGGGTGTCATTTCTGCATGGAAGCTGGATTCATCAAGCCCCAGTTGAGCAGCGATGTGTGCCACCTTCTCCCGACGGTCACCGCTCAGCAGCGCCACTGAGAGGCCGAATTGGGTGAGGCGATGCACCGCGGCACGGGTGGAGGGACGCAGGCGATCTTCGAACGTGAATGCGGCCAGCTTCATCCCATCGCGGCTGAAGACGACGTCTTCTTGCGCGGCTGGGCTGGAGCCACGATCCTTCCAGCCGGGCCTGCCCAGAGCATAGGCGTGGCCATCATGCGTCTGCAGCATCAAGCCCATGCCCACTACTTCCTCAGCCTGGGCGCTGTCGGAATCAGGGCGTGAAGTGTGTAGCGCGAGCGCATCGAAGAGACTGCGACACACCGGATGCAGGCTGGAACGTACCAGCTGATGCAGCGCTGCTCGATCTGCGTCATGAAGAGAACTCAACGCTTCGGGATTCTTCAACGTCGGATTCTCAGCGGTGAGCGTGCCGGTCTTGTCAAAAAGCACACGACGCACCCGCACGAGGCGTTGCCACAGGAACCCCGTGCGAACAAAGACACCCAGCCGCTGCAGCAGGGCATTCGCGAGGTCGTCGGCAAAGGGAGCTGCCACGCCCAGCGCGCAGGGACAGGAAACGACGAACACGGAAATCATCACCTGCAGTGCCGTCGCGGGGCTAGCTCCCATGGCCAACCACACAACTCCGCCAGCGATGCCAATCAACACGACCGCCGCGAGGTACCACTTGAGCAGAGTGCCGACGAACGGTGAAAAGGCGTGCTCGTGGCGGTCGCTGGTGACGAGGCGCTGGAGCAGGGAACCTTCCCAACCCTCGAGCGTCTCCACTTCCACGGGCCTGTGGCTTGTCATCAGGGCACCAGAGGGAACGAGTTGTCCGGAGGTGCGTTCCGTGGCCGCGCTTTCGCCATTGATCCACTCAAGGCTGATGCCCACATGCGGAGAGCTGAGACGTGCGCTTACCGGACATAGGTCACCGGACTTGAGGCGCATGGTGTCACCCGCGGTGATATCGCGCAGCGCTTTGGGTTCCGTGGCGCCATCGGGATGGCATATCGTCATGATTTCCGCGACCACTGCGCCTTGCAGCATGCGGCGGCTGTTCTTTTCCACGGCGAACTGCTGGAGCCACCTGCCCACCAGCATGAGGAAGATAAATGTCGCGACGAAGTCGAAGTACTTCAGGCCGTCGACCCCCATGGCCCAGCCCACCATGGCGCCAATCCAGGCGGCACCGATGCCGAGGGTGATGGGTGTATCAATGTGCAGCACACCATGCTGCAGTGCCCGCCAGCTTTTCTCCGCGAAATAGGAGCCGCCCACCAGCAGCGCAAGGGTGGCCGAGCAAGCCGCCACCAGGTCGAACCACTCTGCGAACATGAAGTCCCGCGACATACCGAGATACGTGGGCAGGGTGAAGGCCATGGCATTCATGGCAAAGGCACCGCAGAGACCCATGCGCCGTACCAGGTCAGCCGTGGCGGGCTTGGACTTGTCCTTTCCGGAAGATGGACCCAGCATGTAGCCGAAGTGCTGCAACCGCTCTGCGAACCCCACGGGAGAAAACGTGCCCGCAGTCCATTCCAAGTCGATCTCACCACGTGAGGCGTGGATGGAGATTCTGCCTGCGCCGGGTTGCTGCTGATGCACACGCCCCATGAGCCAGATACAGCCCAGACAGGACATGCCCTGCACCCCAAGATGGAGCTGAGCGACGGTGGAGTCTTTTGCTGCTTTCGCTTCGGCTTCCGCAGTCGCTTGTGCCAGCCAGTCAAAGTTTTGCTCACGCAAGGCCTGGCTGCCCACCGGCACCAGCGTTTGATCACCCCGCAGTTCGTAGAACTTCTCCAGTCCTTCCTGCTGGAGAAGGTCGTGCACAAACGCGCAGCCCGTGCAGCAGAAGCGCATGTCCCCCGAGGTGGAGGGCACCGGCGTACCGCAGTGAAGGCACAGGGGCTCAGATGTTCCTTTCATGGATGTCAGTGGCTGTGGCAGCACAGCGCCTCCGGTTCGCCCGTAAACGTGCCTCGCAGACGCCACACCATGATGAGCGCCGCGCTGAGGGCCAGACCACGCTGCACCCACTGCGAGGCCCGACCACCGTACTTCGGTCCGAGCAGATGCACCTGGGTCTGGGCGAGCCAGAGCAGGGGCAGGGTACCGAGACCAAAGGCAGCAGCGAACTGCGCACCGCGTGACAGCGAACCATTCGCCATGGCGAGCGTCAGCATCAGGTAAAGAGGACCACAGGGGAGTAGGGGAGTGGCAGCGCCCAGCAGACTGGCACGAGCCGCCACCGGCACGCGGACGAGCGCGAGCCGTAGCTTTGCCATCGGCCTTGTAAGAATGAGCGGCTTGGGTAACCACTTACCGAGTCCCAGGGCGACTGCGAGAAATACGATCACGAACAGCCACGGCAGCACCCGGGCGCCGTGTGCATCCAGCCATCGCAGGGGCAGTGTGCCCACTGCGCCTGCCACCGCGCCAAGCGTGGTGTAGGATAAGATGCGCGCACCATGATATAGCGCTGCATTGCGATGACGCGCAATCGCGCTGCCACCGTTCCCGATGGACCAGGCGCATACCATGGGGCCACACATGCCCAGGCAGTGCACACTGGTCACCAGTCCTGCCACGAAGGAGGCGGCAGTGCTGTCAATTGTTTGCACTCTCCACTCCTCCTGTGAGGGATACCGTGTCCGGCATATTCTGTACTGCGATGGTGACGAAGGACCCAAGGACCGAGACGAACATCACAAAGCAAACTACAACCCAGATCCACGGACGTTCTTCGATGTACTTTTTCATGACGTTGATGATGGGGGTAGGGTGCTGAATCGGAGGTCGGGCCCGAGGAATTCCACCTCCTGGCTGAGTTCCACACCATCGCCCACCTCGCGGATGATGATGCGCACCCGTTGTGATCCCTGATACAGTTTTTGCGGCATGGTCAGGATCACCGTCTTCTCCACTTCGTCGAGCGAGGGGACTTCCACGGCGGCCTCAGCGCCCAGGAGTTGCATGCCCTCGGGTGCGCCTGTGGCATCCAGCTCCACGCGGAACTGCGTTGGCAGGTGCTGCTTGTTGATGATGCGAATCGTGAATTGATTCCTTACGGTGCCCTCAGAGACGAAGAAGGGCTGGCCCGGAATGCGCTTGGCCAGTACTCGCACGGGTTTCAATGAGTACAGCGCGGCACCCGCAGCGAGGAGTCCCATGAGGGCGAAGGCGGTGTACACCAGGGTGCGAGGGCGCAGGTAGCGGGTCTGCTTGCCCGCCAGCCCCTGCATGGAGTCATAACGCACCAACCCCGGGGCACGGCCCACCTTGGCCATGATGCCATCACATGCGTCCACGCACGCCGCGCATCCGATGCACTCGAGTTGAAGCCCATTGCGGATATCGATGCCAGTGGGACACACTTGCACACAGCGCATGCAGTTGATGCAATCACCCACACCCGGCGCGCCCACCTTGCCGCGTGGCTCACCGCGCTTCTTGTCATATCCAATCACCACTGTGTGGTCATCCGTGAGGGCAGATTGTAACCTGCCGTACGGGCAGAGGATGATGCAGAACTGCTCGCGGAACCAGGCGAAGGCAAAGTACAAGCTCCCGGTGAGGAAGAGCACCACGCCGAATGCCATCAGGTGCTGCGATGGCGGGCCCTGCATCCACGCGTAGAGTTGCGGGATGGAGACGAAGTAGCTGAGGAACACGTGTGCAATCGCCAGTGACAGCACGACATAGATGCCGTGCTTCGCGATGCGTCTCCATGCCTTGCCCAGAGACCATGGCGCCGCATCCAGCTTCTTCCGCGCTGCAGCGTCACCGTCGATGAAACGCTCGACGCGGCGATACACATGATCGAGGAACACCGTGTATGGGCAGGTCCATCCGCACCACAGGCGGCCGAAGAGCGAGGTCACGTAGAAGAGCCCGAATGCCAGACCTGTGACCAGGAAGAACCCGAGCCACAGATCCTGTGCCACCAGCGTAAAGCCAAAGAAGTGGAACCGGCGGTTCGCTACATCCAGGAACACCGCAGGGAATCCCTTCACCGGTATCCAGGGCAGTCCCACATACACGGCGATGAGCACCAGAGCCGTGAGGCGCCGCGCCAGCGTGAAGGGACCCTTTACATCAGACGGATGCAGGAAGCGGTGGGAGCCATCTGCATTGATGGTCGTGACGCTCGTCAGATTGGGGGGGCGCTGACTCACGATAGTCTCCTGTCTAGTTCGTCTCCACGGTGTGAGGCTCTCCTTCTTTGTGATGGCTCAGGAGATAGGCCACGACTTCCACCACACGCTGGGTGCCCAGCTGCGGCTCCCAGGGAGGCATGCCCTTCGTCACATCCGGCGAACCTTTCCGCACGATTTTCAGCACGTCCGTGGGATTGTGCCCGTGCTTCCATGACTGGTCAGCGAGGGCGAGTCCGGGCAGGAGCGGATTGGACTTCTTCCCCATCAGATCAGGTCCATGACAGGCTACACAGGTAGACTTGTAGGTGGCCTCGCCAGCGGAGACCACTGCCGGGTCCTGTGACATGGACCAGAGCTTCGCGTCATCGATATTCTTGAGTGCTTCTGCACGCTGCTGCTCGATCTGCTGCATGGCCTGGCCAATCTTCTCTTCATCCGTGGGGATGAGGTGGAACTGGTAGTAGGCCAGCCAGTGGACGATCATCCAGAGGATGGCGATGTAGAAGGTGAAGAGCCACCAGTTGGGCAGTTTCTGATCGTACTCCTGAATCCCATCGTACACATGCGGTCTGAGTTCCGGCTCTCCGGGATTCGCGGGTTTCGGTGTTGATGCTTCACTCATGATGGGGGGAGTTGGGGGAAGGGGAATGAGAATGGCTGTCGCGCAGGCAGCGGCACTCGGCGCACTTGCCGTCGCACGGTGGTCGCGCAGGCAGTGCTGTGGCCAGGGCAGGCTTCAGGGGCTCTTCCAGTGGCAGGTGAGCCAAGGTGTGGCACTTCTCCCGATGCATGAGCAGGGCCCGCAACAGCATCACGAGGAACACGGCAAAGGTCAGCGCAAACCCAATCATCGGCAGATACTGATGCCAGTCTTCAATGATGACGCGGCGGAACATGGGGTGGTGTTCGTGGTTGAAGTTGGTAGCTGCTGGCTATTGCGCGCCAGTGGTGCTGGCCGCCTGCCGATTGCGATCAGGCAGATCAGGTGTGATGGGGAGCGGACGGCCCGCCAGCGGCACGATGCCGGGGGCGTTTTCCACAGGATCGGACTGTCCAAGCTTTTGCAGGTAGGAGATGAGGGCCACGAGCTGGCTTTCCTCGCTCAACTTTGGTGTCGCACCTGCTTTCACGAGATCCTCGCGAATCTGCACGGCTTGAGTGCGGGCAGCTTCCACGATTTCATTTGAGCTCATCGCAGGGTAGGGCACGCCCAGCTTCACCATCGTGGCTACCTTGTTGGGCAGCGCCTTCGTGTCCGTCTTCGCGTCGAACAGGAACGCGTAGTTCGGCATGTTCGAGTTCGCATTGATGCTCCGGGGATTGAGCATGTGATTGTAGTGCCAGATGTTCGGGTACTTCCCGCCTACGCGGGCGAGGTCCGGACCCGTGCGCTTGCTGCCCCACTGGAAGGGGAAGTCATAGATGCTTTCACCGAGGCGCGACGGGGCTCCGTAGCGCAGTACATCAGGCACCATGGTGCGGATCTGTTGCGAGTGGCAGTTGTAGCAGCCTTCGCTCACATAGATGTCGCGGCCGGCCAGTTCGAGCGGCGTGTAGAGCTTCTGCAGGCGGTCCTCCACGTTCTTCGCGCGGTTCACTGTGACCGTGGGAAGAATCTGCACCATGCCGCCGATGGCCACCGCGATCAGCGTGAGCACGGTGAAGGGCATGTAGTTCTCCAGCAGACGCTCGTACCACTGGGTCCAGGAGCCACCGCTCGCGCGGAAGCGCTGCGCGCCGATGTAGAAGAGGATGCCACCGCTGAGCAGCGCGCCCATGTTCGCGTAGTTTTCAAGGAAGAACCAACCCATCATGAGCACCAGGCCACCTGCAGTGAGAAGCACGGGATCGTTGTACCAGACTTCCTTCCACTTCATGCGGTCCTGCGCCGCGGTGCGCGTCACGAAGACTTCGCGAGTTTCATTCACCGGGTGGCCGGAGCGGATGGTGCGCCAGATGTTGTACACCATGAGCAGGTGACCCACGAGGAAGAGGGCACCGCCCAGTGTGCGCATCATCATGAGCGGCATGATGGCGTCCAGCGTGTCGAGGAATTGGGAATAGACCAGCTCCGTGCCGCCATTGCGCGTGGCATTGAGCATCAGTCCCTGCCTCACGCCGGAGATCCACATGGAGGCCACGTAGAAGAGAATGCCGATGAGACCGATCCAGAAGTGGTAGTTGGCGAGCTGCTTCGAGAAGAGCTTCGTGCCCCACAAACGCGGCGCCATCCAGTAGAACATGCCTGCCGCCATGAAGCCGTTCCATCCGAGCGCGCCGGCATGCACGTGGCCGATGGTCCAGTCGGAGTAGTGCGAGAGCGAATTCACCGCACGGATGGAAAGCAACGGTCCTTCGAACGTAGCCATGCCGTAGAAGGTGACGCCCGCGACGAAGAACTTGATCACCGGATCTGTGCGTACCTTGTCCCACGCACCGCGCAGGGTGAGCAGACCATTGAGCATGCCGCCCCAGGAAGGAGCCCACAGCATGAGGCTGAAAGTCATGCCCAGAAGCTGCAGCCAGTGGGGCAGGGAAGTATTCAGCAAATGGTGCGGCCCCGCCCAGATGTAGAGGAAGACCAGCGACCAGAAGTGTACAATCGACAACCGGTAGGAGTATACCGGGCGCTCCGCTGCCTTCGGCAGAAAGTAGTACATGATGCCGAGAATCGGAGTCGTGAGGAAGAAGGCGACCGCATTGTGCCCGTACCACCACTGCACCAGCGCATCCTGCACCCCGCCGAAGATGGGATAGCTGTGGGTCCACGAGGTGGGAATCGAAAGGTGATTGACGATATAGAGCATCGCCACCGTGACGATGGTCGCGATGTAGAACCAGATGGCGACGTAGAGCGAGGGCTCATTGCGCTTTGCCAGCGTCCAGAAGAAGTTGATGGCAAAGATGACCCACACCACGGCCACGGCGATGTTGATGGGCCAGATAAGTTCCGCGTATTCCTTGCTGCGGCTCAGTCCGAGTGGGAGCGTGATCGCCGCGGAGAGGATGATGAGCTGCCACCCCCAGAAGTGAATGGCGCCCAGCAAATCAGAAGCCACGCGCACCTTGCACAGGCGCTGCGTGGAGTAGTAGATGCCGGCGAACATCATGTTCCCGACGAAGGCGAAGATGACCGCATTCGTGTGCAGCGGACGCAGGCGGCCAAACGTGAGCCACGAGGTGTCGAAGTTCATCCTCCAGTGTGTGAGCTGGGAGGCGATGATGACCCCCACCAGCATGCCTACCGCACCCCAGATGATGGAAGCCAGCAGGAACTGGCGGGGCAGGCGATCGTTGAACTCAATGGTGGTCTTTCCACTGCCTGCGGAAATCGATGGGGAAGGCGCGGAGTCGGGGGAGGATCCGTTCGTAGAGTGCATGGATGCGGGGGATGAAATCAAGAGCCATGCCTGCCCGCCACGTGCGTCGTGGCTGCTCGACCAGGACGCACGGGCGGCAGGTCCTCCTCCAGTGGCATGAGTGCCTCCTGTTCACTGCCCAGTCCGCGACGATGGCGGCTGCCCAAAAACAGGACCACGAAGAACACTGCCAGCAGCACGCTTAAAAAGATGGTGATGGCGAGTGCTTCCATGGTGAAGGAGAAGGGTTTGTTTCGGTATTGCATCGTCACCCTCAACCAGCGGTATGCGCATCGCTTGGCGGATGTTGTGCTTCTCCGCACAGATCTTGTGAAATCGACAGATTTCCTTGCTGAATAGCGGGAATCACAACCCCTTCACAGCGGCACTTCTGCAGGTAAATGCGCAAGATCGGTGTGGCCTGGAGAGCCTGGTTGCAGATAGTGATGTTGTTCACGTAATATCTGCCGGAGAAAATATTCGCGCCATGCCAGCGACTGACACGGAAAGCAGCGACTCGAACCAAGAGGCTTCCACCTGGATGGAAGGCATGGCTGCCTTTCTCGCGCAGGACGATGAGATCCTCGCCATGCGTCTGGATCCCGCTGGTCAGACTATTTCTGTGGCTACGAAGGGCATCGTCAATGCCGCGAAGCTGAAAGACAAGCTCGATACGCTCATCCGGGAACTTGATGAGCAGTTCCTGTCGACCCGTCCGGCAGCACAGGGCGCCTCGGATGCCGCGCTGGTAATTGAGAGACCGCATGTCTCCTCCGCCGCGGAGCGGAAGGCCTGGACCTGGAGGCAGTTTGCCTGGCCCACGGTGCGTGATGCAGAGCTGGATCAAGCTTCTGAGTGGAAGCGCCTGGCCCTGCAAGCCGGTATGTGTCTGGTGCTGCTGCTGGCCGGCGTGATCTTGGAGCGGCACGAGCCCCTGAAGTGGCTGGCCATCGCCTGCTACACCGGCTCCATGATCGCCGGCGGCATCAATACAGCGGTGGAGACCTGGGCGAAGCTCAAGAACCTGCGCCTTGATATCGACTTCCTCATGCTCGCGGTGGCCCTCGCGGCATCGTCGATTGGCGCGTGGCGTGAGGGGGCTCTGCTGCTCTGTCTTTTCTCCACCTCCGGCGCCATCGAGCACTATGTGCTGCATCGCACACGCCGCGAGATTAGCGCGCTTACAAGAGCTGCACCGAAGGTGGCGCGGGTGATCGCTGCGGATGGCAGCCTGCAAATGCGTCCTGTGGAGTCTCTCGTAATTGGAGACCAATTGCGAGTGCTGCCGGATGAGTTGATTCCCGTCGACGGAACCTTGATTTCTGGAGAGACGGCGGTGGATGAATCCAATGTCACCGGTGAATCAGTGCCCATTGAGAAGGCCAGCGGAGATACGCTGTTGGGCGGAACGTTGAATCTCTGGGGCTCCATCGCCCTGCGTGTGGAAAAGGTGTCCGCCGAGAGCACGCTGCAGCGCATCATCGCGCTCATTGAGCAGGCGGAGCACCTGCGCGCGCCGAGCCAGCGCTTCACGGACAAGTTCGGCACCACCTACACGCTTTCTGCGATAGGGCTGACGATTGGCATGTTCTTCGTGTGGTGGCTGGTGGTGGGCATACAGCCGTTTGAGAATCTGCCTGGCACCACATCCGCCTTCTACCGCTCAATGACGTTGCTCGTGGTCATGTCTCCCTGTGCATTGGCCTTGAGTATTCCCTCCGCTATCCTCGCGGCGATTGCCTGGGGGGCGAGACACGGTCTGCTCTTCCGCGGTGGCGCCGCGGTCGAGAAGCTCGCTGAGGTGGATGTCATTTGCATGGATAAGACCGGCACGCTCACCGAGGGGGCCATGCGCGTGCGTCAGGTGGAGAGCTTCCCGGCCGGTCACGAGATTGAAGTCGCGCGCATCGCGGTCTCGCTGGACAGCCATTCCAATCATCCCATCTCACGCGCCATCAGTGAGTACGGCAGGCGGCACGAGCTGAAGCCGGAGACCGTGACGGATTTCCAGCGCATCTCAGGGATGGGATTGCGCGGGAAGATTCATGATGTGGTGTATTATGTCGGCAGGCGTGAACTGCTGAGCCAGCCCCAATTCCGCGAATGGCTGCAGAAGGTGCCGGACACACCGCTTGCCTTCTCCGAAGTCTGGGTTCTGGGACAGGGCGTGGTGGGGCGCATCTTGTTGGAGGACTCCATTCGTGAGGGCAGCCGCTCCGTGCTGAAGCGGCTGAAGGAACATGGTATCGAAACCATGATGCTCACCGGTGACCGCCGCGCCGCCGCGGAGAGCGTGGCCAAGGAGTTGGGGGTCGCCAGCGTGCGTGCCGGCCTGCACCCGGGCGATAAGGTGAACATCATTCAAGAACTCACATCAAAGGGACGGAAAGTTGCGATGGTGGGTGACGGTGTGAATGATGCGCCCAGCCTTGCCGCCGCGCATGTGAGTGTGGCCATGGGCGCGCGGGGCAGTGATGCCGCCATGGAGCAGAGTGACATCGTGCTCATGAACGACCGCATTGAGAAGCTGCTCACTGCCCTGGAACTGAGTCAGCGTGCGCGGCGCATCATCCGGCAGAATTTGGCCATTGCGCTCGGAGCCATCGCGCTGGCTTCACTGGCGTCCCTCGCATCGCTGCTGCCCCTGGCCTGGGGCGTGGTGGCGCATGAAGGGAGCACCCTCATTGTGTGCCTGAACAGCCTGCGGCTCATCTTCCACAAGGACACGGCGGCGAAGTGAAGCAACATGCCGTGGAAGCACGCAAGATGTGCACGGACCGCCACAAGGGAAGGCTGGCAGGCTGTGGCGAAATCCTCTATACTGGGAACGAATTCCTCATTGCCATGAATGCAACGAACGACATCGAATTCGACCCGAACACCTATGACATCGAAGACAGCGAGGATGTCATCAATCTGGCGAAGAGCATTGTGAACGGGCACTATCCAGGCATCCTCGGTACCATCGATGCCGAGGGAAAGCCGCAGATGCGCTGGATGTCCACCCTGGCCCTGGATGAGTTCCCCGTCTTCCAGACACTCACTTCACCGGGCAGCCGGAAGGTGCAGGAACTCAAGGAACATCCGGAGGTGAACTGGATGTTCTTCAACAAGGACCTCTCCCTCGTGGTGAATCTCAAGGGCAAGGCGAAGGTCATCTCGGATGGCCCGACACTGAAGCGCATCTGGCAGCGCATCGTGGACATGTCCCATGCTTATTTCCTGGAGCACTATCACAAGAAGCCCGGCTTCTGCGCGATCGAGACCACGGTCGAATCCGTCGAGATCCACTCACCGAAGCACAACGTGCACTTCACGCTCAAGCCATTTGAGATGGCGTGAGCGTGATGATCTGCAAGGCGTTCTACGAGCGCCTCGACTGGGGCGGGCGCGGCATGCGGCCCGGTGGCACCCGGTTCAAGGTGGCTCCGGGAATGCTGTTCATGGAGAACCATGAGGCAAGAGGGCGTGCCAGCAGCGGTGAGAACAACGCTGCCCGCATGAAGGCATCCCTGAAAACGGCCTTTGCGCCTCCTCGCAAGGTCCCGAGCTTCATCCCCCATGCTGCCCGCCGGGTGGCGATACGGGCAGCGCGTGAGCGAATGCGATCATAGGCCTGAGACCAGGCAGCAGTTCTCGATGGATCGTCCTGCATGGCTGGTATGGCCACACTCAGGAACTCCGCGTCCGCGAATCCTGTGTTCATTCCCTGGCCTCCGATGGGACTCATGACATGCGCAGCATCTCCGCAAAGGAAGATGCGTCCGTCGACGAATGTGTCGCATTTCATCCAGCGTGGACTGAAGGCAAACGCTGGAGGCAGTGCTTCGTCGGGTGTCCCCAGTGAAATGCCGGTGCGGTGCAGCACGGTCTGCACAATGGTCGTCCCATCCGCGCTGGTGGAGGCAAGGCGATCCGGCACCTGAATGACCCAGCGCCTCCTGCCTTCGGGAAGAGGGAAGGACTCGACGGCTCCATCCGCCGTGAAGAACAGGCGGGCCTCATTTCCCAAACCACTGGAGTCCTTGAAGTCCGCCATCACGAAGTGGCAGCCATATCTCCCTTCATGAGCGCGAATGCGTAGCCGGTTTCTCGTGGAGCCACGACTTCCATCGCAGGCGATCACGTGTCCTGCCGTCATGATGGTGGGTGTTTCCCGGTTGCGCACTTCTACTTGAACACCGGAACTGTCTTGAGAGAGGATCTTCGCTTCACTTCCTCTGACGATGGTCGCATGGGGATAGCGTTCGAGATTCGTGCGCAGGAGTTCCATGGTGTGGGATTGTGGCACACTCAGTACGAACTTGTGTGTGCCGGGTAGGAGGGTGAAGTCGCAGACACCGAGTGTGCCGTAGTGGCCATCCACCTTCACTTGTGCAATGGGAACTCCCAAGGCGATGAGTGACTCCGCGAGATTCAGCCGGCCAAAGATTTCGAGGGAGGGTGGGGTGATGCCAATGGCTTGCGATGGACATGACACGTCGGCCTGCTGCTCGATGATCAGAACCTGTGTGCCACGCGCCGCGAGGAGATTCGCCAGCAGCAGTCCTACAGGACCGGCACCGATGATGACCACATCGTGATTCACGTTTTCACTTCTCGCGGTAGGAGCCTCCTTGCGCCGTCGTGGTAGACGGGGCAACCAGTAGGGCACGCGCTCCTGGTAGCGGACGAAGGCGTCTCCGTAGTATCTGGCATAGCGCTTCTCCTTCAGCACCGGCGCTGCGATACAGTAGCCAGTCCAAAGCAGTGCGGCCAGAAGATGATCCAGCGTCCAGACTGGAGCCGTCCACAGGATGAGAGCGAATGAGAGGTAGATGGGCTGCCGTACAAGCCGGAAGGTTCCCGACCTAGCGAAGGGTTTGTATACCACCGCCTCATTGCGCCACACGCTGCGCCACCCCAGCGATCCGGTCTGCACATCCATGCCGGCATCATGCATCGACTTTGCCAGCAGCAGCCATGACGCTGCATAGAAAACATCCAGCAGATGCAGAAGCCAGCCTGTTGGCGCAGACCACAGCACATGTGAAGGAGACCACCAGAGGAACACCAGCAGGAGTTGCAGCGATGAGATGGTCGCAAAAAGGGTGGTGGACAGCGCCTTCCCCAGAGAGAAAGGCGCCAGTCTGGCCAACCACTTGCGACCACGCTCTCCGAGCAGCAGGCTGTGCCCAGCGGCGAACTGGGAGAGGAGCGCGAGGTTTCCCAGTACTCCCTTCCATCCTGAAAGGGTGCTCCATCCCGTTGTTAAGCCGGAACGGAGCGCCACGAACATCGTTGAGACCGCGATGATGAACAGTCCGTGGCACAGCATCCCATAGCCAAGCGCGGTCCACCGCTGCAGCGTGGTGTAGGGCGGAGAGGTGGGCCATCGCGTCGCTGGCCCTGAAGTTCCCTCCATCGACTTTGATGTGTCAGCCATGCAACGTAGAATCGTGAAGGGTTTGCAAGGCCGTGAGTTCGATGGCGCGCTGCTTGGGACTGCATCCCACCCGCTGGAGCAGTGCCACCTCCACGGTGAGTCCCGGGCCAAAGGCCATGGCACACGTGGGTCCAGTCGTGGGGGCGCGCGTCTCCAGGAGGTCCTTCAACACAAAGAGCACTGTCGCGCTGCTCATGTTGCCATGGTTCTTCAACACGCGGCGGGAGCTCGCCAGCGCGGTGTTTGGCAGGTTCAGTCCCTGCTCCACCTTGTCGAGAATGGCGCGTCCACCGGGATGCACGGCCCACTCGGTGATCTCTTCGGGAGAGTGATCATGCTTGCCCAGTACTCGCGTCATGAGCGTTTGCATTTCTGCGCCGAGTATCTCCGGCACATAGCTGCTGAGCTTGATCTCGAAGCCGTGATTCCCAATGTCCCACGCCATGTGAGCTGCGCCTGAGGGCACCAACTCCGAAGTGAAGCCATCCAATCGATAAGCGGGTGTCTCTGCAGCCGGAGGACGCGCACTGATGATGGCCGCTGCAGCCCCATCCGCGAAAAGCGAATTGGCGAGCATCACATCCGGCTTGTCTTCCAGTTGGAGATGGAGCGTGCACAGCTCCAGGCACACGACCAGCACTACGGCATCTTCACGAGCCGCGCAGAACTGCGCAGCCATGCGCAACGCCGGGAAGGCGGCATAGCAGCCCATGAATCCCAGGGTGTAGCGCTCCACACCGGGATTCAGCCCGAGCGCCTCCACCAGATGCAGTTCTGGCCCTGGATTCACGAATCCGGTGCAGGTGACATAGATGACATGCGTGATGTCGCTGGCCTTGTACCCACTGCCCTCGAGTGCACGTCTGGCTACTTGCTCGGACATCTCACGCGAGGCTTTGGCATAGCGGGCATTCCGCTCTGCCGTACCGGGGTTCCCCGGATAGCCTTTCTCGTTTGGTTGGAAGAGGCCGTTGCCGCCGGTCTCAAAGAATGTCTCCAGCACGCTGTACCGGGTCTCAATCCCGGAACGTCTGTACAGAGCACTCAGCAGGCGCCGGTGCCGTTCATCGGAGGTCCATCCCATCATGCGCTCACGGATGGTATCCTGCTGATACGAGAAGGGCGCCGCCAGGGTCGCGATGTGGTGAATGTATGCGCTCATCTGTGGCTTAGGCGTTGACTTTCTCCAGCGTGACCTTGGCGTGGACCTTCACCACGTCCCCTACACGGATGACCAGCATGACGGACGGCACCTTGATGCCGTACGCCTTCATCGAGACATCGAAGTCCAGTTCGAACGACGCGCTGTCTCCTTGCTGCTTCCAGTTCGAGATGGTCCCTGTGGCAGACTGTGTTTTCCCAAGAATAGTCAGCTTGAAGGGGAGCACCTGAGGCGAAGTGCCGGTGCCGGAAATGAGCTGGGAGAACTGCGTGTCGAACTCACCGGTCACCAGTGGGAAGTCCACGGCACGCATGGCCTTGCGCATGTTCTCGTCGCGCTTGGGTTCCTTGGTGTCCATTTCCACGGTCTTCACCTCTACCTTGGCTGTGATGGACGACGGTTTGTCGGCGTCCGTCATCCCAACGGTGGTGATGAAGGGCTGGGCCTTTACGGTACCTGACCAGTCGTGAAGGGTTGAAGTGCCGGCAAATGTAATGGAGGCAGAGGCTTTCCACTGGGTGGTGGAGCTCTGCGCGGAGGCATGCGTCTCCAGCCCAAGCAGGACTGCAAGTGACGCAAGAAGGGCGAAAGGGATTCTCATGATGATGATGAAAAAGATGTAGAAGTGAAATGCTGATGAACAGAAGTGGGCGCGGCCGTCCGCATGACGTGCCAACGCAATTGCGTCCCATGGCCGTGTATTCGTCACGGCCTGGAGTGGGCGTGGATCACGAGCCTGCTGCCCTTACGGAAAGAGCATCATACGTGACCGGAATTCTGTTCAAAGCAGATGCACGCAGCGGGCGAGCCGTGCTTCTTCTGCGGTGGCCATCCCTTCATGGGGAGGGCTTCTTCCTGTCAGCCGCATGAGCCGCACCACCGTTGGCGCTGGCCGATACTCCCATGCGTGCAGCATCTCCCACTGACAATTTTTCACGTCCGGTATCTCCGAGACGACAGCGGCGAGGGATTCGTCTGTAGTGCGGTCAGGGCGCTCGTCGCAATGGCAGGGAATCTCCGGGCCCTGCGGGAGAGGTGCTTTTACCTGGCATGGGCCAGGATGCTCCTGCCTGACAAATGTTCCGTGATGATGGTGATGATGCGGAACATGAATGCCGAGCGGCTCCAGCAACTGGCAAAGGCACCCCGGCAGGATGAGCTGCAAGGATGCCCAGACACAGAGGATGGATTTTAGCCAGGTCACAAAGACACGACGAGCGGAAGACCGATTCTGTGACCTCGAGATTTGCTTGGCGTTGAATGATTTTTTGCAATGCTAACTGGTCTCAATAGCAAGTTGGCGGAGACGTGACCTTCGCCGCCAGACAGGCTGAACGACGAAGGTCTTTTAATGGGAGTGCCGACCTTAAGGAACGGCGGGTGTCGCAGGCTTCGCCGGGCGATTGAGCACGGCATCGCGAGTGCTGCCGACAATGGCCATGGCCTGTTCGATCAGTTGTGGATCGACCTTCAGTTCGGTGAGGGTTGCCAGCAGGTTCTCGGCAATGGCATCGAAGTGCGAGTCATTGAGTCCGCCGAGGCTTTCATGAGCGCTGCGGAGATCCTTGCCCGCGTACGGAATGGGACCACCGAGCGCAGCGGAGAGGAATTCCTTCTGCTTCCGCTTCTGCTTGTTCATGTTGATGTCCTCGAAGAAGTGGTTCACGCGCTTGTCCGCCAGCACCTTCACATAGAAGAGTTCCACGGCTGCATCGATGGCCGTCTTGCCGCCGAGCTTTTGGTACAGGCTGTTGGCACGATCATCGGAGAACTTCTGCTTGGCGGTCTCGTCGGCGAAGGCATAGCTGTTGCCTTCGTACACGAGCGTGATGGCGGGGTTCGCAGCTTTGCCAGTGACAGGGCAGGTGGGGGCGGTGGATTCGGCGCCTTTGCTGGTGTCCGCAGCAGTGGCGGCAAGAGAGCAGAAGGCGAGACTGAGGACCAGGATGGTTCTTTTCATGGGTGGTAGCGTGTGAGCAGTGTGTGTTTGTGTTTCTTTTTCGGTTTGTCTGGGGGTATAAGCGTCCCTCCCACCGAGGAGGTGGATTGGGGCGCAAAGGGGGCAGCCGCTTTTCTTCCTCAAGCGGGCTGTTCGGCCCGGTACTTCGCGTAGCGGGCGCGTTGCTCCGGTGTCAGGCGGGCAGGATCGAAGCGTGGATCGGGCACACCATTGATGCGGCTGAACAGAACGTTCGCCATGTCCTGCGCGCAGTTCTTGATGTGATCCGCATTGGGACCGCTGAAAAGGCTGTCCACCGTTTGGCGGAAGAGCAGCAGCCAACGGTCAAACTGGGTGCGGCCCATCTCGGTCTGTGGCACCAGCTTCGCATGCGCGGCAACCGGATTGCCGGTGAATCCGCCCGTGCGGAAGAGCACCGTCTCCCAGAAGGCATACATGCGCGGCAGGTGGGTTTCCCAGTTGGTTCTGGCGACTTCGTCGAAGATAAAACCCAGGAGTTCATCCTTCCGCACGACCTCGTAGAAGGCATTCACAAGCCTCTCGATATCGGGGCGACCTTGCAGGTCGGGGAGTTGGGGGTTGGCAATGTTCATTGAAATGGGTATTATAAATACCTAATTGGAAAACAAATCTTTCACTCCACAATGGGAATGCATCGTTTCTGATTCTGATCTCACCTGATGAAGCTCACCTACCGCACCGACTATGCTCTCCGCGTCCTCATCTATTTGATGAAGCGACCGGGAGAGAAGGCCACCACACGCGAGATGGCGGCGTTCTACGGTGTCTCGTTGAATCATCTCACGAAGGTGGCCAAGACGCTGACCCGCGCGGGCTGGCTGAAGACGGAACGCGGAGCGAGTGGGGGATTGATGCTGGCGCCACACACGCCGGATACGAAACTGGGCGAAATCGTACGCCTCACCGAGACGGCAGATGTCGTGGAGTGCTTCACACCTGCGACGAATACCTGCCCCATTTCCGCGAAATGCGATTTGAAGCCCATCCTCTACAAGGCCCAAAGTGCCTTCTACTCCGTGCTCGATGCGCACACGGTGCGTGATCTGGCGATGACATCGAAGTAGGTTCATCAAAAAGGGGGGCTGTTCTGCACCCCCAAGCTCGCATCCGGAGCTGCGGGGCACTCGGCATCTCTTGGGATTCGCCGGTGAAATCTTGGCGCGGCTCCCGTGAACCAGCTGCGCCTGAGCTGCGCGCGCTCCAAGAAACGCGCAATACATCCCAATGGATGCCGAGAGGTTTCGTCCCACTCGTGGGATCATGAAAGTGTCTTCCCAGCACACACCTTCGATTCACTCCTTCATCCCTCAGACTCCAACTCGAACCCACTACTCCCATGAAAGTTCTCTGCGGTACCGATTTCTCCGAGCCTGCCAAAGCCGCCGCAGAAGTGGCGGCGTACATGGCGGCGAAGCTCAAACTTCCCCTGAAGCTGGTGCACTGCGTCGCAGACTGGCTCGCGCCTACGGAGTATCCGGTCGACGACACGCTCCAGACTCACGGCCAGGATTTGTTGGATGCGGAGGCTGACCGAATCTGCTCTCCTGGACAGAGGGTGGAGACCACGGTCATGCATGGCAGTGCCGACCATCATCTCACTTCCGAGGGAAATCACGACACCGCAATGGTGGTGGTGGGCGCCACGGGCAAGGGCATGGCCACGCGACTGTTGATGGGCAGTGTCGCTGAGCATGTGGCGGAGACCGTGAGTTCGCCCACGCTTGTCGTACGTCGTCCGGAGCCGTTGCTGGAGTGGCTGCAGAACGGCAAATCACTGAAGGTGCTTTGCGCGTCGGACATCAGCGAGTCTGAGCAGGCCATTTCCAGTGCGCTGGCAAGGTTGCTCATCCTCGGCCCCATCGATCTCGAGTGTGCCCACCTCGTCCAGACAGATGCCTTCATCTTGGAGAGCGAGTCATGGGCCGCTGAACCGTCGGACCTTCTTGCCCCCACGGCTGCAGAAGTGGCCAAGATTCAGGAGAAGGTGAAGGAACGCTTCTACCTTACAGTCGGTAAAATGCCGCAGGCTGTGCATGTGCGGGTCTCATTGGGGAATCCCGCCTATGACCTTGTCTCCTTGGCTCACGAAACGAAAGCCGACCTGATCGTGGTGGGTTCGCACCACAAGCATGGGCTGCAACGTCTGCGGCATCCTTCCTTCTCCCGGCGAGTGCTCGCCCACACGGACACGAATGTCCTGTGTGTGTACCTGGGCACCGCGGACCTCGAGCCGCGGGTTTCCGTTACGCTTCGAAAAGAGGGGTATAAGGCGGAAGTCTCGGCCACAGCGTAGTCGTGCGTCCTGCAAGGATGATGCGCGCTCGCAATGACGCAGGACGCGCATCGCATCGCAAGATCCGCAGTGCCCCCTATTCCCACATGGGGTATCCTAGGATCATGAAAATCGCGCACAGTACAGCACCCGTGGTTGCTGAGCCTGGCTCGCGTGTCAGCAGGATTCTCGCACCCACGGATTTCTCGCCTTTCTCCCTGGCCGCCGTGGACGCCACAGTCGCTCTGGTGATGGCCAGCCCCGGTTCAACCGTCACTTTGTTACACGTGGTGGATCCCAAGGACGAACCCACTGCGGAACATGGAACAGCGCATCGTGGCACGAACCTGCCCAGCCGCATCAATCATGCGGACCGGATGATGAAGCAGCTGCGCACCAAATACGGTGCACATGATGGCGACACGCTTGAAACGAGAGTCATGACTGGAGATGCCGCCCGCAGCATCTGTGAGATGGCCCGGAACGAGAGCTTTGACCTCATTGTGACGTCCAGCCATGGACACATGGGCCTGGCACGCACGCTCATTGGCAGCGTGGCTGAGCAGGTGGTGCAGCATGCGCCCTGTCCTGTTCTCGTGACAAAGGCCTTTGCGAATTCAGATGGCGTGCCCACGCTGAGGACGCCCGTGTTCAAGTTCAAGCGCATCGTGGTAGGTTATGACCACCGGGCCGGTGCCCGACATGCGCTGAACATGGCCCGTGCCTTGAGCAACCAGGAAGGCAGCCATGTCACTCTAGTGCATGTCCTGGAGCCTGCGCCTGCCTTTGTACTTTGCCCTGCGGAAAAGAAAGCTTGTTCTGATCGCCTCCATAAAGCTCTTGAAAAACTGGATGAGGTGCGCACGACCAAGCTACCGCTCAGCCATGATTGGGACCTGCGTGTCGAGGTGGGAGAGCCCTGGGACGTGATTGTGAAACTCGCGAAGGAGAAGGACAGCGATCTGGTCATCGTAGGGCCGCACGAGCACACCCGCTGGGGACATTCGTACGTGGGCAGCACTGCGCAGTGGGTGGTGCGCCAGGCATGGTGCCCGGTGCTGGTAGTGAAGTGAAGCGTCAGGAGCGCTCGCACAGGCGAGCAGAATGGGGAGAGGCGAATGCCCAAAAGAATTGACATGACCGACATGGAACAATTACTGAGATGTCAGGCACGGGACGGTGACTTGCGGCTTCTAACTGCAAGTCACTTTCGACTCGGTGCCGCATTAAGTTCCATGTCTTCCGAAGCTTCCAATTCAGAAGGATTGCCCACCTCCGGTGGTCCCGGCACCCCGCCGGTGCAGCCTGCCTATGAAGAACTGTTGGAGAGGCTGGGGGAGTTGCACGACCTCAAGGCCGCGCTGGATGCGCATTCCATTGTCGCCATCACGGATCCTGAGGGTGATATCACCTATGTGAACGACAAGTTCTGCCAGATCTCCATGTACAGCCGTGAGGAGCTGCTGGGGCGCAATCACCGGATTATCAATTCCGGCCACCATCCGCGTGAGTTCTTCACCGGCATGTGGCGCACTATCTCGAAGGGCAAGGTATGGCGGGGTGAGATCAAGAATCGCGCGAAGGACGGCAGCTACTACTGGGTGGATACGACCATCTTCCCCTTCCTCGACAAGGCAGGGCAGCCCGTGCAGTACATCGCCATTCGCACCGACATCAGCGTGCGGAAGAAGTACGAGGAGCAACTCGCCCAGATGGCGCGCACGCTCGCGGAAAAGAACAAGGAACTGGAGGCCATCGTCTACGTCGCCTCGCACGACTTGCGCTCGCCGCTGGTGAACATCCAGGGATTCAGCAAGGAACTCTCCCGAGCCTGCAAGCTGTTGGAGACACGACTTGCCGGAAATGAGGCGGAGAAGCTTCCCGGTGTGGAAGAAGCGCTCAAGGAAGACATTCCGGAAGCGCTCAGCTTCATTCTCTCCAGCGTGGGCAAGATGGAAGCGCTTCTCGCCGGCTTCCTCAGATTCTCACGCATGGGGCGCGTGGCCCTCACCATCGTGCGGCTCGATATGAACCGTCTCATGTCCGAGATTATGGACACGATGGAATACCAGTTCCAGCAGGCGGGAGCCACCGTGCGGGTCAGTGACTTGCCGCCCTGCATGGGCGATGCCGTGCAGATCAATCAGGTATTCTCCAACTTGATCGACAACGCTGTGAAATACCGCAGCCCGGGCCGGCCATGCAGCGTTACCATCAGTGCCCGGCGTGAAGATGGTCGCTCCATTTACTGCGTGGAGGACAATGGCATCGGCATTGATACGGCCCACCAGTCGAAGGTGTTTGAAATCTTCCACCGCCTGGACCCTTCCCATGGACACGGTGAAGGGCTCGGGCTGACCATCGCGCTGCGCATTCTGGAGCGGCATGAGGGAAGAATCTGGCTGGAGTCTGAGGCGGGCAAAGGCAGCCGCTTCTTTGTTTCACTCCCGGCTCCTTCAACGCCCGCTTGATCTGCGAGTCTTCACGTGTTGCCTTCATGAACTTGAAGCAGGAAGTTACCATTCTCATTGTCGATGATGATCCCGGTCATGCCCGGCTCATCGAAAAAAATCTGCGCCGCGCCGCTCTGGCGAATCCCATCGAGCGTTTCTCAGACGGGCAGGAGGTGCTGGATTTCCTCTTCTGCAAAACAGAAAGGCAGCGGCCCGCGGAGGCAGCTTATCTGCTGCTGCTGGATATCCGCATGCCCAAGGTGGATGGCGTGGAAGTCTTGCGGCAGATCAAGGAGGACACGGAGTTGCGGAAGATTCCCGTGATCATGCTCACCACTACGGATGATCCTCGGGAGGTTTCGCGTTGTCACGCCCTGGGTTGCAGTCACTACCTGGTGAAGCCGGTGGACTACGAGAAATTCTCCGAGACCATCGCGAGCCTGGGGCACTTTGTGACCATGGTCGAAGTGCCCGAAGTCAACGTCCAGCCCAGCCCTTCTGGAGCATGAGCGAGGAAGCATCCACCACAGCACCGTCTCAGACCATCTTTGTCGTCGATGATGATGAAGGACTCACGAGATTGATCGCACGATCACTTCGCCGTGAGGGCTACCATGCGGAGACCGCCACCTCGGGAAAGGATGCCATGGCATGGCTTGCAGAGCATGAAGCCAGTCTCATGCTGCTGGACTTGAAACTTGCCGATCTCAATGCGACCGAACTCGTGGAGCGTCTGAAAGGTAGAGGACGACTCGTGCCCTTTGTCATCATCACGGGGCAGGGAGACGAGAGAGTGGCGGTCGATATGATGAAACGCGGCGCATTGGATTACATTGTGAAGGACGGGCAGTTTCTGGAACTCGTGCCGACCGTCGTGCATCGTTCGCTGGCGCAGGTGGATCGCGAAAGGCGGCTGGTGGCTGCTGAGGAGGAACGCAAGCGACTGGAGCGTGAGGTGCTGGAGATCAGCGAACGTGAGCAGCGCCGCATCGGACACGATCTTCACGATGGCCTGGGGCAGACGCTCGCCGGCGTGGACGTGCTGCTCGAAGTGCTGAAGAAGCGCCTTGCCTCAAATTCACCGGGCGATGCCGACGCGGTAGCCTCCATTTCGTCCTATGTGAAGGAAGCCATCCAACAGACCAGAATGCTGGCGCGTGGCCTGTCCCCAGTCGAAGTGGAGAGGAAGGGCCTCATGTCCGCACTGAAGGCGCTGGCGGAGCATGCCGGTCTCCTCTTCAAGGTGAGCTGCAGCTTCGAATGTGATGATGCCGTGGAGGTGCAGGATCACGCCAAGGCCACGCACCTCTATCGCATCGCCCAGGAAGCGATGCACAATGCGGTGCGGCATGGAAAAGCGAAGCACATCGATATCATCCTCACGCAGGAGGGACCCAAGGCCACGCTACGCGTCGTGAGCGACGGCACCGAAGGAACTCCCGTCCCCGAGATTAGCGGCAATGGCATGGGCCTCTATACCATGAAGTACCGCGCCGGCATGATCGGTGGGTCGGTGGAGATCCGTCCTGCGAAGCCCCACGGCACGGAAGTGGTATGTACCTTTCCGAATGGGTGAGTCCTCTGCCTGCGGTCAGCGGTAGTTGACTTCCAGCCCGGCCCTTGTCCAGCGTGGCCGGACTTGGCCTGCTCGGCGCGCCTCCGGCACTGACGGTTGTTGCCCCACATTGCTTTCTCCTCGAATGCCCTCGTTCGAAAGGAGTAGAAGGAAATCATCCCAGCGGCTCGTGGCAAAGATTGTCACATGCCCACATGGAAATGCCTTGTAAAATGCATGACGCGCGGTGATTTACCACACGGCACGGCGCGGAATGTGCGCGCACCAGCCGGTGCATTCGACGGAGCAGGAAGGCAAGGAGACTCGAGTCAGCAAACCCAACCAAAAGCGACTACACATGAGCACGATCACCACCAAAGACGGTACGCAGATTTATTACAAGGACTGGGGCAGCGGGCAGCCCATCGTATTCAGCCACGGCTGGCCCCTCAGCGCAGATGCGTGGGAGGCACAGATGTTTTTCCTGGCATCAAACGGCTTCCGTTGCATCGGCCATGACCGCCGTGGGCACGGACGCTCCAGCCAGCCGTGGGATGGTAACCACATGGACCAGTACGCCGATGACCTGGCGGAGCTCTTTGAAAAACTGGACCTGAAGAACGTGATCATGATCGGCCACTCTACGGGTGGTGGCGAAGTGGCTCGCTACATTGGCCGTCACGGCACGAGCCGCGTGGCGAAGGCGGTGCTCATGGGTGCCGTGCCCCCCATCATGCTCAAGACAGAGGCCAATCCCGGTGGATTGCCCATTGAGGTGTTCGATGGATTCCGCTCCGCGTATCTCGCGGATCGCGCGCAGTTCTTCCTGGATGTGGCGAGCGGCCCCTTCTTCGGCTTCAACCGCCCAGGCGCCAAGGTCTCACAAGGACTTATCCAGTCGTGGTGGACGCAGGGCATGCAGTCAGGGCACAAGAATGCCTATGACTGCATCAAGGCCTTCTCCGAAACGGATTTCACCGAGGACCTGAAGAAGTTCGATGTGCCCACGCTCATCATCCATGGCGATGATGACCAGATCGTGCCCATCGGCGCGTCCGCGATGATTTCTTCCAAGCTGGTGAAAGGCGCCCAGCTCAAGGTCTATCCCGGCGGATCCCACAGCCTCGGTGACACAGCTAAGGAGCAGCTCAATCAGGACCTGCTGGCCTTTGCCCGATCCTAAATTAGCACTCCACTATTACCCAGCACTTCAGCACTCAGCGATTCGAAGCATTCAGGTATGAAACTCAGCGGAAAAGTTGCCGTCGTCACCGGAGCGTCCAAGGGGATTGGCGCCGCCATCGCCAAGAAACTTGCGGCGGAGGGAGCGGCGGTGGTCGTGAACTACGCGACCAGTCGTGAAGGAGCGGACAAGGTGGTGCAGGAAATCAAGGCCACCGGAGGGCAAGCTATCGCGGTCCAGGCCGATGTGGCGAAGCAGGCGGACGTCGTCCGCCTATTCGCCGAGGGCCAGGCCGCGTTCGGCCAGCTGGATATCCTGGTGAACAATGCCGGCCTCTATCGCGGAGCGCCGGTCGGTGAGATCACCGAGGAGAACTTCCACGTTCACTTCAATCTGAATGTGCTTGGTCTCATCTTCGCCACGCAGGAGGCGCTGAAGTACATCGGACCCGAGGGCGGCAGCATCGTCAATGTGAGCTCCGTGCTCAGCACGCTCTCTTCCCCCGGCACGCCGGTGTACAATGCCACCAAGTCCGCGGTCGATGGACTCACACGCACCTTTGCCAAGGAACTCGCGGCAAAGAAGATTCGTGTGAACTCTGTGAATCCCGGCCTGGTGGAGACGGAGGGCATCCACGCCGCAGGCATCATCGACTACGCCGCAACCGTGGCGGCGATGACTCCCCTGGGTCGCATCGGCCAGCCGGGCGACATCGCTCCCGTGGTGGCATTCCTCGCGTCAGCAGACTCCGGGTGGATCACCGGAGAGTGCCTCTATGCCACAGGCGGCCTGAGATAGATGCGAAAATCATCTAGCCAGCCTTCAGCGTGCTCCTGCTGAGGTGCTGGCCTTTTTTGTGCTTCACCTGAAACCACCCTCATCACATTCCTCATGTCCACACTCGGCATCATCCATACCATCATCGGTGTCATTGCAGTCATCGCCGGCATCATCGCCCTCGTACGTGATCACCGGATCACTTCAAAGAACGCGACAGGACAGGTGTACCTGTGGACCACTGTCCTTACCTGCCTCACGGGGTTCGGCATTTTCCACCAGGGAGGCTTCAACGTGGCGCACGTCCTGGGCATCATCACCCTCGTGGTGCTCGGCATCGCCTGGATGGCTGAGAACAAGGGATGGTTCGGTGGGAAGGCAAAAATGGTGGAGACCCTCGGCTACACCCTGACGCTCTTCTTCCACTTCGTTCCCGGCATCACGGAAACGTCCACCCGCCTGCCTGTGGGTGCGCCGTTCATCACCAGCAGGGAGAGCCCGGTGCTGCAGGGCATCATCGGCACGGTGTTCCTCATCTTCATCGTCATCATGGTCGTGCAAGCACTCGCCCTTCGCAAAAGTGGGCGCTCGGCGTAGTGGTGGAACAGGCCCCGGTGGTGTACCATGGCGTCGTAATGAAGGCCATGGTCCTCCGCAATGCGCGGCATCCTCTTGAGCTTCTTGAGGTGCCCATACCAGTGCCATCCGAAAGGCAGGTACTGGTGAAGGTATTGGCCTGCGCCGTCTGCCGTACGGATCTGCACGTGGTCGATGGCGACCTGCCTCATCCCAAACCTTTCCTCATTCCCGGACACGAGATTGTGGGAGAGGTCGTCACGGTGGGCTCGGAGGTGGCAACTCTCAAAGATGGCGATCGCGTGGGCATCCCCTGGCTGGGATGGACCTGTGGGATCTGCGAGTACTGCCTCACCGGTCATGAGAACCTTTGCGATACCGCCCGGTTCACCGGCTACACGCTCGACGGTGGCTATGCCGAGTATACCGTGGCAGATGCGCGCTTCTGCTTCTCGATTTCAAAGGACATGGATCCGGTTTCTGCTGCACCCTTGCTGTGCGCGGGTCTCATCGGCTACCGGTCGCTGGTGAAAGCGGGCGAGGGACGCAGGCTGGGGCTCTACGGTTTTGGAGCGGCGGCACACATCATCATCCAGGTGGCGCGTCATCAGGGTCGTGAGATCTGTGCGTTCACTCGTGCGGGCGATGTCATGGCACAGGACTTTGCGAGGAGTCTTGGGGCCGTGTGGGCTGGCTCATCGACAGATGCTCCTCCGTTCCCGCTCGATGCCGCCATTATCTTCGCTCCAGCGGGAGAGCTTGTGCCCCTGGCCTTGCGCCATCTGCGCAAGGGTGGGGTAGTGGTGTGCGGAGGCATTCACATGAGCGACATCCCCTCATTCCCGTATGCTGATCTCTGGGGGGAACGCAGCATCGTCTCCGTGGCCAATCTCACCCGGCAGGACGGTCTTGAGTTTCTCGCGCTGGCGCCTGCCGTTCCTGTGCTTACCGAGACCCGCGCCTTCCCGCTTGAATCTGCCAATGAAGCCCTCGCGGATTTGCGCGAGGGCAGGCTTCATGGTGCAGCCGTGCTGGTGCCGTGAGGAGTTACGGCTGGGCGAGCGGCCACCTGTACATGGGATTTGTTGATTGCGGCAATCCAAGCTCCGGCACCCACACACTCACGGGGACGAACTCGAAGCCTCGTTCCCTCAGCCGGTCTATCACCGTGGGCAGTGCCTGCACAGTCTCAGGGTAACCCACATGCATGAGCACGATGGCACCTTGGAGGTTTGCATCGCTCAGGCCCAGAATCCTGCCTTCAATGAAGGCTGCGGATTTCCGCGGTTCGATCGAGTCGAGGGTATCGATGCTCCATCGCACGCCGTAGAAGCCCTCCTTTTCCATGATGCGTAGCACACGCTCATTCGTTTCGCCAAAAGGCGCACGGGCGAGGTGATGATATTGCGCGCCGAACCATCCCACGAATCGATCATCCGTGCGGAGCAATTCCAACCGGATGTCCGCATCTTCGAGCTTGGTCAGGTCCTTGTGCGCCCATGTGTGATTACCGATGAAATGACCCTTCGCCACAATCGCTCTCGCTAGGGTCAGATTTTCACACGCCCATCTTCCCGTGAGGAAAAAGGTCGCGGTGATGCCCTCGCGTTCCAGCACGCGGAGCAGGTCGTTCAGGCCATCGGCTTCGGCACCGGCGTCAAAGGTCAGTGCAACCTGGCGCAAATGGCGCGGTCCGCGTTCCAACTCCGGGCGCGGCGCGGGTGTCGGGATCTGTTTCGGTGTCGGCAGCGGTGCTGGTAATGTCCGCACGACCGTGTCGACTTTTGGGGTGGTCTTTTCACGTTGGGGAACCAGCATCTGGTATCCGGCGACCAGAAGGATTGCCGCCACCGAGCAGGCACCCCACTTTCGAATGTTCAGTTTCATGGCCCGTTCCTCCCTTGATGTTTTGGGTTGGATTGGTGAACGACCCAAGGTCGCCGGGAGAGTGCCTTTACGCTCTCCACATCTTGCCCGTCGCCGTTCGTTTCCTGTCGTTGCCCGGCAGTTGCGCTTTGCGCCGCATCGGCTATGTCCGCGCGCAGATGCCCGAGACCTCAACCCGCCTCACCGCCTTTTCCGAATCCGTCATCCGCGGCATGACCCGGATGGCCAATCAACACAACGCCATCAACCTCTCCCAGGGTTTCCCTGACTTTGGGCCCCCGGAGGAACTGCTGCTCGCCCTGGAGCGCGCCACGAGGGGCAATTTTCACCAGTACTCGGTCACCTGGGGCTCGCCACGATTCCGCACGGCGCTCGCTGCCAAGATCTCGCGCTTTACCGGACTGGCCCTCGATCCGGATGAGCATCTGGTCGTAACCTGCGGCAGCACCGAAGCCATGATGGTCGCGATGATGACCGCCTGCAATCCGGGGGACAAGGTCATCGTCTTCTCGCCTTTCTACGAGAACTATGCGGCCGATGCCATTCTCTCGGGAGCCCAGCCGATCTTCGTGCCGTTGCAACCACCTGACCTTGGCATCTCGATGGAAGCGCTTGCAAAGGCCTTTGAGCAAAAGCCCAAGGCCATCATCGTGTGTAATCCTTCCAACCCCACTGGCAAGGTCTTCACCCGCGAGGAACTTTTGCAGATTCTGCGCCTGGCGGAAGAACACGATGCCTTCGTGATCACGGATGAACCGTATGAGCACATCGTGTATGCCGGACATGAGCATATTCCCTTTGCGGCTCTTCCTGGCGCGTTTGATCGGACCATCACCTGCAACTCTCTGTCCAAGACCTACTCCATCACCGGTTGGCGCCTTGGCTATGTTCAGGCGAGCGGCGCGGTGATTCGCCAGGCGAGAAAGGTGCATGACTTTCTGACCGTGGGTGCGGCAGCGCCCCTGCAGGAGGCAGCCATTGCAGGGCTGGAACTTCCCGACAGCTATTATGAAGGACTGAGAGAACTCTACAGCCGGAAGCGGCAGGTGTTCCTGGAGCTCCTGCGTGAGACGGGGCTGAGCTACACCGAGCCGCAAGGCGCGTATTATGTGATGCTGGATGTCAGCGCGCTTGGATTTGAGAACGACACTGCCGCAGCGGAGTGGCTGGTGAAGGATGCGGGTGTGGCCGGAGTGCCGGGCTCAAGTTTCTTCCGCGAGCCGAGCGGTCAGATGGTCCGCTTTCACTTCGCGAAAAGTGAAGACGTATTGTGCGAAGCAGGCGGTCGACTTGCTGAGGGTATTGCCCGCCGATTGGGGTAATCACCCAGCGAATGCATTGCCGAATAAATTTCGAATCGTTTTAGTGCGGGCATAAAAATACCAGTTCATGTAAAAAAACTTCCGGAAAAAAAAGAAACTAAGTGAATGCGCTCCTCGGATGTTTATGCGGGCATGAACACCGAGACCCACTGCGAGTTCGATCGTTGCGACTACGTTTGCGCAAATGGCTTCAGCTTTACGGCGATTCGTGTCGATGAAAGCTGTGTGCCGGACAAGGCGGCTGCGGAAGTGATGCGTGATAATTTTGACCGGGAATTCAATCATGCATTCATCCTTGGAGTGCGTCGCACTTCTGCCGGATGGAGCTTTTACTATCCGAAAAAAACCGTGGCGTTTCCACGTGAAATCCAGGCAACGAACTGGGACAAGTTGCCGTGGAAGCGGCAGATGCTGAGTGCGTGATACCATGCCCGTGCATGCCGCATGGGCATCTGTGTTAAGTCCTGATCCTTTGATGCACGCGTGGCACGTCGCGCTGGTGCGATCCGGGGATCATGAAAACTTCCCTATTATTTGCAGTGCTCCTCGCCGCTGCGGTACCAGCCGTGACGGCGCAGGAGGCCAAATCTGAAAAGACGCTCGGCCAAAAGACGGCTGACGCGCTGGAGAAGGCCGGCGAAAAAACCAAGGAAGCCGGCAAGGCTCTGATGGACTCTACGAAGAAGACTGCCGAAGCCGTGAAAGACGCGGTGACGCCTGCAGACGCTCGCAGAGTGGAGGTACGCCTGATTGATCACAAAATCGAAATGCCGCAGCAACTGGCGGCGGGCAAGACCGCCTTCATCGTGACGAATGGTGGCTCAGCGAAGCACAACTTCGAAATCGAAGGCCAGGGTATGGAGAAGAAGTTCCTCACCGACGTGGGACCGAATGAAACCAAGACCCTGCATGTCGACCTGAAGCCGGGCTCTTACAAGGTCTACTGCCCCGTGGGTGACCACGAAGAGCACGGCATGAAGATGGACCTGACCGTGAAGTAACAGCTTTCAATCGTCGCTACCAAGTTGGCTCGATTGAGCGGTGCATCATGCAGCGCCTCATCGGTAGCTGCGTGCTGTACTTTTGATTGGAAGTAGAGCGCTCACTCCTTCTTGACCACCTGGCCATCACCTTGGAATGCCTGCCAGTCCGCGGCATAGCTGCCGTTGATGAGCCAGGAGGCATTGGACTTCTCGCCAGTGTAGTCCGCATACGGAGCGATGGACAGGGTCTGATAACCACCCTTCGCCGCATCCCAGTTTTTCCCGAGGTGGCCGCTCTCTTCGGTAAGGGCATTGAGCTTCACCAGACCTTTCCGCGGATCCGCATCAGAAGGCACGCGCGCCACAAAGGTGTGGCGCAGGAAGGAAAAAACCAGCGGCCATGTCTTGTCACCAGGACCATGGCCGGTCTTTGGTTCCACAGCGAAGTTCCACACGGCGTGGTGCTTCTTTCGCATCACCTCCACCACCGCTAGGTTTTCTTCCTTGGAAGGACGCTGCAGGAATTGATCATCCTCACCAAAGATGACGAGCCCTGGCACCTGCGCGCCGCCGGGTTGGTACACTTGAAACGTGATGCCCGGACGCATGGACACCCATGCCCACACGCGTGCACCTTCCGTGGCGGGGAAGATGGCGGAGTAGCCGGTGCCATTCGAGTGACCGTAGAGGAACAGCGGCGCATTCGGCAACTCGGGATGACCGGACTTTTCGCCGAAGGCAGCGAGGCGCTCATACAGCAGGCTCTTCGGCCAGAAGCCACGTTGCATGGGATTGCCCACAAACTTGAAGATTCCCAGATGCAGTTCCTGCGCGATCTTCCGCAGTTCGGGATGTTTGTAGAGATTTTCACCACTGCCGTGGCCCGAGATGGCTACGATGCCTTTCACGACCTCCACGCCCTCAGGGATCCAGAGGTCAAACTTCACCTCCTCCCGTTTCCCTTCACCCTTCTCCTTCACGGCTTGCTTCCATTGTTCATCCGTAACCTTCCAGTCCCAGTTCCTTCCCACAACCTGTTGCGGTGACGGCGTGCCCCACTTGGCTTCATCAAGCACTCCATTCCACGCCTGCTCAGCGCCCTTGGATTGCAGGTTCCTCTGCACCCAGCCGATGCTGTGGCATTCGGGAAGCTGCAGTGTCTCGCTGAGTTCGATGTCGGCGGCGAGGTTGGAAGTGAAAGGCAGGCAGAGCAGCAACGATGTGATGGCGGCACCACGAAGGCGAATCAAACGGGCGATTGGTAGACAGATGGGACGATTCATGAGGCGACTCATCATACGGTGCCGTGAGGTGCGATGATGCGGGTAGAAGGCAAAAAACCTGACAGCTCTTGTTATTATCTGGAGCGCTCCCAAGACAGGGAAACAGTGACACGTCGAAACCGCTTCCAGTGGCACAAAATGTTTTACTTAGGGCGCGGTTAATCTACATCGCTGCATGTTTCCCAGGCTCCTGGTTCTCGCCGCCCTTGCGGCTTGCCTTTCTAGCTGTGTCACATCCCGAGTGGGGGTGGAGGTCACACGTTTTCACAAGCTGCCGCCGAAAGGGCAGGGAGAGACTTTCAAAATCCTGAACATCAAGCGTGGCGCTACTCTTGCTTTGGAACATGAGCACTATCTGAGCTTGATGATTCAGGGGTTCGAGAAATATGGATGGCGCCACGCTCCAGACAATCCGGACTATAGGATTGCGATCGAGTACGATGTATTCGATGGAGGGATACAGCGCGGGTACTCGTCGGTGTGGGGCCAGACGAGCCCGGGAAGCACCACGCATCACTCGGGAACACTCAGTTCCTACAGCGGTGGCTACAACAGCGTCGACTATTCAGGCACCAGCTATACACCTGCCACCTACGGCGTGGTGGGGATGGTGCCGACTGCCACTCAAATGTGGGTGAGCTACATGTTGATCATGGTCAAAGACCGGAAGGGTAACACTGTGCTGGAGGCAAAGAACGTCAGTTCTGGTCCCACCTCCAGCTTGAATGTCGTTCTTCCAAAGATCATTGAAGCCTTCTTCCAGGATTTTCCCGGCGTCTCAGGGAAGACAATGAACTACATCAAGCCCCTATCCTTGTAGCCGCTACAAAAAGCGCACGGCAAAAGTCCGAACCGGCCCGCTTCCACGCTACTCCCACAACCGGTTCACCGCCCACATGGGCGCCAGCAGTGGTTCCTGCAGTACGCGGCTGCTGTAGGAATTGTCCAGCGACACGCAGTGCTTCACCGCGTCCATGGCCGCCGGGATATTTCCCTGCTGCGAATGAGCGCATGCGATGCCGAACCACGCCTCGGGATGATCCTTGATGTGCGTTCCCAAGCGCTCAGAGAGCGCCAGGGCCTCGTCCCAGGCATTGATGCCCACGAGCACATCCAGCCTGGCAAGTAGCACATCGGGATGGTCGTCCCACTCCACCGGCACCTTTGCCAGCACATCACCAGCGGCCTGCCACATGCCAAGATCGCGGAATCCCTCGAACTCGGTGAGCAGCTGGCTGAGAGGTGACGGAAGGGGTGACGGCATGGATATTAGACGGTCTCTAAAGATGCCGCCTCAGAGTCAGGACGCCAAGCTCAAAGAGGAATTATCAACCATTCTTCAGGATTTGTTGCGCCGTGCACGAAATCCTAAGGCATTTTGCCTCGTCGATCATTTCCACTGCATCTGAGTCTCCGCCGGAATGAGACGCACCATACGGATGAGGTCCCAGTTGGTGAGACGGATACCGCCAATACCTTCCTGCGATTTGATGCGACGCGGAATGCTGGTGCCGTGCAGTCCATAAGGCAGCGCTTCCTTCGTCTTGGTCCTCGAGAGATTCAGCCACACCAGGCCTACGGGATTGTTGGGGCCTTCAGCGATGAATTGCTCGCTGGCCAGGGCCGCTCGTGAGGCTGGGGCCAAAGGCGCGGAAGCCGGTGCGTCCGGAGGGGCGGTGGGATTGACCGAGCCAGCTGTAGTCGTCTGAATGAGCACGGTCGGTGCGGCCTTGGGTGTGTCCTTCGGCTCCTGTAGGGTCGCCAGCTTGGGGAGGGGAATCGCTTGGTGAATGGTCCACGAGCCAGAGCCGCGCAGACCCGGTCTGGCGAAGCCCACGGGTGCCACGGCAATCACTTTGCCGCCGCGTGAGACTTCGAGTCGGGAGAGTTCCACCAGCGCCACGGTGACGGGATTTGCTGGATCTGCCTCGGGCTGCAATGTGCCGTCAAAGGCCTTTTCGATTTCGAACGGGGTGACGTTAGGCACCTGGAATCCCGTGCCGGCCTGGGGATTCTTGATCCGCGGATTCAGATTCCGCAGGAAGACTTCATCGCAGTGGTAGCGCTCGGCCACGAATTCCCATGCGCTACGATAGAGCAGTGTCGGTGCGGAGGTCAGTTCCGCGTAGGTGACGGGCGGCTCCACTTCATCCTTCCCTGCGGTCTTGCCACCCTTTTTGCGCACCGGAGCCGGAGTGGCGCCCGGGGCCTGATTGGTAATAAAGCGAAAATCCTCCGGCTTCAGTGTGTAACCGGTGAGGGGAGTGCGCACCACTTCGAGCGCCTTCTCCTTGAGCGCCGTCATGTCGATGAACTCAGGGTGATTGTCGCGGAAGAGCTGCAGCGTCTTGCTGAAGACAGGACCGGCATTCCCATCGATGGAGCCACAGGAGTAGCCTTCGCGGTCGAGGTAGATCTGCATCAGCAGATCCTCCTGCCCCGGTGGGAGCATGGCGGGAGCCTTCGGCGTCTGGCTGTCGCCGCCTTCTTCCGTGGCCGGTTCCTTCTTGCTGCCCTCCTTTTTGGGCGGGGGCGGCGGAGCCATGGCCATGACTTCCTCAATGGTCGGAATTTTGAGTTTCTGCCCGATCTGGATGGTGTCCTTGGTCAACCCGTTGAATTCCTTGAGTTGCTGCCCCGAGATGCCGAACTTTTTGCCAATCAACACCAGCGCATCTCCCTTCTTCACCTCATACTCGCGCGGCCGCGGTTCCTGGACATTCGGACCCACACCCGAGGGACCATTGGCGGGCATTCCCGGCTGTCCCTGCACGGTTACATTTGGTGTGGGCGCAGGCGTGGCCCAGTTCTTGACCGAATCCGAAGCCACCGGCCACCACTTCCACTCCACCGCTTTTTCGAGTCCCGGCTCAATCGTCGCCGGGGCCTTGGGGACCTCGAGCTGGGATTGCGCGGAGAGCTGCAGTGCAAACGCACTGAACAGGGCGGATGACAGGGACAAGGTGCGCATTTTTGTACACAGATTCAAAGGTGCAGGTCGCTGGCAGGCAAGGGAAAACTCAGATCGGATTTACGTACGATCCATGGGCTCTGGATTGAAAATGCAGACCGTGGAGCGGCTGCGGCATTGACGTCACGCGACCTTCTGCTCCGGCACCTCTTTAAAGGAGGCTATCGCAAGCAAGATGGCAGCGACCACGACACATGCGTCCGCCACATTGAAAGTCGGCCATGGATTCGCGAACTTCACATGCAGGTCGAAGCTCAGGAAATCCACCACATACCCGTGCAGGATGCGGTCCGTAAAGTTCCCGCACACCCCAGCCACCAGCAGCGCAATCGCCGTGCGACTGATTCCCCCGGGGAACATGCCCTTCCGATACAGCCATGTGATCAACCCGAGCGCCGCCAACGCGATGCCGCCGAAGACGTAGTTCGAGTACTCGCCGCCATTGAACTGGCCAAACGCGATGCCCGTATTCTTCACATGGTGAATGGTGAAGAAGTTCTGCACGACCACCCAGCTCTCCGTTTCGACCTCAATATTTTTCACAATCCAGTGCTTGGTCCACTGGTCGAGGATGTAGAGCGGAAGGCTGAGGAAAAGAAGCAGGCGCAGCATGAAACCAAAAGGGGAGGAGAGGGGAGGCGGACTGTGACCCAGCATCCGGCATTCGGCAATCAGGATGTGCGCGCGGCGAGGCAGGTCAGTGCTCCGGAATTGAGCAGCAAACAGACCAGATTGTCCGCCTTGCCCAGTACACAGGCATCGGGGAAGCCCGGAGGGCCTTCGTCCACCCCAGTACCTCACGCTCCACCCGCTGTGCCTGACGTTCCACTGACACGTAAACGCAAAACACCCTATGGAACGCCGCACCTGTCAAGGAGTGGGGACATTCCTGTCCCCATTCAAGACGTAGCTACCCCTTGAGACGTATCGGATCCGCGCGCACATCAATGTCACGGATTCAAATCCGTGTCTTCGTGAAGAAACGAGGCTTCGCCAAAGTGGCTCACGCTGCCCTCAGCGTGAATCATCCCATAGCGCGAAGCGCCAAATTTTAAACCGGTCAGCTACCTTCCCAACTGGTGATTCTCACCCCTCGTGCTCCCTGGCTCACCTCAAACCAAAATGGGGACAAGAATACCCCCACTCCTTGAGAGGCCGCATCGTGTCATCGAAGCGCACCGCGCCACCACTCCGCTTCTCTGCGTCCTTTGCCTCTCTGCCCCTTTGCGGTTAACCAGAAGCCACCCAGCACGCACCACCATCGAAGCACCCTCTTTCTCTTCCACTTTGCTGATTTGCTTCTTCGCTGCTTTGCGACCCAACCCCATCCGATCCGCCAGCTTCCCAAAACGAAAACTCCGGGGCCAGCGGCTTACAGCCTGCCGACCTCGGAGTCATCACACTTCAACTTCGCTAACGCTTGCGCGCTCTGACCCTATCCCAGTCGCACCAGCAGGTCCTTGCTCTCCACGCTCTCACCCACCTTCGCGAAGACCTCTTGCACGGTGCCCGCCACAGGTGAGGCGACGGCGGCGAACATCTTCATGGCCTCCAGCGTGAGCAGGGTCTCGCCCTCCTTCACCTTTTGGCCCACGCTCACCGCCACGCTGGCGATCATGCCAGGCATCGGCGCGCCGACTTCATTCGTCTTCGCAGGATCTGCCTTGGGTCGGGAGGTGCCCTCCTTGGCGAGTTTCTTGTTCGCCACGGTGGTGTGGCGCGGATAACCGTTAAGCTCGAAGATGGCGGTCTGCTTGCCCTTGGCATCTGGCTCGGTGAGGTTCAGCATGCGGACGAAGAGGGTCTTGCCTTCTTCGAGGTCAACATGGATTTCCTCCTCATCACGCAGGCCGTAGTAGTAGGCCGGAGTGGGGAGCACGCTCACATCGCCGAATTGCTCGCGATGATCCGCATACTTCATGAAGACGTCCGGATACATCAGGTAGCTCCACACATCGTCCTCGGTGGGCTTTTTCTTCAGTTTCGTCTCCAGCTCCTTGCGCACGTCTTCCAGTTTGATCTTCGCGGCGTGGTCACCGGGGCGGCCTTTCAGGCGCTTGCCGCCCTTGCCCACAATCGCGTCGGCGAGTGCGTTCCACTTCACCCACGAGTCTTTGGCCTCGTCTTTGTCGAGCCCGTAGAAGGGCTCACCAAGCCAGCCTTCGAACATGCTGGTCACGTCCTTGCTCCACTTTGTGCCCTTCAGGTTGATGATGTCTGCCGGCTTCACGCCGCGTGCCACACACTCGATGGCGAGGTCACCCACCACCTTGCTGCTCGGCGTCACCTTGATGATGTCACCGCAGAGCTGGTTCACCTCCGCATACGCGTGCGCGATCTCGGGCCAGCGCGGTCCCAGGCCCATGCCCGTGGCCTGTTCCTTGAGGTTCGTGTACTGGCCGCCGGGCATCTCATGGAGGTACACTTCCGCCGTGCCGTAGGGTTCGCTGGTATCAAAGGGTTTGTAGAAGGCACGCACCGCTGCCCAGTAGTCGCTGAATTCCTGCAACGCCTCAGTATCCAGGCCGGTATCACGCGGCGTGTGTTGCAGGCTGGCCACGATGCTGTTCAGGTTCGGCTGCGAGGTGCCGCCACTCATGCTGGCGATTGCGGCATCCGCCACGTCCACGCCGCCATCTGCCGCTTGCAGGATGCTGCTGGCATTCAGGCCGCTGGTGTCATGTGTGTGGAAGTGAATGGGGATGCCCACTTCTTCCTTGAGCGCCTTCACCAGCTTCTTCGCCGCATAGGGGCGCACGAGGCCGGCCATATCCTTGATGCACAGCATGTGCGCGCCCATCTTCTCCAGCTCGCGTGCGAGCTTCACGTAGTACTTCAGGCCGTACTTGTCGCGCTTCGGATCCAGGATGTCGCCAGTGTAGCAGAGCGTGCCTTCGCAAATGGAATTGGTCTCCTCACGCACCGCGTCCATCGCTGGCACGAGGTTCGGCAGGTAGTTCAGCGAATCGAAGATGCGGAAGATGTCCATGCCGTTCTCCGCGGCATGCTTCACAAATCCCTTCACCACATTGTCGGGATAGTTGCTGTAGCCCACGGCGTTCGAGCCGCGGAAGAGCATCTGGAAAAGGATGTTCGGCACGCGAGCGCGGAGCTGGCGCAGGCGCTCCCATGGATCTTCGCGCAGGAAGCGCATGGTCACATCGAAGGTGGCGCCGCCCCACATCTCCATGGAGAAGAGATTCGGCGTGCGATGCGACACGGCACTGGCCACAGCCAGCATGTCATACGTGCGCATGCGCGTAGCCAGCAGGGACTGGTGCGCATCGCGGAAGGTGGTGTCCGTGAGCAGCAGACGCTTTTGTTTGGCGACCCAGTTCTTGCAGAAGGCCTCCGGGCCCATCTCCGTGAGGAGCTGCTTCGTGCCCTTCGGCGGCTCGATGCGGTGATCCCAGTGCGGCACCGGCGGCTTGCGGAATTCCTGATCGGGCTTGTGTCCCTTGGCGAAGGGATTGCCGTTCACACTCACATCGGCGAGGTAGCTCAGCAGCTTGGTGGCGCGGTCCTTGCGCGGGGCGAACTTGAAGAGATGCGGATTCGTATCAATGAAGCGCGTGGTCGCCTGCCCGTTGCGGAAAAGCGGGTCGTGAATCACATTCAGGAGGAAGGGAATGTTCGTCTTCACCCCGCGGATGCGGAATTCACTGAGCGCGCGATGCATGCGATCCAGCGCCTGCTGGTACGTGCGGGCGAAGACCGTCACCTTCACCAGCATGGAGTCGTAGTAGGGCGTGATCACCGCGCCATTCACCCCGAGTGCGCCGTCAAGGCGCACGCCGAAGCCACCGGCGCTGCGGTACGTGAGGATCTTGCCGAAGTCCGGCGTGAACCCGTTCTCCGGATCCTCCGTGGTGATGCGGCACTGCACCGCGTAGCCGGACTTCTCAATGTCCTGCTGCTCCGGCAGCGCAAGCGGCTGCTCATGCATCTTCGAACCCTGCGCAATGAGTATCTGCGAACGCACGATGTCGATGCCGGTGATCTCCTCCGTCACGGTGTGTTCCACCTGGATGCGGGGATTCATTTCGATGAAGTACCACTCGCCCGTCTCCACATCCACGAGGAACTCGACGGTACCGGCGTGAGTGTAGTTCACCTCTTTCGCAATTTTCACCGCAGCGTCGCACAGGCCATCAATGATCTTCTGATCAATCTGGTAGCTGGGCGCCTGCTCAATCACCTTCTGGTGGCGGCGCTGTACTGAGCAGTCGCGCTCATGCAGGTGAATGACATTGCCATGCTTGTCCCCGAGGATCTGCACCTCGATGTGCTTCGCGCGTCCCACGAACTTCTCCAGGAACACCGCGCCATTGCCGAAGGCGCGCTTCGCCTCGGTCTGCGCTTCGTCGAGCAGCGGTTCGAGTTCCTTCGCCTCGCGCACCACGCGCATGCCGCGGCCACCGCCGCCGAAGGCTGCCTTGATGATGAGCGGGAACCCAATCTTCCGCGCCGTGGTGAGTGCTTCCTTGCGGGAGTCGATGGGGTCCTTCGTTCCCGGCAGCGTTGGCACACCGAGCTTCTCCGCCACATTGCGCGCGGCGGTCTTGTCACCCATCATCTCCAGCACCTTCGGCTCCGGCCCAATGAAGATGATGCCGGCATCACGACATGCCTGGGCGAATTGCGGATTCTCCGAGAGGAAGCCATAACCGGGGTGGATGGCGTCCACGCCCTTTTCCTTGGCCAGGATCACGATGCCCTCGTAGTCGAGGTACGCGCCGAGCGGTCCCTTGTCCTTGTTCAGCTCGTAGGCTTCGTCCGCCTTGAAGCGGTGTGGGCAGAAACGGTCCTCCTGGGCATACACCGCCACGGTGCGGATGCCGAGCTCCGTAGCAGCGCGGAAGACGCGGATGGCGATCTCAGAGCGATTTGCCACCATGAGCTTGCGGATGGGGCGAAGTTCATGTGCTGCGGCGAGTTCGGCAGCGGGCTCGGACTTTACGGATTTTTTGCTGGGCATGGGAAGGAGCGAAGGTTGCGTTCTCCACCATCACCCTCCTGCATCCCGTGGCAAGCAGATGAACTTGAATTTTGACAAGTCTGTCTATTGATTGATAGACTGGCCTTTCTAAAAATTTCATGGCCCGACGCCGCGACATCACCAAGGCTGAAATCATCGATGCCGCCCGCCATCTCATCGAGATGCGTGGCTGCAATGGCTTCAGCGTGCGCGACGTGAGTGAGGAGGTGGGCCTCACCACCGCGAGTCTGCACTACCATTTTCCTACAAAAGGCGGGCTCATCACGGGAGTAATCAGCCAGGACCGCGCGAAAATGAACGAGCGCATGGCCGCGATTGAGGGAGAGGCGGAGACCTTCGCTTCCCGCACGGAGTTGATGAATCACTTCTTCTCCACCACCTCCAGGGATCCTGGCGCCATCGGTCCCGCTGTGGTGGCTGTGGTGGACCTTTTCACCCTGCCTCTGGAGTGCCAGGCAGAGGTGCAGCAGTGGTTCCTGAACCTAGAAGGCTGGCTCACCCGCTTTGCCATGCAGGCCCGTGCCACTGGCGAGTTCCCGACAGATCGCCCCGTGGACGTTCAGGTTTCCGAAGCTTGCGCGTCCTTGCTCGGTACCATGTTGCTGTCGCGCACACGGGAGCATCTTTCGCCTTTGCAAGGGTCCGGTCCTCGGCTAGCAAACAGGATTCATGGACACAATCGCCCGCCTGGAACAGGTCTTCCATAACATCTTCGAAGACGACAGCATCAAGCTCACGCGCGAAACGACCGCGCAGGACATCGAGGCGTGGGACTCTGTGCAGCACGTGACGCTCATGCTGGAGGTCGAGGCCGAGTTCAAAGTGCGCTTCTCCACCTCCGAAATGGCATACCTCAAGAACGTGGGCGAACTCGTGGACCTCATCGACAAGAAGGCGAAGAAGTAGGGAGCGGTTCTTGGTTCTTGGTTCTTGGTTCTTGGTTCTTGGTTGGCGTCGGGGTCACATCATTCGCCCGCCCCGCGACCTCCACACATCGCATTTCTCAGTCTCCGAAGTTCCTCTGCGTCTCTGTGTCTCTGCGTTGGATCCCACGTGCCTAACCCCGCACCCCTAGGTCAGGGTCCCCTCAAACCGAGACCCAATCCCGCTATTCCGCGTTCTTCCCCTCCGTAGTATAAGAGGAACGGTCGTAGTGCCGGGGCGAGAGAGTCCTTCACTTCTCATCTTGCCCTCTTCCAGACGCTCGCCAGCTTGTCTTGGTCCAGCTTCCTTCCTCACCCCCTTCACATGCCATCCATTCCGATTCTCATGCCCCAGCTCGGCGAAAGCATTGCCGAGGCTACCATCGTGCGCGTGCTTATTGAGTCCGGCGCCAAGGTGGAGGCTGGGCAGGACATCTTCGAGGTGGAGACCAGCAAGGCCGTGATGACCGTGACCGCCCCGTGCTCCGGCGCGGTGGGTGAGGTGACCGCCATCCCGCAGACCAGCTACGCCGTGGGCGCCACCCTCGGCGCGTTGCTTGTGAGCGAGGAGGATGCGAAGGCCATGGGCTTCGCCGACCAGCGTTCCATCACCGGCCCCGTGTCCCCGATGAAGTCCGAGTCCGCGAACGGCTCGGATACGAAGAACGTGCACTTCGCCGTGGATGACCACAGCACCATTCACGAACGTCAGCCGACGGTGGAGCCCGTGGTGGGTGGTCTGCCCGTGCCCGCCGGTGCCGGCGGTGCCACCTACATTTCCGCCCGCATGCGTGCCCGCATGCATGAAATGGGCCTGAATGCTGCTGACCTCTCCGCCGTGGCCGGCAGTGGGGCAGGGGGCCGCGTGACGGTAGAGGACTTTGAGCAATTCCTGCGTTCCTTGGAAGCGCATCGCATGACGAAGGCCTCGGCCATGCGCATCGCCGTGGCGGACTCCATGCGCCGTAGCTGGACCCGCCCGCTTGCCACAGTCGGCATTTCCGTGGTGCTGGATCCCCTTCTGGTGCATCGCAAGAAGGCCAATCCCAAGCCCGGCCCCGCCTTGTACGCCGTCCGTGCTCTGGCGCTCGCCCTCTCGGAAAACACCGCTGTGGCCGGACGTCTCGTGGGGAACCGCATCGTGCATCCCAGCGCCATCGACATCGGCTTCGCCGTTGAGGTGGATGATGGTGTGATGGTTCCTGTGTTGCGCGAGGTTGAACAGAAACCACTCGCCGCCCTCGTGACTCCCTACAACGAACTCGTGGAAAAGGCCCGCGTGCGTCGTCTTCCGGTCGATAGCAAGCGCCCGGGCATCGCCACCGTGACGAACTTCGGCACCTTCGGCATCACCTGGGCCACGCCCATCCCGCTGCCTGAGCAGAACCTCGTTCTCGGCCTCGGCGCCGGCAGCAAGGTGCCACGCTGGAGCGATGAAGTCGGCACCTTCATTCCCGTGACTGAAGCCGAACTCACTCTCAGCTTCGACCACCGCATCCTCGATGGCGGCGGCGCCGGCCGTTTGCTCAACCGCGTGGCTGCACTGCTGCAGACGCCGGAGAAGCTGTGAGGTTATACGCTGAGGGGGCGCAGGAACCCAGCACTGACCCTGAGCTTCGACCACCGCATCCTCAATGGCGCCGGTCGCTTGCTCAACCAGATGGCTGCACTGCTGCAGGTGTCGGACAAGCTGTGATGCCAACGGCTATCTGTATTGCGCCCTGAAGGGGCGTAGGAGCCCAGCCCAGGGTTAGGGAGCCTCAGCGACCGACACCCTGGGTGGTGTGCGAGAATGTATCCCACCCTGAAGGGGTGGAGGAGCATGTGGCCATCTCCCATTGGTAACCACACAAAAAATGGCGGGTAAGAAAACCCGCTATCCACTGTCCGGTCGCAGACCAGGCTTCCTTCTAGCGCTACCCCTCCGCAGCTGCTACTTCTTCGCAAGCTGCGGCAGCAATCCCGCTTTCACCGCCTTCTCAGCCGCGGCATCCGGAGCAGCTTCCCACTTCTTCAGCGCGGCTTCATTGTAGAAATACACCTTCACGCCCTTGTACTCCACGGAGGGACTGTGGCGTCACGATGTTCTTGTCATTGATTGGGCAGAAGCGCTGTGGGAGCAGTTCCACCTTGTCGAGACCGAGTTCCGCCTCCTTGCCCTTGAACTGCGGCAGAAGGCCAAGTTCTAAGCCAGCCTTGATGTAGTACTTCTCGTTCTTCTTCCAGAGCTTGTCGCACTTGCCACAGCACAGGCCCACGGGCACACCGCTGGATTCCACGATGTATTCCGCATCCACCTCGTCATCCGTCATGATCGGGCAGAGCTTGTTGGCAGGATCTGCGGAGAAGGCAGGAATGGCGAAGCCGGAAAGCGCGATGACGCAAGCGACGCTTGCCATCCAGGAAGACGAAGTACGCAGAGCAGTAGTTTTCATGGACCGCGATGCTAGGCACCGCCGCAGTACTCGCAACCGCACCACCGCATTTTGGCAAGGTGGAGCCATCCCCGCGCAACGCGGAACATCCCTGCGGACAACGTGCGGAATCACTTGCCCATCCTTGCCCTCCACGCTCCCTTCTCCCCATGCGCCTCACCATCCTCGATGCTTTCACCGCCAACCCCGGCGATCTCTCCTGGGCCGGACTGGAGTCCCTCGCCGACTGCACCTTTCATGATCGCACCGCTCCCGCCGAGGTGCTCGTGCGCGCACAGGATGCCGAGCTGGTAATCACAAACAAGACCGTGCTCAGCGGAGATACCATCCGCTCCCTGCCAAAGCTCAAGTACATCGGCGTGCTCGCCACCGGCTACAATGTGGTGGACGTCGCTGCTGCGAAGGAGTGCGGCATCACCGTGACGAATGTGCCGGGCTACAGCACGCCCTCCGTGGCGCAGACGGTCTTCGCGTTGCTTCTGGAACTCACTCACCGCGTCGGCCACCACGCACAGACCGTTCGTGAGGGACGCTGGAGCCAATGCCCCGACTTCTGCTACTGGGACGGCACCCTGGTGGAACTCAGCGGACGCACCCTCGGCATCCTGGGCTACGGCACCATTGGAGAAGGCGTGGCCAGGATCGCGCTCGCACTCGGCATGAAAGTCATCGCCAATCGCCGCACGTGGAAAGAGGCGCCCATCGAAGGCGTCACTCCTGCCTCCCAAGAGGAAGTGTTCGCCCAGTCGGACGTCCTCTCCCTGCACTGCCCGCTTACTGAAGACACCAAGCACATCATCAACGCGCAGAACATCGCGAAGATGAAACCCTCAGCGCTGCTCATCAACACTGCGCGAGGCCCTCTGGTGAACGAAGCCGAACTTGCTGCTGCCCTGAACGATGGCCGCCTCGCCGGTGTTGGACTCGATGTCCTTTCCGCCGAGCCGCCCCCTGCGGACAACCCGCTGCTCACCGCGAAGAATTGCTACATCACCCCGCACATCGCCTGGGCCAGCAAGGAGGCGCGCGAGCGCCTCATCAATGTGGCCACGCAAAATGTGAAAGCGTTCCTCGATGGCAAGCCACAGAACGTGGTGGGGTAGCCCAACGTACTTCGCGAGTCCCTTCGCGAGACCTGACACTTGAAATACACTTGCGAAGGGACTCGCGAGCTACGTTGGACTGCCATGATCTTCGAATCCATTGGGATTGGCCTCTGGCTGCTTGCCAGCATTTTTTTGGGCAGCAAGGTCGTCAAATCGGGATATGGGCCTGCGCGTGTTCAACTCGAGAGCTGGGTAAAAGCCGAAGGACTCAAATTCGTCTCCGCCTCACCTCGCTTGTTCTGGCGTGGTCCGTTTTTCTTGGCCAATGGCATGCAGAAGGTATTTCGATTCGCCGCCATGGACCCCGATGGCACTGTGAGGCGTGGATGGGCCTGTTGTGGCTGGTTCTTTGTCTCTTGGAAGAGTGGACTGGAGGACAAGGTAGTAGTTCAGTGGGACTTCACGCCGTTACCAGTGGTTTGAATGTAGTGGTAAAACACAGTGTTGCGTCGTACACAACGGCTCCCTTCCCAGGTACCTCCGCGTGTTCCTATCTGAACTTTTCCACAGCGCATTCACGCTCGCTCTGCTGGCAATTTCCCAGGTGGAACTTCACCGGGAACGGGTGAAGGAAGCGAATGAGTCTTTTCTCTTCATCGGTGGCTCCTTCGCCGTGATGATTGCGGTAGTCGGCTACATGGGTTGGTGCAGCAAGGACGCGGAGAAAAGAGTGAGGACCTGGGCGCAGCGGGAAGGTTTTGAGCTGTTGGATTTCGATGCTGGCGGCTATGGCAACCGCCAGACCCGCCCTCTGTGCATCATCTGCCGGGTCAAAGTGAAGGATGTGGATGGTGTAGTTCGGACTGGTTCAATCTTCCTGGCTCTGGGAATATTCGCGTTCCTCACGCGGAGGATCAAAGTGAAGTGGGACAAAGAAGCCAGTCCACGGTGAGTGACAGTTTGTGCTCGCGGCGTTCGTTTACTGGCTCCCACAATCGCCCCATGAAACACTCGCCGCTCTTCGCACTGTTATTGCTCCTGACTGCCGCTGCCCCTGCAGCTGATTTCGTTCCTCTCTTCGACGGCAAGACCCTCACCGGCTGGAAGCAGCTCGGCGGCAAGGCGAAGTACGAAATCGTGGAGGAGGCCATCGTCGGCACCAGCGTGCCAGACACGCCAAACTCCTTCCTCTGCACGGAAAAGGACTACGGTGACTTCATCCTGGAGATGGAAGTCATGGTCGACTCCCGTCTGAATAGCGGCATTCAATTCCGCTCCGAGTCCAAGGCGGACTACCAAAACGGCCGTGTGCATGGCCTGCAATTTGAACTCGATCCCAGCGACCGCGCCTGGACCGGCGGCATCTACGAAGAAGGACGTCGCGGATGGCTGAACAATCTCGAAGCCAATGACCCCGCACGCTACGCCTTCAAACGCGACGCCTGGAACCGCGTGCGCATCGAGGCGAATGGCGATCACCTTCGCACCTTCCTGAATGGCGTACCCGCCGGCGAACTCACCGACAACATGACGCCGAAAGGTTTCATCGCCCTGCAAGTGCACGGGGTGGGGAAGGAGACCACGCCGATGTCCGTGAAGTGGCGCAACATCCGCATCCTGGAGAATCCCAAGGCAGAAGACCTCACGCCCGCCAAGGCTGCCGACTCGCAAGCCTCGCCCGTGCCAGGGGAGGCCAAGGTGGAACTTGTGCAGAGCGGCTTCAAATTCACCGAAGGCCCTGCGCTCGCGAGCGATGGCCGCATCTTCTTCACCGACATCCCAAACAACCGTATTCACATTTACGATCCTGCCTCTGGTCAAATCACCATCCATCGTGAGAACACCGGCGGCGCGAACGGCCTCATGTTCACGCCCTCCGGCGCGTTGCTGGCATGCGAAGGCACCAATCGCCTCGTCACCCGCCAAGTTGGTACCGGCGAAGCCGAGCCGATCGCGAAGGAATACAACGGCGCCACTTTCAATGCGCCCAACGATCTCGACCTCGACGGCAAGGGCGGCATCTACTTCACCGACCCCAATTACCGCAAGGAAGCACCCACGCAAGACAAGGAGGCCGTGTACTACATCGCCACCGGCAAGGGCAATGCCCAGGGCGGCAAGATCACCCGCGTGGTGGATGATTGCGTGAAGCCCAACGGCGTGATCGTCTCCCTCGATAAGAAGACCCTGTATGTCTGCGACAATGGCGCCAACAAGGTGCGTGCGTACGACATCGATCCCAAGACCGCAGCCTGCACCAACGGACGCGACTTCGCGAAGATGGAAGAAGGTAAAACTACCGGCGGCGACGGGATGACCATCGATGAGCGCGGCAATCTTTATGTGACCGCGCAGAAGTTCATCTGGGTCTTCTCGCCCGAGGGCAAGACGATTGCAAAAATCGAAGTGCCTGAAGGTCCTGCGAACTGCGTCTTTGGCGCCAAGGGCACCCAGACCCTCTACATCACCGCCCGCACCGGTTTTTACAAAGTGAAGCTCGCGGTCGATGGTCGTCGATAGCCGGACGCATTTCACAAAAAAGTGGGGACATCTATCTCCCCACTCACCGGCCTCACGGCATACTCCAAAAAAAGAGCGGCGGGTTGTTCACCCGCCGCTTTTGTATTCGTTACAAAAGCTCAAGCCAACCGAGCCGAAAATGCGCTTAGGACCTCGAAATCCGGTCCTGGGCCCACACGTAGCCGGGGGAGAACACCTCCCGGTGGCCGAGACCTTCCACATCGTGGCCGGAAAGCGCGGCAAAGGGCGCGTCTCCGGAGAAAAAAACTGAGGGGTAGAGCCACTCTTCGTCGCCAATCTGCAGGCGGGGAATGAGGGCATCTCCTGCGCGCTCAATCTCCCAGCGCATCACGAGGGGGTACTCCTCTCCGGCATTCTTCCAGTTGTCCAGTTCCAGCCAGCCGATGACACCGGTGTTGTTGGCGATGTCCCAGATTTCTCCCGACTCAAGGTCCACACGCACCGCAAATTGCACCGGATGCTGCGTGCCGCGGGAATCCTGCACCAGAGCAAACACCAGGGAGGGGTGGCTCACGGGATTGCAGGCCCGGATTTCAAACCCGAAATTTTTCGTGCAATACCGCACTCGTACCCGCCCATGACACTGGACGGAAACATCGTGGAGAGCGGCGACGGCAGGGGACCAAGGGCTTTCGGAAGGGAGCTTCATAAAGGTTACTGGGCGACGGCACCGCGGGGCGATGTGTTAGGTCTAGTTAATACCCCGACATCCATAAGTTCAACAAAAATTTTATAGAATCCGTAATACTTAGAATATCTTAATGGTTCATTCTCATAAATAACTCGCAATCCTGAATTTAAAAAACTGCTCGAAATGAGAGGGTTGGGACGCTGAACTGCCGGATTCTCTCAAAAGTCGCCAATTTTTCATAGGGAAATTTTTAAAAAGTTGCGCCACTGAATCAAAAACTTTTGATGATTATTAAGCTAAGTTAATAGAGGGGTAAACCGTTCTAAAGAGCTCTGAACCAATTTGTTTCATTGCAATTATCATGCCACGAGTCGGCCTGACAACTGACGATGTCTTCAAGTGCCATTAGGCGCCTCAGCACACGCCGCAACAGAACCGCATCAGAACGGCAAAGTTTCGCAAACCCCGCTAAACAATCCCTCAAAAGCGATAATAATTCCGAGGGCGCTTTGCCCTAGTGCAGAACGCCCGATTCAAAGCCTGATGGGGCGCTGAAATTCAGCCGTTCCCCAGCCGATCCCGGTCATGTTTTGCCAGCAAATCTTGGGCGGGACCGATGGGTACGATGCCAGTTGGATTGATCTCCGTGTGGGTGACGTAGTAGTGCCGCTTGATGTGGTCTATGTCCACCGTATCGGCGATGCCCGGCTGCTGATACAGGTCCAGCAGGTAACCGTGGAGATTTGGGTAGTCCACAATGCGCCGCACATTGCACTTGAAGTGCCCGTGGTACACCGCGTCAAAACGCACCAGCGTGCAGAAGAGCCGCCAATCCGCCTCCACCATGCGCGTGCCGAAGAGATAACGCTTTCTTCCCAAGCGCTTTTCCAGTTCATCCAGTGCGGCAAAGAGCGAGCGGCAGGCCTTCTCATAGGCCGTCTGGCTCGTGGCAAAGCCAGCCTGGTACACGCCATTATTTACCTTCTCATAGATAAACTTGCTGAGCTTCGCTTGTTCTTCCGCAATGTCTGCCGGGAAGAGATCCACCTTGCTGTCGCCAGCGTTGGGAAATGCATCGTTGAACATGCGGCAGATGTCGTCCTCAGAGTTGTTGACGATGCGCTTCTGTTCCTTGTCCCACAGCACAGGCACGGTGTAACGCCCGCGGAATTTTGGGTCGGAGGCAAGGTAGGCCTCGCTCAGAAACTTGAAGCCATTCACCGGATCTTCGCTGTATCCCGGACCGTTTCGAAAAGCCCAGCCGCGCTCGTCCCGCACGGGATCCACCACGGTCAGGCCAATGACCTTCTGCAGCCCCTTCAGATTCCGCACCACGAGCGCGCGACTGGCCCAGGGACAGGCCAGGGAAATGTAGAGGTGGTACCGGCCCGCCACGGGAGGCAGCGTGCTTGAGCCCGGCTCAATCCAGTCGCGGAACGCATCTTCCTGGCGCTCGAATTCTCCGTCGTCAGACTGTTCTTCGGCGAACTGCGGCTTGATTTTCATGGAGGTGAATACGCCGCGCCCCGCCGCATCGAGCGGATTACCTGCGGAAAAAATTACCTCCTCGACCGCGCACTACTTCCTGCCGTGCTTGCCTGCATTTCTGCTTCCGGACTTCTTCGTCGGCGGGATCACGTGGCTGTTTTCCTCGATGATATCGTCATTCACGAAATTCTCGTCCGTGGGTGAGTCGCTGCTGCTCGCAAAGGTGCTGCTTGCCGTGACAGGCGTGCTGAGGCCAGCCTTGCCGGATTCCACTCGTTTCTGGGCCTGACTCTGGTCACCGGCTGGGGGCATCTGCTGGGATTCATCGGTGCTGTGCCGGTTGCGGGATGCGCTTGGGATTGTCCTGGGTTTACCACTCATGATGTGTCTCCTCCTGAAAAGAGATCGCGGTTCTCCCTTCCGATGGACGGACGAGGTGGAGTCGGAGGAGGTGGGGAGGGGAGAACACTCGCCATGTCTCCCGGGATAAGAAGAAAAGGCCGCGCTGTTTCCAGCGCGGCCTTTGAGTGGTTAGGGACTTCGTGTTCCGCTTACTGCGAAAACGCGGCCGGGTTTAGCGGCTGCGGGGAGCCGGGGTGGCCGGCCTGGCAGGAGCAGCAGCAGGAGTGGCGGCGGGGGCTGCGGCCGGGGCGGCACCAGCAGCGGCAGCGGGATTCGCTGCAGCTTCCTTGCGGCGCTTGAGCTCGCCTTCGATGCGTTCCACATCCGCGTCGGCTTTCTTCCTCTGGTCCACCGTCAGCTTGGCACCAGCTTCGTCGCGAGCCTGGGCAGCGATCTGGTTGTTCTTGTCGATGTTCGAGGCCTGCTTGAAGTAGAGGTAGGCGCGCTCGAAGTTCTGCTTCGGCTGCTCACCGGACGGCACCATGAGACCGCGGAAGTAGAGGCTGCCGAGGCGGACGAGGGCGTCCATGCGCACTGCATCGCTCGCGTTCACGGCTTGAGCTGCATCATTGTAGTAGCCGCCTGCAGCGAAGAACTGCGAGACGTTCGGGTCCTTCTGGGGCACCAGGCCGTTTTCGGTCACGATACCGTAGCTCAGGTTGCCGTCGGGCAGACCAGCTGCAGCAGCACGGGCGAACCAGGCAGCGGCGGAGACCGGGTCCTTCTGGGTGCCGGCGCCGTTCAGGTAGTACACACCGGTCTTCTGCATGCCATAGGGGAGGCCCAGGATGGCGGACTGGAGGTACAGGGTGAATGCCTTGTTCAGGTCGCGGTCCACAGCGCGACCGGCTTCATAGAACGTGGCCACCTGGAACATCGCAGGAGCGGAATTGTTTTGCGCGGCCAGACGGTAGAGTTGGAGGGCCGCAGCGTCGTTGCGCTGCACTTCCACCTTGTCGTCGCCAGGAGTGAAGTCCACGCCGCCATCATAGAAGGTGGCGAGGCGGAGCTGCGCAGCGGCGTCATTGCCCTGAGCGGCCTTGGTGTAGAAGTCGAGGGCCTTCGTGAAGTCCTTCGGTACGCCGGCGAGACCGCCTTCGTGAAGTTCACCCATGGTGCGGAGACCGGCGGGAACTTTCTGGTCAGCGAGCTGCTGGAACTTCTTCACTGCGGCGCCTGGATCCTTCTGGATTTCCTTGTCACCGATCTTGCCGCCACCGAAAAGCAGGGCGCCCATGTAGGCGAGTGCGTTCGGGTTGGCTGCGTCAGAGGCCTTCTGGAGGTAGGTCCAGGCCTTTTCGTCGTCCTTCTTCTCAGGGCCGCCACCGCCAGCATAGAACTGGGCGATTTCGAAGTCAGCCTGGCTGTCCTTGTCCTTGGAGGCAGTATCCAGCAGCTTGAAAGCAGCGTCCGCGTCGGGCTTTTCACCTGCGCCACCGCGCAGGTAGATGGTCGCCATGTTGCGGCGGGCTTCGTTGAGGCCCTTGTCAGCCGCCTGCTTGATGTAGGTCACGCCTTCCTTGGCCTTCTCCACTGCTTGGGCGGAGGTGGCAAGGATGGTGCCGTAGTTGTTCATGGCCTGGAGCTGGCCCTGGTCAGCAGCCTTTTTGTAGTACTCAAGCGACTGCTCCACACCACCCTGCTGGTTGCTCTGGCGGAGGAAGTGGGCCCAGGCAAACTGAGCGTCCTTGTCACCGCCGTCCGCTAGCGTTTTGATGTTGGCGAAAATTTCGTTCATGCCCTTGCCTGCAGGAGCCTGCTGACCGCTCGCGGCGAGCTTCTGGGCTTCTTCCAGAGCCTGCACATTCTGGGTCATGGCCGGGCTTGGATTTTTCCACTCGTCCGTATTGAGGCCGAGCGCAGCCGCCATCGCGACCAGCTTAATGTTGATGATACTTTGCAGCATAGATTTGGTTTGGATAAATGAGGAGGCTCCTTTTGACCCGCGAACGGGGCAAGCGCTCATTTTTGGCGAAAAGGCGTTTCTTGTGCAAGTATTTCCCCTAAGAAACTGACAAGAACGTAAAGCTTGCATCTTCGGAAAGAGTGGTTTTTCCGTTGCATCCGGCGGGAGGGTGCTGGCACGATGGGGCCACATGGAATCCACGTTGCAAGCAACATTCGCCCAGGCACGCGTCCACGGAGCGGCCTTGCGTCACCGGTTGAGATACGGACTGGGGGAGGGGCGGCCCATGACCTTCACCATCGTGGCCTTCATGGGACTGTACATGCTCGCGGCCTACCTGCTGGTGAATCAGGGCCTGCGCTTCGTACACAATCTGCCTCTGCTGGGACCGATGCTTACGGAGCGCATGTTGTACCTGCTGTTCTTCTTCTTTTTCCTCATGCTGGTGATCTCCAACTCCGCGATCACGGGCATCAGCCTCTTCCGCAGGCAGGAGACGGGCTGGCATCTCAGCCTGCCCATGCCGCACAGCAGCATTGTGCTGTGGAGAACGGTGGAGGGACTGCTGCTCTCCAGCTGGGGCCTGCTCCTGCTCAGCGCGCCCATTCTGGCCGCCTTCGGAAATGTGCTGGAGGCCAGCCCTTCGTTTTACGTTCTGAGCCTTCTTGCGGTCGTGGCGCTCATCTCCGTGGCGTCGAACATGAGTTCCTGGCTGCTGCTGCTCGTCGTGCGCTGCTACCGTCCGTGGTGGCTGAAGGTGGCCGTGGTGCTGGGCGTTGCGGTGGTCATCGGCATTTCATGGCAGATTCGCGGGCAGCAGACCGCCCAACTCATTTCCGGCGACGTCGCGGCGAATGTGAACCAGCTCTTGCAGCACACAAAGGTGTGCACTCATCCTCTGCTGCCCAGTTCCTGGGTGGCGGAAGTCGTGATCTCCAGTGGCAGGGGATTGCCGGGGCGCTCGTGGTTCTACCTGCTCACGCTCATGAGCTATGCGCTCGTGGTGTGGCTGCTCACACGCTGGCTTGCAGGACGATTTTTCTACGACACCTGGAATATGGCCATGGCGCGCATGGAGGGACGCCAGTTGACCAAGGGACAGCAGGTCTTTGGCAAACGCTCACGCCGCGGGCTGCGGATGTTCCTGTTGGGCTTGCGGCGGCAGACCCAGGCACTCGTGATGAAAGACGTGCGCATCTTCCTTCGCGAGCCCATGCAGTGGGGCCAGTGCGCGCTGATCTTCGGGCTGTTGCTGGTGTACACTTCGAACCTGCGCCACCTGAGCTACAACTACAAGGATGCGATCTGGAGTTCCATCACGAGTTACCTGAATCTCACCGTGTGCTGCCTGGCCATGTCCACGCTGAGCACGCGCTTTGTGTTTCCCCAATTCAGCATGGAGGGCCAGCGCCTGTGGATCCTGGGACTCGCTCCCTTTCCTCTGACAAAAGTGCTGAGTCAGAAATTGTGGCTCAATGTCTGCGTCGTCACGCCGGTCACCGCACTGCTGGTCATCATCTCCTCCATGAGCCTCAAGCTTTCCTTCGAGCGCTCCTCCTTCTTCGTCATCGCGATCATCATGCAAACGATCGGACTCAATGCGCTCGCTCTCTCACTTGGCGCATTGCTGCCCAACTTCCGCGAGACAAACTCCGCCAAGATTGTTTCCGGCTTCGGGGGAACGCTTTGTCTGGTGCTCAGTTTCTTCTACATCGTGCTTTCGGTTGGCATCCTCGTGGTGCCTGCCGTACATCGCCACGCTGCAGTCGCGAAAGGCGTGAACGTTCCTGAGTTTGGAGCCTTAGATTTCGGTGCACTGAGCGTACTGTTCATACTAACAGTTTTGTCTGGTGGGATGCCTTACTTTTTCGCGCTCCAGAGAACAAAACGATTGGCAAACTTAGGAAATCCGTAATACTTAGAGGAGCAAAGCAACAGCTCCTCTTTATGCCGAAGATTACCAGCTTCTTTGACGAGCAGGATGCTCCCGAGCTCCGCTTCGAAGAGCCGGAAACGGCACACAACAGGCAGCCCAAGCGGGCTGCCAACTACGCCGCCAGCGCGTCCATGCCCGCCGTGGGCATCTCTCCAGACTCTGCTGGGGAGTTGAAGATGAAGCAGGCCATGGCTCTCAGGCTCCAGCAGGAGCTTGATCGCACCCAGCGTGAAGCACGCGAACTCGAGCTGCGCCAGCAGAAAGAAGATCGCTTCCATGACGGTCGTCGCGACATGTGCGAACGCCTGAGCCGTGGTCTCGCCAAACTCGATCGTGAGTTGCACAATTCGCAAAAGGCGGTGGAGGAAATTTCGCTCGCACGCGAGGTGTATCAACACCACCTCGATACGCTTCGGAACATCTCTCCGGAACTCATCAAGCAGAACCATGATGAGGACGTCCTCGATCACGCCGTAGGTGCGGTGGAGGATGCTGAATCCGAATATGGGAAGGCCAATCATCGGCTCGCCAGTGTGATGCCCGGCGTGGCGCATCACGTGGGCGCTCCCGGGGCGCTGCCGCAGGACTTCGGCACGTGGTTCCGCATGGGCTTCGCCTTCACTCTTCCCCTGGCAATCATCGCCATCCTTTTCTACCTCGCTCTCAAACTCCTAGCCTGAAACTCCCCATGGCCGGAAACAAACGCATGCGCAAGCGCGCACCCCAGAACGCCCCGATGCTCCCTTTCATGGATGAAAGCGAGCCGCGTGATGTGGCGACCCTGCAGCGGAAAGCCAAGGAGATTCAGCGCAACATGCACCGCCTGAAGGTGGAGATGGCTGCGGATCGCTTGGGCTTTCCCGTGGGCAAGCCTCGCAAGATGACCTTTGCCCAGGCCCAGGCCAAGCGCCGCCGCTTCATGGTGCAGGCCACCGAGTTCCTGATCACCGCCGTCCTCTTCATCGGCGCCTGCGCCTGGCTCTACCAGTGGTGGCTGGCTCGCCAGGGGAGCTAGCCCAGTAGCCGTGCCCCGAGCACGAAGGAATCATTCTTGGGTATATCACACCATGGCGTGATATACCCTTTTTGTTTGCCCATCGCCCAGGACATTGCCGCAGGCTCAGCGAGCGGGAACACCTCGTTCCCGAGAGCGTGAAACATCTCCTGATACACCATTCTCCACAACGTCGCCAGCCTTCAAGGAGTGGGGACATTCCTGTCCCCATTACGGTCTGTAACTCACCATCTCCTCGTTGCTCTGCCACTTTCGGCAGCCGTTCCCACTAACAGGATCAGCCTGCTTGTGTTCCGGCAGATTCCACAGCGCAAACCGATGAACATCTTCGGAGCGCTTTGCGTCGTGGAGTGCGGTGGCAACGGCCTCCCTTGAGGCCGCGACACTGCTTTGAACGAAGGGGTTTCACTCACAAAAACAAGGGGCCACGATAGAAATCTCGTGCTTCCGCATACCGACATCGACGCAAAGCGCACATTCCACCTCCCCCGCGTGATTCGCGACTGTCCCACATCATCACGGGCACATCCGTAAAACAAACGGGGCAGGTGTGACCTGCCCCGCTGTATTGCCTTGCGTAGAAAATGAAATCCCCGTTCCTCCCATCTCAACCAAACAGCGCCGTCACTGGCTGGCCCTTGTCCGCCACGGTGAAGGGACGCTTGCTCGGTGAGTAGAGCACCGTATCCAGCGGCAGGCCCAGCGCATAGGCGATGGTCGCATTGAAGTCAGGCACGGTGATCTTGTTCTCCGTCACCTCAATGCCCTTGTCCGTCTTGCCGTACACCTGGCCGCCGTTCACCCCGCCGCCCCACAGCACGCTGGAGAAGGCCTTGGGATAGTGGTCGCGTCCCGAGTTCTGGTTGATCTTCGGCGTGCGGCCGAACTCACTGGTGAGCACCACCAGCGTATCTTCCAGGAGTCCACGGCGATCGAGATCTCCCAGCAGGGCACCGAGTCCCTGGTCGAGCGTGTCCAGCTTCTCTGGAAGGCGCGTGTAGATGTCCTGGTGCATGTCCCAGCCGCCCAGTGTCACTTCCACAAAGCGCACGCCATGCTCCACCAGACGGCGCGCCAGCAGGCAGCCCTGGCCGAAGGAGTCATTACCATAGAGATCGTGCATGTCCTCCGGCTCCTTGTTGAGGTCAAAGGCCACGAGATCCTCGCTCTTCATCACGTTCACGGCGTCGCGATACACATCCGCATAGGCACGCACGTTCTTGTACTCATAGGCGGACTGGAATCCCTGGTCGAGCTTCGCCGATAGGTTCAGACGATAGTCAAAATCGCTCTCCGTGAGAGCCGCCAGGCGATGGCTGTTCTGCAGGCCGGCCGCAGCGTTGTTCACGATGAGAGGCTGGAAGGCCGCCTCGAAGAAGCCGCCGCCCGGATGCTTGCTGTCACTGGTGATGACCACACTGCCGGGCAGCGCGCTGTTGCCCTTACCCTGGAACTTCTGCAACCACGCACCCATGGTGGGGTGCCGTGTGGCGCCGCGCATGGTGTAGCCGGTGTGCTGGAAGTAATTGCCCTGGGCGTGCGCTCCCTGCGTGCTGGTCAGTGAGTTGATGACCACCCCGTGGTGCATCATCTTCGCCGTGTTCGGAAGCAGTTCGCCAATCTGCACGCCATCCGCGGAGGTCGAGATGGTCTTGGTGTCACCCATGGTATCCGCTCCCGGCACGCAGCCAAAGGTGTCCAGATGCGTCATGCCACCACTCATGTAGAGGTAGATGACATTGCGCGCAGTGCCGACCTGTTTCGCTTTCGAAGCTCCCTCAAATGGAGCAGCGGAGATGCGAGGAGCGAGCGCTCCCATCACCGAGACTCCGAGGCAGGTCTTCGCCACATTCATGACGAAGTCGCGACGGGAAAGTTCGTCAGCTCTAAGGAGATCCGTTTTCATAGGATGAAGGAGGTGAGAAATGGGCGACTGACTTGGCTTGAGCAGGGATTGTGGTGGAGATGATTACTGGATGAAGAGGAACTGCGAACCGGTGAGCAGCGCGTGCGTCACGTCATCGACCGCCTTGTCACCACGCTGTTGGAGGACCTGGCCCATCACGGCGCGCTCGTTGTTCGTGGGCATGCGGCTCAGGAAGGAGAGATAGAGCACATCCATCTTTTGCTGCGGCGTGGCGGCCTTCTTCAGGTCCTGGCTGAGCTTGGAGAGGGGATTGCCCAGTACTTCGGAGGCCGGACCATTGAGCAGCGAGAGTGCTTGCGGCACGGAGGCGTCATCGCTCGCGTTCTGAATGAGTTCGCGATCCGACTGGCCAAAGGTGCGCAGGAAGTGGCCGGGCTTCGCAGGGGAGGGCAGTTCCGAGGCGCGGGCGTTCAGCGAAAGGCTGCCACCCATCTTCATGGCTTCACGGCGCTCTTCCTTGGAGAGCGCAGCGAGTGCAGCCTTGTCATAAGCGCTCATGCCTTGCTTCTCGGGCCGGTAGCCACGGCGCAGATCGTTGGCGCGCTCCTCGCCAATAAGGGCTTCGAGCACATCATTGGAATTTCCCTTGCGAAGGCGCGCGGCTTCACGAGCTAGCTTTTGCGCGGCATCAGCATTGCCACCGCTTTCACGCATTTGCTTGGCCTGCTCCGTGAGTTCCGCAATTCTCTTGTCGGTATCCGCGCGGGCAGCAGTGCCCTGCTTTGCGACTTCCACGAGTGCCTCGGGACCCTTCGAGTTTACGGTGTTGAGGAACATGCTCAGATCATCGAGGTACTGGTGCAGGCGCACATTGTCGTCCTCCACCTGGTCATCGATGTTCCCTTTCGAAAGCGTCACCATGGAGTCCCACACCTGTTCGGCGCTCATGCGGCGTAGGATGGGGCCGGTGAAATGGTAGGTCTCACCCAGCGGTACTTCCGTGGTGGTGGCCATGCGTTGATACGTGTCCGTGTTGTACAGCACGCGGAGGAAGGACTTCAGCGAGTACTTCTTCTCCTGCATGAGTGCGGTGAGGTACTCCATCAGCTCATTGTTGGAAGGCACCGTCGAGTCCATCATTTCATCCACCGGCTCGATGAGGCCGATGCCGAAGGCCTTCTTCCACATACGATTCGCGATCACGGTGGTGAAGCGCGGATTCTCAGGAGAAGTCATCCACTTGGAGAAGGCATCCAGCCGCGTGGGGCTGCCGGCGACATCCGCCTCATGGCCGAACATCACTTTCGGCTGGATGGTCTGGCCAGCCTTGGCATCTGGATACTTGTAGTCCGCCGGCAGCGTGGGCAGCTTGTCCGCCCAGTTGATGCTCGTGTAGCGCAGCGGCTTCATCACATCCTGGAAGGCCTTGCGTACCATCTCCACATCTTCACGGCTGATTTGCGGCTTCTTCGCCTCTTCAGTACCAGTGGCCTCCATCTTCTTGCGCTGCTCGGCCATGTAGGCCTTGCGCTCATCCTTGGTCATGTTCTTCAGCGCGGCGCGGTCAATGTCCGGAGCCTTCGCGCCCTTCTTGCCCTTGGGGGCCAGGTTCTTCAGCGCGTTCTTCTCATAGCCACGGGTGTCCATGCCGTAGGTGAAGGCGGCCATGCCGTAGTAATCCATCTGCGTCCACTTGTCGAAAGGGTGGTTGTGGCACTGGGCGCAGACGATCTGGGTGCCCAAGAAGACCTGCACCGTGTAGGCTAGGTGATCGAGCTTGTTTTCATCCCGCATGTAGAAGCCGATGGAGCCGCTATCCCACACGCCACCTTCGGTGGTCATCAAGTTACGGACGAATTGATCATAGGGCGTGTTCGCCTTGAGCTGCTTCTTCAGCCACTCTTCATAGGCCTCGGCCGTGATGCGGCCCTTCACATTGTCCGTGAGGCGCAGCACGTCCGCCCAGTAGTTGAACATGTTGCTGGTGTAGCCGTCACTGCCCAGCAGCTTGTCGATGAGCTTGGTCTTCTTCGCCGGGTCGTTGGAGCGGACGAACTCCTGCGATTCCTCCACCGTCGGGATGCGGCCTGCGATGTCCAGGTACAACCGGCGCACCAGCACCTCATCCGTGGCCGGCGCGTTGGGCTTCAGTTTGTTCTTCTCCCATTCCTTGGCCAGGATGGCGTCAATCTTCTGCGCCTCCGGCAAGCTGGCAGCATGGACGGCGGCGGCGCCGAGTGTAAGGGTCAGCGCGGCAAGGGCGAGTTTCGCTTTCATGAGCGGGGCAAGGTTGGTATTCACCTGTGATTGGCGCGGAAACGGCATTCTTTGCCGTTTCTTAATTCGATTTTGCGAATTTTTTTCGCCGGGGGGTCCTGCGGGGTCGTCTGGAGGGCAGGGGGGATTAAGGTGTTTATACACCATTTCGGGCGGAAGGTCCAGAACAGATGGGGGGTGGAAGGGGTGGGACTGCAGATGAGGGGGAGAACGCAGAGGGGGATGACAGGCGGGGTGCCACGCTTTGTGGGAGCGGAGCCGCAGGGGTGACTCAGCAGGTTTTTTCCTGCGCCTGCAAAGCCAGAACCAGAGGTAGCCTGAAAAACCCTATAGCTTGAGTTGTTTTTTCTGCATGTTTGCACACAATTGGTATGTTGCGCGCGCACCCGCACCCTGAATCTCACGAATGAAAGCCACCAGACTGCAACTCATCTTGATCCTCTGCGCAATAGCCAGCGGCGGCCTGTTTTGTTTGCTAAAGTTTGGTTACCATGAATCTGTGAAAGATTCAGTGAGTTCTGCTGGCGTCGTATTTACCGCATCAGGTCTGTTTTTCGCAGCCTATTCGCTCAGCGAGAACCACCGCTGGAATCGATACCAGTATACCCTCGAGATGATGGCTGAATGGAACAACCAAGTGAGATCACACCTTGACGTGATTTTCTCAAACTTTCCGGCGTTATACCAAATTCCAGATAATTTGAATTTGTCCCAATGGAAGATCGACGAGGGCCGCGCCAAAGAAATTAACACTGCTACGAGCCAATCACAAGACGCGACCATCAGAAACTCTATCCTGACGACGATGAACTTCTTCGAGGCAATGGCTCGTGCATACGAGATTGGGGCTGTTGAGCGAGACACGGTTCGGGAGTCATTCGGCCCAATGATGTTGGACTTGTGGCACTATTTCGGGCCCTTTGTCGTGGTGGCGGGGCGTTCCGATCACCGAGATCCTTGGCCACCGCTTCGCCGCGTATGCAACCTTTGGAATGCGGAATACCTCCGTGCCGTCGCAGCAGAAGCCGCTAAGGCCGCCGACGCGCGATGCCGCGAAGCCCAAGGTGGGTCCAAAACTCGTCCCCAAACAGGGAGTTGAATTGCATGAAAGCGCCTAATCGTGCGCTGCAGCGCACCCGGCCATCACGCTCGTACCGCAAATGCGGCGGTGAGCTTGGTTCGTTCGCTTTAGATATGAACCGCTGGAGAACCATCATCCTTCTAACAGTAGTCGCTCTCGCGGCGCTGCCGATGGGCGCGTTTTCTTCAGGGGAAGGGGATGACCCGGAGCCCCAGAACCACGTGATTCCGGCGGTCAAGAAGGCCATCGGCCCAGGCGAGCTGTATTGGCTGATGGATCGAGCCTGTGTTCAGGGTGACACCATGAGCGTGCAGATGCTCCTCAACGCCGGAGCGGAACCGGATGGCGTGAACGACTACAAGCATTTTGAGCGATTCGAACCCGTGTGGCACCTGCATCAGGCGGCCTATGGAGGTCACGTGGAGGTGGTCGACATGCTTTTGAAGGCCGGAGCGACAGTCGATCTCCAGTGTGGCGAGGGGGAGACCGCACTTTTTATGGCCGTCTATTACAACCGGGCGGCCGTGGTGCGGCGCCTGCTAGAGGCTGGCGCCAATGCGAGCCTCAAGGTCAATGGCAAGACGGCGATCGAAGTCGCCCGTGTAAAGGGATATAGCGACATCGTCTCCGCGCTTGAACTCGCTGCGGGGTCGAAACAGAAAGGCGAACAAGGCAGCGATGGAAAATCCGCTGCCCGTTCCGACCCGACTTCGAAGGGGGGCAACAAACCTCAGCCGGCATCAGCATCGGGGGGACGCTCCCAATAGCGGGTAGTGGGTGCCTGGCCTGCGACGTTCGGCAACGTCCTCGATATGCCCACTTTCGCTGCCGTTAGGCCGCTGAACCATTTCCCCGCGACCAAGAAATTCGAAAAATGAATGTCCTGAAGTCACTCGCTTGTTCGTCGTAGCATTGAAAGACCCGAAAACCATCAACTTACTTACAACGAACAATACTATGACAAGTTCCATCCGTACCTGCCTCTGGTTCCGCGACGGTCGAGGCCTTGAGGCTGCTGAATTCTACTGCTCCCTGATCCCGGGAAGCCGGATCGAGAAGACCTTTTCTGCCGACGCCGGACATGGTGCCTTCTCGGTAATCGACTTCTCGCTGGGCGGAGTGCCCTACCAAATTCTCGACGCCGGGCCGATGTTCACGCTGACTGAGGCGGTGTCGATTTCGGTGGCGACGGACGATCAGGCCGAGTCGGATCGGCTTTGGGCGGCGCTGACCGCGAATGGTGGCGAGGAAAGCCACTGCGGATGGCTCAAGGACCGCTACGGGGTGTCGTGGCAGGTTTACCCAAAGCGGTTGACGGAGTTGACGACGAATGCCGACAAGGATGTGTCTGCCAAGGCGATGGCAGCCATGATGACGCAAATGAAAATCGACATCGCCGCGATCGAAGCAGCGGTTCGTGGCTAGAAGATGCCCACGGCCTGACCATGCGCTGCGGCCAACCCGCTGGGTGACGGTGTCTTGAGACGGATGCGAACACATTTGTCTCGCCCAGCGGTTGGCCGAGCTTTAGCGTCAGGCCAGGAGATCAAACCCAACGTGATGAAGCCATGGATCATGCGCATACTCGCCCTTGCTTGCTGCCTGCTGTTGGCGACTGCTGCGTTAGGTGAAGCTTGGGATTTTCTAACAAACTGGGATGAGCCAGGCCAGGAAACGATATCGCAGTCCGAGGACATGGCGTTGGCGCGTGGCACGTGGAGACAATCATTGCAGGCTTCGCCCATGGAATTGAGCATTGACGGCCAGACGATCCACATCAACTCGGCTTGGGTGGAGCAGAATTCACATCAAAGCGAGAGATGGTGGGGAACTTCTGAGACTCCATTGGATGGTTATAGCCTCTGCTTCACACTTGCCGGGCATTCCATCCCTCGTTCCCATTACTTCACGACGGGAGATGACAGTTATCCTGTCACTGAGACCTCTTGGTCGAGCACCATTGTTACCTACACTGCCGAATTGCAACGGCCTGAAGATGCCTCCGGAATCCAGCTCACCCTGACCACCATGACAAAGGATGATTCTAACTCCCCGCAACTTCGATTCAGCGCGAAGAAATAAACATGAAAATCGTCTTCATCCTTCCGGTCTTTGTGGCCATCGCTCAACTCCACGCGGCAGACTCGAAGCCGCCACTGACGCGAATCGAGTATCGCAGTATCTCTCCCAAAATTCAGCCAGACTCATTCGCCGCTAAACCCAAGATTCTTTACATTGGCGGAACCACTTACTCCCGCATGGAAGAACAAGCCGACCCACTACTCGGTATCCATGGCCTCATCGTCGTCGCAGAGCCAGATATCTGGATGGTCAATCTCATTCCCCGCGTCGCGCAACACATCGTTGACCCGGGCCCCACTTTCAATACACACCACAACATTCTCGACCGCAACGCTCCCGAGGAGTTTTCCACATTGGAATTTGGTAAGGAAGTTGAGTTTTTTCGCAGTCATCAGGCTGCTTCACTCACACCGCAGTCACTCGACGGACAGCGTTGTGACGCATCCGAGTTTAGGCACGCGGACTATCGCATCGTTCTTTTTACCCGGGCAGACACCCAAAAGCCTTTTCACCTCGACGTGTTTCGCGACGACAAACCTTACTTTTCCATCCGTTATTTGACCTACGAGAGGGACCTTCCCTTTGACCCTGAACTTTTCAAGCCACCAACCGGCGTCAAGATTGTTGAAGGAAAACCAAGCGACCCCCAATGACGCCTAACCGTTTGCTGAGCTTGGCGTCGTTCGCTCAATCCGAATAGCAGCACGTTTGGAAGTTACCCGCTTACGAAATCAATTCACAATCAGCGCCTATGTCCAAATCTCCTCCGGCCGAGTTCCCTGCCGACCTGATTCGTCCGAGAAGCGGATCACTCTTCATCGGTGATCGGCAGCCCGGTGTTTCAGTTGAGTTGATACCGTTCACCATCGATGGTGAAGCTGTTGAGCAGACTTTGGATTTCATACTTGAGATTAGCGCGACTGACCTGAAAGACTTAGCGGGTCGAAAGTTCGAGTTTCCATCAAATCCGGAGGACGGCTACGTTGAGGGCTCGATCTACATTTGGAGCGTCCATAATCCCATCGATCTGCACTCCATCACGTTTGGTGACCCGCATGATGACGAGGTAAGCGTCACCTTGGACATGACTTTCGTTTTTGAGTTTGAGGGGGAAAGGAAGAACTTGCGGACCACACTTTCGGTGGATCTTTGCATCGAGCGGGAATAGCCAACCGCACCATGCGTGGTACTCCTCCAATGGAACAACAGGCCGAATAAGCGGGCGTAGGCAATCAGCTTGCAACCGGTGGCTGATTCTTGATGTTGGGCGACTCTAAACGAACACCGTGGAAGAAACACCTCATTTAAGGCCATATCAGGCAATCATTTGGGGCCCCGAGCCACATGCCATCGGAATCCGCAAAGTCTACTTCGCTGTCGATGGAAATGAAGCAAACAGGCAGGTTGTTGCTGAATACGGAGAGAATTGCACTTCATCTATTTGGAATGAGGAAGATTCCGAGAAACCCCGCTAGCAGAGAAATGCCTAACCATGCGCTGCAGCGAACCCGGCCATCGCGCTTCTGGTAGCAATCGTGGTGTGCCGTGGGCTGGGTCGCTGAGCTTGGAGTGTCGTCCGGTCAGCACGGAGCGCCTCCTACACTTAAAGCGCCCCGATGCAATCCAGGCCAGTTTCCTACTGATTGTTCAACGAGAAATGCATGGGAGGAGGGCAACCTCGAAAGTGCCTGTTCCAAAACTGCTGGGTACGGGAGGGAGGCGTGCCTCTGTCCAGGGCTTTCAGGTATGCGGCCTTCAATCTTGGGAAGTGTTGGCTGGCGCGGGAGAGATCGGGGAAGCCTCCGACCTGGATGGGAGGCTGTCCCGATTCGTAGATGCAAAATCCATCAAGGCCTCCCAGTGTAGCGCTTCGATACCATCCTACCGCGCAACGCAAGGTGGTATCCACGGTTTCGGGCCAGCGGATCAAGACGCATGAAATCGAAAGGGTGACTTCCGGCATTTCATTGTCGACTCGCTCGCTCGTCAGCCCGATCCATGAGTGTACAGGTCCGTCTTCACCGATGCCTGAGGACACCACGGAAAAACCTGGGTGCAAGCTCACCGCATACCGAAGCTCTTCCAAGGTGGGCTCTAAGGCCGCATGAAGCTGCTTGGTAAGTTCTTCTAATGGGATGGATTCTTCCATGTGCTGGCAGGCCTCTAGGTCATGTCTGAGAACCTCAAATGAGTCTTAAATAACGTGGCTCAGAGGATATTTGGTGGCAGCATAGGAACGACATGAAAGTTCGATTTCTCTGGTGGGAGCCGCTGAAAAAGCGGCTCACAAAAATGGTGGTGCCCAGGTAAATCAAGGCGGGCGACCTCGCACCGACTTGGGCCTGTTATTGGACGCCCTGTTCTATCGCCTGCGCAACGCAGGGCCCTGGCGTGACCTGCCAGAGCGGTTCGGGCCGTACTCCACCATTCACGGCTGGCACAGCCGCTGGGCCAAGGAGGGCCTTTGGTTCAAAATCCTGGAGGTCTTCACGCGCCGAGTCCGCGGTCCGGTGCGCTTGGTGGATGGCACTCACATCCTGGTGCACCAATGCGCGGCCAATCCCGCTGGCGGTGCTGCCACACAAGCCATGGGAAAGACGCGTGGTGGACGCAACACCAAGCTCATGGCTCTGACCGATGCCCAAGGTCGCTTGGTCAACACAGCGCTCATTGAAGGACAGGCTTACGAAGGACGTCATGTGGTCAATCTAATCAGAGCGGGATGTAATCTGCGCATCGTGGGGGACAAGGGTTTTGATGATGACAAACTTCGCGACACACTACGCGCTTTGGGTCATCAACCGTGCTTCCCCACCAAGAAGAACCGCAAACATCAGGTGCGCATCCCCAAGAAACTTTACCGCACTCGATACCGGGTGGAGAACTTCTTCTGCCGCTTGAAGCGATGGGGCTGCACCGCCACCCGTCGTGACAAGCTTGCTCAGAACTTCCTGTCCCTTATTCACTTCGCCGCAGTGATTGACTGGCTAAGGTCCTAAATACAGGTTTTCAGACACGACCTAGGGAAACGGAGTGAGGAACCGGGCCGTTATCATATCCAAGGTCTGAAATAATATTTAGATGAGATGTCCGTTATGGATCGGACCGTTTCGGAAACGACACGGCTCCTTTCGATCGCGCTCGCTCCGTCGGCACTGTGTTAGGGCGTGTTTTGATAATGTAGGACGACGAGATTGCCTGGGCAATGTTCTTGAGTGATAGGTGATTGCGATGCAACCAATCAAACGTTTGTGGCTGTCGGACGCCCGCTGGGAGGCGCTAAAAAAATTAACGTAAGCGGTCGGAGAAAGATTTTTCGATTCGATCCAAAAGGAGACGCCGGCGTGGCCGTCCTTCCAAGGATGTGCGGTTGATGCTGGAGGGCATTGTCTGGGTGCTGCGTACAGGAGCCCCATGGCGGGACCTGCCTGAGGGGTTTGGCCCTTGGGAGACAGTGTACGGTCGCTTTCGTCGCTGGCTGGCGGGTGGCCTTTGGCAGCGCCTTTTAGGCAGGCTGGCACGCTACACCACAGGCAAGCTGCGCCACATGGATGCTACGTGCTGCAAGGTGCATCAGTTTGCCAATGGCGGACATGGAGGAGTCCAAGCCAATGCCATCGGGCGCACCAAGGGCGGGGCCAACACCAAGGTTCACGCCTTGGTAGATACCAAAGGCATGGCCTGTTGCGTGAAGCTGAGTGCCGGACAGGTTCATGAATCTACAGTGGCTCTCGAGTTGACCAAGGCCGTGCCCAAAGGCTGTACGCTGGTGGGAGACAAAGCCTATGATGTCGATGCCTTGCGTGACCATTGGGAGGACCGCGGTGTGGGCGTTTGCGTGCCCGCACGCGAGGGACGCAAGCAGCCAGCCGCACATCATAAAGGCTGGTATCGCAAGCGTCACCAAGTGGAAAACTTCTTCCAACGCCTCAAAACCTTCCTTCGCATCGACCGCCGCCTCGACAAACTTGCTGCCACCTTCCTCGCCTTTGTTCAGCTAGCTTGCGTTCTCAATGCTATCAAATACCATTTCTAAAACACGCCCTAGTGCCGAATTGCCCGTGATTGCATCCACATTCATGCTGCGACAAAATCTAAATGCTTACTAAATGCCATTCTGAATCTTGCGACTTCCGTGTGAGAAAAATGTTAGAAGCGAACTCGGAAACGCGAATGAATGGGCTTCGCAACGAGCAAAAGCTGTCCGTTCACTCTGTTTTGATGGCCGTGTTGCAAAAAATTTGAGAAAACGACTAATTTTTGCTAGCACTCATATTGACCAAATACTCAAACGAGTGAAATTACTATAAATGGCTGATCGCTACCAGTTCGTACGCAAAGTCGCCCAAGGCGGCTTCGGTGAAGTGTATACCGCGTTTGACCGCACGCTGAAGCGTGAGGTCGCAATCAAACGCTTGTTGAACAAGAACGACGGTGCGGAGGAAGCAGCTGCGGAGGAGGCGTTCCAGCGAGAGGCCCTGGTGCTCGCGGCCATGCAGCACCCGAACATTGTTAATATCTTCGACTTCGATCGGGACGAAGAAGGCACGTTCGTGGTGATGGAGATGCTGGAGGGCAAGACCCTCAAGGAAGCACTCGACCGCGGCGCGCTCACTTGGGAAGACTTCCATCGTCTCGTGCGCCAGACCTTGGATGCCATCGTCGCTGCTCACAAAGCGGACATCCTGCACCGCGACCTCAAGCCAGAGAACATTTTTCTCAAGCGCACGATCACCGGCTCCTGGACGGTGAAGGTGCTGGACTTCGGTCTTGCCAAACTTTCCCAAACACCCAGCCGCCAGACCATGGACGGCAAGGGGAACGTCTTCGGCTCCATCTATTATATGGCTCCGGAGCAGTTCCGGCGTGAGGCGCTTGATGTACGCACGGATATTTATGCCTTGGGCTGCCTCTTCTACCAGGCGCTGACCCAGCGCTTCCCCTTCGAGGGGGACAACATGGCCGGCACCATGGACGCCCACCTGAATCATCTGGTGAAGTCCGTGGAACTACGGCGTAAAGACACGCCGCCCGCTGTGGCTGCATGGCTGATGAAGATGATTTCCGCGGATCGCAAGGAGCGTCCCTCCACGGCCCTGATCGCACGCAAGGAATTCGAAGACGCGTTGGATGGCAAAATGCCGGTGCCCAACGGCATGGTGGCCCTGCCACCTTCGGTCACTGGCTCCACACGGACTTCCACGACATCATCTGGACCGCCTCCCGCTCCAGTGGCGCGCCCTCCGATGACGATGGCTTCGGGGAGAGCGTCGGCCCATTCCAATGGCAACGGCTCCTCGGGTGGCATCGCGGTGGCGGCTGAAGCACCGACTCATCGCAATCCGCCGACGCAACGCGGTGCGCCTACACAGCGCGGAGCTCCCACCGCCTCTCCCGCGCGCGCCACATCCGGTGTGGTGACCGTGAATCCGCGTCCCGTCATGTCCACTGCTGCAGTGACGCATTCTGAAGATGCCGGCGCATGGGCGAAGTACAAAAATTACGTCCTCGCCGGGGTGCCCGTGCTGCTCGCCGTGGGCTTCTTTGTCTTCATCATGGGGCGCGGCGAGGAAACCAAAGCGGCGGGAACCCCAAGCACATCAACGACGCCGAAGCCAGCTACGCCGGCGGCTGCGTCCACGCCGTCTGCACCTTCGTCCTCATCGAATTCTCAGTCCGGTTGGCCCTCGTCGCTGCCCAAGGCTGTGGCTCTCACGCTGCCCTTGGAAGACCAGCTCGTGTGGCGCTGCCGTGCAGACACGGAAATCTGGCACAAGGGTCTCAGTGGCAATGAGGACCGCAGGGTTCCCACCGGCCAGGGAGCGCGCATTCATGTGTGGAAGAGCATCGCTCCCGTCCTGAAGGAAGTGTGGATGAGAGGTTATGACAACACCCCCGAACATCTTCCCGCGGTGACGGTGGGAGATTGCAACGGACCAGGGACCACGCGCACGCGAATCAGCTTCGCTGGCGAGGCGGGCCTTCGCAATATTCTCGACTCCAGTGCGGCGCTTAAGGTTCCAGGGAATGGCGTAGCCGGTTCGACTGGCGTCACCGTCGCGGTGGTCTTTCGCGCCAATGCGTCCAAGAAGGACAAGTCCATCCGTCCGGTACTCCTGAGCTCCAGCTGGTCCAAGGATACCCTCAGCATCCACCACAGTCATATCGCCGGCCAGTACTGGGCGCGCGTGCAGCATGGGGAAACGCTGGTGCTGCCGCTGGTGCGCCCTGCCACCTTTGAGAAGAAGGGCTCGCCCTGGATGTGGTCGGTGGTCGTCGCTGTGTGGGATGCCAAGGCTGGCAAGGTGCGTGTGGCAGTCCGCTCTCCAGATGGGAAGATCACCCACTCGGATGAGGCTTCCCTGCCGACTGGCATGCCGATGATGGATCAGCTCACCTTTGGCTACTATCCGCTTCCCTCCGACACCAAGCTGGAGAAGGACGAGAAGTTCGACGGCGACATGACGGAAGTGGCCGTGTACCAGCATGCGCTTGACAAGGGCAATCAGGAGAAGGTGCTCAACGGCCTTTGGGATTGCTACTTCCTGCAGCGGTAATTTTTGCTGATTTCAGCTTTCGCTTGCCTCAGGGACCTGCACTGCAGGTCCCTGTTTGTTTTAGGATTGGGGCGCCGGAGGGGATGGGGTGGTGTAACCCGAAAGCACTTCGTGAGTAGGGGAATCGTGCAAAAGGGGATCATTGTTCGATTCCGAACAAAGAATAGTAATTGACTCATGCTGCGAACCAGTCTCAATGAAGGTGAGACTCAGACGCAATTGCGACTGCTCAACGCTTATTGCGACTGAGTCTTGGCACCAATACTCCACTAGACTCAGAACCAACACACATGAAGAGACGCAGCTCCCGCAGCAAGTCTTCTACTCGCAGACACGCGACCGAAGGTCTTGCCGTTACTACGACGCTCCTTTGCGCAGCCGGCAATCTGGCGGCCCAGAATGCCGCTCCTGCCCCCACAGCTCCCACGAACGCCACCACACTTCCCCCCGTGGTCGTGGAAGGCTCCCAGGACAAGGTTTACAAGCCCGAGCGCGTTGAGTCGCCCAAGATCCAGGGCCCGCTTCGCGACGTTCCCCAGACCATCACCGTCATCCCGGAAGCGGTCATCAAGGAGCAGAACGCAACCTCCCTTCGCGACGTGCTGCGCAACGTCCCCGGCATCTCCATCCAGGCGGGTGAAGGTGGCGGCGGCCCTGCCGGTGACAACCTTTCCATCCGTGGCTTCAACGCCAAGACCGACATCTTCGTGGACAACGTCCGCGACTTCGGTGGCTACACCCGTGACCCCTTCAACTTCCAACAGGTGGAAGTGTTCAAGGGACCTTCCTCCACCAACGCCGGTCGTGGATCCACCGGTGGTTCCATCAACCTCGTCTCCAAAGCCGCTCAGCTTCAGCCCTTCTATGCAGCAGATGTGGGCGGCGGCACGGACAACTACTTCCGTGCTACGCTGGACGTCAACCAGCCTCTCTGGACCAACCAGGCACCCGGCACGCCGCTGCCTGCTCCTGTGTCCGGCAAGGGCGTGGTGAACGTCTCTGGCAAGGGTGCAAAGTCCGTGGCTCCCGTGGCCCCCGGCCCGGAAACCGGTGCTGCGCTGCGCTTGAATGGCCTCTACCATCACGCCGATATCCCCGGCCGTGACTACGTGGAAGATGAACGCTGGGGCCTTGCAGGTTCCCTCGTGTTCGGCCTTGGTACAGACACCCGTCTTACCCTGAACTATTTCCACCTTGAGCAGGACAACCAGCCTGACTACGGCATCCCGTGGGTGCCGGACACCGTCACCAGCCTGAGCAAGTATGCGAACAAGGCCGCTCCGGTGCCCTTCCACAACTACTACGGTCTGACGGATCGCGACTACGAAGAAATCAGCACGGACATCGGCACTGCCATCTTCGAGCATGACTTCTCGGACAACCTGCGCCTCCGCAGCCTGTTCCGCGTGGGCCGCACCACTCGTGACTCCATCATCTCCGCGCCGCGTTTTGCTGGCACGGGCACCACGCTGAACCATCAGCTCCAGTCCCGCGATCAGGAAGACACCATCTACTCGAACCAGACCGACATCACGGCTGAATTCGAAACGGGCGCTCTCAGGCACACCCTCACTGGCGGCTTCGAGCTGACGCGTGAAGAGTCTGAGAACCGCGCGCGTGCGTCCACCGTGACTCCGCAGTCGGACCTCTTCCATCCGAACCCGACGCAGAATTTCACCGGTCGCATCTACCACACCGGCGCCTACTCGGCTGCTGATGTGGACTCCGCTGCCCTCTACCTCTTCGACAAGGTAGCCATCGGTGACCATTGGGAAGTCAACGGCGGCCTCCGCTGGGACTACCTCGAAACCGACTTCACCGACGGTCATGCTGACGGTGGCTCGGATCACTACAATCGTGACGACAGCCTGCTGAGCTGGCGCGCCGCCCTGGTCTACAAGCCAGCGGAAAACGGCAGCATCTACTTCGCGTACGGCACTTCGTTTAACCCCGCGACCGAACTGCTCGTGAGCAGCTCCGCCTCCGCGGTGGTGAACCAGTTCAACACCGACCCGGAAGAGAACCGCAGCTACGAAGTGGGTACGAAGTGGGATATCCTCGATGAGAAGGTCTCCTTCACGGCGGCCCTCTTCCGCACGGAGAAGACCAATGCCCGTACCGCTGACCCCGCTGACCCGACGAACTTCGAACTCTCGGGTGAGCAGGTCGTCCAGGGTGCTGAGTTCGGCATCAATGGCAATATCACCGACAGCTGGCGCGTCTTCGCGGGCTACACCTATCTCGACAGCGAGATCGAAGCCTCGGCGAACGCGGATGAAGTGGGCAACCATGTTCCCAACACGCCTGAGCACTCCTTCAACCTCTGGACGGTCTATGACCTGCCTTACGGCTTCCAGATCGGTGCAGGCGCTCAGTACGTGGGCAGCCGCTTCAACAACAACCTGAACCAGCGTGAAGCTCCGGATTACTGGACCTTCGACGCGATGCTGGGCTATCAGGTGAACGAAAACATCGCCATTCGTCTCAACGTGTACAACCTCGCCGACGAGGACTACATCGACCGCGTGGGTGGTGGTCACTTCGTCCCTGGCCCGGGCCGTTCGGCGGTGGTTTCGCTCAACGTTAAGTTCTAAGACAAAGCTGAATAATGCTGATCCGCATCCCTGACGTTCTAAACGCAGAACAAGTCGCGCACGCGCGGCAGGTGCTGGACCAGGCAGAGTGGACTGATGGCCGGGTAACCGCCGGTCATCAGTCTGCCAAGACCAAGGACAACATGCAGATTCCTGAGGGGCATCCCGCCGCGAAGGAACTGGGTGGCATGATCCTGGATGCCTTGAGCCGCAACCCCCTCTTTCTTTCTTCAGCGCTTCCGCTGAAGATCTTCCCCCCGTTGTTCAATCGCTATACCGGGGGCCAGTCCTTCGGCACGCATGTGGACAATGCCATCCGCCAGGTGCCGGGCACCCCGCTGCGCATTCGCACGGACTTGTCCGCCACGCTTTTCTTCGCAGATCCCGAAGAGTATGACGGTGGTGAACTGTGCATCGAAGACATGTATGGCGTGCAGCGCGTGAAGCTGCCGGCCGGTCACATGGTGCTCTATCCCGCGACCAGCCTGCATCACGTGACGCCTGTCACCCGTGGCGCGCGTGTTTGCTCCTTCTTCTGGCTGCAGAGCATGATCCGCGATGACATGCAGCGCTCTCTGTTGTTTGATCTCGATCTCGCCATCCAGCGTCTGAGCCGTGACCTTCCCGGCAATGACACGGTGGAGAAGACGAACGTGCAGCTCACGGGCGTATATCACAACTTGCTCCGCCAATGGGCGGAGATGTAAAAGACGAGTTCCAACCAAACATAGGCCGCTTCAGATGCATGCTCCTTGCCGGAGTTTGCATCGAGAGCGGCCTTTTCCACTCTCAAACCGTTCTCAGTTTCTCCTTCATGCTTCGCGTTCTCCGCAGTCTGTTCTTCTGGTCGCATCTCGCTGCTGGTGTTGTGGCCGGCTTGATCATCCTCGTCATGGCCGTGACGGGCGCGCTCATGACCTATGAGCGCCAGATTCTGGAATGGGCGGATGGGTATAGCGTCACAGCGACGCAGAAACCGGCGGACATCTCTTTGGAGAAGCTTCTGGGCCGCATAGGCGAGCATGCCAAGGAAGGTCCCGCGCCCTCCGGTGTGATGATTCTTTCAGAGGCGAACTCTTCCGTCGCCGTGAGCCTTGGCCGTGAGAAACAAATCTATGTGCACCCAGAAAGTGGCGATCTGCTGGGTGAGGGGAATCCAGGCCTGCGCGGCTTCTTCAAGTTCGTGCTCAGCGTGCATCGCTGGCTTGCAGCGCAAGGTGACTACAAGGACATTGGCGGCAACATCACCAAGGCCGCAAACGTCGCCTTCCTGCTGCTGATGCTCACCGGCATCTACCTCTGGTGGCCCAAGAACTGGACATGGCGCGCCATCCACATGCGCACCACCATGAACTTCAAGATTCATGGCAAGGCCCGCCATTGGAACTGGCACCACGCCCTCGGCTTCTGGGGCATCCTTCCTCTTTCCATCATCGCGCTCACCGGACTCATCATGTCCTACACGTGGGCGAACAATCTGCTCTTCACCCTGACGGGTACCGAGGCGCCTCCCCCGCGACAGGCATCTCCCGGTGGTGGCAAAGGTGGTTCGCCTCCCAAGCAACAACACCCGACCCCTGAACAATGGAAGGGCCTCGATGCCGCGTGGAAACTCGCCGCTGCCAAGCTGCCCGAGTGGGAGAGTATCCAGGTGAAATTGCCTGAGAAGCCCGGTGCACCTGCCGCCTTCACGATTGCCACTTCGCATCGCGGTCGGCCCGACTTGAAGTCCACGCTCACGGTGGATCTCAAAACTGGAACCGAGTCCGCGTGGGAAACGTTCAGTGACTTCAATACCGGCAAGCAACTCCGTTTCTGGGCTCGCTGGGTGCACACCGGCGAAGCCGGCGGCTGGATTGGCCAGACCTTTGCAGGACTCGCGTCACTCGCCGCTGCGCTGCTCGTGTGGACCGGATTCGCGCTCACTTGGAAACGGTTCTTCAAGAGACGCGCGTAGGAAAGTAGTCCGCCGAGTCTCGGCGGTCAGTGGGAGGATGGCATGCGCTGGTGAAAAATGCAGGGGAGATTGATGTGCAGCAGGCAGATGACGCCATAAGCCCGCCGCCTCCGCCCGCGATAATCGGACGCGCAGGAGCGCATCCCTACCGCAATTTTTTGAGAGAGACGTTCACTTCGGGGGACCTGGGGCGTGGGTTCCCTTTCATCACGCTCAGTGGATTTGCGAAAAGAACGCATCGGAGCCCCCGATTTTGCTACTCGCCCTCCGCACAATCGTCCCTCCTGCAAAATGGGCGGTAGGGATGCGCTCCTGCGCGTCCGACTATTGCGGGCGGAAGCGGTAGGTCACCTCGTCGCAAATCGACTTCGCGTTGTCCCGGCCACCACGCGCTGCACCCAATCAAGGAATCCCTTCGCTCACGCCGAGCGCGTGATATCCCTTGGGTATCTGATACGCCTTGTAGCCATCTGTGCCGACATCTTTGGCTTCAATGAACTCCCAGGTTCGTTCCATCGTCCCTTCGCCCCCGAAGCTGAAGGTATGTTTCCATACCGCGGGGAGGAAGGGAACAGATGACACACTCTTCCATGGGGCCGTGGACTCCATGATTTCCTCTCTGCCGGCGACATCCGTCATGGTCACCTTGGTGCAGGTGAACCCGGGGAGGGAGAAGTGAGCTTTCACAAAGGTGTTATCGAGGAACTTGAAAGTGACTTCGATGCTTGTGTTGTCCCGCGAGGCGATCTCTCCCTCAGGCATCACATTGGGGTAACCACCTCTATGCAGGCGATGGATAAGAACCAGCGGAGGGCACGCGGTCATGCTGTTGAACAAGATATTGCTCTTTTCCGAGGCATCGATACATCGGTTGCTGTGGTCGATGTTCTGATGGCGTCCCTCAGTTTCACCGATGTATTCAGCGGACAGTGATTTCTTGTCTCCCTTCAGGCTGGTGTTGGAGCCGTGAAATCGTCCGTAGTCATGATACCGAAGCGTCCAAATGGAGTAGCTCACCTTCGCGAAGCTGTGAGATTCCTCCATCGCTTTCTCATTGAGTATGTCCAAGTCACGCCTCCGTGCGTTCTGCTCACTGGAGGGTGAGATGGCCTCGAGCTTCTTCACATTTTGCGCATGCTGCTCTGCCATCCGTGGCGATGGCGGGACTACCAGTGTTTGCTTCCATTTTAGCTCCAGGGTGGAAATGTACTTCAACTGATCCTCAAGCTTTTGCACCACCTGCGCCACCGTGAGCGCGTTCTGAGCCGGCGCCTCTTGAGCCTCCGCATGGATGATTGGCATCACAAGAGACACCGCTGTTGCCAGGCTACAAAGATGGGAAGTTCTACGCATCATGGTCGCGAAGGCAGAAGCTGTTTGTTGCACCGTTCTACCAACTGAGGAGGCAAACGGCAACACAATCTGGTCATCTGTGCTGCAGCGAACAGTGCGGCACAGGGTGGCTCACGCCGCTGCAGACTGCCAGATCTGGTGGTCTTCCACCATGCGTGCATTGGTCAGGAGCGCGGCTTCGAGATGGCGAACGGGCGGCGAGGGTGTGAGGGAGCGGAGCACGTCCAGATACGCCGGCAGCACCGCCTTTTCCAGGTCGCAAACCTGCACCAGAACCTCGCGTTGGCGCTGGGCATGGTCTGCGGCCCAAGCGGGATGGTCCACGCACCTCGCCATGGTTTCCGCCGTCGACCGGGCATTGTCCCTCTCGCGCAGAAGCAGCGGATCACCCTCCGGCAGGAAAGAACCGACACCTGAGTTTCGCGGGAAGATGACAGGGAGGCCCGCTGCAGATGCCTCCAGAGGAGCATAACCAAAAGCTTCGTGCGTGTTGAGCAGCATCACGGCTGCATCATAGCGGGACAGGCTGGCCAGCAATTCCTCTTTGGGCACAGGTCCCGCGAGTGTCACAGCGTCGCTGAGACCATCCCGAAGGATCCGCGCACGGAGAGAATCGAGGAACGGCGGTGAATGACATGGCCCCTGAATGGTGAGATGGATCTTGCGACCGGGCCGGATGGACAGCAGATGCTGAAATGCCGTCAGCAACTCGACGATGCCCTTTTCCTGTGTGATCTGACCAAAGCAGATGAAGCTGAAGATGCCGTCATCCCGCTCTCGTGGAGGCACGGAGGAAGGCGTCGTGGTGGGGAACTGGATGCCATTGGGAATTACCAGGTGTTTCCCGTAACCTCCCAGCTCTTCGTTCTTCTCGCGGGTGAACTCTGAGCAGGAGATGGCGGTGAGCCGTGCTTTGGCCCGAGCCACGCGACCAGGTGGAGCCTGATGGGCGCCCAGCGGAACATCCAGGAAGTCCATGTGGTGTATTACCGTCGGGTACCCTGCATACGCCAGGCACTCGAGGATGCCGAGCGTGCCCAGGCCTACGATATTAAAAGCCCAGACCACGTCAGGTCGAAAGGCTTTCCACTGTTCCAGGAGTGCGGAGACATTCGCCGGGATGGTGCCCGCCTGAGCTCTCTCGTACCTCGTGTGCCACTCCGGAGAGGTATGGAGAGCCGGTTGCTTCTCGTATTCAAACAAGGCGGCAAAGATGCGTTTGATACGCGCGGTGCCGACGGGCTCATGAAGCCGGTGGAGCCTGCCGACGACCCGGGAGGTGAGTACCTCCACCTCGTGTCCCGCTTGGGCGACCCGTTCCGCGATCTCCGCGCAGCCCAACTCGTAGCCGCCCAACACATGGGGAGGATAGAGATTGGAGATGATGGAGATCTTCATAAACTGGATTCACTACGACAGGCTCGTCATGCACGGGTGATTGCGGGAAGGATGGAAGGTGAGCTTATCGAAGGGAAGATCATCTCGCGTACTCGTTCCCAGTAATCATCCCAGAGATAGCCCTGCTGCAGGAGTATCTGAGCCATGGAGACCCTCTGCTGAATGATCGGGGCGGGGCTCGCGGCGATAGACTCGATGCACTCCTTCAGCCTGGTGACGTCCCGCTCGGGATAGAGAAAGTCAGCAAGGCCCAAGTCCTCCATGATGCGACGGAACGGTGGAATGTCTGATGCGACCGGCAGTACCCCGCGCGCCACCGCCTCCAGAAGGACAAGGCCCAGGAGTTCGGGTTGGTCGATGCGCCGTCCATCAAACAGCTCGTAGGAGGATGAGGCCACCAGCATCTGACAGGCATCCATCATCGCGAGCTTCTCTGTTTCTGTGATCTCACCCGTGAACACAACTTTTCCGAGCGTGGGCACGCGGCGCAGAAAGTCGCAGTACATGTCATCACGAGCTGGGCCGATGAGGTGGAGATGCGCGTCCTCAGGCAGCGCTTCGATCGTGATTTCAAAGGCTTTGTGAGGCATGACACGGCCCACGGCACAGATTTGCGGAGGCCTGTCTTTCACGGCATCGGCAGCCGGTAGATGCGGGCGAAGCATGTTGCGCCAGATGCCCGCTCCGGGTGCTGCCTGATGAACCCTGCCAGGAACGCGATGACGCTCCAAGGCGTAAGGAGAGATCTCCACCAACCAATGGTTGGGTGCGGGCTGATACATCTGCTCAAAGAGATGCCTCGCTGCTTCGAACCCGAGGCTCGTCATGAGAAGCGGCTGATCCGGGGCCATGCAGCAGACAAAATCAAACAGAAGCGGACTGCCGAGATATTGATGAATCCATACCACATCCGACTGCCCCGCCAGTTCGAGAACACGGCTGAAAGGAAGCTCTTCCACGATGGGACAGGCGGCCCCATCGACGTGTACTACGATCCAGGGAAGATCCATGCGGCTGGCCTGTGCGGCTTCGCGCAAGGTGGGGTTATCCACGGGGGAGGCCAGCCACACATGATCTCCGTGGGAGGAAATGGAGAGTGCCGTGTTGAGCGTATACGCCTCTCCGCCGCCCACGCAGTCCAGGGTGTGGAGGCTGACGAGCAGGACGCGTTTCATCTCGACGGGGACGCGAGCGCTCATTCCTCGGCGGGAGCGGGTTTGTGCGAAGCCTTTTCAGCCTGGGCTGACTGAAGCGCCTGCTCGATTCTCGCGAAGAGCCTGGCGAGTCGCTTGTCCGAATTCCTGCGGCCAAGTCGCCGCACGGGGTGGAGGCTGCGCAACTCCCGGTTTCTTGCTTCGTCGAAACGCCTGACGTCTTGGGATGCTTTTTCCAAAAGAGAGCGAACTTTGTTCAAACGCTTGGAGAGTGTCGCTGCTCGTTTCTCGGAGACGGGGACGGAGATGGGCGGCAGGGGGACGGGGCCCGTCTTCTTCCTGACCCTGGCCTTTTCCGCTGCGGCAGCGATCCACTGCTGGAGCACTGCTGCATCCAGCGACAATGGCGGACGGGGGGCTGAGTCAGGCATGGGAGTCGCGCTTTCTCCATTCCCTGCAAATTGCGCGCTTGCAATACCACGTGTGCAAATTCGTAGGCAGGGGTGGGGCATGGCAAATCCCACCTCGGGGACCTTGCGACACTGCGCCTCATCCACCATTGGATTCCTCTGGACGACCCATGTCGATTTATGGTTGAATGGAAAAACACTAATTTGCGCAATGAAAACTATCTCCCTGTTTAGCGCCACGATGATTTCCCTGCTGCTGTTGCTGCTCCCTGCCTGCACCGGCATCGACTGGGAGGGCAAGCAAGCCTGGCAACTGCGCTGCCATGACGCTCAGACCGGATACTGGAAGGCGTGGGCAAATCTGCAACCTGGTCCCGGAGGACCGAAGGATCTCCACGTCACGGCCAAGGCAGAGGTGAACTCCGGCGGCTGGGAGGTGAAACTCACGAAACGCTCACCTCAAGGAATCAACCCGCGTATCTTGCAATTGGAACTCCATGTCACTTCACCCAGCGGGCCTGCCACTCAAGTGAAGACAGAACTGGATGTGAAGTACACCGAGAAAGGCGGCGCTCCCTTGTTCGATAAGGTGGAGGTCTTCTGCGGCGAGAGACTGCTCACCACCAAGCTCGTGGAGCAGGTCCACTGATCTCCAGGAACCAGGGATTTCCTGTTTTGACAGATGCTGGCGGGGGTTTTCCAACCCGCCAGCATCCGACTCTTGTCTCACACCACCATCGGCCCGCTGGTGCCGAGATGCTGCTCGCGCAATTCCTGCAGCCGTTTGTCTGCGGCATGCAGGTCGCTGACAATCTCCACCAGGGCCGCCTTCTGCTGCGAGTTTGCCCCACGCGCGCGTTGTTCGATGTTCAGCGCCGCATCCCAAATCACCGAACTCGCGAGATGATGCATCTCCTCCGAGGTGACGGGTGCGCCCGGGGATTTCTCCGGATCCATGCACTCCAGGATGAACTCCGCGAGGAAGTGAGGCTGGCGGATGAAGAACACACGCACGCCAAAGCGGAACAGTTCCACGGCCATGAGGCGGAAGCCCTCCAGTCCACGCTGCTCCCAGAGACGCTCCAGGGCCATGCCTTCATCCACCGTGTCCGTGACTTCGGTGATCCAGTCATCCACCTCAGGTGCATCGTGAGGGGTGCGATCCAGCATGGTGGCCAGCGCGCGGCAGAGGAGGTGGCGAGACTTGATGCTCACTTCCGTGGAGAGCAGGTCCTGTTCCTCGAAACGCTTCACGTGCGCAATCGCCTTGCGGGCTTCCTCCGCGACTTCCTCGGCGTGCTCGCGCCCTTGTTCCATGCGGGCAGCTGCGTGGCACATCATGGTGCAGCCAAGAGTGCCGTTGTATTCCACAGAATCCTTTTGCGTATGGATCTCCATCATCGCCGTGGCCGAGGCGAAGGACTTGATGGCCCCTTCCACACCCTCCGGCGAGTTCTGCGCCATGAGCGCGTGACCGCGATTCATATAAGCCACGGCATAGCGCACCACGAAGGGAGGATGGTCAAAGCCGCCAATCTCCTCCAGGCAACTGATCGCTTCATCATAGGAGCGTACGGCTTCTTTGAGGTCATCGGTTTTTCCCAGCCGGGTGAGAGCATCTCCGCGATTCATCCACGCGGCGGCGAGTCCCCAGCGGACATTGGGCATGTCGCGAGGCAGGTTCTTGCGATGCTCCGCGGACTTTTCGAAACAGGTCACTGCCTCACGCAGCAGGTCGGCGTCACTGGACTGCAGCAGGGTGATACCCTTGTTGGTCAGAATGTTGGCCGCGAGCTGGCGGTCAAACGGGGAGGCATCAGCCGGCACCGTGGTGCTCGCCACCGCAGCCAGCGCGTGGTCATAGGAGGCGAGGGAATCCACTCGCCCCTCGGCGGTCCGCTGGTCACGCTGGGCATTTCCGCGGCATAGAAGCAGACGACCCGCCAGAAGGGGAGCAGGGCCAAAATCATTTTTCGATAAAATGTTTAATGCCTTCAATCCTTCCTCGGCGCGGGCGATGGACTGGCGGCAAGCGGCGGGCGAACCCTGGGCGTGGAGCTGCTCCGCCTGCTCTGTAAGAGCGAGGATGGGCGAAAGATTGGGGGAATTGGTCTCGGTTTGCACAAGAAGGGACTAATGGGATGAATTCGCTGAAATTGAGACGCAGCCGCAACTTGACGCAACTGCGCTCCGTTCTACTCTTTCGACCTGCTTGAAACTGTCAACTGCACCTCCACCTTTATCTGCGGCGCCGCCACCCCGGTTGCCGCGGGTGGGTGGAATCCGGTCCGAGCTGGTGCGCTACACGATGCAGAGTGGTCGCATCGGGGCGCGCATGTGGCTTGCGTGTGCCAATGCCATCCTTGCGAGCTTTCTCGTGACGGGTGGCGTGGGGTTGTACCAGGCCCCCTTTGAGCTGAGCCTCTACGAAGAGGGCAACACCGACCGGGATGCCAATGATGAAACCATGGGTGGCATGGTGGAACTGCAAGCGGATTCCGTGGAGCAGGAGGTTGTTCCCGAGGAAGAGGTGGTGGAGGAAGTCGTGCCCGAAGAGGTGGTGGTGGAGCAGCCCGTGCCGGAGATCGTGGAGCCGGTCGTGCCAGAGAATGTGATCTTCCCCGTGCCTGAGAAGCAGGAGATCGTTGAGCCCATCAAGATGGAAGAGGTGAAGCCCAAGCCGGAGCCGAAACCCAAGCCCAAACCTCAGGCGCCGCGTCCGCGACCGGCCACGGTGCAGTCCACAGGTACGGGCACGGGATCTGGCGCGAGTGGCGCAGGGCAGGGGATGCGCACCGGTGGCACAGGCAGCATAGGCAAGCGGCCTGCACCACCCTATCCTTCCTGGGCACGGGCCAAGGGAATCTCCGGCAGTCCGAAGTTTGTCATCGCTTGCGACGCCACCGGTACCATCACGTCAATTCGTGTGCTGAGCACGAGCGGCAATTCTGAGCTGGACAATTACGCTTTGAGCTGGATTCAGCGCCGCTGGCGTTTCCCAGCAGGAGCGGCCACGACTTATACCGTTCCCTTCATCTTTCAGCTCCGTCGCTAAGATATCCCGCCAGTCACTCAAGATAAGTAATGACCATCGAAATCACACCCATCCTCGGCAACGCCATTGTGGAATACGTCCATAAGGGCGGCCCGATCATGTATCCCATCCTGCTGACGGCGGTGGTGGCCATCTGTATTCTCGCTGAGCGTATCACCTGGTGGCTGCGCCTTACCGGGCGCCGCGATCCCAAGCGGCTGGAGTCGGTGTACGGTGCGATTGAAGAGGGGAACATGAAGGAGGCCATCCAGCTTTCCCGCAATTCCTCCGACCCGGTCATCCGCATGATACATCATGGTTTGAACCATCATCACAGCTCCTTGCAGGGCGCGCTTGAAGTCGCCGCCGGACTGGAGATGCAGAAGGCGGGCCGTTTCCTGAATGCCATGGATACCATCGTGACACTCGGGCCGCTGCTCGGCCTGCTGGGCACGGTGACGGGGATCATGGGTTCCTTCACCTCCATCGGTGACAGCGAACTCGCCGTCGAAAAGGTGACGGGCGGTATCGGTGAAGCACTCATCGCCACGGCAGCTGGTCTTGGGATCGCCATCAGCACGCTCATTCCGCTGAACTACTTCCACTCGCGTCTGGCGAAGTTCCAGTTCGACCTCGAAGCCGCCGCCACGAACGTGACCGTGCTCGTGGCGCAGAATGAGGCGGAGCAGAAGAGCCTCGGCTACACGGCGTAACTTTTTGCCAAGCACAGCAGCCACCAGCCTGAGCTCATGAAGCTACGCTCTCCCATTCCCCAGAAGAAGGCTCGATTGGAGATCATCCCGTTGATCGACATCATGTTCTTCCTGCTCGCCTCGTTCATGCTCGTGAGCCTGACGATGGCGAAGCAGCAGACCATCAAGGTCTCCCTGCCCACTGCCACCACGGCGAAGCAGGACTTCAAGCCGGACATGATCAACCTCGCGGTCGATGCCAGCGGCAACTACTTCATGGATACCAATCGCATGACGCTGCCAGAACTGGAGAAAGCGTTGTTCGAGAAGTTCAAGGTCAACGCCGAGACTCCCGTATACATCAGCGGGGATGCCAATGCCCGCCATGGCTCCATGGTGCAGGTTCTCGACACGGTGCGCCGAGTCGGTTTCCAAAAGGTGGCCTTCCAGACGAAGGCTCCTGACATGGCGAAGGGCCCGGCTGGTGCTACCGCTCCCGGTGCTGCTGCGACTCCTGCGTCAGCGCCAGCGCCAGTCCCGGCACCTGCCCCCGTTTCCGCTCCAGCTCCCGCATCTGCACCTGTTCAGTAAGCCGTCATGACGAAGTTTCTTGGAGTATTGTTGGCAGTGCTGGTGCTTGGTATCTGCGGTCTCTGCGCGAAGCAGTGGATCCGCGAGACGGAACTGCGCACCAGTCTGAAGGAAGTGGAAGGCCTGCTCGATGAGGAGCGTGGCAAGCGCAACACGCTTGAGGAAAAGCTTTCCGCTTGGGAGAAGGAAATCAAGCAACTCACCCTGCGCATTGATGAACAGGGGGCGAAGATTGCTGCTCAAGAGCAGGAGGCGAACGCCACCAAGCTGCAGCTCGCCGAAGCCACCGCACGGGCGGAGAAACTGCAGAAGAAACTCGCCGCCAATGCCACCGGCATGGAGCAGAGCAAGGAGACCATTGAAAGTCAAAACGCTGCCGTCATCGCCCAGAATGAGGCCGTAAAGAAGCAGAACGAAACCATCGAGAAGCAGAACCAGATGCTCAAGGATCTAGCCACCGAACGTGATGGCGTCGTGGACAAGCTCAATACGCGCACCACGGAGTACAACGATCTCATGACGAAGTACAACGAGCTCGCGAAGAAGGCGGCGCAGTAGGGGTGGGGGATAAGGAAAAAGGGGTTCGTCGAGTTTTCGACAGGGTGAGCGGGGGCTGTTTCATGATCGCGAAGCTGACGACTGCGGCGTGCTTCGCGAAGTAGAACATGGAGTTGGTTTGCGGTGCGGTGTCCCACCGCCTCCGCCCAACTATAGTCGGACGCGTAGGAGCGCATCCCTACCGCAGGTTTGATGAGGGAACGCTCACCCTAGAGGAGGAGGGTGGTGTTACCGCTTTCCATTGGGATTGGTGAACAGAAAAACGTTTGGGAGCGATTGAGCTCCTCCCCCGTCCCGCACATAAGCGCCTTCTCTAGATATGGCGGTAGGGATGCGCTCCTGCGCGTCCGTTTATAGCGGGCGGAGGTGGGAGGGCTGCAACGTTGTGAGGTGACCCGCGTTGTTACGTTCATGGCATTCAGTTGCTTCTGCGAAGTGCATGAGCACCACGAAAGCTCTGGGCATGAATAAGTGTGCATAAAGACTTATTGTGTAGCGGCTCTCGTGGTTTGTTGCATGCATTCGTGTTAGGCGGGCGCACTTGTGGTTCTTGATTGATTCGCTGATAACAATTCCGCCAACGGTGATATTGCACGATATCACTCTCTGCCAGGAACTTCCCAGCCTGGCATGGGTCTGTGGTTATTTCTTAATTTAGTAGAGAAAATACTGGCGTCATCTCCTCGAATGGAGGGCTGATTTTTTTGCCCTCTACTCTGCCTGCTTGCTTCCGGAGGCATTGCTATGGAAGGAATAAATCCCCTGGCTGCGCGTTTTCGCAGCCCATGTAAGCTGTTCTCAACGAATCCCAGGTTGGCAATGACCGCCATATTGGTCGTTGCCTTCAGTATCAACCTTGAATATGCGGGCATGAGTCAGGTCGTGACCCCGGTTTCCGTCAACGGAACTCCCACGACGGTGCCGGCAGGATCGATCATCAATGTGGCCAATCCTGCAATCCCGGGCTTGAATGCCATCAATCCCGGTGGCGTCATTACGGCCAACAACATCACCATCAATCTCGGTACAGGAGCCACGATTGGAGCCTCCGCGGCAAGCGGTGGTGTCATCCATCTGAGCGGATCCAGCGTCCTCACGGTGACGACCTCCGCCAACCAGAGAGGTGTCCTGTCGGTAGGCAGCGGCAGTTTGATCGATGGAACGGGGACCACCATCACCACCGGCGCAGCAGCAACCACCGCAAGCAACCTCAATGCCCTACGCGTTGAGAGCGGCGGTGCTGCCACATTCGTCAATGCCGCCATCTCCACCCGTGGCGGTGGGAATGGCACGTTGAACCACGCCGTCTTTGCCACGGGATCCGGCAGCACCGTTTCCCTGACAGGCGGCACGGTCGAAACGTTGTCACGGGGTTCCACCGGTTTGCGAGCAGAGGATGGTGCGGTAATCACGCTCAGTGGAACTCAGGTCACCACGACGGGAACTTATGTTGCTACCACCTTTCTGGGCAGCCATGCCCTGCATGCCATCGGAACCGGGACTGAAATCAATGGCACCGGCGTCATTTTGAATGTCTCGGGAGCGACCGGGACTGGGGATGCCGCGCTGGCCGAAGGTGGAGGGAGCATTTCGTTGATTGGCAGCACGCTTACCGCAAATAGTTCCTCGCCCACGGATGCTGCTCCCTCGTCGGCGGCGCGGGCGATTTCGGGCGGCACGTTTCAAATAAGTGGTGTCGGCAGCACAATCACCGCGACAGGTACCCGTGGACATGGTGTCTCGGTTCAGGATGCAGGCTCTTCCGCTTCAATCAGCGACACCGCAATCGCCGTAAGTGGTCCCCGGGCCTATGGCATCCAGATCATCGCAGGGGGCACCGCGACCGTGACTGACAGCTCCATCTTGGTCACCCAACTGGGCGGAGTTCAGGTGGAGAATATCGGTTCCAGTATCGAACTGACAAACACCACGGTCCGAACTACGGGTCCTACCAGCTACGGTGTGAGGACGATCACGGGTTCTTCGGCGACCATCACAGGTGGATCCGTGACCACGGAGGGGCGTGATTCCGCGGGCCTGGCTGCATCCAGCCCTCTTGGCGGTTCTTCCACGATCCACGCCACCAATGTTACGGTCGTGACCAGCGGCATCGACAACTCCATGGGGGCGATCGCCGACCAAGCAGGTGATATCACATTGAACGGGGGATCCGTCACCACCTCGGGAAACAGTGTCCGCGCCGGCGCACGCGCACATGGCCTTGCAGCCCGCAATCCGGAAGCCAGTCTCATCGCCATTGGTACCAGCGTCCTGACAACGGGTGAGGAGGCCATGGGTGTGGTGGCAGATGATGGGGGTGTCGTGACGTTGTTAAACAACACCATCACCACAACGAATCGGTTGGGACTCGGTCTCTTTTCCGTGGTGGAGCAGGTGGGACCGCAGTTCCCTGCCACCATCACGGGTACCAATCTCACGGTGGAGACCTCTGGCCTGAATGCGTACGGGGTGCTCGCTCAGCAGAACTTCCTCGCTGCCCCGGCATTGGTGGAAATCTTCAACTCTTCTGTGACCACGCACGGAGAGAATGCCGTGGGATTGCGCGCCGTGTCGGGAGGGACGGTGATTGCCCACAATAGTTCCGTGTCCACTCAGGGATTGAGGGCTCACGGAATACTGGCCAGGAGCAGTCCCAGTTCAGTCACGGTAAACAACTCGAACGTCATTTCCACAGGTGAATTCGCACATGGAGCGGTCGCCGAGAACGGTGGCCTCATTGTGGGGAACAATTCACTGGTGATGGCCACGGGAAACTTGTCCGCAGCGCTCTTCGCCCTTGGTGAAGGTGGGCCCGTTTCCGTCGCGAGATTCACCAGCAGCCGCCTCATCAATCGGAGTGGCCCTACCATCGCCGTGGCAGGGGCCGCCAACATCACGCTCACCAACTCATTCGCTGGCGGAAGTGGGGAGTGGTTGCGCGTCGCCACTGCCGCCGACTTCCCCCTCCTCACAGCGCCGGAACCAGCCATCGTGGGAATTCCCGACACGCCCGACCCCGAGTTTCCTCCTGACGAGCCCGAACCTGAGCCTGAACCCTTCGCCGCGCCTGCCATCGTCGCACTCGCGGCCACACCGGGCCTGGCAAACATCACTCTCGTGAACTCTACGGTGGTGGGCTCGGCCTTCACCGCCCCGGGAAGTGTTTCCAATCTCACCATGGTGGACAACAGCCTCTGGGAAATGACCGGGAGTTCGAACATCACGAACCTTCACATCGTGGACAGCTACATCCACTTCTCCACACCGACGGGACCGGAGTTCAAAATCCTCACCATCAATGGCAATCTCTCCGGGCAGCGCGGACTCTTCGGCATGAATACCGATCTCCGGCGCATCCTGGGAGATCTCCTGGTGATTGAGGGGCTGGGGCAGGGCAATCATCAACTGCTGATCTTCAATCGTGGCGGCAGTCCCACGGGCCCCGGGCAGGCGTTGCGCGTGGTCCAGACGACTGATGGTGCCGCAGGCGCAATCTTCAAACTGGCGAACCCTGGTGAGAAAGTGGAGGCGGGCGTCTTCGTCTACCGCCTGCGTCTGGGGAACAATCAGGGCAACACGCCTGATCCCACAGCATGGTACTTGGTGAATGAAATCGTGGATGTAGATGGCGGAATCGGAGGCGGAGGTGGTGGCGGCATTCCTGAACTCAGTGCCGAGGGTCACGTGATCACCAGCACCGCAGCGGTACTGCCGGTGATCTGGTTTGGCGAACTCAACACGCTCCATGAACGCATGGGTGAACTGAGATTAGGATATGCACCCACTCCTGCTCGACATGACCCAAAGAACCCCGTTGCTGTGGACGGGAAATACGTGGTGCCAGTCAAAACCCCAGCCCCGGTACAACCGGCCGAGCAGCGCTGGGATGTGTGGCTGCGTGGTTATGGTAGACGCCTGAATGCGGATCCTGGAGGAGTCAGCAGCTTTGACGAGTACCTCTGGGGCATTTCCATGGGTGTGGATCGATCATTCCGTTTGGAGAATGGGCGCTTCTGGCTTGGGGCGTACGGCGGCTATAGCGGTGCGGATCGTGACTTTGACGAGCGCGGCGAAGGCGACACGGAAAGTGCCTATGGTGGTGTCTATGGCACCTGGATGACAGACAGTGGCTGGTATCTCGATGTCGTGGGCAAGGTGAACCGGTTCGAGAATGAGTTGGGTCCAGTTTCGAACCTCGGGGAGCACTTCCACAGCAGCTATCACAACTGGGGTCTGGGCCTCTCGGTGGAAGTGGGACGTCAGTTCCCGTTGGGCAAGGGATGGTTTGTGGAGCCGCAGCTGCAGGCCGCCTACACACACATCACCGGCGGAGATTACACCACGGAATCTGGAATCGGCGTGAACGCGGACGAGGCCGATGTCTTCCAATTGAGGGCTGGTGTCATCGTGGGATGCCGGATCGAACACAACGGGTCCATCTGGCAGCCGTATGTCAGGGCCTCAGTGATCGATGCCCTGACGGAGGGGGGCCGTATCAACGCCGACGGTGCGGATTTGAATGTGGATCTGGACGGCGTGCGCTTCGAAGGTGGAGTGGGTCTTATCACTCAGCTCACCTCGCGCGATCAACTTTACATGGAGTACACGGCAGCGTTCGGCGATAAGATCGATGAACCCTGGAATGTGAGCCTTGGGTTCCGCAGGCTTTGGTAGTGTCGCTTCTGCTTAGGCGAGCAGCGCACCCGTCTCCGGCTCGCTCAGGGCTTCGCTAAGCTTCTGCTCCAGCGCATCCGCCGGCACTTCGCTCTTGAAGCGCGTGCGCATGTTCTGCAGCGTGAGCATGGGATACTCAGCACCCACCACGACCCCAAAGTGCGCCTTGCTGTTGTCCGCTGCCTGGAACTGCTTGCCGACCTTTTGCGCGGTGAAGCTGTAGTCGGCACGCATGCCAGCCTGACGCAGGCGCTGCACGATGGCCAGCGCATTGCTGCGCTGTGCTTCATCTGCGATGATCACGTAAGCATCCAGGGCAGAGGCCTGATGCGTCCACTGGTCCATGGCTGCTTGTGCTGCGGGCGTAACCTTGATGAGTTCGCCGAGGACCACATCACCCATGGCGAAACCGCACGCAGGGAGATTCACGGAACCGTCGCTGAGGAGACCTACGAGATTGTCATAACGACCGCCGCCGGCGATGGCGCGCAGACCATGCTTCACATCAAACGCCTCGAACACCGTGCCGGTGTAGTAGGCGAGACCACGCACGATGCCGGGGTCGATCTTCACATACTGCCAGAGGCCACGGGCGGAGAGATTCTCACGCAGAGGAGCGAAGGTGGGATGATCTTCATTCACCGAGGCGATGAACTCACGCACCTGCGCCAGTGAAATGCCCAGTGCCTGGAGCTTCTCATCCGTCACGGCTTCGGGAGCGCGTTCCATCTTGTCGATGACCTGAAGAAAAGAGGCGTTCTTCTCTTCATCGAGCGAGAACTTCGCTGCGAAGTCCGCCCACAGGCGACGATCACTCAGGCGAATCACAAAGTCGCCCGGTTCCAAGCCGAAGGTGCGCAGGCTTTCGATGGCAAAGGCCACCAGCTCCGCATCCGCCGCAGGGGAGGACTCGCCGAGGATATCGACATTGTATTGATAAAACTCACGGAGGCGTCCGCGCTGCTGGCGCTCATAGCGAAAGCATGGACCAATCTGAAACCACTTCATGGGCTTCGGATAGTCGCGCTGCTTTGCGGCGGCCATGCGTGCGAGCGTGGGCGTCACCTCAGGGCGCATGGAGACTTCCTCTTCACCCTTCGTGGTGAAGCAGAAGAGCTGCTCCGTGATCTCCTGCCCGCTCTTCTTGCGATACAGGTCCGTGCTTTCCAGCATGGGGCCTTCGTATTCCACGAAGCCATGGCGTGCGGCCACTTCGCGCCAGCGGGCGAAGATGTAGTTGCGCCGACCACAATCTTCCGGGAGGAAATCTCGGAAGCCTTTGACTGTCTGGAAACTTGGCATGGGAAGGGGGCGCGTGATATGCACCCGCCTGCCCGGGAAATCAAATGCGAATGATCCTGCGCCACGCCATGGCGCACGCCATCACGAGGAGCGGAGGAAGGTGGAAATCAGGCTGCTGCCTTTTCCTTTTTGGTGCTGCTCTTGGCCGCCTTCTTCTTCGCAGGAGCCTTCGCCTTAGGTTTCGCGGCCTTCGGCGCTGGCGTATCCGTGGCGACAGCGCTGGTGAGCCAGTCCGTCAGGGGAATCCAGGCCTCGGAACCGTGCACGCGGACGAAGTCGCTCTCGCACAGGATGCCTCTCTTCTGGAAGTCCACGATTTCAGCGGGGGCGAAGCCTCCGAATTCGGTGAAGTTGCGGCTGATGTAGACAAGGTCGTTCATTCGTTCAGAGGTAGATGGTTAGTGCCAGATGGTAGGTGTTCGAGTTTGGGGAAGTATGGTTCGCACCGCGGGGTGGCTGGCAACCGAACTAATCGTTACAGGCCAAAATCCCGGATGTACGGAGGTCCGGTTTATTCACCTCTTTAAACAAGCAGATACTGTGCCGGATTGGTGTGTGCGGTCACCCGGAGCTGGACATCGGGCAAGTTCATCGCATCATCGCTGATGTTGAAGTGGATGCGGCTGAAGGATTACCGGTGTTTCGAGGCGGCTGAGGTGCCGTTTCATGCCGGGACCACGCTGCTGGTGGGTCGGAATGCGCAGGGAAAAACCTCCCTGCTGGAGGCTGCGTGCCTGTTGATGCGGCTGCAGTCCCCACGCACGAATGCACGCACAGACTTCATCCGTTTCGGAGCCAAGGCCTGCGTGATCGAAGGACGGTGGAATGAGGCGAGGCTGCGGTTCGGACAAAGCGCGACGACGCGGCGGCTGGCGGTAAACGAAGGGGTGTGCGGGAGGAGTGGAGACTACCTGAAGAGCACAGCTCGCGTGGTGTGGATGGACCATGCGGACATGAACCTGGCGCGCGGCAGCGCGGAGTACCGGAGGCGGTACTTGGACTTTACGGCGGCGCAGTTGTTTCCCGCGTATCTGCCGGCGCTGAGGAACTATGAACGGGCGTTGCGCAGCCGGAACTTTTTGTTGAAGCGCGATGCGGTGATCGCGTGGAAGCAGGTGGATGCGTATGGAGCGCAACTCGCGGCACATGGCGAGGTGCTGGCGCGGCTGCGTGCAGAGTTGGTGGAACGTCTCGCGCCTCATGTGCAGCATGCGCACGCGGCGGTGAGCGGCGCGACGGAGGATGCGGCGATTGCGTACTGGCGTGGCTTTGAAGGAAACTCGATGGAGCAGGCGTTGCTCGATGCGCGCGCGGAAGAGCAGCGGGTGCGCAGCACGGCGCTGGGGGTGCATCGGGATGATGTGCGTCTCGAAGTGAATGGACGCGATGCGGGCGCGTTTGCCTCGGAAGGACAGCAACGGACACTGTGCCTGGCGCTGAAACTCGCACAGGCGCGTGTGCTGGAGGACGGAGCAGGGGAACCGCCGCTGCTCTTGTTGGATGACATCTTTGGGGAACTGGACAAGCGAAGGCGGGCGGCGCTGCTGGAGCACTTGCCGAAGCATGCGCAGAAGATTATCACGACGACCTTTACGGACTGGGCGGATGAGGAGAGATTCCAGGGAAGTGTGATTGAAGTTGAATCAGGCCGGCTTGCTCCGCGCTAGCTCACAGACGCATCCGCGCTTCATCGCAGACCATCACTTCAGTATTTTTCTTTGTCATCGTCTGGAGCTGCTTGACCGCCTCATTCGTTGTCGGTCTTTGCTTCGACTGGCATTTCCACGACCCCGACTCCATTGCTGGATTTTTTCAGAGTTGGGTCCATGAGAAATTCGAGGGCCGCTCTTTGGTACTGGATTGCCACCCACTCCTTCGCCTGATCGGCATCCCCGGACGAGGCGACTTCCAGCCAAGTCCGGCCGTGAGGTTCTGCCAGCTCAGCGGACTGAGGCAAACTCAAAGTGGCGGTCGTACCGGGTGGTAGCCTGTCGGGGCCCAGCGCAGCTTCGATCTCATTCATCGCCTGGAGAAGGCGGGGGGACACTGCTCCCCCGAAGTTGCCAAAGAAACGGTATCTCAGTTTTTGAAATTCCGGATCCTCGTCCAACTGTTCGTTTGTGAGACCCGCGAAGCGCTGCACCATGGCATCGACTCGGGAGCGCATCCCGGGCATCACAGGATCGGAAAACTCCTGCTCCTGGTCTGCGGCCATGTTCCCGGACTTGGTGACTTCCGAGCCGACAGAACTCGAGGAAGATCGTGCGGTCGCAGGCTTTTTTACCAGGGGTGTGACGGCTGGTTCCCGTCGATCAAGAAGATGAGCGGTGGGAAGAACGACGGCAATGATGGCTACGGCGGCAAGGAGGATTTTTGAGGCCTTCATGGCGAGGATGGCTGAGTGAAAAGTGCTCACCGAGGCACCCGGAGGCGTGCCCCCTGCGGCGATCGATCCGGACCAACTCACTGACGACAGGGAATTGGCTGAAGAGGCTTGCGCGCTTGTACCTGTGGCCAGCGCGGCACCGGCAATGAGCCCCCTGGAACGGACCTTTTTCTTTAATTCACGAATTCCCGCATCGAGATATCGCGACACTGTTGCCTGACTGATACCCCTGCGTTGGGCGATCTCCTGTTGGGCTCGTCTCTCGATGTAGTGATCCTCGATACACTCTTTCCATGGCGTTGGCAGTTCGCTGAGGAACTGCCTGATGTCCGGCTCCAGCATGGTCCACGGGAGATCATCTGTATCACTTGACGCCAGTGCCACGGCTGCGGCCTCGTTTCGCCGCCGCCGTGCTTCTCCCCGAACGGCGTTCCTCGCCTTTCGTCCAGCGACCCGGCATAGCCACGCGGCCACCGACTCCAAAGGGTGATGTCCATGGCGCGCCAGTGCGAGAAAGGTTTCTTGGGTCACGTCTTCTGCGAGCGTGGCATCGCGAGTGATGCGCCGTGCCGTCGCATGGACCATGGCCGCATGGTTCTTCACCACATTTCTGAAGTCGTGGGCGTCCGAAGCGCCGGGCGGATGATTCTGCGGGCAGGGGTTCTGTTCCATAGCTCGGGTTCTCTCCAAACTGACACCGGCAAGGCGAGTTTTATGCAAGAAATGTGAGGATGGGATCTACTGCAGGTGCATTCGAATGACATCTCTGCAGATGTGCTGAGGAGGCGCCGCACCGCATCGGCTGGTACCTCTGCTGTCGTATACGTAGAAGATTATTACGACGACGTTTGTCGATTGGGCGGATGAGGAAACCTCCTCGGAACGGTGATGAAGGTCAAAGGGGGAAAGCTGGTGGTGCGCACGTGACCTTGCAGATACATCACCTCAAGACAGAGTGTTCTCACTCGTCCTTTCCGCTTCCTTTGGTGACATGAACCATCGCTTCATGTTTCCTGACTGGGTCGCGGAATACGCCAGGCTGAGTGGGGCAGGGGAGTTCAGGAGACGGCCAGTCGTTGCTCATGATGCAGATCTCTCCCGAGTCACGGGCGAGTGTTCTTGATGCAGAAAAATGGGGTCCCGGCTGGTGGGCCTGCAATGCAACCGGGTTCACGTCCCTTTGAGTCGGTGGGGGCTGCCTGGTGCCAGCTTTGTTGGTTGAAAAATGGCCAGTCCTGGCGACCTGCCTCCGGGGTGTACGTTGGCAAGGTGGCTCCTAGGCGAATTAGTGCTTCTTCGTAAGAATGTCGCGTGCAGATGGCATGATTTCCGCTGCACATGCCTGATAGTGAGGCGGTTGACTAAGCATGTTCCATGCCATGCCGCCGAGGGCACCCTGAATGAGAATGCCAAGAAGGTTTCCCTTGACGAACTATTAGGGGGTTTTTTACTGGCGGTCAGCCGGTTGCCGCTGCATTCAAGGGTCCAGTTCTAGAAACTGGCACTTTCCACGAACGCTCAAGACCCGGTGTCCCTTTCCCTGATTCCGATCACTTTGCTCAACTTCTACCCAATTTAACGAACCCCATGTCTTTTTTTGGACGCCTGTTTGGATTTGCCGCCAATGATATCGGCATTGACCTCGGTACCGCGAATACTCTCGTTTACGTCAAAGACAACGGCATCGTCCTCCGCGAGCCTTCCGTGGTGGCGGTGAAGGCCGGCACCAACGAAGTGGTGGCCGTCGGAGATGATGCCAAGCGCATGCTGGGCCGTACGCCCGGCAACATTGTGGCCATCCGCCCGCTGAAGGATGGCGTGATTGCAGACTTCAAGGTGACGGAAGCGATGCTGCGTCACTTCATCCGCAAGGTGCACAACCGCCGCACCTTCGCGAAGCCGCGCGTCGTCGTGGCCGTGCCCTCCGGCATCACGGAGGTGGAGAAGCGCGCCGTAAAGGAAAGCGCAGAGCAGGCTGGCGCCCGTGAAGTGTATCTTATTGAAGAACCCATGGCCGCCGCCATCGGCGTGGGCCTACCGGTGCAGGAAGCCGCAGGCAACATGATTGTGGACATCGGCGGTGGTACCACGGAAGTGGCCATCATCTCGCTGAGCGGCATCGTGTACAGCCGCAGCGTGCGTGTCGCCGGTGACGAGCTGGACGAGGCGATCATCAACTACATGAAGCGCGCGTACAATCTGATGATTGGCGAGCGCACGGCGGAAGAAATCAAGCTGCGCATCGGCTCCGCCTACCCGCTGGGCAAGGAGACCACCATGGAAGTGAAGGGCCGCGACATGGTCGCCGGCCTTCCGAAGACCATCACCATCACCAGCCAGGAAGTGCGTGAGGCCATGCTGGAGCCTCTGAACACGATCATTGACGCCGTGCGTACCACGCTGGAGCGCTGCCCCCCTGAACTCTCTGCCGACCTTGTGGACCGCGGCATCATGCTCGCGGGTGGCGGGGCGCTTCTGCGCGGGCTGGACAAGCTGCTGCAGGAAGAGACGGCGCTGCCGGTGCATGTGGCGGAAGATCCGCTCAGCGCCGTGGCGGAAGGCGCGGGCCGTGTGCTCAGCGAAATCGAATTTCTGCGCAAGGTGAGCACCTCGGAGGCCTGAGATGTCCATCTGGCAGGTGAAGCCAGATACACTGCCGGAATACTCCCAGTGGGTGTCACCGGGTGAATCCTGAGCCGGAGCCTTGTATCCATGAATAAACTCAATGTGGCGGCCCTTCTGCTGTTCCTAGCGGCAGTGGTGGCAGTGTTTACCTTGAAGACGCCGCAGACCCGCGCCATCCAGACGTGGGTCATGGGAGTGCTGTCTCCGTTCATCCGCGGCGGCGCCCAGGTCGAGCAGCAGGTCCAGCAGGTCACTGCCAGTCCCCGGGACGTGGCTGCCCTCGAAGATGAAAACCGCCGCCTCCAACAAGAGGTGGACAAACTCAGCATCACCGCCAGGAAGTACGAGGACGCACTCGCGGAGAACAACAAGTTCCGCGGCATGCTGGAGTACCGCCAGCAGATCGACATGAAGCTCACCGCCGCCCGCGTGCTGCGCCGCTCCTCGTCGAACTGGTGGAATACGGTCATCATCGACAAGGGCACCGCAGATGGCGTGGGTACGGACAGCGCAGTCATCACCTACGTGGGCCAGATCGGCATGGTGGGGAAGACGGGCAAGGTCGCCCTGCATACCGCGGAAGTGATCCTGCTTACAGACGAAGAGTGCCGCGTGGCTGCCCGCATTGAGGGCATGCAGGCGCAGGGCATCCTGATGGGGGAGCGCGGGGGCTTTGAAACACGGCCCGACCTGCGGCTGAAGTTCCTGGACCGCACCCTGAAGATCAACCCCGGAGCGGCCGTTTATTCCACCGGAGAAGGCGGGGTATTCCCCGGTAACATCCTCTTGGGGAAGGTAAAGACGTTTGAGATTCGTGACATTTCCGGCGAAGCCGTGGTAGAATCTGCCGTGGATTTCTCCCTGCTCCAAGATGTGTTCGTGGTGCACAAGGAAACAGCCAATACACCATGAGCTTCGTTTATAACTTCCTGGTGTTTGGCCTCCTGGCGCTTTCGTTCGGGATGCAGGAGTTCATTCCTGCGATTGCCTTTGCGCAATATGCGCGGGTGCTGTTGCCTCCGGTCTTCTTCCTTTCCGCGTCCCTCAGTGTCACCTTTCCTGTGATGCTCATCCTGGCCCTCTTCACCGGCCTGGTGTGGGATGCGCGGCACCTTCCGTACCGCCCGGAGAAGGTGCCTGCTCTGGAGGCCACCGAGTTGGTGACTGAGAATCATCTGGAAAAGAATGTAAACATCACTGCCATGCCGGTGGGCTACTCGATCATCCTCTTTGGCATGATCGGCGCGCTCATGCAGGGCATTCGTCCGCTGTTTCGCCGGGGGCGCTGGGAGCTTCCCGTGCTGATGGTGGGTGTGGGCACCTTCGCGTGGCTGCTCACGGAATATTTGCTGCTCTCCTTCGTCCGGGGCAGTTTTGCGTTTCAACCTGGGATGTGGACCAAGCTGGTGACCAATACGTTACTGGCCATGCTCGTTTCACCGCTCCTGTTGTTCCTTCTTCATACGCTTGCGCGTCTGGTCCACCATGAAGTGAGGAATGAGGGGCTAGCTTACCGCTACAATGGTCGTTAAGTACCGCCTCCGCCTTTATATCTTCACCATCATGCTGCTGGTGGGCTTCGGCGCCCTGGCGCAGCGCTTGTGGAATCTCAGCGTTGAACGAAACGAGGAGTTCGTTCACAAGATTCCTACCACCAAGGAATGGCGTGCCCGCGTGCCCGGCACCCGCGGCGAGATCAAGGATCGCAACGGGATCACCCTCGTGGCGAACAAGCCCTCTTTCGAAGTGCGCATCGACCTCAAGACGCTGGTGGATGAGTACAAGAAGATGCTCGAAGTGGAGAATAAGGGCCTGCCAAAGGAACTCCGGCGCGAAGTGCCCATGCGAAACTTCCTTTTCCCGAATCGAGGCATCATGCGCTCGAAGGAGGAGATCGACATCGTCGCCATCTTTGACGAGGTGATCATCGGCTCGTTGAACCAGCTTGGCCTTTCCAAGGAGTACAATGCCAAGAACCTTCAGGTTCACTACCGCACGCATCGCGGTGTGGTGCCTTGGGCCTATCGCAGTGACCTTTCCTTCGAGGAGTTCGCGAGGTTTGCCGAGCATCGCTTGGGTCTTCCCGGGGTGCACATCGAGGCGCGGCCGGTGAGGCAGTACCTGTATGACTCCATGGCCTGCCATGCGCTCGGTTATGTGGCGGGTGCGGACGTGGAGAAGGTGTCTGAAGAAGAGATTAAGGAGTGGGACTCGTATGTCCCTGATGACTACGGCGTTGCCGGCCTCGAAAAGAGTTTGGATGATGACCTTCGTGGACGCCCAGGCATCCGCACCTGGCTGCAGAATGAAAAGGGCAGACTCGTGCGGGAAATCAGCTATCAGGAGCCGCGGAAGGGGAATGATGTGTATCTCACCATCGACGCGCGCATCCAGATGATTGCCGAGATGGCGCTGCGTGAGAGCACGCCCAAAATTGGCCGCGGTGCCGTGGTGGTGCTGAATCCGTCCACCGGCGAGGTTCTGGCCATGGCATCGGTGCCTTCGTACAATCCCAACAAGTTCATTCCCTCCATCAGCAAGACAGACTTCCTGGAGTACAACAGCAATCCCACCAACCCCCTGCTGAACCGCTCCGTCCGCAGCTTCGTGCCAGGATCGACCTACAAGATCATGACCTCGCTGGCGGGCGTCCTCGCGGGAATTCAGAAGGACGTGTGGAACTGCCCCGGCGGCCTCACCTTCGGTAATCGCTATATGCAGTGCTGGATTGGCCAGAAGGGTGGCGCGCATGGCAGCATGACGCTCTCGGATGGAATCAAGAACTCCTGCAACTGCTACTTCTACAAGTACGGCAATCACGCAGGTGACGCCAACATGACCAAGGCGGGCGACATGCTGGGCCTTGGCACACGCACCGGTATTGAGCTGGAAGAAGAGGATCCTGGCATCCTGCCGACCAAGCGCTGGTGGAATGTGAACCGTCCCAAAGAAACGTTTTCAGAGGCAACCATGGCGAACATCTCCATTGGCCAGGGGGCAGTGCAGGCCAGCCCCCTCCAGATGGCCGGTGTGGCCGCTGCCGTGGGCAACGGCGGTCTCGCCTTCAAGCCGCACCTGTTGAAGAAGGTGATGGACGGCAACGAACTCGTCCGTGAGCAGAAGCCGGATCTGCGTGCGAACTTCGCGGACTTCGGACTCACGCCAGAGAAGATCGATCTCGTGCGCAAGGGGATGTGGCGCGTGGTCATGGAGGACGGCGGCACGGCCCGCGCGGCCCGCATCACCAACGTGGAAGTGGCAGGCAAGACAGGCACTGCCCAGAACTGGCGGCACAATGAAAAGGGCGAGTCCGTGAAGGACAACCACACCCTCTTCATCACCTTTGCCCCCTATGTGAATCCCAAGTTCGCCTGCTGCATTCTCGTGCAGGGGGGCAAGGGCGGCGGCGTAAGCGCGGCTCCTATTGCGAAGCGCGTGATGGAACAGGCGCTCGCACTGGAGACTGGCTATCAGGTGGCCCTGGCACAGGTGCCGGAAGTAAAGGGAGACTTCACTCCCGTCGATGCAGTTAGTTTTGAAGGCGTGGCGCCCGTGCAGATTCCCGGCGCCAGCGAGGAAGAAGCCGGTGACTCCGGCGACAACGAGCCCCCGCCGAAGCGGACGCCCCGTGCCGAACAGAACGTGCGTGTCCGCGCCCCCGTCCGCCAGGAGGCGGATGAAGAGGGCAGCCGGAACGTGCGCAACCAGCAGAAGCCTGGTCTCTTCAAGCGACTCTTCGGCAGATAATTTTGTCTTTGGATTGCCTGCTAACCGCAACCTCATTTAAATTTTTACGCTTATGGCTTTGGAGTTTGTCAAAAACGGTATCAAACGAATCACGCAGTTCATCACCGGGAAGAAGGATCCCACCCAGGGCACTCGCATTGTGATCAATTGCGAGAAGCTCGAGAATCGCGTGGCCCTGCTCGAAAACGGCATCCTGGAGGAATACTCGGTGGAGCGCGTGGGCACCACCCACCTGGTGGGCAGCATTTACAAAGGCCGCATCAAGAACATCGAGCAGGGCCTCAAGGCCATGTTCGTGGACATCGGCCTGGAGAAAAACGCCTTCCTGCATTTCTGGGACGCCATCCCTGAGGCGCTTAACACCCAGGCCATGGAAGAGGTGAGCCGCGGCGGCAAGGGTGGACAGAAGAAAAAGAGCATCAACGCCAAGGACATTCCCGACCTCTATCCTGTGGGCTCGGAAATCCTCGTGCAGATCACCAAGGGGCCCGTGGGCAACAAGGGACCGCGTGTCACCACGAACATCTCACTGGCCGGCCGTCTGCTCGTGCTCATGCCGCAGAACGAATCCTGCGGTATCTCGCGCAAGATTGACGATCCGAAGGAACGCACCCGCCTGCGCCGCATCATCGAGGGACTCAGCCTTCCCGAGGGCATGGGCATCATCCTGCGCACGGAGGCCTCCGGCAAGCGCACCCGCCACATCGTGCGCGACTTGAGCATCCTGCTGGAGCAGTGGAAGGATATCGCTGCGCGCCGCGACAGCCAGAAGGCACCCTGCTGCTGCTTCGAGGAGCCAGACATCTTCGAGCGCACCGTGCGTGACTTCCTCACGGAAGACCTCGATGAGATCGTCTGCGATGATCCGGCCACGGTGGATCGCATGAAGGAACTCGTGGCGCCGATTTCGCGCCGCGCCCAGCGTCGCATCACCTTGTTCAACGGCCCCGGCGCGTTGTTTGAGAAATACAATGTACAGCGCCAGATCGACACCGCATTCTACCGCCAGGTGTGGCTGAAGTGCGGCGGCTACATCGTCATCGACCAGACCGAGGCGCTCATCGCCATCGACGTAAACACCGGACGCAACAAGGGAAGCGGCCAGAACGTGGACAAGGTCATCCTCCAGACGAACATGGAGGCGGCCGCGGAAGTCGCCCGCCAGCTGCGCCTGCGCAACATGGGCGGTCTTGTGGTGGTGGACTTCATCGACATGAAGCACGGCAAGGATCGCTCCGCCGTGTACAAGTCGATGGTCGATCACACCCAGCGTGACAAGGCCAAGACGCAGATCCTGCAGATTTCGCAGTTCGGTCTGATGGAAATGACCCGTCAGCGTCTGCATGAGAGCCTGAGCGATGCCATGTTTGAGGAGTGCGCGCACTGCAAGGGCCATGGTCAGATCAAGACACCGCTCACCATGAGCGTGGAAATCCAGCGCCGCCTCACCTCCGTGCTGGCCCGTCTGCCGGAGAACAACCGGGATGTGGTCGTCGTCATCCACCCGGATGTCATGCAACGCCTGCGTTCCTCGGACGATCAGATTCTTGTCGATCTCGAGCGCAAGTATCAGGCTCGTCTCACCTTCCGCACGGATCCCACGTACATGCGCGAGCAGGTGCTGCTGGCAAACTCGAAGACCGGCGAGGAAATCAAGCTGGCGTAACGCGAATTACAAATCAAGGAGGGGCGACTTCAGTCGCCCCTTTTTCGCGCTTCGAGCGCGAATCAACGGCAGCTGAAGCAGCCGCTCCTTGGGTGGTGCGGCGCTCCTACTCCCTATTGCGAGACCGCACCCTCCTTCGGTTGCTGCAGTCTCTTCAAGAGGGCGGCACGCTGGCTCTTGGCTCCAGGTCCCATCTTTTTCTCGTCGAGGGCGAGCAGGTCTGACGAGGCTTCCTCGTCGCGTTTGAGTTGGGCGAGCAACTCTGCCTTACGACAGATGAAGGCGGCGGAGGTGGCGTAGTCAGCGGTGGATTGACTGATCGCGAGATCAAACGCTGCGAGCGCTTCATCGGTGAGTCCACGTTGCGCCAGCACATCTGCGGCTTCGCCGGCAGTGCGGCCCTTGCGAGGAAGGGCCTCAGCGAGAATCTTCCAGACGGCGGGGATTTCCTCGGGTTTGAAGGCCTTGTCCTTGGTCAGCGTGCTGATGAGGTTGGCAACATTGGTGCCGCTTTCGGGATAGCGTGGGCCAATCCATTCATCCTTCAGCAGGGCACCGACGAGTGCGGCCCGGTCTTCCGGCTTGCTGCGGAGCTTGGCGTCCTGGTTCATCGTGTCGAGATAGGCCCAGACGCGGAAGTGATCTGAAAGAGAGGCATTCAGTTTCTGCGCGCGGTCCACGGTGAGTGTCTTGCGCCAGGCGGTGATGGCTTCCGGGTGGCCTTCCAGGTGATGGATGAGAAGCTTCAGGCCGACAGCGTCTGAGACGTGCTCGCTGTACAGTTCATCCGGCGTCTTGGTGAGGATGTGATCCACGAATGCCAGCATGGCCGTGCGGTCAGGTTTCTGCTGGCTGCTCCACTGGTACGGCACTGCCCACAACGCATCCCACACACAGTTTCGTGCGACGGCCTTGCGGTAGTACTCGTGCTGGGTCGAGTCGGTGACCAGTGCCCTGTCGTAGGCTTCGATGGCGGCCTTCGTGTCGCCGCTCCAGAGCTTCCTGCCGATACTGGCCACCATGGGCTTGAGCCGGCGGTAGGATTCCTGGGAATTCTGGGACTTTGCCAGGGCAGCGATATCCACCTTGGCTGCGGCTTCGTCGAAGTCGGCGGAGAGTGGTTCGTAGCAGTAGTACTGCTGGCCGAACTCCTCAAGGCACGAGCGCTTCACCTCGGGATTGGTAAAGGTGATATCCTTCATCCGCTTCGTGAGCGCGAGCATGCGCTTGCGGCGGTCCGTGTAGTTGGGAATGGATGCCTGATCGGGCTTGGGCGGGTCTGGCAGGTTCGAGAGGATGACTTCGCTGAGGAAAACTGCATCCGCGTCTGCTTGTACGGTGGGCAATTGAGTCACGGCCTGCGCGACCTCGGCATTCCACACCAGGCTCTTCTCATAGGGGTATGTGATGGATGACGCGAATGCATGGGTCCACTCGACCGCATCCTTCACACGGCCTTCCGAGGCCAGCACCGCCAGGAAGGACGGGTCATCCCGAAGCTGATCGAGGAAGGAGAGGCGCATTTCCCCCAGCCACTTTTCATTGCCGGCATGGGCCGCCATGCGCAGGACATTCAAGATTGGCCAGTCATGCGGGTCATACACTGGGTTTTCACCCGGCGTCAGCAGGGCATTGCGTTTCTGCCAGGCTGCCCAGTGCGCCTGCGCGAGATTTTTCCATGCATCATCGGCTGGCAGACGGCACCATGCCTTGAGAAGCCAGCCGTATTGGTAGCCGTGCATGCACTGCAGCTTTTGTTGAGCGTCCAGCGAGAGCTGACCCGCCACCGCTGCGACTTCCACAGGAATGGATTCCGGGGCGCGGTAGCAAAGGTGATGGGTCAGAGCCAGCCTGGCGCGCGGGTGCAGCTTCTCATCCCGCAGGCGTGCGATCTCATGCTGCCACACTGCGTGCACTCCACCGAGTTCCGCGAGTGCCTTTTGCATGTCGGCATTTCCCCGCGCACCGGGATCCGTGGCCAGGAAGAATCGTCCGGCGAGAGCCAACTCCTTTGCCAGCGCTGACAGTGCCGTCATGGCAGGATCACTTGCGGCCTTCTCCGCCCATTGCAGCGTGGGGATGCGCTGAGTGAGGGGGAGGCGGGTGTAGAAGTCGTAGAAGGCCAGCGGCAGCAGGGTGTGCGGTGTATCGCCCAGCTCTTCCTGCAGTGCGGTCAGCATGGCTTGCGAGCTGCTGCCGGTGTTGATGGCACCGCCACCTTGCTTCCATGCATCATGCAGGGCCTGGCCCCATTTACAGTCGTGGGACCATCCATGCATGGTGAGATTGCCGCTCACATCCTCGTGAAAGAGCTGCATGGAGAGCCCCAGCATCCGTAGCTTGGGAGACTCCTTGATCGCCCTCGAGAGCATCTCGGAGCGGAGTGTCCATCCATTGCTGGCGGTGTAGTTGTTCCAATCCTCGGTCGCTTGCTTCGCCTCCATGAGCTTGCAGGCATGGTTGAAAAACTCCCCGGCCTTCTTCCTGTCGCTGGTGGAGAGCTCGATGAATTTCTTCACCAGCTCCTGCTCGTACTTCTCGTCATCGATCTGCAGCTCCTGCATCTTCTTCGCGGTCATCCACTTTTCCAGAAGGCCCTTCTGCTCCGCGAGTTCACCGGCGAAGATGGGCTTCAGTGCCTCCTTCATCACCGGGTCGAGCGTCGCCATGTTCTTGGCAGTGGCGGACACGTTCAGCCGGATCAGGGATGCCAGGCCGGGGACGCGATCTGCCGGAATGGTAGCCAGATCGAAACTGCGACGCTTGATGAACTCTGTAAGGGCCGCGTCCACATTTTGCTGAAGCATCACTTCCGTAAGGTCCACCCCAAAGGTGCGGGGCTTCGACTTCAGCGCTTCGCCCATCGCCTTGCGCACCTCGGGCTTACCTCTCACCACGCTGAAGATGTTGTGCACGATATTCTGCTCATTGAGCACGCGGATGGTGGTGGCTTCATTGAAGAACCCGGCCTCCTGCAGGAAGGCCATGCTTAGCCCAGCGTCCTCACCCACCTCGTTGATGTTTTGTGCGATGGTGTTGCGCATCCATTCGCCGTGATTGATCAAGCCGGTGATGATGGCGCCCTGCAAGGCAGCTGCCTTGGTCTTGGGACGCTCGGCCAGCGTGGAGAGCATCGTGCCCACATTGTAGGCATCGCGATCATTGAAGGAGCCGCCACGACCGTAGCGCGTGCTCACAAAGGCGCTCATGCGCTCAGGCCAGCGGTTCTGATGGGAACCGAGATAGGTGGCAATTACCTGCTGGATGAATGCAGCCGTGTCCGCCTCCGGTGCGAGCTTTGCCCGGGTTTCGAGATACAGTTGAAAGTAGCTGCCCTCGTTGTAGCTCGAGGTGCCTTTCATGAGGGATATCATCGGCTTGTCCAGCACGGGACCGCGGAGCTTGCGTTCGTCCCAGCGGTCCACCAGCCACACGGCGTGTTCGAGCTGGCGGTAACCCGAGCCAGAGCTTCCTGCGGTTGCGGTACGAAGGAAGGTTTCCGCAGAGTCGGAGAAATCCTGCGGTTCACTGGTCCACACACGCACCCTTGTTTTCAGGAGGGCAAATTCGCTGCGGTCCATCGACTGCTGCACGGCGGGGAGGATCTCCGACTCGATGGTTGAAGCCTGCCCATTCTTCCACGCGCGCCACACCAGAAACTCCGCCGGCTGCGGTCTCCAGAGCGCGGTGATTTCCTCGTAGGCGGAATACCTGCGTGGCTGCAACGGAGTCGGCATCTGACCGGAGGAATAGAATGCCTTTGATTTCGCGACGAGCTCCGTGGCCAGCGCAGCCAGCTCCTCGACATTGCCGCCCTCGTGCAAGACCAGTCCTGCATGCCAGGCGAATGCCGAAGGGGCCAGACGTGGATAGAGCATCATGGCCTTGCACAGCCGGTCCATTGCGGCGCGGCGCACCTTGAGCTCTGGAGCGTCTGGTTTGACGTAGTTGTAGCGTTTGTCGTCGTAGGGGTCCCTGTCGTACAGGTAGGGCAGGGACTTGCCGCCTCCATATGTGCGGCGGGCCAGCATCGCCGGGAGTTCCTGCACCCAGTCCAGGTCCGTGCGCATGCGCCGCGCGGCCTCATCACCGGCGTGCTTCTCCAGCACGGCGGACATGGCATTGAAGAGCGCCGCGCGGACATCCGTGGTCATGTTGCTGTCATTGGACAGTTCCACGATGATGTAGCCCAGTGCTTGGTTGAAGGCCTTGAGCGGCACGGTTTCCAACAGTGTGATGGCCTTCTGGGGATCCGTCGGGGCCATCAGCACGAGCAGGCGGATGCGTGAGATGTACGAATCCGGGTGCTTCTGCACGAGATCTTCATAGACCTGGCGCGCGAGTACCTTTTCGCCGGCAATCTCCAACAGAGAGGCGTATTCCTCCTGCCTTGCGAGAGCCGCGCCAAGGCCGGGATTGAGGGCGGCCACGAGTTTCGTTTTGGCGTCGGGGAAGTTCAGCCGTCGCATGAGCGTGGCGCCTTCCTGAACTGCATAGCCGCTGTTGCCATCCCAATAGGAGGAGCGGATGGTGCGCAGTTCAGCGACGACCGCCTTGATGGCCTCGGCCGGATCGTTCTTGGCCAGGGCCTTCTCCACTCGGGTGCGGCTGGTTTGCCGCGAATAGCCTCCCGAACTTCCACGCTGGGGCTGGGGAGTCGGAGCCAGCGCGGCCAGCCGCTTCCATTGCTCTGACTCCTCCTTGAGCCCGAGGGTGGCAAAGGCCTCGGCGAGTTCATCACGCTGCCGGGCATCCAGCTTGGCGCTTCGCAGGCGCCTCGCGGCCTGCTGACCCGCCTCTGCGAAGGGTGCCATCTTCTCCTTTTCCTTCAGGTTCGTGACAGCATGGACGATTGCGGCATCCACCTCGGCACGGCGGGCGCCGTCCATGGGGAATGCCTGCATGCGCACCAGCAGCTTCAGCGCGCGCTCATGGTCCCCGGCGGTACCTGCGTAGCTGGCTGCGAGGAGCAGGTCATCGAGCGTGACATCGTCCCTCCCGGAGCGGGCCTGGAGTTCCTCCTCCACGCGCTTGCTCTGACTGGCTTTGTACGCCAGGGCGATGCGCATGGACGGATCCTCCACCTTATCCAGCAGGGGAACGATGGCGGCATAGTCATCCTCCGGTCCGGGGCGTGCATAGTTTTGCGAGCCCGGATTGAAGGGGTCCACGAACTGCATCATCATCGAGAACAGGCCCGGCAGTGAATCGCTGGTAGGGAAGGGAAGGGGACGCAGCAGTGCGCTGTTTTGGGACGAAGAACGGTAGCTCCAGGCCTTCATCGATTTCTGCGTCGCGACATCTGCTTCACGCAGGGTTTTCATGAAATGATTCCACAGGGTGATGTAATCCTCCCACGCGCCTTCGGCCCGGCAGGCATTTGCCGAGTAGAGGATGGAATAGTCAAACGAACCCGGCTTCGCCGGAGGTTGGGTGGTGAAGTTTCGCACCATGGCCGCGCGCAGTTTCTTTCGGAGCGGATCCGGCAGGTCGATGCGCTGCTGCTCCACCCGGCTGCTGTTCTGGCCGCCACCCAGCATGCGGGCGAGCTCACTGGTGAGAGACGCATTGATGTCCTTTGCGTTCTCCATGTCAGCCAGTGCCTTCTCCAGCATGGGCAGCCCGACGTCAGTATCCGATTTCACAGCGGCAACGGCTGCCCGGAAGGCCGGGAGCGGATACTTCTCCTTGAGAACGTCGAACGCCGCCCGGCATTGTTCGATGGGAAGGGTCCGGCTGCCGCTCCCGCTCCCACCGTTGAATTCCACGCCGAACATTTGCAGGAGTGGATCCGAGGGGTTTGCCTCCAGAGCCTCCTCCACCACGGTCACGTTCCATGAGGCCTGCTCATTTGGCTCGAATGCCAGAAGCACCTTCACCTGCCCCGTGCCGGATGCCTCGAGTGATGTGGCGATGCGCGTTCTCTCTGCAGTATCAGCATCCGCGTGGAGCTGAATGAGATTGGCCAGGGCGTAGCGTCTTGCGGTCGAGACATCCTTGGGAACCTTCACTCCGGAGGACAAGGCCGTGCTGCTACGTTGATACCGCTGGCGGTATTGGGTCGCTTCATACATGGCGCGAAGCGTGCGGTAAATGTCTGATGTGCCAGGCGGTGAGGTCTTGTCGAGATTGCCATAATATGATTTCTCCCAGGAAGATTGCAGCGAGGGCAGGGCCTTCTTCAACACCTCCTCCACTTCCTCCTTCGCCGCGGCGACTTGCAGAAACTCGGTGATCGCGCCGCTCGCGTCGGTGCTCTGATACTGCGCAATGGCTTTGACATAGCGCAGGCGGTAGTCGGCCGGATGTTTCGCAACCAGTGGGGTGAGAAATGCCACCGCCTTGTCCCAGTGCTGGCGTGCCATCATGGCTTCCGCAAGGCGCAGGGCATCCTTGGGGTCGATCGCGCTGCCACCCATGAGATCTCCCAGCAGGCGGAAGCCAGTCTCTTCATCTCCTGAACGCAGTTGCGTCATGGCGATGGCCTGCTTGGTACGCCATCCAGTATCCAACGCAGCGGCCTTCTCCAGCGTCTGCATGGCTTGTTTGAAGTTGCCGGTGTCTTCTTCCACCCGTGCGATCTGATGCAGGAGATCGATGTCCTTCGGCCGCAGGCGTGAGGCTTCGACCAGGCAGCGGCGGCGTTCGGCATCGTTGTTGGTCACACGGGCGATTTCTGCGAGGGCGAGCCACGGGGTGGCATCTTCACGATTGCGGCGCTGGCGTTCCTGGAAGTTCGCCGTCACGTCCTTGATGGCATTCCGCGACTGCGCTGCCTGGGCCAATGCGGCCACCCAGCGTATCTTGTCATCGAGCGACTCGGCCTTCTCCACCAGCCGCAGGAAGATGCGCTCGGCATCGCCAAACTGTCCCGCGTCCGCATAGGCATTGGCCAGCGCGGCGGCGACGTTATCATCGTCTTCAAACTTCCGCGATGCAGCGCGCAGGATTTTGATGCTTTCCTGAGGCTTGTTGAGTTGAGTGAGCAGCGCGGCTTCGGTGAGCCAGGGCTGCAGAGCGCCGGGCGAGAGGGTCTTCCATTCGAGAGCCACCTTCAAAGCTGCCTCGGGTTCGCCGGAGCGGTCCTTCAAGTCGACTAGTCGCTGGAGATGCTGCGAATTGCGGCCCTCCGGCAAAGCGATGAGTTTCTCCAGCTCCTGTGCAGCGCGCGGCCAGTCCTGGCGGGACTCAATCAATCCCACGAGCCGTGTCTGGGCGAGTAGGGCATGCTCTGCACTCGCTTCCCGCAGCGTGCGCTCTGAGGTTTCCTTTTCACCGCTCTCTTCGAAGAGCGTTGCAAGGAGGCACCGCTCCGCGATGCTCAACGCTGGCTGGCCTTGCAGCGATTTAATAGTCGTCGGCACTTGCTGCGCATTCTCCAGGATTTGTACCGCCTGGCGGATGGAGTCCTCCAGCATGCCGGGATCGATCGTGAGGCGGACGCGATCCAACGCGAGTGGTACGGCAGCCTTCTCCTCCTTAACGCTGATGGCTGCGGTGAGCAGGGGAGCGAGGTAACGCGGATCCTTGCCAAACTCGCCCAGGCGCGACATCAGCACTTCGTGCGCGGCCTTTGCCTCCTGCCGCGCCAGCAATGCCTGCGAGACGGCGAGCACTTGCTCTTGATCCCCTTTTGCCGCAAGCTCCTTCCAGATGGCTAGTGCTTGCTCGCGAGAGCCGGTACGATGCAGGAAATGCGCCTGCGCTTCACGCGCGCTGGTGCTCTGCGGAAAGGTTACGATGAGTTTCTCGAAAGCAGTCTTCGCATCGTCCTTGCGGCCCCAGTTCTCCAGTTGCATGGCCACGCGCAGGTGGTCGTATTCCGTTGCACCGGGCATGGCGAGATAGGCATCAAGCGAGGCGCTGGCGGCCTTGGTATCGCCGGAGTGCTGTTGCTGGGCTGCGAGGCGCAGGTGCAGTTCCTTGTCGCCGGGGTTCTGCTCCAGCAGCAGTTTCGTTTGCGGAATGGCTTCGGTGAAATTCCCAAAGCGCTCCAGCAGATCGAGATAACCTTCACGCAGATCACGGCGACCGGGTGTGCGTGCCAGCAGATCCTTGTACGTGGCGAAGGCCTGGTCCTTGAGCCCGGTCTCCGCCTGCACGCGGGCGAGGTGTCGCTTGATGGCCACACGCTTGTCTTCCGCGGTGGCGAGCTTTTCCAGATGACCGGCGAGTCCGCTGAGGTTGTCCTCGCGGCGGAAAATCTGGTCCGTTTGCGCCAGTGCCTCGCTTTCGATCCAGGTATCGTAGCCGGACTGCCGGACCACTTCGCTGAGCTGCTCCAGTGCCTCTGCCTTCATGCCGGCGCGCAGGTAGATGTCTGCAAGCCTCATGCGGCGTGTGACCTTGGTGTAGGCGTCTTTTGTTTTATCGATGAGGCTCTTCATCAGAGCCACGGCCTCGGTGTAGAGACCTTCATCGAGCTGCACATCCACGACTTCCTCCGCGAGGTCTTCGTCATCCGCGTGGGCTTCCAGCAGCTTGCGCCAGGCGGTGAGGGCGTCTTCAGGCTTGCCGGTGCGCAACAGCACACGACCGCGCTGCTTCTCGATTTCCACGGCCAGTGTTTTGTCAGGCTTTTGTTGGAGTGCCTTGTCCAGGCTGTCCAGTGCTTGGGTGAAGTCCAGCATGCGCACCTGAAGCCGCGCGAGCTCCTGCCAGGCGGGGGGATTGCCAGGATCCGCGGCCAGGCCTTTTTTGAAGGCGGTCACGGCATCCGCTTCATTGCCTCGACGTGTCTCGAAAAGAGCGAGCAGCAGGTGGTCCCCGGCTTTGGCCTCCGGCTTGGCAGCGACTGCAATGAGGTGCTTTCCGAGTTCGTCCGGCGTGGAGGCCTCATACCAGGCATCGAGGAAGCGCTCAAAAACCACACCGAACTGCGGTCTTTTGCGCAGCATGTCGAGGTAGCGGCGGGCCTTCTCTGGAGGCTCTGTCTGCGCCTGCGTCTGCGCCAATACTGGCGCGGCGGCGAGCATCATGAGACCAAGCACAAGTGTGAGGCGGATTCCCATGTTCATGGCGGCAGATCTTACCCGGGTTTGGTTTCCGGCAGCAAGCGCGATTCTGACGTGCATGGATTAACTTTTGTTCACAAGAAGGGCGCTAATTTACAAAGGAACCACCACCACTGGGCTACCCAACTCGACGCACCTTTGCCGTGAGGCTGGAACACCGCTTTCCCTGCGCTCCATCTCACTTCGTGTGGAGTTCCACATCGGCCCACGCCAGGGCCTTCGCGCGCTCCCGTTTTCGACGAACGGAAAAGGGGGCGAAGATCAATGTCTCCGCCGGGGCCCATAACACCACCCAGGCCACAATGACGAGGCTCTTGCTCAATGCGGTGAGCAGCCGCGCACTCCCCAAGGAGAGAATAGCCTCGCTCAGCATGATCAAAGCCGCTACGACCGCGAGGGCCTTCAGGAAACTCCACCATCCCTTCTGATAGATCGCGCGCAGTTCCTTCCGGGCTTCAATGTACTCTTCATGGAACTGGGTGCGTACCGCCGTCTGCACCTCCTCCTGCCGGTTCTTGTCTTCCGCGGGCACCACGACGTCGACCTGGAAACGGGTGCACTTCGGAAATCCCGAAGCCTGCACCCGCAGCACATGCGCAGCCTCAGGATGGAGTCCGGGCTGGGTCAGCGGCGTGTCTGCAAGATTGAGCAAACGATCCACCGAGCGAACATCCAGACTCAGGCGAATATCTTTCGGTGTCGTCTTCATGGGGGGAGGCAGAAAGAAACCCGATTTTGTAAGACCTCGAAAAACGACGCATCAGAGAGAATGCGCACATCATCTTCACAAGATGGAAAAGCACGAGTTACCAGACATGGCAGCAGAAGGAACACAATGGAGTCTCATGGCAACCAACGCCCGCCATTTGGAAAACAGGACTTTGACAGAATGACGGCTCACGCGACGCAGGTCAATACAGGAAGAGTGCCAAAACAGCCCAGTTCAATTTTGTCGACAAGATAGAAACTGAGTTCAGACGGACAGGCGCGGCAGAATAAATGTTTTTCTTGAGAATAGGATTGTAAACCTTCTTCGAATGTGAGGAAATCGCACAGCCATGCGAAGCGAATCAAATCGCCTTCCACTCCTGCTGGCAGCGGGTTTCACGCTATTTGTTGTTGGCTGCTCGGATGAGCCTGAGGAACGCAAACCTGCCACCCCTCCCGTTACCATCTTCTCACTGCCGGAGGTGGGCGAGGCGCCGTTCCGAAGTTTTCCGGGTGAAGTTACCGCCGAGCACAATGTTAACCTCTCCTTCGATGTCGGCGGGCGGCTCGTGGATTTCCCGGTGTATGACGGCAAAGTGGTGAAGCCCGGGGATTTGATTGGCCAACTGGATCAGAATGACTTCCGCGCCGCTCTCGACAGCGTGCAGGCATCCTTCAGGGCCGCACGCCAGGAGTATGATCGCGGTCGTGGTCTTCTGGAACGGAGGGCGGTTTCGCAAAGCGAGGTTGACCGCCTGCGTGAAGCCTTTGAAGTGGTGGAGGCCTCCCAGCGCGCGGCGCAGAAGGCCTTTGATGACACGAAGCTCTTCGCCCCGATCAAGGGCCGCATCTCCCGCCGCTTCGTGCGCAATTTCCAGAACGTGCAAGCCCGCGAGCCGGTGGTGCTGCTGCAGGATATCAGTACACTCGAGGTCGACGTACAGGTCCCAGAGGCTCACTTTGCCATGCTGGATCGAAACGTTACTGCCGGAGAATTGAGCAAGCGCATCGAAGGCTCGGTCGAGTTTCCCGCCATCCCCGGCGAGCGCTTTCCGCTCACGCTTCGTTCCTTCGCCACGCAGGCGAATCCTTCCTCCCGCACCTTTCTCGTTTCCTTTGTCCTGCGACCTCCCGAGGATCGCAACATCCTTCCCGGCATGACCTGCACGGTGCATCTCCGCTTCCGCAAGGAGGACGGCTCACCACTGGTCCAACCGGGTCTCTTCCAGATTCCCGTGCGTGCACTGCTCACCGCGGAAGGCAAGACCTGGGTCTGGCGCTGGGACGCCGCGACGGGCAAGGTGGAGCGCGTGCCAGTCGAAGTGGCCACGCTCGCGGGGGACTCGGTGCAGATTCGCTCGGAGGGTCTCAAGCTGGGTGATGATCTCGTTTCCTCTGGAGTGCGCTTCCTGTCGGCGGGCATGACCGTGCGGCGGCTTGAGGGTAACAAGCCTTGATTCTCCTCCATGAATCCCGCCGAAGCGTCCATCCGCTATCGCACTGTTACGCTTGTATTCACCTTCCTGATGGTGGTGCTCGGCGTCGGTGCCTACATGAACCTTTCCCGGCTGGAGGATCCGGAGTTCACGATCAAGGACGCGCTCATCATCACGCCTTATCCCGGCGCCACGGCTGAGGAGGTTTCAGAGGAAGTAACAGATTTGATTGAGCGAGCCGCGCAACAACTTGGCCAGGTGGATCGCGTGGTCTCCCGCTCGGAGCGCGGGCGCAGCACCGTGACCGTCACCATCAAGGACCAATACGGAGCCAACGAATTGCCGCAGGTGTGGGATGAACTCCGCCGCCGTATCAATGATGCGCAGCGCGCGCTTCCTCCAGGCGCGGGCCCCTCGCTGGTGCTCGATGACTTTGGCGATGTGTTCGGCATCTTCTTCGCCATCACGGGAGAGGACTACTCCTATGCGCAGCTTCACGATGTGACGAAGATGCTCCGCCGGGAACTCCTGCTGGTGGATGATGTGCAAAAGGTCGAGCTCTACGGCGTGCAGCAGGAGGTCATCTACCTGGAGGTTTCCCGCGACCGCAGTTCCCAGCTCGGCATCAGTCCGGCAGAGATTCACGCCGCCTTGCGTGAGCAGAATCTCGTGGTGCCCAGCGGTGCGGTGGATGTCGGTGCCACACGGCTGGCCATCAGCCCCACGGGGGTGTTCCAGACGGTGGAAGAGTTCGGAGAGCTCATCATCCGGCGTGGTGAGCAAAGCGGGGAACTGGTGCACCTGCGGGACATCGCCACCATCCGCCGGGGTTATAGCGAGCCTCCGGACACCATCTTGCGCTATGATGGCAAGCCTGCCATCGGCCTCGGCATTTCCACACTCAGTGGTGGCAATGTGGTCACCATGGGAGCTGCCGTGGAACGGCGCATCCGCGATCTCGGCTCGGAGATCCCACTCGGGGTGGAGTTGCACAAGATCTCCTTCCAGGCGGACACGGTGACCGTCTCCATCAATGACTTCGTCTCGAATCTCGGGCAGTCCGTGGTGATCGTCATCGTGGTGCTGCTCCTCGCGATGGGCCTGCGAAGTGGATTGATCATCGGGGCCATCCTCCTCATCACCATCTGCGCGACGTTCATCGTGATGCATGCGAATGGGCTCATCCTTGAGCGCATCTCGCTCGGGGCCCTTATCATCGCGCTCGTCATGCTCGTGGACAATGCCATCGTCATCACGGAGGGCATGCTCATCGCCATTGAGAAGGGGGTGGACCGCATGAAGGCGGCCAAAGACATCGTCTCGCAGACGGCCATTCCGCTGCTCGGTTCCACCATCATTTCCGTGCTCGCCTTCGGCGCGATTGGCCTTTCTGATGACTCTACGGGGGAGTACTGCCGCTCGCTTTTTGATGTCCTTCTCATCTCGCTCCTGCTGAGCTGGCTCACGGCTATCACCATCACGCCGCTGTTTTGTTATCTCTTCCTCACCCCGGGGAAGAAGACTGGCGACGGCCCGCCGAAGGATCCCTATGCAGGCATCGTGTACCAGACCTACAAGAAGCTCCTGCTGCCCTGCCTGCGCTTCCGCTGGGCCACGGTGCTCGCCTTGGTGGGGCTCATGGCCCTTTCCATCTGGGGCTTCCGCTTTGTCGAAAACAGCTTCTTCCCCGACTCCACACGCGAGCAGTTCATGGTGGATGTCTGGTCGCCCGTCGGCACACGGCTCGATGCCAGCGCCAAGACGGCGGAGGAAATGGAGAAGCACCTCAAGTCCATGCCTGGGGTCACCCATGTCACCACCTGCGTGGGCCAGGGTGCTCTGCGCTTCCTGCTCACGTATGCGCCGGAGATGTTCGACTCTTCGTTTGTGCAGTTCATTGTCGACGTCGATGACCACAACAACATTGCCAAACTGCTGCCACAGGCGCAGAAGGAACTGAGCGAAAAGTACCCGGACGCCCTCATCATCACCAAGAGGTTCCTCCTCGGACCGGGTGCTGGCGGACGCATCCAGGCCCGCTTCTCCGGTCCGGATCTCACTGTGCTGCGCTCGCTGTCGGATCAGGCCATGGCGATACTGCGTGCTGACGGCGGCGCGATGGGCGTGCGCATTGATGCGCGCGATGAGATGCCGGTCGTCCGTCCGCAGTTCTCTGAAGCGCAGGCGCGGCTCGCCGGTCTCACGCGCACCGACCTGGGGCAGGCCCTAGCGGATGCCACTTCAGGACGCCGCATCGGCATCTATCGCGAAGGAGACGAGCTCATTCCCATCGTCGCCCGTGCCCCCGAGAGCGAGCGCAGCGATCCGCAGTACATTGAGAACATCCAGATCTTCAGCCCCGTGGTCCGGCGTGGCATTCCCATCCGCCAGATTGTCTCCGAGTTCTCGACTGAGCTGGAGGATCCCATCGTCACCCGGCGTGACCGGCTGGCCACCGTCACCGTGCATGCCGACCAGACGAGCGGTCTCGCCAGCACTCTTTTCGAGCGCATCCGCAAACCGATCGAGGACATCCCTCTGCCGCCCGGCTATGCGATGGAATGGGGTGGTGAACACGAGGACTCCACCCGGGCCAAGGGCGCGCTCGCGGGAACGCTTCCCATGTTCCTGCTCGCGATGGTGCTCATAGTCGTGTGCCTTTTCAACTCCCTTCGTATCACGGCCATCATCTGGCTCACGGTGCCACTCGCTCTCATTGGGGTGGTCATAGGTCTGCTGACCTTCAATCAGCCCTTTGGATTTATGGCGCTGCTTGGCGCACTCAGCCTCTCCGGCATGCTGATCAAGAACGCCATCGTGCTTATCGATGAGATCAACACACAACTGAAGTCGGGCAAGGTCCCCTGGGACTCCGTGGTGGATGCTTCCATCAGCCGCGTGCGCCCGGTGCTCATGGCTGTGCTCACCACCGTGTTCGGCCTCATCCCACTCACGATGGATGTCTTCTTCGGCGCCATGGCCGTGACCATCATCGTGGGCCTGCTCTTTGCTTCCGTGCTGACCTTGATCGTCGTGCCCGTGCTTTATGTGATCTTCTTCCGGTTTAAGGATACGGCCGCTCCTGATGCTGCACCCGCAGTGCCCGGCAGTGCGGGTGGAGCGGGAGCTACAGCGTGAGTGATGCCTGTATTGGTGGCGTATATGAAGTTATTCAGTGAGCGCTGGCACCTGGCACCGAGACGACTCCCAATGGTGTCGAAGAAACGAGTGAGGTGATGAAGCGCTTTGCGTCTTGGAGTGCGGTGGCACAGGCCTCCCTTGAGGCGGCGACACCGCGTTGAACGGAGGAATCTCGACCTGATGTTCCAGAGAACTTCAGTGAAATCCAGCATCCCAAGCTTCCTGCGGGAGATCATTTTGGGAATTGCAATGCCGTCCCGCATCCGTAGCGTTCATTCTCTTCGTTCAAAGCGGTGTCGCGCCTTGGCGCTTGCCGCCGCGCTCCAAGACGCAAAGCGCAGATTCAAGTCGGGAAGACTGGGTCACCTGCACGGTTCTTGTCCAGATGCCTTTCTTTCCTCACACCCGCCTCACTCCTCCGCCACCGTGAACGGATGCGCGATGAGCATCTCGTTGTTCGCATAGATGACCATGTGATACTTCCCTGCGGGAAACTTGTCTGGCAGTTCGAAGGAATAGACCAGCTCGGTATCTTCCAGTGGCCAGTCTTCCACGGTGATCTCGGAGTTCTTCAAGATGCTCTTCTCGCCCTTGTCATCGATCTGGCCGATGAACATGCGCACGGGCACTCCCTTTGTATTGCCGCCTGTGGTGGCACACTTGAAGACGAGATCGTTGTCCGAGGTCGTGAGCCCAGTCTTCTCCGTAGACTTGCCATCCTTGAAGGAAAGAATTGTCACGCCCGTGGCCTTGATGGGCGCCTCGCGGTCCTTGGTCGCCTTCACGAGGTAACCCGCCGTGCCGACGGGCTGGCCCTCGCAGGTGAAGAAGACCTTGAAGAAGCCCACCGGCCAGTTCTTTTTCAAGTTCCACTCGGCGGGTAGTTTGCCTTCCTTGTCAGTCTTGCCGCTGACTTCCACGATGCTCAGTCCCGCGCCCGCGGTTGTGCGCATGGCTTTCAGCTTGGCAGTGATCATTTTCTCCGCGCCCTGGGGACCGAAGTCGAAGATGAAGTACTGCTTCTGCTGGTTTTCAGGGAAAGTGAAATCGCTCAGCTCCGAGCCGGGTCCCGATCGCGTGCCAATGCTGCCTCCGATCTCGACTTTGAACCCACTCTTGCCGACCTCCGCCTTGTTGATGATGCTGTCGCTGAAGCAGCGCATTCCCTTGATCTCGAATCCGGGGTCCGCCGGCTGCTTCGGCTTGGCGGAGGGGTCCTGGCTCCATGCGAAAACGGCGAAGCTGAAGCAGAGGCAGATGACAGGCAGTTTCATGGGTGATGATGTTGAAGATTGCGGGAGCAAATTGGAAGGTTGGCGCTTGGTCAGGAAGAAGGGCTGCAGGCGAGATCATCCTTCACATGATGAAGCAAGGCAGCCCCACAGAAAGGCCAGGTACCCAATGGATTTCATGGTCGTCATGGCAAAGATGTGTTGGAAACAGCGGTCGACATTTGCCACATGCACCCTCCGGTGAAAAGTCGGAACAGCTATCTGGTAAAAAAGTTTCTCCACTTGAGAAGGATGGGCGCCTGCAGCACGCGGTTTCCCTTTCATTTCCTGTCATTCTCCGGCAAGTCATTTGCACGCGGGAGGGAATTGGAAGATTTTAACGGCCGCCAATGCCGCCTTCCTCGTCCGCCACCATCATGTTTCGCAACGAAATGTGGCGGTCTGCTCCGGCGGGTATTCTGGACACGGCGTACACCACCTTTGGCATGATCGTGGCGGTGAAGGTTTTCGACGCGAGTGATGCGGCGAAGGCCATGTTCCTGGGCAGCCCGCGCATCGGGATGATTGCTGCCATCTTTGTGGTGCCGATGCTGCTGCGCATGCGTAGCACGGTGGCGCAGACGGCTGCGGTCACGCAACTGGTGGCAGGCCTGTGCTTCGCGCTCTCGGCATTGTTTCCGCATTCAGAGGTGATGTTCATCACGGGTATCAGCCTGGGCTTCATCCTCTTCGCCCTGCAGATCCCGCTCATGACGCAGCTCTACCGGACGAATTATCCCCCGGCGAAGCGTGGCAGGCTCTATGCGATCACAGGCATCATGCGCGCGCTGGGGGCGGCCGTCTTCAGCTGGGGTGGGGGATGGCTGCTGGGCTGGAATCTGGAGGCGTATCCGTGGCTGCTGTGGTCCTTCGCCCTGATGGCAGTGCTCAGCGGGTGGCTGACCTATGGATTGCCGGCCACCCCGTGGGAAGTGCCCGAGTCCGGCGACCGGAGCCTCTGGCGCTCGTGGCGCTGGGTGCGTGAGGACCGCGACTTCCGCACACTGCTTATTTCGTGGATGATGATGGGGGTGGGGAACCTCGTGGCCTTCTCGCTCTTCGTGGAGTTCCTCGCGAATCCCACCCACGGCATTGCCCTGAGCGCGGACAGGGTGGCGCTGCTCACTGGCGTCGTCCCGTTGCTGGCACGGCTGGCCTCCACCTACCACTGGGGCATCCTGTTTGATCGCGCTCCTTTCTTCGTGGTGCGCATCACGCTGAATCTCATCACCGCCGCCTCCATCCTCTGCTTTTTCCTGGGGGACAATGAATGGTGGTGGGGCGCGGGCATGGCGCTTTCGGGACTCTCCCTGGCAGGCGGCAATCTGGCGTGGGCTCTCTTTGTCACCAAGCTCGCACCTGAGCACGCGGTGGCCGAATACATGAGCGTGCACACGTTTCTCACCGGCATCCGTGGTGTGCTGGCGCCATTTCTGGCCTATGCCATGATCGAGTGGTGGTCATTCACCACGATGGCGTGGATTTGCGCCGGTCTGGTGGCGGCGGCGAGTGGATTCATCGCGGTGCGTAAAAAGGGTGAGCGCATTGGGGGCCGGGAAGCTCGACCGGAGCTTTCCGAAGACGAAGCCCTGTGATACATCGATTCTGTTCGATTCTCTTTCGTTCCCTTCCTATCCTTTGAGCATGGTGGATACCCCCTCAACACCCTCGCACCTTCATTCATCCCGCATCTCCGCGGCTGGCATCGGTCATGTCCTGTGGAAGCTGTTGTGCGTGGTGCTCATCACTGCGGCATCCTCATGCAAGCCCAAGGACCCGAATGAGCAGTACGGCGCGCCGCCTGCGCGCGGTCAGAAGGACAACCGGGTGAAGGTCGCCATTCTGGCGGACTCCCGGGACATGCCCCTGAGGAATTACCAGAGCGCCCTGCTTGAACGCCTTATCCGCAAGCGCCCAGCCATGCACGTGGCCCATTACTATGCCGCAGGGAATGCTCTCGCGCAGGCCCGGCAAATCCGCGAAGCTGTGGAGTCCGGGGCCAGGTTCATCGTGATCTTTCCACTTCAGGAATCCGTGATCGCCCCGGCCCTGCGGGAAGCCGTTGCCAAGGGCGTGCGCGTCATCTCGCTCGCAGGAGAACTGCCGGAGGACACCTTCACCGTGTCCATCATCAGCGATGAGCGCCGTCTTGGAGCCATGGCTGCCGATTTCGTGCTCCAGGCGCTGAAGGCCAAGGCGGCGGATGAGGGACGCCCTGCCACTGTCGGGCGCGTCGTGCAGTTGCGCGGCGACGATGAGAGCGCGAGTGCCACGGAGCGCGCCTTGGGATTCATCGAAACCCTCCAGCGTGAACCCGGCGTGGTGCTTGTACACGACGCCCCTGGGGGATGGGACGACAAGAATGCCGCCGCGCGCATCCAGGAGGCCCTGAGGCTCCAGAAGCAGTTCGACGTGGTCTATGCCCACAATGACCTGATGGCTGCCGGCGCCGCGAAGCAACTGCGCGAGACCAGCGTGGACACCCGTGAGTCCATGCTCATCCTCGGCACCGATGCCGTCCCCGGCGCTGAGGGTGGAGCGAGCCTGGTGAACAAAGGCGTGCTAGATGCCACCATCTTCCACCCGCCGCTGGTGGATGTCGCTTGGCGCGAAATCGAACGCTTCCTGGACGATGCCAGCTACGCCCCCAAAAAGCGCCAGAAGGTGAAGCCCCTCCTCATCACGCCTAGCAACGCCGCCGACTTTGAGCGCCAGTCCCTGCCTGCACCTCAGGTCGAATGAAGTACGGCATGAGGTGAAGCGGCAGAAAGTTACAGATTTCTTGAAAAAGCATGCCGCTGAGTTTGACAATACCTTGGTTCTAAGTACTATCACATCCCGCTGCCAAACGCAGCAAACGCACCCGTAGCTCAATGGATAGAGCATCTGACTACGGATCAGAAGGTTACACGTTCGAGTCGTGTCGGGTGCACTTTCACTCTCAGCAAGTTACGCTGAGGATGCTCGACCAGTTGAGTCGGCTGTTGTGCAAAAGTTGTGCATTCTGAGAGCCGTTTCCCCACGGAGTTCCGTGGCCTGTGTCTTTCTCCAATTTTCCGAACCCGGCGGGAAATCGAAGGGTCAATTTAAGCCGGCATGCCCTAAAGTGGCCAAGGGTGTGCATAGCCTGGGGGCGTAGGGTAAACGAAGGGTTGCGTACGAACACCTCCCCTTTTTGGTGACCATCTGAGTTCGCTCTCGGTAACCCTTGATGTCAGAGCGCGCGGAGGCCCACCGAAGGTGAAGAGTTGAGCGATGTAGGGCACTGCTAGGGTTTCAGGCGAGTCGAGCCCTCGCTGGGGTGCATGCATTGAGCGATCCTGGCGGACAGGTGCCGCATCGGCGCGGCTGCCATGTGGGAGGGTAACCGAAGGGTTTCAAATGAGTCTTGAGACTCGGTTCCAGGGGTGTGCGGGCCGATCGTGCTCATACCCTATCCCAACCCTAGGCGTAGGGTAAACGAAGGGTATCTATTGATTCCGCGCGTTTTTCCCATTGTCGGCGAGGCGCGAATTGGACAAAGTTGGCAAATTTGTCACCATGCATTAATGGTTCGACTTTGCCATAAGTTCTCGTGTTGAGGGTAGTTCGTCCTATAGGCTTCAGAAAACTTCGTATGGTCAACGACGCCGTCAGATATTCCCGCGCCGGCGACCGTTTTCACTACCTCTGGGCTGCACGCCAATGCCTTGAATTGATTGACCTCCGGTCATCTGTAGAAGCAATTACGGTTGAAGGTTCACCGGAACCGACTGCGGCAGGGGAATTGGTGATCGACGTGGGGAAAGTGCTGGCCGCTGGCGGTGGCGCGAAATCGGTGCAGTATTTCCAACTCAAACACTCGACATTAAAAACATCGAAGCACATTACGTTTTCTGAACTCGCCCACACAATGGCTGGATTTGCGGAACGGTTTCGGCATGGGCGTTCCAAGAAAGCCGCGAAGTTCTCAATTACGGAATTCTCCATCATTTCGAACCGGCAGGTCAGTCCTACGGTGAAAAATGGATTTCAAGCCATCGCTGCGGGTGCAAAGGCACATCCGAAGTTTTCCGCGGATCTCAAGAAAACGACCAAGCTCTCGGCGGCTGACTTAAAACTATTTTGTAGCGCGGTTTCGTTCAGGGACGATGAGGGCGATTACCTTCAGCAGGAGAGGGAACTCAAATTCGAAATCGCGCCGTACTCGACCTCCGGCTATGAAGACACCGAGGTGCTCAAGCTTGTCGGCATGGTTACCGAGCACGCACTTCCAGAATCCAAGGGCAGGCGGAGGCGAGGGGCGATAGTAAGAGAGGACGTTCTCAAGCGTCTGGGAGTAGATCACACCAGAGACCTATTTCCTGCGCCTTCCGCGATGGAATCCATCGATGCGACGTTCTTACGTGAGCAACACGCTGAATTTATTCGTAAGATTAAGGATGCCCCACGGCCCGTCATCCTACACGCGCCTGGCGGGGTGGGGAAGTCGGTGGTTGCGCAGCAGTTGGCTCGTTCCTTTCCCAAGGGCTCTGTGGGGATTGTCTACGACTGTTTTGGAGGAGGCAACTACTTAAACGAGGCCGAACCTCGACATCGTGCTTGTGACGCTCTCGTTCAAATCGCGAATGAACTCTCGGTGCAGGGTTTGTGCCGAACGCTGCTTGCCAATGCCACGACTCCGCGAGACGTTGTGATTCGCAGCTTTCTCACACGAGTCAAAGAGGCATGTGAATTGATACGCAGACGTAGCCGCAGCGCTCTGCTTGTCATTCTGGTCGATGCCGCTGACAACGCAGAAATGGCAGCAGATGCGGCCAATGAGCCTGGATTCCCGCAAAGTCTCATCCGCCAAGCCTTTCCTGAGAATTGCAGAGTTGTGTTTCTTTGTAGAACAGAGCGACGTGAACTACTGAGGCCCCCGACAAAGACCCCGCAACTGCCGCTCAAGCCCTTCAGCCTATCTGAAACGCGCCGTCATTTAAGAACGAGGTTCAGTAAGGCCAGCCAGGCCGATGGAGTAGAATTCTTCAGGCTTACTGGAGGAAATCCGCGAGTCCAGGCAAACTGTCTCGCAGCGAGGAGTAGCAACGCCAGGGAGATGTTGGCTTCGTTGGGACCTGGACGGACGACTGTTGACCAACAGATCGCAAAGCAGCTTGATGCTGCCATTTCAAGTCTACGTGATCAGCATACCAAGATCGTCGCGGCGCAAATTGATTCAATCTGTAGAGGACTGGCCACACTGCCACCTTTCATTCCAATCCCTGTGCTTGCCGCGGCAGCAAACGTAGATGTTGATGCAGTTAAGAGCTTTATAAGCGATCTAGGACGCCCGTTATGGCACTCAGACGATTCCGTTCAATTTCGTGATGAACCCGTCGAGACATGGTTCCGAACTACCTATGCCGCCTCCAAAGATGAAATTCGGGTATATGCTGAAGCCCTTGAGCCACTCTCTTCCTATTACTCATACGTGGCTCGTGCATTGCCGGGACTGTGGCATCGCGCCGGTGACCATGATCGGCTAATTGCGATCGCCTTGTCCGATGACTACCTGCCGGAAGAGAATCCAATTGATGTGAGGGATGTTCGAATCTTTAGACTTCAATATGCGTTCAAGACCGCTCTAAGAGCGAAACGACTCTCCGATGCGGCGAAGGTCGCCCTGCGAGCGGGAGAAGAAATGGCAGGCAACGACCGGCAGCTTTCGTTGCTGCGGGGCAATATAGACCTAATGGGGGTGTTGCAGGAGCCACATCGCATTCAGGAATGCGCTTACAAGCGCCTTTTAAAAGGAGGGTGGGCGGGAGCGGAAAACGCCTTCGCAGCCTCTCTACTATCCTCACATTCGGACTTTCATGGCGAAGCTCGGAACTATCTCAATTCTGCTTTCGAGTGGCTGCACATTCATTTTGAAGAACGAAAAAGACTCCGCAAAGAGCACCCGCACTATATTGACCCACTCTCAGTTTCGGACGTTGTTGAGCTTGCCTGGGCTGAACTGAATCTATCTGGGACCAAATCGGTGACCAACTATATCTGTAAATGGTCACCCTCTGAATGGATACTTGATATCACCACTTCCGTTGTCAGGAGGTTGGTGGATGCTGGGCGCTTCAAGGAAATCGAAACCATGGCCCGACATGGAGCCGTGAACGCTCACTTCATAGTCGGATTGGGCGATGAGCTCCTGAAGAGTTCCAAGCTTCCACCCAAATCTGCCTTACGTTGGACGCTCGATCAATTTGAGGCTGGAAAGGTGCAGATTAACCGCCCAAATGCTGATCCGCTGATAGACTATGACACCCCGGCGATTGTTAGCTTTGCGGAAGCATGCGCCTTCCATCGACTCCCATCAGCGAAGATCCTGCTGGTCCTGGCGCCAGCGCTGACCATGCCCTCTCTGCATCGTCTCACTAGCGACTACGACACGCTTCGTCGACATACGTTTTCACGGGCTGTTGCCCTCAAAGCAGCATTAGAAGGGAGCGGACTTCCGGACATTAAAGTTTTGGTTCCTGACGTTGCCATTGAGGTTAGACAGAATGCCCATTCTGCAGAAGAAAGGCAGAACGCCAGAAGGATGCTATCGGCATTGCTCCCACTCTATCATGTCCGAGCCCAAGTGCTCATTGGGGCATCAAACTCACAATCGCTTGATGTGATGGATGTCAAGGTTGCTCAAGAGGATTCGGCTACCGATTACTGGTCGAGTTCAAGGATTGACTGGTTTTGGGATGAGTTGCTTGGAGTGCGCCTTTCGGTGTTGGCTCTCAAAGGCACTATTTCCCCAAGCGAATTCAAAGAACTAAAGGCGCAGACCGAAGGTTCGAATGGTCGATTGCGTAGGTTGTTCAATCGCAACTCGATGGCGCGCACGGCCTATCGTCACGACCACCTTGTTGAAATTGGACAAGTATGCGAGCGCAGTTGCGTCGCCATCATTGGCGCTGAGCATTCTGAGGAGCCAGAGCAACGCGCAGGTTGGTTCATAAGCCTCGCCAGGGCGGTGCTTTCCTTCAATTTGACAGAAGCTTCGGCGTATTTCTGCAAATCAATTGATGCCGTCTCGAAGTTTGGTGATGAGATCCTGGAAAGATGGGATGCGGTTGGAGCTATTGCTAGGCGAGCAGGTGACGATGCTCCGGAGTTGCCGGAGGTGGCGTATCGCTTTGTTCGCTCAGCGGAGATGGTAGGCGATACAATTGCCAGGGAAAAGTATTGGGACAGATCAGAAGTATTCCGAATAGCCGTGCGACTGCATGCTCCATCTGCGTTTTGTGCGTTGAGTCGGTGGCGAGATCGTGACGTAGGTGACTTCCCTGATGAGCTGAAGGCTCTGGCTATCGGATCGATCCAGAACGGAAGCCTCAATCATGTTTCAGGATTCTGTGTTACAGGCTTTAGCGGCCCGAAAGGTTCGGTAAAGCTTTTGCGGGAATGTATCCAGCGCGAACCCAATGCTGACCTGCGACAGCGGATCTTTGATGTTTTTGTGGAAGATGCCTATGTGGAAAGTGAGCTGATCGATATTGAATCCAAGCTTGAGAATGTGGCACATGATGGGGAGGTCAAGCTTGAGAATCTTCGCAAGATGGTCGACATAGCGAAGCGTACCAGACCCCAAATCACGGATTCGTCCAAAGAACAGGGCCACTATGGGGAAGTGCAAGAGGCAGTTGCAGAATGGGTTCTCCCAGGAATTGAACGACTGGACCTTGCAAGCGTTGCGGGGATAGCAAAGGCTGTTTTAACGCTAGAGGCTTCGAAACGTCGTTGGGAACATGCGAGTTTCTGGCCTGCAGTAGTCGATAGAATCCCGCGTGGGCGCGAAATTGAATTCTTGAAGGCCGTTGTCCAGGTGAAGCAAGTAGGGTGGCTGGACATGCGCCATGTGCTAACGGCTGCTCGGGAGAAGTGGAAGGAACTGATGTCTTTCCAACGACACTGGCCGTCAGTCCTGCGGTCTGTCGGGAGGCGGTTTTACGTAGAGCTTGCTGGCCGAGGTGGTCTTGATTACTGGACCGATGGCGCGCGATTTGAAGAGTTGGACATTGACTCAGTCAAGCATGGTATTCACGAGGGCATTGAAGAGGCATCTGCGCTGTTGGACAGCGGTTCGCTCTTTGGCTTTGTCGCGGTACTGGCGAAGCGGTTGTCCTGTGCAGAAGCGCGTGATGTTCTAAACTTCGCTTTGCAGCGATTTGAGGTCTATATCGACCCGGACTACGCGGATGGAGCTTGGGAACCATGGCTTCAGCCCCCACGGGATACCGGTGCTGCCTTTGCGGGATTGTTATGGGCGTCCCTCGGCGCACCTGACTCAGGCGTGCGGTGGGAAGCCGCTCACTGTGTCCGTCGGTTGGTGGAGTTTGGATGTGTCCCTGAGCTTGGAGCGTTGTTGCAACGAATCAATGAGGATGACGTGGCAGCTTTTCTGGGTAAAGGCCATGCGTTCTACCCTCTTCACGCTCAGCTATACACACTCATAGGCTTGTCCAGGGGCGCATTGAACAATGTTGAGGTCCTGATACCACATTGTGAGGTGTTCACGCGTATGGCACTTCATTCCATTCCTCATGCCCTAATTCAACCGCTCGCCGCCAAGCTCGCTCTCGCCATTGGCGCTGTGGTTCCAGGGACGCTAACTCCAACCGACATTGCTTCATTGCAAGCGGTTGGAGTTAGCCCATTTCCCCTCCGTCACCCGGAAGAAGCGGAGAGTTTTGACAGCCCGTTCCACGGAGCGGGACTCGTCGTTCCCGCGGAAGCTCCCGGCTTTGAATTGGACTTTGACGCCTATTGGTTGCCGTCTCTCGCCAGCGTCTTCGGAGTGCCCAACGGTCAGATTGATGATTTGATGCGGATTGCCTCAGTGAGCAATCTGGGTGTCGTTGCTCTACGTGGCCAACACCCGGTCGACACGAGGCGAGAACAGTGGAATTCGCAGAATTACTACTCACGTGGAACCTCTCATAGCCACGGTTCATATCCTCGTGTGGACACATTCGACTTCTACTATTCCTATCATTCTTTGATGATCGTTGCCTCCAAGCTATTAGCGGCTATGCCCGTAATCTACCGTTACAATGATGAAATGGGCGAACGTAACCGGTGGAGGGAGTGGGTCGCACGACACGGACTAACCCGAAGTGACGGGCGATGGCTCTGCGACCGGCGAGATCCTTCATTGCCGTCGCGGAAGCGGGGAGACACCCCTTACGGACGGATAGAATGGTTGTGCGGTGTTGTAGCTGGCGACTTCTTCGAGGCACTTACCGCTCAAGCTACAATTGCTGGAGGACTATGCATCAGCGGATCTTGGCACGACGGCAACTCCAGCAGACAGGAGCACTTTACAGTTTCCAGCGCTTTCGTGCGTCCAGAAATGCAATCGTCACTAGCGAATGCCCTGCGCACTGCAGAGCATCCCAATCTTGTGGTTACTACCTCTTTTGAGGAGGCCCCTGAGTCCCCATTTGATTTGATGATTTGGATTGCAGAACCGGGCGGAGGAGATTCTCGACTTGATGCATTTGATCCACATGCGAACAAACTCTCATACCCTGTTCGTAAAGTGGGACCTCAGGTGGTACACGACTATGGTCTGACATCAGATCCTGAAAACAGATACTGGTGGTGTCCAGGCTCCCCTGACCCGGTAGTAATTGCTGAAGCTTGGAGCGAGGGTGGGAGAGATGAGCGCTATGTTGGACAGCGACGTGGCGAGAGAGTGTTCATATCCGTCGAATTTTTAAAGTCACTATGCAAGCGGTATGGGAGGTCACTGATCCTTCTGGTGCAAATCCATCGCTACGAATCCAGGGGCGGCAGCCATGACGATGATGGTTTTTCCTGGTTGCCTAGATCCCATAAAGTTTTCATTTTCTCCGAAGATGGACTCCTCAAAGACTCCAGAACAGATCATCGAATTGGGTAAGGCTCTCGTGGCTACTCTAGAGGCCGAAGGCATTGATACGCTATCCGCGTGGATGGCGCACTACATCGCGGAGCTGATGGAGGCTGCTGATAAACCCGGGGAGGACAGAGCAGATGCGCAGGAACGCTGTTTTGAGGCGATTCTTCGGCTGTGGAAACACCGTGCCTCGATGCCGTCTGGTCGCCGTCCATTCGAAGCGTTTGATGTAATTATTCAGACCCTAGACCGACTCAATCCCGATGACCCTCGGACCTACTACTTTGAAATGTGGCGACGGAGAGGGCCAAAGGACTCTTCTGATGAAAAGAAGGATGCAGTCGAGAAGATGCTGGAAGTAGCGATGGCGGCAGATCGCGCGGCCCGAATTGTAATTCAGTACCTCATATCCGTTGCAGTGGACGGGCGCATTGATGACCTAACACGAACTCTGCTGAAAAACGCCGTCGGGGACGAAGACGCTTTGGATGTTGACGCCTACAACAAACTGATTGCAGACCTTGCTGCCGGCAAGGCTGACTTTGGGGCAAAGGAACGCGATGCGTTGAAGCGCAAAATTGAACAGCTAGACCTGTTCCTAAAACTGGGGCAAGGAGTGAGGGAGATGCTTGTTGGGACAGTGGGTGCTTCCGAGCCATCCAATTTGGCTGATTCCAAGCTCGACTGAGCAGCGGGGACGATTCATAGGTGCCAAAGTATGCGAAGACTGGCTCAATATGGCGCCTTTCACTGCTCCGAATGGTCAGTCTGGAGACCGGCATCGGACCGCTTTGCCCCTGGCGCGGCTTCGATAAGCGCCCCAATCGTTACGAACACTCCAGCCAGCATTCCGAGTGCGATACAAAATCCCATGAGGTCGTTCGAACCGAGAAGGAAGTTGATGCCGGTCAGAGCCCACAGGCCGGACGCGGCGAAGGCGACGATCTTGAGCCACAGCATCGGTCGAAGAAGGCAAACGATGGTTGCGGCAGAGGGCAAACCGGCGATCAGACCTTCGGCTATGCCCGTATACCTCGCAATCAAGCTTGCAAGCACGACGGTGACTGTTAGCGCATGGAAAACGAGGGCAGCGATCTTCATTGGCTCAGCGTGCGTTTTTGGCGACTTCACCAGCGTCCGGCGTTACCGGTAAATGGCGATGGCTTCTCCGCGCCGTCGAGCGGCTTCCAATTGCATTTGGATCCGGATTTGGCGCATTTCTTCTGCTATCTGAGCAGCAGATTGCGCTTCGAGCATGCGGATGTGCCGCTCCTCCTCCCGGACCTGTCGTTCTTCCATCATGCGCCGGGCTTCGTCGCGTGCGACCTGCTGCGCGACCATTTCTTCACGGGCCTGCCGAATTGCTTCCAACTTTGCCAACTGCTGCTGCCGAGCTTCTTCAGCGTATTGCTCTTTCAGTTGTTTCTGACGCTCTTCCCACTCTTCGGCACCAGGTTGTCTCTGATAGCGCATGCCTTCAGCTATGGCCAGCCGTCGTGCTTCTGCCGCCTGCTGCTGTTCTTCGGCCTCTTGCTTTTCGCGCCCCAGTTCCTCGGCAGTTTTTTGTTTCACAGGCTCCGCGGCCTGCCGAGCTTCTTCCACCGCTGCTTTGGCTCGTCCCTCCTCGATGCGCTGCACCACCTCGGGTTCCACAACATTGAAGGTCTTACGTTCTTCTGCCGTCATCTGGTCCGACCGGACAAAAACGATGGAACCTTGGTGCCGGACCTGAAGGCCGGTCACCTCGACTCGGAGGACCTCCTTCCCTCGAAACTTCGAGGGGATCGCCCAGGGATCTGCGAGAGCTGAAACAGTGAAAGTCTGCAGCATCACGGCCAGTGCCAAAGTCATCTTCATGGTCTCAGGGAAGGTTGGTTGGCGGGTATTTTAATACCCGTGCATCTTGCGTCAATGGGATTGTTATCCGTGATGGCTCGTCCATCTCAAACAGACCCGCGCGAACGTGCTATTGTCCTCGCACTCAAGGAAGAACGTCTTCGTCAAGGCATCTCGGCCACGAAGCTGGCACATGACGTGAATGTGAGCCGGAGCACCATCACTCATCTGGAGAATGATGACGCTCGTCCGACGCTTTGGGTTCTGTTTAGAATTGCCGACGGCCTAAAAGTCGACTTGCCGACATGGATGGAAAAACACTGTCGTTAGAACGGGGTGTCACTTTTCCAAGCAGGCGCGGCTTGTCTCACCCATAAGATGTGGACTTTCCAGTTCCACGAAATACTCATCGTGAGGGAGCGTCGTCCGCGTTACGGTGAAGCCTCTGGAGTAAGCTGAAGGCTTGCAGCCTTAAGGCCCAGCAACGAAATACTTGCCCGGCGATCACGCCACAGTCGCTGATTACGACTCGAAAAATCTGCATAAACCGATGTCTCTTGGTCATCCTCACAGCACTGGATCCGGCGGAGTGGACTTTGAACGTCGGATAGTGACGTTACTCGTCTGTCAGGCACTCGCAGGAATGACGTCAGTCCCATTGGCTCAGAGCGGGAATTCTATTTGGCTGCAGTGCGGCCATTTGGGAACCGGAATTGACGATGTACTCGTAGAAACCTACGATGCGGAGAACTCATGTGTTGGAAACAGATGCTACTGGTCCATTAAGACAACGGTAACCTTTACTGCGAGTGACCGTGAGTTTCAGGAGTTTTGCAAACGGGCCTGGGAACTCTTTCAAGACACAGACCGCTTCGATGTAACACGGGATTGGATCGCCTTGGGAGTATCTACGACGAGAGCACCAAGGGTTCGACGTCTAGTAGATCTCGCAGAGCTTGCTCGGTCCTGCCATGGCAGTGAAGATCTTCTTCATCGTCTGTCGATCCGGAAATACCACAGTACGGAATTGTCGGACCTCTACACGACAATAAAGCATCTTGTTGGTGTTGTAGATGACCCAACCGGGGATTCGCGGATGCTGGGGTTCCTCAAAAGGTTGTATGTTGCCTCCTTCGATCTGGATCAAGACGCGAGCCAGGACAAAAGCCGCACATTGGTGATGCTGTCGCTGGCGCTCTCAGGAACGCCGGAAGCCGCTGCTATGTGTTGGAATGCAGTCTTTGACTTCATTTCGTCGAATTCCGGAAAGGCAAAGCATATCAACGAAGAAGACCTGCGGCGGTTGGGGGCGGAGCAAGGAGTAGAGCTTGAGATAGATCGACTCCGGGAGCTGCGACTGGCAAAATTGCGTAGGCACTGTGGTGTTACTCGCGGTCAGATTGAGCCACGTCTCCGGGTCACGAACATGCACTTGGAACGAAGGCTCTTGCTTGAAGAAATCCAACGATGCTTAAATGAGTCACGCGTGGTGTTGGTTCGGGGTGCTGCTGGCTCTGGAAAATCGGCCGCAGCTCTTCAAGCTGCAGAAGAGTGTGCTGGATGTGCTCAGACATTTTGTTTCCGTGCAGAGGAGTTTCTCTATGTGCATCTGGACACAGCTTTGCACGCGGCAGGTCTCTCCGAGACGGCATGGGATGAATGGACCGCGCTGCTGCCAGGAGCGGTAGCCGTGGTGCTAGTGGATGGAGTGGAGCGATTGCTGCAGCGTGAAGAAAGCCGCGAGGCCTTCGCCGATTTACTTCGCACACTGCAAAATCAAGTGCAATGGAAGCTCCTTCTTACCTGCCGAGAGTCTTTCGCGGAAACACTAACCTATGAACTTTTGGGCTTCGGCGTATCGGCCGCGTTGGTCAATGTTCCGAAGTTAGAGGAAACCGAACTCGACCAGGCACTTGCGGGCACAACGCTCGCACGCGTCGTGGAGCGGAATACAGGATTGAGACATTATTTGACAAATCTCAAGTGGCTGGACTTAAGCCTCTCGGCATTGCAGGGACTCCCAGAACAGTCCACCGCTACTTGGAGTACTGAGTCCGCATGGCGGAAGCACGTTTGGCGACGACTGGTGTGGGAAAAGAATGGAGCAAGGCGAGAACGCTGCTTGGTGCATGTATCGCGAGCACGCCTGCAGGTTGCATCAGGTTGGGTCGAGGTTCCTGAATCTCTGTTTGATGTAGCGGAAAGCTTGGTAGCAGACGGTCTGCTGAGAAAGGCCGGGACGCAATTCACGACTGCGCATGACCTTCTCGAAGATTGGACTCTTCTCACCTATCTAGATCAGGTGGCCGTCACAGCGCAGAGCTCGATGAGAGCTATGATCGATGAGGTCGGTGATTTGCCGCTGATGCGCACCTGTTTCCGTAGTTGGCTAGGAGAGCAGTTGGACAACGGACATCCAGATGCACTAAGGTGGTTGGAAGCAGCCCTCTCTGCCAGCAATGGACATGAACGATGGCGCGAGGAAGCTCTGCTGTCACTACTTGGAGCACGCGAAGCTTTGGCTATTCTGAAGGCGACCAAGACACATTGGCTGGCTGAAGATGGGCGTTTATTTGCTGACCTACAGCGCAGTCTTCAGATGGCCTATGTCACTATGGAGGTGCATCCTGACTGCCGCCGCCCGCGAGGTCCTGGTTGGGCAGCAGTTCTAGATTTTGCGGCTCTTGAAAACAGAGCGTGGTTGCTTCAGCAGTTGGCAACGGTTTCGAAGGTGCTGATGGGATGGAAGGGAGCAGTAACGCAGATATGCCCACAACCTTCAGGGCTGCAGGCCGCCGGCAGGATCTTGCAAGTCATTTGGGAGGAGGTGACTGAACGAAGACTAGATTTTACCGAGCTGATTGCGTTTCCGGATAGCTACTTACATGACGACAAGGACCCCTTGGTGCAACTCATCAGTACGGTCGCTGCTACATTTCCAACATCATTTTTTGAAGCTTTGTCGGAGGAGGGGGATGATGTAGACGAGAGTCGTTGGCGGTACTCTGTGCTGGCCGATAGGGTGCTGACATGCGTGACAGGTACCTGCCTGAGCTATCACTTATCACGAGCTCAGCCTGAACTCGTGATGCGGTTGTTTCGCAAGCACTGGGGATTGACACCCTCTATACGAAGAGCTCGACGTGACCAGTACAGCAACGAGCGAGGACTCCTCGGAAACAGGCATTTTCGCGGCTCTTCAGCATTCGTTGGCCCATTCTTGGCGATGTTAAGGCATCACCAGTCACATGGCATCGCATTCCAATTGGAGTTCCTGAACTTCTGCATACAAGAGGAGCGAGATTCTGGAGGTGATGGGATTGATGAGTTGGAGCTTTTTGAATTCACTATTGATGGCCGTTCGTTCTCTCAATGGGGACACCAAGGCTGGTGGCGTGCCTATCGCGGTCATAGTCCGCAACACCATTTGGAGGAGTCGGCGCTAATGGCGCTAGAAAAGTGGCTTCTGGAGGAAGTCTCTTCGCGCGACGAGTTAGAGACGATCTGTTTGAATCTCATGCAGAATTGCCAAAATCTAGGTCTGACCGCGGTCGTTTCCTCAGTGGCGATGGCATTCTCACGGAAATTCATGACGTTTCCGCTGCTTGTTCTACAGCAGCCTAGACTGTTTTCGTTGGATCGGCGTCGCTACTTCAATGATCAAAGCAATCGCATGCTGCGAGATAGCGATGATTTACCCTATGAGGCACTGCAGGAGCGCAAGGAAGCAGATGGATTGCCGCATCGGGACACCCAGCTCGAGCACTACATCATTGAAGCACAATTCGGTCCTGCTCAAGAAAGTATTCAGAACGCGCTTTCGGGCCATAGTCGAGCCTTGGCAGCGATTGACGTCGAAGAATTGACGCCGCAAACGACTGATGAACTCAACACCCTTCGTTTGCTGATTCATAGGATCGATACGAGGAATCTCTCGGCCCAACCTCTGAACGACGGCACCGGTAGAATCGCGCTGGTAACAGCCCAATTGCCGGAAGACTTGGACGTCATAGTCAAAGAGGCCGATGAGTCCTACAGTACATACGCTCAGGTGCAGTCTGCTTTTTTATGGGCTTCACAAATGTTCGATGAGTATCGAACCGCAGACAGAAGTAGATGGAAAGAGATGTTGCGCGCAGTGCAACACATGATGCCCAAAGATCCAAACGCAGAATTGCTCTTTGGGGCTGTTCCTGCACAGATTGCTGCTGCGTGCGTGACTTTCTGTTGGGATGAGATGAGCCAGGAGCAGCTCACATGGTGTTGCGAAACATTGGCAGATTGCCTAGGCAAGGAAGAGTCGGTGACTACTTGGTCAGGGCGAGGGGTTCCAGTCGTCCGCGGTATGGGCTTTGCCCATGTGGCACATGGTGTTGGTGTGGTCTGTGGTAAGCTGGACTCAGATCATCCCCTAAAACTATCGTTCCTTGAGCGTTGCGCGATTGGCCTTTCTCATCCGGAAAAGAATGTGGCGGAATCGACGGCGGCTGGCTTGGCCAGCGTGATCGACATGGTGGTTGCGCAAAAGCTCCAACTTGCTGCAGCTGCGCTAATGTTTGGTCACGCAAGAGCGGAACACGAAGTCAACTACAAGTTCCGAGGTCCCAATGGACCACCGGACTTGAATTGGGAAGAGCGCCGAGATGCAATGCACGCAGAACTGTTGGGCCGGGTTCGTACCCTGCGCAGATCCTTTGTGAACGGAGAATCGGTAAACGTCGCAAGTCTTGAGCGCGTTTTCATCAAAGGGTTTATGGGACATCAGAGGCTGGCGAGCACTCTGCGATTACTTGTTCATCATGACACCAATGTGGCTCGGAGAGTTTTTAAACGAGCGTCTAAGTGGCTCTTCTGCGCTTGGGCGGATGGAACGAGCAGGCGATCGCGACGGCGAAGGAATGACGAATTACATTTAGTAGGTCGTGACGCACGGAATGCAGTGACTGTCGGGGAGGCGAGTCGCACGATTGCATTGAGGGCGCTAAGCATGCCGAACGAAGGTGAGCAGCTCATGCGCCAGCTCACCCGGCGGCTACGGATTGCCTACTTGGGAATGAATACCCGCGAGATACTAGGCGAGCTTGTTTTCGCTGCTGATGCCTGTGGGGCGAGGGAAGCGTTCTGGAAACTTTGGCGAGAATGTCGGGATGCGGCACGCCTCCTGGGCCATTTTCTTGGTAGTGAGGATAAGTGGGTGCATCTTGGGGTGCCGGAGCAAACGGCCCTAGAAGCTTACCATTCGTTGTTGTCTGCGCTATTTTTTAACGGAATGCACTTCCGCGAGAATGATTCTTGGGAACCCTTGGAAGGTCACAAGGACGAAGTTCAAGAGGCTTTTGTTCTAATGGGCCCAATTGCACTGACACGGTTCGTCAGATTCTTGAGTATTTTGGGCGGTTCCCTGTTGCCTCAAGCGTGGGAACGGCTGGCTGAAAGCATTGCACAGCTTCAGGGCAGGATCTCTTTGTCTGTTGTGGTCACACCTTCGATCCATCCGATACTTTTGCGACTTATCCAAGGTGAAATTAGTCAGCAGAGAATTCCGCAGCAGAACCATCAGAGTTGGAGTTTTATTCAGGAAATTCTGGATGTTCTCGTCAATCAGGGTAGCCCGGAAGCATTTCATTTGCGAGAGACAATGACGCGGAGGAAACTGCGCCCTGCGTAACGAATGTCCCAAAAGGGACGTCGCGGCACGCTTGGAGGTGGAGGTGGCGAAATCCTTGCGCCACGGTCCCTGGAGGGCGTTGATTCGGTGATGTGAGCAGTGGAAAGGCGAAGTCTCTTTAAAACGATATCCATCCCTATGTCTGAGTCACAAACCTTCGAGGACGTCACAATCTATTCCCATCAGCACACGACGATCCAAGGGCTGGGTATTATGCGCTCGCTCCTTGGTTACTCGCGGATCGAGGCTCGACGTGTCACGGTGAAAGTCGAATCATACGCGCAATATACAAGAGCCGTTTCCGTTGCTTTCGTTCCGAGGGGGAAACGAAGCGAGAGAAGCTACAATGAGGCGAGTCGTGTCACTACGGTCATCCTGAAGGGCTACGATCATCCTGACGTGCCACACAAAATTGGCTCAGGTCCCGAACCTCTCCTCGATGAAAAATGGCACGAGGAATTTGCACTTTTTCTCAAAGATTATCGGCTGAAGCCCAGTGTGGAGGTTCTTCTTGATTTAAGGGAGGACGACACTAAGCCGATTCACCCGCCTCCTTCTATTCCTTCGTATAGACCGGCGAAGGCGGTTCAGTTCCTCGAGGGCAAGGCATTGTCGGTCTGGGAAGGGCAGCCGGTTGTACGCGAGCATCTGCGCCGAGAACGCAACAAGGCTATTGTCCGTGCTAAGAGAGAGGAGGTACTTCGCTTAACAGGGAAGCTCGAATGTGAAGCCTGCGGATTCGATTTCACTGCGTTTTACGGGATAGACTTCTGCGAGGTACATCACCTTCGCCCCCTCGCTGAGAACCATGGTGCGGTGGAGACAAAGCTCGAAGAGCTTGCAGTGGTCTGCTCCAACTGCCATAGGGTCATTCACCGACGTTCCCCGTTCCTTACAATTCAAGAACTTCGGGCAATAATTCAGTCTCGTCGGGTATAACGTGTGGCGGGAGCAGAGGAATTCTCAGGTATTGCTGACGGATTTGTCTTGAGCGTCAATGGGTTTGTCGCCAAGTCGGGATTCGTGCGCTGTCGGAGGTTAGGGCCTAAAAGTTAGCTCTCAAACAGGCGCCGGCACGGTCCCGGCGATAGAGCGTATCCATCTTCTTCGGGTAAGGCTCTGCGATATGGGGACTCTTGTGTATTGGCCGGAATTGGGTGGCCTGGCGATGTAGCTTACAAGCTTTGACCGGCCCAACAACCACCACTGCAGGTAGTCTGTCCCGTGGGTCGTGGTATCATCGTGTCGACCATTCTCTCTGAGCAAAATCCAGTCCATACCCCAAAGGAGGCTGGGAGCTGGGAACCCTACGCCTTCCAGCCCCGCCTCAATTTTGAGAATCAATGCCTCCGCTTCGGTCGCATGTCCTGCGTTCGATGTCGACAAGGTGATTGCATGAAATCAATTACATTTTTATGGTGATGGATGGCAGAAAATCGTCCCCGCTGGCTCCGTGACTTGGTCCGCTTCCTCCCGCTGCGGAGTCAGTTCGTGCTGTGTGGGAATGTCCGTGACCAGTATCCAGTGGAGGTGCAGCCAGGGGTGGTCGCTCCTTTACCACTGGTGTCTTGCGTGGGCATTGAACTGCTGAGGCAGGGAATGGCCCATTTTCTGGCGTTTGACCCCGCGCAGGGTTTTTCCGTGCCAGTGATTTTTGGGCTCGACCCTCAAGCAGAGCGTGAGTTCTTCGCGAAGATACTGGGCCTCACCTTTGGCGAAAATGGACGCGCCGCAGCGACGCCGGAGCGTTTTTTTGAGCTGCTTGAGGTCATCGTCCGGCATTCTGCTGAGCCTATCGTCCTCTTTGCCGATTTTGCCTCGCGACTGCTTATCCGGGCGGATTTGCCGAGCGAGGCAGAGCAGCGCGGATTCACCAGGGCGCTGGTGCTCTCCCATCAGGTGTTGCCGCGCCCGATGGGCTCGGAGGGTAGACCGTTCTTCAATCCGGTAATCTGGATCGTCGACAAGGAAGGTGACCTGCCAGACTGGTTTCTCGTAGGCAATCCGAAAATGCGGCACATCCCAGTGCCGCCTCCCGACCGAGCGGTGCGCCGCGTGATTATCGAGAATCTAGCCGCCACTTTGAAAAACAATCTCGGAGACGCACAGAAAGACCGCATGGTGGATCTCTTTGTGGAGTCCACCGAGGGGCTACTCGTCAGCGATCTAGTGGGTATCGCCCAGCTTTGTAGGAGCGAAGGACTGACTCTGGCTGAGATCGGAGAAGGCGTACGCCGGTACAAGCTGGGCGTCACCGAGGACCCATGGAAGAAAGTGGATCGAGAAAAGATTGGCCAAGCGGGTGCCCTGATCCATCGCCGGGTGAAAGGGCAGGCCCATGCGGTAACTCACATGCTGGATCTGGTGAAACGTGCTGTATCCGGTCTCGCAACCAAAGAGGGTGGGGGAGGGCGCCCTCGGGGGGTGGCCTTTCTGGCAGGCCCCACAGGTGTCGGTAAAACCGAACTGGCCAAGACCATCACCGAATTATTGTTTGGGGATGAGACCGCCTGCATTCGTTTTGACATGAGCGAGTTCTCTGCCGAGCACAGCGACCAGCGACTCATCGGCGCTCCGCCGGGCTATGTGGGATATGACGTGGGTGGGGAGCTGACGAACGCTGTACGGCAGAAGCCGTTTAGTGTGATTCTGTTCGATGAGATCGAGAAGGCGCATCCGCGTATTTTAGACAAATTCCTACAGGTGCTCGATGACGGTGTGCTGACATCCGGACGTGGAGAACGAGTGTATTTCTCCGAGGCATTTCTCGTGTTCACCTCCAATCTCGGTATTTACCGGCTTGACGCCCAAGGTGAGCGCGTACCGAACGCGCTGCCCACGGACTCCTACGAAACGGTGCAGGCGAAGGTGAAGGAGGAGATCGCACGGCACTTTAAGCTGACGCTGGGACGCCCGGAAATCCTCAACCGCCTGGGCGAGAACATCATGGTCTTTGACTTCATTCGCGATGAGGTGGCAGTGGAGATCTTTGACTCCATGCTTGATGGCCTGGCACAGAAGGCGCAGCGGTCGCAAGGTGTAAGCATCGAAATCTCCGCTGAGGCAAGGCAGTCCCTGCAAGTATTGTGTCTGGGGGATTTATCGAATGGCGGACGAGGCATCCGAAATCAGCTTGAGGTCCATTTCGTCAATCCACTGGCGCGACTGTTGTTTGATGCACAAGTCCCTTCGGGAGCCACCTTGCGCATCACAGGATTGCAACAAGGAGCGGCAACGACCTTGGAAGCTGCCTTCTAACTCTTCACCATGCGCATTTTTCTCAGCCGGCTGCATTTCCCCGTGACAACCCTTGGCCACGGGTCTCGAGTAGGCATCTGGTTTCAAGGATGTAGCCTTCGTTGTCCGGGGTGCATCAGTGTGGACACTTGGGCGCACGGTCAGGGAGAAACCACGTTGGAGGAAGTTCTTCGGACGATTTCCCCATGGCTGCAAGCAGCAGATGGGGTCACAATCTCGGGTGGCGAACCATTTGAGCAAGCGGAGGCTCTGGGCGCCCTACTGCAGTCCCTGCGTCAGGAGATTGGCGCGGGAAAGGATATTCTGCTCTACTCCGGTCAGCCCTGGGAAAAAATCGCGCCCCTAGTCTCGGGTTGGACGGGTTTGGTGGACGTGGTCATCGGCGATCCGTTCATTCGTTCGGCTACTCAAACTCTGGTCTGGCGAGGGTCAGACAATCAACGGCTGCATATGCTCTCGCCTCTGGGTCAGGAACGGTATGCCAAATGGCAGCAGGCGGTTCGCGAGACCCTGCCAAAAACCTTCGATGTATGTTTTGAAGGAGACACGCTCTGGATGGCGGGCATTCCGGAGCCAGGCAGTCTTAAGCAAATTCAGCGCGCGCTGGCAGAGGCAGGCTTCGCATCCACTATCTCAGATACTGACAGCAGAGAGGGTTCCTCCATTCCTGTATTCGCATGATTCGTCATTGCCCACGGTGCCAAACCGACCGCTCACTTGAAGAACTCCTATGTAAGGGGCGTTTTGGCGATGCACATTGCGGGTGGCCTCTATATGATATCTTGCCCACGCCGGCGACCACGACTGCGGCAGCAGACTTCCCGCAACATTCCAACGGCGCAGCTCAGGTCTCGGAGGCCGATTCCGCAGCGCTGCAGTGTCGCAATGGGCACGCACTAGAACCGGGGGACTTTCTTTGTCTAGAATGTGGCGAGCCGGCCATTACTACCACCCCTGAGGAGACTGCTCCGCCACCTGCCCTTGGAATCACGGTTCAGGGCTGGACGCTGGGGGCAGAGATGCCGGTCCATTCGGGGGAGTCCGACCTTCGACTGGTGACGAAAGATGACGTCACGGGTGTTTTCAAACTCTACCGACGCGGCATTGAGCCAGAGGTTTCCCTGTATCCCTCTTTGCGCGCTTTGGATGTCGCGCATGGAGTCAAGCTGCTTGATTCAGGGCGACACGAAGAACGGGCATTTGAAGTGTGGGAATACTTGCCACTCGGGACCCTGGGTGATATTCCCTCGCGGGAGAAGACCAACCCGGATCTGGTTCGACGCGTCGTGGAGGAGCTGGGCAGGGCGTTACACGGGCTGGCACAGATCCACCTGATTCACCGGGACCTGAAACCCGCCAACGTATTGGTGCGCAGCCGGGAGCCACTCGATCTGGTACTGGCGGACTTCAGCACTGCGACCGTCAGCGAGTTCGATTTGCAGCTCACGCTTTCACGGCAGACGACACGCTATGCGGCTCCGGAAACCATTGCGGGGACTTGCTCTCCATCTTCAGACTGGTGGAGCTTCGGAGTCATGGTGCTGGAGATGTTGACTGAAGGCCGCGGGTTCCTGGGAGTGCATGAAAGGGCTTTCCTGCTCCACCTCGTCACTCGTGGGCTGCGTGTCCCAGAGGATCTGCCCTTGGAATGGAAGGAGCTTCTCAAGGGATTGCTCACCAGAGATCCCTCACAACGCTGGAGCTGGGTCCAGGTGGAGCGCTGGCTGCAGGGCGAGCGCGGCATCCCGCATGGGTACGCGGAAGATAGCAGTGAGGCCACAGGTTCCGGCATTTCGTTGCGTTTGGGAGAGCGCACCTGGAACACGCCAGAGGGCTTCGCGCTGGCCGCGGTCGAGGCGGCCCACTGGGAAGAAGCACGCGCCCTCCTCCTCAGTGGTCGACTCTCTACGTGGTTGCAGGAACGCGGAGGTGAACATGACCTTGCCCGTTCAGCTCAGTTGCGCAATATCGTAGCGGAGACGACACTACCTGAGGATGCCCGGTTGAGCGTAGCAGTGATGCTGCTCAATGACCACCTTCCGCTTTGCCTGCGAGGCGAGATCATCAACTCGAACTGGCTGCTGGCCCACCCCGATACGGCCTGGCAGTGGCTCGATAGCCCGCTGCCGCATCGCTTGCGACAAGCTGGACGCGAAACGTGGTTTGTGCGCTTGAAAGAACGTGCGGATCGTCTCCGCAGCCGAGTGCGTGAGTTGAAGCTCGATTTCGACGAAGCTCAGCTTTCCGCAGCCATGCTGGCTACCTCCCAAGCTATGCTTGAGAATCGTTGGGTCCAGCAAAGGCGACTCTACCCGGAGGCTGAGCACCCCGCGCTGACCACCATGGCACAGCGGCGGAACCCTTCAGAGGAGGACCTCATCCTGCTAATCTCCGCGGCTAAGTCCTACTTCCGCCCGGCGGCGGATGTCCTCGAGGAGGCAAGCAAGGAGGCTCATCGGGCGCAGGTCTTCTTTTCCCCGGAACCGATGATGGACTGGTTTGCCCTTAGCCGGGCCGAGATCCTGAAAGCAGTGGACCTGCGGCTGCAAAACTTTGCCCGTTGCGGTCGCCAAGTTCCCGACCAGTGGGCAGACGATTTCCGGCAGGACCGTCGCATTACATTGGCACGGGCTTTAGTGCTCCTTGCTATTCCTCAGGAAGAATGGCGCGAACCGGCGCGGCAGGAGTATGTGAGGAACATTTTGCACTTTTTCCATCGGCGTCTCGTCACTGGATTGCAACGTGGCGGCCTGATCCGAATGACCATCGGCCGCACCACGGCACGTCTGGATCTCACTGAACTTGGCGGCAGAGCGCGCACGTCCATCGCCCTGCTAGAAGCAGTACTGAACCGACTTCCTCAGCCACTCAGCCTCGATCCCTCTCCTCTGTTGACTGAGCCGATGCGCGAGCAACGCTTACGCCGCTTGGTGCAAAACGCCCAGTCTTATCGCCGCGATACCGGTATCAACCCGCTCTATCTCGCCTTTCCGTTCATCGTCCTGCGTGACGCGCGCGCCTCTGAGTCAGCCAAGCCTCGAATCGCTCCTGTGCTATTGTGGCCGGTGAAGGTCGAGATGCCAGCCGGCCAGCGAGGTACGGTGAAGTTGGGTTTTGATGAAGAACGCGAGGTTCGTCCAAATCCGGCACTCGAAGGGCTCCTCGGTCCCGCATTTACCTATTGGCAAGAGACCCTGAACGATCTCCGCTCCCGCGAACACCTCAATCTTCAGGCAGTGCTGGATGCATTTGGCCACTTGGCCAAGCTGGCTTCGCTTACGGAAACCGAGCCTGCGTTGCGTCCGCTGCCTCCTGCCACGATGAAGGCTACAGCAGGAGCGATTCAACTGCATGCTGCGGCGGTGTTGTTCCAATGTGATTTTTCCGGTCAGACCATCGCACAGGATATCGATCAGCTATCCAGGGGCATTCCTTTGCAAGGCACAGCGTTGGAAATAGCGATCCGAGCAGGAACAATCGACTCTCCAGCGGCACCTTCGGAGCAGCCCTCCGAACTCGACCGCTACTTCACCGCCGCGTCTGACCCATCCCAGCAGAGCGCCGTCTTCCGCACTCGCCACGCGCCAGGACTACTAGTTCAAGGGCCACCAGGGACGGGAAAGAGCCAAACCATTGTGAACATCGTCAGCGATGCCATTGGTCGTCGGGAGCGCGTACTTATTGTCTGCCAAAAACAGGCGGCATTGGAAGTCGTGCGCAAGCGGCTCGAGACCGAAGGACTGGGAGGACGCCTGTTTTATTTGAGAGATACTACTTCGGATCGCCGTCCCGCTTTGCAGGAACTGCGCGGTCAGCTCGAACAACCCACTCACCCTGTCAACGACAACGCCCGCCTACAACGCGAACGCGAAGCCCTCGCCCGCCACATTGAATCACTGGAGGCCCACCTCAATAGCGCGCACGTGGCGCTGCATGAAGCGCCTGCTGCTCAACCCGGCCGGCTCTCCTATCGTGAGGTGTTGGACCAACTTTTGCATGTCGAGAGCGAGACGACACATTTTATCGCCCACTCGGGGCTTGGTACGTTGTTCCGCGATTTGGACTACGCGGATACCTGGCAGTTGATTGCGGAAATCTCGCCTCTGGCGCCTCTTTGGCTGAGGTCGAAATACGAGCATAGCCCTCTTCATGATCTAACCTACTTTAGCACAAGTGAGGGGGCTGTTGCAGAGTTCAGACTCGCCTTCGAGGCATTTCAACACGCGGAAAGGCATCGTCATGCACTGCTTCGTCAGCACGATCGCTTCTTCAGCCTGGATGCGCCGGAACAGCTGAGGAGTTGGCTGGCGGAACATGAAGTCGCTTTGCGTGCGCTCCCCAATCCCGTAGCTAGGCATTTGTCGCAATGGACCAATCACCTCGAAAAGAGTGATACGGATGAGGCTTCACCCGCCGAGCAACTTGTCCCGTGGCTTGAAGCGCTGAACCAAAAGCTCGCCGCACTTTCAGGATGGACACTTGATGAGAAAATCTATCGCAAACTCGCCGAGCGCGGGGATGCGCCCCTCTACGCGCTTTCACGCAGCGCTGCTCGCCTGGCGGCGCCTGCATCTTTTTGGTCAAACCTCAACCCCGGACGCTACCTCGCTCGGAAAAAACTCCGCCGCTGGCTGGAACTGGCAGAGGTGGATCCAGATAATGTCGATCTTACCACCCTCCACTTGGCTGCCGAGTTGGAACGCGAGTTCCGAAAGGATCGGCTTGTACTGAATCAGTGGGCGGAGGTATTGGGACTGAATGAATCTGGTAACAACGCATCCCTCCCGGTCATGCATCGTCAGGTCCGTCACCTCATCGAGCAGCTCCAGCCTGTCCTCGCCGCTGCACGTCGGGTGCAATCTTGCCCGGTGAAGCTCGCATCCACGTCGCTGCTGCAAGGTGGCGATCCCCCCTTGTGCTCTTCTGTTCTCGATGTGTGCCACGCCAGTCTGACACTGTGGGCAACGGAGCGCGATAGCAAAGGCATGCTGGAAATGCTGCGTCCGTGGTTCAGTCCTCAATGGCTCGCTCTCAGATTGAATGAAATCGATTCCCATGCTCCGGGTAGCGCGGCCTTGGAACCCATAGCTGATGCGTTTTCCTCCCTGCCGGAATTTCAAACATTCAGGGCGCGTGTGCAGTCGCTCGACCCTACCGCCTTGCCAATTTTCGGAAAATTACGCGAAAAGGAGGCGCATTGGTCGTCACTGCAAGCACACAATCTGGCGGGCCAAGTGACCTCCACACTACAGCGCGAGGCTCTCCTAGAATGGAAGCGGCAACTCGAAGAAGCAAATCCATCGCTACTGATGGAAGGAGGTGAATTCCATCAGAAGATCGGCTTGTTAGGTCAGAAAGACCGGGAACTTCGCGAAGCGAACCGTCGACTACTCAACCGTTGTGCAGCCGACGTTCCCCTCGCTCCTCGCAGCCACTGGGACGATGTTGTCATGCTCACTGGTCCGCGTGCCCGCCGTCTGCGGGAAGTCGTGGAGCGAGGCGAACCGCTCGGACTGCTTCACCTGCGTCCCGTGTGGTTGATGAACCCGGAGATGGTCAGCCGCCTTTTTCCGCTACGCGCTGGTCTTTTCGACGTGGTGATCTTTGACGAAGCTTCCCAGCTACCCGTCGAGAGCGCGCTTCCCGCATTATTCCGTGCCAAACGCATGGTGGTTAGCGGTGACGAAAAGCAGATGCCACCATCGCGCTTTTTCGGTTCCCATCTGGAGTCAGACGAAGAAGGAGACTCCGATTCATGGTTGGACGCCGACGACGCTGGCCTGGACGACCGTGAGCGCGAGCGGCTCGTCCAGGCAGCCGGACGTCGTGAAGTGAAGGATTGCCCGGACCTGCTGACCCTCGCTCAGAACCTCCTTCCCACGGCAACGCTCGAAATCCACTATCGCTCGCGCTACCGCCAGCTGATCGATTTCTCCAACGCAGCCTTCTACGCCAACCGTCTCAGCGTACCTGCTCGCCATCCAGACAGTGAGATTTTGCGCGCCCGCCCGGTGGAAGTAGATCGCGTGGAGGGCGAGTACTTTGAACAGACCAACGAAGATGAGGCTGCGCGAGTCGTATTTCGTCTTCAGGAAATCTGGCGGCTCCCTTATGCCAAACGGCCTAGCATCGGCGTCGTAACTTTCAATCTCAAACAGGCGGAATTGATCGAGCAGCAGATGGAAGATTTCGCCGAGCACGATACCGCATTTCGCGATGCATGGGTGGAAGAGTCGAACCGTACGCAAAACGGTGAGGACATGGGGTTCTTTGTCAAGAATCTCGAAAACGTCCAGGGAGACGAGCGAGACTGGATCATCTTCTCCACGACATTCGGTCGGGATATGCATGGCACTTTCCGTCGTAGCTTTGGCGTGCTGGGCCAACACGGAGGTGAGAGGCGCTTGAACGTGGCCATCACCCGAGCGCGAGAAAAAGTCCTACTGATCACTTCGATGCCGGTAAACGAAGTCAGCACGTGGACGGGTCAGGGCGGGCGCCGGGGGCCATCCACACCCCGTGATTACCTGCAGGGCTGGCTAGCCTATGCCGAGCGTCTACACGCAGGCGATTTCGATCACAGCGACCAGTTGCTAAGTTCGCTGAACGGACAGCACGCGCAATCTCCACGCCATGGCAGAGCCATGGTAGTCTCCCGATTTGTGGAGGAAGTCGGTACGTTCATCCGTCAGTTGGGTCACGAGCCTGTGTCTGCGCAAGGCGATGCTTTCGGCTTGGACTACGCCATCACCCATCCTACCACGGGACTATTCGGTCTTGGAATCGAGTGCGACTCCCATTGTCACCCTACGCTGGCCTCCGCTCGCGCCCGCGAGATCTGGCGCCCTGCCGTGCTCGGCAGTTCCATCCCCTTCATTCATCGCGTCAGCTCACGTCGCTGGTACCATCACCGGGCCGATGAACAGCAGCGTCTGCGTGCTGCCATGGAGCGCGCGCTACAATCTTGAATCCTTCCCCATGAGTGGTCCCAAAGTCATCAACATTGAAGCTGTTCGTCGCCGGCAGAAGCGCGAAAGTCTCGCTCATCTCCAAAAGCTGCAGTCTGCCCTGGCCCAGTGCGAACGCTGGCAAGAGCTGCCTCAAGCGACTGCTGTAGTAGATCGCCTGCATGAGATGCGGGACGCGGAACAGTGGGAGTCGCTTTCCCTTGAAGCAGCCAGGCAAAGTAGCTTCTACGAAGATGAGGCTCAACGCTTGCGCCAGCAACACGTGGCTGAACAAGCCGCTGATCTGCGCCGCGTGCATCGACTCCGGCAAAGCGTTGCCCAGATGACTGCGCATCTAGAAAAGTTGCCTCCCTCGCTGGAGCGAGAGCACTTGATTGCCCAGCTCAATGCTCCGGACGCTTCTGCCCAACAGATGGCACTCAACGATACCCTGCAGTTCATAGAACAGGATCACCGCGACGAAATCACCAGCCGGATGCGCGAACTGGCCGCTGGACTGATAGCTCCCGAGGCGGTGATCTCGGCTCTTCCTGACCTGCCCGCTGATCCCCAGGAGCAACGGTTGGAAAAATGCTGGAATCTCCTTGGAGAACTCTCGGTCTTCATGGACGCTGTAGACTTGGAATCCCTCACCGCAAAGGCCCGGAGTATTGCCGCTGCTCATACCGACCAGCAAACGTTGCTTCTCGATTCCCTTGCGCTGGAACTGTCCACTTACCTGCAAAATCGTCGAGCCTCCCTCGCTCTCCGCTCCGAATTGGAACTTCTGCTCGCTGAGTTGGATGAAATCCACTCTCCTGCAGCCGCAGACTGGAAGAAGCGCATTGCCGCCGCCCTTTTCGAGTCGAGTCCGTTGGATCCCATCCGCGCTCTCGCACAAGAAGCACGCTCTTGGGTCGAGCAGACGTTCGCCGAAGAAACCCGACAAGAACAACGCGCCGCCGTCCTGCGTGCGCTTGCCGCCACTGGCTATGAGGTCCGCGAAGGCATGGCTGCCGCTTGGGTGGAGCAAGGTCGCATGGTGCTCCAGAAGCCCGGTGAGTCTGCTTACGGAGTCGAACTCAGCGCCCCTGCCCTAGGTAATGCCGTCCAGACCAGAGTGGTGGCCTTTTCCCCATCAGGCCGTGACCCGCTGCGTGATCGTGAAGTGGAGGATACCTGGTGTGGAGAATTTGAAAAAGCCCGTGATGCGTTGAACGAGGCTGGATTCAATGCCAGCCTTGTCCAAGCTCACCCTGCGGGAACCATCCCACTCAAAGCTGTATCTCCTTCGTCATTTGACCAAAACGCTCATCACAGGGGAGAACCATCAACCGTCACAAAGGGAAAGTTGATAGGATGAGGGGAAGAATTGCAATCGCCGGAGCCAGCGGAAAGACCCGAATGCCCGGGGTACGTGTATCGCCAAGGGGAGAGTGAACTAGGAGTTTCGGAGCAGCCGCCTCGAATTTTCTTTCACTTGGTCTCGGCGTCGTCGGCTGCTTGATGAGCCATTACCACGTAGCTGGGAATCAGCTTCCTGCTCTCCTGGTTCATCCCTCTTCATCCATGACGATGAGATTACCGAGCGACCATTCGTAGTGAAGATGTCGAAGGCCGTCATCTCATTCGGGACCGGACGCATCGCCCCGAGCAAGACGTACCACCTCGGCCGGTCGGCCAGCGTCTCCGGTACGCCTCTTCTCAAATACCAGACAATCGGGAAATTCAGTGGCCAAAGCCTCGACCTCCTTGCGCTCGATCCCATGATTCCGTAGCAAGGTACGCAGCGTTGCTTCTTTCCCTGGATGGGAATCCAAGGCGCGTCTCAATCGTTCCAATCTCTCCTGGCGCCGCTCATGACGAGTTGCGCCAAGCAAGGCCACCTGCTGGTTTGCAAACCACTCGGCGAGTTCTACCGCGTTTCTCGCAGTCTCAACGCTGAGAACATGACTTGAGGCGTCGCGTCCATGTTGAGCGGCATGCAAGTTGACTGCAAGCCGCAATGCCTGCTCCGCCCACCTTGCTGCGTAGATGCCGATATCGCTCAGCGCCCCGCCCGTTTTGGAAGAATCTACGATGCGATTCCTATATGCGCGGAACACCTCAGAAGCCTCTACCGAAAGACGAATCACTTCGGTTGCCATGCTTCCGCGGAAGGCCTGTACAAGCTCCTTCACTAGCGCGTCCCAAGAGCTGAGAACATCGTCCGGCATCTGCGGCCAAACTTTAGGCTCATGCCGAGGCTCGGCACGTGTGTTGACAATCAAGAAGCGAGGTAGCAAGCCACTCTCTGTCATGTTCGTGTCGCCAAGCATCCTTCTTGCTGCGTCCGGCTGGATCATCCACAACACTGTCAGGCAGGGTCTTTTCAGGAGAACGGGCACTCTGGTAATGCGGTGAACTTTGACGGACTCTCCTGAGAACGCTGACAAATAGACGCTTTCATCGCCGACCCTCCCGCTGTTGTATCGGCCTGCCACCACATCAACTACACCTCTCGCCTCAGGGCTCATTGATGCGATTGTCTCGTTTGGCGAATCGGCCAAAAGGTTCTCCAACGCCGCTTGAGTCGCATTTGCCGTGCTCCATGCCGGCTCACGCAGGCGTGCCTGCAATTCCTCCACCCGTTGTTCCAGCTCTTTCAAGTCGGCACATAGCTCCTCACGTTCGGCCTTGGTGGCGCACGGGCGTCTCAGCGCCTGCTTTTTCTCCTTCTCCAGAAGTGCGAGTTCCGCTTTGACCGCTGGCAGTGTTTCTTTCGTCCAGGTTTCGAGGGCTGCATGCTCCAAATTTCTGAATGACCTCGACATGACTTCAAATGCCTGCCCCTTACCCGTGCCGCTTGCCGCAATCGGTAAAATAAACAGGTTCCCGCGAGTTCGTCGTCCAGCGCCATTCGTCAATTCCAAACCTGACCCCAAACAAGCTGACAACACAGCGAGCGCACAACTTGCAGCCAGCTCCACCGGAACAAGGGAGTGCTCGGCCCCAGCTTCCACCATGTATCGAATGCGTCCAGGCAGGCAATCCAGCGGGAAAGCGGCAATTCCGGTGTCCTCTCCGTTGTCAAAATCTGACAATTCTGCCGAAATCATATCCCCATCTAGTTTTGTCGGATTTGTCAGATTTTGGCACAAGGGAACGGGCCGTTGTACTACCACTGCGGATTGTTTCGCTATGTGCGCCAGCGTCTTCGTCTGTTCCATCCCTCTCGCCCTCAGGACGTCATTCCAATCTTTTTGATCACTGGGAAGCTCTGCTCGCCAGACCGACCTCACTGACGGGGGAAAGATAGCAGTCATGCCCGCAACCCACTTTTCCGATGCAGCAATTCCGTGCTCCGGTGAATCGCGTTGAGGCCACAAAGTCACCTCTGTCACGCCCCCAAACAGCTCCGCAATATCCGGGTTCACCGCCGCGCCACGGGTAACAATAAATGGCTCGGCCAAGGTCTCACCAGTCCAGCTTCCGGCAAACAACAGCGTTAGCGCATCCCACTGCGATTCCGCTACATGAACACGACTTACGCCGGACAGCTGCTGCTCGCCGATTAGCAACGGCATGTTACGCCCAGGCTTGTACCACGCGCGGCTAGGGCCTTCTCCAGGCCACGCGAATACGTGCCTTCCGATGACTTCACCTGTAGGACCATGAACCGGGAAACAGATCCGGCCCTCGTATAGACCGATGAGACCGTTCCGCGCAAGCATGATGCAAAAGTTCATCTCCCATGCTCGCCATTTGGCGAGTCTTTCAAGGGCACTAGGATTCCTCTCAAGTCGGAGATGGTCTTTCTGCCAACTCAATGGCACTACCCGCTGAGGACGAACAACACTGGCTGGAGCTGCCGGTGCAGCGTTGGAGCCAACTCCAGCGAGCTGGAAAATACGCTGGCGGTGCTCCATCGCGTCGACCCCGGATCCCGAAAAAACCACACATGCAAACCGACCATCAGGAAAAATTACCAGATGGTCGCCGCTCGCGTCTTTTCCCAATTCATTGCAAGCGGGGCATTGTGCGATCACCTTATCGGCACGCGGCCTCAGCTTCTGCAGTCTCTTATGATTGAGTGGCATCGTACGCATCCTTCCGGTTGCGCCGGCGACGAGCTTCGACTATACGGGAGCAGGTACCAACCGCAGCCGGATGGGCGAAAGCTCACCGGCTTGTTTCTTACAGCGATGTCTGCTGTTCAAATCGCAGCACTTCGGAGAGAGGAATCCGAACAAGCCTTCCGTTCTTTTGGGCTCTCAGGTGACCATCCCGCACGCGACGCCGCACAGTCAGGACGCAGCAGTTCCAGCGTTTAGCGATTTGGGCAGCTGTCAGGGACTGGTCTTCCTGAGGTGCAATTTTTGATGCGGGATTTTCGTTCATAGGCCTCGTGAGCTGTTTTGATTGCTCCAGTGGCCTGAAGAACTATCACGCATTCCGGGGTGCGCACCAATGATTGCTCGATATCGACGGCGGACGTAATGGTTTACAACTGCCTAGGTGTTGAAAATCAAGGCGTTGGCTTTTTAAGCAGGGGTATTCCAAGTATTTGGCAGCGGCGTTCTATCTCGCGCTGCCGATTTGGGGTCTTTATATCTTTCCACTTGGGCACAAGGTCGCTAAATTTTTTCCCCAGGATCTTCTTATCGAACTGCTGCCAGTGAAACGGAGGGAATTCTCGCGGAAAGTGAGGATCCAACATGAGCACCAGTTTTCTCCAACGAGGTGCTCCAGCTAGATCGGGCCTCCTGCGGACGACTTCCCCCATTCGAGCATCGTTTACGAGCATGCCGTGCGCACGAAGGACCGCCTGCTGCGCTCGTGATAGTTTGCGAGACGTGCTCGCGGGTAAAGACTGAGAGCGGTTGTCTTCAAGGATGCTAATGAGATGCCTGAAGAATTCAATGTCCTTGCCAGCAACTGCCGCGATCATTGACCGTACGAGCATTGCCAGGTCACCCTCTTTGCGTTTGCAAATGCGCTCAATTCTTTGTCGAGCGTGCTCGTCGTGCGAGGTAAGACCGTACTTGCCCAGGTATCGCTCGAAAGCGGATGTGACGTCAATTGAGATTGTGACCTGCGTTCCAGTAGGGAAGTCATTCGATGCATAGTCGTCCTGTAGTGCGGTTACCCAACTCAAAAGTAGCGGATGTAGGTATTGGCCGTGCCTAGTCCGTACCTTCTCCCACTCTGTTGAAGAGGCGTCTTCCGTCCCAAGCCCCCATCCGAGCACCACAGGGTTGAACTTTGGCCTGGATTGTGAAAGATCCATGCGCTTGCGTCTTGCCGTTTTGTTTGTTGAAACATTGCGCGAGGTGCCTGCTTTGGATTTCGGCTTCTTCATGAAGGTTTTGCTTGTTGCCCAACACTTTGCAGTTGCGCTGGAGAAAGCGGCGATACGTTCTCAGGTTGATTGTTGCGGAGGAGCTTGCCCAATCCCGCGCTAATCGGCTTTTTCTTGTCGGTGTAGAACTGCTGAGTTGTACGGATGTCCGCGTGCCGAAGTACCTGCTGAGCGGCGTAGATTCCCAGATCGCTTGCCAGAATAGAGCCGAGTTCTTTGCGCAACTCGTGAAGTTTCTTACGAGCCGAGATGCCCTTGGACTCCAGCCACTGGTACAAGCGCCGGAAGTCTTTCTCGCAGCGGTAGTTTACTCGTGAGATGTGGTATCGAGGTGGATTCTTGGACTCGATGACGAACTCTCCGGTGCGCTGACCCTTCCACGCGCGGAGCAACGCAACAAGCTCCGAATCTACGTCTACCGCGGCGATGCTGTCCTCGCTCTTTGGGTGGAAGTGTTCGGTGGCTTCAATATTGATCTTCGCAGCATTGAGATCCACTTGGGCCCAGAGCAACGAATCAATTTCTCGTTTCCGCAGGCCACACATCATGGCCAGGCAAAAGATGCGGAACGGCTGAACCATGGAGGGATCCTTAGCGAGCTCCGTCTGTGCGTCTGCGACGAGTTGCGGTGCCTCGATTTTTGACTGATACCGGCTAGTGCCGCGTTTCTCTAAACTCACCCCGGCGAAGGGTAGGGGAGATGGGAGAGTCAGTTTTGAATGCACATGCTTTAGGGCCTTTTCGCTAAAGAGTGAGCGGGCGTTCCTAAGGTGGGAGTTCACGCTATTGACCGCGCGCCGGCGAGCATCGGGCGCCGTTCCTCTTTTTTCGACATACGAAAGCTTCCACCGTTGCACGTCGCTCGATGACAACACGCTCAGCGTAATTGCGTCTACTTTGGAAACCCAGGCTTTTCGCCCTCCCTTCTTGTAGTCGAATCGGGACATGAGAATGGGACGCCCCTTTTTGTCTTTCAGAAGAGCCCCATCTGCCCCCATGGCCGGCTGATCACCGATTTCGGCGATTTCGCTGGCGATGAGGCGTAGAGCCTGCACGTAGACGCTGAAGGTGGAGGAACGAATTCCGGCCGTAGCGCGCACTTCCTCCACTAGCTGGCCAATGTTGGCGATCTGCTCCGACTTGACTGACTGGGGTTTGAATTGCTTGAGCGTCGCTTCCCACCCCACCGCCAAGAGTGACAGGTAAACTTTCTGAGCCTTCGCCGCAGCCGTCTGTTTGACCGAGGTTTCCAAGGGGAAGCGCATCCGCCGACCGCGGAACGCGATCTGGACTGAGAAAAAGGGGCTGACGTAGCCATCTCGCGGCGCTGACTTCTCGACCCGGTTCTGCCAATATCGCACGTCCGTTTTTGAAATCTTTGCTTTGGACTTCGTCACCTCCTCACTGGCGTTCGGGCGAGTAGTGTTGTGCATTTGTTGTGCAATCTCGCTGCTCATTCTGGTTCCGCAGAGTTCTCTTAAAAATACTCACGATGACGCTGATTCCCTTGTAAAATGGCCCAGAGGACGTGTCACGAGTATTTTTAAGGCATCTCAAAGAAACATGCTGGCTAAAGACTACGGATCAGAAGGTTACACGTTCGAGTCGTGTCGGGTGCACTTTTCCTCCATTGGTTGAATACCGGGTGGATCCAGCCTTTGCATTGGCTGGGAATGCGCCGACCTAGAATATGCGTACGGAAGCGTGAGAACATCTTTCAATGTTCCTTGCCATTAGGTGGCGATACTCTGACCGCTATTCTCCCGCCCTCGCGACGTAGCGAACACGATCTTAAAAATCCATCCGGTTAGCGGAACATGTGGCTGAGATGTTGACGACATCTTTTCTTCCAGCAGAGCAATCGGGTCGGCTGAAGGACACCGGGGCCGCCGCTCTGCCAGCGTGGATTCAGGTCCGCATGTTTTCAAAAGGTCAATCAAACAAGACCCGCGAAAAATTTCGCCGAAGTTGGAGGCCTAAGTGCCGGTTCGTCTAACACGCCTTTACACCCACATTGAATGGGCGGAGTGAGGAGCCGATATGCGTGGATATGTGTCGTTCAATGCACCCGTGTGGAACGTCGTTCGGTGCTTTGAGTTTGTCAGGACTCAGCTGCTTCATTTCCCGGTCCTCCAAATCAAATCCGGTAAATGGTTGCTTAAAGATGGCAGGGGTATTTCTCACTAAACGAGGTGCGCACGTTGACAAAACAACGGCTCCTATCAGCATTTTAGTCGCGCAAAAAGACTTTCCCGCTATCAAAGGTCCCGTCTGATTGAAAAAAGTCGCTGGTGTGACTCTAGGAATGATAGGGATCCCTGTCATTTATGGTGATGGCGCCGTTTCCCTTGGCACGAGTTCAACGCAGGCGGAAACAACGTGCGCCGCCCCCACTCAAAACTCCCCCGGCTAATTAGAGTCTGATCGTGGAGTTCCCCGGGATTCTCATTTTCACTGATGTGAATAAGGCGTTGTGGCTAACGTTCACACCCGAGGGTAGTTCCGACAGTGCTCCTAAACTTGAGGATTGTAGATCGCCTGAGTGCGTAAAGGAGCGTTTACTAATGCGAAGCCTGTCGCCACATCGTAGGGCGAGGTTGCCTATGATATGAAGTGGAGTGGCGAAGGTGGCGAGTGCTCGGGAACACCAAGTCTGAATGTCAGATTAGACGGAAAGACGAAGACGCCCGGCGTGACGTATGAAAGCTAGTTCCGGCCAAGGTGACTGAATTGTGGCTCAGGAATAGATGGTCTGGAGCAGTGATTAACCTCTAGGTTGATAAAAATACTTTCTGAGCTCCGGAAAGTATTGTAGAAAATGCTGCCCGTGGATGCTAAATCCCTTATTGTGTAAATCGAAAATCCAAATGGATCAACCACCCATCGAATCTGAATCGCAGGCGTACTATCAGGCGCCGCAGTCGGTAACTCCGCCGTTTGCACATTATCAGGCTGGCCTGCAGGCTCGCCGCTCCGGTGTAAACCCGGCCATTTGGGCAGTGGGCGGGGCTCTTGGAGTCCTGCTCCTTCTGGCCGCAGGGTATTATGTGATGAACTATACGCGCGATGAGTTCCGCACTTTGAATCGCTTTCCGGTGGAGGAGTTCATGGCTGACTATGAACGTGTCCTTGGATCGCGGTTCAAAGCCAATGTGGTGGTGGACGCGGAACTCGGAGGTACCATGTCTGAAGGCCGGTTGTATTCTTTCCGCGAGGAGAGCACGCAGAAAAATCTGGCGGTGGTAGTGCCACCGGACCAGAACCAGATGATGTTCGTCAAAGGGCAGACTTACACCGCAGAACTTGAAGTAGGAAAGGGAGGAATCATTTATGCACGTCGCTTCCAGAAGAAATAAACTCGTTCTTGTAGCCCTTGTCTCTGCGGGAGTTTCCGGACTTTCTGCTCAACAACCTGCTACCGGTCAGGGTGGGCCAAACGGAGGTGCACAGCAGCCTGTGGGCGCTCCCCAGGCAGCTGCACCAGCGGGAGCTCCTGCGGGCGCACAACCGCAACCGGGGGCCAATGGTGGCGCTACAGGAACGACGCTGAACTATCTCTACCAAGGCAAGCCTGCCGATGGCTCCGCTGCGAACGGCAGTGCCAATGCCATGGACGGCCTGAGGCGGAAGGGAGAGGCCATTGATATGCTAAGTGGGGCGGAGAATATGATTCCGCCAGAGCTCGAAAGTTTCCTCAACTCGGCTGAAGTGTCCGTGGACGAGGTGAAGAAGTATGAGCAATTGTTTAAAACGACGGTGAACATGCTGCGTGACAAGCGGCAGATGGGGGCTGCGGTAGAAAATCTCTATAGCTTGAGCGAATATCCTTGGGATGCCGGCATCAGCCGCATGCTGGCCAACCGCGTCATGGCCTTCTGCGATATGCGCAAGGGCCAGGCAGACCTGGATGTGGTAAACCGGGAACTGCTAAACAGGGTGAGGACCTCCAGCCGCAATGCTGATATGATTTCCGAAGAAGTCTGGCGCAAGGAGCAAGATCGCGCCCGGGTGGATTCCAACAGGGCCCGCATTCAGAACCAGAAGCAGCAGCAAAACAATTCCAACGATAAAAACTCAAAGGCCTTCCTGCCGAGTCCCAAAGAAGCTCAGGAAGCGGTCAATGGGGTGATGGGCAAACTGCAGCTCACGGAGGAGTATTTCAACTCGCTCGATGCCCGTGCTCGCATGAAGCTGAATGAAAAGGAAATGGAGGAGCTGGAGAAGAAAGCCAAGGCGGACTTCAAGAAGTTCGTCGATGTGCTTTTCCAGGGGCAGAGGCACTATCACGCGCGCATTGCGGCAGACTTCTACCGTGTGCTCTTTGGCGACGGCGATCTTCCTCCTGAGTTGGCTGCCCAGGCGACGGCTTCTTCGGAAATCATCCGCCAGACGGAGAGTGATATCGAGGTATTCAAATTCAAACTGGAAGGCAAGAAGGTGGCGTCCGCGTCCAAAATCCTTCGAGAAGCCTTCTTCCGCTCGCAATATCATCCAGCTCTACAGACCGTGTTGCTCAGGCAAAAACTTCCCGTGGCTGGCTATTATGAGGAGCTCCAGAAAGTGCAGGCGATGATTGAGGCAAAAGACTTCGTCAGGCTCGAGGTCGCTCTGCAGAATATTGAGCGCGATGCGGTGGATTTTGATGGCACCAAGCCCCGTGCTTTGGTGGAAGGCGTGAAGCGGGAAAGCCAGATGCGGCTTGGCATGGCCAAGCTGGCTGCGCAGAATGGGAATCTCGACAAAGCTATGGAGGAATTCCGTGCGGCCGCCACCGCGTGGCCGGGCAATCCTGACCTGGAGAAGGCTTCCCAGCAATTCTTTGCCTCACAGGACATGAAGACCCAGGGCACGGATGATTTTGATCGTGCTATCAAAGACCAGAACTATCGATTGGTCTTTGAAAACCAACTCCAGTTCGCCGGCGCGGTTCACGGGAATGCACAAAAAGAAGAGCAACTCAAGAAGGCATTGGAGAAGGTGAAGGCCGCAGAACTGGCCTATGAAAAGGCCTCCTTGCTGGAGCGCAGCAGGGACCCCTTTGGAGCGTGGGAAACGCTGGAGATCGCCTCTGAAGACTGGCCGGAAGACAGCAAGCTGAACAGGATGCGTGCAGACATCGCCGTGCGGGCTTCGGAGTTTGTGGCGTCCATTTCACGCGCACGTGAAGCTGAGCAGCGTGGCCAGGACGGATTCTCCCTCACCTGGTATCTGAATGCGCAACGTCAGTATCCGCCGAGCCAGCTCGCGAACGAAGGTATTGATCGTTTATCGGATGCCGTGCTTGGCAAGGGGCCTCGCCCAAGCGAGAAAGCGCGTGGGACGTCCGCTCCGTCTGCAAGCCGGTCCAGCCGTGATAAGGACGGAGATGTCGACAAGGACGCAGGCGCCGAAGTGGCCAAAAGTTCCGAGAAGTAATCGTCCGGAATTATCGACGCAACGAGGGTATCTGAGGCTGACTGCGTATTCACATGGCGGGTATTCGTGCAACCCATCTTCACCTTGCCGCGCCCAACGACGCGAACCGGCTGCTGCTGAATGATCTTACATTCACCATCCCCAGCGGTACGTTCGCGGTCATTGTAGGACCATCTGGCTGTGGCAAGAGCACTCTCTTAAAGACCCTATGCGGATTGCTCGCACCCACGGCGGGTGAGGTCACCGTGGCAGGCAGCGATCCGGCGCACCTTCGCAGTGGATTGCCTTTGGCGATGGGATACCTGCCGCAATTCGCGGCGTTTCACGAGACGCTGACGGTTCAAGAGGTGCTGCGCTATGCCATGAAGCTGCGGTTACCTGGCGCCGTGCCTCATGAGCAGAGAGAGGCGTGGCTCGCCAACGTGATTTCCCTGGCAGGGTTGGGCGGCTTGCTGCAGCAGCGCATTGAGACGCTTTCAGGTGGGCAACGTCGGCGCCTGGCGCTCGCGGAGGAGCTTATTGGTGACCCACAGATTCTGTTCCTCGACGAGCTGACCAGCGGGTTGGATCCGCATGCAGAACTGGAAATGATGCAGTGGATGGCCCGCCTCGTCCAACAGACAGGCAAGACCGTGGTGCTGGTGACTCATTCCATCACCAACCTTCATCAGGCCGGAATGGTTTTGTTTCTCAACCGGGGGAGCCTGCTCTATTCAGGTCCACCGGATGGCGTGCTTGAGTATTTTGGTGCGGAAAACTGGGAATCCATCTATGCGGCTGCGGATCATTATGCTCCCTTCCAGGGTCAGGGTGGGGAAGCGCAGTTGACACCGGAGGCGCCGGAGGTGCTACGCACGGCGCCGCCTGCGGGCATGGTGCGCCAGTTCGTGGCGGTGATGCACCGGCAGGCGACTCTCTTCTTCAGGGATCGAGGCCAGCTGGTGCTGCATCTGTTGCTGCTGATATCCTTTCCCCTGCTCGTCGCTGTCTTTGCCTCCAGCGGTTTGCCGGCGGTGAAGAGCCTCTCGCTGAAAATCGAGACCAGTGTGGTGGATAGCCTTGTGGAGCGCATTCACTATCTGAAGGAGTCCTTCCACGTGTCTGCACTGGTGGCCGGCCTCAGCATGTTTCAGGTCATCCTGCTCACGCTTATGGGTGCGAACAATGGCGCCCGGGAAATCGCCAAGGAACGGGATATCCTGCAGAAGGAATTGCGCGCGGGTCTTTCGCCGCTGGCCTATGTATGGACGAAGCTGGTGCAGGTACTTTTCCTGAGCCTGCTGCAGAGCGCCTGGATGACGTGGTTCGTAAAGACCAAGTGCGGCTTCCCCGGTGATATGGGGGCGCAGTTTCTCATCCTATTCCTGGCCACGGCTGCCATGAGTGGTACATGCCTCATGTTCTCCGCCCTGGCGAAATCCCCGGAGCGAGCTTCGCTCATGGCCATCTATCTGGTGGGTTTGCAATTGCCTCTCTCCGGCGCGGTGCTCGCGCTGCCTGAGTGGTTGACTTTGATCACGCGCCCTTTTATTGCCGCCTATTGGGGCTGGAGCGGTTATCTTCGCACCTTTGAATCCTTCCGCCACTATGATGTGGTTCAGCAGTCCACCAAGACGACCATCGCCGCCTATGACGTGTGTTGGGTGATTCTCGCCTTTCACCTGGTGGTCAGTGCCTTGGTCACTTGGATGGTGCTTCTGCGCAGCAAAACCCGCCCCAGCGTATGAACTCACGGCTCATCCTACGCCTGTCGCGCACTGCTTCCAACATTGCCTCTGCGCTTTTGCTACTGGTAACCGTGGCTGGTGCGGAGGAGCTCCCGGCCATTAGTAGGTTAAGTCTTCCCACCAATGAGTTTATCCAGCGGGCAGATTTCTACTATGTGAAGCCGTCTGGAACGCCGAAGGCGGTGCTGGTGTTGTGCCCCGGGAAAAACGGCAATGGGGAGGGGTGGATCAAGGATGCGGTCTGGGCGAAGTTTGCCGCAGAGCACGACCTTCTGTTGGCTGGACTCTCCTTCGCCTCAAAAAGCAATTATCCACTTCCGTGCTATTCAGATGCTCGGACAGTGTCCGGTGAGCTGGTGCTGGAAGGCATCAAGCAGGCGGGTGGGGAAGGCCTGCCCATCCTGATGTATGGATTCTCAGCCGGTGCTCGGTTCACGGCGTCCTTTGTGGAGCGTTATCCGGACAAGATGCTCACCTGGTGTGCCTGCGGGGTAGGGCAGTGGATTCCACCGCTCAAGGAATCCAAGCCACCCGCGGGCATCGTGGCTACGGGCGAGTATGATGCCGGCTGCTTCTGGGCATCCCTCCAGTATTTCCAACAAGGTCGACAACTCGACCGCGAGTGGACCTGGGTGAGCGCCCCCAAGGTGGGGCATCAGCGTAGCAAGGAGCTGGAGGATTTTGTGCGCGAGTACTTCGCGATGCGGCTGGCCGGGATTGGCCAAAAGGAGGCGGCAACGAAATCTGAGTGGCGGGATATTGATACCAAGAAGCCGCTCACCACGATATCCGCCCAAGAAAATCCCATCTTTGCAACCAGCATTCCGGGGGATTTGGGGGTGAGTTGGGAAAAACTCCATCATCCTTGAGCGCTCGAGTGGGGCCGGAAGAAGGGGATTATTGCTGAGCCTTCTTGCCGGCAGCTTCTTGTTCCTGCTCCCAGCGCAAATCTCCCTCAAAGTGAATGCCGCCTTTCGAACCTTCGTCATTGAAGGGATAGACTTTCACCCGGCGAGTCCCATCCTCCGGATGATAATGGTCGCGTAGCATGTAGAAGAGTTCGAAGCTGCGGACTTTCGTTGTGTGGTTGTTGTTCCACTCGCGTACAGCATATTCTGCGTACGCGCGAATGAATGGACCGGAACGGACAAGAAACATCCCGTGAAGATGTTTGTGCCAACGCGCATTTTTGAATTCCGAGGCTATGCCTGAACGAGGATGCTCCCAGGACACTGGAACTCCTCCATGCAGAGGGTCGACTATCCTGCCATCTTCAAGAACCGCCCGACCTACATACCAGCCATCGCGGGTCGCCGGACGAGGTGCGAAAAACTGCCAATTCTGGGAGAGACCGATCCAGTGGCCTGGGATTTTGAACGAGGCGGGAAAGCTTTTTGAAAGCCATGTTGGATAGAGCGTGGCGGCATTCCACCATACGATGTAGAACAGAAATACGCAAACCAACACAGGAGAACACAGGTCAAAGTATGAGCTCCGCAATTCCTTAGGGGTAGGAAATTGGCTGTTGGTTGTTCTCGGAACTCTCAAAGTCGCGCCAAGCTTGGATGCAAGCCAATCCCAAAAAGGACCCGGCAGGAAGAGGAGCCAAGCGGCGCCGCATGTCCAGGGGAAAATCCCGAGTCGCATGGTCAATCCAATGCCCGCTAGATGGAAGAATTGGAAGGCAAACACAGCGAGTGTCCTCGCTATCCAGTAGCGGTTGCCAAGCAAGGCGATGATGGGGCCCAGTTCTTCCAGCCAAAGGGTTGCTGCGGTCAGGAACTGCAGGAACGATGGAAATTGAAGGGCTGATGCTGCCAGCGGTTTTTGAAACGACTCGATTGCAATGGCAAGTTGAACGGCAGAGCCCTCTTCTCTCCATACGGGATCGCTTTTGAAAAGTGCGGTCGCCCAGTACATGAGGCAAATTTGCAACAGCAGCGCTCGAGAGGGCCAGCCAGTGATGGTGTGACCCGGCGAGCGCAATCGAGCCTGCCTCCACGCCATACCAGGGAGAAACAAACTCCAAAACAGCAGGACACTAATAAGTGTGTCCGCACCCATATTCACTCCAGGAAGGCGGTTCTGCACTGAAGTGACGAGCAGTAGGCAGCATGGAAGCGCCAGGCGTGTGCGCCATCCGACCGCCAGCCAGAACCCTGAGGCACAGGTAAGCAGCAGCATCAAGGCGTTGAAGAACACACTGCCATCGAGAAGCTGAAATGACCACAGCCATGGGGTCGCACCAATCTGCTTGAAAGCTTCTGCTCGGGGCCAGAGCCCGTCGTCCGAATAATGGGCTCGCACATCGGCCAGACGAAGCAGCATGTCAGTGGCGATAATCAGCCCCAAGGCAATGCGAAAGCACGCTAGGGATCTGGTGTCGATGCTTAAGGAAAATTTAGGGGTTGTATAACGGTTTCCGATCGACATTGCAATGAAGTGGGCCAATATCAATGGATACTCAAACCAGAAAAGTGATGAAAAATCTTATTAAGTTCTCCCTGGCGACCGCTCTTTTGGCTCTTGCGCACTATGGATTCCATGTGGCTGCTGCTGTGAGGCACCATCACAGCCACGAAGTCGGATATACAGATTCCTCGACCTCGAGCAGTAACTCTTGCAACCCGAGTACTACTACCACCACCGGGGACTAGTAGAGGTGGCTTCCGTCACTATTTGCGGGGTTGAATTATGTGGGTTGCTAGGGTTTTCACGTCAATGTGTGCCATCGTGGTCTGCGCAGTAGCGGCCTCGTTGGCACATGCTGCCGACCCTTACGTCTTTCGATATTTAGATAACGCTTTAGGTTTTGCGGATAAGCAGGGCAGCCTCTGCAATTGGTGGAATGCTGATGAGAAAATCGTGCTCGACGGCGAGACAGAGTTGCCGGTCCGCTTCCTATTTACGAGCAGTCAGAGGAATGTGGCTGACGGTTGCTTGGGACATGGTTGGTGGTTTCCTTTGTTTGAAAGCACTGTGGTGCAAAGCGACGAGGGCAAGGTCTTGATGCATGCCCCAGGAGGCTTCGTGTTCCATTTGTTGCAAGACGCCAAGAATGCTGACAAATATGCATCGCCGGACGGGTTGATGGAAGGGAGGCTCCTATCTGGTGACGGGTTTGAAGTCAAGGATCACAAAGGGGGGTGGGGATTTCGTTTCCACAAAGGCAGATTACAGGAAGCTGTAACTCCGACGGGTGACGAACTGCGCTGGATCTATGAGGGCACGCGCGTCGTGAAGCTTACCTCGAAGAAGAAGGGCGATCTCATTACGGCGCGATACAATCAAGAAGGTCTGCTGGAACGTTTCGACCTCACCCAGAGCAAGTACTGGACACAGTTCGGGTATACTCAGTACCCGTTGATGGCTAAAGTTCTGGAGAAAGCCGTGCCAGTGAGGATGGTACAGAGTGTGGGTGCAGTGAAGGCACCTGGGTTCGATGGCCGAATTAACTATGAGCCCGACACCGAGGCAGAGTCGTTGGCGATGAAAGTCAACTATGTGAGTCAGGCCACAGGCAAAAAACTGACGGAGAACTACAGCTGGGACTTGAATAGTGGGCATATCCTGACTGATCCTAGTCACACCTACACACTCACCTTCCCGGAGTCTGTCGGTGCGGGTCCTAGCAAGGTCGTGCGTACGGACGCGGCCGGTAAGAGCGAGAGCTACTCTTATGACACGAAAACTGGAGTTTGGGAGCACCTAAAGAAGAGTGGCGCAGTTGATAGGTATCACTACGTCTTAACACCCGGGCCAAACTATGGCAAGGTGCGTCGCCGAGATCTGCTGAAAGCGGGTTCAGACTCCGGCTTTTTGAAGGTATATGAGGCCTCGTGGGACAGCGCGGGAAGGACTCTTCGTGAAATTGGAGAGAATTATTCTGTCACTTGGCAATACGGACAGGACGGCAGTGTCGTTGATTGCACTGTGGTTGACTTGACTACGGGAAAAAGGACCTCGGTCACGAATATGTTAAAAACGATTGTTCCATGAGTCACAAGCTGAAGAAACATATGAGGAGGGTTTCCGTCGATGATGGTCATCATGAATCGGCCGGATTTGCGCGTATCTCCCTTGCGAGGTTTCTGGTCCATACTTGCGTAGTGGGATTCGTAGGAGCGAGCATCTTTGGCGGAAGTGTCCTGCATGGGCAAACGCCCACAGATAGCAAGCCAGCAAAGCCTCAACCGTCGCCGCGTGGAAAGCTGGAACTCAAGAAACTGCCGATCGAAGTTCCCAGGCTGGACGCCTTGGTTGACGGATTGGGAGTGCACAGCAAATATATCGTTCAAACTGTCAAGGAGGTGTTGCCATCCACCAAGACGAGCCCAGGAGGAGTCCGCACTACGAGACGTATTTATGAACGGGCTACAGACTGTCTGATGGTTGAGAGCTGGCTCAACTCCAATGCCACCGAGGTTTCCAACTCATCGACAGAGAAGGGGGAGGTGGAGAAGATCCTGATTTTTGAGAAGGATGCCTTCTATTCTTGTAATGCCAAGGGGATCTGGACAAAGCTGCAGAACTTTGCTGAGGTGCGGTCCGATTTGAGCACAAGCACTCCATACGGAGGTTCGGTACACATATTTGAGACTCTTTTCGCAGCGCCAGTCTTGGGCCTCAAAATTGAAAGGATAAAGAAGAGTTGCCAGGACGTCATGAAGGAAGTCGCGGCCAATCCGAGCAAGATGAGCCTGATGGCTGATCAGGTCGGAAGGGCGACGGATCTGTTGATGGCATTGCAAGAGAGGCCGATTCGACTGAAGGATGCTGAAATGATGCCAATGCTGAAGATGCCCAGCAAAGGCTCCGAAACTCTGATCACATTCCTCCCGGAAAACGACAAACTGATCCAATCCATCAGTTTGACGCGAAATGGCAGGCTTGCAGGCACATGTGAGAACCTCTTTCTCAACGAGGTGGTGGACAAGCCCACTCGACCGGATCAGATTTCGCGACTCCTATCACCGACGCTGGCATCAGGTCAGAACAAAAAAACAACAAACTTTGAGGCTATGGAGCGGGAGTGGCGCGCTCTGCCGCCCGATCGGAAGGCGGAAACTCTTGGGGCTGTCTTGGTTCCCTCTGCAAAGGGCCTCAAAGTTTTGCAGGTGTTTCCTGAGTCCAATGCAAAATCTATGGGGCTGGTTCCCGGGGACGAGATTGTCGCCGTGGATGGGGCTGCCGTGAGCGACATTTCAGCGCCGATGGCCATCAAAATGTTTGTAAATAAAAACGTAGAGTTAACACTCGCAAACGGAAAAAAATACATAAAACCATGAAAGAACATTTCCGATTCAATTCCTCTATTTGGTCAGTGCAAGCAGCAGTGCTAGGTGGCTTGGTATGCTTTGGCGGCTTACTGCAGGATGGCCGTGCGGCCGATTGCTCGGGTGACCAAGTGATACCTCCAGCAGATGGCAGTGCCCATGTGGAGGACATTCCTGCCCAGGTGATTATGGAGGTTCAGAATAGTTCAAGTTACGAAGGGTGTATCGCAGGGGCGTTTACCATTAACGATGACAACTTTGACTTTGTGGACTATGTCACTTCTGGACAGGAGAGTGAGCCGGTCGAAGATGATTCATGTGCGTCCGGGTACAGGGTGTATGCCTATGACTCGGTGTATTCTATTGGTTGGTACTACTATGAGGGCGACGTCGAGATGCGTGATGAGGATTCTGACTGTCCGAAGTGCGATGAGAAACCGAGTGTGTCGGTCTCGGGCAGTATCGCGGCGCATTCGGGACCAGCTACGAATATGTCCTCCGCCACTCCATGCGGATGCGTTCCGATCTGGGCATAGCCTCCTTAGTATGAAGAAGTAGTTTGGATGCGAGGGAGGAGGGATGCTCGGACCGTCGCGCGTCTTCCTCCATCGACATGCGAGGTTTAGCTCAAGGGAGCAGCATGGGAAGATGGATAAAGTGGGTACGAAGAATTTATCTACCCTGAAGGGGCGATTCTCCGCTGGCGCTCGATTTACGACACCCTTCGTGAAACACTATTCAGATAGAATGCTCACTGAGTGCGCCTGTGGTGTGGGGCAGAGGCTCTTTCCGGTATAGGTGACCAGCTCACTTGTCGGCATTTTGGCTACAGGAAGGTAAGTTCCTCGAAGGAGGGCGGCAAAGAACTGCAGGAAATGTTTAAATCCCTTTTCAGGTGGTGCCACACCGGAATGGACGAGTTTGACTGTTTGTTTTCTCGGGATGATTCCAAGAATTGCATTCATGGCGCAAAGTTGTACTGGCAATCGCCGGACACATGTCTAGTCTTGTACCATTCTGAGCACCAAAAAATGATGATCATTGGATGGTGCAAGTTGAACCGACGTTATTGTGAACGCCGTGAAAGCCATTCTCACGTATTTAGCGCTTGGAGTGTCCGCTTATGCACAGCAGGCTCCTTCCCCAACCACGCCGCCGACACCGCCTCCGACCAAGCCTGCTGCAGTAGGCGCAGCAACGGCAGCCGCAGCGCCGGATCTGCAGAAGCTTCGCCCAAACGCTGCTCCTTATCGCATCGAGCGGGTGTCTTACGGCACGAATGCTTCGTTCAAGAAAGTGGAGATCTTTTGGGTGCCCCCGGCGCCGGCCCCCGCGGCGAAGCCAAAAGCATTTTTGGTGCTGGCCACGGATATGGCCAGAGCGCGCACTCCATTGGAGGACAAGGCGTGGGTTGATTTTGCGCAGAAGCAGGGTTTGGGCATCATGTCAGTAGGCATTGAAGAACTCGAGCAGACATCAAGGCTGTTGGAGTGCGCCACCGAATTGGGCAATCGCATTTACAAGGTTGCGGATGAGAAGTTTGGGCCGGGTCTGAAAGGGGCAGTAGTGAGTAGTGGCCTGGGTGGTACCTGGATGCACCGCGTGATGATGCGTCAACCGTGGCGCTGGGGGTTCTGGAGTTCCCGTGGTGTCGCGAAGTATCCCATTCCACCTAGAGCGATTGAATACCCGGCCGGTGTGCTGTTCTGCACAGATGCGGCACACTATGAGAGCAATCTATTCTTCTTCCAGGATCTCCGCCGCACCAAGAACACCAATAAGGTCGGATTTCTATCCCTGGACGGAAAGGCAGTCGATCAGGCCTATGTGGATCGCATGACGCAGAATTACATGCTGGCTGTGTTCGGCGGCGGTATGGGGCAGAGCCGGTGGTATGATCTGAATACTGAAGTGGATCTCACGAATGTGGAAAAGAAGCCCTCCGCCATCGTGCAGAGCTGGGTCCCAGGCGATGAGGTTCCCGGGGCATGGAAACTGATGCACCAGGAGAAAAAGCGGGCGCCAGATTGCACGGTCGCCAACGCCACTATCAGTGTCCCTGAGCTGGCAAAGGACCTGACGGTCTTTTTTCGGATTCCCGGGAAAGTCAAGGAAGGGGTGGGGGTGCGCAGCGTGCTCATCTGTTTCCAGTGGGAGCAGTCAGACGACGATCTGTATAACAAGCTGCGCAGCAGCACCGAGTTTCATTCCACGCTGTGGGAGCGGGAGCGCCTCGGTGTGATTGCGTTGAACATGCATTCCCTCGGGTTCACCCAGGACCTGAAGCCGGAGGACATAAAGCGACTGGAGCAAGTGGTGAAATTAGTGGCGGCTCCCTTTTGGAAGGCTGTGGGTGACGCGAGTACGGAACTCGGCTGGCCGCGGACAGGCTTGAATATCTTCGGAGCGCGCAGTGGCGCCGAATTTGCGGAGGCGCTGGTGCAGCTCGATACCACACCATCGAAGTTTGCGACGGTGCACCTGCATTGTGGCACGGTATTTTCCGAACCGAAGCCTGAGCTCCGGAATATCGCATGGCTCGTGAGTACAGGTGGGAAGCACGAGGGTTTCACGGCATCCACCACGTTCTATCAGAACCTGAAGAAAAAGGGTTGGCCGGCGATGTATAAGATGTCCACCGGGAACTATGGCAATACGGACTACTGGACACATCTGGTGGGTGTACAGCTCTGCGGCTCCATCAAGACGTGGACGGACGCGATCAAAAAGGATGTCACGGAAGGCCGTAAACCGCAGGCTGTCGATGCTGCAGCCATGTTGATTGGGCAGATGAACAATCCAGTCGTCTGGATGAATACCACGGACGGCCGCATATTCCTGGCCAAGGATGCTGAGAAGGTGCCTGCTGAAGTACGCATGGGTATTCCTACCTTGGACATGGAGGAGGCTTGGAGACTCAGCGGTGCGCCATTGCCTCCTGCTGCAACTACTCCGCCGTCGGGCCCTGTGCCAGCTCCGGCGCCTGATGGAGCCAAACCCTCCGTACCACAGGGGACTCCTCCAAAGCCTGTGGCTTCGGCTTCTTCTTCACCAGCGGCGGTACCGAAATCGGGCGGTGCTTCTGGAACTCCAGCAACACCCGCCAAGCCATGATCGCGTCCCACCTGAAACTCGCGATGGCGCTGCCTCTGGCAGTCGTCTGCCTGGGGGGCTCTGTCCTCATGGGGCAAAGCCCTGTGCCGATGCCGGATGCGGGTGCCCCTGCGGCAGAAGCCTCAAGCTCTGCCGCATCGACTGCTCCTACTACAGATGGCAGTGCGATTGCTGCGTTGCCTGGTGTGGGGGTGACGCATGAGAAATTTCAGCCGGACGCGCACTTCGAGAAGCTCGATTTCTATTGGTATCGTCCAGCTGAGAAGAAGGCGAAAAAAGAAGAAGTTCCCAAGGAGGGAGAAGAAAAGAAGCTCGCGGATATCAAAAAAGAATTGGGAGGAGTCAGTGAGGACGAGGAGGAGCAGGGACCGAGAGCGGTCCTCGTGCTGGCCGACACGGAGGCTCGCACGGACGTGTTTGCGGATGCCGCCTGGATGGATTTCATCAAGAGACAAAATTGGTGTGTGCTGGTGGTCCACGCGCAGGAGAAAAAGTGGGCTCCACTTCCCGCTGCCGTAATGGCTCTAGACCAGCGCCTCTTTACCTGGGTGGACTCCAAGATGGCGCAGACTTCAGATAAGGCGGACTCCGCCAAGGTGCGGGCCGCGCCGATTCCTTTGATTTTTCACGCTACCGGTAACGGAGCGTTTTGGATGGAGTCGCTAATGATGCTGCGTCCGGGCCGCTTTGCTGCCTGGTCCGTAGCGGGTATTACGCGGTTTGCAGAAGTGCCCAGGATTAAGGATCTTCGCCTGCCTCCCGGGGTCATTTTATGCACTGATATCAAGCAGCATCTGCCGCATCTGGACCACTTTGAAGACATCAGGACGAATAATAAGCTGAACCAGGTGGGATTCGTCAGTTGGAAGGGTAGTTTCTCCCGGGGGATGATAGATGGTTTCGCGCGACTCACTCTGGAAGAAACGATGCGTGCTGAACCCGAAAAGGGTCTGTGGCTTAATGTGAATACATTGTTGCCGCACCCGCACGACAGCCCCACACAACCTGATGTGGCGCGCATGGGATGGTATGCCAACGCGGAAGTGCTCGGAGCGGTAAAGGCGTTTCGGCCCGTGGAATGGCCTGTGTGTGGACCCACCATGGGGCGCCGGTGGTTCAAGTCACGCGAGTTTCCCATGTGCGAGCTCCGGTGGATTAAGAATGTGCCCAACCCGAAGGGCATTCTTGTCATCGCCAATACCACCTTGCCCGCTGCTGTGCGCCACATGCCAGAGTGGAGGGACTATGCGAAGAAGCGTGAGTGGGCGATCCTTTTAATGGCATTGAAGGAGGACCGCATTCGCTCTGAGGAGGCGGCGGCGAAGTTCCTGGAAGCGCGCTTATACAAGGAGATCGACGGATTCGCGGGACCCGATTTGAAGAACCTTCCCTTCATTGTCTATGCACAGGGCACGGCAGGCTCCTGGTTGCAAACGCTCATGCTGCGGCAGCCGTCGCGCTATCTGACTTGGGTGACTTCCGGTACCACCCGCTTTCCTGCCATCACCACCGCCATGAAGGTTCCTCCCGGCATGCTCATCGCGCCGACGGAGGCGCAGTATCGGCCGGCCCTTCTCCACTTTGAGGATCTTCGCGGGGCGGATCCCTACAATCCGGTCTGCCTCCTCGCCCTGCCTGAAAAGAGGCCTCCCGTAGCCATGGTTGAGGCGTACGTGCGCCATTTCATTGATGCAGCGCTCACGACGAAAAAGGACTTTCATCGCTGGGTGCACCTCCATGATCTTGCTCCACCATCACGCTCCATGACGGTGCGTCCGGACCCGAAACAGTATGCATGGTTCCCCTCACCGGAGATTCTCGGGATGTGGAAGGAACTGCGCCAGGCGACTGAGGCTACGCCGCTTCCGGTGATTGCGAAACGTGCCTACAAGACCAAAATTCCCGAGGTCCCTGAGCTGAAACTTTTTGTGAGAATCCCTGGGACGCTGGCCAAGGGACAGAAACCCAATGGAATCCTCTGCTTTTGCACCTGGCAGCAGGAGGATACCTCTTTGGTGAACCGGCTGAAAAGCACGGATGACTACCTGGTGAAGCTCGCCGATAGACAAGGGCTGGCCATGGTCACATGGAATACGGCCGACCTTCTTTCACCGAAGGTGAAAATCTACAATCTCACCCCGGAGAACGAAGCGGATCTGGAGAAAAAGTTCACGGCATTTGGCGAAGAATGGCGGAACGGCATCAAGAAGGTTTGCAGCGAGTTCAAGTTGGAGGATTCAGGCATGCTCCTCTACGGCGTGTCTCGAGGGGCTCGATTTGCGCACCAGATTTCGATGCGCTATCCGACTCAATTCCTCGCAGTACACACCCATATTGGGAACCTGTACAATGTTCCGATCACTAAGGAGGCGCGAAATACTTTGTGGCTGGTGACCACGGGGGAGGTCGATGGTGGTTATTCCCAGAGCTTGGATTTCTACCAGCGCGGCATGAAGGAGAAGCTGCCCATGCTTTTCAAGGCCGGGCCCAGCCTCGGACACGCTTCACGTCGTGATATCGATACCTTGTCCGTGGCTTTCTTTTCCTATGCACTGGACCTGCGCAAAATTTGTGCTGAACACAAGGCAAAGGATCGACATTCCAACGACACACCTGCTTCACTATTCGCACAGCATCTTTCCAGTGCGCCTTATTTCGGAGACTCTATCAATCACGAGATTGTAGCGGCCGCCGAAGCGGCAAACTGGTGGGTGCCGGAACTGCAGCGCATGGCCTTGCCCACGGAACCCATCGCCAAGGCGTGGGGTATGCCTTTGGAGGTTGCCCTGACCAAAGCACCTGATTTGGATGCCTTTGCAGCCGGAGCGGCCGCGGGTAATCCAGTGACTCCTGATCCGGCCCAGGCAGGTCAGCAACCAGCTCAGGCAAAGCAATAGCGCCACTTTCATTTTGGGAATATGCGCGACTATTTCTTTGAGGGTCAACTAAGACTGGATTGGGGATTTGGAAATCCCAACACGACGGGTGCTTTGATCGCCGTGCTCATGATTGGAGCGTGGTTGTTGGCATTCTGGGGGAGGTGGGGTTTTTGGCTGTCATTGCTGATCAATGTCGGGCTGGGTGCCTGCCTCGTGCAGACCTATTCCCGCGGCGCACTGGTCGCTTTGATTGTCGGCTTGGTTCCTCTGATCTGCGTGGCCCGCCGTCCCTGGCGGAGGTCGCAATTGATAGGTATCGTGGTCGCGTTGATGCTCCTTGGGGGATATGCATGGCAACAACGGGCCACACAGCGCTACGCCAAGGGGATAGTCACGGAGGACGGATCCGTCTCCAATCGTTGGCTCATCTACCGCATGGCGCCGCGCATGATGTGGGACGCACCGGAAGGCTGGGGGTGGGGGAGATCCGGTGATGCCTTCCGGCAGTGGTACCAGCCCACGGGGCGCCTGGAGCACTATACGCACCTGATCAGCACGCATGGCACCTGGCTGGTAGAGTGGGGTTGGCCGCTGCGAGTTAGCTACGTGGCAGCATGGGCGTTGGCACTCACCCTTTGCTGGCCCGGCAAACGCAACCGCTGGCTGGCGGTGGGCTTGGGCGTGACCCTGTCATTCGCAGTTTCATGCACCTTTACCCACGTGGGCAGGGAGAAGTGGTTGTGGGCAGGTCCCGCGGCAGCATTGCTGCTGGCGGTAGGAGCACGTCTGTGGACGCGCGACTTCTCCTGGCGCCGGACCATCGCTGCTACCCTCGGTGCGAGTGCCGCGGTCGTCGCGCTGCTGGTGATATGGGCGCAGGTCGTTCAGCCCGCGCACCGCATTCATCTCCGCCGTGGGGTGGTCGAAGTGGGCACAGCTGCACCGGGTGCCACCCGCGCCATTGGCTTGCTTCAGCCGGACCACCGTGTAGTCGGCCAGTTCTATGGCCAGCGCATTCGCGAGACGCTGAGCACTGCCGAGGGAACTACTCTGTCATTCCATGTGCAGTGGACTGCAGATGCAGTGTTAAACTCAGGCCTTGATACGGTAGTGGTCGCGGGGGATGCTGCCAGGGGTATCGCAAATCCCTTGGGCTCTGCGCTCTCCTCCGCCCGCGCGGTGTTGTTGATCAATCCTTCCGAGCCCTCTCCCCAGTTTGCCGAACTCGTGCCAAAACTGCCACGCGTGCATCAGGTGCATGGGCAGATGTGGGGTGGCACCTCCAGATATCTCTGGGAAGCCCTGCTGGCCTCTCACGAGAGAGCCACCACCGCACAACTGCCCATGTCCAGCCTGTTTGTCCCGAAATGGACCAGTTGCCTGGTCATTCCAGAGATCCCCGGCAAGTCATGACGACGAATAACTCCCCGCGCCATTCACTTTTCAGAGATGCCATCACTGCCGCGGTCATCGCAGCGGTCGCGTTCGCGATCGGCATCGGGACCAACTTCTTGCGGGCCAAGCCACTGCCGTGGGTCTATGAACCACCGGCACGTGCCATGGTGGCCGCCATCCAGGAAGCGACTGCTACTGATGGCTCGTCCCAAGAAACATCGGGCAGCCCAAGCTCTTCACCTACTGGTGTCACGGGAGGTGTGCGCATCGTCAGCCTGCAAGAGACCCGCCAAATGGTGGAAGCCGGTAACGTGCTGATCCTCGACGCGCGACCGGACCTCTTCCATCAACTGGGGCACATCAAAGGGGCAAAGAATCTCTCCAAGAAGAACTTCCAGCAGGATTTTCAAACGCTCAAAGGAACCCTGGACGCAGCTCATGGAAAGAAGCGGCCCATCCTCGTTTATTGCGCGGATATCCACTGCCCTGACGCCGGCACCGTTGCTGGCTGGCTGATGGAAAAGGGATATGGCGGCCTCCTGATTTTCGAAGGGGGATGGGCGGAGTGGGAGTCGGCAGGTCTCGCCGGATAGACATGAACGGCAGCTTCAATTTCGTAAGGCATCGCTTTCAACGCATCATATGAAACTCCGAGAAATTTCCGTGTGGATTGCTCGTCTCATCGTGGGTGGCTTGTTCACCTATGCAGGGGTAATGAAGTTGTTAAACCCCGCCTCTTTCAGCAGTTCGCTGGCCGGATTCGGGATCCTTCCGGTCGGGATCATCTCTCCCCTGGCGCTCGGTCTTCCTGTGGTGGAAATCTTCTTTGGCATCGCAGTGCTCGCGGTTCCAGCCCTTCGAAGAGCTGGAACTATTGGCCTTGTCTGTCTGCTGTTGACTTTCATTACTGTACTGAGTTGGGCCACCATCGCCGGCAAGAAGATGGAGTGTTCGTGTTTTGGGTCCGATTCCTTCTTGGAGTTTGGTGGAACCGTCGGTGCCCTTGTGAGAAATCTAGTAATGGTCACGATGGTGACTTATCTCCTTGTTCATGGGTACAAATCCGAAAGGTTGCGTTCCTAGATAGGGCACCATTTGCCGGGTTAGAGTTGACGTGCATCTTCCTGGTGACGAGGGGTCGTGAGTCTTTAGGGTGAATTGTGAATCGCCGAGGAGATGCACACGGCAGTTCGAGGCAGAGAATTTGCGTTTCCTGCCTCGGATCCGGGGGGATCTTGGAATTCAACGGGGTGAACTCCAACCTTTCGAATCATTCAATCCCTCAGTTGTGCGCGATTCGGGGTCACCGCGCAGTGCACGAGGGGCTCGCCTCTTGCCGTACGAAGCTTAGAGCTCCTCAGCGGGCTCGGTGGGATTGCTCGGCTTCGGGGCATTGTCCGTGGGGCGCGGCGTGATTGACTTGGGATAGATTTCAGCCTGTAGAATTCCGGCCCGCACATCTTCGCTGTCACGATATCTAAATATCAGCGACATTTGCAAAACTTGGTCGGTATGTTTGGCGTTCCAGTCACGTATGAGGAATGAGTGGAGGTTCTCAATCGACTTTGGGTGTTGTTTTTGGAAGATGTCGACCAGATGCTTACGCCATCTCCAATTCCTGTAGTGCGATGCCACCTTTTCCACAGGTTCATCGAAGACAGGAGGCTTTCCGGTCAATAGATCGACAGTCTGCCCGGACTGCAGTTGCGCCACAGCAAGCATCCATCCATCCCGCGTGGAGGGTCTGGACGCGAATAGGTTCCATCGCTGATTCAATCCCATGACGATGCTTGGAGCGCGGACTGGGCGAGTAAACCAATCTGCCGTAAGCTCGGGTTTGGCTGCTTGGACATTCCAGGAAACCACGGAAGCGAACGACGCGATCGTAACAAGGGCTACGCAACATTGATAAACGATTGGTCTCTCTTTGACCGTCACATCAACCGAAAATGGAGCGTGGTTGAAACGATTTGGCAGAAGGTAATCCCATGCCTCTTTGGGTATAAAGACTGTCCACGCTGCGATGCAAACTAAAGGAAACCAGCCAATCAAAAGAGTCGGGAGCAGCGCAAGATGAAAGCCAATAAAAAGGGCGACCGTGACCGTTCTTACGCGCCAATACCGCGGTGGCGAAAGCGCCAAGAAGGGACCGACTTCTTCGAGGAGTAATGTCGCCTTGGTTGCCCAAAACGTTAGCAGGGGAAATTGCGCGACGAATCTTCCTGCTGACGTCTGCATGGAGCCTAGTGAAAGAGAGGCCTGCACCGCCGTAAAGTGTTCCCTCCAAACGGGATGACTCTTGAGGAGAGCTGTTGACCAATACATGAGGCAGACCTGAAGCAATAAGCCGGCTGTCGCAAATCCCAGAGGCTGGCGGCGCGGCTCCCTGGAACGTTGAACCAATTGTTCCAAGGCAATGAGCATGTTCCAGAATAAGAGGAGTTTTTGTAGAGTGTCGCCGCCGTTGTTCAGGGTAGGGGCGCGAGCAATCACCGAAACTTGGAAAATCCAGGCCAAGCATGATATCGGAAGAACAAAACGCTGGCACGTGACCAACAATATTCCTGAAAGACCGTAGCAAACTAAACAGAGCACCTGCCACGCATCGGATTCGCTCAGAAACATCAGTGACCAGCGTAAAGAGCCGGCGGTGAATTCAGGATCCGACGCGCTTACTGCGCGAGATATTGGGAACATGCTATCACTCGCGTAGTGGGCGGAAAAATCGCCCAGCCTTAGGATGCTGTCTGCAAGCATCAGGATTCCAAGCGCCGCCCGGAAGACTCTCAATGACCTGGTATCAATTTCAAAGCATCGTAAAAACTGTCGCATACGGTAAAATTCAGAAAAAAAATATTGCTCTCACGAGACTTTTGTCCAGAATGATCAGAACATCATTTACATCTCTATGAAGAAAATTGGACTTTTTGTGTTGGCTGGTCTGGCTATCGGATTGATTCACGGCGCATTCGATCAAACGTCTCGTCGGCTGCCGAAAAGCTTAAATGCGGAAGCGTGTGATCCCGGGGATACTGATCCATCGGCTGATCAGTAAGGTGAGATTTAGGTGAAACGCGGCTTGCTATAGCACCATATGAAACGTGAATTAATCATAGTATGGTTTCTATGGCTCGCGGGGGCGGTCTCCGCTCAAGACCTGTCTGCCCTCTTTATTCGTAGGCAGTCGAATGCGCTGGGACTTGCGGATCGTTACGGGTACTGCACCTACTGGAAGGACGTGGGACAGAGTGTCTTGATTGACGGTCACCAGGTGCCGCTGCAGCTAAGGTTTGCCACAGCTCCAGATCAGCAGTTCGGCAGATTGTTTGGACAGGGCTGGTGGTGCCCGTTGTTGGAATGTTGCGTCATTCAGCGTTCGGAAACGGGATTGATTCTCTATACGCCCGGCGGAGATCGCGTGGATTTATTGAAAACTCCTGGAAAACCCAACCAATATGCTTCCAAAAACGGGAGGTGGTTGGGTGAGGTACAAGGAGGTGATTTTAAGGTGGCCTTCGACTCTGAAAATGAATTTGAGTTCAAAGGAGGGCGTATTTCACGCTTCGTAACTAAAGGTAATACTTACCGTTGGATCTATAAAGATGATGTTCCTGTGGCACTTGTCGCTGACAAAGAAAGGAAGACCTTGCTGGAAGTCCGCTACGGGGCCAACTCCTTGGTTAATAAGATTATAGCCCCTGGTGCAGAGGTGGACGCTGAATACACCTCATTTCCTATCGTCGGGAGTTTGGGGGGGCGTGCAACGGTTGTGGGATTAAAGCACTCATTGGCAAGTCTGCGTTCAAAGGGGACAGACATCATCAAGCTGACGTACGAGCTTGAGTCGCTGGGCTCCTTTGTGGTTGCTCGTGGCGTCGAAAATGGAGCGAAAAATCTATTGATGGAGTGGAGTGCTTCGGAAGGTCTCCTAAAGCGAGACGAATTCCGTGCCTATCAAGTTTCGCCTCAGGAGGGTGGGGTCTCGCGGCCCAAGATCACGGCCATATGGAACGACGGACGCACGGAATGGTACGCATACAACGAAAAGACGGGTGTCGCTGAACGACGTCTGCCCGATGGCACCTTTAATCGGCTATACTATGTGTTGACGCCTGGGCTGGCCCAAGGTAAACTACGCAAGAGCGAGATGCTGGACAGTAACCAGGTCCTCGAATCCTCGTGTGTTTCGCAAAGAGATTCAAACGGGAAGTTAAAGCGTTCGGTGGTCAGCGGTAAAGGCTGTTCCGAGGTAACGGAGTACGCCAACGGCGCGGCTGTCAAAATTGTGAGAGACGGGAAAGTCATCTTTGACGCGTCCACGCCCTCCTCATTCAATGTGTTCTCCAAGTTCCTACAAGCCACGCAAACTTCTCCACCAATGACAAAGGCAGAGAATTCTCAGGTGCAACAATCAAAGTCCACAAGCCTCAATTGATCATCCATATTATGCGTACTCCTACGATTCTAATGGGCCTAGTTACCTCGGTCGCTTTCTCGTTAATATTGTTCCAATATGCCCATTCGCAGTGTTGTCCCTACGGCTATGAGAATGATAGCTTGGAGTCCTATCTTGCGAATTGTGGCCAAAAAGTGAATGGCCATTGCCAGGGGGATTCTTGCAACGCTCAACAAGCTCCCAGCAGCGAAAAATGCGGAGCTGGCAACTACCTCTCCGATTGCGACTATGAACAGCGGGGTGGTGGCGTGTTCTGGACTATTGAGGGTACATGCAAAACTGATGACAACTGCGGTTGTACCAACGCGCAGCGCACCTTTTATGACGCGGATTGGCCATGGTACGAGGTCACTAGTACGGAATCGATAAACTGTGATTAAGATGAGGTATTCACGTCACCCATTAACATCCATGTTCGGTGCCCGCCTATTGATGGGCACCTGCTTCATGCTGATTGCTCCAATTGTCGTCCTTTCTGGCGATGTTTTGCCCCTCGCAGACATCGTTAAGACTCAGACCCAGTTGAGCTACGGCAGTCAATTCGTTTGGGAGGTGGAGCATGAAACCTCAAGTGCCGAGTTGTCGCGCGTTATCCGCAGGTATGAGGAGAAGGCAAAGAGGCCTTATCCGGGGAATAGAGATGTTAGCAAGCCGCAGCTCGTCTACCAGAGAATTGTCACTTCGCTGTTAAGCGCTGGCGCCTACACATCCAGGGTGGAAATTTCACGTGATCCAGGTTTTGAAAAACCTTCGGTGGAGGAATGGCTCGTTCCCGGGGACGGAATGTGTTACAACACGTCGTTTGCGAATAAAGAGCTTACGGTCTATAAACTCGACCAAATGAACCCGTTGATCGACTTGGACGGGCTCTGGGGATTTTTGCGGATGAACTTGGAAAGGCCGTCTGCTAAACCCGAAGTAATACCGGGGAATTTTACCCTTCCCAAGGTGCTAGGCGGAGAGAATCCACAATGGCGCGTGATTTTAGACGAAGGGCGGTTGGAGATCCTCTTCTGGTTTGATGCGACAAAGGGCGTCATCCGACGGGTCGCCCAAGTGGAAGACGGTTTCGTCCGGTGCGACTGGACTGTCAGCAGTGACAAATACGAAAATGGAGTCTGGCCGACAGAGGTCAAAAGCACACTGTATATCCCAAAAAGCGAAGAGATTCAGGTGAAAAAGGTGTGGAAGCTCAAGGAGGTTAAGATTGGCGCCGTGCGCTCTCTTCCCTCTCTTCCCAAATTGGATGGCATGCGAGGCATCAAGGACATGACCCAAGGCTCTCCCGTTTTTATGAGCTTAAGGACTCTTTTGCAGATGAAGAAATTGCCAGAAACCCAACCGCAAGCAGAGAAAAAGTGAGACGAATCTATCCCGCCCTCTTCATTTTCGCCTTAATCTTGACTTCTTGCAAGCGCGCGGATCTCAGGGAACTAGTGCCGCAGAAAGATCCCGTGGTAGTTCCTGCGACCAAGGAAGGTGAGAGAATTGTCATTCCCATCACCTTTCACAATTCAAGTAACCGGCAACTCCGGATCGAGAAGATTTCCAGTTCGTGTTCTTGTGCGGCCATAAAGGAGTATGCGGGAACTCCGGTGGCAGCTTACGGAGATATTGCTGTGGAAGTAGTTGTCAAAGTACCCGCGGTTGTGGGGTTGCGTGAAACAACCATTGCTGTCGAGTATTCCATCAACGGAGAGACCAAGTTTACCCAAGCAAAAGTCCGCACATGGAGCGAACCCCGGCTTGGTTTCATGCTCTATCCCAAATTTGGAGGGCATACGCAATCCGAGGATGGAGCAATTTCGATTAGGACTGGTCGGCGATTTTCCGTGGTTATGCCCCCTGAAAAATTGAAGACATTGACTTTGCTTCAAACACCCACTCTGCTACTCGAAACCGAAGGTCCCGCAGAGGTGGTTCCAGACGCTGCCGGAAAATATAGCCGCCAGCGGTTTCTCATTCATCGAACTACGACAGATGTCGTGCCTGCATCAATCTCATATTTCCAAGCGATCATTGATCCGAACCAAAATTCCATTCGGGTTGAGCGTCATTCGTTGGCAGAGTCCCATCAGGCCACCGACGTCAATATCAACGTATTGGCTGACGTGGAGAAGGGTGAAGACGGTGCTTTGACCTTGGTCGCACATTTGCCCGACTGGTACACAAAATATACGCCGACTAAGACTGATGAATCTCATGTGACATGGATGCCCAAGGAGAATGGGGTTTTGCTCAAGCTACCAGCTATTAATTCAGAGTCCCGGGTCGTCAGGGCACAACTCAGCCTTACATCAGTGTCTGAAAACCCACGGACAATTAACTTGAGTTTGATACGGATCCTTCCGCCGTAGGGGATAACCTCGTCCAGCCAGGCATTCCCCTTCCGTAGTCCTGGCAGCGTGCGAGTTCACAATTGGTCGTACCCGATACACTATGACGTCTATGACGTCAGGCTGGTCACCATCAGGGAACTATGGTGGCCCAGCAGGCCTGCGGGCGGGCAGGGCAGTGAGTAAGGTGTGTAGAAGTATGCTTGTGGTTAGCCCAACATGGACATCTAGCAATCCATGGAGAGCTTCTGTGCTTTTCGGTAACTCTGTGAGGCTACCGTCTTTCAGCGACTCCGTAAAACTGTTGAAAAAGCTCTACACATTCCGGTCCTCAGAGGCGGAGTTCTTCGGTTTTCTCCACTCGCTCAGCACAGGAGGAATGAGACGATTGTTGCACATACCGACATCAGTAGCTCGAATGACAAGGTCGTGTGCTTGGATATCGTCGAGGTCAGCTTTCTTGTAGGCGGCGATGCGTTTGTCCTGGTGATGCCACTTCTCCATCAATTGGACCAAATGACTTTTCTGCTTCTCTCGGCTTGACGCTCTCTGATTAGGCAAGGGTTTGTGTGACGAAAGACTTCTCGCAACGTGTGTGGTTGATCGTTTTCCGACGAGGCCAAGTGAAGCGGGGGCATTCAGACTTTTTGTCGTCACGACTCTTGAGAAATTGGAATGCGGAGATGCCGCCAGCCAGATGATGCGCATTGCGGAATGCACAAATGACGGCAGACCGTTTTGTTTCTTCGACGTGGCGTTGCAACCGAAACTGGAGATCTACGGCCGGACTCGTGCTCGCACGAAGGCGACATGGATGCGGTCCTTCTTCATCGCGTCAGGAGTCTGCCTGATGCCAAGGCACTGGGCTTTTCCGGGGAGGAGGATGAGATTGTGCGTCCATTCCTCCGCCGTGAAGGTCGGTTTCGGCAGGTCGTACTGATGAGTTCTGGTGTACTCCAGAGATTCCTTCAAGGTGGGCAATACGGCGGGCTGCGTATCGTGATGCAGCGCGGAGGCGACACGAATGACAGGTGTCGAACCAAACTCGGATTCCGCCAGGATGGAAAGCACGTCCACATTCCAGGAAGAACCGACGGAGGATGCCTCCAGAGCGGTGGGCCGGTAGCGACCGTAGGGATTGTGGTCCACCGGATTGTATTCGGTCACAAAGGTCACCTGTTCGATATTCTGCACCAGGGCGGAACGCCTGCCGTTGGTGACCGAGGAGAGATGGCACACGATGCTGGCGGTGCCGTCCTGCACTTTGGCGAGTGCCTTCTGGAAACGCGACTCGTCATCGGTGGGCACTCCCTCTGTCTTTTGTCCTTCCCATGCCGCACGCTCGGAAGCAGGCAACTCGAAGACCACTGCCTCCAGGTCGAGTTGTTTATCCTGCGGGTCCTGCTCTTGTGGTAAGACTTTGAGCGGAGGTGTGCCCTCCGGCTGGTACAGCTCGGCGAAGAGCAGCAGCGTCTCACCTATCACCGGACCGGCATTTGCGTCGGCGCTCTTCAGGCACTCCGGGGTAGTCATGGTACCGACGAGCACGACGTTTTGCCCTTCACGGAACTCGCACGTGGCGTCCACCTGTTGCTGATAGAACTGGGGCTGCCGCATGATGAGTTCCGGTGCATCCAGAGCGCAGTCCCACTGTGCCCAGCGGAAGCGCGCGGGATCCAGCCGCAGCGAAAAAGTGAGCGCGCGGTTGATCAATTCCATCTCCAGCGAGACGCCAACCGGGCGTGTATCCCATGCGGACGGAATGGTGGGCATCTCCGTGGGAAAATGATGCTCGCGTACCGACGTGAGTGTGGTGCGGGATGAGGATACTGCCGAGCCACAGGCGAGGCGGCGGATGGCTTTCTTCTCGCGTGCCATGGCATGCAGCTTCGAGAGCAGCGCTGTGTCATTTCCAGACTCGCGGGCGGCGAGCAGCGCGAGAGCCTCCGGGTTTGCCACGCCGAAACCAAAGAACTGCACACGCGGGGGAGCAGGGGATTCCTTTCCACGGCTGGATGGGGAGGGGGACGCTGCGGCGTTGGATCTCACCTGCGCCACCATGACGTCCAACTCCGGCTGGGAAGGTTTGCTTTCCCTTTCCATATCCGAGGCGGGCCGGATGAAGCCAACGATGGCGTCTCTCCCCGGCAGCACTCGGACAGAAGTAATCAGGGTCTGTGCCAGAAAATCATCCTGCTCATACAGGCCGACTGCAGGGGTCTTGTTCTCCGGCCACACCAGAGGCCAGGGCACCTTGGTTGCCAGGCGAGACCGGGTTTCCGTGCGCCACAGGAGTGAGACTGCATACTTGCCGCCGGGGATGTCATCCAGCTTCATGCGCTTGCCGGAGAAGGGGTCGGTCGGGCCGAAGTCTCCCTCAAGTCCCTCCCATTGGCCTGCAGGGTATTCCCCTTCGAGGGTCGTGCCAAGAAACACGTCCTCCCAGCTGGTGGGCATCAATTTTGGGATGCCTTCCCAGTCCTGGTCGTTTTCTGTGACCCACTTGTAGACGGTGCCTTCCTTTGTCTCGAACCGGGTTCCCGGTGTGGCGGTGGTGGAGTTATCCCGCACGAGCTTCGCCGCACCGGAGTCGAGCCATGTGTAGAGTTGCTTTGAGAGGGCATCATCGGTAGGGCGCGCCTCCAGTGCCTGGAGGAACTTTTCCTCAGGCACGCGGATGATCATCTGGCGAATCTTGAGGGGCGGAAGCTCCGCACCCGTGCCGCTGGCGACCGTGGCGAGGGTACTCAGGAATGCGCCGGCAACGGTGATGGCGAGTCTAATCATGCTCATAGAGGAGAACAGCCGCTGATGCTGACTGTAGGCCGATGGAAGGCCCGCGAACAAGGTCTATTCGACGGGGTATCGAGATGACGAGGGCATTAGCAATGGCCGAGCCCAAGTTTCCCCGAGCCCAGCCATTGCACCCAATACCAAGGGCCTGCGCACGGGGACCAAACCCGGGCGCAGGCCCGCATGATTTATTGTCTATGGTACCAACGCCAGCATTTATCCCGACGTGATGGTAAATTTGGAATGGAATAAATTACCAAGCCATTGCGCAACCTTTGCTCCACTCCATCTCGGCGTGTAAATGGGGTGGCACCCGGCATCCGGTAGGGAAATTCGAAGCGGGTTTTGTCCTGGATTGCATTGGATGGCACTTCGGTGGAAGTGAGGCGTACCCTGTTCCTGAAAACCCTATTCCTCGGTATCAGGCTTCGCAGGCTTTCGGGGCGGCAGCAGCTGAACTCTGACACCGTCACTCGTCTGTTCCAGGGTGGGGTCAAAGCCAAACTCGAAAGCAGCGCCATCCAAGCGGTTGAGAACCCAGTCCCGGGTTCGCTCGGGGTCATTGGAGACCACAGCCTCGACCCATGACGTAAACACGGGGCTGCCCAAATTTTCCGCGGTGGGTCCGAGCTGTATGGCCCCGTCGCGCCCTTCGTGCTTCAAGGTGGCAATCGCCACGGCTGCGCCCTCGATCTTGCTCAGGGTTTCAGGTGTATTCACCAGGCGGAGGAAGCGTTTGTTCAGTTCCTGGAATTCCACGTCATGAGACATTTGTTCCCAAGACATGCCTTGGTGACGTTGAATGAAGCCCTCTACCTCCCGTCGCACGGCGTCTGACACGGGAGGAGGAAGGTGGTGCGCCGGTTCGCCAGTGTTGGTCTCGGCCATTTTGGTTTTGGCCCGTAATGTGCGTAAGGGAGCTGCGGCCTTGGCGGGTGGAGCGGCAGCCTGGGGTTTGGACTGGGCATTCTTGCTGCCTTGATTGAGAAGCATGAGGGGCACTCCAATCAAGGTGGCGGCCGCTACGGTGGTGAGCATGACCTTGGTGGTGTTCATGGCAAGAAGTGCGGGAGTGAGTGAGGAGATGGAGGTGCTGGAAGAACCGGCAGCCGTGCCGCTGATCGCGAGCTTGCCGAGCGAGGCAGTCAGGGAGGCTGGCGCCGCTTGCGTCGAGTTTGCGCTGAGCAGCACTGCGAGAGTGCTGCCGCAAAGGGCGTGCTTGCTGCGCAGTCGTGAGCGTAGCTCGGATATGCCGGAATTGAGCAGCCGTGACACCGTGGACTGGCTCACGCCGAGCTCGACCGCCAGCTCCTGCTGCGAGCAGTTCAAAAAGAAGTGCTGGACCAGGGGCCCGCGGAGTTTCTCTGGCAGTTCCTCTATCGCTTCATCGATGAGCGGTTCCAGTTTCTCCCAAGTCGCCTCACGTTCCATGTAGAGGTGCTCGCCAGCGGCCTCCTCATACCGGCGGCGTGTCACATCCGCCCGCACCACGTCCCTCGCCTTGTGCCATGCGACGCGGTGCAGCCACGCGCCCACCGACTCCGTTACGCGCGCCGCGCTACGTGCCAGTTCCAGAAAGGTCTCCTGAGCCACCTCTTCCGCCCGGGCTGCGTCCTGTGTGATCCGTCGGGCCGTGGCAAAGACCATGCCTGCATGCGCCTGCACCAGTTGCTGAAACGCAAAGGCGTCATCGTGCTGGTGATAACGTTGCAGGCATGTCAGGTCGGCATTCATGGTGGAGCACGCACCGTGCGGTAAACGCGAAGAGTCCGCCTAATGTCGCGCCCCGGCTCGCATTTATGCAGCGAATGTCGGCAGCAGTTGGAACACCTGCACGCTATCTGCGTGCTTTCACGGCATCCTGCCTGCCCGCAGCGTAGGCGGAAAAGACGGCGCGAATCTCATCTCGCACGCGGCGGAAGACTTGAAACTGTTCTTCTTCCGTGCCGGTGGCGTGGGCGGGGTCGTCAAAGGGGAAGTGGTGGCGGTTCACCTGACCAGGGAACATGGGGCATACCTGGTCGGCATTTCCACAGACGGTGATGACGGTTTCCACGTCGCCATTCAGGAAGGTATCGAGGTGCTTCGAGTGATGCGTGGAAATATCGATGCCAATCTCCGCCATGGCCTTGATGGCCAGCGGGTGCACGTAGCCGGCAGGCTTGGACCCAGCACTGCGGACCTGGTAGCCCGCGCCCAGCGCCTCCCGCAAGATGCCTTCCGCAAGGTGGGAACGGCAGCTATTGCCTGTGCAGAGAATGAGGATGGTGGGTTCGGACATGGGCGTGGGATGATGATAAGAAATGATGTGATGGAATATGATATGAAGGCCATATTGAGGGGCGGGAGGGCGCGCGCCATGCCTACGCCTGCTGCTTCCCGCATGCGCCACCGCAGCAGCCAGGCTCGCGCACGCCGATGCACAGCGGCACGGCCAGCAATGCCCCCAGCACGGGAGCTGCAAGGTAGACCCATAGGTGCTCCAGGTGACCGCTCACCACCGCCGGAGCGAGCGAGCGGATGGGATTCATGGAGGCACCGGAGATGGGCCCGGCAAACATGGCTTCCAGCGCAATGACAGCCCCGATGGCGATGCCTGCGGTGGCTCCCTTCTCCTTTGCCCCGGTGGACACGCTCAGGATGGTAAGCATGAGGATGCCCGTGAGCACGATTTCCAAGATGAAGCTCTGGCTCCACGCGCCCGCCGGGAGGGTGGCTCCGAGCTTGCCATTCTCAGGGAAGAGCACGCGCAGCAGCCCGCTCGCGGCGAAGCCACCCACTACCTGCGCCAGCATATACGCTGGCACCTCCCGCCACGGGAACCGGCGCCCCACGGCGAAGGCGACCGTGACGGCGGGATTCAGGTGCGCCCCGCTCACATCGCCGAAGGTATAGATCATCGCCAGCACCACGAGGCCGAAGGTGAGCGCAATGCCTGCGTGCCCAATCGCGCCGCCGCTGGCCTCATTGATGACGATGGCCCCCGTGCCCGCGAAGATGAGCACGAAGGTGCCGAGGGATTCTGCGAGGAGTTTCTTCATGGGATCATCCACAGCAGCCGGAGCCTACGCAGCAGGCGGAGGTGGTGGTCTCGGGTGCAGTTGCGTTGCCCACCTTCAGCGGCACACCGCAGAGCTCCTTGGCAAGGCAGTCGGTGTGCTTGTGCCCCAGCTTCAACACCACGGACTGGTCTTTGATATCATGTCCTACGATGGTGTATTGGGAAATCACCCGGTCCTCATACTCTATCTCCACGGGGATGGTCTCGTCCGGCAGGAAGGACTTCGCCTTTTCCAGAATGGCCGCGGCCTTCTTCGCCTCGATGCGGTGGTCCACATCCTCACCCACCCAAACCTGGAGCTGGCAGGCTTCTGCGGTGCGCATGGTGCCTCCGCAGTCGATGAAGGTCTTCTTCACATGGCCCACTTCTGTGACGTGGAAGGAGACGGGCACCGGTGAGCCGTCCGGCAGTTGCAGGCGGAAGTGTTTGTTTCCCTGGCTGGCGAGCAGCCCTTTGAATTCTTGCAGGTTCATGGTGCTTAGATGGGGTCCGATTGTTTGAGCAGGTTCCTGGTTGTGACGGGCTTCAGCTTCGTCAGAGCCGTAGGCAGGGGGCAGCAGCTCTCATCGCGCTCGGCCAGCCGCTTTTCCGCTCGCTTCGCATCCGCCTTCAGTGTTGCATCGCTGGCAGTGGTGACCTCGAAAAACTCTCCCAGCAGCGAGAGCAGGTGCCGATGATTCAGCGCGAGACGGTAGTACACCCATTTCCCACATTTCTCCGTGTCCAGCAGGCCAGCCTTGCGAATGACCTGCACGTGGCTGGAGACGGAGGACTGCGGCATCTTCAGGACGTCGGCCAGTTCGCAGACGCATAGCGGTTCATTGCAGATGAGCTGGAGGATGCGCCAGCGGGTCTCATCCGAAAGGGCGTGGGCGAAAGCAACGAGGTCCTTCATTACGATGGAACTCGTAACGAATTTTAACGTTACGTCAAGTTCCTGTTCAAAATTCTCCAGCCTGTGTCCCTGGCTTAGGCCACCATCCTCGGGTCTTGGTATGCTTGGGCTTTTATCAGCGGATCCCGTTTGCGTGCAGGGGATGTCTTCGGCCCGGGCCTGTAGTTTTCGGGCAGGAGTCCGACTTTTGCCAGGAAGCAGGCACACTCGGGATTGAGTTCAAGGCATCGCTCGGTTGCGGCCTTTGAGCTTTGAGCATAGCCTGCGCCGGCCATCAGCCGGGCGATACGGAGCCAGAGTTCGGAATCATTGGGGCGTGTCTCAAGTAGACCGAGCGCGTGCATGAGGCCCCGGTCCCAGAGCTGCTGACCTATGAGAAGGTCCAGATACACCAACGCCACGCCGGGAAGGGACTTCGCATGCGCCGGCAATGCATCCAGCGCAGCCGCCGCTTCATCCCAAAGGGAGAGTGCCATGTGATCCTCAGCCGCCATGAGCGCATCGTCGATCTTCCGCGCATGGTCCTCTGCCTGTGAGAGGAGCTGCTTCGGACAAGCCACAAGGGGGGCTGGCTGAGATGGCGATGGCGGCAAGAGCTGCATAACCCTGAATCGGGACGAACGAAACGAATGCGCTTCCATGTGATGCCGGCAGCCTGCATTTTTTGCACTGACCCGCATGGATGAGCATCTTGTGCCGCGCATCTTTCTTACATCGTGCATTTTGAACCGCATGATGTGATGCAGAGTGGTGCTCGAGGATGTCGCTCAGCCCTCATCATAGCGGAAGGGGAAGGTCAGATTGGGTTGCTCCAGAATGGCCATCAATCTTGCTGCCTTTCCAGGGTCTGTCTTCTCAAGGCTCTCCAAGAGGGCGTGAACGGCGTTTTTCCGCAAATTGAGGAAGGCGACGTCAAACGCATCATCACCGCCCTGGCCAGCGGATTGGAAGACCATTCGCATGAGGTTGCGCAACGCAGCCAGTTCCCCGGCATGGATACACTGAACTGCCTCAATCCGTTCCAATCTTTCTTCGGTGGTCATGGGACGAGCATGGAGCAACCAATGCAGACTTGCCAGTGGATAACATCCAGGTTTTGGCACTGGACCACTTACCTGTTCGACCGCACCACCTCGCCTTCCCATGCGCACTGTTCTGCCAAGCGGTTATCGACGCCGAATGGGCACAGGTGCCTGCAGGCTTCGGCTTCGAAGGGACAGGGTCCACAGGAATTCTGCAGACCTTGTCCCGCCTCGAAGCTTGTGCATTCTATCGCGGCCTCTCACATGCGGAGTGAGCGGATCTTCACCATGCATCCTCACGCTCCCGCAGCCACTAGTGGCGTATCGCCTTCCGGTTGTTTCGGCTGCTCGCCGGCGGTGCGGCTCTTCAGCGTGGAGCGCTTCACCTTGAAGAGCGCCATGACGGTCACGAAGTAGAGCGGCACGAAGAAGAGACCGAGAATGGTCGTGGTGATGGTTCCGCCGACCACGCCGGTGCCGATGGCATTCTGGCTGCCCGCGCCGGCGCCGGTGCTGGTGGCCAGCGGAAGCACACCAAGGCAGAAGGCGATTGAGGTCATCAAGATGGGACGCAAACGTTGCCTCACCGCATGCATGGCCGCATCGATCAAGGTGGCGCCTTCATCATAGGCCTCCTTGGCGAACTCGATCACGAGAATCGCGTTCTTCGCGGAGAGACCGATGATGGTGATGAAACCAATCTGGAAGTAGATGTCATTCGGCAGGCCGCGCAGCGAGGTCGCAGCGAGCACGCCCAACGCACCCAGCGGCATGTCCATCATCACCGAGATGGGGATGGACCAGCTCTCATAGAGCGCCGCGAGACAGAGGAACACCATGAGCATCGAGAGGATGTACAGCACGCCGGAATTGGCTCCGGAAAGCTGCTCTTCATACGACAGACCCGCCCAGGCATAACCAATGCCGGGAGGCAATTGCTTGGCGAGGTCCTCCATGATGCGCATGGCCTCACCGGAGCTGTTGCCCGGTGCGGGTTCGCCGCTGATGGCCACGGAAGGCGCGCCGTTGAAGCGTTCCCGTTTCGGTGAGTCGAGCATCCAGCTCACACTGGCGAAGGCGGTGAAGGGCACCATTTCGCCCTTGTTGTTGCGCACGTACCATTTGCCGATGTCATCCGGAGACATGCGCGAAGTGGCATCGCCCTGGATGAAGACCTTCTTCACGCGACCCTTGTCGATGAAGTCGTTCACGTAGCTGGATCCCCACACGTTGGCGAGTTCCGCGTTGATCGCTGCGAGGGAAATACCCAGCGCGCTGGCCTTCTCGTTGTCGACGTCCAGCTTCATCTGGGGGGTGTCGCTCAAGCCGTTGGGGCGCACGCCCACCAGCTTCGGATTCTGCGCGGCCATGCCGATCAATTGCATGCGTGCATTCATCAGCGCTTCGTGACCGAGGCCTGCGTTGTCTACGAGACGGAGGTCGAAGCCGTTCACGTTGCCAAGCTCAAGCACGGCGGGCGGCGCAAAGGCGAATGCGAGCGCTTCCTTGAACTGCATGAAGGTGCCCATCGTTTCGCCCTGGATCGCTTTTACACTTTGACCTGGTCCCGCTCGTTCCTTCCAGTCCTTGAGCGGACAGAAGGTGAGCACCTGGTTCTGGCCGGAGCCGAAGAAGCTGAATCCCGCGATGCCGAACACCCCCATGAGAGAGTCACCGTGCTTTTCGAACAGGTGATTCTCCATGCGCTCCAGCAGGGCCACGGACTGCTCACGAGTTGCGCCCGGAGGAAGCTGTGCCGTGGTGAAGAGGAAGCCCGTGTCTTCATCGGGAAGGAAGCCGGTGGGCAGGTGCTTGAAGAGGAAGAACACACCGATAGCGATGCCGGCATAGGCGATGAGCGGAAGCGCTCGCCGCTTCAGGATGTAACCCACGCTGGCGGCATACTTGTCTGCAGTGCGGTTGAACGAGCGGTTGAACCATCCGAAGAAACCGCGCGTCTTGTGTGCGCCGCCTTTTTTGATGGGCTTCAGCATCGTGGCGCACAGGGCTGGAGTGAAGATGAGAGCTACCAGCACGGAAAGGGACACTGCCGAGACCAGCGTGATGGCGAACTGGCGGTAAATCACGCCGGTGGAGTTTCCAAAGAAGGCCATCGGCACGAACGCCGCGGAAAGCACGAGGCCGATGCCGACCAGCGCGCCGGAAATCTGTTTCATGGACTTGATGGTGGCCTCGCGTGGCGCGAGTCCTTCTTCCTCCATCACGCGTTCCACGTTTTCCACCACCACGATGGCATCGTCCACCAGTAGACCGATGGCTAGTACGAGGCCAAAGAGGGTGAGCGTATTGATGGTGTATCCCGCCACCGCGAGCACGCCAAACGTGCCCAACAGCACCACAGGTACAGCCAGTGTGGGGATCAAGGTGGCGCGCCAGTTCTGCAGGAAGAGGTACATCACCAGGAACACGAGAATCACCGCTTCGATGAGTGTCTTCACCACTTCACGGATGGAGTGCCGCACGAAGGGCGTGGTGTCGTAAGGATAGATGACCTTCACGCCGGGTGGGAAGAAGGCGGAGAGCTCAGTGACCTTCTTCTTCACGGCTTCCACCGTTTCGAGGGCATTCGAGCCCACGGCGGGTTTGAGCGCCATCCCTGCGGCGGGCTGGCGGTTGAAGCGGGCGAGGTTGTTGTAGTTCTCACTGCCCAGCTCGATGCGGGCCACGTCACGCAGGAACACACGCGAGCCATCCGGGTTCACGCGCAGTAGGATGTTTCCAAACTGTTCGGTCGTTTGCAGCCGCCCCTGCGCCACGATGGGCGCGGTCATCAACTGCCCTGGCGCTGCCGGAAGACCACCAACTGCACCGGAGGAGACCTGCACATTCTGTTCACGGATGGAAGCCGTCACATCAGAGGAAGTGAGGCCGTATTCCGTGAGCTTGTCCGGGTCCACCCAGATGCGCATGGAATATTGCGTGCTGAAGCTCTGAATCTCACCCACACCCGTGATCTGGCTCACCGGATCCAGCAAGTTGCTGATGAGGTAGTCACCAAGGTCGGCATTGTTCATCTTGCCATCCTCGGACACGAGACTGACGACCAGGAGGAAGTTGCGCACGGACTTGGTCACGCTCACACCCTGGCGTTGCACTTCCTGCGGGAGTAGCGGCATGGCAAGCTGCAGCTTGTTCTGCACCTGCACCTGCGCCGTGTCCGGGTTCGTGCCGCCATCGAACGTCACGGTGATCGTCGCACCACCGTTCGAATCACTGGAGGACTCGATGTAACGCAGGTGGTCGATGCCATTGAGCTTCTGCTCGATGACCTGGGTGACGGTGTCTTCCACCGTCTTGGCGGAGGCGCCGGGATAGGTGGCCGTGATGGCGATGGTGGGCGGTGCGATGCTGGGATACTGCGTGATGGGCAGATTCAGCATGGCAATGGTGCCACCAATCATGATCACGATCGCGATAACCCACGCGAAGATGGGACGATCAATGAAGAAACGAGACATGCAGGGAGGGGGACTGAGTGGGGGATTTTTGCCCGCCGGATCTCGGGAACCGGAGGGCGCGGAATGAGAGCAGCGTTAGCGGGCGGCGGTATTGGCTCCCGTGCCAGGCTTGCCGGCAGGTGCGCCAGGGGCTCCGGCTCCGGGCGGCGCATAAGGCACCGTCTTCACCGGTGCGCCGGGGCGCAGCTTCTGGAGGTTGTTCATGATGATGCGATCGCCGGATTTGAGTCCGTCGGTGATCAGCCACTGGCTGCCCACGGTGCGGTCTGCGTTCACCACGCGGATTTCTGCCTTGTCCTCGGCACCTACGACAAAGGCCGTGGCCTCGCCCTTGGAGTTGCGCGAAACCGCGAACTGCGGCACGAGCAACGCATCTGTCTTGCTGCCTTCCACCAGGCGTGCGCGGACGAACATGCCGGGGAGCAGTTCGGCACCAGGATTCGGGAAGATGGCACGCACCGTCACCGAACTCGTGCTGGGATTCACCGAGATGTCGGAGAACTGCAGTGTGCCTTGCTGCTTGTACACGGCGCCGTCATCCAACAGCAGTTCCACTTTCGCCTGTGCCTGCTTCGCATTGCTCAGTTCACCGGCAGCCAGCGCTTTCTTCAGGCGCATCAGATCGTTGCTGGACTGCGTCACGTCCACATACATGGGATCAAGCTGCTGCACGGTGGCCAGCAACGTGGCGGTACCGGCTTGCACATAAGCGCCCTCGGTCACTTGGGAGATGCCCACGCGACCACTCACTGGCGAGGTCACCTTGGTGTAGCCAAGGTTGATTTTCGCAGCCTGCACCGCGGCCTTGCCGGAGATGATGTCTGCTTCGAAGGCATGCAGGGAAGCCGTGGCGTCATCCAGTTCCTGCTGGCTGATGGCCTTGGTGGAGACAAGTTGCTTGTAGCGCTCCTCCTTGATGCGAGCCGCTTCCGCGTTCGCTTCGGAGCGGGCGAGGGCGCCAATCGCGCGATCGAGCTCGGCCTGGTACTGAGCAGGATCGATCTCATAGAGCAACTGGCCTTCCTTCACATCGCTGCCTTCGGTGAAGTGGCGCTTGAGCACGATGCCGTTCACACGCGCGCGGACTTCCGCCACGCGGAAGGCGGAGGTGCGGCCGGGCAGATCCTGCGTGAGCGTGATCGGCGTCGGAGCCAGCGTCATCACGCCGACTTCGAGCGGGCCACCCATCATCATGCCGTGAGGCGGACCAGCGGCCTTCTTTTCGCAACCAGTCAGTGCCAGGGCGAGCATCGGCACCAGTAGGAGGGGGTGCCACTGTCGCTGGATGCGGCCCGCGGAGGGTGAGGGGATTTCGGGGGTACGGGTGGGGGAGGTCATGAGGTAGGGGTTTTAAATGGTCGAACGGGCAGGGACAGAATCGACAGGGACGCGTCCCTTTGCTGTCAGGTGAAGTCAGGTCAGGCTAGGCCTTGGCAGGAAGCGTGGCGGCAAAACCAGCCGCCACGAAGGCGACCAGCCGTTGAATGAAGGCTTCACGGTCCAAGCGCGCTGGCTGGACCTTGGGATTGGGGTGGGGCATGTCGTCGAAGCGCGACCACACATCCAGACCGTGGTTCATCGCGCCGCCCATGAACTTCATGCGCCAGTACACTTCCTCTGGAGCGAGCCCCGGCACCGCTTTCACCACGGCGTCTTCAAACCGTTGGGCGATTTCGGCAAATTCCTTTTCCAGGAAGCCCTTCACCTGCGGATTCGCCTCCTGGAAACCCCGGCAGATGAGCTGCATGACCTCGAATTCCTTGCCTTGGGATTCCCTAGCTTCCACGACGGGGCGCACCAGCACCTCGACGATCTGCTCCAGCTTGGGACCCTTGGGGCCAGCGGACTTCTCCAAGGCGTCGAGCTGGGCGATGCGCTCCCGGTTCATGGGGCGCATGCGTCGGGCGTAGACTTCGAGGACCAGGTTCTCCTTCGAGCCGAAGTGGTAATTGATGGCGCCGAGGTTCGCTCCGGCCTCCCGGGTGATGTCCCGGGCGGACGCTCCGGCTACCCCATGCTGGGCCAGCAGCGACTCGGCAGCATCCATGAGCGCCTCCTTGGTGGAGTGGGCGGCGCGGGCAGAAGCCGCGGCGGCGGGTAGGGGGACTGGCTGGCCGGGAGTCATACGTTCGTTTCATACATACGTATGAATTTATCGGCCGCTGTCAACTGGAGGTTTCGGAAACGACTCCCACCGGAGGGGAATGCTTGGCGGAAAGGAATGGCCGCAAAAGAACGCAAAGGACGCAAAGGACGCAAAGGACGCAAAGGACGCAAAGGACGCAAAGGACGCAAAAGGTAGGGGAGAGAAGGTGGTGCCCCTAGCGAGGACAATCCACCTCAGGCGCGATGATCGCGCACAAGGAAGTCGGGTCTCCTGACCGGACAGCGTCCGGCGGGTTTTCCTACCCGCCTATCTCACGCCGCTCAATCGTGCCTGCCGAGGATGCCTCAACCGGGTTCATCCCCTTTGTGTTCTCCGCGCTCCTGCGCGGCCATTCCTCATCCACAGAACACTCCGCTCAATGTAGAAACAGAAACTCAGAAGTATTGAGCAACGTCCAGACCAGAAAGCTATCCGCTGACGGCGTGTCCATCTCGGTGCTGCCGTAAAGTTCCCTGGCGAGCTCCAACTCGCGAGAGGTGGGATTGCGAGAGAGAATGGAAAGGAAAGCCTGGCGGATCCTCGCATCGGGATCGGCGGTGCGGTTCATTTCCATCATCACCCGGCTACCGGGTGATGCCACGGCAAGCACGAGGGGACTATGCATCATCCACCGCGCGATGGTGGGACTGAGAGGCGCGCGATCTCCATCGCTCCAGCCCCGGCCGCTGCGGCCCAGCACGCGCAGGGGGTGGGTCTCTTCAAGCACCATCGGCAGGTCGCGGCTTGTCTGCTCCGTGGTGTTGGATCCTGCGAGCGAAACAAGCGCATCCCAGATCTGCTCTGCGGACATCCGGCGCATCAGGGGCGAGGCAACCATTCCGGTCGCAGCGGAGAACCTGGACGCTATGGCGGTGCCATACGCATCCGGGGTCGCATCGCGCTGGGCGGCACGGGTGTTCCAGATCACGCGCTGAAACTCACGCAGATCAAATCCGACATCCCGCATCACGGCAGCCAGCACACTCATCACGGGGTCATTCAGATCGGCCATATCAAGACTGAAGGCATGGCTGCCCATAGGACGCATCGAGTTGGAGAAAGAAGGACCTGCGTGGCAACGAGAGCCCCCGTTTGCCGAGCCGCCGCCGAGCATGGACATCATGGCATTCAAGCCGGGCATAGGGAGTGGAAGCTGCAGATCTTCCGAATCGTTCGAAAAGGCCTGGCCGTCTCCCAGCATACGGATCCACAGGCGCGAGGCGATGGCGTGGGAAAATCGCGCCTCGTTCTCCACAGTCACCCAATGGGCAAGAGTTTCTCGCAGGTCCTTGGGAGCGGGCATGGGAGGTTTGCTTTTGAGCGGCCACTGAGGAGGCGCTGGATGCCAGACGGCGTTGCGCCCAACACGGTTGAGTTCTGGAAGTCGAGGCTTCACCACATCACCGGAGTGTCCGTCACGGTACATGTAGTCTCCCGGCAGGCGAAGGTTCATCATGCGATCCTCACGCACGGCGAGTTCGGCGGACGATTGCAAGGGGAGTGTCTTGCCGACAAAATGCTCCTCGCCATCCGGGCTCCTCTGCACGGTGCGAAGTGTGCTGAAGTTCGCCGCGATCTGATAGAACTCCATCTGGGTGGCATCGCTGTAGGGACTGTCATGGCAGGCGGCGCACTGCAGATTGTATCCCAGCCATACAGAGCACATGTCCAGGGTGACCGGCAGCACACTACCCTCGGCTTGCAGCAGCCAGCCCACGGCGGGATTTTCCTGCAGCGAACCCTTGGCGGTGATCATGCTGCGCACCAGCGTGTCGTAGGGCATGTTATTCCCCAGACTCTCCCGCATCCAGTCGAGAAAGCGCTGCAGGGAAGCGCCAAACGCCTCGCCCCGGAGATGCAGCATCTCGGAGAAGTGCTGGAAGAGATGTTCGGAGGCGGCCGGCGATTCGATGAGGCGGTCGATTGATGCTGCGCGCTTGTCGGGAGTGGCGTCGGCGAGAAATTGTGATGTGTCCTGGGCGGGTGGGAGCTGACCGGTAATGCCGAGATACGCGCGGCGAAGGAATACCTCATCACTCGCCTCGGGTGGCAGCGGCACGTTTTCCTTGATGTATCTGGATTCGATGGCGGCATCAATCGCATCCGCCATGGTGTGAAGCCGCGTCTCAGTCGGTGTCGCATTGCCTGGCTTCGGGGTAGCGGCAGTCTGGTCCTGTGGCCGCTTCTCTGAAGCCGCATCACACGCGGTCAGAAGAGGCAGGCATCCCAAGAGCAGTAGGAAGGTGCGCATGGTTCTACAACGCACAGCGCAATCACCCCTTAGATGCTGATGCAGGGGCGAACAGCATGCTGAACGTGCATTCAAAGACAAAAAATTTTCAATTCATATCTTGCCAGTGTACATTGCGTGCGTAAGAATCGCGACCTGCCTCCGAATTCGACCCTAACCATGGGGAACGGAGCGTGGCCCAACCAGAAGTGATGGAGGGCCGCTGACCAACCTGCCTACCGGACGCTTCGGTGGCGTAGCCCGCGAGCCACAAAAGGCGGGCCTGTCCTCGCGAACCACCGGGCCGAACGGTCCTCCCGCAGTGTCTGCGGCCCCGGAACTCACCCTTCCTCACTTCTCATGATACAGCTCAAGTTCAGGCAGCGCATCGCTGCTCTCTTCAGTGTTGGCATTCTCTCCACGGTGTTGTCGTTCTCAGCCACGGCGGCACCGAAATATGAAACCGGCGTGCTGACGAACAACCAGCCGAATGCCACCACGTGGCGCACGGTGAACTTCGCCACGACCTTCACCGCGCCACCCGTGGTGGTCCTGGGTACTCCCTCCAACGGCGATGTGCAGGCGCTCACCACGCGTGTGCGCAATGTCACGGCGACCAGCTTCGAATACCAGCTCGATGAGTGGGACTATCTCGATGGTGTACACGGATCTGAGACACTCTCCTATCTTGCACTGGAGCCGGGTGTGCACACGATTGGAGGTGTCACGTGGCATGCGGGACGCACCTCGGGCATCACACGCACCGGACAGACGGTGACCTTCGCTTCGGGATTTGCCGCCGCACCGGTGGTGCTGGCCCAGGTGGAGAGCGTGGCGAATGCCAAGGCGGTGTCCGCCCGTGTAAGCCTCACGACCACTGCAAACTTCAATCTCAAACTCATCTCCCAGGAAGTGGACACCGCGGCTCTCTCAGGCGAGTCCATTGGATGGGTCGCCATCGCCCCGGGTTCCGGCACACTTGATGGCGCGAGTTTTGTCGCCGCGCGCACGGGCGCCAGTGTCACCCATGCATGGAGCACCATTGCTTTCAGTGGCACGCATCGTCAGCCGACGTTCTTTGCCCAAGGACAGACCGTGAATGGTGGGGATCCCTTCACCATCCGCCAGCGCAATCTCACCTCAACGGGTGTGGACATCTTCCTTCAGGAGGAACAGTCCGCGGCTACGGAAGTGAATCATGCTGCGGAAGATGTCGGCTACCTCGTGCTCAGCGAAAGCGTGGGCGAACTGCGCGCGAAGCTGGCACTGGGGGACGTCACCGAGTCGCAGCCCAATGGCACCACCTGGCACAGCGAAACCTTCTCGCAGTCCTACAGCAATCCGGTGGTGGTGTTCGGTCCTGTGACGCAGAAGAATGGAGATCCGGTGCACGTGCGTGTGCGCAATGTCACCAGCCTGGGATTCGAATGGCAGTTTGAGGAGTGGGATTACCTCGATGGCACCCATGCAGAGGAAACGGTGCACTACATCGTGGCGGAGCAGGGGACGTATCGCATCGGTGGGCTGCTCTGGGAGTTCGGACGCAGCACAGGCGTAACCAATACGGCGGCGAACAAGACTTTCTCCGAAGCCTTTTCCGCGGCGCCCGTGGTGCTTTCCCAGGTAGCCACCATCAATGAAGCTGCCGCGGTCGCATCCCGCCTGAGCAACATCACGACGACTGGTTTCACCGTGCAGCTCGAGGAAGAGCAGATTGCCAATCAAACGCATGCCGGGGAGACGGTGCACTATCTGGCGGTGGACAAGGGGAGTGGCCGCCTTGTTTCCAATCAGCATGTGTTCGAGGCCGGCGCTTCTGCGGTGAATGTCACCCAGGCCTTCCGGACGCTGAACTTCGCCCGCAAGCTCGCGGATCCCTTCGTCATCGCTGACGTGCAAACACGCAATGACACCGACCCGGTGGTGTTGCGCCAGCGGAATGCCGATGTGTCCAGTGTGGATGTGCGAGCCCAAGAGGAGGCCTCGGCCAATGCGGACGTCACCCACAGCGCGGAGAGCGTGGGTTATCTGATTGTATCCGGATCCCTGGACACTGATGAAGACGGCCTGCCCGATGCGTGGGAAACCTCCCTAGGGCTCAATCCTAACGATGCTTCTGACGCAGCTCTGGATCCCGATGGCGATGGCATCAGCAACCTGAACGAATACGCCTATGGTACGGATCCGAACATCTTCGACAGTGGTGGCACCATCATCGTCGTGCCTTCCGTGGCAGATGCGTACGAGAAGGAGGGGACCTCTGCCAGGTTCACTATCTCACGCTCGGGCGGCACGGTGCCTGTGACGGTCACCTATGCGCTCTCAGGTCGCGCGGCGGCTCCGGGACAGAGCGGTGCTGACTATGCGACGAAGAACAACGCCGGCACGGTGCTCACCGGTTCCATCACGATTCCTTTCGAAGCAAACTCAGCGGATGTTGTGATCGAACCCGTGTTGGACACGACGAATGAATATCCGGAGACCGTGACCTTGACGGTGACGGCGAATGCGCGCTATGCCGTGGGCTCAGGGAACACCGGCACGGTGAACGTGAGTGATGCCTCACCCATTCCGGCAAATGACTCGCTCTTTGTCGCCCTCCTGAGCAAGCAGGGCACGGCTCAGACGTATGCGTCGGGCATCGCGACCATTTACCTGAATGGTCCGAAGAACGCGGCGAAGGTGAACCTGAGTTTCAGCGGACTCACTTCCAATCAAACGAATGCGTACATCCGTTATGGTGTCACTGCGGGAGTGGGACCGGAATTGCGTCCCACGCTGCCCATCGGTCAGGTGACCAATGAACCATGGAGCATCGTTCCGGTGGGTACGCTCACAGGCCAGGACATCGTCGACTCCCTGTATCAAGTCGGTGGCAAGTGGGTATACCTGAACATCGGTACCGGCTCCTTCCCCGCCGGTGAGATCTCGGGCATTCTCTCCCGCCAGACGGGCTCGACCACCTTCACACCACCACCGGCACCTCCAGCGCTTACCACGCTTACGGGAGATGCCCTCACGCGTGATGTAGCCCGCTTCCTCACGCAGGCCACTTTCGGGCCTACGCAGCAGGAGATTCAGGCGCTGGTGAATGAGATCAATACCACCTACGCCGGCGACCGCATCGCTGCGTACACCGCGTGGATCAATGCGCAGTTCGCACTCGATCAGACGAAGCTGCTGGACTACACCCAGGCGGCAGATGCGCATGAGTGGAGCCTGCGTGGTGAAGATCCCATCAACTTCACCAACAACAACGAGCCGCGCCATCACAACCGCCGTCGCGGCTGGTGGACCATCGCCGCGAGCGCGCATGATCAACTGCGCCAGCGTGTGGCCTTTGCCCTGAGCGAAGTCTTCGTCACCTCCGACCAACTGGCCACGCTGCGCACGCGGCACTATGGCCTGGCAAACTACTACGACCAGCTGGCTACTCGCGCGGATGGAAACTTCCGCACGCTGCTGGAGGACGTAAGCAAGAGCCCGGTGATGGGCAAGTACCTCAGCCATCTCCAGAATCAGAAGGCGATTCTCGATGGCGCGGGAAATGTACTCGTGAGTCCGGATGAAAATTACGCCCGTGAAATCCTCCAGCTCTTCTCCATCGGCTTGGTGCATCGTCATCCCGACGGCACGTTGAAGCTGGGTGCGGATGGGCTGCCCATCCAGACCTACAACAACAACGACATCACCAACCTCGCTCGCGTCTTCACCGGCTGGAGCTTCAGCAAGCGGCATGGTGCGAAGAACCAGGGCTATCCCGTGGAGGACAACACCAACTTCCTCCAGGCGCAAGGCCCGGCGTACTTCCAGGCTTCATGGACGAATCCGCTGAAGAACTTCGCCGCCTATCATGATACGGCTGCGAAGACGGTGCTGGGCAGCAACATCGCAGCCGGTCTCAATGGCCAGCAGGATCTCACCGCAGCGCTCGACATCATCTTCAATCATCCGAACGTTGCGCCCTTCATCAGCCGCCTGCTGATTCAGCGTCTGGTCACCTCAAACCCCAGCGCCGGATACGTCCATCGTGTGGCGCAGAAGTTTGAAAACAACGGCTCCGGTGTGCGTGGCAACCTGAAAGCCGTGGTGCGTGCCATCCTGCTGGATTACGAAGCACGCAGTCCGGAAGTCATCAACAACATCGGCTATGGCAAGCAGAAGGAGCCCATCGTCCGCTATGTGCAGCTCATCCGCGCGCTGGGTGGTCAATCCCAGCTTCCGCTGAGTGTGCTGTCCGGCTTCGGCTATCCTGCCTCGCAGCTCGATAACTTCCCTTCGGGCGCCACGCTGTATCGCTATCCGAACACGGACACGAGATTGGGGCAGACGCCGCAGAGCGCGCCGAGTGTGTTCAACTGGTTCCTGCCGGACTTCAATCCTGGTGGCAACATTGGCGCCGCGGGACTTGTGGCACCGGAACTGGAGCTCAGTACGGAGACCACGGCCATCCAGGCGATCAACTACCACTACCAGCTCACCAATGTCGACAACGGCCAGAGCGTGGACATCTATTACGGCACCACGAACGGACCGGAGGACAACATCGCCCTGGTGCGCACTCCGTTTGAGCAGCTGTACGATGCCGAGATCACCGCGGGCAAAACCGTGACCCAGGCGACTACCGCTGTTCTGGATCAACTCGACCTCGTGCTGACCTCCGGCAACTTCAAGGAGCGCTACGCCACCGCGGCCACGCCGAATCCGCGCAGTGTCATCATCACCTCCGTCTCTTCCGTGGCGGCCGCCACGGAAGAGACGGCCCGCGTGAAGGAGCTGCTCTACCTGCTCGTGAGCTCTCCTGAATACATCCACCAGAAATAATGTCGGCAGTGCACATCAAGTCGAACACGAACTCCTCACCTTCTTTCCCAGATGAAAAAGAACGACAAAGAATTGCTCACTTCACGCCGCCGGTTCCTTCGCCAGTCCGCCTGCTCCGCACTCGGCATCACGGGCGTGGTGAATACCCTGGCGCACCTGCGCCTGGTGAACTCCGCGCTCGCACAAGCCGGTCCTCTGCCGGACTACAAGGCCCTCGTGGTGCTTTTCCTCTTCGGGGGCAATGACTCCAACAACCTGCTCATTCCGCAGAAAAATCATCCTGCCTATGCCGACTACAAGAGCGGTCGCGGCGTGCTGAAGATCCTCGACAGCACGGACTCGGCGTACGTCTCGGGTGATCCGGCATCCATCCCGCTCACCACCACGAGTGGCGACTACGGCGTGCATCCGGCAGCGCCGGGCATTGCGAGCCTGTTCAACTCGGGTGAACTCGCCTTCGTGGCGAATGTGGGCACGCTGGTGTATCCCACCACGAGGGCCCAGTTCAATGCGGGGTCGGTGCCCTTGCCGCCGCAGCTCTTCTCCCATTCGGATCAGCAGGTGCAGTGGCAGAGCTCCGTGCCGGATCAGCCCTTCACCAGTGGCTGGGGTGGGAGAGTGGCGGATCTCCTCGCCTCCCAAAGCTATGCCGATGGGCAGGTCTCCCTTTCCGTGAGCCTTGCCGGTATCAACAGCCTGCAACTCGGTGATCAGGAAATCCAGTACGCGCTCACTTCGGAGGGGGCCATCCCGCTCTCCGGCTACAGCAATGCCAGCGGCCCCTACGGCGCCGCGCTCAATGCCGATGGCAGCTACAAGACCAACTTGCAGGGCAAGCGGCTCAAGGCCTTCAACGACATCACCAACTACACCTACCAGCATCTGCTCGAAGATGACCATGCGCATGTGGTGAAGCGCGCCCAGGCAAACGAGGGACTCATCGGTGCGGCCTTCACCGAGGCTGCGGCAAGTGGTGTGGACTTCGACACCATCTTCACCAATGCCCAGACGAATCTCGGTGATCAGCTCAAGACCATTGCCAAACTCATTGCAGGCAGAAACAGCCTGGGCAACCGCCGGCAGATCTTCTTCGCGAGCATCGGTGGATTTGACACGCACCAGGACCAGCTCGATGCGCAGGTGAATCTCCTCGGCGAATTGAGCGGCGGTTTGAAGGCCTTCAGCGACACACTCATCGCCCTTGGGGTGAATGACAGCGTGCTGACGGTGACGCATTCTGACTTCACGCGCACTCTCACGCCGAATGGCCAGGATCCGAACACGGCGGGCTCTGACCACGGCTGGGGTGGTCATCAACTGGTGCTGGGTGGGCCGGTGAATGGGGGACAGGTGTATGGCGCTTTCCCCAGCTTGAAGCTCGGTCAGGATCTGGACGCGGGCTCCAGCAATCGCGGCCGCTGGATTCCGACGACCGCTGTGGATCAATATGCCTCCGTGGCGGCACGCTGGCTGGGCGTGAGCCAGGGAAACCTGAGTTCCATTTTCCCCAACCTGGCGCGCTTCAATGATCCCTTCGGTGGCAGTGCAAATCTGGGATACGTGACCGTATGAGCCGGCACTCATCCCCCGCAGGATCCAAAGAGTACGGCGGCATCCCCGGCAGTGTGTTGATCCTTTCAGGCACCTTGCTCGTCGTGACCGCCGGACTCTTTTGGGTAAGTGGAGCAAGGCGCACCGTGCCTCCTGCTGGGGCGCAGGCAGGCACGGTGACGCCATCTCCTCCGGCCAAGGCACCTTCCACCATTTCGCCGAGGGCCAAGGCTGCGGAGGATTCGGGCAGGGCGCGGGTACTGTTGCCTGATGGCAACGGCGCCCTCGTGCCTCCTGAGCTCGTGGACGTCACTCGTGAGTTGAATGCTCCCCAGTCGAACATCGAGCGCGACTTCGAGATTCTCGACATCGTGCTGGATGCTTTTCGCAAGTCCAACGGCGGCGCCAACCCGCAAGGTGGCGAGAACGATGAAATTGTGGCCCATTTGAGCGGTCAGAAGGGAACCAAGTTCGCGGTCTTGCCCCCGAATCTCCCTTTCATTGATCCGCAAGGCAGGCTGCTTGATCGCTGGGGTACGCCGTTTCATTTTCATCCCGTGAGCAGCAATACTCTGGAGATTCGCTCCGCAGGTCCGGATCACAAGCTTTGGACGGCAGATGACGTGTCGCTCGGAGAGGAGGGTGCCCCCGAGGCGGAGTAAGAGCCTTCCCGACGCTGCCTCTAAGGGGCGCCGGGTGAATCCACTCCCATCCATTCCTGATATACCGCGGCGCCTGCCTCTGCCGCGTACGGAGCCCATTGGTTTCCAGCACGAAACGGGCCGCAAATGACAAGACGATGCGGTCAGCATTTTGCGCGCCAATCTAAATTAAATGCTTAAGGGTTCACGTTATGCTTACTGAGGAAATTTCGAAACGCTACTGGACAGGCTAGGTAATGCATTTAGCCTGCTGCTGCCCCCAAGCAGTGCCATGAATGCGATGGAAAACCAGCGTTTGTCTGGAGGGGCAACTTCGGAGTCGGAGTCGCAAAAATCGCCTGTTCCCGCCACAAGCACTGCGGTTGAACTTCCCCTGCCGGAGGAGTTGTCCCGGCTCCTTCCGGATGGTGAGTACCTCTTGGAAAGTTTCATCGGTCAGGGTGGGATGGGGGCTGTGTATCGCGGGGTGCAGATGCCCTTGAAACGGCCCGTGGCCGTGAAGATCCTCCAGCGCAGGCACGCCGGAGATGAGTTGCACTTTGAGGACAGGTTCCGTCAGGAAGCCTACGCCATGGCCACCCTGGTCCATCCGAATGTGGTGCAGGTGTATGACTGCGGCGATGCGGGTGAGGAGTTTCTCTTCATCAGCATGGAGCTGGTGGAGGGTGGAGACCTCAGCCAGGCCATGAGTCATGGTCATCACCTGGCGCTGGCCTCGGCGTTGCAGCTTCTGGTTCCCATTTGCGAGGGCCTGCAGGCCGCGCATGAGCACGGGTTGGTGCATCGCGACATCAAGCCGGCAAACATTCTGCTGACCCCCGATTCAAAGCCGAAGGTCGCGGACTTCGGTCTCGCCAAGCGCTTCGATGCGCAGACCACCTTTGTCACACAAGGGGGGCTGGGCATGGGAACGCCGGACTATGCGGCGCCAGAGCAGTATGAGGAGTCGGCCAATCTCGATCATCGCGTGGATATCTATTCGCTCGGCGTCATGTTTTACCAGATGCTCACCGGGCATCTCCCAAGAGGCATCTTCAAGCAGGCTTCGCGTCTCGTGCGGGTGGATCCGCGCATGGACACCGTGCTGCAGAAAGCGATGCAGCATGATCGTGCGGAGCGATATCAAAGCGTGGCGCAGATGAAGGTGGATTTGCAGCATATTCTTGCCACCTGGATGGCGCCGCCGCGTCCGCGCATGGTGGTGCAGACCGGAAAGGTCCACGTCGGCACAGGCATGTTGCCTGCGGCGACCGGTCGGGTCCAGACAACGGCAGGGCGAGCTCCTACTGTAAACGGCAGCCGGGTACCCACGATGACGGGGAGGGTGCAGACGGTGGCGAAGCCCGTGGCTTCTCCTCCCACGACCATCTTCCGCCATCGCCCATGCTGTCCGGCAACGTGTGCGGTAAAAAAGAGGGCTCGCGAGGCAATGCTCGCAGGCATGCTTATCCTGGTCGCGCTTGGAGGTGCGGCCACCATCGTTGCCACAAGGCATGTCAGCCCAACTGTTTCCGCTGCCGTTGAGCCTGAGGCACCCAAGCACAAGAAGAACCCCCATGCACACTCCTCGGGACCGGCATCAGCGACCAGACAGGCATTGACCTCGACAAAGAGCGGCACCGCAGCTTCGGCAGGAGCGCTTCCTCCGTTACCGGTCCGTCCTTCCCTTCAAACGCTGGATCTGCTCGCGCTCACGGATCCTTCCAAGGACGATGTGCTGCCTCGTGGCCCCGCGCAGAAGAATGGATGGGTGCGTGAAGGAGCCACCCTTGTCTATACCGGTAGCGGAAAGCCAGGCAAGGTGGTGGCTCCCGTGGCCCTGGAATGTCTCGACTATGAATTGGAAGTTCGAGCGGAGCGCCGCGAAGGCACTGCCAGCCTCCACGTCGATCTGCCGCTCTCTGCAGGGAGGATTCTACCAGTGGTGCTGAATGATCCCTCCCGCCAGCTCCTTAATGAGAAGCAGGGACCCGGATGGCTTCGCAATGCAACCCTCGTGCATGCTCTCATCCGGGTGGTGAGCAAGGCAGGGGAAACGGAAGACGACCGGCTGGTGGTCTATGATGTGGCGGCCAAGACAGAAATCTTCAACTGGAAGGGACGCCTCGCCTCCATGGGGACGACAGGCGAGTCTCAGGCTGAGTTCGCCGGGAAACGTCTCACATCCCTCTTCCTGCCGCGCGATTCGTATATCATTCGAATGTGGAAACTCACCATCTTCGAGGGGAAGGCGGTGCGACTCCGTGAGTCAGGCCCTTCTCCGCAAAACAATCCGTCAGTCGCGCAGAGGGCGCCGTCGTTTTCTGCATCATCCAGCTCCAGTTCTGGTGACAGTCCTTCCGAGGCCGTGCCACTAACCAAGACGGATGCACGTCTTGCGAAACTCGAATCCGGATTTCAACAGCGCCGCGAGTCCGATGCCCAGAAGCCTTTCGCCACCGCCATGGCCAACTTGAATGCCGGATATGTGCGCGCGCTTGCCTCTGCAAGAACGACGGCAGAGAAGCAGGGAAACCGGACGCATCTTCCTTTGTATGATGATGAAGCCACTCGCGCGAAGGCGGGCACTCCGCCTCCGCAGTCGGACGCGCCAGACACGCCGGAGCCCCTGGCAAAACTGCGCTCCACGTACCGTACTGAAATGGCGAAGTACGAGCTTGTCCGAAACAAGACGGACGCCGCACTCCACGACATTTACATCGGTGCGCTCGATGCCTACATCGAGGAACTCGCCAGGAGCAATGACGCCCGGGCGCGTGAGGTGAAGGAAGTGCGGCAGCAGATTGCCGCAAAGAAGCCGGTGGTCCCTGCTTCACCGGGTCCGCAGGATACAGGTGCCGGTGGCCGACCACTGGCACCGGCGCGCTGACTCATTCGAGGTGCCGTGGAGAAACAGAGGAGGTGATTTTCTTTCTGGACATCCCGATGTTCGTGGCTAATTTGTTCGGCGAATGATTTCAGCTTTCAACGCGCTGCTTCGGCCCAGCCTCCTCCTTCTCGGGGTGGCGACCCGATAATTTTCCCTCCAGCCCGTTGGGGGCGGCACGAACCGCCCGATGCTTTCCGAAGCTGAGATGCCTTTGACAAAGGCCCGCTTCAACTCTCTGATCACCTTTCGCCATCATCATTCAATGTCCTTTTCACCCACCCAGAAATACCGTCCATTTCCCTCGATCGATCTGCCCAACCGTCAATGGCCCGCCCGTGTACTCACGCAGGCCCCCATCTGGTGCAGTGTGGATCTCCGTGATGGCAACCAGGCGCTGGCCGTGCCCATGAATGTCTCCCAAAAGCTGGAGATGTTCGAAGCGCTGGTGAAGTGCGGTTTCAAGGAGATTGAAGTGGGCTTCCCCTCAGCCTCGAACACCGAGTTCGCCTTCAATCGTCGATTGATCGAAGACGGCCGCATCCCGGACGACGTCACCATCCAGTGTCTGGTGCAGGCCCGTGAGGATCTGATCGAGAAGACGGTGCAGTCCCTGATGGGCGCGAAGAGCGTGATCATCCACCTGTACAACTCCACCTCGCCGGCGCAGCGCCGCTATGTCTTCGGCATGGAGAAGGCGGACATCGTGAAAGTGGCGGTGCGTGGTGCGCAGTGGATCAAGGATCGCATCCAGCGACTGGAGGACAACGGCACCAAGGTGATGCTGCAGTATTCGCCGGAAAGCTTCAGCGCCACGGAGGTGGAGTTCGCCAAGGAGGTGAGCGAAGCCGTGATGGATGTCTGGCAGCCCACGCCGGAACGGAAGATGATCCTGAATCTGCCCGACACCGTGGAGGTCGCGGGACCCAATGTGTATGCGGATCAGATCGAATGGATGTGCCGCAACATCAAGAATCGCGAGAGCCTGATCATCAGCCTGCACACGCACAATGACCGTGGCACCGGCACGGCTGCCACGGAAATGGGCTTGCTGGCCGGCGCGGATCGCGTGGAAGGCACCCTCTTCGGCAATGGAGAGCGCACAGGAAATCTGGACATCGTGCAGGTGGCGATGAACCTGTACATGCACGGCATTGATCCGAAGCTGGACTTCTCTGATCTGAATGCCTTGCGTGAAGTGTATGAGCGCTGCACTGGCATGACCGTGCCGCCGCGCCATCCTTACTCAGGTGAGTTGGTTTTCACTGCCTTCAGCGGTTCCCACCAAGACGCCATCAAGAAAGGTCTGACGGCTTACGAGGGACATCAGGGCGCGTGGGATGTGCCATACCTGACCATCGATCCCCAGGACATCGGCCGCGAATATCGCGAGGTCATTCGCGTGAACAGCCAGAGCGGCAAGGGTGGCGTGGCCTACCTGTTGGAGAGTGAGTTCGGCATCGAACTGCCCAAGGAACTGCAGCGCGAGTTCGGCCCGATTGCCAACGACGCGGTGGATGCCCTCGGTCGCGAGGTGAGCGCTGCGGAACTGAAGGCGATGTTCTGGAAGGAGTACATCGAGCGCAGCCAGCCCTTTGAGCTGAAGCATTTCCACGCGGACGGCACCACCGGCGTCTTCCGTTGCCGCGCCAGCCTTTATGAGGACGGCAAGGAGATCCAGGTGACGGGCGAGGGGAATGGCCCCATTGCCGCCTTTGTAAACGCCATGGTCTCCCATGGGGTGCCATCCTTTGAAGTGGCGAACTACCGCGAGCAATCCCTTGGCTCCGGCAGCGAGGCCAATGCGCTCTCGTTTATCCAGATCAAGCGCTCTGATGGTAAAACCTGCTGGGGAGCCGGTGTCGATACCAACATCGAGCTGGCCTCCATCAAGGCCGTGGTCAGCGCCGTGAACCGGGCTCTATAGCCCCAGGGATAGTTTTGGCCGTATGCGCGGACCGGGAGCACTGGTGGTAGTTAGTGCTTCCGGGGATCCGTGTGCGGTTAGCGGGCAGGGCGTTGGGGGTTTCGTTCATGACGTAACCCGCACGCTTGGTGATTGAACTGTAGTATCGGAGTCTATCAGCCTGGGGAAGCAGAGGATTTTCCTTCCGCTTCCCCAGTGCGGCCTATCGCGGCTTATGTGACCGACTTGCCCGCCCCCGGGTTCTTCAGCTGGGCTGCCGCGACGGGCGGGCACTCGGATAAGCGGCCACAGGCACAAGCAAGGAGGCACCATCGGTGCCATCCCTGTGCGGGTGTTGTGTTATACACCCTCAGCAGTAGTCAATCCGAGCTGGGAATCCTTGACCGCTCGACGTCCTTTTTCGATCACTTCGCCCGGGAGGCTTTGAGCGCCTGTGATTTGGCCGTGTTGGCCTTCTCCCGCAGTCGTATGATTTCGTCACGCAGGTTGGTAACTTGAAGACCAGCCGCAGCAGCCTTCTGCTCAGCCGCGTTTGCTTCCTGAAGAAGATTGTAGCTTGGGCGACCAGCCACCTTGGCACTCCCGGCCTGACCCTGGAGGTAGGCGGCGCGGTTGCGCCACTGGGACCATGCTGCTTCGGCAGTCCTGAGTTTCGCAGTGGAGTCCGCAACTTCCTGTTCAAGCGAGGCCGCGGATGCGTTGAGGGCATCGAGGCTTGGGTTCGCTGTTGCAGACGGCTTGTTGGTTTTGGAAGAGCTTGACGCCTTGGTGGTGGAGGCGGAAGTGCTCAGCGGTGTGGCTGCGCCTACCGCGGGCTCTGAAGAACTCAAGAATGGCTCCATGCCGATACGGAACCGGTCTTTGAGATCCGGGGGTAGTTCCTCTACACGAAGCTTCGCGACGCCCTCGCTGTGGGCCAGCGTGATCTCCGTATCGGTCACCTTCTGGATTCTCACTTCCTTGAGGATTTGACCATTGCGGAAGGGCACATCAGCCCACTGCATGCCCACGGACTTGGAACGGACATCACTCACTGTATCCCGGAACGCTTTCAGATATTCCTCTTTCCGTCCCTCAAGGGCGAGCACCGAGTCGGCCAGCGATTTCTTCTGGGCTTCAAGAGTTTGGTAGGCCGCCACAAGTTCATTGAGCCTTTCAGCCTCGGTAAGGCCGCCATCCCCTGAGCTGTCCGGAGCGAGCTCTTCTTCCAGGCTTTTCAGCTCGGCCTGCGCTTCAGCCAGCTCGTGCTGGGCAGTGTCTATTTTCGAGAAGTAGCCGGTGAAACTGGCAAAGCCCCCGATGAACAAAGCGACAACTAAAAGGCCCCAAATTTTCAGGTCCATAACGGTTTAAAAATGAGTTGGAGATTAAAGATTCTTGACCCGATAAGCGGTGCCTTCTTTTTCCAAGGCCACCAAGTCGGCTTCGAGGGTAGTTTTGCGTTCTTGAAGCATGGACACGTCACTTTCGAGTGTCGCGATACCTGCCTGCACAGCTTTGGCACCTTTACGGGCGAGGGGATGCTTCTTGGGATTCTGGGCGGCTGGGCTGGATTCCTTGACTGCCTCCAGCTCTTCAATCTTTTGCCGAACTTCCTTGGTCTTGGCGGCAAGTCTTTCCTGCTCCTGACAGCTCGTCAGGCTAAGCATGGAACCCGCGCAAAACAGAAAAATGAAGGCGCGTGTTAGGAATCTTGAATGGGCCATATAGGGTTATATCCTCCATTCCCCTCCATCTGGCAATCGGGCGATTTAATTTTTTTCAACGCTATTGAAATCGCGTGACCTTTCTAGTTGAAGGTTCACAGCCAGAGTGCAACGCATATTTTTGCCACATGCATACGGGGAACAGAGCCCGACGGATGTGCGCCCCATGACCTACGTGGACCCTAGTCCTGGGGGTAAAACGTTCAGAGGCGTCTCGCGAGAGGTTCGCGAGACGCAGGAGACCTGTGGTTTGAGGCAGAGGGCGGCGACTACACCACCATCAAGGCCGGATTCTCCACCAGCTTGCGCATTTCCGCGAGGAAGGTGGCAGCGACGGCGCCGTCCACCACGCGGTGGTCGCCACTGAGGCCAAGCCACATGCGCTGACCAGCGACGATGGCACCCTTGTCGTTCACGACGGGGACATTACGGATACTTCCCACGCTCAGAATCATTGCCTGAGGCGGATTGATGATGGCCGAAAACTGGTCGATGCCGTAGGAGCCGAGGTTGCTCACGGTGAGAGTGCCGCCCTGGAACTCATCCGGGCTGAGCTTCTTGTTCTTGGCACGGGTGGCGAGGTCCTTCACGGCGGCGCTGATTTCCTGTAGCGTCTTGGTTTCCGCCTGGCGGATGACCGGAGTGACAAGACCCTCCGGAATGGCGATGGCCACGCTGAGGTTCACGTGCTTGAACTGGACGATGGCGTCTCCGTCAAAGGAGGCGTTCACAGCGGGCACGGTCACAGCTCCACGGATGACGGCCTTCAGGATGAAGTCATTGACAGTGAATTTCACACCGCCAGTCTTCTCTGCGGCATCATTGATATGTTTGCGGAAGGCCATGAGCGGCGCGGCGTCCACCTCAATCTGAAGGTAGAAATGCGGGATCTGGGTCTTCGAAGCGAGGAGGCGCTCGGCGATGATGTTCCGCATGCCGGTGAGCGGGATGCGCTGGTCGTCTGGACCGGCGACAGGGCGGATGGAGGGCGCTGCCTTCGCGGGAGCGCTGCTGCCACCGGAGATGGCACCGCCTGCAGGGGCGCTTTCTACGTCGGCACGCACAATGCGTCCGCCGGGGCCGGTGCCCTGGAGGCGGGAAAGGTCCACACCAAGCTCTTCGGCCACCTTGCGGGCGAGGGGAGAGGCCTTCACGCGCACGCCATTCGCGGCGGCTGCGGCGCGGCGTTTGGGAGCGGGGCCGGAGGGGGGAAGTGTGCCGGAGAAGGCGCCTTTCTTGGCGGAAGCGGCGGCGGCAGGTTCCGCGGTCTTGGCGGCAGGGGCTTCAGCCTTGGCGGGAGCGGCCTCTGTGTTCGCGGCAACGTAGGCGTCGAGGTCTGCAGGCGCTGCTTCGCCGGCGGCGAGTACCACGGCCATGGGGGCTCCGAGGGCGACCTTGCCGCCTTCCTTCACCACGAGCTTGGCGATGGTGCCGGTCTCAAAGCACTGCATTTCCATCGTCGCCTTGTCCGTCTCGACGTCCGCGATGATTTTGCCGATGTCCACCGCGTCACCTTCCTTGATGTGCCACTTCACGAGGGTTCCCTCGGTCATGGTGTCACTGAGCTTGGGCATCTTGATGAGTGTCGGCATGGGAAGAGATACGGTGGTGGGAGTCGGTCGGGCGTCAGGCCACGCGGAGTGCGGGCGCGACATTGTAGGGAGCCGTCCTCAAACTTCAAACGGCAAACCACATTCAAAGTCAAGAAGAGCAAATCTCCTACCACCCGGGGGCGGCGGTGCGCTCCAGCGTGACTTTGTTGTCCGGGAGCTCGATCAGCCGGAGTTTGCCCTCCTGTCCGGCCAGAATCACCCGAGTGGAAGCTCCATCTACCGCCAGGGCATCCACCCGACGGTCGAAGGCGGGGAGTTCCTTGATGTCCACCTGAAGGCTGTCAGCGCTTTTCTTCTTCTCTTCCTTCTTGTCCTTGGCCTTATCCTTGTCCGCGATATTGCCTTTGTCCTTTTCGTCTGGCTTCTTCCCGGGCTGTGGGGGCTCTTCTTTCTTGGTGATGCTGTAGGCGCGGATGCGGCCATCTGCGGAGGCGGTGATAAGACGCGGGCCAGCCATGGCAATCCGGGTGACCTCCTGGCGGCCCCCCTTCAGCAGGAGGTCGGTCGCCCGGCCGCTGCCGTCTACCTCCGACTCCCACGGCCAGCGGCGCACCTCACCATCTGCGGCGGAGGTGTAGAGGATCTTCCCATTCGGATCCCATGCGGCGCAGGTGACTGCGCTTCCGTGATTGGTGAAGGTGATGCCGGGCTCCCCCTTGGCTGCGGTGAAGATGCGCGCTGTACGATCCCGGCTGGTGCTCACCAGGAGCTGCCCGTCCGGGGAGATGGCCAGATAGGTAATCCAGTCCGCATGCGCCTCCGCCTTCCAGGCGAGCTTCCAGTCCGAAGCACGGAAGACGCGGACAAGATTGTCCGCGCCGCCCACGGCGAGCAGGGAACCATCCGGCGAGAAAGCTGCGGCCAGGATTGTGTCCTTGGCGTTGGGGAGGCGCTGGATGAGCTTGCCGGTCGAGCGTGATATGACCATGACCTCGCCGCTCCTTCCCGGTGCTCCTCCGGCCACAGCCAGCAGATCGCCTTCCCGCTGCACGGCAAGCGCCAGCACACGCTCCGGAGCGCTCGCGATACGGCGGCGCAGGGCGCCATCATTTACATTCCATTCCAGCACCTCATGATAGCCGCTGGAAAAGAACGACTGGCCATCCGGCGCGAAAGCCAGCGCGGTCACCGGCACCGGGCGTGGGTATTTCTCCGGCGTGGAAGGCGTCTCCTTCTTGGTGGTGGAGAGCAGTTCCGCGAGTGGCGTCTTGGGATCTGGCCCATCGAACTTCCCACCTTCTTCAATCCACTTCTTAAATAGCGCGATTTGTGCGGGCGGCAGCGGATCGTCCTTCTGCGGCATGCGCTCGTCTTCATCATGGGAGACCAGCCGTGTGTAGAGCGTGCTCGCATCTGGTTTCCCTGGCGTGAGCGCGGGGTCGTCACTGCTGCCAGCCCTGCCCACCAGTTCGAAGGTATCCACGCGATAGCGGCCTTTTGCCTTCTTCTCCTCGTGGCACGTCACACACTTGTCCGCCAGAATGGGAGCGAGGTCCTTGGTAAAGGAAACGGGGGCGGAGAAGCATGCTGCCTGGGCATGGAGGAGAACCAAAACAGAAAAAACGAATCGCGGACGGAGCATGACCGGGGAGGGGACTTCACAATACGGTTCGAGTTCTCTCCTTTAAGCATCTCTCTGTGGATACTCCATCCGCTGGACGGTATCTTTAACGTGCTTTGTTAAACGCCCGCCAAGAGTCGGGATCGTCAAAAAGCCCGCCGAAAATTTCAAAGCCACCACCAAAGGCATCAATTATGTCCCACCTGGTGGATTCTGGCTTCCAGAGTCCCTTCTCCGTAGTCGAGTCCCATTCTTCGACCAGCACATGGTCCAGATCAATGTGTCCACCGTCGATGTTCCATGTTCCTTTCTGGGAGATGGTAGTCGGGGCTCCTGAAACAGTGATGGTCTGCTCGAACGAGCCATGCAAGTGCAGGTCGATTTTTAGGATGTAAGAAACCGACTTGTTGGGTTCCATGGGGCGCGATCCTTCGCTGGTCCAGACTCCCGCAATGTCTTTCGGAGTTACCGTCCTTGTAGTTGGCAACGGCAAGCCTCCCCACTGACCACAGGCTGGAAGCAGCGCGACACAAACAGCGAGGATTGCAAAAGTGGTGGTGCTCATAAGTGGATCGAACTTACTGCGCCAGTTACCATTCGGAATGAAAATCCTTGGCATGTGCCTCCCAATCTAGACCTGACAACCCCTCACAAACAAGCTGATGCAGTGGGAAGCGGCTTCCCTTCGTAAACCAGCACACAACAAGCAGGGAATGCTCAACGGTGACACCGTGCGACACCATCGGGGTTGACGCGAAAAGACCCAGGCATGTTTGGGGCAAATGCCACCTGTCCATGTAACGTGCTATGTGCGGAATCTTGGGGCCGATTAGTTCTTCCACCAAGCCCGGGATTCGATGTTCCATCGCTACCGGTCGAGCAGGATCCGACCAGTCTGGATGTGTCGGCAGAAGGTGAAATTGCTCCAATCTCACACGCCGACCGGATGGCAGGATACTCTCGATACCAAGCGACATGTCGCGACTTGAGGTTAATGACGCACCCAATACCTCGCAAAGGTACGGCCCGCGGAAATCAGGCACCTTCCACGAGGTTGGGAGTCTCTTGAATGGACCGCACTTACGCCTTAATCACACCCTTCAGCACCTTCATCTGGGACTGTGCCCGCTCTTCCACGTAGGCCATGGCCTTCTTCACCTTCGCCTGAGCGGCGGGGTAGTCTTTGTGGATGCCCATCAAGCTCTCGAACATCTTGGTCGCGGGTGTGGCGTCGAATTCTGGAGCCCATTCTTCGAGGCCGATGTCCTTGAACATCCAGCACTTCGGCGAGTGGAACTCGGAGAAGGTGTGCATCATCGGCGTGCCCATGGCCAGGGCCATGATGGGGGTGTGCGGCTCGTGGCAGATGACGGTGTGGGCGCGGGCGTAGAAGGAACAGGCCTCGTCCACATTCCAGAACTCGTCGAAGTTCACCACGTGCTTCTTCAGCTCATCTGGCAGCGTGTCGTAGATGAACTTCTTGTTGTACTCCATCTCCTTGTTCACCTCGGGGGCAATGACGACCTTCCAGCCGGTTTCTTTCACCCACATCGCAATCAGGTCCTGATACACCTTCGCCCGGCGGGTATCGTCGGCGATGTTTTCCGGGGTGGGGTGGAGCGGGTTCAGTTTCTGCGGGCGCTTGTCATCCACACCGGGGCTGGTGGGGGAGTGGGTGCGAAGCTGGATGGTGATGAATTTCTTGTCCTCCAGCCCGTGCTTCTTCATCCGGGCGAGTGCCTTCTCTTCATCACGCACGTCGATGCCGAAGCAACCATCCGGAGCCCACTCGAGTACCGGTGGCTTCACTCCGGTGTCCTGAAGCAGTTTCAGCGTCTTGGAATCGCGGCAGTAGATGAAGGCCGCGCTGTTGAGCAAGGCGATGCGCTCCTCCGCGCCCTTTCCGGTGACCATGTCCGGGAAGTACGATTGGGCCTGCAGCCCCCATGGCTTGCCAGCTTTGTCGCAATACTTCATGAAATCCGTCGGCTGTCCCATGCCGGGGCCGCGAAGGAAGAAGTCGGAGCGGTTCACGGCCTGCTGTACAGGTCCATCCGTCTGGGTAAGCGAGCCCTTCACAATCTCCAGCTTGGGGAACCGCTTCATCAGCATTGCATCCACCGCTTCATTGGTGTTGGCCGCCCAAAGGATGACCTTGGCCTCCGGAAGATATTGTTCCAGAAACCGCAGCGTGCCTGGTGTGTGACCGATGTCACCGATGTTCTTCGTTGCCCAACCGCAGTGCAGGAGGACGGTCTTCTGAGGATTGGCGGTTTGAGCTACGGCAGGAAGGGCGGCTGCGCCAAGTGTCAGGCCGGAGGTGCGTAGGAAAGTGCGGCGGGAGATCATGATGGAGATAGGTCAGAGGATAGGAAAATCGGACACGAAAAGCCACTTCCATCATCACATTTCTCCAATTCGCACTGCCAAACAAACGGTTGCTTCGGCTTGTTAGGAATTAGGAATCTCCAGCAAGGTAGCATGGTCGCACACGGAACGCGGAAGGCAAAACTCAATGCCATGCTCAGCTGACACCTTGGCGAGACTGAAGTATGTGCAATGCTCTTCGCAAATCAACCGTTGGCGGATTGGTTGCAGTGCAAAGACAGGTGAGTCAGGCTTGGTCATATCGGACTTCAACGCGAGCCCCCACAGATTCCAATTCAACTCGCCAGGACTGAAATGACGCTGGCCATCCTCGAACCAACTCGAACGGGGTCGCGCGGAGTAACACCAGGGCATCAGTCGCGGTGCGTCCTGTCGCTTGCTGAATCACAGCCAACACCCGTGATCGCTGCGGCCCAACCTCCACCACCCACAGGGAAGGATCATGGATAAGTGACGGTTCGATGACCTTGGGAAAACTGCCAAACTGTCGCTGCAGTTCAACTAAGGCACTGGCAGAATCCAAATGCGACAAAACGCGTGCGGCGGCGGCGTGCTCCCGGCAGAACCATTCGAGTCCCGGCGGGTGGCCGACAGCGTCATCTGGCAATTGCTTGTAGTCACGGAATCGGACCAGTTCACCACCGGATTGCGCATGGCGCCATTCGCTCCGGAAATCGCGACCACAGAGCCAACAGTATGCAGGCTTCATCTTTTGCGCCTCTTTTTGCTCAACGAGTCTGGCTCGACAATTCGGTCCAAGGAAGGTTGTGATTTGCAATCAGAGCGCGGGAACTGAGCCTGCGATATAGCGCAGGGGTGGGCGGTCTCGTGTTCTGGCTCATGGTCAAAGGTGAATGGCGCAATCCGTTCCGTTGGCTTCCAGCCGCGCGCCAATGCCTGCTGAATCATACGCCGGGCTATGCGAGCTGTGATAGTCACAAGCTTCACGTCGGGGGCCGGGAAATTGAGCCAGGGATCACGTACGCCACGCATCGTGACGATTGCTTGCTGGCCACTGGACTCAGTTCCCTGAAGCGTCATGGTGCTGTCATGCTCCGCAAAGCGAAAACGCCAGCGGTACACGGCGCCATCGACGGTGATGCGGCGAAAGCTGTTGGTCTTTTTGGCGTAGCTCATAGGGTGTAGACGAACACGATTTGTCCGAACGCATGTCACTTTCGCGGAACATAACCGTGCTTGAAGCAGAACGGCTGAAATGTGGTGGCATACCAAGCCACATGTTCCGAAACATAGGTGGCGATGTCCGGGCAACTTTGTCCCGTAAAACCCTCTTCGTGACTCCAGAAGTATGCAGTTCGGTCGCTCTCCTCCAGCGAGATGGCTCCGTTGAAACCATCGAAACACCAAAGAATACCATGGAGCCAAAAATCTCTGGTAAGATATCCTCGTAAAGCTGGTGTCGCGTCAGGAAATCTTGCGGAGACCACAAGAATGTATCGTAGTCGAGAGAGATTCCCGGTGCGGTCACCCAAATATCCAGCAAAGCGGGGGGAATCGACTGCCCCATTTTCTTCTCGATCTGGGATTGAAGTGCAGGGGTCAACGGGGATCCAAATTGCACCTCAGGGATGATCTGGCGCAATCGGGATGCCCACACGCTGGAGTTCTCTCCCGATGTAGGCGCCAATCTCTGCAAAATTGCATGGCCGTAGCTGTTTAGAGGGCGAATTCCGGAGGGAGAGTCTGTCGTTGGAAGGTCGAAGTCGTCGTCAACCTCGTCATCGTCAAATCCATTTTCTTCAGATGTCATAGGATTGGTTTTGAAGTCCGCGAGGGCCCGGCAGTTGCCCGCGTCTACGTGACGGCGCGGCTAGTTCCAAGACACGAAAAGGTGAACTTCGGTCATCTCGGGATTCAAGTTCAATTTGTAGTATGTCGCTCCCTCCCTGCCACTGCCGAAATACTCGACAACCCTCCCAGGCAACTCGGAACGTTCCGCTTTTTCAAAATCCGGAATTCGGCTGAGCCAGGATTCAATGCTCGACTTTGGAGCAGAGAAGGAGCTCGTAAACTTTCGGGTCAGGAAATCTCCAAACGTCTTTATCTGGAATTTCTTTGCGTCATCGGGCAAGTCGGGAACTCCTGTCCAAGTCTGGGTCACCTCCCACATGTGAGCCTTCATGAAGGGATTGCGATTGTCCCAGAAATTGGAAGTGAGCAGATAGCCGATCGAGGCAAGTAGCCACAAGATGATTCCCAAGGCGGTGATGAAAAGGAATCGTTTCATCGGCAATGTCGGTATGCTGAAAACGTCCGGCTACCTTCGAGGTTCATACCGCATCGCCACCGCGCCCGAGGCGAACTCCTTCTGGCTCACGAGCTTCAGGTCGACATGCTTCGAGAGTCCGGCAAATAGGGATGGTCCGTGGCCGACGATTTTGGGATGCACGATGAACTCATATTCGTCGATCAATCCCAGCTCTGCCAGCGCCATCGGCAGCTTCACGCCACCGGTGAATAATCCATTACCGGGCTCGCGCTTGAGCTGGTGAACGGCCTGCGCCAAGTCCCCACGCAAGAACTCCGCGTTCCAATCGACCTGGGAAAGCGTGCTCGACACGACGTACTTCTTCGCCGCGTCGATCGTGTTGCGGAAAGGCTCCATCCAATCAGGCATCTCTCCTGTCCACGCGGGACGAAAGGCGACTTCCATCATTTCATAAGTCACCCGGCCAAAGAGGAGGGCGTCCGCCCGCTTGATGCTCTCGGTCGAGTGGCGATGCATCTCTTCATCCGGCATGATCCCTGCCTGATGATCGCAGCATCCGTCCAGGGTGACGTTGATGGAATATCGAAGAGGTCGCATTGGGCAATGCTATACCGGATATGGCTGGGGCGTCCAGTGGTGCCTAACGGTGATCCCTGGCGAACCGCTGTGCTTTGCCCGGCTTGCGCCTTTGGGGCCAGAATAGGATGAAGATTCCTGTGGCGGCGAGGGCTGCAGAGCCACAGATGGATGGCCAATAGAATTTTAGATACATCGACCAGAACTTGCTGACGTGCTCTTCATGTGTCTGGGGTTTTCCCCAAGCTCCCCACGCCGCAGAATCGGTAAATCCCCAAGAAAACCACATGGTAACGGCGAGGATAAGCGCCGCACTCAAGATACAGAGGGAGGCGATGACAATCCTGATGTTGCGCCAGCTTTGTTGTGTCAGTTGCGGCATGGTTCTAGATCGAACGATAGAGCTCGGACACTAATTTTGCGAGGAAAGGGTGGGGGAGCTTGCAACTGAGACAGCGGATGCGTCCGCTGCGGCGCTGGGTTAGCTGGCGGCCTTGCCTGAATACTGAAATCCAAAGAGACCCGGAACACCGGGCCACATCATCGGGTCGCTACCATCACTGAACAGCAACTCAATTCCGGAGTCGAGGCGCAGCACGAAAGCGGATGGTTCATGTGGCATGTCATGCCTCTCATACTTGATGTCAGCTGTCCCCAACTCGCGCTCAACTTGCTCCAGCGGTGGATGGCCCTCGAAGAACCAACGGTCGAACACTACTGCTGGAACAAGCTCAAGCTGTGCGAAGGTGTCGCAGAAGATAAGGCTAAGCGACTTGTGATCACTGGTCAGGTGGAACTCGATATCTCCATACTCCCAAATGCCCGGCGTGCGATGCCGGCGGGAAGTTGCACTGACGACGGGAGGCTCGCCGAATGAGCTTCTGAGAGCGTCAACCGAGTCGCCAAGCCGTACTGGGCCAAACTCGCCGGTGCGGAGAAACTCTCGCATGGAGACACTTGCTGGGGGACTTAATGGATCACAGCCGCCCAGTCCAGTTCGCTGCGGCACTTGACTAGACATTCCCTTCAAGGTATCGCCGGGTGTAGGCGATGTTGGTAAAAATGTTGTCGACGACTGGCTTCAGATTGTCGGCGCCTATGTAGCTGTGGCCCACCCCAATCAACGCATGGTGGGCGCGATGATGTGCTTGGTTCATGGCTGAAGCGCTGGCTTCCGCCACCAGGCCGCCGCTCCACTTGGCGGCGGCTCCCACATGGTCGGTCAGGCACCGGAGAACCGCGGCGTCAATGTCCTCGACGTCGAGAAACATCACCGAGCGACCAGTCATCAGGGCAAAACCATAGAGCAGCATGCACAGGACCTCGACACTGAGGTCATCTTGCTGCCAGCGGGGATCGGCTCGAACGGCATCGGCCAGAGTTCCGAGTTGTTTGGTCAGGGCATCTTGCGTCATGTGAATCGTCTGGCGGACTCCCGCTCAGGGTCATCCGTTTGTATAGTTCAGCGTCGGGAAAGGCAAGCTGAAGAGCATGGGTCAACGCAGCCCACAGGATGTTCATGGTAACTCCAGGCGGGGCCCAGTCCCTGCAGTCTTACGCATTACCGGAAGCGGAAAGCTTCAAAAAGGCGTTCGAATGATTGGGCGTCCTCGGGAGAGAGTCCTGCGGGTGTGATAGCCGCGAAGGCGAGCATCTGGCGGTCGTTGCAGATGTAGCGGGAGCGGATGGTGAGGGCGGGGTTCCTGGGAGATCTGCAGGTGAATTCCACGATGGTCTGCGAGTCGGTGGAGAGATCTTTGCGAGAGAGGATTTCAGCGTTCTGCACATTGGCGGCGTTGCGCTGCAGTTCTGCTTCGATGAGCGCTTCCCGCTGTTGCTTCTTCTCTTTTGCCAGAGGCAGCGCGTAGTAGCTGACAAAGAAAGCGGAGTGTCCCAGATTTGCGCCAAAGTTGGACACCGCGCCGTCCTGCCCCAGGAGACGGAACTCAGAAGTGCTGTTCATGGCGCTATTGAGGGCGTGGAAGGAGACCTTGGGGGGCTCATTCTTATCATCTGCCGGTGAGTAGAGGAAACTGGTCAGGGTGCTGCTGGATTTTCCATCCTCGACTGTGGGTTCCAATCGTTCGTCCTCGACCTTCTTTCGCGCGTCGTTGATGAATGCCTGGGGCAACTCGACCGCTATCGCATTGTTCGATCCCGAGAGGAGATCAATCACCTTGATCACTCGGAAGTCCTGGACTTTGCTGCCTTCGCCTACGACCACTTTAAAAAGCACCAGATAGAGTGGGGAAGTTGCGTCGTCGGCGTGGAGTTGTGCGCGTGTCCCGCAGAGAAGTGCACAAATGGCGAGGAAGGCCAAGGCTGGATGGAGGGTTGTCATGAGTGGACAGGTGTATCTCTTCTTCATTTATGCTCGAACGGTACGGGAAAGGGATGGAGGCGCACATCGTCAGAGGACAGGCCAAGTTCACCCAAGATGGGCAACAGTGCAGGCGGATCGCCGTAGATTATGGCGACCTCATAGGGAACTTGTAAGAGGATGGCCATGCGTTGGCCTGAGGAAAGCGAAAATGCCCATGAGTCCTCCTCGCCGCCGGAAGTGCGAAATGAGTCCGTTTCGACGTAGTGTGGCTCGCCCAGCATCATGCGTAATTCAGGCCGGGTGATGCGAAATTCTGCCAGTCCCCAAATGGGCGGCGCGACTGGTAAGGGAAGCGGTCTTATCATGAATCCGTTGTGTAGAGTATTCAGACCACCTTGCGGAATTTCAAGGTGCGATAAGCCATGTCATCACAAACGCCCGCGCAAAAAAACAATTCAGTTTCCCTGCACTGAAGTCCGGCCGGACAGCCATTCGTGAAGCGCGTCGATCCTTTCGGTGTTCGGCCCCTGGGGGCTGAACGTGGGGCAAAGCCAGCCACCTTCCGAGTGTTCATTCCACGCGTAAACCAGAATGGTGTTCGCGGGAACTTTTCCCTGATTGGCTTTGGTCCAGGCAAAAGCAGCCTCCACGCCGGCAACTACTTGCTTTGGTGTCGCTGACCAGCCGACAAAGTCCTTCACGATATTTTCGCGAGGGTACCAAGTGACCTGTGTATCCCGAAAAGGGGTTGGATCCCAGCCGGTGCTCACATTGGGAATGATTTCTTTTAGCTTGGAGTACTCGTCCCAGTTTTTCTCCATTCCGCCGGCGTACATGGTGACGGCATCGGCGCCGACCGCTTCGCAGGCCTGCGCCACCTCGGTGGCGGTCCAGCCCATCATGGCAACGTAGGGACTCTTGCCGCAGGATTTCAGGGAGAGCTCTCGCAATGCGGCAAGGTCCGTGCGGGTCATCGGTGCAAAGAGATAGACCAGAGGACGACCGTCGAGAACCTTCTGGTATCCCGGCTTGCCAAATTCCGCGGCGAGCCAGGGCGCATCTCGATTCATGTCGAAAGGGTTTGTGCCCAAGACGACACACCACTTGAGACGCTCCCGTTTGCCAGAAGCAAGGAAAAGGTTTCGCGCGAGTTCCATCCCATTGCCTGGCGGATACCAGTCAAAGGCCCAGTAATCGACACCGGCGTGGACGGCGTAGCCAATCTCAGTGTCCATGATTTCCTGGGAGAGGGGTTTGAGTGTGATGAAATCCGGCCCAGCGGCATGCACAAAGAATGGCGCGCGATGTTGGTACTTGGCTGGACCGAGGACTCGCTCAGAGTCCTTCCCGATCGCGCAGTTGTTCCCCCAGCCATCCCACCGAATGGCGCCGATCAGCGGGCGACTAGAGCGTGTCACTGACTCAGGGGAGTGCAGCGCTCTGGTATGCTCCTTCTCGCCAGTCGCCTGAGTCTGCTTTTCAGGTGTTTCGGCGGCCAGAACTCGATCGAAGGTGGCTATACTGAACAGCAGAAAGGTGCAGAGTTGGATGAAACGCCGGGATGTCACGGGGGTGATTGGTCGCTTGGATTGAAGGGTGAGTGTGCAGAGTCGACGGATGTCGAGGAACAGACACCGCTGCCTGTGTCAGCTTGTCAGACCCGGTTTTGAAGTTGGACAAGAGTCACTTCTTTGCCGCGGCGATCGTCCGGCCTGATGATCGCAGCAGCCGTCCAAGGTGACATTGAGGGAATATCGGAGGGGGCGGATTACTTGCTCCTGAAGCGGCCCAACGTTGGCTCAGCGTTCCGCCTCACGAGAGGCTTGGGTTGCAACAGTGACGCAATGGCCGGGCGTATGGCGCTTGGACGTTGGTACTGGTGGCCGCTATGCCGAAAGCGATTTGAGGCGAGCATGAATTCGCTGAGTGGCACTCCAAACGGTTGTGCGTAATCCCATCATTCGAGAGATTGCTGCACCGTATGTGGGTCCGAGTTGCTGCTGTGTCTGAGTCCGATCTACTCGCTCTGCTCCCTTTGTGCGTGCGAGACGCGCGACCTCGGGAAATTCGCCGTCGATCTGCATCTCCATGTTGTAGAGGGCATCGCGAATCTCAGAGAATGCCTTCGCGGTAATGTCGTCTCGAACGTAAGCTGCCCCATTCAGTTGGAGTTTGGTGCGCACGTCGGTAATAGCCCATAGCATCTCTACAGGGTCTTCGCGGTCGAAGCCAGCGTAGAACAGCCCTCGATCGAGCAAAGCAACGAGACCACGGAGCTGGTCGTGAAGCTTGTCGGCGCGCTCACGTGCGGAGCGACGGGCCTGGACAAGAATTCCTACTGCGTTGACGATAATTGAAATGACAGCACTGACGGCTGCCGAGGTTAGAGTTGCTTCAGTTGGCGTCATGATAGGGATGTTGGGTGAAAGCGCCTAACGTCTAATGCTGTGCCGACTGCCGGTGCGGGAATGAGCGTGGAGACGAGTTGGCGGGTTGGACTTGCGAAAAGCATGGGTGACAGAGTAGCCTTGGCGGTTGGCACCAGCGCTTTGTTCGCCCTTGGTTGGTCGGTGATCGAGTTTATGGCTTTTTTGTCTGTGTCCCAGCTTAACACCGGCGGAAGCTGGCGCACCTCGTCTGGGTGGGCTGAGAGGCGGAAAGTGAGGTCAAATGTACTATGCCTGTCGTCCCCATTCACATATAAGCAGTAGCTTCCTTCCATTTTGTTTCGGCATCGGCAACGATAGCCCCTTTGCTGTCAATACACTCTATGACGTTGAGAGCTTTCTTGCCAGCATCCTTAATCGAACCGCCAACAAGCCAGCAGCGATCATTGAAAATGAGGTAACGGTCATGAAGCTTAGAATGCCGTCGAATCTCAAGAACGCGGCCTTCCGCAAGGAAATCCCTCGCTGCGGCATCAAAACTAGTTTCGATGGATTGCCTCTGCTGGCCCGTCAGAATCCTAATTGAATGCGCAACGTCTCTGAAGCAATCAAGCGTGTTGATGCCAATATAGGCGTCAACAAGTAGAATCGGTCCTTCGCTTTGTGCGACCAAGTCTCGAATTTCTGACTTTGCGGTAAACGGCTTGGCATCTGACACTGAAATCTCGATTGGTGTTGTTGGACCGTCCAGAAGCGGTCGCAATTTCTCGAGACGCTTCGACATTTCCTCGTGGAAGTCTCTTCTTTCCCAGGACGTTTTTGCGATCATCTCGCTGCATCGGACGAAAAGGCTTGGCATCAGGGCCTCCAATATCCTTCGGTTGTTGGCATGCTCCATTTGTGTGACCAGTCGCTTGGCGATTGCGATGTGAGCCGGCTCGCCGCGGCTATGATCCCACTCAAGCTCGCTATCGAAGAGGCCGAACAGCTCATGCAATTCATCGCCGGTATAGTAGGCGCGCATTGCATCAGCGAGAATTGGAACAAGGTGTTTGCTCATCAGAAGGGGCGGGTCGCCAAGCTACATACATACTAGTGAAGAAAAAAATCAACTGTGCTATCCCCGAATTTTTACGCCTGTTTGTGAACTTGAAATTTGCATGCGCCAGCGCTGCCCCCAAAAAAACTTCATTTTCCATGTCAAAAAGCAGGATCACTCCGCTATTGGCCTGCCGTATTGGACTTCCCTCATTTCAGTTTCCCTGCATGAATCGACGCTTCCACACCCTCCTCGCTGGCCTGGTTTCGGGTCTTGCCCTGCATGGGCAGGTGCAAATCCAGGCCCAGGCAGCCCCTGCCTCCCTGGAACTCAAGAAAGGTGACCACATCGCCATCGTCGGCAGCCTGCTGGCGGACCGGCATCAGCACTCCGGCTGGCTGGACACGCTGATCCATGCGGAGAACAAGGACAAGGACCTGGTCATCCGGAACCTGGCTGTGGCGGCGGATGAGGTGAATACCTGGCACCGCTCCGAGGGATTCGGCACGCGTGAGGAGTGGCTGTCCAAAGTGGGCGCGGATGTGATCTTCGCCTTCTACGGATTCAATGAGTCCTTCAAGGGGTATGAGGGCATTGAGGAGTTCAAGAAGAACCTCGATGCGTTCCTGAAAGACCTGAAGACCAAGAACTACGGGGGCGACGGCGCACCGCGGGTGGTGCTTTTCTCTCCCACAGCCGCGGAAAAGCAGTCCAACCCGGACGTCGCCAAGCCCGACGAGAACAATACCAACCTGCAGAACTACACCGCCGCCATGAAGGAAGTGGCCGCGGCGAATGGCGTGCAGTTTGTGGATCTTTTCGATGCCTCGCAGAAGGCGTACGCCGCCGCGAAGGCACCACTTACCTTCAATGGCATTCACCTCACGGTGGAAGGCGACAAGGTGCTGGCCCCGGCGATCTACAAGTCGCTCTTCGGCAAGGATGCTCCTTCTTACAAGGGACTTGAGAAACTCCGCGGCGCCATCCTCGATCGCAATGAGGAATGGCACAGCCGCTACCGCACGGTGGACAGTTACAACATCCACGGCGGACGCTCCGGCCTGGCATACAAGGCGCACACCGGCGCTTTCCTGCAGAACCAGAAGACTCCTGAGGCCCCGTATGTGTCGAACTATCAGGTCATGCAGCAGGAGATGTCCGTGCGTGACGTGATGACCGACAATCGCGAGAAGCGCGTGTGGGCTGTAGCCAAGGGTGGCGACCTGAAGGTGGATGACTCCAATGTCCCAGCGGTGACCAAGGTGGAGACGAACCTGCCCGTGGGTGGCGACACCTTCAACAAGACGCCTATGACTGGATTCAAGGTGGATCCGAACACAGGCCTCGTGGAGTTCCCCAGTGGAGAGGAAGTGGTGGGCAAGATGAAGACGCCCCAGGGCATCAAGGTCCAACTCTTCGCGGATGAGAAGATGTTCCCGGAACTCATCAAGCCGGTGCAGATGGCATTTGATACCAAGGGCCGCCTGTGGGTCGCCTCCTGGCGGAACTATCCCAGCCGCACTCCCTGGAGCACGAAGGGAGACAGCCTCCTGGTGCTGGAAGATACCAACAACGACGGCAAGGCGGACAAGTGCACGCCCTTCATGGATGACCTGAACTGCCCCACGGGTTTCCAGTTTTACAAGGATGGCGTGCTCGTCATGCGCTCGCCGAATCTGCTCTATGCCCGAGATACCGATGGCGATGGACGTGCTGACAAGTTTGAGCGCATCCTCAGCGGTCTCGATGCGGCGGACTCACACCACGAGACGAACTCCATCTGCTATGAGCCCGGCGGTGCGGTGTATTGCTCGGACGGTGTGTTCCACGCCTCCCAGGTGGAGACGCCCGAAGGTCCAGTGCGCAACAAGGATGGCTGCATCTACCGGTACGAGCCCCGCACGGGCAAGTTCGAGCGCTACGCGGCCTATGGCTTCGCGAACCCGCACGGCCGCGTCTTCGACTACTGGGGCAATGACATCATCACCGACGCCACGGGGAACAACAACTACTTCGGCCCGGGCTTCAGCGGCTTCATCAGCGAGCCGAACAAACACTCGAAGTTCGACCTCGTCTGGCAGCATCCGTCCCGTCCCTGTGCGGGCACGACCATTCTCTCCAGCCGTCATTTCCCGGACGAGTTCCGCGACAATTTCTTGAACTGCAACGTCATCAGCGTGCAGGGCATCTTCCGCGCAAAGTTCGCCGAAGTAGGCTCCGGCCTGAAGGGCGAGACGCTCTACCATGAATACACCAAGCCCGGCTCGACCACTCCCGAGAAACTGAACACTCTCGTGGAGTGCAGCCCCGCGGAGGTTGGCACGTTCCGTCCTTCCTGCGCCAGTGTGGCTCCGGATGGCTCGCTGTACTTCGCTGACTGGTCCAACGCCATCATCGGTCACATGCAGCACCACCTGCGTGACCCGAACCGCGACCAGATCCATGGCCGTGTGTACCGCGTGACCTACGAAGGTCGCCCGTTGCTCGAGGTGAAGAAGATCGATGGCCAGCCCATTGAGAAGCTGCTCGAGCTGCTGAAGGAGCCTGAGAACGACGTGCGCACCCGCGCCAAGGTCGAGCTCGACAAGCATGACTCCAAGGCGGTGGTCGCTGCGGTGCAGAAGTGGGTGAAGCAATTCGACCCGAAGAAGGTGGAAGACGCGCACCACATCCTGGAAGCCCTGTGGGTGCACCAGTGGCACAACGTGGTGAACAAGGAGCTCATCAATACGGTGCTTGCCTCACCTGAGCCCCGCGCCCGTGCGCAGGCTGTGCGTGTGGTGTGCTACCAGCGCGATCGTATTCCCGAAGCGATCGAAATTCTGAAGAAGGCTGCCGATGACGAGAGCCCCCGTGTGCGTCTCGAAGCCATCCGCGCGGCGAGCTTCTTCAGCGGAGCGGATGTGCCGAAGGCGCTCGACGTGGCTTACACCTCGCTGAAGCACGAGGGTGACTACTACATCGACTACTGCCTGAAGGAGACGCTCAAGCAGCTCCAGTCCCAGAGCAAGGAGCAGACCCTGCCCAGCGATCCAGTGTTGGTCGCCGCACTGCTCAGCCGCATGGATGACAACGAGCTCAAGGGCATGCCGAATGTGGAAGCCGTGCTGCAGGCCAAGCTGGAGCGCAAGAGCTACGATCTTGCCACCCGGGACAAGGCGATCGACGAACTCGTGAAGCTGCACAAGAGCGATCGCGTCACGGAGACCGTCGCCGCGCTGAAGCGTCTCGATGCGAAGAGCGGTGTGGCAGGCCAGGCGGCTTCTGACCTTGGCAAGCTCCTCCTCTCCGCTCCGGTGGATGCGCTGACGAAGGCCAAGGAGCAACTCTCCGGGCTGGCCCGCTCCGCAAACCTGCCGGACGTGCGCCGTGCCGTGTGGGCTTCCATCATCGTCCAGGACCGCAAGCCGGATGACGTGTGGGTTGCTACCGCGGATAAGGCGGAATGGCGTACCGCCCTGGTGCAGGGCATCGGCTTGGTGCCGGATCCTGCGTTGCGTGCGAAGTTCCAGCCGCAGCTCAGCGCACTCCTCAATGACGGTGGCGTGAAGGGCGAACAGCGGCAGGCCGCATTGAAGGCGCTCTCCCTCATGGGCCCGGGCAACGCTCCTGCCAACTTCGCCGTGCTGGCCAAGCATGTGATCGATGGCAATGAGCGCAACGCTGCCACCACTGCCATCATGCAGCTTCCGCGCACGGCCTGGGACAAGGCGCAGGCGGAGGCCGTCGCGCAGAGCGTGCTGGGCTATGCGAAGTCTGTCCCGGCGGACAAGCGCTCCGAGCAGTCTTTTGTAGAAGTGAACCAGCTCGGCATGGAGATGGCCTCGCTCGCGGGGAATACCGCACTGCGCAAGGAGTTGCGCGGGTTGAGCGTGGCGGTCTACGTGGTGAAGACGGTGCACGAGCAGCTCCGTTTCGACACCCAGCGCATCGTGGTGGAGAAGGGGAAGCCGTTTGAGATCATCTTCGAGAACGACGACGTGATGCCGCACAATCTCGTGCTGGTCGGCAATGAGCAGCACTCCGCGATCGGCATGGCAGCGCAGACCATGAGTCCATCAGAAGTGGACAAGCAAGGACGTCAGTTTCTTCCGAAGGGCCAGCCCCTCATGGACGCGACTCATCTGCTGAATCCTGGCCAGAAGGAGACTCTCAAGCTCAAGGCACCCGGCAAGGAAGGTGAGATGGAATTCGTCTGCACCTTCCCCGGCCACTGGATGATCATGTGGGGCAAGATCATTGTGACGAAGGATGTGGACGCGTACCTCGCGGCGAATCCGAAGTTTGAGCTGCCTATGCCCGGGGCGCCTCCCGCTCCAGCGGCGAAGTAGTCCCTCCACTGCCCAGTATTTACTGGAAAAAGAACGCCCGGCTGCAATGCCGGGCGTTCTTTGTTTTCTGATAGACAAGTGGATGAAGTAATGTTTATAAGGCGAGGTTCTGCAAGAATCCCCGAGAGATATAGGGAATTTCTGTTAACCTAAGAACGGCATAACTCCCAAAGAAAAGACAACCCGCTTCACCCCCAAAGCTCTCCCAACACCCTACATGCAAATACCCAATCCTGCCCGTTTGGTCCGGGCATGCGCCGCCGGTTTGCTTTCCGCCTGCAGTCTCACACCTGCGCTGCTTGCGGGTCCCCCTGTCAAAAATCCGAAGGATGTGGTGGTTGAGGCCCATCCTATGTATCTGGGCACCGTTACTGGTGGGGTGAAGACAAGTGATGACTACACGGAGGGCAATTTCTCGATTGTGGCCCCCGTGTGGAGCACGCTGGGTGCAGACTCCACGCTGAGTGGTGATGTCATCTATCTGGAGCCCTACACCTCCTGGGGGGAGCAGGGCGAAGTGGCCGCCTCACTTGGTTTGGGATGGAGGCACCTTTTTGGCACCCAGTCCGTCTCTGCGCTGAAGAACCGTGATGTGCCGCAGCCGGGATTCTTCGACGAGGGCATCTTCGTCGGAGCGAACGTGTTCATCGACATGCTCGACACGGAGGAGGATAACCAGTTCTGGCAGCTGGGCGTGGGTCTGGAAGTCGGTACTCGCTATGTGGAAGTGCGTGGGAACTACTACATCCCGCTCTCCGACAAGCAACTCGCTGAAACCACGCGCACCGTGGAGACCATTCAGCGCTCGAGCACGAGCACGTCGCAGTCGGTCACGCCCACGAGCGACCCGTACGCTACGGGCAGCAGCGTCGCGCAGAATGCCCTGTTCACGACGACTACTACCACAAGCATCAGCACCACGACCATCGAGCGTCTCTTCCGTCGTTATGAAGAGGGCATGGAAGGCTGGGACGCGGAAGTCGCCTTCCTGATCCCCGGGCTGGATCGGTACTTCGATTTGCGCGTTATCGGCGGCTACTACAAGTTCGACAATCAGCCCTTCGGTCCGCAGGAGGGCGGTACTGGCAATGTGGAAGGCTGGAAGGCTGGTGTGGAAGTCCGCCCCGTTCCAGCGGTCATTCTCACCGGAACCTGGTATGACGATGAACGTCTGACCGGCAGTGACTGGACTGTGGGCGTGCAGCTTCAGATTCCCTTCGAAGGCGGTGATCTGGGCGATGGCAAGACTTTCTGGAGCCGCATTGGTGAGTCCTTCACGCCTCGCCGTCGTCATTTGGTGGAGCGTTTGGCTGAACCGGTCCGTCGTCAGAATGCCGCCATCAAGGTGGCCAACACCGTGGATACGGATACGAGCACCAGCACCAAGGTGAAGAAGGTCACCAAGGTCACGCAGCGTCCTGGCCAGGTAGTGTTGGAAGATGACATCGTCTTCGTGAACAACGGAGATGCCGTGGGCAATGGCATTCAGGCGGGCACAGCTCAGGTGGATGGCGCCACGGGTACGGCCGAGCGGCCCTTCAATACCATCACGGAAGGTTCGTTCCTGGCTGGCACCAACAGCAACAACAGTGGCCGCTTGTGGACGGTGTATACCCAGGGTGGCACAGGCATAGATTATGAGGAGTCCGTGCTTCTCACGGGAAGCACCCGCTTCACCAGTTCTTATGTGCCTATCGTGGGCCTTGGTGGACGGAACTTCGGCGGCGATACGGCGCGTCCTGTCCTTTATGGAGGCATGGCTGCTCTGAATATCAATACCTTCATTGTGCAGGGCTATGACTTCCGTGGTGGTATCTTGGCAGGGTTTGGTCCGAGTGTGGTGGCGTTCAATCCCACCAACCTGGTTGTGACGGACAATGTGTTCACGCCTGATTTGGGAGGGCTTCCTCCCATTGAAGAGCTCCCTGAGGAGTTGGGCGAGTTTGAAGCACTCATCCCCTTGTTGCTTTCTTCCGTCTCTGTCCTGGCGGATTCCGACGGTGGCACGCATAACATCGTGCTTCAAAACAATGAGTTCAATGGGGTGTTTGCCGCCCTCGCTGTTGCCAGTGGTTACGGCTTCGACCTGAACGATCCGTCATCCTTCTTCGATATGTGTGGATGCGGCGGTGGCTCTTCACCCATCGTGAATATCCTGGCCTCGAACAACATCATCAACAGTGCCTACATGGCAGGCATCTACATTGATGCCGTCGGCGGTTCGACCGTGAACTCCACCATTTCGAACAACCTGTTCCAGGGGGAGTTTGGCGCGGCGACTCTGATCTCCAGCTATGATGACGCCATCGTGGATGTGCAGCTCACGGGCAATGTCTTCGACGGTTACTTTAACCAGGTGATCTCCGGATTCTACGCCGAGGGCGACTCCTTCATGAACGTGAATGTTGCTGGAAACAGCGTCTCAGAGTGGTCGGAATACGGAGTGGGCTTTGGTTTTGTCACCTTCGATCATGCCACCATGACGCCGACTATCTCGGGCAACACCATCAGCGGTGACAGCTATGAGGCCATGGTCACGCTTGACAGCCACAATTGCTCCACGCTGCTTGCTTCCATCTCCGGCAACGTTTTTGAAGGTGACGGTTGTGGCTGCGATGTGCCAAACGCTATCGCCATCACGTCGAAGCATGCTTCCACTCTGAGGGCGGACATCCTGGGTAACACCTTCCTTGGTGACTTTGATCACGCCCTGGATGCAGACAAGCGCCAAGTCTCTCGCATGACGATCGACTTCTCCAACAACGTGCTGAACGGCGAGTTCGAGCGTGATGCCATCAAAATCGCAGCACACCACTACGATGACGAGGACGGTGAGCGCCTGAAGGCGACCATCACTGGCAACCAGTTCTACGGAGACTATGACGCGAGCGGCATCTTCCTGCTGGCTGAGCATGATGCTGTGCTGAAGGGCACTGTCACTGGAAACGTTTTCCACGGGTACTTCCAGGACAACGCCATTCAGCTCAAGAGCCAGGATGATGGACGCCTGGCTGCCACCGTGGCAGACAACATCCTCAGTGCCGATGGTGTGGTCAATGACGCATTCCTCAAGGCACGGAGCAATGATGGCTCGCGTCTGAGGATCAAAGGATTCGATCGTAACCTCGTGCTTGGCTCGGGGACAAACCCAGATTCGGTTGGCTTCTTCTTCCGGGAAGATGGCGGCAGCAAGTTGACTGTCGATGGCACGCTTGATCCGGCTGCTAGCAACTTCGTGTCCGAGTTCTTCCTCAGTCCGATGGATGTGGTAGGCAACCCGAGCGGCGATTTCTTCCTGAACGGCGCACCGGTCAGTCCGTAAGTCTTGTATGATCTGAAAAGCGGAAGGCTTCGTCTGGAGCCTTCCGCTTTTTTATTGGCTGTCTCGGCCTCTCTCTTGGCCGCGAGAGCTACTTCCGGAAGATGAAATACACCGCTCCGCACATGCAGAGGGCGGCCCAGAGGTAGTCCCACTTCAGCGGCTGTTTCATGTAGAGCAGCACGAAGGGCACGAATACTGTCAGGGTGATGACCTCCTGAAGAATCTTGAGCTGGGGAAGGCTCATGGTCTGGCTCCCAATGCGGTTCGCTGGCACCTGGAGCAAGTATTCAAAGAGAGCAATGCCCCAGCTCAGCAGGGCTGCAATGATCCAGGGCTTGTCCCTCATGTCCTTGAGGTGGGCATACCACGCGAAGGTCATGAAGACATTGGACATGGATAACAGGGCGATTGAGGTGATGATCGGGGGCATGGGCTCGGCTTTCGACGCGAAGTAAAAAAATGGCGGTGTTTAGATTGACACTTCGCTCTCATTTGTTGGATAAAATCCGCGATGGCAAGGCCCCGTTCCACATTCCTTTCGCTGGCGACTCTCATTGGGTTTTCTCTTGCTTCCCCAAGCTGCCAGGAACACCGCCGCCTGGAGGCGGAGACGGCTGCCGCGAAGAAGCAGGTCGGGGAACTCAGGCCCCAGGTGCAAAACAACCTGGATGAGGCCGCCCAATATTCCAGAACGCGCACGGAATTGCTGAACGCGCATGCGAACGATGACCAGGCAGCCTTCACTCCGAATGGCTCAAAGGCTCTTGAGGATGAAATGGCCGCTCTCCAGGCGGAGAAGTCACGACTGGAGAAGGATATCAAGGCAATCGATGAGGAGCACGAGCAGTATAAGAAAACAATCTCACAGGGCTAACTACATCTGATCTAGTTATGGAAGGGCGCATTTGGGCCATGTTGGCCGCATTTTTGTTCATTGCCTGCTTTGCGGCACTGGTGAGTTATTACATCGAGATCGATTCGAAGCGACGGGATCTGGCTGCGGCGCAAACTGATTTGAAGTTCGTGCAGCAGTCTCTCATTTCTACAAAGGCACAAACCGAGAATTCGCGGAAGAGTTATGAAGACATCGTGGCCATTGAAAAGCTGATTGGAGAAAAGAAGGAGCTTGGAAATACCATCGCCAACCTGCGCAAGAAGCGCGCCGCGGCTGTGGAATCCTACAAGAAGAGCGTGCAGGACGTGCGGGCTTACGCCATTGGCACGACGTGGCCAGAGTTCAACCATGGAAACCAGACGCTTCGTGGCGCAAAAATTCAAAAGATCACGGACACCGAAGTCACCTTTGCTCACGATGAGGGAGTCGCGAAACTAAACAAGGATACTCTTCCTGATGCTGTGAGGGACCGTTTTCGGATCGAGCAATTCCCGATGCTTCCGGAGCCTCCGCCAACTCCCGAGGGGGTGGATGCAAATTTGCCCCCGCCGCCTTTGTCCAACGACGTGGTGCCTCCTGTGGCTGTTCCGGCAACGACCGCGGCCAACAATACGAGAGTAGGAAAACTCCAGCTTGAGATTGACGCGTGTGAGCAGAAGATAAGGACACTAACAGAGAATCGGCAGGAATGGCTGAACCGTGCCTCCAGCTTTCGCGTGCAAGCCAACCGGGCGAGCAACAGGGGCCGCCCGTCTTATTCATTCAACCAACAGGCCCTGCAGGCAGAGCAGAATGCTGATACGATACAGGTCCAAATCGAACGGGTACACAAGGAGATTCTGGAACTGAAGAAGAAGCAACTGGAGCCTGTTTCTGCCACGGCGCAATGATGTAGCCCTCGTTCTCGAGGTTGGGAACCGGCAGCTACCTTCCTACGCCCTGCTACGCCAGCATGAGGGCTGACTCGCTGGCCCGGGTGATGCGGTCATGCCACAGCACCACGAGTTGCGCTTCGGGACACTGCGTGGTGGAGCCGAGCGTTTGCACGTAGCGACAGGTGGCGAATTTGGAACTCGCGCGTTCGTAGCCGGTGAGCCACTTCATGTGGGCGTTTTCCGCTGCGGGCGTTTCTCTGGGAAAGGAGCGGTTCGGGCGTTCGACGCCGCATCGCCAGGGCTTGGGCGTGAGACGGGCGCGGAAGCACTCCTGCGCGCGTGTCAGGTCGATGTACTGGGGATCGCTGCCGAGTGCCTGGAGGATCTCTCGGGATTCAGGAGAGGTGGGCTCAAATGTTTCATGCGTCATGAGCAGCCGCCAGCCAGCAAAGGTGCGGTAGCAGCGGATGCTCCAGTCGGGATGACTCGCGGCAAATGATGTCACCAATGCCGGCAGTTGCGGTTCGGCTTTGGCAGGTTGCGTTTTGGTGAAGAGGGAGAGCAACTGCTTGAACGGTGACTCGGGCGGGGGTGTTGGATCATCGATGTCTGCAAACATCACCTTCGGTGTATTGAGCACCGCGGCTCCATAACCATTCCGCGTGATGAGGGCCAGCGTACCACCGTCCGTGTGAGTCATCGTCTCAAGGATCTCCTCACGGATGGGACGGCTCGCGTAGAGATACTTCTCGGGCAGGGGAGCACCCGAGCGGATACGATCCATCAGGCGCTGCAGCGTCTCGGAAGCGCGTGAGCGGGCCTGCGTGAGGTTTTCGTCCGACCAGCCAAAGCACTTCAATGGCAGCGGGCCCTTGGGTGACTCGTTCACTTCATCCTCGGCGGAAGCCCAGTATTGGGGGATTTCCATGCGGCACAAAAGACGGCGGGATGCCGAGCACGATGCTGCTACACCCCGTGTATCGACGAGTGAACGGAACTTGTCGAGCTCACAAGCAAGTCCGCCGTGAGTGTGCAGGCCAAGAGTCTGCGCGCGCCTACTTGGCAAACCACCCCTTGGCCAACGGGTCTTCTGTGAGGAATTTGAGAAGGAGTTCCGTGACCTTGGCCCGGCCGGATTCACTGGGGTGTACGCCGTCGCCTACGAAGTCGCTGCGTTCCCATTTCAGATCATCGGTGTTGCGTCCCTGCAGGCCGTCTGCCCAAAGGTAGGGGCCCCAGAGCAGGAGAGGTGACTTGGTGAGCGCGAGTTCGGCGTCGCCTCTGATCTGCCGCTGGATGAGCCAGCGCGCAGGGAACGCGCTCTCATAGGCATAGGGTTCGGGGTTCAGGTTCCCATTGGCATAGCCGCCATAAGTCCGGCTGCCCAGATAAGCGATGCGCAGATTGGGGAAGAGAGCCTTGGCATTTTGGAGGACTTTCAAGGTGTCTGCCTCCAGCTTCCTGCAGTGCTCCTGTAGCGAGCCGCTGGGGCCTTTGTTGGCCAGCTTCACCCAGGCAACCTGGACCTGTTGGGGCGTGACGCCTGCACTGGCCAGCCGTGACTTTGCCTGCGCCCAGGGCTGCGCATCTGGAGGTGCCCACTCCGCCATGGCCTGACCTCCCTGGGCGCAGTCGACGATGGTGACTTTGGGTGACTTCTTCGGCGAACCATCGGCCTCGCGTTTGAAAAAGGAGAATTCCTGGGTCGCGTTCGACATGCTGATGGAGACAAATGCGATGGTGCCTGTGGGCGAGGGTTTGCCTTCCTTGTCCAGCGGTTGGATTGCCGCGAGCTGAGCCACAGCTGCCTTGCGATGGGCTTCAGGCGGTGTGTTCATGCCGCCGCCGTAGAGGCCGCCATCCTGCCCTTCATACTTGTCGCTCGCACCAAGGTCGGTGAGGGGAGTGAGGTGATCTGGAGCTTTGCGTAGGGAACCGGTGTTGGGACCGCCACCGGAACGGCCTCGCGTGGCTTTCGCGCGTTCGTAGTAGGCCGTTTCCTCCGGCGTGAGTGTTTCCCCGCTTTGTGCCCGTTGGTGGAGTTGCCGTACTTTATTCCAATCGAGTGCTTCGGTGGCAGGAGCTGCCGGAGAGTTGGTGCTGTTGGTGGACTGGCCAAGGATGGCAAAAGAGTTCAAGCCGCCACACACGAGAAGCAGACCGAGCCGGATGAAGAGGTTGGTTTTCATCATGACGACATGAACCCTGCTAATTGCCCGGGGTTGCAAGGTGTCGCGGCTTAATGTCAGAAGTATTGCGGAACCGTACCGCTGTACTTGGCGCGCGACTTTCATGCGCATGAGACCCTCCAGTGGCGATTGTTCGAAGCGGCGATGAGGATGTTCAGATGGAGTAAATTGCCATCGGTGAGTCATATACTCCATCGGGCGATTTACCTAGTGAAAACATGCTTTCCGTAAGGCGGTAATGGTGTGATAGCATGGATTTAATAATCCTCGCTAGACCTGACCCATGGCGACGTTTTACCTATCTTCCCCCCGATGAGTCGCTCCACTCTGGTTACCCTTGTTTTCGCCATCCATGCCACCGCCGCTACCGCACTCGCGGCGGAGGGTCCCATTCGCTTCAATCGCGATGTGCGACCAATCATGTCGGACACGTGTTTTCACTGCCATGGGCCGGACAAGAACTCGCGCAAAGGAGGCCTGCGGCTGGACATTCGTGAGGAGGCGCTGAAGCCGGGGAAGTCCGGGGCCATTCCCATCGTGCCAGGCAAGCCGGAGGAGAGTGAGATCATTGCACGCATCTTCACGAAGGATGCGGACGACTTGATGCCGCCTGACGATGCACACAAGGAGCTGACGGAGGCGCAAAAGGAAACCTTCCGTCGCTGGGTAGCCGAGGGCGCCGTGTATGAGGCGCACTGGGCATACACGCCGCTGGTGCGTCCGCCGGTGCCGCAGATCCAGGATGAACGCTTCAGCTTGCACAATCCGATCGATGCCTTCATTGCGGAAAAACTCATTGAGAAGAAAGCCGGTCCGTCCGCGGCGGCGGACACGCGTACGCTGGTGCGCCGACTCTCGCTGGACATCACCGGGCTTCCACCTTCGCCAAAGCAGGTGGGGGATTTCGTGAAGGCTACCGAGGGCAAGAGCCCCGCCGAAATCGATGCGGCCTACGATGCCTTGCGTGATGCGCTTTTCAAATCTCCACACTACGGCGAGCGCATGGCAGTGTGGTGGCTGGATGTGGCGCGCTTCACCGACACGGTGGGATTCCACGGTGACCAGAACCAACGCATCTTCCCGTATCGCGACTATGTGATTGGCGCGTTCAACAAGAACCTTCCCTTCAATCAGTTCACCAAAGAGCAACTCGCGGGTGATCTTCTGGAGAACCCGACCAAAGAGCAGCTCGTGGCCTCGGGGTTCAATCGCCTGAACATGATGACCCGCGAGGGTGGGGCGCAGCCGAAGGAGTATCTCGCGAAGTATGGTGCCGAACGCGTGCGCACGGTGGGAGGTGCGTGGTTGGGGGCGACGCTTGGCTGCTCTGAGTGCCATGACCACAAGTTCGATCCCTTCACGGCAAAGGATTTTTATGCCATGCAGGCCTTCTTTGCGGATGTGAAGCAGTGGGGCGTGTACGCTGACTACGGCTACACAAGAAATCCCGAGCTTAAGGGATGGAGCAATGAGTATCCTTTCCCCCCGGAAATCGAAGTGGTGAGCCCGTATTTGAAGAAGCGCGGCGAGAAACTGCATGGGGAAATGTTGGCTCTCGCGAAGAAGGCCCTGGCAGCGATATCGGCTGGGGAACTCGCGGCGTGGAAGACGGAATCGCAGGCATTCCTGGCGAAACACAAGAGTGGCTGGCAGGCACCGGCGCCGGTGGTCACCGTGAGCGAGGCGCCAGTCACTCCCAAGAAGAGTGACAAGGCGGCTGCGACTGAACCCAAGAAGGCAACTCCGGAAAAGGCAGGCGAAAAGCAGGAGCGTCCGCAGCCGGTAATTGAAAAGGGACAGCGCATTGTGTTCGCTGAAAAGCGCGCGGATACCACGAAGGTGGCACTCAATGTCACTGGCAGGGTGGCAGCGGTGCGCATCGAGTTCCTGCCGGATGCGCGGAATGGAGGCGGCATCCTGCGCGATGGATCACAGAATTCTTTCACCGTGAAGCCCGTCATAGCTGTGCTTCGCAAGGGGGCAGCCAAGGATGCAAATGCCACGGTGGCTTATGCCACGGCCACCCGGGAGGATCCGCAGTACAACAGCACGGTGCAGGTTTTGAACCTGCGCGGTGGTTGGAAGACCTCGTCCAAGGAATGGAATCAGCCGCAGACTTCTGCGTGGATTCTGGAGGCGCCGGTCACCCTGATGGAAGGTGATACACTTCATGTCACCATTCCCGGAAACATGGCTGGAGTGATGCGTGTGTCCGTTTCGCCTTTTGCGCCCTTGAAGCCGTTCGGCAGGGACTGGAGCGGGAAGCTCGCGGAAGCATTGAAGCAGGAGCAGACGTCCGACGAACTTGCCGAGATGTATCTCGCCTCCACCGGCGTGGACCGCGCGGCGCTCGCGGAATATCGCAAGGTGCATGCGGAGTGGCTCGATTGCCGTGAAGGCAGGACTTGGACCATGGTGACGAAGGCCATGGAACCGCTGACCGTGCGGGTACTGCCACGTGGCAACTGGATGGATGAGACCGGAGAGGTGACGCCTCCCGCCGTGCCGGAGTTCCTGCCTGCCTCCTTCCGCGCGCAGAAGGACAAGCCGCTGGCTACGCGCCTGCAACTCGCCGAGTGGCTCTGCTCCCAGGAGAATCCGCTCACGCCGCGCGCCACGATGAACCGGCTGTGGAAACAGTTCTTTGGCAATGGTCTCTCCATGGTCGTGGATGATCTGGGTGCGCAAGGCGAGCCTCCGAGCCATCCGGAATTGCTCGACTGGCTGGCCTGTGAATTCCGAGACAGCGGCTGGGACGTGCAGCACATGATTCGCCTGATGGTGACCTCCAGCACTTACCGCCAGGGCAGCAGCCTGCGCGCGGATATGCGTGAGATCGATCCGGCCAATCGCCTGCTGTCCTCCCAGAACCCAAGGCGCCTCGATGCGGAATTCGTGCGGGATAATGCGCTCGCGATCTCAGGGGCGCTCAATCGTGAACTCGGTGGTCCCAGTGTGAAGCCGTACCAGCCGGCCGACTACTACGAAAACTTGCAGTTCCCGAATCGCACCTACATCGCGGAACCGGATGATCGTCAGTGGCGCCGCGGCGTGTACATGCACTGGCAGCGCACCTTCCTGCACCCCATGCTGGCGAACTTCGATGCGCCCATGCGTGATGAGTGCACCGCGTTACGCAATAATTCAAACACGCCGCAGCAAGCGCTCACGCTGTTGAATGATCCCACGTTTGTGGAATCCGCGCGTGTCTTTGCCGCGCGATTGCTGGAGGCGAAGATGCCGGGGGATGTTGCGCGTTTGAACCGTGCGTACGTTCTGGCAATGAGCCGACCGGTGAAGAAGGAGGAGCGTGAATCGTTGCTGGCCTTCTTGAAATCCCAGCGTGAGCACTTCCAGGCGAATGCTGCGGATGCGGAGAAGTCCCTGCAAGTGGGACTCAAGCCTGTGCCTGCGGATCTCGACAAGACGGAACTGGCTGCGTGGACCTCTGTCTGCCGTGTGATCCTGAATCTCCACGAAACCATCACCCGCTACTGATTCTTTCCCCCGTGAATCGCATGAACTTTGACTTCGAAAGCTACGACCGTGGACTGAAGCGCCGGGCGTTTCTGCACCAGTCCGCGTATGGGCTGGGCGGGATTGCCTTTGCCTCGCTGCTGAATCGCGCTGATGCGGCGGCCAGCGCCAATGACCGCTGGAGTGGCGTGATCAAGAAACCGCATGCACCGGTGCGTGCGCGGCGTGTGATCCATCTCTGCATGGCCGGCGGTCCCTCGCACCTGGAGACTTTTGACTGGAAACCCAAGCTGAAAGAGCTGGATGGCAAGGCGTTCCCCGAGTCCTTCACGAAGGGTCAGCAGCTTGCGCAGCTTCAGGGTGCTGAGCTGAAGGCACGTGGTGCTTTCTGCAATTTCTCCAAATATGGCCAGACGGGCAATGAGATCTCCGATCTCTTCCCTCACATGGCGGGCATTGCTGATGAACTGTGCATCGTGCGGTCCATGCAGACGGAGCAGATCAATCATGACACGGCGCATGCCTTCATGAATACGGGCTCGATCATCAAGGGGCGGCCCAGCATGGGCTCGTGGCTGCTGTATGGGCTCGGGTGCGAGACAGAAGAACTGCCCGGCTTCGTGGTACTCACGTCCGCAGGCAAGACGGGTCAGCAGCCGATATCCGCGCGTCAGTGGTCCAGCGGCATCCTGCCCAGCAAGTTCCAGGGCATTCTCTTCAACTCCAAGGGTGATGCGGTGCACTACCTCGGCAGTCCCGATGGCGTGTGCCAGAGCACGCAGCGGCAGGTAGTGGAAGAGGTAAAGCGCCTCAATGGTATGCTCGCGGAAGAGCGCATCGATCCGGAAATCCAGACGCGCATCGCGCAGTATGAGATGGCTTTCAAGATGCAGAGCTCCGTGCCGGAACTGACGGACATGAAGAGCGAGCCGCAGCAGATCCTGGACATGTATGGGGTGAAGCAGCCGGGTGACGGTACCTTCGCCAGCAACTGCCTCCTGGCCCGTCGCATGGCGGAGCGCGGCGTGCGCATGATCCAGCTCTACCATCGCGCCTGGGACCACCACGGTGGCATCGTGGATGGGATGAAGTCTGCGGCGGCAGATGTGGATCAGGCGACCGCTGCGCTCATCAAGGACCTGAAGCAGCGTGGTCTTTTGGATGACACACTCATTCTGTGGGGTGGGGAATTTGGTCGCACGCCAATGGGGCAGGGTACTGGTCGCGACCATCACATCCTGGCCTTCAGCGTGGCCATGGCCGGTGGTGGTGTAAAGCCGGGCACCTATGGCGCTACGGATGAACTGGGCTACCGCGCGGTGGATGACGTGGTGCACGTGCATGATCTGCACTCCACGATGTTGCGGCTCATGGGGGTCGATGACAAGCGGCTCACGGTGAAATTCCAGGGGCTGGATGTGCGGCTCACCGGCATTGCCGGGCATGTGGTGAAAGGGATCATGGCGTAGTGCCGTTTCGCAGCCCGGCCATCGTCTATGCGTTCTTCCTTTTACGTCCTTCTCTTCCTTCTTGCCCCGGTGGCATCGCTTCGCGCCGCCATTGATTTCTCCCACCAGATCGTGCCCGTGTTGCGTGAGCATTGCGCGGACTGCCACTTGGGTGACAAGAAGAAGGGTGGCTTCTCCATGAACACGCGGGCGGATCTGCTCGCGGGCTCGGAGAATGGCGAGGTGCTTACCCTTGGAAAAGCAGAAGGGCATCTGCTCATTGAAGTGCTCACCACGAAGGATAAGGACGCCCAGATGCCTCCCAAGGGACCGCGCGTGCCGGCGGAGAAGATTGCCCTGCTGCGCGAGTGGATTGCTGAAGGGGCTCCGTGGGAAGAAGGGTTCACCTTTGGGAAATCAGCGTACGAGCCGCCGCTGAAGCCCCGCCATCCCACGCTGCCACCGGTGGTGGATGGTTACGAGAATCCCATCGATCGCATTCTCGAGAAGTACCTCGTGGATCACAAGGTCTCGCGGCCGAAGCCACTCGATGACGCGGCTTTCATCCGCCGACTGACGATGGATCTGGTGGGTGTGTTACCGACGCCGGCCGAGGTGGATACATTTCTCAAGGACCAGAGCGCGGATAAACGTGCGCGTCTCATCAAGAGCACCCTTGAGCGGCGGGTGGATTACGCGGAGCACTGGCTCACCTTCTGGAATGACCTGCTGCGCAATGATTACGTGGGCACCGGGTACATCGATGGAGGACGCAAGCCCATCACGAACTGGCTCTACCAGGCCTTGGTGACGAACAAGCCGTATGATCAATTCGCCCGTGAGCTGCTCTCACCCACGCCGGAGTCGGAAGGCTTCATCTATGGCATCAAATGGCGCGGTGGGGTGAATGCCAGCCAGGTGCGGGAGGTGCAGTTTTCCCAGAGCATTTCGCAGGTGTTCCTCGGCATCAACATGAAGTGTGCTTCGTGTCATGACAGCTTCATTGACCGATGGAAACTCGACGAAGCCTACGGCCTCGCGGCGATTTATTCGGAACAGCCGCTGGAGATTAATCGTTGCGACAAGCCTACGGGCCGCATGGCGCAGGCGGCGTGGATCTTTCCTGAGCTCGGCAGCGTGGATGCGAAGGCGCCGCAACCGGAGCGTTTGAAACAGCTCGCCGGACTCATGACACATCCGGACAATGGACGCTTCACGCGTACCATTGTGAACCGTCTGTGGCATCGTCTCATGGGCCGCGGCATTGTGCATCCCGTGGATGCGATGGGTACCGAACCGTGGTCCGCAGATCTGCTGGACTACCTGGCGAGTCATCTGGTGGATCAGGAGTATGATTTGAAAGCTACGCTCGCGCTCATCGCGGGGTCACAGGCTTATCAATCCGAGTGTGCCACTGCCGCTGAGGCCAATGACAGCGGTCCTTATGTGTATCGTGGTCCCATTGCGAAGCGTCTCACGGCAGAGCAGTTCGTGGATGCGGTGTGGCAGATGACCGGGACCTCGCCCGCGGCAGCGCACAAGTCCGTGGTGCGTGGACAGCCGGTGGAGGGCGAAAAGCTCTCAGGGAAATGGATCTGGGCGCAAGCTTCCGCCAATGCGAAAGCAGGAGAGAAGCTGACTTTCCGCAAGGCGATTGACGTGAAGGAAGTGCCTGTGAGTGCGAGCGCGGCCATCTCAGTGGACAATGGCTACGAGATTTTCCTGAACGGCGCTTCAGTGGGGAAGGACGGCGATCTGAACACAGCCGAAGTGGTATCACTGGCCTCGTTGAAGCCTGGACGGAACTATGTGCTCGTGGTCGCGACGAATGCAGGCAATGCCCCCAACATGGCGGGCGTGTATTTTGAAGCCAGACTGACGTTTGCCGATGGAAGGAAGCAGACCATTGCCTCCGATGGATCTTGGGAGTGGTCGAGGGCCGTGCCCGACGCGAAGGGAAAATTTGCCAAGCCTCCGACCGACTGGCAACCTGCGCGTGTGGTGGGAGCGCAGGAAACGTGGGATGGATTTTCCAAGGGTATCACTCAGGCGCTGGGCCGTGCTTCCGCGAAGATGCCGGACCGTGTGCGGGCCTCCGTAGTGCAGAGTGACCTGCTGCAGCGCGCTCTGGGCCGGCCGAATCGCGAGCAGATCGTCACCGTGCGTCCTGAGAATCTCACTACGCTGGAGGCCATCGATCTTGCAAATGGCAGCATCCTCGCGGGACTGTTGAAGCGTGGTGCTGTGACGTTGTTGAAGGAGCAGCGGAGCGATACCAAGGGGGTGATCCGGGTGGTGTTTCGCAAGGCACTTTCGAGAGAGCCTACGGACGGTGAAGTCGCTGTTTTGACAGAAATCACTGGGAGACAGCCGACGCAGCAGAGTGTGGAGGACCTGCTCTGGGCGGTGCTCCTCCTTCCGGAGTTTCAGTTTGTGCGGTAAGATCTAATCCTGCCGTGAGTTTCTTCTCTTAACAGGCCAACGCCCACGCTTATGCCTATGCATCCCTCGGAATTTTATCCAGAAGCTGAAGGCCACCTTCTCACCCACTGCGGGAAGAAGGAAACGCGTCGCGCCTTCCTTAAAGCGTTGAGTGCCTCCAGCCTTGCGGCGCTCATGGCGAATGAGCCTCGTCTGCTCGGTGCGACCACTCCGGGCACGAAGCTGGTGCATCCCACGGCCAAGGCGGACTGCTGCATCCTGATTTGGATGGCAGGTGGCATGGCGGCGCCGGAGATGTGGGACCCGAAGCGGTACCTGCCGTTTGAGGTTGGATTGCCAGTGGAGAAAATTTTGAGCACGTTCCCTGCGATTCCCACCACGGTGGATGGCCTGAAAATCAGTCAAGGGTTGGAGCAATGCGCGAGCGTCATGGACCGCGCCACGCTCATCCGCTCGCATGTGCAGCCGGATCTGGGAAACATTCTGCACTCGAGGCATCAGTATCACTGGCACACGGGTTACGTGCCGCCACAGACAGTGGCCGCGCCGCACATCGGCGCGTGGATGGCGAAGGTGCTTGGACCGCGTAATCAGGTCATTCCGCCCTTCATTAACATTGGTCAACGCCTCGAGGGGGTGGGGGAACAGGAGGAACTGAAGGCCTTCACCACGGGTGGATTCTTCGGCGCGGAGTTTGGTCCGTTCAATCTGCCGTACCCAGAAGAGGCGGCGCGCTCGGTGAAGCCGCCAGAGGGCATGGAGCCGGGGCGTTTTGCGAATCGTTACAAGGCTTACCGCAAGCTCATTGATCAAAGTCCGCAGCGCGACTTCATGAGCGACTATCAGCAAGAGTCGATGCTGCGTAGCATGGACAGCGCCCAGCGGCTGCTGAGTTCCAAAGACAAAGATGCGTTTGACATTTCTCTGGAGAGCAAGGAGACGATTGCCTCCTATGGTGACGGCCGCTTTGGCCGTGGCTGCCTGCTGGCTCGTCGTCTCGCGGAGTCAGGCGCACGCTACATTGAGGTGACCACGGAGTACGTGCCCTTCCTTCACTGGGATACCCATGAGAATGGCCACGAAACGGTGAAGCGTCTCAAGGGCGAAGTGGATCGGCCCATTGCGCAACTCGTGAGGGATCTGGAAATGCGCGGCATGCTGGACCGCACGCTCGTGATCGTGGCCAGTGAGTTCAGCCGTGACATGATGATTGAAGGCGTGCCCGGTTCCGAGGCCAGGGACCAGAGCCGCGCGAAGACGGACAAGCTCCAGGAGATGAAACACTATGGGCTGCATCGCCACTTCACCGGTGGCACGTCGGTGGTGATGTTTGGTGGTGGCACCAAGAAGGGCTATGTCCACGGGGCCACTGCGGATGAGCGTCCGCTGGTGGCCGTGAAGGACCCTGTGAGCATCATGGACCTGCACGCCACGATTTTCACGGCGATGGGAATCAATCCGAAGACCGCGTATGATGTGGAGAAGCGCCCCTTTTACGCCACGGAGGATGGCCATGGGAAGCCGGTGATGGGTGTGTTTGCGTGAGGTGGACAAGGGGACATTCGCAATAGGGCGCGTTGCCCCTCAGTTTTCTGACTTTCCGTGCAAGTGGCACGGAAAGTCCTCGTTACCGTAGCTCACGCCCACGTCTGCTACTTCCCTTTGCTATGAGGTCCCTTTTTGCCCACGGTTTGGCCCTGTCATTCGCTCTGTTCGCATCGAGCGCAGCGGTCATTCACGCCGCTGACCGCGTCACGACTCCGAACGTCGTGCTCATCTTCTGCGATGACCTGGGCTATGCGGATATTGGTCCTTTCGGAGCGAAGGGGTACACCACTCCCAACCTCGATCGCCTCGCCAAGGAAGGGGTGCGCTTCACGAATTTCCACGTCAGTCAGGCCGTGTGCTCCGCGTCCCGTGCGGCGCTCATGACGGGTTGCTACAACAACCGCATTGGTATTCACGGTGCACTCGGGCCTAGCGCGCAGGTGGGCATCAGCAAGGATGAGATGACCATGGCGGAACTCTTCAAGCAGAAGGGATATGCCACCGGGATGGCGGGCAAGTGGCACCTGGGTGATGCCCAGCAGTTCCTGCCGGTGCATCATGGCTTCGATGAATATTACGGCCTGCCGTACTCGAATGACATGTGGCCGAATCATCCTGAGATGAAGGCAAACATCGCGAAGGCGGAGGCGAACGCAAAGAAGGCCAATGCCAAGAAGGCCGAAGAGCCGAAGAAGCGCAAGGGCTTCCCGCCACTCCCTATGATTGAAGGGGACAAGATTGTCGACCCCGAGGTGACCCCGGAGGACCAGGAGCAACTCACCACGCAATACACAGAACGCGCCGTGAAATTCATCGAGAAGAACAAGGACAAGCCCTTCTTCTACTACCTTGCGCACTCCATGCCGCACGTGCCGCTGTATGTGAGCAGCAAGTTCAAGGGCAAGTCTGAGCGCGGCATCTTCGGCGATGTCATCATGGAGATCGACTGGTCAGTGGGTGAGGTGATGAAGGCTCTCGAAAAGGCGGGTATTGAGAAGGACACCATCCTGATCTTCACGAGCGATAATGGGCCGTGGCTTTCCTACGGCACGCATGCTGGATCTGCGGGTTCGCTGAAGGAAGGCAAAGGCACCTCGTGGGAGGGCGGCATTCGTGTCCCTTTCATTGCTCGCTGGCCCGGCAAGATTCCGGCAGACTCCGAGTGCCGTGAGCCGGCCATGACAATCGACCTTTTTCCGACCATCGCGAAGACGATCAGTGCCTCGCTGCCGGAGCATAAGATTGATGGCCTGGACATCATGGAGATGCTGCAGAATCCGCGTGATGCGAAGTGCCCGCACCCCTTCTACTTCACGTACTACGCCAACAACCAGCTTCAGGCGGTGATGGGCGGGCAGTGGAAACTGGTGCTGCCGCACACCTACCGCACTCTGGGTGGCAGACCGGGCGGCGATGGTGGCAAGCCGGCGCCCTATACGAATGCCCAGGCGGAGCTCGCCCTGTACGACCTCTACAACGATGCCAGCGAAACCATGAATGTGGCGGACAAGCACCCTGACGTGGTGGCCCGGCTGCAGGGATATGCGGAGAGTGCTCGGGAGGACCTTGGCGATTCCCTGCACAAGAGGGCTGGCACGGGGGGCCGTGAACCGGGACGGCGGGCGCCGCAGAAGGTGCAGGGAAAAGCGGAGGCTGCAGGAAAGTAGGTCCGCCGGGCTCCGGTGGTCGGTGAGGACCACCTCGACAAGAAGCTCGACTCACTCGTCTGTGTCGATGAGCAGGGAATCCATCAAGGGCGCGCAAATATCACCGCCGAGGCTCGGCGGGCTACTTTCTCTTCCTGAAAGAAGACCGCACAAACTGGCTTTGAGAATGTCCAAATCACGCGTCCCCGCGTGATTTCCCTGCATCTCCGCATGCGCTTTGCACGAGCCAGCTTTCTCCATCTTGTGTCATTCGTCAGCCTTGCTGTTGCTGGCGCTGGGAACGTTTGCGCTGCCACGCCGGCGAAAGTGCAGTTCAATCGCGATGTCCGGCCCATCCTTTCGGACAAGTGCTTTCATTGCCATGGGTTCGACAGCAAGAAGCGCGAGGCCGGACTGCGACTGGATGTCCGGGAGGATGCCATCAAGGACAAGGCCATCACGCCGGGTGATCCGTTGAAGAGCGAGGCACTGGTGCGCATTTTGAGCGCGGATCCGGACGAGCACATGCCGCCACCGAAATCCAAGCTCGGCAGCCTCACGCCTGCGGAGGTGGAGATTCTGAAAAAGTGGATTGAGCAGGGCGCGGAATACGAGGCGCATTGGGCCTTCATCCCTATCCGGAAGCCGGAGATCGGAACGCGGGGTGATGGAAGCGCTTCGCCGATTGACGACATTGTCGGGAACGGACTCGCGGAACGTGGACTGAAGTTTCAGAAGGACGCCTCGCCGGAGACTTTGATTCGGCGGGTGAGTTTTGACCTCACCGGTCTGCCGCCGTCTCCCGCAGAGGTCACAGCATTCAAGACAGCCTATGCTGCGGAACCTGGGAAGGCGTATGCCTCACTGGTGGATCGCTTGCTCGCCTCACCGCAGTATGGGGAGCGCATGGCGGTGGATTGGCTGGATGTTTCCCGGTACTCCGACAGCTATGGCTTCCAGGTGGATCGTGAGCGGGATGTGTGGATGTGGCGCGACTGGGTGATCTCTGCCTTCAATCGGAACCTGCCCTTTGATCAGTTCGCGACATGGCAGATCGCTGGTGACCTCCTGCCGAATGCCACGGATGAGCAAGTCCTCGCCACGGCCTTCAACCGCTTGCATCAGCAGGAGAGCGAAGGTGGAAGTGTAGAGGAGGAGTATCGCGTGGAGTATGTGGCCGACCGCGTGCAGACCTTTGCGACGGCGTTCCTCGGTCTCACCTTCGAGTGTGCACGGTGCCACGATCACAAGTTCGACCCGATTTCGGTGAAGGACTACTATGGTTTGTTCTCCTTGTTTCAGAATGTCGATGAAGCGGGCCTGTACTCCTTCTTCACTTCATCCGCTCCGACACCGGCGCTCTCCCTGGTAGACAAAGCAGGGAAGAAGCAACTCGGTGAGCTGAAGGCACGTGTGGATGCATTGGAAAAGAAGACGGCGAGTATTCGCGAATCCCGTCGCAATGCCTTTGAAGCTTGGTTAAAAACGGAGGCTGCACAGCATGCGAGCAGTGCGGTTCCGGATGAGCTGGGGCGCTATCGTTTTGAAGTGCTTGCGGAAGGAAACACCCTGGCCAATGATCTGAAAGCGGATCAGCCCGCAAAGCTCAAGGGCGAGAACAAGCTGGCGCCAGGACATGAGGGACAGGCGCTTCTGTTCACGGGTGACGATGCGGTCAATCTGCCCTTTGGCAATTTCAAGCGAGAGGAGCCCTTCAGTGTGTCTCTGTGGATGCAGACACCTGATGAGAAGGACAGAGCTGTGGTGTTTCACCGCTCGCGTGCATGGACAGATGCCGCTAGTCGTGGGTATGAATTGCTCATCGAGGAGGGCAAGCTGAAGTGGTCCCTCATCCACTTCTGGCCGGGCAATGCGATTTCCATACGTGCGAGGGGTGCGCTTCCTGTGAAGCAGTGGGTGCACGTGACCGTGAGTTACGATGGCTCCAGCCGCGCCGATGGATTAAAACTCTATGTGAATGGCAAGCCTGCTGCAGTGGATGTCATTCGAGACGATCTCACCAGGGAAATCACGGGCGGTGGTGGTGACAACATCACGCTGGCAGAACGTTTCCGTGACCGGGGATTCAAGGGCGGGATGGTGGATGACTTCCGGGTGTTCAATCGTGAGGTGGGCGCGAAGGAAGCGGAGCATCTGCATTCAGACAAGGCGGAGGCGTCGCTCACCGATCGGGAATTGCTGCAGGAACGTTACTTCGCCACGGTGGACGAGGAGTGGAAGAAGCATCTCGAAGCGTTGAAGGTCGCGCGTGCGGCCCTATACCAGGCCCAGGATGCTCCAAGGGAAATCATGGTGATGCGTGAGCTGCCGCAGCCGAAGACGGCGTACGTACTTTTCCGTGGCGAGTACAATCAACGCCGCGATGTCGCACCGCCGTCCACGCCCTCTGCGGTGGCGCCCTTCAGCAAGCAGGCGCCGAAGAACCGGCTTGATCTTGCGAAGTGGCTCACGAGTGCGGAGAACCCGCTCTTCGCCCGCGTCATCGTGAATCGCATGTGGCAGGGACTCTTTGGACGCGGACTCGTGAAGACCTCGGAGGACTTCGGCAGTCAGGGAGAGCGTCCGCTTTATCCTGAGCTCCTGGACTGGTTGGCGTGGCGCTTCCGCAACAGCGGCTGGGATGTGAAGGACCTGATGAGGACCGTGGTCATGTCTCGCACGTACCGGCAGGATAGCTTCGGAGGTGTGCAGGTGATGACGGATGACCCGGAGAACACCTGGCTTGCTCGTGGTCCGCGTTTCCGCCTGCCTGCGGAGATGATTCGTGACAACGCGCTCGCCGCTTCCGGTCTGTTAAAACCGAAGGCCGGTGGACCACCGGTGCGACCCTATGAAATGACGGAAGCCTTCAAGCCAACCAAGGCCGATGCGGGTGATGACGCCTATCGCCGCAGCCTCTACACCGCGTGGCGCAGGACGAGTCCGCCGCCGGCCATGGTGGCCTTTGACGCGCCGCGGCGTGCGGTGTGCATTGCGAAGCGCGAGCGTACGGACTCACCGCTGCAAGCATTGATTCTCCTCAATGGCACGCAGTATGTGGAGGCAGCCCGGGTGCTCGGGGAAAAGCTTCATCGCGACGCGAAGGGCGGGGTGAAGCAGATGATCACTCAGGGATTCCTGGCATGTTTGAGCCGGGAACCGGATGCGAAGGAACTGGACATCCTCCAGCAACTCCACGCGGAGCAGCTCGCGCATTTCCGGCAGCATCCCACCGAAGCGGATGCGTTGCTGAAGCAGGGCAATGCGAAGCGTGATGAGGCCATTCCCGCGCCCGAAGCTGCAGCCGCCACGGTGCTGGCCCAGACGCTGATGAACCATGATGCCTGCGTGGTGAAACGATGATACACTCAGATACAGCAAACCATCCTGCCATGAATGCTGCTACGCTTTCTCGCCGCCAGATGCTCAATCGCTTCGGCATGGGCCTCGGCGGTATGGCGTTGGCGGAGATGCTCGGCAAGGAACAGGCCTTCGGCGCTTCATCGTCCACTACAGCGGTGGATCGTGGTGTGCTGGGCGGTACCCATTGGGCGCCCAAGGCGAAACGCATCATCTACCTCTTCATGTCTGGCGGTCCCTCGCATCTGGATCTCCTGGACTACAAGCCGGTGCTGAATCAAAGACACGGTGAGCAGCTTCCGGATTCCGTGCGCAGTGGACAGAGACTCACCGGGATGTCGGGGAATCAGTCGTCCATCCCGCTGGTCGGTTCTCCGTTCAAGTTCGCGCAGTACGGGCAATCGGGTGCGTGGTTCAGCGATTTGCTGCCGCACACCGCGAGCATCTCAGATGAACTGTGCGTGGTGCGCTCGATGTTCACAGAAAGTATTAATCACGGACCTGGCGTGACGTTCTTCCAGACGGGCAGCCAGATTGCCGGACGGCCCAGCATGGGGTCGTGGCTGAGTTATGGATTGGGGCAGGAGAATGCGAACCTGCCTTCCTTCGTAGTGCTCATCACGAAGGGAAAAGGAGGCCAGCCGCTTGGTTCGCACCTGTGGGGCAGCGGCTTCCTTCCCACGAAGCACCAGGGAGTGCTCTTCCGCGCGGCGAAGGACCCGGTGCTGTATCTCGGTAATCCCGATGGTGTCAGTGCTGAGACCCGCCGTCTCATGCTGGATCGCTTGAAGGACCTGCATGAGCACCAGTTCGCGGGCACGCCGGATGCGGAGATTCAGAACCGCATCGATCACTATGAAATGGCCTACCGCATGCAGACCAGCATCCCGGAGGTCTCTGATTTCTCAGATGAGCCGCAGCATGTGCTCGACTCCTATGGCCCGGATGTGAAGACGCCCGGCACCTTCGCCGCAAACTGCCTGCTCGCGCGTCGCCTTGCGGAGAAGGATGTGCGTTTCATCCAGCTCTACCATCAGGACTGGGATCATCATGGAGGGCTGCCAGGCGCGTTGCCGAAGCTGTGCAAAGAGACCGACCAGCCAGCTGCTGCTCTCGTGAAGGATCTGAAGCAGCGCGGACTGCTGGACGACACTCTCGTGGTGTGGGGCGGTGAATTCGGCCGCACCAACTACTGCCAGGGGAAGATTCAGCCGAATTTTGGCCGCGACCACCATCCTCGCTGCTTCAGTGTGTGGATGGCCGGGGGTGGTGTGAAGGCCGGCTCAGTCTACGGCGAGACCTGTGAGTTCGGCTACAACGTGGTGCGGGATGGCGTGCATATCCACGACTTCCACGCCACTCTGATGCACTTGCTGGGCATCGATCACGAACGGCTCACGTACAAGTTTCAGGGAAGACGCTATCGCCTTACGGATGTGCATGGGCATCTGGTGAAGGGGATGGTGGGGTAGCCATTGCTTCCGAGCATTACTTTTTTGCCTGAGGCGGTTTAAATGGGTCAGACCAAAACTCTCCCGATTCGGTGCTCGCGGAAATGCGAATGCCTGTGGTGTTTGAAAGTCTCGGGTGGTCAACCGGAACGAGAAGAAAATAGTCTGTGTCCGGGGCCAGTGCATAGGCAGTAGCGCCAGTGCCACAATACCCGACGGGAACTTTCTGCCACCCACCCTCAATCTGGACTTCGTAATCTGGGAAGCGCACGATGAACTTGCCCTCCTTGGATGGTGGATCGAAGCCCCAGAACTTCAACGGCTGTGGACCCGGATGGCGGAACGCGAATACCCCATAGAGAACGGTCGCGGGACGCTGCTCTTTGGTGCTGGGTTCAAAGGTCTTCGACTCTGTGCGAAGGAATCGAAAGGTGGTGGCGGTCAATTTGGCGGGCTCGTTTGCGGTCGCTTGTGACAACGAGGCAAAGAGCACTGTGAGGCTAAGCGCAATGCACTTCATCACCAGGCATGACGCTCGAGAGTGGAATTCTTTGTTTTTTTGGACAGACTTTTCCTGGCACTTGGACTTCTGCTACGAGGAAGCGTCACCTCCCGGCCAATGGCCTGGCACCTCGCCTTGCGAATAGCATTGACCTTGAACTGTTGCGCCTGTGAAGACTGCCCCGGTGAGGTCCGCATTGACGAAGTCGGCTCCATCGAGGGCCGCACCTGAAAAGTCTGCATCGCGGAGGTTGGCGTCTGTGAAGTCGCAGGTTTTGACGTTGGCGTGGACGAACTTCACCCCTTGCAGGTTTGCTCCACGGAAGTTTGCGTAGATGAAAGTGCGAGAGAAGTCAGATCCTGCCAAATTGGCTCCTTGTAGGTCATTGGTCATGTCGTCGAACTCTTCGTCGACGAAGTTACGTTCACCAGCCAGATAGCGTTGCAGTACGATGTCCATTTGAGTAAGGGCGATTATGAATGCACGAGATTGATGTGAGAAATCAACTTTTCGCTGCCCGCTTCCGATAATCTTTCGGATTGCACTTCATCGCGCTTCTGAAAACGCGGTTAAAATACGACAGGCTATTGAACCCATTTTCAAACGCAATTTCACCGACCGTGGCACTACCTGCCACCAACTCACGACAAGCGGAATCCAACCGCACGCGATTCACAAACGCGCTGAAGGGAGTGCCTGCGTGCTTACGAAACTGGCGTGCAAAGGTCGCCTTGCTCATGCCAGCGACTTTCAGCACATCGGACAGGGGCAGAGATTCGCGGAAGTGGTCGAGAATGTGGCGGATCGCGCGCTCGATGGCGGGCTGATGGGCGTGCAGGCCGGAGAGGTCGAAGGGGCGTTGCGAGAGACGCTGCCATTCACGGCGTGGAGCGCGGGCGAGGGTGGTGAAGAGTTGGAGGAGAAGGTGAAGCCGCATCATGCCTTCTTCCTTGGACATCTGTTCCGCGAGGGAGAGGGCTTTCTCCGCAGTCTGCCCGCTGAAGCGCACGCCGTAGGCGGAGAGTTTCCAGAGAGGTTTCAGCTCTTCCATTTCAGGAAGACCGAGGCTGAGGCCGATGGCTGTCGCGATGCTATGAGATTGGCTCTGACTCGATGGGAGATTCCACTGCACGGCATAGCCAGCGGAGCCGAGCAGTCCCTTCCAGAAATGCGGTACGTTCGGGCCGATGAGCACCACGTCCAGGGAATCAAAGGGACCAATGTGGTCGCCGACGAACCGTGTGCCGCTGCCGCGCTGAGTGATGGAAAGTTCCATCTCCGGGTGGTAGTGCCAGCGCTCGCCTGCTCCCTGAAACTTCACGCGACGGCGGGGAGAGAGGACGGACTCCACATCTCGCACGTTGTCCTTCCACCGCAGCAGGCGGAAGGACTGGCGGGCATCGAGATGGATCGCTTCGCGCTGGAGGTCCATGCGTCATCGTCTCACGATTTGACCGCGAAGTCGAGCATGAGTGAGACGATTGTACAATTTTATGAGCCGCCACACGGAGAATCAAGGGGAGGTGCTGGTGTTTACTGCACCTGTATTTCACGAACTGTCATCACTCCTTCACTCACTCTTCCCATTCCATTCATTCACCCATGAGCACGCCTACCACCTACCGCTTCTCCTTTGGTCCCTGGAACATCTCCGAAGGAGGTGACCCCTTCGGTCCGATTGTCCGCGCAGAGTACCCCCACGAGGCCAAGTACGCACTGTACAAGCCACTCGGGTTCGATGGCGTGCAGTTTCATGATGACGATGTCGTGCCGGGTATGGATGACCTCTCGCCAGACCAGATTTCCAAGAAGGCCGGTGAAGTAAAAGCCATGCTGGGTAATCAGGGACTCACCCCGGAATTCGTTGCGCCGCGTCTGTGGTTCGCGGATGCCACGGTGGATGGCGGCTACACCTCCAACAGCGCGGCAGACCGTCAGTACGCCTGGGACCGCACCCAGAAGTGCATCGACATCGCCAACGCGGTGGGCAGCAAGGCCGTCGTCCTTTGGTTGGCGCGCGAAGGCAGCTACATCCGCGAGAGCAAGAATGCCCGCGTGGCCTATGACCGCCTGCTCGAAACCATCAACAAGATGCTCGACTATGACAAGAACATCGAAATCTGGATCGAGCCCAAGCCGAATGAACCCACCGACCAGGCGTATGTGCCGACCATCGGCCACGCGATTGCGCTGGCGTATGCCTCGAAGGACTCGAAGCGCGTGAAAGGACTCATTGAAACGGCGCACGCGCTGCTCGCTGGTCTGGATCCTTCGGATGAGATGGCTTTCGCCCTGGCGCATGACAAGCTGGGCAGCGTACATCTCAATGACCAGAACGGCCTGAAGTACGACCAGGACAAGAACTTCGGCGCGGCGAACCTCCGTGCGGCCTTCAACCAGGTGCGCGTGCTGGAGGAGAATGGCTACGGCTCGAAGGGCGAATTCATCGGTCTTGATGTGAAGGCCATGCGCACGCAGAAGGGTTCGCCCGTGACCGCCCACCTCGCGAACAGCCGCACCATCTTCCTCCACCTCGTGGACAAGGTGCGCAGCTACGACCGCAAGCTGGAACAGCAGTACATCGAGGCCCGTGACTATGAGGCGCTTGAGCTTTTTGTGCTCAATCACCTGATGGGAGTGAAGTAAAGGGAGCTGCGCATTGACAGCACCGTCCGCCTTTCCAGCATAGAAAACCCATTCCAATGAAGTCTTTTCGCCTCAATCGCCTCTTCAACGCCAAGTCCGGCCGCTGCTTTGACGTCGCCGTGGACCACGGTTTCTTCAATCAGCCCGGCTTCCTCCAGGGCATCGAGTCCATGCCCAAGGTCATCAAGACCCTCGTGGATGCCGCTCCGGATGCCATCCAGCTCACCGTGGGGCAGGCACGTCACCTGCAGGAGATTCCCGGGCGTGAGAAGCCTTCGCTGGTGCTGCGTACGGACGTGGCAAACATCTACGGCAAGGAACTGCCAGCCTCCCGCTTCAGTCTCGTGATCGAGGAGACAATGCTGCAGGCGGTGCGTTTCGATGCGGCGTGCGTGTGCGTGAATCTCTTCCAGATTCCCGGCGCGCCGGAGGTGCACGAGCAGTGCGTGGAGAACATCCTGAAGCTCAAGCCGCAGGCGGACTACTACGGCATGCCCATGATGGTGGAGCCGCTCGTCTTCCAGCCGAATGAAAAAGCCGGTGGCTACATGGTGAATGGCGATGTGGTGCAGATCATGCACCTCGTACGCCAGGCCGTGGAACTCGGGGCGGACATCATCAAGGCGGATCCGACCGACGACGTGTCCCTTTACAATCAGGTGGTGGAGACCGCCGGTGGCATCCCTGTGCTGGTACGTGGTGGTGGCCGCGTGAGCGACCGTGAGATCCTTGAGCGTACCCAGGGCCTGCTAAAGCAAGGCGCGGCGGGCATTGTGTACGGACGCAACATCATCCAGCACCCAAATCCGAAGGGCATCACCCGTGCTCTCATGGCCATGGTGCATGACAACGGCAGCGTGGATGACGCGCTGAAGCTCATCGCCTAGTTCGATACCTTCGCTCCATTCATCATCCTTCCTCACATACGATGAAATCTGTCGGTATCGGCATTATTGGTGGCGGCCTCATGGGCCGTGAAATGGCCAGCGCCTTTGGTCGTTGGTGCGCCCTCACGGACGTGGAGGTGAAGCCTGAACTCGTCGCCGTGGCGGACGTGGTGGAAGACGTGCGGAACTGGTTCCAGCGCATCCCTTCCTGCACGCAGCTCACGGGCGACTACAAGGAACTGCTCGCGAATCCCGCCGTGGACGTGGTGTACGTGGCCGTGCCGCACAACCTGCATGAGCGCATCTATATTGATGTGCTGGAAGCGGGGAAGGATCTCTTTGCGGAGAAGCCCTTCGGCTTTGACCTGAGCGCGGCGAAGAACATCGCGGCTGCCGTGAAGAAGACGGGCCGCTATACACGTTGCAGCTCGGAGTTTCCCTTCTTCCCCGGCGCGCAGCGTGTGGTGCAGGCGGTGAAGGCTGCCAAGTTCGGTCGAGTGCTGGAGGTCGTGTCCGGCTTCCATCACAGCAGTGACCTGGATGCGACAAAGCCTGCGAACTGGAAACGCTTCAGCCGCACCTGCGGTGAAATCGGCGTGCTCGGTGACCTCGGCATGCATGCGTGCCATCTGCCCCTGCGCTTCGGCTGGAAGCCCAAGTCGCTCTTTGCCCAACTTCAGAAAGGCTATCCCCAGCGTCCTGATGGCAAAGGCGGCATGGCCGATTGCGATACGTGGGACAATGCCGTGCTGCATACGTGGGCTGACATCGGTGGGCAGGAGGCCCCGCTGCGTCTGGAAATGAAGCGGCTCGCTCCTGGAGAGACGAATACCTGGTTCATCGAAGTGCTCGGCACTGAGGGTGGCGTGCGCTACTCCACGAAGCACCCCAAGACCTTGTGGGTCTTCGAAGGTGGCAAGGAGCAGTACTGGAAGCAGACGGATCTCGGATTCGGTACGCCGTTCAAGGCGGTGACCGGTGGCATCTTCGAGCCGGGCTTTCCTGATGTGATTCAGCAGATGTGGGCCGCGTTCCTCATGGAGCGTGAAGGGAAGCTGGGTGACCGCTTCGGCTGCGCCACGGTGGAGGAGGCGGTGGCTTCGCAGGAAATCTTCGCCGCCGCGCTGGAATCGCAGAAGACCGGCACGGCCGTGAAGCTCTCGCTGTGAGCACCACCAATACCATGGCGGATTCAAACAACGCGACCGTCCTGAGCATCTCCGGTCTGCGCTACGAGCGCAACGACCGGAAGATTCTCAAGGGCGTGGACTGGCGGGTCGGGGCAGGGGAGCACTGGGTGATTCTTGGTCCAAATGGATGTGGGAAAACCTCTCTCATCAACTGCCTCACCGGTTATGAGATGTCCACCGCTGGCGATATCATGGTGGATGGCGCAGAGTTTGGCCGCACCGACTGGCGCGAAGTGCGCAAGCGGGTGGGCCTGGTGACCAGTACGCTCACGTTCTATCTTGAGCCCGGTGAGCCTGTGCTGGATGCCGTGGCCAGTGGTCGCGAGGCCATGCTGAATCTGGTGGGCGAGGTGAGCGCGGAGGTGCGTGCTGAGGCGCGTGCACTGCTGGAGAGGATTGGTTGCGGCTACCTTGCAGACTCATTTTGGGGTGTGCTTTCCCAAGGAGAGCGACAGAAGATTCTCATCTGCCGCGCGCTCATGTCGAAGTACCATGTACTTATCCTTGATGAGCCTTGTGCTGGTCTCGACCCCGTGGCACGTGAGCATTTCCTCGGGTGGCTGCAGCAGCTTGCCACCGCACCGGGAGCACCCTCCATGGTACTGGTGACGCACCATGTGGAGGAGATCCTGCCGTGCTTCACGCATGTGCTCGTGCTGAAGCAGGGGGCCGTGCTCGCTGCCGGCACGAAACAAGATGTACTTACCAGCGAGCGCTTGAGCGAGGCTTATGGTGCACCTCTCAGCTTGGAAGCGAGTGGTGACCGGTATCGACTGACTCTGCTCAGTTCATCGTCTCGCTGATATCTAGCTGCTAAACTTTTATTTCCCCTCATGCGCACCGGAATTCTCGCCGCGGGCAATTTCATCATCGATTACGTGAAGATCATCGACGCGTGGCCGGAGCAGGACATGCTCTCGAGCATCCGCTCGGAAACTTCCAGCAATGGGGGCGGCCCGTACAATGTGCTGAAGGATCTCGCGGCGATGGGTGCGAGCTATCCACTGGAGGCCTGTGGTCTGGTGGGTGATGATGCCAATGGTGCGTGGATCCAGCAGGACTGCGCGAAGGCGGGCATCAATACACGACAGCTTCATCATACGGCGAATGCGCCCACGAGCTATACGGACGCCATGACGGTGGCGTCCACGGGCAGGCGTACCTTCTTCCACCAGCGTGGGGCGAATGCGCATTTCAATGAAACGCATGTGAACTTCGCTGACACGAACGCGAAGCACTTCCATCTTGGCTATCTCATGCTGCTGGATGCGATGGACAGTTTTGTGAGCGGTGGGCGCACTCGTGCTTCGCTCGCACTGGAAGCGGCGAAAAACGCTGGGCTCACCACCTCCGTGGATATTGTCAGCACGGAGAATCCGCAGTTCCGTGAGATCGCGGAGAGTGCACTGCCCTACACGGATGTGCTGATCATCAACGAGATTGAGGCTGGCAAGGTGGCGGGCATGACTCTGAAGAATGGTGATACGGTGGATGTGGAGGGCTGCGTGACTGCGGCCCGGGCCCTGTTGGACCGCGGGGTATTGCAGCAGGTGGTCATTCACTTTGTGGAGGGCGGCGTGGTTGTTTCCAAAGACGGCACGGTCACGAAGCAGACCTCATTGAAGGTTCCCTCGGGGTTCATCGTGGGCGCCACGGGCGCAGGTGATGCCTTTGCCGCTGGTTATTTGCATGGATGGCATGAACAATGGGACGTTTCTCGCTGTCTGAAGACTGCCGTATGCACTGCTGCCGCGTGTCTCACGCATGCCACGCCCTCGCTGGGTTTGCGCTCCGTGGAAGAATGCCTGAACCTTGGTGAAGCTTATGGCTACCGCAGTCTCTAGCGCTCCCGCCTCCGCGAATCCGCTGCCTGCGACTGTGCTTGCAGAATTGCAAGGCATCGTCGGCGCAGAGGCTGTGCTCACCGCGGATGAGGATCTCATCCCGTACAGCTTCGATGGCACAGCGGCGCTGAAGCACCGGCCGGCATGTGTCGTGTTTCCTCGCAGCACCGAGGAAGTGTCTGCTTGTGTGAAATTAGCGGCCCGGGTTGGCCGACCGGTCGTGACCCGTGGCAGTGGCACCGGCTTGAGCGGCGGCAGCGTGCCGTTGGGTGGCTGCATCGTGCTGTGCATGGTGAAGCTCGATCGCATCCTCGAGCTGGATCAAAAGAATCTCACCATGCGCGTGCAGTGTGGCGTGATCACGAAGGAGATCGATGATGCCGCCGGGAAACACGGGCTCTTCTATCCACCGGATCCGGGTTCGATGAAGATCAGCACCATTGGCGGGAATGTCGCGGAGAATAGCGGCGGCCTGCGTGGGCTGAAGTATGGCGTGACGCGCGACTACATCATGGGCATGACTGTCGTCTTGCCAGATGGCGAGATTTCCCGCCTGGGAAACAAGTGCGTGAAGGATGTGGCGGGCTACTCGCTGAAGGATCTTTTCATCGGCAGTGAAGGCACGCTGGGCATCATCACAGAAGTCCTGCTCAAGCTTCTTCCGCGTCCGGCAGCGCGGCGCACGATGCTGGCCATGTATGACTCCATGGAAGCGGCGGCGGAGACCGTGAGCGCCATCATCGCGGCACGCATCATTCCCTGCACATTGGAGTTTCTAGATCGCATGACGGTGCAGTGTGTGGAGGACTACGCGCGTATCGGTCTGCCCACGGATGTGGAGGCTCTCCTGCTGATGGAGACCGATGGTCATCCTGCTGCCGTGGAGGATGAAGCATCGCGCATGATGGAGATCGCACGCACGCACGGCGCTCGCGAAGTGAAGATGGCTGCGGATGATGCCGAGGGTGCCCGTCTCGCGTCCGCGCGTCGCAATGCCTTCTCCGCACTCGCTCGGGTGAAACCCACCACCATCCTGGAGGATGTCACCGTGCCCCGCAGCGAACTGGCGCGCATGGTGAAGTTCATCAATGCCACCGCGGCGAAGCATCGCCTGCTCATCGGTACCTTTGGTCACATGGGCGATGGGAATCTGCATCCTACCTTCCTGACGAATGAGAAGGACACCGAGGAGATGCATCGGGTGGAACTGGCGCTGCAGGAGATTGTCGATGAGACACTTGCAGTAGGCGGCACGGTCACGGGTGAGCACGGGGTAGGGCTGGCGAAGAAGGCCTTCCTCCGACAGCAGTTTGGCGATGTGAGCTATACACTGCTGCAAAAGGTAAAAAGGGCTCTGGACCCAAGCGGGCTCTTGAACCCGGGGAAGATTTTTGATTAAGATGACTGCCCATGAACCCGTCCAATGCACGCATCCTCATGATGGCTGGTCTTGCCGTGGTGTTGTTGCTCATCGTGTCCCTGGGTCTTGCCTGGCTCTTGTGGGGTGGTCTACCCAGCTTCGAAGTGAAAGGTTTTTGGTGGAACTGATCATGAACTCGCGTCTTCTCCTCGTTGTTGGATTGTGCCTGGTGGCGGTGTTGTTCTGCGCTCTTGGAGCCGGGGTGCTGGCTACACGCGCGCCGGGAGTCACGCCGGAGTTTCAGGTGTTTGCCGTGGATATCGAATGAGTGCGGAACAGGCGGGGACACAGCAGCGGGCTGGGAAGCTATTGCTCAAGGAACTGGATTACTCCGTCCTGCAGCAGTGCATGCACTGTGGCATGTGCCTGCCCACATGTCCCACGTACATGGAGACGAAGCGCGAGCGGAACAGTCCGCGCGGTCGCATCTCCCTCATGCGTGCTATTGCCGATGATGAAGCGACGGTCAGCAAATCCTTCGCGGATGAGATGTACTACTGCCTGGGCTGCCTGGCCTGCCAGACAGCGTGTCCGGCTGGGGTGAACTACGTGGAGCTCTTCGAGACTGCACGTGCGGACATCGAGAACACCGGCGCTGCAGGCCACGGTCAGCGCGACTTCTGGCGCTGGCTAACTCTGGAGGTGCTCTTCATGAAGCCGCGGCTCTTGCGCTTTGTGGGCATGCTCATGCGCTGGTATCAGCAGAGCGGGGCAGAGACTTTTGTGCGGAAGTTCGGACTCACCCGACTGGCTCCCAAGAGCCTGCGTGATCTGGAACCGCAATCACCACGCATCGCGCCGGAGTTTTCTGATGCCATCATCAACACGGTCGAGCTGCCGCAGGGCACGCGCCGCTATCGCGTGGGCATGCTCACCGGCTGCATGCAGGATCTGGTCTTTCCCGATGTCAACCGTGCCACGGTGGATGTGCTGCTGGCCAATGGATGCGAAGTGGTGACGCCTCGTGTGCAATCCTGCTGCGGCTCACTCCACGGACACAACGGCGCCACGCATCTGGCGAAGGAACTCGCGAGACGTCAGCTCGATACATTCGAGATAGAGTCGCTCGATGCCATCATCACCAATGCAGGAGGCTGTGGTTCGCATCTCAAGCATTACGGTCACCTGCTGCACGATGATCCTGACTATGCCGCGCGTGCTGCCTTGTGGGACACGAAAGTGAAAGACATCCACGAGTGGTTGGTACAGATCGGCTTCCGCAAGCCGCAGGCCGGGGTGGAGATTCCGGAAGTCACGTACCATGAATCCTGCCATCTGTGCCATGGGCAGAAGGTGGTGAGCCAGCCGCGCGCAGTGCTCAATGCCATTCCCGGCTTGAAGGTAGTGGAACTGCCGGAGAGCAACTGGTGCTGCGGCAGTGCCGGCATCTACAACATCACCCAGCCGGAGCAATCCGCGAAGTTGCTGGAGCGCAAGCTGGACAACATCGCGCAGACCGGCGCATGCGCAGTGGCGACGTCTAATCCTGGCTGTCACTTGCAGATCGCTTACGGGTTGAAGAATCGCGTGCAGGCCATGTGCCGGACCGTGACACAGCCGGTGACGTTGCTGGCGGAGGCGTATCGGCGGGAGAGTCCGCCTCAGTGAAGCAACCACACAGGGGCTGTGCGGTTATCAATAGTTCGGTCAACCATCAAACCCACTCGTTCCATGAAAGTCAGATTACGCAACACTGTCCTCGCCGCCACTGCAGGCATTATCTTGATGAGCGGTTGTCGGGAGTCTGCTCGTGATTCCGTCCTTGTCGATGGTCTCCCTGCTGCCGCATGGGAATACAAAGTCATTGAAAGTGACTACGGAAACAAGATGGAGGCGGAGCTGAATAGATTAGCCAAGGAAGGCTGGTTTGTGATTGGCTTTGTGGACCACGCAAATCCAAATGATCACCACGCGGCTGCGTTGCTCAAACGACCCATCCATGAAGCCAAGAACCCCTAGCATTTCTGGTGGGGATGCACGCAACGGTTCATATGGCACCTGTTGTGTCTTCAACATTCTGGCTCGCCTCGCCGTTCCTTAGCGCGCTATTATTCTGCACATCTCCTGTGCAATGAACGCGCAACAAATCAGCAACGAAGACCGCGCTCGAGTTGCACTCGTTGCCGATGGGCTTCGTCGCAAGGCTCCGCAGGCGGAGATTACAGATGCTCTTGTTAAGAGCGGTCTGTCCGCTTCGGTCGCTTCGGACTTCTGTGCCACTGTCACCCATGGACTTCGTGCAGGCGTCACCGCTGGCGCTACTAGCGGGGCGTCGGCCGGACAGTATTCCGGCAGCGAACCAGCCATCTGGCGGGCTGCCTTCGACGAAGGGCGGCGTCAGTTTGCTGGCGCTGTTCGAGGCGCTTGGTTTCAGCGCCTGCGGTGGCTGCTCATCCCGTTAGCAGCTCTCTTCATCTGGCTCTTCTTGCGATGAACCCAAAGTTCGTCCAACCATGCGCTGCAGTTGACGGCCTTCGTGGTCGCTTGGCTTGGGATTGTTGATTGCACCTTGCCTACAGCCCCACCGACCGCTGTGCCTGCTTCACCACCTGGATGAATTTCGCCTGTTCGCCCTTCGGGTCCTCACCGCGGTTTCGTTCGGCGAGATCGAGCACGAGTTTGTAGTTCAGGCTGCCGGTATTTTCGGTGCCTTGCAGCAGAAGGCTCCAGCCCACCATGGCGGTTTCAAAGACAAAGTCTTCGCGGGCATCCTGCCAGCCGGTACCGCGGTCCACAATCTTCTCATGCGGGCTTTGCGCGCCACGCGGCTGCTCAAGCGTGATGGTGCCGACAGTAATTGGACGATCTGGAGATGGGTTGAAATTGCGGTTGGGCACAATCTCATACCAGGCGAAGCGCGCGGCCTGCGTACTGCCAGGGGAGGGCGGCATGTGCCTTTCACCCACGAGGCGGTAGCCTTGCACGTGGAAGGGGTCAAACTTCACGACCAGCTTGTAATCCTGCTCCTGATTCTGGATGCCGTTCTGTTCGATGGGCAGCAGCGTGACCACGCGCATGAGGCGGCGGCTCGGATCCCAAGGGCAGGAGGCGATTTCCGGTTTGCAGGAGTCCAGGACCAAGGCGGGCTGGGGTTCCGGCTTGCGCTGAGGTTCCGGCTTCACATTGGCCGGCATCGGCGAGGCCAGCACCACACCGGCGAATTCGCGTGGCATGGGAGGGATGCGCAGCAGCTTCGGCGTGATCATCACACGGGACTCGGTGGAAGACGCCGTGGTGGCAAAACCCTTGAGCGAAGACGCGCCGCCGGATGCGGGTGCCGCAGGAGCTGGAGCGGACTCGGCGCGCTCCACCACACTCGCGACAGCCACAATCGATTTCGAAGGCGTGCTCGGGCGGTTGGAGCCTGAAATCTGGGCGGAAGCAATCGCCGGCACCTGTGCGGGTGCCACGGGCAGAGGCTCTGCGGGAGCTTCAGCCACGACCGTGCCGGAGACGGCTGGATGTACGGAGGGCTGATCGATCAGGTCCTTCAGGGACGAACCATTGCCAGCGAGGAAGCCGCCGTTGAATGAAGTGGCAGTCTTTTGCCCCATCACGAAGGCGCCCACGGTGAGCGCGGCTGCTGCGGCATACTTGAAGACGGTCCAGCCAACGCTGGCTGCCGGCCTGGCGTAGGGCACGCGAGACTGTGGGGGACGGAAAGGAACCACACGCCGCGATTGAGTAGCGGGTGCTGGCGCTGCGACTGCCTGGCCCATGGCGAGCACGGTTTCACGCTGGCGGGGATGAAGCGCGCGCAAGGGAATAGCAGGGGCTTGCTCGAGTGCAGTCAACATGGTCTGGATGCGCTCCAGTTCGGCGCGTGCCTCGGGCGATTGGTCGAGGTACTGGCGCACCTGTGCCGCTTCCTTGGGCGGTAGCTCACCCAGCGCGTAGGCGGTGAGGTCAGGTGGATTGAAGTCTTGGGAGTTCATGACGGGAATTGAGGTTTCGGGGGAGAACGGTCAATGCTCGGCCAGCGCGTGGTTCATGAGCTTGCGAAGGCGCTTGATGGCGGTGTGTAGGAGGAAGCCCACATTGGTGACGCTGAGGCCGGTGATGCTGGAGATTTCCTTGTAGCTGAGACCGTGTTGGAATTTGAGGCGAAGAACTTCTTTTTGATTGGGAGGGAGTTGCTCCATCGTGGCCCAGACGTGCTCGAGCATTTCCTCGCGGCTTGCGTCGTCGCTGGGATCGGGCTGCCATTCATCGAGCCAGTCGAGCGTATCCTGGTCGTCGGTGAAGCTGAGGCGGTGCTCCTTGCGGAGGACGTCGAGGCACCGGTTGCGGCAGACGGCGTAGAGCCACGCCTTGAGGTTCTCCCGCACGCGGTCTGGCTCAGCAAGGTAGAGCTTGAGAAAGGTGTCCTGCACCACATCACGGGCACGGCTTTCATCGCCCCCCAGGATGCTGGTGGCATACCCAATGAGATTGCTCTCAAACTGTGCGAGGGCCTCCCGCACCAACGTTCCGGCCGGGTCGCTTGACTGTGATGGCATGGGTGCATTGCTCATCTCAGAAACGATTTTCCGGGATTTCTATTAGGAGAACCTATGCAATTCGTTGCACAAGAAGGAGGCAACCCAATATCTGCGGTGCGGAGGGCGGCGGCAAGGTTTTTTGCGGCCGGAGATGCGGGCAGCCTCAGTTCTCTCCGGCCAGGCCATCGCGCCAGCCTTCACGATGCTCTGAGATCCACTCGGTGAGTGCTCTCTCAAAGCCAATGTCTTCCTGGGCCTTCGCGCTCTCAATCCATTTATGTTTCAGGATCTCTTCACGCTCAGCCAGAAACTGCTCATAGAACTTAGCCGGGTCAATGGGGGATTGGCTCGTCATGGGTTCCCGCATTGTGACAGATTTGACACTGCGAGACGATCTATTTTTCGGGAATTTCATTGAGGGTGTAATACGCCACTGGGTGCAGCAGCGGCTGTCCCGAAGGTGACTTCACGCCATCCAGGTGAAGCTCGTGGATGTGCCCCTTTGTCAGGGGGGAGAGGCGCAGGCGCACGGACTTGCCGTTCTTCGCCACTTCGGCGGCGATGATCTTCGGCAGGACCTCGTCCACCTCCGGGCTGCCGTACTCTGCCTGGTAGATGTAGGTGAAGGCGCGCAGGCTGTAGCTGGCGGGGTCTCTTGCAGTGGCGGGATCCACCGGCTCGGTGAAGGTCAGCTCGAAGCCATCCGGTTTGGCGCGCATCTCGTGAATCTCAAAGGGCACCTTGCCGGTCCATTCCAGCTTCTCGAAGTCATAGGGCTTGCCGCCACGCGCACCCCAGCCGCGGTCCGAGCCTCCCACGAAGAGCTGGCCTTCGCTGTCCATGCGACCGCCAATGAGTCCGGACAGGAAGCCTGAGCGGAAGGGGATGACCGCGCCCTGCTTCACGCCATTCACGGTCTCAAGGAAGACGCGTGAGACATTCGAGTGGGACTGGTCCGCCACGAAGAGCTGCTTCTGGAAGGGGCCGAACTTGCCCTTGGACTCGTCGCACACGATGAAGCTGGAGGAGTTGCCAATCTTCCCGTGCACCATGTACACCGCTGGCGGGACCAGTTCCTTGATGCGGGTGCGCTCAGTCACCATGCGGCTCTTGTCATTGGGCTCCACGGGCTTCTTGAGCGAAGTCTTCTCATACCAGCGGAAGCCGCCGGGGTGTCCCTGGAAGGTTCCGGGTACGAGGTGCTGCAAGGTACAGGAGCCGTGCCACGGGCCCTGGTTGTCGGTGTAGTACACCTCGCCATCCGCGTCGAATCCCATGCCGCCGGGCGAACGGATGCCGCTGCAGGTGGGGATGACCTTGCCCTCGGGCGTGACGCGCAGAGCCCAGCCGCGGAAGTCGATGTTGCTGTTGAAGGAGCCGGTGAGGCAGAGCGTGACCCAGAGGTTGTTCTCCTTGTCGAAGCGGGAGCCGATGGCGTACTCGTGGTAGTCGCCGCTCACGCCCCAGCCATCGCTCACGGGTTCAAAGATGTCCGCGCGTCCGTCGCCGTCCTGATCCTTGAGACGCACGATCTCATAGCGGATGGTGGCGTACAGCCAGCCGTCCTTCCACGCGAGGCCCAGGACTTCATGCAGGCCGGAGGCGAAGAGCTGGAACTTGATCTTGCTGGGGTCTGCCTCACGCGCGTGGTCCACCACCCAGATCTCCCCACGACGCGTGCCCAGGGCCAGCTTGCCATCCGGCAGCAGCTCGATAGAGCCCACCTCCATGGCGGTCTCCCTGGGTGTATCATAAGTGGTGATTTTGTAATAGTCAGACTCCTTCGGTGGCTCGGCTGCGCGGAGAGTGGCAGTGGAAGCAGCAAAACCGAGCATGGCTGGAAGAAGCAGGGCTGCGGAGCGGAAGTTCATGGGAATCGAAAAGGGAAAGGGCAGGGGAAGATGGGGAAGGAGGAACGCGACCGGCGGTTATTTCGGCCACGTATAGGTGACCACGATCTCCGAGGTGGCTGGCACCACCAGATTTTCTCCAGACACCGAGGCGCCCTTCGCGGATACGAGGAACTGGTTATTGAAGGTGTTCCCCTCCAACGCGAACTTCGGACCTTCCACGAGGAAGTCGCTGCCACTGGTCTGCACCTTGCCATTGGCCAGGCGGAACAGGGCACCGGCGGGGATGTTCCCTTTCAGCTTGATGGTGCGTGTGAGCGTGGCCTCCGGACCGGTGCCGGTGCCGCTGGCGGCGAAGGTGTCTTCCACGGCCACGCCATTCCACTCATAGCGGAAGGTGGGGGCGCGCTTCGCATCGAGGGTGTATCCTTTCCAGATATACCCATCGTAGCGCTTCTCCTTGTTCCATGTGGGCCAGGAGGGACCGCTGCTGCCGTCCGGCACGGCGAAGGCGGGTGTAACCTCGCCTGTGGGGCGCAGCACGTCATAGCCGAGCGGCGCCTGGTAACCGCCGCCACGGCTGTTCCAGTGACGGGCCGCATCCATGAAGGCACCGCGCCACACCAGCGCGAGGTTCATGCTCTCGGCGCTCCAGGCGATGTTGATGCCGCCGGGGTATCCCACGGCGATACCGCGATTTCCCGCACCGGCGATGAAGTTGCGATAGATCACAGGCTCGCTTGTCACGGCGATGGGCATGCCCAGCGTGTCGGGCTTCTTCTTCGCGTCGCCTTCTTTCCATCCCTTGGGACGCCAGGTGGAGAGGGGAGTGATGTCGAAGTCGGTGCCCTTCCAGGCAGCGTAGATCTCGATGCCGCCGCCAGCCTGGAAATACTCCAGGCGGAACTCGTGCTCGCCATGGTCGAGCTTTACCCCAGCGCTCTTCACGCTGCCAGCGGGGTGGATGCCATCATATTCTACCACCTTCTTGCCATCGATGAGGATGCGCGCGCCGTCGTCCGAGGTGAGGAAGAATCGATAGCTGCCCGTGCGCGGGGCGTAAATTTTCCCGGTATAGACCACGCCGAACTGGTTCTTGTAGTCGTCCAGCTTCACCTGAATGAGGTTGTCGGCGATCACGCCTTCACGGTGCACCTCGGTGAGTTTGGAGAAATCGGGAAGCTGCTTCCAGTCGCCGAGGTACATCTTGAACTTCAGGTCCTTCAGCCCTTCACCCTCGGGAATGACCTTCATCTCGCCATTCATGGTCATGGCGTGGCCGGGGAAGGTGCAGACGAAGGGGTAGTTGCCGGGCCTGTCCGGAGCCGTGAAGCGGATGACTTCACGTTCCTTGGGATTGAGCATCTTCGTATGGTAGAGGATGCGGTCGTCTTCCGGCAGCCAGTTGCGCTTCAGTGCGAGTTCGGGCTGCTCCATCTGCTTCATGGACAGTTCCACGACATTGGTGCCCGGTTTGCAGAACACGAGGTTGTGCGGCAGGTCGTCGCCATTCTGAAACACCACCTCTACCGGCTGTCCGGGACGCACGGTGAACTCGTTCTCATCATACTTCATCTGCGCGGTCATCGTATTGATGCGCACGGTCTGCATTTCCGGGGGCTCCGCGTGCAGGCAGAGGGCGGCGGAAAGACACAAGAATGAGGGCAGGAGCTGCTTCATGGGTGACGTGACTTTTTGCGAAAAGGGTGCGACATAACGAACAGTTTTGGTGGTTTCTATACGACCTTTGGACGCGTTTTGTTAGAAACCTGCCACGGGCACAGGCAGGTGGCCCCCGAGGTGACCGGGAAAATTTTCTCGGGAAAGATGAAAGCATCCTGAAAAGACCCCCGTTTTGTCTTGCGCACACCGCTGGTATACCAGCAATATGCTACACCAGTTCTTCCATGTCTGACGCATCCACCGACTCCCTCAGCGACAAGGCCTATCACTACATCCAGAAGAAACTTCTGGCGGGTGAGTGGACGGCCGGAGATGTCCTTTCCGAACTCGCCGTGGCCCGCGAGATGGGCATCAGCCGCACGCCCGTGCGCGAGGCCTTCCGCATGCTGGAGCAGGAGGGCGTGCTGGAGCAGGTGCCCCGCTTTGGCACCCGGGTGAAGGCGCTCGATCGTCGCGACCTGGTGGAGCTCTATGAACTCCGCGAAGCGCTGGAGCCCTACGCCGTGTTCCAGGCAGCGGGCAAGCTCTCCGAGGGAGATGCCCACATGCTGGATACCCTCTGCCGGGAGATGAAGTCTGTGGCCGAAGAACTGCGCAAAAGGGCAAAGACGGTGCCAGACGCCGCGATGATGAAGCGCCTGCTCTCCGCGGACCTCGCCTTCCACCAGCTTCTCATCCGCGCCGCTGGGAATCGCCGCATGATGAAGATCGTGGCGGACAGCCGCCTGCTGGCCCGCATCTTCGCCACGCCCCGGCAGGAGCACGACCTCGGCATCATCGAGGAAACCCATCGTTACCACATCCAGATTCTGGATGCAGTAAAGGCAGGCAAGGGGGAGGTGGCGCGCAAGCTGATGGCGGAGCACATCCGCGCCAGCATGAAGGAGTCTCTGGAGCACTATGACCAACAACGTGCCGCTGCCGAGGCAGATGCCGTACCGCTCGATCTGCCAGATGATATGATGAGCGAGTACCAGCGCATGGAGCGCAACGCCCGCCCCCGCAAATCCCAGCGCACTCGCGCGGCCTGATTGATTCGCCTCCCTTACAGGCAGCCGCGATTCCACATCATTTCTGTTCATTTCCTCCCATTCTGCATCATGACACGCTACACCTCTTCTCTTCGCACTTCGCTGTGTGCGCTGTTCGCGGCCACCTCGTTCTCAGCTGCTTCCGCTCTGGATCGTCTGGAGTACCACAATCCCGGTCTGACCGTGGACCTCGGCGTCGGTCTCTGGGCCTGGCCTGTGCCGTGTGATGCCGATGGGGACGGAGACTATGACCTTATTGTGTCCTGTCCTGACAAGCCGTACAACGGCATCTATGTCTTCGAAAACGTGACGGGTGACACCGCGAAGGACAAGATGCCCGTCTTCAAACCTGGCCCGCGCCTCAGCAAGACGGTAACTTATGTCATGCCCAGCTACGCAAAGGATGGCAGCATGCGCGTGCTGAATCCGGGCTTTGAGTATCTGAACTTCACCAAGACCGGCATTGATGAGAAAGTGAAACTGCCGGTGGAAGCCAAGTTTCACAAACCCCAGGGTAAGCAGCCGAAGGGACCCAAGATGCGGCACAACCAGTGGCGCTATGAAGACTACGACAGCGATGGCGTGACTGACCTGATCGTGGCCGTGGAGGACTGGAGCTACTACGGCTGGGATGACGCATGGAATGCCGAGGGCAAGTGGATGAATGGCCCGCTGCACGGCTGGGTCTACTTCATCAAGAACACCGGCACCACGGAGAAGCCGGTGTATGCCGAGCCCAAGTTCATCGAGGCGGATGGAAAGCGTCTTGAAACCTTTGGCTGCCCTTCGCCGAACTTCGGTGACTACGATGGCGATGGCGATCTCGACCTCATCTGCGGCGAGTTCCTGGACAAGTTCACCTACTTCGAAAACATCGGCACGCGCAAGGAACCGAAGTACGCCCAAGGCACCCTGATGAAGGACACGGAGGGCAAGACGCTCGCCATGGATCTGGAGATGATCGTGCCGGTCGCCTTTGACTGGGACAAGGATGGTGACCTCGATCTCATCGTGGGAGATGAAGATGGCCGCGTCGCCTTCGTGGAGAACACCGGCAAGCTCTCGGACAAGCGCATGCCTGTCTTCAAGGCGCCCGCTTACTTCCAGCAGCAGGCGGAAACTCTCAAGTGCGGCGCCCTCGCCACACCCGTGGGCTTTGACTGGGATGGCGATGGCGACATGGACATCGTGTCTGGTAACACGGCGGGCTACATCGAGTTCTTCGAGAACCTCAGTGGCCCAAATGTCGCCGTGCCCAAGTGGGCCGCACCGAAGCGTCTCGAAGCCGGGGGCAAGGTCTTCCGCATTCTCGCTGGGCCGAATGGCAGCATCCAGGGGCCCGCAGAGGCGAAGTGGGGATACACCACGCTGAACGTTGCTGACTGGGATGCAGATGGTCTTCCGGATATTCTCGTGAACGGCATCTGGGGGAAGGTGGAACTGCTGAAGAACATCGGCACTCGCACAGAGCCGAAGCTTGCTGCGCCACAGGCCATCGAGGTGGAGTGGGAAGGTGCTACGCCCAAACCCGCATGGATGTGGTGGAATCCCAAAGGCAAGGAACTCGTCACGCAATGGCGCACCACGCCTGCGGTGTATGACTTCAACAAGGATGGCCTGGTGGATCTCGCCATGCTGGATCAGGAAGGTTACCTCGTCTTCTTCGAGCGCGCCAAGGTGGATGGCAAACTCGTGCTCAAGGCACCACGCCGTGTCTTCGTGGATGAAACAGGCAAGCCTCTGCAGCTCAATGCCAAGACCGCTGGCGGCAGCGGCCGTCGCAAGCTCTGCGTCACCGATTGGGATGGCGATGGCAAGTTCGACTTCCTGCTGAACTCTTCCAATGCGGATTTCCTCAATCAGGTGGAGGAGAAGGATGGCAAGTGGGTGATGAAGAACGCCGGCACGCTCGCCGAGCGCAACATCGAAGGCCATGACGTGAGCCCCACGGTGGTGGACTTCGATGGTGACAAGATTCCCGACTTCCTCGGTGGAGCGGAAGATGGTCGCTTCTACTTCATGAAAAATCCTCGCGCCGCCAAGTAGCATATCCTTTCCAAGCAACTCTCCTCACGACCTCACTTCCATGAAAGCTACTCTGAGTCTTCTTCTTCTCGCAGCCCTTCACACAGGTCCCGTCATGGCCGAGGAATCTCCCGCCATCGTCTCGCGCGAGTTCCTCTTCGATGAGAACACCAAGCCCGCGCCTTCCTGCCATGCGTCCACTATCGTAGAGGCTAAGAACGGCAATCTGGTCGCTGCCTGGTTTGGCGGGACGGCTGAAGGAAATGATGATGTGGTAATCTGGGTATCCCGACGGGTGGGTGACAAATGGTCTCAAGCGGTGCAGGCTGCCGATGGCGTGGATGTCGACGGGAAACGTTATCCATGCTGGAATCCTGTGCTTTTCCAACCGAAGGAAGGCGCATTAATGCTTTTCTACAAGGTTGGGCCGTCACCTCAGAAATGGTGGGGAATGCTGCGCACCAGTACGGACTATGGCAAGACTTGGAGTGAATCGAAAAGGTTGCCTGAAGGGTTCTTGGGACCTATCAAAAACAAACCGGTAGAACTTCCGGACGGTACCATTCTTTGCCCTAGCAGCACAGAGACAGTTGCGAAGCCGAGTGCATGGCGAGTGCATTTTGAACAAATTAGGAACAATGCGCAGACATTCCGCTTCCGTGGGCCCTCCTCTCCGGGAGAGCCGCCCATTGATGCGATTCAACCAAGCATCTTGTTCATCGGAAAGAAAAAGTTGCTCGCTCTGGGCCGCACACGACAGGGACAGATTTTCCGCGTCGAATCTCCAGACCTCGGTGAGACCTGGGGACCCATGAGCCTCACCTCGCTGCCGAATCCCAACTCCGGCACCGATGCTGTCACCATGAAGGATGGCCAGCACGTGCTCATCTACAATCACACGAAGAAGGGCCGCTCGCCCCTCAATGTCGCCGTTTCCAAAGATGGCATGACATGGCAGGCAGCGCTCGTGTTGGAAAGTGAACCCGGTGAGTACAGCTATCCTGCGGTGATTCAAACGGCCGATGGCAAGCTGCACTTCACCTATACGTGGAAGCGCCAGCTCGTGCGCCACGTGGTGGTGGATCCGGCGAAGTTCGCCCTGAAGGACATCGTGAATGGAGAGTGGCCGAAGTAATCGCGCGGTACGCACTATCCAATTCCCATCCCATACTCATGAAGCTGCGCACAGTTTCATTTATCACCGCCACTGCCTGTGGCTTGCTCCGTTGCGGAACCATGCTTTCGGCTGACGTCGCGAGTGAAAAGGAGATCACCAACAGCATTGGCATGAAGCTGGTGCGTATCGAGCCGGGCACGTTTGTGATGGGCCAGGACGGTCCACCGGCGGATTATCGCATGGTGAAGCATCCTGCGAAGTTTGACGACGCCGACTGGGATGAGAAGCCGGCGCACCAGGTTACCATCACGGCACCCTTTCACATGGCCACTACGGAGGTGACACTGGGGCAGTACCGGCAGTTCAAGGAGATCTCTGGCAAGGGAGACGACAGCGATCCGGTTACCCAGGTGAGCTGGAATGATGCACAATCTTTCTGCAAATGGCTCTCCGAAAAGGAAGGTCGCAACTACCGGCTGCCCACGGAGGCGGAATGGGAGTACGCCTGCCGCGCGGGTACCAAGACGATCTTCCACACGGGCAACACGCTGCCTGAGGGATTTCAGAAATGGCATCGCGATACCACGGTGAGAAAGCGCTTCTTCCCTGATGACAAGCTTCCTCCGGACTACCAGGCGGTCTCAGCGACTCCATCCATGAAGGTCGCCCAGACACCGCCGAATCCCTGGGGCCTCTATGACATGCACGGCAATGTCTCTGAGTGGTGCCTGGACTGGTATGGGCCCTACGAAGCGGGAAGTACAACGGATCCCCTGGGGCGGACGGACGGTGACTTCCGTGTGATTCGTGGTGGCAGTCATTCCGTGTTCACGCGCTTCCTGCGTTCGGCGAATCGCGCTGGGTGGCTTCCTGAAACGGCTAATGAGAAGACCGGATTCCGCGTCGTCATGGGGCCACAGCCCGTGGGGAAGTCATTGCCGCCCGCGGCTCCGGCTCGCTACGCGCAGGATGTGAAGCAGGTACTGGTAAAGATGGTAGTGCCGCCTGCGGATGTGCCGTTCTTCGATGGCCCGAAGCCCTTCGTCATCATCCCGCCAGACAGCGTGGGCCCTTTGTTCTCCACGCACAATCACAGTCCCGCCATCGCGGAATGTCCCAATGGTGACCTTCTTGCCATCTGGTATTCTTGCGCGGATGAAGGTGGCGCGGAGCTGAACAACCTCGCAAGCCGCCTGCGTCTCGGAGCAAAGGAGTGGGAACAGGCGTCCTCCTTCTGGGACGGCATGGATGTGAATGACCATGGCCCGAAGCTGTGGTGGGATGGCGAGCGCACGCTGTATCACTTCGTGCGCGGACATCGCGAGAATGTCATCCGCACCTCCACGGACAACGGCGTTACCTGGTCGAGGGCGCAGCTGACGCAGCCAGTTTGTGAATGGGGGAATGCACCCATCCGTACGAAAGAAGGCTACATCCTCATCACCGCAGACACTTCGTCTACCAGCATCAATATCAGCCGTGATGGTGGCAAGACCTGGACTTTCCCGGAGATTGAGGACAAGAAGAAGCAGGTTCGCACGGGTGGCGGTTCGCGGCATGTGGGCATCCATGCGGGAATCGTGCAGCTCGCCGATGGCAGGCTCATGACCTTGGGCCGCCAGGATGATCCCAAGCACCAGGCCAACTTTGATGGGAAGACTCCCGCAAGCTACAGCAGCGACTGGGGCAAGACGTGGACCTATGGCACCATCGACTTCCCCGCGATCAGCAGTGTGCAGCGGCAGGTCTTCATGCGGCTGCGTGAGGGGCCGCTCCTTTTCTGTTCCTTTACCGATCAGTCACGCGATTGGAAGAATCCAAAGGGGCTCAAGTTCAAGAACAGCACTGGCGGTGAATTCACCGGATACGGCATGTTCGCCGCGCTTTCCTACGATGATGGCAAGACTTGGCCCGTGCGCCGCCTCATCACCCCGGGAGGACAGAAGCGTTCCGTGAATGCCATCGACAGGAACATGTTCGACCTCAGTGATACCACGACCGAATACCTCGGCTACCTCGCTGCCACCCAGACTCGGGACGGTCGTATCCAGCTCATCACGAGCCGGAATCACTATGTGTTTAATCAAGCATGGATCGAGGCCCTGCCCGCGGTGCCGGCGAATTGAGTGGATCGTGAATTCCTTCTATTGGACTTATGAGACCTCTTCTTCGCTGCTTGTCTCTGCTCTTGTTCTCGCTAGGTGCGCACGTTTCCTCACCTGCGCAGGAACAGAAACCTCTGCCTGTGATGCTGGATCTTCCTGGTACCGGAGGAGATGAGTCAAAGATCGACTACAACACGCTGCCAGTGCTCAGTGGCACGCACTCGGTGGTCTGCGCGCCAGACCCGCAGTGGAAGTTCCAACTGCACAACTACCTCCTGCATCACGATGGCAAGTTCTGGTGCATGTGGAGCCACGGTCCCGTGGTGGAGGATGTGCCCACCCAGCATGTGCGCTATGCGACGAGCGAGGATGGCCTGAAGTGGAGTGAGCCCAAGATGCTGAGCGGCCCACCCGCGGAGGGTCGTGCTTACATTGCGCGTGGCTTCTGGGTGCGTGATGGCGAACTGCTCGCACTCGCTGCCAGCTACAAGGGAAAGGGGGCCTTCGGCGTGGACAAGGACCTGAAGCTCGTCGCCTTTGTTTACAACAAGGCGGACGACACCTGGAAAGAAAAAGGTGTGCTCCATGAAAACGCAATCAACAATTTCACACCGCAGAGGATCTTGACAGGGGAGTGGATGATGACCCGTCGCGATGCGCGGTTCAACGTGAGCATGCTCATCGGCGGCACGAAGGCACTCAATGACTGGCAGGCGTTTCCCGTGGTGGATCGCATGGAAGCCGTGCGCAGCAGCAAGTTCAGTCCGGATGAGCCGGTGTGGTGGGAGCAGCAGGATGGCACACTCGTCTCCGCCATTCGCGACAACGGGGGCTCCTTGCGACTGTTTCGCTCCGTGTCTCGCGATCATGGGCGCACCTGGAGCGCACCGGAGAAGACGAACTACCCCAATGCGACAAGCAAGCTTTTCACCCTGCAGACCAGCCGTGGCTTCCGCGTCCTCGTTTCAAATGCCAATCCCAAGATTGGCCGTCGTGAGATGCACCTCGCTGTTTCGCAGGATGGTCTGAACTTCACTCGTATGGCCCTGCTGGGCATCCCGCAGGACAAGCCTTCGACACTGCAGTATCCCCATGTCATCGAGCACGAGGGGAGCCTGTACATTGCCTACTCGCGCACCAAGGCGACAACAGAGTTGCTGAAAGTGTCGCTGGATGAGGTGGAGCGCCTACTGAAGGGCGAGCTTCCTGAGCGTCAGCCTGCAACTCCCAACGCGACAGCAAAGGTTGCAGATGCCTCAGTAGTGACGGGCACACCGGGACTCGTCGCGTTTTGGGACTTCCAGGCAGAGGCTGGAGGAGCCCGAACGTCCAAGGGTGGTGCCAGTGCATACTCATTGCAGGAAATGAAGGGCCCGGTCGCACGGGTGGAGGATGGCGTCTTTGGTCCATACTCCGCACGCATCAAGCGCGGCCAGTGGCTCATGGTGCCGCGTAAGGATGTGGGCGCACTGGATATCCATGGGAAGGATGCCCAGGTCACGGTAGTGGCGTGGGTGAAGCGAGGGGACAAAAGCTCGTGGCAGGCGATCGGAGGTGTGTGGGATGAGACACGGAAGAAGCGGCAGTACTGCCTTTTCCTGAATGCGCCGCGCGGCACGAAGGCCGATGAAATGAAGCGGTACCCTCTCGCGAATCGCATTCATGGGCACGTCTCTGCGGTGGGAGGCCCCACGCCAGGCGAAGAGTATTGCATCACCTACTCCAGTGGAGCCTCAGAGATCCCGCTGAACTCCTGGCAATGCCTCGCCATGAGCTACGATGGCAGGGCTTCGCGTGTCTTTGTGAACGGGAAGCTCGATTCGCTGGAGCAGTACAATCCCTTTCCATATCCAGATGGCCTCTTTGATGGCGGTGCTGATGGAGCGGACTTCACCGTTGGCGCCGTGCATCGCGGAGGATCCTGGGGGAATTTTTTTGATGGGCGCATCGGCGGACTTGCCATCTTCAACCGTGCCTTGTCCGAAGAGGAGTTAGCCAAACTGGCCGCCCTCACACCCAAGGAAAAATCTCCTGCCAAGCCAATGGTCAAGTCAGGTGACCAGTCTGCTGCCGTTGACCGCACCAAGCGCGAGTGACGAGAATACGCCGCTGATTCCATCACCGCACCTTCCTCATGATTGCCGCTCAGCCTCCTTCGACCCTTCGCTACGCGTGGACCATTGTCGCGCTCTTGTTTCCTGTCGCTCTGCTGAACTACCTCGATCGGCAGATGATTGCCTCCATGAAGGTGTCCGTGATGAGGGACATTCCCTCAGTGGGCTCGGAGGAAAATTGGGGCCACATGCTGGCGCAGTTCAAGTGGGTCTATGCCTTCTTCAGCCCCATCGGTGGTTACATCGCAGATCGTTTCAGCAAGCGGTACACCATCTGCACAAGTCTCTTTGTATGGTCTGCCATCACCTGGTGGACGGGGCATGCCAAAAGTTTTGAGGAACTCATGTGGGCGCGCTCGTTGATGGGCATCAGTGAGGCATTCTATATTCCCGCGGCACTGGCTCTCATTGCAGACTACCACACCACGCTCACCCGCTCGCGCGCCGTGAGTATTCACCAGATGGGTATCTACTGCGGCGTCATCGTGGGTGGATTCGCGGGTTATGTGGCAGATGCACCCAATCTTGGCTGGCGTTGGGCTTTTGACGTGACCGGCATCGTCGGATTGCTGTACGCCTTCCCTCTGCTGCTGCTGTTGAGGGACAAGAGCCGCTATGTCGATGCGGATACTATCGGTATGGCGTCCGCATCGGTGCCCGCTTCAAAGGAGAATGAATTCAAGAAGTTGCTCAAGGCGCTCGGCGTGCTCTTCGGAAACTTCTCCTTCATCCTTCTGGTGTTCTACTTCACCTTGCCTGCCATTGCTGCGTGGGTGGTGCGCGATTGGATGCCTGCCATCCTGCAGAAGGAATTCAACATCTCCCAAGGCAAGGCAGGCGTTTCCGCAGCACTCTACTGGCAGGCTGCTGCGCTGGTTTCCGCACTCTTTGCAGGATGGCTGGCGGACAGGTGGATGCGTCGCACTCAGCGCGGTCGCATCTATGTCAGTGCGATCGGCATGGCCTTGATTGTTCCCGCGCTCTTCAGCGTGGGGAATGCGCCTTCCATGCATTCCTTTGGTCTGGCCATCTTCGGTCTCATCCTTTTCGGCATTGGCTGGGGCTTCTTTGACATCAACAACATGCCCATTCTCTCGCAGATCGTGCGGCCGGATCTACGCGCCACGGGCTACGGCATCATGAACTTCGTGAGCATGATGTTTGGCGGCGTGGCGGACTGGAGTTTCGGCTACATGCGCGACCGCCATGTACCGCTCAATGTCATCTTCACCGCCTTCGCTGCGGTGTGTGTCTTCTCCGCTGTGCTCGTGCTCCTCATCCGCCCGCGCGATACCGGAGACTCCCATTCTCATCACTGACCCTTCATGACCCAAGCAGCCTCGCCCGCCTACCGCGGCATCATCCCGCCCATCATCACGCCACTCAAAGATCGCGATACGCTGGATGTCGCCGGACTGGAGGGGCTCGTCGAGCACATGCTGGGTGGGGGGGTGCATGGCATCTTTGCCCTGGGTACCACGGGTGAGGCGCCCAGCCTGAGCTACCGGCTGCGCCGGGAGATGGTGGAGCGCACGTGCCAGCTGGTGGGCGGACGTGTGCCGGTGCTGGTGGGCATCACTGATACTTCGTTTGTAGAGAGCGTGGAGCTGGCCCGCTTCTCCGCGGAGCATGGCGCGAAGGCGGTCGTGCTCTCTGCGCCCTACTACTTCCCCGTGGGGCAGCCGGAACTCGTGGAGTATGTGGAAGACCTCGTGCCGGAATTGCCACTCCCTGTCTTCCTCTACAACATGCCGAGCCACACGAAGGTAACATTTGAGCTGGATACCGTGCGCCGGGCCATGCAGCTCCCAGGTGTGGTGGGGCTCAAGGATAGCTCGGGCAATATGGTGTATTATCACCAGTTGGTCCGTGAACTCGCTCAACGTCCGGATTGGAGCCTGCTGGTGGGGCCGGAGGAACTGCTGGGCGAAAGCGTGCTGCTCGGTGGCCATGGCGGCATCTGCGGGGGCGCGAATCTCTGCCCGCGTCTGTATGTGGAGCTCTATGAGGCCGCGGTGAAGAATGATGTGCATCGCGTGATGGAACTGCACGCACAGGTCATGCGCATCTCTGGCACCATCTACAAGGTGGGTCGCTATGGCTCAGCATTCATCAAGAGCGTGAAGTGCGCCCTGAGCGTGCTGGGCATCTGCGATGATTTCCTTGCCGAGCCCTTCCACCGCTTCCGTGAGCAGGAGCGCGAGCGCGTGGGGGGCTTCCTCACTGAGTTCGGCATCACTCGCGATCATGCCTGGCCCGCTGCGGCGAATCTCTCCGCCTGACTCCATCCTATCTTTTGGTTTTTTACAGTCTCCCATCTTCCACCCTTCCTCTGCCATGAAGAAAGCCAGCCAAAAAAATTCCACTGCTTCGTCCCGCCCTGCGGTGCAACTCATTGCCAGCGGTGACCTCCGTCTCTCGGCGAATCAGACCTGCTGGCCCGCACAGCACGCGATGGAGACAGCACTGGGAGAAGCGCTCGCGGCGGAGGGATTCGATCTTGTGCGCTCGCACCCTTACAAGGAAGACGAGAAGCACGGCTTCATCGCCAGCCAGCGTGAAGGGATTGAAGTCTTCCGCAGCATCGATCCAGACGCGCCGCTCATTGTGGCGGAGGCGGTGTGGCAATACTCGCACCATGTGCTGGCGGGGCTTACCACGCATCGTGGACCCATTCTCACAGTCGCAAACTGGTCCGGGCAGTGGCCCGGGCTGGTGGGCATGCTGAATCTCAATGGTTCTCTCACCAAGGCCGGCGTGCGCTACTCCACGCTGTGGAGCCTTGACTTCACGGATACCTTCTTCAAAAGCAAACTGCGTCAGTGGTTGAAGACGGGCAAGATTACTCATGATCTCAGCCACGTGCAGAAGCTGGAGAAGGTGAAGGTTCCCGCACAGGCCGCGAAGCTTGGAGCGCAACTTGGGGAGGAATTGCGCTCGCAGAAGGCCATTCTCGGCATCTTCGATGAAGGCTGCATGGGCATGTTCAATGCCATCATCCCCGATCACGCCCTGCATGCATGTGGCGTCTTCAAGGAGCGCCTCAGCCAATCATCGCTCTTCTATGAAACCCTGCAGACGCCCGATGACGAGGCGCATGCCGTGCTCGCGTGGTTGGAGAAGAAGGGCATGAAGTTCCACTTCGGCAAGAATCACGCCACCGAGCTCACGCGTGAGCAGGTGCTGCTGCAGTGCAAGATGTACGTCGCCGCCCTGCGCATCGCGGATGATTTCGGCTGTGACTCCATCGGCATCCAGTACCAGCAGGGTCTCAAGGATCTGCTGCCCGCAAGCGACCTTGTGGAAGGCACGCTGAACAATTCCGACCGTCCACCGGTGACAAGCCGAGATGGCAGCCATGTGCTCTACAAAGGTGAACCACTTGTCCATTTCAACGAAGTGGATGAATGCGCCGGTCTCGATGGTCTCATGACCTGCCGCGTGCATCAGGCGCTGGGGCAGCCCGTGGAGTCCACCCTGCATGACGTGCGCTGGGGCGAGCAATATGGTGACGACTACGTGTGGGTGCTGCTCATCAGCGGAGCCGCGCCGCCCGCGCATTTCATCAAGGGATGGAAAGGCGCCGACGGCCACCGTCAGCCTGCGATGTATTTTCCGAATGGCGGCAGCACCTTGCGAGGTGTTTCGAAGCCGGGTGAGATCGTCTGGTCACGTATCTATGTGGAGAACGAAGCGCTGCACATGGACATTGGCCGTGGGGGAGTGGTGGAGCTACCCAAGGCGGAAACGGAACGTCGCTGGCAGGCCACCACACCTCAGTGGCCCATCATGCATGCCGTGACGTACGGCGTGAGCCGGGATCAACTCATGGCCAAGCACCAGGCGAATCATATCCAGGTCGCGTATGCGAATGATGGAAAGGCCGCAGACAACTGCCTTTTCACGAAGGCGGCCTTTGCGCGTGAGTTGGGCATCAAGGTGAACGTGTGCGGCACACGGACGCGGACGAAGGGGTGGGGGTGAAGCGCAAGACGGAGGTTGGGCTTTCCAGCCCGACAGTGGGCGTTAGGGCTTCTGCCCTGACGGTGGTGAATGGTGACATTGCTGTCGGGCCGGAAGGCCCAACGCCCACTGTCAGGCCAGAAGGCCTAACCTCCACTCAGCTCGTCGCGTATTGAGTTCAGCCGCAACTCAAGAATATCCTCCTCGCCATCGATCTCATCGATGTGGGATGCGATCTTCACGAACCCAAGCTGCGCAGCGAGTGCCTGTGAAGCCACGTTGTCTGGCCGGATGGTCATGATGAATTCGGTGACACCGTGGTTGTCAGTGGCCCAGTGCATCATGGCTTTCGCTGCCTCACGAGCATAGCCTTTGCGACGATATTCCGGGAACACCCCAAACCCAAACTCCACGGCCTCCGGCGAGTAGGGTTGCAGGTATTCCGGAGCCGGAGCGGTGTGAAAGCCGATGTCACCTACCATGGCGCGAGTTTCACGGTCGACCATGGCTCGCATAAGCCAGGGCAGTAGACTAGGATCCGCCTCCAACTGGCCGATCCTCAGGTCCAGGACATAGCGGTAGTCGGGCTCCGGCCACTCCGGCGGCACCGTGGCACCCAGGATCCACGAGCACGTATCGGTGTCATGCGCCAGCGAGGCCCGCATGAAATCCAGTGTTAAAGGAACAAGATCGAGCCTGGATGAAGTGATGAGCATCAACGGTTAACTACGAATGTCACGGCGAAACAGGAGCGTCAATGAGGGATACTCCTTGCAGTTAAAAGATAAGTCTTGCCTCTGTGGAACGTATCATGGCAAGATAGTAACAACCTGCTATTACCATGAACTCGACTTCCTCAACTGTGGAGGGCGCGGGACTGGTGCCTGGGCTGCCCGCTTTTCTAGACGGCTACCCTGACGGCACTCGGAGATTGCTTGAAGCCAAGGTCTTTCAACCTGTTGCACATGCGCCTATTTTTAAGGCGTTTTGCCGGGTGGCCGGACCTGCCATGGACTGGTTGAAGCATCCAACGAACACGGCCATCGCCATCGCCTGCGTTCTCGCAGCGCCGCTCATCGGGCTGATGATACTGCCGCTGTTTCTGATCCTTCTCCCAGCCGCGTTCGTTCTCGGCTTTATAGGGATCGCCGCCGCCTCCATCAACACGAACAACTGACCCGACGCAGACGCGTCCTGTCGCTCTCAAGTGTTGCTCGCTCGCTCGATCACGTCTCGCGAAGTGCAGAGGCGATGGGGAGCCGTGCAGCGCGAATCGCCGGAAAGATACCGCCAAGCAGGCCGATGATTGAGGCCCAGATGATGGCCTGCAGGAGCAGCGCAGGAGTCACGGCGAACGCAAAGGTGACCTGGCTGAAGGTCTGCCAGTTCATGGTGGAGGTCTGCATGCCGTTGAAGGCGAAGTAGGCAATCGCCGCGCCAATAGCCCCACCGACCAATGCCAGCACCAACGACTCGCCTAACACCGAGAAAATGACCGGGCTGGCGCCAAAGCCCAGCGCTCGCAGTGTGGCAATCTCCCTGGTACGGGCAGAGATGGAGCCGTACATGGTGTTCAGCGCGCCAAAGAGAGCCCCCAAGGCCATCAAGCCTGCAATGAAGACACCCATTCCGGTGATGAAGCTGGAGAGCATCTCTGACTGTTCCGCATAGAAGTCTGAGAGCCGGGATACTTTGACCTTGAGTTGGGGATTGCTCGTCAGCGCATCTTTGAACTCCTGGAAGGACTCAGAGGAATTCAGACGGACATGCACTGACTGGAAGTTGTTCTCGCGCTTGTAGGCCGCCTGAATCACGGCGGCATCTCCCCAGATCTCCGATTCCGCAACGCCCCCGTCCGCAGTGAAGATCCCCACGATTTCCCAGGTGTTCTGACCCACCTTGAAGCTCTGGCCGACATCCAGTCCCGCAAAAGCCGTAGTGGCGCCGGACCCAACGATCACCTCATTTCTGCCTGGCTCGAGGCGGCGGCCTTCCACAATCTTGAGGTTGCGACGCACGTCAAAGGCAGCGGGCTCCACGCCACGCAGCGGAACATTCGCATCCGTGCCCGTGGTGCGCTTGGGACGGTCCACGATCACCAGCAGTTCGCCGGAGGCCAGCGCGGTCTCTCCATGAGGCGCCCGCGCCACGCCAGGGGCATCACGGACGATGCGCAGATCTTCACGCGTGAGTCCGCTGTTCATCTCATTGTCCGCGCCAGCGCGCAGCACGATGGCTGCGTCCGGTTCTCCCGCGGAACTCATGACTTTTCGGAACCCTTCCGCAATCGAGAGAACTCCCACCAGCACGGCCACCACGCCGGCAATGCCGACCGCTGCGGAGAGAGCAGACCCCTTGCGCTCCGGGAGAGAGCGAAGGTTGAAGAGAATGATTGAGAAAACCTGGAGAAACCAATTCATGGCATGTGACAGAAAAGAGCGCTGGCTGCAGAAGATGGAGGAGGGGCTGTCTAGCCCTCCCTGCGTAGCGCATCGGAAATGCGCAAACGCATGGCTTGAATGGCAGGGAAAGCACCCGCGACAACGCCGAGCACCAGGATGGCGCAAACTCCGATTATAATGTCGCGGTCAGGAAGGATGAAGATGGGCAGCATTTGCGGCACAGGACTTCCTCCCTGAGTGATCAACCACGCAGTACCCAGTCCGAGGAGCCCGCCGAGCATGGCGATGAAGCAGGACTCCGCGAGCACCATGAAGAGCACCTTCATGTGGGTGAAACCAAGCGCCTTCAAGGTGCCGATTTCCTGGGTGCGCTCACGCACCGCGAGGCTCATGGTATTGCCGGTGACCAGCAGGATGGTGAAGAAGACCGCGCTGAGCACGCCTGTGAGGATGGCGCCAATGTCGCCGATCTGCGCGACGAAGCCCTGCATGGCTGCGGCCTCGGTTTCCGCCTTGGTTTCGGTGGCCGAGTTGGCGAATTCCTCATCAATCTTGGCGGCGATCGCGGGCGCATCGTCCGGATTCTGTACACGTACGCTGAGCCATCCCACCTGGCCTTTCAATTGCTCGCGACCTTCGTCGAAGTAGTCATAGCGGAAGAAGAAGCCGGTGTTGTCACCTTTCTTTTCCTTGAGATCATAGGTGCCCACGATCTCAAACTCCCACTGGTTTGCACCCTTGGGAGAGCCCCAGATGGGCGTGGTGAAGGGGATCACGCTGCCGACTTTCCAGCCGTCGCTCGCAGCGAAACGATCCATCGTAGCCTTGCCCACCACGGCGCCATTTCGTTTCTCCTTCCAGGCCGTCATGACCTCGGGTGAGATCACCAGTTCGGGAAACATGTCGAAGTACGAATCCGGATCCACCGGGAAAGTGCCGACCATGTTCTTGGGGTCCTTGTACACGCCGCCGAACCAGGTCGCGTGAGTCACTGCGGAGACACCTGGGACATTCCGGATGCGGTCCACATAGCTGTAGGGAAGCAACTGGATCAGCGAGACCTTGTGCCGCACCATGAGGCGGTTCGCACCGGCCATGGAGACACCCGCGGTGAAGGCCTCCTTGATGATGCAGAGAATGCCAAAGAGGAGAAACGCGACGAATACCGACAGCAAGGTCAGGATCGTCCGCAACTTTTTGCGCATCAGATTGCGCCAGATGAGCGGAAGAAACTTCATGCGGCGGGCTCGTTTGAAAGCTGTCCCTTATCGAGGTGCAGGGTGCGGGTGGCGCGAGCGGAGGCGTGGGGGTCGTGCGTGACCATCACGATGGTCTTGCCATGATCCTTGTTCAGCGTCTGCAGCAGGGTCAGGATTTCGTCGCCGGATTTGCGGTCGAGGTCACCGGTCGGTTCATCACAGAGCAGGATGGTGGGGTCCGTCACGATGGCACGGGCAATGCCCACACGCTGTTGCTCACCACCCGACATGGTGCGTGGATAGTGCTTCGTCCGGTGAGAGAGACCCACGGCTTTCAGCGCAATCTCCACATGTTTCCTGCGGTCGGATTTGGAGAGATGGGTGAGCAGCAGGGGGAGTTCCACATTCCGCTCGGCGGTCAGCACCGGCAGCAGATTGTAGAATTGGAAGATGAAGCCCACGTTGCGCGCGCGCCAGGCGGCGAGCTGTCCGTCCGAGTATTGGTCGATGCGCTCACTGCCAATGGTCACAGAACCCGTTGTCGCACGGTCCAGCCCTCCCATAAGATTCAGCAGCGTGGACTTGCCCGAGCCGGAGGGACCCATGAGGGCGAGGAACTCGCCATGCTTCACCTCGACGTTCAGACCGGAGAGGACGTGGATCTCCTCCGAGCCGCGCTTGAAGTTTTTGGACACGTTCTTGATGTCCACGAGGATGTCGTTCGCAGTGCTCATGATTTCTTTTCCGTGACTTTGGCTCCGTCCTTCAGGCCGGTGGGTGCATTCAACACCAGTCGCTCACCAGCACTGAGTCCAGCGGTGACCGTAGTGTTCTCTGCATCGGTTCCATTGACCGTGATGGCGCGGCGTTCCACGCGTCCGTCCTTCACGACCCAGGCCACATCCTTGCCGCCGTCCTGGTGCACGGCTTCTTTGGGCACGATGACCAGGCGTTGGGATGCATGCTTTGACTCGGTCGAAGCTGCTAGTTCTTGCGGTGCACTTTGGAAGGCCACTTTCACACCCATCTCAGGGAGGATGCGGGAATCGAGTTTGTCGAATCCAATGCGAACTTTCACCGTGGCCTTCTGGCGATCGGCGGTCGGAATGATGGCAATGACCTTGGCGGGAATCTTCCAGTCGGAGTACGCGTCCAGCTTCGCTTCCACCGGCTGGCCGGCTTGCACGCGGTTGATGTAGCTCTCACTCACATCCACTTCGATCTCGAGTGAGTTCATGTCCACGATGGTGCAGATGCCCGTGCGGGTGAAGCTGCCGCCGGCAGACATGGGGGAAATCATTTCACCGGGCTGGGCGTTCTTCGAAGTCACAATGCCGGTGAAGGGCGCGCGGACGATGGTGTCATCCACCTGTTGTTTCCATTGGGCGACTTCTCGCTCGGCTACCACCACATCGGCGGTCTGACGCACGAGTTTGGCGGCGAGAGCGTTTACTTCCGCATCGGCCTTGTTCAGGTCGGACTGGCTTGCTGCCTTGGACTGGGCCAGTTCCTTGAAGCGCTTGAGTTCTTGTCCTGCGAAGATGGCGTTGGGTTTCGTTTCCTCCAAGGTCTTCCTGGCGGAGTCAAGCTGTGCCTCGGCAAGGCGCAGGCTCGCTTCGGTATTGGAGGCATCCAGGCGTGCGACGATCTGATCCTGTTCCACCTTCATGCCTTCTTCCACGAGGACTTCCATCACCTTGCCCGTCACCTTGGCAGAGACCGTGGCGATGCGTCGCGCCGTGACATAGCCGGAGCCATTCAGTACGGCACGTTGGGTGGTGCTGGTCGGAGCGGCTCCAGAGGACTGCTCCTTCGCTACCGCGACATCCACGGCTAGAGGTTTCGGCTGCACGGACCACCATGTGATTCCGCCCGCAACAACGAGCAAAATCACGACGGTGGGCAACAGCCAGGCAGGGCGCTCCTTCTTGGGTATCGCTGTGCGATCGATTCGGAGACCATCGAGCGACACTTTATCAGCACTCATGGGAATGGGGGGGAATCATCAGCTAACAAGGCGTTGCCATGGAGATCAAATGCAATCTGAAAGGAGAGTGCGTCATTCCAAGGTTAGTCCGTGGTGCTGATGAGGTGTTTTGCAATTCCCACGAGGAAAAGGTGTCGCCCGGCTTGGTGCCTAGAGCGTCTGGCAGAGTTCTTCCAGCTGCTCGGCACACTTGCCCCAGCCTTCATGAAAGCCCATCTTTTCGTGCGCTTCGCGATCCTCCGCCTTCCAGTGGCGGGCGATGGCCGTGTAGTTGGTCTTTCCATCGCCAGCGTCTTCCAGGAGGATGATTCCCGTGAAGAACGGCTTCTCAGAGGGGATCCATGCTGACGTATAGGCATCCGTGAAGACGATCTTCTCGTTTTCCACCACTTCAAGATAAACGCCCTTGTTGGGATATTCATTGCCTTCGGGGTCGCACATCACAATCAAGCTGCTGCCACCGGCGCGGACATCGGTCTCCACCTTGGCAATCGTCCAGGGCTTGGGAACGAACCACTGCTTCATCAGCTCAGGGGTGGTCCAGGCCTTGAATATTTTTTCCCTTGAGGTGTTGAGTACGCGCTTGAGAACGAGGTCGAGGTCCGTGATGGTTTCCTTGGCAGCGGTAGTGGTGGAGCTCATGAGTCAGTTGGGTTGGCTTGGCTGGGGTTTTGTATTCCTTTTGATTCCGGCGGCCTCGCCCGTGCGTGGCGCCGTTCATTGCCATGACGAAGCTGTCAGTTCTCGCGGGACATTTCGACGACACATTTCTGAAAAAAAGTCATTCTTCGGGAAGAACGAAGTCATGGCGATTCCGTCACTCTTCGACCCCGTGCACGCGATGAAAGGAAGGTGACAGTAGCCGGGTAGAAGTTCTCCGCAAATTCTCCGCGAATTCTGCTCAAATCTCACCCGCATCCTCCGCATTTTCCTACATGACCCGACGCGAATTTATCGCCGCCACGTCCGCCTTGCCGGCAGCCGCCGCGCTTGGCGCAGAACCCGAGGTGCCGGCACCGAAGGATAAGAAGCCAGCCAAGGCCAAGCCTGCATCCGCTCCCAAGCCGCCGCATCCGCAGATTCCTCCGCTGACTCCCATTCCCGGACCCGCATGCCTGGAGGCGGGGCCCATGCTGGGCCATGTGAGTGATGAGGAGGCGCAAATCTGGGTGAAGGTCTCAAAGCCTGCCACCCTGAAGGTGCGTGTGAGCGAAGATGCGACTTTCTCGGAGCCGCGTGAGGTCGTGTTTGGTCCCGTGGGTGACGCGACTGGTCGCACCGCAGCTGTGCGTATAGACAATCTGCACCCAGACAAGCGCTACTATTATGAGGTGCTCGTCGATGACCGCATCGTGAGCAGCACCCCTCCGCCTTCCTTTGTGGCTGCGTCACCTTCAGCGTGGCATGGCAGGGTCCGTGTGGCCTTTGGCTCCTGTGTCGGTCGTTTGCCGGAGCACTCCGCTGCTGCCTGGGGAGACATTGCTTCACGCGGAAATTTCGACCTCTTCCTGATGCTCGGAGACAATCACTATGGCGATACCACCGAACTGGAACGTCAACGCTTGTACTACACGGCACATCGGCGGATTGCCGGCTTTCGCGAGATCACCGCGCAGCGGCCCGTCTACGCGATCTGGGATGACCATGACTTCGGCCCGAACAACAGCGACTCCACCGCCGTGGGCAAGGAGCACTCGCGCCAGGCTTTCTACGAGTACTGGGCGAATCCCACACGAACCACGGAAAAGGAGGACCCGGCGATCTATCACACCTTCGAGAGGAGCGGCATTGGCTTCTTCATGCTGGATGTCCGCTGGCATCGCACGCCGAACAAGGAACCGGATGGCGAGACAAAGACCATGCTCGGCGCGACGCAGATCGCCTGGCTCAAGCGCGAACTCAAGGCGAGCAGGGCGCGCGTGAAGATCATCGCCAGCGGCAGCGAGTGGCAGACCTACAGCCAGCCGGATAGCTGGGCGAAATTTCTCACCGAGCGTGATGCACTTCTCTCATGGATGCAGCAGGAAGGCATCGAGGGAGTCATCTTCCTCTCGGGAGATCGGCACTTCTCGGCAGGGTACCACATCCATGACAAGTGGGTGGAGTTCACTGCAGGCCCCTTGGGAAGTGAAAATCAGAAGGACGCCACGGCGGTGGTATCTCCGGAGACCTTCACCATTCATCACGATGGCAAGCTGTGGATGGTGCTGGATATCGATTGCTCCACCGCCACACCATCTGTGAGCTATGAGGTCTGGCAGGCAGGCGAGGGGATGGTTGAATCCAAGCCCGTGGCCTGGGATGCCATCTGTGGGCGCGCGCTCATCGCGAAGAGTGATCGCGTGATGGAGGTGCGGGCTGAGCAGGAGAGAAGGAAAGCGGAGAGGAGCTAGAGCGTCCGGAGGTTAGACCTTCTGGTCTGACGTTGGTGGTTGGGTCTTCTGACCCGACCGCACAGGTTTGCGCGCATCAGAACGTCGGACTGGAAAGTCCAACGCCCGTTGTCAGGGCAGAAGCCCTAACCTCCTTTGCGTTCTGAAAAGACAGAACGCCCTCCCGCATTTCCGCAGGAGGGCGTCTGTTTGTTTGTTTCGGACGCAGACCCTTGTCTGCAAAGAGAGAGGCGCTGCTCAGGCCTCGCAGCCACTTCCGCAGCAACCTTCCGCGGCGGCCTTCTCAAGCTCTTCCGGGGACACGTCGCGCACATGCGTGGCGATGGACCACTGGTGGCCGAACGGATCTTCCACGATGCCGTAGAGGTCACCCCAGAACTGTTCGCCGAGGGGCATGATGACCTTGGCACCGGCCTTCACCGCCTTTTCGAAGAGCGCATTCGCATCCTCCACCTGGAGATGGATGGTCACGGAAGTGCCTCCGCGGGCCTTGGGGCCCAGCGCGCCGAAGTCAGGCCACTCATCGACCAGCATCACGTTGGAGTTTCCGATGCCGAGCATGGCATGCATCAGCTTGCCATCCTTGCCGGGGACGCGCCCGAATTCCGTGGCGCCGAATGCTTTCTTGTAGAACTCAATGGCGTCCGCAGCTCCGGCGCAGACGAGATGGGGCGTCACGGTGTTCATGCCATTCGGCACAGGATCCACGGACTTCTTGGAGGGGGCTTCCTTGACAGCAGTTTTCGAGCTCATGATCTGTTTAGGGGATGGAGTTGGTCTTGGGCTTGCGATTTCGGCGAGGGTTGTCTGCACCGTTCATGACCATGACGAACGGGGGCTCCGGCTCAGGACATCGCTCTCAAATCTTTTTTGAGGGCCATTCCAGTCTGACGAATCGCACCTCGCACGGGTGCTTCGCCCCAACGTTTTCTTGAGTTCTCGCTCTGCGCCTGGGTGCGGCTGTCAGTCGCACAAGAGTGCTTGAACAGCAGCGCCTTCCGGGAGATCCTGCTCCGGCTCCATGCGTAGGAAGGCATTTGCCCGGCTGAGGCTGAAGAGGGCATGCGACTGCTGCACACCAGTGGGGGTGAATTTCCCATCCTCGTGAAAACCGCGGATGTAGTGCGGGCGGTCGCCACGGTTCTTCATCGCGCGGGTCAGCGTGGCATTCACGCGTGGCAGCCCCAGAGAAGCAGCACCGGCACCGAGGACTTTCAGCAGCGCTGGCCTCACGAAGAGGTGGAAGGTCACGTGCGAAGACACCGGGTTCCCCGGAAGGCCAAAGAGATGGCATGGACGGGATAAAGTGGACGTCTTCGCGAAGAGCACTGGCTTGCCCGGCTTCACCTTTACACGCCAGAACTCCGCGGGAACACCGAGAGCCTTCAGCGCGGGCTTGATGTAGTCATGCTCGCCCACGGACACACCGCCGGAGAGGATGATGAAGTCATGCCGCTGAGTCAGCTGGCGCAAGGCAGCCACGGTTTCTTCAAGATTATCCCGCAGGTGATGAATCGTGATGGGCGAGGTGACGCCAGCACTACGCAGCATCGCTTCCAGCATGATGCCATTGGAATTGTACAGTTTTCCTGGTGGCAATGGCTCGCCGGGAGGGATGAGTTCATCACCTGTCGTGACCACCGCGATGCGTGGTACTTCGGAAATGTCGATGTGAGTGAGTCCCTGCGAAGCCAGCACGGCGAGGCGCGCGGCATTGAGTGGCTCGCCTTTATCCACGATGCGCTGGCCTACGCAAAGGTCGCAGCCGAGCACACGGACGTTTTCTCCGGGCTCCACCGGCTCCTTGCACACAATGGATTTTTTCTCTGTATCCGTGGAAACATCCTCCTGCATGATCACCGCATCCGCTCCGGGTGGCATGGGTGCTCCGGTGAAGATGCGGATGGCTGTGTGCGGCTCCAGCGTGATGCTGGAGATTTCCCCTGCGGCGGTGGCGCCAATAACCCGCAGCGGCTCTGCGGTGCGGGTGTCCTCCGCACGGACTGCATAGCCATCCATTGCTGAGTTGTCGAAGCCGGGCAGGGGAATGTTGGCGTGCACGGCCCGGGCAGCATAGCTCTGCAGGGCCTCGCGAAGAGGTACGCTCCTTGGAGGAAGAGGCGTGACGGAGGTGAGGATGTGTTCGAGGGCTTCTTGCTCGGTGAGCATGGGCGGAGATGGTGGACGCGTGGTCGTGTACGGCTTCTCTTATACACGAACGTCCACAAAGCGACCTCAAATGGCAGGGCATGGAAGGGAGGTGTCTTGACGGTGTCCGGTGACCAATGAAAGAGGCTGCAATCCGGGGCGTTACCCCATTGACGCCTGAACTGGAAACTGGGAGACTCCAGGCAACAACTACAACCCACGGGGAGGTCTTCGTATGAATGAACTGCAATCCCGACGCGCGTTCCTGTCCAATGTCGGCAAGGGAACCATCGCCGCCACCATCGGTCCCGCTCTCGCCGGCGAGTTGGGCCTTGCACCGTCAGCCGCTGCGGCAGACGGTCCCAAAGCGCTGAACTTCGGGGATATGGAGCCTCTGGTGTGCTTCATGCAGGAGACACCCATCGCGGGCCTGCAGGCTGGCCTCGCGGAAAAGGTCAAAGCCGGTGTGCCACTGAAGAAGCTCGTGGCCGCAGGTGTCTTGGCGAATGCGCGAACCTTTGGCGGGGAGGACTACGTAGGCTTCCACACGCTCATGGCGCTGAGCCCGGCGCTCTCCATGTCTGCAAACATGGCTTCCGAGAAGGAAAAGGCCCTTCCCATTTTCAAAGTGCTCTATCGCAATACGAACCGCATCCAGGAGCATGGCGGGCGTGGCAGTGAAGTGCTGCATGAGGTGGATGGCCTGGCATCCGGCCTGACAGCATCGCCGACGGAACTGCTGCAGGTGATGAAGACCAAGGATGAGGCCGCAACGGAGAGAATGATGGCCCGCATGATCTCGCGGGATCCTGAAGAGGCCTTCGATGCGCTGCTCTACTGTGTTCAGGAGAATCCTGAGGTGCACCGGACGGTGCTGCCGTATCGTGCATGGGATCTGCTGGATGTGGTGGGCGATGAGAACGCGAGCACCATGCTACGCCAGTCGCTGCACTACTGCCTGAAGTCGGAAAAGTATCGCAAGCCGGAGTGGGAGGAACACAGTCGCATGCTCACGAAGCTTTTGGACGAGTACAAGCTGCTGGAGAAGGGCTCGGGCACGCGGTCCGCAGAGGACGCGTATGTGGAGGAACTGAGCAAGACCATCTTCGAAGGCACCGCCGAGCAGGCTGCAGGTGCCGTGGCCCACGCGCTGGCAGAGGGCTTTGATCCCATGGCCATCGGCGAGGCGATCTCGCTCGCGGCGAATCAACTCGTGCTGCGCGATGTCGGCAGGCCACCAGCATGGGAGTCTCCAGGCAAGCCCGTGGGAAGCGTGCATGGCGACTCTGTCGGCGTACATGCGTCCGATTCCGTTCACGCTTGGCGTAACCTCGCCGACATTGCCAAGGGCCGGAATGCCCATGCCTGCCTCATCCTGGGAGCATGGCAGGTCGCGCGAGATCGTGGCTACTCCGGCGAGGGCCGCGATTTCCTGAAGTGGGAGCCCATTCCCTCCAAACACCAGATTGGCAGCGTGAAAGGCAAGGATCAGGACGCGCTCCTTGCGGAACTGGACGAGGCCATCAAGGGCAACCTGCAGGCGCAATCCTCCGCGATCGTGCACCAGTGCGGCCAGCTCGGCATTCCGGAGAAATCTGTCTTCCAGCGCCTGCTGCGCTATGCCGTCAGCGAAGATGGAGCCCTGCACGCGGAGAAGTACTACCAGACCACCTGGGACGAATTCCACCGCACCCGCCCAAGCTTCCGCTGGCGTCACCTCGTGGGCCTCGCCCGCGTCACCGCCAGTGAGTATGGCCGGCCTGCGGCGGGGCAGGCGGAGGCGAGGGAGTTGTTGGGGGTATAGGCAAGGTGTAGTTCAGGTCTGGTGAGAGTGTGCACGTTAATGGCTCGCTATTTGGGTCATTGCGCTGCACAGTTTCACAGTTGCATTTCGATGAAGAATCCCAAAGTCGGAAAGTTGTACTCCTTCGTGCGTAAGCGCGGTGATACGTTCGAGCACACAGAGTACAGACGGCATGAGGATGGTAGTTCTGGTTTTCTTGCAGACGGGCACTACGCTATCTTCGAAGGCCATCCCGACGGTTGGGAACAGGCGTTGTGCGAACTCGAAAGGCGGGGATTTGTCGAGTTGAGTGAGGCACGAGCCGCAGGGATTGTACCAGACGAGTGGGTGCCCACGAAGGAGAACTCTACGCTTCAAGGCTGCATGAATGATGTCAGGGCAATACTTGACTCAGCGACCTGATCGTGTTTTTCAATGGCACCATGGAAGCCCGAAGGCCCTTCGACTTCCCGTTCTCTGAATGGTTGCCCGCTCACTCTGACGGTCCTCCTCCGAAGTGCCCTCAAAGCGGAAAACAAAGTGGCGGCATCTCAATGCCGCCACTGCGTAAATGGAATGATGATAGCTTAACCTTTGGCAGTACTAGCCCCCACCAGCCCCCACCATGCTCGCGTCTGGCGCGCACATGCGGGCGGGATCCAGGGCTTCATTGAGCTCGGCTTCCGTGATGCCGAGTTCATCAAGGCGTGCCATGCAGAGCTGGCGGACGGGCGTGCCGGTCTTCGCGCTTTCCTTCGCGATGATGGCGGCCTTGTCGTAGCCGATCTTCGAGTTCAGGCCGGTCACCATGGCGAGACTGTACTCGATGAAGTTCTTGCAACGGTCTTCCTTGGCTTCGATGCCCTCCACGCAGCGCGTGGTGAAGATACCGACAGCGTTCGTCAGAAGCTCGATGCTTTCCAGGATGGCCGCGCCCATGGCTGGCATCATCACATTGAGGTCGAAGTTTCCGTTCGCGCCGCACCAGTTCACCGTGGTGTCGTTGCCCATGACGCGGGCGCAGACCTGCATGAGGCTTTCACACATCACCGGATTCACCTTGCCGGGCATGATGCTGCTGCCGGGTTGGGTGGCGGGGATGGAGATCTCACCAATCGCGCACTGCGGTCCGGAGGCGAGCCAGCGGACGTCATTGGCAATCTTGAAGAGGCTGGTGGCAATCGTCTTGAGCTGGCCGCTGGCTTCCACCAGTCCGTCCTTGGCTGATTGTGCTTCGAAGTGATCGGCCGCTTCGCGGAAGGGGATGCCGGTCTTCTCCGCGAGCAGCGCGATGGCCTTGGCGGGGAACTCAGGATGGCAGTTCAGACCCGTGCCCACCGCCGTGCCGCCGAGGGGCAGCTCAAGGATGGCCTTGATGGCCTTGTGCGTGCGATCCACACCGAGCTCGACTTGGCGGGTGAAGCCCTTGAACTCCTGGCCCAGGCGCACCGGGGTGGCGTCCATGAGGTGGGTGCGGCCGATTTTCAGCACATCCCAGAAAGCCTTCGCCTTCACATCGAGAGCAGCCTGCAGCTTCTGAAGCGCGGGCAGGAGCTTGTTGTTCAGCTCCTGAGCCACTGCCACGTGCATGGCCGTGGGGAAGGTGTCGTTGGACGACTGCCCCATGTTCACGTGGTCATTCGGGTGCACGGGGTCCTTGGCACCGATGGCCTTTCCAGCGATCTGGCAGGCGCGATTCGAGATGACCTCGTTCGCGTTCATGTTCGTGCTCGTGCCCGAACCGGTCTGGTAGATATCAATGACGAAATGGGCGTCCAGCTTGCCGTCAGCCACTTCCAGGGCGGCCTGCTCGATCAGCTTCGTGCGCTCATCCGAGAGGAGACCCAGATCATGGTGCACCTTCGCCGCGGCCCACTTGATGAGGCCGTAGGCATGGATGATGGGGTAGGGGACAGGGCGGCCGCTGACGGGGAAATTGAGAACGGCGCGTTGTGTGGATGCGCCATACAGGGCGTCGGCAGGCACGGGCATCTCACCCATGCTGTCTTTTTCGAGACGGGTACTCATGGATGATTAATTACATTGCTCCCTTCTGCAGGTACGTGAAGGCGATGATTCCTGCGACGAGGAAGAATGCGGCGATGAGGGCTCCAGCGATCATGGTATTGGTGAGAGAGAGTTTTGGATAGCGAGGAGGAAAGGGAGGTCAAGGGGTTCCAAGTTAAGGGTGATGAGTTAGGAGTTATGGGTAAGGGTGCTAGAGCAGAGCAACCGGGCTGAATCCCTTTCATTTTACCCGTTTGCTACCCGTCCGCCCAACTCATAACCTCTAACCCTTAACTTATCTTAAACATCTTCGAAAATTCCCCTTGCAAAGATGGAGGAATTCAGCAAACTACGCGGCTCTATGGCAAAGACCTGCTGGCTCGAGCGCAACAAGCGCAAACAAAAGACTGTTGATAAATATGCCAAGCTTCGTGAGGAGCTCAAGGCAAAGAAGGACTATGTGGGCCTTTCCATGCTGCCCCGCGACGCCAGCCCGACCCGTCTGGTGAACCGTTGCCGTGTCTCCGGCCGTCGCCGCGCGTTCATCCGCCGCTTCGAGATGTCCCGTCTTACCTTCCGTGAAATGGCCTCTGCCGGCCTCATTCCCGGAGTGACGAAATCGAGCTGGTAATGCCCCCGGTCCCGGTGGGTGTGACCACAATTTGACTTTGCGAAGGTGCTGCGTTTGCAGCACCTTCTCTTTTTCGGACGCAATGCCCACCTACCATTACATCGCCGAAAAACCCGAGGAGGGCTGCCCTCGCTGCCGCAAGGGATTCGACCTCCGTCGTCCCCTCGATCGGCCTCCGCTGACCCACTGCCCGCTTTGCAAAAAGCCCGTGGTGAAAGTGCTGCAGCCGTTCAATACCCCCAAAATCACCAAACCCCTGTCTATTTCGGACGCCAAGAGCGCCGGCTTCACCGTTCTGGAGAAGCGCTGCGATGGCTCCTACGAAAAACGCTGAGGCGCGGAATCTGCTGTTTCCAGCCTCCTCATCATGACCGACCTCTCAGATCCTACCCTAGTCACGCTGCTCGCCTCCTCCACTACGTTGGTGCGCGAGTGGGAATTCACTACTTGGGATGTGTTGTGGAGGATCGGGATGGTGATGTTCTTCGTCCTGCTGAATGGCTTTTTCGTGGCGGCCGAGTTCGCCATTGTGAAGGTGCGTGAGAGCCAGCTCCAGGCGGAGGCGGAAGAAGGCAATCACCAAGCCGAGTTCGCCCAGTCCGTGGTGAAGCACATGGACGCCTACCTTTCCGCCACGCAGCTCGGCATTACGCTGGCGAGTATCGCCCTCGGTATGGCTGGTGAACCGCTGCTCGCGCAGATGATCCAGCCGTGGCTTTTCAAATTCGGTATACAGAGTGATAACCTGGTGCACGGCATCGCATTCGGTATCGCCTTCACCATCATCACCTACCTGCACGTGGTGCTGGGAGAGCTGACCCCGAAGTCACTCGCCATCCGCAAGGCCCTGCCCACCACCCTGTGGGTCTGCCGCCCTTTGCACATCTTCATGGTGGCGCTGAAGCCTGCCATCTTCATCCTCAACGGCACCGCGAACTGGCTCCTCAAGAAGCTCTTCCGCGTCGACCCCGTGGGTGAGAGCGAGCGCGTGCACTCGGAGGAGGAACTGAAGCACATCGTCTCCGCCAGCGAGGAGTCCGATGAGGTGACCGAAACGGAAAAGCGCATCGTGCTGAATGCCCTGGCGCTCAATGACCGCTACGTGCGCGACGTCATGACCCCTCGCAAGGACGTGATTTCCCTCGACGTCGATGAGACATTTGAGACCAATCTCAAGCTGGCCATCGACTCCAAACACACACGTTTCCCGCTGGTGGAGGGCCACCTCGACCACAGCATCGGCCTGGTGCACATCAAGGACATGCTCCGCCTCATGCAGGAGCCGGGTGCGGGCAAGGATCTCCGCCGCATCAAGCGCGAGCTGCTGCTCGTGCCGGAAATGATGCCCGTGGATAAGCTGCTGAAGCAGTTCCTCGACAAGCACGCCCACCTCGCCCTTGCGCTCGATGAATACGGTGGTGCCGTGGGTATTGTGACGCTCGACAACGTCGTGGAGGAGATCGTGGGCGACATTCAGGACGAGTTCGATACGGCGGAGAAGCCCGAGTTCCACCGCATCAACGGTGACGAATTTGAAGTGGAAGGCACACTCAACCTCTACGAACTGAATGAATTGACGGATCTCGAGCTGGAGAGTGACGAGGTCACGACCATCAGCGGTTACGTCACGCACACGCTGGGGCATTTCCCGAAGCAGGGGGAAACCCTCCGCATCGAGGGTTACGAAGTCACGGCCACCAAAGTGGAGGCGCGCCGCGTGGCGCAGCTCCACTTCAAGCGCGTGCCCACGGCAGATGACGAAGTGGGCGCGGAATCATCCGGTCAAGGTGCCCAAGTAGAGACGACGGCCAAGTCCGAGTGACCAACGGTGGCTACAATCCCGTAGCCGCTTGTCTCCCTTCGGCAACCGCCAGGTTCTGACGAATCTCACCAAGGGCGTCCAAGGCCCTTTGCGATTGCGGTGTGGAAGAGTCAGCGTTGAGGGAGGACTGGCGGGGCTCCGCAATGCCTCGCTCACGCACAAAGCAGGCCTCTACCAGCGGCCACATGTGGTGCAGCTTCTGCAGGATCATTTCTTCTCCGTGCAGGTACTCCTCTGTCTTGGAGAAATAGTGCTTGGCCTCCCGCTGCTGGTCAGGATTTAATCCGTAGGGCTCGCGACTCAGCAGCCTCTCCAGTTGGAGAAGCTCCATGGACGACTTCGTGGCAGTATGGGGATGCATGGCGGTCGTGGGGTTGTTTCACCAGTGAATCGCACGACGCCATGGTGATGAGCGGGGTCGGCTCCCCGTCTGTGTGGGAGTTGGAAGGAGACGTCAGCCGTCGATCACCTCGCCGCACACACTGGACTTGCTCAGAATGAGACCGCCATCCGCGCGCTGGCGGAAGAGGAGGAAATGAGGCGTCTGCCGGTGGGCTTCCAGGGCAGCTAGGTCGTCATAGGCCTCCGTAAGGGTGAAGACATTCGGGCGGTCCACACTGCGGCTGATTTCGAAACGGCGGCAGCCAGGCTCCTTCGTGCGCGCATCCGCGGCCTCTTCCTTGATGTAGCCCAAAAATTCATCCACGCGGTCAGGCGCGATTTCCAGAGTGACGAGCAGCGAAATCATGCGCTCTGCCATGGCTGCGGATGCCTGCGGAGTCAAGATGCACCCGCGTCTGCGGATTATCTGCGTTGCGCGCGCCTGAAAAAAGCTGCCCGCCGGTGCTCCCACACCGGCGGGCTTTCACATCAACACACTGTGGTCTTACCACTCAATGCAGACATCGCAGCTCCCGGGAGGTGCGGTTGGATCGCGTGGAAGATTTTTGAGATTTTTTTCGGGCAGCCGCGGCCGAGTTTTTCTTTAGGCGCGGACGTCTTCGTGAAGACGATGCCGGAAGGCCCGGATGGCCTCGACTGCCTCGGTGGCGATTTCGTAGGCGGCCTCCACTTCACTCTCGGCATCGTTGAAGTCGCCCTCTGCGGCGAGTTGCGCCACACGGGCGCGGAGGGCTGCGCTACCGCAGAAGGAATCTTCCACGCGCAGCCACAGTTTTCCCAGATGGTTCGTCAGATCCTGAGCCGTCTCCAGCAGACGGACGGCCTCCTGGAAGCATCGCCCTGCTTCCTGCTGCTGGGGTATTTCCAGCCCGTGATATTCATACATCAACAGTTGCTCCAGATGCACCAGTTCTGAGGAGCACTCTATCTCCGGCGGCATGTTCATGGCCACTGCGGGTTTGTGGGGGGGGTGAAATGTCGACCAATGCCTTTATGCAAAAACCAAACCGTCCTCTTCTTCCAGACTGTCCTCCGTGGGAAGTTCTTCCACGGTACTGACCTCTTCGAGGTCAAACGCCAGGATGGGCTGGCCTTTCGCAGTGCAGAGCCAGTAGACTCCTGCACCTTTCGAGACCAGAGTTCCCTCCACATCCATGGCCATGCTGTCCTGATAACTGATTCGATACCGTTTCATAGTGACCGGTTCGTAAAGTGGACTGCCTTGCAGGGCGCCTCAGCAAGGTGAAGCGCGATGAAAGGACGGCTATCATGACCGATCATCACGCATTTTTCAATCTTAGATACGCAGGCAATTTCTTCACACTTATGGTTCCTATATCCTAATGAAAACCTAAGTATCTGCCGCAACCGACATCGTGCGTTGAATTGCCTTCTGCATGAGATTCTTTCACGGAAAAGCCCGCTGGCGCTCCCGACGCCAGCGGGCCCACACACATGAACTTTGACAATCAACGCAGGAGGTTCGTGGCATGCTGGAAGTCTGGCTGGATGACGATGTGAAAAATTTCTACCAATGGAAATTCGTCATCTCCGGGAATGATTTTTCTCCTTCTTGTTTCCGGTGCGCAGTTCCCACACAGGCCAATGTTCTCGTGGCTCTTCCTCGATAAAGTCATCAGGGCGCTCAAGTGCGGAGCTTCGCGAAACACCCAGGCGCTGCGCAAGATTCATGGCATCGAAGGGCGCGTGCACCTTCACGTCATTGTCGAAATAGACGAAGATGTCTCTTCCCTCGGGCAGGGAGGGAGGCCGCGGCGCTGCCAGCTTGGTTCTGGTGGGCGTTTTTCCCTGCGACCACCCGCGAATCTTGCGTGCCCATTCCTTGAGAGCAGATTCGGTGTAGCCGCTCACGTACAGTTTCTCATCGCCGTGCAGTCGCAGGTACATGAAGTCGCTCGTGGGATCCTCCATGAAAGGCCATTTGCCGGCGGTGTCCGCGACCACGAGGGCGACGTTGTATTTTCGAAGGAGTCTGACGAAGTCCTCACACTCAAAGGACGGATGCCGCACCTCCATGGCATGTCGCAGGCGTCGCTTGGTCTTCACCTTGAGTGATGCGCGTTCCTTGAGCTTGTCATTGTGTTGCCGGGCGAGTTTGGAGGCGGCGGCGGTGTCCTTCGGCAGGAGCTTGAGAAACGCCTCCACGATGTCGCGATCGTATTTGAGGCTGGGCGGAAGCTGCCAGAGAAAGGGCCCCAACTTCTCTTCCAGGCTCAGCACACCAGAGGCAAAGAAGTTCGCCAGCGGTGTCTTCACCTCCTTGAGTCTGCGGATGTGCGTGACGTATCGTGCCCCTTTCACCGCGAAGCAGAACCCTTTCGGAGTTGCCTTGTACCAAGTGCGGTAGCTGGACGGACGTTGCAGGGAGTAGAAGGAGCCATTGATCTCAATGGAATTTACCTGTGTGGACGCGAATTCCAGTTCACGATGCTGCGCCCATCCCTTCGGGTAGAACACACCCCGCCATGGAGCGTACCTCCAGCCGGAGATGCCGATGCGCATGTCGCTCATCACAAGGTATCGCCCTGCCTTTACGGGCTGGCTGGATGACCGCATTTCCAGGACATCGTGCGCAGTGCGAAGTTTTTTTCGGATTCTGTCACAGGCCGAATCGCTGGATCGTCAGCACTGGTGATGAACACTCCAAAAGACAATTCGAAGGGAAACGGCGGACAGGCTCTGAAGATCGTGGTGATCGGCGGGACAGGATTGATTGGGAAGGAAGTGGTGCGGATCCTTCAAGGCAAAGGACACGAGGTGATTGTTGCCTCACCCTCCACGGGCGTGAATATCCTCACCGGTGAAGGCCTCGCCCAGGCGCTCACGGGAGCCCAGGTGGTGGTGGACGTGACGAACTCTCCGTCGTTCGAGGAGAAAGCGGTACTGGAGTTCTTCCAGACTGCAGGACGCAACATCCACGCTGCGGAAGCGGCGGCAGGGGTGAAGCATCACGTGGCTCTGTCCGTGGTCGGTACGGATCGACTTCAGGACAGTGGCTATTTCCGTGCGAAGCTCGCGCAGGAGAAGCTGATCAAGGACTCCGGCATTCCGTTTACCATTGTGCGTGCCACGCAATTCTTTGAGTTCGTGGCCTCCATTGCGCAGTCGTTTATCAATGGAGACACCATTCGCGCGACGCCTGAACCTTTCCAGCCCATGGCAGCTGCAGAAGTGAGCGCCGCCGTGGCAGATGCCGCTCTCGCCGAGCCGACCAATGGCATCTCCGACGTGGCAGGTCCCGAACGCGTAAGCATGGCTTCCATCGTGCGCACGTACCTCGCCGCACAGGGAGACAAGCGTGAAGTCGTCGACGACGTCAACGCAGCGTACTTCGGCGTGAAGATTGATGACAAATCACTCGTGCCACTCGGTGAGGCAAAACTTGGCCGCGTGCGGTACGAGGACTGGCTCGCCAAATCCCAGCCAGTCGGCGCGAAGTGAGATGTTCACCAACTCTTGTTCAGAACTCATGATTCCATTTCTTCCTATGAAACCGACCCTCATCATCGCTGCCATTATCGCAGCCCTTAACCTCATGACTTCTCCTGCTGCCACTGCTGCGGATAAAGAGAAAGAGCCTGTGGAGATTAAGGAGATCTTCAAGCGCGCCCATCCTGAACTTTCCGACAAGGAGGTGCTGGTGAAGCGCATCGAACTCCAGCCCGGAGCCTCTGCTCCTCCGCACGTGCATCCCGGCATGGTGATCGGATACGTGGAGCGTGGCTCAATAGAGTTTCAGTTGAAGGACGGACCGCTTCTCAAGCTGAAGACAGGCGACACCTTCTTCGAGCCACCAGGTGCCCACCACATGGTGGCGAAGAATCTCGACCCCGCGAACGTCGCGGTGATCATTGCCTTCGTGGAGAACCCCAAGGGCGCACCACTATCCACGCCGCTGGAAGGTCATGGAAAACACTGAACCCAAGCTGCACCGGAATTCACCTTCGCCTTCCGTGTACATCTTGGTCGAATGGTCGCTGCGAGTAAGTCTTGCAGCGGCCTTTCTTTCCGCGGTGGCGGATCGCTTTGGGTTCACCGGGGCTCCGGGTGCACCCAATGTGGCTTGGGGAACCTGGCAGCCTTTTGTCGATTACACGGGGACGTTGCTCTTCTTCCTGCCCAAGGCTCTCCTTCTACCCGCAGCGGTGGCAGCCACGGCTGCTGAAGTTCTACTCGCCTTGTGGTTGCTGACGGGCTGGCAAACCAAGCTCGCCGCATATGGCAGCGCCCTGCTCCTGCTGACCTTTGCATTGACCATGACACTGGCGCTTGGGGTTAAGGCCCCGCTGAACTATTCTGTCTTCACTGCGGCTGCTGCTGCCTTCGCCTTGGGAGCGATGAAATCATGAGCCGTCGCTGGACAATGACAGGTCTGGATGTCCTTTTGGATCCCCATGATTGAAGTCTTCACGGAGCATCGCAAGACCCTCTTCGGTATAGCCTACCGTATGCTCGGTCGCGTGTCTGAAGCAGAAGACATGCTGCAGGAGGTGTGGCTTCGCTGGCAGAAGCAGGATGCCTGTACCATCGACTCGCCCAAGGCCTGGCTGGTCTCCACCATGACCCGGCTGTGCATTGATCAACTGCGCTCTGCCCGGCGGGAGCGCGAAGAGTATTACGGTGTCTGGCTGCCGGAGCCTCTGATGGCCACGTGCGCCATGGAGCCTGACAAGGCGGCGGCTGTGTCGGATTCACTCACCATGGCCTTCATGATGATGCTGGAGTCGCTCGACCCCGTGGAGCGCGCGACCTTCCTTCTGCGTGAAGTCTTTGACTACGACTATGCGGATACCGCCGCCATCGTGGGAAAGAGCGAGGTGAACTGCCGGCAGATCGTCCGCCGTGCAAAGGCCCAGCTTCAAGCACGTCCTCAATCGAACCTCACGCCCAACGCGCAGGCCCAGCGCCTCGTGGAGCAGTTCTTTCAAGCGGCGGAGACCGGGCGCGTGGAGGAGTTGCTCGCAATCCTGACGGAGGACGCCACGGTGTACAGCGATGGCGGCGGCCGCGTGCGCGCGGCAGGCCGGCCCATTTGCAGTGCGGATCACGTGAGCCGCTTCTTCATCGGCATCTGGCCACGACTGCCAGAGAAGACGGAGTGGCGTGTCACCACAGTAAATGGCAGGCTGGGAGCGCTCCTACGCTCAGAAGGGGAGGTCTACGGCGCCTTCGCTTTTGATGTCGATGAGCAGCAGGTGGAGAACATCTATCTTGTGTTGAACCCCGAGAAGCTCAAGCACCTGGCGTGGGACATGTAGGTCGAGACGCCGCAGCGAGGTTGCGTTTGGTTTCCTGGCACATCAGCGCTCCGGAGCAGCTACGACACTCGTAAGCGTCGTTTTTGGATCGTGTGCGTGATCCTTGCGCGCCTCCTGCTGCCTGCTCCCACTCACCAGTCGGGCCAGCTTCTGTGCAAGCTTCATGCAGGGCTCGTCCACGAATGCCGTAAGCGTGAGCGAGGCCAGCCACACGAGAACAAGATAGATGACAAGCGTGATCAGCACGCCGAGGTGATAGTATCCGCCCGTGGGCCAGATGTCCCTGACGGAGGCAGGATGGATGGGCACAAGGAACAGGAAGATCCAGCACATGAAGGCATAGATGATAACCTGATGGACGCCGTAGATGGCATACGACTGACGGCCCAGTCGATTCAGGGAACGCTTTGTGAAAAAGCGCTGCAGCCAGGGCGAGAGCAGCAGGGCTGAGACCAGCAAGATGGCTCCCACAAGTCCCGGGCCCCTGGTGGTGAACAGCACATTGAAGTAGGGGAGATAACCTCCCAGCCAGTGATCAAAACCCTGTTCCAGATTGCCATGATCCATCTGAAGACCAATCAACAGCCCAAGGATGAAACATGCGGGAGCGATGCTGCGAATCCACTGCCATGAGGTAGGCAGGTGAAGGCTCTTGAACATGTCTGCCATCAAGGCGCCGAAGATGAAATTCACATACGGACCATCCCTCAGGACCCACGCCAGCACGGGATAGGTAAGCCATCGCGCCCAGCTTCCCCCCACGAGCATGGCCATGAGGTAGATGATGAAGGAACCCCACAACTCGATCCGGATGGTCCAGAACACCGGGCTGTACTGCACCGCCGTGGTGAATGCCATGGAGAGGTCCACAAAGAATCCCGCCGTGAGCTGGGGCGGCACGTGGCTGTTTGCAAAGTAGATACCGCTTTGCCTCAACAGCCAGACAAAAGTCATCACGACTGCGAGAACCCCGAACAACCGCACCGGCCTGCGAAGAAAGGCCTCCCTCGCCCGCGTCATGTCCACCGGGCCGGGACCCGCGAAAGGCAGGAAGAGCACGAAGCCACTGAGAACAAAAAAGGTGTCCACCGCAAACGCACCCGCGTTCATGAGTGATGCGAATGGCACATGGCGGTGAAGCGAGACGATGTCATACCACGCCTTCCCCTGGACCACGGGGTCATTGAGCTCCTGGTAGAAAAGCTCCACGAAGTGGGTAACCACTACCACGAGACAGGCAATGCCGCGCAACGCCTCAAGGTAAGCCAGCTTGCCTTCGCTGATGGGGTGGGTGTGGTAGTACCGGCGCACTTTTCCCCAGAGGAAAATCGCCGCACCAAGATAGATCGGCCAGCGCAGCCAGTGAGGGACGGGATGCGGAGTCCACAGTTCGTAGCGGGCCTGTTGGGGACCTTTGGAATGATCCGCATACGGTTGCACCCACATGGTCTTTTCCCCAAGCGAAAAGCGTCCTTCACCGGCCTGCGTGTCGGCCATGGAACTGAATGGGCCACGCAAGGCACGGCCGTCCTGCGTGAGGCGGAGTTGGCGCTTGAGATGCTCCAGCTCGGGCAGCGCTCCCGGATAGCGTGGCTTCACCATCTCAGGCAGATTGGTGCTGGCGGTAGCCACCTTGCAGGTGCGCCATTTGCCAAAGAGCCGCCCCGTGAGGTCTTGGGCTAGCACTACTGCCGCCACAACGAGCAAAAGCACGATGCCCACGCGCCGGGAACGCGAGGGCCGCGATGGAGAGCTCGAAGGTTCTGCTGTTAAGGGGGAATGCACCACCTCGCTGGTGCCGCATTCACAGACACCGCGCAAGACGTACCGCCTCCGTGCGCGAAAAAACTCTCGTCAGGAGGCGGTGGAGGTCAGGCAACCTGCATGGCGCTCAGGTCAGGTCAACTCAGTCCAAGGAGGGCAGGTCGATCCACTTGCGCTTCTCCCAGGATTCAAGGCCAGCCTCAGCGAGCTGCACGCCCTTGGCGCCCTCTCGCAGCGTCCAGCGGAAGGGGGCATCCGTGACCACATGCTTCAGGAACAGTTCCCACTGAATCTTGAAGGCGTTGTCATACGTGGTGGCATCCGGCACTTCCTGCCAGCCTCCGAAGAAGTTGATGGGCTGCTCGATATCCGGGTTCCATACGGGGCGGGGTGTGGTGCCTTGAGCCTGCACCCAACACTTGCGCAGACCCACGATGGCGGAGCCATGCGTGCCATCCACCTGCATGGTGAAAAGGTCATCGCGACGCACACGGACCGTCCATGAACTGTTGAACTGGCAAACCACACCCGTGTCCGTCTCAAAGGTGGCGTAGCACGCGTCATCCGAGGTGCAGGGATACACCTTGCCGCGCTCATCCCGACGCTCCGGCAGGTGCGTGGCGCCAAGGCAGCTCACGGACTTCACTTCACCGAAGAGATTATCCACCACGTATCGCCAGTGGCAGAGCATGTCCACGATGATGCCGCCGCCGTCTTCCTTGCGATAGTTCCACGAGGGACGCTGGGCGGGCTGGTCTTCATCCAAACCGGTGAAGACCCAATAGCCGAACTCACCGCGCACACTGAGAATCTTGCCGAAGAAGCCCTGATCGCGCAGCACCTTGAACTTGCGAATGCCCGGCAGCCAGAGCTTGTCCTGCACCACGCCATTCTTCACGCCTGCGTCTTCGCATACCTTCGCGAGACGAATCGCTTCCGCAGTCTCCACGGCAGTCGGCTTCTCGCAGTAGATGGCTTTGCCGGCTTTCACTGCCTTCTCCACGAAGCCCGCACGCTGCAGTGTGCCGGACGCATCGAAAAAGATTTCATAAGAAGGATCTGCCAACGCGGCATCGAGGTCCGTGGTGTACTTCGCCACGCCATGCTTCTGTGCCAGCGCACGGAGCTTGTCCTCATTGCGACCGGTGAGAATCGGATCCGGCATGATGGTGAGGTCATCATTCACCTTCAGACCACCCTGCTGGATGATGGCCAGGATGGAGCGGATAAGGTGCTGGTTCGTACCCATGCGTCCCGTGACGCCGTTCATGATGATGCCGATTCTGCGAGTTTCCATGATGTGTGAGGAGTTTGCTTAAAGGGGGGTGTAGTTGAATGCGATGCCCAGAGGAAGTTGTCTCATGATTTCTAAAGCTCCCTGGTCAACGCGGAGAATGGGCGCTTCGCAGTCGGTCATGCAACCAAGACAAATGTCGGCCACCACGTCACCTGAAATGATGGTGGAGAAGAAATCTCTATGAGGGCGGATTTGTTCCCAGATGTGCTGGATGTGGTTCTCCCACGACTCCGATTTTGGCAAAGGGGATTCCAGTTCCCACAGGTCATGCTTCCACAGCCAGTCAGGCGGCCCGTCTGGATAATGCTTTGTGTCTTTGAGGTGACTGTCCGTAGCTAGCAGGCCAGTCACCTCCGTGATCCTCTGGTGGAACGCTCCGGCGTTCCAGATACGAAGCGACACATTATACTTATAATTGTACTCAGCAGCCATGGGAACCCCTCAAGCCACATGCTCCTGGTAGGCCTTGGCGATCAGCTTCAGGTATTCCCCCTGGTCCATGTCCCAGTAGCGGGTGGAGAAGATCTCCACCTCGTTGTGCCCGCTGAAGCCTGAGGCTTCCACCCAGCCCTTGATCTTGCGAATGGGGATGCAGCCTTCACCCATCAGCCCACGGTCGTTCAAGATATCCGTGGTGGGTGTCTTCCAGTCACACACGTGGAAGGCGAAGAGGCGCTCCTTCTCAGCAGTGACTTTGATATTCGCCTCCAGGGCGTCATCCCACCAGACATGATAGACATCGACCGCGATGCCGAGTCCTTCAGGGGAGCCGAGCGCATCGCACACATCATTTGCCTGCTTCGTGGTATTGATGGCCGAGCGATCATCCGCGTACATGGGATGCAGCGGTTCAATGGCCAGCTTCACCCCGGCTTTTGTAGCGAAGGGCAGCACGGCGGCGATGCCATCCGCGATTTGCTTGCGCGACTCCTCCAGCGGCTGACCGGGGACGGCGCCGCAGACCAGCACAATCAGTGGAGCGCCCAGTGCCTGCGCTTCCTCAATGGCTCGCATGTTATCCTCGATGGCAGCTTGCCTCCGCGATGGGGACGGCGCGGGAAAGAAGCCACCACGACACAGGCTCACGATCTCCAGTCCGGCATCGCGCAGCATGGCGCCGGCCTTCTTGGGATCCTGGCCTTGCAGGTGCTGGCGCCACACGGTGATGCCTGTGGCTCCCACCGTGGGGTAATGTTTCGCGCAGTCCTCCAGGGACCACGGCTTGGTCGTCATGGTGTGAATGCAGAAGCGGGGCAGCGGTGTGGACGGCTTCATGATGCAGCAAGCTTAACGGACCGCCTGTAGAACGCGATCATCCTCAGTAGCACAAATTCGACATCCCGATTCCTCCGTGCTATAGCATTCCAGAGCCCCAGCCACGCCTCCGTATGAAGAACTACCGTCCGCTGCTCATTCAGGACCTCAATCTCCAGATGCCGGGACTCAAGATCCTGCGCCTGCGCCTGAACCGGCATCTCCCTGAGGCCCGCTGGAATGAGCACTCGCACGAGCATGACCAGGTGCTCATCTACCTGAATGGTCGCGGCCAGCAACGGGTGGAGGGGACGCTTTTCACCGCAGGGCCCGGTACGGTGATTCACATTCCTCCGGGCAAGCCCCATGCCTTTGAGCAGCATGCTACCCGCCCTCCGCTGTGTCTTGTGCTGGACGTCGAAATGGGCACCGGGCGTGGCGTGTCTCACACCTGTGACCAGCTCACGGCGGATCAACTTGCAGAAACCAAGGCACGTCTCAGCACTCTCTTCCGCCACCAACAGATCGAGCGGCGTGAGATGAGCTTCCGTGTGGCAGCGGTCGTGCTGGACGTACTAGACATGGCACTCAAGGCCATCGGCTGGCTCACCCCAGTGAATCGCTTCAGCACGTCGCGACACTTCTCCATCTCGAAGCGTGTGGAGCGCCTGCTGGAGTCCAAGGACGGCGCGGAAGTGACTCTGGAGGAGATCTCCAAGCACACTGGCTATCAACACGATCACCTCAATCGCCTCCTGCGCACTGAGTGTGGTCTCACCCTGGGACAACTCCGCTCCCGCACGCGCCTGAAGCGCGCCGTGGCCCTGCTGGCCGAGGACCTGACCATTCAGGAAGTGGGTGAGAAGATCGGCATCCTCGACGCGAACTACTTCGCACGCTGGTTCCGCCAACAAACCGGCGTGAGCCCCAGCGAGTGGAAGCGAAATCCTCGCGAGCTGGGGGCGTAGGTCGTTTTGGAGACGGAGTGTGGAACTGTTCCTTCCACTTGCGTCATACCCATGGCTTTGCCAACGGTACGGTTCCTTCCCACACCCAGATTTGATGCACCACATCACAAGTAGCAACTGCGACACGACCGGCAACAGCCTTCCGGATGCTGTGCGGCAGTTGCGCCGTGATGTTCTGTGGGCCGCCAGCCGTGAGAAGCAAGTGACCACGCACGTGGATCTGCAGTCCGATGCCTTCGATCACGAGGTGAGGGGATTTCATCTGCTGGAAGCACTGCCGGATGGAAGGTGCTTCCGCTGGATGAGCTCATACGCGGACTTCCTGCTCAAGGTGAGCGCACCTTCGCTCGCCATCGAAATCCGTAGCGGTGTGGCAAAAAATGAGCTCACCGTGCTCATCCAGGGCAACGAGGTGAAGTCGCTGCCGCTTACCTTTGATTGGCAGTCCGCTGAAATCGATCTCCTGCCCTATGCGGGCAGGGAAGTCCGGGTGGAACTGCGCACCAGCTGCGTGGTGGCGGCTCCTGGTGACCCTCGCGAGCTTTCTGTCCAGGTCGCCCGGCTCACCACGGGAGGGCAGGGGAGTATTCGCGCGGTAGACGACGATGGAGTAGCGAAGCAGAAAAGCCCCCAGCAGAGAGCAGGCTGGTGTCATCCTCCGCTTCCGGAACTGCCGACCTTTTCCCGTGAGGTGTTCGAGCGTGTAAGCACTGCATCCGCTCCTGGATCGCCTGCGCCTTCTTCGGTGCTGCTGGCCGTGAAGTTCTTCCGTCCCTTCGACCCAACCAGTGAAGAGATGCTTTCCATGGCCTCGCTGCTGCGGCAATCCGGCCTGCGAGTACACTTGGTCGCTGAGCAGGTGCACGAGTCCTTTCTCCCTCACATTTCTTCCGTGGAGAAAATCGCAACGCAGGTACGCGAGGAGAACAGCATTCTCATTCTCCACCACGGCACTTCGTGGGACTACGGGAAGCGGCTCATGCAGCACAGCCGGGCACGGATCAAGATGCTCCGGTACCACAATGTCTCGAAGTCAGAGACGTTCTTAAAATATCCGGCCGGCTATCTTGAGCCGACCATTGCAGGCCGTTTCGAGACGACAGATCTCATCCCGCACGCCACCCATCTCACCGCACCCGCGTTTTCAGCTCTGGGAGATCTGCTCGCCTGTGGTGCGCCTCCGGAGAAGCTACTGCACTTGCCGTTTCTTCATGATTTGGAGAAACTTGATGGAGAGCAATCGGGAGCCGTTCCCGCGGAACTGCGCAACAGCCGTGCATCCCTGAAGATGCTGGTGCTGGGTCGTCAGCTACCCTCCAAGGGGCTGCATCATTGCCTGCTGGCTCTCGCGCACTACCGCCGCATTTACGGTGATGGTATCAGCATGCATTTCGTGGGATCGCGGAATGCGCTGCATGGCCGCTACATCCAGGAGTTGGAACTGCTGGTGGAGGAGCACGCTCTCGCAGGCATGGTGACCTTCACTTCAGAAGTGAACCGCACCGGGGTGGCATCGTGGCTGCGGCACTGCGACGCCTTGCTCACCATGAGCGAGTCCGAAGCGGCGTGCATTCCCATCTTTGAGGCAGGCTGGTTCGGCAAGCCCATCCTGGGATATCAGTGCGGCGGCAAGACGGAGCACGCCGGACCGGGGCAGCTTCTGTTTGAGTCGCTCGATCCCGCGCTTCACGCGGAAGCATGGCACAGACTGGTCCAGGAGCCGGAGTTGCGCACCACACTCGGCGCCCTCGCAAGACAACACGTCCGTCAGCACTTCAGCACCGCGAAGATTCACGCGCGCTTCCTGGAAGTGATCCGACTGATGTCGACGGAGAGAGCCTAGACGCGGAACAATGGCGACGCGTTACGCGGCGCGACTGAGCAATCCCTCCGCCACGGGGCGGAAATGACCGTCGAGCGTAATGGCTTCACGAATCGCCCCTTCCTCCAGCAGCAGATTCGCGCGCCATTCGTAGCGCAGCACGTAGGCTGCACCCGGTTCGCGCATCCCACTGGCAGGAGTCGTGCCGAGGACTTCATGCCCCAGGTGATCACGAGAGAGATCCGTGAGTGCGGTGCCGAACTGTTCCGCCAGGATGGTGTACACCCCGTCACGAGCTGCGACCTTGGCCTCAAGCTCGGCTTCGTTCAGCGCATGCACCTTTGCCTCGTCCTCCAACGCCTCAGGCAGCCGCTGCACCAGATACGTCTCTGTTGCGGCGGCACCGGCTTCGGTGGCGGGAACCTGGTGTACCAGCGGAACCTCGTAGTGCGTCCATCCCTCCAGGCCCATGAGCGCGGAGCGCGTGATGGGAATCGCCAGATCATGCACGGGATTGTAGAACTCCATCGCATCTGAACACACGCAGGCGGGTCCTTTCTCCTTGAGGATCTCACGCACCTGATCTGCCACGCCTTGGAAGTAGGCCACATCGCGCTGGAGCAGCCGGTCATAGAACTCCTTCTCCGCGTGGTTGAGAAACACCGCACGGTCGAGGAGGCCGATTCTCGACAGTCCCTGACGCGTCTGCTCCACCCGGTCTTCACCGCCACCGTCCGTCAGAAAAATCATCCAGGGCTTCGTGCGCTGGACCAGCCCGTAGACTGCCAGTTCGTGATTGGGATGACTGAAAACGAAAACCGTGGGAGAAGGGAGGGATGACACCTGAGAGACGGGGTGAAGATTTCTTCAATAGCGTCGCAATGGTTCAAAAAGTCAATCATCCGCATGGGGACAAAAGACTCACGCCGCGACGTCCATCCCGGTGAAGGCAGGTGCAGCAACTAGGGTGCCCCTTCCTTCGCACTTCCCACGTACAGCGCATACACACTCGCCTTGCTGTTCGCCGGGAAATTCACCCGCAGAGCCACCGCCTTGCCCTTGGGGAGCTCACTGCTCTTCAGCTTCGGCCAGGTGACAGCACCGCGCAGCGATTCCGTGGAGATGACCGCTGCGTTTTCACCCGAGTAGTCGGGTAGGGGACGGTCGAGATCATCGAGCAACTCAATTGTCACAGGCGACTCCCGCGTCACGCCTGCCACATTGATGTGCACCGGCTGCGCTTCATCTGAGGCTGCGAGGGCCTTGGTCACGAAGTGCGCCGCAGTCGCGGGCACATGCTGGGTGAAATAGCCAAACCCATCCCGACGCCAGGTCGCGAGGCCGATCTCCATGTTGCGGAACTGGCCTTCACTGTCCCAGTGGGAGTACCACACATAGGTCTTGTCACCCACGTTGGCAAAGGCATGACCCTGCAGCAGCGAGATGCAGTCCCAGTCCTTGCCTTCTTCACCACGGGGAATCATCGCGAAGTCCGTGACCGGCTCGCGGAATTTCACGCCGTCATTGCTCACGACCATGCCGAGGCTCATGCGCAGGCCCCAGAAGTAGTTCTTGTCCTTGGGACGCTCCTTCGGTCCGTGCTGCCACATGCCGTAGAAGCCCACGAGCACATTGCCGCGATTCCAGATGCCCGCGCCCATGTGGGTCTGCGAGCCCTCCAGCGGCTTCTCATTCGTGATGTACTGGATGGGTCGCATGAAGGACGTGGCCTTTGCTTGGGACCAATGGTCGAAGTCGGGAGAGCGATAAGCGAGCATCACGCGGCCAATGTCCTTGCCGTCCATGTGCCAGACCCATGGCGAGATGAGCTGGCCGGTGGCATAGTAGAACTTGCCGAAGCGATAGAGCCCGCTCACCTCGAAGCGTTCGCCCGCGCTGTTCATGGGGCGGTCACCTACTACTTTCCATGTCAGACCATCCGCACTGGTCGCACAGATGAAAGCTCCCCAGCGCGATTCATTCGGACCAATCGGCGTGCGTCCACCGCGCACGTCCTCAAAGGGCGGATGGGCGATATACGCGCACTTGTAGCGCCTCTCGGGATTCGGGTCTTCCGGTTCATACAACACCGTGAGGAAGTCATTCACCCGCGTGAGGGAATACGGATCACCTTCCACGAGGCAGATGTTGTTCTTCTTGTTTCCGTTGAGCTCCACCAGGTTGAGCTCAGGTTTCGTCCAGTGAACGCCATCCGTGCTCTCTGCGTAGCACATGGGCCGCCACCATCCCGGTGCCTGGTACTTCTCAATCTTCCGCTGCATCATGCCGAGGTACCACATGCGGAATTTCTTCCCGTCATGCATCACGGTTCCATACAGGACGGCATGGCCAAAGTCGGGCGAACCCTCCGGACCACAACGCAGCACCGGGTTCTCCGGGTGCTTTTCACCCTGCACCAGATTCACATGCAGGTTGTGCCTCCAGGGAATCGACTCGTCGTCGAAGGGAAAGAGCACCTGTTCATCAGCGTGTGCCGTGTGCAGCGCGCCGGCCGTGAACAGCAGACAGAGCAGGGAGGAGAGGCGTGTCATTTGTGTTGGCTTTCTAAGGTGGTGGTGGTGTTCTCGGAAAGTTTTGCCATGTGGTGGAAATTCCAATCTCCCGCGAGGTCCGCGCTGACTGGGGGAATGGCGTGGCTATCGTTTCGGGGCCGTACGTGTTCGTGGTGCCTTCTTGGCAACAGCGCTCGCACGCTTGGGCCTGGCTGCGGCTTTATTGGACGTTCGTTCTGACATCGGCGGTTTGCGGTGGGGATCCAGATGCCCCTCCATGATCCGCTCCGCCTGCGCCACATGTCCCCGGCGCAGTGCAGTCACGATCTGCCGGTGCTCATCAAGTGTGCGCTTCGCCACGGCCGCATCATGCCGGTAGCGCTGGCGCACATCGCGGAAGAACTCCTCCAGCAGCCTGCCGAACTGGATGAGAAAGCGATTGTGACTGGCTCCCAGCAGTGCCTGATGAAAGGCCGCGTCACTCTCGGTGGGTGCGAATCCCTGCGCATGGTCATGCTCCATCTGCGCATTCGCCTCTTCCATCCGTTGGAAATCTTCATCCGTGGCATTCGCTGCGGCGAGGCGCAGCACCCCCAGTTCGATGGTACGCCGCGCCTCGTACATCTCGATGGCATCCTCATCCGTGCGCAGCCACAGGGCCTGGGTCACTTCCCCCAGCAGGGAGAGATCCACCGCCTGGATGACGGAGCCACGCTTCGGTCGACGCTCCAGGGCGCCAATCATCTCCAGAGACTTCAGTGCCTCACGCACCGTGTTGCGACCTACGCGGAGGTCATGCGCCAGCTCACGCTCCGTGGGGAGCTTGTCCTCGGGGCCGAGGCCTCGCGAGGAGATGTTCTCCAGCAGGCTGCGCAGCACCTGACGGCTCAGAGGTTGATACTCCACAGGCTTGGGCTTCTTCATCACCATGGCCAGAAGTACATTAGTAGGACCAAAGAACTTTCATCAATGTTTGGACTTCAGGAGGTCGCCGTCATCTGCGGCGCTCAACTGCAGAGTCGTCTCGTGACCTTGCCCCGAGCTTGCAGGCGTGATTAAATCCTGCGGTGTTCCACCTTGCACGAAGCGCTTTGGAGTGCGTGTGCGAAGCACCGCTTTTGCAAGCGTGTAACGTCCAGTAATCCCCCTGAGCTCAGCAGAGGCTTTCCTTTGCTTTGGAGGATTCACGGTGCCCCTCACCGATGAACTCACGAGACGCGCATCTCAATATACATACGCAAACTCATTCGAGTTCAGCAGCACGAGGCACACCTCCGCGAGCCCGCGCGTGTTCGCATCCACGTCGCTCATCTTCTTGTCCGGCACGAAGTTCTCATACACGTGCAGGCGCTCGGAAAATGAAAACTTCTCTCCTGTATTCTCTTCCACCGCTTCACGAATAATTTCCTTCGGACGTGTGCTCGGAGCCAGGGAAGTGCCTGCGTGTTTTGCAGTCATCTGGTCCCAGTGCGTCAACAGCAGGGCGGTGCGTGCGTCATCCGGTGTCGCACCTGTTGTGAGCAGGTTGGCGCGCTGCAGAGCGACTTTGCGGTCGCCATTCGTCTCCTTCAGCACCCGCAACGCCAGAGCCACAGCGCGGTCATACGTGGCCTCGCTGTTGAAGAGGCTGAAGACCTGTGGCGTCACATTGCTGGCATCACGCGCTTCACATGAGAACTCCGGTGAGGGTTCGTTGAAGACTTCCATGAAGGGATCGGCGAGCCCGCGAATCTTCAGTGCATAGATGCTGCGGCGATGACGCTGCTCGGGCAGGGCATTCGGCTGCCAGGCAGCGGCGAAGGTGCCCATCACCTGACGTGGTTGCAGCGCTGCTTCCAGGTTGATTTCCGGGCGCACGGGGATGCCGCCCATGGTCACGTTCAGTTCTCCCGAGGCGGAGAGCATGCTGTCGCGCAGTTCTTCCGCACGCAGGCGTCGCGGCATGAAGGCCGCATAGCTCACGCCTTCCGGATCCTTCTTCACCAACAACTCGCGATCCGGATGCTGCGCGCTGCGACGATACGCATCGCTGGACATGATGAGGCGGTGCATCGCCTTGAGGGACCACCCCTTCGCCACGAATTCACCCGCGAGCCAGTCGAGCATCTCGGGATGTGTGGGCTTCTTGCCCGTGCCGCCGAAGTTGTTCGGATTGCCCGCGATGGCCTTGCCAAAGTGCCACTGCCAGATGCGGTTCACCATGGTGCGCGTGGTGAGCGCGTTCTGCGGTGAGGCAATCCACTTCGCGAGATCCAGACGTCTGCCTGCGATGTCACCCGTGATCGTCGTCCGATGTCCCCAGGATTCCGCTGCGGCTGAGAGCACACCGGGCGCCACCCTCTCCTTCGGCGAGAAAGGGTCGCCACCTCCGAGGATGCTCGTCTCCTCCAGTTCGCCTGTGGTCATGCGATTCGGCGGCATGCGCAGTGGCGCCGACACGGATTTCATTTCCGGCGTACGCCCACTGTACACGCTGAAAGCAATGGGTTCATACCGCTCCGTCTCCCACTTCAGTCGCTCCAGCCCTTTGCGGGCCACGCGATCCATGCCGTAGTCTTCCGTGTTGAACCCTGCATGGCGAGGCGGGAGTTGGTCTTCGGGAATGCCCTGCTGCATCAGCTTGTTGCGCGCCTCGTCATAGCCACCGCGCTGGCGCTTTGCCTTGCCCTTCTTGTTGCCAGTTGCAGTAGCCTCCCCAGTCGCGGGGTTCTTCACCTCAGCCAGCGCTTTTTCAAAGGGCGCCGGATCGCGCTTCTTCTCCGCATACCATTGTCGCGCGGCGGCGGCGGACTTCTCGCTCAGTCGGGCCAGTGTCGCCAGATGTTCCTGCTCACGCAGACGCAGTGTTTTGATTTCCTCAAAGCCCTGCACGTTCTCCGCTGGCAGGAACGGCGCCGCACGCTCCACAAGTTGCGTGGTCGAGAAACAAGCTTGCATCGCATAGTAGTCGCGCGTGGGGATGGGGTCGAACTTGTGATCATGGCACCGCGCGCACTGCAGCGTGTGCCCCATGAAAGCCTGGCCTACGATGTCTGTGACATCATCCAAGAAGCGCTGGCGGGCCACCTTCGCCACTTCCATGCCGGTGAGTTCCCACGGACCCATGCGCAGGAAGCCCGGCGCGATGTATAGCTCAGACGCAGCAGCATCCTTGTTCTGCTCTGCGATCTCATCCCCGGCAATCTGCTCCAGGATGAACTGGTCATACGGCTTGTCCGCATTGAACGAGCGAATGACGTAGTCGCGATACCGCCACGCATTGCCGCGCTCGTAGTCATTGGCAAAACCAGAGGAGTCCGCATAGCGCGCCACATCCAGCCAGTGCCGGCCCCAGTGCTCGCCATAATGTGGGCTCGCCAGCAAGCGCTCCACCACCTTGGCAAACGCTTCCTTCTCCAGCAGTGGATCTTTCACGAATGCCTCCACCTCCTCCGGTGAGGGCGGCAGCCCAATCAAGTCATACGAGGCCCGGCGAATCAGCGTCCTGCGGTCCGCCAACGGCGCAGGTGTCACACCCAGCGTCTTCATCTTCGCATTGATGAACCCATCCACCGTATGGATTTCCCTCGCCCCTTCATTTGAAATCTCAAATCTCAAATCTGAAATCTTCAGCGGCTGGTACGCCCAGAGATCCTCAGCCTTGTAGCGGCGATTCGTCCAATCCACCGAGAGCCCGCCGCTTGTCTTCATCGGCACACCATCCGCGGATTCCCACGCGTGCTTCTGCAGGTCCGCCAGCTTCTTGTCATCTGGCCACGGTGCACCATCGGCCACCCACTTGCGCACCGTTTCAATCTGCTCCGCCGTGAGCTTGTCGTTTTCCTTCGGCGGCATCGCGAGATCCTCGTCTTCGCGCGTCACCACCTTCATGAGCAGGCTCTTCGCCGGGTCCTTCGGCACGAAACCCGCCTCGCCACTGTCTCCACCGGCGAGCATCGCCTCACGCGTGCGCATGTCCAGCCCACCCTTGAACTTCTTCGGGTCATCACCGTGGCAGGCCAGGCACTTCTCCTTGAAGAGGGGCAGCACCTTCTGCACATAGTGTTTCTCCGCGTCCTCAGTGCTGGCTGCGGCGACGCTGATCGGAAGTGCCAGGCCCAGTGCGGTGGCATGAAGGAGCAAAGCCGTGGATCTCGGAATCATGGCTGGAGAGCTTGTCTGATGCGCCCGATAACGAAGGCACTACCGCGATCATTGCGGCTTTCCGATCTCAAACATCTGGCGAATCGCCGCGGGATCGAGGGCGACGCTGTAGATGAGGAACTCATCCAGGCAGCCGTTGAGATTGCGTACGGGGAACTGGTGTTCCTTCGTCGGCAGGCCCCAGTTGCCCATCTCACACGCGCCGTACACAATCTTGCGACCCGGCTGGTAGAGTGGGGAAATCTCGCGGCTCACTTCGCGTCCATCCACGAACTGCACGGCTTCACCGCTGCAGTTGTCATACGTCACCACGAGCTGGTGCCACCGACCGAGCTTCGACTTCGTGAAGACCACGGGCGAGTAGTAGATCTGGTTCACCTTCTTCTCCGAGTTTCCGTCATCCGGATAGGCGATGGAGAACATCATTCTCCCATCCTCCAGAATCTGCCAGTGCGGCTCGCCAGTTTCATAGCCATCGGTGAGGAGCAGCGCATTGTAGCGGCGGTCGAGTCCATCCACCTTCACCCAGCAGGCGAAGGTGAGCGCTTCATACTCGCCATCCAGCTTCATGCGCACGCGGTCCCCGGGGCGCTTGAATTCCAGCGCGTCCTTCATCGGCCAGCGGCCTTGCGTCCAGCGGGCGCCCACCGCGCCACCATTGCGGGACTTATCATTGCCAGCCGCGTTGTTCACCAGGCGGTCCCAGTCCTGCCAGTGGCGGAAAAGGTAGCAGGCCACCAGGCGCGGATCGCTCTTGGTCTGCTGCGACCAGGTGCTCCACTCATCATAACGGAGGCGCGCCATCTTGCCCGCGAGATCCTTCAGATCATCAATGCTCGCGAAGTCCGCCGGGGCCGCATCCATCGGAGAGTAGAGCGCTCCCATGCGCTTCAGACCCATGCCTTCCGTCAGGCTCACCATCTTGCCCGTTTCAGGATGGGCTTCCACTTCACCCTCGAAGACATGCACCTCGCCTTCGCCCTTTGCACTGTCCACATGCACGCCGAATTCCGTGCCCAGGTCCACCAGCTTCATGCCGGGCGTGAGCAGTCTGAAACCCTGTGCGGGCGGTGGCACGCGCACGCGCGCCTTTCCATCCGTGCAGATGGCTTCCCACGGCGACACGATTTCCAGCACGGCAGGTCCTTCCAGCAGGAGCTGCGCTCCGCTGAAGAACTCAATCTGTGCCAGGCCACAGCCCAGCTCGAAGCGGCCCGCATTCAGCGTATCGCCAGCGCGCATGGGTGGGGGATTGTCCAGCCATTCCGTGTTCCACTGATTCGTGATGATGGCGCAGCCGCGATCTGTCTCCTCCGTGGCAGATGCGAGTGCAGGTCCGATGCTGTCACCCTGCAGCACCAGGCCACCCTGGCTGCCAGAATTGCCGCGATTCATCAAGGCAAAGGCCGCAATACCCAGCACCGCGAGTGCTGCCGCTGCCGCCCACGGTACCCATGCTGCGACACGACGCTTTGTCGCGTGCCGGCTCTGCGAGGTGCCGCCTTCCGGTTGCCACGCATTCAGCGAGGCCGCCACGCTGGCCTGTTCACGCAGCAGCGAGTCGAGATTCACCTCCCAGCGCAGTTTTTTGCGCACGTCGGGTTCACTGCGGAGCACGAGTTCCAGCTCCGCAAACTCCTCCTTGGACAGGCTCTGATTGAGCCAGCCGGCAATGAGGAAGTCTGTCCTGCTTTGATTCATCACGCGTGAGCCTCCTTGCGCATGTGCTTCTCCGCGCATTCCAGCAGCGACGCACGGAGACGCTGGATTGTCTTGTAGAAGGCCTGGGCGCTCTTGCCCGCCTTCTCTGCCACCTCATGAAATTTCACGCCGGGCTGATACGCCAGATGCAGCAGCTCTTTCTGGCGTGGATCGAGTTTCTCCAGGCACTTGCAAAGGGCCAGACGATGCGCCTCCAGCGTGTCCGTCTCCTCCAGGGACTCTTCCGCCAGCAAGTCGAGAATCTCGTCATTGAAGACAAGGCGATCACGCGACATGCGGCGCAGATGCTTCAGCGATTCGAATCGCGCAATCGCCGCCGACCACGCCATGAAGTTCGTGCCCCGGTCGAACTGGTCAAACTTCCGCCACGCCACGATGCTGGTCTCCTGCATCACCTCGTCCACATCATCCCAGTCCGGCAGCAGACTCCTCAGGAAGCCACGAAGCCGGCCCTCATGAGCCACAAAGAGACGCACAAAAGCCTCATAGGTCTCCGGCGGAGCCTCTATCTCGATGCGGGGAGTGGAGGGAGTGTCTTCAGGCATGCCCCAGTGTACCACCGGGGGTAGCATTTTTGGACGAGAAATCGCGTGCAAACCTGGTGTGACGGTAAGCGGTGCGACGGTAGGACGGTCAGTGAGGCAGTTCGTTCCTGACCATGTTTGCTGTTCTCATTAGAATGGGATGCAGCTTGGGGTAGTTGATATCGGTAGGGATAAGTGGTTGGGAACCGTTGGCCTGTAGTTCTTAAAGAGCTAATCGACCAATTTGTGTGATTGGCGCGGGCGGCGATGTGAGGAGCCGCCCGTGTTCTCTAATTGAGGGTTACGGATTGCTGAGAGCGGACCCTCGACTGAGGTCCACAGGAAGAACTAGGAGGCGGCCCACTTTGGCTCCTTGATTTTGGATAACCTTCTCTGCCCAATTCAGCAATTCTCCGGCGGAGACGTTTGTCTCGGCGAAGAAGCAGGTGTAGGGGAGGTTCGGATTGCCGTAACCGGGAGGAGAGCTGTCGGCAGGGTAGTAGGTGGTGCGGGCACCTTCTGCAAGGAAGGCGTTATGGACTCGTTTGTTGTCGTGGCCGTCGCGAGCCACTTCGTCGAGATCGTAGGAGATGAGGTAGGTAGACATTGTATGGCGATGGATTTGTTCTTATGAACAACGTACCGGATGAACAGTTCTTAGGGTTGTTGTTTGCACATGCATGGGAGACGGTGAGCAGTCCGACGGCGGCGGCGTGGGAGGCCAATCTTCGTTGCTTAGACGTAAGGACCTGAAGGACAGTAAGATAAGAGTAGCTGCGCTCCCACCGCTCACCGCTCACCGCCGTACCGTCGCACCGCGCCCCCACCACCAGCGGAAGAGGTTCCGCACCTCCGCATAGCGCACCTCTTCTGAGGACGCGCCGAGTATGGTAACAATCAGCCGCACGCCATTCTGCTCACCTCGGGCGATGAGGCAGTATCCGGCAAGATTCGTCATGCCGGTCTTCACGCCATCGTAGTTGCCAAGCTTGAGCAGTTGGTTGGAGTTCTCCCAGGTGATCTCGCGGGTCTTCGTCGTGGTTCCCGGCAGCAGGACCTTGCCCGTGTATTTCTGCGTCTTCACGACCTCGGCAAATGCGGGGTCCTTCATCGCGGCAACGGCGAGGATGACGAGGTCGCGCGCTGTGGTGGTGGGGTCTTTGTCCTCGCCGCCATCACCATAGGATTGGCGGTAGACCGTGTTCTTCATGCCAAGGCGGATGGCTTCACGGTTCATCTCCGCGATGAAATTGGCACGCGTGCGAAATCCGGGGGTCAGCACACTGTCGGGGGTCTCCTTGCCGGGAGGCTGCAGGCGCGCATGGAAATGCTCGGCAAACGCATTCCCCATGTCATTGCCGGAGGGAAGCAGGAGCCCGCGCAGGCCATCGCGAACCGAGATCTTCTCGCCAGCCTTCACACCCGCAGTCGAGCCGGCCGTGGCATCGGCGAGCTTGGAAATGGTCACCATCTCATCCAGCACCGCCGGGTCCTTCTTCGCCAGCTCCAGGATCACATGTGCACACATTGCCTTTGTGGTGCTCGCGGACTTGAGCTTCTCATCCGGCTGGTGGGACGCCAGCACCTCTCCCGTGTTTCCATCCGCAATCACCCAGGCCTTCGCTGTGGTGATGGGCGGCGTGGAGAGGTCTTCAGCTGCGAACAGGGCAGGGGAGCGTAGCAGCAGGACGCAGACGACGAGAAGTTCGGGCAGGCAGAGCTTCATGGATAAGTGGCACTATCGAAGACGAATGTTCCGTCTCCGGCAAGACCCGATGACTAACGAGAGAGGGTTCTGTTCGCCTTTTCTTGGGCGCGGCTGTCTTTTAAGACTCGCAGCAACGTGGCCTCGGGTTCGCGAATTTCCTCCTTGCCGGCGTCTTTGCGAGCAATCAGCGCATCGAGTGCGCTCTGCCACTGGGCCATGCTGAAATCGCTCTTCTCTAGTGGGAGACCGATGCCATGTGCCACACCGCCCAGGCTTTCGGTGCCGAACACCGTGTAGTACAGGCGGGACTCGACCGGTTCATCTTTGGCATGCACCACCAGTTCGTAGAGCGAATCCAACACCTCTCCAGGTTGGTCGGAGGGCTTGAGATGATTGACTACGGTGCCCTGGCCGGTGGTAGTTCTAACACCTGAGCGCTTCGCTGCCAATGCTTGGGCATTCTCGCGCATTGTCCGTTGCACGCGTGTCTTCACCGTTGTGCCTGCCACATATGGCCAAGCGATCACGACCAACATGGAGGCAATGGCTGCCAAGATCGCCAGTTTCCAAAATTTGTGAAGGTGGTGAGCTGTTTGGGAACGGGCCTGTTCACTCATGGCGCATGGGCAAGATTAATACTGCATCAAATAGAGAGCCGGACTACAACGAGAACTTTAATCAGCCTCGAGAGTAGAGTAATTTCGGGGGTGACTGTACACCTGTGTCACGCTGGGTCGAACGAAAAAGTCACCAGCTCCGTAAAAACTCATCTGCCTGTCAGGCCCGCGTGAAGAAATATTCTTCACGCCCTTTGGAGAACCTGGCCCGGTTGCCGACCGGAGGGAGGCACTGATCTGAAGGGTAATGAAGTATATATACATACTTTCCTTTAGGGTTGTGTGTATATATACTTCATTACCCTCAGCACCCGGGTTCGGGGAGAGAGGGAAGAGGAATGTTCACGGTAAAAAAACAGGTGTGAACATATCATTCCTGAGAAACGCGGAAGCCAGACGATAAGCCTGCCTGCCGCAACAGCTCCATGGTCAAAACCAGTGGACAGTCTTCCGGCTCTTGGCTTTGATACGAGTCCCCCCATGAAAATCGCCGCAGCCTCCGTCCTGTTGTTCCTTTTGTGCACCGCTCCGTTCGCGGTGGCAGACCAGGAGATGGGTCCGTTCCCCCACGTAACGGTCGCTCCATCGCAAGACCACTTTTTCAAGATGATACCGGCGAAGTGGCGCTATGAGAACAACACACCTGTAAAGGAAAAAGACGCATGGGGCGTTGCCTATAAGCTCGGGAAAGATGGCGAGTTCGTGGAGCTGTGGAGAACGGAAGGCTGGTATGCCTCCCAGGTCTTTCTGTCTGATGATGGACGGTATCTCGTGCGCATGGGAGTGTGGCCCCGGACCAATGAAGAATACACGGACGTGGCCGTGGCATTCTACGACCGCGGCAAGCTTTTAAAGTCTTACGAGGTGTGTGACCTCATCAAGCGCCCGCATCGCATCGAGCACTCCGTGAGCCACTATTGGTGGATGCCCAAGGAGCAGACGGTTCCCAATGGCATCATGAGAGAATTGTATCCAGGAAGCTTCCTTGGGAGTGACTACTCCCAGGGGGACTTTTTTCATCTCGTGCTGCTCGACAAGACGGCCTACCGCTTTGACCTGGCCACGGGAGACATCATCTCCACCGAAACCGATCCCGGCGCCAGAAGCGATCGGGAAATCTTTGCTGCGATGAGGGCTGTAGAGAAGGAAAGGGGGGAAGACTTGTATGGCAAATGGTCCCAGCGAACAGTCTATGAGAATCATTTCACGGCCTCAGAAATCAGGGCAGGCGACTGGTATGTCAGCGGAGTGTGGTTCGACGGAGCGAACTGGGACGCAAATCTGACACCCAAGAAGAACTATGGACGGGATTGCATGGTTGAGGCCGTCTTCCCGATATCAAAAAAGGGAGACATTGAGGTCACGATCACTCCGCAAGAGATTGACGAAGCCTTTTCCAGCGCATTGCGACATCCCTACGTCGCGGCTCGATTTAAAGGCGGTGCCACCGGAATCCGGCTGCGCATCACCGGGGAGCGTCTCCAGTGGAATACTCCGGAACTGGAGAAATGGCTGAAGCAGACACGCGGCGCTGCTCCCAAGGATACCGAACTGCGCCACTGGGCCTACGTTCTCATTGATGAAGACCGTGCATGTACCACCTGCTACCTCCATACGAAAACCGGCGAGCTACTGTATGAGGATGAGTCTACCCCCTGGCCGTACTCTACGGTCTTGCTCGATGCGAAGGGCGAGCGTATCACGTCAGTGGGCGGAGCTGAAGCCAAGCAGTGAAATGTTGATTCCCTGCGTGGTGGAATGCCAGGGTGGGAAGGGAAGACAAATCATGGACCAAGTACCCGAATCTTCGCTCTCGAATATCGTACTATGAAATTCTTAGCCTCACGTGTTTTGGCTGCATTGCTGGTTCTGGTATCGCACCTTCATGCCGATAGCGAAGCGGCGCCCTTCCCCTGGTTTACCACGTCGTACAACAGGCTCTGGCTCTTCAAAATGGTGCCGGGAAGCGGGCACATGGATGGTGAAAAGTATGTGTGGGATAAACTTCCAGAAGGCACTGTCTACAAGATGGACGAGCGGGGCAACCTGCTGGAGTGGTGGAAAACGGAGGGCTGGTACACCTTCAATGCCTACCTCTCTGATGACGGCCGGTTCCTGGTACGCATGGGGCCGTGGGCCAGTGATGAAGAACATCTGTCCGATTTGGCCCTCGCATTCTACGACAAGGGAAAACTACTCAAAGAATACCGGGTGAGTGAACTGCTTCGAAATCCTGGCTCCATACAGCTTACTTCGGGACACTACTTTTGGCAGCCAGCGAGCCAGACCAAGCCAGATCGCCTTCGCGGGCGCAAGTTCTACCTGACCACCATCGAAAAAACTACTTACACCTTCGCCTTGGAGACTGGGGACATCGTGGCCACAGGCACTGACCCAGGCGCGAAGAACTATGCGGAGGATTGGGAAGAGGAGAACGCCAGTTCAGAAAAGCGGGGAGCTGCGCTGTTCGGCAAGTGGCCGCTGAAGGAAACTTTTGAGAGCCAGTTCTCCTTCTCGCGCATCGGTGTGGACACACGCAGCCTGCCGGATGATGGCGGCACGGTCACCCACTGGAGCGCCATCATGACTCCTCATAAGAGCTATGCGCATGCGTGTTGCGTGGACGCCGCGTTCCTCGTGTCTGAGACCGGAGACATCCGGGCATTCATCACCCCCGAAGAGATTGATCAGGCATTCACCTGCGTCATGGAGCATCCCTTGATTGCACAGTCATTCAAAGGCCTTGCCGGGGAATTTCGAATGGACGTTTCCGGCGACCGCTTGCATCGAGACACGGGGGAGTTGCGTGAGTGGCTGAAGAAGGCAGGTGGTCCGCCACTGAATGACGAAGATATTCGTTCGTGGGTGAAAATAGTAGTGCAGTTCAGGGATGTTGTACCGAACTCAGGCATTTTATATCTCAACACCCGCACCAGGCAGGTGCTCTATGTTGGCAACGGTGCCCATTGGCCCAGCACCCCAGTGATGTTCGGTGCAGAATCCATCCATAAGGCGCAAAGGTGAAGTCGCGCAACGCCAGGACGTGAGGAGATTTTGCTATGGAGTGAAGAATGAATGAGATATGCAACCACTCGACCGCATTCCCCTTGCATGACCATTACCTCCGACATCACCGCTTCAGACCTCCGCGCGCTCTACTGGCGTGTCATGCTGCCGGAGAGGCTGCGGCTGGGCTTTGCGATTTCCCTCCCGGGGTTCGTCATGTGGTTGTGTCTCGCAGGAGCCAGGGGTCCTGAATTCATCCTGGTCCTCCAGTACTTCGGGATGCTCTGCTCCTGGTTGTTCGTGGCACTCTCTTTCAGTTTCCTTTGGACATACCTCGCCAGTCGCAAGCAGTGGGAAAGCTGGATGCAGGCCGCAGGAAAGTACACCTACGAGTGGGCGGACAGACAGCTCACCGTGACGGAAGCCGGGGGGCGTCGCGAGTTTCCCACCCACACCATCAAGTCCGTGGAGGACACGCCGGAGCATGTCTTCATCATCATGCGGAAGGGGCCGCACTATGTCATCGCCAGGAGCAGTCTCACTGCGGACGAAGAGGAGGCTGTGAGGTCATTCAGGGAGGCGGTGGCCTTTGCCAGTCTGCACGTGGACATGCTCCATAAAAATCAAATGCCCAGAGAGGAGGCCATTTCCAAATTCAATGCGGCGCGCTGGTTGGCGGTGGGTTTTGCGTTGGTACTTCCTTTTACCCTTGGCGTGGGGGGATGGCTCCCAGTGAGGTCCATGGTGACGGCCTCTCTATGTGCCGTGGTGGTGCTGTCCAGCGCCCTGGGCTCATGGCGCGGCAGGCAGCGGACTTTTTTGGTAGTGATCTTTGCCGTGTGGATTCTTGGTCCGTCCATCGCGGGAGTACGTGAGGAGTCTTTTCGTAGTGATTGGTATCTTCAGTGGCTGTGCCTCACTGGACTCTTGTCCACCTTGCCTCTGCTCATCTTTTCCCGTTTCTTCCGCCGCCTTGGAAAGCTGGATGAGGCTGAAGTCGCCTGAGAGCGGCTGGGCTCGAGACAGCTGCACTTTGCTTTACGGCCGTCCAAAAATACTGGCAATATCTCCGATATCGCTTATCAGGCGGCACGATGCTCATCACCACCGAAGTCACCGAGAAGGATTACCGTGCCTTGCAGTGGTCCGTCTTGATTGACCGCGCAAAGCTTCATTTGGGTGTCTTTGCCTGCCTTCCTCTGGCGGCGTTTCTTTTGTGGTTCTTCAGGGGAGCGGATGAGGCCGCGATCCTCCCGGCTCGGGTTTTCGCCTTTATCATTGGCGGCGTAGGACTCCTCTTGCTAGCCATCATCGCAGGGGCGTTTTTCAGCCGGAACAAGCTTCTGGGCGGCAAACCTGTGCCACTCGGACCGCACACTTATGAGGTGAGTGAGAAATCGCTCTCGGTGACGAGTGACCAGCGCCGCATGGAGTTTCCGGTGACTTCTCTTCGCTGCGTGACTGTAACCTCATCGCATTTCTTCGTGGTGCCGCGTCAGGGTACGGACCTCATCATCCCCCGGCGTGGTCTCAATGCTGAGCAGACAGAGGCATTGATCACATTTGGCGATGCGGTGAATCTCTCCGCGACATTGATCGATCGCTTTTTGGGGCAGAAGACAATTCCCGTGGAGGACGTCGCTCGATCCTTCGCCATCATGCGGTGGTCGTCACTCGCGATGATCTTCGCCTTGCCCTTCGCCTTCGGCCACGGTCCCATAAGCGCGGGTTCGTTGGTGCGGCCAGCTGTGTTTGGGGTTCTGTTCCTGGTATGCATGCTCCTGGCTTGGCGTTCTCGCAAACAAACGTGGTACAGCATGGCCTTCTGTTTGGTCGTCCTCATATTACCACTGAGCCGCCGGGGGGAGGGGCTCATGCATGATGGACAGATCTACCAGTGGGCGTTGACTCTGTACACGGTTGCCGGTCTTCCTCTTCTGTTGTTCCCGCGTTTCTTCCGCCGTCTGATCCGGATTCCCGAAACGGCAGCCCCGGCCCAGCAAAGTGCATCCGTGTCCTGATGCGACGCCAGATGGAGTGAGTGTCTGGGGGGGTATGGGCTGCTTGGGTGGGGATTTCCCGCCCCATTGCATCAACCGCTTGTGCGGGCCGCGATTCTGGGTGAAGCAACACGCTCTCCCAGTACCCGTTCCCCGTTCCTTTCTCTTCCCATCATCCCTCAATGAGCATCTTCGACAACGCCATCAGCGCCGGTGTGAAAATGGCCGTCAACCAAATGCTGGCGGACATCGGCAGCATCAGCCAGTTGCATCTGGACATCAAGGCCAAGACCGTCACTGCCACCGTGGAACTGGTGGGAGAGGTGTCACCCATCGACTTTCAAGTGGGCAAGTATGAGCTGGGCAAGAAGGACGATGGCGTTTACATTACCCTGAAGGAGATCACCTGCTCCCGCGAGTGGCTGCAAAAGGCCGTCCAGAAATTCGAGCCGGAGCCCACGATCAAGCTGCCTGACAAACTCGCCAGCGCTGTGAGCTTTGCCGGCATGGTGCAGTAGCAGGAATGCCGCTCGTGGGAGTGGCAGCGTCGCGCATCCCTCCCATGCATGGTGTGTGCCAAAAATGGCTTGTGCATCCCGGGGCATACCTTCATGTTGAGCTCATGAGGATCCCCCACTTCACCAGCCTGGCCCTGTCGCTGGCCTCGCTGCTGGCATTTGCTGTAGTTCCCGGGCTCAGTGCTCAAAACACGGTGTATTCCGCCGTCCAGGGGTCACTGGTGAAGGCCTCAGGCAGAGGTGTCGAGTCCTGTGACGCCTCCTCACTTCAGGATGCCAGGTATATCGCCATTTACTTTTCCGCCTCCTGGTGCCCCCCCTGCCGCGCTTTCACCCCGAGCCTGGTCAGTTGGTACAATCGGAACAAAGCCGCCAATCCCCACTTCGAGCTCATCTTCGTAAGCAGCGATGAGACCGCTGCCGACATGGCAAACTACATGAAGGCGTACAACATGGAGTGGCCCGCCCTGGCCTTCAACAGGAGGAATGTGGGGGCACTGGTGAGGTATAAAGGGAGCGCCATCCCGTGCCTGGTGCTCATTGATGAAAGCGGCACGGTGCTCTCCCACTCCTTTGTTGGTGGGACCTACGTTGGCCCACAGAAGGTACTGAGAGATATAGCGAGGATCCTGGAAGAGAATCCCGCCACCGCACCCAAGCGGGCCACCGCCGCCAGCCCGGCCATGGCAAGAAGCGCAGCACCCCAAACAGGAAGAGGAACTGATGCAAGAATTGGAACTGGAGAGGGTGCGACTGCTGTAACAGTAGACAAAGCCGGTGGGACGGGGGCGGCAGCAGCGCGCTGGATCCTTTCAAAATCGCTGGGTCCACAACTGTTCGCACCCGGGCAATAGGAGTGACACAGGCGTTTTGCATTGATTGAATGATTTCCAGCGTGACCCGGTCGAAGACTTCTTTCATGGCAAGTTACCAACCCTTCTTCGGCTTCGCCCTGGCAATGCTGCTGGGCAGCTGCGTGTACGTCCCACCGCCTGAGTACTACGGTGGACCACCTCCTCCGCCCGGGGAGCCGCCGCCGTACCACTATGATGGCCCACCACCTCCAGGCGAGCCCGACTATTACTTCGGACGCAGAGGGGGCAGGAATTACGAGTTCGATTACCAGCAGCGCCGCCGTGGTCACACGGAGTACCTGCGTGAGGTGGATCCTGCCTACGCCCCGGAGGATGAGTCCACAACCGGCGAGGGTGCCATGCCCCCAGATGGATACACGGGTGAGTCCCCTCAACCCTCCACGGGTTCTCAGACCCCGACACCGCCCCCACCGGCCCCGAAACTTGACCCTGCCACGGTGCCCTACGGCACGAAGACGAACACCCCCGGTCGTGCCAAGAGCCCCTATCCGCCCTATCGCGAGCTGGATGTCTCCGGCATGAAATCCGGCTCCATGGCCAAGGATCCCACCACCGGGAAAGTCTTCCGCGTGCCGTGATGCTGACAGGCCTGTTTAACGGTGCCTTGAGGCTGACTCATGTCTTGTAGCGAGTTCCGCTTTTGCCCGTTTCGGGAAGTGCATGCCGAGGCGATGCTCTCATGGCGCTACGCACCTCCGTACGGCATGTACAGTATTCATCCGCAGGACCGGCGTGCGGCAATCAAGGAATTGCTTCGTCCCGAGCTGCACTATGTGGCGGTGCTGGATGAGCTGGACGACCTGATCGCGTTCCGTTGCTTCGGCCCGGATGCCCAAGTGCCAGGTGGTAGCTACGTGGAAGAGGCGCTGGACCTCGGCGGAGGATTGCGCCCAGACCTTACCGGAAAGGGCCTGGGGCGGCATGTCATCGCCGCAGCGATGAACTATGCCATAGGGAGATTTTCTCCCACGCTCTTTCGGACGACGGTCGCGAGCTTCAACCAGAGGGCGGCGAAAGTCTGCGAGCGCCTCGGCTACCAAGTTGCTCGCTCCTTCGTGCGCCCTTCTGATGGCATGTCGTTCAACATCTTTCTCAAAGAAGCGCAGATGGTCGAGCTGGTGATTCCGATGACGGAAGCATGATTTTCAGCAACCACGCTCATCTATCGCAAACCATCGCTCAACCACCGCAAACTTCCCGGCTGCTTAGCCTCTCGCCACATCCATGCCGAAGTACGCATGGGCGTTCGCGTAGCAGATGCGCTTCACCATGCCACCGACGAGTTCGTAGTCATCTGGCACCAGCCCATTCTCCATGTCGCGGCCGATGAGGTTGCACAGGATGCGGCGGAAGTACTCGTGACGGGGAGGGGAGAGGAAGCTGCGTGAATCCGTGAGCATGCCCACGAAGTGGCTCAGCAGGCCCGTGGAGCTCAGCGCATTGATCTGCCACTCCATGCCCTCCAGACAATCGAGGAACCACCAACCGCTGCCGAACTGCAGACGTCCTGCGACGCCCTGCTCATTGCCCTGATAGTTTCCGATGATGGTGGAGAAGATGTAGTTATCCTTCGGGTGCAGGTTGTAGAGCACCACCTTCGGCAGGTGGCCGCGCTGCTCCAGCGTATCGAGGTAGAAGCGCAGGCCTTGGGCGTGGGACGGGTCATCAATGGAGTCGCAGCCGATGTCACGACCGAGGCTCTTGAAGAGGCGGGCGTTCGTGTTGCGCAGCGCACCGAGGTGGAGCTGCTTCGTCCAGCCCTTCTCCGCATCGAGCTGGCCGAAGTAGAGCATCAGGTAGGAGCGGAAGCGCGTGATGGCCTCTGCCGAGAGCGCCTTGCCCGCGCGTGCCTGGTCGAAGATGGACTTTGCCTCGGCATCCGTCGCCGTCTCCGTGTCCATATTTGTGAGACCATGGTCGCTTAGGCGTCCGCCAATGGAGTGGAAGAAGTCATGTCTCTGGCGAATGCCCTGCAGGAAGGAATCCAGCGTATCGCACGCCTGTCCCGTGATGCCCGCGAGCTTGTCCACCCAGGCATTCCACGCAGGCACGTCTTCCAGGCGCATGCCCGCGTCCGGGCGGAAGGTGGGATACACCTTCACGGGGAAGTCACTGAGCTTCGCCACGGCTTGGTGATGCTCCAGCGTATCCGTGGGATCATCCGTGGAGCACACCACGCGCACATTCGAGCGGGAGAGCAGGTTCCGGCAGGAGTACTCCGGCGTGGCCAGTTGCTCGTTACAGCGGTTCCAGATGCTCTCCGCCGTCTTTTCATTCAGGGGCTCGTCGATGCCAAAGAAGCGCTTCAACTCCAGCGCCGTCCAGTGGTAGAGCGGATTGCGCAGCGTGTGCGGCACCGTCTTGGCGAACGCGAGGAACTTCTCCTTCCACGGCGCATTGCCGGTCACATGGCTCTCCGGGATGCCATTGGCCCGCATCGCGCGCCACTTGTAGTGGTCACCCCCCAGCCAGATGTGGGCGAGCGTCTCAAATTTCTGGTCCCGCGCCATCTCATCCACCGGGAGGTGGGTGTGGTAGTCGTAAATGGGCTCATTCTCGGCATACTCATGGTAGAGCCGCCGGGCAGCCTTGGTCGTCAGGAGGAAGTCGTCGTGAATCAGAGACATGCCGCCAGCTAAGCGCGTAGCGGGAGCGGGGTCAAGAGGAGGGGTGGGGCAGACACAGTCGAACCGGAGCATCCCGCCCCCTCTGACAGCATCTCAAATACCCAGCAGCCCTGGGAGCGCTGGCCTCCGGCCGGCTGCCTCTAGCGCTTCGCCTTCACATCCAAAATCACCCACCCACCCGCAGGGGCTTTGTCATCGTACTGACTGAAGAGGTTCTGATCGCTACCGCTACCAAGGTCCTTCATCGGCACTGCTGTTCCCGTCTTTGACGCCAGCGGCTGAATTCCCACGCTGCTGTCGTTCATGCCAATGATGATGCCATTCCTCCATGCGCGCCCGCGCGTCTTGGTTTCTTTGGCATCGACATTCCACTTGGGTGACCAAGTAGCCACGGCCGGATTCTCATACACCAGGGGTATGCTACCGGGGTCCCGGTCATTCACGCCTTTCGTCATCGCCCAGTGGTTTTCTCCCGCTTCGACTGCCAGCTTGAACTCGGGTGCCTCACCGATGTTGAAATCAGGAACAAACGGACTCACTGCACAGCCGAACATACTCTCAGCATCACTACCTTCGAGGACGCCTGCCTTGAACAATTCGCGGAAGACCTCGTTGGCATTGCTTGTGTTCTGCAGAAATGCGTCCGGATACTTTCCATCGTGATCGGAAGAGTAGATGCGCAGTGCCGTGATGATCTGCCGGCAGTTGGAGATGCCCTTGCTTGTTTCACCTCTTTCTCTAAGTCCGGTGCGTGGTGTGATTAGCGCTGATGCAACGAGGAGCGCGGCAATTAAACCTACGATGACCTGCACCCAAGTGCATCCGCGTTTCTGGTGTGGTTGAGGGCCTTCGCTCATTGGGGAACTTGGATGTCAAGAATCTCTCCCTTGGGAAAAGTGGCGGGCTCAATCGACGCCTCAAAGAGGTCTCTGCCGTCAACCTTCTTAAGCGGCACCTCTACCCCCGTGTCCGAATCGAGCGGCTGCATACTTACGCTGCTGTCATTCAAGCCCACGATGACTCCACTCGGAGACGACCTGTGTCCGAGTCTCCATGCACGACCGCGAGTCTCAGTTTCCCTCGCATCTACGTTCCATTTTGGTGACCAAGTGGCAACTGCCGGGTTCTCGTACACCAGAGGAATGCTTCCTGGGTCTCTGTCCGAAACACCCCTCGTCATTGCCCAGTGGTTCTCGCCCGCTTCGAGTGCCTGCTTGCAGTCCGGCGTCGCGCCGATGTTACCATCAGGGACAAAGGGGCTGAGTGGGCATCCAAAGATGAGCTCATTGTCCAAGATGGTTTCCTGAAACAGCACCCGGAAGACTTCATTGGAAGTCCGCGGGTCGGAGAGCTCTGCATCCGGGTATTTCCCGTCATGATCGGAGGAGTAGATTCTCATCGCCGTGAGGATTAGCCTGCAATTCGAGATGCCAGTGAGTCTCTTGTCCTTTTCTCTGGTGATTGAAAGGAAGGGAATCACCAGCGAGCCGAGCATGAGTATCGCGACCACCATCGCCAGCACACTCATACAGCCGGAAAGCAACCTCTTGATTCCTTGAATGGCGCTGCTCATGTAACATGGGGTCTATAGATCTGCGGGCGCAATTTTTACGTTGAGTGTGTCTTCTTCACTTTGCGCCCGGAGTTGATTCCACGTTCAGGATCGTCCAGTCAGTGCCGTGCTGGGTAAATAGGTTCTCTCCGTCACCATTGACCAGGTCCTTTAAAGGCACCTCTGTCCCCGTTTTGGACCCCAGCATCTGAATGCCCACGCTGCTATCGTTCATGCCGATGATGATGCCATTACTCCAAGAACGCCCAGGAGTCTTGGTTCCCTTGGCATCAAGGTTCCATTTGGGTGGCCATGTAGCCACGGATGGATTCTCAAACATCAGAGGAATGCTACCCAAGTCACTGTCTGAAAGCCCCTTGGTGAGCGCCCAGTGGTTTTCGCCCGCTTCGAGCGCCTGCTTGAAATCGGGTGCCTTGCCAATGTCGCCGTCAGGAACATACGGACTCATTGGACAGCCGAAGAGCAACTCGTTATCGATGGCCATCGTCTGAAACAACACCCGGAAGGCCTCATTGGAGCTTCGTGGACTGGCCAGCGCAGCGTCCGGGTACTTTCCGCCGTGGTCCGACGAATAGATTCTCATCGCAGTGATGATCTGTCGGCAGTTGGAAATGCCGATGGTGATGTTGCCCCTTTTGGAGGTGCTACCAAGGTACGTAACGGCCACCGATGCCAGCAGGCAGAAGGCTATCAGGCCCACCACTATCTTCAAGCAATCGAGGCGGGGGTTCTTGTTGGATTGGATGACGTAGCTCATAGACTCAAGGTGCTCCTTCCACATCCAGCATGGCTCCCGTGGGAAGAGTGGTGGGATTGATCGCCGCCTCAAAGAGGTCTTTGCCCTCCGTTTTCCTTAGCGGCACCGCTGTCCCACTCTTTGACTCCAGCGGTTGGATGCCCACGCTGCTGTCGTTCAGCCCAACAATGACGCCATTGCTCCACGCCCTGCCTCGCGCATTCGTTCCTTTGGCATCCGCGTTCCACACCGGGGGCCAGGTCGGCTTCGCCGGATTCTCATACACCAGCGGAATCCCCCCCGGAGCACTGTCCGTCAGATCCCTCGTCATCGCCCAGTGGTTCTCTCCAGCATCTACGGCACTCTTCCGCGCGGGGTCATCGCGGCCGCCGATGTTTCCGTCCGGAACAAACCGGCTGATCGGGCAGCCGAATATCAATTCGTTGTCGAGAATGTTCTCTGTGAACAGCACGCGGAAGGCTTCGTTGGAACTTTGCGGATCCGTCAGTGTCGCATCCGGATATTCACCTCCATGATCCGAGGAGTAGATCCTCATCGCGGTGATGATTTGCCGGCAGTTGGAGATGCCCTTGGTGATGTTGCCTCTCGCACAGGTGCGGCCAAAGGTAGGCACCGCCAATGATGCGAGCAGCGCCAGGGCCAGGAGTGCCACCATCACCTGAACAAAAGTGAGGCGTGTCTTCTTGGGGGCGGGGGCTTCTTCATTCATGGGTATGTAACATGTTTGATGGCTTGTAGTCAGGCCTGTTCCACAGGAGAGGTTCTTGGGATTGAAGGGGTGATTTGGGCATGGTTTCTCCGGCGACCTGCCTGGAAGGGCGGTCATACAGGTGATGCTGCGTCTGGTATGTAGGAAGGTGGAGATCCCTCAGGTCATTCCACATTCAGCACCTCTCCCTTGGGAAAGGTCTTCGGATCAATCGCTGCCTCGAAAGCATCTTTGCCAGTGGCAGCATCCGGCTTCAGGCTTACGGATGGGCCATGCTCGGATGCCAACGGTTGAAGGCTCACGCTGCTGTCATTGAGTCCGATGATGATGCCCTTCTTCCAGGTGCGGCCCCGCACAGGCTTGCTTGCCATGTCGGCATTCCACCTTGGCGGCCACGCGGCGCTCACCGGGTTCTCATATACCAAGGGGATTTTTCCAGGGGCGGAGTCATTCAATCCCGCCGTCATCGCCCAGTGATTCTCTCCGGCCGCCACCGCCTTGGCGAACTTGGTATCTTGCGGACCGAGGTACGCATCTTCAATCTTGCCGTCAGGCACAAACGGGCTGACGGGCGAGGCAAAGATCATCTCATTGTCGAGGATAGCTTCATCGAAGAGTTTGCGGAAGACCGTGTTCGCAGTTTTCGCTCCTTGCACCTGGGCATCCGGATATTTCCCATCGTGTTCCGCAGAGTAGATGCGCAGGGCCGTGATGATCTGGCGGCAATTGGAGATGGCCTTCGTAATATTGCCTCTCTCCTGGATCCGATGACCCCCATCGCACGATACAGTCGCCAGGAGGAGCGTCAGCAGCGAGAAGGTAAGCACTCCCATACCCAGTTCCGCCTTGTTCAGTATTTGTCTGCGTTCCATGAGGCCATGGCACCAGAAAAGCTTTTGCGGAACAAGGCGGAATCAGGCCTTCACATACAATTCACAGTCCCTTCACATATCCCCAGGAACCATCGTAATGGCATCTGCGCTGGGCTCCGTTCGACGGCTGATGCTCACTCCACATCTAGCACCTCACCCTTGAAAACATCATCTGAGGCCGCCTCTAGAGCCTCTGCGAACAAGTCTTTTCCTGTGTATGGATCAGGCCGCAGACCCACGGCTGCCCCATGTGTCGAAGCCAGAGGCTGGAAGCCCACGCTGCTGTCATTCATGCCGATGATGATGCCACTCTTCCAGGCACGGCCGCGCACTGGATTTCCGGTCATGTCTGCATTCCACTTCGGAGGCCACGTGGCGCTCACGGGATTTTCATAGATAAGAGGGATGCTTCCTGATATTCCATCACTGAGTCCCGCCGTCATAGCCCAGTGATTCTCGCCAGCCTGCAAGGCTTTGCCAGACTTGCTTGAGTTGGGTCCGGCGTGGGGATCCGCAATGACTCCATCAGGTGCAAATGGGCTGAGGGGACAGCCAAAGATCATCTCATTGTCGAGGATGTTCTCCTCGAAGAGGAGCCTGAAGGCCTTGTTGGCTGTTTTTGTGCCAATGACGTCCCTGTCAGGATACTTGCCAGAGGCATCCGGGGAATAGATACGCATTACAGTGATGATTTGCCGGCAGTTGGAGATGGCCTGCGTGATCTTGCTCCGCTCAGAGGCTCTCTCGGATAGCTTGTATGCAACGCCGCTCAGAAGCAGCAGCGCCAGAATTACCACCCCAAGCTCGACCTTCGTGAGGCGCATCCTCTTATCCATGGTTGCATACCAACAGAGATTGCTGGGAAAGGCAAGTCCGCGGCGTGTGTCACTCCACACCCAGCACTTCAACCTTAAAAGGATCATCTGAGGCTGCCTCAGCTTCATCGAATGCCGCTTCGAACAAGGCCTTGCCTGTTTCGGGATCGGGACGCAGACCCACAGCTGCCCCATGTGCCGAGGCCAGTGGTTCGAGGCTCACGCTACTGTCATTGAGTCCAACGATGATGCCACTCTTCCAGGCACGGCCACGCACCGGATTCTCGGACATGTCAGCATTCCACTTTGGAGGCCACGTGGCGCTGACAGGATTTTCGTACAGCAAGGGGAAGCTTCCTGATGAAGAGTCTTCCAGTTCGGCAGTCATCGCCCAATGATTCTCGCCAGCCTGCACTGCCTTGTAGAACTTGCTTGAGTTGGGTTCGATGTGGGAATCTGCAATGACTCCATCAGGAGCGAATGGACTGAGTGGGCATCCAAAGATCATCTCATTGTCGAGGATCTGCTCCTCGAAAAGCTTCCGGAAGGCATGGTTGGCCGTCTTTGAGACGGTGCCCCTTGCATCGGGATACGTGCCGGAGCAATCAGAGGAATAGATTCGCATAGCCGTGATAATTTGCCGGCAGTTCAAGGTAGCCTTCGCGAGGTTGTTCCGTTCGTTCAGGCTCTCGAACACTTTGTATGCGATGGCGGTCAGGAGCAGCAGCGCCAGTATTCCCAACCCAAGTTCGACCTTCGTAAAGCGCTTCTTTTTATCCATGGTTGCATGCCATCAGAAATGGCATTGCAAGGCAAGTCCGCAGCGTGCTGTATTGGAGAAAGTTTCCTGCTCAACCTACCACTCCCGCCAGCACCACTTTCACCTGTGCGCCGCGTCCCGGCTGGCTCTGCACTTCCAGGGTGGCTCCCATCTTCTTGGCGCGCTCCTACATGCCTCAAATCCAGAAGTGCCTGTCTCACTCACCTGCATCGATATCCAGTACTTCTCCCTTGGGAAAATTCACGGGGTCAATCGCCAGTTCGAAGATGTCCTTGCCGTCGCGTTCCTTTGCCAACCCCACAGCTTTTCCCTCTTTGGCGGCAAGTTCTCGTGGGGACACGCTGCCGTCATTCTGACCAACGACGATGCTCTCCGTCCATGATCTGCCGCGGGTGTTCGTCCACCGCTGGTCGACACTCCAGTTTGGCGGCCAGGATGCGTTTGCAGGATTCTCGTATACGAGGGGAATGTCACCAGGCTTGTTGATATCCATCCCAGCCGTGAGAGCCCAGTGGTTTTCTCCGGGTTCCAATGCTCTGCGCTTCTCGTCATCATCACCAAGGATTCCATCGGGGACGAAACGACTTACTGGAGAGGTGAAGATCATTTCATTCTCGGTGTATTTTCCGTTGAAGAGTCTGCGAAAAGCCATGTTCGAATTCCGCGGCATATTCCCGAGTTGACTGTCCGGATATTTTCCGTCGTGGTCGGCGGCATACGCTTTCATCGCGAGAATGATCTGTCGGCAGTTTGCGGTGGCTTTAATCAGGTTGCCTTTTTCATATCGAAGGTACCCGGGTGCTTTCGGCCAAATGGCGTAGATGACCACCAGCGCCAGTACTCCGAGGCTTGCCATTTCAGATTTCGTCAGTCTTCTCACGCCCATACGCTATCCCAACAATGTTTCCCTGCTCTGGCAAGGGTGGAGGCAGGTCATTTGCTTGCTGGAGCGGCTTCCAGCGGCTCGCCCCTGATGGGTTTGAAACAATAAACCGCTACACTACTCCTTTGATCCCCACCTTTACTTTTGTCCCTGCACCCTCCGCACTCACTACCTCCAGATCTGCGCCCATCTTCTTTGTTCGCTCCTGCATCCCGCGAATTCCGAAGTGCCCATCCAGTGCTCGTGCTACAGAAGGGTCGAATCCTTTTCCATCATCGGTGATGACAAGGTTTAGCGAGTTGGTGCTGGGATCTGAAGCCAGCGAAACAGACACATTCCTTGCTTGAGCATACTTCAGCGCATTATTCACCGCCTCACGCGTGATGCGCAGGAGATGATGCTGCACCAGCGGCGGCACCTTTAACTCAGTGATATTACTCTCAAACTTCAAGGGTACCGCCGTGTTCACCTGCAAGTGCTCCATCAGCGAGCGCAACGCCGCATCCAGCGGCGCATCTTGTCGCGAGGCATCACGGAGGTCCCATACAAAATCGCGCGTGTCCGTCTGCAACCTTCCCAGCAAACGCCGCTGCTGATCCAGCAGGCCGTGCGCCTTTTCATCCGTCACGCGAGGCAGCGCGGCATCCAGTCGCAAGGATAGCCCTGCAAGCTCCTGCTCCAGGGTGTCATGAAACTCGCGCGCGATGCGCTGGCGTTCTTCCATGATGGCCTCACGCTGGGCCTTCGCCTCGATGACCGCGAACTGCCGCGAGACCTGCCGACGCAGCAGCGCGATCCAAATCAATGCGAGTAGCGCCAGCGCCACCAGAGCGGCAAAAGCCAGGCCGATGCGCTCGGAGTTCCACCACGGAGTGCTGCGGAGGATGACCACATCCTCCGGACCGCGTGGCCACAGTCGATACGCGGTGGGCTTCGCCCGATAACCGTCGCTGCGGGTGGCGGTCACGCGGCTCAGCCCGGTCACGCGCAGCAGAGCGCCGCTCTGCACCTCCCGTGGCAGGACCGTGGGTGAGGTGACCTCGATGCTTACCGGCCCAGCCTGGGTGACAAGCTCCGTGCCGTGATCGCGGTCGATACGCTGTGCGACCTGCACCTCTGTCGTAATCAAGTCCGCATCTCGTCCATCCTGCAGGCCACCCGGGTTTTCCACCGTGGGCTGGGGAACAGGCTCGCTGCCTACCACACGGCACTCCGCCTCGGTCAGATGCGCGCTGAAGACACCCATCTCAGGAAATCCCAGAGCCTCCACCACATCACCCGCCTTGATGCCCGTGTCATCCGTCTGGACGAAGACACTCTCATCCCCCTGACGCAGGAAGAGACCACCGGCGACCGGGGCGCTCAGCGCCACACCCTGAATCTTCACCCGATGTGCATTGGGGATGGCACGCTGCAACTCGGGCAGGGGAAGGGGAGGCGACTTGAAGGCCTCCGTCGGTGGCCGCTTGAGCAGTTCTACATCATCGATGCTGCGCACGCGGATGTAGGGCGCGACCAGTTCTCGCCGATCATTGATATCGCCCGCCGCCAAGCCTTTGATGCGCAGTTCCGCATCCACCCAGGGCGGGAGTTCCGTGGGAACTTCATCGAACCGCACCTCGACCACTTTCGCGCCGGTCAGCAGCCGCAGGGTGAAGGCGTTTTCCCCCACACGATGCAGCGAGCGTCCAACGCCGGAAAGCGTCACGTAGTGATAGTGGTATCTTCCGGAGGCCAGGTCATCCTGCGTAATCTCCCGCGGCGCCGGCGGTGGCTCATACCGTCCCAGAAACTCGATGGTTTCAGGCTTGATGCCGCCAATGATGAGACCGCTGTGAGTGACTCCCTTTACCCGAAGGCGCGTGCCAATGGCCGGTCGCGGATTGGACTTCGCCGCACGGATGAAGGTCACCCCTGTATCATCTTGGAGGAAGATGGTGTTTCCCGGATCCATGAAGGTCACCACTGCATCCAGGGACACCGGCGGTGGGTCGCCGTCCTTGGGTGTCACGTGCGCCGAAATGTCACGCGCCGTGGTGAGCGTCTGCACCGGTGACTGCGCCCCGAGAGGAAGGCAAAAGACCGCTAGACTCCACAGCAGCACCTTCGCAAACGCGATGCGGCTGAAGGAAGAAGGCGGCCAGACGGGCACAGGCATGGTGATGGTGGGACAACTCTTATCCCACCAAAGCACAAGGTGCCACACCTGGGTAGCGCGATGACTGCAGGTGCCAGCTAGGCGGCAGGGCCTTTCTTTCCAGAGATGAGACGGAAGAGCAGTAGAATCAGAATCGCGCCCACGACCGAGGCAAGGAACCCGGCGGGCTCATTGGGCGCATACCAGCCCAGTTGACGACCAAGGAAACCGGCGACAAAGGCACCCGCGATGCCCAGCAGCATGGTGATGATGCAGCCACCCGGATCACGCCCCGGGGTGAGGAACTTGGCGATGGCCCCGACAACGAGGCCGATGATGAGTGTCCAGAGGAATTCGCCCATGGTAGGAGTGAGTTGAGTTATCGCACGTTCTGACCGGACATCCGGTCTGACGTTGAATCGTCTTGCGCGGTTTTTCTGGCCTCATGGTCGGGGAAGTTCACCTCCGTGGATGAGACCTTGCAAGTGCGGAGCCGCCGTGCGCGTATTCGGGGGACGCATGCGTTGCAGCTTCCTCTACATCCTCATCACCTTTGGCGCCGTCCTCTCCGGCCCAATCCGTTCTTCCCAAGGCGCCGACTCAGACAGGCACGTCATCCTCATCAGTGTGGATGGCATGGCGCACTACTACTTCGACGACCCAAAGGCCGAGATGCCGACCATCCGGCGCCTGGCGGCTGAGGGAGCGCGAGCGAAGCAGATGACCACTTCACTGCCCACGGTCACCTGGCCGAATCACACCACCCTTGTCACCGGGGTGCATGCAGGGAAGCACGGCGTGATTGGAAATGACTTCTTCGACCGCAAGGAGCAGAAGGTCGTGGCCTACATTCCCGACCCGGTGTTCAACAAGGACGAAATCGTCAAGACGCCCACCATCTACGACGTGGCTCATGACGCGGGCCTGAGCACTGCCGGCGTCTGCTGGCCCGCCTCTCGTGGGGCGAAGACCTGGAACTGGACCATCCCGGATGTATTCGAGCAGGCGACCTTTGAGCAATACAGCACACCTTCCCTCCTGGCCGAGTGCCGGGAAGCAGGCATCCCCTACGAGAAGCAAAATGAATGGTGCAAGCTCGGCACTGCTGGCAAGCCCATGCGCGACTGGCTGTATGCCAATGTCGCCACCCACATCATCCGTAAACACAAGCCGGGACTCATGTGCCTGCATTACATGAGCGTGGATGGTCTCCAGCACGGTTACGGCAGCAAGACTCCCGAAGCCTATTGGGCCATCAATGACTCGGACAACCGTGTGCGCCAGATCGTGGAGGCCGTGGAAGAGGCGGGCCTGAAAGACAAGACCACCTTCGTGGTCACGGCGGACCACGGCTTCATCACCTACAAGAAGCGCATCCAGCCGAATGTCCTGCTGAAGAAGGAAGGTCTCATCAAGGCCGCGCTGGGGAACAAGGTCACCGAACGCCGCGTCTGGTGCCATGCTCAGGGCGTGGCCTACATCTACGTCTTGGATCAAGCGAACCGTGAAGCCCTCTTGAAGGACATCACTCCGAAACTCGCCGCCATGGAGGGCATCGAGGAAGTGATTGAAGAAAAGGACTTCGCCAAGTACGGCCTGGAAACTGCGGCCAAGGACCCACGCATGCCGGACCTCATTCTCTCGCCGAAGGACGGTTATGTCATCGGTGCCGATGTCGGCGGTGATGAAGTAGTAGTCTCCGCAGGAGAGGCCAAGGGCGCACACGGCTACTCCCCGGCAAATCCCCTCATGGATGCCAGCTTTGTCATCAGCGGCGCAGGCATCAAGAAGGGTGTGGTGCTTGATAAGATTGCCAACATCGATGTGGCTCCCACCATCGCAAAACTCCTCGGCGTGGAAATCAAAGGTGCAGATGGCCGCGTTCTCACGGAGGTGCTGAAATGAAAATCTTTTCACCGTTCGTCACCCCCTGTCTCACGCTGGCACTTCTGGCTTGCGACGCCCTCGCGGCGGCCGAGTCACGCGTTGCTGCCAATGATATCGCCGCCTTCGAGGCTGCGGTGGGAGCTGCCAAGGCGGGAGACACCATCATCCTCGATGCCGGAGAGTGGAAGGACGCCACGCTCGTATTGAAAGGGGAGGGGAGCAAAGACAAGCCCATCACGCTGCGCGCGGCCTCTCCTGGTGCAGTGAAGTTCACCGGCGACAGCAGTTTGCGCCTCGCTGGCCAACATCTGATGGTGGAGGGATTGTGGTTTCACAATTGCTTCCCCCTGAAGTGGGATGTCGTGATGTTCCGCGAAGACTCAAAGAACCTCGCCAGCCACTGCAAGCTGCGTGATTGTGCCATCACGCAGGACGCGGAAACAAAGGACAGCAAGGAACGGAAGTGGGTCTCTCTCTATGGCCTCGGGAATGTGGTGGAACACTGCCACTTTGAAGGAAAAACCAGCAAGGGCACTCTGCTGGTAGCCTGGCTGCCAGAGGCTGCCGGTGAACCTCCGAAACATGAAATCCTGAACAACTACTTCGGCCCCCGTCCCCGGCTGGGGAAGAACGGCGGTGAAATCATCCGTCTGGGCGATAGCGATACCTCGATGCAGGAAGCTCAATGCGTGGTCCGCGGAAACCTGTTTGAGAAGTGTGATGGCGAGGTGGAGTGCATCTCCAACAAGTCGTGCGGCAACGAGTATGGCGGCAATTCGTTCATCGAGTGCCAGGGCACGCTCACCCTCCGTCACGGCAATGGCTGCCTGGTCATGCAGAACTGGTTCGACGGGAAGAATCGCAAGTTCACCGGCGGCATCCGCATCATCGGGGAGAACCACACCGTGACCGGCAACCACCTCCAGAATCTCGAAGGTGATGAGGCCCGCACGGCCATCTGCGTGATGAATGGCATCAAGGATTCCCCCGCGAATGGTTATCTTCAGGTGAAGAACGCGGTCGTGGCAAGCAACTCCATCTTTGACTGCAAACACAGTGTTCTCATCGGCTATGCGGACAAGGATGTGCAGGCGCTCATGCCTCCAGAATGTCGCTTTGAGGGAAACTCCATTCGCACGCGCGGAGGGGTGGCCATTGAGTTGATCGAGCCCGCTGCCAAGTTGAAGTGGATGAGCAACATCATCGGAGGTGGAGAGTCTGGGTTATCGGTGAGTGAAGGCATCACCATGGTGGCTCCAGAGAAGGTGTCGCAAGCCAGATTGGCCAAACCCGTGAATCGTGCAGATGTCGGAGTGAAGTGGATGCCTCCTGCGGCGAAATAATCCGCATTTTGGCAAGAGTAGGGCAGGTGCTTATCTCGCGATAGGCGGAATAGTTGCATCCATGCAGCATGCAATTTTTCGCATCGATAACGTCATGGAACTATTTGGCCCGTAATTGTAGATGAAGTCACGCAAGGGTCGAATGGGGTGCGAGATCTTATCGTCGAATGGAGAAGCAAGCCGAGGTCTGCCGTCACTGGTGACGGAGTACACCGAAGCTTGTAAAATCCCAAACCCCCTTGAACCATGAAACTGCCAGTAATTGCCTTGTGCACGATGCTCGCCGCGACCGCTGTCCCGGCGAAAGCGGATACGAGCGACTATCGCACGGCGGAGTTCAATGGTGCCCCGGGCCGGGCGCAGACGCTGGTCTATAACGGCGATGCCTCCGATGCCCAATTGGTGAAAAATAGACACCGACACCATTATCACAACTCCCGATACCGATACCGCGACTACAATCGCCACTACTATGGTCGTTCGTACTACAGGCCCTACTATTATGGGCGCCCGTACTACTACGATCCGTACCGCTACTCCTACCCGCGCAGCAGTTTCTATCTCCGCATCTTCTAATGGCGATGCAGTAGTATTGAACTGACGAATCGTGCAAAACTGATTCTAGAAACGCAAACGCAACAGGCGGCACCTACTCGGTGCCGCCTGCTTTATTTGCTGGAGGGATGTTGTGGCGGGATGCGACGACCACCGCTTACTTCACATAGTCCGCTGGCTTCTTGCCCTTCACATTCGTGCCAAAGCCGTACATGGTGGCCGCGTAGTCACCGATGATATCCACGTTGGCCTTCTCAGGCACTTCCAGTCCGGTGAAGGCGTACGCGGCATTCACCACCACGCGGCGCAGGTCTTCGTTCTTCAGATCCGTGGCAGCGCCCATGGTGCTGGTGAAGATCTTGTTCGTCTTGCCCGCTTCGTTTTTGTACTCGCGGGTCCAGATGACCGGCATCATCGGGGTGTTCACGTCCTGGGTCGCTTTGTCACTCGCACGCGGCTTGGTGTAGGCGGCGGGCTTGGAGTCGGGCGTCATGCCGGAGAGCACCTGGCCACGCACGAGGATCCTCGCATCGGCTGGGGGATAGGCCTCATACACATCGCTGTCACCGAAGAGATTCGTCACCCCACGCAGGATGGGGTCGCTCTTCGCGGCTTCTTCAATCACCCCCTTGGTCGCCTCGGACTTGTGCTTGCCCCAGTGGGTGACCCAGGTCTCGCCCAGCACATTCTTGCCGAAGCCGCCTTTCCATTCAGGACTGGTCCAGCCGTACTTCGCGTATGGGGACTTGGAGTCTTTGGGATAGTTGAAGGCATGCGTGCTGGTGCGCAGCGCGATGATCGGCTTCCCGGCGAGATAATAGTCCGCGAAGTGCTTCATCAGCTCATCCGTCGGCGCACGGAAGCGCCAGAGCATGATGCACAGGTCTGCTTGGTCCAGCGCTTCCATGCCGGGCAGGTTGCTGGCATTCTTCGGCTCGATCTCACCCGTGGCCGGGTCGATGCTCCACACCACCGTGCACGTGAATCCGTGCTTCTCCGCGAGGATCTTCGCCAGCATGGGCATCACTTCCTCGGAGCGGTATTCTTCATCGCCCGCCAGCAGGACGACCTTCTTCCCTTTTCCGGGACCGTCCTTTCCTTCAAGGGTGACCTGGGCCGGCGCAACGACCGCAGCCGTGGCACAGAGAAGAGCAGTGGTGAAAAGGGTGCGTAGTTTCATGAGGGAATGATGCATCAACAAACGGACGTGGAGGCGGAGTCTAGCAGCAGGGGAATAACACGGGGAAGGGATTTCTGGACAAAGGCATGCTGGTGGGTTCCAGACTGATTTTGCCTTCAGTTTGGGAAGGCCTGAGGCCCTTCGTCCACCCCCTTGGAGCTTGGCCACCTCTCGGGCTGACGTTCCACCCGAACAAGGAATGGCCGCAAAAGAACGCAAAGGACGCAAAAAAGAGGGAGCTGAATCGTGTGAAGGTAGCCGGGTGGCTGACAGGACATGGCAGATGCTTTCAGACTTTTGTGTTCTTTGCGTTCTTTTGCGGCCATTCCGATAAGCAGACCACGCCTGTCATGGCCGAGACGTCAACTACCCGCCAACGTCCTTGCAAACAGCTCCATCCTCGCGCATGGAAGACGTTCGCATGAACGTCTGGAACTACGCCAACCCTCAACTCAAAGACCTCGTCTCCTACAAGCCTGGAAAGCCCATCGAGGAGCTGGCCCGTGAGCGCGGCCTGAAGCCGGAGGACATCATCAAGATGGCCTCCAATGAGAACCCCCTCGGCCCCTCGCCGAAGGCCATGGAAGCCATGCAGCAGGCCATGACCCAGGCGCACATCTATCCGGACGGCTTCGGCTTCAAGCTCCGCGACGCCCTGGCGAAGAAGTTCAATGTCGGCATTGGCCAGATCGTGCTGGGCAATGGCTCCAACGAAATCATCGAGTTCATCGGCCACGCTTTCCTCAAGCCGGGCGACAACATCATCACCGCCGAGCACGCCTTCGTGGTGTACAAGCTGATGGCCACGCTCTTCGGCGCGGAAACCATCGAGATCCCGGACCCTGGCTTCGTCCATGACCTGGACGCCATGCTGGCGGCTGTCACGCCCCAGACCAAGGAGCTTTTCATCGCGAATCCAAACAACCCCACGGGCACCATGGTGACCACGGACGCGCTGGAGCGCTTCATGGACAAGGTGCCGGATCACGTGGTGGTGGTCATCGATGAGGCCTACTACGAGTTCGTGAATGAGCCGCAGGACACCATGAAGTTCGTGCGCGAAGGCCGGAACGTCATTCTCCTCCGCACCTTCTCGAAGATTCAGGGTCTCGCCGGCCTGCGCATCGGCTACGGCATCGGCACGGAGGATCTCATCGGCGTGCTGCACAAGACCCGCCAGCCTTTCAATGCGAACTCCATCGCACAAGCGGGTGCCGTCGCCGGCTTGCTGGATGAAGAGCACCAGAATCGCACCAAGCAGATCACGGACGAAGGCCGCACCTACTTCGAGCAGGAGTTCGCCGCCATGGGGCTCCCGTTTGTGAAGAGCCACGCGAACTTCGTGCTTGTGCAGGTGGGCGATGGCGATGCCGTCTTCCAGAAGATGCTGGACAAGGGCGTCATCGTCCGCGCCATGGCCGAATACAAGCTGCCCGACTGGGTGCGCATTTCGGTGGGCACCATGGAGCAGAACAAGCGTTGCATCGCCACGCTGCGCGGCATCCTTGGCAAGTAACTGCCACCGTTGGTTCAGTTCCGTTATGACAGACACCATCGCCGCCATCAGCACCGCCTTTGGCGAGGCGGCGATCAGTGTGCTGCGCGTCTCCGGACCGGAAGCCGTCAGGGTGGGGGACAACATCTTTCGCGGGAAGAGTCCCGTGCCAGAGCTGTCCCCACGCATGCAGCACCTGGGCCGCATCGTGGATGCGAATGATGCCACGGTAGACTCCGTGCTGCTCACCGTGTTCCGCGGACCCGCGAGCTACACGGGCGAGGACATGGTGGAGATCTCCTGCCACGGCGGCGTCCTCGTCACGCGCCGCATCTATGAATTGCTCCTCGCAAACGGAGCCCGCGCCGCCGAGCCGGGAGAGTTCACCCAGCGCGCTTTCCTGAATGGGAAGCTGGACCTCACGCAGGCGGAAGCGGTCATGGATCTCATCCATGCCCAGAGCGAACTGGCCCTGCAGGCTGCTTCCCAACAGCTCGAAGGAAGGCTGGGCCACACCGCAGAGCAGATGCGCGAGGACCTCATCCATCTGCTCGCGCACCTGGAGGCCTACATTGATTTCCCGGAGGAGGACATCGATCCGGACACGGGCGATGCTATGCTGAAACGCATGGAGGCGCTGCAATCCACGCTGCGCTCCCTCCTTGATACCGCCGAGCACGGACGCATCCTGCGCAGTGGCGCACGCACGGTAATCTGCGGTGAGCCCAATGTCGGGAAATCTTCCCTGCTGAATCTCCTCACTGGCTTCGAGCGTGCCATCGTGAGCCCGCAGGCAGGCACCACCCGAGATACCATTGAGGAAGTGCTACACATCCACGGCTTGCCCTTCCGCCTCGTGGATACCGCAGGCCTGCGTCAGCACACGAGCGACTTCATCGAGCAGCACGGCATGGAGCGCACGCGCAAGGAACTCGCCCAAGCGGACGTGATTCTCGAAGTGGTGGACGGCAGCAAGCCCCAAGCCGAGGCGCATCGTGTGCCCATTCCCGCTGGCCGTGAGAAGGCGCATGTGGTCATCTTGAACAAAGCCGACCTCGGCATTCATGACTCCTGGAGCAGCGCCCCTGCCGTGGCCCTCTCCTGTGCCAGCGCTCAAGGCGTGGAAGCACTCCGCAATGCCATGCGCGATGCTGTGTGGAGTGGCGCTGTGTCAGGAAACGCACAGCTCGTCGCCATCAACGCTCGCCATAAAGCGTGCTTCGAGCGTGCCGCCGCCGCGTTGCGTGAAGCCGCCGAAACCTTCCGCGCCGGAACCGGCACCGAGTTTGTCGCGCTTCATGTGCGCGAAGCCATGCAGTCCATCGGCGAAGTAACCGGTCGTGTGGATGTGGAGGAAGTGCTGGGCGCGATCTTCAGCACGTTCTGTATTGGCAAGTAAGAAGGTAAAAGGCTTCTCCAGAAACCTTTCAGTGCGGCAGGATGTGTGGGCTCGTCCTCATGGTAGATCCCAAATTGCAGTGGCGACGTGCTGTTCCCCTCCACGAACTCCCATCCAAGGCTTCTGGAGAAGCCTTCTACACTTCAGCAGCAGCCATACTTTCCTTGCTGCTTCCGCAAGGAGTGCTTCTCAAGAGTCGTTGTTTGCGCTTCTCTTTTCCCGTATGGCATCCTCAGCCTCACTTTCTCCCCTCGACAGCGCACGTAAAAAGGCCTTCTGGCGTTTGCTGCCCATTCTTTTTGTCAGCTACCTCATTGCCTACATTGATCGGAACAATGTGGCAGTGGCGAAGCTGAACATGCGGGATGATCTTCCGTGGTTTGATGAAGCCGTGTTTGGATTGGGGACAGGCCTCTTCTTCTGGGGGTATTTCTTGCTGGAGATTCCCGGCAGCCTCATGGTGGAGAAGTGGAGCGCGCGGAAGTGGATCTGCCGCATCATGGTCACTTGGGGCATCATCGCAGCGCTCACGGCTGCAGTTACCACGAAATACGAGTACTATACCGTGCGGTTTTTCCTGGGTCTTGCGGAAGCTGGCTTCTTCCCCGGTGTCATCGTGTATCTCACCCATTGGTTCCCACGGAGGGACCGCGGCAGAGCCCTCTCCATTTTCCTTGTGGCGACGCCCGCCGCCCAGGTAATCAACCCTCTGGTCGCCCGGCTCATCTTGCCCATCGGTTCCACCAAGATGGTGGATGGAGTGGCCGTTTCACAACCTGAACTCTGGGGATTGGAGGGCTGGCAGTGGCTTTACATCATGTGGGGGATACCCGCCGTCGTGCTGGGGGTGATCGTTCTGTTCTTTCTCACGGACAGGCCGCATCAGGCAAAGTGGCTCACTGCTGAAGAGCGGGAGGCGCTGGAGAGTGAACTGGAGCGCGAGCGGGCTGAAACCCGGAAGGGCAAGCGCATGACCATCCTGGAGGCATTCTCCCATCCCAAGGTGCTTCTGCTCACTCTCGCGTATTTCTGCGTGGTGACCTGCAGCTACGGCATGGAGTACTTCATGCCCTCCATCATCAAGGAATGGTATGCCATGGATATCAAGCAGCTGATGCTGTTCATCATCCTGCCGCCTACGGTGGCCCTGCTGGCACAGCTTGCGGGTGGATGGAGTTCCGACCACTTCAAGGAGCGTCGTTTCCATGCGGTGGTCCCGCTGGTGATTGGGGCCTGCGCCATTTTCGCCCTGCCCCTGACCAAGGGAAATGTGTGGGTCACCGTCGGGCTTATGATGGTGGGGTTTGCAGGGTTTAAGGGCTACATGCCTGCCTTTTGGTCCCTGCCGAGCATCTTTCTGGTGGAGGCCGCGGCGGCCAGCAGTATCGGCCTCATCAATTCCGTGGGTAATCTCGGCGGCTTCTGGGGTTCCTACTTGATGGGCAAATCGAGGCACGACACCGGCTCCTACGATCTCGGGTTGACCTATCTCAGTGCCTCGATGCTTTGCTCAGCGATCATCATCTTTTTCCTGGGACTTGGGAAAAAGGAAACCAGGTCGCCGTGACGGTTACGACAAGTTTTCATGACTCTTGGGGCGGGTGGTTTCCTTCCCGTCTGTGCGGAACTACGTGAAACTTCACTTTTCATTCCCGTAAAACGTGCTCACTATCGGCGCTCAGTGATCTGATCACCCCTGTGCCCTTCCTTTGAGCAAAATGAGAAAGAAAACCCCTGACTGGTCCATCGAGGAATCCGCCAACACCTACGGCATCCGCGAATGGGGGAACAAGTACTTCGACATCTCCTCCAAAGGTGAGGTCGTCGTGCACCTGCGCGATGGTACCAAGACCAAGGCGGTCAGCATTCCCGACATCGTGCGCGGCATGAAGGAGCGCGGCATGCAGCTCCCCGTGCTCATCCGTTTTGGCGACCTCCTGCGGTGGCGTATCGAGGAGTTGAATGAAGGTTTTGGCACCGCCATCCGCGAGGCGAATTACCGTGGCAAGTATCGCGGCGTCTATCCCATCAAGGTCAACCAGCAGCAGGAAGTCATCGAAGAGGTGACCAAGTACGGGCGGAAGTACCACTACGGTCTTGAGGCTGGCAGCAAGCCGGAACTCATCGCCGCGCTGGCCTACATGCAGGACCCGGAGGCTTACATCGTCTGCAACGGCTACAAGGACGAAGAATTCATCGACCTCGCCCTCTATGCCCGGAAGATGGGCATCCAGGTGCTCATGGTGCTGGAAATGCCCAGCGAGCTGGATCTCATCCTCGAGCGCAGCAAGAAGCTTGGCATCGAGCCTGCCCTCGGCGTGCGCATTCGTCTTACCACGGAGAGTGCCGGTCACTGGAGCGAGAGCGGTGGTGAAAAGAGCGTCTTCGGTCTGAACATTGCCCAAGTCATGGCGGCCGTGGACAAGCTGCGCGAGCGCGGCATGCTCCACTGCCTGCGCATGCTCCACTACCACCAGGGCTCGCAGATTCCCAGCATCCGCGCGATTCGTAATGCCGCCGTCGAAGGCGCCCGCGTCTATGTGGGTCTCGTGCAGGAAGGTGCCAAGATGGGTATCCTGGACCTCGGTGGCGGTCTGGCCATCAGCTACGACGGCCTGAAGAACAGCTCCGGCGGCAGCAGTGACTACGGCACCAAGGAATACTGCGCGGACGTCATCGAAGCCATCAGCGAAGTCACGGATGAAGCAGGGATTGAGCACCCGGATATCATCACGGAATCCGGTCGCGCCGTGGTGGCCTACTACTCCGTGCTGGTCATCAACGTGCTGGACATCAACCGCTACGAAGCCAGCGGCATCAAGCGCCTGCCCAAGAAGCCACCAGCGTTGCTGAAGAACATTTTCGACCTTCGCGCCAAGGCCCTCGGCAATGGCACGAACCCGACGCGCGAGTACATCCAGGAGATTTACAATGATGCGGTGTACTACCGCGAGAAGATCCGCTCCGAGTTCCACTCGGGCAAGATCACCCTGCGCCAGCGTGCCTTGGGCGAGGAGCTCTATTGGGAAATCCTCACCTGGGTCTCCGGCAAGATGAAGGAGGGCGGCTTCGGCAGCGAGCAGATGGAGCGCCTCGAGGCGGTGCAAACGGATTACTACTACGGAAACTTCAGTGTGTTCCAGAGTCTTCCCGACTCCTGGGCCATCGATCAGCTTTTCCCCGTGATGCCCATTCACCGTCTCGGTGAGAAGCCCACGCGTCCCGTCGTGCTCAGCGACATCACCTGCGACTCGGACGGCAAGATGGATCGCTTCATCCACTCGCAGGATATCCACAGCACGCTGCCGCTGCATGATGTGAATCTTCAGGACGACTACATGCTCGGCATCTTCCTTGTAGGCGCGTATCAGGAAACCCTGGGTGACCTGCACAATCTGCTGGGAGATACCAATGTGGTCAGTGTCCGCATTGAGGGCGGCCGCCTCAAGTACACGCGCGAACTGGAAGGCGATACCGTTTCGGAGGTGCTCAGTTACGTGGAGTACGATCCGAAGGAGCTTGCCCGCCGCTTCCGTGTGCTCGCCGAGGAGGCCGTGGTGAAGAAGCACATCTCCGCCCGCGAACGCTTCGAAATCATGGAGGCCTACGAAGGCGGGCTGCGCGGTTATACGTACTTCGAGAGTTAATGTGACGATTCTGTCATTGAGCGTTCTCTCCATTCTCGCCGCCATTCGCTACATGTTGAATGGCGGCGTCGCCCACTTAACTCCTCACTCTTAACACTTAACTTTTCTTTCCATGTCCCATCGAGTCCTCATCATCGGAGCCGGCGGCGTCGGCCGCGTCGTCGTTCACAAGTGCGCCCAGCTTCCCGAGGTCTTCGGCGAAATCATGCTGGCCAGCCGTACCAAGTCCAAGTGCGACGCCATTGCCGCTGAGCTGAAGCGTCCCATCCAGACCGCAGCCGTGGACGCGGACAACGTTCCCGAGCTCGTGAAGCTGCTGAAGGAGTTCAAACCGGAAGTGGTCATCAACGTCGCTCTCCCGTACCAGGACCTCACCATCATGGACGCGTGCCTGGAAGCGGGCGTGCACTACATCGACACCGCGAACTACGAGCCGCGCGATGTCGCCAAGTTCGAGTACCACTGGCAGTGGGCCTACCAGGAAAAGTTCAAGGCCGCCGGTCTCACCGCGCTGCTCGGCTGTGGCTTCGACCCCGGCGTGACGAATGTGTACACCGCGTACGCTATGAAGCACCACTTCAGCAAGATCGACACGCTGGACATCATCGACTGCAATGCAGGCGACCACGGCAAGGCCTTCGCCACGAACTTCAACCCCGAGATCAACCTCCGCGAAGTCACCGCGAACGGTCGTTACTGGCAGGATGGCAAGTGGGTGGAAACCAAGCCGCTGGAGATCAAGCGCAGCTTCGACTTCCCGGATGGCATTGGCCCGAAGAACATCTACTGCCTCTACCACGAGGAGCTGGAATCGCTCGTGAAGCACTTCGACATCCGTCGCGCTCGCTTCTGGATGACCTTTGGCGACAACTACATCAAGCACATGGAAGTGCTGGTGAACGTGGGCATGACCCGTATCGATCCCGTGGTGCACAAGGGCGTGGAAATCATCCCCATTGAGTTCCTCAAGACCCTGCTTCCCGAGCCCGGCACCCTCGGCCCCGATACCAAGGGCAAGACCTGCATCGGCAACTGGATCGAAGGCACTGGCAAGGACGGCAAGTTCAAGCGCTACTACGTGTACAACATCAAGGACCACGAGGACTGCTATGCCGAGACGAACAGCCAGGGCGTGAGCTACACCACCGGTGTGCCCGCCATGATCGCCGCCCGCCAGCTTCTCACCAATCCCTCCGAGTACCGCCAGCCCGGCGTCTGGAACGTCGAGCAGCTCAACCCGGATCCCTTCATGGAAGACCTGAACAAGTACGGTCTGCCCTGGGTGGAAACGTACCCGACCGAGCCGCTGCCGGGAGAGAAGTAATTCTCCTCAACGCGTAGTTTGCCATAGTAGGTAGGCCCACCTGCCCGACACGGCCCTGGGAGCGCTGAACTCTGGCCGGCGTATTCGTGGCAACTGCGCTGCATACCATAGCCACCCAGCAACGCCGGCCGGAGGCCAGCGCTCCCAGGGCTCATGGGCGTCGTTGATGTTCAACTGTCTGCGCCGTCCCATTTGAAAACTACGCCACCTCATGTAGCGTACCGACCCCTTCGTTCTTACCCCGCGAAGGTCACCCTCCATGAGAATCATCCGCTACACCGACGCCGAATACGCCAATGAGTCACGACGTCTTGACCGCCGTGCAGAAGCGTCTGACCGCGTACGGGAAGTGGTGTCATCCGTCATCAAGGACATCCGCGAGCGCGGAGACGCAGCCCTGCTCGAACTGACGAAGAAGTTCGACGGCGCGGACCTCACGCCTGATACGCTTGCCATTCCTCTCGCGGAGGCTGAAATGGCCATTGATGCGCTCGAACCCCGCGTGCGCGAGGCCCTCGAAGCTTCCAAGCGGAATGTGCAGACCTTTGCCCAGCAATCCATGCGCAAGGCCTGGTCCATGACCAACGAACAAGGCGCCGAAGTGGGTGAGGTGTTTCACCCGTTCGAGCGCGTGGGCGTCTACGTCCCCGGTGGCACCGCGCCGCTGGTGAGCACGGCCATCATGACCGTGGCCATCGCTGCTGCAGCAGGAGTGCCTGAAATCGTGGTGTGCAGCCCTTGCGGCAAGGACGGTCAGGTGAATCCCAATCTACTCGCCGCCTTGCGCCTGGCTGGCGCCACGGAAATCTATCGCGTGGGCGGCTCCCAGGCCATCGCTGCCATGGCCTTCGGCACGGAGACCATCAAGCCCGTGACCAAAATCTTTGGCCCCGGCAACAGCTACGTCGTGGAAGCGAAGCGCCAGGCTTTCGGGGTTGTCTCCATCGACCTGCTTCCCGGGCCGAGCGAAGTGTTGGTGCTCGCGGACAAGAGCGCGAATCCCGCCTTCATCGCCGCAGATCTCCTCGCCCAAGCCGAGCACGGCAAAGACAGCGGTGCTGGCTTCCTCACGGATGACGCGGCCCTGCTCGAGGCCGTGCTGAAGGAAGTCGAGACGCAGGGTGCCAAGCTCTCTCGCCAGGACATGGTGCGCAGCGTGCTGGACAAGGAATGCTTCCTCATGCTCGTGCCTACGCTCGAAGAAGGCGCGGAGATCGTGAACAACTACGCGCCGGAGCATCTGAGCCTCATCACCGAGCGCGAGCAGGACATCCTCCCGCTCATCCGCACGGCGGGCGCCATCTTTCTGGGCAATTACTCGCCCGTGGCCGTCGGCGACTTCCTCGCCGGACCCAGCCACACCCTGCCGACCGGCGGGGCAGGGAAGTCCTTCCCCGGTCTCACCGTGGACATGTTCCAGCGCCGTACCAGCATGGTGCGTCTCTCCAAGGAAGCCTGCGCCAAATCCGAACCCGTGGTCCGCATCTTCAGCGAGATCGAAGGGCTGGATGCGCACGGGAATTCCGTGACGGTGCGCTCAGTTTAAGATAAAAGGCCACCATGCGTATCATGGTGGCCGTCTTCTTGACGTGTTGTTTTCTTTCGGGTTGTCGTCATGTGGCAAGCCCGCAGGCGGACGATCTCGATGCCTTCATAGCGGCCGGTTTTGACGATGTGACAGTGTATGCCATCGATTCGAGCAGGCCGATACACCCCGCGAGCATGGAGGTGGGGGACTACGCTCAATGGATCTCCCAGGTGGACAGCACCCATTTCCACCGTTTTCCCATCCGCAAACAGATCGTAGTCACCGATCAAGCCGCGGGGCGAAATCTCGCCTCGGCAGCCTCAGCGGGCATGCGGCAGTGGGCTGCGGGAGCCAAATGCTTTGAGCCGCATCATGGCCTCCGGGTGCGAAAGGGGGACACCTGCTTCGACCTCGTCATCTGCTACAGCTGCGATCACGTGGAGGTATGGAGCGCCTCCGACCGTGGGAAGATCGTGACCACCTCAGACAAGTCCCAATCTGCCCTCGATGCGGTATTGAAACGCGCCAAGCCGTAGGCCCTCTCGAGGGTGGGGTCCGTACAGATTCATCTAGTGCTGCCAGCCTTCAATTTTGAAGTTCCTTTCAGCAAGCTTTCGTTTGCTCTTGCCCGACAGCGGACGAAACCACACTTCAAAACGGGCGGCGTAGGGTTGGCCCCAGTCTCCTTCGTATATCGTAAACCCAGCCTTGGCACCAAATCGTTCAGCGGGATTGGATGACCATAGGAGACGGGTCGTTGACGCATCTTCCAGGTTGGCAACGGATAGGGGTGTTCCCTTCGTCACTTCGAATGCCTTCAAGTACACCCAACCTGGCTCGCCTGGGTTGAGTGCATACACGACCTCGTAGGTTCCCCGCTGCATGCCCCTCCGCAATCGGAAGGGTTGGTTGTCGCTGCCAGCAAAGCGGCGGGCCAGGTCTCGGTTTTTGCCCCGAGCCGTTGAGATGGAAGCTTCGGGATCCTTCGCAAACTCAGAGAACTCCTTTTCCAGTGCGCTCACCGTCACTTTGGTCACGCGGCGCTCGGGCTTGCTGGATTCCTCAAAAATTTCCACCCACACGCCACCGCATTCAATCATCACCCGGCTTTCAGGGAGGGTGTTGCCCATGTTCATCTCTGCTTTCACCGGCTTGGAGCCTTCTTCGACGTGCTGCACTGTGTAACGACTCCACTGCTTGCGATCGAGGCAGATGAGGCAGCGGGTTTGGAAACGGGCACCGTCGTCAAAGTCCGAGATGTAACCGTGCATCTCATCGCGAGGTTCTCCTCCGTAGCTCCAGCGTCTGGCTGCGAAGAGGTTCCCCTGCTCAATGAAAACGTGCCAATCTGGGGAAGCTTCGAGATATTCGAGGAGCGCCTTGGCATGGTCCGTTGATGCCCGGCGCAAAGAGGGCATGTACGGTGTGAATTCCACAACATCGCTTCCCGGGACAGCCAGTGTAGCGCGCACATCGGCCTGGAGATCGTCAACCTCTAGGTCACCTGTTTCCACCATGGAATCGGTTGGATCTTTATCGGGCTCTGCGATTTCGATCCCTTCCGGAATCTTCAGGTCGTCGGCGAAATGGTCCATGGGCGGACCAAAGAGTGAGAGCAATACGATGAATCCAAACGACACCAGGGCGGAAAATGCCAGCGCTGCGAATCGTAGGATGGCAAATACCGCCCCTGCCCATCGTCTTTCGACAAGTCTGGCGACACATTGGACCAGAAAATAGAGCAGCGTGGCGCCCAAGATGGCCAGTGAGAACCACATGAAAATTGTCAATCCACTGGCGATGGCCAAGAACATGAGAAGAAGCGGCGCTCCCGCGCCTATCAAAAGAGGAATCCAGTTCCAGGGAGCGATGCGTCGTTCTCTTCCTGCACTGATGGTGAAGTTGGGCGGCGCGGATTCCATGGACGTGTGACCTGCGGTACTTGGAACCGACAGAAGACATGAGGGACCGCAAAAATCACGAGGAAACTCGTGGTGCTTGAGAATCTGGTTACAGTTCTCTATCCTCGGCTCCCATGAGCACTTCTCCGTCGGCCCACCTGGTCGCTTACGTCCAACGGCTCATACAGGAGACATTCGAGGTCTCAGAAGCCGAGGCGAAGGACCGCGCCGCGGGGTTCGTGGCGCTTGCAGAGGGCTTGGGTACACCAGGGACGGCTGCAGAAATGGATTGGCTCTACCGGGTTCGCAAAGATTTGGGGAGGACCTTGAAATGGCGCTCCGAGACGGTGAAACTGGAGTTTGAGACGGCGCAAAAACAAGCGGTGAAAGCCTACGAACTGCTGATAGACCCGAACAAGGGCGGCGGATGGATTTCTATCTGACCATGGCTCGGAGCTGTCAGGACCGCACTTCATTTTGACAACTCCCACCGCCCCCGTTAAAACGGCGGGCGCGTTTCGCCACAGCCACTGCGGCATCAGCAACCAGACAGAAGCAGAAGCCCCACTCTCCCTCACTTACACACACTCACACCATCATGAGCGCCAATCCCGCCAAGAAGATCATTAACGACCCCCTCAAGTGTGCCGACGAACTCTTCGATGGCCTGGTGCTCGCCTATGACGGCAAGGCCCGCAAAGTCGGCACACGCTCCATCGTGATGAACGACCTGCGCCCGGACGCCCCTGCGCTGCTCATCGGTGGTGGCGCGGGCCATGAGCCCATCTACCACGGCCTCGTGGGCAAGGGCATGGCAGACGGCGCCGCCGTCGGCGACATCTTTGCGGCTCCTCCTCCCGACATCGTACTGGACGCCACCCAGGCCGTGAACCGCGGCAAGGGCGTGCTGTATCTCTACGGCAACTACGCTGGCGACGTGATGAACTTCGACATCGGCGCGGAACTCGCCGCTGAAGAAGGCATTGAGGTGAAGACGGTCATCATCAATGACGACGTCGCCTCTGCGCCCCTGGATGCCAAGCACAACCGCCGTGGTGTGGCTGGCCTCGTGCCGGTCGTGAAGCTCGCAGGCGCCGCCGCCACCGTGGTAGATTCGCTGGATGAGCTCGCCCGCATCGCCCAGAAGGCCGTGGACCACACCCGCACCGTGGGTGTCTCCACCAAGCCCGGCAGCATTCCTGCCACCGGCCAGCCTACGTTCGAACTCGCGGATGATGTCATCGGCCTCGGCATGGGCATCCACGGTGAGAAGGGCGTGGGCCTCATCCCCATGTGCACCGCGGACGAACTCGCTCCCAAGATGCTCGACATCATCTTCGGCGACGACCTTCCGCTGAACGCGGGCGACGAGATCGTGTTCTTCGTGAACAGCCTCGGGAGTACCCACATGATGGAACTGCTCATCATGCTGCGCGCCGCCAAGCCCATCCTCGAAAAGCGCGGTATCAAAATCCACCAGACCATCGTGGACAGCATCGTCACCTGCCAGGAGATGGCCGGGGTGTCCTTCAGCGTCACCAAGCTCGACGCCGAGCTAAAGAAGCTCTGGGACCTTCCTTGCGAAAGCGTGGGCTACACCAAGCTGTAAGCCGCTCGGGACCCGTAACACTTTCATCTAGAATCACGAGAACGGAGCCTGCGAGGGCTCCGTTTTTTGTTGTCTGTGGAGGGGAGCTTTCCGCGTGGGGATGCTTCTGCGAACACGCTGAAGAGCTTACGGCTGCCCACCCGGGCCTAAATTTCGGGATCATTGCACACTGACATGGAAAATCCGTGCACGGTGCAATCAATCACAACGTGCGACAACAAAGGCGGGATCCTGTTATAAGCTTCATCATGAACTGCTTGTGAGTGCCGAAGGGTGTTTGGCCCAATCCCTGCCCAATAAGGAGGGGAGAGCGTCTGAGCGTTCTCGCGAACCAAACTCCACAACATGAAAACACGACTCCTTTTGATCACCCCGGTACTCATGCTGGGTCTCGCCGCTTGCAAAGAAAGTCCCCGTGAGCAGGCCCGCGAAGCCCGGGAAGAGGCGCGCGAAGAGGCCCGTGAGATCCGGGAAGACGCACGCGAGGCAGCCGCCGAGCGCCAGGAAAAGGTGAACGACACTCTGACCGCCTCTCCCTCGCGGCTGAAAGCCAAGGGCAGCTGGAACGAAACCAAGGGCAAGCTGAAGCAGAAGTTTGCCGACCTCACGGATGACGACCTCCTCTACCAGGAAGGCAAGGAGGACGAACTCTACGGCCGCCTGCAGCAGCGCCTCGGCAAGACCCGCGAAGAGGTCGACCGCATCATTGATGAACTCTAACCGGGACCCGGAGTTCGATGCGTGTCCCGCTGCCCCCAAAGCGGGCACGCCATGGAGAGAAGAGTCCCCGCAACATAAACCCTCACCTGACCAAACCATGAAAACCCCTGAATTACCCCCTGGTCGTTTCGAACCCCAAGGCAAGATCGGCTACATCATCCTCTGGCTGATGGGCGTGCCTGCCTCTGTGCTGTTTCTCTTCTTCCTCCTCCGTGGTTGCACGTGAGTGAGGCTGCCCGCTGAGCAGATGCTCGATACAGACACAAACTGGCAGACTTCAAATCTGCCAGTTTTTTTGTGTGCATTGAAGGAGGTTAGACGTCCTCGCCTGACAGCGGGCGTTAGGCTTTCCAGCCTGACGAGAAGGTGGAAAACTCGCACATCACTCACGCCTCACGCGGCAGGGCCGTTTCAAGGTTAACCGCAAAGACGCAGAGGAGGTTAGGCGTCCTCGCCTGACAGCGGGCGTTAGACCTCTGGTCTGACGGCAGGGGTAGCACGACCCGCGCACGGCTCATTCGCCTCGTCAGGCTGGAAAGCCTAACGCCCACTGTCGGACTAGAAAGTCCAACCTCCTGCTCAAAACCACCGCTTCAGCGGTGCACCCGCCTTCGTCTGGCCGAGCGAGTGCAGGCTGCGCTTGAGCGTCTCCATGCTGTCCTCTGCCAGGTGGCTGGCTTTGTGATAGGCAGGCTCCGTGAGCTCCGTGAGACGTGCCTGGATGTCCTCCAGCAGGCGCAATGCCTTGTTCTTGGGAGGAGGGGGCGGGGGAGTCAGCAGTTCCTTGAGCACGATGCCCACGGCGCACCCCACACCCAGGATGGTGAAGATGGAAGCCACCGGATGCTCCCGGATGAAACCCTCCACCTGCTTCAGTGCCGACGGTGGATGCAGCACATCGTGCTGCGATGGAATGCTGGGAAACACGGGGTTGTCCGGGGAGGGCATGGACTCATTCATGACTGGAATGGGCTTCGGGTTTGGATTGCGATAGCACCAACTCCGCCGCCTTAACGATGCCGAAGGTGAGCAGGGCCGGTTTCAAAAGGGTGAGAGCGGTGGTCGTAGCCGTGGAGACGATGAGGCGCTTCGGCAGCACGTGGAAGAGAAGCCCGATGCCGAAGGCCATGGCGACCGCCTTCGCAGGTTCGCGTCGGAGCGTGACTTCAGCTTCGTGAAGGATGTCACGGACGAAGTCTTCCAGAGGCTTGGCTGGTGTGTCTGGGCTCATGGGAAGGATCCTTGAGAGATGGAGTTGGCGGAATCTCCTTGAAGATTCGCGCGAGACGCTGCTCGTGGTTACCGAATGTTATCTGTATTCAGAGCCGACTATTGAGTTCTATGGAAGTATCGAGGTAGACTCAGGCATGTCCATGAAGAGGCGTATCCCAACAATCGTAGCGTTCATTCTCTCGCTATACGGAGCAGGAGTCTTCGGGAAGGAGCCGGGAGTATTTGTGAGAGGGGAGAATGGGGCTTCAATTTTGGCTATCTTCCCGAGGTTTCCCACCGTGGAGGCCGAGAAAGCTGAAATCGCGTGGTTTTTGAGGATCCTAAAGAATGTGTTGTCCGATTTGCAGGTATCGGGCACGCATCGACCGCAATTGAAGTTTGAGGACAAGGTGGAGGAACTTGAGGGAAAGCTCACCTTGAAAGGAAAAGATGTCCATTTGCTCGAGTTTATGGTGGCGGGGGCGGAAGCGTACAAAATCTGCATCACCGTGGATGCCAATGGCTTCACAGTGGAACCGGCCGACGAGTCGTCTCCTGCGAGGTAGTCGCCGATTCGTCATATTGTGCCGAGTGGAGGTGACTACCTCACGGCAGCAGCTCCTTCTCGCGGAAAATGCGGGCCAGCGTCTCCTTGCCACCGCGCTCGATGATGTCCCCATGGCCCACGATCACGCGGTCGAAGTCCCACTGCATCATCTTCGCGAGCGATTGCTTGAAGGCAGCCTGATCCTTCACCTCCTTCAAAAAGATGCGGCTCACACCGGGGCCGCCTTGCAGACCGGAGGCCAGCTTCAGCAGCAGACGCACCCAGGTGCCTGCCGTAGGGGGCACATTGAAGACAAGATCCGCCACAATCAGCGTGCGGCTCGGTACATGGAGGAAGACGTGCTCATTCAGCTTGGGCATGCCGGCGATAGGCAGCACCTCCAGTTGCCCCTGCCATTCCGTGGGCGGCATGGTGAGCGGTTTCGGCGCTACGCCACCGCCCGTCTCAGGGAAACCCGGTGGCAGGTACATGTCTGCCTCGGGGAAGACGGCGCGTCCCTGCACGGTGAACGTGTCGTGAATCGTCGCGCCCTCCACCATCCAGGCGGGCGTGCCCAGTTCGCGGATGGCGGCGGCGTCCTCCGGACTGAAGGGGGCGGTGGAGTGAATGACCACTTGCCCGCCGATGCGGATGAGGGTGACCGTACGACCAAGATCCGCTCCCAGTAGCTTCATGGGATAGCGCGCCACCCAGAGATTCTCCGCGACCTGCTGCATGGGCCGCACCAAACGACGGCCCGGGAAAATTGCCAGGGGCAAATCGGCGGGTGCTTGGCTATTCACCTTGCCGTTTGACAAAGCCCCGCCTGTCTCCATGTAATCCGCCCCGTTTTATGCCCAAGACTTCCCTCTCCAAAGAAGACGTGAAAGCCATGCTGCTGCTGGCGTGCGACCGTATCATCGCCGCTGAGCCCCAGCTTTCTGAAGCCGACCGCAATCTCGGAGACGGCGACCATGGACTCGGCATGCAACGCGGCATGACCGCCGCCAAGGAAAAGCTGAATGCCGCTGAGCCGGACAGCATTGAGAAGGCTTTCTCCACCGTGGGCATGGCCATGATGAGCAGCATGGGTGGCGCGAGCGGCGCGATTTTTGGCACCTTCTTCCGAAACGGCGGCAAGGCGCTTGCGGGCAAGGAAGCCTTTGACGCTGCAGCCCTCGCCGCCTTCCTGCAGGCAGGTGTGGACGGCGTGAAGTCCCGTGGCGGCGCCGCTGTCGGTGACAAGACCGTGGTGGATGCCATGGAACCTGCCGCCGCAAAGGCCGCCGAAGTCTCCGGTGATTCCCTTCCGGATGCCATCACCGCCGTGGCTGCTGCTGCGGAAGGTGGCCTGGAAGCCAGCAAGGCCCTCGTCGCAAAATTTGGACGCGCCAAGACCCTTGGTGAAGCCGCGATTGGTTTCCCGGATGCCGGCGCCATGTCCGTGACCGTCATCATCAATGCGATGAAGGATCACATCACTGCGTAGTCTCCCACCTTTCGCATTCCCTTGTCCTAATCCGACCTCTTCATTTTATTTTCGTTTCCCCAAACACCAAACCTACACCGCTAGCAACCCATGGCAGACATCCAGACCAGCGCCTCCGACAAGAAGGAGAAGGAATATTTCACCGACATCCCGCAGGAGGCCCCTGGCTTCTTCCTCAAGGGCTCCCACCAGTATGACTGGGGTCTCAAGAACCGCCTGAGCAAGGTTTTCAATCCCAAGGACGGCCGCACCGTGATGCTCGCGTTCGACCACGGCTACTTCCAGGGCCCCACCACGGGTCTTGAGCGCGTTGACCAGACCATCCTCCCGCTTGAGCCGTATGCGGATTGCCTCATGCTCACCCGCGGCATCCAGCGCAGCGTGATTCCTGCCTCCACCACGAAGGCCATCGCCCTCCGCGCCAGCGGCGGCACCAGCATGGTGAGCCCCATGGAAGAGTGGGAAGGCGAAGTCGGCGACAAGAAGTTCAAGCTTCAGCGCCCCGGATTTGAGCCGCTCTCCAACGAGAGCACAGCGCTCAACATCGAGGAAGCCATTCGTCTCAATGCCTCCATCCTTGCCGTGCAGGTCTTCGTGGGCAGTGCGTATGAGCGCCAGTCCCTGAAGAACATGACCGACCTCGTGGATGCCGCCAGCCGCTATGGCATCGGCGTCATGGGCGTCGTGGCCGTCGGCCGCGCCATGGCTCGCAATGCCCAGTACTTCCGCCTCGCCACCCGCATCATGGCGGAACTCGGCGCGAACGTCGTGAAGTGCTACTACACGGAAGAAGGCTTTGAGACCATCACGAGCTGCTGTCCCGTGCCGATCGTCATCGCCGGTGGCAAGAAGCTTCCCGAGCTCGACGCACTGAAGATGAGCTACAACGCCATCCAGCAGGGCGCGAACGGCGTGGACATGGGCCGCAACATCTTCCAGAGCGATGATCCCATCGCCATGATGCAGGCCGTGCGCGGCGTCGTGCACGAAGGCCTCACCCCCGAGCAGGGCTTCCAGAAATACCAGGACCTCAAGGGCAAGCGCTAAGCGCTGCGCTGAGAGTTATTTGAATGAGAGAGCCGCCTCGTGAGAGGCGGCTCTTTTGTTATTGCGCGTCGTCGCTAGACTCTGTCTTGGAGCGCGTCCGCCACCACTGGCACACGGCTACGAATGCCATGACGCAAGAGAGAGGGACAATCGGGATGAATACGAAAGGAAAGATGATCCCGAACGTCGTGGTATGGACGACCGTCCACGACCAGGCAATGATGCGCTCACGGTTGGTGAAATACCTGTCGATGGTGAACCAGATGAAAGGAGCTGGGAGCAGCGCGAAGCACACCCAGTACATTTCGATGGGTGCGGATTTCTTTTCCACGCTTTTCCAAAGCCGGCGCCCGGGTTCTACGGCGAGATGAAGCAGGGCAGGAAAGAGCGGCATCAGAGCCCAGCGAAGTGAAAAGTCTGCCGATGAAACCCTATTGAGACTGGGTATGCAAAGCGACGAGGCTATCGCAATGGCATCCATCAAAACGAACAGCATCATCAGCAACTGACCCAGAGGAAAAGTCCGCAGGAGCAGCCATGCCCACAATCCAAGGGTGAGTGTGAACGAAATGATCGGCAACCCAAGCGACATCAGATAGTACCGCTCAGCCATCTCCGGCAAGGTGATCGCGAAGGCCGCGATGACCGTCAGCATCCAGCTCAGGGCAAGATATCGCTGCCACTTGGGAAACTTCTCTCCCAAGGTGAACCACGACCAGAACACGGGAAACACACCCACGCCCGTCCAGAAGAACGCGGCACTACGCCTATCGCGAGGAGTGAGGATGAGGGTTTGTGTCACGGTGCGATGAGGGGTTCGGGGTTTCCCCGCCAATTCCATTGGAAGTACCATTCCACTTTTCCATTCCACAGGCGTTCGCGCCGAAGGGCAAGATGCAGGAACGCTGGCACGATTGGCAGGACTGCAAACGCCCAGGCAAATGGCAGGATCGCAAGCCGGTCAAGAGTGCTGATAACCATGTAAGAGTGGCTCAACACCCCGCACACCAACAACTGGAGCGGCAAGGGCATTTCCGCAATGCGGAGGAAAAGCCACACAAACAATCCAAAGGTCACACAAAGCGGGATGATGGGAAAGGTGAGTGCCAGCATCTCAAGCCGGGCCTCCACCGGCGCCCAGTGGGACACGACCATGCCCAAGACGACCAGCAACCACCCTAACGCGAGGTATCGCTGCCACTTTGGGAATTGCCTTCCCATGGTGAACCATGACCAGAACACCGGAAACACGCCAACGCCCAGCCAGAAGAACGCAGCACTGCGGCGGTCGCGAGGCGTGAGAATGAGTGTCTGCGCTGTCATAACCTGGGGCAACTCACCCCTCTGAACCTCCCTCCGGGAGCCGTTGCTGGGTCTTCGCCACGGATGTCACAAGATGCAAAAGGGCAGGCGCGAAAGGCAGAGCGGCCCATTTGCAGGAGAAGTCTTGTTCCATTGCCTGGGTCATAAGGCGCGATAGGAGCAATGGTGCTACACCGCCCGCTACAACGCAGAACAAAAACCAATCAACAAAGGAGAAGGTTCGGATCGCCAGCCAGAGGCAAAGACCAAGTGTCACTAGAAGTGAAACCAAGGGCAATCCAAGTAACAACGCTTTATACCGTTCGGACATTTGTGGGCTGGCGAGCGCAAATGCCACGAGTGTTGTCACCATCCATCCCAGTGCGAGACAGCGTTGCCAAGATGCAAACTTCCTTTCGAAGGTGAACCAAGACCAGAAAATGGGAAAGACACCGACGCCCAGCCAGAAGAAAACGGTACTGCGACGATCTCGCGGAGTAAGGATGAATATCTGTTCCATATCCGTGCCCTGTTGGAGGCATTCCATCACGCCACGAATTTTTTGTCGAGCTACTTCTTCTCCGTCTTGGGTTTCATTTTCGTGAGCACACATTCCTCAGGGAAGTAATGCTGCCCCGTTGAGTTGGTAATCTTCCACTCCAGCTTGCCCTTTACGATCTTCATCTCGGCATCCCCTTCGCCATCGCCGTAGCCGCTTTTGAATTTCACCTTGGCCACGCCGTTCACAATAGTACCGGTGATGGAGGGCGGACTGTCGAATTCCTTCAGCACCGTGTCCACACGCCGACCGCCGTCGACCACGGAGTTGTGATAACCTTCGATCTTGTCTCCCGTCTGCACGAGGTCGAAGCCGAAGCCGCTTTCTTTGGTTTGGAAATTCCATGAGCCCGAGAAGTCAGGCGTGGCCACTGGCTCAGCAGGCTTCTTCTTATCCTCAGCGTGGAGGGAGATACACAGAAAAGCAGCACAAAGGAACAAAGCGCACTTCACAAAACCACGACGGCACCGACTCAGATTCACGCTCAACATCATCATGGATGCGTGTTTATCACGAGCCCCGCTTCGTGCAACGCTTGATGCGTTTACGATTGGCGTGAACGAAGCGCGCATCTCGCAGGGAGCGGCACTAGCCTAGTGCCGGTGGTAAGTCTCTTGGGGCGGAGCCTCATTTTTCAACGACACAAACCATGGTTCCCTCTGCGTGATGCAACCTGAATGACGGCACTAGGCTAGTGCCGCTCCCTGCGAATTCTCGTCTCCTGTCTTGGGAGATGTTACATGCAGAATGATTTCTATACCCCCTCCGTCTCCCGACCTTCCCACGGAGTCCTGCGAATGACATTGTTCAGGATATAGAACGCACCACCCATCACCGCTGCTTCCGCCGCAAGAAATGCCCAGAACCATCCTTCCTTCCACGTCCACCACGAGGCTCCACCGATGAAGGCGGAGACGAGGGTGACAGCCAGCATCAGCACACATCCCATGCCGGGGTCGCGTTGTTCTTCGGGTGGCTTCGAAAGCGGCAGCCATGTGCCCATAAGGGCGGGCGTGAGTGAGAAGGCGGGCAGGAAAAAAAGCGCGGGCAGCATCATCGCCAATGGCACGGGCGATTTTTGGATGATGGCCATGACCACAGCCTGCAACACCAGCATGGGCAGGGTGAGCAGCGCCAGCACGGCTTTGCGCGTGCCATGAAAGAGCGGCGCCCAGTGGGGCAGGGGAGCAATGTGGAAAAGCGCCGTGGCCCGCCAGTGCTCCGACCGCTGAAGCAGGAGCATGGCCTGCAGCGGGATGATGCCCATGTAGCAGGCCATGAAGGACTGCAGCCAGGAGAATTTCTCCGGTCCATATTGCTGCCCACCGGTGGAGGTCAGGACCATGATGAAAGGCATCACCAGCAGCGGAGCGATGCCGGGATACAGTCGCAGCTTCATCTCGCGGTCGCGGAAGATATACGCGGTCGTGAGCATGAAGGCCTGCTTCTCCGTGATGTCACGCAGCCACCAGCGCAGCAGCGGAAAATTGAGCAGAGCCTTGAGACGCTTCCCTCGTGGTTGGGTGGCGGACTCCGCAGGACTCGCCATTTCATTGAGTGCCATCAGGCCCTTGCCATAGGCGGAGCCCAGCACGCCAAAGGCCAGCCAGCTCACCAACGCCGTGGCGCCGAGTCCCGTACCCGCGGCAATCCACAACCGTGGCGAGGAGCCCGATCCCGAAATGACCGAGTCCAGCGCCCCGAACCACACCGGAGGCAGCGCCATCGCCCAAGGACTGAAGGCCTCGATGCTGGTGAGGTCCTTCATACCGAGCGCGCGTGGCAGCACCTGGCCACCCACCACCATCACCACCGCCAGCAGGGATTGCAGGCCCGCGAGCACATTGTCCAGCCGCTCACGGCCCATCCACTTGAGACACAGGTTGTACACCAGCACGATGCACGCGGAGGAGAACACCATGAGCAGCACCGTGGAAATGAAGTGCGCGGGGATGAAGGCGAATGTCGCCCCCTTGCTCCACAGACCAGCCACCATGCCAATCGCATTCAGGGACAGCGCCAGCACCAGGGCAAAGCACACCAGCACTGCAATCTTCGCCCGCAGAAGCTGCCGCGGCCCCACGGGGCGGTGCAGGAGGATCTCCGCCTCCTCCTTCATGAAGAGCATGGTGCCTGCGTTCGCGGCGAGGGAGAGGCTGGCGAACATGAGCGTCCACGCGTGCAGCACACTGGCAAAGGCAAAGGTCTCCAGCGTGGGAGCGAGCACGGCGGGCACGATGCCGAAGACCCCGAACAACAGCATGGAGACACCCAGTCCCATGTTCTTCCGCGCCTGGTGAGAGGCGGCATGCTGCGCCGCGCGACCGCGGAAGAGCAGTTTCCAGAAGAGCCGCCGCAGCACCGCTTCCGTGGAGAGGACCTTCCCCGGCGAATCAAACAGCGCAGGACTGGTGGCGCGATCATGCATGGCGGCGTTTCCTGGTGTTCCCTCTCGATAGTTACATCACCGTTCCACCATGAGTTGCTTCGCGAAGTCCTGCGCCCGCGCCTCCAGATGCGTGAGGCCGGTGAGCTGGGTGAAGAGATGCTCCAGCGTGCCAGCTTGATGCTCCCGCACCAGCGCTCCGGGTTCGCCCTCCACCAGCAGCTTGCCCTGCGTCATGATGGCGATGCGATTGCACACGCGCTCCACGACATCGAGAATGTGCGAGCTGTACACGATGGTCTTGCCCTCGCGCGCCAGGGTCTCCAAGAGGGCCTTGAATCCCACGGCGGCGTTCGCATCCAGGCCATCCAGCGGCTCATCCAGGAACACCACGCGGGGGTTGTGCAGCAAAGCGGCAGTGATCACCACCTTGCGCTTCATGCCTTTGGAGTATGCGCCCAGCAGTTTCGTCTCCAGGGTGTGCCAGTCGAGTTCGAAGAAGTCCAAAAACTGGCGAATGCGTGGCTTCGCCTCCTGCTCGGAAATGCCGTAGAGGGCTGCCACCATCAGCAGAAACTCCAAGCCCGTGAGCGCTTCATACACCGCACCCGAGTCGGGCACGAAACCGAGCAGTCGTTTCGCGCCGATGGGATCCTCGGCCACATCCACGCCACAGATGGTCGCCGTGCCCGAGTCCGGTTTCAGCATGCCGGTAAGCATCTTCAGTGTGGTGGTCTTTCCCGCGCCGTTCGGCCCCAGGAGACCCACGATGATGCCGGAGGGCACCTCCATGGTGAGATTGTCCACCGCCGTCTGCGTGCCGAATCGCTTGGTGAGTCCGCGGATGGAGATCATGCGCGCCTACGATGCGCGGATTTCCCGGCGGGCGCAACCTTGGGGAACTTTTAGACGCGCCAAGGACAGGCATTGAGCACGATTTTGGGAAGGCCGGAGGCCCTTCGTCCACCTCGTGGAGCTTGGATTCGTCCGGTGCCTGACGTTCCTCTTGAGTTCTTGGGCGGTCACTTCTTTTCGGAGGAAGCGTGACATTCTGCATCCCGGCGGCTGGGGAGAGGCCCGATCTACGCCGCAGAGTCAGCTTGAGAGAACCCATTGAGCTAGTCAAGAAGGGCGACATTCACGACAGATCCAGATGCTGTGACGCGCAGCGTCCTTGGACTGCGCGCAGCCCTGCTGCCGCTTTCCTAAAGTGCAGCCTGCTGCACGCTGCACCGCGACGAAGTCGCCAAGTTCTTCGGAGATGTCACTTTGCGGGCAAGTGTCACCATCGCCACAGCAGGCTGTGGACTCTAGAGCGTTTTCTGTTTAATTTGTCGCAAACTGAGGATGATGCTAGAGTAGCTCATGAAGAGCTTCAGCATGGATCTGCGTAAGCGACTGGTGGCCGGTCGGCGACGGGGACAAAGCGCCGAGGAACTCGCGCGACTCTTTGGGGTTTCCAAACGCAGCGTCGAACGCTTCTGGAAGCGTCACTTGGAGGAGGGCACGGTGGAACCCAAGCAACGAGGTGGTTACCGCCGCTCCCGCCTGGAAGGACATGATGAGCTGTTGCATCAATGGATCTCCCAGCAACCTGATTTGAGCCTGGAGGAGATGAGCGAGCGTTTGAACAAGCAGTTGGACATCAACATCGGCACCACCGCCCTGTGGCATCGGCTGGAGAAGCTGGGCTTGAGCTATAAAAAAAACGCTGCACGCCGCCGAGCAAGAGCGGCCTGACTTGCAAGCGGCTCGCCAGCTCTGGCGTGAGCAGCAAAGCCAATGGGAAGGCCGCCACTTGGTCTTCTTGGACGAGACGGGACTCAATACCAAAATGAGCCGGTTGTATGGACGTTCGGCCAGTGGGCAGCGCTGCCGTTGTGCGGTGCCCTTTGGACATTGGCACACGGCGACTTTGGTGGTGGCGCTGCGTCAGGATCGCCTTTGTGCTCCGTGTGTGCTGGATGGACCCATGAACGGGTCTGCATTCCTAGCCTACATCGAACAGTTCTTGGCTCCGCAACTCACACCCGGTGACATTGTCATCTGCGACAATCTTGCCAGTCACAAGGTCAGCGGCGTGGCACAGGCGATCGAAGCACGAGGCGCACGCTTGATTTACCTGCCTGCGTACAGCCCCGACCTCAATCCCATTGAAATGGCTTTTGCCAAACTCAAAGCACATGTGCGCCATGCAGCACAGCGCACCTTTGAGGGCTTGGAAGCCGCCGTCGCGCAAGCTCTGGACATGTTCTCACCAGAACACTGCGCCAATTTCTTCCGCCATGCCAATTATGCGACAAATTAAATAGAAAATGCTCTAGAAAGCGGCAGCAGGGCTGCGCGCAGTCCAAGGCCTTCGGCACTATTTCTCTATCAATACCTGACGTTCATGCACTCTGCAGGGGCAACGAACACGGCAAGGTTGAAGGGTGGCTTCAACCGTCGACTCAGTGAAACAACAGCGGGGCGAATTCCGAGAGATAGCCGCGCCAGACAGGCCAGGTGTGGGCGCCCTCGGTGATGTGGAAATCGCGCTTCACGTGATGACGTTCCATGGCGACTTCGAATTCCTTGTACTGGGGAAGGTAGGGATCGTCGCTGCCGATTTGAAGCCAGAGGAGACGGCGGGACTTGGCCACGGAGGCGTCGTTCAGGGTGGTGGCGCAGCAGGAATCGACATCGGGAACCCAGGCGCTCATGCCGCCGATCCACGCAAAGAGTTCGGGATGACGCAGACCGGTGAAGAGGCTCTGGATGCCGCCCATGCTCAGGCCGCAGACGGCGCGGTGGTCGGCGTCCGGCCGGGTGCGGTAGTTCTTGTCGACATAGGGCACTACGGACTGCAGGAGATCGTTTTCAAATTCCTCCAAGTTGCGGCGACCGATGCCTTCCTCATCGTCCAGATCGGCGTGGCCATCGGGCATGACCACTAGCATGGGCTGTGCCTTGCCTTCAGCCAGGAGGTTGTCGAGGATCATGTGTGCGCGGCCGAACTCGGTCCAAGTCGCTTCCGTGTCGCCGGTGCCGTGGAAGAGATAGAGCACGGGGTAGTGCTTGGTGGGATTTGCATCGTAGCCGGGCGGCGTATAGACGCGGAGGCGGCGGAGACGCTCCAGCGGTTTGGAGCGGTAGTCGTGCAGGCGGATGGTGCCATGCGGTACATCCTGCCACTGGAAGGGCAGGGGATTGTCTGAGGTGACTTCCAGCAGGCTGGTCTCCGGAGAGCGCTCCGGCTTCATGCGCGGGTTCTCCGGGTCGAGCATCGCTTCACCGTCGACGATGAAGCTGTAGCCATAGATGCCCGGAGCGAGGGGCCCGACCGTGACCGACCATACGCCGTTCTTGTCCTTGGTCAGCTTAATGAGGGTGCGCTGGATGCCGCGCAGGTCCACCTTTTCGGCCTGGGGTGCTTCCAGGCGAAAGGTGACGCGGTGGAAGCGATCCACTTCCGGGGATTCGATGAGGGGAGGATCATCGGCGCGCATGACGCGGACAGGAGTGAAAACGGCAACAAACAGGGCACAGCAAAGCAACGGGAGGCATTGCGCGGCGCGGCACACATGGGGGAAGGCCATCTGAAAACCTAGCTTACGTCGGGCGAGGCGCAACGGGCACAGGGCGAAGCATACAGGGAAGGTCCACGTAGGGGCCGTAGCGGGAATCTTGGCGCTCGACCGGCTTCACTTTCTGGAAGGCGCCGGCGGCATGGAACGTTTTGCGGTTCTGAACTTTTCAGCGTGCTTTTTTTCCGCCCGTCTCTACACTCGCCCCTCTTTTTCAAACCATACTGCACCCAACCATGCCCACCCTTCCCAAACTTCACAATGCAATGTGGCCCGGACTCGTCGGCAAAGGCGATGGCGAAGGCCAGGAGCCGCCGATCAGCCTGGAGCGCATGCTCGAACTCACCGCCAACGCCGAGGTGAATGGCCAGAAGTTCGAAGGCATCGACTACTTCCTTTTCCTCCCACACACCAATCCCCAGGCCACCGATGATGAACTGAAAGGCATCGCCGATCTCATCGCCAGCAAGGGATTCGCCGTCGGTTCCCTCGTGGCTCCGGTGTGGCCCGGCACGGTGGGTGACTCCGCCATGGGTGATGACGCCGCGCAGGAAAAGTTCCTCGACGCCGTGAAAGTGGCCTGCCGCATCGCAGGCGTGTTCAACAAGCACGGCGTGCGCAAGTACGGCGTCATCCGCATCGACTCCGCCGAATTCGGCGTGAACAAGTGGCGCGAAGATGCCCCGAAGAACACTGCCCGCATTGTGGACACCTTCAAGAAGGCCGCCAAGATCGCCGCCGACCACGGTGAGCGTCTCGCTGCTGAAGGCGAAATCTGCTGGGCTGGCATGCACTCCTGGAAGGACATGCTCGACCTGCTGGAAGGCGTGGGCATGCCGGAGACGCTTGGCTTCCAGGCCGACCTTGCACACACCTATCTTTACACGCTGGGTTACAATGCTCCTGAGCATGCTCTCCTGAAGGAAGGCTACAGCGAAGCGGAATTCTACGCCGCTTATGAGAAGATGACTGATGCGCTCCGTCCCTGGACCATCGACTTCCACGTCGCCCAGAACGACGGCACCGTGCACGGCGCAGGTTCCCACGACAAGACCGGCAAGCATTGCCAGGCGGACGATCCGAATGGCAAGCTCGACATCGTGAAGTGCGCCGGCTACTGGCTCAAGGACGCCCCCAGCCGCGGCATCCAGCACATCTGCTGGGATGGTTGCATGTTCCCCAACGCTGTGCTTGAAACGCAGCAGACCTGGAACACCATCCTCAAGAAGATGATCGAAGTGCGCGAAGCACACGGCTGGAGCTGAGATCAGCGATAGCGTTGACAAAATTGCGAACCCGCAGCATCGAAAGGTGCTGCGGGTTTTTGTTTGCTCCCAATATGTCAGCGCATCTATATCCTTGGTTGAATGGAATTAGAACCGGACGACGCCAGCATCAGAAAGGAAATTGAGAGCGTCTTCGGCTCAATAGCTCGACCCGAAGCCTTCACGGTGGCGGATGGAGACCCTGAGTGCATGGACTATGACAGGCTGTTTCATGCACACACTCCGGCAACTCTTCCTATCGAGGAGTTTCTGGATATCGTGACACCACTGTCTGAGTTGTTGCCGGATGGTATGAAATACTTTTTCCCGACGCTCGTCGATTTCGTGCTTCGCACGCCTTGCCAGGTGCATTCTGACTGGGCTGGTGTTGGCTTGCTGAACAAACTTCGGGGCGAAGAGTTCAGGCAACAATGCACCGCCAGTGAGAAGGACACGATTGCAAAATTCCTGCAGCACCTGCGGAAGACCAGATTTGATCTGATTGAGGAATTCTATTCTGTTGAGGACTTCGAAAAAATTTCAGCCCTTTGGGAAGCAGGAAGCTGAGTGCTTTCTACCCGAGGGGCCCGATCCACATCCGCAGCAGCATCAGATTCACCGTCGTCGTCACCATGCTGAAGAGCGTGCTGTAATACACCGCCGACGTCGCAAACGACGTATCTCCGCCGAACTCATGTGCCAGCAGCGCGGTATTCACCGCTGTGGGTGCGCCGGCCACGAGAACCAGTGCTGCAGCGACCGACTTCGGAAAGCCAAACAACATCGTCAGTCCTAGTGCCAGCATCGGAGCCAGCACGAGGCGGATGCCCAGGGCGCTCCACAGGGGCGCGGCAAAGGGCGCGGGCTTGGTTTGAGACATCTGCACGCCCAGGGTGAACAGCGCGATGCCCACCAGTGCAGACTGCAGGAGATCCAGCGGCTGCCAGAGGAAATTGATCTGCTGCACCTGCCAGCCACTCGCCCGGGTGATCACCCCGGCCGCCAGTGCGTAGAGCGTGGGCTGCCGCAGCATCTTGGCCAGGGCCCGCTTGTGCGCTCCGGGCTTCTCCCCGCGCTCCTGGGCCAGGAAGAGGCCCACGGTGAAGGTGGCCACATTCATGGTGGCCAGCACATAGACCTGCACGGCGGCCCCGGCGTGGCCAAAGGCAAGGGTCACCAGCGGCAGGCCGTAGTTCCCGCAATTGTAGAACATGGTGGCCAGGCGCATGGCCTGCCCTTGCTGCCCCGGGAGCCGGAGCGCCCTGGAGGCTACCGTGGCGCAGACGAACATGGTGGCGATGGTCCCCACCGTGAATCCCACAATCCGCAGCGCCTCGCCGCCGCTGAGCTCCGTATCCACCACCCGGGCGAAGATGAAGGCCGGCACCAGCAGGTAGATGTTCAGCTTGATCAGGGTCTCTAGATGCAGGCGGAACTTGCGGTCCAGCAGCCACCCCAGCCCCACCACGAAGAAAATGGGAGCACAAACCTCCAAAAAGATGTCAAAGAAGGAGAGGGACACGGAAAGCCTTCATTTCAGCGGTATCACGACGATGGTCAACCCCGCGGGTCACATTTGGCCCGGGGCATGCTGGCCAGTCTTCTCCGCGTGAAAAACCGCTTTCCTCTGCCGTCTTCCCCTCTACCTTTCATCCCCCACGTCCTGATGCATTCAGAGTTCGACTTTCAATACGCCATGGAAAACACGCGCGTTCTGCACGAGCCAGACCGCCGTATCGACACGTTCGGAAGCACCCAGTTCGAGTTCCAGATGGTGACCGAACTCATGGACTCCACCAACGTATCCCGCGTCCGCTCGGGCCGCATCGAGGCGCAGAAGCCCCTCATTGTGAAGCCTCACGCCCTGGACGAGTGGAGCTTTGAGGGCTTCGGCCAGGAGGGGGAGGCCTTTGGCCAGTGGGTGAAGGAGAACCTCACCAACCTCGCCATCCTCAAGTACGGATTCCAGTTCAAGCGCACGGACGTGAGTGAGGAGATGGTGCACGAGCCCCTCGCCGTCGTGTGCGACCGTCTGCTGAGCGACCAGCGCGCCAGCGGAAACCCGATGCGCGCCATCATTCATGGCGTGGACGACACCTGGGAGATCTCTCTGCTGCGATTCATGTTCGAAATGGTCGAGAAATCCCACAACATCAATCGCTTCGACTTCAAGCGCCGCGGCCTTCTGGGCTGACGCTTCGCTTCCTGCGGGGACATGAGCCGGTTCAAAATTGTCATCTTTCTCATGGCCGTCGGCATCGCCGGCTCGATCATCGCGACGGCCTACTGGTACTACACCCGGGTGCTGGGACATGACACCAAGCTCCAAGGCGAGATCAAGCAGCTGCAGGCACAGAAGACCACGCTGCCTGACCCGGGCGTGAAACGATTCGACAAGGCTGTCGAGCTGCTGAATGAGAACAACTTCGGGGAAGCGCGTGTGGCCCTCGTCGAAATGCTGAAGACCTTCCCGGACTCCTCCCGCGCCGGAGAAGCCAGGCGCATCATCGGCGAGATGAACATGGACATGCTTTTCAGCAAGGAGGACAACACGGCCCGGCGCGACTACATCGTGCAGCCCGGCCAGGGTCTTCAGGCCATTGCGACGAAGAACCAGACGACCATCGAGTGCCTGCTCCGTGCCAATGGCCTGCAGAGCCATATGTTGCAGCCTGGGGACAAAATCTCCGTGTTCCCCCTGGACTTCGAGATCCTCATTGACGCTTCCGACAAGACGCTGCAGCTGAAGCTTAAGGGACTGCCCTTTAAGATGTACAATGCCATTGATATCAAGGTTCCGCCTGGCATGAAGATTCCCCAGAACGAGCTGAAGATCGCCAGCAAGTCCGCCATTTATAATGGCAAGCAGGTGAACGCGCTCAGCCCCGACTTCATGGAGGCGGACAAGTGGCTGACGGCGACACGGGGGAACAACAATTTCATGATTCGCTCGATGCCGCGCGCCAAGGCGATGCAGCCGGCGGCAGCGCCCGTGCCAGCTCCTGCGGTGCCAGAAGCGCATGCAGGGAAGGACAAGGGTGGAAAGGGCAAACAGCAGCAGCAGTCTGGCAAGAAGGGCGCCCAGCCCACCGCCGAAGAAGCGACCGTCCCCGAGCCCGCGCCCACCGGCATCTTCCTCCCGCGCGAGGACATCGAAGAACTTTACACCATCATCCGCCAGCAGACTCCGGTGGTCATCATCCGTTGAGTGCACGGGCGACAAACATCATATCATCCTTTCTCCTGATCGACTCTCATGAAACAAGCTCTGGAATTTGAAAAGCCGCTCCTGAAAGCCCGCGAAGACCTTGAGGAAGCGCGTCGCCGTCAGCAGTTGCGAAATACCCAGAAGATCACCACCACGGTGGATGACCTTGAAAAGAAGGTGAATCAGCTCGAAAAGGATACGTACGCCAACCTCAGCCCGTGGCAGAGGGTGCAAATCGCGCGCCACGGCCAGCGTCCCTATATGCTGGACTACGCGAAACATGCCTTTGATGACTTCGTGGAGTTGCACGGTGACCGCCACATTGGCGATGACAATGCGATGCCCGCGGGCTTTGCCACCATTGGCGGCCGCAAAGTGGTGCTGATTGGCCAGCAGAAGGGCCGTGACACCAAGGAAAACCTCCTGCGCAACTTCGGCAGCGCGCATCCTGAAGGTTACCGCAAGGCGCTGCGCCTCATGCGCGTGGCGGAGAAGTTCGGCCTGCCGGTCATCTGCCTCATCGATACCCCCGGTGCCTTCCCCGGCATTGGCGCAGAAGAGCGCAACATCGCGGAGGCCATTGCCTTCAACCTTCTGGAGATGATGAAGATTCGCACTCCCATGGTCAGCGTGGTCATTGGCGAGGGTGGCTCCGGTGGCGCACTCGGCATCGGCGTGACCGACCGCGTGCTCATCATGGAGAACGCGTACTACTCCGTGATCTCCCCGGAAGGTTGTGCCGCCATTTTGTGGAAGCATCGCCAGCACGCTCCTGAGGCCGCGCAGGCGTTGAAGCTCAGCGCTCCGGATTTGAAGGAGTTGGGCATTGTGGACGGCATCGTGCCCGAGCCCGTTGGTGGTGCGCACCACGATCACCAGGCGGCTGCGCAGTCGCTGAAGGACGCCATCCTCGGTGCACTGGACGAGCTTTCCGGAATGCCTGTGGATACCCTGCTGCAGCAGCGCTATGACAAGTTCCGCGCGCTCGGCAAATTCACGGAGCGGGGCTAGTTCAAGTCAGGGAAGTATGAGGGCAGCGCAGTAGGTTTTACTGCGCAGGCTTCCCGAACTCCATTTCTTCCAGCGCCCAGACTTCCTTCTCGGCGTTGTAGGCCCACATCTTTGCTTTCAGCACGGGCTTGCCTGACTTGCGTCCGGTGAGTGTCCAGGTGAGGAGAGGGTAGGGCTCCTTCTTCTCGGCAGGCGGGAAGAAGTAATGAGACGAGGTGCTGCGGACTTCGAGCACATCGGTTTTCTTGTCCTTGGAGGGCTTCAGTTCCACGGCGAAGGGGAGACGCATCTCGGGCTCTTCGGATTCGTGGGATTGCACCTCGACCACGCCGCGAGCGAAGTGGTTCGCTTCATCCCATTCGTGGAAGATTACACGGTAGACGTTTTTTAGGCCGCCGTTTTCTAGCACCAATGCAGGGGTATCTGCGGCTGCGGCGAGCAGGGGAGTGAGGGACGAGAAGAGCCCAGCAAGCAGGACTGCCAGGAGCAGGAGAGGGGAAGGTCTGGTGGAGAGATGCATGGCAGGGGAATTTGTCCAAGCTGATGCCGGATGCAACGCAATTGCGGGGCATCAGTGGGACGAGGTGAGCGCTATGCTGGAGGAGGTGGGTGCGGTCACGTGCATGGGATTCAACGCAGAGACGCAGAGGAACTTCGGAGACTGAGGTCGAACATGGTGATTCTGCGCAATTGGGAATGGGTATCCTGTCTCCGGAGCTGGCGATAATGCGGAGCCATCGGCTCTGAGATGTTTGTATTCTCCGAAGTTCCTCTGCGTCTCTGCGTTGAACACCCTGCACTTTACACCTGCTCTTGTGGTCCTGGGAGGACATCTCTGGAGTACACAAAGGTGAGATGATGTAGCAATACGTAACATCTCGTGATATGTCCAGCTTAGGTGCACTACCGTGTTTGCATATTGCGCTTCAAACATGGCTTCTGCGCTATCACGCAATCAGACAACCGTGTCCCCAGATTGCAGCGATTCATTTGGCAGAATTCCTTCATGTCCCTGCGCGATGCATGACCTTCAAGCATCGGGCGATTTGCAGGAATTCCGCGACTGATTCTAGCAACCCTTGAATTTACCCACGCTCGTTTCGGTCCAACCCCCGCGAACCAAACCCACAAACATGAAAATCTTTGCTTCATTAATGACAGCACTTCTGCTGTTCGGCGCGAGCCTCCCGACCGCAAGGGCGGATGCGACCGTCGATATTGATTACTTTTACGATGCCCTCTCTCCCTACGGTGACTGGGTGCAGGTGGAAGGATATGGCTACGCCTTCCAGCCCTTCGTCTCCGTGGAGGATCCAGAGTGGCGTCCGTACACCGACGGTCAATGGGCCTATACCGATGCGGGTTGGACCTGGGTCACGAATGAGGACTTCGGCTGGGCCACGTATCACTATGGCCGGTGGATGAAAGCCGGTACAGTCTGGCTCTGGATCCCAGGAAACGAATGGGCGCCCGCATGGGTGAGCTGGCGTTCGAGTCCGGAATACGTGGGTTGGGCACCACTCCCACCCGAGGCGGTGTGGCAACAGGATGTGGGCTTCTCCGTGGCGGTGGATACCACGTATGACATCGGACCCTCCTACTACAGCTTTGTGCCGATCCGGTTCTTCGGTGCACCACGCCTGCGGACCTATGTCGAACCCTGGCGTCGCAACGTGGACTACATGCGGTGGACGGACAACTGCACACACATCACCTACAGGCAGGGCGATGTGCGCATGAGGAACATCTTCATTGGCGGGCCGGACTATGTCGAAATCAATCGCTACAGCGAACGTCCGCTGCGTCGGATGACTTTGCATCGTGATGATTCCTTCGATCCGAACGTGCGTGGCTCCCGCCGTACACGTGAGGATGGTGATTCCCTCTTCATGGCAGCACCGCGTGTGACCATCGGCGAACGCAAGGCTCCGCCTGCGGACAAGATCAAAGCCCGTCTCGACAAGTCTGCTGTGGACAAGGGCTGGCGCGGCATCAAGGCGGAAGACGCCGGCAGTGTGCGCGAGAAAATAAAACGTGAAGTGGTGGAAGCGAAGACCCGCCCCGGCAGAGGAGGTCCGCCTGACGCAGGTGCTGGCGCCGATGCTCTTCGGAATCGTGAACGCGGCCCCGACAGCACCGTGGCTCCCGGCACTTCAGGAGAACGTGCTCCCAAGGCCCTGCCTGCCACACCTGAGGAGGTGCAGCGCACCCCCGGCATGCGCCGTCCGGGTGAAGACGGCTCTGCGGCTCGTGTTCCCGGACGTCCCGGAGATGACACGCCTCCCGGTGTCCGCGGCCCAGGCCGCCCCGGTGACACGGATGAGCTGAACCCGGATCGCGACGGACGTCGTGGTCCCGGTCGGGGACCTGACTCCACCAATCGCAACCGCACGCCGGATGCCATCGATCGTACGCCCGTTGGCCCCGGTCCTGGTGCTGTCCCAGAGATGAAACCCAAGGATGACGACAATCGTGGCAAGCCCGAAGGTCGTCGCAGCACTCGCGAAGGCGAAGATGCCCGCCCGGGAGCCGGCAATACGGTGAGCCCGGTAGTGCCGCGCCCTGGTGGGGTCCCACCGGAAACCAATCGTAAAGTCACGCCGCCCACGGAACGCAAGCCGGACGCAACTCCTGGTGAAGGTCCAGATCGCCGCGGCCGTGCGATCCGCCCGGACTCCAACGTGAATGAAAATGCAATTCCCAAGCCGGACCGCACACCGAAGCCCGGCAACGCCGAGCGCAAGATTGATCGCACCCCGGACGCGCCTCCTTCACCGCGCATCGTAGCTCCGCCGGTCGCCCCCGTTCCAGTGCCGCGTCCGGAAGCACGCAAAGTGGAGCCTCAGCGCGAGGAAATGCGCCGCCGCCCCGAAGCCGCCAACGAGGCTCAGCGCCCCCATAAGGTCGAAAGGCCGGAAGCGCCGAAGCCCCAGCAAATCCAGCGCCCTGAACCCGCCCCACGTCCGCAAGGGGGACCGAATCCCGCCGCAGGCGGTGGCGGCGCCGCTCACAAGGAAAAGGGCGACAAGAAGGATGACGATGACAAGGAGAAGGGCAAGCGCGGCAGGTAGACCCTGAGCAGTCAGTCCCCAGAAGTCACCAAGAGCTGGTGGAGTGCATGCTCCGCCAGCTTTTTCTTTGTGCTTGGGGCGCGAGGCTCCCGAGGGCCGCACCCACTCAAGGAGTGGGAGCATTCCTGTTCCCATTGAGGCGTCACTACCCTTTGAAGCTAGGAATCCGCGCTTGGATGACAGCGAAGGTACGCGCTCAGTGACGCAGTACCCACCGAGCGCGGTGGTCCACTCCATACCACCATGGGAGCAGGATTGCTCCCACTCCTTGACTTGGTGGCTACGTAAAATGAGAAACTCCCTCCGCCTCTAGTGCGAGGTCGTGGAAACTATCTCGTTTTTCTCATTCATGAGCAGGCGCTTGGACTCCACGGGAGCCTCGGAGAGCGTCCAGCCCATGATGGTGACACGGTGCCCTTTCCCGATGAGGTGGGCGGCGGCGCCGTTGATGACGATGTCGCCACTGCCTTCGCGACCTTCGATGACGTAGGTTTCGAGCCGCGCGCCGTTCGTGATGGAGGTCACGAGCACGCGTTCACCCACCCATAGGTCCGCCTGGCGCATCAGGGCCGTATCGATCGAGATGCTGCCTTCGTATTCAACGTTCGAATCCGTGACTGTCGCACGGTGGATCTTGGATTTGAGGAGGTGGCGTAACACAGTCTCAAGGTGCTTTCCTCCCGGGCAGCGTCAAGCGCTTTGCCTCTCCGTTTTGACAAGCGCAGTACCCCGGCTATGCTGCTAACCCCATTTTTTCACCTATAGATTCTCAGAATGAGCACCGTCAAACACGAATTCCAGGCCGAGGTCGGCCAGCTTCTCGACATCGTCACCCATTCCCTGTACACGGATCGCGAGATTTTCGTCCGCGAACTGGTGTCCAACGCGTCTGACTCGCTGGAAAAGATGCGCCTCCTCCAGCTCACGGAGAAGGAGGTCTTCGATGAGTCCCTGCCGCTGGAAATCAACATCACCACGGACGAGACCGCCGGTACGCTGACCATTTCGGACTACGGCATCGGGATGACCCGTGAGGAGCTCGTGGAAAACCTCGGCACCATCGCTCACTCCGGCTCCAAGGCCTTCGTGGAGGCCATGAAGCAGAGCGGCAAGGAAGGTGGCAATGTGATTGGCCAGTTCGGCGTGGGCTTCTACTCTGCCTTCATGGTCGCCTCCGAGGTGCAGGTGTACACCCACTCGTGGCGGAATGAAGGCGAGCACCTCGTGTGGACCAGCGATGGCACCACGGGCTATGCCATTGAGGAAGCGCCCGGCCAGCGCCGCGGCGCGAAGCTCGTGATGAAGCTCAAGGAGGACGCGAAGGAATTCGCCACGCCCGCGCGCATCAAGCAGATCCTCACGAAGTACTCGAACTTCGTCGGCTTCCCCGTGCATCTCAATGGGGAGCGTATCAACAACGTCGAGGCTCTCTGGCTGAAGAACAAGAGCGAGGTGACGGAGGAGCAGTACTCCGAGTTCTACAAGTTCACCGCGCACGCCTTTGACGAGCCACGCTACACCTTCCACTTCAATGCGGATGCTCCGCTGAACATCAATGCGCTGCTCTTCGTGCCCACGCAGAACATGGAGCAGTTCGGCATGGGCCAGATGGAGGCCGGTGTGCACCTCTATTGCCGCCGCGTGCTGATTGATCCGAAGCCGAAGAAGTTCCTTCCGGAATGGATGCGCTTCATCCGTGGGGTGGTGGACAGCGAAGATCTTCCTCTGAACATCTCCCGCGAGTCCATGCAGGACAGCGCCCTCTTCCGCAAGCTGGGCCAGACCGTGCAGGGCCGTTTGCTCAAGTTCCTCGCTCGCGAAGCGGCGGATGACGCGAAGAAGTACGCCGATTTCTACAAGGACTTCAGCCGCTTCCTGAAGGAAGGCGTGGCCACCGATTTCGAAAACAAGGCAGCGATTGCCAAGCTCCTGCGCTTCGAATCCTCCATGACTGGGGAAGGAGAGACCGTGAGCCTCGAAGAATATGTGGGCCGCATGAAGGAGGGCCAGAAGTCCATCTACTATCAGATCGCATCCAATCGCAAAGCCATTGAAGAAGGCCCCTATCTTGATGCTTTCAAAAAGCAGGGTTTCGAGGTGATCTACCTCTACGAGACCATCGACGACTACGTGGTGAACTCCCTCGGCCAGTTCGACGGCAAGGATCTCCAGGCCGTGAACTCCAGCGAAGTGGACCTGGGCGATACCGCCGATCAGGAAGGCGCGCTGCCGAAGGAAGATGCTGAGAAACTCACCACCTGGCTCAAGGAGCGCCTCATCAACCGCGTGAAGGAAGTGCGCACGGGCAAGCGCCTCGTGAACAGTCCCGCCATGGCCGTGCTGCCCGATGGCGAGATGAGCCCGCAGCTCCGCCAGATGCTGCGCGCCATGAAGAAGGACGATGACGTCAGCGACGCCCAGGTCATCCTTGAGATCAATCCCGCCCACACCATCGTGCGCCAGCTCGCCAGCGTGAAGGACAGCAACCCCGACCTCGCTGGTCTGCTGGGTGAACAGCTCCTGGACAATGCGTTACTCGCCGCCGGGCTGCTGGACGATCCGCAGACGATGATCGGCCGCATGCACCGCATCATGGAGCAGGCACTGGTTGCTTCCGCCAACCCCACCGCCTAGTTTCCTCCTTATGGCTCAACTTTCGGAAGAACAGAAGAAGACCGTCACCCAGTGGGTGGCGGAGGGCGCTTCCCTCAATGAGGTGCAGGACAGGCTCAAGCGTGAGTTCGACATCACGCTGACCTATCTGGATGCGCGCCTGCTCGTGATGGAGCTGGGCCTGAAGATTCAGGAAAAGAAGCAGGCGGAGGAACCCAAGCCAGAAGATCCGGCCCCCGAGGAACCCATGCCGGGAGCGGGAGCCGGGCCTGACGACGGAGCGTACTCCGATGAGCTGACCGAAGCCGAGGCGGAACTGCTTCAAGACGACGCCGAAATGCTGCCTGAGGGTGGCGCCAGTATGCTGAGCGTGTCTCTCGACGCGATCACGGTGCCTGGCACCATGGTCAGTGGCAAGGTGACCTTCAGCGACGGCAAGACCGGTGGCTGGTACGTGGATCAGTTCGGCAGGCTGGGCCTCCAGCCGCCGGAACCCGGATATCAGCCCCCGCCCACGGACATTCCGGCCTTTCAGCGCGAGCTGGATAGGCTGCTTCGGCAGCGTGGATATTAAGCTCCCGTTTCGCTTTCGTGGACGGGCCGCTGTGCTATGGTCAGCGTTCTGCTGAAATGAAGCGCCGCCCCCCATCTTTGTTTCATCTCGCCACGCTCCTCGCGCTGGCGGGCCTGCTGATGCTGGCCCCTTCGTGCGAGAAGCTCAAGGAACTGCTTCCGAAGCAACCGCCGAAGCAGGAGGCACCGCCTGCGCCTGTGGAGAACCCGCTCACCGCGGAGGAGGAACAGCTGCAGAAGGGCATGGAAGGCGACAACGTCTTCTCAGCGAAGGTGGATTTCGGTGAGGTGCCCAAGGCGCTGCCCTTTGAGCTCAATCGTTCCTCGGTCGTTTCCATTCTGCTGTATCACGATTTCGTGGAACGCATCCCGCGGAATGAGATGATGGTGAGCAAGGGTGTCTTCCGCGCGCAGATGCAGGCGCTCAAGGACGCGAACATTCCTGTCATTCCCATGTCCGATCTACTGGCGTGGAAGAAGGGTGAAAAGAACATCCCGGAAGCCGCCGTGGTCATCACCCTGGATGACGGCTGGGTGGGTGTGCATGAGATTGCGTATCCGATTCTCAAGGAGTTCGGATACCCCTTCACCTTGTACCTCTACAAAAAGTATGTTGGTGGCGCGGGACGCAGCATGACGGTGGCTCAGATCAAGGAGATGCTGGCCAATGGCGGCGAACTCGGCAGCCACAGCGTCTCCCACCAGGCCATGGCCCAGATGCGCCGCAGCAAGTCGCCGGAGCAGTACCAGGCCTGGCTGCACGAGGAGATCCACGAATCCAAGCGCTGGCTGGAAGAGACCTTCCAGCTGCCGTGCCGCACCTTTGCCTATCCGTATGGTGACAAGAATGCGGATATCGTAAAGCAGGTGATGGAAGCCGGCTATGATGCGGCGGTGACGGTGAATCCGCAGAAGCTGAACTGGGATACCCACTCGGGTGAGCTTCCACGCTTCACTCAGCTCGGCGACCAGGATGCAAACTTCCGCGTGGCGACGAATTTCTACGGCGGCGGCAAGAGCATTTCCGACAGCCGCTTCGTCAAGACGGACGCGGTAAATGAGCAGGGTGAAAAGCTGGTGACGCTGAAGCCTGAGCCGAATACCACCATCACGGATCGCCTGCCCGTCATTGAGGCTAATCTCTCAAAACTTGGTCCCATCATTCCCGAAAGCCTGGTGCTGAAAGTCGGCGGCTTCGGGACCGTGCTCGCGAGATATGACCCAGCCACCCAGGTGGTCAGCTTCCGCATGCCGCAGAAGATCCGCCTGGAGACCTGCAATGTGATGCTGAGCTTCCGCCGGGTGGGTGCGGACAAAGACGAGCTCGTGAGCTGGCAGTTCAAGGTCGACAAGAAAGCCGCCTACCTCCCGCAACAAGCCGCCGAGGCTGCTCCCGCCCCATCTCCCGCACCGCCCGCTTCTCCCAAGGCCTAGTCATTCTGCACTGGCCGACTTAACATTTCGACACCTCTTCACACCACATGCTTTCCCTGCTGCAAGAAAAACTCGAGGGTGCCTTCAAGAAGCTTCGCGGTCACGCCAAAATCACCGAGAGCAATATCGCCGAAACCATGCGGGAGATCCGCATGGCTCTGCTGGAGGCGGATGTGGATTTCAAGGTCGCCAAAGACCTGATTGAAACCATCAAGACCAAGGCGCTGGGTGAAGAGGTGCTGCGCACCGTTTCGCCTTCGCAGCAGATTGTGAAAATTTTCCACGATGAGGTCGTGGAGCTTTTCGGCAAGGAGACTGCTCCGCTGGATCTCGGCCAGCCGCAGCGCATCCTCGTCTCCGGTCTGAACGGTGCTGGTAAGACCACCACCTCCGCGAAGCTCGCGCTGCTGCTGAAGAAGCAGGGCAAGCGCCCGCTTCTGGTGGCGTGCGACGTCTTCCGTCCCGCCGCCGTGAAGCAGCTTGCCGTGCTCGGCGAGAGCATCGGCGTGCCCGTGTTCCAGCCTTCGCCGGATGAGAAAGATGCCGTGCGCGCCGCGCAGCAGGGCATGGAGTGGGTGAAGCAGCAGGGTGGCGGCATCGCCATCTATGACACCGCCGGTCGCCAGGAGGTGGACGATGAACTGCTGGCCGAGCTGGTGAAGATTCGCGACTTCTTGCAGCCGCAGGAAGTGCTCCTCGTCGCAGACGCCGCTACTGGTCAGCAGGCTGTGAGCGTGGCGAAGACGTTCAATGATTCCATTGGTGTCACTGGCCTGATCCTTACGAAGCTCGACGGTGATGCGCGTGGTGGTGCGCTTCTCTCCATGAAGCAGGTCACCGGTTGCCCCGTGAAGTTCGTCGGGGTGGGCGAGAAGATGGAGCAGCTCGAAGTGTTCCATCCGGACCGCATGGCCCAGCGCATTCTCGGCATGGGCGACGTGGTGTCGCTCGTGGAGAAGGCTGCGGAGGCCATCGACATGGAGGACGCCGAACGCCTCGCCAAGCGTGTGCAGCAGGCGAAGTTCGACTTCAACGACTTCCTTGGCCAGATGAAGTTCATGAAGCGCCTCGGGCCGCTGGAGAGCATCCTCGGCATGCTGCCGGGCATGGGCAAGCTGAAGGACCTCAATGTGGATGAAAACCGCATGAAGCACACGGAGGCCATCATCCTCTCCATGACACCGAAGGAGCGCAGCCATCCCGAAATCATCAACGGCAGCCGTCGCAAGCGCATCGCGGGTGGTTGCGGACGTCCTGTGGTGGAGGTGAATCAGCTCATCAAGCAATTCGAGATGATGCGCAAGGTGATGGGCAACAAGGGCATGATGAAGGGCCTCATGGGCTCGATGATGGGCGGTGCCGGTGGCATGCCCTCCGACATGGCCGGCCTCATGGGAGGTGGCGGCGGTGGTGGAATGGGCGGCATGGGCGGCGGCAAGATGCCGAAGATCCGCAAGCGTCCGCGGGGGTTCAGGTTTTAGTGGTTCCCGCAATGTAGAAGGCTTCTCCAGAAGCCTTTCATGGGCCATCATCTTGGTAGCCCACTTCACACGCCATGCCCGCTACCACGCTACCAGAGGTTCGCTTCCGCATGTTTCGTGAGCGTGCGGGACTCTCGCACGATGAGGCAGCACGACTCATGGATATCTCGTCGCCGTCGGTTTGGGGCATTGAGAGCTACGACGATGAGCTTTCACTCTGTTACTCGCCGAACCACGTGCGACAGTTCTGCCGGGTTCTCGGCATCCATCCGGGCGAATTGTTTGCTGTCGAGACTGCAGAGTCGCCAGTTACAGCCACCGAATTGGTCCAGCTCATTCACGCGCAGTGTCTTGCCCGTGGGATCACGCTGGAGTCGTTCGAGGATGCCGTTGGTTGGTGGTTGAGTGCGTGCATGGAGCCGCCCGAGCGTTTGCTTGAGGACATGAGCATTGATGGCCTGCAGGAGCTCTGCCGGGAGCTTGGCATCCACTGGCATCGAGTGATTTTGAGTTTGTGAGGTAACGGTCCACTGAACGAAACGCGCACCGATACCCATGGTTCCCACCCCATCCATGTCCTGGCAAGAACCATGGATTCCTGTACGCAACGAAAGCGAATGGAGGCTTCTTCAAACGGAACTCGATAGGGAACTCAGCTCTGGGCATCCGCTCTGGCATACAGGAGCGACTATCTTTGGGCGGCATCAGGGATCAGACGATGTCCTGGTATTCCTGCGTGATGGACGCTTCGGCGTTGTCCATCTGATGTGGCACGGAAAAGTAGAGCAGCGTCCAGACCAGCTTCCTTGGACGGTGCTATATGATGATATCGATACCCTTCAAAAAGGGTTGAACGAAGAATTCGAAGCTGGGACATGATCTACTCCTGACCAAATCCGCGAGCTATGAAGCACGCATGCAGCGAAACTCTGCATGCATTACCCAGTCACAGATGAAAGGCTTCTGGAGAAGCCTTCTACATTCTGCTCAATACCCGCCCGCGCCAATCTTCCCGGCCTTGCCATTGCCGTTCTCGCCGGAGGCTTCGCGTCGGCGATATTCATCCAGCATCGCAGCCGTCGCGGAAGCACCGCAGCGAGTGGCGCCGAGGTCACGCACGCGGATGAGGCCATCCAGATCGCGCACGCCGCCGGCGGCTTTCACCTGGACAGTGGGCGGTGAGCTCTTGCGCATGAGGGCGAGGTCGTGCTCGGTGGCGCCTTTGTAGTTGTAGGAGCCGTCCGCCTGCTTGCCGAAGCCGTAGCCGGTGGAGGTCTTCACCCAGTCGGCACCGGCACCGGCGCAGACTTCGCAGAGCTTCACCTTCACGGCGTCGTCGGTGATGAAGTCGTTTTCAAAGATCACCTTCACCTTCGCGCCGTGCTTGTGAGCCTCATCACATACGGCCTGCACGTCATCACGCACATAGCCCCACTCACCGCTGAGGGCCTTGCCGATGTTGATCACCATGTCGATCTCCACCGCGCCATCGTTGCAGGCGAGCTCGGTTTCATAACGCTTGCTCTCAGAAGTGCTGTTCCCGTGGGGAAATCCGATCACGGCGCCCACCTTCACGTCGCTGCCCGCGAGCCACTTCACCGCATCCTTCACGGCGTAGGGCTTGATGCACACGGAGGCGACGTTGTACTTCTTCGCCAGTTCGCAGCCGGCCTTCAGCTCTGCGTCCGTCATGAAGGGCTGCAGGAGGGAGTGGTCGATCATCCCGGCAAGGTCTTCGTAGGAGTATTTCATGGCTCGTATCGGTTGAAGTGAAATGAGGTGATTCGCTGATGGGAGATGGTACGGAGGAATCGGGCTAGGCATTCACCCACGTTTGCTTTTCGTGGCTTTTGAGGATGGCTTCGCAGAGCTTCACCTCGTGATGGCCGTCCTCGGCACTGGCAAAGAGGGCAGGGGACTTCTTGCCGCTGGCGATGTGCTCATACACAGCACGGTAGTGCATCTTGTGCGCATCGGAGAAACCTTCCGGATGCCCGCCGGGATAGTCGGTGAATCCGGCAATGTCCTTGTCGAATCCCGGGGTGTTGCGTTGCAGGATCTGGTTTGGCTCATCGCGGCGTCCGAACACGATGTGATTTGGCTCCTGTAGTTCCCACTGCACGCTGCCCTTGGTGCCGTAGATGCCGAAGTACAGGCTGCACTTCCAACCGGCAGCCACCTGGGAGATCGCAGCGCTGCCATGCACGCCGTTGGCATAGCCGTGCGCGCTCTTGCCGAACTTCAGCAGCACGCTGCCGAAGTCTTCCGTATCCACTTCGTACGGCTCCATGTCAGCAGGGTTCGCCTGAGTGAAGGTTTGCACCTCGCCCTTGGGACGCAGGCGCTGCTTGTGGAATGTCTCCAGGGTGGCGAACACGGACTCTGCCTTCGCGCCCAGCACGAAGGACACGGCATCGATCCAATGCGTGCCGATATCGCCCACCGCGCGGAGCTTGCCGCCCTCGCTGGCGAGCACGCGCCAGTTGTAGTCCGTTTCATGAAGCAGCCAGTCCTGGAAGAAGTGGCCCTGCACATGAATGATGCGGCCCAGCTCCCCGCGCTCAATCATGGCGCGTATCTGGAGGATGGCCGGGAAGTAGCGGCACATGTAATTCACCGCAAAGACGCGGTCCGACTTCGCCGCCGCTTCGACACAGCGCTGGGTCTCTTCCGAGGTCATGCCCAGCGGCTTTTCGCAGATGACATGTTTGCCCGCGGCGAGCGCCGCGAGAGACTGCTCCACATGCACGCGGTTCGGCGAGGTGATGTGGATTACGTCCACATTCGGCGAGCGATACATCGCGGCGTAGTCGTAGTCGCCGTACACCTCCGGGATGCCCCACTGATCCGCCGTGGCCTTCGCCGCTTTTGTCGAGCCGCAGATAGCGGTGACCTGGACGCCCAGGCGGCGCAGGGCTTCGATGTGAACAGGAGCAATGAAGCCGGTGCCGATGATGCCGGCGCGGAGGTGGTGTAGCGGGAGAGGCATGCGGCGGCCATGCTAAGACGGGCCATCCCCACCGCGCAAGCAAAGCATTTTGCCTGAAGCAGTAATTAGGATTGCATCGGCGATTTTCCCCGTCTCTTGTAATGCGATGGATCAGGACGGAAGCGGAGGCAGGACGCGGCTGTGCGTGCTATACGCCGTCCATGCCTGTGCCCTGGGGTTCTGGGGGGTGAACCTTGGCGCCGTGCTGAAAGCGCACGGGCTGGAGCACATCGTGCCCTTTGCATTTGCCTGCTCCTCCATCGCCGCCTTCATCTCGCCGCTGGCCATGGGAGCACTGGCGGACCATCATTGGTCGCCTGAGCGGGTGCTGCGCATGCTGGGCATCGGGTCCACGGTGTTTCTCTTCCTCATGTACTTCGCGATCCAGCAGGGCTGGGGAGCCGCGTGGGTGTTGGTGCTCACCCAGATTCACGCCTTGTGGTCAGTGCCGACCTTTGGATTGAGCACCAGCCTGATTCTTTCGCGATTAAGCAACCCCAAGGAGCAATTCGGTCCCATCCGCGTCTGGGCAACGGTCGGTTGGATGGCGGCAGGCATCCTCGTCAGTACCGTGCTGCATGCGGACAAATCGGTGGTGTCCGGATACGCTGCGTGCGTTGCCTGGATCATTACCATAGGCCTCACGTTCAGTCTGCCAAAAAAGCGTCGACTGGAGCTTCCCAAGGCGCATCGCAGCATCAAGGAGGTGCTGGGACTGGATGCCCTGCCATTGCTCACGCATCCGGATCACCGCGTAGTATTCATCACCTCGGCCCTGCTGAACATGGCACTGGCGGCCTTTTATCCTTTCACGGTGCTGCACCTACAAGACCTCGGCATCGAGCGTGCCACCATGGTCATGGGCATCGGGCAGATCTCGGAAATCATCACGATGCTGGCTCTATCCGCCGTGCTCACACGCCTGCGGTTGAAGTGGGTCTTCCTGGCCGGCATCGGCTTTGGGGTGGCGCGTTATGCCTTGTTCTACCTGAACTCCACCTCAGCCCTGGTTCTTGGCATCTTCTTGCACGGCTTCTGCTTCACCCTATTCTTCATCACGGCGCAAATTTATCTGGAGCAGCGCGTGGCTGCCAGCATGCGCGCAAGAGCGCAAGCCCTGATGACTCTGATGACCAGCGGCTTTGGCAACTTGTTCGGCTACCTCGGCATCGGCTGGTGGCGTGTGTTCTGTATGACTGAAGGCCACACGAACTGGCCGAAGTTCTGGGCTGGCATGACGCTGCTCACCATTGGGGTGTTTGTGTTCTTCGCTCTGGCCTACAAGGGGCGGAGCCGCGAGACACAGGAGACATCGAGGTTGGTCTAACCAATTCGCGACTCAACTACTCCTGCCCTGGCGGATGCTGCGGCCGCAGGGTGGAGTGGTGGATGGCCCAGTAGATTCCCGCCACAAAGACGCCTCCAAGAAGAGTAGCAAGTGCCCAGAGCCCACCACCCACGAGAAATGTTGAGCGACGCTGATGCTGCTCCATCAAGCCCGCATCCACCCACACGGCAAGGGCGAAGCACACATGAACTACTACCGTCACCAGAAAGACGACGAGGAAGATAATGAAACCCAAGGTGCCTGGCAGGGAGGAAAGGGAGATCATAGTGGGAGGATATTAAGTCGACGTCGTTCAATGTTGTGGCATGAGTCGAAAAAATGCAATGGCCATCCTGATGCCGAATTTTAGACAGGGTTTGCCCGGGTCGTGATGTTTGTGCATACAATCAACGATTGCCAGCCATTTCCCGGAGGGCGGCGAGGAGAAGCCGTGCGAAAGCGCGATGCCTAGTCCACGCCCCCCCTATTCCTGTGCAGAGTGAGCAAAATGGCGACCAGCACCTGGCCCAGCTCTTCGTACTCTTGCTCGCAGTGAAGAATGAACGCCTCGCTCAAGGCTGGGTCGTCCTGAAGCGGATCATCCTTTTTCCGCCAGATGGCCCATGACCCGAACGAACGTTCGTGGATTCGAAGGCCCGCCCAGAGGTTGAAGGTTGTGTGATAAAAGGGCACCACGCTGATGCGACGGTCGGAGGGGTGGTGAACCACGGTGAGATTGGTGTTTCCTGAAAACCAATGCTTATCGATCTCAATCTCGAAAGTGCTCCCGCGGATCTTGCCCTTGAAAAGATGGATCGACTTTGAGGTGTTGGCTGGTTCCAGTGCGGCCAGTTGCCTGGACTCGCTTTCCTTGATGGAAGTAACAACCTGCCGTTCGAAATCAAATTCAATGACCGCGCCATTGTCCAACTGGACCCTGGTTCCGGAGACGGAGCGAAACAGCCACCACCGATCATAGAGGGGCAGGGCAACGTAGGTTTTGGCAGAGGTCCGCGAGGTGGGCATTTGGGGCTTGATCGAACTTGGAGCGCGCTTTGCCTTCAGATGGCTACCTGATGTTCTGATCCGGCAGTTCCCGTTCCACGCCCCGACAGATGCCATCCGTATAGGGCGCTGGCTATGGCATTGGTATCACAGTCATAAATGCCAGCCGAGTTGATGTTGTTCATCTCCACAATTTTCCAGCCGTGTTCTGTCAGCCCCAGATCGATGACGAAAGCTTCATCAACGAATCGTGCCTCCAGAATTCTCGCCAGTCGTTGCCATGAGTTGCTTTCCTGCCCCAGTCGCGCGTAGCGAACATTGCCACGATCCCGATAAAGGGAGCCAGTGACGATGGCGCCATCGATGACAAAAAAGCGTGCCTCCTGCACCAGGGTGACTGGTGCACTGACCAGAATACGCTCCCCGTCCTCATCTCCGATGAATGAGGTGGCGAGCTGGACCTTTTCCATGTCCTCAACAGAGGAAATGACACGGCCCGTGAAAAATTTCTCGGTGTAGGGTTTCGCAAAAACGGGTTCGTCAAAGGCCGCCTTTTTGAGTTCGCCCCATGTCATGGTTCGCCCACGATTCAGCCAGTGATGGGCATCATAAAAAATCGGATGCGGGGGGAATGATTGGAAAACAGGATATCCCCGTTGACGGCAGATGTTTACAAAACGGTTGGAGCCGAGCACAAACTGAGGCTCTACGGCGGGTTCCGGATCCAAGGTTTCGGTGAACGGTATGACGTGCGTCTCCATGAGGGTAAACCTCCCGGAGTCCTGCATGCTGTTCATGAGCCTGTCGTATGAAGACTCACGCCAGATGTTTGCCTGATAAAGGACGTGCATGGCTTGGGGCCAATCTATCGATCTCGCGAGACGAAGACGTGAGGATATTGAATGAGCTTCCACTCATCTGCTTCCTGAATCCCCACGGACATTTCGCTTCTTTTTGTGTGTATTTGAGTCCAGTTCCACCCTCACAGTACGGGAAAGCACCGCGACCAGCCTGTACTCGTCCCTGGGATAATCGTAAAACTCGACCAAGACGGCATCAAACTCCGATGTGTCTTTCCACTTTCGCACCTCATCTAGAAAGCGTTCCTGAGCCACTGGATGCATGACGCCTTGGATACTCAATTTTGGGATGTCCTGATCCTGGTCCCATCCACCATACGCTATGGAGGTGTAGTCTGGATCGTTGAACGGTTTTACCTGCCGAAGGTGGACCGCCAGCTTTTCCGTTGCAGCGACATCCGCATCTGTGGGTGGCGTCCACAGAGGGCCTGTAATCCACATGACTACACAAGACGAGAGAAAGGGTACGGTGAGCACCACGGCAGAGGCAGCTAAACGAGTCGGGCTCCAGGACATGAGCAAAGCTACGAAAAAGGTTTGGCGATATGTCACCTAATCTTCTGATCCGGCAGCTCCTTCTTCACCCCTTCATCAATCGGCATCTTGTCGTCTTCCAGGCCTGCGGCGTCCATGAGGGTGGCCATCATCACCTGAAGCTCGCGCAGCATGGCATTGGCCTCTTGGGACTTGATGAGGTTCTTGGTCTCGCCGGGATCGTTTTTTAGATCATAGAGTTCCGCGAGATGGCGATCTTCCTCGTCGTCGCCATGGGGGTAGTGGATGTATTTCCAGTCATTCGTGCGCACGCCGCGGACGTTGGGCGTGTAGGGAAACTGTTTCTCGTAGTTGTACTCGTAGAACCAGCCGTCGCGCCACTGCTTGTCTCCCTCCTTCACCAGCTTCACCCAGGACTTGCCGTGGATGTTGGGCAGGGCTTCCGCGCCGCAGAGTTCCAGGAGGCTCGGTGCCATGTCGAGGGTGAGCACCTGCTGCTTCACCACCTTGGCCTTGTCCGGAGCCACGAGCCCGGGATAGCGGACGAGGATGGGAATGCGGATACTCGCGTCATGCATGGCGCGCTTGTCCACCATGCCGTTCTCCCCGTTGAGCAGGCCGTTGTCTCCCATGAAGACGATGATGGTCTTGTCCAGTTCACCACGCTCTTCCAGCAGCTTCAGCAGGGTGGCCATGCTGTCGTCGAGGCTCTGGATCACGCCCCAGTAGCCGTGGATCATGTTCTCGAAGTCCTTCACGGCTTCCGGCTTGTCATTGGGGAATTCCTTCCGCCACTCAAAGAGGGGGCCGTAGATGCCGTGCCAGGTGTAGAGGCGATCCTTGTACCAGGTGGGCTTGTCATCAAGCATGAAGGCGGACTTGGGGTAGGGGACACGGACGTCATCGAAGGTATGCTTGTACTTCTCCTCCGGCGTGTAGAAGCTGTGAGGCGCCTTCTGGCCCAGCATGAGGAACCAGGGCTTGCCGCCGTGGTCCTTCTTGATGAATCCCGTCGCGAGGTCGGTGGCTACGGTGGTGTAGTAACCGGGGAGCACCTTGCGCTCGCCTTCCACGTTGAACTCGGTGTCGAAGTACTTGCCCTGTCCCTTGTGCGAGGCCCAGTAGTCGAAGCCGGGACGCTTCTCGTCGTTGTTCTCGCCCATGTGCCACTTGCCGACATAGCCGGTTTCGTATCCGGCAGCCTGCAGATGCTTGGGCAGGTTGGGAAGATCAGCGGGGAATTCGGTGAAATTGTCCCGTACGCCATGCTTGTGCGCGTACAGCCCGCTCAAGATGGAGGCGCGGCTGGGTGAGCAGAGCGAGGTGGTGCAGAAGGCGTTTTGGAAAAGCACCCCTTCCTTGGCCACGCGATCGATGTTCGGCGTCTTCAGGTGCGGATGCCCGGTCACGCTCAGGTGATCCGCGCGCAGGTCATCGCACAACACAATGAGCACATTCGGCCGGGAGGCTGGGGCTGTGGCGGCAAAGGCCGGAGCAGGAGCCGCAGCATCTGCGGGGGCTTGGCTGTGGACCGGCACCACACCGGCCGCCATGGCGAGCGAGCACGAGAGAAGGAAGCGTCGTGAGAAAGTCATAGTCGAAGTCTTGCTGTCCGGTTCAACGCTGGCAAGCCCGGACTATTTCCAGACTGGCCCACGAATCGCAGCCCCACCCATGGACTCAGGCTTGCCCGTCTGGCTCCGTTTTGCCCAGGTACTTCGCGATTTCCTTTTGGGTCATCCGGTAGAGGTACCACTCGCTCATGCGGCGGGCGCCCACCTTCTGCTCGTACACCTGCTGGGCATTTACGTTCCAGTCCAGGGCGGTCCACTCCACGCGTCCGCAGCCGCGCTCATCAGCGAGTTCCACCACCTTGCGCAGGAGTGCTCCGCCGATGCCCTGCTTGCGGTACTCGGGCAGCACGAACAGGTCTTCCAGGTAGAGCGTGGGTTTGGCGAGGAATGTGGAGTAGGTGGTGAAGAGAATCGCGTAGGCCACCGGCTCAGCCCGGTCGTCCGCAAACGCCAGCCACGGCTCGAAGTATTTCCGCTCGCCAAAGGCGTGCTCGATCAGGCGCTTCTGTGCCTCCTCATCAGGAGGCTCGAGTTCTTCAAAGTCTGCCAAGGCGACGATGAGATTTATCAGGCCAGCGGCGTCTGCCTGCGTGGCAGGTCGGAGTTGGAAGGAAGCGTTTTCGGGCATGAGATGGGGTTGAATCAGTGTTTAAAAGTCAGCTTTTGCGATGCACCATCCAAGTATAGGGATAGGCACCTTCCTCCTTCACATCGCGAAAACCGAGGGGCTCGTACACCCCTTGGGCATCCTTGGTGCCGAGGGTCCAGGTGTTGATGGTGGAAAACTCGGGATGCTCCATGGCATACCGGACCATGGAGCGGGCGAGACCCAAGCCCCGGTGGCTGTCCGCCACCCACACATCGCACACATAGGCGAAGCGGGTCTTGTCAGAAACGATGCGGAGAAAAGCCACCTGAGAGCCTTCAGCGTCTGCCACTCCCAGCACGAGGGCGGAGTTCCTGGCGGCGTGCTCGATGCGTTCCCGCGGGATGCCGGGGGTCCAGTAGGAGGAACTCAGCCAGGTGTGTACTTTCGCGTAGTCCATGGCCTCATGCCCCTCCATCATGCGGCAGCCGCTCGGCAGATTCATCCCGGAAAGGGAGCAGCGAAACGCGACCGGGCAACCCGCCTTTGTTGGGTCTGCGCAAATAATTCAACCGCGCAAGAAGGCCGTTATATCGTGCTCGGATTGCCGTTTCCGTTGAACCAAATCATTGATTCTTCTCCCGGATTGAGGTTTCATTTCCACGCATGGCAAAACTCACGTTCATTCTCGACGACGGCGAAACGATCGAGGTGCCCCTGCATGACTCAGTGACGATCGGCCGTGCCGATGGGAATGACGTCGTGGTCTATGACCCCCGCATTTCCAGCCGCCATGCGGAACTGCATTTCCTCCCCGATGGAAAGTTTGAGGTAAGGGATCTTGCCTCCAAAGCAGGGACTTACGTGAACGGTGAGCGCGTGGAGCGGAAGATGCTGGGTCACGGAGACCAGGTGAGTTTTGGTCCGCTGAGGGGAGAGTTTTCCACAGAGATCGTGGCAGCGCCTGAAAAGCCGGCACCAGCGGCCAGCGAGAAATCCAATGGTGACAGTCAGGCCAGTGCTGGTGTTCCCTCTCCAAACGACGCAGCTCCTTCCGGAAATCCCGAGGGAGAGCCGAAGGAAAAATCTGAGAAAGGCTTCCTCTCATCGGTCATCGCAGCCATGGGTGGGAAAATCTCCGGTGGTGGTGGGAAAAATGCTGAGGTGCAGAGCGGGAAGCCAGAGCGCAAGGCCGATGCGCCTCCGGTTGCAAAAGGCAAGCAAAGCGAGAAGCCCCAACCTGCAGGCGGTCCTGCCACACCGCAGGCAAAAACTTCTGCCCCTGCCGCAGCCAAATCCGCGGAAGCGAAACCGGCCGCTCCTGCGCCTGCAAATTCTGCACAACCTTCTGCCAAGGTAGCCGATACTCCGGCTCCCGTAGCTGAGTCTGCGCCTGCGCTTGCACCTTCGAGCGACGCAACACCTGACAACAACAGCGGTGCCAAGAAGGGGGCCGATGCCACGGTAGTTACTGCCCCTGTCGCTGAGACACCCGCGCCCGCACAGAAAGCGACCGAAGCAGCCGCCGAACCCTCACCTGCACCTGCTCCCGTCGCGCAGAAGGTGGATGCGCCCGCCGCGCCTCCGGTTCCTGCTCCTGCATCTGCATCTGCCTCTTCGCCAGCAGCAGAGACGAAACTCGAGGCATCGCCTGCGCCCGAGGCTGGCAAGCATGTCGAATGGGACAAGAACTCCCGTGTGGAGAACAAACCTTCCGCCCAAGAGACACCCGAAAAGCAAAAGGCTGGAGAAAGCACCGTCATTTCCGGCGAAGCCTCGAAAGAACAGCCTCCGGCAGCCCCGGCATCTCCCGCTCCAACCGTACCCGCCGCGCAAGAACCGCCGCAGCAGGAGGCGACGGTGGTGACGCCCGTGACTCCGGAAGCTGCTCAATCAGCCGCTCCAGCGCCCGCGGCACCTGCGACACTGTCCGCCCCGGTCTCGACCGTTGTTTCTCCGGTGGTGCAGCTTTTGGCAGAGAAATCGCTCGCAGTGGAGCCACAGGCCATGGCTCCCGCAGTTCCTTCCACACCGTCCTCTCCCGAGCAGACGTCTGGGCCGGTGTTGGCACTTGCGGACGCCTCGGCATTGGGACTTGTAACTGCGCCTGCGACCGCACCGAGCAAGAGCACCACCCCGGTGAAGGTGGCTGCGGGTCCGGCGTTGGACCAGAAGCTGGTGAACCTCGTCTACAAAAAGCTGGAGGGCGAGGCCAAGGAAGTCATCACGACGCTTGAGAATCGGCAGAAGACCCTCGATGCGGAGGTGATCCGGCTGCGGGATGAAATCATCCGCATGCAGGAGGAGCGTCGCACGCTCGCTCAGGAACACTCCTCGCTGCGTGAATCCATCCAGAATGAGACCCAGGAGTTGGAGGCACTGGGCACGAAGCACAAGACTGCAAACGGGGAAATGCAGCAACTCGTGGCCAACTTGCGCCAGGGGCAGGAGAGGTTGGATGCGTTGCTGGCCGAAGAGAAGCAGCTCTTCGTGGTGACCTCTCAACTCGCGGAAACAGAGAAGCGTCGCGAGGAAGTGCTCAAAGCCATCGAGGAACACCATGCTCAAGGTGAAGAAAAGAAGGCTCAACTGAAGGGTGAGATCGACGGAGTCGCCACGGATCTCGAAGCCAAGCGTGTGGACTTCGAAGCCGCGATGGAGTCGATGAAGCTCCAGGCGGAATCTGCTCGGGATGCACTGACCGCTGACTTGGAAGCCAAGCGCGTCGATACCCAGGCGGCCATGGAGTCCATGAAGCTCCAGGCGGAGTCCGTGCGGGCAGAGTTGCAGGCGGGAATCGACGCTGCAGGAAAGGATGCCGATGCCCAGCGCGGCGAGATTCGTGCCGATCTGGATAAGGTAATTGAAGAGTGCACCGCCCGGCGCACGGAACTGCTCGGAGGCATTGATGCGCTCGTGAAGGAAGAGGAGTTCCGGCAGGGCGAGGTGCAGCGCCTCAAAACCACGAATGAGGCCGCGCTTCGTGAGTTCGAGGCCATGACCTCCAACAAGGAGCAGATGAGCGTGCAGTTGCTCACCCTGCTCAAGGAACAGGAGACCTATGATGCGCGTCTCATTGAGCTCCGCCGCCAGATTGCCGATGCGGAAGCGCAGGCGAGGAAGGTGCAGGAACTGGTGGAGGCCCGAGAGGACCAGGTGAAAGTCTCCGAACGCCGCCTGCAGGCGATTGAGCAGCAGCGCACCGGTCTGGAGAAGAGTATTGGCGAACTCACGGAAAGCGAAAACCGCCTGAAGGCCCTGCTACCGCAATTGCAGGAAAGCGAAGCGCGTGAAACGGCGCTCACGGCTGCGATTGCCCTGCTGCTCACCCGCCAGCAAGACAGCGAAACGCAGAATGAATCGCTGGCTTCCCACACGCTGAAGTTGCAGGAAGAGCTGGCCGCGTTTGAATCGCACAGCTCAGAAACGCGGACGCTGCTTGAGACCAACATCGCCGAGCTGCAGCAGAGCAAGCAGGTCCATTCCGACGAGCATGACCGCTTTGTGTCGGAGACCACGGCAGTTAAGACTTCGCTCACGGAGCAGAGACTGGCTGCCGAGGAGGAACTCGCCAAGCGTCAGACCGAGCTCGCTCACGAAACGTCCACCCTGCAGGAAACGGTCGCCCAGCGTCAGGAACTGGAGCGCCAGTGCCACGAGCTGGCCGACACGGAAAAGAAGCTGACCGAGGCCAAGGCCGGGGTGCAGAAGACCGAGGCTCAGCGCCGTGAGCTCGATACCTGGCTCAAGGAGTTGCAAGGCAAGCGCGACACTTCGCAGAGGAATCTCGATGCCCTGCATCACGAGGAGGAGGCAAGCCGCGGACGTCTGGAGGTATTGCGCGGCAAGGAGAAGGATCTCCGTGCTGAGTTGGATCAGCTGGCCCAGAAGGAGCAGGAGGATCGGGGGCGGTTCGAAGAGCTGCGCAGACTCACCTCAGAGGCGGACCGTGAACACACGGCGCATATGGAGGAACTGGGCCGTACGCTGGAACTCACCCGCCGTGAGCTTGCGGACATGGAGGTGAAGCTCGCGCCGCTGCGCGATTGGAAGGAAGCCATGGACAAGCGGTATGCGCGGCTGGCTTCGCTTCCGGAGGACTCCGCGGAGGCGCGCGAACTGTGGAAGGAAATCGAGGCGGAGAAGGCCGGGCTTGGCCAGTTGATTGGTGCGTCAAACAAAGGCACTCGCGGTGTCAGCCTGAACGAATCCATCCTGCGTGGCATGGCCACGACGGGCGAGGGTGAGGCTGCCCAAGAAGGCACCGCTGCTCCCGGCCGACCGGGACTGGGACTCAAAGGCAGGGGCAAGAGCAAACTGCATGCCCCCCCCGGCTTCGCGGATGCGGAGACTCCAGAGGAGCGTGGGAATGTGGGCCCTGCCAGCACCGGCGCCATGCTCTCAGGCACGGGGCAAGAGATGGCCCTGCGCGCCCGCCTCAGCCGCCTGCGTGAAAGTGTGCAGCGCGAAGCCACGCGCCTGGAGTTCCTGCGCCAGGAGCGCTCTCGCGAAGAGACGCGCAAGAACGTGAGCAGTTCCAACGAGCCGATGCTGAAGGAGCACGAGCGCCAGGTCGAGGTGAAGCTGCGGCGTGAAGAAGAGAAGCTCGCCACCATCGAGCGCAAGATCGAGATCGCGGAGATGGAGGAGGAGAAGCGCCGCGAGCGCCTCGCGGAACTCGAGCGCAAGCTCACTGAGCTGAAGACGGATATTCTGGATCACGAGCGCACTCGCAGTGAAGCCGTGCGCAAGGCGGATATCGCCCAGGCAGAGGCACGGATGGTGGAGGACATGGCTGGTCGGGCGGTTGCCAGTGCCAGGAGCACGGTCGAGAGTGAACCTCCCGCCAGGGGCGACCGCCCCGTGGCGCCTTCGCAGGAGCCCCGTTCCAAACTCAGAACCATGGGAGCGCCGAGTTCGGCGCCAGAACCCATGGACGACGTGCCTGATTCAGAGAAAGGCATGGGCGAGTTGCTTCTGGGCAAGAAGCCGGAGTAGGGGGCTGTCAATCCCAAGGTGAAGGCGCCGGGCATCGCAAAGGAGCGCGGACACTCTTGTCCGCAGCCCCTGACGAACTACCATCTTTCATCTGGCAGGCGAGGCCACCTTCTACCAGCTGCTCCAGAGGCGTCACTAGTAGCTTCCACATGGTAGAGGTCGCTACGCAACAGAACGGCGGACAACAGTGTCCACGCTCCTTTGCGCAACCGCTCGTCTTCTACATAAAAACCTTCTTTTAACTGTTTGATGGTACTAGAGGTGAGTCTTGCTGGTAGTCCTCTGCAGCACTTGCCTTTCGCTATCCACCTTCTCTGACTTGGAAGAGGAGGAGAAGGACTCGCGGGTCTTGGGACCTTTGACGTGGCCGTCGACTTCCTGGCTGTCGTCGAGTTTCACCTTGCTTCCGCGCTTCTCCTTTTCGCCCCCCAGATCGTCACGCACAGAGGAAGTCCGCTTCGGACCGGACTGGTCATCTCGTTGGATCGAACTCGAGCTGCCATCCCGCGACATGTCGAGCTGTCCGTCTCTGGAAGAGACGAGGACATTATTGTCTCTTGATGAAGTAAGATCCTTTTCGAGGGACTGGCCCTTCTCCACCTTCACCCCGTCCACTCCCTGGCTGAGGTTTTTCTCCACAGCAGGTTTCTCTTCCTTGGTGGCGCTGTAGATCTTTTTACTCAGGAACTTGAGACCGTCTGACTGGTTCTTGCTCGTGTCGCGATAGAGCTCGACCGCTTCTTCGGCTTTCAGTCCCACGCCGAGCTTGGCCATGAGACCCACGGCACTGTCCACGGGCACCTTTTGAGCCTCGGTCTTCAAGTACTGTTCCATGGCTTCCTTGGTGATGGGCTGGTCACCCAAGTGCGCCTTCACCTCCGCTTTGAAGCGTTCCAGCAGGGCTTCTGTGGTGACGCCAGTGTCGCGAGCCAGAAGCTTTTTACACGCGTAGGCATTAAGCTGATCCATGGTGAGGTCACCCTTCTTGATGTCCAGATCAGGATTCTCCTGCTTCATGGCCTTCAGGCATTTCTCCGCCACCTTATCGAGCGTTTTGATCTGTTTCTTGGAGAGTGCGTTCTCCTCTTTCAGTTCGCTGAGCGTCTTGCCGCCATCCTCCTTGTTGGTGATCGAAATGGTCTCGCGCAATGCTTCCTTGATGGCCTGGCTGTTTAAGTGTCGGACGAGCTTGTAGACCCCGTATCCGACCGCAGCGGCCGCAGCCGCCCCGGCCAGGGCCCAGCCCACGGGGGTGAGTATCGAAGCGGCCACCGCGACGCCCGCGACACCCGCTCCCACGATGCCGGCAATCGTGGCAGCGCCAGCGGCTGTGGTTCCAATGCCACCCATGAGCCCGAAGAAATTCTTGGTGCCACTCAACCCCTTGTCCACCGAGGTCTTCTTCTGCTTGAGGCGAATACGTTCAGCAATGGACAGCAGTTCAGCATCATCTTGCTTGATGCCATCCTTCTGCGCGAGCGCATCACTGGCCTTGTGTTTCAGTGACAGGGCTTTCAAGCGGTCTTCGTGGTCCTTGGCAAGGTCAATCCCGTTCACGACTGCGGTCAAAGGCCCGACCACCACCCCAACCACACCACCTGAAAGTTTCGCGCCCTCGGAGACTACGGTGCTCACCCCGGAAGTCGCGACTGAAGTGATTCCCGCGAGCGCGCTCTCACCGTCCAGCAGGGATTTCATGAGCTTGGCACGCTCGAGCGGGACGCTGTCGTTGTATGCGTCGAGGTCCTTCTGCGCCATGCGCTGCTTGAGCTTGTCCGTCGACAGCGACTGGGCGAGTTCCGTGCGCAGGTCCGTGAGCACCTCCTTGGATTTCTCGTAATTCGTTCTTCTTGCCTCTACCCGCTTTTCGATCTTTTCCTTTTCCGACTCGAGGCCTCTGACCTTCGCCTGGAGTTTCGGCACGTCGGACTTTGCCTGGGCGAGATCCTTCTTCAGCTTGTCGCGCTGCTCCATGAAGAAGTCGGTCCCCGTAAGCCGTGTGGGTTCTGGAGACTGCGCACGGATGTTGTTGTCGACGTCCCGGAGCTTGCCCTCGATCTTGGCGATATCCAGCTCTTTGGCGGTGATCGGCTTGCCCATTTCCTCCTCGACCTTGGCCAGTGCGGTTTTGGCCTTGGTGAGGTCCTCGTTCAGTTTGGCTTGTTGCTCCTTGTAGAAGTCCGTGCCGGTGTCGAGTACGGGAGCGTCTTTGATGTTTTCATCCAGGGCGCGAAGTTGTCCTTCGATCTTCTCGATCTGCTGCCTCAAGGGCAGGGTCCGGATCTGCAGGTCGATTTCGAGTTTGGCGAGATCAACATCCGCGGTTCTGAGATCCTTGACCAGACGTTGCTGGACCGTCTGCAGAAAACCCGTGCCGCCGATGGAGTTTGGGTTCGGGGGGATGGGCTTGAGATTCTCCTCCAGGGCGCGGAGCTGCCCCTCGATGCGCACCACATCCTTTTCCCTCTGGGTGACCTCGTCTTGTGCCTTGGAGATTCTGGAGTTCTGGGCAGCCAGGATGCTTTCACTGATGGTGAGTGCTTTCTTGGCGCGATCGGTTTCCCCGGCCTTCCTGGCGATCAGCACCTCCAGGGACTGCTCCTTCACCTTCTGAAGTTCACCCACTTCCACGGTGCTCAGGTCCCGTTTCGCCTTGTCCACCCTCTGCTTCGCCAGGTAGATGTCCACGCCCGTCTCAAAGAGTTGGGTGACACCACCAATCACCGTGCCTGACTGCCCAAAGCTCTGGGCAGACGAACTGAGCTTGTCTGGGTCGCCTGTCTTTGAAACTGCATCTCCAATCGCCTTGTATCCTTTGCCCACGTTTTTGACCGTGGTCTTGACGTCTTTGTTGGTGATGACGGCCTTGAACCGTTCCCATTTGCTCACTGACTCCTTTTCTTTTGCGATGCGCTTCTCGACGGACTTTCCAAGACGATCCCTGGAGTCGTCGGAAAGAGTGACTGTGGACGTCTTGTAGGAGTTGGACTGCTCCTGATCGTTGTCGTTCTTGGATCCTTTGGGCATGGTGGGATGCAGGGTGAATTGCCTCTGGTGGAGCTTGCTCCGGGTCAATACAGCTCCCGCGGATGCCCCTTGTATGTGTCCGCCAATACGCCCCAATGCGATCGATCCAAAATCACGTTGTTGGCACAATCGTATGCACAAACATTTAGCTGGTGCGGTCGTGTTTCTGATCTGCACGGAATGTGAGAACGAACCGTCACATTCTCTCTCGCGTACGCTCAATCTACCGTATCACGAATTGTCATGATGCCGTCGCAGCGCAAAAAAACGGATGATGTACCATGATAAGGTACATCATCCGTGTGCGTCGCAGATGTGCAGGCTGGCGCGTTACACGTTCGTGAACAGCGCAGGATCCCCCACGGAAGGGAGTTGCTGGCCGTTGCCCTCCATCTCACGCACGATGTCGTCGTATTTCATGGCGCCGGTGCTCAGGGCTTCGAATTGGGATGCATAGGCTCTGCAAGCGTACTCCATCGCGCTCACCACCTCCATCAGCACATTGTGCGGGATGGCACGGCTCTCGGCGGCCAGGCAGTAGCGCAGGTACACTGCTTCATCCTGCTCGCTGAGGCCGAAGGCGCCGATGGGTAGCATGCGGTTCACCAGGTTGCAGAAGCGCATCACTTCCAGGTACGCGTCGATCTGGATCCGGAAGGGCAGGATGAGCATGAACTGCGCGATGATGGCATCTTCCTCCTCTTCTTGATCGCCGAAGACCTCGGTCACATCGTTGATGAAGAATATTTCCACACCATACTCACGGTCCGGTTGGGCTTCATCCACATGCAGCGAAATGTAGAGCCGCTCGAAGAGACTCTCGTCGCCGGCAGGTTGGTGATCGGCAAAGTACTCGAATTCCTCAAGGGGTTCGATCAGAGCTTCCAGGGGAGACTTGGTTTCTTCAGGCATGGCGGGAAGGGTGATAGGTTCCCCGCGCCATACGTCCGGTCTTCATCGGGCCCAACGAACGAAATTGCCACAATGTTTTGTCCCCCGGTGGGCACGAGGGATGTGAAAACTTTGTCGCAGCAACGGTACGCGCTGACGTCAGCGCCCTTTGGCATTGGCTGTGGGCCAGCGCTTCTGCACTCCCCGTTGCCAGATGTAGCGCTGGAAAAGCACCTTCAGCGCCGCCGTCATGGGCACCGCCAAGATGGCCCCCAAGAGACCGCCCATGATCAGCGACCACACAAAGACGGAAACAATGACCGTCATCGGGTGCAGGCCCACGCTGTCGCCGACAATCTTGGGCGTGATGAAGAAGCCGTCGATCTGCTGCACCACCACAAAGATGGCCGTCACTACCACAGGGAACACCCACCATGGGCTGTCCGCAGGAACGAGGTAGCTGCCGCCCTGAACGGAGGCAATGATGACTGCGGGGATCCAGCAGATGATGATGCCGAGGTAGGGGATGATGCCCAACACGCAAAGCAACAGTCCAATGAGCCAGCCGAACTTCACGCCCACAATGACCAACCCCAAGCCGGTGGCGAAGCCGTTGATGAGGCTGACGACAAGCTGACCGCGGAAGAAGGCAATCAGGTAGCGATTGATCTCCGTCAGCGTATCGACCACGTCGTCTTTGAACTCGGAGGCGCGTAGCGGGACATAGTTGGACCAACTGTTCGCAATCTTCGGACTCTCCGTGAGAAAGTAGTAGAGGTACAGCGGAACGATGATCATCGACAGGATGAAGCCGAACACACCGAGGAAACCACCGACGCTGGATCGGACGAAGTCCCATAGCTGCTGACCCAGTTCCGGCAGCGTCTTGCCCACCCAGTCGCCGCTCAGCAGATCCTGCAGCGTGTAGGCTGACACGCCGGTCTTTGCCTCTGGCGTCGAAGCCCCGGTATGTGTGTGTGGCAGGGAGGGATCAGGCGCCGGAGAAGTGGAGGTGGCAGCACCTGGAAGAGGAGCTGTGGGAGTCTGTCCCGGCGTAACAGCGGGAGGTTGCGTCTGTGGCGTTGGTGCTTCGGGGGTGGTCGGAGGAGCCGGTGTAGTGGTGTCGGTTTCCGGGGAGGCGGGCGCCTGCCAGTGCAGCAAGTCCACCCCATAGTCCTTGAGCCATTCGTTCCACTTCGTGGCGAAGGCGGTCACGTTCCTCTTTGCCGTACGCGTGTACTCCGGCATCTTGCCGGCGAGTTCCGCTCCCTGGTGCACGAAGGCGGGAATGATGATGAAACTGATCCCCACGATGGCTGCGATGGACACGGTGAAGACCACCCACACTGCTTTCTGCCGGGAGAGCCCCCACTGCTTGAGCTTTACCACCACGGGCTCCAGCAAATAGGCCATCACGCCCGCCACGGCGAACGGGATCAGAATCGGCTGCATGAAGGACATCACCCGCGTGATCAGCCAGATGAAGCCGACAACTAGCGCCCCAATCACTGCCACGGACAGCGCCGTGATCGCCATCCACAGGGCTTTCTTCTGGAAGGCATTCGGAACACTGGGGGTCGGGTTGCTGCTTGCCACGAGCGGCATGCTAGCGGGTTTTACAAGGCAAACAAGGGGGTGGTGCAAAAAAGAGGCCATGCCGAATCCAAGAGTCCCTGACATCTCCGCATCGGCGGCATTCTGACGATGTGAAGGCAAAAACGAGATTGATTTCTCTACATCTCCTGCTGCTATTTGGATGTTCAGTGAACTTGTGGCTGAACCCTCGATTCAAGCACTTCAACAAATCTCAAACATCCATCATGAAACCTGTAATCGTGTTTGTGGCTCTCATGCTTTGCTTTGGTGTCCACGTGATCGCGGCACCGAAGGATTCTCAGGCAGTAAACTCGAAACGTCCCAAATGGGAATACAAGGTCGTGTCGCAAGTTGAACTCTTCGCGGCAGCGAGCGGCAAGGCTGATCCGGAAAATAGCGGCCTCAATGCACTTGGCGAAGACGGCTGGGAGCTTGTTTCAATACAACGCCTCACACACGAGTCGGGACCATCCGACCCTCCGGTATATTACTTTAAGCGCCCGAAGGGGTAAGCTTCGCCGAACTAACTTGTGCAGCTGCAAAGCTATTGCGTGCCCTTCACTCCTGCTGCTAGCACGGTGGTATCAGAGGGCAGGTTGGACGTGTCTCCAATGCGTAAAAAAAGGCGCGACCGAAGCCGCGCCTTTCTCTGATTGGAATACAATGCTGTCGTTGGGGCAACCCACCGCGCTTACATGTGCGCGATGATGTTGTCGCCGAACTCGCTGCACTTGATCTTCGTGGCACCTTCCATGAGGCGGGCGAAGTCGTAGGTCACCTTCTTGCTGCCGATGGCGCCGTTCAGGCCCTTGACGATGAGATCAGCCACGTCGTTCCAGCCCATGTAGCGGAACATCATTTCGCCGCTCAGCACCACGGAGCCGGGGTTCACCATGTCCTGGTCGGCGTACTTCGGAGCCGTGCCGTGAGTGGCTTCGAAGATGGCGTGACCGGAGATGTAGTTGATGTTGCCGCCAGGAGCGATGCCGATGCCGCCCACCTGCGCCGCGAGAGCGTCGCTGAGGTAGTCACCGTTCAGGTTCAGGGTGGCGATGACATCGAAGTCTTCCGGACGGGTCAGCACCTGCTGAAGGGTGATGTCCGCAATCGCGTCCTTGATGATGATGCCGTTGGGCAGCTTGCACCAGGGACCGCCGTCGATTTCCACCGCGCCGAATTCTTCCTTGGCCAGTTCATAACCCCAGTCGCGGAAGGCGCCTTCGGTGAACTTCATGATGTTGCCCTTGTGCACGAGGGTCACGCTCTTCTTGCCCTGCTCGATCGCGTACTTGATGGCCGCGCGCACGAGACGCTGGGTGCCGGGCTTGGACACAGGCTTGATGCCCACACCCACGCTATTGATGTCTTCCGCACCGAAGCGCACCTTCTTGAAATCCTTCGGATACTCGGCCTTGAGGAACTCGAGCACCTTGAGCGCCTCGGCGCTACCGGCCGCAAAGTCGATGCCGGCGTAGATGTCCTCGGTGTTCTCACGGAAGATGACCATGTCCACGGCTTCCGGGCGCTTCACGGGGCTGGGCACGCCGGTGAAGTACTGCACGGGGCGCAGGCACACGTAGAGGTCGAGGAGCTGGCGAAGGGCCACGTTCAGGGAGCGAATGCCACCGCCGACGGGCGTGGTGAGCGGTCCCTTGATGCCCACGAGAAATTCCTTGAAGGCCTCCACCGTGTCATCGGGGAGCCAGTTGTCGAACTTGGTCTTGCTGGCTTCACCGGCGAAGACTTCCATCCAGGAGATCTTCTTGCTGCCACCCGAGGCCTTTTCCACTGCGGCGTCGAACACGCGCACGCTGGAAGCCCAGATGTCCCGGCCCGTGCCGTCGCCGCGGATGAAGGGGATGATGGGATTGTTCGGGACGTTCAGCTTGCCGTTGCTGATGCTGATTTTTTCCCCGGAGGGGACGGTGCAGGTCGTGTAGGCCATGATGCGGTATAGGATCTAGCTTTGCGTGAATTCGTACAGAAAGCGGCGGGGCCGGCCGGGGAGGGGACCCCTCTGGCTCCGCAGGGGGCGCACATTAAGCAACAACCATGCTAGGGGTAAAGGGCAATCTTGATTTGGCGTGACCCGGCCCTGCGCCTGCGGCTTAGGTTGTCTTTTACGAATGGTTGAACTACAGAGCGTCACGACATTTCTGATGCCTGCGCCGCCCGCCACCCCAGCCTCTCTACCGGCCTCCCTGACCGCGGCGGCGTCCTTTCCCCGGGCGGTGCTGTTCCCGGTGTTTGTCATCTCCGGCATTTCCGCCCTCATCTACCAGATGGTGTGGCAGCGCATGCTGCTGATGATTTACGGGAGCAACTCCGAATCCGTCGCCATGGTGGTGGCGGCGTTCCTCATGGGGCTGGGCATTGGCAGCCTGCTGGGCGGCTGGATCTCCCAGAATGAAAAGCTGCCACTCGTCCTTTTCTTCTCCGCGGCCGAGCTGGGTGTGGGTGTGTATGGATTGTTCTCCGTGGCGCTCTTCCAATGGGTGGGCAGCATCACGGTGGGAGCAGGCTCCCTCATGACGGGAGCACTTTCATTCGCCCTGGTGTTCCTGCCGACTCTGCTGATGGGTTCCACGCTGCCGCTTCTGGTGGCCCAACAAGTACGTGCCACGGGTGACGTGGGAGACTCGGTGAGCTGGCTCTATTTTGTGAATACCCTGGGCGCGGCGGTGGGGGCATTTCTCGCGGCGATGTGGCTGCTCCGCGTCACTGGGTTAAGCGGGGCAGTGCAGGTGGCGGCAGCGCTCAATGTACTGGTTTCGCTGCTGGTGCTCGTGACTTGGATGCTGCGCAGGAGGGCAGCACGCGCGGCATCATGAGTGATACCTCTACCTCAACGGGGCGCCGTCTCACGCTGCCACAGGCCTGGCTGCTGAGCGCTGCCACCGGTTTCCTTTCGCTGGCGTGGGAGATCGTGTGGATGCGCCTCTACAATTTCACCACCTCCTCCCGTGCTCTGGCCTTCGGCCTTATGCTGGGGGCGTATCTGCTGGGCCTGGCCGTCGGCTCGTTGTGGAGCCGGAAGTGGCAGCGAATGGGTACGGAGGGAACCGAGCCCCTGGGTACGCTTGCCACCCTGATCAGCCGGGCAACTCTGGCCGCCTTTCTCGTGGTACCCCTCGTTTCATGGCTGGTGATGCTCTTGTGGTGGCCCTGGACCCTGCTCATCGTGATGGGTGCAGCGGCGGCGCTTGGGACCATCCTGCCGTTGATCTGTCATCTTGCCATTCCTCCTGATGCCCGGGCGGGTCAGCGCATGGCGGGGGTGTATCTGGCGAATATCATCGGCTCCGGAATGGGCAGCCTGCTGACAGGATTCGTGCTGATGGAGTGGCTGCCTCTGGTGTGGCTGTGCACGCTCCTGTTGCTCGGTGGGTTTGCCATTGCCCTTTCGTTGCGGCTTCGCGCTGGGCTCAGTGCGCAAGTCTACTCCACCAGTGCAGTTCTCCTGTTGATCGTGCCGGCCGTCGCGCTCGGGTATGCGAGCTTGTGGGAGCGCCTCCACTATCGCGGAGACTACACGTTGGGTATGCAGTTTGCGAAGACCATTGAAAGCCGTCACGGCGTCATTCATGTCGATTCGAACGGCACCATCTATGGCAATGGCGCTTACGACGGCTCCCTGGAAACCATCCTGAAGCCGGACTCCTGGCTGGTGCGTCCCTATTACATCTCCGCGCTGCATCCGAAGCCACGGCGCGTGCTGGTCATCGGTGTCTCCGGTGGTGCCTGGACACAGATTCTGGCTCATCATCCCGAAGTGGAGGAAGTCATTGGTGTGGAGATCAGCGAGCCCTACCTACGGCTCATTCACGATTCGCCCTCGGTGGCCAGCCTGCATCGCAATCCCAAGGTGAAGCTGGTCATTGATGACGGACGCCGCTGGTTGAAGCGAAACCCAACGGAGCGCTTTGATCTCATCATGATGAACACCACGCATCACTGGCGTGAGTTCGCCTCTGCGTTGCTTTCGCGTGAGTTTCTGGAGCTGGCCAAGTCACACCTGAGCCAGGGCGGCATCGTCGCGTGGAATACCACCGAGTCCCTGCGTTCCGCGAAGACCGGGCTCGTGGTGTTTCCGGAGAGCATCATGCTCATGAATTTCTTCGTGGGCAGCAATACTCCTCTGGTGGCGGACAAGGCGCGCTGGCGCTCCCTTCTGGAGCGTTGGCGCATCGATGATGTTCCCGTGTTTGATCTCACCACAGAACAAGGCCGGGCGGACCTGGAGAAATGTGCAGCCTTTCCCGACTACGAAGGGCCGTGGGAACAAACGCACCACTGGCGCTGGCACAACCGTGCTCATGTGGAAGCACGCGTGGGTGATGTGCCGATCATCACCGATGATAATCTCGGTCATGAGTTTGACTGGCAGAACTGGTAAGGAGGCGGGTAGGCCATGACCTTGCGCGAAATCGGACCATGCAGACTCGCCGCGCAGGGCATCACGACCGCGCACGGAAGCTCGCCTGCGGAAGTCGTCGCTCATCTCGGCGCGATGCAGGCGCAGGACTATCTGGGTGCGCTGTGGGGTGTTGGACTTCGGCTACCAGGCACCACGGAAGGCGAGGTGGAGCAGGCCATAGCGAATCGTGAAATCGTACGCACGTGGCCCATGCGAGGCACGCTGCATTTCGTGGCTGCAGCGGATGTGCGCTGGATGCTGAAGTTGATGACGCCACGCATCGTCGCAGGAAGCGCGGGACGTCATCGACAGCTTGAGCTGGATGAGGCCACCTTCAAACGCAGCGAGAAGCTGCTGGTGCGCGCGCTCAAAGGCGGGCAGGTGAGCACCCGGGGCGATTTGTTCGCCATGCTGGAGCGCAATCGCGTCGACCCCTCAGGGCAGCGAGGCATCCACATCCTTTCGAAGCTGGCCATGCAGGGCGTGCTCTGTTTTGGGCCTCGCGAAGGAAAGCAGCCCACCTTTGTGCTGCTGGATGATTGGGTGCCCGAGTCCCGCGCTCTTGAGCACGACGAGGCCATTGCTGAGATCGCGCGACGCTATTTCATGAGTCATGGCCCGGCCACGGTGACGGACTTCGTGGGATGGACCGGGCTGAAGGTCACTGAGGGCCGGCAAGGACTTGAAGCCGTGTCCGGGGAGTTGCACAAGGATGTCATCAAAGGTGTGGAATACTGGATGGCGCCTTCTGTCGCGGCAGCTGCATCACCAAAAGTAAAAGGCAAAAGCAGCACCGTCCACCTTCTGCCTGGCTTTGATGAATTCGTGCTCGGCTACAAGGACCGGACGACCGTGATCCCGCCGGAGCACATGAACAAGATCGTGCCGGGTGGCAATGGCATGTTCATGCCGACCATCGTGAGCCGTGGACAGGTAGTGGGTCTCTGGAAGCGTACGTTAAAAGGGAAGAGTGCCCAGGTGGAGTGCATGCCCTTTGGCAAACTCACTGCAGCAGAACTGAAGGCGAGTGGCAGACAGGTTGCGCGCTATGGTGAGTTCCTCGGTGTGGAGACGGCGAACTCCTGAACAGCCCAGCGGCGCGAATAGCAGGTCTGCTTACTCGCGGGTTGATACTACCTGCACATCCAGGAAATCCCGAAACACCTGCACGTCCACGATGATGTCATCCTTCAAAAGCTGAAACAGCAGGACGTTCCTGGGCAGTTTGACCTCTTTCCCGATGAAGAGTGCGCGATAGGCGGCGAGCGGCAGAGTGGCGAACTCCGCGTCCACAGAATCTTCCGGATCCCGCTTGTTGAACTGGTGTACGTGCAGACGTTCTTGAAGCAGAATATCCCCAAAGGTGGTTTGCGGGGAGTTACGCAGGTCGACACCGTTTGGGTCAAGGTGATCCGCGTGACCCAGGCGTGCTCGATAGGAGAAGAGTGCACCTGCCATTTTAGGGGGCGCCGGAGGCAAGCCCGGGACGCGCATGGCGGGCAGTAGCTGTTCGTTGGCTTCCGCAGGAAGGATGGGCGGCAGATTTTGACCCTCGACGGATGTCTTGTTGGCAGGCGTGATCTGCTTCCAGACTGCAGGAGGCGCGCCCGCCTGCAACGAGGGCGTGCGGCCACCAGAAGTGCCGGGCTTCGATTTCAGCAGAGCTTCCTGCTGGGCGTAGAGTTTTCTCGCGTCAGCAGCGGGATCGCTTGTTGGATTTCGCGTGCTCGTCTGAGCCCCACTCGCTGCATGGCGTTGTGACTCGGTGACGTCCTCCTCGCTTCCAAGATACTGTGTGATCCAAACGGCAGGCACGGCGAGGTAGAGTGCGGCAAGCACCAGGGATCCATGAAGGACCAGACGCTGTGCCATGGCGGTGACGGCGAGAAGGACGGCAATGAGGAACAGCGGGGCGCACACCGCCAGGGAGCCTGGTGACTGAATCATCAGGCCAAGACCCACGACGAGACAGATCCAGGCGACGACCACGGCCCATATCCCAGCTCCAAGAGGGGTGCGCAGAGGGGGCATGGGAGCATCCGGCGTCTCGTCTTCCACGGAGGCCAGTTCTTCTTCAAGAGTCAGGCGGGTCGTGTCGCCGGACCGTGCAGGCTTCCCCTCAGGCGTGACGGGGAACGCCTTCGCTCCACGCGCCTTGCTTAATACCTTCGCCTCCCGCATGGAGGGGATGAAGGCCGCTCCCCGACGCCCGGACTCGGCCGCTGGGGTGCCGTGGAGTTGTCGCACGCGACGCACCATGAAGGCCAGGATGAGCGCGGAGAAAAGGATGATACCTCCCAGGACTGCGCCGCCAGCCAGCAGGCCCGACTTGTGCTCTTTCACTACGCTGGTCCACTCTTGATCGGAGGCGCCTTCGGCTGTTTCGCCGTCGATAGCCGCCAGTAGAACCAGGGGACCTGAGCTCGCTGTGCGCTCTTGTGGCAATATAGGTGGCGCGGCCTCCAGATGCGAAGCCGCCATCAGCATCACCAGCAGCAGAAACGCCATGATCCCCGGTCTGATGAGCGCCAGGCGATCCGTGACGTTCGTGTGGATGGAAACTTTCGTCATCAAGCAGACGCACCCGGTACCATCACCCGTGGGGAGGAACACCCTTGTTCTCCCAAGATCGCTGATTGTCGGACGCGCCGCTCTCATAGCAGGCTGGCCTTCAGTGTACAGTGGAAATCATGACCTGTCTCCTGGCAAAACGTGGCCTCTCGCAGGAGCCTCCGACCCGGAGTTGCAGGCTGGACACCCCGGAATATTCACAATATTCTGTGGCTTCACACGTTCCATCAACGCATGAAATTCCCGCTCCTCCCTGCGCTTCTGGTCCTTTCAGGCGTGACCATCACCGCAGCCTCCTTGCCCGGCCAGAGCAGTACCCCGGGAGCAGCCATCGCGTCTGAAGCCCGTCTCCTGACGGACCTGGTAGTCGGAGACCAGCTCTGGACGGCCACCTCGGAGCAGTTCGAGCAGAAGTTCCGCAACTTGGGACTGCAGTGGCTCTCTCCGACCAAGGAGCAGGCACGCTTCTTTGGGAACTATGCCGTTTGGAGTCCCAAGCTCAAGGTCACTGAGGCCATCGTTGACTTCCAGTCGGGCAAACTGGCACGGGTAAATCTGGCCATGTTCACCCGTGGCGACAGTGCGGTGAGCCTGGATTCCCGGGAGGCGTTTGAGAAGCGGGTGGAGGAGATCAAAGCAGACATCACCGGGGTGCTTGGTGTGCAGCCCACGGAGCGTGGCAAGGACAGCCAGAGCGCGGTGAAGGCCATGGGCTGGATGTGGGTGAAACCGCCGACCGCTTACCTGCTGGAATACAGCTATGTGAAGGAGTTGAAATCCCGCGGCCAGGAGTTCCGGCCAGAGTTCATCCGCCTGCGCGTGGCGGAGATTCCCAAGCAGCAGGGCCTGCTTGCCGCCAGTCAGGGCACGGCCAATGGAAACACACCAGTGGCCAAGTCCTCCCTCGCTGCCAATGTCACGCGTGACGCGAATGGAGATGTGGTAATCAAGAACGTGCCGATGGTCGATCAGGGCCCCAAGGGCTACTGTGCCGTGGCCACCACCGAGCGTGTCTTCCGCTACTACGGGCTCAATGTGGATCAGCATGAGATGGCCCAGATTGCCAACACCTCCGAAGGTGGCGGCACCAGCCCGACGGCTATGTTTGAAGCCCTGGAGAAAATCGAGGGCCGCATGCGCGTGCGCGTCCGTGCCATCCAGAAGTGGGACTTCAAGGAATTCACCAACATGCTGGATGACTACAACCGCGAAGCGAAGCGCAACGACAAGCGTGAGATCCACCTGCCTAGTGGTGGCGTGATCGACATCGGCGACATCTACTCGTCCATGGATCCGGCTTCCTTAAAGGCCAGCCGTTCGGAGAAGAACAAATCAGGCTATGGAAAATTCCAGCGCTCCGTGCTGGAGATGATCGAGCGTGGCGTGCCGATCATGTGGGGCGTGCAACTTGGTCTCTTCAAGGAAGGCGATCTCCCACAGTCGGGTGGCGGCCACATGCGCCTCATCATCGGCTACAACCCCAAGACATCCGAGCTTCTCTACTCAGACTCCTGGGGTGCCGAGCATGCCCTGAAGCGCATGCCCATGGACGAGGGCTTCTCCATGACCACGGGGATGTATTACATCGAGCCAATGAAGTAGGGGAGAAGAAACTACCCGGCGGTCTACAGTGGAAGCGTTCTTCGACCTGTTCTTTCTCTTTCTCAAGCTCCTCCTGGACGCGGGTGGACTGATGTTCCAGTTCGCTTGCACCCTTGCAGAGATGGCAACGACGCCCTTGCGATTTGTGTTCAGCAAGGACTACCGTCAGCGCGTTCTAAAGGACTGGGATGGGAACCGCGCACGTTGTCTTGGAGACTTGGTGGGGGGCTCGCTTGTCCTCCTCGGTGTGGCCGCCTTGCTCAGCTGGTCGGCGACGCTGCTGATCTGAGCCCCGTGGCTTGAACGCATGGTGTCGTATGCCATCGGGCGTGTAGAATGCACTCGCAAAGCGAATCGTGAAGTGCGTTATACTTGTCATGTCGCGTCTTCGCATCCTTTGCCTTCTGCCGTTGCTCTCCCTTCTGACGATTCCTGTCCTCGGGGCGGAGAAGCTTCTGAAGGTGACACTCCTTGAGACGAAGGCTCCGTCCTTCAAGGCAGATATCCCCTACAAAGTTGGCGACGGCCTGAGTGAGTACGAGAAGGAGCGCTGCAAGCTGGATCTCTACCTTCCCACTAAAGTGAAGAACTTCCCCGTAGTCGTGTGGTTTCACGGAGGCGGACTGACGGGTGGCCAGAAGGCAGGCGGAGATACTGCGAAGGTCATCGAAAGCTGGGTGAAGGAAGGGATCGCCGTAGCCAGCGTGAACTATCGCCTCAGTCCAAAGGTGAAGTTTCCCGCGTACATCGAGGACGGCGCGGCTGCGGTCGCCTGGGTGCAGAAGAACATCGCCTCGCATGGCGGCGATCCGAGGCGCGTGTTCATCGGCGGTCACTCCGCGGGGGCGTATCTTTCGATGATGCTGGGACTTGATACGAAGTACCTGACCGCTGCAGGTGTGGAGCCCACCTCCATCGCCGGACTGCTCCCGGTGAGCGGGCAGACCATGACCCACTTCACCGTACGCGAGGAGAGGGGACTGCCGAAGGATGATGTCATCGCAGATGAAGCGGCGCCCATTCACTTCGTGCGGAAGGATGCGCCACCCATGCTCCTGCTCATGGGAGACAAGGACTGGCCCGCACGGTTGGAGGAGAACCAGTACTTCGCTGCACTCTTCAAGGTGAAGAAGCACGAGCACACCACCCTCATCGTGGTGCCGGACCGGACGCACGGCACCATCTTTGGCAAATTGCAGGAGGAAGGCGATGCCGGTCGCGCAGCCGTGCTGAAGTTCATCGCGGATCCGATTGCCTTCGGGAAGCAGGGGTGAACGTGTATGGAAAGCCTCAGGTAAGGCGGCGGAAAGTTCTGCAATTCCGGACATGAAGTCTCCCGCCAGATGCGAATCTGGTATGCCATCCCATGCTCGCAAACCTCAAAGAACACTGGCACGAACTCAAAAGCAGCCGTCCGGGACATCGCTTTCAAGATCGGTACAATCGCCGAAGGAAGGAGCATCGCGGGAGCTTCCATTGGGGACGGTGGCTGAATATCCTTGGCGGTGTGCTCTTGCTGCTGGTGGGCCTGTTCATGCTGGCCGCTCCTGGACCGGGACTCTTGGTGGAGGTCGCTGGTCTGTCCCTGTTGGGAAGCGAGTTTCTTACCCTGGCTCGCTTTCTGGATTGGGCGGAAGTCAGGCTGCGCAAAATTCTCTCTTGGGCCAGGCGATGGTGGAAGCGCTCTGGTTGGCTCGCCCGGGGGACGGTGATTTTAGTGATCTGTCTGATGCTGGCCGGGGTGGCCTGCGGTGGATATGTGTTTTTGCAGAAATGGTAGGACAACGGACTGCTCTTGATTCTTGCGCAAGATCTCCTATTTTTTTCCAGAGCGATTCGGAGCAAATCCGCGATCTTGCCTGGTCTTGCGTACATGACAATTCCCCCTGAAGAAGAACGATTGCACCATGGCCGCACCACGCACGCGGTGTTTCGCGTGGGACAGACAGTGCGCCGCCTCAATCCCCATCCGAACGAGCTGGCACCGGCGCTACTTCGTTTTCTGGAACAGGCAGGCTTTCAGGGGGCGCCCAAGTTTTTCGGCATGGATGAGCAGGGTCGTGAAATGCTCAGCTACATCCCGGGCACAGTACCAGTGGAGTTGTTCCACCACACGGATGATCATCTTGTCGCCGCCGCACGACTCCTCCGTTCTTTTCACGATGTTACCACAGGTTTTCCCGGCAGAGATGGCGCGGAGGTCATCTGCCACAATGACTTCTCCCCGGGGAATTGTGTTTATGTCGATGGCTATCCCACTGCCATGATCGATTTCGATACTCTCGCTCCCGGCTCAAGGCTGTGGGATCTGGGGTACTCCACACCGACATTTTTGAACCTGGGTCATCCAGACTACTCGGCGGAGACGCAGATGCGCCGCATGCGCTTGTTTGCTGCCGCATACGGTCTGTCCCCGGACAGCATGAGTGATCTTGTCGTACACATCGCGGCAAATCTGGCTTCGTGTGCACGGTGGGCGCATGACGTCCGGTGCATGGACATTTCCGAGTGGGCCTCGAGTCGGCGAGACTGGTTTGTGACTCACATTCTTGATACCGTACTCCCGTCCCGTCGCGGTCGGATCACTGCGGTTCGGGATATCCAGAGGGAACCTGAGGCACCCGCATCATGGCAGGACTGGGAGAGGCTCGTGCTGACCTGAGCGGGCGCACGCATCGCCCTCAATAGTTGTTCACGAGGAAATAAGACGGTGGCTCCAACTCAAAAGGCGCACCGGCGTCTTGCCCGACAGACTCGGGCTGTTGCTCGCCGGGATAGGGGAGACGCATCCAGTGAATCTCACAATCCACGCCGCTGTCTGCGGAGAGGCGATGGCAGAAATCTTCCGGCGAACCTTCCAAGCTTCCTTGGTAAGTAAGAAGGCCAAGCTTCTGAAACCCCAAATGCTGGGATTCGATGGCCGAATCCAAAACAGCGGCGTCGCTGAGCGATCCCATCAAGAAGAGGAATGACTGTGTGCCGGCGGTGAGGGACATAAGCGGGGGGGAGGGCAACCCCTACGAGTTCCACCATTCCACGTTTGCGTCCATGAAAAAAATCACGAACCGGGCCGTCCTAAGGATAGGACAACTTGATTATTTACCCATCAGGTACATCCCTCCGACCAGGAGCGCCATGCCGCCCACATTCACGAGCTTGATGGGCTGGCCATCGATCCACATGGCAATGAGCGCGGCCCAGATAAAGGTGGTCGCATAGATGGGATAAAGCACCGTGAGCGAGCCGCCTCGTTTGAAAGCCGCCACAAAGAGCGTCATCACCCCCACATAGCAGACAACCCCCAGGAGGATGCGGACATTCAGCAGGTAGCTGGTCAGTCCTCCCACGGCCTGGCGCGCGCCTTCGCGATAGAGGAACTGACCGGCAGCGCCCAAGAATGAGGCCGCCAGAAAACAGATAATCGAGACGAGAGGTGTCTTCATGGAGTGTCATTCACGCTCCACACGAGCAAAATGCAATGGCCTGTCGTGGGATTGGGGAGAGCTTATCGGCTCGCGATGAGCGACAGCGGCGCCGTCATTTCTCTGCTCGCTTCCACAAGCCTGACCCGGGACCTGCCTGCCTGAGCCACCCGATACTCGTAGCTGATGGAGACCATCAGGATGCGGTCGCCCGTGTAGAGGGGCCCCTTGAAACCACTGAGCAGGGGCTGGGCGATTTCGCTGTTCTTGTATCGCTCGAAGAGGAAGCATGGGTACACGTGATCGCTCTTCGGCTGCTCGCGGCTCTTCTCGAACACGAATCGTTCCCGCCCGTCCTCGTGGGAATGGTTGAGCAGGCGCATGAACGTCCCGCCTTGAGAGGCATCGCGGACTTCCGTCACGCTATTCAGCGGGGCGTGCACGAAGCTCGCCAGCGTGTCGTAGTCCAGGGCCTCCTCGGCGTCGAGATTCTTGCCGGTCTTACCCCAGTCATTGGACATGATCCACTTGCCGCCCCGCTTCTTGGCGAAAGCCAGTTCGTCGTCCACCTTGATCCGCTCCACCTCAGGATACTGGTCATACTGGAACTTCAGCGCCTTCCCCTCCGGAGTGGTGATGCTCACGTGGGCAACCAGATGGTGTTGTGCCGCCAGATCACGGGAGTACTTGAGCGCTCCCGCCACGAAGTCCCCATGGTACTCCTCCCCGGCTCCCACCGAAAACGGAGAGGCGAGCAGGGTGGCAGCGACACAGGCAAAAGCGGTGACACGTGAAGAGGCGGCAGCAAACGGATTCATGGTTGATGCAGACTGCATGTCAGCATCACGGATGGCTGTGACGAAACCGTTTCGGCCGACGTTTTTGTCTGACGCTTTTGGCTCGGGATCGGAATCGTCTCCCCGGCAGCAATCATCGGATCACTGAAGTGGTAAATGCCTCATCAAAACTGCGATTCGTCTGCACGTCGATGCGTAACCAGTAACCAGCATGCTGGCGCTTGTTCGACGCCGACCTCTGTCCCATTATCCTTCCACCCATCCCAGACCGCCGCACCGTCCTACCGATCACCGTCGCACCGCTATGCCACTCCTCGAACTCCGCCATGTGTCCAAGTCCTATGTCGAGCCCGCTGCAGGAGCCACGGTGCCGGTGCTGAAGGACATCAGCTTCACCCTTGAGAAAGGGGAGTCGGTGGCCATCGTCGGCCCCTCGGGGTGCGGCAAGAGCACCTTGCTCAACATTCTGGGTACCCTCGATGAGCCGGATGGTGGCGAGTACCTTTTTAACGGAGAATCGTTAAAAGGGGCGTCGGCAGAAAAGCTTAGTCAACTCCGCAGCCAGCATATCGGTTTCATCTTCCAGCTCCACCACCTCCTACCGCAGTGCACGGTGTTGGAGAATGTCCTTCTCCCGACCCTTGCGTTGAAACCTGCGCCGGATCCCAAGGTGGTCCGTGACCGGGCGATGGAGCTGCTTTCCAAAGTCGGACTGGAGCCGCGGGCCGGCTATCGGCCAGCCCAGCTCTCCGGCGGCGAGCGCCAGCGAGTGGCGGTGGTACGTGCGCTGATCAACTCGCCGCACCTCATCCTCGCCGACGAGCCGACGGGGGCGCTTGATGAGGAAAATGCCGATACTTTGACCAAGTTGATGATCAATTTGGTGGAGAATATCGGCATATCTTTAGTGCTAGTGACGCACCAACTCACTCAGGCCGAGCGCATGAAGCGAGTTCTCAAACTTCACACCGGCAATCTGGTGTCCTAAGCAGAACCACAAGTTCTTATGAACAGCACTTCTCTGATTCTGCAGAGCGCCCGGCACTACTGGAAGAGCCACCTCGGCCTGCTCTTCGGCGCGTTTCTGGCCTCCGCCATCCTCAGCGGCTCGCTCGTGGTGGGCGATTCAGTTCGCGCCAGCCTGCGTAAGGCGGCAGCCCAGCGGCTGGGAAACATCCAGTCTGGCATGCTCGGCGGTGACCGGTGGTTCACTGAAGAGCTGGCCCGAAAGGACGGAGCAGCTCCGGTCATCATTCTCAACGCCTCGGTCAGCGAATCCTCGGGCAAGGCTCGCGTAAACGCCGTTCAAGTACTTGGCGTGGATGCTGAGTTCTGGAAGCTGAGTCCCAGTGGTCGCCAGGTTTTTCCGGAGAAGTCAGAAAAATCCTCCCCGTTGGCGGTCAATGAATCTCTGGCCCGGAAGCTCGGAGTGAAGGTGGGAGACACGGTCGTGGTGCGCATGGAGCGCCCCAGCGCGATCTCCAAGGACGCTCCGCTCTCCGGCAGCACGAATGATGAGACTACCCTACGGCGGACGGTGACAGCGGTGGTTCCTGCGGAGGACTTTGGACATTTCCAACTCACCGCTTCGCAGACGGGGAATGACACGCTTTTCCTGCCACTCGCCGAACTTCAGGCGGAACTGGAGAAGGCCGGACGGGTGAATGCTTGGTTCCAACCCTTGCTTTATGAAGCCATCGAACACCCGACCCTCGGAGGGGAGACGCTTGAGGACTTTGCCCTCAAGCTCACCAAAGTGGATGGAGCCGTTCCAGAATGGGAACTCAGCACCGACCGTGTGTTCCTCGATGAGGTGATCGCGGAGAAGGTGCTGAAGGCCCGGCCGGGTGCCTACGGAGTGCTCACTTATTTGGTGAACGGGCTCTCTTCACAGAAATCCAAGGAGCGTACGCCCTATTCCATGGTCACTGCCATTCCTGCCGAGCGCTTCTCGGCGCTTGGTGTCAACCTGTCGGCGAACCATGCTGGTTCTGCCGAGAGACCTGCTGCCGTGAGCCAGTGGCTCGCAGAAGATCTCAACCTCGCGCTCGGCGATACCTTCGAGCTGCGGTACTTCAGCGTGGGGCTCGGCAGGGAACTGCAGGAACGCAACGCCTCCTTCACCGTCCGGGGTATCATCCCCATGGACCAGCCAGCACTCAACAAGAGCTGGACCCCGAACTTTCCCGGCGTCTCAGACGTGGACAACTGCCGTGACTGGCAGCCTGGCATTCCGGTAAAGCTGGATGCTATTCGGGACAAGGACGAGAAATACTGGGACGACTTCCATGGGACCCCCAAGGCATTTATCCCGTTGAATGTGGGAAAAGAACTTTGGGGCAATCGATTCGGAAATCTGACCTCGATCCGCTTCCCTCATAAGGGTGAAGACGAGAAATCATTACGGGCAGAGCTTGTTAAGTTACTCCAACTCTCTGACATAGGCCTTGTTGTGCGAGACTTTAAATCCGAGGCCAACGCAGCCGCCAAGGGCAGTGTGGACTTTGGTGGTCTTTTTGTCGGCCTAAGCATGTTTTTGATAGCCTCGGCGCTTATTTTTAGTGCCTTACTTTTCCTTTTCACGCTTGAAAAGCGCGTGCCTCAGGTTGGCCTGCTGCTGGCCATTGGCTGGACCCCCAAGCAAGTCCGCCTCACCCTTTTGGGCGAGGCAGGCATTATTGCGCTGGTCGGAACCGCCCTTGGACTGCTAGGTGGGGTGGCCTACACCAAGCTCGCGCTGGCGGGACTGAACAGCGTGTGGAGCGGTGCCACGGTGGGCATGAAACTCATCTACGATGGCCAACCTGACACGCTCGCCATCGCGTTTGTTTCCAGCATCCTTGCCAGCATGGGCATCCTCTGGCTGGCTAGCCGACGCCTGCTCAAGACCTCCGCCCGCGAACTCCTTGCGGGAGAAGTCGCGGAGCCTCCTGCAAAATCCGGAAAAAAGCGACACGCTATCGGAGCTTCCACGCCTGCCCCCAAGACTGGTTTCTTTGGTGCCTACTGGTCTCCCATCCTGTGCGTTGTCCTGGCGATGGGCCTGTCGTTCGCTGGTGGCTCCGCGGGGAGTCCAGAAGCCGTGGCGGGCATGTTCTTCGGCGCAGGATTCCTGTTGCTGCTGGCGGGGCTGTTGGTGGCCCGCCGGTGGCTCATGAGTCTGGAACCCGACGGCTCGACTGGCGCGCACTCCGTGGCCAGCTCTTTGGGCGCGATTGGCCTCCGTAATGTCACCCGCCGTCGCGGACGGTCGCTTTCGGTCATCGGGATGATGGCAGGTGGGGTGTTTCTCGTCATCGCCGTGAATGCCTTCCGCCTTTCGGCGAACAATGACCCGGCCCGCCGGGACACGGGGACGGGTGGCTTTGCCCTGCTTGGGGAGAGCACGCTCCCGATCTATGAGGACCTCAACTCCGAGCCCGCCTGGGACACCTTCGCCCTGGACGAGAAGCTCATGAAGAAGGTGAGCGTCGTGCCCTTCCGCATCCGTGAGGGAGATGACGCGAGCTGCTTGAACCTCAACCGCGCCCAGAACCCGGTCATTTCAGCGGTGAATCCGGCACGTCTCGCCGGCGCTGATGGACAGAAGGATCGCTTTGCTTTCGCGTCTGGTTCGTGGTCGTTCATCGCGGGCAAGGCGGCGGAGAACGAGCCTATCCCGGCTATTGCCGACCAGGCCACCGCACTCTGGGGCCTGGGCAAGGGAGTGGGGGACACGCTGGCCTATACGGACGCTGCCGGAAAAACGTTCCACGTGAAACTCGTGGCCCTGCTCGCGGGCAGTGTGCTGCAGGGGAAGCTCATCATCAGTGAGGAGAACTTCCTTGCGCGTTATCCTGACGCGGCGGGTTACCGGTTCTTCCTCATCGATGCTCCTGTTGACTCTGCCACTGCTATCAGCGGCCAGCTCACGAAGCAGGTGCAGACACGAGGCCTCGCCATCGAGCCTGCGGCGGATCGACTCGCGGCTTTCCAGGCAGTGCAGAATACCTACATCGGCATCTTCACGGTGCTGGGTGGGCTGGGAGTTCTGCTGGGCACCGCTGGTCTCGGTGTGCTGGCGGCGCGGAACATCCTGGAACGGAAAGGCGAATTCGGCCTCATGCAGGCACTGGGTTTCCTACCGGCGAGACTCCGCGCCATGGTGCTCAGCGAGCATGCCGCGTTGCTGGCTGCGGGATTGATTCTCGGCCTTGTAAGCGCCGCGCTCACGGTGTGGCCGAACGTGAAGCAGTCCGGCGGCGCGCTGCCCGTGGGCTTCCTCCTGTGGCTCAATCTTGGCATCCTCGCCTTCGGCGTAGCCGTGTGCTGGCTGGCCGCGAGATTGGCCTTGAGTGGCCGACTGCTGGATGCGGTGAGGCGGGAGTAGGAAGGGGGCTAGATGTCTGTGAAGCCGGGGGACGGAATCAGGACCGGGTTCAAAAGAAACAAGCTCCTGCAACAGGGCGAAAGTGCAGGTGTCATTGACCATTCGAACTGCCGTTTCGTTTCCCAGGCACCTTGTCCGTCTAGCGCTTGAGCCGGACGTGCTTTGTCGCAGGCCCTGCTTCGATTCTCCCTCTCCCGGCGATATTTCGGGGTGTGGACACCAACGTGTCCGGGTCAAGCGAGGTCACCGTAGCTGAAATCTCACGGCTGCCGGTGCTGTACCAAGTAAAGGTGCGAGTTCCTTCATCCCATGTACCTTCTCTTCTGGTCTTGACTTCCGATTTGCCAGGTTGAGTTCCGGGAGGCGTGGCGGCACCCTGCGCAATAGTCACCGACTGGAAGAGCTTGGATTTTCTGTCAAAGCTCATCACTGAAGTAATGCCCATGTTTGGTTGCGCCGTAAAGGCCCCTGGTTTCCCTCGTGGCTCAGTCGAACTGATGGTGTCGCTTCTGACATGCTTTCCGTCTGCGGACCAGCGTTTCAAAATCCTGACTGTGGGGGCGCCTTCAACGCTCCAGACGCCGACCAGCAAGTCCATGGCTTTTTCCTCGGGATTTTGTGGCACGAACGAATCAGACGCGCTCCTCGGCGCAGGAATTCCAACATCACCGTTTACGGGAATCGGAATCCCAGAGGTGAGATGCTCTGGGACCTTGCGATGGTGCATCAGATAGTAAACATGCGGGAACTGATATGTCTGCCCCTCTTCGAGGTGGTTAAGAAAGCGCTTCGAGTCTTCGGAAGGCGCGAGATCCACGACTGTGATGGGAATGTCATGATCCCTGGCGAGACTCAGGCAAGCCAGTTCGGTTCCATCCTCGTATGTGACCAGTTCGCGTCTGATGACTGTGCCGCGAAAAGGGCCAAGGTTTTCAATGGCAATAAGCAGGAAGTTTGCTTTTGCGGCCTCGTCTACGGCCGAGGGAAAATTTCGGAATTCATTTGTATTGATTGTATTGAGATAGGCGACGACTCGTTGCTCGGCGGGGGTGGCAGCGGAGCTAAAATATCTCCTGGTGGATCCATCCGCGAGTTCAAGCGTCATTCCAACGACCACCGACCCATCGAATTTTTTGTAGGAGGTGCTTTTGACCAGCCTCGCTGAGAACGGAGGCTGTGACGCGAGCGATTGAATTTTTAGGACAGAACCGCGAGCGGGTTCCTCCGCCGATAGTGTGGGCGATGTGGGAATCAGAGCGAAAACGCCAACCACAAAGGCGAAGGACAACAGTTTCATTCAATACAAGCTGGGCTGCGATAGCTGAGGCGTTTTACCATGAAGCATCCGTAATGGCAAATCTCCTTGGGACACTCCCAGGTGACCGAAAGGTCCATTTGCTCACTGCGTAATCCGCGGAAACGACACCCGCTCAACCGGATCAAACGAACCCTCGATCGGCTCTACAGGCTGCGCTTCCACCTTCCGTTTCCCGGCCTCGACCTCGGCCACTTGCGTCAGGATATGAGCGGCAATGGGGGCGGAGCTCGTGCCACCGCTCTTGCCGCCCTGCACCAGCACGCAGATGGCCCACTTCGGTTTCTCCATGGGAGCGTAGGCGATGAACAGGGTGTGATTGTCTTTCAGGGCCACACCATTGGCGAGGCGCCAGTTTTGAGCCGTACCGGTCCTGCCGACGATGGGCAGGTCCGGCACCTTCGCACCCAGCGCATATCCTTCGGTCACTCCGGCCCGCATGGCGGAGCGCAGTGCCTCCAGACCTGTATCCGTGAGCCCCTGATCCCGAAGATTGCCCACAAGCTTGCGGGGGCGTTTTTCCTCGTGTGAGACGTCTCCGCCCGGCGCCACGCGATCCACCAACCGTGGACGCCAGACCAACCCTCCGTTGGCCACGGGAACCATGAGGGAAGCAAGCTGCAGGGGACTGACCTGAAGCGCGCCCTGGCCAATGGACATGTTCGCCACGGTGGCCTCCGTGTACGGCGCACCAGGCCGCTGCTTTTCCCACCAGGCCCGGTTTGGGAAAATGCCCCGATCGTTTTCCGGTAACTCAATGGCCACATCTTGACCGATGCCGAGCAGTGCGACGATGGAGTCGAATTTCTCGGGGCGGATCGCATTCCCCAGATTGTAGAAGTAGGGATTACAGCTCTCCTGCATCCCTTTTCGCAGATCCATAGGGCCATGCATGCCGTCCTTCTGGCCAATCCAGCACTGCATGAACTTGGTGCCAAAGGTCGAGCCTCCCACGCAGGTATGCTGAAAACCTTCCTTCCCATCGCAGATGCCGGCGAGTGAAGTGGCCACGAGGAAGGTGGCACCGGGTACGATGCTCCGCACGGCACGATTCAGCATCGGGAGGGTGGTGGCCTTGCTGTACTTTTTGAACTTCTCTTTGCTGATGGCGGGAATGTACTCATTCGGATCGAAGGATGGCGCGGAAGCCATCGCAAGGACATCACCGCTCTGCACATCCAGAAGCACCACCGCACCTCTTCCAATGGCCGGGTCACCGTCCCGCAGGGCTCTCTCGGCGATGTACTGATGCCGCACATCGAGGGTAAGGTAGACGTCCGAACCACGCGCTGCCGGTTTCGTGGTGTCATCCTCTGCGATTTGAGGTTCCAGGAGGGCCTGCATGGACCCTTCTACACCACTGGAGTTAGCCGCGATCCCCAAGGTGTGCGCAGCCAGCGCTTTGTACGGATAGCGGCGCAGCATGACGGTGTGAATATCCATGCCCGGCACGCTCGATTTCACCGATGCTGCCTCCCTGAGCTGATCTTCCGGCAGTTCCTTGGCGTAGGCGAAGGGCCTTCCGCCCCGATGCTCCCGGTAGTGGCTACGCATGGCTTCCGCGTCGAGTTCGCGGGGCAGCTTGTGCTCTTCCAGAACAGGGAGCACCAATTGCTGGAAGAGGTAGACGATGTCCGGCTCCTGCACGTCCCCGATGGTTCCATCGGCCTTCGATCTTGTATAGGTGACGAGCGGCACCTCGCGCCCCGGCTTGGCTCGCCAGGCGTCCACCACCTTTTCCAGGTTGAAGATGATCTGCCGATCCGGCCGGTCAGTCACGGCGAGCAGCACGCCATTGCGATCGCGGATGGAACCCCGTGGGCCATGTGCAGCGTTCTCCTGAGCTTGCAAAGGCCGTGCTGCATCAGGTGCTCCCATGAAGAGTAACATCAGCGCGAGAGTAATAATGCCCGAGACGGGGCGAAGGGCGATTGCGCTGGATGATGCCGCTCCGGGGCGAATCAAGCGCTCGATGCGCTGGCGCAGACCACCCGCCGCCCCAGCCGCCATGGCGAGACGCGGAGTATCTTCTGAAAACAGCGTGGCACTCTCCGCAAGCCGGACCAGAGCCTGCGCATACGTCCGGGCATCACCCGTGACCCGCACCGCAATATCATCACAGGCATGTTCCCGCTCGCGCCGGATCTGCCGGCCGATCCACCACACCGCGGGATGGTAAAACAACAGCGTCTCCACGGCGGACTGGAGTAGATTCATCAAGTAATCATGCCGGCGCAGGTGCGCGAACTCATGCGCCAGGATCATTTCGATTTCCCGTGCAGAGAATCCGGTGGCCATCGAGGCGGGGAGGAGCACGATGGGACGCAGCCAACCAAAGGAGATCGCTCCCGTGACACGTGCGGACCAGCACACGCGGATGGAGGAGGGGAGTTTCATCTGGCGGGCCAACCGCGACGCAGTGCTCGCAAGTTCGCCCGTGAGTGTGGTGGTGGCCCGATGCCGCAAGCGCTGCAACCCGATCCAGCCCATGAGGTGCCAGAGGCTCAGTAGCGACATACCCGTAAGCCAGAGCAGAATGGTCCAGCTTTGCCAGGAGATGGTGGCTTCCGTCCTGGGTGTGGCCGTGGATTGCTGGACGGTCGACGAGATGGATGAGGTGACTCGCGAAGCGTCAGGAGTTCTGGGTGATTGAAGCCCCTGCTCAAAAGAAGGTGCCCCCGCTGCCTGCGGCCACGGTGCGCGGACTACGTCACTCTTCCCTTCGTTGACCTGCCAGAACGTCACGAGTGGCCAAGCGATGAGTACGAGCATTCCCACGCAGGACACGATGTAGCGCGCCTGGGCCGTGGAGCGTCGCATTTGACGTAGTAGGAAGGCAAGCACAACGGCCACCACGGCGCCCTGCCACAGGGAATGAGCCAGCACGAGCGAGATGGCGTGGACGACCTCTGATTGCGTCAACTGATCCAGGAAAGCGTTCATGGCTTGGGCTTGGGCTTGGTTTTTGACTTGTCGGTGTCGAGCTCATCCAGCATGCGGCGAATCTCCCGCAACTCCTCGGTGCTGGCCTTCTTCGACCCGAGAGCGTGCATCACAAGACCGCTCACGGAGCCTGAGAAGACCTTGTCCAGCAGGTCACCCACCAGGCGGCGTTGCATCTTTTCCGCCGGAGTGGCGGCGGTGTAGACGTGGGTCTTGCCCGAGTCATCGCGGGCCACCAGCTTCTTCTCCAGCATGATCTGGAGGAATTTCAGCACCGTGGTGTAGCCCATGTCGCGCTCGCCGGTGAGCGAGTCCATCACTTCCCGTACCGTGCTGGGCCCGCGCTCCCACAAGACGCGCAAGATGACGAGTTCGGATGGGGTCGGTTTTTGCGATGCATTTTCCGGCATGGGCGGATTATCTACGAAAGTGTTCGTGGTTGTAAACGAAAATCTTCGTAGAGCGGGAAGTGGGTTGGGAACCGCCTGTGCCAGAAGTGCGTGACGCTACTCCGTGGTAACGACTGCGACCTCCTCCACCGGCACCTGCTGCATCGTCACCGCCACCTCCATGCCTTCATACGCGCCGGGTGGTCCATTAAAGATCCCACTCACGGGCATGACGCCGCGAGGATGGGCACTCACACCGATGGCGAGGTGCTTGCGGGAGACGCGCTCGCCGATGGTGGGGTCGAAGCCTGTCCAGCCGTTGTCGGGAAGGTACACATCTGCCCACGCATGCGTGGCGCCGCGGCCTGCGGCGGAGGCGGTCGAGTTGAGGTAGCCGCTGACGAAACGCGTGGCGATGCCCATGGAGCGGCAGGCCTCCATCATGAGCACGGCCATGTCCCGGCAGGAACCGGTACCCAAGGCGAGCGTGCCTGAGGGTGTCTGCACGCCTGGTTCTTCACGGCGGCGGTACTTGATCGTGGAGTAGATGCGGCGTCCCACGTGCTCCACCATCTCCATCGCGGTCGGGTGCGCTTCCTCCGGCGGTGGCAGGGAAGCTACCCACGCGGCGACCTTCGCCTGATCATCTGGATACACCGTGGCGATGTATCCCCGCACGACGGGAAGCTCCATCTGCGGATACGTAACGGGCAGGGGAGTCACCGAGGAACGGCTCATTTTCAGCGGGGCTGCATCCTCGGCTCGCGGCATGCGGTCGATGACCACCTCATTCCGGATCTCCAGGCGATCCGATTCCTCCTCGAACTGGGCCAGCGCGATGTTGTTGCCGAAGATGTCCGTCAGCCAGAAGAGCCTTGCTTGGGGCACCGTGGTGAGTTGGTGTTTCAAGACGGTGATCTCGTGTCCCTCCCGCGGCCGCAGAACCAGCCGGTGCATGCCGAACTGTACCGGTGCATTGTACCGGTAGATGGTGCGATGCATGATGTGGAAGCGATCCATCACGCGGTATCTGGATTATGCGGCACGCTCACCCGGAGGATGGGCGGCATCGTGACACACCACGGTGGTGCTGAGTTCTTCCGGGGTCATTTTCTTGTAGGACGGATCGAGCGCCTGGCAATCCACGGACTGCCGCTCAACTTTCAGGTTGCCGAAGGCAGTGCACACGGACACATCCGCCGCATCCCGACCCGTGCCGATGCGTACCACGCCGTCGGGCGAAGCGAGGCCGGTGGCGTCCCAGAGAATCCAGCGTCCGCCGATCCAAGTCTCGAAGCAGGCATGGAAGTCCGGAGGTTCCAACTGAAAGGCGTACCCCGTGAAGTAGCGCGCGGGGATGTTCATCGCACGGCAGAAGGCGATGCCCAGGTGCGCGAAGTCCCGGCAAACACCCGCACGCTCCACGAGGGTGTCCACAGAGGACGTATTCGCATCGGTGGAGCCACTGACATACGCGATGTGCCGAGAAATCCAGCCCACGATCTCCTGCACCGTCTCTACGGCACAGGCTTCATTTCCGAAGTGATCCGCCGCGAGCCGCCCCATACGGTCCGACTGGCTGTAACGGCTGGGGTAGATAAAGGGCAGGACATCGAGACCGAAAGAGGCCGGGGACGTTTCCTTGAGGTCGCTGGCGGGCAGCTTGTGCAGGCGGGTCTCCACCACGGCTTCGTAGACGATGTGAAACACTCCGGGCACCTCGGCCTCGATGCGCTCGAAGCGGTTCTTGGTCACGGGACACGTGAGTAGGGTGTGGGGGAGTTTCGGCGAGATGGAAAAATTCTCCTCGATCACCTTCTGGCACCCGTTGTCCTGAGCCCGCACATTGAGCAAAAATACCACAGGCGCCTCCGCACTGTAGTCCAGTTCACATTTCACTCGAAATCGCATCATGTGCTTCTGGTTCGCGCCGGGTTTTGCCGGCGCATGCATCCGTGCTGCGTTCCGCGGGAGGCGGGGCGGATTCCATGGCACTTTGGTTCCATGCCAGACAGGCATTTTCACCTTGCACGCGGGCTCAATCACCGCACCCTAGCGCCCTCATTTCACCCACCCATGCAAAGCCTTTGGAACGACCAGGAAGCCGCCACCTTTGGAACTGACCCGCTCGGACAGCGTGTCTACACCTCCCGCCTGCTGGGCCGGAACCCCGCGCTCGTGCTTCACGGCGGAGGCAATACCTCCGTGAAGGTGGAGGAGAAGGACTTCTTTGGCGAGGCGGTGAGTCTCTGCTACGTAAAAGGCTCCGGCTGGGACCTCGCGACCATCGAGCGTGAAGGTTTCTCCCCCGTGCGCATGAGCGCTCTGCTGAAAATGGCCGAACTGCCCACCATGAGCGACCCGGACATGGTGCTGCAGCAGCGCGCGGCGATGACGAATCCGAACGCTCCCGCCGCCAGCATTGAGGCGATTCTGCACGCCATCCTGCCCTTCAAGTTTGTGGACCACTCCCATGCCAACGCCATCGCGGCGCTGACCGGCAGCAAGGATGGCGAAAAGCGCGTGAAGGAAGTCTTTGGCAAGCGCGTGCTCGTGGTGCCCTACGTCATGCCCGGCTTCATCCTGGCGAAGACGGTGTATGACCTCATCAAGGGACGCGACCTGCGCAAGGAAGGCATCGAGGGCATGGTGCTGCTGAAGCACGGCCTCTTCACCTTCGCGGATGACGCGCGCAAGAGCTACGAACTGCACATCGAGATGGTGACCCAGGCAGAGGAATGGCTCGCGAAGGAGGTTGCCGGCAAGCAGGTGCAGGAGCTGGCCCAGGCGGCTGAGGACCTGAAGGGCCTCGCCAAAATGCGCCAGGCCGTGAGCAAGCTTCGTGGCTATCCCCAGATTGCCAGGCTGAATGCCTCTCCGGAAGCGGTGGGATACACCCTGAACGAAGATGTGGCCACCTATGGCACCCTGGGACCTCTCACTCCGGACCACAGCATCCGCACGAAGCGCGCTCCGGTGTTCATCGGCGACGACATGGACGCAGCGCTGAAATCCTATGCGGACGCCTACGCTGCCTACTTCAAGCGCAATGCCAAGGACCAGACCATGCTGGACACGGCGCCTCGCTTCGCCATCTGGGCGGGACGTGGACTGGTGAGCTTTGGTGATTCCGTGAAGGACGCCGGCATTGTCCATGACATCGCCACGCACACGGCTGCCACGGTGCAGCTTGGTGAGGTCGCTGGCGGATGGGAGCCGCTCCCTGAGAAGGACATTTTCGAAATCGAATACTGGGAACTCGAGCAGGCCAAGCTGCGCAAGGGCCCGGCCCGCAAGGTACATCAGGGCAAGGTCGCGCTCGTCACTGGTTGTGCCGCTGGCATCGGCTTCGCCTGCGCAGAGAGCCTTGCAGAGCAAGGTGCCATCGTCGTAGGCCTGGACCTCAATCCCGAAATCGCCGATATCATGGCGAAGATCGGTGGCCTCGGAAAAGTGGTGAACCTGACGGATGACGCCGCCGTGCGTGACGCGGTAGAGGACACCGTGCGTCGCTTCGGTGGACTGGACATCGTGGTCTCCAACGCGGGCATCTTCACCGCGGGTCAGTACCTTGAGGATCTGGAGCAGAACAATTGGGACAAGGCGCTGGCTGTGAATCTGACCAGTGCGCAGAAACTCATGCGCGAGACCATCCCGTACCTGAAGCTTGGCATGGAAAGCTCCTTCATCTTCGTGGGCAGCCGCAATGTGAAGGCCCCCGGACCTGGCGCGGCCAGCTACTCCTGCTCGAAGGCGGCGCTGACCCAGCTCTGCCGTGTGGCTTCCCTGGAACTTGCTCCGAACAAGGTGCGCGTGAACATCATCCACCCCGATGCCGTCTTCGACACGAAGCTCTGGACCCCTGAGGCCCTTCAGCGCAGCGCTGAGCGCTACGGCATGACCGTGGAGGAGTACAAGACGAAGAACCTCATGAAGGTGGAGATCAAGAGCAAGGACATCGGCAACATGGTGTCCGCCATGGCTTCACCGCTCTTCCTCAAGGTCACCGGTGCGCAGATTCCCGTGGATGGCGGGAATGATCGGGTGATCTAATGTACTGTCTGTCCTAGGAGTGGCGTCCCGCATGACGGGACGCCGACTTTCGCGCCCTACGGCGCTTGTCAAAACCGCGACTGAAGTCGCCGCTCCTTGGGGTGGGGCACCACGACGTTCTATCCATTAGCAAAGAATCCCGCGGCCCGAATAATCCCGAGCTCAAATCGCGTTTCTTCTGTCTCTCCCTGTTGCTCACTCAGTCTTTCCAATGCTCGCCCGTTCCCTTTCAACTTCCCTCATCGCCGGTTCTTTGATCCTTGGTGTTGGCCATCTTTCCGCCGCCGAAGCCCCCAAGCCACTCTTCCAGAGTCCGGAACTCACCAGCGAGGTGAAGCCCCGGTTGGTGCCCATCGACATCCCGGTGAAGGGCTTGAAGGAACTGCATCTCATTGTTTCTGATGAGGGTGGTGACAGCTGCGACTGGGCAGATTGGATCGAACCACAACTTATCATGGCGGATGGCTCCGTGAAGAGCCTCGCAGAAGTGCCTTGGAAGTCGGCAGAGTCCGCTCATGGCAAGGCGCAGGTGGGGAAGGCTTACAGCGGGACGCCGATTCTGGTGGAGGGCAAATCGTACGAGAAAGCCATCGGTACCCACGCGCCGGCTAATGTGGTGTTTGCGCTGCCCGAAGGGGCGGAACGTTTCACGGCAAAGGTGGCCATTGATGACGGTGGCATGGAGCGCAGCGGCAAGCCCAGTGGCGCGAAGATGAAGTTCTACGTATATGCGGAGAAACCGACGGAGCTGCCCAAGCCTGACACAGGTCCTCCGCTGGTGCCTACAGACCTTTTCGCCGTGCCCGAGGGATTGGAAGTCACCCTTTGGGCATCGTCTCCGATGCTGCGCAATCCCACCAACATCGACTTCGATGCGCAGGGACGCATGGTGATTGCAGAAGGCGTGAACTATCGCAGCAAGGGTGCACGCCAGAAGGAAGGCGACCGCATCGTGATCCTGGAGGACACGAAGGGTGAGGGGAAGGCGGACAAGGTGACCACGTTCGTGCAGGAGCCTGCGCTGGCATCACCCCTGGGTGTCGCGGTATTTGTGAACAAGTATGTTGTCTCCCAGCCACCGGATCTGATCCAGTACACGGATGTGAATGGTGACGGCAAGTTCGACCCCACCGTCGACAAGCGCGAAGTGCTCCTCACCGGATTCAATGGCCGGCAGCATGACCACAGCCTTCACAGCGTGACCGCTGGACCGGATGGCCAATGGTACTGGAACCAGGGAAACACCGGTGCACAATTCACCGACAAGTCGGGCAAGACCTTCTACATGGGCAGCCCGTACATGCTGCCGGAGATCGCAGGCAAGAAGAGCGATGACGGCAATGTGTGGATCGGCGGCTTCCTCGCGCGCATGAATCCGGATGGCTCGAACGTGACCATCCTAGGCCACAACTTCCGCAACAGCTACGAGCAGACCGTCAATTCCTTTGGCGACATCTTCCAGAGCGACAACGACGACCCGCCCGCCTGCCGCGTAACGGAAGTCATGGAAGGTGGCAATGCCGGCTTCGCTTCTGCCGATGGCCTGCGCTCCTGGGGTGCGGACAAGCGTCCCGGCCAAGACACGCCGACCGCCGAATGGCGTCAGGAAGACCCGGGCACGATGCCCGCCGGTGACGTGTATGGCGGCGGCTCACCGACCGGTGTGGCCTTCTATGAGAACGGCGCTCTTGATAATAAGTGGCAGGGTCTGCTGCTCGCCTGCGAAGCGGGCAAGAACGTGATCTACGGCTACCTTCCCCAGCAGGATGGCGCCGGCTTCAAGCTGGAGCGTTTCGACTTCGTCACCTCGAACAAGGAAAAGGAATTTGCCGGATCCGACTTCCAAGGCGGCAAGCCCAGCTTCGACCTGAAGACCAAATTCCGCCCCAGCGATGTGTGTGTGGGACCGGATGGTGCCATCTATGTGGCGGACTGGTTCGACGCCCGCGTGGGTGGCCACGGCACGCTGGATGACGCCTTCACCGGATCCATCTATCGCATCGCACCGAAGGGATTCAAGTCGACCGTTCCGAAGTTCGACCTGAACACGACCGAAGGACAGATCGCCGCGCTGAAGAGCCCGGCCGTGAACGTGCGCAACAGCGGCTTCACCCGCCTGAAGGCGCAGGGTGCGAAGGCGGTGCCTGCCGTGACTGCGCTGCTGAAGGATGAGAATCCGTACATCGTTGCTCGCGCCATCTTTGTGCTCGCGCAGATGGGTGAGGAAGGGAAGAAGAACGTGGCCAAGCAACTCGCGCTGCCGGATTCCTACCGCAGGCTGGTGGCCTACCGCGCCCTGCGCCGCGTGGGCTATCCGCTGGATGTGGTGAAGTTCAGCAATGACAAGTCAGCTGCGGTGCGCCGTGAGGTGGCGCTGTCCCTGCGCGGTTCCTGGGGACCGAAGCAGGCGGAAGCGCTGACAAACATTGCCAAGCAGTTCGATGGCAAGGATCGCAGCTACCTTGAAGCGATCGGTCTCGGCTGCACGGGGAATGAGAAGGTGGCCTTTGAAACGCTGCAACTGGCTCTCGGTGGCACGGCGGCAGAGTGGACCGACGCCTTCGCCTGGCTGGCGTGGAGACTGCACCCTGCTGAAGCAGTGCATGCCTTCAAGGCCCGCGCACTCATGCCGAACCTGAGTGACGCGCAGCGCAAGCTGATGATCACGGCACTGGCCTTCGTGAAGACGCGTGAAGCCGCGGGTGCCATGATCGAACTGACCCACACGAATGGTTTCCCCTTCAAGGAGCAGACCATGTGGTGGGCCATGAACCGGAAGAACAACGACTGGAAGGGTTTCGACGTGGAAGGCGGCTTGAAGGCGCTGGGTCTCTACGATCCGGACAAGGTGAAGCTCATGGCGGTGGAAATGCCGCCAGAGCCGAAGGACGCACCGAAGCTGCCGGAAGTGGCGGAGATCGTGAAGCTCAAGGGCGATGTGGCGCGTGGCCAGGCTCGCGTGGCTGTGTGCTTCACCTGCCACAAGGTCGGTCCCGCAGGCGTGGAATTCGGGCCCGACATCACCGCCTTCGGCAAGCTGCAGCCCACGGAAGTCATCATCACCGGCATCGCGAAACCTTCGGCGGATCTCTCCCACGGTTTCGAAGGTCGCGAAGTGAAGACCAAGGACGGCCTCACCATCACCGGCATGGTGCTCTCCGACGGGGATCCGCTGATCATGAAATGCATGGGCGGCATGGTGCAGACCATTCCTCGCTCCAAGATCGCCTCCGTGAACAAGATGACCCGCTCGCTCATGTATGAGCCCCAGTTGCTGGGCCTCGATGCGCAGGCGATTGCGGACATCGTGGCATATTTGAAGTCGCTGTGACCCCCGCGTCGGCCGCCCTGCAGAGCTAGTCAAAAGTAAACCCGCCCAGTGCGGGCCCGACTATAGCGCTTGAGTGCTGAATCCGGAGTCCGCTCCGGATTCCTGCTGCACTCTGCCGAGTTCGATGACTTTGGTAGGGACCGGAACGCTTTTACCCTTGATCGTAACTGCCAGACTTGGCGGCACGAGATCCTTCGCTTTGAGCGACTTCAACGGCAGTTTTTTTTTGACGTATACAGCCACTGCGGACTGTTTGGGTTCGTCAGCTACTATTCCCAAACCCACGACATTTCGGAGTCCGCTCAACTGGGACTCGAAGGCCTTCAACGCGCGTTGCGCCTGGGCATGTGTCGCCATAGTTCATCCATACCACGCCCCGGATCTCAAATCAAGTCGGTTACCACCACGATGCCGAGCGCACTCAAGACATTTTCGATTTTGTTGAAGATGCTTGAACTGTCCGAACCCGCGAAGTGCAGGCCGACAATCTTCTTGTCCTTGTTGAGGACGGCAGAGCCGCTATCGCCGGGAGCCGTATATCGGGTACAGAGCACCTGATCGGAGAAACCGACGCGGCCTTTGCCTCCACCCGGCTTGCTGTACTTCAGCTGCACACGGAAATTAATGTCCTTGATGACGCCGGTGGTAAAGTCCGTGGTGCGTCCCGTCTTTTGCACGAGCATGCCACGCCGTACAATCTTGGTGGTTCCTTTGGGCACACCGAGAATACGAATGGCGCTGGTGACATCTGACTTTTTGACTTGAGCGATCGCAGCATCGACAAGGTTCGGGAAGGAGGAGGCCGTGAACTGGAATGGAACAAATCCATCTAGTTTTGCTATGACGTCGAGGGGAGCACTACCACCATCTGCTACGCCAGGCTGAACGATCTCATCGCCGGCAGTGGCGAGGCCTTCATCGGCGAGCACATGCGAATTGCTGAGAATGAAGTATCTCTGCTTGTTGCCTGTTTTCTGCACGAGGCAGCCAAATGTTCCCGCTGAAACATTGAGGTGACCGAGGCTGAAGCCGGGAATCGCGGGACGTACGCGGCTTGTGTTGGCTTCACGACGCACCACACCGATGGCCTCAACGTCTGTGGGGATTGGTTTGGGCAGGCCCGGGATGACCACTTCCTTCGGCACCTTGGTTTTCTCCTTCAACTTGGACTCCGGCTTTTTGACGTCGACGTACACCTTGAGCGACAGGCTGCCCAGTTTCTCGCCGTCACTGATCTTCTCGGAAATCCCCAGTCCCTGGATGCCAGCACCCTGTACCCAGGACTTGCTCTTCTGGTGGACCGAAGCGGCCTCCACCTTGAATCCATCCCCCACAAAGGCGGCGGGTGCGCCATGCGCCATCGCTGTTCCTTCCGTAAGCACGTCAAGGGCTACCAAGAGTTGTTGTTCCGTGTTCATGGCGGTATCCGTGTTTGCTTGATGATTCGCTTCAATTCAAAAAACCCCGACCAGAGAACCTGCTAGACTTCCGCATAGTCGCCCCAGTTGAGCTTGATGGTGCGCCCTGTCGCCAGCGACTGTGGAGCGAACAATTCCGGAGCCCCCGCCTTCGGAATCTTTTTTTCTCCCGTTTCCCAATCCACGTCAAAGACTTCGCGGTAGTAGGCTGCCGCCTTGGGGAATTCAATCAACAGCCCGGCTTCGCGATTCTTAAGCACGGCCGAGTCCGACCAGTTTTGGGAACTCACGAGGACGGATTTGCCATCAACCACGATAAGCTTGTTGTGGCAATGCACGAAATGTTTCCTGCTGATGAGGCGCACGTTTTCACCGAGAGTCAGGCCGAATTTCGAGAGTTCCTTGATGTCCTCGACATCCTTGGGTTTCGTGGGGTGACCCAGGACGATGCGCACCAGCAGATCGGGATTTTGTTTCCGCGCCTCGACAATCGAGCCCAGAAGCTTCTGGATGCCAGGCTGCCGGGTACGGATGTACTGCTGTCCGATATCAATCGATTTCGTTGCAGAAGCCAGCCAGCCAGGGATGACTGACATGTAGTTGTCCGGGGAAAGGATGGGAGTGACGTCGATCTCTTTCTGAAGTTTGAATGACCGGCTCTTCAACAGTGTCGGAGCTGGTGCGACAGGCTTGGCGCCGAAAGCTTCCAGGCTGATCTCTCCCAAGTCCTCCAGGGACTGCGGAACCGCGCCGTCCAGTTCGATTTTCATATCCGCCCGCAATACTTTCGTGAAAAACGCCGCCAGTTTGGGCGAGTTCACTGCTACTCCAGTGTCTCTGTTTCCGAAGGTGAAGTTGTCAGGATCTCCGCCGTCCACTTCATTGAGAGGAATGCTCGCATCGGACCAGTTGCCGCTCTGGACCAGGACCCACGTGTTGTCTATGACGATGACTTTTTCGTGAGAAGAGGAAAATGCCTGCACATTTTTGCTGGCGCACGAGGGCGCCGGCACACACTCGCAGCCGTGTTTGGCGAGTTCCTCGTACAGTTCGGTTTCCCCGGCGCGGTTGTCCAAATCGAGCATCAGCGACACCTTGACACCTCGCCCCATGGCCCGGAGCAATAAGGTCTTCATGTATTCGGCCGTAAAATCGTAGATGCCGATGAGAATGCTCTTCTTGGCACCCTCGATTAGTGGTTTCGTCACCGCATAGGTGGACTCCGGCGAGGCGTAAGCGATGAATTCACCGGCGATCTTCAGCGAACTGACCTTTTTCTTTTTTGGAGGAGTGAGTTCGCACATCCGGTTTACCCCCTCGGTGGTAAATGCCTCCTCGAAAAGGGTCACATCCCTGGCTGGCAGCTTTTCCAGTGTCGCTTTCATGGCGGTGCTATTTTTTTGCAGAGGCTAGTGGCTCAGTTCTGCACTGTATGAAGAAAAACGCAATCTAGAAGAGCTTCGGAGATTGGGAAAAGCAAGGAGAAAACACCTGACTCTGGAAAAATGTTCTCAGGGTCCCTTTCCATGGAGAACTGGCCAACTTCGGCGTTGGGTTATTAAATGAAGAAACTTCCGGCCACGCCGATTACTTCTGCGCACCAGCACGATCTTCGAAGGCGTAGGAATCCGTTGGTCCGAACTCGCGGTCCCCGTCTTCACACTACACTCCATCACGTCCGAAGGTTTTTGCCTTCCACAGCATGACTTTCCAATGGCAAATCGCTCCCCCTAGCCGGTGACGAGGGCCGCGAAGTGAAGACCTAGGACGGTCTCACCATCACCAGCATGGTGCTATCGGACTGAGTTCCCCCAATTCATGAAATGAATGGGCGGCATGGTGCAGACCATCCCTAGCTCCAAAATCGCCTCCGTGAACAAGATGACCCGCTCGCTCATGTATGAGCCCCAGTTGCTGGGTCTCGATGCTCAGGCGATTGCAGACATCGTGACGTATTTGAAGTCGCTCTGAGGTTGCCCACACGTTGGGTTGCACATCTTGACTTTCAGACCTGGATTTTAGAGGATGACGCGTGGATTCCACGCGTCGGTAGCCCTCTGAAATCGCATGTCTGAGCCTGAAGTCTCGCAGAAGAAACCACGCAAACGTGGCCGTCTACTGGTGGTTACTGCGCTGGCGGTGCTGTTTCTTTGTTTTGTGCCGTCGGGCTGGAACTACTACCGGGTGGCGGCAGTACAGAATGCGCTGACGCGGAATTGGGAGATCACATTCGGCAAAGAAGGAAAACCGGATGCGATGCCAGGGTTCCTGGATGACAAAGTGCAAGCACTACTGGGCGATAAGGAGAACAGGTGGGGAGAGCAGATTCCCTCTGTCGTGTATCGTGAACGTGTTCGGGCCATGTTCCGGGGACGGATCGAGGAGGTTCACATCTATTACCCCGTGGACATTCGTGGAGACCTGGGCGCAGCGCTGCTGCACTTCGAAGGGTTGAGAAAATTCACCTTTTTCGAAAATGAGAAACACCTTCCAACGGAGGCTTCTTATAAGCTGCTGTGTCAGCGGCTTCGAAGCGCGATGAACTTGGAAGAACTGGAGTTGGGGGGTGGCCAACTCACCAGTGATGCTATAGCGCCTCTAGCGGGTCACCCGAAGCTGAGTAGGCTGAAAATTTCCTACAGTTGCCGGCTTACCGCCGATGTCCTGAAGACGCTCAAGACACTTCCCTCGTTAACGACACTTGAAGTAAAAGACATCTGTGGCCCTGATGAGGAAGAGTGGAATTCTCCCGTACTACACGCACGGTTTCACGACGCGTTGCCTAGTGTGACATTGGAACTTCCGAAGCCGTAGAGGACTTCGAAATCTCCCTCCGAGAACATGTCCGAATCCGACGACTTGCCTGAGAAGAGCCCTCGCAAACGCAGCCGCCGCTGGCCCAGCTTTGCGGCGCTGGCCGTAATTCTGCTGTGTGGGGCAGTAGCAGCTTGGCGCTACCACCGTGTTGCCGCAGTACAGGACACGTTACGCCGGGACTATGAAATTGCTTTCGGGGACGGGCAGCGCCCCTTTTTGATGCCTGAGATTCTGGATGAGGCGTTGCAGAAGTACCTGGCTGGCAAGAGTGGCACTTGGAAACGGTATAATTCCGACATCATCTATGGTGAACGCATCCGTGCGATTCTCCGGGGAGACATCCCGGAGATCCACATCTACTACCATGAGGGGTTTCGCAATGAGTTGGGCGCGGCCCTGCTCCGTTTCCCAGAGCTGAAAAAGCTGACCCTCCACGAGAACTCCCCACACTCGGGTGACTACAAATTGCTATGCGAAAGTATCAGACGGTTACCCAAACTGGAAGAGCTTGAGTTGGGAGGAGACCAACTCAGTGACGATGCCATCGCTTCATTGGCTGGGCATCCCAAACTCAAGAAGCTGAATGTTTCCCGCAGCGGCTTCCTGACCCCGGACGTTCTGCGTACACTCAAGTCACTGCCAAAACTAAATGAGCTCCATGTGGAACAGATCTACGGTGCTGCTGAGAAGGCATGGAAGTCGCCCGCAGTTCACGCCGGCTTCCGCGAACAGTTGCCCGGCGTGAAAATAGAATTGCCGCAGCCGTGACAACTCGGAAGAACTGTCATGGCTTCCGCGCCTACTTCTCCGCAAACTGCGCATCAAACACAATCTTCGAAGGCGGGAAGTCGAGCTTCTTTACAAAGGCACAAGACTCCGTTGCGCCAAACTCGCGGTCCATGCCGCCGTCTTCCCATTCCACGCTGAGTGGACCGGTGTAGGAGATGTCATTCAAGGCACGGATGATCTTCTCAAAGTTGATCATGCCTCGGCCTACGGACTTGAAGTCCCAGTAGCGGTTCGGGCGGTGGAAGTCCACGTGACCACCAAAGACGCCGGTGTCGTTGGCGAGGTTCCAGGCCACATCCTTCATATGCGCATGGAAGATGCGGTCGGAGAACTGGTAGATGAACTTCACATAGTCCACGCCCTGATAACCGAAATGGGATGGATCGTAGTTAAATCCAAACGCAGGGTGGTAATCCACCGCCTGCAAAGCACGCTCTGCAGAAGCGATGTCGAAGGCAATCTCCGTGGGGTGCACTTCGAGGGCGAACTTCACGCCCTCCTTGTGAAAGGCATCTAGGATGGGAGTGAAGCGTTTCGCGAAATCCTTGTAACCTTCCTCCATCTGACCCGGGAGGTTCGGTGGGAAGCTGTACACGAGGTGCCAGATGCTGCTGCCGGTGAAGCCGGTGACGATATCGATGCCGAAGCGCTTCGCTGCCTGTGCCGTTTTGATGAGTTCGTCGGCCGCACGCTGGCGCACGCCTTCGGGATGGCCGTCCCCATACACGTAGTCAGGAAGAATCTGCTTGTGGCGCGCGTCGATGTTGTCGCACACGGCTTGCCCCACGAGATGCGCGGAGACGGCGAAGCATTGCAGCCCGGTCTTTTTCATTTGGTCGCGCTTCGCATCGCAATACTCCTGGTCCGCCTTGGCGACTTCGAAGTGGTCACCCCAGCAGCACAACTCGACGCCGTCGTAGCCGAAGGACTTCACCTTCTGCAGCATGATTTCCAGTGGCAGATCAGCCCACTGGCCGGTGACGAGGGTGACGGGTCTGGGCATGGATGCTCGAAGAGGAATGTGCTAAGGGTGGAAATGAATCACCCCGCTGCCCGGAAGTTGCCTTCCAGAGAGCGGGGTGAGAATACGAAGAGTGTCGCGCTTACTTCTCGGCGAACTGCGCATCGAAGATGATCTTCGAGGTCGGGAAGTCGAGCTTCTTCACGAAGGCAGCGGATTCAGCAGCGCCGAATTCACGGTCCATGCCGCCGTCTTCCCATTCCACGCTCAGCGGACCGGCGTAGGAGATGTCGTTCAAGGCGCGGATGATGCGCTCGAAATTGATCATCCCGCGGCCCACGGACTTGAAGTCCCAGTAGCGATTGGGGCGGTGGAAGTCCACGTGACCACCGAAGACGCCGGTGTCACCCGAAAGGTTCCAGGCCACGTCCTTCATGTGCGCATGGAAGATGCGGTCGGAAAACTTGTAGATGAACTTCACGTAGTCCACTCCTTGGTAGCCGAAGTGCGACGGGTCGTAGTTGAAGCCGAAGGCAGGGTGGTAATCGACCGCCTGCAGCGCGCGCTCCGCGGAGGCGATATCAAACGCGATTTCCGTGGGATGCACTTCGAGGGCGAACTTGATGCCTTCCTTCTGGAACGCATCGAGGATGGGCTTGAAGCGCTTGCCGAAGTCCTTGTAGCCGTCCTCGATCTGGGAGGGAAGATTCGGCGGGAAGCTGTACACGAGGTGCCAGATGCTGCTGCCGGTGAAGCCGTTCACCACGCTCACGCCAAAACGCTTCGCGGCCTGGGCGGTCTTGATGAGTTCTTCCGCAGCGCGCTGACGCACGCCTTCGGGATCACCATTGCCGTAGATGTAGTCGGGAAGGATTTGCTTGTGGCGCGCGTCGATGTTGTCGCACACAGCCTGACCCACGAGGTGGGCGGAGATGGCGAAGCACTTCATGCCAGCCTTCTCAATCAGGGCGCGCTTGGCATCACAGTAGGCCTGGTCAGCCTTGGCGACTTCGAAATGGTCACCCCAGCAGCCAAGTTCCACGCCATCGTAGCCGAAGGACTTGGCTTTCTGAACGATGGTCTCCAGGGGCAGGTCTGCCCACTGGCCGGTGAAAAGAGTGACGGGTCTGGCCATGGTGAGTGAAGTGTGGTGAATGGTTGATTCGTGTTTTTTCCGGGACGCGATGCTGTCACGCACCCCTTTGCTTGGCAAGGGGGAAAGTCGGACAGCGTGGATGACCGATTTATCCTAAAAAATGTCCGCCCTAGACCTCCAGCAATCCGAGCCGGATCGCCTCTGTCACCGCGTGCGCCCGATCCTGCGCGTGAAGTTTCTGCATGATGTTGCTCACGTGGGTCTTCACGGTCTCGTCAGACACGCCCAGGGCAGCGGCGATTTCCTTGTTGCTGCGTCCCTTGGCGATGAGTGCCAGCACCTCCAACTCACGCGCACTCGGCTCGGGTCGACCAAGACGCTCCGCCAGACGTTGGGCGATGTCCGGCGGGAGGAAGCGTTTTCCCTGCGCCACCATGCGCACGGCCTGCAGCAGGTCCTCGCGGGGTGCCGCCTTTTGCAGATACCCCAGCGCCCCGGCACGGATGGCGCGGTACACGTCCTCATCGCGCGCGAAGGAGGAAAAAATCAGCACCCGCGCCGTAGGGTGTTCCTTGCAGAGGCGCGCCGTGGCATCGAGGCCGCTGCTGCCTCCGAGCTGCAGATCCATGATGACCACATCCGGGGACTTCGCCGCGAACTGCACCAGCGCTTCATTGGCATCACCAGCCTCAGCCACCACGGCGAGGTCATCCTCCAGCCCCAGCGAGGCCGCGAGTCCACTGCGGACGACAAAGTGATCGTCCACGAGCAGGATGCGAAGCGGGGTGGGGGAAGGGGATGCCGATGCCATGCGTGCAGGAAGTTCGCCAGCATGGGGGAGACTGCGGGTGCTGGCAAGGGTGGAAGGGGAGTACTGCACCTCGTGATTTCACAAACTTCCCGGGATGCACATCCATGGGGAGCGATTGAGATTTGCACATCTTTCGCCCTGCGCCATGGAAGGCGCGATCCTACTACTCCGCGCCCTCTCAGACGACACCCCTCCTTGAAGAATCTTCTCCGCCGCTTCTCCGCCCATGGCGACTTCTGGCTGCGCTACCTCCACTGGGGTTCGCGTCATTGCCCGTGGTTTCTGGAGCCGATGTACATCTTCGCGTTTGCGGTCATGTTCTGGGTCTTTCTTGGGAGTCAGCGTCGCGCCGTGGCGGCAAATCTCGCGGTACTGCTGCCGGGGAGTTCCCCCCTGGCGAACCAGTTCCGCGTGATCCGTGTGTTCTGGAATTTCGCCTGGAGTTTGGTGGACCAGGCGCATGCGCGGCATGGGAACAAATGCATCCACTGGGAAATCATGGGAGACGCCCATCTCGCGATTCTGGAGAGAGAAACGAAGGGCGCCGTGCTGCTGACAGCTCACATGGGAAACTATGATGTGGCCGCACCGCTCTTTGCCGAGCGCATCCAGCGGCCCATCCACATGGTCCGCGCTCCTGAGAGGGAGCAGAAGAGCCAGGAGTTCCAGGCGGCACAGCGTGAAAAGGAACGGAAGGCCGGTTTCGTGGTGCACTACAACGAGCCGGGGAATATGCTGGGCATGGAGCTTGCACGGGCCATCCAGGAGGGTGGGGTGGTGGCCATTCAGGGAGATCGCATTCTATTCGATGTGTCCCCCATGGAGCTCATCTACCGGGAGGGTATCACCTGGCAGATTCCGCGCGGGCCGTTTCTCCTGGCACTGGTGACGAAGGCGTTGATTCACCCCGTCTTCATCGTTCGTATGGGCTACCGACGTTATCGTGTGGTGGCGGCTGCCCCCATCGAGGTGACGTTGCAGGCAGACCGTGACAAGGAGGCCGCACAGCGTGCGGCTGCAGAGAAGTGGAATGTCATCCTCCGCAGCGTCATGGAGCGACACTGGCGTCAGTGGTTCGTATTCGAGCCTGTGTTTCAGAAGGTGGGTGAGTCTGGCGAGCGGCAGACGCCAGTTGCTGACACGCCGGAGGCGCCGCTTGAGGAGCAGCAGACACCAGACCGCATCATCCCGGCAGAGTCAGGACGTGCAGCTGGTGTCGCGCTCACGTTCTCGGCGGCCATTGGTTGCTGGTCTGGTCTTGTCATGCTGCGCTGGCTTCTGGAGCGCAGCATCGGCTGCACGGGCTGCATGATCGGTTCAGTGCTTGTCTGGCCGATCCTCTGGTTCCTGGCGATGGTGGCCTTGGCGCAGGGCTCGCTGTGGGCGGCGCTCGGGTTCGTGAAAATCACACGCCTTCCCATGCGGCACTACGATCTGGTGGCATGCAGCATCACTCTGGCAGTGCTCAGTGCCGTGGCGTGGCAGGAGTATCACAGCGGCTGCCCCATGGGCTGGTGGCTGGGCGTACTGTGGTTTGTGGGGCTGGGGGTGGCGCTGATGGGGACGTGGCTCCGCCCAGCAAAGTAGTCAGACCGCTACTTCCGCCAGATCGTGTCCATGAAATCATGGTGAGGCAGTCGCGTGACGCCATAAGAAATGGCGGACATGATGCTCCACCAATTGCGCTCTTTGAAAGCGGTGACTGGGAACCTCATGCCGGGAAGTGCGGTGCTTTCAATGAACTCTCCGTCGATCATCGGCACTTCGACCAATTTGCCTTCGACGAGACGCAGCCAAGCCGGTTTGTTTTCCGTGGAATTCCACAGGACATATTCAAGGACACCGGATTCCTCGAACGCCTTTCTGCGGCGTTCGATTTCCGGGCGCTGTTCCTCGTGGTAGACATCGAACGCGAAGTTCGGTGGGCCAGTGAAATGATCGTAGTCGCCCGGATCACATTGCTTGAATTTCCCCCTATTGACCTGGGCAACGAGTCCGGGCACAAAAGTGGCGCCTCCCAACTGCACCTCAGCATACACACAGACAAACACGCCGGGTGTGTGCATACGGTAGTGATTCACGCACGTGGCTACATCTGCCAGGGTGGCGGCCTGCATGACATCCAGTTTAAGCATCATTTGCGTGCATGGATTAGCCGAAACCGTGACCTTTGCAACACACGTAAAAGTCGAATCTTCTTCGGCCTGCGGGCTTGCCCAATGGTTAGTCAATGGGCGCGTTGATGATCACCGTCTCGCTGGTCAGCCCCTTGCCCCAGCCTTGGGGAGATTGCAGCAGACCAAGGAGATGGGTGGGCGGTGTTTTGCCGTCGTAGTACTCGGAGACGGTCAGCTCCAAACTCAGCTTGTCATCGCCTTCTCGGCGCACCATCTGATCCTTGTCCGCATTGATATAGCCATCGTCGGTGAAGAAGAGAACATCCTTCACCGCAGCGAGTTGCTGCCGGGCGGCGGCGTTCTTCGCGGTGAGGTGCAGTGTCACCTTGTTCTTTCCCTGGCGCGTGGCCGTGGCGGACCATGCATTTGCATCCAATGACTGCGGAGCTGCCTCACGTGCTTTTACAAACGCAGGCTCCCACTTGGCATCGATCTCCGCCTCCGTAGCCACAGGAAGCTCCAATGTCAGATCCGCAAAGTCGGGATTGCAATCACGCCCACAGCACATCCAGGCGGCTTTGCCGGCAAGTGTCACCTTCGTGCCCGGCTTCAAGTCGGCTGGTGGCGTGACACGCACGGGTAGTACCAACTCGCCGTGATATCCCTGTGCGCGGATCTGGAACATGTGCACCTGCTCCGGCTCCGGCCACTCGATCTCTCCGGCCTTCCATCCGGCCGGGAGACTCCACACCATGCTGACCGGCACACCCACGATTCCGGGGAACTTCCAGTACGTGTGATAGCCTTCCTTGTGCTTCAGGTGCAGACCCGCATAGAAGGGCTTGCCCGGCTGCACGGTCTTAACTTCGCTAACCAGCGCGATCTGCAACGGGCTGTTGGGCTCCAGGGCATGCGTCTGCGCTGACCACGCGAGCACGAAAAGGGACATCAAGAGGAGCATCAGCCGTCCCCCTTTTCTCTTTTCACTCATCACTTTGTCCTTCATAGCCATCTTAGAAATCCGCATGACCTGGGGTGCGCGCGAAAGGAATCACGTCGCGTATATTGCTTACGCCCGTAGCGAACATCAGGAAGCGCTCAAAGCCCATGCCGTAGCCGGCATGCGGCACGGAGCCGTAGCGGCGGAGATCCGCGTACCAGTGGTAGCTCTCGGGGTCGAGTCCGTGATGCGCCATGGCAGCCTCGAGAAGATCCAAGCGCTCTTCACGCTGGCTGCCGCCGATGATTTCGCCGATGCCCGGCACCAGCACGTCCATGGCGGCCACGGTTTTGCCGTCGTCATTCTGGCGCATGTAGAATGGCTTCAGCGTTTTGGGATAGTTGAAGACCGTGACCGGGCTCTTGAAGTGTTCCTCTGCGAGGAACCGTTCGTGCTCGCTCTGCAGGTTCTCTCCCCAGGCCACGGGGTACTCGAACTGCTTGCCACTCTTCAGCAGCACCTCCACGGCATCCGTGTAGCTGATGCGCTGGAAGGGCTTCTCCAATGTGTGCTGCAGTCGGGTGATGAGATCCTTGTCGATGAATTTGCTGAAGAACTCCAGCTCCTCACCGCAGGTCTCGAAGAGTTTCTTCAGCAGGAACTTTACGTTTTGCTCGGCCAGTGTCATGTCGGCATCGAGATCAAAAAAGGCCATCTCCGGCTCAATCATCCAGAACTCCGCGGCGTGGCGTGCCGTGTTGGAATTCTCCGCGCGGAACGTGGGTCCGAAGGTGTAGATGCGGCTCAGTGCACACGCGAAGGTCTCGCCTTGAAGCTGGCCGCTCACGGTGAGGTAGGCGGGCTTGCCAAAGAAATCCTGGTCCGGCTTGGCACTGCTGCCCTGCGGCAGCGTCGTCACACGGAACATCTCCCCGGCGCCTTCACAATCGCTGGCGGTGATGATGGGCGTGTGCACATAAAAGAAATCCTGCTCCTGGAAGAACTGGTGGATGGCAAAGGCCATGCGGCTGCGCACGCGGAAGACTGAGCTGAGCAGGTTCGTGCGCGGGCGGAGGTGCGCGATGCTGCGCAGGAACTCCGGCGTGTGCCCTTTCTTCTGCAGCGGGTAGGTACCGTCCGCCTCGCCGAGGATCTCGACATTCTTGGCCAGTAGCTCGTAGGACTGCTTGGCGCCGGGGGAGGCAACCAGGTCACCGGTCACGCGGACGCTCGCTCCCGTGAGGATCTTTGGGTACAGGTCTGCGCAGGGAAGCGTGAGATCCGCCACCACCTGCAGCTCGCGCAGGCAGGAGCCGTCATTCAGCGAGATGAAGGTGCAGGCCTTGGAATCCCGGCGGGTGCGCACCCAGCCCTGCACGGTGATGTCCTGTTGCGGTGAAGTCGAGGCGAGCAGGGCGCGGATGTTGGGCGTGGGCATGGGTGATTGGTGACTGGCTGTCTGTCTCTCTCTATACGAAAACGCTCGGAATCGCAAAAAAGTCACACGGAACGCCGCGCAATCAAGCCGCCGTGCATCCCACTTGGCAGCTGACACGATTTCAGGATAAGATCACTTTACCCACATGCTCCCGATGAGACGCTCTTCCTGGTCCTGGCTTTTCCCGCGCACCACATCCTTTGCCTATCAGCAGTTTGGCGGGGGAGGGGGCCGGGGCCGGTCGCCGTTCTCTGGGTGTGGCATGCGCGTCATCATCATCGTGGCAATTGCCGGATTTGCCCTGTTCAAGTATTTCAACCTGCCCACGGAGACGAACAAATTCACCGGCCGCGAACAGCGGCTGAATCTCAATGCCAAGGAGGAGATTGTCCTCGGGTTGAACTCCGCGCCGCAGATGGCGCGCCAGTTTGGCGGGCTTTCGTCGGACGAACGCGCGCGGGCCTACGTGTCTCGCGTGGGCGCGAAGCTGGTCAATGACACCGACGCAGACATGACGCCCTACGGCAAGAATTTTGAGTTTCACCTGCTCGCCGATCGCAAGGTGGTGAACGCCTTTGCGCTGCCGGGAGGACAGATTTTCATCACCGAGGCGCTCTTTCGGCTTCTGAAAACGGAGGACGAGCTTGCGGGCGTCTTGGGACACGAAATCGGGCACGTGGTCGGCCGACATTCCTCAGAGCAGATGGCCAAGAGTGATCTCATCAATGGACTCACCACTGCTGTGGTGGTGGGCGCCTCCGGAGAAAATGGAGGCATGGAAGCCGCACGCGTTGCCCAGATGGTGGGCCAGATGGTCAACATGAAGTATGGCCGCGGCGATGAGCTGGAATCAGACAAGCTCGCCGTACTCTTCCTCCTGCAAGCCGGCTACGACCCGGAAGCTATGATCCGCGTCATGGAAGTCCTGCGCGACGCCTCCGGCGGTGGCAGCCAACCCGAGTTCATGAGCACGCACCCGGCTCCCGCAAACCGCATGGAGGTCATCAAGGCGGAGATCGCCAGGCTGCGCAAGGAAGGCAAGGACAAGCGCGGCGGTACCGGCGAAGCGCCGCTGGTGGAGATCAAGGAGTAGGTCCGGTTTCAGGCTGATGCCTCGGTCATCAACGGCATCAATCGGCATCACAGCTCCAGTTCCATGCCGTCCCTGGCGAGGAGGCACTCTTTGAAACGCTCCTGGCACAGCTTCTCCATGCGCGACAGGAAGTCATCATCATGGTCGGGGTCGTGGTGCGTCATCGCCAGCCGCTTCACCCCTGCCATCTCCGCCACCTGCAAGGCCTGATCGTAACTGCTGTGCCCCCACCCGCGCCGGCTCGCCAGTTCTTCCGCCGTGTATTGGGCCTCATGAACCAGCAAATCCGCGCCCTTCGCCAGCGCAACGACGTTGGGGTCAATCTGGTCCCCATGCTCCACATCCGTGCAGATCACCAACACCTTGCCCTGACGCTCGATTCGGAATGCGTAGGCGCCTCCCGGATGGTTGAGCTTCTGTGACGTGATCTTGGTAGCCGCATTGGAGGTGACTCCGAAGTGCTCTGTGGCTTTCTCCAACTGAACAAACTGGAAATCCGCTCCCATATGGCTCAGTTGCACCGGAAAGTATACGGATTGCATCTGCGTCTCGAACACCTCACGCAGACTGCTGATGTTCTGCTCCTCGCCCAGCGTCAACACCGTGAGCTTTTGCTTCGGATCGTAGGCAGGGCCGAAAAAGGGAAACCCCTGAATGTGGTCCCAGTGGAAATGCGTGAAGGCGAGAACTATCTGTTCCTGCTCATGCCCCATTGCCCGGAGATCGCGCCCCAGATTCCTGACGCCCGTCCCTGCGTCCACAATCGCAATCTGGTTGATGTCAGGAAACGTGATCTGGAAGCAGGTGGTATTGCCTCCGAACCCTTGAAAGCCCGCATCGCATACCGGGATCGAACCCCGCGTTCCGTAAAATTTCAACTTCATAGGGTTTGGCGCCGTGCAGCCGGGGGCATGTGGTGGAAGTAGCCATTGAATCGCTGCAAACCGGATTTCCGCAACGTGTCTGTCTTTAATCGCCACAAAATTTTGTCGCCATCGACCGACCCAATCGCGTCATGCTGTCCCATCGCTCTTCACCGCCCAGCGTAACTTCGCGGGTGCCGCTCTCGAATTGTCCCGCACTTCCGTAGATGAGGGACGGACCACTTCCTCGCTTATTTCCGCATACATCCCCGCCCGCAGTCCCTCCTGAAAGGCACGCTTCACCCGCCGGTCCTCGCCACTGTGGAAGGTGAGCACCGCCACCCGTCCACCGGGGCGAAGTGCGTCTGGCAAGCTACGCAACCAGGTATCGAGCACGGAAAATTCCTCGTTCACCGCGATGCGTAGCGCCTGGAACACACGCCGGATGGTGTCCTGCTTCTCCTCATCATCCAGATGTGGAGGCAAGGCACTGCGAATGGCACGGGCGAAAACTGTGGTCGTCGGGAACGTGCGCTGCGCCAGTGCCTTGGCCAGCGAGGCGGCTCGCGGCTCGTCGGCGTTCTCAGACAGCATCGCGGCAAGCGCCTCCGCACCCAGTTTCTGTACCAGCGCACTGGCAGGCTGGCCTTTTTGCGGGTTCATCCGCATGTCCAGCGGGCCTTCCTCCTTGAAGCTGAATCCACGCGCGGGGTTGTCGATCTGCATGGAGGACACCCCGAGGTCGGCCAGGATGACATCGGCGCCATCCGTCCATCCCACCTCCGTGAGTACCTTGCGCAGACCGGCGAAATTGGTGCGTTTCACCAGCAGCGATTCTTCCGGGAAACCGAGCGCTCGCATCCGTGCCTCCGTCCTGACGATCTCGATGGGATCCTGATCCAGCGCCAGCAGCCATCCGCCCGGCTGCACCGCCTTCAGTAGTTCGCTTGCGTGCCCTCCATGCCCCAACGTGCAATCCACCGCGCGCCCTCCAGGCTGCGGCGCGAGCACCTCCATGATCTCCCGTACCATGATGGGCACGTGCTGCCCCGCGGGCGTCTTGCCGCCGGCACGGACCTTCGCCACGGTATCGGGATACCTGGAAGGATCGTGCTCCTTGTACTTGTCCTCAAACCGGCGTGGGTTCTTTCCCTTGTACCGGATGCGGCGCTTGTGCGGCGTCGGAGCGGGGACGGGGGGCTGCGGTTCAGATTCTTCGTTCACGTTCACAGTTCGGTGTACTTCGCATTGGAGCCATGGGCCTTTTCTACCGGGTAGCGCAGCTCATTGCGTGCAAGCTTGGCCAGAATGGCGTCTTCCACCGAGATGCCCAGATTGTGCGCGAATTCAAACAGCAGCATGGCCACGTCGGCGACCTCATCCCGCAGGTAGTCATGCTTCTCCCTCGCCACCGCATCCGCTTGCTCCTCCGTCTTCCAGACGAAAGGCTGCATCAGTTCCCCCGATTCCGCGGCAATGGCCATCGCGAGGTCCTTGGGGTTGTGATACTGCATCCAGTCCCGCGCATCGCGGAAGGCGCAGATGCGGGAAGTGAGTTCTTCGATGGTCATGGGCCGAACATGCTGGTGGCACCCGTGGCAGCAAGGCGAAACATGCCCTGATTTCCCGGCCAGTCCGAAGGCGAACGGAGCGCGGAGGAAGAAAAACCGATGGAATGGAATGAATTCCTACTGCTTCATGGAAGCCATGAGGTACGTGCTGCTGTTTTTCCTTCCTATTCTCACCTCGTGTGTGGTTACGGGAGATTCGAAGCTGAACGTACGGATCGTCGACAAAAACACGCACGAGCCAGTGACCGGAGTTCCCGTCATCGCTCAATATGTAACTGTGGCTTTCGGGCCGATGGCGGTCCCAAGAGTCGTCAAAAGGACTTCGGACGCCAATGGTAGCGTCACGTTCGAGAGGCTGGCGGACGGGTATTGGGATGTGATCGTCCAGTCGAGGAGTGGAGAGCAGCAGGACGCGTTCTTTTTTATCTGGGAAGGACAATTGAGTGTAGAGGCCAGGACGACAAAGGATGGTGGCTACTTGGGAGGTGTAACAGGGAACCCCTACGCCGACCCCGCCGCTCCGGTGGTGTTTTACGCGAGGCTGGTGCCGTGAAAAGCCGGTCACCGCTCCCAAGCCGACTCATTCGAGTGCAGTACGGGGTTCAGTCATTCGCCCTGCGTTGACCTTGAGCGGCGGTTTTCACTCTGCCGGAGATAGATCTCTTCTTGCCTCATCGGGCTCATTGCCTAAACTGCGCCCCCCATTCCTATGCGCGACCACGTCAAACTGTTCATCCCCGGCCCCGTCGAAGTCTCGCCCGATACCTACGCGGCGATGTCTGCTCCCATGGTGGGGCATCGTGGCAAGGGGTTCCAGGACCTCTACGCTGAAATCCAGCCCAAGCTGCAGACCCTCTTCGGTACGACGCAGCTCGTGTACATCAGCACCTCCTCCGCATGGGGCGTGATGGAAGGCTCCATCCGGAATCTCGTGAAGAAAAAGGTGCTCAACTGCTGCTGCGGCGCCTTCTCAGACAAGTGGTACGACGTCTCCCTCCGCTGCGGCAAGCAGGCGGAAGAACTCAAGGTGGAGTGGGGCCAGGCCATCACGGCCGAGCTCATCGACGCCAAGCTCGCCACCGGCGAGTTCGACGCGCTAACCCTCGTGCACAGCGAAACTTCTACCGGCGTGCTGAACCCGGTTGAGGAAATCGCCAAGCTCAAGGCGAAGTACCCGGACGTGATGTTCATCGTGGACACCGTCTCCAGCTTCACCACCGTGCCGATGAACTTCGACGCGCTGGGTATCGACGTCCTCCTTACCGGCAGCCAGAAGGCCTTCGCCATGCCGCCCGGCATGGGCCTCTTCACCGCCAGCGAGGCCGCCTACGAGCGCTCCGCCTCCATCAAGGACCGCGGCTACTACTTCGACTTCCATGAGTTCAAGGCGAACGGGGAGAAGAACATGACCCCTAGCACGCCGTGCATCTCCCTGATCTACGGCCTGCGCCACCAGCTCAACAAGTTCTTCGCTGAAGGGCTCGAGAACCGCTATGCCCGCCACGCCCGTCTCAATGCCCTGGTGCATGACTGGGTGAAGCGCAATGGCTTCGAGTTCTTCGCTGCCGAGGGGTACCGCTCCAAGGGCCTCACCTGCGTGAAGAACAACAAGGAGATCGACGTCGCCAAGTTCTCCGACCTCCTCAAAAAGCGCCACAAGCTCCTGATCGACGGCGGCTACGGCAAGATCAAGGGCAAGACCTTCCGTCTCTCCAACATGGGCGACGAAACGGACGAGACCATCGGCGAACTCATTGCGGCCCTCGACGACTGCCTCGCGGCGCTCTGAAGCCCAGTAGTCTCATGACTCCCTGCGCCATCCTGTGTGCGGAAGCTGGAAACGGCCTCCGCCCGGGGATGGCGATATTTTTGTATGGCATTCACCCTGTCCGCCATGCGATTTGCCGCGTAAGCATTTAAACGGGCGCTCCACTTCCTCATCATCCGCCCACCGAAGCATGTCCGATACCCCCGCATTCTCCCCCTTCTCTCCGGTGGAAGCCATCCTGGCCGACATCCGGGCTGGCAAAATGGTCATTGTGACCGATGACGCGGACCGCGAGAACGAAGGTGACTTGGTCTGTGCCGCTCATGGAGCCACGGCAGAAGCGGTGAACTTCATGGCGAGGTTTGGGCGGGGGCTCATCTGTGCCCCGGTCTCAGAGGAGTACGCCCAGCGTCTGGGTCTTACCGCCATGGCGAGGAAGAACCGGGATGCCTTTTCCACGAATTTTACGGTAAGTGTGGATGCCGCTGAAGGAATCTCCACCGGCATCAGCGCTCCCGATCGGGCAAAGACCATTTCCGTGCTGGCGAATCCCGCCAGCAAGGAGGGCGACCTCGTGCAGCCGGGACACGTGTTTCCTCTTGTCGCGAAGAACGGCGGCGTGCTCCGCCGAGCTGGCCACACAGAAGCGGCGGTTGACCTCGCCCAGATGGCAGGCCTGGAGCCAGCGGGCGTGATCTGCGAGATCATGAACGATGACGGCACCATGGCCCGGTTGCCGGAGTTGGTGAGGTTCGCCAAAGAGCACGACCTGAAGATCTGCACCATCGAGAGCCTGATCCGCCATCGACAAGAGCGCGAGAAACTCGTTGAGCGTGAACAGGTCATCAAGATGCCCACCGACTACGGCACCTTCGATTTGCACCTCTACCGGAGCAAGCTGGATGGCGAGCACCACCTCGCGCTGGTGAAGGGCCAGATCGATGACGGCGAGCCGGTGCTGGTGCGCGTTCATAGTGAGTGCCTTACAGGCGACGTCTTCGGCTCCCGCCGCTGCGACTGCGGCGGTCAGCTTCACGCTGCCTTAGAGCGCATCGAGCAGGAGGGCAGGGGAGTCCTGCTCTATATGCGCCAGGAAGGGCGTGGCATCGGGCTGCCCGCCAAGATCCATGCCTACAAGCTTCAGGAAGAAGGGCTCGATACGGTGGAAGCCAATCTCAAGCTCGGCTACCCCATGGACCTCCGTGACTATGGCTTGGGAGCCCAGATTCTCTTCGATCTCGGCGTGCGCCAGATCCGACTCATGACCAACAACCCGCGCAAGGTCGTGGGCTTGGAAGGCCACAAGCTGCACATCGTAGAGCAGTGTCCGATCCGCGTGGAGCCAAACGAGCACAACGCCAAGTACCTGGAGACGAAGCGCACCAAGATGGGGCATGATTTGTGAAGGGGCGGCTTGCCGAAATGTGGGATTCCGTAGGGACAACCGCTTCCACGGTTGATCTGCAACCCATTCGCCAGTAAGTCTCCCGCCCCATGTCCGAAGCCGCCCCTCCACGCCCGCGCAGTTCTTCCTCGCGCGCGAACATCGCCATCGTAGCCAGCCTGTACAACGAGCCCTACGTGAATGCGATGCTGGACGCGGTCCGCACCGAAATTCAGGAGCTCATGCCGGACGCCCAGGTAGTGACCTACCGTGTGCCTGGCGCATTTGAGATTCCCGTCTGCGCGGAGTTCGTGCTGCGCAATACCGGAGCCGATGCGCTGGTGGCCCTCGGCGTCATCATCCGCGGCGAGACTGAGCACGGCGACCTCGTAGGAGCCTCTGTTACCGATGCCCTCATGCGCATGGCCGTGGCTCACGTGACCCCGGTGGTGCATGAAGTTCTGCTCGTGGACAGCGAAGAGCAGGCTGAGGAACGCACCATGCGCGAACGCCTCAACCGCGGCACTGAAGCCGCCCGTGTCGCCGTGAATATGGTGCAGCTCTTTGAAAAGCTGCGCGTCACCTTTCCCTTTCCCCAAACTCCGGCGTAACACGAATCGATGGCAAAACCACCAGGAAAACGCCGGGAAGGCCGTCAGTCGGCCATGCAGTATCTCTTTGCCAATGACTTGCATGGCGAAGTGAGCGACACGGAACGCAATGCGTTCTGGGATCTTCACATGGCAAAGAACGACGTGCGTGAATACGCCGAGCGCCTCATCAAGGGTATCCTGACCTTCCGCGAGGAGATCGATGCCCGCATCGCCAGCGTGCTGCAGAACTTCAGTTTCGAGCGCCTAGGCACCGTGGATCGAAACATCCTGCGGCTCGCCGTGTACGAGCTGCTGCATGAGCAGGACGTACCCCGCCCTGTGGTCATCAACGAAGCCATCGAAATCGCGAAGGTCTTCGGCGATACCCAGACGCGCGTGTTTGTGAACGGCGTGCTCGATCGCATCGCCAAGACGCTGCCTCCTGTCACTACCGCAGGCTAACGGGAGACCTGCCTGCACCCGTACTGGCAGCCAACTCACCGCTCAACCACAGCAACCAATCGCCAACTTCCTTAATGGCCGGCTTCTTCACCAAACTCGTTCAGCGTTTCACCAAGGCGGAAATCGACTGGGATGATCTCGAAGAACAACTCATCGCCGGTGATTTGGGAGTGAAGCTCTCCATGCAGATCGTGGAGGATCTGCAGGCCCAGGCGAGGAAGCTGCATGATGTGGACATCGTGGAGGTGACGAAGAAGCACATCCGCGCGCTCCTGCCGGCGTACACCCCGCCGTTGCCGCCGCTGATCTCCGGCAAGCCCAAGGTGGTGCTTGTGGTCGGCGTGAACGGCACCGGCAAGACCACCTCGACGGCCAAGCTGGCCAATTTCCTCAAGAAACGCGGCAACAGCCTCGTGCTCGCCGCAGCCGATACTTTCCGCGCCGCGGCCGTGGAGCAGCTCGAAGTCTGGGCCAAGCGTGTGGACGTCCCGCTGGTGAAAGGCCCGCCGAATGCAGACCCCGCTGCCGTGTGCTTCGATGCCTACACGTCCGCGACGGCGAAGCATGCGCAGTTCCTGATCTGCGACACCGCAGGCCGCCTTCATACCCGGCACAATCTCATGGAAGAGCTGCGCAAGGTGCAGCGCATCGTCGGCAAGAAGGACACCACGGCACCGCATGAGGTGCTGCTGGTCGTGGATGCCACCACGGGTGGCAATGCCTTGCAACAAGCACGAGAGTTTCACAAGGCCGTGCCTCTTACCGGCATCATCGCCACCAAGTTGGACGGCAGTGGCAAGGGTGGGGTGGTCGTGGCTATCCAGCAGGAGCTCGGCATTCCTACCCGCTTTGTAGGCACGGGCGAGCAGGTGGACGACTTCGCCGCCTTCAATGCGGATACCTATCTCGACCAGATGTTGTAGGATGTCCTAGGTGCCCTTCCTTGGAAGGATGGCGCTGCTTCAATCGTTTGAATATGATGGATTCACCCACATTCTTTTGCGATTCACCTCTGCTGCCATGCGCGCAGGATCGCAAGGAATGCGCTGCAAGCCTCCTCGTGAGGCCGTAGTGATCCCAAAGACTGGAACTATTTCTGACTATCCCCCATGACTGCCACTGAGAATTCCACCCTTGTTCCAACGGAACACACGGATCCCATCAACGCCCAGATCCTGGCCGTGTCGGAGGACCAGATAAAAGGCTTCCACAAGCATCCGTTCCAGTTCGTGGCGGAGAAGAGTGGGTTGCCTCTTGAGACCGTCCTTGAGCGCGTACAGGCCATGCTGAGCGCGGGCGTGATTCGTCGCGTGCGCCAGACCCTGCTGGCCAACAAGCTCGCCGACGGCGGGCTCGTGGCGTGGAAGATGAACTCGAATGACAAGCTGGATGCCGCCTTTGACTTCATGTTCAAAGAAGATCCCTTCAGTGGTCACGTGGTGCTGCGCTCTACCGACCGCGAAGTGAGTGGTTCCGACTTCCGTCTCTGGACGACGGTGAAGGTGCCGCAGGGCAAGGAGATCTCCGAGCATTGCGATGCCTTGAAGCGTCTGGTGGGCGCTGAGCAATACATCATCATGCAGCCCAAGGGCATCTTCGCCCTCGGCGTGGGCCATGTGCGCCGCAAGACCATGGAGATTGGCTCCAAGGCAGACGAACCTGCCGAGATGATCACGCCGGACATCGTGGACCTCACCCAAGAGGAGTGGGACGTGCTCATCGCCATGAAACGCGACTTCAAGCCGGAGGAAATCGTTCCAGAAATCTGGGCCGCTCGCGCGAAGGAAGCTGGAGTGAGCCTTGACCGTTTCTGTGAAGTGGCGCGTGGTTTTGAAACGAAGGGCATCCTCGGTCGTTTCTCCACCTTCCTGGAGCACGTGAAGCCCTCGCAAACGGGCGTGCGCGTGACACGCTTCAACGCACTCTTCCACTGGCGTGTGCCGGAAGGCATGCAGGCTCGTGCCGGCAGCGAAGTGGGACGCCACGACATCATGACCCACGCCTACTGGCGCGAAGGTGGCCCCCGGTTCGCCAATGCGAACATCATGGGCGTGGTCCACGGCACCGACAAGCAGCGCGTGCTCGAGCACAAGGCCGCCATCGACCGCCACCTGGAAAGCATCGGCATTCCTGTGCTTTACACGAACGTCTTCTGGGGCGGTCGCAGCGAGATCAAGCCGAGCGAAATCTCACCCAAGGTCTATGCCGAATGGCACACCAAGTGGGCGGGGAAAGCGGATGTGATCTAACCGCAGACGCAGAGCCAAAACGCGACATTTCACTTTAAGGAGCGGGGGCATTCTTGCCCCCGTTTTTGTGTCGCGGAATCTTCGGTACAGAAGGGACCAGAAGGTCCCAAGTGACACGTTGGAATTCCGATACACTTGCACGGCTTGCCAGCCGAATGGGGACAAAAATGTCCCCACTCCTTGGCACGTCGCCTCCTACAAGAGGCAACAACACTTACGCCGCCGGTGGCGCCGTGACATCGTCTGCCTTCTCTTCGGGAACCTCTACCTCCTTCTTGGGCCACTTCAGTGAAGCAATGACAGAAGTGGCAAGCACTGCGAAGATCACGGCCAGGGAAATGCGCGTGTCGATCTTGATGACATCCGCCAGCACCATCTTGGTACCCACAAAGCCGAGGATGATGGCCAGGCCATAGTGGAGCAGGTGGAACTTGTGCAGGATACCGGAGAGGGCGAAGTACATGGAACGCAGGCCGAGGATGGCCATGACGTTCGAGGTGTACACAATGAAGGTGTCCTTCGAGATGGCGAGGATGGCCGGGATGGAGTCCACCGCAAAGACGAGGTCAGTCCACTCCACAAACACCAGCACCACGAAGAGCGGCGTGGCAGCCTTCACCCCGGTGGGCAGGCGGGTGAAGAAATTCTGGCCTTCCAGCGAGGGACTCACAGGGAAGAATTTCCGCACCAGCTTGAGCACGGGATTATGCTCGATTTCGAGGTGCTGTTCCTCGGAGCGCCACATTTTGATCGCGCTGTAGATCAGAATGCCGCCGAAGAGGTAGATGATCCAGTGGAACTGGTTGATGAGCGCCACACCGGCCACAATCATGATGGCCCGCATCACCAGCGCACCCAGAATGCCCCAGAAGAGCACGCGGTGCTGGTACATCGCCGGGATCCGGAAGTATTTAAAGATCAGCGCGATGACGAAAATGTTATCCACGCTGAGCGACTGCTCGACCAGATAGCCGGTGAGGAATGTCAGCGCCGCTTCACCACGATGAACCGGGTCATAGCCGCCCACAACACCGAGGTAAATCAGCAGACAGAAGATGAGCGCCAGGGTGACCCATACGCCTGTCCAGACGAGCGCCTCCTTCGTCTTCACCTCGTGCGCCTTTCGGTGGAACACACCAAGGTCGAGGGCCAGAATCAAAAGGACGAAGACGTTAAAGACGATCCACCAGGTACCTGTCACGGGTTATTGAGAAGTAGTAGTTGAGGTTGATTCGAGCGCAGTGGGAGCTGCGGTCTGGATGTTTAAGGAGAAACTGCGGAAAAGAAAACTTAAGGCGCCAGGAGGGCGGCCAGGCTCCGGGCATCATTGCCGCGGTTGGCCGTCACCTCAAGGCGCCAGTTGGGGGAATTGGGAAGCTTATTCGTCGCTGCTGCGTCCGCCCACGAGCAGGGGAAGCAGGTGCCAGATCATGTAGGCGAGTGACGTGATGAAGGCGGCCACGTAAGTCCAGGCAGCGGCGTTGAGCACGCTGCTCACGGCACTGGCCTCCTCCTGGGTGCGTACAATGCCGAGGTCATTCAACACCAGCTTGGCTCGCCGGGTGGCGTCGAACTCGACTGGAAGGGTAATCAGGTTGAAAAGCATGATCACACCCCAAGCCACCCCCATGATCATGAACATGGTGGGCATTTTAATCATGCCGGTGAACAGGCCCAGAATCGGCAGCCACATTACGATCTGGCTTGCAATCGTGGTCACGCCCACAGCAGCCATGCGCCAGTGGAGGGGAGCATAGGCCACTTTGTGCTGGATGGCATGTCCGGCTTCGTGTGCAGCCACACCGACAGCGGAGGCAGAGCGGCCATGGTAGTTGTCTGAGCTCAGCACCAGACGCTTGTTCGTGGGATCGTAGTGGTCGCCGAGCATCTCCTGATGCTCGAAGATCTGCACATCCCGGATGTCCGCGCGCTGAAGGATGAGCGCGGCAGCCTCCGCGCCCGTCATGCCGTTGGCCACGGGGGTTTGTAGGTGCTTGCGATAGACGCTTTTGACACGCCAGGATGCCCAGAGGGACAGTCCCAAGGTGCCAAGGAAAAGAATCCAAATCATAGGGTTGGGGGATTAAGGTTGAGGTATTTATCTAACAATGAGTACGCTCTTTTCAGAAGAAGCGGACGTGTACATTAGTGCCACCATCTCGTTGGATGTTGATGAAGAAAATTCTATGCAATTCTTAGGATTAAACTAAGAATGGATGCCAAACCGATGGAATGGCTGAACTATCATCACCTGCGATATTTCTGGAGTGTGGCCAAGGAGGGGAGCATGCGCGCCGCGGCGGAGAAGCTGGGCGTCTCGCAACCCTCCATCAGTACACAGATCCACCAGCTCGAGGAGTCGCTGGGTACCGAGCTGTTTCGCAAGAAGGGAAGGACCCTGGTGCTAACTGATACGGGGCGCACAGTCTTCAACTACGCCGAGGAGATCTTTGCCCTGGGTCGCGACTTGTTGGGCGCGGTGCGGCATGGACCGCTGAGCCGGCTCGCGCCCTTTCACGTGGGCCTCACGGACACACTGCCGAAACTCGCAGCTGCAGAAATTTTGCGTCCGGTATTCCAGCTTCCGCAACCAGTGCGCGCAGTGTGTCATGAAGACGATCTCGAAGACCTGCTGCCCATGCTTGCTACGCACCGGCTGGACATTATTCTGGCGGATGAACCGTCTCCCAGCAGCGCCAAGTTCAAAACCTTCAATCATTCACTGGGCACGTGTGGGGTGACGCTTTGCGCTCCGCCGAAGGTCGCGGCCAGACTGCGGCAGGGCTTTCCCAAGTCTCTGGATCGCGCTCCGGCACTGCTGCCTGCGGAGCATTCCCCACTGCGGAGAATCCTCGATCCATGGTTCGATGAGCATCAGGTGCGGCCTGAAGTCATCGCAGAGTTCGATGACCCGGCGCTCATGCAGGTGTTTGCGCTGGACGCTCCGGGATTTTTCCCCCTGCATGCTGTAGCGGTTGATGAAGCGGTGAAGCGGTATGGCTTCCGCACCATCGCCACGCTGGAGGGCGTGCGCAGTGAATTTTTCGCAATAACCGCGGAGCGCAAGCTCAAGCACCCTGCGACCGTGGCCGTGACCCAAAACGCTCAGGAACGTCTGTTGGGTTGACGCGCTTCACGCGATTCACTATTAAAAAACAAACACCAACGCTTCACTCACATGCAACTACATCTTAGCCCTCGCAATCTCAAGCTCACCGCTGCTATCCACCAATACGCCGCCGAGAAGGTCCTGCACCTCGAAGACCTCGCCGAGGAGATCATGGCCGCACACGTGGTGCTCATCAACGATGAAGCGGCTCGTGCCCAGAAGAAATTCACCGTAAAGGCCCACCTCGCGGTGCCCGGCCCGGACATCCACGCCCAGGAATCTGGTGAGGATCTCTATGCTGCACTTGATAAAGTGACTGCAAAGCTCGCACGCCAACTCCGCAAGCGCCACACAGCGCTGATCGACAAGAAGCGCCAGAAGAAGCAGCGCCTCAAGGAAGCCGCCAAGAAGCGGGGTGCGTGAGCATTTTTGCCAAACCATGTTCGTTCGTAATACAGGGTTTGGCGCCTGAGACATGCAGCAAGGCGACTCTGGTTTGTTGCCAGAGCGTTTTGCGTCGCGGAGTGCGGCCACCGCCTCATTCGGTGGTCAGGTCTTGTTCCGTATGCCGGCTTCGATGTTGTTTCCGTCCGGATCCAGCAGATAGGCGGCATAGTAGCCGTCCCCGCCATCTTCCGGCGCACCGTTATCCTTGCCTCCATGTGCCAGCCCAAGGGCGTAAAACTCGTCCACGGCCATTTTGCTTGGAGCAGTGAACGCGAGATGGATCGGACGATGGGTGGAGGGTGAAAGGGATGCGCCGTAGTAGTCACCACGGGCAGGTCCCACCCACAAGAATGGAAACTCTGATGTGCCAGCAAAAATGACGGCATCCCACTCCGGCTGACGCTCCACGATATGGATTCCGAGGGGAGCCAGGCAGCGCTCGAAAAAGGGAACGCTCCGTTTGGGTTCTGAGACAAAAATGCCGATGTGATCAAACATCTGTTTGTGGAGTGTCGGGTTGAGGTGACCAGACGAGAGCGTGTCGCCTGACTCTCGCAACTATGGCGCAACGCGAGAGGTTTCCACCAGTGAATTTCACGCAAGGAAGAAGAGCGGAGCACGTTGAAAAAGGCGCATGCGTGCTTTCTCCACACTCGTCCTCCTCGTCGCCACCTGCCTATGCTCCGCAGTTACCATCCGCGCGGAAACTCCGCCCAATGTGGTGCTCATCATCTCCGATGACCACCACTGGGGCGACTACAGTTTCATGGGGCATCCTGAGGTGAAGACGCCGCACATGGACAAGCTGGCCTCCCAGAGCCTGCTGTTCACGCGCGGCTATGTGCCCTCCAGCCTCTGCTGCCCCTCGCTGGCCACCATCATTTCCGGCCAGTTTCCGCACCAGAATTACATCACCAGCAATGATCCTCCCGGCTCATCCGATCAGAAGCTGAAGCAGAACGATCCCGTCTTCATCGAAGGACGGGAGAAGTTCAACAAACACATGGATCAGCTCAACACCCTGCCGCGGGTGCTGGGCAAGCAGGGGTATCTCAGCTTCCAGACGGGCAAGTGGTGGCAGGGGAATTTCGCCCGTGGGGGCTTCACCCACGGCATGACGAAGGGCAGCCGTCATGGAGACGATGGGCTCAAGATTGGTCGCGAGACCATGCAACCCATGTATGACTTCATGAAGATGGCGAAGGATGAGAAGAAGCCCTTCTTCCTCTGGTACGCGCCCTTCCTGCCGCACACCCCGCACAACCCGCCGGATCGCCTGCTCGCGAAGTACAAGGACAAGGCACCTTCACCGACCATCGCCAAGTACTGGGCCATGGTCGAGTGGCTGGATGAAACCTGCGGCGACCTGATGAAGCACCTCGATGAGCAGGGACTCGCGGAGAACACCATCGTCATCTACGTCGCGGACAACGGTTGGATTCAGGATCCTGAAAAGCCCAAGTACGCCCCGCGCTCCAAGCAGAGCCAATATGATGGCGGTCTGCGCACACCCATCATGGTGCGCTGGCCGGCAAAGCTGAAGCCCAGCAAGAGCCAGGCTCTCGCGAGCAGCATCGACATTGCGCCCACCGTGCTGCGCGCTGCGGGCATCGAGGCACCCAAGGAGATGACCGGACTCAATCTGCTAGACACCGCCGCAGTAGACGCGCGGAAGACCATCTACGGTGAAATCTTCACGCATGACTCGCAGAACATCGATGTACCCGCCGCGAGCCTCCGCTGGCGCTGGATGATTGATGGAGACTACAAAATTATCGTCCCGGATTCCAAGAACGAGCCCGATGCGAAGGTTGAACTCTACAAGATTACCACAGACATCAACGAGGAGAGGGATCTCTCGCTGACGCAAACGGAGCGCGTGAAGGAACTGACGGCAAAGCTGGACGCGTGGTGGAAGCCGTAGGGAAGTTTTCAGTAAGCAGTGGCCAGTGTTCAGCAATCATAACTGACTACTGGTTACTGACCTGCTGGATACTCTGGCGAGCAGCTTCTAGAACGCCATCTTCCTGCCTTCCTCATCCACCCGCACCTGCGTCACCGTGGTGCTGAAGACGAGATCTGCCGCGCCGGTTTGCAAAGACTCTGCGTAGACCTCCACGAGATAGCTTACCGAAGTGGTGCCGGCGCGTGATTTCGTGGCCTCGAAGCGCAGCACCGTGCCGCTATGCACGCTTTTGCGGAAGACCACTTCATCCATCGCCACCGTGACGAGGCGGCAGCCGGGATGTTCGTGACTGGCGGCGATCCAGGCTATCTCATCCACCCACTGCAGAAGATGCCCGCCAAAGAGGAAACCGTAGTGATTGAGGTGCTCGGGCAGAACGAGGCGGCGGTTTTCCATGGGGTATTCTGCGTTGTGGAATGGTCGATGTGCAAGGTGAATTGGGGGGCTGGTCTCTGGTGATAGTGTTTAAGTTCTCAATCACCGAAGCTCCTCTGCGTCTCCGCGTTTCATTCGTCCTGCCGTCCTCACCCTTCGGGCTGCTTCGCAGTCGTCTCGCTCCGCTCGGCACTGTGTTGAATCCAATGCACTCGACCACACCCATGATAGCAGCCGAATTGAAGAACCCAGTTGCTTCATCCACGCTCCCGCTCACTGTCACTTACCGACTATGCCAGAAGGATTGACCTACCATGAACTCCAGGGACCCGCGCTTGAGCCGTGGCTGGATCAGCTTGGGAGCCTGCGTATCGCCGTGTTTCACGACTATCCGTACCTCTATGATGGTTCACTGGAATACGAACGCGAGTACCTGCGCACCTATTCCCAGTCTCCAAACAGCCTCGTGGTGCTGGTGACCAATGCTGGCAATGAAGTCGTGGGCGCCACCACGTGCATCCCGCTGACCTGTGAAGGACCGGAATTCCAGGCTCCCTTCATCGAGCACGGTTTTGAGGTGCGTGAGGTCTGCTACTTCGGTGAATCCATCCTGTTGCAGGAGTTGCGGGGACAAGGGGTGGGGAAGGAATTCTTCCGCCGTCGCGAGGCCCACGCTACGAAGCTCAGGGCACGATGGACCGGATTCTGCGCCGTGGACCGCGACCCCGCAGATCCGCGCCGCCCGGCTGGCTACCGCCCCCTGGACACCTTCTGGATCTCCCAAGGCTACACGAAGCGTCCCGAGATGAAGGCCACCTTCGTATGGAAAGAAACAGACGAAGAATCTGAATCTCCCAAGACCCTTACTTTCTGGCTCAAGGAATGGACACGCTGAACATCGATCTCTGGACCTGTGACGTGGGCGCTGAAGCAGCATCGCCGCAGGCCTTCGCCAATCTACTGAAGGAACGCGTGCTCGAAAGCTGGAGCAAGGGCGCTGACGTGGCCGTGCTGCCCGAGTACTCGTGGATGGGACTGGAGCGCTTCGTCAGCGGCGAGGACAAACTGGCAGGTGTGGCGGATCTCTTTTGGAATGAAATCTGGCCTGGGCTCAAAGCAGAGCTTTCACGCAAGGATCGAGCCGTGGTGCTGGGCACGGTGCCCTTTCGCACACCCAATGGTACCTGGAGAAACCGTGCACCGATTCTGTGTGGCGAAAGGGAACTACACCAGGATAAGCTCTGCCTTACTCCCTGGGAGAAGGTCTTTGAAGGAGGCGAGGCCCTGCACGTATGGACGCTGCACGGCGTGAAATTTGCCGTTGTGATCTGTCTCGATATCGAGGTGCCGGAGATCTCGGTGGCCCTGCGGGGCAGGCAGGTCGACTGCGTCCTGGTGCCCAGCGCCACGGAGAGCATCCTGGGCGTGGAGCGAGTGGGCCGCTGTGCCTCGGGACGTGCCGTGGAGTTGTGTGCTTTTGTTGGTGTATCACAACTGGTGGGAAAGGCTGAGTCGGAACTCGTGGATGAAAATGTGGGCAAGCTGGCGTGGCATGCGCCCTCACAGTCCGCCTTCAAGCACAGCCTTAGAGAAACGATCAGCCCGGTCTTGCTTGAAGATGGTTTCCACTGCCTGCGGGGAGAACTGCATGCGAAATCCCTGCGCCGTGCTCGCAAGATGTTGGTGGAAACCAATCCTGCACACTTGACGCCGGGAACGATTCTCGTGCAGGATGACGCCTGATTAGGCATTCTGTGTGCTCACATCATTCAAGGTGCTGTGCCTGGCAAATCTCAACCAAGGACGGACTCATGAAAAACCTGCTGAATGAATTCAAGACGTTTGCCCTCAAGGGCAATGTGATCGACCTCGCGGTCGGTGTCATCATCGGAGCCGCGTTCGGAAAGATCGTTTCCTCTGTGGTGGAGGATCTCATCATGCCCGTCGTGGGTGCGATCTGGAAGGCTGACTTCAGCAATATGTATGTGGGGCTGAGCTCCGAGGTGTACAAGGCGGTGGAGACGGCCGAGAAGGCAGGCGCTCCCTTGTCGCTCGGGGATGCAAAGAAATTCGGACCGGTGTTCGCCTACGGCAGCTTCATCACCGTTCTGATCAACTTTGCCATCATCGCGTTCTGCGTCTTCCTCTTGGTAAAATTCATCAACAGGCTTGCGAAGAAGAAGGCTGAAGAACCTGCACCCGCCGCTCCGGCGGAAGATGTGAAACTGCTGACCGAAATTCGCGACCTGCTGAAGGCTCAGCAGGGAGGCGGAGCCAAGTAGCAGGCCGGTCCGTGGAACATCTCATTTCGGCGATAGTTTGAGGTCATCCCGGCGTTTCCGCCTGTCATGACCTTTGCACGTCTTCCCATCCTCGCTCTGGCGCTTGCCACAGGCCTGCCGGCGGTATCTCCGCGCCCGGCTTCCGCGGCTGAAGCCAAGCCCAAGCAGCCGAATATTCTCTTCATCTTCTCGGACGACCACGCCTACCAGGCCATCAGTGCCTACAAGGACCCGCGTCAGCTCATCGAGACGCCCAACCTCGATCGCATCGCAAAGGAGGGCATGCTCTTCAACCGGTGCATGGTGCCCAATTCCATTTGCGGCCCCAGCCGCGCCGTGGTGCTCACGGGGAAGTACAATCACATCAACGGCTTCCTCAACAACAGCAACTCCCGCTTCGACAACACCCAGCCCACTTTTGTGCGTGACCTGCATGGAGCCGGCTACCAGACGGCCGTGGTCGGTAAGTGGCACCTCATGACAGATCCGGTGGGCTTCGATTACTGGCACATCCTTCCCGGCCAGGGCGTGTACTACAACCCACCGATGATCGACAACGGCAAGCCCGTGAAGCACGAGGGCTATGTGACCGACATCATCACCGACCTCACGCTCGACTGGCTGAAGAATCGCGACAAGACCAAGCCCTTCCTCATGATGTGCCAGCACAAGGCGCCCCATCGCGAGTGGGACCCGCCGATCCGCCATCTCGGGTGGAACAAGGGCAAGCCTTTCGCCGAACCCGCAACGCTCTTCGACGACTACGAGAATCGCGGCCAGGCCGTGCGTGACCAGGACATGACGATTGAGAAGACTTTCACCCCAAAGGACGCCAAGCTCGCCACGCCTCCGCAGCTCAATGCCGAGCAGAAAGCCGCTTGGGACGCCTACTACGGCCCTCTCAATGCCGAGTTCGAGAAGCAGAATCCCCAGGGGAAGGACCTCGTGCGCTGGCGCTACCAGCGCTACATGCATGACTATCTGGCCTGCGTGAAGGCAGTGGACGATGGCGTGGGCCGTCTCCTGAAGTATCTCGATGACGAGGGTCTCGCGGAGAATACCATCGTGGTCTATGCCGCCGACCAGGGTTTCTACCTCGGTGAGCACGGCTGGTTCGACAAGCGCTGGATCTTTGAAGAATCCCTCCGCACCCCGCTGATGGTGCGCTGGCCGGGGAAGGTGAAGCCCGGCAGCGAGAACAAGGAAATCGTTTCCACGGTCGACTTCGCAGAGACCTTCCTGGAAGCCGCAGGACTGCCCATTCCGGCGGACATGCAGGGGAAGAGCCTCGTGCCGCTGCTGGCCGGGAACACGCCGTCTGACTGGAGAAAGAGCTTCTACTACCACTACTATGAGTATCCCGTGCCCCATCACGTGCGCCCGCACTACGGAGTAGTGACGGACCGCTACAAGCTGGTGCACTACTACGCTCCAGATGTGGACTACTGGGAGCTCTATGACCGTGAGAAGGACCCTAATGAACTGCGCAGCTTCTACGGGAACCCGGACTATGAGAAGGTGACCGCTGAATTGAAGACCGAAGTGCAGCGTCTCCGCACCGAGCTCAAGGTGCCTGAGAAGGAAGAGCCCTGGTTCTACGGCGGTCGCAAGCCCGGCCAGCCCGGACCCGGGGAAGGCAAGGGTGGCGCTGGGGGAGGACAGGGGAAGAAGAAAGCGCAGGCTACTGGAGCTGAGCCCGGCAAATGACCATTCATGGTGGATGCCCCAGTGATAGAAATATTGTGCTCGACAGTAATTGTCCCAAGGATCTAACATCCCCATACGTGCAGGAGGTCATCTCCGTAGGTGGCTGACCTGTAGCGCATTCACCGTTAATACAACCCGACCATCCCATGAAAGCTCTGCTCACCATTCTCACCGTCTCTGCGATGATGACCTCGTTCTCGTTCGCAGCAGATTCCAAGTACAAAGAAGGCGGCTGCTGCGACAAGGCTGCCAAGAAGGGCGAAAAGTGCCAGCATCCCTGCTGCGTCGATGCCGAGAAGGCTGGCAAGGTGTGCGAAAAGTGTAACAAGAAGTAGCCGCCACCTGCTACACCCGGAATCTCTGAAGGCCAGTCCATGCGCGAGCAGGACTGGCTTTTTTGTTTAGGGGATTGCCCTCCGCGCCTGCAACCTACGGTGAGACCTGCTGCGGCGATTCAAGCAGCTTTAGACGATGCCGACTTGCCGGTGCAGTTCCTGGAAGTCGTAGCAGTTCCAACCTTCGTGGATCTGGCCATCGCGCACTACCGCAAAGGTCATTCCCTCGAAATCCACTGGTGCATGGGTCGCCGCCACACCCATACCCTCGCCGCGATGTGTCCCGGTGACCTTACAGTGGCAGGCGACCAGGTCGCCCTCGCAGACCGTCCTCATGGGAACGATTTTGATGTCGCGAAAACGTGCGAAGAAGGGTTTGAAGGAGTCAAGTCCCGTAGTCGGACTGCCTTCCGGTACCGGTGGCAGTCCGTGGAAGATGGCGTAAGGGCCATCAGTTCATCAATGGCTGAAGCGTCTCCCACAAGTCCAAACCCGCTCAAACCATGCCTCGATAATTGCTCGATTGGAATTGCTCATGATGATGAGTGATTGGTGGGTTGCCCGTTTCGCGAAAATCAGAGCTCCCCAGCTGGGAGAGGAGGTCGGAGCAGGGATGGAGAAATATGCACCGCTGGCAGCACTGTGCAATGGAGTGCCCAGTGGGAGCACCGCGTCCCGGAGACGGGGGCCCATAGCGAGCAAGGTTGGTTGTGCCCCGGCCAGTTCACACGGCAGTTCCCAGCTTGAATTTTTCGGCAAATTCCGCTGGCGCAAAACACGTTGCGAGTTATATAAACCTCCGCCTTGTACGCCAAGCGCAGACAAAGGCGCGGTTAGCTCAGTGGTAGAGCACGTGCTTCACACGCACGGGGTCGCAGGTTCGAACCCTGCACCGCGCACCATTTCTCCTTTTTAACAGGTGCCTCGCATGGCCCGCCAATCGGAGAGATTCAGGCACCCATTCAGCAGGTTCTGCGGTCACTTCTGATGGTCGATCTCGACACCGAATCAGTATGTGTTGGCCTCGACAGGCAAACGATAGATTCGGACATCCCGCCGCCGTTCGCTGTCCCACGCGCGTTGCTCGGAGTTTTGCAGCTCCAAAACAAGATACTCGGATGCCCATGAAAACTCGGCAGTAAAGTAGCTTCCGACTTCCTCCTGAAACAAAATGGCGTTGTCCTCCGCGCGAAGAATCATGAAGACGTAGGGAACATCGGCCGGTTTAGCAGCAGAGTAGGGGCGAGATCGTGGTCGCGTCCGGTATTGTTCCGGCGGACGGCAGGCAACGACGAAAATGCAGGAACCTTTTGCCAGAGCGCACCATTGGGGACCTCCCAACTCGAGGCCTTGATCCGAGAGCAATTGCTCGATGCCCTCATGCGTTTCATTTGAAGTCGGGATGCCTCCATAGAAATACCGGGCGGGGCCGCGTCCCCGCTGGTAATACGACTGCACCTTTTCCCTTCCGACGACGCGACCGTTTGTCGGATTGAGGATTCGTCCTGCCATGGTTACAATTTGCCCAGTCACAATCTCGCAGGGACCGTCACCCTCGTTTTCGCAAGGTAGATACTCAAACAGTTTGAGAAGCGGATCAGCCCAGCCACCTAGGCGAGTCCAGAGTTTACGACCCGTATGGTGATCGATAGCATAGATGCCGCTCCCATGATCCGTGGTACCAACGATGACGTCTGATTGCAAAGCAAAGAAGCTTCCAGGCTTTCGATGATGCTGCCGCCAAATGACTTCGCCGGTCATGGCGTCGTATCGCGTCCACCATCCCCCCAAGCGGGGAACGGTAATGACAGATTGCCCAAGAGCATGACCCACGCGCCCCTCGATCTCTTTCGCCCAAAGCAACGAAATCATTTCCTTGCAATACTACCATCACATACGGCCTTGCGTCAGGTCTATTAATAAACGTCAGTCGATCCCAGGGCCTCTGTCGCCATCCCCGAATGCACTTTCATGCTGGGTGCCAGTGGAAGTACGACGCTACAGCACAATGTTGTTCTTGCTCTCCAAGGTTGGCGGCAGATCGGTTTCCCCCAGCATGGCTCGCAGTTCAATCTCGGCGGTGCGGCACATTTGGGAGATTGGAACGTCATTCGGGCCTCCGTCAAACGGGCACGCAGTGCTGTCGCCCACTTGTTCCAGGGAGGTGTAGAGCCAGGACAGCAGGATGCTGAAGGGAATCACCAGCCACACCATGTTTCCGTTCATGACCCCATCGACGCTCTCGTTGAGTTTGTCGAACTCCCGCAACAAGCCAAACGGCAGGAGAAAGCAGAACAACTTTACAAAGATGCCATTGATGGTCGCGAACTGCCGTGGGTAGGGGAAGTCCTTGATGCGTTCGCTCTTCCCTTGCAGCAGAAAGAAATCCCGGAGCGTCTTCTGCATGTCGATGAAGTGAGCCACCACGAATGCCTCCTTGTCCAAGAGCTCTCTGATCGCTTTGCTTTGCGTACTCATGAGGTGAGTCGCCTTGTTCTGAGAAGAGAGAATCTCCTTCGACTCTTGCGGCGAAACATATTTCGCCAGCTCACTCTCCAGTGAAGTCTCTCGTTCAGGGACAGAGTACAACCTCGAATACCGGATGTTGTTTGCCTTGTGTGAAGATTCCCAGGACCGGGACTCTCTCATCTGATACCGCAGCGCCACCAGCCAGGCGAGATGGCGATACACGAGTTCCTTCGACTTCTCGGGATTCTTGAGATAGTCCCGGCTCATGGCTCCCCAGGCCCTGCTGCCGCTCAAGATGTCCCCCCATATCTGGCGCGCCTCCCAAATGCGGGCGTAGGTCTGCGAGTTCTTGAAGCCGACAATGAACGCCGTGGCGGTGCCAAGCAGCGCCACCACCGTCCAAGGAATGCCCAGCCATTTTAGTCCCACCATCTCATAGCAAACCACGGGCACGACACCGAGGACGATGAGCAGGTAGATATCCCGCTTGGTCCAGGCGATGAACTCTGATAGCTTGTAGGATCTGCCAGTGTGCATGAGTGTTTAGGATAGGAGTCGCCTCTTGGGTAAAGGCCAGCAGACATGCCAAGGTCAAGGCGCCAGCGTATTGTCAGCTCTTGGAATTGCAGATAAACCTCTCATGTAAGGTGTGCCAGGAACTGGGTGAAGCTGAGTGCGACCTCGGCAATATCCTCGAACTCCGGTTCCCTGCCAGTGACAACTACCCCCGATCGATCTCCCACACGGATCGCATAGAACGAGTAGCCGTCGCCCACTCCTAGACTGATGGGAATGTGCGCATCCCAAAACTCCCGAATCTGGGCAACCAGCTGTTCGTCGCCCGCAGCAGATTCGACACTAAGCGTCTCCCATGCATCATGCTGCCAAGCGTGATGCTCGTGGAGATCGAAATCTGCTGGAGCAAGAATCCAACGTGTTTCGTCAGAGCTGACGCATTCATCCAGCCCCGTGACAAAGTCGATGTAGTCAGGCGGAAGCCACGGATACCGGGAGCGCAATGATAGTGGTAAATGGACTGGCTGAGGATGCCATTGGCAAGTCCATCCCAGGCTTCGAAGTCGTGCGATATGGCTAGTGAATGCAGATGGATCCATGGAACTCAACTAATCAACAACAACCTCATCTCACCCGGCTGCGTCGCAGGCGCTCGGTGGATACAGGGCGGCACAGGACAATCGGGATACTGGATGGCAATACGCCAGAGATTGCCCAAGCCGAAAGTGTACGGCTGCGCGTGGGGCAGGGGGGCGTAGTGCAGATCGTAGCAATTGTCCTGCAAGTGTTCGCGAAACCCTTCATCATCTTCGCCACCGAAACGCTCCAGCAATACGGCGCGCGTCTCCGGCACATCCACACGACGCACCGCCTCTTCATTGCGCAGTCCCTCGGAGGTGGCTCCGAAGTAGGTGCAGAGGTAGGTGTCTGCCATGGTGGTGGCGCTGTCGACGTGGAAGGAATACACATCCGTGGGCACAGGCTCGCCATCCATCTCACGCAAGCCGGTATGCACACAGTCCAGGTTTGGCTGCAGGTCCCGGGAACGCAGCAGTTCTTGGTCTGAAAGGAGAATGTCTCGCGCGAGCAGGCCCGCCTCGCTCAGGTTGAGCGCTTGTAGGTCTTCATCGTCCACACTGACAATGCCATCGCTCACTCCAAGGGCGTTGACGATTTCACCGAAGTCCCCCTGCAGCTCCCGCTGCCAGCAGAGGGCATTGAAGTCTGAACCGAAGGGTGTCGACACCAGTTCCTCGAAACTGTGTACCACCTTGACGCGGAAGTATTCGAACTCGGGAAGCATGATAAGGTGAAGTCAGGACGCGTCCTCCACAGACTCCTGAAGGAAAGAGAGGATGTAACTCGCCTCGGGATGATGCGACATCCACGACTTGAACTCCGTCACCTTCTGAAAATCTTCTGTTCCCAGGCGCTCTTCCACCGCCGTGTGAAAGGTTCGCTGAAGATCCGCGGCGCGAAGATGGCGCTGATAGGGAGCGGTGAAAATGAGGTGGAGCTGATCATGGAGCCCTTTGCTCTTGAGCGCCTGCCATTCCCCTTCATCGAGCCAGATGCCTCCGGTTTTCGGACTGCGCTCGATGCGAAAGGGAAGTCCCTGGCCGACACGATACCGGTGCAGCAGGCATCCACTCTCCGGGCAGAAGAGCGGCTCGGTCGAGTCGTGCTCAAACGAGGGCTCGTATCCCTCTGGCAGCGGCGCCACGGTGATGGGGCTGCGCGTACGCCAGGTGTGATAGGACTGCAGCGGGATCCAGTAGCCCTTCGACGTGGGACACTGAAACGCGGAGAATCCTTTTTCAATCTCGACTGAGACCAGAGTTGCCTTGGGATGAAGTGGACTGCGCATGGGCTGAATGGAAGGGTGCGGGTGTGAATCCCTCGCCGCAGTGGCAGGTGAAAGCAAGGCGCGACCGAAGGGCGGGGTCAGGCGCGCTACGCCGTATTCACACGTGGTGATAGTCTCCGACCTTCTCGCTGGCGTAGGCGGCGCGGGAATTGGCGTCGTTCTTTCCGCTACGGGTTTCCAGCCATTGTCTGAACACTTCAGGCTCGATGGGGACTCTAACCAGCTCAATTCCCTGTTTCCCAAAATTCGCCACCGTCTCGGAGGCTATCGCCTCCCATTCCGCGTAGCTGTTCTCATACCGGTCGGGGTCTTCAGCGAACGCCTTCATCTCCGCCCAAGTGTGCTCACTGGCGTACCAAGCGACTCCGATGACCGCCTTGGGTCGTTGCTTTCTAGATGCGAATCGTTCGAGGAAAGGGCGGCGCTTCATGGGATGCTGAAAGAAATGAGCAAGTAACTTTCGCGCAAGCGCAAAGCCACCCTGCTAGAAATGAAATGCGCGGACATCCTGTGTCCGCGCATCCCATCGTAAATTACTGCAGCTGCTTGAGCCTTACTTTGCAAACGGGCTCAGCACCATGGTCTTGAAAGCTTCCTGCATCTTGGCCACGTCATCCTTGGGACCGGTGAGCCTGATGAAGCAGGTGGATTGCGGACCATTCAGCACGGCGCCCAGCATGGTGTAGCCGGGGCGGGGAGTCTTCTGCGGGGACATCGCCGGGCCGTCGAGGAAAGTGCCGGTGGCGGTGAGCAGGGCGATCTTGGTGCCGTCCTTTTCCAAGTCCTCGCGCTTCACTTCTGGAGTGCCTTCGAACATGCCCACCCAGCGCTTGACGTTGGCTTCGATGCCGCCGCCGTCGGAGCCAAAGTCAAAGAACTTGGCCTCCAGCGCAGTACCGCCTTCGGGCGCATGCTTCACCAGGGCCTTGACCATGGGGCTGGTGCTTTCTGCCTCCTTCCACGGAGAGGGAAGCGCAAAGTTGAACTGGCCGATGGCGAGCTTGGCGTCTTCCGCACGCAGAGTGGTAGCAGCGGCGAGACCGAGAAAGGCGGCGATGAGGAATGCTTTCATGGATGGATGAATAATGGAACAGGAATGGATGCTGGCGCGCTTACGGGCGCCGGAAAGAAACGCTCCGGGTAACGATTCTCACAGGAAAATCTCTCCCGGCGCCTCGGGATTCTGCAAAAAGAAAGGAGATGGGCAGCGCATGGCAGGATCCCATCTCCTTAGGAGATTCAATCAGTGAATAGCAGGCGGCTTATTTTTCCACCTTCATGACACCGTTCATGATCATCCAGTGACCAGGGAAGGTGCAGAGGTAGACATAGTCACCGGCCTCGGCGGGAGCGGTGAACTCAAGCACGGCCGACTGGCTGGGCTGCACCAGCTTCGTGTGGAAAAGCACTTCAGGAGACTCGGGGATGTAGTCCTTCGCAAGAGCCTGCGGATCCGTGAGCAGCGCATTTGCAGCGGCGCCGACTTTCTGCAGAGAGCCGGGCTTGCAGATGAGCAGGTTGTGCGGCTGGGGGACGGTGGCCTTGTTCTCGAGGGTGACTTTCACCTTCTGACCCGCCTTCACGGTAAAGGTCTTGGAGGCCGCGTCGTAAGCGAGCGGGTTGGCGTTGTCGGGCTTCAGCGTCACTTCCTTCACGTCTTCGGCGTGGAGTCCGGCGGCAAGCACCAGGGAGCAGGCAGCGGTAAGCAGAGTGCGGATCATTTGTGGATAGGTTCGTAATCTGTGCCGGACTACCCGGCAGTTTCAGGACGCAAAGAACGGACTCTGTCCGGGAGGTTTTGCAAACGAAATGGTACATCCAAAAAGAGGCACGATTCTTGCGGAATGAAAAGTTTCCAATGCCGTTCCGGTGGAGGCACAAGCCGCTCACCGTGACGTACCTATCTTTGACGCCGCTGCGATAGACCAGATGGTTTGGTGACGTTTAACAGTTAACCCCCAAGATCTCCCATCTCCATGTCAGCCCCCTCTTCCGTTTCCCGCCGTTCCTTCCTGCGCAGCGCCGGCACGTTCATGGCACTGCCCCTGCTGGAGTCGGCTGGTTTTCGTGCCTTTGCAGCGGAGAAGGCGGTGACGACTCCCACGCGCATGGCCTTCCTGTACATCCCAAATGGGGTGAACGTGCACCAGTGGGTGCCGAAGGGCTCTGGCACGGGGTATGAACTTTCCCCGACCCTCCAGCCCCTCGCGGCCTTGAAGGGTGACTTCAATATTTTCTCCAACCTCGCCCACGACAAGGCTGAGTCCAACGGCGACGGGGCAGGGGACCACGCTCGCGCCACAGCCACTTTCCTGACGGGTTGCCAGGCCAAGAAGACGGCCGGTTCGGATATCCGCATCGGTCAGAGCGTGGACCAGATCGCGGCCACTGCACTGGGAGACCATACCCGCCTGGCCTCCATGGAGCTGAGCACGGACGGTGAGCGCACCTCCGGTCGCTGCGACTCCGGCTACAGCTGCGCCTACCAGTTCAATCTCTCCTGGAAGACCGAGACCATGCCCATGGCCCCGGAAATGGATCCTCGCCTCGTGTTTGAGCGCATGTTCGGCATGGGCTCATCCTCCGGCTCTGCCGCGGAGGCTGAAAAGCGCCGCCGCTACCAGAAGAGCGTGCTTGATTTCGTGATGGCTGACGCGAAGAGCCTGCAGCGCCGCATTTCCACCTCGGACAATCGCAAGCTGGACGAGTACTTTGCCTCCGTTCGCGACATCGAAACGCGCATCGAGAAGGCCGAGCGCATGAAGATTGAGGTGCCCAACGGTGTGCACGCTCCCACCGGCATCCCGCAGTCCTCACAGGAGCACATCCGCCTGATGTTTGATCTGCTGCTCCTCGCCTTCCAGACGGACAGCACCCGTGTGTCGACCTTCCTGCTGGCGCATGACGGCAGCAACCGCTCCTTCCCCGAGATCGGCGTGCCGGATTCGCATCACAACATCTCCCACCACCAGAACAATCCTGAGAAGCTGGCGAAGATCGCGAAGATCGACCAGTTCTACATCTCGCAGCTCGCCTACTTCCTGCAGCGCATGAAGGACTCCCAGGAGAACGGCAAGTCCATCCTGGACAGCAGCATGATCGTGTACGGCGGTGGCATCAGCGATGGCAATGCCCATGACCATGATCGCCTGCCGGTAATCGTCGCCGGTCGTGGCAATGGCACGCTCAATCCCGGACGCCACATCCAGCTCGCGGAAAAGACCCCGATGACGAATCTCTACCTCGCCATGCTCGACCGCATGGGGGTGAAGGCCGAGCGCATCGGTGACAGCACGGGCGTGCTGGAGGGGATTTAATACTCCAGCTGGGAATAGGAATTCGCGGCTGGCCGACGAAGCGCGATCACGGTTGCGCGTCGTCCGCTCGCTGTAATACGACCAAGCCCAGCCACAAGGGCATCATCCACGGCACGATGGGGATCCCGGCAACGAAACCGGGATGCATGTACCAGGGTGTGTCCCCTGCGATGGGCTCAGGGTACGACACCCCTCTGACGGCGAGCGCTACCAAGGCTGCTACGCTTGCCAGCACGAAGGCGCGCGTCATACCACGCCCAAGCCAAGCGACTCGTCCCATGCACACGGCAAAGATCAGCGTCGCGAGATAGGTCAGCACACAGGCGATGAACAACAGGGGGTCGAATACCTCGCTCGGCGAGAGGACCGCTGGTAGCGTTTGCATTTGTCTCTGCCCGTCTTGTACCTCAAGAACGAAGCCACCGAGATGAAAGCTGGCCCAGACGAGATAGGCAGCGCCTGCGAGGATATTCGCGACAGACCCGAGGCTCAGGTAGAGGCGTTCACCAGCCTCGTGGATCGCCTGCTCCAGGACTGCGAATCCTCCCGTGACAGCAATCGCACCGAGCAGGAGAATAAGGAAGCGCATCTTGTTTTCTGCTGGAGAGGCCTCCCCGGGAGTGCCCAGTCCGACCCACAGAAGTGCAACGAGAGCAAACGGGATCAACAACAGTCCCCCGACCAACCCCATTCTATGCTGAGCCTCCGCGCCCGAGCGGAAGGCGCGAGCGACCAAGCCCCAAGCGGCGCCGATGATCGCGCCAAACAACAAGACGCCGAGAGCTTGATAAACCCCCGGGATGCGAAGGGCACGCACTCCGACGACGACGGAGACGAGCAATGGCACGCTGCAGAGGAAGATGCAGCTCACTCGCCGGAGGGTGTCACTCATGCGCTCTCCTTTCCGCTGACGGTGGTGCGGTGTTGGGCTGACCTTTCGCTCACGGCACCACTACTGTAGCACCCTCAGCATTTGCGGAAATGGAGAAGATGCCAGCAGGTTGCCCTTGCAGATCCACGGTCACCACGCGCTCAAAGGGGATGATGGCCAGCGTGGCCACGGCATCCTTGGGCCGTGCGGTGATCACGGACAAGGTCACACCTCCAGCCACGCGCTGCTCCCGGATGTCATGGATGCGTGTGGCACCATCGGCCAGCGTGCCGGAGATCACCACGCGAGCATGCGGCGTGGGAGCGGGCTCGTAGGTGGCGGTGACGTGATCCACATCGGCGAGCTTCAGCGTGAGGTTGGCATCCGGTGCGGAAGCCACGGGGTATTGCAGGGAGGAATCACCCTGATCGGCATGGCCTGTGTGCGAAGGATGTTTGCGCGGGCCGGTCGTGCAGCCCACGACACACCCTAACAGAAGCACCGCAAGACAATGGAAGATCTGGCAACGCATTACCTCTAATACGACGCAGAGGGCACGGCTTGTTCGCGCAACGTGTGTCAAAAACAAACATTCCTGTTCCTTGCGGATAGCACTATCCCTACGCCAGCACCTTCGCCAGGAAGCGTCCCGTCGCACTTCGCTCGCTCTCGGCCACCTCTTCCGGGGTGCCTACGGCGACCACTTCACCGCCACCACTACCGCCACTCGGCCCCAGATCGATGATCCAGTCCGCACACTTGATGACATCGAGATTGTGCTCAATGACCACCAGTGTGTTCCCGGCATCACGCAGACGCATGAGCACAGTGAGCAGCGTCTGAATGTCCGCGAAGTGCAGACCGGTAGTGGGTTCGTCGAGCAGATACAGCGTGTGTCCGGTGGCCTTCTTGGCGAGTTCCGCAGCGAGTTTCACGCGTTGGGCTTCACCACCCGAGAGGGCGGCACCGCTCTGGCCCAGCTTCACATAACCAAGGCCCACTTGCTCCAGCGCGTGCAGCTTGGGGAAGATGGCCGGGTGCTTCTCAAAGAAACGTGTGGCCTCCGCCACCGTCATGTCCAGCACGTCGGAGATGTTGCGGCCTTTCCAGGTGATCTCCAGGGTCTCCAGATTGTAGCGGCGCCCGCGGCACTGGTCGCAAGTCACCTGCACATCACTCAGGAAATGCATGTCGATGGTCAGCAGTCCATCGCCGCCACACTTCTCGCAGCGGCCACCAGCGACATTGAAGCTGAAACGGTTCGGCTGGTAGCCGCGCACCTTGGAGGCGGGAAGCTGGGCGAACAGTTCACGGATGGGCGTAAAAGCCCCTACATAGGTCGCAGGGTTCGAGCGCGGGCTGCGGCCGATCGGTTCCTGATCGATGACCACCACCTTGTCGATGGAATCCAATCCGCTGATCCGTTCATGCTTCCCAGGCTCATCCTTTGCTCCGTAGAAGTGGCGCATGAGCGCGCGACGCAGGATGGTATCCACCAGCGATGACTTCCCGCTGCCGGAAGGGCCTGTCACGCAGATGAAGCATCCCGGAGGGAAGGAAACGGTGACATTGCGCAGGTTGTGCTCGGACGCCCCGTGAATGGTCAGCGGCTGACCGGAGACCGCGACGGCACGCTGGAATCGTGAGCGCTTCGCTGCCGCCGGTGCAGACTCCCCCGATTCCAGGGTAAGTTCGTCTCCGCCGCTGGTGCCTTGTGGTGTCCTATTTCCTATCAGCCCGGCGCTGCGTCGCACCTTGGGCACGGGAATGCCGCTGCGGCCATCCAGCCATGAGCCAGTGAGGGACTCGCGCTGCTTCACCAATTCCGTTGCAGGTCCCTGGGCAATGATGCGTCCCCCGTGCGGCCCTGCTCCGGGGCCGAGTTCTATCAACCAATCCGCCTCACGAATCGTGTCCTCATCGTGCTCCACCACCAGCACGGAGTTCCCCAGATCCCGCAGACGCTTCAGCGTGCCGATGAGTCGTTCGTTGTCCACCGGATGCAGGCCGATGCTGGGTTCATCCAGTACATAGAGCACTCCAGCAAGCCCAGCGCCGATCTGGCTGGCAAGGCGGATGCGTTGAGCCTCGCCACCCGAGAGGGAGCCACTCTCACGATCCAGCGTGAGATACCCGAGCCCCACTTCATCCAGGAAAGCGAGCCTCTTCAGAATCTCGCGCTGCAGTTCCGTGCAGTACTTCTTCTGCAGATCCGTCAGCACGAGTCCATCCATCCAAGGGATGACATCCCGCACCGCCATTCGTGTGAACTCATGGACGTTCACCTTCGAGGCCTCAGCCTCACCCCTTGATTCCAGAGTGACGCCCAGCACTTCAGGCCTCAACCGCTTTCCACCGCAGGTCTTGCAGGGCAGGGGATTCATCAGACGCGTGAGTTGGGCACGCAGGGATTCACCTTTCACGGTGTTGTGCATGCGCTCCACCTGATCCAGCAATCCTTCGAAAGGCTTGGCCACGCTCTTCTTGTTCGCATCGATCTTCCAGCCAGTGGGCACGGCCACTTTGCCGGTGCCGTGGAAGAGGGCATCCTTGAACTTCTCCGGCAGCGCGCGGAAGGGCGTCTCCAGATCCACCTCGTAAAACTTCGCGAGCGCCTCGATGCTCCGCTGGAGCAGGGCCTTCAGCTTCGGCTGCTTGTTCCACCAGGTCTTGACCGCGCCCGCCTGGATCGACTTCGCCTCATCCGGAACGATGAGCTTAGGATCCGCCGCCATCACCGTGCCTACTCCTTCGCAGGTGGGACAGGCGCCGAGGTGGGTGTTGAAGGAGAAATGCTTTGGCGTGAAATCCTCCAGCACCGTGCCCGTCTGCGGATTCGCATACGCCGTGGTGAAGACCCTCAAGTCCGAGGGATCTCCGTCCCCGGTAAGGAAACGCACCTCACGCGGATTCCACTTGAGCGCCGACTCCAGCGCTTCCATGAGCCGACCCCGCACACCCTCGCGTAGCACGAGACGATCGAGCACCACCTCGATGTCATGCGCCTCCGTGCGTGTGGTCTTCAGCTTTTCATCGAGCTCGTGGATGACTCCATCCAGTCGCACACGCACAAAGCCCTGCCGCTGCAGCTTCTCAAAGAGCCCACGGAAGTCGCCTTTCTCCTGGGCCACCACGGGAGCCAGCACGATGGCGCGGGTGCCTTCCGGGAGTTGCAGCATCTCATCGGCAATCTCTGCCGGGGTCATCTTCCGCAGGGGCTCGCCCGTCACCGGATCGTGTGGCTGGCCGGCAGCGGCGTAAAGGACGCGGAGGTAGTCGTAGATCTCCGTGACCGTGGCGATGGTCGAGCGCGGGTTGTGTGCCACGGTGCGCTGCTCAATCGCCACCGCCGGTGACAACCCATCGATGAAGTCCACATCCGGCTTGTCGAGCTGATCCAGAAACTGGCGCGCGTAGGCTGAGAGGCTCTGCACATAGCGCCGCTGGCCTTCCGCATAGAGCGTGTCGAAGGCCAGGGAGGATTTCCCCGAGCCGCTCACCCCGGTCAGCACCACCAGCTTCCCGCGGGGGATGTCCACGTCCACATTCTGCAGGTTGTGCTGCCGCGCCCCCCGCACCCGGATGTAGCCGGTCGATTGTTCGGTTTGAAGGGGTGGGGATGCGGCCATGAGTGGGATGACCAAGATGCCCGCCCACTGCCTGCTCACAAGGCTGGATTTCAAGAGAGAGCCGCAAGGGCACACATATTTTTGCGGATTGGGGTAAAAGCGAAAATTTTCCTTTCCTGACCGGGAGTCTCCCGCTAAGAGCGGAGCCTTCCTTACCGAAACCCTCACACACCGTTATGTCTTGTAGGAATCATCCCCAGACCCAGGCTGTGGCCACCTGCACCGGTTGCGCCGAGCCGTTCTGCCACAACTGCCTCGTGCAGCTCAGTGGACAGAACTACTGCGGATCTTGCAAAGTGCTCGCTCTGAACGGACGCGAACCCATCTTGGAGAACCGCCTGCGTCCGTGCAAAGAGGCGGCGGATGCCCTGAAATTCGCATTCATCGGACTGTTGTGTTTCGGCTTCATCTTGGGGCCGATGGCCATCTTTAAAGCCGTTGAGGCGAAAAAACTCATGAGAGATGATCCCACCTTGTTGGGATCCGGAAAATCGACAGCCGCCCTCGTCGTTGGCATTTTCGCGCTCGCTCTCTGGCTCATGAGTCTTGTTTCGCGCTTGTCCTGAAAGGTCCCCGCCACCACTCGCCATGAGCCAACTTTCCGAACCGACACTGACCTGCGGGCGGCACGCCCAGATCCCCGCCACTTGCTATTGTGCCCAGTGCGCCATGCCCTTGTGCGACAACTGCGCCCGGCCGCAAAGGGATGGGACTTTCAAGTGTCTCACTTGCTCTGTGGGTGCCAGGCTACCGGAGGCCCCCAGGCCTCGCATCCCTGTGCACTCGCCATTGGTCTCACACCCGTGTACCCAGCATCCAGAGGTGAAGACCATCAGGCGCTGCAGTGGGTGCGGTGCCCACACTTGCGAGACCTGTAGCTTCACGCTGGAGAGCAATCTGCACATCTGTCCCACCTGCGCGATGAAAGGGCCCACGGGGCTGTCTTCCTCCCGAAAGACGCTGGTCATCGTCGGGTTGCTCCTGGCCATCTGGAGCACCGCAGCGACGGGTTTGATGGTCACCGGCTATTTCGCTGAGTCCAGCGAGGCTGCCGCAGGTCTGGCATTCTCTTTCCTGATCTTCTTCCCCGCACTCATTGGATTTGCCGTGAGCCTTTCTGCCCAGGAACGCCGGTTGCAAAATCCGGCCCTCGTCTGGGTGGCGGTCACTTGGAACACGTTGTTACTGATCGGATTCGTCGCGCTCATCGTGATCGGGAATCTGAGCAATGGCTGACGAAATTTTCTGAAACGCGATCAACTCATGGGAGCAACAAGACTTCGAGTACTGGATATCTCGGGAAGCCGCGCCACGGAAGTGGAGGCACCGGATGATGTGGCCATCAACCGCGTGCTGACCGTTCTGATCGAGCGCATGAACCTGCCGCTGAACAGTCCGGATGGGCAGCTGATGAGCTACAAGCTGCATCACCGCAGGAGCGGCCGGCAACTCCTCGATCACCAGACCCTGGCCGATGTCGGCGTGGTGGATGGGGATGAACTGCGCCTGCAGCCGGAGATCACCGCTGGCTGATGCTGCCATGAGCGTGCCGCATCCCGAGGTTGTGTCTCTCGCAGAGGGCAGGTTTGCCCGGCTGGAAGCCATTGAGTGGTGGGACCAGCGCCGCCTGACAGCGGCGAAGGTGCTGGTGATCGGCGCGGGCGCGCTCGGCAACGAGGTGCTCAAGAACCTGGCCCTGCTGGGCGTGGGTCACGTGGCGATTGCGGATCAGGACCATGTGGAGCTGAGCAATCTCAGTCGTTCCGTCCTCTTCCGTGAATCGGATGAAGGCCAGCCCAAGGCCCTCTGCGCCGCGCGGGCGCTCCAGGAAATCTATCCGGGTATCAGGGTGTATCCACTTGTAGGGAATGTCATTGCCGAACTGGGACTGGGCTGGTTCCGCTGGGCAGACGTGGTGGTGGGTGCGCTCGACAACCGTGAAGCCCGCGTGTTCGTGAACAGCGCCTGCGCCCGCATGGACCGTCCGTGGGTGGACGGCGGCATCGAGGTGCTGCAGGGCATCGTGCGCGCCTTCTACCCCCCACGCACGCCGTGCTACGAATGCACCATGAGCAAGGTGGACTGGGACCTTATTGACAAACGTCGATCCTGTTCGCTGGTGGCCCGCCGGGCGATGGCACAACGCGGCACTCCCACCACGCCCACGTCAGCCTCCGTGATTGGCGCCATCCAGGCCCAGGAGGTGGTGAAGATTCTTCACGGCATGGATGGCATGCTGGGCCGGGGCTTCTTCTTCGATGGCCAGCACCACAGCTCTTATGGGATCGACTATCAGATCCATGAGGACTGCCCGTGGCATGAGGCGCAGCCAGAGATCGTGTCCTCGCCGGACTGGAAATGGGAGAGTCCGCTCGCCATCCTTGCGAAGGAGGCTGAGGCGCGGCTGGGGGGACTGGATGCGCTGGATTTCGGACGGGAGATCGTGGAGCGCATGGAGTGCCTCGCTTGTGGGCTACACACACCTGTGTGGCGCGCTGCGGAACAGTTGGGCGAGCATGAGCTGCACTGTTCCTCGTGCGGCGCGGAATGTTCGCCAAGAGTGGTGCATTCTCTCACGCCTGCGCATCCAGCCATGCAGCGAAGCGCCCGCGAACTGGGCCTGCCCGAGCGGGACGTCCTGTGGGCCCGGCGTGGCGAACGTCAATTGGGCATGGAGCTGGCTGCAGAGTCCGGCTTCGAGGACCGGTGCCAGCAGCAACAGAATCAGAACATCACGCCATGAGCTCTGGAAACAAAGGCAAAGCGCAGAAGGAAACCTCCTCCGAGGTGCAGGTGGGGCGCTCCGTGACCACCCAGCGAGCCAGGAAGAAGGTGTTTCCCGGGCCGAAAGGGAGCCACGTGCCGCTGCGCGTCGCCATTTCCCGCCAGGCGCACGCCGAGCTGGCGGCACATGCTCGCGAATCGCTGCAGGCGGAAGTTTGTGGCGTGCTTGTGGGTGAAGTCTGCCAGGATGACGAGGGAATCTATACCGATGTGCAGGCCATCATTCGCGGCCAGGCTGCCAGCGAAGGGAGCACGCATGTGACCTTCACGCAGGCTACCTGGAATGCCATTCACGAGACCATCGACCGGGAGCATGCGGACCGTTCCATCGTGGGCTGGTATCACACCCACCCCGGATTTGGTGTGGAGTTTTCTGAGATGGACCTGTTCATCCAGAAGAATTTTTTCTCTGGCGAGGCACAGGTCGCATTGGTCACGGATCCCATCTCAGGCGAAGTAGCTCTCGCGGCCAATGGCGGCGAGGACGGAGGCATCACCTACCTGCCATGCTATTGGGTGGATGGCCGTGAGCAGCCTGCTCGCGTGCCGGCTTCCAGCATGCCGGCCACCATGCAGGGGAGCGAGCGCCATCCCGCGACGGCGCGAAGCCTCGAGGCTTTGGAGAACCGCATCTCCCAGCTCACGCAGTCGCTCGATGAAGTGACTTCCATGTTTTACAAGACCCTCTTCTTCGCCGGAGCGGTCGTGTGCCTGGGCGTGCTGGTGTTTGCCGGGCTCCTGATCCGGGCGCAGTTCCAGGCGCGCATTGAGCCGCCGCAATTGAACAGCTTCGTTCCTGTGCCGGTAAAGATTGGGGATAAGAACGTGCTGCTCGGCGTGAGCGTGGTGAACTGGGACGTGCCTCCCGAACTCAACGCCCTGCTGCTGGACCTTGAGAAGGAGAAGCAGGAAGAGGCTGCAAAAGCCGCCGCCGCGGCGCTCGAGGAAGGACAGCCCGAAAAGAAGGAAAAGGCGAAACCAGCCTCCCAGCCCAAACAGGTGGAACCACCCCACGCAGCGCCGCAGCCCGCGTCATCACCCTCACCTCCGGCGCAGTCCGCCCCGCAGCCTCCCGCTTCGCCGCCTGCCGCAAAGTAGAGACCAGATAACTTTTCCATGAGCACCGAGAACGACTCCGTCATCCGCATCACCAAGGACGATGCCAACAGCCGTCATGTCGACGATCTGCTCAAGCGGCAGATGAGCCTGCGGGGCGAGACAGGAATCGCTCGTGATCGTGGCAAGTCCATCTTCCTCCAGAGCTGGGTGGTCCTCATGGTCGTGGGCTGCGTCAGCGCCATCATCGCCTGGGCCATTCTTGAGCCCTGGTTTGATGACCATCTGGAACTGAAGGGCACGGTGGAGAGCGTGGAAGTGCGGAGCGATGTGGCGAAATACCGCTTCGGCATGCGAACGATCGATACCGAGGTGCCCACCATTGCCAGGTTGGTGGTGAATGGACAGACTATCTGGCTGCCGGACGGGGTGCGGGAAGTGAGGAATAACAAGGCTGTAGGCTGGCTCGATCCCTCCACCATCCGTGCAGGTCAGAAGGTGATCGCTTTCATCGATGAATCCTACGCCATGAGCGGAGGGGAGTCCGCCATTGCCATCCTTGTCGAACCCCTGCCGGATGATGCGGTACTGGGACCACCAAAGACCATCGCCCAGCTTCAATCGCAGAACTCCGCAGCGAATCTGCTCTTCTTCCCGATCATCGCCGCCTGTATCGGCTTGGGGATTGGTGCGGTGGATGGCATCGTGTGCCGGTTGCCGCGTCGCGCTTTGTTGTGTGGCCTGGTCGGCCTCGTGGTGGGATTCGTGGGAGGCTTCGTCAGCGGTATCGTCGCGAACATCGCCTATGGACCGATCAGCATGTTTGCGTCGGAGAAAATGGCCAGCGGTGGCGTCAATGCAGGGGTGGGATTTGGACTGCAGATGATGGGGCGCATGCTCGCCTGGGGGCTGGCAGGCATGACCATGGGAGTGGGGCAGGGGCTGGCATTGCGCTCCACCCGGCTGGTGACATACGGATTTGTTGGTGGTGTCGTGGGAGGACTGCTGGGAGGGATGTTCTTTGATCCCATCTCCACCATGCTCCTTGGCCATGACCACGTGGGTGGGGATGTGAGCCGCCTCGTTGCCATCGCCATCATCGGCGCCTGTACGGGGGGCATGATTGGTGTCGTGGAGCTGCTGGCCCGCGATGCCTGGCTGCGCATGATTCACGGACCACTGAAGGGGAAGGAATTCCTGCTTTACAAGGACGTGATGAATGTGGGTTCCTCCCCCAAGTCCGACTTGTATCTTTTCAACGACCCCCGTGTGGCTCCCCAGCACGCCTTGATCCGCACAGTGGGCGAAGGCTACGAGATTGAAGCGCGTCAGGGCACCCAACCCGTGATCATCAATGGCTCCAGCCAGCAGCGCGCCCGCCTGCGGCATGGGGATGAGATCACCATCGGCGGCACCGTCTTTACCTTCCAGATGCGCAAGAGCTGATTTGCCATGTCCACGGAAAATACCCAGAGCCATGTGTGCAGCATCTGCCTGACGGCGGTCGAGCCCGGTGGCGGCAGTGTCGAGTGCCCGTCATGCACGACCGTCTACCACGATGACTGCTGGGCGGAGAATGGTGGCTGCGGAAGATATGGCTGCGTGGAGACGCCTCCCACCGAGCCACGCACCGACTTGGAGATTCCGGTTTCCTTCTGGGGCCAGGAACACAAGCAGTGCCCCTCGTGCGGCACGCAAATCATGGCGGCCGCGCTACGCTGCAGGAACTGCGGCGCCACCTTCTCTTCCGCGCGCCCGGAAGATGCCGAGGCTTTCCGCAACCGCGCCACACAACAGTCACGGCGCTCCGGCACCCAGCGCATGGCCATGGTGGTCTTCAGCCTCTGCATCCTGCCCTGCACTTCGCCACTGGGACTGTTGATCGCTGCCATCTGGTATCCGCTGCGACGCAAGGAACTGGCCACGCTCCCAGGCTTGTACCGGACCCTCCTGATCATCGGCATGATCGTAGCGGTGATCCTGATTGTGGGCACCGTGCTGCTGAGCCTGACTTACGCACGCACGCATACGTTGGACTTTGAACTGCTCCCGAACGCCTCCCAATGACGCCCCGACTCCGACGACTGACCGCCGACTACCAGCATGTCTGGCACGGACTGCATGAACACCCCGCCATCCGACTGGTGGAGGTGGAAGGGGACCCTCCGGAGCGCTACGTGATTGATTTTCATCTCGCGGGGTTGGTGCCCGCCGGGAATGAGTCTTTTTCCCATGGAGGCACGCATCGGGCGGAAGTCTTCCTGCCGTTGGACTATCCGCGCCGCCCGCCGGTCTGCCGCATGCTCACTCCCGTGTTTCACCCAAACATCGACCCCCAGAAGATCTGCATCGGCGATCACTGGAGTGCTGGCCAGACGCTGCTCCAGCTCATTTCCCGCATCGCGGAAATGCTCGCTTTCCAAAGCTACAATGTGAAAAGCCCACTCAACGCCCGCGCTGCAGCCTGGGCGGAGCAGCATCCAGAGGCGCTGCCGCTGGACACGCGAGACTTCACCTTGGGGTAGGGCAGCAGCTTTACGGGCTGGTTTCTACGGGCTGAGATGCCCGGATTCGATGCACGCACATCCACAGCGCTGCCAGGATGGCAATTCCGATGAGAACCCGGGGCTGATGCAGGATCAGGCTGCCTGCCAGAGCAAGGCTGAAAATCACCACGGCATAGTTGCGCGAGGTGGCGAGAGGAAACAGCGGCAGCACTGCCAGCCCCAGGAGCGTGAGGAGTGCGATTGGCACGAGAAAAACCGCATACATGGACTGCGGCATCCGGTGTGAGGAAAAAGATTCTGCCATCCCGATCTCCAGCCATCCTACGAAGCCCAGCCAGGATATGATCACCACAGAAATCGTAATGTATCCCGAGACGGCAATCGAGTATCGGTGCTCGCTCCTGATACCCAAGGCAAGCAAGATGGCCAGCGCAGAGACTCCACAAAGGACAATGGACAGGTCGATGAGCATGGGAGGGTGTCTCGCACGGCAAATTTCTCAGGTTTCCCGGTGGGTCGCAAGCTTTCAAAATGGACTGCTGAGGGGCGGACAGGAGGCGGAGGGGCATCACTGTAATCCTAGGGCGCAGCGGCGAACTGTAAATCTCCTGCAACCTTTCTAAAGGAGGCAGGTTTACACCCCGCATGTCCGCGGTAACGTTCGCAGCCACCCCACCTTTTTTCGCCTGGAACATGCCGGACTGGACGCCGAGCACCGCAAACAGCAGCGCCCCGGAAGCTTCTCCTGATGAGGAGAACGTCAGGCTTATGCTGCTCGTGAAGCAAGGGGATGTGAAAGCCTTTGAGCAACTCGTGGATCTCCACCAGCGCGCGGTGATCGGCACGGTGGCGCGGATGCTCAACAATGTGGATGACGCGCACGACGTGGCCCAGCAGGTCTTTGTGCGTGTGTGGCGCTCAGCCCCGAGGTATGAACCCAGCGCGAAGTTCACCACCTGGCTTTTCACCATCATGCGCAATCTCGTCTTCAATGAGATGCGCCGTCGCACGCGGAAGCGTGAGGTCTCCATGGACGAGCAGCAGGAGGACTCTCACCGGGAGCATGCCGCCTCACCCCGGCATCATCCGGATACCACCGTGGCCCAGAGTGAACTGGAAGAGGCCATTGACCGCGCCATCCAGACCCTGCCGGAGAAGCAGCGTCTGGCCGTGACCCTTCGCCGCGACCTGGACATGCCCTATGAAGAGATCTGCGAAATCCTCGGCATGTCCCTCTCGGCCGTGAAGAGCCTGCTCTTCCGCGCCCGCAACGACCTCAAGGAACGCCTCAAGGACCATCTGGACGAGGATTAAGCCGTCGCTGGCACAAGGTCGGTCCCGCACGACCAGCACATTTCGAAGTTGCCCGGGTTCTTCTCCTGGCACTTCGGGCAAGCGACTTCCTCCTGACTGGACTCGCTGTCCTTCACGATGCAGTCCCGGATGATCTGGACAGCGTCCTCGTAGTCCTCATCATTCATGACACAGAGCGCCGGGTAGAACTCCGGGATGGGGATCTCCGTCATGAAGGTGGTGGTATCCTTGTTCCGTACAAAGGTGGGAATACCCTCGGCCTCCAGAACGGTCTGGAAGTAGCCTACGCGGGTGTAATCTCGCTCGCGAAACAGTTCTCTCATGGGCGATTGCAGCGTTGAAGTTGGTACCCTGGCCATCCTACCTCTGAACGCCCGCGACGCACCACCACAAAAGTGAGGTGTTGGCTTCAAGGCTCCAAACACTGATCACACCAACCGTTCGCCCGGCGAAAGCAGATCCGCTCCACAGGACCAGCAGGTCTCGAAGTTTCCTGGATTCTTCTCCTGGCACTTGGGACACACATGCTGCTGCTGGCTTTGGCGCGCGCCGTAGACGGCATTCTTCTCCAGTACCTCCACGGCGATGTCGTAGTCCTCGTCATTCACCACGCACAGCGCGGGGAAGAACTCGGGGATCGGCACCATGGTGGTCATCGTCTCGGTATTCTCGTTCATCACGAACGTGGGAATACCCTCGGACTCCAGCATGCCACGGTAGAATCCAACCCGGGTGAAATCCTTCTCACGAAACAGCTCTTTCATGGCGTGCGTCCCCCATTTTCTTGGTTGATCACAAATGGTCTCGTGGATGAATCGCGCATGCCCATACGGTTGGCTGCGGGCCTACGCATGAAGACAGGGGGCGCCCTACCAGAAAAGCTCACAGTCTCGTGCCGGGGGCCTCTGCAGGCTTCCTTATGGTATGGCCCTTCTGTTTGGCCATGCTCTCACCGAGTCCCTCCCTGTTTGGGACCCGTTTCATTCTGGATCTACGTCCCGGCGTTCGTGCGCCATTGCTGCCGGTACTCGCTCGGAGTCATCTTCAGCTCACGCTCAAAAGCACGGCAGAAGGCACTCATGCTGTGGTAGCCAACGCTGACGGCAATTTCACCGATGCCGCTCTTGGTTTCGCGTAGCGCCTCGGCAGCTCGATCCATGCGATGACGGCGCAGGAGTCCCGGGATGGTGTAGCCCAGGAACGTTCCAAAAATCCGGCTGAGCTGGAAGGATGTGAGTCCGACCTCTCGGGCGAGCGCCTCGAGGCTGGGAGGATTCGCGATGTCCTGAAGAAGGAGGGACGCAGCACGCTCGGCAAGCTCGCGGTTGGAATGTTCTGAGGTGACGGGCATGAACGTGCCTTTATATGCGTAAGGACGCATTAATTCCAGCATGAATGTTAGCCTGCAATTGCGCGCAGAACCTTTGCTTAGCAAGCCCTCTCTTACACCGCCTGTGCGGTGCAACGGTCATCCAGCAAAGTTCGCAAGTAGGCGATGCTTTCGCGGGCCTGGGTATGGTAGATTTCCACATCGGCGTTCTGGGGCTTGTTCAGCGCTTGAGTCGCCGTCCACGGAGGAATGGCTCGTACAGCGATGGAGAGCTCCAGTCGGGCATCCGCGTAAATATTGTGACGTTTCAGGCCTTGGTCGATGGCATCCATCAACTGAAATGCGAGCACTCGGGAAGGACCGTGAAGGCGGCCAGGCGTGGCTTCAATGAGCTCTTCCAAGGCGTTCAGCTCCTGTGCCAGACGCGCCCTGTCGATTCGGCTTGAAATACCAGATGGATTTTGGCCCATGTTAAGCCGCACTATACCTAATCTTATATTCAGTTACAACTTCTTGACCAAAAAATGCCTGACACTGAAGCGGACTTCAGCTGCGGATTGAACGGTTTGGCGTTTATTATCCGGGTATAATTTGACATTCTAATTTTATCCGGGTAATAAACGGCATGATTTTACCGCCCGATGTTCGCCAGACATACACCTGCTTTCATGGTTCCAAGCGCCTCGTGACCGGTTCGCTCACGGAAGTCGCCTTGGAAACGAAACGTGCCCATGAGGGAGATGCGAGTGCTCCAGTGCTGATCTTTGATAACCGTACAGGCCGCACCGTCGAGGTGGATATGCGGGGTTCAGAGGCCGAGGTAATCAATCGGCTGAAGCCCATTCAAGACACCCACGAAGCTCCGGAGACATCCGCAATTCTACCAGCAGATGCGGAAACTCCCGCAGATGTCACCAAAGGGCGAGGCCGTCCAAAACTTGGCGTGACCGCCCGGGAGGTTACGCTGCTTCCGCGTCATTGGGAATGGCTCGCCACCCAGCCTGGAGGAGCCTCCGTGGCACTGCGCAAGCTGGTCGAAGAAGCTCGCCGCACCCATGCTGAAAAGGACCGCCTCCGCCAGAGCCGAGAGCGCACCTATCACTTCATCTCGGTACTCGCGGGGGACCTGCCCGGCTTCGAAGAATCCTCGCGTGCGCTCTTTGCTGGCAACGTGCCGAAGTTCGCGGAGTGCATGGCAGCATGGCCTGCAGACATGCGCGATCACGCACTGTGGCTCACGGGCGATGTTGCAGGGTAAGACAGCTCACAGCAACTTCGTGCCCAGAGGCACGGGCTTGTCCGGCACGCACAGGGCCACGTGTCCCGTAGCGTTGTGAAAGCCTGTGACGAGGCATTCTGATTGAATGGGACCAATCTGCTTCCTGGGGAAGTTCACCACGGCGACCACGAGTTTGCCCTCCAGTTCCTCTGGCGTGTAGAGCTGGGTGATCTGGGCGCTGGATTTTTTGATGCCCAACTCAGGACCGAAATCCACCTGCAGAATGTACGCGGGTTTCCTGGCCTCTGGAAAAGGCCGGGCGCTCACGACACGACCCACGCGCAATTCCACCTTGGTGAAGTCGGTCCACTCGATCGTTTCCATCTCCATCCAGCGAACCTAGACAGCGGCCACAGTGTCGCAACCAGCGAGCAGCCCAAGCTTCAACCGCTTTACCTCAGTAACCTTTTGCGTTCTTTGCGTTCTTTTGCGGCCATTCCTTTCAACGTCCCACCCGCCCGCTCCGTCTGCGTCACCATACGAGTAAAAACGTGTGAAAAAGGCCCTACGGCAGCTCACGGATGCGCAGCTTGCGGAACTGGATGGGGGAGCCTTCGCTCTCCAGGCACAGGTAGCCACTCTTGGGATCGCACCCGGTGCCACCGGAGACTTCTTCACCATTCACCCAGAGACGCACTTCGCCATTGATGGCGCGGATGTAGTACCGGTTCCACTCGCCGTGTCCTTTGCTCAGGTGCTTGCGCGGGAAGCTACGCTGACCGTTGGGCGACACGGGCGGGAAAGGAGTCATCTTGATGCCCACGGGGAAGACATCCCCGTTCGTCCCAAACCAGTCGGTGGGCTTGCCCGTCTTGGCCACTTTTTCGGTGTAGCCGTGATCGAGGATCTGTACCTCAATACCCTGCGGCAGGCCGGGCTTCGCTGCCGTCGTGAGTTTTTCAATGGACTCTGGAGTCGCCCACAGAAACACACCGGAGTTGCCGGCGGGCTTCTCGTGCATCCACTCCACCACGAGTTCGAAGTTCGTCACCGGCTTCACCGTGCGCATCACGCTGACGGGAGTTCCCGTGCAGTGGAGCACACCGTCCTTCCAACTCCACGTGTCATCAGCGCTGTTGACCTTCGTGAAGTCCTCTGCAGTAAGCGCACGCCAGCCTGGCTGGGTATCATCGATGACCGCACGAATGGCCACCGTGGCAGGTGACGGATCGGCCGCACGCAGGGGCGAAGTGAAACTCAGACCGGCGGCGAGGATGAGGAGACAGGTGCGTGGCAGCGGCTTCATGGAATGTAGTACACAAGGACGGCGCATCATTGATCAGGCTTTCAGTCCGCTGAGGTCCGGATTCGCGGATTGCGACTTGCTCATGAACTCCTCCCACGTGGCGCCACCGGGGGTCTTCGCGGCGAACTCTCCAAACAAGGTGAGCAGGGTGGACTCGACTGCGCCTTCGACAGTGGGATTGCCGTTTGGATTCTTCGAAGTGATGGCCACGCGGAACGTCTCAATGTTCTTCTCCGTGCCGGTGCGGTAGAGGTTCTTGGTATCACCGCCACGCCAGAAGCTCTCCTTGTCTCCGCGGATCATCACACGCCCGCCGAACTCACTGGTGAAGATGCCCTTGTTTCCCACGAAACGATTGCCGCAGGCGAAGGGCGAGCCCCAGCCGTTGAACTGCCGCGAGCTGAAGGTGACCGCGCCTTTCTCGAACTCGAACAGCAGGGAGAAATGATCAGAAGCGTCGCCGATGTTGTCCGGTCGTGCTCCGCGTCCGCAGTTCCCGCTGGCACGGACCGGACGGCCAAAGGCCCAGCTCACGATGTCCAGCGCATGGATGTTCTGCTCGGTGATGATGTCACCGCCGAGATCACGATGGCGCACCCAGTTCTTCAGCCGGCCTTCCGGATTGCTGTCATCATCGTTGCGGGGAATCAAGTCCGCCTCGTAGTGGCATTCACCGAACATCAGGTCACCGAGGGCGCCGTCGTGGATGCGCTTGATGCCCTCCTGGAAATGTTCGTTGCCACGCGACTGCACATCCGCCAGGACCACGATGCCCTTGGCTGCAGCGTCCTTGGCCAGTTGGCGGATCGTTTCGCATCCTTTCACATCGATGGCCATGGGCTTCGCGATGAGCACGTGCTTTCCGGCCGCCACGGCATCGATCGCCTGCTGCACGTGAAAGTAGGGCGGGCTGTGAATTGCCACAGCATCCACCTGCTCCAGCATCTTCTTGTAGCCATCCAGGCCGGTGAATTGCTGGTCTGCGGCGATGCCGTATTTCCCGCCAAAAGTCGCTGCGCTGTCCGCGAAGTAGTCATGCGCGGCAGTGATCTTGAAACCCGGGTTCTCCGCGATGATGGCTGATACAAAGTTCCCGCGCCCACCGCAGCCGATATTGCCGATGCGAATCACAGGGCCGTCGTGCACAGCCTTCAGCGGTGCCTCTGCGGAAGCATTGCTGGCGAGCTGACTAAGGACGGTGGCAAGTCCGGAGGTCTGGAAGAAGGAACGTCGATTCATGCTTGGTGGGACTCAGTTCGAAGAGACGAGAAGCGAGCAACACCGAACGAACCGTCACCGTCACGTCTTATGCGATGGACGACGAATGATGCAATGCGTGGCGTATCGATTAGTTTCCGCCTAATGGACGGAGGGACGGCTTAAGAGGCCGTTTCCGTTTCCGTTTTCTCCTGAAACGCCTGCTGCACCAGTTCACGAAAGTCCCTCACATGCTCCGGCTCGAAGCGGCCCTTGCGTTGCACCAGGAACACATCCTCGTAACCGAAGAGGGAGGAGATGTCGCGCACGACGATTTCAGATTCTCCCGGAGCCCTCTTGGGAGGTCTCACGCTGGCAGCACTCGTCCCGATGGCGACGCCGAAACCGATGGCCACATAGTTCAAGAGCAGAGCGCGATTCGTGGCCGTCATGATGACATTCATCCGGTCCAGCAGTCCTGCTTGAGCAAAGACATGGCGGATCTGCCGGTGGGAACTGCTCTCCTGGGGTGCCAGCACCAGCGGCTCCTTCACCAAGTTGGCCAGGGTGATGCGACGTGCCGTAGCCAGCGGGTGCCCCTGTGGACACATGAGGTGAAAGGTGTGGCGCGTGAGCGGCAGGCACTGGAACTGTGGCATGGGCTCATCTCCGGTCGCCATACCCATCACGGCGAGATCGGCGCCATCCTGCTCGATGATCTCCCTTGCCAGCCGGGAAACACGATCCACCAGGACCAGCTTCACCTTGGGATGATGCTGCCGGTACTGCATGATGGGGCGCCGCAGCAATCCAGAAAGCGAAGGGGAGGGGGCCACGACGGTCAGCGTCCGCGTCGCCATGTTTCGCTTGTCCTCGAACATTTGCCTCAAGCCGTCGAAGGACTCCACCAGCGGAGCTGCAAGGTCCACGAGCGCCTGACCGTCCTCGGTGAGACGGACCTTGGTTCCATCCGCCAGAGCGAGCTGCACCCCGTACTCCTCCTCCAGCGACCGGATCTGCTGCCACACTGATGGCACGGAAAGATCCAGCGCCGCTGCGGTCGCAGCAAAACTGCCGTGACGGGACAGCTCCACCAGAGAACGAATCTGCCGGAAGCGCACCTCTTTGAAATAACGACGGGCTGAGCCGGCATCAGGTGAGCCGATTCTGCGCGCGGCGGAACGTGGTTTCTTCGTCATGTTGCCCGGGTGTCCTGAGGAGCAATGGGGCGGGGGATATCATGGCCGAAAGGAGTTCACCCCCAGCAGCATTGCTGCGAATGCCAGCGACTCAACGAAGCGGCAACCTGTGGCAGTCTGCCTTTTTGATGTCGCAATGCAAACCCATTTTGTGGTACCGCAGGGGCGTTCCAACCCATTTTTGCCATCCTTGTGTCACCCCGCGCCATCTGCCAAGGTGCCGCTCACACTCATGACACCGATGGACACCGCACTTCAGGGGAGAATCAGTTTTGCCCCTGTTTCGCAGGACGATTTCGAGGAGCTTCTCGCCCTGCGCATCGCCGCCATGCGGGAGAGTTTGGAAGCTGTGGGACGGTTCAATCCCGAACGGGCTCGCGAGCGGCTTCGCAAGTCCTTCTACCCAGAACACACCGCCTTCATCGCTTTCGACGGACAGCGAATCGGTTTCTACACCTTCCGGCCAGCCGACGGCGGCGGCTTTCAGTTGGACCACCTCTACGTCCACCCGACCTTCCAATCCCAAGGAATCGGCTCAGAAGTCCTGCGCCACCTCCTTGCCTTGGCCGACGCCCGCGGGATGACCGTTTCGCTGGGCGCGCTGCGAGACAGCCCCTCAAACCGATTCTATCAGCGCCACGGCTTCGTCCAAACCGCCGAGGACGAGTGGGACATTTATTACCTCCGCGCACCCCGAGCATGTTGATGCTGAAACGGTGAAAGCAGGGGCTTGCAATTTTCTCCCTTCCATGCGAAAGCTTCAGCCACCTTTAGAATGGTGAAAAGGAAGGGTGGCTGAGTGGTCTAAGGCACTCGATTCGAAATCGAACGTAGTCAAAAGCTACCGTGGGTTCAAATCCCACCCCTTCCGCCAATTGTTTCAAAACCCGCTCACCAAGAGCGGTTTCCGTTGATACTCAGCCGGTTTAAGGTGCCTGATGTCACACCAGAGCACCAAGGGACGATGCCAAGGCAACAAGGACTGCTGAGACGCGGAGGCGTGTTCGCTGCAGCGCCAGGTTAGGCGTTCCGGCGTCGATAGAAGAAGCTCTCGACATACTGAGATTGATCAACAAAACCTACGGCAAACCGACGTGGTTCGGCCATTCGAAAAGGACCTGAAGATCTGTAGTTCCTGTCTCCGCAAAACCGATGCGTCTGTAAAGTGCGATGGCACGTTGGTTTGCTTTAAATACTCGCAGGCGAACTGGCTTCTGTGGACGGTGAAACTCATTTACGAGTGACCCAAGATAGGCCGCGCCGATTCCCCTGCCTTGGAATTCTCCGTGCAGAGCAAACTCTCTGAGATGTGTGGCATCGTGAGCGTGCTCGACCGCAGAAAAGCCGACGGGTCGGCCATCGATTTCTATGATGTCATATGGCCATCTGTCCCAACTCTCTTGAAAGTATCGGTCTTGAAGGCCTTCGTCCCACGCGCCGAACTGATCCACAACCCACTCTCGATAAGAGGAATGATGCACTGCCTTCGCAAAAGGAAAGTCCTCAACCGTAGCGCGACGCAGCTTAAGAGTCATTTTCAGCAGCGGAATTTCACGAAATGCGAGCGACGCCTAACGCTAAAGCTCAGCCAACCGCTGGGCGAGACAAAAGTATTCAACCTATTCCCCAAGACACCGCCGCGCCCAGCGGGTTGGCTGCAGCGCCTGGTTCGGCCTTGTCGGTGGATTAACACCACGGGCGGAATGGTAGGGAAGTAGAACAGGGGCACGAGCACCAAAGCGCCCACCCACCAGGCTTGCCGCCTTGTGGCTATGGCGGTTTCGTTTTCGGTCACCAGGATGAATCGTGGGCAAATGCACGCTCGAGCCACTCCATTATGCCAGTGTGATCGGGTTTGCCGATAGTTCGCTCGACGAAATGTTGGGCAGTTTCTGGCTGCATTTGAGACCGTGGCTACTAAGGTCGCTTTCATGACGGACCCTGAGCTGCCCAATTGGAACTGGTTCTATCTGAACTTCCCATGGATAGGCGGTGCTGCGGCCATCGTGCTGCTCATTTTGCTTTTCTGCACCAACCTCCTGCGCGCAGATCAGAGCAGGCCGCGATGGCTCGATTACACATGGTTGTCGTGGATGGGATTACTGGCTTACCTGCTGCACAACATTGAGGAATACGGCGCTGACATGTTCGGACGTTTGCACCAGTTCCCGAAAGACATAGTCAGGATCATGGAGCTTCCATCCTATCCGGACTGCCCCATTCCGCCGCTGTACTTCGTGGCCGTGAACGTCACGATGTTTTGGATCGCGGCGCCTCTCGCCTCGATCCTGAGTCGGCGCCACCCGCTGGTCGGCCTTTCGGTCTACAGCATCATCATGGTCAACGCTGTCGTGCACATCGTACCATCCGTGGCAGGAGCGGGCTATGGGGCGGGCACGTTGACGGCGGCCGTGATTTTCATTCCTCTGTCGATCTGGATGATCCGGGCGTGCTTTGGTCCCGGGCGGATGAGCTATGCCACCTTGGCGTTGCTCGTGGCAGCAGGCATATTGGCGCATGCTGTCCTGATGGTACCGATGCTCCTGTTCCTAAAGGGAACAATCGGCAGCACACTGCTGGTACTGCTCCAAGTAATGAACCCATTTTTGCTCATGCTTACCCTCTGGCTCGGCGAAAGGTGGCGTGGCGGCAGCCTCGTCCATCAACTTCCCCATGCAGACGAAGGCGCTTGACCATACCCTCATCTGACGCTTCACCAGGAGCCACCGTCAAACGCTGTCGCTTCGCGTGTCATCGTGGGACCACGTCGAAAGACAAAACCAGCGACAAGCCGCGGGTAGCGTGGTAATCGCCGGGTAACTGCCTACGTCGATGAAACACTTCCTGAAGCTCCTTGCGATCAGCCTCCTGCTGGCCCCGTTTACTTCCTCTCGTGGGGAGAATGAACTTAACAAAACCCCCGAGCTGGTTGCAGTCACCGCTGCGGACAATGCGCGCGTGGCTGCCTTCAAAAAGCCAACGGCAGAAAAGCTCGGCGAAATCTTCTCCGACGAGTTGCACTACGCACACTCGACCGGGGCGGTGGATACCAAAGCCTCGTTCATCCCGGTATTGACCTCCGGCAAGACGCGCTACCTCGGCATCGACTACGAGAAGCGCGAGTTCACCTTCCCTGCGCCCGGCATTGCGCTGATGACCGGCCGTGCCCGTATCCAGGCTGAGACTGCGGAGTCACGCATGGACAGCGTGCTGAGCTTCCTCGCCGTCTGGCGGCTGGAGAATGGCCAGTGGAGATTCCTGGCGTGGCAGTCTTGAAAACTGCCGCCTCCAGCCAAGCCCTGAGCGGCACGGCACCCACGCAGCGGGCCGCCCGTCGTTTAGGTGGAAAGGGGAGGGGACATGTCTTTTTGTGCCCTCTTGCCGTACGAATGAGCGGCGGGTCAGGGCAGGCTTGCCATACAGGGTGTTGCCGCTGTTTCCTCGTATTTCCGGGCTTCGCACGGCGGCCGGGATGGTGAATTTGCCTGATGGGGGCTTGTGAAATCCTTCACAAACCCCGTTGCCTCGCGTGACAAACTCGCTACACTCGCCGCCTCTTTTTCCGCGCACTGTATTATTTGGCCATCTTTCGCGTTTAGCCTCCTCCTCACTCCCACACATGTCTGACTTCCTCCTCAAACAGGGCATTTACATCTCCATTATCCTGAGTGCCGTAGGCTTGGGCTACGCACTCTTGCTGATCAAGCAAATCATGGCCTCTTCCGCAGGGAATGACGCCATGAAGCGGGTGGCTGCGGCCATTCAAGAGGGGGCGAAGGCCTATCTCCGCCGCCAGGTGACCAGCGTGAGCATCATTGCGGTCATCATCACCATCCTGCTCTTCATCTGGAAGAAGGAGGCTCCGGTTCCGGTCGGTTTCATCATTGGCGCCGTGTGCTCCATGATTGCCGGGTTCATTGGGATGCGTGTGGCAGTGGTGGCCAATGTGCGCACCACTCAGGCAGCAACCGTGGGTCATATTCAGGCGTTGCGTGTGGCTTTCAATGGCGGTGCGGTGACCGGTCTGCTCGTCGTGGGTCTGGCCCTGCTTTCCGTGGCCTTGTTCTACATTGTCATGTCGGCGGGTGGTCATCAGGCACACGCGATTGACTCCCTGGTGGGTCTCGCACTGGGCGCCTCTCTTGTTTCCGTGTTCGCCCGTCTCGGCGGTGGTATCTACACCAAGGCGGCGGACGTGGGTGCCGACCTCGTGGGCAAGAACGAAAACGCCCTCGACGAAGACGATCCCCGCAACCCAGCGACCATCGCTGACAACGTGGGCGACAACGTGGGTGACTGCGCCGGCATGGCAGCGGACGTGTTCGAGACGTATGCCGTGACCCTCATCGGCGCGCTGCTCATTGCCTCTCTTTCGAAGTTCGGCGACGCCACGCAGGCGGCCCTCATGTATCCGTTCCTGATTGGTGGCATCAGCATCGTGGGTGCGGTCCTCGGGATTCTCTGGGTGAACATCCGCAAGGGTGGCGCCACCGCGCTGCTCCTGCAGGGCGTGGGCATCTCCGCCCTCGTAACGGCGGCTCTGGCCTATCCGGTGACGCAGGCTTTGTTTGGCCAGGCCAAGGGGCTGCCTTTCACGGCGAATGCGCTCTATGGCACGGCCCTCATCGGCCTCGTGCTCACCTGGCTGGTGGTGCTCATCACGAACTACTACACGTCCACCGAGTACGGTCCCGTGCGGAAAATTGCCAAGGCCTCCGAGACTGGCCACGCCACGAACATCATCGCGGGCATCTCCATTGGTAACTACGCCACGGCGCTTCCCGTGTTCCTCATCTGCGCCTCCATCGCTGGCGGTTACATTCTCGCAGGCCTGTACGGCATCGCCATCGCCGTGATGAGCATGCTCTCCATGGCCGGCATCATCGTGTCGCTCGACGCCTTCGGCCCTATCACCGACAACGCGGGTGGCATCGCCGTGATGAGCGAACTGCCGAAGGACGTGCGCAAGATTACAGACGACCTCGATGCGGTGGGCAACACCATGAAGGCCGTGACCAAGGGTTACGCCATCGCCTCCGCCGGTGTGGCGGCGCTGGTGCTCTTCGGTTCCTTCTACCTCGAACTTGAGAAACACCTCGGGCACGTCGTTGAGTTCTCGCTCAAGGACCCCAGCGTGATTATCGGTCTCTTCATCGGTGGCCTGCTGCCCTTCCTTTTCACCGCCATGAGCATGAATGCCGTGGGTAATGCCGCTGGCGCTGTGGTGAAGGAAGTACGCCGCCAGATCGCCGCCAAGCCAGGCATCCTCACTGGCAAGGACACCCCTGAGTACGCCACCTGCGTGGACATCGTGACCAAGGCTGCGCTTCGTGAAATGATTCTGCCGGCCCTGCTGCCCATCATTGGCGTGCTTGGCGTGGGATGGGGCGTGCAGCTCCTGAAGTCCAGCCATTTCCTTGGCCACACCGCTCTGGGTGGCATGCTCATGGGCACGATTGTGACCGGCCTCTTCCTCGGCCTCAGCATGACCAGCGCCGGTGGCGCCTGGGACAATGCCAAAAAGTACATCGAAGAAGGCAACCACGGCGGCAAGGGCAGCGACGCCCACAAGGCAGCCGTAACCGGCGACACCGTGGGCGACCCCTACAAGGACACCAGCGGCCCGGCCATCAACCCGATGATCAAGGTCGTGAACATCGTGGCCATCCTCGTGATTCCGCTGCTGTTCTAGGACAGCGCGCGAGTAAACACCTCGAATGATTCAAAAAGCCCGCCCGTCAAACGGCGGGCTTTTTCCTTTTGGTCGACTATTTCATCTTCTGCCCGCTGAAGCGAGTTATACTCCAAGACATCCATGGCCGTAAGTGTCGACACCATTGCATTTGCTGTGTTCCTCGTGGGATTTGTCCTGGGGCTGATACACATGTTGGCCTTTTGTGGGATTTTCCTCAACCGCTTGGTGAACGGCGAAACAATGCCTGTTAACCTGAAAGAGATTCGCCAGATTGAGCCGCCATGGCTGCGTCGGCTCCAGCGCATCGGGCTGGCGTTCATGGGAATTGGCACCATGTTCATTCTTGGGTGCGCTCTATGGAGTTTCTATGGACCCAATCGCGTGTGACACACTCCTGGCATGACACGACGCCTCGATCACATCGACCTGCGAGTGCGCCATCTGGAAGAGGTGCGTGCCTTCTACGAAACCCTCCTGCCAGCACTTGGCTTCGTCCATGATGCGAAAATCGAAGGCTGGATTCAGTACGATGCGATGGGGGAGGACGGGGACTTGCGCGACTTCTTTGGGGTTACTGAGTCCCCAGCACACATTGCGAATGAGAACCGCATCGCCTTCTGGGCAGACACGGATGCCGAGGTGGATCGGCTCGCTGGGATCGTGGTGAATGCCGGAGCAAAGAACGTGGAAGGCCCGGGCTTCGAGGCGCCGGGCTACTACGCCGTGTTCTTTGAAGACGCTTCAGGAAACCGTTTCGAAATCTGCCACCGGACAAACTAACCCCGGGAGTCCTCAGCATGCGCCTTCCAGAAGGTCGGCTGCGGCGGTGCCGGAATGGCTGCGCGGGCCGCTTCATCGAGCGCCCTGCGGCGCAATAGCTCCAGTTTCAGGCTTTCCTCACCCTTCCGCATGGCCCAGCGGTGATTGGCGGAGAAGACGGGTTTGCAGAGCCACGAGAGCGAGCGCAGGATCGGTTTGTCCGCACGGATGCGCCAGTCGAAGAGGATTTCCACCTCGTTGTCATCCTTCTGGGCGAACTGCCACTCGCCGGTCCCGGTGAGATCGCCTGCGGCCGCGAGGCTGAAGCTGTCTGGCCGGTTCACTTCCGTGATGGTGGAGCGCCAGCGAAGCGTGTAGGGCAGCCATCCCTTCGTAAAAAAGTCCATGGACGCACCGACACCATCCGGTCCGCCCTGATTTACAACGTTCGTCTCCAGATACACCGAAGGCCACCAGCGGGGGAGTGATGTACCATCGTATAAGACATCATACACTTCGGGACAGGTGCCCGGGACCGTCCAGTGGGTCAGGAAAGAATATTCGGTGGCTGGCATGACTTGCAGAATGCGAGCCGGAACGGTTCCGCTAGTTCCAACTCATGGTCTCAAGGATCTTCCCGCGCCACAAAGCGTACGCGCCCTCCGTGAGATGCAAGCCATCATTCGTGAACTCTTTGTTCAATCTTCCCTCACTATCCGCCATGAGGGTATGAAGGTCGATATAGGTGCACTTGTACTCAGCCGCGAGCCGCTTGAGCCGGGCATTGAATTCCCGCACGGGCGCGTTCTGCTTGTCGTACGCGTCCCGCGTCGGCAGGACGGATTGCACATGAACGCGAAGTTCGGGAGAGTGTTCGCGAAGCCGCTGGAGCAGAGTGCGATAGCCTGCCTCCATGGAGTCGACTGTCTTCCCGGAATTCAGGTCGTTGATGCCAATGAGGATGAAAACATCCGTGGCGCCACATTCGAAGACGGAGTTGTCGAGCCGCTGCAGCACGCCTCGAGGATCGTCCGGAGGCATGTTGTTCCCGATGACGTCCGCGCCGATACCGCGGTTCAGCACGCGGCGTCCGGGGAAGTGTTTGGTGACATCGAACCCCTCCGTGATGCTGTCACCCAGCAGGACCACATTCTGAAAGACGAGGTTCTGTTCCTTGAAGGCGCGCACCCGGTTCTGCCAGTGCATCTTGAAAATGGCACCCCAGTCTGGCGGCGGAGCCTTCGCCTTTTCGTCGGCAGGTTGTTTCTCCTCCTTCTTTTCCTCCGCGGAGATGGCCCCCACGGAAGCCGTCAACAGGACACCTGCGAGGAAGATGCGACGGATCAGATGGTATATCATAAAATATCAGGAGGGAACTCGGGAACCCTCATCGGCGCCCTCTCGCTGCCCAGCAGTCTCGTCCGTGGACGAAGCGGGCTTGGGTGTGCCCTTCGGTGAGGTCACCTGGCGGAAACGTTCTTCGTAGTTTGCATGGTTCGTGCCCATGAGCCGGTCCCAGAAGTTGAAGTAGAGTCCGTAGTTCCCACGCATGGACTCGTGATGCATCACGTGGTTGGTGGGCGTGTTCATCAGGTACTTCAGCGGGGTATTCATCAGCCAGCGCGGATGCACTTCATAGCCGCTGTGGCCCACGATGTTGTAGGCGATCTGCCAGAGCATGAAGATGCCGAAGGCATAGAGGTGCATGGGCATGACCGTGACCACGATGGGAAAGATGGCGGCCTGCACGGCAGCCTCCAACGGGGAGAACGCATACGCCGCCCAGGGCGTGGGATTGTGCGAGAGATGGTGCACCCGGTGGAAGACCTTGAAGAGCTTCCGATGGTGCATGAGCCGGTGCGTCCAGTAGAACCAGGCATCGTGAATGAAGATGGCAATCACAATGCTGAGCACGAACCAGAGCATGCTGTGGTCCGAGATCTTTCGGTAGATCTGCGTGTAGCCGTGCCGGGAGGCGATGATGGTCAGCGCCCCCACCATGGCAAAGACCACCATGGACATGGCGGAGTATCCGATTTCCCGCCAGACCTCGCGGCCTTTGGGGAACTTTGCGATGATCTTCCTGGCAAACCACTTCCGCTTGAAGATCACGTAGCACAGCAACCAGGCGATGCCTGCGAGCAGTGCGTAGCGAACCGTCAGCTCAATCGTACTTCCCGCAGTGAGCTCGAAGAAGTTCCATTTCTTGAAGGGTTTGGCGGCGAGCAACAGCGTCATTTGGGGGAATGAGGGCAGAGGTTTCGGATCCCGGCTTTTACCCACGTGCGCCAGCCGCACGAAAGGTTCACTTCACGAAAGACGACGCGGAGCGCCCGCAGGTTTCCATTATTTTCCGAGCAAGAGCAGGACACCGGCCACCAGGGCTACGATGGCCGTGATGAGTTGCATCTGCAGAAAGCCCACGCCCAGTCCAGCTAATCCCTGAAGGATGAGAAAGACGGCGAGGAGGAGTGTTCCGATGTTCTTCGTGAATTTCATAGTTCAATCGGTGGATGTTGCGGTTGCTGATGAAAGGGCGGCACCGAGGATCTGTGTTCCGCCATTTGTGGCGTGATTGTACAAAACCGGCCTGTGCCTGTCATTCTCTTTGGGAAAGGCATCCGTGAAATGCCAGTCCCCTGCGAAGTCGGAGCCTCTATTTCAGACCCATGCTTGCCTCGCGGTGTGGTCTACCCATCCGCAAATGCAAACGCAGGCGATTTCGAAGGAGAAAACGATGTGAATGCGGTTCTAGAAGACAGCCCTGTAGCCTTTTACGCGGATCCTGTGGTCAGGACACGGCTGATGGAGTTTCTGGGTGAAGACATCGCCGGGCAGACTTCCGCGGTGTATCTGACCAGCTCGGATGGTGTGCAGCTCGATTCCCGGATGTTCCGCCTGCCATCGGAGCTCGACTGGTTCCTCGAAAACAATCTGGACATTGCCCGCTCGCTTGCGGATTCGGCAGCCATCCTCATGCATCTGGATGTGGAGTATGTGAGCTTTGAGCATCCGGCAGAGGCGTATGAGGATCCTGAGCGCGCCTTTGGTCTGCAGGAGCCGGTGGTGCGCTCCATTGAGGCGCAGCTGCTCCGCTGGGGCATCAAGCCGCTGCATCTCATCACCGGGCAGGGGCACCACTTTGTGTGGAAAATTGATCGCGAATCCGAACTCGCGAAGAAGATTGAAGCCCTGTCTCCCACGCCGGAACTTACCGAGCGCTGCATGGCCCGCGTGCCGGCCTTCCTGCAGGGCCGCATCACGCCGCAGATGCAGGAGATCTTCAGCGGGGTGGGGCTCATCATGGAGTACGTGGCCCATTGTGTGAAGGAGGAGGCGGGCGCGGCATGCAGCATTCCGATTGAGCTCACGGCTGTGCATGTGGATCATCGTGGCTCGCGCAGGCGTGAGATCATCTCCATCGACATCTCCGAGTACGGCGATCCGCTGCACACCCGCATGGTGCGACTGCCCTTTACGAACTACCGCAAGCCGAAGCTGATGGAACTCACCGGTCTGCTACCTTCTGGAGAGCCAGCCCAGACATTGCGTGCCATCCCGCTTCATGAAATGGATGTGCAGATGGCACTAAAGGTCCGTCGCAATGAGGCGGAAGTGCGTGATCTCGCGCGGCGTGCCTGTGTGCGCATCCCCGACCAGACTCTGGGTTCCACGAAGCTCTTCAACGAATACATGGCCTCGCGGCTGAGGCACTTCCACGAGTACTACTATTCCACCCGGCATGATCCCGTGGAGCGCTGGCCGGAAACGTATGACCACACGCCAATGGAGTCACTCCCACCGTGTGTGCGGCACATTGTGCAAAATCCCAACGACCTGCTGCTGAAACCTGCTGGCATGCAACTGGTGGCCCGCACCTTCCTGGCACAGGGCTGGCATCCCCGGCATATCGCAGGCTATATCCGCTCCCGCTTTGAAAAGCCGGAGTTCGGATGGGGCGTGAACTGGAACGACTACGACACGGCCACCCGTGCCGACTTCTACGTGAGAAACTTCATCGGCCAGTATGAGACCCGGCTGGACCGTCTGGAGGACTACAACTGCGCTTCCACCCAGGAGAAGGGCTTCTGCTGCGCACCGGATGATCCCGGCTGCTGCCTGCTCCTGCATTACGAAGCACTCATCGAACGCCAACACCGCTGACCGATGAATCCGTTGCTCATAGGCTTGTCCACCGGCTGCTTCTACCGCCGGAACATCATGACCATTCTGGAGGATGTGAAGGCGAGCGGATTTCATGACATCGAAATCTGCTCCTTTCCCATGCACCTCAACTACCACGCTGAGGATGACGTGCGCCGGGCGGGGGACCGCATTCGCGAACTCGGGCTGAACGCCTATTCCTTCCACGCGCCCTTCGCGAACCACATCGATATCACCTCGCTCGATGAAGGCGTGCGTGAGAATGCGGTACGCGAGCTGGAGATAGCCTGCAAGGCCGCAGCATGGATGGGCGCGGACCATATCGTGCTGCATCCCGGCCCCGAGCGCGAGGGGCGCCCACCTCAGGAGGAATTCCTGGCTCACATGGAGCACGCGGGAAGATCGCTCAACCGTGTAGCGACCGTCTGCGGGGAACTCGGCGTGAAGCTGATGCTCGAGAACATGCTGCCGCATCTGCTTTTCGGACACATCAGCGACCTGATGTATCTCCTCGGTGAAATCAAGACACCCGGCGTGGGTATCTGCCTGGACACCGGTCATGCCAATCTCGCGGGTGAACTTGGTCGTGTGATTCCCACCTTTTCAGGTCACTTGAAGATGCTGCATGTGAATGACAACAAGCGGAACTACGACTCCCACTTGCCACCCGGCGAGGGCGTGATCGACTGGAAGTGGGTGACGGACGAGCTGCGGTACAACCACTTCGAAGGTGGGCTTATTCTGGAACTCGCGGGAAATGAGCATGAATCCACCTCCACGATTCTAGAGCGGGCGGTGCGGGCGAAGGAGTATCTGCGTGGAGTGGGGGCGTGAGGGGTGAATGGATGTGGCAACCTGCATGGGCTTCAACGCAGAGACACAGAGACGCAGAGGAACTTCGGAGACTGAAACTGAGACCATGTGGCCGTCATTCGTCATTGCCTTCGGGCTGCGGAGACCAAACTTCCAGTCCGATTCACCTTAGTCTCCGAAGTTCCTCTGCGTCTCTGCGTTGAACACCAGGACTCTCTCCACTCGCATCCTTAGACCGCGGGTCTCCTCAGTACAGCACTAAGACTTCCGAGCACGCTTCTTCTTCTGCCTCCCCGCATGCAGCCTTTTATCCAGCAGCACCACCACCGCTGCTTCCTCGGCTTTGAGATTCCTCAATCCTGAGTCGACAGCCGGATCCAGCTTCTGCTTGATGGTCTCAATCGTGGTACCTTCCAGATAGCAGTCGAGAATGGTGGGGTGCACATAGCACTTGCGGCATACCGCAGGCGTGTTGCCAAGCATGCTGGCCACAGCCTCGATGGCAGTAACGATATTCTTCTTCGCCTGCGTCACGGAAGTGAAGGACTCAAACTCGCGCAGCGCAATCGCCGCAAGCACCGTCCCAGCCCAAGTGCGGAAGTCTTTTGCCGTGAAGTCGCTTCCAGAAATCTCGCGGATGTACGCATTCACTTCGGAGGAGCCCACATCATGCACACCGCCCTCCCTCTCGTAAGCAAACAACTCCTGTCCGGGCAGATCCTGGCAGTGCCGCACGATGCGAGCGAGCGTTGGGTCCTTCACGTCAATGTTGTGCTTCTTGCCGCTCTTACCGCGGAATGTGAATTGAATCGTGCTGCCGTTCACCTTTGCATGATGATTGCGAATGGTAGTCAGGCCATAGGAGTGGTTTTGCTTTGCATACTCATCATTGCCGATGCGGATCAGCGTAGCTTCCAGCAGGCGCACAACCGTCGCCAGCACCTTGTTCCTTTCCATGCCACGTGCCTTGAGGTCGCGTTTTACACGGCGCCGAATCCTCGGCAGTGCCCGGGCAAAGGCGAGGATGTGATGGAATTTGGTTTCATCCCGCGCCTGCCGCCAGCGGGGATGGTAGCGGTACTGCTTGCGACCGCGCGCATCACGTCCCGTGGCTTGAAGATGGCCGTTAGCGCGGGGACAGATCCACACATCTGTCCATGCGGGAGGGATGACGAGACTCTTGATGCGATCCAGCGTGTCCGCGTCACGCACACGTTTGCCCTTCGCATCCACGTACTGCAGCGCGCGCCCCTTCTTCACACGCCGAATGCCGGGCTGGTCATCGCTGGTGAAACGAAGCCCCGCTTCCTCCAGCTCTGCCGCAGGTGGTGGTGGTGCCGAATGCAGCGGCAGTTCTGGCGCCTGCTTATCCATTCACAATTTCTCCGCCGTTGGGGTGCAGTACCTGGCCGGTCATGTACGAGGAGTCGTCACTCGCCAGGAACACATAACACGGAGCCACCTCGTTCGGTTCTCCCGCGCGTCCCATCGGCACATCCGAGCCGAAGGTCGAGACATGGTCCGCCGGGAAGGTGGAAGGGATGAGCGGCGTCCAGATGGGACCCGGCGCCACCGCATTCACGCGAATACCGCGCTTCACCAATGCATGAGCCAGGGAACGGGTGAAGCCCACGATGGCACCCTTTGTGGAGGCATAGTCCACCAGTGAGGCGCTCCCGCGATATGCCGTGACGGAGGTGGTGTTGATGATCGCTCCTCCCTTTTGCATGTGCGGCAGCACCGCTTTCACGAGGTGGAACATGGAGAATACGTTCGTGCGGAACGTGCGCTCGATCTGTTCCGTGGAGATGTACTCGAATGTCTCCTGCGGATGCTGCTCCGCGGCGTTGTTCACCAGGATGTCGATGCGGCCATACTCCTTTGCCACAGCTTCCACTGCTCGTTGGCAGGCCTTTTCATCACCCACATCCGCGGCGTGGGTGATGCAACGATGGCCGTGCTTCTTCACCAACATGGCGGTTTCGGAGGCATCCTCGTCTTCATCCAGATGGATGATGCACACGTCGGCGCCTTCCTCCGCAAAGGCCAGTGCCACCGCACGACCGATGCCGCTGTCTCCTCCGGTGATGATGGCCACGCGATCCTTGAGTTTTGGTTCGCGTGCGCGGTGCCGTGGCTCGGCCTGCGGAGCGGGGTCCATGACGGATTCCAGCCCGGGTTGCCGTGTCTGGATTTGTGGCGGTCGGACCGGCTTTTCCTCTTGCTGCATCTGGGCCATGATCGTCAGGGAAGGGGGTGAGTAGGCATCAGGGCCTGCGACTTACAGAGCCCATGACTTCGTCGTCTGTGTCCTGTTATCGGGACAGCACGCAGGCGTGGCTGGGTGCAGTGCGACCACCTGAAGTTCCGCATCCCTCTGCGAAATGGCACCGCGTGCAGTCGACACCCATCGCGCAGCCGATTCACGAAGTAACCTCGTTAACGCCATGCAAACCTACTCCAATCGAAGGCAGTTTCTCGGCCAGACGTTCGGTCTGGCGGGTGGGACGATTGCAGTTCTCCAGGCGCAGGCCGCCGATGAACCACGCCCCTCGCAGCCCAAGAGCGCTGCACGCCAAGTTTCGCCAGGCAAGACCAGCAGCGGAGGCGCCGTGCCACTGGCTCCGCCGGACAAGCAGCCACCCAATCTCGAAGTGCCTGATGCTCCCGAGCGAAAGCTGGGCTGGGCCATCGTGGGACTAGGCCAGCTTGCCCTGGAGGAAATCATGCCGGCCTTCGGAGGCTGCAAACTCTCGCAGCCCACCGCTCTGGTCAGCGGCCATCCGGACAAAGCACGCTGTGTGGCTCGCGCGTACAACATTCCGGAAGACGCCATCTACAACTACGAGAACTACGACAAGCTCGCGGAGGACAAGCGCGTGGACGTCATCTACATCGTGCTGCCCAACAGCATGCACGCGGAGTTCACGATCCGGGGGCTCAAGGCTGGCAAGCATGTGCTTTGTGAAAAGCCCATGGCAGGGACGGTGCAGGAAGCGGAGGAGATGATTGCCGCCGCAAATGCCACGGGCAAGAAACTCGGCGTAGCTTACCGCCTGCACTACGAACCTTTGAATCGGAAGGTGATGTACCTTTGCCAGGAGCAGAAGTTCGGCAAGGTGAAGACGTTCGTGTCCTCCAACTGCCAGGATGTGAAAGCACCCAACATCCGCTTGAGCGGCACGCTCAAGGGCGGACCACTCGGAGATGTCGGCGTGTACTCCATCAATGCCGCGCGCTATGTGATTGGTGAAGAACCGGCTGAGGTGAGCGCCTACATGCACGAACCCACCGATGACGATCGATTCCATGAAGTGCCGGAGAGCGTCACCTTCCAGATGCGTTATCCCTCAGGTGCACTGGCACATTGCGATTGTTCCTTTGGCACTGCGGAAAGCCGGTTCTACACCGTCCATTGCGCGAAAGGCACCATCGGCATGGATCCAGCGTTCAGCTATCGCGGTCTCAAGTTGTGGGTGCAGGATGGCGATCCCAAAGGTGGCGATGCAGAAAAAGCTGATCTCCTCATTCCCCAAGTGAACCACTTCACCGCGGAGATGGACGGCTTCTCTGAAGCGCTGCTGCATGAGAAAGCCATCCTCACGCCGGGCTCCATGGGCCTGGCAGACATGCGCATCATTGCTGCAATTGAAGAAGCCGCAAAGACGGGCCAATCGGTGCCGGTGAATTCCGTATAACAAGCATACGCGGGCCATTGAAAAGCTGGATAAAAAATGGTCGCAGGACGACCTGACGCCACAATCCGTGGTCATGCTTTATCCATGGAATAATTAGCGCTCGATCAGCCTTGTTTCTTCAAAGAAAGTGAAGGCATATCCGTAGTGCGCGATGATGAATGCTGAAGGTTCCCCCAGTACTCCAAACGAAACTGCAAGCACCAAGCCTGCTGTCACAATCCAAAGCCTGACTCCCACCAGTACGGGAATGATCCCTGAGTATCCTCAGGCATCGCTTTCCGCACCGGTGATTCCTGCCCCGCAGCAGCATGAGGCGCCAATTCCAGTGGCAGTTGAGAAGACTCCGTTCCACGCAGGCCCTTCAGTATCGCCCCCCCAGAAGCGCGGTCTCTTTTCGACCTATTGGCAAAAAATAGGCGCAGGCTCCTTCCTATTGAGCCTGGCCATCCACGCGGGATTGCTGTTGATCGCAACGGTGATTGTCACCACGGTCGTTACCGCGGAGAAGGCGGTAGACTTCCTCCCAGGCGGCGGAAGCAAGTCCGGTCAGGATGCCTCCCAGGCACTGGCGAGCAAGGTGCAGACAAAGAAACGCAACGCGCTCAGCAAGAGCACGCCCATGCAGAAGATCGTTTCTGCCAACAGCACCGCTGCGATCAGTCTGCCTGACATGCCCGCGGATGCCATTGATGTGCCAACTCTCAGCAGCACCATGGGAGGCGGCTCCATGGGCAGCGGTGGCTTTGGCTCCTCCGGTTCAGGCGGTGGATTCGGCACCGGGCAGGGGATTGGTGGGATGAACGGTGTGACCTTCAAGCCCATCGTCATGTTCGGCAAGGATCTGAAGGCGCGCAAAATCGCGGTAATCCTTGATGTATCAGGATCCATGACACCCCACCTCACCAAGGTGGTGAAGGAACTGGACCGTGTGGCAGCCGGCAGCCGCGTGATGCTCTACGTTGGCTGCGGGGTGGCCACGCCCAAGGATGGCATGCGCCTGGACAAGGACGCCATCAAGACCGCCAGTAAGAGCAAGGATGAGAGCAAGAACTTCGAGATTTTCTGGAGGAGAAGTCATGCCCCCCAGGTTCCTGCCGGAGCTCCTCCGCCTGACCCACAGGAGATCTTGAAGGGACCCATCCAGGCGGAGGACGTTTTCAGCCTCATGCACACGCGCTCTGAGACCTACTTCTTCAAGAGCCAGGGCATCCAGTACTCCTGGATCGCCTTAGTCGCCCGCGAACTGGCCGAGGCTGATGCCCTCTACTGGTTCTCTGATTTCCAGGACCAGGTGGATGACAAGCAGATCGAGACCGTCCTGAAGACCCTCAAGCGCCGCAAACAGCGCCTCTTCATGCACGCCTCCGTGAAGGGTAATTCCTTTGAAAAGGTGCGTGATGAACTGGTGATTCCCTCGGGTGGTGAGGTGATCGAATCCGAGCCGGAGAAGAAGCCAGCGCCTGCGAAATGATGGAATAGGACGCGCGGACTTCTCTGGTCACGAAAAAGGGGCAACGATGGTTGCCCCTTTTTCTTGGATGAGTGGAAATGGAAGCAGCGCCCTACTGCACCTTCAGCAACTCCACCTCGAAACGCAGCGTTTGGTTCGGACCGATGTCCGGGGGAGCGCCGCGGGTGCCGTAGGCAAGGTGGGAGGGAATCACGAATTCGTACTTCGCGCCTTCCTGCATGAGTTGCAGACCCTCGGTCCAGCCGGGGATGACCTGATTGAGGGGGAACGACGTGGGCTCCATCCGCTTGTAGGAGCTGTCGAATTCCACGCCATTCAGCAGCGTGCCGCGGTAGTGCACCGTCACCGTGTCTGTCGCGGCAGGGCGGCGGCCGGTGCCTGCACGAAGTTCCTTGTATTGGAGCCCGGTGGCGGTGGTCGTATAGCCTGCAGTAGTGCTGCCTGCTGAGAGAGGGCCACTGGTAGCTGGAGGAGCCGAGGGCTTCGGATCGGGAGCGTCCGTTTCAGGCGAGGTGCAGGAGGACACCAGCGCGGCGGTGGCCGCAGTGGCGACGAGAGCGCAGAGGCGTTTCATGGGGTGGGTATGAGATGCGGAAAAAAAGAAGCTGCGGAGTTTGGCTCCGCAGCTTTCTAGCAGATCGTCCTCAGAGGTCGATCCTTATCTTGGAAGGATTAATACACTTTCAGCAGTTCCACCTCGAAGATGAGGGCCTCGTTCGGACCAATGTCACGACCGGCGCCACGGCTGCCGTAGGCGAGCTTAGAGGGGATGTAGAATTCGTACTTCGCGCCTTCCTGCATGAGCTGGACGCCTTCCGTCCAGCCTTTGATCACTTGATTGAGGGGAAACTCGATGGGCTCGCGACGGGCGTAGGAGCTGTCGAACTCGACGCCGCTGATGAGCGTACCGCGGTAGTGCACCAGCACGGTGTCCGTGGCTTTCGGGGACTTGCCAGTGCCGGGGGTGATCACCTTGTACTGCAGACCGCTGGCTGTGGTGGTCACGCCTTCTTTTTTGCCGTTGTCAGCGAGGAATTTTTCACCTTTGGCGAGTGCGATGTCGGACATGGATGGAGGAACGTTGGATGTTGTTTGGTTTGGAAAAAATGCAGGGCCGAAGGGTAGCGAGGGGGCGGGATTCGGCAAGGACAACGGGCACCTCCTCGTGAAATCACGCGGCAGAGAGGTGCGGTTCAGGCCCGCGGCTTCAGGTCATGCTCCAGTTCGCGGCGGTCCACCGGATTGCGCGCTTTGATCTTGTGGTCGCGCTTGGCACGGCGCTCGATGGTCATCTGGCGCTTCTTGCGCTGGGCCCGCAGCTTGGCGATCTCGCTGTCGAGCTTCATGTAAGCTTCATAACGGCCGGCATCCAGCGTGCCGGCCTCCACTGCGGCGCGGATGGCGCAGCCAGTGTCCTTGCCATGCTTGCAGTCGAGGAATTTGCACTGGGCAGCGAGGTCATCCACGTCCACGAAGCGATCACGCAGAGTGGTCTCATCCGTCCACATCTGGATTTCCTTGATGCCCGGATTGTCCACCAGGATGCCACCCTTGCGCAGCACCATGAGCTCACGTGCAGTCGTGGTGTGCCGGCCCTTGCCGGTGAGTTCATTCACTTCACCGGTCCACTGGTACTCATCGCCGAAGATGGCATTCACCAGGGCAGACTTGCCCACACCGCTGGATCCAATGAGAGCGATGGTCTGCCCTTTCTTGAAGTAGTCTCTCAGCGGGCGGAACTTCTTCACGTTGGTGACGTGCACATCCACCTCGGAGGAAAGTTCGCGAATCGCCTCAGCCGCCTCTTCGTTCTCCTGCTTCGAGTAAAGGTCCGACTTGTTTACCAGCACCACCGGCTTCGCCCCGCTGCGGGCGATCACGGCGAAGTAGCGCTCCATGCGGCGCAGGTTGAAATCAGGCCCCGCATCCGTGACCACCACCACGGTGGACACATTGGCCACGATGACCTGCTCCTCGGCGCTGTTTCCAGGTGCCTTGCGAGAGAGACAGGTCTGCCGGGAAAGCCGCGCACGGATCACGGTGTCTTCTCCCTCACCGCCGACATCTAGCGCGACCCAGTCGCCCACCGCTGGTAGAGCGGCATCGGACTCGGCGTCGTGATACACCTTGCCACTCATGACCACTTCCACGTCGTCGAAGCCCTTCGCTCCGTCCTCCATGAGAGCGCCGTAGGTGATCTTGTTGTCGCGAATCAGGCGCGCGGGCACCCACCCATTCTTATAGAATGGGGCAAACTCCTTCTCAAAGGTGTCGTTCCAGCCAAGGTCAGCGAGGGTCATCAAGAATAAACGAGGGCGGATAAACTACGGCAAGAGGGGCGAATTCCAACCGGGAAGTGCAAGGTCTAGGGTTGGGTCAAAAGCACGCGTAACCCCTTGGAGATCGCTTCTCATCGTAGACCGGGATGGCTCACCCCCTCCTGCGGTTCGAAAATAATCATGCGGAAGACAAGTATCTTTGGGCGAGCACCATACTCAAGGAGCTCCGGCGCCGAGGGAAGCCGCCTCGCTGGTGACCTTGGGCTCACCAGCGATCGGCAGGGAAGCTGCCGGTTCGCTGGACGATGAGTTGTTCCTCTGAAAGGCCACTGTGGCGGCGAGGAGTCCCAGCTCCACAAACAACTTGGTGACCGCGAGCTTCACCAACATCAGGGCATCGACCCCGGGCAAAAGGCGGGCCCAATCGTCCGGATTCACCAGGAACCCAATAGCCAGGTAAGCCACCATGCCGAGGCAGGCCATGAGAAGCGCCCGTCGCCCCATTTGCTGACGCCATGCTGCCTTGGAGTGCACGCCGAGAATCCGCCCGGCGACCACATGTCCAGCAAACACCGCCGCACGTCCCAGCACCATCGCGAGCCCCAAGCTGCCTCCACCGATGATCACACACAGGAACACCAGGAAATCTCCCAGCAGCGAAAGCAACTGCACCGACAGGTGCCGCACAAAGACGTAATAGATGCGGATGGAATCCAACAGGGGATTGAAGTGCGAGTCGCGGTTGTTCTCGATGTAGACCGTGGCAATCGGCACCTGCGTGATGGTCATGCGGTCGCGAGCCGCCATCACCAGCATCTGCATTTCGAAATCATAGCCATTGATTCGCACGTGCAGCAGCGAGGCCATCAGCGAGCGTGGGATGGCACGCAGACCAGTCTGCGTGTCCGTCAACGAGGGGCCCATCAGGCCGCAGTACACCGTGCGGGTGAGGGTGTTTCCGAACCGGCTGCGCAGCGGCACGTCCCCAGAAAACCCACGGGAACCCAGCACCAATTCATCCGGCGTCTCCATGGCGCGCGCTCCAACCCTGAGAATGTCCACCGGCAAGTGCTGTCCATCGGCGTCGGCCGTGACCAGGACGCTGTTGGACGTGTCCGTGCAGAGGAAGTGATTCATCCCCGTGCGCAGTGCCGCACCCTTGCCCAGATTGGCCGAGTGGGTCAGCAGGATGACTTTCGCATCTTGCACGACGGACTCAAAAATCGCGTCGCACTCGCTCGGGCTCCCATCGTTCACCAGAATGATGCGATTCACCCGATCATCCGCAGAGAGGGCGGCGACGACTGAAAGCAGCTGTCCCGAGGGCTTGAGCGCCGGGATAAGAACGGTGATGGGCATTACCGACTGCTTGTAGCAAATGGCCGGAATGCAACAAGGCTATTTTACTTTCTCTCAGTGACCGTTGCCGTTTCGCCCGTCACTGCGCACGTACCACAAGCAGTTGTACCGCAGGGCGTGACGGTCGTGGAGCTGGAAGAACTCCGAGAGGGAAATCTCGCCACATTCGCGCTTCTCCCCGCCAAACTGGTACTCCGTGGCGAACGCCACGCGGTGCTGGGGAGAGGCCTCCAACAGGCGCTGCATCAGATCCATGACGTCATCCCGGGTTTCGGAGCGGAAAAGCAGGGCATCATCACAGGGCCAGTCCATCACCGTGCCGGCGTAGCAGGCACTCTTCGCCCCTTCGAGTTCCTTGTTGGCGAGGTTCACCATGACCCCATGCATGTTGTCGAAGACCGGCTGGAACAAGCCGCGACGACTGACCAGGTCGGAGGCAGCACGACAGGCAAAGCTGGGATAGCGCGGCAGTGGTGGCGCTTCAGGACAGTCGATGGAGATGAGTTCGATCGCAGGCACGTGTGTGGTCGCGGGGATTTGGCGACACGACGCGTGTGGCGATCACTTTATTAGTCATTCGGGATGCTGTTTTTTTAGTGACCGATTATTAGCTTTTAGGCGAATCGCGCTCTTCGTACTCTTGTGTTTTTGGCTGCGACTTTTGTGACATTTTTCGAGCTTTCACATAGTCATCTGGAGAAAAATTTTCGAGCGGGAATTCTTCCCAGCCTTTGGCATCGAAGTGCCACCACTCGCTGGGGAAAATCTCAAATCCGTGCTTCACCATCACCTGCTGGAGCAGGGCGCGGTTCTTCAGAGCTTCGGGGGACACGAGCTTGAAATCTGCCGCAGCCTTCGGAGAGAAATCATCGTAGCCGGTCGGCATGGGAAGCTCCGTTCCCGTCTTCAGATCGATGAGCGTGAGATCCACCGCGGCGCCCCGGTTGTGCCGTGAACCCTTGGCAGGATCTGCCACATAATTGGGATCGGGAAGCGTCTTCCAGAATTCATACTGCACCGAGCGGGGGCGGTAGCCGTCCCAAATCTTGAGCCCAAGTCCCTGACCTCCCAGTTCCTTTTGCACGGCAGCGAGTCGATCCACCACCGAGCGACGCAGCAGACAGGTGTTCGATGCATAAAATCTCTTTTTGAAAAAATTCTGTTCGGTGGCGTACGGCAGTGAAATCACGATGCCCGGAATGACAGAACTGACCTCCACGAACTCGTGGCCCGGTTTGAAGGACGAAGGGGAGGGAGGTGGCGCGGGCTGGGAGTCATCCGCCGTGACGCGGTGTGTCAGCGGTAGCGCTGACAGCAGAACCAAGTGCACAATGACCAATGGGAGCCGCCTTGGGAGGGAAGTCATGGGCAGACCTTAGCACATTTCGTGAGAATCCTGTGTCCAAGGAACCCTCAGAGGTACCTACATGTCTTTGCCGCTTGAAAGTGGCACCCCGCACCGTTAGCCTTTGATTCCTCATGTCGAAATTTCTCCGCATTCTCCTCTGGTTTGGCATCTCTGCGCTTGGCGCGGGATCGGTGGCGTACTCTGCCCTGCATCAGGGTGAGACCATCAATGCCCTCTGGCTGGTGGTCGCGGGTCTGTGCACCTTCGCCGTGGCGTACCGCTTCTACTCGAAGTGGCTGGTGACCAAGGTACTGGTCCTGGATGCGCAGCGCGCCACGCCTGCCTATACCAAGAAGGACGGCAAGGACTATGTGCCCACGAACAAGTGGGTCGTCTTCGGTCACCATTTCGCTGCCATCGCCGGTCCCGGACCGCTCGTGGGTCCAGTGCTCGCCGCCCAGTTCGGCTACCTCCCCGGCATGCTCTGGCTTCTCATCGGTGCCACCTTGGGCGGCGGGGTGCATGACGCGATTGTGATGTTTGCCTCCATCCGCCGCGGCGGGAAGTCACTCGGCCAGATGTTGAAGGAGGAAATCAATCCCGTGGTGGGCATCGTGGCCATGATCTCCGTGCTCGGCATCATGACCATCCTGCTGGCTGTGCTGGGCCTGGTGGTGGTGAAGGCGCTGGCAGAGAGCTCCTGGAGCCTCTTCACGATAGCCATGACCATCCCGCTCGCGCTGATCATGGGCATGGCGCACACCATGTTCAAAGCAAGCGTGCGGAGCGTCACCATCTTCGGCATCGTCGGACTGCTCGTCAGCGTGTGGGCCGGCAGCAAACTGCCCGAATGGGGCATCGCCCACTATTTCGACCATCCTGGTGAATGGCACGCCTGGTCCATCATGATTTACGGCTTCGCCGCGTCGGTGCTTCCGGTGTGGCTATTGCTCGCTCCGCGAGATTACCTGAGCACCTTCATGAAAATCGGCACGGTGGCCGTGCTCGCCATCGCTATCATCTTCGTGGCGCCCCAGTTGCACATGCCGAAGCTGACCAAGTTCGTTGACGGAACCGGCCTCGTGTTCGCAGGCACTGTCTTCCCCTTCGTCTTCATTACCATTGCGTGTGGCGCTATCTCAGGATTCCACGCGCTGATTTCCTCTGGTACCACACCCAAGCTGCTGGACCGTGAAGACAACATCCGCAGCATCGCCTACGGCGCGATGATTACCGAGATGCTCGTGGCTCTCATGGCTCTGATCGCCGCTTGCGCACTGATGCCCGGTGAGTATTTCGCCATCAACGCCGGCATGAACAAGACACTTCCTCCTGACAAGGTGGTGGAAACCATCACGGCAGCAGGCTTTCCCGTGACGGTGGACGGCATGAACACGCTCGCCAAGGAGATTGGCGAGAAGACCATGTTCGGCCGTGCAGGTGGCGCGCCAACCTTTGCCGTGGGCATGGCGCACATGTTCGCGCGCGCCTTCGGCGACGGGCTGATGGCCTTCTGGTACCACTTCGCCATCATGTTCGAGGCGCTCTTCATCCTGACGACCATCGATGCAGGCACACGAGTGGGGCGTTTCATTCTCCAGGACTTCATGGGCGGCATCTGGAAACCGCTGGGCAACACACGAAGCTGGCCGGCGAACGTCTTCGCCTCCGGGCTGCTCGTGGCCGCGTGGGGCTATTTCTTGTATATGGGCGTGGTGGATCCACTCGGCGGTATCAATACCCTCTGGCCCATCTTCGGCATCGCCAATCAGCTCCTTGCCGTAATCGGCCTTTGCCTTGGTACCACGGTGCTCATCAAGATGGGCAAGGCGCGCTTCATGGCCGTGACCGTGCTGCCGCTTCTGTTCCTCATGTCCGCGACCTTCTCCGCAGGCTATATCAAGATCTTCGACAAGGATCCCAAGATGGGCTTCATCGCGGGGGCGAAGGACGCAGCGGCAAATATTGCCAAGGGAGGCACCGAGACGCAGATGAAAGTGTGGGCTGCGCAAGAGTTCAATTTCCAGGTGAACGTCTTCGTCACCGGCTTCTTCCTTCTGGCCGTCGCCGTCATCTTCTTCGGCTGCCTCTTCGAGTGGGTGCGCCTGCTGAGCGGCAAGAAGAAGGTGGTGCTGAAGGAAGATCCTTATGTGGCGCTGCCGGACTTGGAGCGGGTGTAGTATTTCGGTTCGTCTGAAGCTCACTACTGAAGGTCACTTGTGCCGAAGGCCTTGGACTGCGGCAGCCTGCTGCCGCTTTCTAGAGTCCACAGCCTGCTGTGGCGATGGCAGCACTCGTTTGTAACGTGATGTGCCCGAGAGAAGAACTTGGCGACTTCGTCGCGGTGTAACGTGCAGCAGGCTGCACTGAGGGAAAGCGGCAGCAGGGCTGCACGCAGTCCAAGGCCTTCGGCACCTGAACCAAAAAAACGCGCGTCCCGCCACCAAAGGCAAGAACGCGCGTTCGAAGTCAGGTAAAAGAGTCTCGTGAAAGTCCTGACGCCTACTTCTTCTCTGCTGTAGGTTTCGTGTCCTTGCCCTCGGGCTTCGGAGCCTTCGCATCCGCCTTCGGCTGCGGCTTCGGCTTGTTGCCACCAGGTGTCTTTGTGGCTCCTTCGGCGGGCTTCAGGGTGCTCTTCGGTGTGGGCTCGTTCTTGCCGGTGTATTCGTTCCACGCTTTCTGAATCACGTCTGCGGAAGGCAGTTCGCCTTCGCCAATCAGGAAACGCACCTTCAGTGTGAGCACTTCATCCTTCTTCACCGCAGTGTCGAAGAACGCACCGAAGCGACCGTAATCACGATAGGCCGAGATACGCGCCTTCTTCGGGTTGTCCGGGTGATTGAGGTACACCACATTGTAAGTCTTGCCGCCCACAGAATAGCTTTCGCCGAACCAGGGGTAATCGAGATCCTTGTGCGCGTTCGCGTTTTCGACCGGGTAGATGTACATCGTCTTCGTGCGATCCACTTCCTGCGCGGGACGATAGTGCAGGCCGGCATGCTCGGGGTCACCACTGAGAATGGTGTCACCCACGAGGGCCTTCACCTTGTGGGTCACGTCCACCACGTTGTAGAAGGGTGCAGTCGCGGGAGGAAAGGAGAAGGTGCGCTCATCCTGGAGAATGGGCGGGGCACCGGCTTCTCCGTCCCACTTCACGAGGGAAGTGATGGAAAGCGTGTCGCCATCGGCTTTCTCTTCGAGGAACTTCTCATGCACCTGGTCGCCGCCCTTCATGTGCCAGCGGTCGTAGGTCTTGCCATCCACGGTGATTTTGTTCCAGCCAAGATAGATGCCACGATGATGGGTGAAGTCTCCACCCGCGCCCTTGGTGATGGGGCCACTGCCCGCCGCGTCGAAGATGTGCAGGTAGGGCTTGTAGGTTTCATGTGCTTTCTCGGGCGTGGACTTGTCGTGCGCCGTCATGTAGCGGGCGATGGTCTTGCCATCACGTACCACATCGAGATGCTGGCCAGCGGTTTCCTTCAGTGCAGAGTCAGCCGCAGGTGCGGTCGCAGCGAAGGCGAGGAAGAGGAGATAGGAAAGGTGCTTCAGTTTCATGAGGACAAGGGGGGAACGTTTGCGAAGAAGGAAGAGACGGGAAGGGGAGAAGAGCACGGTTTATTTCTTGGGCAAGTGCTGCTCAATCGCAGCAGCCACCGCATGGCCCTGCATCACGCGGGCATCTGTCTTCCAATGGAACTGGTCCCCGGAAGCCAGGGAAAGCTTTGGAGACATCAGTGAATACAGATCATTGATGGGCACCTTGCTGGCCTTCATCACATTTGCCGCCATGCGGTTGTGCTCGAGGATGGTCGCATTGATCACCGGATCCAACTCCTCTGGTTTGCCCTTCACGGTCACGGGTGTGGTGCTGGCCCAGATGAGCTTTGCCTGAGGTGCGCCCGCACGGAGGTTGTCCACCATCTTCTGGGTCAGTGGCTCGAACTTGCCCTCCGGGATGCGCCCCTTCTGCCAGCCGTGCAGACCAAGGTTGAAGTGAATCACATCATACTTGTGCGTCGCAAGGATTTCCGAGATGGCCTTGGGTAGTTCACCCGAAGCCTGGGATACAGGCGTCACCCACGCATCCACATTCGCCTTCCCGTCCAGATCCTTGCGCAAGGTCTCCAGATAGCCTCCAAGGATGGAGTCACCGATGCACAGGACGCGGGGCAGAGAGGCATCCTTCACCTCTGCCTCGCGTACCCCCCAGCCACCTTTGCCCGGAGGCAGGCGCTTGTCCGACTCCTTCGCGTTTTGCACCTGGGCAGACGCTGAAGTTGCGAGGAAGAGGAGCGGCAGGATGGCACAGAAAAATCTCATGAGGGAAGTAGCGCAGGCGGATTGCAGGAGGCTTTGTTCAACGTATTCCGCCGCCCCTTCATTGCGGCCGGATGGGAATTTATATATGCGCCTTGCGCAACGTAGCTCGCGAGTCCCTTCGCGAGTCATCAGGAGCCAGCCAACCGGAAAAGCCTCGCGAAGGGACTCGCGAGCTACGTTAAGATGCGTGCGTTCGCTATCCCTCGGCACGAACGTTTTGTCCTTGCCGCCCTTGCGTTAGCCCACTCTCATGCGAGACACGCTTTCGTCCATTTTTCCACCATGCCCGGTCACAACACTTCCATTCCCCGCCGCACCTTCCTTGTTCAACTGGCAGCCGGCTGCTCGGCAGCAGGGGCGATGGGACAGACTCTCCAGAGCAAGGATGCTCCGGCGCTCCCGGCGGTGAATGCGCTCTCACCGCTCAAGAAAAAGCTCGGGGAGGGGAAGTCAGCCACGCTGCTCATCATTTCCGACAGCACCGGCTACAAGGATGTCTCCGGCACGCGGCGTTTCATCCGCTGGCTGGCCACCCAGTTTCCGTCCCATCGTGTCACGGAATCCTATTGGGCGGAGTGGGAGACGAAGGCGCCGACGGGTCCGCGCAATTATGGTGTGCCCATCGTCATCGCGGAGGGCACGTCCAAAGCCACGTTCACCATTCTCAATGCCGTGCTGCCTGGCTCCGTAGCTCAAGCCATGATTGATGGCTCCCGGTGGGCGAATGTGATTGCGCCGCTGAACAAGGAGGCGCCGGATCTCATCCTCTGGAATCACGGTCACAATCATCAAGCGGCCTTATCACCCAAAGACTATCCGTACGGACGCGGCGGTTTCCTTGCACCACTGGGCCGCGTGGGCATGGAATTTCCCAAGACTCCGCAGGCCGCCATCATTCAAAACCCCTGGCGGGACAATGATGGCTATGACCGGGTGCGTGATTGGTGGCTTTCCACGGCAGAGGCCATGCCCGCCCTGACGCTCATTGATGGCCACACTCCCTTCATCGAGCAAAAGAAAAGCGCCGACCTGTACCAGGACAATGTGCATCCCAGCGAGCGTGGCTATGCCTTGATCTACCAACGGCTCGTCGCGGCGTGGGAATCCACCACGCCGCAAGCGGAGGTATCCACGGTCTGCTGGTCAAATCAAGCTGCGGAACCTCTGGTAGCCAATGGCGACCTTGCTGACTGGACAGGCGAGCTGCCCAAGAACTGGAGACTCATCAATGGTGCTTCCGCACGCAAAGATACGGAGCACACGTTCCGCAATGCGCCCTATGCGTTGGCGCTCACTGGCACCAAACAGAATGATGGTCTGCAAATCAGCATCACCGGCGCGGCCCTGGCCAAGGTGAAGGGAAAGACCGTCAGCTTTGCCGTTCTCTGTTACGTCCCAAGTGAGGCTGAGCAAGATATCCAGGTGAAGTTCACCACGAACTCCAGCGACCGCGTCACTGGCTCTGCCCAGTTTGCGCGTGACAATTGGAAATGGATCGTCATGGCGGGATGCCCCGTCCCAGCCGATGCCAGCCTGGCCTTTGTGGGCATCTTCCGCTCCTTCGCAAAACCACCCACCACCGACGTGCCATTCTACATCCAGAAGGTGGTCATCGTGGAAGGCGACGCTCCCAGAGGTGGGATGTAGAGCGACCCTAGACCGGAGATAGCCGTCTATCGGTCTGCTCCACACTTGCACTTGGGTAGCAACACAAACAGGCAGACAGAGCACTAGCAACCCAAAATTTTTCAGAAACAGCGAGGTCTAATACAACAAACAAGCTCACAGCTTTAATGCGGACCGAATGTCCGTAAGCAATCCCAAGCGTGCGCACGTCAACTCAACTCAAGCGTCGAAAGCTGGTCCAGAAAGTATTGGAGGCTTACCTGCTCTGTAGCAGCAAAACTGAGCCTCGCCGGGGTGCGAAACTCCTTAGAGGCATGCTTGTAGCGGTCTACGTGGTTGCTAAAAGCTTTGCTGTCTTTGTCTATCCACAATTTTTCATTCTTCAGTCTCTGTGCTTGCCGCACTTTAGCCGCACACTTTGTTCTAACGCGTTGTTTGCCTTTTGCGCTTTCCCACAGAGGGAGTAGCCAACATTCAATTTCGTCTACTGGTATAGCAAAGATTAGTTTCTTTCCATACTCACAAAGCAGCTCGCAAGAGGTCTCTTTACGCAGTCTGCGTATGATGCGCCTAATAAGGGTTGGCACGTCGAGTTCAACGCCATTTTCTCGTCTGGCCACGTCAAACCCTGCATCCTCGCATCTGTCACTGTCGACGTGAATTACAATATAGTCTAGATAGGCAAGATCCCCTTCAAAGACTCCATCGCGGAGGTAGGCGAAAATTTGGTTCCATCCTCCCCATTTTTCCGCTTCATAGTTTGCGCTACTCTGGTCCGTTAGTGGGCGTCTATACGTAACCGTAAGTTCATTCGTCTTGTCTCGAAAGAACCCTTTTAAAATGTTTTCCAGGACCGGATGGTCCGTTTTGCCTTCCGCAACCAACCCAATTCTCATGCCGATTAAAAATTTTTCGGAAGCCCTCCCAAGAGACCATTCAAAAATGCCTCAGACAATTTTGGTGGGAGACTCTTGCCTTGAACTGCCTTCGGCGGGCGCACTCTTTCAATTTCGGTGGCTCCCGATTCGCCCCGGGAAATGGCGTACAGCCGCTGGTTCTCATCATGAAGATTGAGTCCATCCAACAGAGCAGGATTGTGTGTTGTAATTATGACCTGCTTATCGTGCTTTGCGGCAAGTTCGACCAGTTGCCGCATAAGTTCTGTCGCCAATTTGGGATTGAAAGAAGCGTCCACGTTATCGATGGCAAAGAATTTCGGCGTGTTGAAGCTCGTAAAAAGTAGGAAATAAAAGAGTAGGAACAAAAGGCCTTCATTGCTTGTCCTCTGATCAATCCAGACACTGTCATACATATACTTATCCTGAAAAGACAGTGTGCGCTCCCCGTGCCCTAAGTCTTCAGGAATTTTGACGTCTTGAACCCAATCGAGAACATTCAGAAAATCTAACAAACTTTTCTTAAACTCGTCCTTTCGCTCGCGAAGAATTTTTTGAAACAGCCCGAACAGGCCTTGCCCACGAGGACCCATTGGGAGAACTTGTCCCTCCTCTTCAAAGACCCTAAGGGTTGCATAGTCGGGGGCATAAATCATGAAATCCGACAGTTGCTCGGAAAATTTCGCCTTGAGCTTTGCCAGCTTTTCCAAGCCGGTACGCATCTGGCTCTCTGTTCCTTGATGACCTGTAACAAATTCGGAAAGCGCAAACGAAGTGAGAAGCTTGGGAAGCACGCGCCTTACATTTTTTTTCACATTCTCATCGTCTATTTGAGCTAAAGAATCCTCGATCTGGGGGGCGAGTTGTGATAAGAATCCGCTTGGTTCGACACTGTCAAATAGTGGCCAATGTTCGGTTACGATGAGTTCGTTGCCCTTTGGATTGGGAATAACTCGAACCCCGAAATCGGTTTTACTTTCCGAAATCGTGGCCGTAATTTCGGCGATCACGTCAGATGAATCATCGGTTTCCAACGGAAACATCGATAAATACTTGAATGGCTCTGTCTCCCGCATTCCTCGTGCAACCAAATTGACGCGGTCGGCCTTTTTAGCAATCCCTGCCCCGAGCATTAAGATCGCTTCAAGAATATTACTTTTGCCGCAGCCGTTCGCTCCAATGAGGACGTTCACCCTTCCTAAGCCAAGGGTGACATCCTTTACCGACTTGAAATTTCTGACTGAAATAGAAGAGATCATGGAGCGAACTTAGATGCCAACTGTACGCTTAGGAGTGTAATCCAGTTGATATCCATCAGCCCACCAGCGGCAGGAGGTTCTCCTTGCACCACTCGCCGTTCTGGCGAGTCACGCCGTCCGGGTCGCCGATGGCGTCGTGGCACTCATCTTCGCAGACGATCCAGCCTTCGTAATTGCGGAGGGTGAGCCACTCGGTGATCTTGTGGAAGTCGAGCTTGCCGGTACCCATCTGGGCCCACGGCTCAGGACCGTTCCCGGAGAAGTCCTTATAATGGATGTGGTTCACGAGATGGCCCCACTTGGTCATGGTCTCGATGACATCCATGCCGCCACGAATGATGTGGCCCACGTCCGGAGTCCAGCCGGTGACGGTGGGGTCGATGCTGTTGAGCACTACATCATAGTCGTCCTGGGTGCGGACCACGGAGGAGGGGGGGCTGTTCGGGTGGAAGGAGCACACCAGACCGGCATCCACGGCGCGGCGGCTGACGGCGTTCACGTTTTTCGCCAGGTTCATGCGGCGCTCCTGCAGGTTCTTGCGGTTGCTGGGGAGGGGCACGGTACCCAGCTTGGCGCCGGGGAAATGCTTCAGGGTGGCGATGGCGTAGTCGGCAGCGGCGCGCTCGGCGTCGTTTTCCTTTTCACCGTTCCAGCCGCAAACCAGGGCAAGGCCCGCGAGCTTCATGTTGTGCTTGGCCAGGGTGTCCTTGAGCTTGGCAGGATCCTTGAAATCGCCCAGCCAGTAGGTGGGGAAGGGCTCCAGGACCATGGGCTCGATGCTGGTGAAACCGGACTCGGCGGCCACCTTGATCATGTGGTCTAGCTTGTTGTCGTAGGCGGAGCCGGTGCCCTGCATGAACCAGGTGTACACCTGGGACCCGAATTCGATTTTTGCCATGGTATCGTGTCTTGTGTTTGGGTTGAGGTTATGCGAAAGAGAAGAGCGCGATGCTGGCGGAGCCCCCCGCCAAAGTCCAGCGGGAAGTTGTGGCACCGGATGGCAAAGTCGGACGTATGCATTTTTTGAAGCCTTCGCACCTTGTGTCTCTGCAACGGCAGCAACAAGTTGCACGTCGTGCAATTTCCCTTAACAAAGGCAAATTTGTTCGTGTGTCGGCCCGCGATCTTTATTAAACTTGAGTCCCCTTTCCAAAAAAACCGTCACTTTTGCCATGAGTTCTGTAGTCGTGCCGCTGAATCCTTTCTCCGATCAGATTGTGACTTCCCCCCGCCGGGCAGAGCCCTCGGTGCAGGGGCTGAACGATCAGGCTCTCCAACGATTGGTCGCGGGATTTACGGGGATGGAATTGCCTCCCCGCCGCGGTGGTCGCATCCAGCTGGTGACCTCACCCAGCGGCGGCTACGGCAAGTCCCACCTCACCGGTCGCCTCTACCGGGAGCTGGGCCGTCGGGCCACGCACATTTATGTGCGGCCCTTCAATGATCCGGAGACCCACTGGGTTTCGCTGTTGCATACCATGATCCAGGAGATGCTGGCTCCTGAGTTCACCGGTGAAGATGAGGAGGAACTGCCGAAGGACCGCGGCCTGTACGCGCCTTCGCAGATGGATGCCTTTGCCCACGGGGTCTTTGCCTCCGTGCTGATCTCGCTGCTGGACGTCGGCGAGTTCGAGTACGGCGATCCGGAGTTTGTAAAAGATCGTCTGCGCAACCGCACCTTCGTGAAGTGGGACCTCGGCGACCCCCAGAGCAACTGGGGACTGTGGGCCAGCGACATGCTGCAGCGGTATGAAGAGTCCGACACCCGCGAGCAACGCGTGCTCCGGTCGCTGAATCAGGCTACGGGCAATCACCTTGGCAGCACCACCCGTCCACAAGCGTGGCTGCGGGTCCTGCGCCGTTTTGTTTCCAATCGAGGCGCTACCGCCCTGCGCGACCAGTGCCTGGAGTGGATGCGGGCGCGCACCCCCATGATTGAACTTGTAACGAAGCCGCTGGGTCTCCAGTCGACCGATGGGGTGGACTCCGAGGGTGGCATTGCAGCCCGCAACTCGATGGCTCGCAGCCGCGTGCTGGACCTGCTCACGCTTGGCCGACTCTTCCGTCCCTTCGTCATCTGCTTTGACCAGACTGAAGTGTTTGGCCGTGTGCCAGGGATGGCTCGCGCGTTTGGCGGCATGCTTTCCGACCTCGTGCAGTGTGAAGGAGCGCAGTTCACCGTGGTTACGGCGAATCAGGAGATCTGGAACACCCAGCTTTCGCCCTCGATCGAGGTGGCGGACCGTGATCGCATCCTTCCGTCCATGGAGCTTACCGGGCTCTCCATGATGCAGGGCAGGGAACTTGCCATCAATCGTCTGCGGCAGACCCGCCTGCCCGTGGAACTGCTGGAGTACGTGCTGGCCCCCGACTGGATGGCAGCACAGTTTGCCGGTGGTCTCCTTTCGCCGCGTGATTTCCTTCGCCGCTGCGAGCAAAGGTACGAAGCCATCGTGCCTGCCGCGCTGGCCCAGCCGCCACGGCCCAGGCTGATGCTGGCCGAGCTCTATGCCCAGGAGCGCAACCAGATCGAAAACGATCCGAGAGAATCCAAGGACTTCCGTGCAGATGCTCTGCGCTGGGCTCTATTGAATGTGCCAGCGAAGGCGGGTGCAGACTTCTCAGCCACCTCCTCCCGCACGGAGGTCGCCTCGTACATCGGCGAGTGGAAGAGCAAGGCTGGAGCTCACCGCTACATCGTACTGGAGCCGAGCTCCCACACGCTGGTGTGGCAGGCCATCTTCAGAAAGGGCCGGGCGCTTCGCGCGGAGAGTCCGAGTTCGACCGTCGTTGCATTGCGCATCGAAGGGCAGGGGGCCGTGCCGCATGACAATCAAGCGGCGCACGTCCAGTCCAACAAGGCTTCCGGGAACGAAGCATTCCGGGTTCACGTGCTTAATCAGGGAGAGCTCTCCAAGGTCTACGCCGGCTGGGAACTGTACCTCCAGGCGTGCCAGGGAGACATTGAATATACTGCGGAGCAGGTGCTTGCCTTCGTCTTTGATCGCCTGGCGCCCTTGTACAGCGCGCTGCTTGGTGAGCCGGTTATTTCCACGCTGCCTCCGGAGCAGGCTTCCAGCTTTGTAGCACCTGTGGCTCCGCAGGAGGCACCCACGGTGATCCTGCCGCGAAGCGTGATTCAGGCACCCGGGGTTCCTCGGGCCGAGCTGCCCGCAGCCTATCCCGCACCGGCTCCTGCCGCTGCGCCCGCGTATGTCCCACCGTCGTTCGCCACCACTCCAGGTGCGGGTACCTTGGCGGGAAGTGTAGGCACACCGGGGTCTGCTCCTTTATCAGGTTCCGCAGTGGGTGGCCTGAAGCCCTCTGAGGAAACCGCACCGAGTCACAAGACGGCGATTAAAGTCACGACGCGTGTCGATGGCGTGTTGCAGAGCCCGGTTCCCGCTGCGGCACCGATGCAATACCCCCTGCCTTCCGGTCTGAAGCCAGCCGCGCCTGTGGCACCGCAGCCACTCCCTCCGCTGGCAACTGCACCTGCCCCGTCCCCGGCCGTCGTTTCGGCGCCTGCACCCCCGCCGCCCTCGGTGGTTTCTGAGCCTGCACCGACACCAGCCCCTGCACCTCTTCAAGCGCCCGCCTACGCGGCATCAGCGCCTCCGGCACCGGCGTTTATCGCACCACCTCCGGCACCGCCTCCCGCGCCCGCACCTACGCCACCAGCGTACGCCGCGCCCCGGCCACCCCGCCCCGAAACGGGCAAAATCGTCATCGCCTCGGTGACCGATACCCTCGGCGCACCCGTCGCACGTCCGGATGCGGTACCAAGACCGCCGTCTCCCGCAGCGCCGGCACCGGCACCCGTGGTGCCCGCGCCATATCCCGCTCCAGCGCAATACCCATCGGCACCCGCTGCCGCAGCGCCCGCGTTTGCACCACTTCCGGCGCCTCTTCCTGCACCGGTGTACGCTCCTGTTGCTGTAACGCCTGCACCTGCACCGCTCCCGGCTCCCGTTCCTGCACCGGTGTACGCTCCCGCTGCTGCAGCGCCTGCGCCCGCACCACTCCCGGCTCCGGTTCCTGCACCGGTGTACGCTCCTATCGCTGCAGCGCCTGCGCCCGCACCACTCCCGGCTCCGGTTCCTGCACCGGTGTACGCGCCTGTTGCTGCAACTCCTGCGCCTGCACCACTCCAGGCTCCGGTTCCTGCACCGGTGTACGTGCCCGTTGCTGCAGCTCCTGCGCCCGCACCACTCCCAGCTCCCGTGCCCGCTCCGGCACCAGTTGCCCCTCCGGCACCAGAGCCAGATCCTGTGCAGTCCTTTGCCTCGTTCCTCCCGCCTCCGTCGGTTGGATTCGCGGTACCTCCTCCCACCGGACCCACGACGCCTCCGAAGCCAGCGCCTCCGCAGGGGCCGCAGACTTCTCAATCGGCTGAAGAACCGAAGCCCGGCCAGAAGGCGTTCGCCACGGGAAGTCCCGCTGCCTCTTCATCGGCGGCAGCCGCACCGAAGGCAGCGACGTCTGGAATCATCCCGTCCCCCGAAGCTGCAGCGCCAGCGTCGGCTCCAGCTTCTGCGGTGCCTTCGCGTCCGGGTGGGGAAACTCCGCAACCGACTGCCAAAGGCGCTTCGTCTCCGAGCGCGGGTGCACCCTCCAGACCCTCCGTTCCGCCTCCTGCGGTCGCGGCCAAACCAGTGGCACCCAGTGGCAAAGCTGCGCCCACTCCGATGTCCCGGCAGGGCAATGCCGCCGCAACACCTGCAAGTGGTGCTCCCAAGCCCGGCTCCCCCGGACGCCCAGGTGCTCCCGCTCCCGCCGGTGCAGCAACCCCTGGACCGAAACCCACATCTCCCGGCGCTCCGGTAGCGCGTGGCCCCATGCCTGCGCAGCCTGGCCCTGGCCCACGGCCTGCACCCGGCTCGTCGTCCGCACCTTCAGCAGCACCCGCTGCAGAGGAGAAGCCCGGTTTCTTCGGTCGCATCGGAAAAATGTTCTCCAAGAAGGAAGCGGCTCAAGAGGTAGCTCCCGCTCCTGCCACCGCGCCTCGCCGCCCCATGCCTGCCGCCACCGCAGCAAGGCTCGCGGGTGCTGGCGCAGGCGCCGTTCCACCCGGTGCTCCTCCAGGCCCAAGAATACCCGGACGGCCCGGAGCCGGACCTTCAGCAGGTGCGCCCGCGCCTGCATCGAAGCGCACTGAGCCTGTCGCTGTGATCCCTGTCAGTGATGACGACGATTCACCGGAGGCTGCGGTCCGACCCGCCGAAGCACCGCCAAAAAAATCACGGACTGAGGCGTCGCCCGCGAAAGACGCCTCAGTCGAAGACAAAGTCAGCGCAACCGAAAGCCAGAGCTCCGAGAGCAAGAACAGCGCTCAGGACACAAGCATCGTTGGTGAAGCAAATGCCGCAGAGCCTGTGGCCAAGCCAACGGAAACGGTTGAGCAACCAGCGACATCAAAGACAGAAATACCGGCCAAGAAGCAACCGGAGGCTCCATCGCTGGAGACTGCACCGGCAGCAGTAACATCGCCTGCCGCAACGGCTGCGACCATTGCTGCTGCTCCGGCTCTTTCTCCTGAAGCGCAGCTCGCGCCCGTGGCTGCACCACGCATTGCAATGATGTCGGCACGTCTGGCGCAGCCACCGTTTGTGGCCACACCTGCCTCGACGCGCCAGCATCCTTCCCAGCCGTGGGCGTTCGCTGATGAAGGCATGACACGCCTCGCGGAGTTGCTTCGTCCCAAGGCACCAGACACCCCCGCGAAGCTCAGGACGAATGGCAACGGGAATGGCAATGGCAACGGACACTCGAACGGGAAGTCCCATGCCAACGGACATCATGGTGTATCTCACCTTGAGGAAGATGAAGGACCTCTGTCCCAATCACCCTCGCATGAGGCCATGGTATGGCTGGCAAGTTGCCTGCGCGAATACCAGCAGGAGCGTGATGCTCCTGAGGGTGACCGCCGGGTGGCCATCTTTGCCCGAGAAGAATCGCCTGTGGCCGAGCCTCTCATTCCCGCCTCCGTCCTGTCCGAAGTGGCGAGTCCACCGAGCCTTGCAAAAGTGATGCGCGATCTCGTGAAGGCCCGCCGGCTTGTCAGTTATCCCATGCTCGCCACGGAACTGGAGAAGCGCCTTTCACGTCCGGTATCGATGGATGAAACAATAGCCGCGGCAAAGGCCTCCGGCGAAATCCACGTGTACGGCGAAGGCAACAGCGCGGGATATCTGTGGCAGGGCAGGTGAGGTGAAGCGCGGAGACTGGACCGCGCTCACACCAGCCGGTTCAGCGCGTGAATCATCTCCTGTGCCTGTGAGCGATAGCTTCCACCGAAGAGGTGGTGGTGGTTGAGCACGTGGTAGAGGTTGTACAAGTCACGTCGCAGGGGCCAGTTTGCATGGCGTGGCCAGGCATCATCGTAGGCTTCGTAGAAGGCCGCAGGGAACGCGCCGAAGAGTTCAGTGAAGGCGAGGTCACATTCCCGGTCGCCGTAGTAGCTGGCGGGATCGTAGATGATGGGCGTGGGCGTGCTGTCATCGTCATCGGTAAAGGAAGCATTGCCACCCCAGAGATCGCCATGCAGCAGCGAAGCCTCCGGCGTGTAGCCTTCAAAGAAGAGCGGCAACTGCTCCAGCAAACGATCCGCGCCTGCAAAACGCACGCCCTGTTCCGCGGCGAGCTTGAGCTGAAATCCCAGCCGCTGCTCGCGCCAGAAGGTGATCCAGTCATGGCTGGCGGCATTCGGCTGCGGCGTGGCACCGATGTAGTTCGCGCAATGCCAGCCGTAAGAACCATCCGGTGAGACATGGCGATGCAGGGAGGCAAGCCGGGCGCCGAAGCTCTCCCATGAGGAAGCACCGCTTCGCCCCATGGCGACGTATTCGAGCACCAGGAAGCTCCGATCCCCGTGCCAGCCGGTGACAAGGGGGCGTGGCACGCGAATGACTCCGGCAGCGTTGATGGCCTTCAGGGCATCCATCTCGGCATCGAACAGCCCGGTACGAGCCACGGAGTTCACCTTCACGAAGTAAGGCGTGAGCGCGACCAGCACATACGCCTCATGAATGCAGCCACCTCCTACAGGCCGGGCCTGGCATGCACCAAGGGATTTGCCCGTGGCATGTTCGATCTCCTTGCCGATGGCGTGGAGCAACGCGGCGTCCATGAATAAAGAGAACGTTGAGCGATCAGCGCGCCAGAAGTGTGCCATTCTGAAGGCGGCGCACCAGCTCGGTGCATCCGTCCTCCATGAGATCCAGCACCTCCTCGAATCCTTCCGCGCCTCCGTAGTAGGGATCCGGCACCTCGGTGTGATCGTGTTCCGTGCAGTACTCACAGAAGAGATGCACGCGTGCCTTGCGGGGCACACCGCCCACGAGCTGGTTGGCATCGGCGAGGTTGAACTCATCCATCACGAGTACCAGGTCAAAAGCATCCAGATCCGAGGGACGCAACTGCCGGGCCGCGTGAGTGAGCGTGTAGCCTCGCTGCGATGCCGCCTTGCGCATGCGCGCGTCCGCTGGGTTGCCGGCATGCATGCCGATGGTGCCCGCGGAGTCCACCTGCACATCTTTACCCAAGCCTGCGGCATCGATCATGTGCTGCATCACCCCCTCGGCCGCAGGTGAGCGGCAGATGTTTCCCATGCAGACGAAAAGGATGCGGGTGGGGGAGGGCGAAGGGGGCATGTTCAGACCTATGCGCAGCCTGTCGCATGGGTGCAACTGAAGGTCCTTCAGTCGTCACTCTTCGACCTTTGCGTACATCCATGATGCCAGAGGGATGCGGCGTTTGACTACTAAGGGAGGCACGCGCCGGGCTGGTCTGATGACGATATGATAGCTCGGGTCCCCGCCAATCTCATCGGACACCTCATCACGCGGGAACTGTCCGCGTCCACTCCAACGAAATAGCTGTTGGACCGTCACGTGGTATCTTCCAGGGTCTACTTGCAGGCAGAAATCCTGGGGCTCCGGCAGCTTGTACTCTTCAAATTGCGCACACATGGTCAGGCTTTGGAAAGAAGCCAGGCAAAGAGTACCGCTTGTCTGAACACATCCCTCGAACTGCTAATGAAACGTTTTTTGCAACTTCTTGCCCTGATGAAGACGGAATGAAAAACGTCCCTGGGGTGTTCCCCATGCGAGCAGCTTTTCTTCATTCATGTGCCGCAGGGCGACGTCAGCGATGCTGCGAGCAGTCCAGTCTCCAATGAATCCTTCGTAGCTTTGCGGATCACCGAATACATGAAAGGCCCACTGGGCGTCCATGGCGACAACAATGTCACCGTTCTCGGATACCGCATGGGATGTCAGCATAGGATCCGATTCCCGGGCACCGACTAATTCTTCACCAGCAATCCAGTAAAGGGATCCGTGGCCATCTCCACCTTACCGACCAGCTCTTCCAGTGCGCCTTCAAGGGAGGCGAGGCAGTCCACAAGACGCACATCTGGAATGCGAACCGCACGATGATAGCCAAAGGCGGCGCGGCCTCCCATGAGGAGCGCGACCGAAGGCGGCAGGAGCTGGCGCAGCTTCGTGATTTCCGCTGGCACGTTCGGATCATCCGAGGGGTACACGAGACTGAGCGCCACGGCACGCGCACGGCGGGTTTGCACGCAGGCGGCGATTTCTTCCGCTGCAAGCGAGGGTCCGAGGTAAGTTGCCCGCCACCCCAAATCGCGAGCCACGGCCGAGGCGAGGAGAGCGCCCACCTCATGGCACTGGCCGCTGGGTGTCGTCACCACGAGTTCCGGAGCATCCGGGGGCGGCTGGTAGCATCTTGCTCCGATGGCGAGGAAATCACGCACCACATTCGTGGCGAGATGCTCGTGGGACACACGAAGCTCTCCTTTGCGCCAGGCTTCTCCCACTTCATAGACCAGCGGCGAAACAATGCGCAGGAGCGTCGTACGCGCTCCATAGCGGAGACAGGCTTCCTCCAGAAGACGGGTCAGCGTGAGGCAATCGAGCTTCTTCACTGCTTCCATGCACCTCGCCTGACACTGGTCAGGCGTGGAGTGCGTGAGGTCCGGAACTGGCGCCGGTGCCTCGCCTCGCTCGGGCAGTTCCTTCTTGTGCAGGCTGTACAATTCCTCAAGGCAGAGGCAGGCGATCTGGCTGATACGATGACCGCAGCCGGTGAGCTGTTTCAGGAGACGGAGGCGCTCGATTTCCTCATCCGAATAAAGGCGGCGGTTGGAGTCGGTACGCTGGCAGCAGACCAGTCCATAGCGCCTCTCCCAGACGCGAATCACGTGCGCTGTAAGACCGGTGCGGTGGCACACGACCTTGATGGGATGGCGCAGTTCACGAGAGGGGGCGGACATGAAAAATTGCGGGGGTCTACAATGGGATGGTCAGATTACGTGCGAAGGTGACGGAACGGTTGGCAGGAAGGGGACAATTCAAAGGATCGGGGCGAAAAAAGCAAGCCTGTACCAACCTTGATGCAATCTACATGGGAGCAGGCATACCGCACTTGCCAAGTGCTGGCATCCTGTTAAAGCACGGGTCCATGTTGAATTACGTCTGGTCATTCCTCATCGTCACCGGAATCATCGCCGCGGCGCTTTTTGGAAGGTTGGAGGCCATGGTCACGGGTGTGTTCGACATCTGCATCAAGGTGGTCATGGTGATTGCCCTGCCGCTTGCTGGCACCATCATGCTCTGGCTGGGCATCATGCGGGTGATGGAGAAGGGCGGGTTGATGAATGTCGTGGCGAAGGTGCTCTCGCCGCTCCTGCGCCTGATTTTTCCCGAAATCCCCAAGGATCATCCCGCCATGGGCGCCATCACGATGAACATCGCGGCGAACATGCTCGGCCTGGGCAATGCCGCGACACCGATGGGTCTGAAGGCCATGACGCACCTGCAGGAGCTAAACCCCAACAAGCAGAGCGCCAGCAACGCCATGTGCATGTTTCTGGCCCTGAACACTGCGGGCTTCACTCTGCTGCCGATGACCTCGCTCAACTATCTCAACGCGGGTGGCGTGCAAAATCCCCAGTCCATCATCCTGCCGACCATTCTCGCGACGATATGCTCCACGACAGCCGGCATCCTGGCAGCCCTGTTTTTCCAACGCCTCCCCATGTTTCGCCCGGTTCCCGACGATGTGGCGGTTTCATCGGCTGCCCCTTCAGGTGCGGAAGCGGAAAAACCCAAGACAGAGGAGAGTCTCCCGAAGCCGTACAAGATGACGCTGTTGAGGTCCATACTGGTGTACACCGCGGCGGCGGCATTCGTCTTTGGGGCCGTCCTGGAGTTCATGCCTGAGAAGCGTGATGCAGTGCTGAAATTTACGGGGCTGCAGACACTGCTTACAGAAGCAGATACTGTTGCGAAGGCCGCGGCCGCTCGCCAGAAGGAACTCAAGGATCAGGCTCCTGCCAAGGCGGCAGATCAGGCGCAGAAGGAAGAGCCGGTGTGGCGGAAGCAATTGCTCAAGCTCTCCACCCTGACCATCCCGTTCATCCTCATTGCAGTGGTGCTCTGGGCACTTGCCCGGGGCATTCCGGTGTTCGAAGAAATGGCGGAAGGAGCAAAGGAGGGCTTCGGCGTGGTGCTCCGGATCATGCCGTTCTTGCTTGTCATGTTCGTCGCGATCGTGTGCTTCCGGGATTCAGGAGCGCTGATGCTATTGGAGTATGCTCTGCGACCTGTGCTCTCGCTCATTGGCATGCCAGTAGATTTGTTTCCCCTCGCGGTCATGCGCCCTCTGAGCGGCTCGGGTTCTTCCGGATTTCTCAATGAGATCATCTTCAACCCCGCATCCACCGATCACATGCGGTACACGGCGGCCATTTTGTTTGGTTCCACGGAAACCACCTTTTATGTGCTCGCCGTGTACTTCGGCAGCGTGAGCATCCGGCGCACCCGGCATGCGCTCGCGGCAGGACTCTGTGCGGATATCGTGGGCATGACCGCCGCGATCACGCTGGGATGGCTGCTGTTTGCACGTGTGTGAGTATTGAGGTGCTGCCGGTGGAGCTAGCCGGAGGTCTTTGACTGTGCCCAGCTTAATGCCGTTTTGAAGAGTCCATCCCGCAAGGCGCGTGAACGCCAAGCTAACGATACCGAAATGGTGCCGAAGGCCTTGGACTGCGTGCAGCCCTGCTGCCGCTTTCCACAAGTGCGGCCTGCTGCACGCTTCACCGCGACGAAGTCGCCAAGCTGATCTGGACGCATCAACTTACGAGCACCTGTCATCATCGCCGCAGCAGGCTGCGGACTCTGGAAAGCGGCAGCAGGGCTGCGCGCAGTCCAAGGACGCTGCGCGTCACGGCATCCGGATCTGTCACGCACATCCCCATTCTCTGTGTCTCTTATTCTACGACCCCGCCGCCGCTGGCTGCGCAGGTGCCGCCGCCTTGGGGCGTGAGAGAATCACGCTGCGAATGAAGAGACGCGGGGAGGGCGACTGTGACTGGAGGTGCATCGTTCCAGCAGCTACATCCTTCTCGATGGTGATGGTGCCGAGGCGAAAGATACGGAAGTCCTTGTCAGAGCCGGTGGCGCGATCCGCGGGAAGGGTGAAGACGCGTGCGTTCCCAGCAATACTTACGTTGATGAGTTCAGGAGTATCGAGCGCAGGGCAGGCATACACCGCGGCGACATCATAGGTGCCGGCGACGAGTTTTTCCACGGTCCAGTCAAGTGCACCCAATGGTGCTGCATTGGCTCCACCAGTGGTTGCCATGCCGCCGTTGGCCTTGGCCGCTTGCAGGGTGAGCACGGCACGCGAAGAGCTGTCAGGAGCTGGCTTGGCAGCATCTGGTGCAGCACCGGAACCCTTGGCCGGGTCCGCAGAAGAAGACGCATCATCAGCCTTCTCGTAGGGAAAGACACCCGTGGTGGTCATGGCCTGCCGGATGCGCGCAATCTCCGCCTCCACCGCCACGGCGTCGGCGGCACGTCCACTGGCTGTCATCTTGCTCTTCAGCAGATCGAGCTCACGCAGGTAATCCTGCATCACCGGGCTGTGGATCGGACGGAGATTGGTGGCGTACGTCTTCTCCATCATCTCCAGCCGCGCTTCAGGCGGCACGAAGGTCTCCAGCACCGGAACCTGGGGAATGGGCACCTGTGCCGAGATGATGCCAGTAAGCGAGAGCATCAAGCAGCAGCAGCAACCCAGCCAGCAAGGCACGTTGGAGAAGGGTGTTCTCATGTCCCCGGAGTGGCGCTGGTGGGATTGGTGGTTTCCATGACGCGGGACCATGCGCCCGGAGGGATGTGGCGCTTCCTCGCAGCCGCTTCCCGGTTCTGCAGGACGGTGATGGCCGCCTCCTGATGCAACTTCTGGGCGCGCGGGCTCCCGGTGGGCTTTTGGATCATGGCAAGGCCGTTGTCGACCAGCGCGCCGGCAAAGTCACCCAAGCCTTCCGGTTGCACCGAGGCAAGCAGGGCGCCCTCGGCGTCCTTCAGCCCACGAGTGACGAGCCTCAGGGGTTTGTCCTTGAGATACTCGGCCGTGAAATCCCGTGCCATGGTGCCGACGGCGATGGCGTCCTCCTCGCTGATGCCAAAGTACTCGGTCGCGGAGAGTGGGGGCGGCCCCTTGGTCTGCGAAGCTGGCCCGGGGCAGGTCACCCAGAGCAGGCGCACGGGGAACGTTTCTCCATTGCATGCCACCGTGAATCTGTCGCCGGTGTTTTCCGGTGCGGTGACGTAAAGGGCATTCTGCATCTCATGCATGCCATCGGCAAGCGTGGCGGTCGAGGTGGCCGCAGGGCGGTTGCGTTCGCGGAGTTGGAGTAGGGAGCGCGGGTTGTCGCCGAGGCGTTCCACGCGGCGGACTTCGTTCTGAAGATCCTCCACGGCATCCTGGTTTCCACTGAGCGTCGTGGAGAGTGAGGTCAGCTTGCCGGTGTAGTCCACGGAAATGGGCATGAGCTTCTGCCGCAGGCGTTCGAGGTGCGCCTGCTTGAGCTTGGTCAATTCATCCACCTGGGGAAGGGGCTGGCCATTCTCATCCAGGCCGGGTGCGTCGGTGGCGGCGGTAGCGGGCTTTGCCGGAGTGAGGCGGATCTCCTTCAGGTGCATGACGCCGCCTTCGCCCTTGGCCTTCGTGATCTTGAGCGCGAACCGGGAATTGGCCCGGGTCAGTTGCAGGGCGGGGAGCGTCAGGGTGGAGAAGTCGGTCCATCCACCCGTGCTGGCCACCGTGCCTGTGCGGCGATTCGCTGCCGCTCCCGAGAGGCTGGAGTCCTCGTAGAATTCGAAATCACCACCCGTGGTGAGATCCGGAGGCGCCAGATACGGATTGACCCGGCTCGGTGGATCTCCCACGTCAGCCACGCCATAGGTGATGTGCACATCGTAGCTGCCGGGGGTGATGCGCGAAACTTCCCACGTCGCCACGCTGCCCACAGTCTTCCATCCCGTCAGGACATCCCTGGCACGATCCAGATTCAGCGTGCCGCTCACGCGCGCATCTGAGGGACGCATGACAATGACATTGGAAATGGAGGAGCCATCCAGCGCACTGCTGTACAGTTCGGCGAGGCCCTCGCGACGACGCTCCGCTTTCAAAGCCAGCTCGTAGTCACCACTCGCACCCGCTTCACGAGCCACGGCTGTCAGGGCCTTGGCGAACTGCTCGGAGAGGATCTGCGATCCTCCCAGGGCACGCGCCAGGAACTGCTGGCGCTTCTGCAGGAGCTCCGCTGGCTCGGTCGAAGTGGGCGCGGGGGCAGGAGTGGGGGAGTTCTGTGCCACCAAAGTGCCAGCCAGCAAAAGCACGGAAAGAGTCGATGCTGGAAATCGAAGTTTCACGGGAGGAAAAGAAATCAGCGTGCGACGGGGATGAGTGCCACGGAGTAAACGCGCAGAGACGTGCACTTCTCCGGCGGACCTACGGTGAGCGTGAGGGTACCGGTGCCATCCTTCACTCGAAGCGTCCCCAATGTTTGGTCGACGGCCTTTCCGGAGGACTCTTTGACGAGACCAGATGTCAGCGAGTAAAAACTCTCCTTGAGCATCGCGTTGGCATCGCAGCCCTGATGATTCAGGACCACCTCATAACCGCCCGAGGGAAGATTCGGCAGTTTCCAGGTGGCGCTAGCACCCACGGAATCCCAGCCGGTGAGGGACTTGTCCTTGGTATCCACGTGCACCCCGGCGCCGAGGGAGGCTTCCGTAAAACTCAACTCGATGCGCTCACCGGGACGTGTGGCTGTCGCGGATGAACTGCGCTGGGCCAGGGTATTGAGCTCCCTTTCCATCACGCCGATCTCCTGCTCGATGCGCAGCCGCTCATCACGCGCCTTGATGGCATGGGAGTAGTCCTGCGCGGCCGCATATTTCTTCTCCAGAGCCAGAAGTTCCTCCCGGTGCGCCTTGTGCTCGGGGAGAGCGGCAGTGAGCAGGTCCCGGCGAAGTTGGGCCTTCAGCACCCGCATGTCAGGAGCGGCATCCTGCGCGCCGATGGAGAGCGCCGGGGGCAGGGTGAGCAAAAGCATGCACCATCCTTTGGCCAGCCAGCGGCCACAGGCGCGAAATCGGGATGAGGTACTGGATGAAGCGATTGCGAGGGACAAGGATTTGCCAGGAATTCTATATCACAGGCTAGAAAAAGCAGAGGTTTACGGCAAGACGAATCGCTTCGCCACCATTAACCAATACGTCGCGACACGACCGCTTCCATCTCCAAGTCCAGCTCCGCCCGGCAGATATCCGCCTTCAGGAACATCACGTCGTCCCCCGTGAGGCCGGTTTCCTCGGCCAGCCATTCCTGCACCAGGGGCAGGGCCTCCGGGTGCCTGAGGTACACCTTGAAATCCCGCATCACCAGCTTCGACTGGCTGCTCCGGGACTTGGGCTTGAGAGCTTGCGCCACGCCCATGCGCTCAAACATGATCTGGATGTTGTGCATGGTGGTGCGGAACTGGAGGTGCCAGTCGCCCTCACCCACATTCCGGTGGCCCTCAATGCTGGCCGTGCCGCTCAGGTAACCCACGGTTTCCCGGGCACATTTTACCAGCACCGCGCGGGCAAAGCTCGGGGGGCGCGGGCCGTAGTCCGCAGGGTAGTGGTAGGCCGGCACCTGGGAGGGATTCTCCAGGTACTGCGGCTGCGTTTTCCCCGCCACGAACATGACGGCAAATTGATTGCCCTCAGAGCCAACGGCCGAGGCGGCCGGCATGAAGGAGCGGAGGTCACGGCCAAAGGACTCCTCAAAAGCGAGCCAGCGGCCGATGTTGAACTGGCGGTAGCGTTCAAGTCCGTGGTCCACCTCATTGATGCGCGGAACGTAGTTCCACGCACGGTGGAGGTGCATGCCCCGGGAAGCGCAGGCCTCCAGCACCTCACGGTAGATCTGGTGCACCGGCTCCTCCATGCGGGTGGAGACGTCAATGGTAGCCGCGCCCACCAGATGCGTGTCGTTTTCCAGGGTGATCAGGTTGCCGGACTTGCCCGGGCGTCCCTTCGGCAGGGCTACGATTTCCTCTTTTTTACCCGCCAGCCAGGGAACCCCCAATTGCAGCACACCAGCATCCTCGTTGCCCGAAATCCGGGAAACTTTCTCTCCAAATTGAACTAGAATTTGCGGCTCGTCGGTGACTGCGGCGGGCATGGGCATCAAGTTGTTTTGGCGGCTTGAAATGGGAATGTCAAACATTTGCGTACTGGGATGGACGGGAGAGAGGGGCTGTCTATTCTGAGGCAGATGTCTTTTTCCGGGAAACACACGCCGCTCATTCTACTTGTGGTGGTTGTCGCTGCGGTTGCTTTTGTGACTGCCGGACTTTCGCGATTGCGCATGGACCCGGATGTCCTCTCCACGCTGCCGGGGGATCTTCCGGAGGTCGGAGCCCTCAGGACACTGCGGGACGGCTTCGCCGGAGGGGGGGATCTGGTGCTCTCCGTCGAGGCTTCTGAAGCGGAAATGGCCAGGGCCGCCACGGCTGCCCTGGCGGCGAAATTTAGGAAGGCACCCGCCCTCTGCCGGGCCGTCCAGGAGGGGGACGCGATGGAAAACTCGGAGACCGGGGGGGCGCTGCTGGCCTGGGCGCTGCAAAATGGGAATCCGCTGAAGCTGGAAGCGGTGCGGAAGCGCCTGGAGATGCCCGAGGCGCTGCCGAAGCACCTGGAGCACGTTTTGGAGGAACTGGCCAGCTCCCCGGATCCCGGCACGGTGCAGCGCTGGCAGTATGACCCGCTCGGCCTGCTGGAGGGCGTGGACCTGGGCCAGATGATGGCGTTTCAGGAGGCGGGGCTGGGGGCCAGCTCGGCAGATGGGACCTTCCGCATGCTCTTTCTCACCCCCAAAGAAAAGCTTTCGGGCTACCGGGAGGCGGAGAAATGGCTGAAGGAGGTGGACCAAGTGGTGGCGGCATGGCGCAGTTCCGATGCCAAGTTTTCCGACGTCGTGGTGCGAACGACCGGTGAGCCCGTGTTCATGGCGGAAATCGGCGGCGGCATCGAGCGGGACCTGAGCGGGACGCTGGGGCTGGGCACGGCGCTGATTGCGGCGCTGTACTGGTTCATGCATCGCCGGTGGAAGCCCCTCTTCTGGATTCTGCTGCTCATGGGGGTGAGCATTCTCTTCTCCCTTTCGCTGGCGGGTTGGACGGTGGGCAAGCTCACGGTCATGAGCCTGGGCTTTGCCTCCATCGTGCTCGGGATTGTGGTGGACTATGGCGTGCTGATCCTGCAGGAGGCGCGGACGCATCCGGATCTCGACGCGCCAGGAGTGAGGCGTCTCGCCATGCCGGGCATCCTCGCGGGTGCAGCGACGAATTCGGCGGTGTTTTTCGCGCTGCTCTTCATCAGCCTGCCGGGACTGGCGGAGCTGGGGCTGCTGGTGGGCATGAACGTGGTGACTGGGGCACTGGTGATGCTGACCTTCATGCCGCATGTCGCCGTGCGACATCGCGTGCTGGATGGCGATCGTGATGCGACACGCGCTGGCAAGGTGACGCATCGTTATGCGCTCATCGGCACGGTGGTGATGGTGGTGGGTGTGGCGGCGGTGCTTTTCGGGAAGGGACTGCCATCTTTTGAAGGTGGCGCTGCGGTGTTGCGGCCAATGCACAGCAAGGCGGCGGAGAATTGGGATCTCGTGCAGCAGCGCCTCGGCAAGGCAGGCGTGTCCACGGTGCCGCTGGTGTTGACCTTCGAAGATGCGACCAAGGCGCGGGATACTGCGGCGGAGATGGAGAAGTCACTCGCGAAACTGCGGCAGGAGGGGGTGATTCAGGAATTCGCCCTGCCGTCCGCGTTTCTGCCGCATGAAGGATATCAGAGGTCAAACGAGTCCGGGATGGGATGGTTCGTGAAGCATCAGCAGATGCTGGAAGAGGCCGTGCTGAAGGAAGGTTTCACGGAGGAGACGCTGGTGCTGTCTCGCGGGGTGATGACGGCGTGGAGGAAATCGTTGGCCGATGCGGAGGCAAAACCAACGGCTCGTGCCGCTGCAGCACCCGCACCGGAGGCGCAGGATTTGTTGCGCCGGTTCATTGGCAGGGAAGGGACTGGTGAAGGCAAACTGGTGGCACTCGGCTTTGTGCAGATGGCCGGGCAGCCGGGAAGTCCGGACCCGGTGAAGCTTGCGGAGTTGAATGAACGATTGTCTTCGCAGCCGGGTGTGCACCTTGCGGCATGGGAATCGCTGGGACAGGCGCTGTCGAAACGAGTTCAGCAGGACATCACACGGGAGATGCTGCCCATCATCGCCATTCTGCTCATCATGCTCTCGCTCGCGTATCGGAACTGGCGTGACCTGCTGCTGTCCGTGTTGATTCTCGCGCTGGGCGTGGCGGCGCTCATGGCCACCATGTCGCTGCTGGGTAAATCATGGAACCTGGCCAGCCTCGCCGCGCTGCCCCTGCTGCTCGGCACCGGCATTGACTATGGCATTCACACGCTGCTCGCCATGAAGCGGGATGGGAATGACGTGCGTCGCGTCCGCAACACCACCGGACGTGCCGTCTTCTTCTGCGGAGCCACGACGGTGATTGGCTTCATGAGCCTTGTGGTGGCGGACAACCGCGGCGTGGCCAGTCTGGGAACCGCGTGTGCGGCGGGGACGGTGTGGATTCTGCTGCTGGTGCTGTGGCTGCTGCCGCACTGGCGGTGCTGGATTTTCGGGGACAAGCCAAGCGAGCCCCGCACGAAGCATTGACTTTTTTGCATGCTTGCATAGTATAGCTGCACGACAGCGCGCTGCCATTTGCGCTCATTTCGTTGAGATGCAGTCAACGCAGGGGACACCATGAAGTGCAAAACCTACAAAGCTACTCCCGGGCTCGACCGATTCCCCGAAGGTCAGCGTTTCACCGTGTATCGCTCAGCACATAAGAAGCTCATGCGGGAGGACCGGAGCTACCGCAAACATTTCATCCTCTACGTTACCGCCGTCGTGGTATTTGGAATCCTTCCCGGCGCGTTCTGGGCTGGTGCGAGTTCGCTGGGCAAGGTGGCTTCTACCGTGCACGCCCTGGCGCCGGCGGCAATCATCCTTTGCCTGGCACTGTCGCAGCAACGTTACATGAACCGGTGCATTGGCAGCGTTCTCCAGAGCGAGACTCCGTAAAATCGGTCTGCTGTTTGGCTCATCCAGCCGTGGCGGATTTTGAGCCGTGGTGAGCCGAATGATTCTTCCGTCCCTGCCTCAAGAGCCGCGCCTCACGCTCGCGCGCAATCTGCAGCGATAGCGCAATCAGGTCTGCCTCGGTCACGTCCACGAAAGAGTCGAGTTCCTTCAAGGCCTTGACGATGTCCTCGTGCTCGTTCTCGCGCCCGAACGGGTGAGCCTTGTTGGGGTGCTTCCTTTTGGAAAGGGCCGCGGGATAGCGACGCCAAGGGAAGGGCCAATTGAAGACCACGGCGACGGCCAGCATGATGGCCACATTCACCAGCACGGGCCACAGGACGAAGTGAAAGCCCATCGCATGGATGGCATCACCACCAAGGACTGCGGTCAGGGCGGTGGCGCCGCCGGGTGGGTGGATGCACTTCAAGAGATGCATGGCCAGGATGGCGCTGCCCACGGCACAACCGGCGGCAATCCAATCATGGCCCAAGTACTGGGCACTCAGAACGCCCAGCAGGGCGGAAACACCGTGGCCTGCCGCCAGCGGCCAGGGCTGGGACAATTGACCATGAGGAACGCCGAACAGCAGCACCGCGCTCGCTCCCATGGAGGCAATTACACAGGCCGCGTTTTCCACGCCGAGCAGGTGATGCGTGCTCCACACCAGCAGACAAATGGCCACCAGGCCGCCAAGGCCTGAGAGCACCTTTTCTTTCTGGGAAACCGCACTGAGCTCGACGCCAAGCAGGGAATAGAAAATCCTCATCTCGCCGGAGTCGGTGGAACGAAAGCGAAAGCAAAGGGTGCCATCACCAAGACGTGGTCAGGTGATAAGATCGCTACTGGAGGAGGAGGGCACTGAAGACTTGGCATGCGAACAAGTGGAAGGTGAGGATGCGTGGAAGCGAGGGTAATAATCAAGAAGCCGGCTTCGAGTCCCAAGCGGCGCGGATCTCAGGTTCCGTTTCGAGAAGGATCTGCCGGATGGACTGACGTTCGTCGGCGTCCAGTTGCGCATAGTCGTCGGCGACTGCGCGACCGGAGAGGACATCATCCAGAAGCGCGTAGACACGCGCCTTCAGGACATCCGGCATCGCCTTGAAGGTGGCGGAGTGGATCATGTAGCTGCACCTGTGCTTGAACATGCGGGTGTGCAGGTCGAAGTCCTTCAGTGAGGCCCCATTGGTGGAGGTCTTGCGATTGCGACGGAACGCGGCCTGAAAGGCATCGCCACCGATGACACCACCCTCTTTGAGTGCGTACTCGCCGGTGAAGAGCAGCAACTCGACGATTTTCTCCGCCCGCTTGGTCACGATGCGCTGCTGCGCCACTTCATCGGGAGCGCTGCTGTCGCCCTTGCGCACTTGTTCGTGCATGCGCCTCACGACGCGGGCGGCATCCTGGAGGGTGTTGTGGAGGACATACTGGTGCTCCAGCACCATGAGGGCGACGAGGTCGCTGGTGTCCGAGAGATAGGGTTCGACCGGAAACCACCCGGTCAGGGACTCGATGTTCGCGCCCTTCCGGCGATCCAGCACCATGCCCCGAGGGCCTTTCTCGGCCATGACGTTCCCCATGTGATAATCCGTGCCATGCCGACCGGTCACATACCAGCCGCCCCAGCGTTCGCCCAAGGGGCTCTCGGCAGAGGTGACAAAGCGATCCTCATTTCCCATGGGATAGCCGGAGGACCGGGTGTACACCGACTGCACCTGCAGGTCGCCGCCGACGTGGCAGCTCGCGCATTGGTTGGACCGGATGAGGCGCGGCTTGGCAGGGGAGGGGGCGGGCCTCGGGCGGTGAATCAGGTAGTACTGCAGGTCGCCGCCGGGCTCGGAGGACACGACTTCCAGGTCGCCGCCCTGCACCCAGCCGATGTAGCACTCCTCACTATAATAGAGGGCACGCGGCGTGGACGGGCTGATGAGGGTCTTCTGCAGGCTTGTCTTGGAGAAGACCAGCACCTGGGACTCCGCCGGGATGTTCAGTTCCTTGAGCAGGCTGCTGAGGAAAGCCTTGTCCGAGGAGGTGTCGAGCTTGGTCTGGCCGGATTCCACTCGCCGCCAGAGCAGGGCAACGGGATCCCGTGAGTCCTGCCATGCGGCATCTTCGGTCTCTCCGTCCGCCCAAAGCGGAGCCGCCGCCATGACCATCAGGGTCGCGAGGACCTTCAGGGATGACGGGAGCCACTCGGGGGCATGGATGCCACGGGACATGGGAATGGGGGCGAAATAGGTAAATGAAGTACCGCTTTAAACAAGCATTTGATGCGCATATTTTTGGCAGTGAACGGCAAAGGTTGCGCTGCTACCTCGCTGCGACCGGGGCGTGGACCGGAAGCGAAAGGCAGAGCAAAGGAGCGTGGACACTCTTGTCCGCCGTTCTGTTACACAGTGACTTTCATGGTGTGGAAGTCGCTGGTGACACGTCTGGAGCAGCTGGTGAAGGGGGCCTTGCCTGCCAGATGAAAGGGGGGTGGTCGGTCAGGGGTGGCGGACAAGAGTGTCCGCGCTCCTTTGAAATGCCCAACGCTTCACCTTGTGGTCGAAGGGCCTGTCACAGCCACTTCCCCGAATCCACCGGCTCAAAGGCCTGCATCGCGGACAGGAGTTCCTTCGCGTCCGTCGCCACCAGCAGCATGGCGCGGTGCATGGGCTTAAGCAGGCCCTTGGCGGTCATGTGGTCGAGTTGGGCGAGCATGAGGTCGTAAAAACCGTCCACATTCAGCAGGCCAACCGGTTTGTGATGGAAGCCGAGCTGGAGCCAGGCGATGACCTCGAAAAGTTCCTCCAGGGTGCCATAGCCGCCGGGCAGCACCAGGAAGCCGTCGGCGTGCTCCATCATGAGCCGCTTCCGCTCATGCATGGTGTCCGTTTCAATGAGCTTGGTCAGACCGCGGTGTTCCTTTTCCAGTTCGACGAGTTTCCGGGGGATGACGCCGATGACCTGTCCGCCGCCTTCTAGCACGGCATCCGCCACGGTGCCCATGAGCCCCACGCTGCCGCCGCCATACACCAGGCCCAAACCCTGCGCCGCCAGTTCGCGACCGACCGCGACCGCGGCCTCGGTGAAGGCGGGATCATTCCCAAAGCTTGAACCACAATAAACACACACGCGGTGCATCCGTCGGTACTGGCGTGTCTTGCAACCGCGCTCAAGCTAAATTCATCTTTTGCTGTCACAGGGAGCGAATTCGCAACAACACTGTCATACAGATTTCGCACACCTCGCTCGTCCTTCGACGACAGTGCTGCTATGCTGCTGCTCTAAAGCAACCTCCGTCATGAAAGCCAGTGCCCTCCTGCTGACCCTGCTGGGTCTTTTAACCGTTGCGAGCCCCGTGCCCGCTGCTGAACTCGTCATCGACAACGAAACGCTTCTGCCCTCCAGCACCCTGGAGTTGCGATTTGATAACGCGATGATCGGAAAGGAGAAGGTGGGTACGGTGGAGAAAACTTCGCCGCTGGTTTCCGACCCTGCAGTCGAGGGGGAATTCAAGTGGACCAGCACCCGAAGCGGACAGTTCCATTTCACCAAGGCGCCTGCCATCAGCACCACGTATTCCTTCACCCTGCGCAAGGGACTGAAGGATGCGACGGGCAAGGCGGTGGCCGTGGAGGAACTCGGCGAGTATGAAACGGAAGCCTTCCGTGTGGCGGATGACTACAAGGAGTACCCGTACAGCTTCGGCGACTCCGCACGCCGCACGCCGGTGTTTCTCCTCCAGTTCTCCGATGAAATCGATGCCGCCGTCGCCGAGCGGCAATTTCATTTCGTGAGCCGCTTCGGCACGCAACCCATCCCGGCGAAGGTGCGCCTGGCCACGGGCAAGGACTTCAAGAAGCGCTACGGCACGGATCTGGTCCCCACCTGGGACGAGCAGGCGAAGGGCGTGAAACCCACGGTCAAGGATGACGAGACCCGCCCGAATGCGGTGATTGTGCAGACGTCCGAGCCACTGCCTCCCGGGGTGGACTGGACGCTGGTGATGCCCGCCGATTTCACCAATGCCGGTGGCAATGCCATCCTGGGTGAGGAAGCGCGCTACGAGTGGGGCTCGGTGCAGGTGCTGGCCTTCAAGAATGTGGAGACAGAGAACCACTTCGACGGACCGCACACGATTGGGGTGAACTTCAACAAGTCCATCCGCAACAGTGGCCTCTCCGACACGGATCTGGAGAAGGCGCGTGTGGAAGCCGCCAAGTATGTGACCGTGGAGCCCGCGGTGCCGGATATGAAGGTGAACCTGGGCTGGTCCTCATTGGAGATCGAAGGCAACTTCGCCCTGGATACACCCTACACCGTGACGGTGAACTCCGGCCTGCCTGGCGCGGATGAACTGCCGCTGGAGAATGCGGTGCGCCAGATGGTGACCTTCAAGGCGAGCCCGGTCTTCGTCTCCACCAGTGCCGGCACGAGCACGCAGCTCTCCACCGGCAACGGTCTGCTGGATATCTATGGTGCAAACTTCAAGGAGATGCGCATCCGGGCGAAGCAGCTCAGTGACGCCGACTTGCTCCAGGCACGCACCCTGTATGACCAGGAGTACGAACGTTTCGACTACAGCGAGAAGAACAAGACTCCGGCTCGCGAACGCCTGACGCCCTTTGAGAAGCTGCCGGGCAAGGTGGTGTTTGAGAAGGTGATCACCAACACCCAGCCGCTGGAGCGTGGTTCGCTGCATTCCATCAACTGGCGTGATGCCCTTGGCCAGACCGCCGCGGCGCCGCTCTTCCTCGAAATCGAGGCCGTGCCACAGGATGGAGCTCCTGCGGGCGCCATCCTGAACCGCAGCATCGTGGAGTTCACCGACATCGGCCTCATGGTGAAGAACACCGGTGAGGAAGCGCTCGTGTATGCCTTCTCCCTGAAGACGGGCAAGGCGCTGCCCGGGGTGCAGCTTACCCTGGCGGATGTGGGACTCAATTCCCTCAAGTCCGCGCAGACGGATGACAAGGGCATGGCCGTGGTACCCAGCCAGGACGCCGAGTGGGTGCTAGCCAAGAGCGGTGACGACTGCACCGCGTCCCTCTGCAATGGACGGCAAAACCGCGTCGGCATCTGGGGCCACGATATCAATATCGGCTGGGGCGATCCCTGGAAGGCGAAGAATGAGACCTTCATCTTCGCCGACCGTCCCGTGTACAAGCCCGGCGAGAAGGCCAATGTGAAGGCCATCACCCGCCTGCGTACCGGAGATGCCCTGACCCTTGGCCAGCCCACGAAGGCAAAGCTGACCATGACCGACCCGCGCAACCGTGAGGTGCTCAACAAGGAGATCACCTTCACTGCGAACGGCACCTGGAGCGACCAGATCGCCCTGCCGGATGGCGCGGTGGGCTGGTACAGCTTGAACATCCGCTTCCGCGAACCCAAGGAAGGCGAGGATGAATACGAAACCGGCGCGTTGGTGAACCTGGCGCTCCGTGTGGACGAGTACAAGCCGAACACCTTTGAAGTGAAACTGGATGGAGAAAAATTCCAGGTTGGCAAGGATCGCATCAAGGTGCCGCTCAAGGCGAACTATTACATGGGCAAGGCGCTCTCCTCGGCCAAGGCGACGTGGAGCGCCGGTCTCGTGACTGAATACACGCCGCCGGATGAATTTGCCGAGTACCACTTCGGCGATGCCCCCGCGTGGTGGCACTATGGCAAGGACCGTGATGACGAAACTGCGTCTGAGGATGAAGACGAAGACTCCAACAGCTGGGGTGCGCACGGCGAGCTCACGCTCAATGACGACGGCACGGCCTCCATCGAGCTGCCTCCGCCTCCCGCGCACAAGCAGGCGCTGCCGCAGACCATCTCCGTGTATGCGGACGTCACGGACGTGAATCAGCAGACGATCGCGGCGAACACGGAATTCAAGATTCCGGGTGCGGACTTCATCGTGGGCACCAAGACGCGCGGCTGGTATGGCAGCGCGGGCAAGGACTTCGCCATCGACTTTGTGGCCATCACGCCGCAGGGCAAGGGCTTCACCGCGCCGGTGCCGGTGGAAGTGAAACTCGAGCGCCAGGAGTGGAACACGGTGCGCGTCCAAGGTGCCGGTGGCGCCATGACCACCAAGAACCAGAGCGTGCTGGTGGAAGAATGGAAGTCCCAGGTCGAACTCAAGAGCGTGAATGGAGGCGCGTCGGCAGCCGAACTGAAGTTCACTCCGAAGACTGGTGGCACGTACTTCCTCACCTCGACCGCGACGGATGCCAATGGCAAGACGGTACTGAGCCGCAGGGGATTCTATGTGCTTGGCAGCAAGGACTTCCCCTGGGCGTTTGAAGATGGCGCGCGCATCACGCTGCAGCCGGACAAGACGACCGCGAAGCCCGGTGAAGAGGTGAGCGTGGTGGTGAAGTCACCCATTGCCGGCACCGCGCTGGTGACGGTGGAACGCAACCGCATCCACCGCCAGTTCACCGCTCCGGTATCCCCCGAGAATCCCGTGGTGAAGGTGCCGATCACCGATGAAGACGCCCCCAATGCCTACATTTCCGTGGTGGTGATTCGTGGTGCCGACCAGAGCCCGCAGCCGGACAAGATGCCGGAGTACAAGGTGGGCTACTGCGAGATTGGCGTGGAAAGCAATACCAAGAAACTCGTGGTCACCACGGAAGCTGCACAACCTTCCGTGCTGCCCAATGGCCAGCAGACCCTCACCGCAACGGTGAAGGATGGCTCGGGCAAGCCGGTGGAGGGTGGCGAAGTGACCTTCTTCGCCGTGGACGAAGGTGTGCTCAGCCTCATGGAGTTTGAGACACCCAAGCCGTTTGAATTCTTCCACGCGGCCAAGTCCCTCTATGTCTCCACCTACACCACGCTGGATGCGCTGCTCACGGAAAAGATGGCGGATCGCTACCGTGGCAATAAGGGCATCATGGTGGGTGGTGGTGATGCGGAGATCGGCGCGGACATGGCGCTGCGGAAGAACTTCGTGGCCACGGCGGTGTGGCAGGCCTCGCTCATCACGGACAAAGATGGCAAGGTAACCACCACCTTCAATGCACCGGATAGCCTCACGCGTTATCGCGTCATGGCCATCGCGGCGAAGGATGGCGATCGCTTCGGCACGGGTGAGTCTGCCTTTGTGGTGAACAAGCCCCTCATGGTGGAGCCGGTGGTGCCACGCTTCGCTCATACGGGAGATGAAATCCTGGTGAAGGCCGTGGTGCACAACACCACGCAGCACAGCGGCCAGGTGGAAGTGGAACTGCAACTCGATGACCATGCGCAGCTCATCACGGAAGAACGTCCGTTTGCTTTGGTCGGCCTGAAGAACCGCACCACCACGAATGACGGCAAGTCCGAACGTCGTGTCATCACCCTCAAGGCGGGTGAGACGACCGCGCTGGCCTTCCCCGTGCGCTTCGTGAAGAACGGCCCCACGACCTGGAAGTGGCAGGCGAAGACCACGGAGTGGAGCGATGCGAAGGCTCTGGGCGATGCCGTGGAATCCAAGTTCGACGTTCACCATCCCGTGCCTGCCCTGCGTGAAGTGCACTACCTGCAACTCACCAGCGCGAGCGCCAGCCAGGACATGCTGAAGGGTGTGAATCCCCAGCTCCTGGAGAGCAATGGGGAACTGCGCATCGACTTCAACCAGTCGCGCCTCAGTGAAGCACGTGATGCCCTGCAATACCTGCTGGAGTATCCCTACGGCTGCGTGGAGCAGACGACCAGTGCTACCTTGCCCTGGCTCGCACTGAGCAAGTATGAGCCGATGTTCCCCGACCTTCTACAGAAGGACAAGGTGCGTGATGTCATCACGCGGGGGGTGAACCGCATCCTCCAGATGCAGACGGACGACGGCGGTCTGGCTTACTGGCCCGGTGGAGAAACGCCCGAACTATGGGCGAGCGCGTACGGCGGCCACTGCCTCTTCAAGGCGAAAGAGTGGGGCATTCCCATCCCGCAGGCATCGCTGGACAGCCTCACGGACTGGATCAGCAAACAGCTTCGTGAACTCGATCTCGCGAAGACCACCGAGAGCGACAAGCTCAATGACGCTGCGATGGCTCTCTACACGCTGGCTCGTGCTGGCAAGGCGGAGCCCGCCTATGCCACCACGCTCTACACCCGTCGTGAAAAGATGCCGGAGACGGCTCGCCTCTTCCTTGCCCTCAGCATGTGTCTGACGAAGGCGCCCGATGCGCAAATCACGGAACTGCTCAAGCCGCAGAAGAATGATGCGAAGGCAGGACGCTTCTGGCTCGGTGGTGACACCGCTGCCGGTCTGCGCCTCATCGTATGCGCCGACCGCGGACTGACGAAGGAAGCGAATCTCATCGCGGATGAACTCATGAAGCGCCGTAATGGCGGGGGCCACTGGGGTACCACCTTCAGCAACTCCTGGATTCTCACCGGCCTCTCCACACTAGAGCGTCCCGTGAAGGATCCGCAGCCGCTGAACTTCAGCGTGGCCATCCGCGACCAGGAGAAGCCCTTTGCGCTGGCTCACCCGCTGGACACCACCACGGCGATGCTGAACTTCACCTCGAAGAAGGATGCGCCGACCGCGAAGGTAACGCTGCCGCAGGACAAGACGCTACGCGCCCGCGTGGAAGTGAAGGCTTGGCCGGAGCTCAAGACCTTCCAGCCTGTGCAGAAGGGATTCGGCGTGACGCGTCGTTATGAGAGGCTGACGCCCACCGGCATGCTGGAGCCCGCGGAGAACCTGCGCGTGGGTGACCTCATCGTGGTCACGCTCGACATCAATGTGATGAAGGGCAATCGCTACCTCGCGTTGGAGGACAGGCTGCCGAGCGTGTTCGAACCGGTGAATCCCGAATTCACCACGCAGAACAAGAAGAAGGATGCCGATGCCGAGGACAATGCGTGGTACTGCGATCATCGCGAGCTGCGCCATGACCGTGCGCTCTTCTTCACCAATGACTGGAGCACGCTTGGCAAGTTCCAGTTGAAGTACCTCGCGCGTGTCATCGCAGAAGGTGATGTCGTTGCTCCTCCGGCGCGCATCGAGGCGATGTATGATCCTTCCCACTATGGCACCAGCGGTGTGCAGCGCGTGCAGACCCTGCCCATGAGCGACGGCAAGAACGTTGCGGGCCAGTAATGCTCTTCATCGGCGTGGGAGTGAATTGCACTCCCACGCCCAACCATGCATCACATCATGTCCCTGCTGCCCGCCATGCTTCGCAAGAAGACAACATGGCGGTGGGCGTTGAAGGGCCTGGGTGGTGCGGCGCTGCTGGGGGCACTGGGGTGGTGGGTACTGCCGTGGGCGGTGCCCCTGCCACCGAAGCTGGAGCAGCCTCTGCCGGTTTCGCCGGTATTTCTCGCGGCGGATGGCACACCGCTGCGCCTGCTGCTCAGTGTGGATGGACAGCGCACGCTTGCTCCTGTGTCACGCGCCGAGCTGCCGGAGAAACTGGTGCAGGCCACACTCGCTGCGGAGGACAAGCGCTTCTACAACCACGGCGGCGTGGATCTGCTGGCAATTTCACGCGCTGCGCTGGACAACATCACCTCGCGTCGTGTCGTCTCTGGTGCGTCCACGCTGACGCAACAGCTGGTAAAAGTCTCGGCAGACGAGCGTGCTCCGCGCACCTTTGTTACCAAGATCAAGGAAGCGCTCCAGGCACGACGATTGGAGATGACTTGGGACAAGGATCGCATCCTCACCGAATACATGAACCGTGTGAGCTATGGCAATCTGCTCACTGGCTGTGCGGCTGCCTCGCAGGGATACTTTAACAAACCGCTGCGCGATCTCTCGCCTGCGGAGTGTGCGTTTCTCGCGGCATTGCCCCAATCACCGACACGACTCAATCCCTTCCGCAATCAGCCCGCCTTGCAGCAGCGGCAGAAGCACATCCTGGCTCGCATGACCGTGCTCGGATGGCTGAGTGAAGAGGAGACGAAGCTCGCTGACACGGAGGCCGCCACCCTGCAGAGGTACACCGGGGGCTTTGCTGCACCGCATGCCATTGAGTTGTTGAAGGGAGAATCGCCGATTGCGGCGGACGGGAAGATACACACCACCATCCAGCCTGCACTGCAGCAGCGCATGGAGTCGATCATCACGCAGCGACTGGGTGCGCTGGCGGGCAAGCATGTGACGCATGCTGCCGCGGTGGTGATTGAGAACAAGACGGGACGCGTCATCGGCCTGGCAGGCTCGCGGGATTTCTTCGCGGAGGATGGGGGACAGCTCAATGGCGCGTGGGTGCCGCACTCCCCGGGTTCCGCGCTCAAGCCCTTCACGTACCTGCTGGCGCTGGAGCATGGCAGCACCCCAGCGACCGTCCTGCAGGATCTGCCCATCGAGTATGCCACGCCCACCGGCATCTACCGTCCGGAGAACTACAACAAGAAGTTCTACGGTCCCATCACCCTCCGTGAGGCGCTGGGGAATTCGCTGAACATTCCCGCGGTACGTGTACTGCAACAACTCGGCGGTGAGAAGGTGCTGTGTGAGGAATTGAAGAGCCTGGGCATCACCACGCTGACAGAGTCACCGGAGCACTATGGTCTGGGACTTACCATCGGAAATGCCCCGGTGCGGTTGCTGGAGCTGGCCAATGCCTATGCGTGTCTCGCACGACTGGGAGAGTGGAAGGAATGGACGCTGTTGCAGGATGCGGCCACCGCCACACTTGAGTCCGGCGCTGCGGCGATTCCTTCCACGCGCAAGCACAAGGAGCAGTGCAGCTTCTTGATAGCTGATATCCTGCAGGATGCGCAGGCACGCATGCTCGCCTTTGGGCCGCACACGATCATTCGCATGCCTTTTCCTTGTGCCGTGAAGACGGGCACCAGCACGAGTTATCGCGACAACTGGACCATGGGATTCACGCCTGAGTACACCGTGGGTGTATGGGCGGGGAACTTCGACAACTCGCCCATGAACCAAGTCTCCGGCGTGGCGGGCGCAGGTCCCATTTTCCGTGATATCATGATACACCTTCATGAAACTCAGGGCACCACGTGGTACACGGAACCGTCTGGAATCGTGCGTGCCCGCATCGACCCGAGGAATGGCAGACGGCTGGATGAAACCTCGCCGACCGTGCGCTCTTCGCGGGATGAGAAGTTCCTGGTTGGAACGCTTCCTCCGATTGCCACGACCATGGACTACGATGCCGAGGGCAAAGCACTGCTATCCCGCGACTACGCCCACTGGGTGACTGGCGATGACCACTGGCTGGCCGGACTGGTAGCGCTGCAACCGGAGAACAACAACAACACGCCTCCGCGCATCTCCATTCCGGTGGACGGGAGCATCTTCCAGCTCGATCCCGATCTCAAAAACAAGGGCGGCCGCCTGCTGCTGCGCGCCACTGGACCGGCGGGCATGAAATGGAGCTCGCCGTCCATTTCTATTGTGGACGAGAATGGTCTGGCCTATGCCACGCTCGTACCCGGACAGCATGAGCTGCGGGTGGAGGATCCGGTGACTGGCGCGTTTTCCGAAGTTCGTATTGAGGTGCGGGATGCGCTGTCTGCGGCGGAGAGGTTGAAGGCGGCGCAGTAGTTGTGAGGAGGTTGGACCTTCTGGTCCGACAGCGGAAGTTGGGTCTTCTGACCCGACGGAGGGCAATATGGGCCCATCGCCTGATGTTCGGTGAAGCTGTCGGGTCAGAAGACCCAACGCCCACTGTCAAGGCGGAAGCCCTAACCTCCTTCCGTGCAGATACGCGCTATTTCTCCGCGGCCTCTACGACCACCGGCTCCTTCTCCCACTCGCGCATGCGGCGATCGATGACGAAAGGGCCAAAGGGTACCAACGAAGCAATGAACACCAATGCTGCGCGCCCCAGGGACCAACTCGTGGACATCATCACGCGCAGCAGGGCAAAGCAGAACAGCACAAAGAGCAGGCCGTGGATCCAGCCCACGACCTTCACCGCCATCGGCATGCCGGCCATGTACTTCAAGGGCATGGCAATGCCGAGCAGGATGAGAAAGGACACACCTTCCACAAGGGCAAGGTGACGAAGCGGGGTGACGGGATGAGAGCTTTTCATGGGGGCTTGTAAAGTACGCGGCAAATCGCACCTCCATTTCGGACGGGCACGCCTTCAGGGGTAATCTTCATTCCGCAAGATTAGGCGGGAGGCAACTTCTCACTGCCGCGAGGCGTGTGGCAGACGAATTCCATATGGCTGTCATTCGTCGTTTCATTTCTTTGCCCTTTGCATGCCTCCTGCGTCCAAGCCCATCCGCGCCTTCCTTCTGCTTCTGCTCACCTATGTGGGCTTCATCAGTCTGGGGTTGCCGGATGGCATGCTGGGGGTCGCGTGGCCATCCATGCGGGCGCAATTTGATTTGCCCCTGGATGCAATCAGTGCAGTGCTGGTGGTCTTCATCACGGGCTACCTGATTTCCACGCTCTCCGCAGGGTGGCTGCTGGCACGCATGAATGTGGGAATGCTGTTGGCGCTCAGCGGTGCCGCCACAGCAGTGGGACTCATCGGTTACGCAACGGCTCCGGCTTGGGGCGTGATCGTGGCGCTTTCGTTCATCGCAGGACTTGGCGCGGGAGCCATCGACACCGGGCTCAACACCTATGCGGCGATGAACTACAGCGCGCGCACCATGAACTGGCTGCACGCGTGCTACGGGCTCGGCGCTGCGTCGGGGCCGGTGCTGCTCACCGCGATTCTGGCGAGTGGTGCGCCCTGGCAGCGAGGATATTTTTTGGTGGGCGTGAGTGAACTCGTGCTGGTGGCCTGTTTTCTCGCGACGCTCTCCTGGTGGCCGAAGGTTTCTGAAACACGTGAACTGGAAATGGAAGGAAAAGCAGGCGAGGCCCAACCAGCGGCCAGCCTGCTGAGCACGCTGAAGCTGCGCACGGTGTGGCTGGGCATCGTGACCTTCTTCATCTACACGGGAACGGAGGCGGCGGTGGGTACGTGGACGTACACCTTCCTCACGGGGCATCACGGCATCGCAGCGGACAGGGCGGGGAACTGGACGGCAGCCTACTGGGGCTCACTCACGGTGGGACGCATCGCCGCAGGACTCATCGCCGGGAAGGTCACACCCAGAGCGCTCATCCTTGGTGGAGCGTGGATCATTGTCCTCGGTGCGATCCTGATTGTATCTGGACTGGGTGCGACGGTCACCATCCTGGGCATCATGTGCATCGGCTTTGGCTGCGCGCCCATCTTCCCTTCGCTGATTTCGACCACGCCCAATCGTGTGCCTCTGCAACACACGGCGAACGCGGTCGGTTACCAGATTGCGGCGGCCACGCTGGGGATTGCCTTGGTGCCATCGTTTGTCGGATACCTCGGGCGTGTGCAGGGGCTGCAGGTGATCCCGATTGCGTGGTTCGTTTCCGCTGCGGCGCTGCTGGTGTTGCTGATGATGCTTTTGCGTTTCGCTCCGAATCCATCGGCCATCGAGACGCGCACTGCTTCCAGCAGCACACCAAGCACGCCATGAAATCCAACGTCCCAGATTCCTCTGCCACCTCACGCCGTCGATTTCTCCTCAGCACGCCCGCCGCGATTGGTCTGGCCCATCTCGCACGTACTTCTTCCGTGAACGCGCAGGACAAACCTCCAGCCTCAGCGTCGCCAACGTCGCCACCCTCCGGGAAGGCGCACTACATCTGCGTCACGTGCGGGTCCCAGTTTGCGGAAACCGATGGCGCGCCGAAGGAATGTCCCATCTGCCAGGATGAGCGGCAGTATGTGGGTCTGAATGGCCAGGAATGGACCACGTTGGAGACGATGCAGCGCGGCGGCTGGAAGAATGTCTTCAAAGAGCAGGAACCGAATGTCATTGGCATCGGCACGGAACCGAAGATGGGCATTGGCCAGCGCACCCTGCTGCTGCGCACGCCCAAGGGAAACATCTTGTGGGACTGCGTCAGTTATCTGGATGAAGACACCATCCGTGAAGTGAAGAAGCTCGGCGGCATCTCGGCCATCGCGATTTCACATCCGCATTACTACAGCTCCATGGTGGAGTGGAGTCGCGCGTTTGGCGATGTGCCGATTCATCTGCATGAAGATGACAGGCAGTGGGTGCAGCGACCGGATGCCGCGATTCAATTCTGGAACGGAGAGACCAAGTCGCTGGGCGATGGGCTCACGCTCATCCACACCGGCGGTCACTTCGATGGATTCCAGGTCATGCACTGGCGTGATGGCGCGGAGGGCAGGGGAGTGCTCTTCGCGGGAGACCAGCCTCAAGTGGTGTCCGACCGCCGGTGGGTGAGCTTCATGTACAGCTACCCGAACTACATCCCGCTGAACAAGCCGGCCATCGAGCGCATTGTGAAGGCTCTGGAGCCGTATGAGTATGACCGCATCTATGGTGCCTTCTGGCCGGGCGTGGTGGCTAAGGATGGGAAGGGCGCGATGAAGAGGTCTGCGGAGAGGTATTTGAAGGCGATTGTGTGAGTGTCCTTGCCGGCTGTTAGAGCAGGGGACTCATAATCCCTTGCTGGAGGTGATTGTCATTCCACTTAGCGCATGAACGTCAGGCGAACGATACAGAAGCGGTGCCGAAGGCCTTGGACTGCGTGCAGCCTGCTGCCGCTTTCTAGAGTCCACAGCCTGCTGTGGCGATGATAACACTTACTCGTGGTGTGGCGTGTCCAGAAATGCTTGGCGACTTCGTCGCGGTAAAGCGTGCAGCAGGCTGCACTTTAGGAAAGCGGCAGCAGGCTGCACGCAGTCCAGGGACGCTTCGCGTCACGGCATCTGGATCTCTCGTGTTTGTCTTACTCGATACCCAGGAGTGATGGAGCCGCTCTACTTCTTCGCTGTATCCACAGATGTCGTCGTGCTAGTGCTCGCCGGATGCTCCTTGAAGAACTTCACAATGAGCGGTGGTGCTTCCTGCAGGAATTGGTGACCGCCGGGATGGATGAGGCTTACGAAAGGGGTGCCGGTGGCGGATGAGTACACGGTGCCGACTTCGTTCCATGCTTTGCCCTGTTCGTTGCAACCGTTGAGCTTGCGCACGGCTTCCATGGTCTTCTTCTGCCACTCATACTTCACCAAAGGATCCGTCTCTCCGGCGAGATGCATGGCGGGCTTGGGCTTGAGCTTGGGCATGCTGAAGGGAGCCGCAGCCGCAGAGGGCGCCACGGCGGCGAAGACGTCCCCACGCTCCGCCCAGAGCAGGTAGGTGAAGCCGCCGCCATTTGAATGGCCGGTGGAGTAGATGCGCTTCGCATCGACCTGGTAATCCGTCTTCAACTTCGCGAGCACGGCATCGAAAAATTTCAGGTCGCGGTCTCCCTCCAGTCCGTCACGCCCCTGCCACCCATTCTTCTTCCCCTCGGGGTCAGTGAGCTGGCCCTTGGTGGGCAAGCCTTGCATGTACACGGAAATGGCCTCGGGCCACTCCTGGTAGATGCGGAAACTGCGCGCTGCCTGCTTCGCATTTCCGCCGTGTCCGTGGAAGACAAACACCACCGGTGTGGGCGCGGACTTTGCCGTGACAGGAGCATAGATGAGCGCTTCACGCGCCACGCCATCCACCGTGTAGGACGCCTCCTGCATGCCCTGTGGCATGGTGAACATTTCCCGAAGCCGCTCACGCGGGGTGGCGGGGGCGGTCGTCTGCTGGCCGTGAGAAACAAACGGCAGCAGCGGAGCGGCTACTCCGAGGGCGAGACACAAGAAAGAAGCGAGGCGCATGTTGTGCGAAAACGAGTGGGATTGGAAGATGGACTGAACTTGATGCGGTTCATGTCATGACGCAGCCCACATCGTTCGGGTTACATACGCACGCACACGTCTCGCACCGGGAAAATCAAACCCGCGAAAGCACGCATGGTTTCACGCTCGCCCTCAAGCGAGGAGGCGGCGCTCACTTCCCACCCGTCAAGCATTGCCGGCAGTAGTCCACGCCGGCATCTCCGGAGGGCACGAGCCCGGCAGGGAGCTTCTCGCCACACGAGTCGCAGGTGCGAAAGTAGCGATAGTCCGCCAAGGCGATCATGCGGGCACGCTCCACCTGCAGTGGGGTGGCCTTGGAGGGCAACACACAAGAGAGGGACCAGCGGGAGGCCATGACATCATCACTGCCCGCATCCACCATCTTCACCTCCACAAACACGCGAGTGGAGGTAGTGCGCACGCGCACATACTCGCGCAGCAGGGTCTGGTCTTCTTCGGTCATGAGGTTCTACAAACGCTTACACCATGCCAAAGGCAAACGGCGCAAGGCGCAGGCAAGGCGTGCCGCGCCAAGCGAATCACCACCGGACGAATCATTGAAAACGCGGCGGTATCTCACCTCCGGTTCTCCGCATCGATCTCCTTGCGTTTCTCCGCCTCGAGATCCCATTTGCGATGCTCGACGTAGGCCTCACGCTGGGCCTCGGGCATCTGCTCCGCTGGCGGCAGGCTCTGGCACGAGGTGAACGCCACAGGCAGCAGGGTGGCGAGAAACGCCAGCAAAAGGCCAGGACGGCAGAGAGAAAAAATCGTTTTCATGGCAGCAACAACGGTGTCGTGGAAATGAATGACGCAACCGCGGGACGTGTGCAAAGAAAGGATGAGATTTTCCGCGCCGCGTCGTATCCGGGCGCACTCTTATGCCCATCCTTTCGCCTTCCTCTGAATCGCTGCTGCGCCCCAGGTTGCGCAGGCGCAGTGCGGAATTGGCTGTCTGAGTAGAATCGGTAAGGGCGGTGCGGCAGCAGCCAGCCAGAGGTACCACGTGTTGCGCAGACCACCGCTTCCCTATTTCATCAGCGTAAGCCGGAGCCGCTCGGCCTCCAGCTTGGCGATGGCCTGCTCGCACTTGGTGATGGTCACTCCGCGTGATGAAACACGCCCATAGAGCTTGGCGAGGTTCTCCGCGTGGCGCTCCTGGTCGATCTTGCGGTTGAGGGCCTCAATCTGGCGTTCGATGGACACAATGGCTGCATTGATTTGCCTTTGCTGTTCCGCCTTTTTTTCTTCGTTCTGGGCCTGGACGGTGGCGACGTTTGACTGCTCACGCACGGTATCCTCCTCACGCTGGGCCTGCACCCGGGCTTCCGCAACATCCTGTTTGTCGAGAATCTCAGCCACGACCAGCACGTCATTGGTCAGGTCTTGCGGCTTTACTGCGAATCGCTTCCCTTGATAAAGAATCTCCGTGTCGCTGACCTTGGTCACTTCCACGCCGGCGGGCACGGAAGAGACACCTGTGTCAGTCATCACCGAGATCCGGCGTGCCGTGTACCACGCGGGAGGAAGCTGAGGCCCGGGAGCTTCTTCGACCGGCGCGGGTACGGAGCCCGGTGTCGTGTCCGCAGGCTCCACAGGGGTCGGACGAGCTGGCGGCTCCACAATCGGCCTGGGCTCGGGACTCTGGCGTGCGACAGGGACGGCGGTTGATTGTTCCCGAGCCGCAGAGCCTTTCTTTTCCACGAAGAAGAGAAAGCCCCCTCCGGCCAGGAGCACAAGAACAAGGAAAGTGTAGATATTCATTAGGTCGCTGCCCGATGATGATGCCATAACGCCCTATCCGCGCCATATTTTTCCTTTCGTGGCAATCAAAGGGGCGTAAAAGGCTGATTCGGAACGCTTCACCAGTGGTCGCACCGGCCTATCCGTAGGGAGGGCACCGAAAGGCCATGTCCGAAAATGGGGAAAATGAAGAATCACCTACCAGTTTCTGCCGGCGATTCAGAACCATAATCCCGCACAAGACGAGCCCCACGAGCCGGAAAAGCACCCTGAGCGGCAGACGAGAGAGCCGGAGTTCAGCGCCCAAGATGCGGAAGGCAAAGAATTATCCAAGGACCGACGCCAACACGGCGCAACCATAGCCGAGCCGAATACGGAAACAGGCAAGGACCAACCAGAACATCCGGAGTGACTCAGATCCACCACGGGCAACTGCACCCCGGATATCCAACCCTCAACGACCAGCGAATGATGAAAACGAGGCCAACCCTATGTCTGGCAGCGGTCGTTCTTTTTCCTCCTCCTGCTCGCACATGCGGAGCAACACGGAAACGGAGATTGCCTTTAAAGACGTTTCACAGGAATCGCGGCCTCTGTTAAGAGCAGAGAAGCGCATGCATTCCTGATTAAATGATGATCGACGCATTGATGGAGGCGCGAGCTTGGTACAGCACTCGCCTGTATTGGCTTTGTTACGCGCAGTACACGAGCGGTCATCACAAGCTCGGCTGAAGTCAGGAGTTGCATCTTCGAACTCTCCGACTCGAAAAACAAGGCTGGCGGAACGGACGGGACTCGAACCCGCAACCTCTGCCGTGACAGGGCAGCGCTCTAACCAATTGAGCTACCGCTCCAACCTTGTCTTCCCGGGTCTCGGGAAGGCGAAAAGACTAGCGTATATCGCGTTGTGCGCAAATGCATTTTGATGGTTTCTTGCAGAATCTTTGTGAATCAAACGACTCCATCGAAACAAAGCACGCCACCTTCAGGCTCTGCGTGATGTGAAGTGAGTCCGCAGCACTCGATGTGGGCACCTTTAGAGTCCTTCACGATGTTCCACGTCACCATCAAGATCCGATGCGCAGCGCGAGATTCCGGTGCCCACGCCATCATTGATCTCACATCTACTCACTGCTGCGTCCGGTTCGCGCCTTGAACCTTTCGCGCATGATGTCATCCACGTTGCGAAGCGGCCGATCAGGCGCTTCGGTGAGGACCTCTACCTTGCGATGCCAGGGGTCCATGTGAAGGACTATCCTCGGGATGATGCGGGAGCGTTGTGGGTCCGTCAGAATTCTGGGGTTGAAAGATTCGTCGCGACAGTCGTATGCGTGCAACTTCATCGGTCGGCTGCTCAAGTGGATCTCGAAGATGAAGGTTCCATCCTCATCCTCGTAGACCAGGCCTTCTCCCCGGCCTGCAATCCTGATGGAGAAGTTCGCGGCTTGTTGGGGAACCGGGCGCGCATGCATCGCTCGCACACAGCGTCGCATGGTCACGACCGTGATGCTCCAAGACGCCAGGGCCACGGCAAGAGGGATGGCGGCTTCGACCAGTGTTCGCATCGCAAAGGAACTCCCGAAATCGACAGGACGAGCACGCAACTGGGATGCCGAAACAAGGAGGATCGCTGCGCCAACCAATACAGAGAAGCTGGCGATCGCCCGGGCCGAGCGAAGCCAGTGATACCGCCTTTCCAAATGCAACCGGGGAAGAAGCACACACACGATGCCCACGATCGCCAGAGCCAACCCCGTACACACCACGCATGTCAGCGTGAAGCCCGGCGTGGATGGGATGCCCGGTGGAGGCGCGGCAAGCATGGGAGCCAGGAAAGCCAGCATGCAGACAGCCTAGCAGACAGAAGACAGCGTTGTCACGATTGGCCAGGCACGAGTACATTATTTCACCCCCCTTCACACACTCCCATGCCACAACGCAGCGCCGGAATGCTTGTCTTCAGACGAAAGGGTAGGGATGCCATCGAGCTGCTGCTGGTGCATCCCGGTGGCCCTTTCTGGGCGAAGAAGGACGCCGGCGCATGGTCCATCCCCAAGGGACTTGTGGAAGACGGCGATGAAGATGATGCCGCCACCGCCGTGCGGGAGTTCTCTGAAGAAACCGGCTTCGCCTGCCCGGTGGGAGAAAAGGTCGATCTGGGCGAAGTGAAGATGAAGTCCGGCAAACTCATCCGCGCCTGGGCTGTGGAAGGGGAGGTGGACCCCAGTCAACTCAAGAGCAATCTCTTCTCCATAGAATGGCCGCCGAAGTCCGGAAAGAGGCAGGAGTTTCCCGAGATCGATCGCGGCCAGTATTTCTCACCGGAGGAGGCAAGGCTCAAGCTGCACACGAGCCTGGTGCCGTTTGTAGATCGGCTGCTCCGGCAGTTGGGGATGATGAACGGCGATGCGAAGGAATAGAAACCCGCGCAAAGATGGGTGCAAAAGCACAGAGAGACCGCACCGCAATCCAGCTCGCCGTTCCGCGAGCTGGCTGCCGTGTGGCTGTGCTTCCTGCCAGGCAATGTCCTGGCTCGGTTTGTGCCAGGGTCTGGCTCTGGCTCTAGCTCTTGTCAGAGTCCTCGCTGAGCACGCACATCCGTTTGCCATCTTCGTGGCTTATGGATTTCACGGTCCAGGCTCGCGAGGTGCGTCGTGTATTGCCCGAGAGGGAGCTTGACTCCTTCTCGTTTTCCGACGGCTTCGTGGTACACACCAGAATGACGGTGCTCTTGAAAAGTTGTTGATATGGCATTGGGGGGGTGGGGGGGATTTGACGTTCTTCCGTCTCTCAATGGCGCCGTTCCGCTTCATCCCTGGTGAAGGACTTACAATGCACGGAAAAACGCCACAGAAATAAGAAGAGCCGACAAGTTAATCAAATTCTACACCCATCGCAAGTCGGACGTGATCTGGCTGTGCCATTGGCGCATGCATCCGTAGGATGAACCGGGGCTTAAGGAGGGAACGTCAGGTTTCTCCAGGAGCCTGCGGCTCGCTCTCATGGTGAGCTCACTCATGCCGTGGAGTGTCACTCCCTCGTGTGGCGGTATGTCTTTATGCAGCTAGACCTCAGTGGCTTACAGAGCCTCTTCAGCACCAGTCGCAGCCACGCTTGCGGATGCGACTGGGCCGCTTATCCTCGTGGCAGGCTCACCTTCCCTGGCGTTTTTCACCGCGAGAGTCGGCACGCCTCGCGCTGATTTTTTTTGCAGTTTTGTATGTCACTTCACGAGCAATCGCACCCACAGGAAGCCCCGGGGAACCTGAACGCCGAGACCGGCGAGGCCATCGGTCTCCATATAATCTTCAGGGTCGCCGCCAGAATAGTCGCAGTCTTGTTCGCCCTGTCGCTGCTTCCATTGTGGCTCTATCTATGCAGCATCACGGAATTGGGGCTGGACTATCCCATCCGGCGCGCCGGGGAAAGTGATTTGTATCCTGCCCGAGGCACCCTGGCTTTTTGGTGGATCTGCTTCATTCACATCTCCAAGGACTCGCTTCTTTCGTATGTGTTTGGCGGCATCCCAATCATCGGGGCCATCTGTGTCAGCTTGTATTACGGATTCTCGATCCGTACCTGGACAGCCCGCATCATCATTGCTCTCTTCATTGCCAGTGGTCCCTTCATCTGGGGCTACCTGCATATCCTCTTTTACGATTCCTGGCCCAACGTTGATGCCGTCTGGCAATCCCTCGGCAAGTTCCTCCAGAGATAGGAAGGCCATGCCTGATACCTGTGCCGGCCAGTCTCCGCCCCAGGTCGAGCTGTTCCCCGGCAGGTGCTTAATTCTTCCCAGACATGGCAGGGATAGCGCTCCAGATGGCGATCACTGCTCGCCCGGTTGCTCGACCTTGATCTCTATCTTGCGCGGTTGGGCATCCGGATAGTAGAGCTGCCAGGCGTTGTCATTGTCATCGGTGACCAGCCAGGGGTGGGTGAGGAAGGTCACCTGCTCCGCCGCTTCGCCCGGCTTCAGGGTATGGTAGAGCACCCGCTTTCCTTCAAAGCTCAACCAGTAGATCCTGATGGTTTCCTCAGTGCGATTGACGAACGTGACTTTCGTCTCGACGTCACTGTTGATGGACGTGATGCCAGCCTCCTCGGCCGCATGCCGGGTCTCAGCAGCGAGGGGAAGGATGGCCGCTGTCAGGGCCACGTAGAGCAGACAGAGCGGAAGCGCTTTCATGGTGTGTCGTGGGAAGCGTTGGAGAAATTTTCAAGTGCTCAGGCAGCGTCACTTTCTCGTTCACACACACCGTGCGTGAGGAGGGCAGGGAGGTGAGACTGCCAGGTGGCAAGTCCGAGTATGGGCAGGTTTGTCGTTCGGCGACCATCAAACATTCAAATGTCCGCTCGAAAAAGAGAAAATGGAGTTCCCACGAGCCCACGAAAACAGGCCGCTTCGTGCAGCTGCCTGGGTAAGGAAAGTATTAGTAGCGGCACGATTGCCCGAAACTGATGACGCTTTCTTCTTGTTCTCAGAGCAGCCAAAGACCAAATTATTGATAGGACGCTAATCGATCCTGTCTGAGATGAACTTTCCCGACGAAGCGATAGATTGGATCATGACAGCCTGCAGGAGTGCAGGCGCCCAATTTTCCGTACTCAGCGTGATCCAGAAATTGTCCGCGAGTCGTCCGGACCTCATCCACGAATTCCCCGATGCCTGGGATAGACTCGTCCGGGAGCGAAAGGTGCGTATTTCCCGCGCCGGTGAGCCGTGTCTGTATGAGCTATCGCAGTCGCATGGGGACGTTGGCTGACCGAACCCGCGCGAGCCCTGGGGCAAATCGAGTCCCCCTGGCCGATCGGGAGGAGAACTAGTGGAAGGTTGTGGTGTTGTGGAGTAAAGGTAACACAGTGGAAAAGTAAACACTGCATGAAGTCTGTGAGGTCTGGCGGTGCGGCTCTTGTCCCGAGGCCGAGGTAATTGGTTTACTGTGACTGGGCGATTACTGACTGGGAGGGAAGGAGGGGTCAAGGCTCAAATCCGGATGACGCTTCAGGAGCGGCTCCATAACCGATCGACAGCTATTTTTCTCCGCAGCCGAGTATCTATTCCACTCCCCCTTGCTCCAAAGAATCAAAAGTCGCTCCATCTCTCCGTTCGACCTTTCACACAGCCGTTCAAACCAGTGAACGGCGGTAATTGCATTCTTTACCTCGAGAGCACTTACTTCCAACCGCCCGGAGTCTTTGGGATGAGTGATTCTGTCGCGAACGATAATGGTCTCTAACAGCCTGCTCCATCCCTCGTCAGAGGCCCAATTTGGTGCCGCAATTCCAAGGTACTTTCTTTGCAGCTCAGTAAGAAAACGGATATTTGTCTTGGTTGAAATCTTTGCGTTTTCAGTTCCCAAGCCGCCTGAATCCTTGACCTTCGGGGTCGTTTCATCAATGAACATCAATTCCTCCGCGCTAAGGGTAAACCCCTTGAGATGCGACACATACTTAAGCACCTGTTTCGATACAAATGTAACTCCTTCGACTTGTGCCATGAAACATCGGACAAAGCTTCTCCTGGCGAACTGAGTATCACCCTCCCGAAGCTGCTGCAATGCATGAACCGTATCGTCGCGCAAAGCAGCAGCTACATCGAAACCGTCCAAGGCGACAATCATTGAACGAATGATTTCGGTGAAGTGCTCAACTGAAAGAGGCTGCATGAGGGAAAGGCTACGTTCAATTTTGAACCATGCTCTCGTAGAGCTGTGTTGACCAAGCGACCTCGGGCATCGGTCAGAGCCATGAGCTTGGTGTTGCGTCCACCACGCGTCTTTCCCATGGCTTGTGCGGCAGCACCGCCAGCGGGATTGGCCGCACATTGGTGCACCAGGATGTGAGTGCCATCCACCAAGCGCACCGGACCGCGGACTCGGCGCGTGAAGACCTCCAGGATTTTGAACCAAAGGCCCTCCTTGGCCCAGCGGCTGTGCCAGCCGTGAATGGTGGAGTACGGCCCGAACCGCTCTGGAAGGTCACGCCAGGGCCCTGCGTTGCGCAGGCGATAGAACAGGGCGTCCAATAACAGGCCCAAGTCGGTGCGAGGCCGCCCGCCTTGATTTACCTGGGCACCACCATTTTTGTGAGCCGCTTTTTCAGCGGCTCCCACCAGAGAAATCGAACTTTCATGTCGTTCCTATGCTGCCACCAAATGCCCTCTGAGCCACGTTATTTAAGACTCATTTGAGGTTCTCAGACACGACCTAGGAGCCCTCGCAAGGACCTACTCAATAACTTGAGACATAATAGTAATCTAGAGTGGGTGGGTGACTTTCTTCGTCTGCCTGTCTGTTCCAACCATTCTATTTCATATTACATGCAGTGCAGCGATACATTTCTATAACCACTCCCTCTGTAATTTTCATTATGCAGCACTCCGTAATTATCTTCTGCATATGTATGCGAATATCGAATGCATAACGGCGCAACCGCATGCATTACCCTATGATACACCAACGTTGATTGCAACAGGTGAGTGCTCATGATGCATCCGTGCCCCTCTCGTCGCCGCCAGGGGATTCGTCCTCGTTGACCACCTTTGTGCCAAGCTTTTTCCACAATCCCCGAATCGCACGCAGACCGGTTTGCCGCTTGTACTGGTCGCGAATCTCGCTGTCCAAATATTCGATATGGGCCTCAAGTTGGCGGACGTACAGCATCAGCTCTTTCCTCCGCGCAAGGGCTTCGTGATACCTCCGCGAATCGCAGTACTCCTCAAAAGTTCTTGCTATGGCATCGATGTAAAATCGCACATTCTCCCGCCTTGTCATCCCGCGCTGCCCTTTCCATCCCTCGAGCGAATTTTTCGAAGGATGCAAAGAAATCAAGCGGTTTTTCTTACTTTGCCACTAATCAAATTTCTTAGGGATGACCGGGCGTGAGTCGTTCAGCTGGTCGAGAGTTTTGAATCCGTGTTCGCTAGTTGAAGGTGGAGGCCCGCCTAAAACTTCGTGCACTTGCTGGTTCAAAATTACGAAAAGAACGACCCAAAAAAGCTGCACGAGCAGGATAACAAAAAGCATTCCAAGCGCGATCACGGAGACTCGCTTGTGGAGGGTGTAAATTTTTTGGAGAGTTTCTGCTGAATCGTAGTTCGCACCTTGCATCGGTTAAAAAGGCACGGAATCTCCATCTCAGCAACCGGCGGCGCTTCAAATTTGTGCATCTGGGTACGGCGCAGGTTGAGCGAGTAGGGGAGTCACAGCAGCTTTTCCGCCTATCTACGCACCTGCGGTGCATCGCCGTCCCGGCTTTTGAGTAAAACAGAAAGGCCCCCATCTACCCCGGCCTTTCCGTTTGACTCACGCCGGGATTTCTAACGCGGTCGCTTCGCTCCTTGGAGCTTCGGTTACGGCTCCGGCCCTTCGGGTAAACCAACTTCGTTGGTTTTCAATGCAGTTGTGCATTGAGACAAAATGATTGTTCCACATGGAACATGATACACCACATCCCGAACTATGAAGCCTACCCAAATCATCCGCCTTCTTCTTGATTCCATGGACATGCATGCGTTCGACCGCAACGCACTCTCCCGCGCCATCCGCAACGGTCGCAAAGCAATCACGGTTGAAAGCCTGCGCTACTGGACCAACTCCGCCAACAAGCACGCGGAGCGCGTGGCCGCATCTGAGGAACGAGTGGCAATGTTCTTCCTGCGCCTATGGGAAGGAGTGGCCGCGTGATTGCGACCCTTGACGTCAGCCCGGGGGAGGTGGCCTGCATGGTGCAGGCCGCCCACGATGCGCGCATCATGGCACGCACTACAGCCATTCTGACAGGGCAGGGGAGCACCCGCTACGCGGACCTACGCCACGAGGCAGCCCGCTTTGCCGCTCTAGAGCGGTCCCTGCTTAGGCTACAGGCAGAGCTTGCCATGAGCCCGGACTACGTCCTGCAGGTGCAGCTCAAGTAGTACTTTTGTTTGAGCCAGGCGCGGTGTTTTTCTCCTGCAGGAAGCTCTTTTTCTATCAGTTTTCCAGCGCAGCGGCGTGCGCATAACGCAGGCTCACCTCAGGACGCCCGGACACCTCGCGTTGTCTCCGGGCCTGCTTGGTTTCCGTGAAAATGGCACCGTCTGCGGTTCTCGCTGTAGTAATTTCGACGGGGCGGGAGTAGTACACCGAGCCGTCCTCAAGCACCACGATCCACCAAGGCGAAAGCCGTTGCGAGGCACAGAGGCGCAGGTCGTATTTCTCCACCCTGACCACACGCAGGCCCTCAATGGCACGCTCCCAAGGGGCTGCACGCGTAGACGCCCTGTTACTAAGGGCAGTGCCCTGCGCAGTGCGTGCGGTTGTCGTCTCCACCGGCCTTGCGTACAACGCCGCACCGTCATCCAGCTGGATATGAAGCCAGTGGCCCAGCCGGGGCGCGGCACAAAGACGCAGCTCGCGCAAGACCACGTCGCCAACGTACTTGCCATGCATCTGAATTACCCAATCCTTTTTAGCCATACAATTGTTAATGTTGTTTAAGTTCCTCTTGCTCCAGCACAAAATTTTCATGGGCTCGCGCCTCGTTTGAAGTGGCTTCCTCCGGTGGGGGTGCGTCCGGGTCTTCTGCATCCTCACGCCACCAACGATTACGGGCCTTGCAAAGCCGCATGGCCCACCACGCCTTTTCTAGGTACCTCAGTGCGTCCTGACGCGCCCCTATGTCCCTCGTGCGGTCCTCTGCGACAGCCCGCCACTTCTCCGCCTGCTTGCTCCAGTGAAACCAGCCAAGCCAGAGCGCGGCCTTACGTTCCGCTTGTACGTACTCTGGGCTCATTTGCCAAACAGGTTGCTTACGTCTTTGCCGGCCGCAGCTGCCGGCAGGGGAGACCGCCGCGATTCCTCGCTGGCGCCCACGCGAGGCGTGACGAACAGCAAAATTTCCTTGGTCTCCACGCCCTTTTTCCTGCTCCCAAAGACTGCACGAAGGCCTGGAACCCTAATCAGCCCCGGAATGCCAGTCGTTGTATTGGTGTCCCTTCGGGTGCGCAGACCACCAAGAAAAACGGTTTCTCCGTCCCCGCTGACAACAATGTTCTCCACCCCCTGCTCACTGATATTGGGCAGGCTGTCACCGCCGACCTCGCTAAAGCCTGTGATGTCATTCTTGCTCTGCTTGAAGTCGAGACGGATTTTACCTCCCGCAAGAAGGTGGGGTGTCACAGTCACATCAAGACGCACGGGCAAGTACTCCGTGGTGCGCACCGTGGCGGTTTCGGTAGTAGTTCGACCTGGGATCGGCACCCGCTCGCCAACGTAGATGTTTGCTTCCTTGTGATTGAGCGTCTGCAATTTTGGACGCTGTAGGATGCGGAAGTTTTCCAGCTTGGCGAGCGCCTGAATGATGACCGTGTAATCCTCACTGACCTGACCGAAAAGCGTAAGGCCCTCGCCACCGAAAAGGGCAGGGGAGCCGTTGCGAACCTGCGCCAAGTCAATCAAACTAGCCCCGCGGATGGTACCAGCGAGCCGCAAGGATTCTGTTGCCTGAGTGAAAACCTGCGACCAGTCCACTCCGATACTCTGCGAATCGTTGAACGTGTACTCCGCAATGCAGACATCGAGCTTCACCATGGCGGGAGGCTGGTCCATCTCCTTTGCCATGCGGAGCAGCTTTGTCCGGCCCTCCTTTGTGCCGTAGCACGTGATTGCATTGCTGGCATAATCCGGCACCACACGAAGCCCAAACGCGCCTAGAATGCCGCCTGCTTGCATGCTACCTGCACTTCCCACACCCTGAGCAGGGACAGGCATTTCAGGGGAGAACGCAGTTTGGCCGGGACTGACAATTTCTGACTCCAAACGGGCCTGCATGGAACTACCCTGAGAGCTGATGACCTGACTCTGGTTTGCAGCCCCAATAGCGGAAAGGAACTCCACGACGGGCAGAGCACTGAACACGAATCGTTCAGCATCGAGGGCCTCGACCCTGCGACGAAATGTAACGCGCCCTCGATCCTCGATGACCTCGACGCCCTCCAGCTCCAAAGCATCCCGAATCCACGTCGCCGCATCCGATGCGCTCATGGGCTTCATGGCCCTCACGGTCACACGCCTTTCCGCCAGCTCTGGATACACCATCACGCGGTGCCCGGTGCATTCCTCGTATGCATCCGCGACCTCCTGCACTGGTGAAGCTTCAAACTGCAAGCTGACCACCCCAACTAGGACAGCAAAAATCATACGTCAGTCGTCACCCCCTCCCGAGGCGATATTAAAAATGTTTACGATCATCTGGAATCCGAGGCCGAGGCCTGCGCCGGTGCCGAACCCCAGGCAGACCAGCCCCGCCGTGTAGACGAAATAGCTCTCCATTCTTCTTGTTCCTTTCGCGTTGGTTTTCTCGCTACCAGCTTGCGACCGCTGGCACAAAGCACGTAGTAACGCTGATGGGCAGTCACGATGCTCTCGACCAGGTCGCCCTCATAGGGCTTGCCGAGCTGAAGCAAGCCGCCGCCGCGCACGAAGATTCTCAACGGTTCATCCATCTGCGCCGCCACAAGCAAGTCATCTGACGAATCCACGGCCCACTCGAGTACGCGACCGGCGACAGCTACCTTGAACACCCGGGGCGCGATGATTTCCGGAGCAGGGGAGGCGGCATCCTTCGACGCAGCGACCGAAGGAATCAATTCACTGGGTTGCACTACTTCTGTTTGTTCGTCACGGCCCCAAAACAAGCCGTAGAACCTCCACGCACCAAAGAGGACCGACGCCAGCAAAAACAGCATCAGAATCGCGGAGGTGCGCGCGTCGTTGTTCTTCTTCTTCTTGCGCGTAGGCCCGCCGTCCTGAATCCCCAAGTTCCTGCCGTGCAGGTCGTGCGTGTTGTAGAGTTCAGCGATCTCTTTGCGGAAGCGGTGGTAAGTGGTCCCGATGCGATTTTTACCGTCGCCGCCCGCGTACCGTGTGCGCATGAAATCCCCGACAAAATGTTTCATCCACGGACCGATGAAAGGAATCATCTTCACCTGCGTGCAGTGGTAACGAATTTCCGTCATCCTGCGAAGCTGCGCGTCAATATTCTGCGCCGACTGGCTTGCAAAATACACATCGAGGCCTGCACGCCGAGACCACACCAGCAGCTCGAAGATATCCTTGTTTGAATCGCGTTTGCGTTGCTGGTCGTGTACGTGGAACGTGAGCGAGGCCTCATCGACCACAAGAAGATTCTCCGCACCTTCCGCACCTTTGCGCAACAGTGGCCGCCACTCGTCAGGATTCTCGGGGAGCCTCACGTACTGCTCAGTCCAACCCTTTTGGGCAAGCTCGTCATCGTTCAAGTGAATGTTGGTGTGCACCACGGCCCCCTCACCAAGGGCCTGATGTATGGTCTCCACGCAAAACATCGTTTTGCCTCCACCCATCACACCAGTTACAAGGTAAAGGCCCATGGCTAAAACGGGATGACCTCAAGCACAAACTCGATTGCCGCCTTGGTAAGGCGAATTACTACAGCCAGAACGGCCACCGCTGCGACGAGTGCGACCAAGGCGAACCCCTCAGACAGCGGGAACATGTAGTTGATGCGACTCAGCCAGGGACCCATGGAGGCCGAGGCGGTGCTAAGGTAAACCGTCATCGACCCCAAGCCAGACTGCACCGTGGTCCACAAATCATCGTTCAGCAGTACCGTTGCCACAGGAGTGGCAAAGAAGGTTACCACCGCAGCGAAAGGCGCAACCTTGCGCATGAACCAGCGGGCGATTTCGGAAAGCACCTGAAGGATGCCCACGCCGCCCCTGAGCCATTCGTACAAGTCAGCTATGCCAAGAATCTTTAACATGGTGTGATACAGTATAGGATTACACGAACGCGAATTTCAGCAGGCGGATACAGGTGAAAAACGCGTAAACAACCATCACGAGCAGCACGCCCCCACGGACGAGCTGAAACACTTCCGCGTACTCTGTGAGCTGAAAATGCACATTGCCGAAGTACGCGGTCTGCATCGTGAAATCTGGACTCTGGCTGCCACTGGCGGATGGGAAGGCATCGACCACGGACCCGAGCTGAGCAGCCACTGTAGCAATGCGGGTCTGCATTACTTCCAAGCTGGTATCGATGCCTTCGAGCAGGGACATGTCACCTTCTGCGGTGGCAATGCCTGAAGCGACAGCTTGTCCCGGCCCGGCTTGCGTTGGGTTGCCTATGGCTGTGCCCTTCAAGCCATCGAGTGTATCGTTCACGGCATCGACGGACTCTTTCACGCCATCTAGCCCATCTTCGACCCCCTCCATGTTGCCGCCGGTACCAGTACCCGAGCCCAACTTTCCCAAGATTTGCTGTGCGTCACTGTGTGCCACTGATGCATTGGCGTTTGCGATCGCACCGAGCCGTTGCAGCTCGTTGAGGATATTTTGGTTCAATGCGTTCGCCTGGGAGCCGGTCAGACCGTCACCACCGGAAACTTGCGACTGATTCGCTGCGGGCTGGTTCGCTATGGTGCCACCGCTTGAGTTGCTCTGACTCGCGGAACTCGGCGGGTTGTTGATGGGAATCATCACTGGCTTAGAACTCCAGCTCCCCACGTGAGACTCAGACTTTATGTTGCCGAGCTCCGGGTCCACATTCCAGTCGGTGCCAATAACGTCAATCTTGAACGGACCGCCTGAGCTGCCTCCTCCGCCGCCTCCTCCTGAGCCCGAGGGTGGACGGCTAAACGAAAACTGGCGACTTTCCCCGGGGGCGAGTGTGACCTTCTGAAACGGCAGGTCGTCAATCGGGTTGCCGTTCATGTCGGTGGGTTGGATGTAAAAATCCTTGGGCTCTGTGCCCGGGTTCGTCAGTGTAAAGCCAACCTTGTGCTCTCCTTCTTTCTGCGTTGGTGGAGGCTCCTGGACGATGCCAGCTTCGTTAACTGGCTTATCAGTGCCAAGCTTCTTTCGAGGCCCCGTCTCCCTGTAGTCCAGTATTGGTGTCGTGACGCCCGGCCACCCCACCACGACAGAATCGCCAACCCCATTTGGCACTGAAAACCAAGACTGAAGAGGAACGAAGTTTGAACCGTTGGTCAAATTGTATCCCACGAATAGCTCATAAGGGCCGGTATAGGCGGGGGTGGTGATGGTCTTCATCTGCCCATTGCTTCCCGGTGCGCTGCCGATGTTCGTGGGCGCACTGAGAACGTTGGTTCCGACCATGCGTGTTCGTACCACATAGTTATATCCGGTCGGCGCACCACCGAGCGTGTACGACGGAACCGGATTGACCTTGTAAAAGCTGACCTGCCCCTGCACGCTCACCGCGCAAGACCAAAGCGCGACCACAAGAGCCCAAGAACGAACGATAGACACAGCACCCATGGGATTGCCTCCGTCTGCATGCGCGTGAAGGGGAGGGCCTTCACCCCTGCGCCTGCTGATACAATGATATAGCCCTCTGACCAAGAAGCAGCGCCCACGCTGCACGAATCCCCAAACACAAGGCACGGGCCGGTCACAGCCACGCCTTCCACCGTGGCAGCCGATACATCCGTTATGTTGACTTCGACCATAAAAGAAGCTGGCCCCCCATCGGCCAGCAGTGCGCGGACGCGTCCGCTATTACACGCCGCGCTGGAGACGACGCACCACGAAGGAGCCGACGGCAATCACGCCAGCGATGGGCACGAGGCCCGCGAAAAGCGTGGTCGCGTCCGAGCTCATGGAGCTCATGGCGCTGTTGATGGCGGTATCATAGGCACCGGCTGAGGCCGAGGCGACACCCACGGCGAGGGTGCCAGCGACCACGAGGGCGCGACGAGCGGGAGCTGCGACGTACTGGGCGAGTTTCTTCTTCATCTTGTTTTTATTTGCGTTGTTGTTGTTGTTTTTCACGTCCCGGCAATCGCGCCGGAAATTATTCAGTGGCCACCGTGCCACGAGCGAAGGTGCACACCCTCAAAGTCTGCAAGCAGCAGGAGGCCCACAGAGCCCACGGCGTAGACCACCATGAGCCAGAGCGCGCCCTTGAGTGCAGAAGCGAGCATGAGGCGCGAATTTGGTGCTTTGCCAACCTGCCGGAGCGTGTCTGCACCGACGAGGAACACCAGTATCACCCAGGCGAATTGATAGGGGAGTATCATGCTAAAAATCCAAAGGGACCTCAATATAAGTTTTGCCTTCAGGGTTGCGAAGCATGCCTAAGGCAACCGACGCGTTCCACGACTCCGACTCGAGGAATACCCGCTGCCACGGCGTAAGTGACGAATCTTGCAGACCAAGCTCAAGGCACTGTTTACGCCCCTCAAGCATTGCAATAGAAAGCGGAAAACCTCCATGCTGTGCCTTTCTATCGCTCATCAAGCCGCAACCTTTTGGCTAGCGTTAAGGAGGCGGGTGAGAGAGCTAATGCCTGTGCTGTACGCTATGGCTTTGCCCTCGTGATAGTCGCGGACCTCCTTGGGTTTGGCCTCGTCACGGACAGCAATCAATGCCCTGTCGCGCAGGGTGGAGAGGTGCGCGATTTCGGCTTCAATCATTTTGGCGTCGTATTGTGCTTTCATGGCAAAATCTGGACATAGGTTCCCCATTCAAGTCCCCCGCCTGCGGCGGGAACCTTTGGGGGCGCTACGCGACCCGCTAGGTTCCCTCGATCCGCAGGCGGGATCCTCAGATGACAAAAGAGACTCCTGCAGGGTGCATGTTGGGCGCGTACAGCCCTCCATGGTATGCGGGGGTCTCTTTCGTCTTTTGAGCTACCAGCTCGCGCCGGTGGACCAGTGTCTGTGCCGAGATATCGGGCTTCCCAGACCCCTCCGAAGGCTTTGGCTTACGGCGCACATCCGCCCACTTCTTGACGAATGCGTCTGCCAAAATCACCTCGCGGTCGGTACCGTCGCGTCCGTCGAATTTGCACATCTCGTGCGCGTTCGCATGGCGTCGGCTCCACTCGTCTAGACCCTTGAGCACGTACTGCACGCCGGAGAGTGACGCATCAAATACGCGGACGTCCGAGTGCCCGAAGCCCACGCGACTGGCCATGGCTCTCATGGCAAATCGTTGGACCGCGTTCACTCGCCCAGGGGGAAAACCGCTAACGAGTATATGGAAGTGGTAGCGCCCGTTCAGCTCCCCGCGCTCCTCTCTGGCCGCCCACAGGAGACCCTTCCAATGCACCTTGTCGATGGCATGGCCGGTCTTTTTATCCCGCTTGGTGGACAGAATGGAACGCAGGAAGGCAAACAGCATTTTGCGCCGGTCGTCTTCCTTGGGCACGGTCACGCGATTCTTTTCCCCGTCCTCTGAACGATAGGTCAGAGTGACAAAGTACTGCCACGTTTCCAAGCTGAGGGTGTAGACGTCTGGCGACATCGTGCGAGAGCGCTGCGCGTTGAACTAGGCAGCTTTCTGCTGCCGGGTGGGCTGACCCAAGGGGGCAGGGGAGGACGCTGGGGCCGTCTCAGGCTCCAGCAGGTCGGCGAAATCTTCCGCCGACTTGTGACCGGGAACAATCTCACCACGGATGGACATGAAACCGTTCATGGCCTTCAGTTCCACAATCGCGATCGTCACCGGGTCGTCAGTGTATTCCCGCAGCTTCTTGTTTCCGAACTTGGCGCGGAATTTCTCCTCACCCATCGAAAATTGGAAGGGCGTGGTGCAACGGAAGACCTTCGTCTTGTCGCCCACAAGGATGCGGTAATTTCTGACGGGTTTGCCCGTCTGCTTGTCATTGAATTCGCTCAGTTCGACGCGTTGGATTTCACCGGTTAGTACCATGGTGTGATATAGGTTGATGTTTACTGATGGTTGCTGAAATGGGCAGGCTGCTTGGTATTGACTCCAGACCCGCGCCTGCCAGACGGGGGAGTTTCCGGGATGCCCAGGGCGCTTTTGGCCCTGCATGGCTGATGATTGCCGGAAAGGGTGACGCCATGGCCTCGATGGGGGAGGCCACAGCGGGAGAACAGGGCAGGGTAGAGGGTTACCCCGGCCCTGCGGCTCCAAATTTGGCGAGGGAGCGCCGCTCTACCTGTGCGCATGGCGACGCTTCCCTCGGTTGCGAGGGGGGTCGCATAGGCACGCCGGTTTCACTCGCGGCACGCCAATTCGCAAAGCAGCCCACTTCAGCTCCGTGGCTGAATGGCCGTCAATGATGCAATATTCCGTGTCTGTGCGAAAGCACGGCAGCACGGATTGCACCTGCGGCATACGCCGCACTTTGCGTTTATCCCTCATTGGTTGTTGTGGTCACTGACGGGTCTGAGAAACCCGGCTGCTGAGAACAGCGCCCCACGTTTAGCAACGAATCGCGATAAATGTCAAAACATTTTTTTACTCCGAATCATTGACTCGCTTGCTAGCATTGCGGAACCACGTCCAGGCGTTTTTCGGCAGGAAACCGTCGTACCTGTACGGGCAGACCTCCCAAATGAGCATGCGCCCGTTAGTTTCGAGACCATCTCCTTCGCATAGAGGCATAAGTCTCTTCCTCCAATTTTGAAGGTCCTTGTCTTCATCGTTGGCCAAGACAAGAAAGAGATTTGGGTCGTACCTGAGCCAGTCAACCGCATGACTCAACACGACCTCAACGTCAGAAGCCTTCACTGATTTCTTCGGTCTGATGTACAAATGAAATAAAATCATTGCGCTGGATCATCCTCCGCTTTTCGGCTTTTCCGACTCCTAGTCGGTGCTGAATCACCCTCGCCAATGAGCTTGAGATCGGGGGCGGGCGTGACCTCTCTCATTGGAAGGTCACCGACGTCCTTCTGACGCAATCGATGAAGAGCCACGTACTCAGATCCTTCCAACATCGCCAGTTCGGGGTGCTTTTCGGCGTAGTTAAACAGGCGGTACGCAAGATACAAAACGACAACCAGAAACACCCCCAGAGCTACAAACGCTACTGATTCAGTTCTTACCGCCGCAACTATGGCAGCGAGGCCAAAGACGATAGCGATTACCATGTAGGCGGTCCTAGCAACTAGGCCCTTCGGGACTTTAACCTTAGAAAGTATTTCTACAGGGTTGGCCATTGGAGCCTACGCGTTAAAAAACCCGTTCGTGTTCTCAGCACGAACGGGCGGGGTCAAAGACACCTAGCTACCAATGAGGGGAAGCTGTGAGGAAAATAGGGGGCTGCGCCCCAATTATCAAGCATCAATTAAAGGATTTCTTATTTCATATTACATGCATTGTACCAAGTTATTGAGCGGTTCGTTGGACGGTTACTGAGGCGCTTTGAGCCCTCATTTTCAGCGAATTTCGGAGATTCCCGCTCAAACCGCCTCCAGTCCGCCGAGGGGTCGGCGGACTGGTTTCTGACTCGCCAAGGGACTGGCGAGCTACGTTGGGTTTGGCCGCCGTTGGGACGGCTTTTGCGGTCACTGCAGGAGCTCGTCCAGTTCCTCATCCGTGACGCCAGCGAAGATGGCAGCGTCGTCTTCGAGGGCCATGTCCATGACGGCGCGTTTCTTTTGCTGGAGGGCCAGGATTTTCTCCTCGACGGTCCCCCGGCAAACGAGGCGGTAGGCGGTGACAGGTCTCCCCTGCCCGATTCGGTGGGCACGGTCGATGGCTTGGGCCTCGACGGCGGGATTCCACCAGGGGTCGACGAGGACGACTTCGTCGGCGGCGGTGAGGTTCAGACCGTAGCCGCCAGCCTTGAGCGAGATGAAGAAGAGCTTCTTCTCGGGGTCGTTCTGGAAGCTGGCGACCTGCGCGGGCCGGTCGGTGCTGGAGCCGTCGAGATAGCAATGCGGGATGCCCTGGGCCTCGGCATGGGCCTTGAGCATCTTCAACATGCCCACGAACTGGCTGAAAATCAGCGTCTTGTGACCACCTTCGATGGATTCCGTCAGCAATTCCTCGTACACGGGAAGCTTGCCGGAGGAGAGGCTTGGGGCCTTGGGCTTGGGCGCAGCGGATTTCTTGGCTTTGCCGCCCTTGGCGGCCGGTGCTTCCACGACCTCGGCGGGTGCTGCCGCTTCGGCCTTGGCGCCGGCGGTTTTGATGCCCAACAAGCTGAGATCGTTACAAACCTGCCGGAGCCGCAGCAGCACGGTGAACATGGTCATGCGGCTCCCGCCAGGGCCGCGGAGACGGGCGGCGCGGATTTCCTCGCGACCCTCGTCGAGGAGGCGCTGGTAGATGGTCTTCTGCGCCTGGGTGAGCTCGCACCAGAGGACCTTTTCAATCTTCTCGGGCAGGTCCTTGGCCACTTCCCGCTTCGTGCGGCGGAGGATGTGGGGGCGGATGAGGCGGCGGAGGCGCTCCATGATGGCGGCGGCCGGTGAGCGGGCGCCCCCTTCACCGGAGAAGGACGCCATGTTGTTCCCGGAGCCAGCGGCGGCGGCCTTCGCCAGAGGCTTCACGAAGCGGTCCTGGAAGTCCGACAGAATCGGCAGGTAACCCGGGAGTGTGAAGGCGAAGATGGACCAGAGGTCCTTCACCGAGTTCTCCACGGGGGTACCGGTGAGGGTGAACCGGGCGACCGCCTGAAGCTGGCGGACGGCGCGGGCGGATTCGGTATCCGGATTCCGGATGTAGCTGGCTTCATCCAGCACAATGGCGGAGAAGTTCACGGCCTTGTAATACTCCAAATCACGCTGGATGAGGGCGTAAGAGGTGAATATCACGTCGAAATCAGCAAGCTTTTCCAAAGCAGCATGGCGCTTCCCCTGGTGGGAAATGTGCGTTTTCAGCTCTGGGGTGAAGCGGGCGGCTTCCTCGGACCAGTTCCCCAGGAGTGAGGTCGGACACACGATGAGCGCGGGGCCGGGCACGGACTCGGCCGCCTTGGATTTTGACTTGGAGGTCGATTGGGCGACACGAGCGTCCAGGACGAGTCGCACCAGGGCGAGGGTCTGGACGGTCTTGCCGAGACCCATTTCATCCGCCAGCAGGCCACCGCCACCGGAGCGGCTGTGGCGCTCCAGCCAGCGGACGCCCTCAAGCTGGTAAGGCCGGAGCATTTCCCCGAAGCGGCCGAGGCGGCTGCGCACAACCTCCTCCTCCAAGAACGGAATGGGGTCCAGCAGGATGGGGCTGTCGGCGGGAAGGAAGGCTTCCAACGCCTCCACCTGGCGGCCGCGGATGGCCACGTGGTTGCCGCCGGTGAAGCGGGTGTTCACGTCCTGCAGGGTGGACTCCAGCTCCTCGCAGCTGTCGACATCGATGAGGTAGCGCTTGCCGTCGCGGCCCTGGTAGTCACGCTTGCCGCTGCGGATGAGGCGGAGGACGTCCTGCCGCGGGATGTGGAAGCCGTCTGAGGCCTCGTACGCCACCTCAAGCGTGAGCCAGTCGTTTCCGGAGGCCTGGGTCGGCGCGCCTTCCTTGGCTCCTGCCTGCTGTGGGGCCGAGAGATTCCGGGCGCTCTTGATGAAGGGCCGGATGATCGAGAAGGTGTTTAGGAGGTTCTTGAAGCCGTCGCCCTCGGTCACTTCGAACTTCTGGCGGAATTTGGCCAGATGAGAAGAAAGGAAGTCTAAGACTTCACGTTCTCCTTTTAGTTCGAATGTGTTAAGTATATTTGTTTGCAGGAATCCCGTGGATTGAATTTGCCGCTGGAGGGCGAATTCTGCCGGGAAATTCCTGGCGTAAAATACCAGTTTATTGCGCTCGTCTTGAATCGGGTATGTGATGGATTCTGGCGCAACTGCGCCCTGAGAGGCGCCAGAGGGCGGATTTGCGGGATCGTAGTGCGGATATCGCAGCGAAATCTTCGCCTGGAGCTGTCGCTGGGAGCCGTCCAACTGGCACTCAAAGCGCGGGCTGGCCGGCATGAGGCGGATGCTTTCGGCGCTGTTCGGACCGGGCGGGAGCTCGAAGAGCTCGGTGATGGCAGTCAGATGGCTGGCGACCCAGCTGATGGGCTGCCGAACCGGCGCGCCGGTAATGAGGGTGTGCCACATGGGCTGCAGCGCCTCCGGCACGTGTGGGACGGCCTGCAGGGCGTTGGACTCGGAGTCGTAAAGCCAGAGGGTTTCGCCCAGATGCAGAGTCTCATGACCCGCGTTAGAAAGTTGGAAGGCAACGTATTGCCTCAAGTTATCAATCTCAGAATGGAGAATCCAGCGTGTAGCACTGGAAACGATTAACTTATCTTCGCTGATAGTTAACTCCTGCGAAGCCTTCGAGCCACCTTTACTTCCGGCAGCAGGAAGCGTAACCCCTGCCCTGCCCGGCAAGGTCGGGTGCACGTCCGGGTGGTCGATGAGAGCCTCCAGCAGGTCGCTGAGGTCATCGGCGGGAAGGCGCAGATGCTGGGCCGCAGTGGGCGCGAGGGGCAGCTCGTGGTCGTAGAGCCACTTCGCCACCGTCAGGTCGCGCGGGGCGTCTGGAGCGGCGGCAGCTGCGGGATTGAACTGGATGGAGACCGGGATACTGGCCGAGCTGCCTGAGGCGGCTGCAGGGGTCCCCTTCCCCGTGGCGCGGGTGGTGCCTGCTCCCATGGGGGCAGGAATGCCCCCACTCCTTGAAGGGGTGGCGGGCTGCGGGAGCTGGATGAAGTGCGGGGTCGAGATGTGTACGGTGTAGGTCCCGGCGGGAACGTCCTGCTCATTGAGCTCAGGACGAGCGGGTTTGGCGGGAGCCTGTGCCTCTTGGGAAGCCCGGCTATCGGGTGAAGAGCCGGTAGCTGGCGAGGACCCGGGCGCCGCACCAGCAGCACCCCCCTGCCCTGCTGCGGCTGGCGCGGGCTCTGGTCTTTTCCCAACAAGCTGGGGACTGATAATAGAGAGGGCCACCGCGATGGCGTGGCTGCAGATGAGGCCCCGTCGGGCATCATTGCACCCGCACTTGGCCTCCGTCTTCATGCCGCCAGCCGCGACCAGGGTTGACCGGAGGGCGCGCTGGCCGTAGCCCACGTCCCCCCTGAAAATGATGCCGTCCCGCGTCGCATTGGCCACTTGACCTGTGCGCACGTATTCCCTGGCCGCTTTCATTGCCTGCCAGCCACCGATGTCTCCTAACCACTTTTCCGTTACCTCCATGGGGATTTGTCTTGCCGTGAAGGTGGATTGTGGTGGAATGCCCCGCTTGTGCAAGCTGAAGCTGCCGTATGAGGATTGTTGCGATTGCGAACCAAAAGGGAGGCGTGGGCAAAACGACCACGGCGCTGAATCTGTCCGCGTGTCTCGCGGCGAGGGGATGCCGGGTACTGCTCATCGATCTGGACCCCCAGGCGAATGCCACCAGTGGCCTGGGACTCGCCCAAGAGGAGGATGGCAGCCTGTACCCGTGCCTGGTGGGTGATGTACTGCCGCAGTCAGTCATCCGCAGCACGCGTCTGCCGAACCTTTCCATCATCCGCAGCCATCAGGAGCTGGCCGGGTGTGAAGTGGAGCTGGCCCAGACCGGCCACCACCTGACGCGCCTGCGTGATGTGCTGCACCCGCTGCGGTACACCGGGCACTTCGACTATCTGATCATGGACTGCCCGCCCTCCCTGGGCGTGCTGATGACCGGGGCGCTGGCGGCGGCAGATGAGCTGCTGGTACCCATCCAGTGCGAGTACTTCGGCCTGGAGGGTCTGTCCAAGATTGTGCAGATCGTGCAGCAGATCCGCGAGAGCGGGGCGAACCCGAACCTGGCGCTGGAGGGCATCGTGATGACGATGTTCGACTCGCGCATGAATCTCTCCCAGCAGGTGGTGAATGACGTGCGCGGCTACTTCGAGGGCGTGGTGTACCAGACCATCATCCCGCGCACCATCCGCCTCGGTGAGGCACCTAGTTTTGGCAAGACCATCATCGAGTACGATCCGCAGGGCAAAGGCGCGCAGTCGTACCTGTCACTGGCGGATGAGTTTCTCGCGAGGCACGGTGGGGTCGGCGTGGGCGCTGGCGTGCCGGCGGTGAGTGGTGCGGCGTGAGTTTCGGCTCGGTGGGACGGTAAGCGGTAAGCGGTGCGACGGTAGATCAATTCTTCAAGGTTATGGAGCCAGTCGCTGAGTTGTCATACATGGCTGAGTCGGTCGAGCTGGTGAGCGAATCCTACGCACCCGAAGATTGGCTCGTGGGGCTGCATTTTGGCGAGGGTGATCCCGAGGCTGGTGGTCAGCACTGGAACTTTACGAGGGACACTACTGAAGATGACGATAGCGGCCTGACTGGAGTCTGCACGGTGAAGGAGATTCAAGAGGTCACTGTATACGGAGGCATCGAACGTTTCGAGCTCAGTTCGTCGCGTCTGGTCTGCCAGTTCGATGAGCGCGCCTCTGCGAAGACAGGCGTGAAGCGTCTATCTATTTCCTATGCCTTGGACTCCGAAACATGGGCCAAGGTGAAGGCTGAGGCGACGCGGTTGTTTGAAGGGGACAGCTGCCTTTCCATGGTGGAGTAGTTGGAGCCGCTTTGATTTGGCAACATCAGATCTCAGATCTGGCGAAACCCCACTGCGGCTACTTTCGTGAACTCGCCAGACTCTGAACCAAACGACGAAAGGACCTTGGCCGGGGAGCTGCTGGCTCAACTGCTGAAGGACCAAGGCCGCGGCCCCGGGCAGGTCATCTGTGCGGAGACGCGCAGCCGGAGCATGGGCCACAGGGAACGTGGAGAGAATATCCCGCTCATTGTTCTGCCCAAAGCCCGGGGTGAAGTGGTCCGACAATTTCGCGACGTGGCCCTGCGGAAGTGTCGGCTGGAGGAAGTCTTCGGCGATCTGGATGGGCTGGACCTGGACATCCAAGAGTGGGAAGCCATTCAGGACTGCTTCACCGATTGCCGGATTGAGAGTGGATGGAAAACCTTTCGCGCTCGCTTTCCCCGGACCCGTGGGCTTTTGGAAGTGAGCTGCCCGGCTTTCTCCTCCGATTTCAGCCAGGCGATGATCGAGTACACGAACACGGGTGCATATGGGGAGTGCTGCCTCTATCAGAGGGAAAATGACGAATGGAGATTGGTGGAGAAGAAGTGCATCTGGTTCGCATGAGTGGCAATGTGATCACCCACCCCGCCATCTCCGTCGTCGCCCCTGCTGGTGACTGGATTCGTGCCGGCAAAAAGACGCTGGAGATTCGGCGCTGGCAGCCGGAGGAGCTTCCGCTGCGGAACCTGGTGATTGTGCAGAATCACATCCGGCTGGGTAGTGACGGAACCACGGAAGATCCCGCTGGCATGGCCGTCGCGCTGGTGGATGTGGAGTCCGTCGAGGCATGGCGTGAAGACGAGATCGAGCCTGCCTGCGCGAGCTACTGGGAGCCAGGCTGGCTGGCGTGGCGATTGGTAAATGTGCGCCCCATCGAGCCACCACTTCCCTGCCCTGCCCGCTTGAGGATTTATTCGGTGGAGCTGCCGTTGCGCGGCGATGCGTTCAGGGTTATCACCATGGAGTGAATGTTGCTCTCCCCGACCGGCTCAGCCGCCAGCTTGGCTTCATTGTGGAGTCGGAACGGCTCAAATCCGTGCTGCGGCGGACGTCCCCCATCCACGCGACGGAGCGGAGGGAGAACTCCGCAGAGCATAGCTGGACCCTCGCGCTGATGGCGATGGTGCTGGCTGAGCATGCGGAGGGAAATCCTGACTCTTGCAAGGTGCTCCGCATGCTGCTGATTCACGACTTGGTGGAGATCGATGCGGGCGATACTTTCTGCTACGACCTTGATGCCAATGTCACGAAGGCAGAACGCGAGGCCCGGGCGGCGGACGTCATCTTTGGCATGCTGCCGGAGGAACAGTCGCTGGAATACCGAAGCCTGTGGGAGGAATTTGAGGCCGGTATTTCAGCGGAGGCCAAGTTCGCCAATGCCCTGGACCGGTTGATGCCCACGCTACAGAACATGCACAACGAAGGCGGGAGTTGGCGGGAGCATGGGGTGACCAGCGCACTGGCACTGGAGCGGAGTCGGCCCATCGGTGTCGGGATACCCACGCTCTGGGCGCAGGTGCAGACATATCTTGTGGAGGCAGAGCAGCAGGGGTGGCTGACGGCCACGCCAGCGGACAGCTCTCCCTTCCCTCCCTCATGAAGAACGCCTCCCCCACCCGCATTCACATCACCGGTGCCTCGGGCGCGGGATGCACCACAATGGGGCAGGCGCTGGCCGGGCGGCTGGAGTGGCCGCTGCTGGATACGGATGACTACTACTGGCATGCGACGGTGCCGCTCTTCCAGCAGAAACGGGAGCCGGCGGAGCGCAATGTGATGCTGAAGCGAGACCTCGCCGCGCACCCGCAGTGCGTGATTTCCGGCTCGGTGATGCGCTGGGACTCGGACCTCGATGATGCTTTTGATCTGGTGGTCTTCCTCCATGTGCCGGATGAGGTGCGCCTGCCCCGGCTCATTGCGCGGGAGACGGAGCGCTTCGGCACGCCGGATGCGGAGTTCATCGCGTGGGCAGCAACGTACGAGACGGCAGATCTCACCACGCGTAGCCTGGCCTTGCACCGGCAGTGGCTGGCGGAGCGGAGGTGCGATATCCTGCCAATTACAGGCAACTACACCGTTGAGGCAAACGTGGTGCGAATACTCAATCACCTGGGAAAAACATCGTACTTGTCCCCGACCCCATCGCCATGCCCTACCTGCAGCTCGACGTAAACGGCCGCCACGCGGTGCACAACAAGCGCCAACTCGCCCAGCGCCTCTGTGAAACCTACGCCCGCCTCATGCAGGTGGACATCCGCCGCATCAGCGTGGCCATCCGCGAATCCGGCGAAGGCAGCCTCTGGCGCGTGGTGGATGGCGAGCCGGTGCCGGTGTCCGTGCTGATGTGCGACATCCGCCGTGGCCGCACCGCCGAGCAACGCATGGAAGTGGCCAAGGCCCTCTGCCACGACTGTTGCGAGGTCCTTGGCCTGCAGGAGGAGCGGCTGAATGTGGAGTTCACCCAGCACACCGGGGATGAGATGTATCACCCCACCTTGGGAGGATTCAGCCCGGAGTGGAGTGAGGAGGAGGTCGGTGCGACGGTGGGACAGTGACGTGATCGAAGGCGTCAGCAAGGTGGCTCGCACACTGTCCATGAACGTCAGGGTAAGAATATAGAAACGGTGCCGAAGGCCTTGGACTGCGTGCAGCCTGCTGCCGCTTTCCCAAAGTGCAGCCTGCTGCACGCCTCACCGCGACGAAGTCGCCAAGCTCTTCTGGACACATCACACCACCAGCGAGCGTCACCATCGCCAAAGCAGGCTGCGCGCAGTCCAAGGACGCTGCGCGTCACAGTACCCGGATCTGTCGTGTGTATCGTCCTTTGCGGTGAGGTCACCAGTTTTCTTATCGTGACAATCATGCATACTGCGGGACCGCCCGCCGTGAGCCACATTGCTGGCGTCTCCTTTCCGGGCCACGCTTGATTTTTTCCGACGTCCTGCGTAGGAGGAGTACTGAATGGCGCACCAGATTCGACAGGCACATGCCGGAGATGCAACAGGCATCGCGCATCTCATTTCAGTGCTCGGATATGCGTTGCAAGCCGACGAGGTTCCCGCACGGCTGGAAGCCTATGCCAACGACGCGAGCAGGGTGTTCGTGGCCGTGCAGGACTCAGGGGCGATCGTCGGCTTCCTGAGCTTCCACGCCAGTCCCCTCTTTCATGAGCCGGGCGCTCTGGGGCGCATCATGGCGATGGCCATCGACTCGGAACACCAGCGGCAGGGCATCGGCACGGCGCTGGTGCAGGCGGCGGAGGAGTTTGCCCGTGCGTGCGGCTGCCTACGCATCGAGGTGACCAGTGGCGACCGCCGGGAGAAAGATGCGCATGTTTTTTATGGAAAGCTGGGCTATGCCTCGGATTGCCGCCGCTTCCTGAAGAGACTAGAGGAAATCCAATCATGAACCTGATCATGTTCGACATCGATGGCACGCTCACCGCGAGTGACGTGATGGACGGCGAATGCTTCGTGCAGGCGGTGCAGGACGTGTTTGGATTCGCGGACGTGAGTTCCGACTGGAGTCTTTATCGGCATTGCAGTGACTCGGGTGTGCTGGATGAACTGTTTCAGACACGCCTGGGGCGCTCGCCCCTGCCGGAAGAAATCGCGGAGGTGCAGGCCCATTTTGTGAATCTGATGGAGGTGTCCATCGCCGCACAACCACTCAAGGCCATCCCGGGTGCGAAGGAATTGCTGGAGGTGCTGCTGGCGGAATCCCATGTAGCCATCTCGCTGGCAAGCGGTGCGTGGGAATGTTCTGCACGACTGAAACTGCGTAGTGCGGGCTTGGATTTCCCCCAGATACCCGGCGCCTTTGCCGATGATGCGCATGCGCGGGAGGACTTCATGCAGGCCTCCTTCCAGCGGGTCGCGCAGAGGCATGGGCGCGAGGAGTTCGACTCCAGGGTGTACATCGGAGATGGGGTGTGGGATGTGCGGGCCTCACGCAATCTCGGCTTTGGTTTCATCGGCATTGGTCGTGAGCCTGCCCGCGTGCAGCGACTGCGTGATGAGGGGGCCAGCGTCATCTTCCCGGACTTCACGCAGAAAGACGCTTTCCAGGCGGCGCTGGTGGAAGCGCGGGGGCAGGCAAGGACGTGAATGCGGCGGTATGAGTGCTGAATCCGTGACGATCCGCGACATCCGGCCTGATGAGCTGCCGGCATTGCTTGAGCTCTATCGGCACCTGCATGCGGAAGATGATGAGCCTTCCTCACCATCTGCCTATGCCCAGGTCTGGGAAGGCATTTGCGCCAATCCCCTGCTTCACTATTTCGGCGCGGAGGTGGATGACAGGCTCGTCGCCACTTGTACCTTAACCATCATTCCCAATCTCACCCGTGCCGCGCGTCCGTATGGTGTGATTGAAAATGTGGTGACTCACCCGGACTACCGGAAGCGCGGCATCGCCACCGATCTGCTGCGGCATGCGCTGGACTTCGCCAAGGCAGAGCACTGCTACAAGGTGATGCTGCTCACCAGTCGCAAGGATGAGGCCACGCTGCGATTCTACGAGCAGGCGGGTTTCTCCGCTGGGGTGAAAACAGGATTTGTAGCGAAGCTGTGATGAGTGCATCGACCTCCATGAACATCGTGCACAAGGCGTGCCCCTGTGTCTTGCGGAGGGGCTCTTCAGGCTACGAATTGCTGGTCTTTGAGCATCCGCTGGCAGGCCGGCAGATTCCGAAGGGCACGATTGAAACCGGGGAAGATCCCAGTGTCGCCTCCCTGAGGGAACTAGAAGAAGAATCTGGCGTCAGGGCGACTGGCATTGTGAGCCGCATCGCGGAGATGGAGATTCTGCGTACGACATCTCTGTACCCTCACAAGGAGGTGCCGCGACTCGAAGCATGGCATCTCTACCACCTGGAGGTGCCGCAGGAAGTGACCACGCGCGAGTACTGGATTCACGCGGCGGAAGGCAGCGCGGATGAGCAGGGTCTGCTGTTTGCCTACTTCTGGTTTCCCATCGAATCCTCCTTCGAGAGCTTCGAGCAATACTGGCACGAGGTGTTGCTTGCAGTGCGGAAGTATTGCGAGGGCCTCTGATATTGGAGTCACCCTCTGATGCACCATGATCCACGCCGTCCTCTTTGATCTCGACCGCACGCTATTGGATCGCGACCAGTCTTTTGCTGCGTTTGCCTCAGGCCAGCACGAGCGCTTCGCGAAACGGATGCCCGATTTCCACCAGCAGGCCTATGTAGAACGACTGGTCGCGCTGGATGCCCTTGGCTCGGTGTGGAAGGATGTGGTGTATCAGCGACTCATCGCTGAGCTCGGCATCGACGGCATCACGTGGGAGGAACTGTTCGCCGACTTCGATACCCACGTTGCCGACAGCTACGTCCCCTTCCCCAAGCTGCAGGAGGTGCTTGCAGTGCTCTCCCAAAGCTATTCGCTGGGCATCATCACCAACGGCAAAGGCGAGTTCCAGCAGCGAACCATCGCGCGACTGGACATTGCCCATTACTTCAAGACCATCCTGATTTCAGAAATCGAAGGCGTGCGGAAACCGGAGGCTGAGATCTTCCACCGCGCTGTGTCTCGTCTCGGCTGCGCCCGGCAGAAGCCGTGTACGTGGGAGACAATCCGGAAGCGGATGTGCGCGCTGCCCGTGCTGCGGGATTGCGCGCCATCTGGAAACACAACACCGCCTTCGCCGAGCCTGAAGCGGATGGCATCATTGACAGCCTGGCAGAGCTTCCTTCCTTGCTGAGGACTCTCAACTCGCGAGGATAACATGACCATGAAACACCGCATCCGCGCCGCCGCCCTCGTTGTGCATGAAGACAGCATCCTGCTGGTGAAGCACGTGTATCCAGACACGGGCGAGTCTTTCTGGGTGCCGCCCGGTGGAGGACTGGAGGATGTGGACGATTCCATCTTCGCCTGCGCCGCTCGTGAAGTCTTTGAAGAAACCGGTCTCACCGTGACGCTCTCCCGCATCGCGTATATCCGTGAATTCATGGAGACGGCGATGGACACCATGCACATCGAGATCTTCCTCTTCGCTGAGTCCGCCACCGGCACCATCACGTTGGAGCATTTGCCACCCGGTCAGCCCGACTCGGACATGATCAAGGAGTCACGTTTTATCAGTCGTGAGGAACTCCCCACGCTCACCGTGTATCCTGCAGAGTTGAGGGATGTATTCTGGGAGCACCATGCGAAGGGGTTCCCGGAGACGCACTACCTTGGCAGGACTTATTAGCATCTGACGAGGCACATGAAACTCCTGCTCTTCGGCAAAATCGGCTCGGGCAAATCCTATGCGGGCGAGCTGTTCCAGCGGGAGTTTGGCCTTGCTTATCATGATGCAGACCGGGACTTACCGGAGGCAATGAAGGAGGCCATTCGCAACCATCGGCCGACTACGGAAGAGATGCGTGATGATTTTGTGAGGGTCATCATAGAGCGTATTCATCAGCTCTCTCAGGAACACCAGCACTTCTGCATCGCTCAGGCTCTGTTCAAGAACCGGCACCGCCAGCGGATACTGGCGGAGTTTCCTGAATTGCAGATGGTCTGGGTGCGCAGCGATGAGTCGCTCAGCGACGCGAGGCTGGAGAATCGCATCGGGCACGTCGCGAGCCTGTACTACGCCCAGATGGTGAACCCAAACTTCGAGGAACCAACCCACCGGCATCTGGTGATCGAGAATACCGGAGATGACTCGACGCTTCTCGACCAGATGCGTTCCATATTGTCCTCCGACAGCGCTGCCGCCATGGGCAATCTTCTACAAAGTCCGGTTCCTTTACCGAAATAGCAATGCCACCATTCAAGGCACTCCTGTTCGACCTCGATGGCACCCTGGTGGATTCCACTGCTGTGGTGAATCACGTGATGGAGGCGTGGTGCCTGCGCCATCATCTCCCGGTGCGGGAAGTGCTCGCTACCTTTCACGGACAACGCACCAAGGATACCGTCGCTTTGTTCGCACCACACCTCAACGCGAAGGCCGAAGCGGAAGCTCTCGACGCCGAGGAGAGGGATGCCATGGGAAGCCTCCTGCCCATCGCAGGAGCAGGGGTCTTTCTCAATGACCTGCACGGCTGCAGGTGGGGCATTGTGACCTCCAGCACCGAGGTGGTGGCAAGATTCAAACTCAACACCTGCAAGCTGCCCGTTCCTCCTGTCCTCATCACTGCGGACGTCGTAACGCACGGCAAGCCACATGCGGAGCCCTTTCTGCGCGCTGCGTCTGCCATGAATCTGCCTCCCGCGCAGTGCCTGGTCTTCGAAGATGCAGACAGTGGTGTGCGCTCAGCGCTCGATGCGGGATGTTGCGTGGTGGTCGTGGGTGACCACTGCCAGATCCAGCACGAGCGCATCCTGCTTCGTGTGCCGACCTTCGAAGGTCTGCAGTTTGAACCCTCCGGCAACCTTCTTTGGAAAGGGCAACCCGTGGCAGTGGTCGAAGTCGCTGCAACTTGACGCGCGCCTCACACCGCCCTACGAAAGGCGCATCTTGATTGCGCACATTCAATCCAGTCTTCGTGAGGCACACGATGCCCTCACCCAATTGCTCTCCAACGAGCAGACCCTTTCAGACATCGAGCACGCGGCAGCATTGCTGATTGCCACCTTCGAGAAGCGCGGGCGTGTCTACTCCTGTGGCAATGGCGGCTCCATGTGCGATGCCATGCACTTCGCGGAGGAACTCACCGGCAGATACCGCCATGACCGCCCGGCGCTCGGTGCGGCGGCCATCAGCGACGCGGGGCATCTCACCTGTGTGGGAAACGACATGGGCTATGTCGAAGTTTTCTCACGCTATGTCGAAGCGCATGGCCGCGAAGGCGATTGCCTCGTGGCGCTGAGCACCAGCGGCACCAGCAAAAACATCATCCGGGCGGCGCAGGTGGCGAAGTCCCTCGGCATGTCCGTGATCGTCCTTTCAGGTAAACCCAGCGAAGAGCTGGAACTCATGAGCGATGTCTACATCTGCACCCCGGGCGGGCGCTATGCGGATCGCGTGCAGGAGTTGCACATCAAGGTCCTGCACATCTTGATTGAGCTGGTGGAGCGGCATTTCTTTCCCCAGAACTATCCACCGGCGGAGAACCCCTGAGCCTTATCTTCATCCCATGTCGTCACCTTCATCATCTCCCTCGCTCGCCCTCCGTATTCGCGAATGCTCGCGACTGACCGGCACCTTCGTCCTGCGCTCCGGCAAGGTGAGCGATACCTACTTCGACAAGTATCAGTTCGAATCGGACCCCGTGCTGCTGCGTGACATTGCGGAAGCGCTGAAGCCCCTCATCCCGCCCGGCACCGAAGTGCTCGCCGGTCTGGAGATGGGCGGCATTCCCATCGTCACCATGTTGAGCCAAGTGACCGGCATCCCTGCGGCATTCATCCGGAAGGAAGCCAAGGACTATGGCACCTGCCGTTACGCTGAGGGCGCCTCCTTCGCTGGCAAACGGTTTGTGCTGGTGGAAGATGTCGTCTCCAGCGGTGGCGCCATCATCGATGCCCTGGCGAAGATGCGGGCGGATGGCCAGGAACCGGAAGCCGCTCTCTGCGTGATTGATCGCCAGACCGGCGGCAAGGAAGCGCTGGCGAAAGAAGGTCTCACGCTCGTGCCGCTGCTCACCTTCGCTGAGATTGAGAGCGCCTGAGCGCACGTTTTGACAACACCACTCGCCCGGCCTCTCCGAAGATGAACGACGACAGCGCACCAGCATCGCCCACTCCTCCACGCCCAAGACGCCGCTTGGGTTTCCATTTCGCGTTGGTGGGCCTCATCATCGGCTTCCTGGGCCTTGGGATTGCGGCCTATCAGATGTATGAGGAGTCGGAAACGCAGCCAACCCGGAGGGTGGAAAAGCTTGGAGATCTGGTGGCTGACACCATCAAAGAGATGAAAGCCAAGCTTGCCAGTAAGAAGGAAGGCAAACCGCAAGCAAAGGAAGAGCGGGCTGCCGCTCGCAAGATGGGGTTGGCCGCATCCGCCTGCGGATTCCTCGGTGTCGTATTAGGCTGTCTGTCCTGGCTGAAGGGCGAGCGATATCGCTGGACGTTGGCGTCCCTTGCCGTGGGCATCGCGGCCTTGGCTTGGACCTATGTGGTGGTGGCAGCGGCCGTTGCTGCGGCGGCCCTGGTAGTCTTGATGATTCTCGGATCGTTTTGATGACTCTCGGCGTGAGCCACATGGGTCCCTGACTCCCTCTCGTACGCCCACCCCACCCGGCCGCCGGGCTCCTGCGTTTCCCCCTTGCGCAAGCCCCCTTTCTCTGGCAAGAAGACTGCCCGATTTTTCACCTCAATTCCATGAGCCAGACCCCATACCGTACCCACCACTGCAACGAACTCCGTCCCGAACACATCGGGATGAATGTGACGCTGTCCGGCTGGGTGAATTCGGCTCGTGACCAGGGCGGTGTGATTTTCGTGGACCTCCGTGACCGTGAGGGCATCACGCAGATTGTGTTTCGCTCGGAAGAGAACCCGGAAGCCGCCAAAGCCAGCCACAAGCTGCGCGATGAGGACGTGCTCCAAGTGTCCGGCCAGGTGGTGAAACGCCTCGAAGGCACGGACAACGACAAGCTCGCCACCGGCGCCGTGGAGCTCGTGGTCTCCGACCTCAAGATTCTCAACAAGGCCGCCGTCCTCCCCTTCCAGCTCGACAAGGAGCTGAGCAACGAAGACCTGCGCCTGAAGTACCGCTACCTCGACCTGCGCCGCCCGCGCATGAACAAGAACCTCCGCCTGCGCCACCGCGCGGTGAAGGCCACGCGCGACTTCCTGGACGCCGCCGGATTCGTGGAGGTGGAGACCCCCATCCTTTCCAAGTCCACCCCGGAAGGCGCGCGCGACTTCCTCGTGCCCGCCCGCCTGAACCCGGGGCGCTTCTACGCCCTTCCCCAGGCGCCGCAGCAGTACAAGCAGATGCTCATGGTCGCCGGCCTGGAGCGCTATTTCCAGATTGCCCGCTGCTTCCGCGACGAAGACCTTCGCGCCGACCGCCAACCCGAGTTTACCCAGATCGACCTTGAGGCCAGCTTCGTCACCGAAGAGGACATGTACGCGATCGTCGAAGGTCTGCTGCACAGCGTCTTCAAGGCGGCTCGCGGTGTGGACATCCCGACCCCCTTCCCTCGCATGACGTGGAAGGAGGCGATGGACCGCTACGGCATTGACAAGCCCGACACGCGTTTCGGCAACGAAATCGTGGACCTCGGTGATGTCTTCGCGAACACCGAATTCAAGATTTTCCGCAATGTCCTCCAGAGCGGCGGCGTGGTGCGTGCCATCAATGCGAAGGGTTTTGCCTGCCTGACCACCGGTCAGATGAATCGCCTCAACGAGATCGCCGTCCAGGCAGGTCTGCCGGTGAAGAACCTGGCCTTCATCAAGCTCGAAAACGGTGAGTACAAATCCCCGCTGTGGAGGATCTTCACCGAGGAAGAGAAAGCCGCAGTCATCGCGAAGACCAACCTTGAGGAAGGCGACATCATCTTCTTCGTGGCCGGTCCTTGGGAAAGCACCTGCACCATCCTTGGTCGCGTGCGTCTCGAAGCAGCCGCCATGCAGGAGCTTGTGAAGGACAGCGACGCGCTGAACTTCCTCTGGGTCGTAGACTTCCCCCTTCTCGCCTACAGCGAGGAGGACGCGAAGTGGTGCGCTGTGCACCACCCCTTCACCCGTCCCAAGACGGAGGACATTCCCCTTCTCGAAGCGGGTGAGTACAACAAGGTGCGCGCCGTGGCCTACGACGTGGTGCTGAACGGCACCGAACTCGGCGGCGGCTCCCTGCGAATCCACGAAAGCGATTTGCAGGCGAAGATGTTCACCGTGCTTGGTGTGAATGAGCACGAGCAGCAGGAGATGTTCGGCCACATCCTGGAAGCCTTCCAGTTCGGCGCGCCTCCCCACGGTGGTCTCGCCCTCGGCCTCGATCGCCTCGTCATGCTCGCCGCCGGTGAGGACAGCATCCGCGAAGTCATTGCCTTCCCGAAGAACAACCGCGGCCAGGAACTGATGACCCAGAGCCCGAGCACCGCCGACTTCAAGCAGCTCCGCGAAATCTACATCCAGAGCACCTTCAAGCCGAAGACGAAGGAAGAGGATGCGCAGCAGAAGGCACCGGCGGAGACGACGGCGTAACTTCGAAGGAGGTTAGACTTCCAGTCTGACAGCGGACGTCAGGCCTCTGGCCTGACGTTTGGCGGCTTGTGAACAAGCCACCCAAGCGTCCACGGCACAAACTGCGTCTGACTGTCCCTCGCGCTTTCATCTCGCATGCAAGCCCTGGGAGCGCTGGCTTCCAGCCGGCGGGGATTGCGATTGGTCTGTGGCCGAACTCTACAACCTATACAGAAAGACCTTCTGCTTCATCAGCTTCGCCAACCGATATTCAAGTCTTGAAGGCACTTTGGGTGGACGAGAAAGTTGAATGTACTCGCCCTCCTTGGTAGCGAGGACTGCTGCCTGAAACTGTCTCCAAGTGACGAGCTGTCCCGCTGAGAAGATCTGGCCTTCTGCATCCATGGTGTACGACCCGGGCTTGGTACGGCATTCGTAGTAAAGTTTGCTGCCATCGCGGTCACGGGTGAGACGCTCAATCCAGATGGTCACCTCATTCGTGTCTGTCCACATAGCGCTCGAAATGCAGCAGCTGCAATCAGGTTCCCTCACGGACTCCACCCCCAGGATTGCGGGAACCTTCGGTGCGAAGCTGGTGAGATTTTCCCGCTGCGCGGGCGTGAGTACAAGCTTCCGCTCACGACCCACCATGGCCACCTGTTCCGGAGATAGCTGTAGGACAACATGAGCGTCCCGCTCGCGTGCTCGAAAATAGCTGAAGCCATCGGCCAGTGTCTCTTGAGCCATCGCAAGTGTCATGGTGAAAACCAGCAATATGGAAATGCTACGCATGAGATTCGCTAGCCGACTGAACAGCGAATTCAACTGAACGTTGGCGCTATCAAACGCAGGCCTGAATTAGCCAAAGCCCCCCCTATAGCAATTCACATCCATCGCGCATCCTTCTCCTCACTCTCCTTCACCCGGAAGCGCGCAATCTTGCGAATGAGCCCGACTGGAAGCGGTTTGTCCAAGGGAAACTGAATCGTACTGCTGGAAGTCTTGTACTCCGAAAGCTCTGCCGCAAAAGCCTTGATGGCGGCAGGTGTGGGAAAGAGGCTGACGTGCTTCTTGAAGGCGGCGTAGGTGAAGAGGATGCGCTTGTAGGACAGGGCAGGCACGCCCCACTTCAGGCTTTCCGTGGCACCCGGCGCTGCTTTGAGAAGGCAGGCGCGCATTTCCCGCAATCTCTTCTGCGCGTCCTTCGGGGCGTCATCGATGTACGACGGGACGCTGGCCGGTCCTTCTTCCTTTGGTTTCATCGGCTTTGACGATTTCTTTTCTACCATGACAGTCTCGTGCAGGGAGCAAAACCACTTCCCTAGTTCGCCGCCGGGGTGGCCTCGGCGGCCCAAATGCGGACGTCGTCGAAGAGCGCGTCCTGTCCGCTCACCGCGAAGTAAAAGTCGCTCTTCATCGGGTGTGCCAAGCCTGAAGACTTCAAGTAGCCCGCGGCCTTCCCGTCGAGGCTGACACGCATCTCGTCACCGACAATTTCGATGGTCAAATCGTACCAGCGTGTGGGATCCAGTTGCATGGGAAATCCCTGGGCGCGTCCAGCGACAGCTTTGACAGCTTCGGCCTGGCGCGCCGGATCTTTTTTCATCTCTTCGATTTCACGACGCAGGCGCTCCTTGTCGTCGGCGAGAAAAATCTGCCTTGGCGAAAGCGTCACGCGGCAGATGTGGCCACCATGACCTTCCTTGTAGGCGCTGTCATTGCACACGGCATTGATGCTGCTGGCCCCACCGAGCTGGAACCGGAAGGCGATGATCAACTCCTTGTGCCCCACCTTTACCATGCCGACCGCACTGTGTGCGGGCTTGGCCTGGCTGATGTTCAGCGCGCCGCTCGTAATGGTGAGCGCCGGCCAGAGTTCACGCCACGCAGGGCTTACTCCGGACATCGAAAAGTCGTCAGAGAAAATGGTCGCGCCCTTCTTGCCAAGTGGCTGCGCGGGCACGGGCGCATCGGCGGCATGAAGTGTGATCAGCGGCAGTAGTGCGGCGAGAAGGGCAAGGATGAAGGAATACCTCATGGGAAGGGAACCACGAACAACTCTGAACAACCATGGCGAACGAACTCGCAGGCGCTGGTCTTGCCGCGCAATCGTCATCTCCCGCTTCGAACCCTCCCGGAAAATGCGTTCCATCCATGCCCTATCTCACCAGTACATACGCCTGTTTGAACAGATAACCACCTCCCGCCTGTGGCCAGTCCAATCGCTTCACAGCCTCCATCGCTGCCGGGGAGGGCTGGCCATTGATGAGACACTGCCCATCCGGAGCACTGCCCGGTTGCATCGCCACCTTCAGATCGATGGCCACCGTGGATGCGTCCTTGGGAAGGTGGGGCAAGAGCACATCCAGTATTTTGGTATTCATCTCGGCAGTGCCTTGCAGCCAGCCGCCGGGTGCGCTGCCACGAATGCCCATGAGTCCGGCATGGACTGAAAACCCGCCAACCACAGTCTCCGCCGCCCGACGTCCTATCGCATCGATGACGGCTTTTCCCGCGGCCATGTACCATTCCTGAATGGCGGTCATATCCGCATCCTCCCGGGAGGTCCCTACTCCGACCGCACCAAAGGTCAGTTGCGGAACGGGCACACCATCCACAGAAACCTCGATGCGTGCAGCCTGAATAGAGCGCCCTTGGTGCTCAAGCGCCTGTTCCGATACCGCAGTGAAGCTTGCCTTCTTCCCACCGGTGATCACCTGCCCACCTTCGCAGTGGAAGCCTGATTGTTTCGAGGCCGATTGTTGAAGCAACACCGCCAGTTTGCTGGCCAGAGAGTCCATCTGGTCAGATTGAGCACCAAGATTGAAGGCCGCACACATGGCAAGAACAGTGGAGATGAGGATGGATGGAGCTTTCATGAACGCCAGGTGTGAGGCGGCATCGTCAAGTCCGGTGTAACATCAAGTGGAGCAACAGTCCCTCACCAATTTCCGAAGTTTGGCGTCTTCCCCCTCTTTGAGGTGGTGCAATGACAGGTAGCGTTCAAGCTCTTCGTCAGCAGCATTCAACTCACCCGTCATGGCTGAAAGGAAAATATAGGCAAGAGGCAGTTGGGTATAGTTGTAGAAGCCGAAGCAGTTGCTATTACACTCGCGAATTTCCCGAATGATATCGAGCATGCCCTGATACGTGTCGCCCTTTGCCCAGGTGGCTACCGCTCTTGTCAGAGCTTCAGGAATGAGCTTTTGCAGGCCGGACGAAAGCCTCGCGCTGCCAAAGAGGTAGCTCGGCTGTCCAAGGTCCTTTGGATCCACGACCACATCCAGCATCGCGGCCTTGTTGGAACGATGCCAGCTAACACGCCGACCGGAGAGGTGGGGAACAAAGTCCAGCGAGAAGCCCCACTTCGCCTTCAAGCCCGCACCTTTCAGAAGTTGAAGTTCAAACATGCGGCGCACGGGAGGCGCGCTGCCGTCCACCCAGACTCGGGATTCCATTTCGGTCAAACCAAGCAGTGGCAGATGTTGCCGCAAAACACTTTCACAAAGGGTGTCCCGCTGCGTGGCTGAGAGCAAATCGTAGTCCGAGTGCGGATCGAAGGCAGGCACCGTCTCCACCGGCGAGGAGGGCGCCTTGGGTTTCTGGCTTTTGAAGAAATCGAATAAACTCATTTTTCCTCTCCTTGGCAGACTCGATATGGCCCGAAATGGAACTCCGTCAATCTTCCCCGCATTTTGTGCCATTCCGTCCCTGTAGCGCCCTGTTGCAGAATTCCTTGATTCGCAGCCAACCAGGACAAGCGATATCCAAGCCCCCGTCCCGCGATGCCCCTGTGGCATCCGATTCAGTTGCAGGAAACTTCCTTTTCTCGCGATGGCTGAGACGGACGCATCTACTTCTTCGGATGAGGGTGAGCATGCCACGAAGACGGCGGCCCTGCACCTTCCTCGTTTGCATACCCACATCGCATTGGTCGGCGCACTCCTCACGCTCACCCTGAGTTTCCTGACCCTGGCAGCGTGGATGGGCGGTTGGCCGCTGCTGGCGAGTGTGCGGGCCCGCTACATCCCCATGGCACCCAGCACGGCGCTGTGCTTCACGCTTTTGGGTGGCTCCCTCCTGCTCCAGCTTCGTGCGACCCGGAGCGGCTTGCGTGCCCTCGCTGTAGTAATCGCCGCAGTGGTCTCCTCCATTGCCGTGATGAAGCTGGTGGAGTTTGGCACCGGCTGGCGCATCGGCTTGGAGGAACTGCTCATCCGGAATCCGGAGATGTTTGGCTCCGTGCCCACGGGCCGCATGTCGCCCGTGACGGCGGGGAATTTTCTCCTGGGAGGTGTGGCCCTCATCCTGGCCACTTTGCGACCTCGCTCATGGGCTGCAGGAGCGACTGCCTTTGCCATGACCACAGTCAGCCTCATCGTGCTGCTGGGGTACTGGTATGGCTCTCCCCTGCTCTATGGCGGCACCATTATCCCCGTGGCGATGACCACGGCCGCGGCGTTTCTCTGCTTCGGCACGGCACTGCTCGCGTCGCAGGGTCCCACGGGCTGGCCCCTGCGCTATTTCGTGGGGAGATCCACCCGTGCCCTTTTGCTGCGTTCCTTTCTTCCGGTGACGGTGGCGGCCGTTCTCATTGACGGCGCCGTGAGGAACTGGGCGCTCACCCGTTTCCATGTAAATCCCGTGCTGTTGTCCGCCCTTGCCGCGCTGGCATTCGCAGCGCTGCTGGGCTACGTGATCGCCCATGTCGCTGCCCTGGTCGGCGGGCATCTCGATCGCGCCGAAGCCGCGCGGCGGCAGGCCCAGGAAGAGCTACGTGCGCTCAATGAAGAACTCGAGCAGCGCGTCATCAAACGCACGCAGGAACTGCGGGAGAAGAATGAGCAGATGGAGCAGGAACTCCACATGGCCCGCGAACTGCAGCTCGCGATGCTCCCACAAAAGTTTCCCAGGGTGCCGCCCGATTGCGCCAAAGGTGAGAGCGCGCTGAAGTTCTTCAGCTTCTACTTCCCTACCGGTGGCGTGAGCGGGGACTACTTCGACGTGATGCCACTTTCGGACAATGCCGTGGGCATCTTCATCTGCGATGTCATGGGCCACGGAGTGCGTGCTGCCCTGGTCACTGCCATGATGCGTGCTCTAATAGGTGAAGAAGCCAGTCGCGCCCGTGATCCCGGCGAATTGCTGGGGCGCATCAACCGCGCCATGATCGGCTCCCTGCGGCAGTCGGGATCCACCATGTTCGCCACGGCATTCTACCTGGTGGCGGATGTCGATCGCGGTGAGGTGCTCTACGCCAATGCCGGCCATCCGCAGCCCCTGCGCCTCAACCAGCGAACGCGTCGTGTGCATCCCATGGGAAATGGCAATGGGAATGCCGGGCGCGCCCTCGGGCTCTTCGAAGATGCCACGTATGAGACCAAGCGGGAGGACATCTCCGCCGGTGACTTTTTCATGCTGTTCACGGATGGACTTTTCGAGGTGGAGAATCCGTCTGGGGATCTCTTCAGCCACGAGCAACTCGCTGAGGTGGTGAAAAATCGCTCCCATGAGTCACCCCACGATCTGCTGCAGCGTGTCCTGGGAGATGTCCGCGCGTTCTCCGAACACGCCGAGTTCGACGATGACGTGTGCCTGATTGGCATGGAAGTACGGCGGGCGGGGTGAGCGGCAATGGGCTCACCCGCCAATCGCCCCCACCTTCACGTCCGGAAACGCTGTATCCTCACCCACCGCCCGCCACTTGGCGATCTCAGCATCCATCGTCGCGCGTTTTTGCTCCCAGAGACCATAGGCATCCTTGCCCAGCATCTGGCGCAGGGGCGGGTCTTCGCTTTCCACGACTTGAATCATCACTTCGGCCGCTTTGCGTGGATCGCCCGGCTGCTTGCCGCTGCCACCGTAAAGGTACTGGCGGATGGGCTCGATGACGGGCTGGTAGTCTGGAATGGGATTCACCGGGCGCACATTGGCATCACCTGCAAACTCCGTGCGGAAGGCGCCAGGCTCGATGACGGTTACACGAATGCCCAGTGGCTTCACTTCATCATGCAGCGCTTCGGAGTAGCCCTCGAGCGCAAACTTCGCCGCACCATACACGGCAAAGCCACCCACATTCACACGACCACCGATGCTGGAAATATTCAGGATGTGTCCGCTCTTCTGCAGCCGCATGTGAGGCAGTACCGCGCGAATCATCTCCGCACACGCGAAGAAGTTGATGTCCATCAGGTCGCGCAGTTGGGTTGAGGAAAACTCCTCCGCAGCACCCAGGCTTCCGCGTCCTGCATTGTTCACGAGCACGTCGATGCAGCCAAACCGCTCGATGGCAGCCTGCACCGCTGCCTGTCGCTCTGCTTCATTCGTGACATCAAGCTTCACTGAGAGAGCAGAGTCCGGGTAACGCTGAATGAGATCGCTCACTGCATCCACCTTCCGCGCCGTGAGGACCGCTTTGTCTCCGCGCTCCAGCACCGCCTCTGCGAGTGCCCTGCCAAATCCACTGCTCGTTCCGGTGATGAGATAGACTTTGCTCATGGCGCCACCGATTGAGCTTGGCGCCCCGGCGGGCAAGCACCAATTTTCGCAGAGAAGTTTACAATGCCAGCCTCAGCGCGGAGTGGCATATAGGCCGAATTGTTCTTTGAAGTTCGCCTTTTCTTTCTTTGAAAGAGTGCCCGTCAGGATGAACTGGCGTCCTCTGGCTGACTCCAAACTCGTAGTCCCCAAGTCCTCGCCATTGGGAAGTTGTTCTTTACCCCACTTTCTTGGGACTAACGTGAAACAGCATCTGCGACCATCCTTGCTGCAGGTCACGACGACGGAGGTAGATGCCTCGCCATCCAACTGCAGGGACGCGCCATCTTCCACGGATTCCACTTTCCATCCTCCCCTCATGTACATTCGAAACTGACTGCCCCAGAACTGCGTCCGGTGGTTTCGTGATTCCTCGGCGGTAGGCCGGCGTTTCAGTGGAGGTTCCGCCACCTGCACTCCCAGCGATACCAAGCCGCGAAACGCGGCCTGTCGGACGTAGAAACTCACTTCGGCGACATCGGCTTCACTGCCGGATTGGATCGTCGTTGATTCATCCTTCAGGAGGTCCCGCAGGATTCGCTCTGTCTCAGGTCCCGGGCATTTCAGAAGATTGTATACGGCCTCGGCGCGGTATGAGGGGTTTTCCGAGCCGGCCATCTCCACATACTTCGCCCGGTATTTTTCCTCCGCAGGCACTTCAATCGTGGGTTGGTGCCGTTGGTAGCCCATCTCACGTCCGAGAGAAGAATCAAAGGGCACCTCCAACTCCACGCAGTGGGTAATCTTGGAAGAGCCCCAGGTCCTTGCCAGTGACAGTATCTTTTGAGGGTCCATGATCATGTTCAGGTCCTTGTCGACGCAGAACTTCGGAAGCTGCCCGAGATCAAAGATGGGAAAGGGGTGGCAGTAGAAATAGTTCACGGGAGAAAGGACGCCTTCCATGTGTTTTTCTCCTCCAGCGTCCTCTGTCGCGAGAAACACCAGCACCTCACCCTTCGCCTCAATCCAGGGCTGCTTTTCCTGGCGGAAATGACGATGGCTGAATTTCAACTCCCTGACCGGCGGCCCCTTGAACATTTCCGAGACGGCGAGGATGGTATCTTCGTAGACGACATCCCCGGGTCCATTGACTGTGGTTACTGATTGAAGTCTGCCCACCGCCACGACCTCGGACTTGCAGGTCAGCCACTCCACACTGGATTCCGCGCCAAGGCCGGGCAGAGCAGATGCAGAGGTAAGACAACCCAAAATGACGCAGGCGCAAACGCAGACACTGACGCATACGCTCCGGATGGCGACCCTGGCCCTTTGTTGGATGAAGGCATGGCGGGTTGGCTGCGTGGACATGGGTGGGTAACGCTGAAAACAGGTGATCTTCGCCTCGGACTCTTGCCCTTTCGAGAGCACTACGCGGTGCGACCACTTTTCTTTGGAAAAAACGCGAGCCTTTCCCCTCTTCAGGGGCAACGGGCATTCATTCCCGCCCTCCCAGCGCAGTCGCCGTGAAGTTACACACCGGGCGATTCGTGTTTGATGGGATAGAGCACGATACCAATCCCAAGTCCAAGCCCCACCACCCTTGCCAGGGTCTCCGGCTTCAAGTGCTGCTCGAAGCAAGTAGGTTGCCCGCCTGTTTCATAACCAATCGAGAACTCCCTGAAGTTCGCCCCAGCCCACTCCGCTCTCGCCTCCGTCGGGATGGATTCCAAGTCTTCGCAATACTTGATGATACAAGGCTCGGGCTCGTCAAAATCGCGCGGGCAACCAATGTTCAGCAGCCACAGGTTGCCAGCATTCCAGTCATGCTTCTGAACGACATAGTTCTTTGCCTCCAACGCCGCGACCAGGAGACATGTCCCGCCGCTTCCTTTTACGACGAGATCCACGGTGATGTAACGAGTCTCAAGGGGCATGGCTTGAGTTCGCTGACTTTGCGAAGTTGACCGCACTCAAGACTTTCTCGCCCCCACGCTGTGTGTTTTCGATACCTTCTTCTGCACCATCGAAACGAATTCTTGGAACACCTCCTCCGATTCAAACCCGCCACGTGGGACCCAGTAGAAGAGCTCATTGATCGGATACAGTAGCACTCCTTCTGGGGCGAGCACTGCTTTGACAAAAGTGGACCACGGATTCTCAGCTTTGGAGCCGTCGGACAAAGTCACCTGCGCACGCTCCGAGGTAAAGGTCCAGTTCACCTGGGATCCATTGTCGGGACGTTTCCGGAACTGTCGCTTCGTATTCCATCTCAGATAATGACGGCGAAAGAATGCCATGTAGAGTGAGGCCAGCAGCAGCAGCACCGCGGTGAATGAAGGACCATCGTGATAAATGGCCATGCAAGCACCCAAAAGTGCCAGGAGTACTATCAGACCGAACCCGAAGCGAAACGGGCGCCGGAGCGTATGCAATCCGTGCAGGCGACGTGCCGCGAGCAGTTCTTCCGCCGTCCATGTATAGTGGGCAGAAATCTCAGGCCCCTCACTCGTGGTTGATGGTCGTTCATTACCGGCGTTGGCTGCATCTTCAGTGATCATTTTCCGTGGTACACGCTAGCGATTTATGGTGGCTATACATCCACCAAACCTTTCAAATTCAAAATTCTTCATGCGTGTGCGCTGGGCCATATTCAGGAACGCGGAGACAGCTCCCTGTCGCAATCACACCTCGAGCCACGATCAGGCGCTCCGACCAATCCGCTGCTGAAGCGCTGCAAAGAAAGCATCGTCAGCCGCGACATCAGAGAAGGCACGTCGTGGGATGAGATGAAACAGCCACCACGTCAACTTCACCAGGATGTATCGTTTGGTACGAACGGCTCGCGGAATCACCGACCAATTCGTGAGAGTCTGGTTCGCACACGTGCTCTCGAAAAGGCCGTCCTCACGAATCTCATAAGTATGGCTGCCCAATATTCCCTTCATGGTGGAGACTTGGAGCGCCGTCAAAATCGAACCGAGAAGCACAGCCATGAAAAACAAGATGGTCCAAAACACGGCATACAGGACGACGAAGAACACTGCCATGAACAAGCTGGTCGGACCGTACTCACCGTGGCACTGCGCCCAGAGAGTCACGCCGAAACCGAGTACATAGATTGCCCATAGCCCACGCAATCGCAGCATCATGTGAAAAGCCACGCGAACGATATCGCCTCGGGTGATTTCCACCACCACACGCTTGGACTCCGCTTCCTCACCAGCACTCATGTGGTGGTCTATGGCAAAGACTGACTCGCCCTGCCACACAAAAAGCCGCTTATTTTTTAGAAACTGCCTGAATCCGGCCTTCTTAACGCGCGCACCGGGGCGACCAGCTCTTCCTGATGGATAGCCATCCATTCACCTCCCCCTCAATCAACTCAAGAAGCTCCGCGATCACCCTCGCAATGGCGGTGAGATCAGGAGCGGTGACAACACGTGTCAGCTCAGACACACCCAGTCAGTCATAGATCATTCCCGTCCGATTCAGACGGAGATGCATGTGCTGAGCCTCCGCGAAGTTGGCCGGGTATTTGTGCTCCCGCAGGACCATCTCGATAGGCCTGCGCCATCTGACCTGCTGACAGTTCGGGAGCAAGTTGCCCCACCCCAGTGCCCAAGCCCGGGACTGCGATAGTCTCGATGGGCGTCACGCCTGCGTAGCTCATCACCGCAGCAAGGATCGCCTTCATCGCAAGGTAAGCGTTCACCGAGGTGCAAATCCTCATGGGCACACGCATGGTGGGAGCACAAATGAGCCAGGGAGTTTTGTCGTCATGGGTGGGAACCACGATCGCCTCACCGACGAGCAACTCACCCACCGGACGGCTTTGAATGGCCTCCTGCACACGCTTCTCCAAGTCCCAGCCAAACCGCTCAGACAATAGACGATCCAGCCTGCCGTCCATGAATCCAAAGGAATTCGCCGGACTCACGATGGCATCGCATAGCAACCGGCAAATGTGACCCGCCACGATCTCCACCTCGGTGATTCCTTGGAAGCAGAGAATCAATTTCATCAGTCAGTGCACGAAACTTGTCATTTAGCGAGGCCTCTCAAGATATCCAGCCTGTTGGACGGAGCGTCTGGCGCCAAGAAGTCAGGAATCGTTTTCGCCGTTCGCCGGGGTCTGCTCAGAAACTCGATCGCCCATTCAGCGATGCGTCGTTCCTTCATATGGACGTACCTGCCATTTTCTGGTTCATCAATGTACTCCTCCTGAAGAACCAGAGCTAGTGGCTTCTCTGATCCGACGGTTGATTCGTGGCAATCAAGCGCTTCTTCATAAGTGGCAAAGACATAGTAGTAGTCACTCCCATTTTCCGTGTCCTCGGCACCCCGCTCAGGATGGCACCACACGCGGTATTCCAAGACAGCATCCCACACATAGCCGCCTCCAGCTTCGGCAGTTGCAGGATATGAGCCTACCAGTTCTGGGGTAATAGCATCGGGATAGGACATGTTCAGGGTGTGAGAATGTTCAGCGTTCAAGCCGCATTTGAGCACAGGAGGGAAGAACCAATCTTGCGCCATCACCCCTTACCTTCTCACAAGCCATCGCGTCAGTATGAATACTCCCGCGGCAGGTGTGGAGAGCAGCAGAATAATAGGAAACATCGCGCATGCCATGAGCAGAGTGCGCGGAACGGGAACGTCATGCTTCCAAAGCTCAATCCCGACTCCCAGGACACACCAGAATCCCGCAGGGATCAATGGCGACAGGAGAACGGCGCAACCCACTGGCACGTCGTTGGACACCCAGCACCCCAATACAATGCCCACCACCACGGACGCAACGATAGGAATCACCATGGTCCACACTTCGCGGGATTGGAGGTCCGGAACTCCGGATACCGCAAGCCACCCGACGATGATGGGCGGCAGAAAGGTCGCGACCACAAATCCCAAGGTTATCGCCGACAGCGTAGGCGGCTGCTTTTGATGATACAGATCGTGCATGGCCTTTCCCTGCCCCGCCCAGGCAGCGGGACCTCCATTCCAGTCTTCGCAACATTACTGCTGTTCGACCGCAACTCAACTCACAGACACGACTCGTCCAGCCACCCAGGGTGGCGGCATCCATGCCCATCTGCACACTTGAACAGGAACGTGAATACAAGTCACAGAGCCCACACTTTTAGCGACTTGAAGCAGGTTAAATCAACTGGGTATTCCTTCATTTCGCGCTCGTCCGTCTGTTCAAGCCGCTCCGCCTATCACACCCCCGCCAAACATCCCGCAGAATGTCACAAATCCGTTTGCATGCCCCCCCCTTTCGAGGCATGGAAGTTAAACCGCGCCCGCACACTTTGTCCTCATCACGTCCGCAAGTCCTCGTTGTCATTCCTGCGCGCTGGGGATCTACTCGATTCCCCGGAAAGCCGCTCCACCTCATCGCCGGAAAACCGCTCGTCCAGCACGTCTGGGAGCGCTGCCTGCAGTGCCAGCATGTCGACCAGGTGGTGATTGCCACGGATGATGAGCGCATCGCCGACGCGGCACGCCGCATCAATGCCGTGCCGGTGCTCACGGACCCTGACCACCCCAGCGGCACCGACCGCGTGGCGGAGGCAGCCAAGTCCTTCCCGAGGCACTCCGTCATCATCAATGTCCAGGGAGACGAGCCCCTCATCTCCCCAGCCCTCATCGATGAGCTGGCCCTCACGCTCATCCGTGAGCCGGAGGTGCCCATGATTACCGCGGCAGCCCCCATCGAGGAGGAGGCGCACCTGCACGACAATAATGTCGTGAAAGTGGTGCTCGATTCCCGAAAGGATGCCCTCTACTTCTCCCGCTCGCTGATCCCCTTCCCCCGGAATCCGGACACGGGCATCACCACGTATCGCCATTTGGGAATCTACGGATTCCAGCGGGATTTCCTCTTTCAGTTCGTCACGTGGCCCCCCTCTCCCCTGGAGAAGACGGAGTCTCTGGAACAGCTCCGGGCCCTGGAAAATGGCGCCCGCATCCGCGTGGTGCCCACCAGGGACCTCTCTCCCGGAGTGGACACACGGGAGCAGGCCGACGCGATTGAGAAAGTACTGATTTCAAACTGACCGTTTTTTTAATAAACAACTCCCGACGCTCACCTCCTCACACCTCACCTGCATAATGAAATACATCTTCGTCACTGGCGGCGTGGTCAGCTCCCTTGGTAAGGGACTGGCGGCAGCCTCGCTCGGCACCCTGCTTGAGCACCGTGGCCTCAAAGTCATCCTTCAGAAGTTCGACCCCTACCTCAACGTCGACCCCGGCACCATGAACCCCTATGAGCACGGGGAGGTGTACGTGCTCGACGACGGCGCGGAGACGGACCTGGACCTGGGTCACTACGAGCGCTTCACCGGGACCAATCTCTCCAAGCTGAACAACCTGACCAGCGGCCAGGTGTACACGAACGTACTCGCCCGCGAACGCAGCGGCGGCTACCTTGGCAGCACCGTGCAGGTGATTCCGCACGTGACGAATGAAATCAAGGAGCGCATCCGCAAGGTGGCTCGCGAGATGACTGCCGATATCATCATCACGGAAATCGGCGGCACCGTGGGGGACATCGAGGGCCTGCCCTTCCTCGAAGCCATCCGTCAGTTCGGCCAGGAAGTCGGCCAGGACAATTGCCTCTTCATCCACACCACCCTGGTCATCTACATGCGTGCAGCGGGTGAGCTCAAGACGAAGCCCACCCAGCAGAGCATCGCGAAGCTGCGCGAAATCGGTATCAGCCCCGGCGTCGTGCTCTGCCGCACGGAGATGCCGATCGACCAGGACCTGAAGGACAAGATTTCCCTCTTCTGTAACGTCGCGCCTGAGGCCGTCATCGAGGCCCGCGATACGAAGCACTCCATCTATGAGGTGCCACTGAAGCTTCACGAAGAGAAGCTGGATGACCTCGTGTGCCGCCTGCTGAAAATCGATACCCGCCCACCGGAGCTCACCCGCTGGAAGCAGTTCGTGCAGCGCATCATCAATCCCTCCCACCACGTGCGCATCGCAGTAGTGGGCAAGTACATCGAGCTCAACGACGCGTACAAGAGCATCTACGAATCCCTCGTGCATGCCGGCGCCGCCCACGACACGAAGGTGGAAGTGGTGAAGATCGATGCGGAGAATATCGAAAAAGCCGGCGCGGATCTCTATCTCACCGGCGTGCAGGGCATCCTGGTGCCTGGTGGCTTCGGCGACCGTGGTACGGAGGGCAAGATTGCCGCGTGCCGTTTCGCCCGTGAGAACAAGATTCCGTATTTCGGCATCTGTCTCGGCATGCAGATCGCCGTCATCGAGTACGCGCGGAATGTGTGCGGCTGGAAAGAGGCGAACAGCACCGAGTTTGACAAGGTCACCCCCTATCCCGTGGTGAGCCTGCTGGAAGAGCAGCAGAAGGTCACGCAGAAGGGCGGCTCCATGCGTCTCGGCGCGTGGGTTACCGACATCCTTCCCGGCACGAAGGCCTACGACCTCTACCACAGCGCCACCATCACCGAGCGTCACCGCCACCGGTATGAGTTCAACTCGGACTTCAAGGACAGGATGGAAGCCCATGACTTCCTCATCAGCGGCACGTCCCCGGACGGCGCGCTGGCTGAGATCATCGAGCTGAAGAGCCATCCTTTCTTCGTCGCGTGCCAGTTCCACCCGGAACTGCTCTCCCGGCCGAATCACCCGCACCCCATTTTCTATGGATTCGTGGGCGCGGCGCTGAGGACTCAAGGCGCGCACTAAAAAATCTTTACTCTCAGAGACGCACACAGGCATTCTCGCTGCTACACTGGCGGCATGGGTGAACGTGTGCGTTTTCTTTTCAGACTGTCAGTCTCTGCTTCCGCCTTGAGGGCCGTGTGGGTGCTCCTACTCGCCGCCCTCTTCCTGAGTAACACCAGCGGTGGAGTGCTCGCGCAGAAGATTGAAGACCCGGATGTGGTGCACAATCGCATGGTGCAGCACGAGCAGAATGCGGATGCCAAGCTCAAAGCGGAGGACTACAAATCCGCCCTCGCCTTCTACGCACTGGCACTGCGGGATGCAGACACGCTGAAGCCCACGTATGTGGACCACGCGGAATACGGTCCGCTGTACCGCGAGCTCAGCGCCTTCTACAAGGACCGCATCGCCACGGTGTATATGCTCATGCATGACAACGCCCGCGCGCTGACCATGATCGAGAAGGCCGCGCCAGAGTATGATGCCCTGCTGGCTGCGAAGAACACGCTGGAACTCCGCGAGCGCACTGCTGTGATCTACGGTCGCCTCGCCTACCAGCAACTGCTGGCCAGTCGCCCTGCCGATGCGGAGAACAGCGCACGCCGTGGACTGCGTCTGGATCCCACCCAGCTCTGGATCAAGACGAACCTCGCCCACGGCATGCTGCTCACCGGTGAGGTGCAGGAAGCCATGGCCATCTACAAGGCAGAGCAGAACTCCTCCCTCGGCGAATCTGACACGCGCACCTTCGGCCAGGCGGTGCTGGATGATTTCAAGGAACTCGAAGAAGCAGGCGTGAAGAGCCCGCTCTTTGATCAAGTGCGGCTGATGTATGGCACGCCAGCTTCACCAGCGCCTCCGGCGAACAAAGCTGCTCCCGCACCTGCGCCCACACCTTCCCCGCAACCTCCCAAGGCACCGGAGCACCCGCCCGTGTCCATGACGCCTGCGCCATCCCAAGCGGCACCGGCTCCTGCCCCTACGCCCACGCCTTCTTCCTCCCCAGTTACTCACGACACGTCGAAGGCCAAGCGCAAGGCCCCTTCGTGGGTCACTACCGCCATCACCGTGGCGATAGTTCTCGTCGTCTTCCTGCTCATCGGCGGGTTCGTGGTGCTCTTTATGTATCTGGAGCGGAAGCGCACCAATGCGGTGAAAAACATGGTCCACTCCATGGGTTGGACCTTCCGCCAAAACTCCGCGCCCACAGATGACCAACTCATCAGCAGCTCGGAGCTCAGCATGCGCGGACGCGGTCGCAAGCTGTCGAACATCATTGAACTCCCACCGGGTCCTGGCCAACCGCGCATCTTTGACATCCAGTTCACGGAGGGCAGCGGCAAGAGCGCCCGCACTTACACGCAGACCATCTGCTGTTTCCAGGACGACCTCACCCGCATGCTACCCCACTTCCTGATGCGCCCCGAGCACATGGGAGACAAACTGGGCAGCCTCTTTGGTGGGAAGGACATCGACTTCCCCTCCCATCCTGAGTTCAGCAGCAAGTACCTGCTGCGCGGGATGAACGAGCTCGCCATCCGCCGATTCTTCACGGAGTCGATCTTGGGCCACTTCGACCGTGATCGCGGGTGGACCGTGGAGGCCGTGAGTGGCCGGTTGTTCGTGTATCGCCTCGACCAGCGCATCAAGCCGCAGGAGTTGCAGCCGTTCATCGACAGCCGGAGAAAAATCCTGGCTGTGATCACCTCGCCAGTCACCTCCGTCTCGGCCTCCGCCCCGCCGCCACCGTTGCCGGCGCCCGCGCAGCATTCACCCCTTGATGTGCCTGCTGAGTCGGACCCGCTGGATGATGCGCTTACCATTCGCCGTCCCCAGCCTCCCTCGCTGCCATCCTGAACGGGGCAGGTGTTCTCTGAAGGCGTACGGACGCGGTGCGTGGATTGAGCGATTCAGTAGTGAATCGCCCGCCCCGCACCATCTATGAAAGAGGAACCTGCATTCCCACCCGATCCCGAGCCGCTGAAGAAGGACCGCGGCTGCGCCTTCAGCATCGTGATCCTCATCTTCCTGGTCATTCTCGCAGCAGTGGGCGCATGGGTCATTCTCTGGACGGGAGGCATGCGCGATGCGCAAAAACAGATGCAAAATCAGAATTCCCCGGCTCCCACCGAACAGCGTCAGTGATTTCATTTCATCTTCACCCCCACACCACTCATCATGCCTGCTGTGAGCAATCATCCGTTGGTGCACGACATCTCAAAAAAAGAGTCCTGGTTTGAAGTGCTCACCACCAGCGACCGCAGTCAGGTGGCCATGATGCGCCTTGCAGAGGGACAGGTGACTGGTGAGCCGGAAGATCATCCCGAGAGCGACCAGGTGCTCCTGGTGCTGGATGGCTGTGTCACCGGTACCGTCGGTGAGGACGAGGTGACCGTGTGCACGGGTCAATTTGTGGTCATACCCGCAGGAGTGAAACACCAGTTTCGCAACCATGGCCAGGGTGAGGCAGTGACGTTCAATGTCTATGCCGGCCCCGCCTATCCGCCGGGCACGAAGGATTAGGAATGTGTGAATACTGCCAGGCGATGCTGGGGTGTGGCGATGTGTATTGGATCCACCATAAAGCCGCAGCTCTCAGTCTCCGAAGTTCCCTCTACGTCTCTGTGTGTCTGTATTGAACCCCTTGCCTTCAAACTCACCCATACTCGGCCGACGAGCACTTGTGCCGGGAACCATCACGACTGACTTCGCTGGGACATGAAAGCCGTCGCCGGCAATACGCCGACGACGGCTTAGGCACGCAAAAAATGCAACGCGAGGCAACCAATGGCCTTAATAGGTGCGATAGGTTCGCGTCGTGGTGGTGCTCGCCCCCATGCCGGGTGTATGCGTTTGAATCGACCTCACAGTCTCCTGCGTGGTAGTAGTCGTGGTCACCACCGTGGGTGGTGGCACTTCCACTGTCGTGCAACTTGCAGCACCCAACATGGCTGTCAGAGCAACGCCAAGGGTGAGGAGTTTTGTTTTCATAACAGCGACTGGTTCGCAGGCACGCGCCGGAGTGGCTGTAGCTCTCACTCTCCCCTCGGAGGCGGTTGGTGCATACGCATGTAGAACACGCAATCTTCCACCTCCGTTCTTTTCCATCATTCAACGCTACAACAGGTTCCCCTTCCCGTTTCGACTTGACTCTCATTTGCCCAACAGGGACTCTGCAAAGGCATTCAACACTCCCGCTCCAACCGCGACACACATGGCTAAGAAAGCCTCCTCTCCTCCCCTTCTGAAAAAAGCGCTGACGGGCATCACAGGCCTTGATGAGATCACGAACGGAGGCGTGCCCCAAGGCAGACCTACGCTCGTGTGCGGCTCGGCCGGCTGCGGCAAATCCTTGCTCGCAATTGAATTCCTCATCCGCGGCGCCATGGAATACAACGAGCCTGGCGTGCTCATGACCTTCGAAGAAGGCGTGGAGGACATCAAAAAGAACGTCGCCTCACTGGGCTTCGACGTTGACGATCTCATCGCGAAGAAAAAGCTCATCATCGACTACGTCCATGTCGAGCGCAGTGAAATCGAGGAAAACGGCGAATATGATCTGGAAGGCCTTTTCATCCGCCTCGGCTACGCGATTGATCAGATCAAGGCGAAGCGTGTGGTGCTGGATACCATCGAGACGCTTTTCTCCGGCCTCTCCAATCAAGCCATCCTCCGCTCCGAGCTACGTCGCCTTTTCGGCTGGTTGAAGGACAAAGGCATGACCACCATCATTACCGGTGAGCGTGGCGAGGGCCAGCTCACCCGTCAGGGACTGGAGGAGTATGTCTCCGACTGCGTGATTCTACTGGACCATCGTGTGTATGGCCAGATTTCCACCCGCCGTCTGCGCGTGGTGAAGTATCGCGGCTCTACGCATGGCACGAATGAGTATCCCTTCCTGATCGATGAGAAGGGCATCTCCGTCCTTCCCATCACCGCCTCGGGCATGGACTACACCGTGTCCAACGAACGCGTCTCCAGTGGCATTCCGGCGCTGGATGAAATGCTGGGCGGCGGGGGCTTTTACAAAGGCAGCACCGTACTCCTCAGTGGTACCGCAGGCACCGGAAAATCGAGCGTTGCCGCGCATCTTGCAGACGCCACCTGCCGTCGCGGCGAACGCTGCCTGTATTTCTCCTTCGAAGAATCCGCCTCGCAGATTCAGCGGAACATGCACTCCATCGGGCTCCGGCTGGATCAGTGGGTGAAGAAGGGGCTGCTGCAGTTCCACACCACGCGTCCCACGGTGCATGGCCTGGAAATGCATCTGGTGCTGATGCACAAGCTTGTTTCCGAATACAAACCCACAGTGGTGATTGTGGATCCCATCTCCAATCTCCAGACCGCAGGCACGCTGGAGGACTCCTCCAGCATGCTCACTCGCCTGGTAGATTTCCTGAGGAAGGAGAAGATTACCGGATTCATGGTGAGTCTTGGAACCATGGGCAACCAGCAGGAATCCACGGATGAGGGACTGAGCTCCATGGTAGATACCTGGATGCTGCTGCGTGACATCGAGCTCGGCGGTGAACGCAACCGCGCCCTTTACGTGCTGAAGTCGCGTGGCATGAACCACTCCAACCAGGTGCGGGAGTTCCTCATCACCTCAAAAGGTATCAAGCTCGTGGTCCCGTATCTCGGCGCCGAGGGCGTGCTCACCGGCTCCGCCCGACTCTCCCAGGAAGCGAAGGAGAAGGCGACCAGGCTTGCCCTCAAGGACGAACTCCGTCGTAAGGAAATGGCCATGGAGCACCGCCGCAAGGCCATGCAGGCGCAAATCGAGGCACTCCAGGCCGGGTTCAAGGCCGAGGAGGAGGAGTTTGCCCGCATGCGCAATTCGAGCGTACTCGCAGCTGAGGCGTTGGATTTGGATCGAGATGCCATGGCACGCAGCCGGAAATAGAACGAGAAGCGATAGAAGAGAACTCCCACTCATGAGCGCAAGCGCCGCCAGGAAAAAACCAGCAAAGAAATCGGCCAAAAAAACGGTCAAACCGAAGGCAATTGCCCCTGATGGGCACGACCACGATAGCTGGAAGCTGCGTCTCTACGTCGCTGGCCAGACGCCGAAGTCGTTGACAGCGTTCGCCAACCTGAAGCGTCTCTGCGAAGAGCACCTCGCCGGCCGGTATGAGATCGAGGTTATCGACCTCGTGAAGAAACCGCAGCTGGCACAGAATGATCAGATTCTCGCCATTCCCACTCTGGTGCGGAAGCTGCCGGAACCGATCAAGCGCATCATTGGCGACCTCTCGAACCTTGAGCGTGTGATGGTGGGAATGGACCTCAAACCCATTCCGCCGAACTAACCCGGCGGCCAGAGCATCATGCCATCCCCCAAGAAATCTCCCGCTCCCAAAAAGGATGCTGCCGACGTGACCGAGGAATTTGAGCGTCTGCTCAAGGGTGTTCACGACGGTGAGCGCTATGTGTTGAAGCTCTTTGTCTCTGGCTCCAGTCCGCGCTCCACCCAGGCCATTGCGGCCATCCGCGCCATCTGCGATGAACGCCTCCAGGGGCGGTATGAGCTGGAAGTGGTGGACATTTTCCAACAACCGACCGAGGCCTCCGGCAGCCAGATTGTGGCCGCACCTACCTTGGTGAAACAGCTTCCCGAACCTGTGCGGCGCGTGGTGGGAAACCTCGCTGACAAGGACAAGATCCTAGTCGCCCTGAACCTGAAGGATGCCCCTGGCGATGCCTCTCCCACTTGGGCCAAACTATGAATCGAAGCGCGTCAGAATCTGCCGCTGCACGGAAGACAGCCGTTCAAAAGAAGGACGGCAAAGGTTATTGGATCAGCCAGCAGGAACTTGGCGCGCTCAATGACCGTCTCCGCGAGGCACAGGAAACACTTGAAGCCATTCGCAATGGCGAGGTGGATGCGCTCGTGGTGCACGGCGACAATGGCGCCCAGGTCTATAGCCTGGCAGGCTCCGATCATCCTTATCGCGTCTATGTGGAGCAGATGAAGGAGGGCGCTGTCACGGTATCACCGGAAGGGCTCATTCTTTTCGCCAACCGCCGCTTTGCCGACATGGTCGGACTGCCTTTGGAGAAAGTGATCAGTGAAAACCTGCAGCGCTTTGTCGCGGAAGAAGCGTGGAAGGAAGCGCTGGGCATCCTCAGTTCGGAGGAGGAATCCGTAAGGCTCGAGACGCAGCTGGGCGTGCGAAAAGGCACGACGCTTCCAGTCATGCTCACGGCCAGCAAGCTACCCTTACCCGAGGAGCAAGTCATCTGCCTCGTGGTCACGGATCTCACTGAGCAGCGGGAAGCGGAAAGCACGCGCTTCGCGAAGGAAGTCGCCGAGCAGGCCAACCTTGCCAAGGACAGCTTCCTTGCTGCGCTGAGCCATGAACTGCGCACCCCGCTGACACCCGCATTGCTGGGATTGAAGCACCTTGAGGAATCCGACGAGATCGCCGGTGCCGCAAAGCGCGAGCTGGAGATCATCCGCCGCAACATCGAGCTGGAAGCCAGGCTTATCGATGACCTCTTGGACCTCACCAGGATCGCGCGCGGCAAGCTTGAGCTGAACATGGCTTCCTCCGACCTCCATGGTGTGCTGGAGCAGGCGCTCGCCATCTGCCAGACGGAAGTCGAATCCAAGAACCAGGTGCTGGATCTTGAGTTGCAGGCGAAACATCACCAGAGCAGCATGGACCCGGTGCGCATGCAGCAGGTGCTGTGGAATCTCATCCGCAACGCCATCAAGTTCACTCCGGCCAAAGGCTCCATTTCCATCCGCACCTGGAACAAGTCGCCCAAGAGCATCTGTGTTGAGGTCTCGGACAACGGCATCGGCTTCGAACCCGACATGGTGCGCAAGATGTTCGAGCCCTTTGAGCAGGGCGGCCGGCACATCACGCGGCAGTTCGGCGGACTTGGGCTGGGCTTGATGATTTGCCGCTCCATCGTAGAGCAGCACAAGGGCAAGCTGGAAGCGGAAAGCCCGGGCTCGTACAAGGGAGCGAAATTTACCCTGACACTTCCCCTGCACGCGGGGCATGAAACGAAGCATGGTTCCGGAAAGGCAAAAGACCCGTCCGCGCTCTTCCGCACGCCGCTCCGGGTGCTGCTGGTGGAGGACCATGCGGATACGCGCCGTGCCATGGAGCGCATCCTCCACAAATATGATTGCGATGTGGTCTCCGCCGCCAATGCCCAGGAAGCAACCAAGGCAGCGGCTGACCATGCGTTCGAGCTGGTGATCAGCGATGTCGGATTACCGGATTGTTCCGGTCTCGAACTCATGGCGCAGTTGCACAAGAAGTTTGGCCTCGTGGGCGTAGCCGTCAGCGGCTACGGCATGGAAGACGACATCGCCGCCAGTCGCGATGCAGGATTCATCGAGCACCTCACCAAGCCCGTCACCGCCGAAGCGCTGAAGAGCATGCTCACACGCGTGGCAAAGCTGTTGCGGAAGTAGGGTGTGCTCCCCAAGGACGGGAACATTCCTGCAGCCAAGGAGCATCGCTCTCCAAGGATCGGGGACATTTCTGTCCCCGCACGACTGACGTCACGATCACGAGCGAACATCGCATGCACCGCCCGCTGTCTGGTGAAGCAGCTCGAGAACGAGGACTCCAGCCCTCTCACCCCAACAACTTCAACTCACCCGCACGTCGTATCGCCTCCGCACGGGTGCGACAGTTCAGCCGATCCAGCAAAGCTGCCACATGCATCTCCACGGTACGAGGGCTCAGGTGCAGTCTCTCCGCGGCCTCCTTGTTGGTGAAACCATCAGCAAGAAGCTGCAGTACGTCCCGCTGGCGGCCCGTGAGAAACTCTGCACCAGCACCTGCATCCTTCTCTTGGGAAACGCGCTGGCTTGAGACGCTCGCGAGCAACGGACGCATGCCCAGATGCTTCGCGATGGCAGAAGCCGCATCTTCTTCCACCGCAGCCTCGCGCCCCTTCCCCACTTGGGAAAGCAGCCGCGCCAGACGCCGCCGCACCATGACTCGCTCAACTGGGGTACCGAGGCGATCATAGCCATCCCGCGAGGCGGTCAGGTGCACGAGGGCAGCTTGCAGGTCATTCTTTCCCACATCTCCCTCACCCAGCACCGCGAGACGTGCGGAGCGTGTCTCCTCGTTGTCATTGGCATTCACCACGGCATGGAGGATGTCCGTCGCCTGCGCCACGCGTTTCCATTCACCCTGGTCCGCGAAGAAGGCCGCAGCCGCCATTGCCCCCGGGGAAACATCATGACGGTCCTCCGTCTCACTCCAGAAATCCAGCAGTGCACCGTAGGCATGAGCGGCAGCAGTCGTCTCTCCACACGACTCAAAGCTGAACCCTTGCGCCCACATCAAATGAAACTCAAGGCTCAGTACGCCGTGACGCCGCATCTGCAGGGACGACTCCTCCATCCACTGCCGTGCCTGGCGATGCTCCCCACGGAAGGCGGCGATCAACGAGCGCACGCCCATGGATCCGGCCCGCAGCAAGGGATGCGCCTCTGGATCATCCATCACCTTCCTCGCAGTGTCCTGCGCCTGCTTCCATTCCCCCATGCGGAAGAAGGCATAGGACAGGCACATCATGCAGGACTGCTCACCATCCTTCGCGCCCTGCTTCTTGCAGAGCCGGATGGCCTGCTGGTGCGCATCCCGCTCGCCCGCATAGTCACTCGCGTACTCGTTGAGATTTGCCATGCGCCGGTACGCATTGGACACCTCCGGCTCCAAACGATGCTCCACGGCGATGGCCATCGCCTTCTCGACCCGTTTGCGACCTGACGCCGCATCCCCCATCATGGACAAAAGGAGCCCCTCATAACTGAGCAACTGCGAGAGCAACGCCGGAGCCCCTTTGCTGCCCAGCAGATCAATGGCATGCGTCAATGCGCGATGGGACTCGCGAGGACGAATCTGATCCGCAAGAAAAGAGGCAAAGGCGAACCACCGCTTGGCCGCCTCCTCAACCTCCCCAAACTTCTCTGCGAGTTCCGCGGAGGCCTGCAGATGCGTGCGTGCTGCGGCATAGTCGAGATTGAGGAGGGCGAGGTCAGCGAGTTGGTGATGCGCCTCTGCCTTCAGTTCATGATCCTTGGTGAAGTCGGCAACTCCCAACAACTCGCCCAGCTTGTCTTCCGCAAGATCGAGACGGCCACAGTTGCGCGCGCAGCGGACCATTTCCTTCGTGAACTGAATCCGCAGATCCGTCTCTTCATCCGCAGGCCAGATGCGCAGTGCCTCTTCCAGCGATGTGAGCGCCTCGGGGTAGCGCTTTTCAGCACAGGCTTTCTCCGCCACCTTCACCCACAACCGCCGCGCTTCCGGGTAGCAGCAGGCGGCAGCGTAGTGTTTCGCCGCCTCTGCCTGCCTGTCCGTCCTCGGCAGCAGCAGGGATGCAATCTTTTCATGCAGCCGTCGCTGTACAGACCACGGCGTGCTTTGCAGCGTGGCAGCGGCATCCACTTTCTTTCCGAGCCGTGCCGAGTTTGCATCCACGGACTCCAGCAACCCTTGATCAAACAGTGTGTCGAGTTGCTGCGGAGTCACTCCCAAAGCCGCGAGCATCGGCAGGTCAATCTGGCCTTCGAGCAACGCGGCAGCCACGAGGGCAGTGTTGCCCAGGTCCCCGGCATCCGTTGCTGATGTCCGTTTTCGGCTCACACGCCTACAGAACGCCAGCTTACCCCGCGGTCAAGTCCACGGGCCAGAGCGTTCGTGACACCGTGAAAATCAGCATCGTCTTCACCGAGGCCGCCGGCAGGCTGGCGAGGCGTTGCACGGCATCGTGATACAGCTTCAACTGGGGAAGGTAGCCCTGCACGCGTGTTTGCAGGACGGCTTCATCAGCAACCTCATCCGTCTTAAAATCCAAGATGGTCGCGGAGGTAAACACGCCGTTGTCGTCCGTCTCCAGCACCACACGGTCCAGCGTGCCGGAGATCCAGCCATCTGCCGTGACCAGGTCAAAGCACTTTTCCATCCACACCTCGCGAGTAGCACCTCCGCGGGTGAACCACGCCTTGATCGAGGCATCCTCCAGTACCGCCCACGCCTGCTGCGCGGCCGCGGAGGCGAGGTCATATCCCCTCTCCTGCCAGTTGCCGCGCACATCTCCGGCGTGTTCCAGCCACGGCACCAGTGCCAGCATCTCGTGCACTTGCAGACCATGCAGACGCTTCGCCTCGCGCACCGGTGAGGCGAACTCCTGCCCCGTGAGGCGGAAGGACTCTTCGCCCGAGGGCGCACGACGTTGCACGGTCGCATTCACCTCGCGCAGCAAACTTCCCAGCTTCGGACCTTCCCTGGCCTCAGCCTCGACACGCGGTGTCGGAAGCGCTTCGGAGAATGATTCATGCCAGAGCCGGTCGCCTGTTTCCCACAAGCATTGCGCGGTCATTCCACCCAACACATACGGAGTCGCCTCGCTGCTCACGAGCCGCTGCCTGAGAATACCAGCCTCATTGCTGTCGGAGTCGCGCTTGCGATCCGCCGTCATGGCATAGAGAGCGAGCTTCGCCCTGGTCATGGCCACATAGAGACGGCAAATGCCTTCGAAGGCACGTCTCGCCTGCTCCCGCTGCAGCTCCGCCTTGAGCGTGGCATCCGCTTCCACAATCACCTTCTCAGGCTTGTCGAGAATCCATTGTACTCCGCCGCGAGGACTGCGTGAGACAAAGAGGCGGTTGCGCGACACCGCATCCAGCGACTCGCCCTGCAACTCAGGCAGGATCACCACATCGAATTGCAGTCCCTTGCTCTTGTGCACCGTAAGAACCTGGATGGCACGCGCACCCACCGCATCCTCGCGCAGTGCGTGAGAGCGTGCCCGACGCATGAAATCATCTGCATCACGGCTGCCTGTTTCATCGAAGGCCGCTGCGAAATCGAGAAGCTGCGTGAGGCGGCGTTCGGTGAAGGCGTCCATGGTGGTCAGCGCCTCGCGAAGCAGTTGCGACCAATCACGCAGCACCGGCAGAAAGCCCGAGGCGGAGACATCCCTTCGTACCCGCTCACTCAGTCGATAAGCGGTGATGGAATCTCTTTCCAGCACCTCTCCCAGCGGAGTCATGGTGATATGCCGCCAGGCCATGGAGTCTGACGGATGCGCGCTCAGTTGCACAAGACTCAGCAGCGCCAGCGTGGCGGGATTGTCAATGAGTACCGTCTCCTCGCTCTCGCAGATCACCTCCACACCGAGGCGGGCACGCAAGGTATCACTCAGACGACGTGCCGTGTCGTTCTTCCGCAGCAACACAGCGCAAGTCAGCCCGCGCTCCAGGGGATTGATCTCGCGAATGAGTTCCACCACGGTATCCGTCAATGGATCGGCTTCGGTGCTTCCTTCGCCATCGCCCTCGGCTTTTCCTTCACCGCCTTCGTCACTCACATGGAGCATCGCGGCATGACCGGACAACGCTGCCACCTTGGGAGCGCACTGATGTTCATCAAACGTCCACAAGCGTCCCACCCCGGGGAACATGGCATCCAGCAATGTCTCCGCGTCCAGGAACACCCCGTTCACCATCTCCATCACCTGCGGGCAGGATCGGTAGCTCTTGTTGAGCGGCGTGATCTCGAGTCGCTCACCGGACCACGCATCCTCAACATGATGGAAGATCTCCGGCTCCGCCTGACGCCACAGATAGATGCTCTGCTTCAAATCGCCGACCAGGAAGACACTCCGCTCCTGCGCCGCATCCTGCCGCGCCTCCTCCAACAAGGGTGACAGCACCTCCCACTGACGTTCGCTCGTGTCCTGGAACTCATCCAGCAGCCAATGGTCATAACGCGCATCCATGCGGTACTCCACGGCAGTGCGGATGGCATCCCAGCCCTCCGCCAGTCCCGCGCCGAGGTGTCCACTGAGCAACCACGCGAGATCTCCAAATACCAAACGCCCCCGCCCACGCACGAGACGATGATAGCTGCCCTCGTACACCTGCATGATACGGCACTGCGCGCGTGAGCGGCGGATGTGAGTCTTGAGAACCGTGGTCACGATGGCCTCCAGCACATCGGCGAGTGCTGAGCCTTCATCCGGCGTGAGCATCCGCTTCTTCCACATCATCCACTCGGTCCCCCGCCGAAGGTCGGAATGCACTCCCCGCTTGGGATCCATCATGTAGAGCACTGCGCCACCCAGCTTGCCGGTGACAGGCAGCGTCCCGGCTTCGAGGAAGAAGTCGTCCCACTTGGCCTGGGCCCGCTTGTCGAATGTCCCCATCACCAGAATCGTCTGGAGGCGGTTCAATGCCGCGGTCAAATCAACGCCCGCCTTCTTGTCCGGCCAGATGACCGACTCCCCTCCCCAGCGGTCCACATCGGAGCACTCAATGTAGAGTTGATGCAACCTATTACACCATGATGACAGCGCCTCTGTGGGACGGTTCTGCTCATGACCGTGGCTCGCGTCCTTCCACGCCTCGCGCAGCTCATCCAGCAGGCTGCGGTCGTCGATACGCGTGATGGAGAGCATGAGTGAATCCAGCACCTCGTCGCGTGCCTGGTTGAAATCTTCTTCGCCCATGAGCCCCGTCTGCCCTGTGAGGCCGAGCTCAAAGGGCAGGCACTGGGTCATCGCCATGAAGAAGGCGTCAATCGTGCCCAACCGCAGGCGATCCATCCGGCGCACCATCTTTCGAAGCAGCGTGATGGCCCCGGCGCCGGAAGGCTCCGAGCCGCGTGACGCCAACTCCTGCAGGATGCGCTCGAAGAATTCCCCCGCCGCCTTGCGCGTGAAAGTCATCGCGGCAATGCGCTCCGGATCCACACCACGCTCGAGCAGCCACAGGTAACGCTGCACCAGCGCATACGTTTTCCCGGTGCCGGCCGAAGCGCGGATGAGTTCATTCTTCACTTCAGAGGTAGACGAGGAAGCGGAAGCCGAAACCGCGGCCTGTGTGCCCTGTGCAGGGGTGCGTTTGCGAGTCATACCCTGCCTCCTTTCCAAGCCTCGGGTGGCAGGGCTCCGCGCATCACATCGCCTGCGAAGATCTCACTGAAGTCGTCATAGTCCGCCTCGCTGGCCGGTGGCCAGAAGATGCCATCTTTGATCTGTTGCACCGCACGCTCAGCGCAGAGCCAGGCGCTGGAAAGGAGATGCTCGTCCAGGCCTTCCCACGGGCGCAGCTTGATATCATCCACCGTGGCTGGCAGGCAGACATACGCGGCCTCGATCTCCCCGGCATCTGGCCACTTCCTACGCGCCGCCTCCACGTACAACGGAAGCTGCAGATCCGTCCAGTGCATGAGGTGCCCCTTGCCATCGGTGAAATGCTTCCACTGCTGGGTTTCATCCGTGCTCTCCGCAGCGGGCACCTTGCGACGGTGCGCCCCTGCCGGTCCCTGCTTCTGGCGCGAGGTCTTGTAGTCCACGATGCGCATCTTCCCCGTGCTGTCGTGGCGCTCCACGCGGTCGATGGTTCCGACCAGCGGCACATCACCAATCGTCACACCCCACGTAGCATCGATGCGCTCCTCCACAGCAATGATGCGCCAGCCATCGCTCCGTTGTTCCGCCTGCAAACTAGCGAAGGCGTGTAGACGCTGCCGCATCGACTCCGCCTGCAACGCCACGGCAAAGAGCGGCTGCAATCCATGGCGTGCACGCACCTGCTTATCCAGCGCGTCCTCCAGCCATGAGGCGATCTCCCGCTCATTCGTACTCGTCGAGATCAACGGGTCCTTCCCAAAGGATTCCAGCACGGAATGCACCAGACTTCCGAAGTCCGCCGGTGACATCTCTCGCTGCCCGCTCTCCACGGCTCCCATGTTGAGCACGCGCGAGAGATAGAAACGGAAGGGACAAGCCAGGTACGCGCGCAGGTCGGACGGCGAGATCTTTTGCGCGCGCCACTGCCGGAACTCCGGGCGCAATCCAAAGGCCATCGTGCGAGCCGGGCGTGGCTGACCGGCGCTCTCCTCTTCCTGGGGAAAGAGGTGCCGCACGCGCTCGGGCAGTTCTTCATCACTCGCATCCAGCAGCAGGCGCGAGGGACGCAGGGCATCGTTGTCCTTGCTCACCTTGCCGAGGATGACATGCAGCGCGCCCTGCTTCTCGCGCTGGCCGGCCATGGCATGCAGCAGATACGTATCACGCGCGCGGCGTGTGGCCTGGCAGGAAAGGCCCAGCTTCTCCCGTGCTTGATCCGGCAGGAAGGGATCGCTGCCGGGATTTCCGGGCACATGTTCATCATTAAATCCCGTGATGACCAGACCGGGAGCCGGTTCCCAGGGCAGTTCCAGCCAACCGTGGATCACCAGTTCCGCCTCGCCGCGCACATCACTCATCTGCCCTTCCTCTAGCGCGTCAAACACCTGGCCCAACAACTCCATCGCAGAAGCTTTGCCGCGCACCGCATCCACATCCGCCGCCAGTCGGAGCACCTCTCCGAAGATCTCACCGAAGTGGCGGTCCGACTCTTTCGCCGTGTCGAACGTGCGCGCGCCATACAGCCACAACAGGAAATCCCGCACAGCTGTGACACATGACGCAGTGCCCCAGATTTCCGCGGCTCTCATGGCAGCGGAGAGTGCCGCATGCAGGCACGCATAGTCTTCCTTTCCCGCGGAAAGCTTCACCGCATCATCAATGGTCGGCGGAAGATGCGTCGCATGAAAATCATCCAGCTCCACGAGCACCTCTCCCGGCAAAGCCTTCGCCTCCCGGCAGATCGCCTGCAGCACATCATCCATGCGCAGGAAGGGCAGCCAGCCACGCCAGGACGGTGCGGTCGCGGCCTTCCAGCCACAGCGCAACACTTGAGCAATGATGTGCTGCCGGGCCGAGCGACCTGCGGGATTGTACACCCGCGCACCTTCGGCAGAGAGCGTGCCTTCCAGCGTGCTGGCGAGTGCCTGGTCACAGGTACCAATCGCCACCGGCCATCCCTGACCTGCCATGTCCGCCAGTAGCTTCACCGCGAGCCTCGACTGATCCTCCGGTCCGGGCACGCAACGCATGCGCGCATGCGGCACGGGACAGTTCAGCACGATTTCCGCCTCATCTCCCCACGCGGAGGACAGCGGCACACCCAGTTCACTGAAGCTCGTGCGCATGCTCTCCGGCGCGTGGACGAAGATGTGCGTCTCGATCTGCTCCGGCAGGGAGCGCAACCATTGCAGGAAAAGCATCGGCGCATCTGCCACAGCACACACCAGGACGCGACGCACACCTTCGGGAAGCACTGGATACATGGCCGCATGGCGCTTGTATTCCTGTGCATCTTCCAGCCCCCAGGCTTCGAGCTGTCGCAGGTAGTCCTGCTCCAGCGTCACCAGATGCTGCCAGCGCTCCGCGGAGTCCATGCCGGACAATTCCTCTGCGGCAGACTCCATGGTGTGCCCACCAGCGCCGAGGGCATGCCTTGTCTTTCTCAATGTCTCCGCCACGGCAGACGCCCATCCCAGGTCACGCGACTCCGGAAGCGAAGGAAACAGCGCCTCCATTTCCTCCACGCGAGCCCGCATCAGCACTTCGCTCCACGCCATCCTTTCCTGCAGGACGGGAGCGATGGCATGCGAATGCTGCTGATCCGGGAGTGGATTCAGCGCACTCGCAGGATGCCACACATGCGGAGCCATCACCGCACTGTCGCGCTTGGCTGCCGCCTCCGCCAGAGCCTGCCGCAACCGACGCACCGCTTCCGCCGTGGGACACACGATGATGGCGTCCCCCAAGTCCAGCGCGCCCGCCTTCCATCCCGCAGTCAACTCCTCCACGGCATGCTCCAGCACCGGACGATCCCAGTTCCAGAAGTGAAGCGTGGCATTGGACATGGAGTCGTACGCGTGGCGTGGCGAGTCCGTTACTTAGCACGAGGAATGACGGTGCCAAGGGAGTGACTGCAGTTTCTGAAAACCTTCGCTCCCTGAAGCATGAAGACCGCCACCTCGCAGGATGTCTCGGCGTGCACCACGGACGACAGACCGTTCATTTCTTGTGCAATGCCATTTATCACAAGGCGCTGCTTCGCAGTCATTGTACATGGATTGATCCTTGAAGCCTTTACCCAACGCTCAAAAGTCCCTGCAACTCCGCATCGCCAATCTGTACAGCAAAATCCAACGGAGATCTTCCGCTTTTGTTCTTTCGTGACACTGGCCCCCCAGCTTCGATATACAAACGCGTCAGCTCGTAACGGCCGCGGGCATTGAAAACCGCATACCACAAGGGCGCATTTCCAAATTTGTCGCTGACAAGTTGATCTGCCTTGTGCGTTACAAGAAGCTTCGCCGTCTCCAAATCGTTATGAATTGCAGCGTAGTGAAGTGGCGTTTGTCCCTGCTTGTCTTGAGCGTCTACGTCGACTCCGTGCAAAATCAATAATTCAGCATGCTGGGCTTTCCCGTAGGCAATCGCCTCGTGAAGCATACTCATGCCACGGCTGGTGACCCCCGGCGCAACGCTCTTGAGTTTTTCGAGGAACACCTCGACGGGCTCGCGCCGAATAATCGGAAAAATTTCATGCTCAGCCTTCATTATTCCTATGGGGATACAGAAATCGGGGCTTGGCCAGTTCTAAGTTGTCTTCAAAAATTCAACAAACTTCACGTTGCCTGCCTCAATCCCCTCCCAGCACCTCCACCACCTCCTGCACAATCTCCTCCGGCGACCCGGAAATATCCACCACGATCGCCTCATCCGTTCCCGGTTCTTCCAGGGCGGCGAACTGCGAATCCAGCAGCTCCGGCTTGAAGAAGTGGCCCTTCCGCTCATTCAGGCGGGAGGCGATCAGTTCCTTCGAGCCCTTAAGATAAACGAACCGCAGTTCCTTATCCGTGTCCTCCCCACGCAGCAAGTCGCGGTACGTCCGCTTCAGCGCGGAACAAGCAACCACGTGCCAGGGAGTCTGGGAGCGTGTCGCCAGAATATGTTCCCGCAGATTCGCGAGCCAGGGCCAACGGTCCTCGTCCGTCAGCGGAATCTTCTGGGACATCTTCGCCTTGTTCGCGGGCGGGTGAAAGTCATCGCCATCATCGAACTTTCCTCCCAGCGCCTTGGCCAACATGGCGCCAATGAGGCTTTTGCCACAACCACTCACACCCATGACAATGAGCGTGCCGGAGGAAGGATTGACAGGTGCGGACATGAATGAACGAACGAACGAAAGATCGGATTGGAAGCGGAGCGAAAAGGAAAACGAACGAGACAGACCGATTTCAATCGGAATCACCCGATACCATCTCCAGGAAGATCTCCTCAAGCCGTTTCCCATTACGCTCGCGCATGTTCTGCAGTTCCTGCATCGTGCCCAGCGAGATGAGCTTGCCCCTGTGCAGGATGCCGATGCGGTCCGCCAGTTCCTCCGCGATATTCAGCAGGTGGGTGGACATGAGAATGGTCATGCCGGCGCGGCTGCGTTCCTTCAGTTCCTGCTTCACCACCCGGGCATGAATGGGATCCAGGCCCACCATTGGCTCGTCGATGACGAAGACCTTCGGATCATGCAACAGGGCGCTGGTGATGGCCAGTCGCTGCCGGGTGCCGTGGCTCAGGTTCTCGATGCGCTGGTGCGCGTAACTGTCGAGATGGAACTTCTTGAAGAGCGCCGCAGCACGCTCCTCCGCCACCGCTTCATCAATCTCGAAGATATCCGCAATGAAACGCATGAACTCCGCCGAGGTCAGCTTCTCGTAAAACACTGCCACATCCGGCACGTACCCGAGCACGGCCTTGGCCTTCAGGGGCTCCGTTTGCACATCGTAGCCGCACAGCTTCACTGAGCCCCGAACTGGGCGCATCAGGCCCGTCAGCAGCTTGATGGCTGTGGTTTTGCCCGCGCCGTTCGGCCCCAGGAAAGCGAAAAACTCCCCTTGGGGGATATTGATGGTCAGACCGTCTAGCGCCCGGAGGGGGCCATAGTCCATGGTCAGGTCGTTGATCTCAATCATGCTCGAATACTTGGGGGGAGAACCTGCGATCTGTCGGCAGCAGAATGCTTACCGCAAGTTCATTCCTCCTCTTCCTTGCCATAATCGGGCGTGAGACCGTAAATAGTCTGTTCCATGAGGCGATACCCATCGGGCAGGTTCACCAGGGCCAGCTCTCCCGCCTCGGTGAAGAACGCCTTGAGCCGCCAGCTCTCCGTGGCTCCGAGTTCCAGGGTGTATCCCTGACGCTTCTGTCCCCCGATGTTCATGGAGCCTTCACGGGTGGTGAGGTGCACGGACTTCTCATCGGGCACGGCGGCCATGCCCGGCACCGCCTGCTTGCCGCTGCCCAGCATCTGGCGCAGCAGGGTCTGCATCATCTGCAACTCTGGGGCCGGCTCGCCCCCTCGCTGTGAGAACGTAATTGTCGGAGCCTTTTCCCCGGAGTTCCACACAAACTCAGCTTTGATATCGGGATCCTGCAGGGTAATGGTCCCCTTCAGGTATTCAAATTCCTCCATCCGGTTCAGTCGTGCATCCAGCCGCCAGACGACCGCCTGCTGCACACTCTTGAGCATGCCCTTTTCCAGCGTGCCGCTGATTTTCAGCATATGCACCGGCGGATCACCCGGCTTGCTGTCGATGCCCCTAACGGGCAGCGCCATGACGGATGCGTGTCCAATTTTCTTCTCGTAGTGGTACACATACATGGCGTTGGTCTTGTTCCCCTGCTCCAGGAACAACTTCATCACGACCCGCGGCGGCACCTCGGCAAACTGCGAACTCTCCGGAAAATACGTATACCGCACCAGCAGCACCGTCATCACCAGCCAGAAAGCCAGGACCAATGCCATGAACAACCGAGTTACCATGCGCGCCATGTTAGCGTACCGGCTCCCGCGGACTCAACCAGGAATCGACGGACCTCAGAAAAATTTACCAAGATTGAACAAATTGTTGTCGTGCAATACTCAAGGCGTCGATTGCGCGTTCATGGTTCTGCGCTAACAACTCCCAGCCCCGCGACGCCCGCACCATGCCAGTCCGGGTCCCGTGATTGATTGATTTCTGCCAGCCTGCAAGAGTCACCGTTAAAAAACACACATCACACCACGCACCATGTCCACCTTTCAGATCATTGGTACCGGCGCCGTTGTCATCATCGGCCTTTTCTTCATTCTCATCCTCGGGAAGTTCTTCAATCTCTGGCTGCGTGCCAAGGTGGCGAATGCACCCGTGGGCATCCCCACTCTCGTGGCCATGTGGCTGCGTGGGGTGCCCAATGCCTTGATCGTGGATACTCGCATCACCGCCGTAAAGTCCGGCAATCCCCTCACCACGGACCAGCTTGAAGCGCACTACCTCGCCGGCGGCAATGTGACGCATGTGGTACTGTCCCTCATTGCAGCGAACAAGGCGGGCATCCAGCTCGACTTCGACCGCGCCTGCGCCATCGACCTCGCCGTGAAGGGCACTTCCAAAACTGTGATCGAAGCCGTGCGCACCAGCATCAATCCCAAGGTCATCGACTGCCCCAGCGCGGAAATGGGCAAAGGCGGCAAGATCGACGCCGTGGCACGCGACGGTATTTCGCTCCGCGTACGCGCCCGTGTGACCGTGCGCACGAATCTGGACCGCTTCATCGGCGGCGCCACGGAAGAAACCGTGATCGCCCGTGTGGGTGAAGGCATCGTGACCTGCATCGGCTCCAGCGCCAGCTACAAGGACGTGCTGGAAAATCCGGACAGCATTTCCAAGGTGGTGCTGCAGAAGGGTGTGGATGTGGGCACCGCGTTTGAGATCATCTCCATCGACATCGCCGACGTGGATGTGGGCGAAAACGTGGGCGCCAAACTCCAGGCCGACCAGGCGGAGACGGACAAGAAGATTGCCCAGGCCAATGCCGAAGTACGCCGTGCCGCAGCCGTGGCCGTCGAACAGGAAATGTCCGCCAAGACCCAGGACATGCGCGCACGCGTGGTGGAAGCCGAGGCGCAGGTGCCCATGGCCATTGCAGAAGCCTTCCGCAATGGCAACCTGGGCATCATGGACTACGCCCGCTATCGCAACATCTCCGCGGACACCGAAATGCGGCAGAGCATTGCCGGCGAATCTCCGGCCCAGCACGAAAAGAAGTAAACGCAGAAGCCCGCGAAGACGAAAGGCAGCGTCCACACCCTGCGGGGACGCTGCCGGCCACTAATCAAAATAGTCAAACAACCGGCGGACCTCCCTCTCCCATGCTTCACCCCCTGGCACTGACACCTCTCCTTGCCGAAGTCGATCTTGGCCAGGTAGTCACCGTCATCGTGTTCCTGGCGGTCATTTTCATCAACTGGCTGATCAATCTCTGGAAGCAAAAGCAGGAGGCGGCAGAACGCGACCGCCATATGCCCACCGAGGACGAGACTGAGATGCGGCGCAAGGCATGGGCGGAACAAACCAAAAAAATCGAGGAACCACCCACGAGACTGCCCCAGCATCCGCCCTCCCCTGCCTCGCCCACCACAGGCGGTTCCCTCAAGGAACTCTTCGAGGAACTGAAGCGTGCCGCCCAGGAAGCACAAGCACCGTCGCCACCGCCGATGCCCGCTCATCCGCATCCGCAGCGCCCACATCAGCCATCACACCGTCCTGTGGCGCCACCTCTGCCCACTGCAGCATCGCGGGCACACCAAGCTCCCCCCCTTTCTCCCGCATCGCGCCCTCAGGCCCCGGCAAGAACTACCGTGGATGGTCCTCTGCAAACGCATGCCGCCTCTGCAGCACTGGCCTCACACGCCTACGATACCAAACTGCCCTCACGGCGGAACTCCCACCCCCTTGCTGCCCTGCTTCACACTTCGGCTGGCTACCAGCAGGCCTTCATCTTGAAGGAGATTTTGGACACCCCCAAGGGCATCCGGAATACGCCTTGGGACAACGATCCGTCCTGAGGCTCTCCTTGGGAACTCCATGAAGTTTGGCTGGTCGGGACCCTTCGTTTCCGATACGCTTGCTCGCATGAAGACTGCCGTGCCCCGCAGCCGTGGCTTCTGCTGGCTGCCTCTCACTGCCGCGCTGCTCCTTGCTTCCGGCCCCGTCAGCATCCTCGCGCAGGTGATACCCGCGACGCCGAAGAAATTCACCAAACGCATCGAAGGCAGTGGCGGCGCCAGCATCGGTCCCGGCCTCGGCCCGGTTGCTCCCAAGCCTCCGCCCATCTTGCGCACCACGATGTATTACACCGTGTCGGATTCTCGGCAGTGGACCAGCAGTGACGGCAAGCCCCTGCTGGCCAAGCTCATCATCTTTGAGGAAGCCGTCATCGAAACACAGGGAAACCAGACCCCTCCGCCCACTCCACCCGCCATGCCAGCCAACCCCACCGTGGTGCGTGATGGCAAGGTCCGCCTCCTGTCCGGCACCAAGCCCTACGAGGTCCCTCTGGACCGCCTGTCCCAGCCGGACCGGGATTTTGTTGAAGGTATCCGTGCCGCCGTCGCTGCCAGGAACTTCCAGGCACCCGCTGCGCCTGCGTCACAGCCACAGCCACAGGGAGAAAAGGAAAAGAAATAGCGGTCAAATCCGGTTCCTTTGCAAACAGACTTGCATCCACCGCGCGACTGGCTTAATCGTTTTCCCCTGCTCCTCAGAGCAGAACAAAATCAGAAGGCCGGCGTGGTGAAATTGGTAGACGCGCTAGACTCAAAATCTTGTGTCCGCGAGGACGTGTCGGTTCGAGTCCGACCGCCGGTACTTTGCTGAAACTCAGAGGTTTCTCGCGCCAATGCGATGGCAGAATTCGCAAAACACAGAAGGACTGCTTTGCAGCTGGTTTGCATTTTCGGACTTCACCTCCCCTGTTCAGGCTGTGGAAAGGCTTACGCCCACCTGGGACCAGTTCCAGCAAATGGTGGCGTACACACGTGAGAACACCATCAATCGACGTTGCGCCGCCAGCGGTGACTTTGTGGAGTTCATGGGCCTGTCCGGGCTGGGCAATGGTGAGGTAGCTGAACTGAAGGTACGCGATGTGGATCTTGCCCGCGGCAAGATTTGGGTCCGCCGCCAGAAAACGGACACGGGTTTCCATATTCCCATCTTCCCCCGCCTGCGCCCGTTGGTGGAACGGTTGGTACGCGCCCAGCGATCCGACCCAAATGCCAAACTGGTGCCTATTTCGGAGGCCAAACACGCCCTCGACTCTGCCTGTAAGGCGCTACAATTCCCTCACTTCACCCAGAGATCCCTCCGGCGCATGTTCATTACGGACGCCTTGGAAAAGGGCATCGACGTGAAGACCATCGCCGAGTGGCAGGGTCATCGGGACGGGGGCAAGCTGATTCTCGAAACGTACAGCCACGTCCGCCGCCCGCACCATGACAGGATGGCGGAGTTACTCGCTTGATTCGCCATCGTAGTTTCCCTGGACGATCCCAGCTCAATCGGGGGCTTCCTAGTGGTCACGTGGATCCACCTGTGGCTCATGATGGATGGGCTAAGGGCTTCCGCTACTCAATGATGACCCGCAGAAACACCTGAACTCTACAATTGGCGACGGAACTTGGCAGTGCTGGACATCGTTTAGTCAGTCCACTAAAGTCTATCCGATGGCTAAACCACCACCCCATTTCGGAGCCTTTGGCGGTGGGTGGAGCGATGTAAAGCTCTCCGTTGTCCGTGATTACTTCACGTGTTTCAACACGGCTCTCAGCAAAACCGGTTTCACGAGGGTGTACATTGACGGCTTTGCTGGTGGCGGGCGTGTTAGGCCAGGGCAAAGAGAGAAACCGAACCCAACTCCCCTCCCTTCGCGCGATTTGTTTTCCGGGCACCTACCGCAGGAGGACGCGAAAGTTTCTTCCTACGAGGATGTTGACGAGCAAGAGGAGACAAAATTTCGGCACGGGTCTCCCCTCATGGCTCTGGAAACTGACCCGGGGTTTCATGAGTTTATATTCATTGATCGCAACTCCAACACACTGGCCCAGCTTGAAGCGCAGGTGGAAGAAACAGGAAAAGTACGAGAAAGACGAGTGCAGTACATATGTGACGACGCCAATTCTGCTCTCTCCAAGATCTCGCAGATGGACTGGACCAAGAGGCGTGCCACAATATTCCTCGATCCATTTGCCCTGCACCTGCGATGGAACACTGTCGAGGATATTGCGAAAACAAAGGCAATGGATATGTGGATGCTGTTTCCGGCAATGGCAGTCAATCGCATGTTGCCGCGTGATGCCGAAGTCCCTGAGGCTTGGGCGCAACGTCTTGACGAGACCTTTGGAGACAGTTCCTGGCGACAGGAGTTCTACGCCACTCCACAGAGAGGCCCCCAATCCGAGTTGTTTCCAGAAACCCTATTCACCACGCGTGAGGCCAAGCTGAACGACCCATTTGGACGTTTGAGCCGCTATGTCACCCGGAGACTGAGGCTGGTGTTTGCGAGTACGGTCGAAGAACCTCTGATTTTGAAGACGGCTTCTGGCTCGCCATTGTTCCTCCTATGCTTTGCTGTTGCAAACGAAAGGGGTGCACCAATCGCCACACGAATCGCCCAGCACATCATTAAGAAACAGCAAAATGGCCAATAGCTCCATCGAATGGACTGAGTTTACGTGGAATCCCACAACAGGCTGCGACAAGATCTCTGCCGGCTGCAAAAACTGCTATGCAGAAGTAATGACGCGTCGCTTGAAGGCGATGGGACTAGCCAAGTATCAGGCGGGATTTGCCGTCCGTTGCCACGAAGATGCGCTCGACATGCCGCGCGCTTGGCGGAAGCCCAGCGTAGTCTTTGTCAATTCCATGAGCGACCTTTTTCACGACGAAGTGCCTTTGCTTTTCATCGAAAAGGTTTTTGAGGTAATGAACCAATGTCCTCAGCACGTATTTCAGGTGCTTACAAAGCGCGCGGAACGTTTGGCCCAAGTGGCCAAAAAACTCAACTGGACCCCCAACATCTGGATGGGGGTGAGTGTAGAGAATGAGGCGGCAACTTGGCGAATTGACTACCTTCGAAAAGTACCCGCGACTGTTCGTTTTCTTTCCTGCGAACCCCTAATAGGCCCCCTGCCAAAGCTTAGGTTGGCCGGTATTCATTGGGTTATTGTAGGCGGTGAAAGCGGCGCTCACTCCCGGCCTATGTCAGCAGACTGGGTTCGCCAGATCCAGCGACAGTGTGAAAAACTCGACGTTGCCTTTTTCTTCAAGCAATGGGGCGGTAGAAACAAGAAGGCTGCGGGTCGGGAGATCAACGGAAGGACATATGACGGCATGCCTGCAAGGAAGGCGGCCTTTCCATGAGATTTCAAGAGAGGTTAGATGCGCACCCACGTCTAAGCTCCACACTGTATTTAGAGCCGCCCGCTCCCATGGTACGGAGGAAGGCCGCCTCATGGAAAAGCAACGTACAGATTAATGTGGCTCTAAGTGTTTGGAAGTGTTGCAGTCACTTTTGCTGCATTTTCAGCTAGGCCCGTCATCTAGCTTTCGAGCTGTGGCAAGTGCAGACCAGTACCGTCAATTGCGATGGCCAGCTTGGGCTCCTTAGAACGAGATTAAGCTTCCTTGGGGCAGACCTGGGATGACGTTATGGGGGAATACTCCGCGAACAACCCTTGTTTGGTGCAATAGCAGCCTGATCCGTGTTACATACAAATGACGATCTGAAGATTCAGTATCGATCCACTGAAACTTCCGTACTCCTCAGCCATACCTCCAAGCCCCAGCCGGTAACCTCCGGGTGGGGCTTCTTTGTATGCAACAACATCAACCCACTCAGACCACTATGTTCAACACCAACCTTCTCAAAGCACTTCGCCAAGGTCTGGAAGTCGTGCTCACGATTTCCACTGTCATCATGACTGCCCTAGACCTGCTGCCCAAACACCCCCGCAAACTTCGCAAACATCACTGAGCCTATGCCCAGGCCAACATACTACAGCCCTGTCATTTCCAGATTCATGGTTTCAGTCCTGTACCATGAAAGCCGAAGGAGGCGTATGCCCATGACGCGCCTAACCGACGTACTCCTGCGCCAAGCGCTCCTCGGATCTCCGGGCTGGCAAACCGCCAGCAGCCTGCAGGCCACGGAAACTTCCCCACAGCATGTCACGTCCAAAACAGGGACGTAGGTTTACATTCACCATCACACACTGCAGCCAGGCCAGCCTCAACAGGGCTGGCCTTCTTCGTATCTGCACCAACAAACACCAAACTCGTACCACTATGGCCATCGTACTTGAAGCCAACTACGCGAAAAAGCTGGGTCTTCCCGGCTACTCTTCCCATCAGTACAGTATCAGCATCCGTACCGAGCTCACCGATTTGAGCCAGGTCGAAGCTGAAAGCGCCCGTCTCTATGCGCTGCTTCAGTCGGCAGTGGACAAAGACATTCAGGAAGTGGGGTTCATTCCCGACAACAACACCTACGGCATGAACGCCAACGGTCAAAATCACCATGGCAATGGCTTCCACGGCCAAGTCAACGGCAACGATCGTCACAACGGCAGCACCAACGGAACCCATCAGGCCAAGGGATTCGGTGACCGATGGAACTGCACAGACGGTCAAAAAGGGTTTATCCAGCGGATCGTCAACGAGAACAAGCTCGACAAAGGTGAGGTCGAACACCTCGCCAATCAGCTTTTCGGCGCTGGCGTGAAGCAGCTCAACAAGATGCAGGCTTCACAACTTATTGAAGACCTCCTCGTGAAAGTCGGCAAGCCCGCACCACGCCAGACGCGCTGGCAGCAACGCCCCACCCAACAAGCAGCATGACTACCCTCGCTGAATCTCCCCTACCCCAAGCCGAGCCCAGCGAGCAGGACATCATCACCGGCTTGCAGCAAACGGTCTCGGCTTCACGGCTGGCGCTGTTCCTGCAATGCCGTTTAAAGTTCTGGTTCCGCTACGTGCTCAAGCTCACAAAGCCCAAGACTCCCTCGCTCCATCTCGGCAACACGGTTCACGCTGTGCTGAAGGGCTGGAACAAAGCCAGATGGCTCCAAAACCCACTTACGCTCAAACAAGCTCATGATGCTTACACAGCAGCATGGGCGGACAATACAGAAGGTTCGGTAAACTGGGATCCTGGCGAGGAAGAAGAGGAAAAAACAACCGGCTGGCGCCTAGTGGACACTTACCTGCGGGAACATCATGTTCCCGCGGAGGTAAAGCCCGATGCCGTGGAAGTCCCTGTCGAAGCAGATCTGCGTCGGCATGGCCTGCCCAAGCTCATCGGCATTCTGGATCTGGTGCAACAACGCAAGATCATCGACTACAAAACCATCGCCTCCACCCCCACTCCGGAGAAGGTCGCTCATAGTACTGAGATCCAGACCAGCAGCTACGCCATCCTTTACCGGCACAACACCGGCAACACCGAGGCTGGTATCCAACTGCACCACCTGGTGAAGCTCAAGAACCCCAGAGTGGTGATCACCTCGCTGCCTCCCATCAGCCAGCAACAGGAAACCCGACTGTATCGGCAGATGGATGCCTACCTGGACGGACTCCAGCAACCGCACTTCGTGCCTTCACCGGGTATGCATTGCTCAAGCTGCGAGTTCTTCAACGAATGCCGGCGAGCATAAACCCACAATCATCCTCAGCCAAATACCCCATCTACCTGAGGCCAGCTCTCTTCACAAAGAGCTGGCCTCATCCTTTGAAAGGAAACCCACATGAAACGAAAATCCGTTCTCACTGACACGGGCTTTATGGACATCATCCGTGCGCCCTTCCCATCCACTCACGACGGAGCGGCCCTGCCTCCGCCGTTCGGCTTTCCCGATGTGGTCACACCCCCGCGGCTTAGCGATGTCGTGGATTTGTTCCACCGCTTACTGGCGGCCATGAAGCGGCTGCTGGCTACCTGGAAGCAATACACAAAGCAGGCACTCCTGGTTCTCGTTTGCGGGGCCTGGCTTCTTGCCAGCTTCACTTGCTTTGTCCTCACCCAACTGAGCGGATGGATCAGTCTGTTGGTGCAAGTTTTTGTCTGGCTCGGGGTCTGCCCCCTCATCGCGTGGCTAACGTTCTGGATCACCAAGGGAGCGATCCTTCTCAGCCACACCGCGCTCCCGAAGGACGTCCAGGATTCCAAATAAGTCAGCCCCTCTACGCCCACTATTCACCATTTCCACCAATCACCTCCATTACTATGGACAAGATCACCCTCTATTTTCGCGAAGGATCCTCTGACAAGGTTTACACCGCCAGCATTGATCCCAGGGATGGCGGTTTCGTCGTCAGCTTCGCCTACGGTCGCCGTGGTACCACACTCACCACTGGAACCAAAACACCTTCGCCTGTCGAGTATCAGGTCGCCAAGGGCATCTACGACAAGCTTGTGAAGGAAAAGACTGCCAAGGGCTACACCCCCGGAGAAGACGGCACCCGCTACCAGCACACAGACAAGGCGCCACAGGCCACTCGCATTCAATGCCAACTCCTTAACACCATCGAGGAGACCCGCATTCAGGAATTGATCACCCACCCCGACTGGTGGCTTCAAGAGAAGTTGGATGGACGGCGCCTCCTCATCCGCCGGGACGGCTCCACCGTCACCGGCATCAATCGCCTCGGCTTGGAGATTGCCCTGCCGCAGTCCCTGGTGGAAAGCGCCCTGGCCTGTACCGCCAACTTCATCATCGATGGCGAAGGGCTCGGCAATACCCTTCACGTATTCGATGTACTGAATCTCCACGGCGAGGATCTGCGTGGCCTCTGCTATGCCGAACGCTTCGTGCGCCTGGGCAAGCTTCTCAAGGCATCCGATGCTCCCCACTTCAGACTGGTGGATACGGCGCTTCATCTCAGCGACAAGCGTGCCTTGTTCGAGCAGCTCCAAAGCGAGCACCGCGAAGGGGTCGTCTTCAAGCACATGATGGCTCACTACACGGCGGGCCGTCCTGCTTCCGGCGGCATGCAGCTCAAGCACAAGTTCTGCGAGACAGCCTCCTTCATCGTGACCAAGCCCAATTCTAAGCGCAGTGTATCCCTCATCCTCTTTGACGAGGACCGGGTGGTTCCCGCAGGCAACGTGACCATTCCGCCCAACCACGAGATCCCGGTTCCGGGCACCGTGGTGGAGTGCCGCTACCTGTACGCCTTCCGCGAGTCCGGCTCCATCTACCAGCCGGTGTACCTCGGTCCGAGGGAGGACATCCGCGCGGAGGAATGCACGACCGCCCAGCTCAAGTACAAGGCCGAGGTTGTACAGCCTGCCGCATAATTCACCATAAACAACCCACACCCGCAAAGCCCCTGTGCGCCCGTCGCTCAGGGGCTTCTTCATGCAATCCCAACCATAACATCTTTATCATCATGAAACCGATCACACTGCCTGCGGCGGAACTCAAACCCGCCCTCACAGGACTCGCCAAAGTCATCAACACTCGCTCCACCCTTCCCGTCCTTAGCAACATCAAGGTGGAACGCACCAGCGACGGCTGGATCGCCCTAACCAGCACCGACCTCGACCGCTGGGTGACTGTACGCCTGGAACATCCCGCCGAAGGTCCACCCTCCACCGTGATGCTTCCCTACGATCAGCTTTCGCAGGTCGTGAAGAGCTGTGGCAAGGGCGAGAACATTGAAGTCACCTCCACCGAGGACACCAGCATCATCCGGTTCCCATTGGGGGACACCCTTGGAGAATCCAAGGTGTCATTCATCTCGCCGGATGAATTCCCGAAAACTCCCAAGCTGAAGAGCGAGTCCATCCCGCTGCCATCCGGCCTGCGTGAGTCACTCCTGGAGGCCATGGAGTGTGCCAGCAATGACCAGACCCGGTATGTACTCAATGGAACGTTCATTGATTCCATGGACCCGAAGGCCAACTACATCGTCGCCACAGACGGCAAGCACTTGTATTCGGCCAACTCATTCACGTTGCCGCTCAAGGACTCCGTCATCATCCCCATTCACAAATTCCTGGCATGGAAGGAATTCAACGGCGACGGCGAATGGCAGATGCGGGTCGGCGACCAGCACCTCCAACTCAGTACCCGCCGTTGGCGTTTCATCACCAAAACCATTGAGGGTAAATACCCTGACTGGCGTACGCCCATCCCGGATCCAAGCACCATCAAGACAAGCATCGCGCTTGATCCGTCGAAGCTGGACACGCTCATCAAGCTGATTCAGCGGATGCCCTGCCATGATGACACCTACCACACCCTCGGCCTGGAGTGGAAGGAGGGACATCTCATGCTCATGGGCAAGGACAAACCCCAGGATGAGTGGCTTCGGGTTCCGGTGCCTGACGTCAAGGGCGAGGGCCCGGACATGACACTCTACCTGAATCGCATCTACCTCATCAAAGGGCTCGGCTTCGGGATGCATGTCATCAGCCTCATTGATCCGCAGTCTCCCATCCGCCTCCACAGCGGCGGCAAGCAGCTAATCGTGATGCCAGTGCGGGACAATGCAGGTCCCCCTCCTGAACCCACGGCACCGCAACCGCCTGTCGACGCGACACCCCCCAACCCCAACTCTCCGCCTACCACGGCGGCACAACCCACCCCACCACCACCCATGCAAACGCCCCCGCGATCCCACGAGCAACATCCTCCTGCTGCTGCAGCCAACGGTTCCACCACTTCCGTCGCTGCCAATACGAACAAGCAGGAAACCAAGTCCGGACTCGAAACTGCCCTTGTGCATCTGGAGAGCATCAAAACCAGCTACCGCGAAGCCTGCATCGGCCTCTCGAAGCTTGGCGATTCCCTCCGTGCCGCGATGCGCGAGCAGAGAGCCAGCGAGAAGGAAATCCAGGGAGTGCGTCAGACACTCCGCTCGCTTCAGGGCGTGCGCATCTAGTCCCATCCACACATCTCCATTCATGGCGCGGGCCGGTTGCATCCTCGTGGTGCACCGGCCCGCCTTGTTTGGGAAACAACCAAAGAAAGGAAACCATCATCATGATTGCCCATCTCGAACCTCCACCCGTCATCATGCCTCCCCGTCGCAGTCCGAATCTCGTGCTTCACTGCGGCGCTCAGGCCGTGGATCTCAAGGAAGTCCGCAAGGTCTCCACGCCCCGCCCCACGGAAACCTGGTGCCCCATCCCACATGACCAGCTCATCTCCACGGTTCAGCGAACCCTTACCTCCACCCGCCTGCGCATCGGCAACGAGGCGCACAGCCTGACACACGATGGGATGAGGTACTTTGGGCTGATGGAAATCCATGCGCAAAAACCCAATGACGACTATTGCTGGGTGCTGGGACTACGAAACAGCCACGACAAGCAGTTCCCCGCGGGCATTGTTGCCGGAGCAAGCTGCTTCGTTTGCGATAATCTGTCCTTCAGTGGGGAAATTAAATTCGCCCGCAAACACACGCGTTTCATCGTCCGAGACCTGCCCCAATTGGTCGAGCGCTCCATCGGATTGCTCATGGCGAAATGGCATGACCAGGATAAGCGCATTGCCGCCTACAAGGAAGCGGAGATCACCGACATCAATGCACACGATTTGGTCATTCGAGCCACGGATGTCGGCGTGTGCAGCAATCGGCAGATTCCTCCGGTGCTTCATGAATGGCGCGAGCCCCGGCATGAGGCGTTTCAAGGGCGGAATGTCTGGAGCCTGTTCAACGCCTTCACCGAGTCTCTGAAGGAGGGCAACCTTGCCGAACTGCCGAAACGCACGGAAGCCTTGCATGGATTGCTCGATACGTACGTCGGACTCTCCGCGTAATCCACTCAGCACACAGAAGGCTCTGGCGGGCTCAAGGACCTGCCGGAGCTTGCTGTGGTTACAATTTGATACCTCTAACTCAGCCATATTGGATGGCATCCCACTATCATGTTCGACTTCATCGGAAACGCCAAGAAGGCACTCGATGCCTTCGCTCAAGCCACACGCATTCGGATTGTGCCGGACCCCCTTTGGCACCCTGGCGGTGATGAAGTGTGTCTTCTGGAGGTCCCCGGATACAGACAGATTGAAAGCTATACCTGTGGATTCGTGGCCGGGGCAATGATTCTCCACACGTTCCATCCTGGGGCTTGCCTCAAAACTTTCTTTGAGCAGTGCACCCCCGGACGTGCCAGTGGACTCGACACCGAACCGCTTATTCGCTGCCTACGCGCAAACCGAATTGGCGTGAGCGTGAAGCGGGAGCTGACTTTCAAACAAATAGCAGCCGCCCTTGACCATGGGTATCCCATCCTCACACTCACCCGCACTCCACGCCCCAATGAGGTGCACTGGGTAGTGCTTTTTGGTTACGGAAAGAATCCCAACAGGGTATTCATGGCTGGAGAAGGCTTGCCAGTCCTCAGCAGCTTAATGGGTCAAAAGGAGGTTCTGTGGTCCGAGTTCTCACGCTCGAAATGGGCGCAGCGTGGCTTCGGACTCGTCTGCTGGGGTAAGTGACTTCCCTGTCTCACTGGCTCCTGCCCCAAGCGAATCCTCCTGACTACTTTCCTTTCCCTGCTTTCGGCTTCTTGGAGGTTAAGTGGGACGCCATGCATTCCGACAGCAATTGTCCCACGTCCAGTTTCAGCGCCAATCCGTACCGAACCAGGTTCAGCAGGGTCGGATTATCTTCTGGATTCTCAATGTAACGCGCGGTAGCACGGTCAAATCCAGCTGCGCTGGCCAGCGCCTTCTTGGAAATCCCGGCAGCCTCCCGCTCCTGAGCAAGTCGTTTGCTCAGTTCGGAGACAATCTGGCTGGCGGGGTCTTCAGGCACTCCGCCCACCATGGTTGACAAAATTACAAGCGGGCATGAGGATAAATCCCCACCCCTGTACTACTGCACAAGCTCATGCCTTCAGATGACCTGCGGCTACCTCAACCCGGCCCTCTGGCCCCTAGGAGAAACAGGCCCCGATCCGAAGTGAAGAAGCCCTGAAAAGAGTCCGCATCATAGTAACAACCAAGACGGGCCAGAGAAGCAGTCCTGCCCCTCCGCCACTGACCTGGCGCTCGCCAAAAAAATTCCAACTCGCAACGCATCAAACACAATCGACATACCAAATGAAAACTGTACTTACAACGCTCATCTTCCTCATCATGCCTATTTGGGGCGGCGCTCAGCAGCTTCCCAACTTCATGGAGCACATTTACAAAGTGACTCCTGTGGTCAAAGCCACTCCAGCGAAGCTTCCGAAGAACGGCAGTATTACGACCAACGAATCGTTCAAGCCACCGGTCGAAATTATCATCGAGGCGAAGACCAATGACAAAAATCTGCGTATCGGGTACGCTGCAGATCAGGTGATTTTCAACTGGGAACAGAATCAGTCCCAATTGAGAGTCGACGGCGGACCCGCGCATAATCAACACAAGCCTGGAGTGGGGTTGATCCCGAAGGACCAGTTCGTCACCATTCGCTGGGTGGTTCTGCATGACAGGCAGCAGATCTACGTGAACGGAACCCTCCGGTATGAACATCAAGGTGACTACTCTAAGGTCAATCGACCGGTAAATGTATTCAGTGCACAAGGAAGCTATGTCACCGTGAAGTCTATTCGCGTACGTCAGTTGCCACCGACACCCTCGCCAGCCAACGCTGTCAAAAATGGTAGCGCTTCTTAGGATTACCATGAAGTGTAGAGACCCTGGCCTAAACGGCAGGGTCTTTTCTTAGCTGTGTCTCACCTCCATGAGACTGTCACATATTGTGGGTAGCTGGCACAGTGAAGGCTATGCGATCCAGTGGCCGGGATACGTAGATCTCGCCCCGGCGCTCCCTTCCGATTTGACATGTCGCCCTGATCGATTCTCAGGTGAAGAACAGACACCTAGCCCCGCTTCGGAATAGATCCAATGTGCACTGTGCCATGCTCCGACACTTAGAAGGGCAGCGCGACTGGCGTTCGAGGGCGATCTAGCAGAGTGGTCGTCACTTCACAAACAAGGTTTCAGTACCGAGCAACTCAAGCCCATTTCGCGCCAACCATCATGTCTCGCCCCAGGGGCACTCTGTTTCACTACCGTTAGCAATGTATTAAATTGCAGCCGCGTACACAAAACCCACCGAATCACCAACCGTGTCTGATTTGCTATTGAGATTCCTCCAACCTTGACCTCAGTGTGAGAAGCACGCGCTTAAAAGCTGCAAGATCGCGGAGTGAAAGGCCTTCCGTCACACTGTTGACCCAAGGTGCCTGCAAGACCATCGCGGCGTCGTAAACGCGTTGCCCCTTTTCAGTCAAAACAACAAGCTGCGCACGACGATGGTGCGGATTCGCCTCAAAGATGACGAACCCCTGCTCGTGGAGGTCGTTGACAATCCGCTGCACGTTCTGGCGATTGGCACCCATGTTGCGCGCCAGCCAGGCGACGGGCTGGGAAAGTCCGGCGCGCGCAATAGCTCCAAGAATCTGCCAGCGTGCGCTTGTCAGGCCGAGGTTGGTCACGAGGCGGTCGCCCGCATTGAGAAGGAGATTATTGAGGCGAAAAATGTCCAGGGTGAGGGCGGTGAGCACCTCGCCTGCGGGTGTTCGTTTGGGGGCACAACTCATATCGAAAGGGAGTTTCTTATTGACATCACGATGTCATATTGCTTCAATTGAACCATTCCACGCAATTCCTCACGCGCCAAATGGAACCGCGCGCTGCTCGATCCATTTATCCTTGAGGCCGACGCAGCAGCAGAATGCACCCCGCTCGTTTATGAAACACATGCCCGCCCTCATCCTTGCGGCCCTGTCGTTGCTCGCCTCACCAAGACTTGCTGAGGCGCAGGGATCGCCGCGTGCCGCCCTTCAGAAGCCGTCGGCAGCTTTGCTTAAAGGGGAAAGCGTCTTTTATGCATCGCACAGCCTGATGTGGTACGTTCCGGAGCCGCTAAGAGAACTGGCGGCGGCCGCAGGCATACAAGGCCACGAATTGGTGGGGCTGCAAAAGATCGGGGCCTCCAGAACTCTACAGCACTGGGAGTTACCGGAAGGGGAGAATCAAGCCAAACACGCGCTGGAAGCAGGCAAAGTGGGTGCCTTTGTCATGTCGCCCATCCAGTTTCCCGACGAGGGCGTGGAGAATTTTGTGAAGCTTGGCCTGAAGCAGAATCCCGACGTGCGGTTCATCGTCCAACTATCCTGGGGCGGTGGTGACACTGACAACCAGGATTTCCCCAAAGGCTCAAGGAACAACGGCCACCGCGAGAAGAACCCTGTGCAACTTAAGAAACTCTACGAACGCAACATCAGCGCAGGTGAGCGACAGGCAGACGAGATCAATCGAAAGTATGGTCATGGCAAACGCATCATGACGCTCGTACCAACCGCTCAAGCGCTGGTCACTCTACGGACTAAAATCTATCAGAAACAGATGCCAGGACTCAACTCCCAAAGCGAGCTCTTCGTCGATGCAGCCCACCCGTCCCCGCCGTTGGAAGCGCTTAATGCGTACCTCCATTTTGCGGTACTCTATGGACGCTCTCCTGTAGGACTCCCGATGGTGAGTGTGTTGAAGAAAGCCAACCGGGCGGATTGGGATGAGAAGCTCAATCGTATGCTTCAGGAGATCGCCTGGCAGACGGCGGTGAATTACCCCTACACCGGCCTTAGCCCGGTAGGCAGGAAGTAGAACGCTGACGCGGTCTGAAGGTCGGGGAAAGTCGTTGCCGAGACGGAAAGGATCCGTGACGCGCAGTCTCGGCAATCACAGCAACAATTGTGAGATTCAATTGGCTACAACCAGACTGCTCGTCGTGGAATTGTTCGGAGAAACCCGCTGAAGCTCCTGCGGCGAGGGAACCCAACGGCGGTGTGCCGATCGGAGACAGCTGCCCAAAGAGCGCATACAATCATCGGCTCAAATGATTGTGATGTGGAGGGATGCTGCCTCGCCTGCGCCCGTCGAAAGATACCCATGCTTTGCGGGGCCTTTTTGAGGCCCCGCGCACCCCACCGTTGTTTAGTAACCGCCGTATACCTCGCGGTCGTCATAGAAGACCTCGAACTGTTCGGCGGTGTTGGGATGCGGATCCTTCTGTTCGGATTCACCTGCTACACGCACGGTCTGTCGAGCTTCAGAGTTGGGTTCGCCAACGAACCGCTGCGGCAAGCTATTGGGGTAGTTTGCTGTGTTCATAGCCTGTAAAGAACGCTCCATAAAACCGGCTTCTTAGAATCCGAAAGCGGGGAATTCTTGCCGGGAAATCATGACACAGAGCCTTGGGAAAAATTTGCAAAACTGAGACATTTTTGCACTTCAAACGCTCAAAAGGCGCGGCGTTAGAGTCCTTATTATGAGCACCTTACACCACAAGCAATCTGGTACAGATTTTGTTGTGCGGGAAAATGGCATTCCTACTGGAGTCCAGCTGACTAGTCGTAATGCGCGGACGGCTGTCAGCTTCCCCCCCGCGCGCCTACTCTACCTAACTCAACGTCCAAGCTATGAATGCTGTTATGCGATGGAATCCAATTCGCGAGATTGAAAGTCTTCAGAATCGAGTCTTCAACGCACTGGCACCCAGTATCTCCAACGGAACATCCGAAAGCGAAGGCCAGCCCTGGGCTCCCCTCGTCGACATCGTGGAGGACGCCTCGGAATACATCATCACTACGGAACTTCCCCAGATCCCCAAAGAGGATGTGAAGATCACCCTGGAAAACGGGCGGCTTACGGTCAGCGGAGAACGCAAACCGAACGAGGACAAGAAAGGCCGTAAAATCTACCGGCTCGAAAGGCCTTACGGAACGTTCTTCCGGACCTTCGCCCTCCCCAATGATGCCGAGCACACCAAGGTGAACGCTGTCTTTAGAGATGGTGTGCTGCAAATCACTGTGCCAAAGCATGAGAAGGCTCTTCCTCGCCAGATCGAAGTGAAGGTTGACTGAAGCACATGCCGAGCGCCGCTTCCGGCTCGCTACGCGATGGAAGCGGCGACACGCACACGGAGACAAGAATCCCATCGGGCAGTTAACATGTCCTACATCCGCCGACTCGTGCCTCCACCGATATTGGGCCCCCTAGTGCTGACGCTCATCATTCTTCTTTGCCCTGTCCTCGTCGCCTTGGTCGTACTGACCTCCTTGTTGGGTGACACTCCGAAAATCGGTCGGACAAAACACGCACCTCGAGGCGCGGCCTCACCAGTGGGGCCACGGGAAACTCGATACGAGACGCTTCAACCGAACCATCCCATCCGAATCTAACCGCACAAAGAAAGGAACCACGTCATGAAACACAATCGCACAACGGGCAACACTTCGCTCGCCCCCCATGCTCGTCGCAGCAACTGGAGCAGCAATCCCTGGATCATTCCGGCGATGCTGCCAGTTGACCTGGATTGGAGCGGAAGCGGCAATCATACCGCAACGGGTCCAGAAAACCTCGGAGCCGACATCCATGAGGATGCCGATCACTACTACGTCGGTATGGAGGTGCCCGGCATCAAAAGGCAGGATCTCGCCATTGAACTCAAAGACCGCATGTTGACGGTCTCTGGCCAGCGCTTCTGGAAACGAGGCGAAGGAGAAGCCGGGCAACCATTCAGCCGGACCGTCGCCCTCCCCACAAGCATTGTCTGGGAGAAGATCACAGCGCGTCTCGAAGACGGCATGCTCACCATCACGCTCCCGAAAGCCGAGCATATCAAGCCCCGCATCATCCCACTGACCTAATCTGAAACCATGACCACCCCTTAAACCCTTGATTGAAGAGAGGAGATAAAAACTATGAACTCAAAAACTTCATCCATATACCGCAGCCGCGTTGCGACCAAAGCTCTGGCCTTGGTTCTTGCCTCCGCCCTTGCAACGGTATCAGCATTCGGTGCTGAAAGCGCAAAAGAAGCATCCGGCGGCATTACCGAACATCTGAAAAAATGGCAGGAGAAGATGTCGGAAACCTTCCGGGATGCCATCAAAGGCCTGGTCAAAACAGATACCCAAAACAAACCGGCAGGTTCCGTGTCTGCGGATTTCCGGGAACAGAACAACAGCTACATGCTCCGCCTGGACCTGCCGCACCGAACCCTCGACAAAGTCGAGGTCAACCTGACAGGAGAAACGCTCCGCGTCACGGCCCCGGAAGAGGCAGGGACGCAGCGCTACGAGCAAACAATCACCCTCAAAGATGTACCGGCCAATGCAACTCCTGTGGTAGAACGGAAACAAGAGCAGGGCATGCTTGTGGTGACTATCCCCAAGACCCCAGTCAAAGGGGAATTGCCTGCCGCATCATCCAAGGGATTGCTAACACCTCCCTTGTACTTGGCGCGTGATACGGAGATCATGCAGCGGATGGAGCAGATGCGCCGAGATATGGACCGCGCTTTCGAGGATTCCTTCAACGCCTTCAAGTTTATCCCCACCTACAAGGACATCTTCGACGAGTACCGCTTCGGATCCACCTACAATGTGGAAGACAAGGGCGAAAGTTACGAGGTTCGCATCTTCCTTCCCGATCGAGCTATGGAGAACGTAATCGCCACGGTTGAAGGACAGACGCTACAAATCGAGGCGAGGAGCGAGAGCAGCTCTGCCGGCCTAAAGTCCAATGATCGAGAAGTTCACAGGGCTGCGTACACCCAGCGCATTTCGCTGCCCGGGCCGGTAGACCGCGCGAAAATGAAGGTGGAGAAGAAAGAGCGAATGATGGTGGTGATGCTGCCCAAGGCAACCACCCTTTAAGACTGGACTGTGCGTCATGAGCGGGTGCTGCCTTCCGTGGGTGAAGGGCAGCACCCTCATTCCAGAAATCGCCAAATCGAGGCGAACTCATCCATACATCTCCCATGATCTGTAATCATTGGGCTCACTAAAACTCCGATTTTATGACTTGCGGTTCGAATCATCTTTCGCCTGTTGGCTTATCTCCTACGGAATTGGCAAACCTTGCAGCCCATTTGGTTGCTTCCAACATTCTTGCACCTCCTCCGCATCTCGTCGCGGGAGACCGCCGTGAATGTGAGTTTAAAAGGATCATCGATGAAACCTTGGCATTCACTACCCTGTGCGCAGACGCGCTGCACTCGAGAAGCGAGCGCGTCTGCCAAACATCAGAGAGGCAGGCGATCGCCGCCAGCGCCGAGAAAATCAAGACCAAGGCTTATGAGGCATCCCATAATATGCCAAATCCAACAAAATCTGCCCTCGCCGGCATCGGTGAAGACCGCAGTTGGGAGAGCCTTTCGAATGACGCCAAGTCTGCAGCGCGGAAAAGACTGGCTCGGGCGCCCATCGGGGAATTCTTACAGGAAGCCAATGTCAGTCAGATGTTGCCTACCGAAAAAGAGCTTGGAAGCATCGGCGAGAAGCGCTCATGGGCCTCGATTCCGCAGGACGAACGATCCAACTCGATCTTTCGCATCCTCACGAACCACATGGTGGAGCTTGGAAGCGACCAGATTCCCGCTCTGAGCGATGCCACAATTACCGAGTACGGTACAGAAGGGGTGCCGGTGGAAATCGCAGAAACCATTCTCTGGCATCTCAAAGTGTCCAACGACGACCGGCAAAGTGTCCTAAACCTTGACGCCGCGCAGATGAGAACCTCCGGGGAAGCGGCCTCCATACTTAGTGACGGACAACCCTGAGTGCCGCACGCGAGGTCCAAATTTGAGGATGTCGCATACGGCCCTCTCAAGCATGGCGTGGATGTTGTTTTGTCTGCCGTTTGTTCATCTCAAGGGAGGAACTTCGGATTCCAGTGCCGTGGCGACTTCATAGAAGGAGCACACTGGGACGGGCTTTGCAGTGTGATCACTGAGAGTTCCCCAGCAGGAGCCGCCACTCGGGGAACGGACGCTGCGACAGTCACGGTAAATGCAGTCAGAGATGGTCAGGAATTTTATGTTCACCTATTTTCGCCAACGTAAACCGGTTGTTGTTTTAGCAGTTGTCGTGGGCCTTCTAAGTGCGTGCACATCGCCGTCCAGGCAGCATTTGGGTGATCGAGCCTTCATCCAATACTGGACGCCTCCCGTGGGAGCGGAGGGCAAAATGCGGGTGGCCGTCAAGGACATCATCGATCTGCGAGGCGAAGTGACCACCGTGGGCTCGGAGTACTTTACAAAATGGGGGCAACCGGCGAAGCAGGACGCCGATTGCCTGAACTACCTGCGGCAGGAGCATGTTTGTCTTGTGGGCAAAACCAACCTCAACGAACTGGCCCTCGGGACCTCCGGAGTGAATGAATACTTTGGCACTCCCAAAAACAGTTTGGACCAAGGAATTGGCCTGATGCCCGGAGGATCTTCTAGCGGCTGCGCAGTCGCGGTGGCCGACGACCGGGCAGACATTGCAATCGGGACCGACACGGCTGGATCGATTCGAACGCCCGCGGCCTGTTGCGGGGTATGTGGACTTAAAACAACTTTCGGCCTCGTTTCGCTGAAGGGGGTGTATCCGCTTTCGCCGAAGCATCTCGACACCGTTGGGCCCATGGCCAAGGACATTCCACGCTTGGTCGAAGGCATGGAGCTACTGAAACCCGGATTTTCCAGGGAGTATGAGAAGGCGGTCGCGGCGACGCCGGAGAGTCCTCGCATTGTGATCGGCCGCTTACGTATACCTGGTACTGATCCCACCATCGACCGGGCCGTGGATGACGCGCTTAAGGCCGCGGACTTCGCAGTGGTGCCTTTGAGCCCCGGCTTGACGGCGGCTTGGCTTGAGGCCGAAAAACACGGACGAATCCTCGCCGTGACAGATGGATATGCGTCCAACAAACACCTCCTGGCAAAGAAAGGCATTACTCCTACAACGAAGGCTGCCATTCTACTGGGTAGGCTGGAGCGTGGAAGTAAGATTTATCAAGAGGCGTTGAAACGCCGCCCAGCTTGGCAGGCAATGCTCGATAGGACTTTTCAAACAGTTGACTTCATCGCACTTCCGACATTGAAGCATCAACCTTACAAGATACCGTGGATCGGCCGCCACGCACTTTTTGAGGCCAAGGCATTGGCGCTCCAGAACACGACCGCGGTCAACTACGCCGGCAATCCCGCGCTCGCCATTCCCGTTCCCCTCAAGGGAGAGCGGATGCCCGTAACGAGCTTGCAGTTGATCGGTCCACTGCGGAGCGAAGCTTCTCTTTTGAACGCGGGACGAATCGTTGTTGAAAGCGCAGCAGCCTCGATAACCGCCAGGTCAAGGTGACGGACTGACAAGACAAGCAACACAGGAGACAATTTATTGGCTCGCTTGAGAACCCCCTGGCCAGTTTGTGAATCACAGAGCAAGTGCGGCAGTTATCTAGCGCCGTCCACGGAGGCGCAAGGTATGAAGTGCGCACACCTGCCACGGGATTCTAATGGAGTTCACAAAGATGTCCGTGGCGTTTGCTCGGAGACAGACCGTTTTAACCCCTGGGTGCATGGGTTTTTTAGCAGAGTGAGGTCGCAAGCATGAGTACCTTTCTCCTTCGCCGGCAAGGAAAGCGTCAGTATTCCGTGATGGCTCCAGTGTGGGCGTTGAGCACCAGCGTGCGGAAATTCGCGGGCAATCTCCCTGGCGCGCGTTCAAGGTCGACCGCCAGCGCGAGAGTAACACACCATTTAGGAGCGGTAGTGACTTTGGGAAGCGTGGTGCCTCCTCCGGGCTTGAAGGCGAAGAGCGGCGGCGTGGCATCCTCGTCGTCCACATCATCGGGGCTCGCGAGTGGGGTAACGTGCAGCAGGGTGGAGTAGATATCATTCGCCATCATCACCGTGGACGGATCGAGTCGGTGTGCCTCACCCAGAGGGCGCCACTTGCCGGTGGTGCGGTCGGGCGCCAGCAGCTGCCAGGCGCGGTATTGTTCCGCTGCGTCGAGGTCGGATTCATCTTGGAGTTTGAGAAAGCGGATGCCGATCAGCCGGTTTTCCCTCGCGGCCAGTTGCGCGGCATAGGCGAGTTCATTGGTGAAGCGCATGGTGGAGGAAGTGAGCTGCTGCGCAGCAACGACATGACCGACGGAAACTGACGCGAGCACGAGCAGGATTCCCATGATCGAGACCACGAGCAGCAGCTCGATCAGAGTAAAGGCGCGGGTCGCTCGGCGGGCGTGTCCGTCCGGGCATGGGGATGCAGGTCTAGTCTTCAAGGCTGGAGGAGAGCTTGGCCGCCGGTATCTGGACGGCAGTGGAAAAGACGCGGAAGTTGAGCTTGCGCTGGCCCAGCTCGGCTTCGAGCCGCTGGAGGTCCTGCTCATAGGCTGCAGACTTCTGAAAGAGCGTGTTATTTACCAACCCAGTGAGTTCCTGGGCGAGCGCGTCCGCCTTCGCGGCGTCGAATGCGCTCCACTGGCGTTCATCCAAGGCGATGAGGGTGAGCCGCAATACCGGAGGAAGCTGGTGACGGGAGCGCGTGGCTTCGGTGGAAGTCTCCGGCCACTGGTAGCGTCGGGTGTCGTAGAGGTAGTTGGGCGCGGCATCGGTGCTCGCTCCGGTATTTCCGGTGGTGGCTGGCCATACGGGCTGGATGAGTACGGCCAGGACATTTTCCGCTACCGGCTGGGAGTCCTCTTCGAGCGAGTCACGAAACCACCGGTACAAGGCGTCCCTGCCGGTCTGCGCTTCCACCCACGGCACGGGCATGCTGCCACCCTTGGAATCGGCGACCACGCCATAAAGCATCAGCCTTTCCGTCGGCTGGCGGAACTCCATGAGACGGAAACGCTTCTTCTCCGGGTGGGCGATGTCGGGCCCTAGAAAGTCGGGGCGGCGTGGCAGGTCGCTCTCATATTGCGCATACCAGCCCCAGCCGTTCAAAAGGTTCTCCAGCGACGAGGCGGATGCAGTGGCGCTGGTGTCGAGGGTTTCCCCGAGCGGCGCCTGAAAAAAGACGGCATGTCCCGCAGTGTGCTGAGCATCGGGAAGGAGGGCGGCTGCGGGCCCGCTTACGTAATGCAGCTCAGACTGGCGCTGGTAGAGAGTGGGGTTTCCATTGCTGTCCAGCTTGTACCCCCAGTAGGAATTCAGTGTCACCTGCGAAAGACGCCGGGCAATGGCCTCAAATGCCGCGCGCGACTCGCGGAACTCGCCGACACGTGCCCTGGCCCGGCCCCAGGTGCGCTGGGTGTCAGACAGCACCTGCGCGAGGAAGAGCATGAGCACGGACAGCACCGTCATGGAAACCAGCAGTTCCACCAGGGTGAAGCCGCGCGCTGCCGCCACTCGCCTCAATGATCCGGGGTTCTCATTCATAACAGAGTTCGTTTGACGGCCCGGGTTAGTTCACCGCGTATTTGTCCATCTGTGCTACGAGGGTCTGCGCCTTGCGGCAGGTTTCCGGTTTGGCCAGGGCCGCAGTGGGGTTGGGACTTTCCGTCATGAGCATCTGCACGGACTTCAGCCGCGGATTGGTTTGCTGCATGCCCGGCAGCACCGGCGCGTCGCTCACGGTGACGCGCACGGTGAAGATGGCACTGGCGTCGCCATCTTTGACGCGGGTACCCTGGCCGTCGAAGATGTAGTCCTTGCTTCCGCCGCTCGTCTGCTGTTGCAGCACCTCGCTCCACTCCCGCATGCGGTAGTCCGCGGCGATTGCCTGCACAATGCGAGCCTCCGCGGCCACGTTGGCGGACTCGCGCAGGGCATCCAGGGAAAGAGGAATCATGCCCACGAGGGTGACGATTACCGAGGCGGCGATACCCACGGCAACCGCGGTTTCCGCGAGCGAGAATCCCGCCGAGGATTTTTTGGAGGCAGGTCGTTGGGGTTTCGTATTCATGGCGCAAAGGTTTTTCTTCCGATCACACGGAAGCGGTAGTAGTCGTCCAGCGAACCATCCTGGTCCGGATTGGCGATGAAGTCGGGCAGGCTGGGATCATTGGGATCCAGGTAGCGCTCGATGGTGGCGGATCCGCGCTGCTCGGCGGCGATGATGTCGGTCTCTTCGTCCCATTCGGCGGGCCCGGTGGAGCGCGCTTTTTTGAGCACCTGCACACGGTAGTGCACCTGGTAGATGTTGGACTTGGTGGTGAGGCGCGGGTAGAGCTGGTTGTAGGGGGATTCGCGCGTGTTGTCGCCCGTCAGCTCGAAGCCATCTTTCTGGGTATTGAGGTTGCCGTTCCACCACTCAGTCATTTCATCGTACTTCGGAGACTTGCTGGGTTTGCCATCGGAGCGCGGATAATAGGGCGAATCCTCGGAGCTGGTCTTGGTCTTGGGTTTGGGCACCAGGAAGATGTCGCAGATCTCAGAGGCGGAACGGAAGATGTCGCCCTGTTCGAAGCGGCGTTGGAAGCCCTTGACCGTCTCCTCGGCATTCACCTCATAGACGGTGTCGTATTTCAGCCAGTTTTCCCAACTCTTGTAACACTCCTCCAGTTGGGCCGGGCTGTGTGCAATGGTGGTGCCGTCCTTACACCAGGTAATTTCATGAGGAAGGGCATTGATGCGCACACTGCGCAACGCCGCATGCAAGCCTGTGGCCCGTTCGATATACGAGAAGGGCATGATCTGGCTGTTCATGTTGACCTTGCCCGCGGTGGAAAGCGGCTCGCTGATGGCATAAGGCTCCACGACGGGCATCCAGAACAGATCCAGCATCAAGTGATCGCGTGGCGCTTTGAAGCCATAGTGATCCGTCACCGCGGGATCCGCGGTGGAGGCACGTGACCGTGAAGGTGGATTCGGGCAGAAGAGCAGGGTCTGCCACGGGCTCACCTTGTTCGAGTTCGCGGGAATGGGATGCACGCCCGTGGGCAGCGAGCCAAAAGCGACGGCGGAACAGATCTGCCGATTGGGTGCGTAGGTTCTGCCGGAGTTCTCTTCAACATAACCGTCACGGGCGAAGTAGCCTTTCATTGGCCCGGTGGTGTCCCCCGTGATGCCCGTGTCATCCGGCTTGTTGATGTACGGACCATCTTCAATGCGGCCCATGCCATTGTCCCAGTCTCCAGGACGCCCCGTGCCGATGGCATTGTAGGCGCCGTCCAAACGATAAGGTGTTGCCGGCTGGCAGTCCTGCCAGTAGGCCACATCTTTGAGAAGACCATAGGCTTTATCAACCTTCGTAGGCGAGCTGATGACGTAGCCCGCCATTTGCCAGGTATGCTGCCTGCCCTGCGTGCCGGTAGTGAGATACGACGCTTCAAATCCACGCCCGTAGTGTCCGGTCCACGCCGTCCCTGCGTGACGGAGGGACTGAGCCTCCTCCTTGGTGGCGCTATCGTAGTCCGCATGTTTCGTGTAGTAGTCGGGCGTGATCTCACGCATGGCACACATTACCCGGAAGTCGCCCTTGGCTGGATTCGTGGCACTGGTCACCACGGAGCGCACCGTGTCCCCAAGAAGCAGGAGATAGTTTCGCGGGTCTTTTTTGTTCAGCCGCTCCTGCAGACTCATGTACACTTTGGCGTCCTCCCAATTGTTATGCGGAGCTCGGTTGGAATCCCAACGCAACTTCGGCACGGGCCACATACCCGCAGGTTTGGGGAAATTCAGGGTGGCCGTCTGGATGAGCGTGGAGTCGTTCAATTGCCCTGGCGGGCCGGCACCCAGGTGAATCTCCACCGTGATGGAACCGCCGGAGAACTGGAACTTGTCGGCGGTGGATACATCGATCTCCTGACTCACAAAGGGAAAGGAGTTCGTTTCATCCGCACCCGTCCCACCCGGCGCCACGTCCTTAACGCTCCCACTGGCTTTGTAGAATTGCGCGTGCATCGAGGTGTAGGCCGTGGAGTGCCCCCCGTCGCTGGCAGACCCGGCGGGCACCCAGGAACGGTTGACGGCACTGGCCGGAAATCCGAGCGGCTTCCCATTGGCCGTCCATCCTTCCAAACCCTTGATGCGGTAGCGCACATTGGGCGTGTAAGGCGGCATGCCCACCACCGGGGTGAATGGCTGTAGCACCACAAAGGCCCGCATTTTCTTCGTCTTGTCCGCTTTGTTGTCCTTGGGAGCCTTGTCGACGGGTTGATTATTACCTGTAGTGGGATCCTTTTCCATCTCCACCTCGGTGGCCATGAATACCACGGACGCCTCGATGATCGTGGGATAGCGGCCAAACGCCTTGAGCTTCGTGCCAAATTGCTCGGTGCTCGTACCAGAGGTGACGACCGGAACCGCGGAGGCTTCGGCAAGGAAGGTGGCATTGATGCCGGTATAGACGCGAGGGGGAATGTAGTGGTACTTCGGCGTGGTATAAGGGTTGGAAGCATTCACCCCCCAGCGGACCAGGTCGAACATGGAGAGCAGGATCTGGTTGCGATTCAGGGTGCCATACTTCTCATCAAATGTGGCGGCGCCGAATCCTGGCACACCCTTCTTGGTGAGTGTCTGCAGGTAGCCGAAGACCTTCTGATTTTGCGACAATGCGAAGTCCGCGGTGGGACTCTGGGATGAGCCCTGCTTGCTCGAATCATTCTCCCAAGTGGTGGCGCGCTGGAAGCAAGCCGTCTGGCCGGCTGCCGTGGTGCAGAAGGTCAGTAGCTTGTCTTTGGCCGTCCGCTTCGTGGTCTCGGCCTGGATGGGCCAGAGGGAGACGCGCGGACGGTTGAAGACATTCACCTCCGGCGAGCGGCTGTGTGCGGTGAGAAAGAAGCGGCTCATCTGCAAATCCGCTGCATCTACCGCACCGCCGGAGGGGTTCACCGCGCGCTGGGCGGTTCCGGCGTTGAAAGTGGAACCATAGAAAAACTCATCCACCGAGGTGAAGAGCCGCTCGCGCTTCATCGGGAGGCCCTCGGCATTGGTGGGCGTCTCCGTGCCTCCGCGTGACCCTTCGCCCGCCAGCCCCGGATTGGTCCGCGGGATCAGATCATAGATGCTCTTCAGGTAAGTCTGGTAGCTGGATTTGTTTGCGACCGTGCCATCCTTCAGCACGGTGGGAAGCTGAGGTTTGTAGCGATCGTCAAAAGCCTGGAGTACGGTACTGAGACACGTCATGGCCGGATGACCCGGGAAGCGCTGGAATTCGTTCTGTGCCGGGATGTAGTAGGCAAAATTGCGATCCGACCAGCTCACGGACCGGGGAACATCCCAGGGCGTGCCCTCGGCAGCGGTATTGAGGTTGACCTTGCAGCTTTCATCATCTGTCCAGAAGGCAATGCGGCCGATGATGGGATTGGCCCTGGTCACGACACTGGCGTCAAAGGTGGCCTTGTTACCGGAGCCGCCGCTGGGGACCACGAGACGGCCATTCTGCAGCACATAGAGCCAGCGGGCCGGCATGGGCAGCGGTTGCTCCGCGGTAGCGCCCGGCACGGTGGCGGTTTCCGCAATGCCAAAGCCCGCCACCTTTCCCTTCTTGCCACCCCCTGTGGGATCCTCAAGGGCAGTGGCATCAAGGATGGGATAGACGCGCCTGGTATTTCCCTCAGTGTTGATTCGGGCCACTGGCTCATTCAGATCCGTGAACTGCGCACGGGTTTCCTTCCACTTGCTAAGCGTGTCCGCCTCGGCGTTCGCATTGAAACTCGCTCCCGCTTCGGACATCTTGTCGGAGGAGTAGAGCCGCCATGCTGTATCCAGCCTGGCACGACCTCCTGGTCCTCCGGCCCCCGTGCCGAACACGCGAATCATGCCGGGCTGTGAAGCCCAGGACTTTGTCATCCCCAGGCCTGAGGTGGCCTGCCGGATCTGCCCCATGATGATGCTCACGGGCATGTCCGAGAGGGTTCGAACCTGAGAGGACTGGCTGAACGCGGACGAGGAACGCGTCTCAGACGAGCCCATGGACAGGAGTGCCAGCACCAGCACCATGAGCAGGGCCATGATGGCGAGCACCATGACAATGGCCATGCCAGATGGCCTCACTCGCCTGGATGTGAATCGCTGTTTCATCGTGGTATACGATTTTCTAGTACAGAGTGATATTACATAGTACTCATAGGGCGGCGGCGGCGATGCGTGACAAGCAACGTAAGGCCGCCCAGCAGGAGGAGAGCCCGGTCAGGCTCAGGCACGACCGCCACCGCGATGTAGAACCCACTGGCGTCCGCGGAAGTGATCCAACTGAGTCCCGAATCCAGCGTAGGAAGGTCCAGCGTGGTGAAGCCGCCCGTAAACTTCGTGCCCGCGGTGACACCAGACCAGTCGAGCAACCGCCACTTGTCCCCTTCCGCCCAATCCGTGGCGGAGAAGGTGGTGGTATCCGTGACCTTCAGCGTGCCGCTGAGGACGATACTGGTATCGCTAAAGAGGAAAAGCTGATCATTCGATGCCGCGGGATTCTCGCCACCGAGATTGTCATAGATATCGAACTCCAGCGTGCCCAGGAGTGAGATGGTGCCCGCCCCGCTGGTGGCCAGGTCCAGGGTCTCGCTGGCGATGTCACCGGTGTTGCCCACCTCGATCACGCCGCCGCTGTTCACGGTGATACTCTGCGTTCCCCCGAGGACTCCCACTCTGCCGATGCCACCCAATCTGCCCGCGGATTCCACAATGACATTTCCCGTACCCGTTGCAGAACCGGTGGCATTGTTGGCCAGCAGACGGCCTGCGCTTACCGTGGTGGCGCCGGTATAGGTATTAGCACTGGTAACGGAAACAGAGCCGGCGGTGGTTTTCGTCAAAGCACCGCTGCCACCGAGGATGCCGCTGACCGTGCCGCTTTGCATCGAATAGGAAGAGGCCGTGATCACACCGGTAGTGCCGGTGATGGAGCCGCTGACGAGCGTGAGGCCACCCACCGTTTCGGCATTGGCACCGATGTCGAGCGCACCGCCATTCACGGTCACAGTGCCTGTATCAGCCAGGGTGTTCGTGGCATGTCCCAAGGCAAGTGTGCCTCCGGTGATGGACGTGCCCCCGGTGTAGGTGTTCGTGCCCGAAAGGGTGAGCACTCCCGCTCCACTCTTGGTGAGTCCGCCACTGGTATTGGCTGCCAGACTGATGGTGCCGGCCGTCGCGGCGGTGGTAGCGCCACCGCCATGAAGTGTGACGGTGAGCACATCACCAACCACATAACCCGTGCCCGGATTGGTGATCACAAAGCCGGTGACGACCCCGCTGACGACCGTCGCAATCGCCGTGGCTCCGCTGCCGGAACCACCACTGAGGACCACCACGGGCGTATCGACATATCCGGAGCCGCCATCGGTCACGGCGATGGAACTCACGCCGCTGCCAGTGGGCGCCTGCAGCGGCTGCGCGATGGTGATATCAAAACCACCCGAATCGATTTTCGCGCCGCCGCTGTAAACGAAAGCATTGGTGAGGCCGGTCATGAAGGTGGCGTTGGTCGCGTTGGCCTTCAGGGTGCCGCCGTTGAAATTGAACGTGCCTGTGCCTGCTCCCTTAATCACGCGGTTGGTGGTGATGGTGCCGCCCAGAAGGTTGACCGTGCCGTTGCTGTTGGCCACCTGTCCGAAGATCAGTCCGTTGACCGCCAGGTTGACGTTTGCGGAATCGGAGACGTTCAGGGTCCCAAGGCCGTTCTCACCTACGAACATGCCACCATTGCCACCCGTCGCGTTGAAGGTCGCTGTGCCACTGGCATTGTACACCCCGATGGATCCCGCGCCGCCGGCTCCGATGGTCATGCGGTTTGCTGCGAGCGTGATGTCGCCGTTGCTGTGATTCAAGATGGCGCGGTCATTGTTGAACCCAACCACAAACCAGCTCGCGCTCGCGACCGTGCCACCACTCATAGACATGGCGGCAAAGGCGCCCGCGCCGCGCCCGAGATGAAACTCACTTCCCGTAGTAATGGCGCCGGAGGTCATCTTCACAAAACCCCGGCTGTTTGCCACCGAGCCCACGGCGATGCTGGGGCTGGTGTTCTTGGAAGCGTTCAACGTGCCGCCTTCGATGGAGAGTATGGCATTGAGATTTGCAGCGCTTCCCACCGTGACGATCCCAACGTTGGCGGTATTGGGCGCATTGACCACTCCGCTGATTCTGAGCGTACCTTGATTGACGATGGTGGCCCCGGTGAAGGTGTTCTGCCCGGCAAGTTCCAGCGTTCCTGTACCCGCCTTGGTCAATCCCAAGCCGGCGCCACTAATGACACCGCCGACGGTCAGGGTGCCTGTTCCTTGAGTGGTCACCGTGCGGTTCGTGCCAAGAGTCACGGCACCCGTACCGAGATTCAAGTTGTTGGCTCCGCCGAAGATGAAGTCAGCATTCCAGGCCATCGCGTTGTTGGTCCCCAGGGTGACGAGCGAGCCGCTGGTGTTGTTGATGGTGCCGCCATTGATCGTGAAGGTTCCCGTGCCGAGAGCAGAGTTGCTCGCACCTGTGCCACTGCTGTTGATGTTCAGGGTCGTGGCTGCGGAGAGCGTGGTGCCGCCCGAGTAGGTGTTGTTGCCCGAGAAGGTGAATGCCCCCGTGCCCGCCAGAGTCAGTGCGCGAGCCCCACTGATGGCGGAGGTGATGGTGGCGGCGTTGCTGGAGTTGTTCGTCCACGTCTGATTGGAGCCCAGAATGACTTGCTGCGCGGTGATGGAAAGAGCTCCGGCTCCTGCATTAATTGTCAGCGCAGTGGGATCCACCAGCGTGAGGGAGTTCGCACCGCCAATGCCCACGGCGTTGGTCGTGGCAATCGTCAATGACCTGATGGCGATATTGGCGCCCAGGGTGGTATTGTTTTCCAGAGCCGCACCTGTGGCGGAGAAGGTCACTGCCGAAGTACCATCAAGCAATCCACCCACATCGGTGGTTCCGGCGGCATCACTGGTGAAGTTGGTGTTGCCGGCATTGTTGGTACTCCAGAAACCGTCCACGTCTCCCTTCCAGTAAGCGACAGGCGGAGCCGTACTGGCCAAGACGGAGAGTGTCAGCGTATTGCCGCCGGTGACGTTCAAGGCAAGATTGAAGCCAGCCAGCGAAGAACTGTAGAGCTGGAAATTGGCGAGATTGATGCCCGTTGCGCCTGTGATCAGATTGTAAGTGCCTGCGCCGTAGCCGGCCAAGTTCAGCAAATTGACGGAAGCAATGCCACTGCTGAACGTGAATGGGCCGCCCGTGAGCCCAATCGAGTCGCCAGTAGCGCCGAGATCAAAGAAAAGTGAATTGCCCCCGGTGAGTGTCAGCCCGCTGGAGAGAGTCAGCGTGCCCACGGTGCCGTCTTGCAGGTTGATGGCAGAGCCTGACCCCGCGAGGGTGACCAGACCGGCGATGGAACCGGTGCCGCCAAGCACTCCCGCAGTGCCCACGTTGACACTTGTATTTCCAAGCCGCCCATTGATGCGGAGCATGCCGCCCGTGATCTGCGTGGTGCCCGTGTAGGTGTTGATACCAGAGAACGTCTGCGTGCCGGTTCCGGCCTTGATGATGCTCAGCGAAGATGCCAGCCCATTGCTGATGGCACCACCAAAGGTCTCTGTGCCGGTCCCCGTAAGTGTCAGTGTTGGGGATCCCACCGCGTTGTTGGAGGTGATGCTCACAGCGGACGCATCGTCCTGCGTACGGAGCAAGCCGGTACTCTGACTGTTTCCATTCAGGTCAATCGTGGTGCCTACGCCCATGGTCACGGTGCCGGAGCCAAGCACACCGGTGTTCGCGTTGTTCACGATGACGCTGCCTCCAGCGACGGTTAGACCGCCACTGTAGGCGTTGGCGCCGCCGCTCAAGGTGAGCGCTCCCGCTCCTGCCTTCGTGAAGAGACCGGTGCCGGTGATGTTTCCCGAGAGGGTCGAGGCATTGCCGTTCGTATCGAAGGTGCCCGCGCCCGTGAGCGTGATGGCCTTGCCGGTGGCAATACCACCTGCAGCCGCCTGCAACGTCCCACCATTGAACGTGATGCCGTTGGTCGTGTCGCCGCCATTGATGCCAGCGGTCGAGGCGCGCAGGATGCCTCCATTCAGAGAGATGAGTCCAGTAAAGGTATTGTTGCCGCTGAGATGCAGTGTCCCCGCGCCGGCTTTGGTCACGGCAGAACCGCTCAATACCCCGGACACCAACAAATCCACCCCGCTCGCAGTCGCACCCTGCGCACTGGTGAAGACGATGGGGCCCGCATCGCGAGCCACCACATTCGCGGTGACGGTGGACGTCACCGTGCTGGCGATGGTGGTGATGCCAAAGCCGTTGGTGAAGTTGTAAGCGCCACCCCCGGTCGAAGTCATCGTGCCCCCGGTCAGGGAAAAGTTGGTCCGGAGGCCCTGATTGCCTGCCGTGGTGTTGTTCAGCGTGCCACCATTGATATTCACCTGGGCTACACGCGTGGCGTCATTGTTGAAACCCAGGGCATCGACGGCTGAAAGGTTTACCAGGGCTCCGCTGTTAATCGTCAGCGCTCCACGAATAGCCCCGGAGCCACCACCTGCCGCAAGCGTCAGGGTCCCGGAGTTCACCACCGTGTTGCCAGTGTAGGTGTTGATAAGATTGAAGGTGGCGACACCGCTGAAAGGATCTCCGCCTGCGGCGCTCAACCCGCCGAACGTCACGCCACCCGCCCCGCTGATGATCCCTGTCTGGGCCAGGTTTCCGTTCCCCGTGAAAGTGACGCCAAAGCCTCCGTTCGTTACCGCACCGAGCGAAAGCGTGGTCGTGCCACCGGCGGTAGGATTCACAATATGAAAAACGGGAGCGGCGGTGAACGTAGTCGCTCCTACAGCTACGCCCGCCGCTCCACTGGTGACATTGCTGCCACCAGCAATCGTCAAACGTTGGGCACCTATGGAAAGTGTGCCCAAGGTGTGTGTTACACCCGCACCCGCGGTCAGACGATCAGAGGTAAGGCGCGCATCACCCGTGATGGTGGTGTTGCGGCCAAAGTTTAATGCGGTGTCATTGGCGAGCTGCAGCTCGCCGCCAGCCAGGGACAGCGTGCCTGCGCCTAGCGCAGACGCGCTCGTAGTGGCCCGGAGCACACCGGAATTCACCGTCGTCGCGCCGGCATAGGTATTCGTGCCCGACAAGACAAGCGTGCCTGCGCCGCTCTTGGTGAGAGCGCTGGTGCCATTGTTGAGGATCGCCGTGGTGATCGACAGTGCATCGTTCACCCCATCCGTGCGGATCACCAACTCAGCTCCACTCGCGGCCTGGATTCCCGTGCCTCCACTGATGATGGAACCACCAGCGACATTCTCCGACTTCAAAATGCCGCTCACCGTGAGCGTGGCTCCGCCTGCCAGCGTGACGTTGTGATTACCATGGATGTTCAGCGTGGTGAAGGTGGTGGTAGCCTGCGCGGTGATGGCGCCGGTGGTCTGCACATGAGTGCCTGTCAGCGTCGCCCCTCCCACGAAAGTATCCGCACCGGCATCCACTCCGTACTGAAGATCGCGCACAAATCCCGTCGCATCATAGAACGCATACCGGCTGCCACCGAAGAAGGTGCCGGTGTTCATGAAGGCGCCCGTGGTGACACCCGTGAGGACAATTTTGTTGGTGGTGCCATTGACACCGCCCGACACTACAAAGTTGCCGGTGGCCCCTGCGGAACGCGCGTAAGACGCAAATGTCAGCGTGGTGTTCCCACTGCCACCATAGGTGGAGGTCACCGTGCCTTCGCCCGTGGTGAAGGTCAGCGCGCCCATTCCCTGGCTGCTGCCAGCGGCTTCGTTGAATTCAATGGCACCGGTGCCGGTGAAATTGAGCGCGGTGCCCGTGGTGCCATTGAGGGAACCCGTCGTTCCGTTGCCTACCTTCAGAAGACCGCCACGGATGGTGGTCGCGCCGGTGTAGGCATTCGCCCCGGTAATCTGCATCGTTCCGTTTCCGGTCTTGAGCAGGGAACCTCCGGTGGTGCTATTCGGAACCCACACCAACCTGGCGGAAACCAGGAGATCCGTATTCGCATTGGCTGTGGCGTCCGCGACATCGAACGTGATGGTTCCATTGAGCATTACCCCGTTCGCCACGGTGTCCGCCACATCGGTATTGATGGTCGAAGCGACGCTTCCGCGGACCGTCACCGTGTTCGAAAGGATGATCCCCTGGAAGAGATTGCTGAATCCATTTCCGGTGGTCAGTGTGCCGCCGTTCATGGTGATGGGACCCAGGACGTTGGCATCACCGCCACTCACTCCACCTCCCACCGTCGTCACCGCCGAGCGAACGAGCGCGCCTTCATTGATGATGATACGCACCTGCGGGGTCGAGGTAGCACTCCCCAAGATGTTTCCGTTGGTCATGAGCAGCGTGCCGCCATTGTTCACGGTGATAGTCCTGCCTGCCGTCTGGCCGTTACCCAAGGCAGTTGTCGTGGGGTTGGCGACATTTCTTTGAAGGTTAGCGACCAATGTTCCAGCGTTCACCACAATATTCCCCGTGAACGAATTCTGGGCGGTGAGCGTGAGGCTGCCAGAGCCGGTCTTGATCAGGTTACCCGCGCCACTCAGCACACCACTGTAGGTGGTGTTTGCTCCATTGGCACCCACCGTGAGATTGACGTTTGCGCCAGTGACATCAGTGAGCGCAAACGCGCCTGTTCCCGCCAATCCACCAAGGTTGTAGTTCAGCACGCCGCCGGCAAAGGTCACACCGTTGGCTGCATTGTTTGTCAGAGTGCTGTTCTGCACAGCATTGGCATTCGCAAGTCTCAATACACCTGCGGAAATGGTCGTGGCTCCGGTATGAGCATTGGCACCGGAGAGCACCCAGGTGCCCGTGCCGGCCTTCGTGATGGCCAGTGCCGCCGCACCACCATTAGAAATACCACCACTGATGGTGCCGCCTCCCGCTCCGGTGAGCGTGAGGGTCTTGGCACCTGCGACTCCACCGCTGCCACCACTGATGGGCCCGGTGAAGTTCAACAGCATCGACGTATTGTTGTTGGTGAACGTGTAGGCCTGCGCTGTCGCATCTGTTCCCAACACCAGCGCCGCCTGAATCAACTGGTTGTTGACGGTATTGGCGTTCATCGTGATACTGCCCCCGTTATTCAGCGTCAGCGTCTGGTTTCCTGCGCCGCCTGAACCGATGACATAGGATGACGCCCATGTGCTATCAAAGAGCAATGACTGCACAGTGATTCCCGCCCCGAGGTTGATCACCGTATTGCCATTGCCTGCATTGCTGAAGATCGCGGTGTCACCGGTGCCGGGCACCATGCCGGTGTTCCAGTTGGTCGTCGTACCCCAGGCGGCATCTGTCGTGCCATTCCATGTCGCTGTAGCCGCAGGTGCGGGTTGCGACGCCAGCAGGAGGGCACAAGCGCCCACGATGGCAGAGGCGAGTCCTGACAATCCGGTTCGCGGGCCACAGTGACTGATGATGTTTTTTTCCATGATTGAGAAGCGATGCGAATGGAGGCTCTAACAAAGTGAGATCTGCAGCCCTGACGGGAGGCGAAAAATCCGGCTCAGAACTTGATGCCCGTGATGAAGTCGTGATCGACGCAGGTCAGAGGCACAGAGATATCTGCGCTCGGCGCATCTGACGGAGTGCGTGTGATCCACATGCGATCCATCGTGAAGGATTCGCCTCCTGATTGATTGTTCCCATCAGACGACCTTTGGTAACGATCCGTCGCGCTGCGTCCGCAGGCATCCTGCCGGTGTGCTGGCTGGAATGGCTGGTATTCCGCGCTCATTTATTCGACGTATCGATGTTTCATCAAACAGTGCGCAGCTTGCTCTGCGTCTTCCGGCGGCGGCTGCGGAAGGTCCGCGGAGTCTCGCCCGTGTGCTGACGGAACTGGCGCGTGAAGGCGCTCTGGTCGTAGAACCCATGATTCAGCGCGACCTCCGCAATCGAGCTTTCCGTGGCCAGGAGTTCATCACTCGCTGCCTGGATGCGCGTGCGCACGATGAACTCCTGGGTGCTCATGCGATACGTCTTCTGGAAGCGCCGGTTGAGCTGGCGCTCGGAGAGGTGGGCGATTTGGGCGAGATCCGCCACGGCGAGGCGCTCCCGAAAGTGGAGATGGATGTGGTCCACCACCTTCTGCAGCTGCTCGTCATCTTCACCGCCTCCCGAGCCCCCGTGATAGGGGCGGACAAAGCCCATGACTCCAATCACCTCGCCATGGGCGTCGAGAATGGGCAGTTTCGTGGTGACAAACCAGTCCTTGGCCCGTGTGCGCGCATAGAGCGCCTCCACCCGATCGATAACAGGCTGGCGGGTCTGCATGACATGCAGGTCATCCTGCCGGATGGCCCGCGCGACAAACGGCGGATGGATCGTCGAGTCACTCACCCCAAGCAACTCCTCCTCTCGCGTGGCTCCGATGCGGCGAAGCATACCCTCGCCGATGGCGACGAACCGTCCTTCCGTGTCCTTGGCAAAGAAATCCGTGTCCGGCAGATGCTCGAACAGCATGCGGAACTGCTGCATCAGTCCCATGCGCTTGAAGAATGCTTTTTGAAATTCGCGTGGCTCCTTGATGGGCTGTTTCCCCTCCGTGGAAGACGGCTCAGCCTCCACACCTGAAACGGAGATGGTGAGGCGTGGCGTGTCGGAGGCCCGCTGGATCCGTGATCCTGCCAGACCCTCGAGGCGGGTCAAATGGTCCGGTGACGCTTGTCGCGTCTGCGGCATGAAGGATAGGTGGCTTCCGAGGAACATGGTGAGGAGCGGGGAAGCGCCGGAGCAACAAACCGGCGGGTGGGTGAATGCGATGTCGTTACTCCCCAAGCGTAGTGATCCCCCTCATGGGCATCTACAGAACGAATGTTCTGTTTTGCCGGTGTTGCTTCTGAACCGGGTCTGGCGCTCAATGGCACCGATGAGGTATTCTTGGAATACTTCACTCGCCGCTCCTCCCTCCATGACCTTCCAGTATCGATGTGCCAGCAGGCTCCTCACGTGGCTTGTCGCGTCCGGCATGTGCTTTGCCGGATCAGGTCTGGTCGCAGAGGGAGAGCCCGCGGAGTCTTCCTGGCTCTATCATTCCTGGCAGACGGATGATGGACTGCCCAACAACGATGTGACCGCCGTGACGCAGGCACACGATGGCGCCATGCTCTTCGCCACACAAAGCGGGCTGGCGCGGTTTGATGGCTGGAGGTTGCTGGAACCAGCGGACTTGCCCAAGACATGGAGTTCACGCGGGATCGGGGGCGTGATGTCTTCCCGGGATGGCACCCTGTGGCTTGCCACCAGTGTGGGCCTGGTCGCACATCGCGTGGGAAAAGAGCCCCAAGTGGTCGCTCAAGAGCTGGCTCGTGACGGCCGACTCAATGCGTTCTTTGAGCAAGCGGATGGCACCATCTGGCTGAGCCACGAGAAAGCAGGAGTCTTCCGGCTAAGAAATGGGCTCCTCGCCAATGTCACCAGCGTGAGCCGGCCTGGAAATCCTCCCGTCCGATATAGTGCCCAGATGGTGGCACAGGATGGACGGGGTGCCATTTGGGCAGCAGGACGTGAGATCCTGGCCCGGTGGCAGGGCGACACGTTCGAGTGGGTGGCCGACCTTCCCGACGCAGTCACACTGTTGTGCAAAGCAAAAGAGGGCGGCCTGTGGATCGTTTGCGGCAGGCAATTGTTAAGATTCACCGAGGCGGAAGGGCTGAAGACCGTGGCCACACTGCCCATCGGTCCCCCCGGCACCCGTCCCTCTGCCATTTTGGAAGATGAGCATGAGCGCCTCTGGATAGGGACATTCGCAGACGGCCTCTACCTCAGAGAGGGTAGTTCATTTGAGAAAATCCCGCTGTCCAACTATGACGTGTGGTCGCTCTGTGAAGACCACGAAAGCAATCTCTGGGCTGGCACCGGCGGTGGCGGCGTGTGCCTGGTGCGGCCACGCGTGCTTGAGACGCTCCGCGAGGAAAACGCTCCCACCTTGCAAACCGCGCGCAGTTTGTGCACGGATGCACGTGGCGATATCTGGGTGGCTATGCAAACGGGGCAACTCTACACCAAGCGCTCCGGAAACTGGCGGCACCTGAGGGCTCCTGAGAACTGGCCCGGCCCCCTGGCGACCTGCGTTACGGCGGATACGCTCGGCAATGTCTGGATCGGCGCCAGCGAGAATCGCGTGGTGCGCTGGGACGGTAGCAAGTATGAAATCGCACCTCTCCCTCCCGCGCGCGAAGGCCAGTTGCGCATCAGAGCCATTATGGTAGCACGCAATGGGGAAGTCTGGATCGCCCAGGCGGAGTCAGTCACGCACGGAGAGCCCGGCATGTGGATCTCACTCCAACTCCCACCGGACGCCGGAGAGATTCACGCCCTGGCACAGGATATGGAGGGGCGCATCTGGGTGGGCACCCTGGGCAGCCGTCTTCTGCTGGCGCAGGGTGACGCGCTCCTGGATCGAACGCCGCCCGGATTCCCCGGAGACGGCGGCATCCGTACGATCCTGGCCACCGACGATGGCTGCCTCTGGGTCGGCACTGGAGGTGATGGACTCGTCCGCGTGAAAGAGGGCCGCTGTTCGGTACTCACCACAGCCAACGGTCTGCGGCACAATGTGGTCTCCCAACTGATACTGGACCACAAGGGACGGCTCTGGGGCGCGGGAGATCGCGGCATTTTCCTTCTCTCCCTGGACGAACTCAACGCCGTGGCGGACGGCCGTGCGGAGAGATTTCACACCATGGCGTTTGGCGCCAGCGAGGGTGCCCCGAGTCTGCAGGCAAACAGCGGCTATGCTCCCAACACTATGCTGGCGCCTGACAACCGCTTGTGGTTCTCCTCGCGAAGCAGCGGCATTGTCATCGCCAACCCCGAGCTGCCGGGAGGGAACAAGTCCGCGCCACCAGTTGCAATCGAGGAATTCGTGGCCAACGGTAAAACGGTGCCAGATGGCATCCCAGGCCCAGCCGAGATTGGTCCTGGGATCATCAGTGCGCGCTTCCAGCTCAGCGCAAAAAGCTACACTGCCCGCGAGAATGTCGTGTTGCAGCACCGGCTTTCCGGAGTGGACGCAGGGTGGGTGGCCAGCGGACGGGATCGCATCGCAAGCTACGCCTCCCTCGATCCCGGCAGCTATATCCTGCGCGTGCGCGCGATGAACAATGACGGCGTATGGAGCAAGCGGGACGCCACACTCGCATTCACCGTCACCCCTTTCTTCTGGCAGCGTACATGGTTTCGCGTGGTGGCCGCAATAGCAGCACTCTCTCTGGCCGCGCTGGTGGCCAATACCTTCACGTCATGGAGGGTACATCGGCAGAACGTTCTTCTAAGGCAGGAGGTGGCGGTGAGAAGAGAGCGGGCCCGCATTGCAAGGGATGTTCACGATCAAATCGGCGCGAGCCTCACGGAGATCTCCATGCTCTCCGATCTGGCCCAGGCAGATGGCGCCGCCTCCACCTCCTACCTGCCACGTCTCGCGCGCACCGCCCGGAAGGCCGCGGCAGAAATGGACGAAATCGTCTGGGCCATTAACCCCGAGCACGACAACCTCGCCAGCCTGTTGGACTACATCGGCCAGCAAGCCATGGATCTGACGGGCGCTGCGGGCGTGCGCTGCCGACTGGACTTCCCCGATGAGATCCCCACAAAGCACCTCACGGCCGACTTCCGGCACCACCTTCTACTTATTGTTCGCGAAGCCGTGAACAACACCATCAAGCACGCCTCTTCGAACGAAGTTCATATCGAGGTCATCCCAGGCGATAGCGAGCTCCGTGTGACTGTCACCGACAATGGACAGGGATTCGAGCCCGGCGCAGTCACCACGGGGGGCGATGGACTCGCCAATATGAATACTCGCGCTACGGCCTTGCGCGGCACATTGCAGATCCGTAGCAAGCCTAGTGCCGGCACTTCGATTATCGTGCGCCTGCCCTGGCCGTCGGATGACTCCCCTATGGCTACTACAGCGTCGAACCACCCATAACGCCCCTCCCATGCTCATCAAAGTCTCCATCGTGGAAGACGATCCGGCCACCCGTGAAAACCTCATGGTTATCATCAATCGCAGTGCTGACCTCACCGGCATGGAAACCTATTCCTCCGCGGAAGACGCCATTCGCGGCGTGCCCAAGAATCTGCCGGATGTCCTTCTGGTCGACATCAATCTCGGTCGCCGCAGCGGCATTGAATGCGTGGCCGTACTTAAGGCGGCTCATCCCAAGCTGCAGATGATGATGGTAACCACCTACGATGACACCAAGCTTATCTTCGAAGCTCTCCGCGCAGGAGCTAGTGGTTATCTCCTCAAGCGCACCCCTGCCGCTGACATAGTTGCTGCCATCAAAGAGGTTCACGAAGGAGGCTCGCCTATGTCCGCACAGATTGCGCGGAAGGTCGTATCATACTTCCACCCCAGCCGTTCTCCGGTCTCCGAGATGGAAACGCTCACTCCGCGAGAGCACGAGATCCTTACGCTGCTCGCAAAAGGCCTGCAGTACAAGGAGATCGCCGATCATCTGGATATCAGCACCAGCACCGTGCGCGGACACCTTCACCTCATCTACGGCAAGCTCCATGTGCAGTCACGGACCGAAGCGGTACTGAAGTACTTGGGGCGATGACGGCTGTGAAAAAAAGAGAGTGTTGGATGCCGGACCCGCTTCACGTAGCTGGGATGGGCTTTTTTCCGCCATTCCATTCTTTTTTGCAGGCTTACGCCAACAACGCCCGATCCAGCGCGCGACACAACCGATCGCTCAACACATCGTGTAACGCGGTATTCCGAGCCTTCCAAATCTGCCAGCGTGGTGCCAGCGATTGGTGCGGGCAAACAATGTTGCAAGCCATGAGCGCGAAAACATTCTCAGCGACCCTCGTTGGCGTGAATGCCGTGGAAGTGGAAATCGAGTGTCACGAATCGCCGGGTAATCAGTTTCGCATCACTGTAATGGGCTTGCCTAAAGCTACCGTCAAAGAGGCACGAGACCGTGTCATTGCCGCCGTGACTTGCAGCGGCTTCTTCATGCCAACCAGTGCTATGTCACCTTTCACCTTACTCCTGCGGACCTCCCCCGCTGAGCTTATCCCGGAAAAGCAATCCTAACGTTCCTCAGATGAAACATCTCATTCTATGCACGGCCGTCACCATCATATTCGGGGCCATAGGTATGCCCGCTAGTGCCTATACGCATCCCTGCATTCCGAATACTCGCGAGGAACTGGACACCATCAAAGCCAATCTCGATAAGGAACCTTGGAAACGGGGCTACGCCCTCCTCGCGGACGATCACCGCTCCAAGCTCAACTACAAGATGGCGGGTCCTTTCGCGAATGTCAGCCGGAGGGGGCGCTATGACCAGAACCTCCAGCGATGGCGGAATGACATGACCGCGGTGTATAACTTGGCGCGGATGTGGTATTTCACCGGCATCGAGGACTATGCGAAAAAAGCCCACGACATTCTCATCGCGTGGGCGACCACGCACACGAGCTTCTCCGGCAACGAATCCGGCCTCGACCTGGGCGACTACGCCGTCTGTTACGGCGGCGGTGCCAGCATCCTGCGCGGCACCTGGCCCGGTTGGACCACCGCCGACACAACCACGGTCCAGAAGTATTTCTTAAACACCCTCTGGCCGGCTTCTCTTGCCTCGGGGAACGTGCTTGGTCCTTGCAACAAAGGCGACATCTACATGGAGTCCGGTATCGCCATCGCTGCCTTTTGCGACGACACCGCGAAGTTCAACCAGATCGTCAATCTTTACCGCACGTTCCATGGCTGCGGCTTGATGAACACCCTGGCCACAGGCCAGTTGGGCGAGACGGGCCGCGACGCGGGCCACTCCTACGGCACCCTCAACGCCTTGGCCTTCGTCGCCGACGTCGCCTGGAAACAAGGCGTGGACCTTTTCTCCGAATTGGATAACCGACTGCTCGCCTGCGGCGAATACTACGCCCGCAACACCTTCACCACCGACAATCCTTACGTCCCCTACGGCACCATCGACTGGCAGTGGATGAAGAATGCCGCCGGACCTTACACCGCCCAGCGCAGCGGTTTTTACCTGCTTCAAAACGCCTACAAGAACCGCAAGAATCTGCCCACTCCCTGGATCGACCGTAAACTCGAAGAACAGCCCGTGAATGGCTTCAACTTCATGTATGCCAAGACGGCGGACTCCACCACCGCCACGCTGACGCCAGCCAGTTTCCCGGCGATTTCTTTGGCCTCGAGCGGATTAACTCTGACCACGCTGGGCAGCCAGACCGAGGGACGCAGCGCCACTTATGCGAACGGTATATGGACGGTGACCGGACTCGGGAAAAGTGTCTGGTCGGACAAGGATGACGACTGCCAGTTTGCTTGCAAGGAGATGACCGGCGACTGCGCCATGGTCGCCAAGGTCACGTCCAACCAATATCCGAACGCTCAGGCCAGGGCGGGGTTGATGATTCGCGACAATCTCACTGCCACCATCGGGCAACGCGCGTGGGTCGGAGTCGTGTCTGCACCCTCCATGCTGATGCAATCCCACATGCGCGGCTGGACTGAGAACTGGGGGGGAGGTGGATATGACGACCGTTCTCACGACTGGCCTTCCGGCCTTCCCTACTGGATCAAGATCGAGCGCCGTGGAAAACAGATCACCACCTTCGCTTCGTTGGATGGCACCAGTTGGGCGGCCTTGAACTGCACCCATTACGGCAACCTCCCGTCCACCCTATATATCGGGCTGTTCGTGTGCAGCGGAACCACCACAACCAACACCGCCACCTTTGAGAACGTCGCCTTCACCGGCGGGACGGGCGGGCTGGTAACGACTCCCGCCGCTCCGGCGGCCCTATTTGCCGCCGGCTCCACGAAATCCATCACCGCGCGCTGGCTCCCGTCCTTTGGCGCAGACACCTACGACCTGCTCCGCTCCACTAAGTCCGACGGCGGCTATACTGCCATCGCCAGCAACCTAACTAACACCAGTACAAGCTACGTGGACACAACAGTGAACCCCGGTGTCACCTACTACTACGTGGCCCGCGCCAAAAACTCCGCTGGAACCAGCGGCGATTCGCCGAAGTTCGGCGCCTCTTTACTTCCTGCGCCGCTGGTCAACCTGGCCTCCGGCGGCATCGCGACAGCAAGCTTCAACGGCGACTCCGCCCGTGAAGGCGCTGACAAGACATTCGACCGCGACCCAGGCAGCAAGTGGTTTGGCTATAAAGCCCCCACTGGCTGGATCCAATACGACTTCGGCGCCGACAACGCGCAGGTCATCAAGCGCTACACGATCAACTGCGCCGACGTGCCTGAGCGGGATCCGAAAAGCTGGAGCTTCCTTGGCTCACAGGACGGCACCAATTGGACCACCCTCGACTCACAGAGCAACCAGTCCTTTGGCATTCGGATGCACATGAAAACCCTCAACCTCGACAACCCCACCGCCTACCGATTTTACCGGCTCCAGATCACTGCCAGCAACGGAACTCGTGGCGTGGCTATCGGCGAACTCGGCCTTTGGGGCAACAGCCAGACCCTACCCCCCAGTCAACCACAACAATAATGAGCTTCCTGGAGGCCGGAGAGAGTGGCGCAAGCGGATAGCCTGGAAAATGGGCCGTGATTCGCGTGAGTTAGCATTTTCGCATCTGGTGGGCCGCCGAGAACTACTTCTCAGGCCACGAAATTTGCCGTCATGGTGTAGTCACCAACCCCTTCGCGGACGCTTACCTCCGAAAGCCACCGGTTGCCCAGCCTGGTGCAGCTCCGCCTAAAAATTGTTATAGCCAGGTCCTTAGGACGGAACCGGCATCGCGGCACACATTTCCTGCTATCTAGTATCGCGGCAAAGGCTTTATCCCCTACTAACAAGCCCCCCCGGCCTTCTCGCGGAGACATAATCGCGCGATTCGTTTCTGCTCGCCCCCCCCCGTTCAAGCCCCTACGGTTGGGGCTTCTAGAGGGGTGTGTTTGCAGGAATCGTGGCCGATATCCGCGCACACGGGACAGCGTTCTGTCATTTTGCCGGTGCCGGGGACACCTCGCGTATAGCCGGCAGCGTGCCGAGGTTTGGCACCGGCTAGCACGATTGCGGGCTCAGGCCGAGAAGCTGGAAGGCCCGCTGGTGTCCGCCCGGAACTGTGTCGCCTGGACCAGGAGATGCGCTTCGGGACGGCGCGGCACCTGCAGTGGCCGGAAGGGCAGAGGCTGGAAGGCGCGCGCGTGACAGCCGGAGCAGTTCGCTACAGCGCCTGATAGGCGCTTCGTTCATTTTGGCTTTGCGCCCTCCTCCTTTTCCCTTGTTGTGCGCTTTGCAATCCAATCGAGCTTGACCCCTTCGCCACCATCGTGGCCAGGTGCTTGAATGGTCCCCTTGATCGTGTCGCCTTCGATTCTGCCCTGATATTTGACCACGTATTTCTTACCACCGAGGTCACGCACCACGGCGAACCTAATCAGATCGCCTTGGAGAGATGCGTCGCTGATCGCGGTGTCGCCATGTTGATTTGAATAAGCGCCGGCAATTATGCCGCTCTTCAATTCGAGTCTCAGGGAGGTTAAGATTTCGCCATCCGGCGATTTAGTGCTCCACATCCAAGTTCCGGTAGGTTCAGCGGGTTCAGCGGCAGAAGCCAGGGCAGCGACGGCGAGCGCGACCAACGAACAAATGATGGGGATAGCTTTCATGAGGCGGAATTAGTGTTGAGGATGCGCGCTGAAGCACCTAACGACCCTGAACTCAGCGACAGTGGAGCACGCTTGAAGAACGACATGCTGACGGGGATTTAGTAGGCTACACTATCCGTAGCCGGTAAGTGGAGCTACGAAAAACTTCATCGGTCGATTTGACTGTCCTTGGTGTAAAAAGCGGGTTGATTAGAGCGATTTCCCGCCATACGGCCGACCACTTCTTGCTCTGCGAAACCATCGACTGATGCTTGTAACCAAATCCGATCTTGAGCACGCCCAGTGGAGGGTACGATTCCTGTCACGTTTGCTAGACATTCATCGCGCCACTCCCCGCCCCGGAGATCAAGAATGGCTCTTGGAGGAGGCAGACTTCTTGCAGCAAATCTCGATGGCGGAAGCAAGGGTCAAATACGTCCAGGAATTACTGACCGCGATTGATCAGGCCAAAGAAGTGGGATGAGAAGGGTGGGGGCGCTCGGCCTACCTCGCAGTAAAGGCGGCGGAACTAGGGCGTTACTTCGAACAAGCAACCCCCGCTACCGAAGGGGGTAATACGATCCGCTGCCCGCATAATGCTCCAAATGCGAGGCAGGTCTTCGAGCACATCGGGGCAGTGGGTGCGGACGGCTTCCACGACTTCCTGAAGGCCAAACGGAGCGGAAAAGAATCTACACGTTTCCACAGACGGTCTGCGCAGGGGTGATACGCGGGCAGGGGCGTGAATAGAGAGGTTGAAGTCATCCTCGGTCTTTCACTTCGCCGCCATCCAAGAACTCAAACCAACCCTCATTCAGACGCCATTCGTCCGCTCGGCCCGAGCCAGCTCCGCAGCAAGGAAGGGCGCGGTACGGCTGTCTTTTGCTGCGGCCACTTGCCGCGGGGTTCCGACTGCTACCAAGCTCCCGCCAGCGTCTCCCGAGCCCGGCCCCACGTCGATCACCCAATCCGCTTGCGCCACCGCCCGCATGTCGTGCTCGATCATGACGACCGTGTTGCCCGCGGTAACGAGCAGCTGCAACTGGGCCATCAGCCGGTCGGCATCGGAGGCATGCAGGCCGGTGGTGGGCTCATCGAGCACATACAAGTTGCGTCCCCGCTGGCTCCGCTGGAGTTCGGTCGCCAGCTTGATGCGCTGGGCTTCTCCACCGGACAGTTCTGTGGCTGGTTGGCCCAGCCGCAAGTAGCCGAGACCGATGTCACGCAGCAGCAACAGGGGGCGGAGTACAGTGTCTTCTTCCGCAAAGAAGTCGCAGGCTTCATCCACGGTCATTCTCAGGACCTCGGCGATGTTTTTTCCGTTCCAGCGCACCTTAAGCGTGGCCTCGTTGTAGCGCGCGCCGTGGCAAGTCGAGCAGGGCGCATAGACACTGGGCATGAACAAGAGTTCGACACTCACAAATCCCTCCCCCTCACAGGTTTCGCAGCGTCCTTTCGGCACATTGAAGGAGAAGCGCCCCGCGTCGTAGTGGCGGCGACGGGCGTCCGGGGTAGCGGCGAAGAGCTTGCGGACATGATCAAAGAGGCCGGTGTAGGTGGCGAGGTTGGATCGCGGGGTGCGACCAATGGGCTTCTGATCCACCTGCACCAGACGCTGCACGGCATCCACATCACCAGCCAGGTGACCACCGGTGGTCTCCATCACCGCCGGGCTCTCTCCATCGCCAGCGTCGGTGGAATCGTCCTCCGGCTCGTGACCTAGATGCAACCGGAGGAGCTCGGGCAAGGCTTGTGCCACCAAGCTGGACTTGCCAGAGCCGGAGATACCCGTAACCGCCGTCAGCACACCCAGCGGAATCCTCGCGTCCACCCCCCGGAGGTTATGGCGGCGAATTCCAAGCAGCTCCAGCCAGCCGGTGGGCTTACGCGCCAGGCTGGGCGGCGCTGGGATCTCGTCGAAGAGATAACGTGCCGTGCGGGATTCGGCAATCTCACGCAGACCGGCAGGCGGTCCACTGTAGAGCACGCAACCGCCATTTTCCCCGGCATCCGGCCCCACATCCACCAGCCATTGAGCGCGCCGCATCAGGTCCAGATCATGCTCCACCACGAACACCGAGTTTCCCGCCCCACGCAGCCTGTCCAACGCATCGTAAAGCGCGTGGCTGTCAGCGGGATGCAGGCCGGCGGAGGGTTCATCCAGGACGTAAATTACCCCAAACAGCAGCGAGCTGATCTGCGTGGCCAGCCGCAGTCGCTGCATTTCCCCGGCGGAAAGAGTCGGTGTGGCACGGTCAAGCGTCAGGTAGCCCAAGCCGAGTCTGTCGAGCTGCCGCAATCGCGCCACCACTCCCTCAGCCAAACGCTGCGCGGCCAGTCGCTTTTCCTCCGAGAGCGCGGAGGTGCGGCGAACATCGGGGGCCGCGCTATGAACCGCCCGCCCAGAGACCTCTCGCTTGGCGCGGTCTCGCCGGGTCGCTACAGCATCGGTTTCACCCGCGGCGTGACCGGTGAAGTCTCCCCGGCAATCGGCTCCAGCAGTTGCGCGAGCTGGTTCAGCGGCATTTGCAAGAACTCGCCAATGTCCAATCCGGCGAAGGTCACCGACAGGGCTTCGCGCTTGAGTCGTTTGCCCTTACACTCCGGGCACGGTTTTCCCTGCATGAAGCGTGAAACACGCTTTCTCATCAGCGCGCTCTGGGTGTGGGCAAAGGTGTGCAGCACATAACGCCGCGCCCCGGTGAACGTTCCCATATAGCTGGGTTCCATCTTGCGCTTCAGGGCAACGCGGGTCTGCTCCGGCGTGAAGCCCGCATACACCGGTACCGTGGGGGATTCCTCCGTGTAGAGAATCCAGTCGCGGTCCTTTTTTGGCAAATCCCGCCAAGGCCGATCCACATCGTAACCCATGCTCACCAGAATATCGCGCAGGTTCTGGCCCTGCCAGGCCGGAGGCCAGGAAGCGATGGTCCGGTCGCGAATCGTCAGCGACGGGTCCGGCACCATCGCGGACTCGGTGACCTCAAATACATGGCCCAGTCCGTGACAGACCGGACAGGCTCCCTGCGGTGTGTTGGGGGAAAAATCCTCTGCATACAGCATGGGTTGACCGGCGGGATAAGCCCCAGCGCGCGAATACATCAACCGCACCAAGCTGGAGAGTGTGGTCAGGCTGCCCACGGACGAGCGCGCATTATTGCCACCTCGCTGTTGCTGAAGTGCCACGGCGGGCGGCAGACCGTCAATGGAAGTGACGTCCGGTACGCCCGCTTGGTCGATCAAGCGCCTCGCATAAGGGGCGACCGACTCGAAATAGCGCCGCTGGGCCTCCGCGAAAATCGTTCCAAAGGCGAGCGACGATTTGCCGGACCCCGAAACGCCGGAGAAGACCACCAGCGCGTTGCGAGGGATGTCCACCTCCACGTCCTTGAGGTTGTGCTCCCGTGCACCGCGGACTTGGACGAACCCATTGGAGCCCTCAGCAGGAAGAGAGACCGTTAAAGCGGGCTGGGGCATATACGCAAATCTATTGCGAAGGCGTGTTGAATCGTGAATCGGGAACCGCTGGCGTTTCCCTCACATACCACATCGCCGCGCTATCCTGCTCCGCTCGTAGTGTCTCTCTCGTGCCGCCAGGAAATCGGCGCGTGGAACAAATTGGCCGGAGTTATTTCCGCGCTCTGCCGCCGCAATGGCCCGCGGTGCGCGCTTACCGTGTCGCCCCTCACCTCTGAACTTGCTCTAAGCTCCGTCGGACGCTCCTTTATTCGAAACGCTGGGACGAAGTAGCAAGGCCTGCCTCCCGAACGGGAGACAGGCCTGCACAAAGACGCTGCTATTACGAATGTTGCGGCGCTGAGCTTTCGGAGGCGGAGGTGATATCCTCTGCCTCGGCGTCCTTGAAGATCCTCTTCGCCCGTTCTTCCTGATCGTTGTCATTCACGTGCGCGGAGATGAGGTAGTTCCCCTTCTTCAGCTTCTCCTCGTACTTTTTGGCTTCAATCTCTGGAATACCGAGACCGATCAGGCCTCCGACAAGGCCGCCGGCGGAAGCGCCCACAGCGGCACCGCTAAGCGCGGCCATAATTGGGCCTGCTGCGATAAACGGCCCCAAGCCCGGAATCGCCAGAGCACCAATGCCAGCCAAAAGGCCCAGGACTCCACCCGCCACACCTCCTGTCGTGGCGCCTGTGACTGCTCCTTCAGGTGCTTTCGACGCCTTGATGTGTCCAATATCATGGGTGCCGGAAGTCTCGGGAAGAAGAACGGAAATTTCAGAATCGGCGAAGCCATTCGCTTGGAGATTGCGAACAATCTTCTCGGCCTGGCCCTGAGTGGTTGCGATGCAGAATACAGATTTGGACATATGTAATGGGGGGTTGGATTTATAAGAAGAGAAACATGGAAGGGACTAGCTGCCCTTTTTGACTTCGAGACGGCTGTCTACCTTGCCTTCGCCCGCCGACTTGGTGGCGTGCGACTCAATGGCGGCCTTCTCTTCTGAGGTGTTCACCGGCCCGCGGAGCACGACACGCCCTCCGGAAGTAATGATTTTGCAGTTCTTGGCGGTGGACGAAAGCGTGTCATCCTTCACCACAAGCTGACGGATGGTCGCCACCAACTTAATGTCCGCAGGGTCATTTGACTGATCCATTGGCGTTTCAGTTTTACCGGGCTGGTCACGCTTATTGCGCTCGGTGTTATCCGCGTCACTTTCTTTTTTCTCTTGTGCCACGGAAAGTGAGAGCGTGCTTGCAAAGACGAGACTGAGGAAACCTAGGTGCTTCGTTTTCATCAGCCTATCAATCGCGGTTGTGGTGCCGTGCGGTTGTGTAGTCAAATGGAGCAAGGGCAGTCACTTCGCACGAAGCGATCACAAGGGTTGCACTTTATAGAGCAGACCAACTAGGGCGTGTTTTAGAAATGGTATTTGATAGCATTGAGAACGCAAGCTAGCTGAACAAAGGCGAGGAAGGTGGCAGCAAGTTTGTCGAGGCGGCGGTCGATGCGAAGGAAGGTTTTGAGGCGTTGGAAGAAGTTTTCCACTTGGTGACGCTTGCGATACCAGCCTTTATGATGTGCGGCTGGCTGCTTGCGTCTCTCGCGTGCGGGCACGCAAACGCCCACACCGCGGTCCTCCCAATGGTCACGCAAGGCATCGACATCATAGGCTTTGTCTCCCACCAGCGTACAGCCTTTGGGCACGGCCTTGGTCAACTCGAGAGCCACTGTAGATTCATGAACCTGTCCGGCACTCAGCTTCACGCAACAGGCCATGCCTTTGGTATCTACCAAGGCGTGAACCTTGGTGTTGGCCCCGCCCTTGGTGCGCCCGATGGCATTGGCTTGGACTCCTCCATGTCCGCCATTGGCAAACTGATGCACCTTGCAGCACGTAGCATCCATGTGGCGCAGCTTGCCTGTGGTGTAGCGTGCCAGCCTGCCTAAAAGGCGCTGCCAAAGGCCACCCGCCAGCCAGCGACGAAAGCGACCGTACACTGTCTCCCAAGGGCCAAACCCCTCAGGCAGGTCCCGCCATGGGGCTCCTGTACGCAGCACCCAGACAATGCCCTCCAGCATCAACCGCACATCCTTGGAAGGACGGCCACGCCGGCGTCTCCTTTTGGATCGAATCGAAAAATCTTTCTCCGACCGCTTACGTTAATTTTTTTAGCGCCTCCCAGCGGGCGTCCGACAGCCACAAACGTTTGATTGGTTGCATCGCAATCACCTATCACTCAAGAACATTGCCCAGGCAATCTCGTCGTCCTACATTATCAAAACACGCCCTAGTCTTTGCTCCACATTGATGAATACAGCCGTTATCTCAGAGCTGAACGATTTCGAGGCATGAATCTAAACACGCTCTCTGATTTGTATGTTCACGAACTCAAGGATCTCTATAGCGCCGAAAAGCAACTGCTGAAGGCTCTTCCCAAGATGGCAAAGGCGGCTACCAATGCCGATCTCAAAGCTGGCTTTCAGCAGCATTTGGAAGAAACCAAGGAGCATGCCGCGCGGCTAGAGAAAGTGCTGGCAGGACGCGAGGCCAGCACGCGTGGTCCCAAATGCAAAGCGATGGAAGGACTCATCGCGGAAGGCTCCGACTTGATGGAAGAGGAAGGCGACCCCGAAGTGCTCGACGCGGGTCTTATTGTGGCTGCCCAGAAGGTGGAGCACTATGAAATCGCGGGCTACGGCTCGGTCTGTACGTTCGCCAAACTTCTGGGAGATAAGGCGGGCCTGGAGCTGTTGAAGCTGACGATTAACGAAGAGGAATCCACGGACAAGAAGCTGACGAAACTTGCAACGTCGGTGATCAATCTTGAAGCCTCCAAGTAGACCTGCTTCGCACACGAGTAAGTGCATGTGCCTCGTGGAGATCATCCACCTCTAAGTTTGCTCTAAGCCCCTAGGCGCCTTGCGTGCCTCGGGGCTTCTTGTTTGAAAGGCGACGGAAAGTAATCTCTGCCGAAGTAATAACCGCGATAGGTTAAATCTATATTCAACTCAAATTGCCAGAGTGGGCTTCCGCGGTAGCCTCCCCGCCCGAAAAAATGGAGCCTACTGCCTCGAATCTCGAAATGTTCTATCACGCCCGATGGCGAGTGAGATTTGTACGGCATCTTGCTGAGATGCATGAGACCAACCAGCGCAGAGGGACAGAAAGCTGGTATGAGGAGAAGGCCGCTTTGCTACAACGTCTCCAACTGGCTGAGGTAGAGCTGCACCGATTTCCTGCACACTGGGAAGGAGTGTACAAAGAGGACAAAGGAGATTCTGCCCCCGGAACCCGGGTCTAGCAAAGTTGACTCTCTCACCAAATCCTTTTTAACCCTTCATCCTGCGCCATCTCCATCCACATGCTTTCATCCAGCTCGATGCAATGGGTCGCTGAGACGGTTGCGGCGTCGAGATGTCCGGCCTGAGCCTGTAACCGCGCGAGCCTATGCCATACTTCTGCGCGATTGGGGTACGCCGCTACAGCTTCCTCAGCCATCTGCAGCGCCTTGGTCGACAGTTGCAAGGCAGTCAGCACATCGATCCTTTTGAGTAGGACGCTTGGGAAGTTCTGGAACTGCGCTGGCAAGTCATCCAGCACCTTCCAAGCTGCAGCCCACATTTGCAGCTCGAGGTAGGCCTCTGCTTGCTTACAAAGTTCTGAGAATGTTTTCCAATCTTGGCTCACCACTATCAATCGCAGGAGCCGCGGCCGATGGCTTGACGATTTCCCGTTGCAAGAACAGGCCCGCCTATGCATTCGCGCAGTAGGGCGGGCCTGTCGGAACTTGGGCACCGGGAGGCATGAGCCTCGCGGTTATGTGCTCTTGTTTCGCAGTCCAAGGACGGGACGGTCGTATGAGGTGGTACGAAGAATGACTTCGTCCCACGCTTCGATGACTTGTCGCAAGGCAATTCCGTGGGCCTTCAGTTCATCGCCCTTTCGCTCCTTGAGATTCCACAGTCCATCTGCCACTTGCTGAGCGGTAAGCTTCTCCCAAGTCACGATGCGGAATTCTCTCCCAGCTTCCAGCTCTGCGATGCCGCGGGCGAGCATGCCAGCGAGGATCAGGCCGTCCCACTTCGTGGCCTGCTCCAAAAAGGCGCAGGCGGCGGAAGAAGTTCATGGCACATGCGTCCGGAACGCGCGGCGGTGGCGATGATTTCGGCGCCATGAAACCTGATCAAGACCCTACCCTAGTAGAGCCGGGTCAGCGCCCCGAAGAACCCTCATGCACACCAGATAGCGATGGCCTTCAGGAGTTCCAGAAAGCCGTCAAATCCGGTGGCTTCACCGTCTTCTACGACGACAGAGAGGTGTACGGCGGTTACTGAACGGCTCTGAAACAATGCCCGCCGGCGTCTTCATGGTGCTGGCGGGTTTTCTGTTTCACCGCTGGTTTGGCCAGTGGATGTCTTGGAGTCGCCACCGCAACCTGGTTGCCTGTGAGGGAGCGAATTTTTTTCCGCTCACCTGCTCATCCAAAGGCGATTAGGTGCTGATTTGGCACGGCAATGGATCTCGAAACCAGAAGGAAATACAAAGCCTACAAAATCCGGGCGCTCATGGCGATTGCTGAGAATCCGTCCCATCCCCCGACAGTCGCCGAACTTGCGCAAAGGTTCGGTTGTGAGGTCGATCTTCTCGAGTCTTTTCTCCGTGAGGGCGAAGGACTTTCGCACCGGAGCCCGGCAAAGAGAAAGAAAGCCCAGCCCCGCGCTCCACGGCGGAACGACTCAGACAATGGGGCTCGCCGGGTTTTGCTTGGCATTGCGCCCTGCCCCTCTTATACGGAGTTATGATCAAGGTCGAGATGTCCAGTGGCATTGGAGTCTCCCCGGAGGTGCTCTGCAACATCTGTGGAGAGCCGATATGCCATTACTCTGAGGGCATTGGTGTTTTCCAGGGCGAAGGCTCGCTCCTACGCTTCCACCACAGGAACTGTGCCTTTGGCGGGTTCACCGAACATTGGCCTTCGCTCCCTATGCTCGAGATCTTTCTCAAGACTGCTGCCCACTTGGGGATCACGCGAGATCATTGGCCCGAAGGCGTCCCTGACGAGGAAAAGATCAGCCCGCCGGGAGGTAAGAATCTCCCAACGGGCTGAGCCGTTTGCATGGGTATGAAAACGATCCGCGCAACCGACTGCTCTATGCTAACTGGGACGTACATTCCGTCTCCCTGAAGGAAGGTTCAGCCCCCCTTTCCGGGCAATCGATATCGCGGGCGCTACTTGTAGCGCTTCACAGCCTCGACCATTTCGAGCAATTCGGGAGTGAGACCTGGAGCGAACTCCTCTGGCCTTTCGGGCAAGTCCTCAATTGGCGCACCCTCGGGAGCTTCCTCCTCGGTCTCGACCTCGGTGCCATCATTGACCGGAGAGTTGCCTTGGAAGATCTTGCCCATCTCGGACCCATCGAGACGGAAGTGATGCTGCTTCAGGTGGATGCCCAGGTCCATCAGCTTCTTCACCTCGGGATACTGGGACGCGTCGAAGTTTGGAATGGGAAGGACCTTGCCCCAATTCACGCCGAGCGACTCCAGCGCCTTCGCGAACGCCAACTCATGAGCGTGATCGCGGGCGATGAGGAATGCCACAGTACTGCGAAGCGTTTTGTTGTCGGACATTTCGTAAATGCGGCACTTTTGCAATCTGCCGGTGGACTCCAGCATGAGATTGTACATGAGGTCCAACACGAGATTGCCACTGGCATACACGTACGACCCGCTCCAAGGATTGCCCGCGGCATCAACGGGTAATGCGCATTGCGGAGCTACAATAAAATGATGAGTGTTGGGAGCAAAGGGTGCCTCATCAAGTGGTGTAGTGCCACCTGCACCTGGTTCCTTAGGGGCCTTCTTTGCCGCAGCGCCTTTTGCCTTTGTCTTTGCGTTCTTACCCTGATACCGGGACGAGCCATCGAGCAGCAAATTGATCGTCGTGGTAATCAGTTCGACGTGGCTAATCTCTTCGATGCCTACGCCTTGAATGAGATCTTTGAACGGCTTTGCGTCTCCCCTCGCGTTGAAGCTCTGGAAGAGATATTGCATCATCGTGCGCATTTCCCCAAACTGGCCGCCCAGTCCTTCCTGGAGGATGTTGGCCGCTGCGGGATCGGGCTCGTCTGCTGCAATCGGGTTGATCAGTTTTTGGGTGTGGAAGAACATAAGTGGACAGATATCGCTGTCGCTCCCCGTAGCGTTGTAGGGCTCCGCCATGATTGTCAGCTAGGGCCGCGGCGAATATCACCCTGTCCTCCAGCGTATCCGGCGGCCATCATAAAGGTCGGGGGGTCCGTCAATTCCTCGAAGCAACCGCATCCATGATAACTGTGCGCCACGATCTCTCAGCGTGGCCTGCACACTTCCATTGAGCTTGTGCAACTGCCGATGTTTTTTCGCCGGATAACATCACTTCTAGCTGCCCCCATATGCCTGACGTAAGCCTATTCACTGCGACGGAACCCATTCCAGCAGACACTCCAGTCATCATCCGCTACTCCGTGGAAGTCGGTGGATTGCCTGTGTATAACGAGTCCTATGATGTGGACAAGCTGGCGTCCGAGGTGGCACAAGACAAGGCGCGTGCGCTCGGCTTCTGGGCACGGCGCTTGTTGGCGCCCATTGCGGTCCGCGAGCGCCCCGGTTTCAGTGCCGCCCTCACCCGGGCCATCGCGGATGGGCACGTGTGCGACTACGGGGCCGAACCCTGCGAACAGTTGGACAGTCTGGGCATTCCCAGCAAAGCCAAGTCCGTGAAGTAGGCGCTCAAGGAACTCATCAGCATCCATGCTGTCGAACCGGGACATCTCCGAGTTATTAATTCAAGAGAGTCATGCAACCACCGGGAAGCGGAGCGACGCTTTGATGGAAGCCGCAAAAAGCGCCTACCTCTGGCCAGAGGAGGTGGCTTCGGCGTGGGCGCAGGGTCAGTCTCTGGCTGAGTTTCACAATCTGAAAGGTTCCGCGCTACGACTGGTAGAGGGTTGGCTGGACGCTCCTCCCCAAATCACGGCGCCGGCGAAGGTGCGGCAGGATTTTATGACGATGGCGGAAGCCAAAGCGGTCCTGCACAAGCACAGGCGTCGCTCTGCGGGGCTCAAAGGAGATCTTCAGATGCATACCAAGTGGAGTGATGGGTCCGGGACCATACTGGAAATGACTGCTGCTGCCGTGGAGCGCGGGTATGAATACATCGCGCTCACCGACCACACGGCGGGATTGACCATCGCAAATGGCATGGATGAAAGGCAGGTGGAGGCGCAGGGAGCGGAGATTGACAGGGTGAATGAGGCCCTTCAGAAAAACGGAGTGCGCTTCACTGTGCTCCACGCGGTGGAACTCAACCTTTCGGAGTCGGGAGCTGGCGACCTAAGGCCTGGCGCACTGAAGAAGTTGGACCTGGTGCTCGGCTCATTCCACAGCGGCCTGAATACAAAGAGAGACCAGACCTCCCGATATCTGGCAGCGCTCCGCAATCCCCACGTGCACATCCTTGGCCACCCTCAGACGAGACGCTGGAACAAGCGCCTCGGTTTGGAGGCTGATTGGCCCCGGGTATTTGCTGAAGCGGCAAGACTCGGCAAAGCCATTGAGGTGGATGGGTACGCCGAGAGGCAAGATTTGCGGCAAAGCCTGCTGAAGATCGCGAAGGCGGAAGGCTGCTTCATTTCGCTCGGCAGTGATGCCCATCGAGCGGAGCAGCTCGACTACATTACCTTTTCACTCGCTTCTATTTTCACGGCGGGGATTCCCCTTGCCCGCGTTCTCAATTTTTGGGATGCACGACAAGTTCTCAAATGGGCTGGAGAACGGTAACTCCAAGCCTGCGTGTCCCCCCGAGTCCAGAAGCGTGGACTCAATGAACGTCTCTACCGCTTTCGCTTTCTTCGTCGTCGCACTCATTGAGCAGCTCCTCCAAGTCCACAGTGGGCGGATAGCCAACTTCTTCGACTTCGAAGTAAGGGTGTGCGCCTCCCTCACCCGCAAAGGCAAAAGCCATGTCTTCCCTGCTGACATTTCCCGCCTCTTCCAGACTGTTCAGTACCTTGAAAGCAAAACCTTCAAACCTCACCGCATCCGCGCCCACGCTGCATGCGCGAATCCCAGCGGCGTTCTGCTCCGTTAGTTGAGCGACCTCGCTCACGGTCAGCACCAGTCCGAAGGGGCAAAGAGCCGAAGATGGAGTTCTGATGGTCTCGAAGTACATGAATCACCAGGATTCGCTGTTGCGGTTTACGTCATCAACCTTGTTGGGGGCCTTCTGGCCATCTCCTCCTATGGATGACCCCTTGTGAGTTCCGGGAAGCTTGGGATTCATGTCCTGCGGTTCCTTGTCGCAAGATACAAGGAGCAGGACCGAAGCGGCGAGCAGAACTCTCATGCTCATGAATCGCGCTTCCTCCGCCACACCCGTCTCCCTTATCCGCTTCTCCGGGTTTGACCTTCATCCTGCCATGTTGCGAGGATCGGCTGCGAGTGCACTGACCTTGGGCCTCCTCTTAACCCCAAAAATCATCAATGTCGGACCGGGTAACCGACTCAGGCGGGTCGTCGATTTCCATCACATTTCTCACCAGTTCGCCCGGGTAGTTGGCAAATGGAATGTCACCGTGGAAGAAGACAACTTTTTCTCCACGTTCATAGCGCTCGGCTTCCACGCAGGCGGAACCTGCGCCTTTCAACTGGACAAGATACAACTTCATAGGGATAAAAAATTCGCCGTCATCCCGGAGGATGGCGGCGAATAGCTACTCGGGGATGGTGTTGCGGGGATTGGAACTATGAAACTCCTAACACTCAATCGTCGATTTCCACTTTGTTGATCACCTTCGAATCGCCGTCAGCAGCATAGTGCACACGCACCGGGGCTCCGACTTTGATGCGGGTCTTCACGTCTGCATCGCTGAGCGTTTTGCCACTCTTGGTGACGTAGGTCACTTTTTCACCGTACTTGTAGGTCACAGGTCCTGACGTCTCCTTCACAACGAAGGTGGCTCCGGGTGAGTATTCCGTGATGGTGCCAGTGCCCACAGTCGTGGAGGTGGTCGTCGTCACGGTTTTGTCATCTGCAAGGGCGGCAGTAGCGCCAATCACAGCGAATGCGAGGGTTAAGAGGATGGTCTTCATAGCGAATTGGGATTACATTCCTAACTCGCAATTGCAGGCAATACTGCGCGTGCTCGAAAAACTTTCCGGTTATGCGACGCGTTAATTTCCTCCACCAAGTACGACTACATCCTCCGGCATTGATGAGTAGCCAAGGCTTTCCCAGACTATCCAGGACGTGAGGCTTTCTGCACGATTTTTATAAGAGGCTGCCCTGAATAAGCCCTAGGGGTTGATACTCATGCTTTTCAACTGCCGCAATCTCAGTCAAATGCCCTCGTTGCGATTGGAAACAATCGCTCGGCATTGAAACCCACAAACAACCATACCTCACGATGAAGCCCCTATCCAGTCTCCTCCTCGCCCTCGGCCTTGCGCTTCCCGCGTTCGGCGGTGAAGCCTATGTCTCCAGCAAAAACACCGTCACTACGCCTCCGCCCCCCGTGGGCTGCGACTGCTTTAACCCCGGACTTTCCCTCGGCATCTTCGGCGCGGGCATCCTTCCCGACAGTGATGAGGACGACGCTCTCGGCGGCGGCGTGCTCCTCGACTATTTCTTCACGGAGCACATCGGCCTGCAGGGCAGCTATGGCATCTTTGCCACCGGCAGCGAGCACCATGAGTTCGACGCGGCCCTCGTGGTGCGCTTCCCCATTACGGATATCTGCATCGCTCCCTACATCTTGGGTGGCGCGGGTTACGCGACCAATTCGGAAGACAACTGGAACCTGTTCGTCGGCGGTGGCATTGAAGCCCGCATTCCGGACGCTGACTGCCTCGGCATCTTCGCTGATGGCGCCTATCATTGGGGTGAAGATGACTCCGGTGATTTCACGATTGTTCGCGTGGGACTCAAGTTCAAGCTGTAGTCGTTCACCTGGCGAGCGAATCGCCAACGTGAACCCTTCAGGCGCTTGGGCACCCATGCGAAAAGGAGTTAGTTAGTTCAAATCAAATCATGCGTGTTTCCCCGTCTGTGCGTGTCGGCGCGCAGGCGGGGTTTTCTTTTCTGCCGCTATACCCACTTCGCAGAGAACAACAGACCGATATGTACTGAGGGTGCGCCGTTTGTCAGTTCAGGTTTTCGTGTGCTCACTCCCAGAGGAGCCGATGGATAGCCTCCTTTGCTGCATGTCTTGTTCAGTCGGTCACCTTGAATGGAGGTGGCCTGAAGAATAAGAGCCCCCAGGACCTCATCACCGCTGAGGACGCCCTAACTCAAGCATTGCTTTCCCTCCGTTGATAGCAACTTGCCACTGGTGGATTTGTGGCTGTCTGATTACTCAGAAAAGGCCTCACGCTTGAATAGGGAAATGACGCATTTTCATGCTGCTATTCGCTCTTTAGCACATTGATAATCGCCCGTGCAAAGCTTGAACCTTGGCAAACTGGGAAGGATCAGGGTTCGGAGGAACAGGTAATCTCACATTTTACTCTCCCCGTCTTGGACAGCTTGGTCCGTGCTCAAAATATCTTGGTTCTGTGAGCAAGAGCCAAGGCTTTCCTTGGTCGTCTAGCAATACCGGCTTTCCCTCCCATTCCCCCGTTCCCCCCTCAATCTCGAAGGAGGGCCCGTCGGGGTTTTTGATGTGGTAGCGATGGGGCATGCAGCGGGATCATTCTACTTACCGCTCAAATTCTCAAGCCGGATTCGGGCCATGATAAGATTGTCCAGGATCGCCGATTCCTTCAATGCCCAGTGCATGGAACTGTCTTTTGCGGAGCGGTGCGCTGCAAGCTGCCTTTCCAGCAATGCGATTAGCTTTCTGAGTGTGTCGGGGTCTTCCAGTGGAGATTTCACGGGTAGAGATCATTCCACTCTTTGGGGTAATTAGACAAGGTCTCCTTGGCCATCGCATGCCGATTGAGGAACTCGCCATGTTCTTGGAGCCAATGTACACTACCTTTGTTTTCCTTGCATTCATGCAGGGCAATGAGGTGAGCGGTGAATTTCACTTTCCATCGGGCGTGCCTGAAGTCTTGGATTCTTTCGGGAGTCGGTTCCATGGGGAGTGGAGAGGGGCATGCGATTCTCCTTTCGCAGTTCCTCCCCTCAGTGGATGTGCATCGATTACCCAGAATTGCAACCATTTGAACGACCACAGCAAACCACACCCCGAGGCAACGCAATGCATCATGATATGATGATGCGTACTACTGAGGCAGCCCGCGAGAAGACGTGTGAATCTCGACCCACCTGATTTGCGATGCGAAGCGATCACCTGGTGGTTCCGCGTCGAGTCATCTACCTTCTCACGAGGATCTTTAGGTCCGAGACGTGGCGCCGCACCGCGCGCCTCCGCACGCTCCAACAGTTCCGGGATGTTCACGTTGGCACTCCAGATTCCTGAAAGGACTTGCTGACCGAGAATGCTATTCGGCAGGAACGCCCTTCGACTGTGGAGGAATTTCTCGATCCTGCCACGAACGAAATTTTGGTAGCCTTCAAGGCCTGCTATCCAGGACAAAGCGAATAAGTCCGTCCACCGTGCAGTGAGATTCTACCGGATGTCGCAGTGGCAACTTCCTATTGAGCGTATAGGCGTTACGGCGGCCTTCTTTCGTGCGTTTCAGGACTCCCCCAGCCTCAAGTTCTGTAACGATTTTATGCGCGGCTCGTTCGGTAATGCCAACTGTGGCCGCAAGATCGCGCAACCGGATGTGCGGGTCTGCAGCGAGGCAAAGAAGTACATGGGCGTGGTTTGTAAAAAACGTCCATGCACCGGATTCTCGCACGGGAGGTGACGGTTTTTTCATGTTTGTCGTTGACGCAAAATTCTAGAACTGTAATACATGCACTCCAGTTCCGGTTTCCAAGTTCAGGTAAATAGACAATAGGTCACGCCTTTCCGCAAGGCGCACTCACTGCCATGGATGTCCTTAGCCCCCTCTCATCAAGCCTACTTTCTCCCGTCATACTCGCCTTTGGACTCGGCATAGTTGCAACACTTCTAAAAAGCGACCTGAGCTTTCCTGAAGGATTACACTCTGCGCTCACTATCTATCTGCTTTTTGCCATCGGGCTTAAAGGGGGCATGAAACTGGAGGGAATGAGCCTGAGTGTAGTAGGGGCGCCTCTGCTGTGTGCCGTCCTGCTCAGCCTAGCCATTCCCGTGTGGTGCTTTTACTTGCTGAAAGCCTTAGTTGGCCTGGATGCCACGAACGCCGGAGCTCTTGCGGCTCACTACGGTTCTGTTTCTGCGGTGACCTTCGGGGCCGCGCTGGCTTTTCTGGAGAACGCGAAAGTCCTCGTAGAAGGCTACATCCCTGCACTTCTCGCAGTCATGGAAGCCCCAGCGATCCTAGTCGCGGTATTTCTTGCCATGAAGTACCGGACGACCGGCGGCACCGAGCCCGGTGGTTTCAAAGGCATGCTTCACGACCTGCTAACCGGTAAGGGTATCATCCTGCTGCTTGGAGGCCTCGTAATCGGAGTCTTGTGTGGCAAACAGGGTTTTGAACAGGTGGCCCCACTCTTTGAGGCGCCGTTCAAAGGAGTGCTCACACTATTTCTGCTGGAGGTGGGGCTCGTCACGGGACGGAAGCTACATGATCTAAGAACTGTTGGATGGAAATTGGCAGCGTTCGCCATTTTGATGCCAGTGATACATGGCCTCCTCGGGGCGCTGGTAGGCGCCTGATGTGGTCTTAGCGTCGGCGGGGCGACCGTTCTCGCAACGTTGACCGCGAGCGCATCCTATATCGCGGCACCTGCAGCCGTCCGGATTGCGCTGCCAGAGGCCAATCCGGCTTTCTACTTCACCTCGTCGCTCGCAATAACTTTCCCGTTCAACATCGTCCTAGGCATTCCGCTTTACCACAGCATGGCCAAGACTTTCATACACTCATGAACGCACAATCCTCGCTCTGCACTTCTGCCACCATACCGGCGGGATGTATGCCCTCTGTTGACTTACATTAAAAAACTTTGACCGAATAGCCAATGCAGTCTGCTAAGACAATGACCTACCCTCACTGGCCCATCACCATCGGGATACTTGGCGGAGGGCAGCTTGCCCTGATGCTTGCCCGGTCTGCTTCACAACTGGGGATGGCTACCCTCGTCTTAGACCCCGCACCGTCATGTCCCGCCGGGGCCTCCGCCAAACATGGCCAGGGTCATTGGACGGACGCTGAAGCTCTCGCTGATTTCGCAAAGGGAGCCGACGTGATCACCGTCGAGAACGAATTTGTGGAAGCTGAGAGTCTTGCACGATTGGAACAGCTTGGACACACGGTCTTGCCATCCTCAGGAACGATGCGGCTGGTTCAGGACAAACTCGTGCAGAAGCAGACGCTTCGCGGCGCGGGCGTGCCGGTCACGGAATTTCTAGCTGTATCCAGTCAGCATGACTTGGATGAAGCCATGAGAATGTTTGGGTTTCCCATCATCTTGAAGAAGCGGACCTTGGGTTATGATGGCACGGGAAACTTTACGGTTTCTACACCGGCTGATATTTGGTCGGGTGTGCGACGGTTGGGGGGCTTCGAGGCGGGCTTATACGCAGAGAAATGGTGCCCATTCTCCAAAGAACTGGCAGTCATCGTAACGAGGGGCAGGCAGGGCCAAACGGTCTTATACCCAGTCACGGAGACTCGGCAGCACGAACACGTATGCAGTGATGTGCTGGTTCCTTGCCAAATCACTCCCCAAGAAGCAGAGGCTGCGGCGCAGATGGCGCTTCGTTCGGTTGAAGCAGTGTCTGGGGTAGGGAGTTTTGGCATTGAACTATTCCAACTGCCGGACGGGAATCTGGTATTAAACGAAATGTCTCCACGGGTCCACAATTCGGGACATTACACTCTCGAAGCCTGCGACTGCTCGCAGTTTGAGAACCACATTCGCGCTGTCTGCGGGCTTCCTCTAGGGAGCACAAGACTCCGAAGTGCTGCTGCCATGGTTAATGTCTTGGCAAAATCCACGGGCACTGGCTATCCATGTGGTATGGCGGAAGCCATGGCAATTCCTGGTGCCAGCGTGCACTTCTACGGGAAGTTGCGTGCGTCGCCAGGGAGGAAAATGGGACACGTCACTGCGCTGGGAGCAAGCGCCACTTCAGCTCTTGAAACCGCGAAGCTTGCGGCCGCACAAATCAGTTTCAAAGAATAAGACTCTATGAATGGTTCCAACACTCCTATTGTCGGTATTGTAATGGGCAGCGACTCTGATTGGCCCACCATGCGCACTGCTGCGGAGATTTGTCGCGATTTCGGTGTAGCATTCGAAGCACGAGTGGTGTCCGCTCACCGCACCCCTGAAGACATGGCGGAATATGCCCGTTCAGCATCTTCCCGCGGACTGGGTGTAATCATAGCAGGAGCAGGAGGCGCTGCACATCTACCCGGAATGATTGCCAGCCATACGGTTCTGCCGGTCATTGGAGTGCCTGTCGAAACCAAGAGCCTTAAAGGCGTGGATTCATTACTGTCGATTGTGCAGATGCCTGCGGGAATCCCGGTGGCTACGGTCGCCATTGGCAATGCCAAAAACGCGGGGCTGTTGGCTTTGCAAATTCTGGCACTCACCGATCCGCAGCTCAGACAGCACTTGCTGTCGTTTCGCGAGAAGATCGCATCCGAATCGCGTCAAAAAACTGCAAACCTGAAGCTTGAGTGAATGATTTGCCGACTAGTTCCTCTTCAGGGTTCAGGATGGTGTAAAAATTCAAAGTTTCACTATCCTGGGCTGAGAATCTTACAAGAGCATGAAACCCCTCGCGATTCGCGCGGCGAGCTACAATTTTGACTTTTCGTTTGCCAGCAAGGCCTCGGCGAAGGCTCGACCCATCAATGCAAATGTTTTTGCGCATCCGAGGTAATGATATCCCGCGTTTGAGGCTCCTCGATTCCATAGGGCCACTTCGGCTTCAGACATGAGTTCCCCCTCGAATTTTTTCATGTATTGGCGTTTCTGCTCCTCGGTCATTGTCCCGTCGGCGTGGGAGTAATCTTTGTGCTTTGAGTCCAGCAGGCCTCGCATCTGACGGACTTTGGCATGCTTCTTATCAATCGCGTCGAGTTCCTCAGACCAGAAAGGTGCGGTTTCCACGGCAAAAACGTTACCTTTGAACTCCGGAAGTGATGCCGGTGCTGCCATCGCCTTGCGAAACTCCACCGTATCCATCTCTGCCTTCACGCCTCCCACGCCCATCACACCGATAACGAACGGCATAGTCGGAGCATCAAGGTCACGGCGCACATCCCGGATAAAGTGCTTTAGGAGATTGCTATAGAGATCGAAGCGACCAGGTTTGCCGCGAGCCGGATAGGTGTGTCCATCAACCATGTCATTCCAGCCTTGCAGCCAGACAAAACCGGCAATTTCGTAGCCTTGAGCCGGATCATACGCCGGGCAGGCCCGCTTGGGGTCAGCCAGCACTTTCTTCACGTGGTCCACCATCATCCGGTAATGGTGCCCGGTATCGCGGCTCTTTTCGGCGAGCCACAAATTCATATTCTTGGGAACGCCATGTCCTGGCGGACCATAGTACAGTTTTTTCTGGTAGTCATTGAGCTTGTACACACCCGCACTCGGCGGACGAAAATCTGTATGCAGGCTCTTTCCTCCCCAGGCTGTCTTAATGATCAAAACCGGCTCCGTGTGCGCCGCGTCCATCGTGAGCCCGAAAGTGAACTCCGGCCCGATTTTCCCGCCGTCCTCCTGTGGATTTCTCCTTGAACCGTAGCCAGCCGTGAGTTTGCCCACACCTTCTCCGTTGTTCTGGCCCACACCCGTGAGATACGAAATCCACGCTCCTTCACATACCGCCGGGTTCCCATCCGGGCCCCGCATCATCTTCAGCAGCGGCGCGGTTGCTGCATCATCGCCGATGTAATCAAAGGTCTCGACTTTGGCGTGCCCCTCCATATTTGACTGCCCAGCGAGGATGTACACTTTCAGCGGCTTCTTTTCCAACGCGACAGCGTCAACGCAAACGAGCGCGGAAAGCGCCATGATGATGAATGTTGGTTTCATGGGTGGCTATGGCTTTGGTGCGCTCCGTCCGCTGGACTTGGACAGTTCGAGCACCGCTTTGAGTTCCCTGGCAATGTCCGGTCGAGTGTCGAAGAGATTGTTCGTTTCGCCGAGATCTGCGGCGAGAATGTACAGTGCAGCAGGCGCATGGTCGGGCCTGTAGTAGGGCTTGAGCTAAGGGGAGGCGTCGTATCGATTTCCGCCCGAGCCGTTGTGATCCATCAACTTCCAATCGCCGCGTCTGATGGAAAGCGTGCGCGCCCCGCCAGCGGCTTGCTGAATTAGAAAGGGGCGGATTTGGCCTTCTGCTGTCCCCAACCAGGCAGGCAGCATGTTGAAACTGTCTTCCGCGGCCTGGTTCGGAAGGTCGGCGCCGACTACGGAGGCAACGGTCGCCATCACATCGGTGAGACCGGTAAGCTGCGAGCTCGTCGAACCAGGCTTCACCTTGCCGGGCCAGCGAACGATAAAAGGGACGCGGTGCCCTCCTTCCCAAGCGTCGCGCTTCATGCCGCGCCAGGGTCGCGCGCCATCATGACCGTGGTCAGAGCGCATATGGACCACGCTAGTGACTTCCGGGCCATTGTCGCTGGTTAAAATGACTACAGTATCCTCCGCAATCCGAAGTCTTTCGAGAGTGGCAAGCAACTCTCCCACAATCCAATCGAGTTCATAGATGAAGTCGCCATGCGGTCCTGCTTTGGTTGCGCCTTTAAACTGCGGAGCAGGAAACGAAGGAAGATGCACGGCTTGCGTGGAATGAAAGAGGAAGAACGGCTTGCCAGGTGACTGGCTGACATGCTTCTCAAGGAACTCGCGACTCCTTCTTAGAAAAACGATGTCCACTTCCTCCATCGGAAAATCTGGAGCAATGAAGCCGGGGCGGCAGTCGTTGGCGTAGGCATGCTTCGGCAAAGACCCTTTGTCGACGAGCCTCGTCGGTGGCACGGGCACCCGGTCATTTTCGATGAAGGCATAGAGCCAATCTGTGGTGGGACAGCAAGCTGTGCCGAAAAAGAAATCGAACCCGTGATCCGCGGGCCCTCCCTGGATGCGGCGCGAGAAGTCGACGCGTCTCACTGCATCGAGACCACCGGCGTTCACCGGATGTCCCTCGTTATCAAAGAAGGTGAGGCCGACGTGCCACTTGCCTATGCAAGCTGTGCTGTAGCCTTTGGAGCGCAACATGCCGGGCAGCGTGAGCCTTCCCGTGGCAATGAGCGACGGTCCGCCGACACCGGTGAAAACCGTGCCTCCATTTGGCACACGAAACGCCATCTGCCCCGTCATCAAGCTGTATCGAGTGGGCGTGCATACCGTGGCCGGACTGTGCGCGTCCGTGAATCGCATCCCTTCGCTCGCGAGCCGATCGATGTGAGGCGTGGCCACCTTCGACTGGTCGTTGTAGCAGCGGAGGTCACCGTAACCGAGGTCGTCCGCCAGGATCAGGAGAACGTTAGGAGCGGCCACGGGACCAGCGCCACAAGCCAGTACACGCGATGCAAGTACGAGAAGCACCATCAAAAATCTCGCTCTCATGGCAGGGAGAGGACCGGCGGTCCGAGCACTTCCGTTTTTGGAGTGATACCGAGACCTGGCTTCGTGCTCGCGCCCATGTGGCCGTGGAGGCGCTGCGGAGCGCCCTCGGCTGTGCTCACGGTGACGTAGCTGTTGAAGTCCGTGGTGGTGAACAGGAACTCCGCAGGCGTGCTTTGCGCCAGGTGCGCGATGGCGGCCGTGGCGATGTCACCACCCCATGAGTCCTCCAGCGTCATGGCGATGCCCATGCTGACACAGAGGTCGCGAGCCTGTTTGGTTTTCGTGAGTCCGCCAAGTTTGCTGATCTTCAAGTTCACCACGTCCATCCCAAGGTCTGCCTTTGCGCGCAACAGGATGCCGAGATCGTCGATGTTTTCGTCGAGCACGAATGGATGTGGAATCTGCCGTCGCACTGCGAGGCACTCTTCGTAGGTGAGACACGGCTGCTCAATGTAGACGTCCACGTCCTTCACCGCCTTGGCGACACGGATGGCCTCATGTTGGACCCATCCTGTATTCGCGTCCGCCACGAGACGGTCCCCGGTTTGGAGCTTCGCGGCAACGGCGCGAATGCGCTCGATGTCCACGTCCGGATCACCTCCGACTTTGAGCTGGAACCGACGGTAGCCTTCCGCCCGGTAGCCGGCCACTTTCGCCGCCATCTCATCCGGCGATTCCTGTGAAATGGCACGGTAAAGCTGCACCTTGTCGGCGTACCGTCCGCCAAGCAGTTCACATACCGGAAGACCGCAAGCCTGCCCCAGGATATCCCAGCAGGCAATGTCCACTCCGCTCTTCACATACGGATGCCCCTTGAGAGCGGCGTCCATGTGGCGGTTCAGCTTTACGAGCTGACGCGGGTCTTCGCCAATGAGGTGTGGACCGAGTTCACGCAAGCCTGTCCGGACACCTTCGGCATAGGCTGGCAGATAAAACGGCCCGAGAGGGCATACTTCGCCATGACCCACAAGGCCGACGTCCGTCTCAATGCGCACGACTGTGCTGTCAAACACAGTCACGGACTTGCCCCCACTCCACTTGTAGGAGCCCTCACGCAGCGGTAGTTTAACACGGTAGGCAAGAACGCGGGAAATTTTCATGGATTCATCAAGGCTTTGGAATCTCGTTCAGCGTGTAGTAGGCGCGGTCGTGCAAAAGCAACTCACCATCGCTGGATTTGAATTCGGGCAGGTGGAATTCATGCACGTGGCCCTGCATGAGCCCCTTCACGCGGAGGCGCACGCTCCGACCGTCAGGCGCAACTTCCGCCGATACCACCACCGGGCGCGTCTGGTCGACCTCAGGGCTTCCATAGCCCTGGTGGTAGATGTGCGTATAGGTCTGCAGTGCGTAGCTCTCAGGACGCGCAGCCTGTAGTGGATCAACCGGGCGCGTGAAGTGCACAGTGAAGCCGTCAGGCTGCGCCCGGATTTCGAGAATCTCAAATGGCGTCCTGCCAGTCCAGTCAATCCGTTGAAGCAGGTTGTCTTTCATCCCACGTACGGGCCAGCCGCGGTTGGTACCCCCGGTGATGAGCTTGCCATCTGTCGTGAAATGCACCGCCAGGATGCCGGTGCCCAGGCCTTCGCGGAAGGGATAACAGGCTCCCTGCCACACGCCGTTCACCTTCTCAGTCGTAGCCCGCATCACCATGCTGAGCGTGTAGTCGCCGAGGAATATCTGGTTGTCGAAAGGGCCGAACTTTCCACCCGCACGACACACTTCGAATGCGGAAATCGAACGCCCCATTTTTTTGTAGGGAAAGACCACCGCGTATGGCACAAGTTCCGGCACCCGCTTCCGTTCGGTCTCCATGCGCGAGGGAGAATTGGGCATGACTGGCACCGGGCCCATCTCCGGGGCGAAGGCATACCAGTTGAAGCTGACCGGGTGCCCCATGAATCCCCCGGGCTTGAGGTGCTTGAGCGAGCACGAGCCGTTCCACGGTCCCTGGCTTTCGACGTAAAACATTTCGCCGTGCTCATTCTCGCCGACTCCGAGGGGACTGCGCAGGCCGCTGCAGATCGGGACGGTCTTCCCGTCTGGCGAAATCTTCAGCGCCCAGCCCCGGAACAGGGCTTTTGAGTGATAGGACTCCGAGAGACCCAGTGCGACATAGAGATTGCCTGCAGCATCGAATTTCGAGCCTAGCGCATATTCGTGGTAATGACCGAAACCCCAGGCGTCGCTCACGGTGTCGTAGCGATCGGCGCGACCGTCTCCATTGGTGTCGGAGATGCGCGAGATCTCGGTGGCGTGTGTGGCAAAGAACGCACCGTCGCGCCAGGCAAGTCCGAGCACTTCATCGAGCCCGCCGGCAAAGGTGGTCACCTGCGGACGCGGTTTCTCCTCGGAGATCCCGCTGAAAAGCAGGATCTCACCGCGACGCGTGCCAACCGCAAGCCGGCCATCGGGCAGCGAGACAAAGCTCCCGGCCTCCAGATACACTCCGTCGGGCATGGGCACGTTTACAATCCGGTAGAAGGCCTCTTCACGCTCCGCAGTGCCCCAGGTATCCCCGAAACTCTCCGCTGCGTGGACGCGGAGCATGAACAGGCAAAGCAAGAACAAGACACGCACGATCATGGCTTGGACGTGAGGTGGTATTCGATTTTCAGCTCCTCACCGTGAACGGGAAGGATGAGTTCCTTCGCGTCTCCGGCTGCCCGCAAAAGCGGCTCGGCAGGAAGGCGGACGAGTAACTTTGTGCCGACGGCAAAAAGGTTCCCGGCATGCGGCTCGATTGACTTCTCGCGGGCCACGCGAAAGTGCAAATCGGAAGGCAGTGCGCCCGGGAATCTCAGCGTGCGCTCCAAGAATACGCGACCAGCATCGTCACGGCGCTCGTGGAAGAAGTCCTCCACGATGAAGCCTTCCATCGCATAGCGCAGCGTCGGCCTCTGCTGCGCATCCAGTGAGTAGCCTTTGAAAACCAACGGCGATGGTCTGGGCGTGGTGTCAGGTTCAGGCCACGCAGTCGCGGGCGTGGGCAGCACGGCGAACGCGGGACCCGGTGGGAATTGGACGGGGTCTTTCCCGAGCAACCGTGCCTGCCCCGACCCCTGCCCCCGCCAAAGCCCGGACGCTTCGATGAAACCGCCACTCCAGAGGGACGCCAGCCGCATCTGAGACGAGTCGAAGGCGAGATTGATGCCTCCAGGATAACCGACGCCTAGTCCCCGCTTGCCAATGCCTGGAAATGCCCGGCGCACGATGACCGCTTCATCGCGGACCTCAATGACGAGGGCTGCAAGCACGAGCCCTTCAGGTTCGCGCGCCTCGGGACCTTGCGCGAGGTACTGCCAAATGGCATCACGCTGGCGCCGGGGATCTCCGCCGAGAACGTCTGGCAACGGAGATTTTCCATCCGGCCAGTAACTAGGCATGACGGTGAGCGCGGCGAAGCGCTGAGGATGCGCGAGGAAATGGTGAAACCAGTTTTCTTCCAGGCGCTCTGCGAGGGTCGTGAGTTCTGGGCCGCGAATCGCCGCGCTGCGGCCTCGGAAGCTATGGCAGGCGATGCAGTTCAGCCCTTTCACGCCCACAAGATCGCGCCCGATGTTTTGCGGCCTTGCCGAATTCGGAACGCGCTCCACAGGCGCGGGCGGCAGGGTGTCCAGCTGCTTCATCCACGTGACAAGCGGCTCAGTGTTGACTGCACCAAATTTCGGCATGCGCGTATGCAGCGACGGCCGGGCACTCGCGCCGTTGCACACGACCTGGCGCAACCACTCTTCCTTCAACTTTGCGCCCACTCCGGTGAGGGGCGGCGGCATCCGGCCCTGCTCACCAAGGCTTTCCTCGCTCCCCGTGAAATAGACGTTCCGCTCCCTGGTCACGCCACCCAGGTCATCGCGTTGATGGCAGGCGATGCAATTCAACCGTGTGATCGTGACTCGCACCTGCTCAGCGGGGGTCCATGCTTTATGCTCTTCGGCCAGCGCGCTCCGGAGCGATGCGCGCTGCACGTCACTGAGGGCGTAGAGTGGCCACTTACCAGGCTTCGTAGAGAGACAACCAGCGTCCGGCCGCAAACTTTCGAGTGCGGGGAGTTCCGGTGTTGTAGCAGTCTCGCCAGTGCGATGGCAGGCGTGACAGTGGTGCTCGGCAAACAGCACGCGACCGCGGGCCGCAAGCTTGGCGTCGGGCTGGAAGTCCGCTGCCGGTGCTGCCTGCTCCCGCAACAGGTAGCTCGCCAGATCCATGGCTTCATCGTCCTCAAGGTGGCAATCTGGCATCCGCCCGCCGGGCCGTACGGCCAGCGGATCCTTCAGAAACGTGGCGAGACTCGCGAGCGTGTATTTGTCCGCCAGCGGCCCAAGAGGCACGGAGCCGTCGAGGGCTTTTTCTGGGGAATGACAGGCCACGCACCCCACTGAGTGGTAGAGTTTGCGTCCCCGCTCGATGGCGTCGCTTGCAGGTATCGTCGAGGGGGCGGGTTTGCCAAGCGTGGCGAGGTAATGCGCCAGCGCCTTCGCCACTTCGTCGCGATTCGCAGCAGACAGGTGTCCGAGCGCGTCCGGCATCGTCGTGCCGGGCTTCACGCCCGAAGGATCTGCGATGAATTTCTGCAGATGCATGCCTTGCACCCGACCACCGACTTCCGACAAGTCAGGTCCTGACTTTGGCGCAAATGCGGCCTGCTTGCTCTTGTGGCAGGCAACGCACCCCAATTCGCTGATGAGCACGGCACCTCTGAGTTTCTCATCATGAGTCCGCTCGAGCCCTCCGATGACCGGCGGAGGCGCAGCGGCTGCGCAGGTGGCCAGCGTGGAGCCGATGACGATGGCCGCGAAAGACTTCATGGTGGTGAGATCACGAACGCCGGACGCGAGAGCACACCTTTCGCCTGGGCTCCGTAATAATCGGAACGCCAGAAGTTCTTCAAGTCCTCCGCAGTGATGAGTTGCAAGCCTGGAGTGGCAACAGCGGGATTGCAGAGGATGTAGAGGTCCTCCGCGGCTATGTAGCCACAAACACTGAGGGTGTGACCCGCGAATCCCCCGGGGTATTGGGGGCCGATGTATTTGAAATCGACGACCACCGGTCTGCCGGCATCAAGCTCACCTTTCAGGAGTTTGGTTGATTCGGCGAACCCTGAATCATCCGGAGTGAACGTGACGAGTTTCCAGCTCTGCCCAATCTTCTTCGATGCCTCCAGCAGGTGCCACCAATCTGTGCCGGTGCCGAGGGGAGACGGGCACAGCTTTTTGAACTCCCAACCGCCAATCTCACTGCCCTGAAAGCGCGCGAAGGTGGCACAGGCGGTGGCACCGCAGTTGTTGTAGCCCTGATGGATGTGAGGCATCGGCACGAAGGTAAACTCGCCCGGTACGGATTTGCGCCGCCGGTACTCGACAAGCTTCAAAAGATCGGCTCCCTGCTGCGCGGCAGCATTGTCAGACGGCTGGGCCGGATGGCCGGTCGGGCCGGTGGGAAGGCGTTTGGAGGCCTCTGTCCAACTCACCCTGGCCGCATCCAGTTCTCCGGCCTGAAACTGCATTTCACCCAACAGGACGAGTCCTGAGGGATTCTTCAGTTCCGCTGCCCGCTCCGCGAGAAGCCGCGCCTGCACAAGGTCCCGAGCGACGCCTTCGCCGGAGAAATAGGCCATCGCAGCGCTCGCCGCCGCCCTTCCGTGCCCGCGCTGGGCTGCCTTTTTCCACCACTCCAGTGCCCGAGGGATGTCCTGCTCCGTGCCCTGCGCGCCAAAGTAGCACTGGCCAAGATTGAAGGCAGCTTGCGCGGACTGGGGAGCGGACGCCTTGAAATAGCCAAAGGCAATTTCAGGACTGCGCTTTACCACGCTGCCACGAAGGTAGGCAAAGCCGACAAAATCCATCGCATCCGGATGGCCGCTGTCTGCTGCGCGATGTGCCCACCTCATGGCCTCCGCCTCATCTTTGGGGACTCCCCTGCCATCTCGGAGGCGATGGACCAACTCGAATTGAGCTTGTGGCTCGCCACTTTCAGCGCGGCTGCGGAGTGCTTCCCATTCCGGATGATCCTCGGTCGCTGGTAAAAGGGAACCACTCATGAGTATCATGCCGTATAGAGGAGTCAGGACAACACACCTCGTCATGTTCCAGGCGGTAGTCAGAGGGAAAAAGAAGCACATGGCGATAGTCACAATGGCGGAGGTCCATGCCTGAGTCTTGAACGAGATGGCCAATGAACGCATCAAAAGCTGCACAATGGCACACCCGCAAGAAAGCCGGGTGAGGATCTCCCACGTAATGTCTCCTCCTCACATGAGAACTACAGCCACGGGGCTCCTCGGCAGCCTTTCAACCAAAGGGAGCCTCGTCGTCGACGCGCGTCTTGTCGAGCAAATCGCGGATTTCATGCATGACACCGCGTTCTTCATCAAAGATGCCTCCGGGCGCTACCTCGTGGTGAACCAGTCCCTCGTCGAGCGGCATGGCTTGGAACACAAATCACAAATGCTAGGCCGCAGACCCTGTGATGTGTGCCCCGGCGAATACGGCCGCATCCCTACGGAGCAGGACGCACATGTACTCCGCACGGGCCGGCCCATCACAGAGAGGCTGGAACTCTTCTGGCGCCGACCAAATGTCCCCGTATGGGGCCTTACTACCAAGCTGCCAATCCGGGATGGGCGAGGCCGCGTCACCGGGCTGATCGGCATCTCCAAGGACCTGACGGCACTTGTGAGCCCTGAGGAGGTGCCACGTGCCGTCGCCCAGGCCCTGCGCCACCTTGAGAGCACTTTTGACCAACCGGTGAGCCCGTCCACGCTGGCAAAACGAGCCGGCATGAGCGCAGGTCGATTCGCCCGCATCATCAAGCGAATCCATGGCGTCAGCCCCATGCAGTTGATCACCAAGACGCGCATCACCGCAGGCTCACGACTGCTGCTCGAGACGGACTCCTCGATCGCGGAGGTCGCGCTGGCGTGCGGCTTCGCCGACCATAGTGCCTTCACCCGCTCCTTCCGCGCCGTCACCGGGATGTCTCCTAGCGAACATCGTCGCGTCGCTGGTACAGCTTGGAAACCAGGACGTGGCCATGAGGATTTCGATCTGCTTCAAAAAAGACACAGATTATTGTCGTGATGTAGTTCTGGACAAACGGGATCGTTCTGCTGCGGCGCTGATAACTTGGCCACATGGAGCCACGCAGAGTAAAGATGGCAATGACGATCTCTTACACTCACTATTACAATTCATTTGCTCTAGTGTTGGCAATGCGGTCAGCGGCTGTTCCGAGTCCAGTGACCAACTGATGGCTCGAAGGCATTTCGAGGTGGGATTGCAGACTTCTGCGACCAGCTGCTGTGCCTGCTCGTCCGTGATGTTCTTCGCAAAGCGATACATGCCGGTCTGGCGGCCAAGCGTTTCGCGGAGCGATACGGATTCCAGGGTATTCCCAAGCCAGTGCTCCCAAAGTCCCACCGCTGCCGGGTAGAGAAAGTCCAGGGCGAGCAGCAATTCGGATGTGTTGGAAAGTTCGAGCATCCAGCCGCGGCGCAGAGTGGGGGCGGTTTTCAAGGCGCGGAAGTTTCCTGCGTCATCGTAGGTCGCGATGGAGCGTGCATCTTCCGGGGTCTTGAAGGCTTGGAGTCCACCGCGATTCTCGGCGTCGTCCACATGGTGGCAGTGCCATGAGCCATCATCATTCCGATTCACTTGCACCTGCCCAATGCGGAAGCCTCCTTCCCGCGAAAGCAGGAATTCAAGTGCCTCGCCGTGCTTGAGCAAGGATGCATTGGAACCAGCAGCAGTCTCCTTCGTTAGCCCATGCCGCGTCTTGAAGTCACTCACCTGATCCAGGACCACATCCGCCATGAGTGCCTCAGTGCCGATGGCGCTGCTGTAGTACAGCTTCCGTCCGTGAAGGTCGTGGGGATTGTGCCAGAAGACGTCGTTCTGGCTCGCGGCTGCCGTGGGTTCATTCGTGATGCCAAGCAACACGGGAATGTCCTGGTAGCTGTGCAGGCCATCCGCGATGAAGAAGGGCACCACGACGACGTTCGGCGCGGTGCTCATCTCATTCCACTTCGCGACAAACGGCGCTTCTTCCATGTAGGCATCGAGCACCTCCGCAAACCCATATCCGCCTTCGCGAATGAAAGTCACCTGGTCCTTGATGGCCTTGGTAGAGTTTTCATTCAGGCTGGTGCCATGACCCACGATGACGAGCGCGGTCTGCTCACGCGGTACGCCGGGCGCCACCTCATCCGCACGCTTCAGCAGGAGCTTGGTCATGCTGGGGTGCACACCGACGGGTGCGCAATAGTAGATATTCGTATCGCCGCGCTTCGTGATCGGGCCTTCAACGCGCAGTTCCCGCGGAATCACCTCCTGGCAGAAATAGCCCTCGCTGGTGAAATTCGGCACTACGAAGATCTCCTTACTCTTCACCGTGTAGAACACCTCGCGCATGGAGGGCTCTTCCTTCCAGAAACAGCAAGCCACTTCATCAAACACGCCACGACGGCGGATCTCATCCGCATGCTGATGCGTCGGCGCGCTTGAGTCAGGGTTCAGCGTAGAACCGTGACCGACGAGAATTAATGCAGTGGACAAAATGCGTTGGGGTGAAACTTAGCAAGCCATCACTACCAGTGACCAGGAGTCGGTGCGTTCAATTTGGCAAATCCTTGCTGAACAACTTTCTTACGCGCTCCTCCCGATAGTCAAAAATGAATTTCAGACGTGGCTTCACAAAGGCCGCGTGTGCCAGTTCCCCAAAAGGTTGGAATGGTAGACGATAGGTGACGCGATCTGACATTTGCACTCCGCCTTCTTTCAACTCCGCAAAATAGTGCTCATGCCGCCAGAGTGCATAAGGCCCCACGCGCTGTTCATCGATGAAACATCGGTGGTCGACCACATGTGTGATCTCTGTCAGCCATTTCATTGAGAAGCGTGGCAGCGCTTTCACGCAATATTCTATTTCCAGCCCCTTGTAGATCCTGGCAGGCAGATTTGGACTTACGACCTGCAGCCCTAGCTGCGGCGGCGTAATGAGGCTCAAATTTCTGGGATCAGAGAAGAAGGACCATGCTTGAGCTAATGTAGACGGAACGAACTGATCACGGATTAGTGTATGGGCAGGCATTGGGATGGGGACTCGTATTTCATCGGCTGGCCAAGTTACACGGCATATCTGGTCGAACATCTTCTAGCGAGAGCGCATGCTCACGAAGCTTGGCCATTCGCTGGCAGCTCGAAGTCGACTCCCAGACCTACTTGCTCCCAGTCACAGAGCTCCCTTTCGAGTTCTGAGTTCTTACGCCGCGCCTTTTGGTTCGCGTACCTGCCTAGGGTCAGGCGCAACGGCGGACTGGCCGAAGCAGCGACCTCAAGGATGGCTTTGGCAGCCAGGTCTGGATTTCCTGGTTGTCTGCGGTCGGTCGAACGGACCAATCGCGCAAACTTGCCTGAAGTACTGTCGTAAGCTGGGAGGTGATTCCCGGCCGCTTGCAAACCTCGACCAACGAAGTCAGTACGAAAGGGCCCGGGCCGCACGATTGTCACGCGTACATTGAACGGTGCCAATTCTAATCGTAAACTCTCGCTGAGAGCCTCGAGTGCGGCCTTCGCGGCCCCGTACGCGCCAAATCCCGGATAGTTCGAAATCGCCGCAGCAGCACTGAAGTTGAAGATGTGTCCGGACTTCTGCTCACGAAACATGGGCAAGCATGCCCGAATGAGATTGAGGGCTCCGAAAAAATTTACTTCGAAGTTGTCCCTGATCTGGAATTCTTCGCACTCCTCCACCGCACCCAGAAGCCCCCTGCCGGCGTTGTTGACGAGTACGTCAAATCGACCTGCAAAACCGATAGCTTCCCTAACGCTCTCCGGGTCTGTAACGTCCAGTTCCAGAATGCGGCATCGCTCACAGGCTGACCAGGCGAATCCAGCGAGGTCGGACTTGTTCCTTGCTGTCGCAATGACAGAATTGCCAGACTCAAGAGCCTTTTTGGCGAGAGCTTGGCCAAGGCCGCTGGAGCAGCCTGTAATGAACCAGGTTTTCAGAGACATTGTACTGACTGGTGTTAGGATTCACGCGAGATCCTCCAGAAGGAGTCGTGAGCTGATCCTGGCGGATTCAAATATTACCGGCAGCCCGCTCCCGGGGTGAGTTCCACCTCCTACAAGATACATCCCATCAAATTCTTCAAATCGGTTTCTCGGCCGAAGGTGCAACATCTGGGAAAAACTGTGGGCGAGATTGAAGGTCGCACCTCTGTAAATGTCCACCTTCTGTTCCCAGTCTTGAGGTGTGATGATCCGTTCAAAGCGGATCCGTTTCTCAATATCCGGAACCCCAATTTTTGCCAGTTGCTTAAGGGCAAGCGAGCGGTAGCGCATCTTCTCTTTGTTCCAGTCTACATTAGGATGCTGATGGGTAACGGGTAGAAGGACGTAAAGGGCGCTGTGGCCGCGCGGGGCCATGGTGTCATCAGTCGTAGCTGTGTTGGCAACATAGAATGATGGGTCGTCCGAGAGCACGTGCCGCTCCTCAATATCCTGCAGGTTACGCCGGTAATCCTTGGCCACATAGATGTTGTGGTGCGTGAGATTCTCGAAGCGACCTTCAACTCCTAAATACAACATGAAAGTGGAGCATGAATACCGCTTACGAGATAAAGTAGCATCACTCCACTTTCTTCTAAGTTGTGGCGCCACCAGTTTGGACATTGCGTGAGCAAAATCCGCGTTCACCACAACGGCATCAGCGAGTTCCTCGCCATGCTTCGTGCGGACGCCTACAGCACGCTTACCTGTGAAGATGATCTGTTCGACTGCGGTATCGAGATGAATCTTCACACCAAGCTCACGGGCGATCCTCGCCATATTCTCGGTGAGGGCGCTACAACCACCCGTGGGGTGCCAGATCCCGTGTTCGTATTCCAGGAAGGAAAGGATGGAGAACAGGCTTGGGCACTGGAAGGGCGACATCCCTAGGTACTTGGACTGAAATGTGAATGCCAGTTGAAGGCGCGGGTCATGAAAGAAATCCGCAAGCTCCTGATGAAGGGACTTCCAGGGCTTCAGGAACGGCAGGACAGCGAGAAGACGGGCGCTGAGAAGGCTCGTCCAGCCTTGGAAAGGGGTTTGCAGACACGGGGCGAACTTCTCAAGCTTCACCCGATTGTGAGCCATGAATTGGCGGAATCTCGGAGCGTCTTCGGGCGACAGACGCGCGATCTCTGAACACATCCGTTCTATGTCTGAGGTAGCGTTAATCTCACCTCCGGCTCCAAAAGTGATCCGGTATTGCGGGTCCAGTCTTTGCATCGGCACTTCGGTAAAGAGGTCTTTGCCGACTGCTTGAAAGATCTCCTGCAGAACTTGGGGATACAGAAAGAACGTGGGCCCCAAATCGAAGCGATAACCATCACCTTCGATGCATGAAGTGCGCCCTCCCACACGGGGTTGCTTCTCCAAAACCGTGACCTCAAGCCCTTCCTTTGCTAATAGCATCGCAGTGGCAAGCCCCCCCGGGCCAGCTCCAATGATCAATACGCGTTTAGGTTTCGCCATGCGATTCTTCCTACGCCACCGGCGGCGAACTGGATACCATCCCGCTAAAGATATTTTTCTGCCCTGGGGTTTCAGCGTCCCAACAGAAAGCGTCCGGCCTTTTTCAACATCGTCAGCGAAGTCTTCATAGGGGGGTAGCGGAACGCTGAGTCGAAGCGGAATCCGCGGTTCATGACCGCCCGCTGGTGTGAGAAACACTCAAACCCGTACTTTCCATGGTACATCCCCATCCCGCTTTGTCCGAGCCCTCCGAAGGGAAGACATTTTCCCATCATGTGCAGCAGTGTGTCGTTAACGCAAACCCCCCCCGAGCGGACCTCTCGGAGAACGGCGTCCTGAGTTTCCTTGTCCTCCGTGAACAGGTACATAGCCAAGGGAGTGGGGCGGCTGCGTAGGTACGATATCGCTTCCGCAATCTCGTCGAAAGTCGCCACGGGAAGGATGGGTCCGAAGATCTCCTCCTGCAAAACAGGATCATTTTCGGAAACATTCGTAAGGATCGTAGGGGAAATGTACAAGTCACTTGCTTCATGGTGCCCGCCGTAAAAGGTCTCGCCTGAAGCCAGATAGCCAACCAGCCGCTCATGCTGCCGCCGGTTGATGATCCTCGAGTAGTCAGCGCTGCGGCGCGGATCTTCGCCGTAGAATTCCTTGATGCTTCTACTCAGGCTCTCCAGGAATTGTTCTTTCACCCGGCGGTCCACCAGGACGAAATCCGGGGCGGTGCAGGTTTGGCCGGCGTTAAGGAATTTCCCCCAGACTATGCGCCGCGCCGCAATTTCGATGGGAACGTCCGCACAAACAATGCAAGGCGACTTGCCGCCCAGCTCAAGAGTTACTGGTATCAATCGATCAGCTGCACAGGCCATCACTTCGCGCCCGCGCTCGGTGCTTCCCGTAAAGAAGATCTTTTGGAATGGTTGCTTCAGGCATGCGGCGGCCACAACGCCATCACCTTCTACGACGGCCACATACTCCGGAGGGTAGATGGACGAGACGAGCCTCGCGATGGCCTCAGAAGTGGCGGGTGACAGCTCTGAAGGCTTCAGCACTGCGCAGTTTCCGGCGGCAATCGCGCTGACCAACGGGGTGAGTATAAGCTGGAGTGGATAGTTCCATGGCCCCATGATGAGGACCACGCCGTATGGCTCCTGCTGGCAGCTCGACCGTGCAGGCCACGCCAGCACAGGAGTGGGCACCCGTCTGGGCTTTGCCCAGCGGCCTATATGCTTCATGGCATAGGCTGCCTCGCTTTCCACGAATGCCACCTCGGCGAGGTAGGTCTGCTCCGGAGAACGGCCCAGGTCCCGATATACGGCTTTTAGAAGGTCGTCCCCGTGCGCGGAGAGTCCCTCAAGCAGTATCGAGAGCATGTTCTGCCGGAAACCGGTCGGACGAGTAACGCCGGACCGGAAAAAATTTTTCTGGCTCTGAACGATTTTTGTCAGGTCCACGATCAACCGTTGGTGGGATTCCAACGTATACGAAAGCGAGTCATGAAAAGGCGCATCGTTCTACCTCTTTCCGGACTGGCGTTGTTTCTGGTGTTTTCGGGCACTGCGCTGGTGGCATCTGCATCTGAAGTTAACAAGGGAGTGCGAGAGTTCCGAGAGGCTTACGCGTCATGGAACGCTGATGCTTTCGCACAGGCCGCGGGTACAGTCTCTAAAGCCGCAGCGAGTGACGGTGCTTCCGCCGAAGTGTACCACTGGCTTGGGGTGATTCAGTTCCACCAGATGCTTCAAAAGCGGAGTGAGTCGGGAAGCAGTGCGTCGACACCTGCGGTGGTAAAATTCCGCGAAGCGGCTATCGAGACGCTTACCCGTGCACTTCAAAAGGATGCGAAGGATGCTGAGGCACACGCCATGCTTGGAACGATGATGGGCATGAAGGTGGATGGCATGCTAAGCGGGCTCCGCTTTGGTCCCTCCATATCGCGGCATCAGGACCAAGCTCTGGCACACGGCACGGACAATCCTAGGGTGCAATACCTCCTCGGCGCCGCAAAGTATCATACAGCCAAGGACAAGGATGGCTTTGAGTCTGCCCTTAAGTCTTTGCAAACTGCGGAGCGTCTCTTTGAAACCGAGAACAAGGAGCCGGCAGGCGAAGAAAATGCTCGGTGGGGCTACGATGCATGCCTGGTATTTCTGGGCCGTACCGAGGAAGCGCTCGGGAACCGGGAGAAGGCCGCCGGCTACTTCCGCAAAGCACTTTCTGTCCGGCCTAACGACGATGGCGCCAAAGAAGGACTGAAACGGACTGCCAGTTCAACCTGACCCAGGACCTATGCCCCAGAGGAAAGCAATTGTGATCGGTGCTGGGCTCGGCGGCATTTCTGCGGCCGTATCCCTCAAGCAGGAAGGATATGAAGTAGCCATCTTCGAGAAGAACAGCCAGATCGGCGGCAAGCTCAACGTGCACAGGGAGCGCGGCTACTCTTTCGATCTTGGGCCTTCCATCCTGACGCTTCCACACATCTTTCGGAGGCTCTTCGAGAGATCGGGAAAGAATCTGGAGGATTATATACCTATCCGGACAGTAAGGCCTCACTGGAGGAACTTTTTTGAGGACGGCACAGTCGTGGATTTGTATCCGGAGGCGGACAAAATGGCAGCGGAGGCGCTAAAGGTCGGCGAACCGTACGAGAACGTGGAGCGATTTTTGAAGTATTCAGCGGACCTCTATGACCTTACGAACGATGGTTACTTCGAGCAGGGTCTCGACAATTGGCGCGAATTCGGAAAACACTATGGGCTGTGGAAATTTCCTCAGTTCGATCTGTTTCGCAACATGCACAGCGGAGTTGCGTCGCACTTCGACACCCGCTATTTCAGGGACGTTTTTGATTTTTTCATCAAGTATGTTGGCTCGTCGGCGTTCCGCGCTCCTGCCTTCATGAACTCGATGGCGACGATCCAGTTTCGCTACGACCTCTGGTATGTAGATGGAGGGCTCTACAACATCGCTGTTGGCCTGGGCCGCCTCATGGAGGAACTGGGAGTAAAGGTGCATCTGGAGTCCGCTGTAGAGGAAGTGCGCCGTGAGGGAGGCAGGGTTACCGGTATCGTGGTCGGTGGAGAATTCCATGCGGCCGATGTGGTGATTTCGAACATGGAAGTCATTCCGGCGTACAAGGAACTTCTCGGTGAAGAAGGGGCCTTCACGCGCAAACTTGAAAAACGCCTGGAGCCAGCTTGTTCAGGACTCATCATAGATCTGGGGCTGGACCGTCAATACCCTCAACTGGCTCACCACAATTTCTTCTTCAGTGATGATCAGCGCGAACATTTTCGCACGGTGTTTGAGAAACGCGAATTACCCCACGACCCCACCCTCTATGTGGTTGCTGCGTCCCGAACGGATGCAACGGTGGCCCCACAAGGATGCGACGCTCTAAAGATCTTGCCGCACATCCCCTACATCGACGACGAACACCCGCTCAGCCGAGCCGACTACGAAGCCCTCAAGGATCGGGTGCTGGAAAAGCTGGAGCGCATGGGACTTGAGAATTTGAGGCAACATGTCGTGGTCGAACATGTTTGGACACCGCTCGACATCCGCGAACAGTACAACTCGAATAAAGGTTCCATTTACGGGGTAGTGAGCGACCGCTGGAAGAATTTGGCATTCAAGGCACCAAAACAGAGCAGCAAATATCCCAATCTTTTCTTTGTGGGAGGTTCGGTTAATCCCGGGGGAGGGATGCCGATGGTAGTGCTGTGCGGACAGAATGTGGCCAAGAAGGTGGTCGCCTGGCATGCGCAATGTTGATACTGCTCGCCATTACTCTGGTGTTGTGGTCAGCAGGATTTGCCCTTCTGCCAAAGTTGAAGCCTGCCCATTGTCGGAATGGCCCGCCCGCTGGAGGAATAGAACTTAGTGTCAGCGTCATTGTTCCTGCGCGGAATGAGGAAGAGAACTTGCCGCGTCTGCTGGCATCGCTGCAGCACCAGTCACACGCATTGCACGAGATCATCGTGGTAGATGACGAGTCAAGCGACCGAACCGCAGAGATAGCTGTAGAGTTTGGAGCAAGGGTAGTTAGCTCAGCTCCACTCCCCGCCGGATGGCGAGGCAAACCTTGGGCTTGCCATCAGGGCGCGAATGTTTCCCGCGGAAATCATCTGCTCTTCATGGATGCAGATACTTGGGTTGAAGCGAATGGAATTCAACGTTTGCTTGATGCCTACCAAGGCGGCGCATTGTCAGTGGGGCCTTGGCATGCGGTTAAGAAACTTTATGAGGAACTCTCATTGTTTTTCAACCTCAACATGGTCCTTGGCACAGTACCTCAGGGGTTGTTCGGACAAGTACTCTTGGTAGACCGCAAAAGTTACGTCAGTGCAGGAGGCCACGAGGTTGTAAGAAGTTTCGTGCTTGAAAACGTGATGCTCGCACAGCATTTCCATAAAGGGGGCGTACCGGTTCTGAGCATGCTTGGGAAGGGACATATTTCATTCCGTATGTACCCTCATGGCTTGTCAGAGCTGGTGCGAGGTTGGAGTAAAGGATTTTCCTCGGGTGCCAAACGCACGCCGGGGCGGACTCTTGCTCTTAGCATTGCCTGGATGTCGGCTCTGATGCTCGCCCCGCTAGGCTGGATAGTATCGGGAGAACAAGGTTGGAGTGTAGTCTATCTGCTGTTCGCGGCGCAGATTGCCTGGATGGGCCGACTAGTGGGCAGTTTCAGGCCACTTGCCTCGCTCCTCTATCCCATCCAACTTTTGTTTTTCTTTGGTGTCTTCGCGATGTCCCTGACAAAGCTGGGAAAGACCATAGGCTGGAAGGGGCGCAGCTTCGATGCACGTTGAGCTTCCAATTCTCTGGATCATTTTTCTGAATGTTGTCGGCTGGCTGGCAATTCAGTTGGGCTTGGCATGGTTGTTCACAAAAATGCCTGCGCGATGGTTCCCACCACCCGGAATTCCAAGCTGGGAGCACAACGGGAACATATATCAGCGTGTGTTCCGAATCAAAAAATGGAAAAAGCATCTGCCGGACGGGGCATCGTGGTTTAACGGCGGTTTCACCAAACAAAAGCTTTCCAGTTCGGAACAGGCCTACATCCGCCGATTCATGCAAGAGACTTGGCGAGGCGAGATATGTCATTGGACGGCTCTTGCGTGCACTCCCTTATTCTTAACGTGGAATCCGTTGGGGGGAGACTGTGTTGTCATTGTCTATGCCATCGCATCGAATGTCCCATGTGTATTTGTTCAACGCTACAATCGTGCTCGCCTCAGTCGCATCATAGCGGTAGGAAACCACGCTCATACACCGGCATCGCGTTGACGCTGTTGCTTTATTGGAAGAAGTCAGTCACTTTAATGTGGCCCAAATCAAACCGGCTGTCCCAGTTATATGGATCTGACCGCGGGCCATACATGCGAGTTGCTTGCGTATTCACCATTGTGAGTCCTCATGCGTCTTGCCACCGCGGGACGAATGCTCAGCTAGTCAGTTTAGCGAATGGTGGGTGCCGCATGTTCTTTGCGTCGGTCCACTCAAAAAAGGTTACTTCCACCTTCACGACGGACTTCACCCAACGGCATTTCTTCTTCTCATCACCCGGTGAGCGACCCCACCGGGCTTTGCCTCTTTCGGTCAGGTCATAGAAGGGGGCAGGTGGTTGGTTGAAAAAAAGCATCTGTATCATCACAGCAGCCTTGGGTCGTGTCTGAAAACCTGTATTCAAGACCTTAGCCAGTCAATCACTGCGGCGAAGTGGATAAGGGAAAGGAAGTTCTGAACGAGCTTATCAAGACGGGTGGCGGTGCAGCCCCATCCCTTCAAGCGGCAGAAGAAGTTCTCCACCCGGTATCGAGTGCGGTACAGTTTCTTGGGGATGCGCACCTGGTGTTTGCGGTTCTTCTTGGTGGGGAAGCACGGCTGATGACCCAAGGCGCGTAGTGTGTCCCGAAGTTTGTCATCGTCAAAACCCTTGTCCCCCACGATGCGCAGATTACATCCCGTTCTGATTAGGTTGACCACATGACGTCCTTCGTAAGCCTGTCCTTCAATGAGCGTTGTGTTCACCAATCGACCTCGGGCATCGGTCAGAGCCATGAGCTTGGTGTTGCGTCCACCACGCGTCTTTCCCATGGCTTGTGCGGCAGCCCCGCCAGCGGGATTGGCCGCGCATTGGTGCACCAAGATGTGGGTGCCATCCACCAGGCGCACCGGACCGCGGACTCGGCGCGTGAAGACCTCCAGGATTTTGAACCAAAGGCCTTCCTTGGCCCAGCGGCTGTGCCAGCCGTGAATGGTGGAGTACGGCCCGAACCCCTCTGGCAGGTCACGCCAGGGCCCTGCGTTGCGCAGGCGATAGAACAGGGCCTCCAGTAGCAGGCCCAAGTCGGTGCGAGGCCGCCCGCCTTGATTTACCTGGGCACCACCATTTTTGTGAGCCGCTTTTTCCTCGGCTCCCACCAGAGAAATCGAACTTTCATGTCGTTCCTATGCTGCCACTAAATACCCTATGAGCAACGTTATTTAGGACTCATTTGAGGTTTTCAGACACGACCTGGACAGCTCAGGAACCCCGTTTCCAAGCCTGCCCGCAGGGATTTTAGAAAAACGGGGAAGATTCACTCTGGCCGTCCGAAAGGCTCGAATATGAAAAAGCCCTTTCAATTGTGAAAATGCCGCCGATTACTTCTAATGGAGGCCACAGAATGCCTGACCAGGAATCCCGCACCATCGTAGGACCGTAGAGGCGCACTGCGAAACGGGTGCTTTCGCTGATCAAGGGTCTGATTTTCAAACTCAAAGTTGCGGACAGTCGACCGAATAACCTAATGTCCTAGCCCAGTGCCGCCCACTGTTAGGCCAATTTCAGAATGTCGCTTGGTGGCGGCCGCCCCCACCACTGCAAGACTCTATTAATCGATTCTACCTGCATTTTCAAATTCCCTCCAGATTGTCAGTCTCGGCGCTCAATCTGGTGCCTTTTTAAAACCCCTTGTAATTCTGACATCACAACTGGCGGGAGGTCTCGGCGCCAATTCGGACGCTTCGGACGGTACTTACAGTGCTTCAGGCGAGTGAACGTGGACACCCGGTTCACTCGTAGGCGTCGAGTGGACCTCGCCTCCCTTAACGGGGATCCCTTGGTAAGCGTCCGAAACGTCCGAACCCTCGCGCAGTGATGACTGTACACCGTGGGCAACAGGCAGAACAGGGGGCTCAAGTGCCTGCATGCTTGACCTTCTGCCTCATCACAAGGGTGACGACTACCTGCTTACAAGCGGGAACCCTTGCCCACCAGCCAACGAAAGCCCCTTTCTGAAGGGAGGACCCGTTTCAATCATTAAGATGCTTCATCTGGATATCTAAGTCGAAGCAGACCCGCGAAGGATGGGGCAGATAGGTGTCCATGCCTTTTCAATATTGAACCGGCCTCTTTAATAAAGTCTCTGTAGGGTATGAGCATATCCCTGGCCTTGAACAAAAACCGCATCAGGGATTCATCCACCGACTGCATCCTTACGCCATTGCGCGGACAAGGCCCGACCCTCATCCACGGCACCTTGCCGATCAATTCACGCGCCTCATCGAAATCTTGCCCGCGGCATTTCGGCAGGTTGATCTGAGCAGCGGTCCTGAAAGGGCCCACTTCCCAAGCGAAACCAGCCAACGTCACCAGTAGCGAATCCTCATTGGAAATCTCCTCTCCGGTACCCTCGCAAAGTCCACCAGTTTCAGACACCCAAAGATTGGTAACTTTCAAGCCACGGAGCCACCTCATGACACCGTGCGCAACCTCGTGCTCGGCAATAGTTTGAATACCCACCGGACGAGGTGACGCAAGGCTGTGCGTCCGGCCACGGCTTGCACCAGTGGCCCCGGCACTCCTCTTGCGCCGAGACGCAGAAACGGGTGATGCTTTTTCATTCTTCGTTGTCATAACAGAATGTTGAAGCTGGTCATGCTTGTTGGTAATCAGAGCCCGACCTACTCAGCTATAAACGCCTCATTTGTCGGATTCTTGGTCCTCGACATCACTACAGCAGGCGCCGTTGACATGGTCAGCGGGGGTCGTAAGCCTGACGTGCTTGAAGCCGCGCTTGGCACCCCCATCGCGAACGATGTCGTTCCGTCTATTTGCTTTATGAATCTCCGCCATGAGTGGCCCGAGCGCCTTCTGGACTTGTCTTCTGGGTTTTGCTTCCCATCTCTGCTCATCACAGAAGCTCTCGTATGCATCGAGAAGTTCCTCTACAGTAATACGTGCATCATCCTGGGGACGCACGCGAGTGTCCACGAAGATACGCAACGAATCGCTCGCTCGGAGAATTCTCGTCACGCGTTCCTTCTGCTCATCTGTGACGGGAAACTCACTCATGCTCAGGATTTCCATCGCACCGTCAATCATCCAGTTCAGGATGCCGCTGCCTTCTTGGAGTAGCAGCACCCTATCGAAATCCCGAATTTGCTTGGCGGCTCTGCGCGTGAATTCGATGATGTGCATCCGCCTCTCCCATGCGGATGCCTCATTGTCACCTTTCACCCTCAGCTGAAGATCGCTGTTCGTCAGAATTAGGATATTGACCTCACCAACGACCACACTTTTTGCACCACCCTTCTTCTCGCTAGCCAGTTCATCACCACCTACCAGTGCCTTGATGACATTCGCTCCACGTTCGAAGAGGAATCTGTCGTCGACATCTGCCCCAATCAGGAGCGACGCTTTGCCCAGGTCGTCGAGTTCAAACCGCTCCCCTAGCAACGAGGTGCGCAGTGGCTTAATGTTCCGCTGGCCAATGACGGCTCGGATGATGCGTTCGATAGTCCCCTTCCCGCTCCCCCCGGGACCACTGAAGACCAGGAAGTTCTGGAAGATGTTGCGGCCAAGCAGGAACTGCCCGCAAAAGAGCTGGAGCATCTTCACATCCTCATCGCTCATGGCGGGACGGACTAGCTTGTCCAAAAAGTCGGGGCATCGAGCAGTGTCATCGTAAGTGAAGGGGATCTGGTACGTGCTGTAGAACGTATGCGCGAAGTCCCGCAAAGTGGGCGGGGAGGAGTTCAAATCCAGCATGCCATTCTTCACATGAAGGACTCCCATCGGGGGCCGCGAGAAACCCTCCGGAGCGAGGGCATGAGCTTCCAGATCGTTGAGCACCTCGTTCAGCCGGTATGGAGAGCGTTTGTCACTGAGAACCCTCTGCTCCAAGGCTTGGGAGTACTTGCGGAGATACTTTGCCAATTCAAGGCGAAGTTGCGCTTTGGACTCAGCACTCCACAGACCAGTCGCTTTGTCGTAGCTATAGAACTTACCCTCACCCGGGTAATACGTCACAAGGGTCTCATGGGCATACCTTGCCGTCCAATAGTGCGGATCCCAATCTATAACCAAAGACCCTTCCCTATTGCAGATGAACGGATCTCCAATCTCCCTCAGATGCTCATCGCTGATATGCCCCCGTTCAGGCCATACCGATGCGACCTGAATCTCTCGACGCCCATTCCCGTTAGGCGTATCACCACACTGTTGCTCACCGTTTCCTGTGGCGGAGCCCCGTGAACTGGGCGTGATCTCCTCGGTGGCAGATGCGCCGGGCGATGGGTTTAGCACATCTTCCCTGGCTGCTAGAGCAGCCCTGAGCTCTTTACTCTGGAGGAGAGCTAATCTTTCGAGATGGTCATCGGTTACTGGGGATAGCGGTGGATGTTCAGGTGAAGGCTGTCCGCTAGGATTGAGCGGGTCATTACACTTTCTATTTTGATTTACATTTTCAATGGCTTGAATGTTCATTGACTGAAAGACTTTGAAATTTTTGGGCACGACGAGGCGCACGAGCGCAGCTCGCCGCAGGCATAGGGATGCCATATAGGGGCGATAGATTTGAGGGCCTGGAGGACCTCAGTGAGAGCCCATGGCAGGAGGCCAGGGCCTTGGGCACGCCTATCACATCCGATTAATCGGCGGAGACGTGGATTATGGAGTGGTCAGTTCTGGGTCAGGATTTGGTGTTTGTTGGTGAAGTTGATGATCTATTTCCTTCACGTACACCATGCTTCCGACGTGACCGATATGGCCTCTTCTGTACTGTGCCAACCTTGCTGTTGCCGAAGCACCAGCGGGTATGGAGATTCTTATGCATGACTGCAGGAAGTCAATAGAATTTGAAGCTCCTCGTTTCCAAGAAAGGAGCAGGTGCGCGGGCGATTTCTTGGATCGCCCGCGCACCTCCTTTGAGCAAAGTCAGAGGGCGTTCCGGGTGTGGAACAGCAAGCGTCTGAAGACGCCATTACCCCGGTCGCCCTGCCCTCCCTCCATCCTGCCCCGAGAAGCGCGCAGCAGACCAGTCCTTGATGAAGCACGGGCCTTCCCCTTTGTACTCACCACCTGCCCCTAACACTGCTCAGACTACGCCACCTCCAGGCACAGCCGGTACTCCCTCAATAGCACCGGCTCCTGCCCCTGCGAGTACTTGTAGGAATCCCAGCCCTCAGGAAGCCCTGGCGTATACAGGCAACTTAAGGTTCCAGGATGCCCGGATTGTTCGTCATAAACTTAAGAAGCTCGTTCTCTGCCCATGGATTAACCACCTCTACGACCTTCAGTCGCTGCAGGGAAGGGACCAAGCTGGACAAGTCGAATGATCGGAGTACCACAGACTGGGCCTCCCTCCTTAATGCAGAAGCCCGCGATGGATGATGCTGCCGATGTGTAATGTATCGTTCAAGGATGAAACGATCCCGAAGCGCTTCCGAAGCGAAAAAACTCGCTAAGGAAGTCGTGGATGTGCTGGAATGATTACCCAGGTTTGTGAACTCAAGCACGAGGTCACGATACACACGATACGCTTCATCGAAGGGGAATGACTTTAATCCGACCTTTGGGTCTACTCCGAAGGTCTTGGCCACGTACCCTTTCGACTCAAGCTTCAGTTCAATGCGGCTTACCTCGGAACCGACTGAAGGAGTTATAGAGCACACGCCAGAGGCATTTTTGTACCGTGTCTTTGGTTTCTCCCATTTCATCTTGTCATAGATGGTGACAGTGAATCTATTTCCCTGGAACGCAATGTTTCCATTACCGAACAGATCCGGCCCTCCATAAATGCGTGGATGTCTGGCATTGTGGAGCACACCCCTCAGAGTGCTGACAGGGTGATTATACTGCCAGACCAAGTCTATCCGACTAATATGACCCTTATCAATAGTTGATGACTCACCTTTCACAATTGATTCGATACCCGGATCTGCAATGAATTGCAGTACTGAATCAAGTCTGCGCAATGCAACCGTGAGGTCGGCTGCATTACGTATTAACCTTCCATTGTGTCCATACAAGAGCTTGGGAAGTTCACACTGGATACTCGTGATGTAATTTTGTGTCCCACTAGATAACCTGATGCCAATCAGTGGTAAAGACCAGTGTCTTGTGGAAGTAGTACAGGAACCCTTAGTTTTACTTCTGTTAGTACTTTTGCGATTCGGGAATAGGGATTGCAGTTCAACTAATCTGTCGGGTAGATATGGTATGGAGCAGGTCCAAGATAAGGTGTCTATCATACTTATGAATTACTGAAAATGTTTGTAAAAGCAGCGTTAATACAGCACGCGCATTCGGCGATGCGCTGGGACTAGCGGTGCCAAGTCCTTGAACTTGGCACCGCCTTCCTGTATGCTTACAGTTGAGCGGGTATTGCCCGTGTGAGTCAGAAAGTCCTGATGGACACGACTGCCCCCGTGTCACCCAAGGCACGTTCAAGTGACTCAGCGAACCGAGACGATGCGTCGGATGTTGCTTGTTCAAGCCAGATGAACACTTTCGATGCCAGCAAGTGGGGTACGTATGGCGCGATGGGCAACATGGTCGATCGGAGCGCGACCACACGGGAACCAGGGCGCTCCTCTCCTGCGTCAATGAGCTTAATGGCCAGCGCCTCGCTTTCAGAGACGTGCAAGGTATCCGGGCAGGAAGGTTTGGCATCCCATGCCCTCCATGGTGCGCGGGGACAGCCAAACTTCATTGTGTCTGGGAAGCCGGGATAAGGCTTGCTGACAAATACCGCGCCACTGTAGATGAATGCCAATCTGTCCGTAAACAGGGCATCATCTATGAGACCCGGCCGTCCATTCCCAAGTGTGCCGACGGTTACAAATTGAGTGCCTTGCGGCACAATCCCCAACGTAGCCGGTTGCTCTTGTGCCAGGGCATTTATCGTGGCTGTGCCTACGCCGAGGCTCTTTGCCACACGCTCTTGGAGCGTGGGATTGTGCTTAAGCATTAGCTGCCACTGTTGTGCTTCGGTGGTTATCTTTTTGTCATCTATACTAGCACTTCCGGCGTGGTTCGTTTCGGAGAAGAGGTGAATGGCTTGAGCGCCACTTTGATGTAATTGATTATTCATATTGATACTGGTGGTACGGCATCAGAGGACGAGTCCGCGATGCATTGCTGGGTGTTTGTGGTTCGGTCGGGGACTTCCCTGGCGCCATGCTCTATGGCGTCGGCGGTACGGAAGTGAGTGCTACCGCCGGTTAAGACGATCGGCTCGAAGCCTGGCAACCACGGTCCGGCATCCCGGTCGGCGTGGCTCAATTTGGCTGATGATGATTGGCGAGGCCCTTTTCGGGCCTTGCGGGATTGATTTGTCTCTTTCATATTCTGCGTTGCGCGCTTTTCACGAGGGCGCGTCTCGCCACGAAAAGGCATGGCAATGCCCGTGTGGTTTTTTGGGGGGGGGAATGCTGGGCGATGGACGCCGAGCATCATTTCACACCGGGACCTTCAGCTTTGAGCTGAGGCCGCTTTCGGTCGTGGTAACAGTTGATCTTTTGCTGGGTGTTACCCAGACCGGGGACCTGAATGGCCGCCTCCACCTGCACGCCCGCAAGCGGGCAGCCGGTCAAGATATCAGCGGTGGTTTTACCCTACCTTTTCTGATGTAGTTATCACTAGTTCACCCCAGTGAAGGAGTCTTGTTCGACGCGAATCACGTCAATTAGTCGGTATCTGATTCGATGCGCGCTGAGTCTGATGGAGGGAAGGGAGCCACGACGTTCCGCACGCTTGACCGTCTCGGGGTGGCACTTCCACCTTTCCGCAACTTCCTTCCTCGTAAGCAACTCGCAAATCGGATTCACTTTTGTCATTTCAATTCTGCATTGTCCAAAGGACAGCGGATCAATCGCCCCGGCTTCATAGGGCCGCAAGGCAAAAACATAAGAAAATGCGATATGTATTGTTATGCCAAATGTTATGTATACCTCGGAGGGGGCAGGTCTTCTCAACTTTCCAGAGCACTTGTTGGCGGCACTAGGAGGCTACCGAGACCTGTAGTAACCCGCTTCTTATGGTCAGCGTAGAACTTGGCTGTAATGTCAATGGTCGAGTGCCTCAACACGCTCTTGGCAGCAAGAATGCCCGACGAAGTGGCGATGATCGAGCCGCACTCCTTTCGCAACTGATGAATCGGCTTTCTTCCGTCCACCCCATGCGCCTTCAGCCAGACTGCGAGCCGTCGAAAATGGACATTTGCCCGGTAGTATGCGTTCTTCCGTTTGTGGTAGTTTGGCTTCTGCTGGCTCTCAATCACGAAGGGACCAGTGGCCTTTTTCTTCCACTCTTTCATCATTTCAGCTAGTCCTTCATCAAGCGCTACGGTTGCTTCGCTCTCGTGGCTTTTGGGTTGAAAGTGCTCGGTGGTCTCAATGGAGATGGTGCCACCCACCACATCCACTTGGCGCCACTGTAGCGTATCGACTTCAGCTTTTCTGAGCCCGCACAGAAGGCCAAGCATTAAAATCTTGAACTGCTCCAGTTTGGCTGGATTTCCTGCGAGTTCTGCCAAACCAGCATTGACTAGAGCGGTTGGATCGACGCGGCTTTTGTAACTCTGCACCTTCTGTGATACTTCCATGCCCGAAAAGGGAAGAGGATCTGGGAGCACGATTTCAGGCATGGTTTCGAGTAGCGTCCTTAAAGTCCTTTTTGAGAATAGGCTCCGGGCGTTTCTTATAAGCGCTGATGCCGAATTTTCGGCTCTCCGCCGCGCGTCTGGAGCATCCCCTGCCCTTTCGATGTACCTTCTCCTCCAATCTGCCACCGTCGCAGGTGACAGCAAATCGAGCGACAAAGCATCAACGGCCCTTCTCCACTCCTCGGTGTTCAGTGAATCGGCCCGGCCCTTTGACTTACCTCTGGCATGCTTGCTACGGATTGCCGCCACATCGGAAGCGATCGTTCGTATTGCCTGACTGTATGCCCTCAAGGTGGAGACGCGTACTTCTGCCAGGTTTTGAACCGCGGTGAGCAGCAGACCTACTGTTGTTGGGGAAGGTGGCTTCGGGGCTTTCTCAGGGCGAAATTGCTTTAAAGTCTCGTCCCAGCCCTTGGCGACCAAGCTGAGGTAGAGCCGGGCGGCCTTCTTGGCTGCAGCATCCTTGTTTGCCGTCTCTAGCGAGAAGCGCATCCGACGCCCCCTGTACGAAAGATGGACTCCGAAAGTCAGACACCTTCCAGGCATATCCACCCTTTCAAGCCAGTGCCTGTAGTCCGTCTTTGCAAACCGACGCACCCCGGCCGCTTCCTTGGTTTGCATTTGGTTTGCATTTTGTTTGTTCACCTGTGTCATGATGTGTTCGCTTGTGTTGGGATAAAATGCTCCATTTCCCTACGTACAGCAACGAATGGTGCACACCTTAGCAAACACGACCAAACACGTCAAAACGACATGTCACAAGACTCAAAATCTTGTGTCCGCGAGGACGTGTCGGTTCGAGTCCGACCGCCGGTACTTTGTTGAAAGAGAGTCAATTACTTCCCGATTCATGCATGCGCCGCTCGGGTTTACCGGGGCGCATGGGCAAAACTGGCTGACTGCGTTTCAGTGCCTGGACTTGGGTCTTCTCATCAACACATAGTACCAAAGCGTTGGCCGGTGGATCCAAGGAGAGACCCACTACATCGTGTACCTTGTCGATGAAATAAGGAGCGCTGGAGAGCGTGAAATTCTCACTGCGATGCGGTGCCTCGCCAAAGGTACGCCAGATACGGCTCACCGTCTGGCGCGAAGACCCCACCGCTTGACCATCTCACGTGTGTTCCAGTGGGTCGCTTCCTTGAGGGTGCTTTCGAGAGACTGTCTGGTACACAGCCAAAGCCTCAAACTTCACCCCCAATTTCCGACACGCCTTCCTCCAATTCCCGAAACGATTTGACCTGCCGGGTTTGATAAAAGGGCGATGAGAACATCGCCCCACCCCTTTCCTTGGTTCCAAATGTAATTGAACAAGATCTTGTTCCTGGCGCTACATCTCCTGGAACTCACGTACCGGCCTCGTCTGTAGAGTTTCCAGGTTCGCCCAAAAGCATCCTCCCTCCGGGACAAAAAACACGCTCATTCTTGGTCGTGAACTGACAAAAGGTGACTTCGACAACAGCGAGCCGGTCAAGCATAGACACGGAAATTTTTGTCTGATGTCACGGTATTCACACTTTGGTACTCCTGCATGGTGAGGAATGTTTTCAACTGGCTGCTTCCCCCCAGTGCATACGCAGACACACGGTACACGCCGTCAGTTGGACTCTCAGCACCCTTGCAAAGGGCGTGCCATATCACTCCGTTCGTAATTGAGGCAGGGTGACGGGATCGGATCCTGGCGTAATTGTTCGGCAGACGAAGTGAGTCAAACCCGAACTGCGATTGCAAGGTGCTACGAACAAGGGGGCGTGTGAAGAGCTGCCCGATGGTCTCTGGAGAGGAAACCTGGCTCGCCAACGACAGGCACTGCAGGAATGCCTTTGCGATTGTCTCCGCCTCAATCTTCGTGACGACCTTTCGGGCCAGCAAGGCCTGCAGGGCCGCCTGATCACGCGCAGACGGTGTCAGGTTGAAGGAAATCGTTTCCAGATTCGCCTGGAACAGCTCTTCGTAGTTGTCGGTATGACGCACCCTCTTCAGCAGCGCGGACTTGCCACGAATCGCCTTGTGCGGATCGCTCAGTTGTTTGAGAGCAGGATCATAAAGCAACGCTTCATGAGCGAATACTACGGGCTCACCGCTCGCTCGCATGCCCGCCCAGGTCTCCTGGACCCGCTTCTGAAAAGTCTCCACCAGCAGGAACTCGACTTCGAACGTGGTATCAAGATGGTTGAAGGAGATCTTGTTGCCCATCGCCATCCCATTGCTCACAGGTGAACCCTTTGCCGTGAGGCGGCCCTGAAACTCATCAAGATCGTTGATGGATGCAATCAGCTGGGTGCAGCGATAGTTGCTGGACGTTGTCTTCCCTGCCACTGAGCCACCCACCAGATACACCTGGTTGGTGAACGTACGGAGGAAGGTCAGGATGGCCTTGTCTGCTTCCGTGAGAGAAATCTTGTCCGCCTGTCCTTTTTTCAATGACGGCCCAGTCGCCTTTTGGTCAGTCGCTGACGCAGCTTCTGCCACAGTCGGAATGCCTGAAAGAACAACAGCTCCGGATGCACCTAAACTTACGGCTAAAAACTGGCGTCTGCGCGGCATGGGAAAATAAACTTGAGGAGCGCACATCAGTAGCTCTTCGCGCTGACAGAACAAGCAGGAACTAGGCCTTTAGACAAAAATGCAACGTCATTGGATAATGGAACGCATAAAGATTTGCAACCCTGTCCATGTTTCCGTCTCAGTCGTTCATCCATGCACGCTCCATGAACGGCATTCGCGTAAACGGCAATTTACGCACCCCAGCCTCCAGTGCCTTATGCACACTCAGGGTAAATTGTAATTCATTATAAGTATGCAGCCAAATTTTCTTTGCATAAGATATTTGAACGTGAAGGATGCGCAGTCGCTTCGAAACGGTTTCGTTTCGAATGTACCGACTACACCAGCCAAACCCGATTAAGCACCGCACGAACCCTATATGAGCGCTTCAGGCAACATTCCCTTCACGGTCAAATCGCCCCGGAATACCAACGGTCAAATCGTGGCGGTCGTGGGAGGCACCACCTATTTCCCAAATCCCTACACCAACAATTCATTCTGGTTCCTTATCCTCGACCGGACGACACTGCAAGTGGTGTTCAATGTGGTGCAGCAGTCCAACACCACACTTCCGGCCGGCATTGAGCAGTACAACGATCCGCGCTACCTCCTCATCGTGGCCACTACTTCCCTGAGCACACTCCGAGTGCCTCAAGGGCCGCTGTATGCCTATTTGCTGGACAACGGCGCCGGCGTTGCCTTGAAGAGGCTCGAACAGATCAGCGCTCAGTTGAACTGCGGAGAGATTGGCTCTCTCGCCTACTGCCTCGTGGACATCCTGGGAGAATCCTCATCCCTTGGCCTCGAAGCCAGCGCTTATGACGGCATCGGTCCAGTGATGACGCTCCAACTCATGCCGGTGGTCACCAGCGGAACGACCTATTGGACTCCCATCACGCTGAGCTAAACAGCGCCAGGCGGGCCACAAGTGTGCCCAACACGCCACCGCCCGCCGATTCGTTTACACATGCTCAGCTCCAAACCGAAACTCGTAGCCCTGGGCTGGCACGCTCCAGGCACGGGTTTCGGCCGGGTCATGGGTGAGGTCTTGCGGTCAGCATCGAATACATGGGAGGTTCACCATGTGGGCATCGGTTACCAGGGACCGCGTGTGGATGAGGCCTGGTCACTCCACCCGACGAACCTCAAGGGTGGCGACACGTTTGCTGCTTTTGAAGCGAAGCGCATCATCGAAGAGGTTCGCCCGGATTGTGTCTTCATCCTGCATGACATCTGGATGATGTCATACTACTTCGAGGTGCTGGAACCCGGCAGTCTAGGCTGCCCCGTGGTGGTCTACTTCCCTCTCGATGGACGCATCACGGATGATTCCCTGGTGGCACCACTGGCAAAGGCATCTCACGTCGTGACCTACACGCCTGGAGCGGCGGCTCAGGTCCGCGCTGGATTCCAGCGCTTGGCTGTGGACTCTCCGCCGGAGGTCAGCGTCGTACCTCACGGGGTGGATCTGCAGGCATTCCATTCGTTGTTTGCCCCCGATGACCACGAAGCCCAGGCTGCTCTAAAGCAACAGATCTTCGGCCCGCTTCCAGATATCAAAACGTCCTTCATCGTTTTGAACGCGAGTCGCCCCGCGCGAAGGAAGTGCCTGGATGCAACCCTTCGAGGCTTCGCAAAATTCGCAGAAGGCAAACCTGCCAATGTGAAGCTGTGCCTGCACCATGCCATCTCCACTGGCGAACACGCGCGTGAACTCCGGGATCTGGCAAGCTTGCTGGATATATCCCATCGAATCGTGTGGAATCCCCTTTCCAGCACGAGCGGTCCACTCACCGACGCGGAACTGAATCGCCTCTACAATGGGTGCGATGTTGGATTGAATACCTCCTCCGGTGAAGGTTGGGGTCTCGTCAGCTTCGAGCATGCAGCTGCAGGTCGGGCCCAGATTGTACCCCGGCACAGTGCCTGTGAAGAGCTGTGGGAGAACGCGGCCTGCTTCATCGAACCGGCATGGCGTGGAGTGCCGGAATACTCGCTGCTGGAGATGGCTGAAGTGGGAGCGGAAGGAACAGCCGAAGCACTGGAACTTCTCTACCGCGACCGCGAACTGCGCGAACGGCTGGCTCTTGCAGGAGCGCAAAGAGCACGCCATCCGGACTGGCAATGGCATGCGGTGCGGCAGCGCTGGGAGGCCTTGTTCACCAATACCCTTGAGCAGTGTGCCTCAAGGCAATGAATGAATGAAGGGTGGAATTCAACGGCACCGTCGCTATTCATACAGCATGCACACCGTTCTCGATCACGACTACTTCGCCCCTTTGGTTGGAAAGTCTCTCCCCATCAGTTCTCAAGGCAAATCCATCGGGGAGCTGAAGCTGGATGCCGTCGAGGTACTTCCAAAGCACAACCGGCATCAGGGGGATGATATCCGCCCACAGCCGTTTTCCCTTCTGTTTACCAGCGCCCCTGAACTGAGGATGAACCAGGGCATGCTGGACTTTGCACTCTCGAACGACCGGATGGAATCTATTTTCATCGTCCCACTTGGACCGGCCCCCGACAAGCGATGGAAGTACGAGGCGGTCTTCAACTGACGGCTGCGGGGCGGCACTCCATCAGGTCGTAGTACCCGTGTTCCCCGATCCTCGAAAATCCAAGCCGCTGGTAAAGACGCATCGCCGGATTCTGTTTCTCCACATGAATGGTGACCGGCTTATTTGACTTCGAAAGCAAGTCCTTGAGGATAGCCGTGCCTATCCCCCTCCCCCGCGCTTCGGGAACGAGAGCGATATCCACCACCCGAATCTCGTCACTTCCCTCAAATGTATAGAAGCGTCCGATGGGGTGACCGTGTTCAAGGATGATACGAAAGATGGCGCCGTGGCTGAGGTAGTGCTGCTCGTAGTGCGCTGTTTGCGCCTCGAACTGCTGCTGGAGAAAGGCTCGAATCATCTCCGGAGACCATCCAGTCACACTCAGCTCTTCCAGACGGGTGCTGATATACAGCTCACTGAGGAAGGCACGATCCTCCGCCGCGGCATCACGAAATGTGAGCTCCAAGGCGGAAAGCACTTCTGGCATGAATTCAGAAGACCGCTGAATCATGCCGCGAAGCTGCCATATACTGAACGGTTGCGTCCACTCACTTCCAATCTGCGATGCACCAATCAGCCCCGGGGTGGGAACACACCCTGCAGTGCAATGTTGAAATAAAAGGTGAGAAACGGCTGGAGGTTGTTGTGCGGCGCATCGCCACCGGCTGGCGCCAAGGCCTCAGGAGCCATGGTCACGAGAGGTGCTCCTGCAGGCGGAAGGTAGGGCGAGGCACCGATGACGCGTGCAAGGGAATTACCCTGCGGAGTAGCGCTGTCTGCCGGTGGTACCTGAGCGTTGAGCGCATGGCTGTGGTTCGGAATCTCGCTCTCCAGGAGAGTGACGGTTTCTGAACCACCCGTTTCGCCCAAGTCGTGCAAGCTCAGCCCGGGGCCCTGTCCAGGATGCATGGGAGCGCGACCCTGAAGATCAGGAAGAGCGAAGTTGGATTTGCCATTGCCCCCGTAGGTCGTTCCCAAGAGGGAGAAGAGCGCCGTATTCTGCGAAAGCGGCAGGAGTTGGCCATCACACCAGGCCCAGCCTCTGGGCGCGAAGTTGAAAGGGAAGATGCGGATTTCTGCAACAAAAGGATCAGCCATCGGAGTATGGGTGGGAGATGAAAGGTTGAGTACGCGACACGCCGATCAGGTGGGCGACGGGAAGATTCCAAACAGCGAGATGATGAAATTGACGCAGAGGTAAGGTTGAAAATTGGTGTGGGGCTGGCTGCCGCCTATGGAGGAAATGGAAGCAGGCGCCATGGGAGCGCCGCCGGGAGTTGTCTGGTAAAGGTCGAATGTTCCAGTCTGAGCCAGGAGATTGGGAGATGGGTTGGCATCCGTGGCCACATTCGTGCTGGCCAGCAGAGGATGGCTGTGAGCAGGAATCTGACTTACCGTCAGCGTGATCTCTTCGGCCCCACCAGTCTCCGCAAGAATGAAGCCATTTCCCTGATGGATTGGGACGCGACCACGCAGATCAGGAAGAGCGAAGGTGGACTCACCGTCTCCTCCGTAAGTGGTGCCAATGAGTTGGAAGAGCGTTTCGTTCTCCGAAATGGGAAGCGGTTGCCCCTCGCAAAACATCCATCCGGCAGGGGCGAAATTACCCGCGAACATTCGAACTTCACCGACGTAAGGTTGTGCCATGGGAAAGTGAGTGTGTGAAAGATTGGTCCGGTCGTGTAATGCGAATCAAGTCGGCGACGGGAAGATGCCCTGAAGGGCGATGCAGAAGTTGAGCGTCAGGAAAGGCTGCATGTTGAGGTGCGCCTGGCTGCCGCCGACGTTCGACACGGACGGAGCTCCCATCGCCACCAGGTTGGTTGCCTGGCTGTAAGCCGGAAGATTGTTCTTCGCGAGAAGGTTGTTCGCGGGAACAAGTGCGGTACCCTCGTTTGAAGTGGCGTTCAGGACATGCGTGTGAGTCGGAATCTCCGCAATGGACAAGGTGTGAGCCGCCTCGCCACCACGTTCTCCAAGAGTGTGATTGGAACCCACATGAATGGGCACCCGGCTCCTGAGGTCAGGGAGGGCAAAGTCCACGCGCCCATCACCGCCAAAAGTAGTTCCCAACAGCGAAAAAAGTCCCTGGTTCTGGTTAATGGGAAGCAACCCCCCATTACAGAACGCCCACCCTTTGGGAGCGAATGCGAATGACATGATGCGAATCTCGGAGAGGAATGGCTCGGCCATAATCGAGGTCTTAAGTTCTATTGGAAAAAGTGCAAGCTAAGCAAAATCCTATTTCAAATACCTGACAGAAAAACCACATTCATAAACCGCTGTCGACAATGCCGCCCCACAACATTTGGATCGAATAAGCGTACTTCCGGCTATCGAGCGGCTGAAAGACGGGGCTTCTTGCTGACACGGATTTTTTTCGCAGGAGCTTCTTCCTTCTTCGCCGGTGTCTTGTCCGTCGGAACCAGCTGGACGGTCGGAGGCGTGAAAGGCAGGCTGAGGCCCGGAAGGGTTGCCTGCGGTGCAAACCGCACCGGAGTGAGCACGAGGGGATTCATCACGCCGTGCATCCCGTCACCGCCAAACCGGTGGGCAGGATTCACAACTCCGTTCTTGAAGACGCCCTGTACGGGAACATGGAAGGCACTGGGCTGGCCATTGCCATGCACCGGAGCTGGGACTTGGTAGAGAAGCGGCTGCAAAGCAGGTGCGGCACTTCCCGTCGGGATGGAAAGCACACTGCCAGCAGCCGGCAGAAGGCGCTGACCGGTGCCCAGATAGCCATTCATCAAAGGACCACCCACTCCAGAGCCGTATGCGTCATCGAAGCCGATGACGTGTCCCAACTCATGCATGATGACAGTGAGAGCATCGATGTAGCCAGCAGCCCCGCCCGTGCTGGTGGCCGTGAGGCTGAGCCCAGTGCCGGCGAACTCCGCATCATCCCATGGTGTGGCATCCACGAACCAGATATTTCCGGACGCGTTCACCGAAATGTAGATCTGGGAGCCGTCCGCAGCGCCGAGATATCCACCCGGCAGAGAATCTGAGAGCGTGAAGGTGGCGTTCTGAAGCAGGGTGAGTTGGCCGCCGGTCAGCCCTGTAGCGATCCAGCGATCTACGGCGGAAGCGCCCAGCAGATCCAGTTGTGCCTGGGTTAGCAAGTTCCCTCCTGCAGCAGAGCTTCCACCGGCTGCGAGGAGAAGGGGCGGAAGATTGATGGGACCCGGGATGAGACCCACGCCTGCATTGGCACTTGAACTCCCCGTATTCGTACTGGTCAGCTGGGCTGTAGCATTGGCGCTGGCTGGAGCGGTGTCGACCAAATCGAGAGTCGTGACTCCAGTCTCCAGCAGGGCAATGTAGGTGGAAACAAGGTCGAAGCTCGTGCCTGCTGGCACAGCATTGTTACGAATGTCTGCCCTCATGGCATGGCCGGACACACCGGCGACATTGGTCTGCACGAAGATGGCCGCCAGAGGAAAGTCAGCAGCACCTCCACCCGGACCGAAACCAAGGTGGACGTGATCGATGGTGTTGTTGGTGATGGTGACATCCGACGTGCCGATGCCATTCCGGCCAATCACTTCGATGCCGCGACCATTGGGAGTTTCAAAGATGTCATTGTCGTCGATCAGGATGCGGCTGGAAGCATCACCATTGAGATTAACGCGGATGCCATTGCCCAGGACCGAACCGGAACCGGCGATGTTGTTATCCCCAATCACGTTACCCGTGATGCGGATATAGAAGTTCCCTGTAGTTCCGGCGCCCACTGCGGTGAAGAAGTTCATGGCCTGGGAATTGTGGCCCAACATCGTGTTGTTCGACACCGTGGCAGTGATGTTCGAGGTCTGCGCCTTGGAGATGTCCACGGCAATTTCCTGGCTGTTGCCTGTGCCCGTATCGGAGAAGGTGTTCCCCGAAACCGTCAGCGAGGAAATAGTCGCTGTATCCGCCGTGGTCACCTGCATCCCGATGACCACATTGTTCTGCACTGTGTTCGTGGAGAAGGTACCCGTGGTGAGCACCGAGGTACCCCGGAACTGCATGAGCACGCCGTGGTTGCCCGTAGCCAGATCATTGCTGCTGAAGGTGCTCCCAGTAATGCTCATCGAGGCCAGGTTCGTGCTGAGGTTGTCCAGGTCGAGGTTATTATGGGCATTTCCGGTCACGCTGGTATTTGTGATGGTGAGGGCGCCAGAAATGTTGTCCAGCTCCACGCCTTCGTCCGTGGTGGAGTTGCCATTGTTGGTAACATTCAGACGATTGAGGGTAAGTGTATTCACCGTCGTCGCCAGGATGCCATCGTCGCCACCATTGATGATATTCATGTGGCTCAGATTCACGTTCGAGGTGGAAGTGAGGCTGATACCCGAGCCGGTGGTGCTCTGAATGACACCACCCGTGCCATTGTTTGCGGCAGCGCCGTCGCCTGTAACGGTGAGTCCACCGGAGGAACCGGTGTTGTTCAGGACGATGCCGTTGACCGGATCAGCGGCAGCGTTGTTGTTGCCAGCGGAGATGCTGCGGAAGATGACGTTGGCCGCGCCAATGTTCGTATTCGCGATGTTCAGCGCCGTGGCAGAAGTGGAGTTGATGGTGTTGTTGGATCCGGTCAGAGTGATCGTCCCGCCGCCGACGGCCTGGAAGCCGGTGCCGGTATTGGAGATGATGTCAAGCCCACCGCCACTGATCGCAGTAGTGCCGCCGGTAACGTTCACGCCGATGCCCGAGCCGGTGGCAGTGACATCGAGCCCGCCACCGGAAAGCGCCAGGCTGACGCCGTTGAGCACGACCCCCGTACCGGTGGTGGTGCCGATGGTATTCGTGGTGCCTGAGATGCCGATGGAGCCGCCACCGGTGGCGGTGAAGGCGTTGTTGGTCGTGGTGCTCAGGTTCAGGCCGCCGGTGAAGTTGATGGTGGCTCCGGTGTTGCCGGTCAGGTTGATGCCCTGGCTACTGTCGGTGATCGCGCCGCTAAAGGTCACCGTACCGCCCGTGTGGTTGGTGATTTCCACGGATCGAGACGCAGCACCGCTGGTGGTGATGGTGCCGGCATAGGTGAAGTTGCCGTCGCCGCCATTGATGTCCACCCCGCGGGTGGAGGCGTTCACAATGGAGCCACCGCTCGCGGTGAAGAAGCCGCTGCCCACGGTATCGAGCAGGATGCCATTGGCCGCGCCATTGGTTGAAATGCTGGCAAAGGTGATGCCATTCGCGCCGATGGTGGTGTTGGCGATATTGACTGCCGTGCCAGTGGTCGTGGTGATTGAATTGCCGGTGCCCTGAACCGTGATGGTACCACCGCCCGTGGCCGTGAAGCCTGTGCCGGTTGTGGTATCGATATCGAGGCCGCCGCCGGTGAAGTTGATGGTGGTGCCAGTGTTGGTGGTGAGGGAAATCGCGTTGTTGACACCCGTATTGAAGACTTTGCTGGTGCCGGTGAAGTTGTAGGTGCCGCCGGTGTTGCTATCCAGCAGGAGCCCCAGGCTGGTGTCCGAGAGCGCGCCGGAGAATGTCACCGTTCCCCCGGTGTGCCCGGTGATGTCCACGGAGCGCGCTGCTGCACCCGAGGTGGAAATCGAGGCGCCAATAGTCACGTTGCCGCTGCCGCCGTTGATATCCACGCCCCGGCTGGTGGCGGTAATGGCACCGCTGCCAACCGTGAAGTCGTTTGCGCCCACCACGTCGAGTATGATTCCGGCGGCGGTAGTTCCCGTGTTGATGGATGCAAAGGTGATGTCATTGGCACCGATGGTCGTGTTCACCATGTTGAACGCCTGTCCAGTGGTGGTGGTGATGGTATTGCCAGTGCCCTGGACCGTGACGGTCCCGCCGCCGGTGGCCGAGAAGCCGGCCAGCGCGGTGGTATTGATGACCAGGCCACCATTGGTGAAGTCGATCGTGCCGCCTGTGTTGTTGACCAGGAGCACAGGGGTCGTGGTCGTTGCCGTGAAGGCCTTGCTGGTGCCGCTGAACGTGACCGTGCCCCCCGTCACACTGGACACGGCGATGCCGCCACCCGCCGTGGAGTTGATGTTACCCGAGAAGATGACGTTTCCAGAGGCGCGGGTGTTCACATTGACCACCCCGCCGCTGTTGTTGGCAAGGGCGCTGGCGATGGTCACGGTGCCGGTACCTCCGGTGACTACGACCTCGTCCCCGGCAGAGCCCTGGATGGTGCCGCCATTACTGGTGAAGCTGCCACTGCTGCCGGACACGAGGAGGGCATTTCCTGCGGCGCCATTCTGGTCAATATTGGTCTGGGCAAAGGTGACGCTGCCCGTCGAGTTCAAATAACGGATGCCCACGCCAGTAGCGCTGGCTGCGTTTGTAATGGTGGTATTGCCAAAAATTAGGGTGCCACTGGAGGAGTCAATGTCGATGCCGAGCGCCGAGCCGGTGCGACCTGCGATATTCACAACCCCAAAGTTGGTATTCCCGGTGCCATTGATGTAGATGCCCGCAGTCGAACGGTTGGAAATGGCGGTGGTGCCGGTGACCGTGAAGGCACCCGTGCTGCCGGTATTAACGAGGGAGACGCCTCTGAGCCCGGAAGCCGTATTGGCGGTGATGCTGTCAAAGTTGATTCCCGCAGCACCGATGGTGATGCCGTTCAAATCCACAGCAACGCCCGTGGTGGTGGTGGTGGTATTCCCCGTGCCCTGAACAGTGACGGTGCCGCCATTGGACGCGAGGAAGCCAGTGCCCGAAGTGGTGGTGATGGCGAGTCCGCCACCGGTGAAATTGATGGTCGCACCGGTGTTGGTATTGAGGGTCACCGCCGTATTGCTGCCCGTGGAGAATACCTTGGAAGCACCACTGAAGGTGACAGTACCGGCGGCAACGGAAGTGACGCCCATGCCGGAGCCAGTGTCGTTGATATTTCCCGAAAAGGTGACATTTCCCGCGCCGACCCCTCTACTGGACACGCTGATGGAGCCACCGGAGGTATTGGTGATGGCACTGGCGATATTCACGATACCGGTGCCACCAGATACATTGACTTCAAACCCACCGCTTCCCTGAATAGTGCCGCCATTGCTCGTGAAGGAACCATTGCTACCGAGGACATGGATGCCATTTCCCGTCGCGCCATTGTGATCAAGGTTAGTCTGGGCGAAGGTGGCGCTGCCCGTTGAGTTCAGGTAGAGGATGTCGGCACCAGTCGAGTTGCCGGTATTGGTGATCGTGGTATTGCCGAAGACCAAGGTGCCACTGCTGTTGCTGATACTAATGCCAATTGCAGTTCCGGTGCGCCCCGTAATATTCACAACACCGAAGGTGGCATTCCCTGAACCGGCGATGTCGATGGCGGTGGCACCGCGATCTGATATCGCAGTAGTACCGGTAACGGTGAACATGCCCGTATTGCCCGTAGAGTTCAGGAAGATGGCGGTGTTGCTGCTGGGACCCGTGGCCGTGATGCTGTCAAAGGTGACACCACCGGCACCGATGGTGTTACCAAGGATAACAGCGCGTCCACCGGAGGTGGTGATGGTCTCCGCACCCGCAGTAGCGGCTACGGTGACAGTGCCACCGGAGGAGGTAACGAAGGCGTCGCCGGTCGTGGTGGTAAGGTTCAGGCCTCCATTGAAATTGAAGGTCGTGTTGCTGGCCAGATCGATGGCGTTGGCTGTCCCAGTGCTTGCGGAAATGAGGCCACCGAAGGTGATGGTGTTACCTGTATTGCTGATGGCAGAGACTGCCTGCGCGGAATTGTTCTGGGTTATCGTGCCGTTGTAGGTGACGTTCGCCGTGCTGTTCTGGACATTGAATGCTATGCCGGTGGGGCTGGTGATGGATGTGCCCGTGCCGAAGCTGAAGGTGCCGGAGGAACCGTTGAGAATATCGATACCCGCATCGCCACCATTCAGTGTGGTAGTCCCGTTGAAGTTGTAGGTACCATCCGCATTGTTGAAGAGGATGCCGGTTCCATTGGTGGCACTGAGCAGAGAGCCAGACTGGAACTGCAAGGTACCCACGCTGTGTCCGCCGGAGACGCTCAGCAGCGCGGCGTTGTTCGCCTGGGTCATGCTGCCACTGTAGTTCAGCGCGATCGTGCCCCCATTCACGGAGAAGGTGGCTCCCGAGGCACCGCTGAGAGATCCGGTGCCGAAATTGAGTGAGCCTGTCACACTCGTGAGCGAGACGGCATTCACGCCACCACCCGACGTCACGCTGTTGAATCCAAGGCCCGCAAGCGTACCGGTGTTCAGGGTCATGGCACCACCCAGCGCATTGTTGATGACCATGCCATCGATGGCGAGCGAGCCAAAGCCTGTGCCGACGATGGAAGTACCGCCATTGCCCAGGATGAAGTTGGAGAGGGTGTTGCCCGAGTTGAGCGTAAGCGTGGAGACTCCCGCATTGGAAAGGACAGTCGCCGCACCGGCAGCGTCCGTGAAGTTCCCGCCGCCTGGCACAAAGGTGTCGCCGATCACGTTTACCGGTTGCACACCACCAGCCACGACGACCGTCCCGCCATTGCCGAAGCCCGCGAGCACGGTGCCGGCACCGAGATTCAGCGTGCTGGCACCCAAGTTGATGCCTGCTGCGTTGTCATTCACGAACACCACAGTCTTGTTCGCGAGAATGGCCGCAGTGTTGTAGCTGGCCAGGAAGGTAGCCGTGCTGATGCGGTTGTTTGGATTGCCTCCATTGGCCGCTCCGGCCGCATTCGTGCCCACGAAGATGTAGTTCGGATTTGTCCCTTCAAACGTGGCCAGACCCGTGAAGAGCACACCGCGGAACTCATATCGCCCCTGGGTGGTGGGATTGGTGCTGACGAGATTGCTGGTGTCGAGTGTGGTCCCACCTGAAATCACAGCGATGGAACTTCCACTGTTGACCGGAGTCTGGTTGCCGTAGACGAAATTCGCTCCAGCGGAGCCATCCGTCGCATCGCCCAGCTTCACGCCGGTAGCCACACCGCTGATAGCGGCCGTTTCCCCGGCATCCTTGGCCAGAAGGATGTTCGGCGTGGCGGAGTTCGCACCATTCGGATTGAGCGAACCGCTCAGGTCAATGCCGATGCTGCCAGCCGTATTGTTCCCCGTAAGGGAGAAGTTGTTCGTCTCGAATCGCACGTTCGAATCGCGGAAATCAATCCCACGACCCGCTCCGCTGTACGTGATGTTGAGAGCACCAAAGTTGTAAGTGCCGGTGGCAGCATTCGCATTGATGCCCGTACCGGTGATTCCCGAGAGCGTGGTGGTGCCCGTCGCGGTGAAGGTGCCGCTATTCGCTCCGAAGCGGAAGCCGGTGGCCACCGGCCCCGTCAGAGTGATGTTCTGGAACTGGAAGTTGCCCGACGAAGCCTGCACGTCGATGCCGGTGGTGGCGATGTTGGAGAGCGTCGTGGCGCCGGTGACGGCGAGCGACATGTTGTTGCTATCACTCCGGATGCCGATACCGGCCTCAGCGACGTTCAGCGAAGCGAAGGTGATGGAACCACCTGTGATTCCAGCGACGGTGAGATAAACGCCCTCAGTGCCACCAGAGCCAACAGAACCGGCAGTGCCAATGGTGGTAGCACCGAAACTCGCGATGCCTTCATAGGCGCCTGCGGTGATGCCGTACCGGGAAGATGCGGAGTTTGCCATATCCACCGTGAGGGTGCCGATGGTGGTGCTTCCAGTGTCATTGGTGGCTCCCGGTGCGCCGAGTTGGACGCCCGCCAGTGTAGTGCCGTTGATGTCTACGTTGCCAAAAGTCTTGTTTCCGGTACCCATCAGCCTGAGCCCATATGCCGCCCCGGTGACCGTGACGTTGCCCGCAAATGCCACGGTGCTGTTGACAGAGCTGACACCACTCTCCGTCAGGTTTTGCATCGTGGAGGTCCCCGTCACCGAAAAACTGCCGGTGCTATCCACCACATAGACCCCTCGCGATCCTCCGGTGATGTTCAACGAACTGGCTGTGACCACGGCCGCAGAGTTGGTGACGTAAACATTGTTCGAGGCAATTTGGGTGCCCGTCATCACGACAGTACCGAGATTGACTGTGCCTGTGGTACCGGTGCCGATGACGAGGGCGTCACCTGGAGAATTCACGACTCCCACATTGGTGCCGCCCTGGTTGAACGTGAGATTCAACGCCGTGTTGGTGAGGGTCAATGCGGCGCCATTGGTAACATTCACAGCGCCATCAGACATACGCAGTGCGAACGATGAATTGCTGAAGAGACCATTCCCATTCGTATTGGCGATGTAGGCGATGCCAAAGCCCAACGCGCCGGACACGTTGGTAAAAGAAACGGCCGTACCAGCACTGGTCGCTGATCCAACGGTCTCGATGTAAACGCCATTCACCTCCTGGAAACCAGCGATGCCGAGATTCGAGTCGAAGGTGACCGTGTTGTACAGCGCGCCACCGCCCCCGCCGACGGTGAAGTTGTTGTCTTCATGCCGGGTGACAAAGAGAGTGCCCGTACCTGCCGCACCATTGACCACCATTCCAGCGCCATTCACCGAATTAAGGGATGAGTTGGCGAGGCGGAACTCGAGATTGCCGGTGCCGCTCTTTACCACTTCCAGCCCATTGCCAGCGGAAGCGGAAATGGAGCTCTCGACAAGCAGCGTCTGCTGGGCAGCCCCAGATTGGGTGTAGAAGATGCCCTTCCCGGCCACGTTGCTCCCTGCACCCACATTGACGGTGAAGATGTCGATCGTGCGAGCGGTAGCATCGTTCATGAGGACGTTGATGCCATTGCCGGCCACCGCTCCCGTGCTGGCGATATCCACACTGTTGGCTCTTCCGATGGAGCCGCCCGTGTTGAGCATATTCACCCCGTGCCCCCCCACGCTATTGATAGATCCATCACGCAGGTGAACAGTGCCCGCATTGCTCAGGAGCACACCATCACCCGTCGAGCCCGAGATGGTGATGAGATTGAAGCCCGTGGTGCCCGTGACATTCGTCATGGAAATGCCGTTGGTGCCGCCAGTGCTGGTCACGGAGGAGAAGTTCATGGTGCCACCGTTGATCGTGGTACCGTTCAAGGTGACAGCCGTGGCTCCCGTAGCACTGATGGTAGGTGTGCCATTGGCACGGAAGCTCACCGCGCCCACATTGAGGCCAGCACCGGCACTCGTGGCGATGTCTAGATCTCCAAAGGTGACGGTACCGCCTGTACCCGCAAGAGTCACGGCGGTGGAGGCCGCATTGTTGAAGCCGGTCACACCCACATTGCCAAAGCTGATGGTACCGCCCGTTTGACCGGTGACCTGAATGACCGTGGCAGTGGAATTGGCATTGGTGAAGTTGAGTCCCGAAGCAACGATATTGCGTGCACCAGCACCGATTACAAACGCACGACCAGCCACACCATCCAACGTGCTCACATTGCCGATGGTGACCGTGCCCGTGCTGGCAGTGGCGGCATCGATATCGAACGCCGTGTCTCCTGCGGTGCGCGTAATGGCGAGATCAAGGAGACTCACCGCAGCAGCATTTCCATTCAAGGTGACTGCGGTATTCCCCACGGTGCTGAGGGAAGCCCCCTCCAATGAAAAGAAGCCACCAGTAGTGCTCCCCACGGAAATGCTGCGTCCCATGAGAGTGCCGGTGCCCTTGCTAATGGTGAAATTGCCAGTACCTCCCGTGACGTTGATCAGCTGGCCACCCGAGGCATTGATGTTGTTGTTATTCATCACCACATTGCCAGCCATGTTGGCAAAGCTCAGGCCGCGACTTGTGGACTGTACATTGCCCATCGTCACCCCCTGAATGGAGATGCCGGCGGCGTTATTGAACCCAACAGCAAGCCCATCAGACTGGATGAGATTAAGCGGATCCTGTGCGCCGCCCTCGCCCGTGAGAGTGATGTTGCTCACCGTGTTCGACCCGAGGAGCGTGAACACACTCGAACCAGTCAGACCATTGGTGATGGAGAGGGTGCCATTGCCAGAGTTTGCGCGTGTGACGTTCCCGCCGAGCGCACCGAAGTTTCCAAGCACACGATTCGGCTGCTGCAATCCGTAGGCAATGCCTGCACCGTTGTCGAGACCAGCGACGGACTGGTTCGCAGCCACCGTGAAACCATTGGCCCCAAGGGCAGAGAAGTTATACGTGCCATCCAGGAAGCCGAAGGTCAGCGTGCCGGTAAGCGCATTCGCGTCCGCAACGCTATACGGATTCGACAGCGAGCCATCACCCACACCATTCAACGCTGTGGCGCTTACGAACACCGCACCGCCCGGTGCATTCGGGAAAAGCGCGGTGCCAGTCAGTGTGACGTCATTGAAGTTATAGACGCCGGGGCTGTTAGGCGCCGGGTCGAGGCCGAGTGCGGCCACCGTCGTGGTGGCAGAGATGGAAGATTGCAGGTCATTGCCGCTAAGACCATCGCCGAAGACAAAGTTCGCATTCGCCGCGGTGCCGGAGGTGGCGCCAATCTGCACACCAATGGAAACATTCGAAATAGAAGAGCCAGCCGCAAAGGTAATGTTTCTCGTCCCTGTGGTGCTGGAAAGGTCAATGGCCGTACCAGTGCTTCCATTGGCACTGTTATTGATGGTCGTGACGCCGAAAGCCGCAGTGACATTTGCCCCCGTGAAGTTCACACCGATGCCGCCAAAGTCGGTGATACCAACAGTACCCAGCATGCTGATCGTGGGATTTGAGGTGAGACCACTGAAATCGATGCCATCACCAGTCGTATCTGAAATTAGCGTTGCACCGCCTGCTGCTGTACCGAAGGAGCCGGTGTTATTCACCAGGCGGATGCCATCGCCGCCAGCGGTGGTGATGTTGATGCTGGTCAGGGAAACGTTCCCGCTGGAATTCTGCACCACGAAACCATGGCTGCCCGCGTTGGTCACATTGAGGGTGCCAATGGTCACACTGCCTGCCACACCATCAAAGATGACCCCGGGATTGCCTGCGCCGCTGTTCGTGCTGGTGACGGTGCCAAAGGTGAGATTCGTGGTGAGCGGATCGAGATTCAACGCGGTGCCGCCTGAGGTATTGACCGTGCCACTGCCTGCACCGCCAAGGGAGAAGGTGGTGGTCTTGGCATTCACCAGGAGGCCGGTGCCTCCGGAGTTGAAGATATTCAGCGTGCCATAGTTGAGGTCGCCGGTGGGATTCTGGAAGTTCAGACCATCGCCGATGACACGGTTGCCAGTGCCCTGACCGATGTTCCAAGTGCCGGCGTTGACCTGCTGGATGCCTCCCGTAGTGGGGTCTGCGTCAAAGGTGACGCGATTGAAGAGCACACCGCCTTCAGTATTGTTGCCGATAACGGTGCCACCGTTGAGGGAAGTGACGGTGACGGAATTCAGCGCCTGTCCCGTGATGCTGATGGCCTTCGCACCCGTGGTGGATTCGTAGGTGTTTCCGTTGAGGGCGATCCTCAGGGGGCTCCCTGCACCATGCCCGGCTTGGAACGCATTTAGAGTCGCGCGGATGTTGCTGTTGGAAATCGATATCGTGCGAAGCCCGCCCGAAATATTGCCTACAAGGATGCCATTGCTGCTAATGGCAAAAGAAGTGTTGTTTCCAATCGAAAGGTTGTTCGCCGTCAGGTTGGAACCGTAAACGCCAATCGCCGCATGCGTGGTCCGATTGATGGAACCTCCGTTGATGGCGATTTGGCCGGCATTCGTGCTGAGGTAGACAGCGTCGGCGTTCGAAATGTTGTTGATGTCAATGGACGAGAACGTGACGCTGGCGGGAGCCGCTACGTCACTGACCTGAATGGCGAAGGTCGTGTTCCCGGTGAGCGTGACCGTATTGTTAAAGGCAATCGTGCCGGCATTGACATTGTCGATATAAACCCCACGGGTGCCGCCGGTCTGGTTGATCAGGCCTGAGAACGTGATGGCGCCGCCAGTGATGGCACTGGTGGTGCCGATTTGAACGACTTGACCTCCATTGGGTCCGGAGATGCTCGCCGTCACATTGACGGTGCCCGCCGAACCATCGATTTCCACTGCCTGCGGAGACAAACCGGCACTATTCTGGATAATTGCTCCGCCGATGTTCACCACACCCGTGGCAAGGAGAGAATCAATATCCAGAACATCGCTGGCGCCATTCATGGTATGGGTGCCGCCAATCACCGTGAAAACACCGGCATTCGCTGCAAGGTTGAAGTTGTCCCCACCTCCGCTGGTCACAGATACATTGCTCAACTGAATGACACTGCCGTTCACCTGATTCTGAACAAACACAGAAGCATCGCTGGACGGGGCGTTGATCGAACCACCATTCACATTCACCGCACCCGTCGCACCGATGATTTCGAGGCTGCGGCCGTTGACGTTGCTGATGTTCACAGAACCAAAGGTGACAGCACCGTTGGCGCCGGAGAGGGCAATGCCTTCATCGTTGGAGCCGGAGATGGTAGTCAATCCTTGGAAGTCAAAGGCTGCGGAGGAACCGGCGATGCTGATGGCATCGGCGGCGGTGTTATTGCCATTGACGGTCGTGGTACCAGTCACGGTCAGGGAAGTGCCTCCAACATTATTGATAGCGACGCCTCCGTTGGAGGCACCGGTCACCGAGATGGAGTCGATGGAAACCACGCCAAGGGTGATGCCATCAAGATCCAGCGCACGTCCCCCGGTGGTGGTGAGATTCACGGTTCCCGCAGCGCCGATGCCCAGCGTGCCCCCGCCGGTGGCGACCAGGGCCGAGCCCGTGGTGGTCGTCAGGCCAAGATTGCCACCGAAGTTGATGGTAGCACCGGTGTTGTTGGTGAGCGAAACTGCGGTGGCAGTGCTCGTACTGGCGGTGACTGCACCGTTGAAGGTGACGGTTCCGGCCGTCTTGTTGGAGATGGCAACGGCCGTCAGGGCGTTGTTCTGAGTCACGCTGCCATTCACCGTAACGTTGCCCGTCCCACCCGCGACCACGAAGGCATTGCCAGTGGCGGAACCAGCGATCGAGCTGGCAGCGTCGAAGGTAATGGTGCCAGCACCGCCAGAGATGTTCACCGCATTGACTCCCGTGCTGGTGATGGAAGTACCGTTGATGTTAATGGCCGTGGCTGCCCCCATGCCGGAGACACTGAGACTATTGAGCGTGGCCCCGGTAAGGGTGACACCGCCGCCGGTCATGTTGCCGATGGTGACTCCTCCCCCCGTGAGCGTGCCGGGAGTGTTGCCGACATCAGGCAGTGATCCTTTGCTGATGGTGATATTCGCCGTGCCACCGTTGATGGCAGCGAGCAGCGTGGAGGTGCCGGCGGCGTTGATGTTGTTCCCCTGCACGGTGACCGTGCCAGTGGTATTGATGAAACTCAGCGCGGTATTGCCGGTGGCGAGACCACCGATGGTCACGCCATTCACGATCATACCACTGCCTGCGTTGGAGGAAATGAGGCTGGTGGTATTGGCAGAGCCCGCCAGCGTGATGTTGGATACCGTATTCGATCCAGCGAGGGTGAAGATGCTGTTTGCAGCGCTGTTGATAATGCTCAGGGTCCCATTGCCGGTGCTGGCGCGGGTGGCTGAGCCGCCGAGTATGCCGAAGTCACCGGAAATGTTCACCGGCTGGGTAGTGCCATAGATGATGCTGGCACCATTGTCGAAGCCAGTAGCGGACTGTCCACTGCCGAGGCTGAAGGCAACGCCTCCATTGAGCGTAGCGAAATCGTAGTTCCCGTCGAGGAAGGCAAATGTGCCAGCAGTGGCGATCGCATCCGCATCAGCAACACTGTAGGGATTCAGCAGAGAACCATCCCCCACCCCATTCACCGCCGTGGCGCTGACGAACATCGCACTGCCTGCGGCCGCGGGGAAGCCCGCCATGCCGGTGAAGTTTACATCCTGGAAGTTGTAGGTGCCAGTCGCTGCCAGACCGACGGCATTGACGGTGATTGCCGCGTTGATGGAGGACTCCTTGTCGATGACGCCTTCGCCATCACCAAAGGTGAAGAGAGCATTGGCCGAGGTGGCCGTTGTGCCGCTTGCGGAGAGTTCCACACCCACCGCCACATTGCTGATGCTGGAACCACCGGCAAAGGAGATGGCATTCCCTGTGGTGTCGCTCAGGTCAATGCCCGTGCCAGTTCCACCATGGAGCGCATTGCTGATGGCGGTGACGCCAAAGGTGGCATTCACTCCGGAGCCGGTGAAGTCGATGCCCGTTCCGTTAAACCCATTGATGGTCGTGGCACCGGCCGTGAAGCTGCCACCCGCGCTGCTGAAGACCATGCCCCTGCCACCCGCATTGGTGATGTTCACCGTGCCAGCCGTCACTGCGGCGGTGGAGTTGTTCTGCAGGTAGGCCGCGCCATTCGTGTTGGTAATGGTGACATTCCCCAGATTGAGCGTTCCCGCGACCTCATCCAGGATGACGCCGCCCGTGGTGCTGTTGGTAGAGCTGACGCTGGAGAAGGTGAGATTGACCGTGAGCGGGTCGAGATTCAGAGCAGTGCCATTGATGGTATCCACGGCGCCCCCGGTGTTGCCCAGGGCGAACGAGGTGCCCAGGCCTTTGGTGTCCACAAACAGACCAGTGCCATTGTTGTTGAAGATGTTGAGCGTGCCAAAGGCGAGATCGCCCGTGGGATTGATGAAGCGGGCGCCATCGCCAAAGACACGAGCACCCGAGCCCTGACCGATGTTCCAGTTGCCTGCTGCCACCTGCTGAATGCCAGCCGTAGCGCCATCCGAGTCAAAGGTAACACGCTCGAAGTTGATACCTCCACCAAAGCCATTGCCAATGACAGTGCCGCCAGCCATGGAGCGAATGGTGGTGGAGTCCGCGCCGGAGCCGACGATGTTGAGAGCCTTGCCTGCTGCCAGCGTGCTCGCATAAGTATTCCCGTCCAGGATGAGCGTGAGTTCTCCCGCAGCGCCGGAATCGGTAGTGGAAATGCCATGAATCTGCGCGCGAATGCTGTTGTTGCTGAGGTTCACCACGCGCGCCGTGCCGTCATTGTTCTGTACCACGATACCGAAGGTCGGAGTGGCAAGTGAAGTGTTGTCGCCAATGGTCAGGCTGGTGGCCGTGAGCGTGGTGTTCTGGCTGAAGATGCCCTCCGCCCCCGTGCCGTTGATGCTGCCATCGAGCAGGCTCACAGTACCGGCATTGATGAGAGAAACACCACGCGCGGTGGGGGATGTGATGGAGATGTTGCCGAAGGTGTGCGTAGCCGCCTTGGAGTTCTCGATATGAATGGCGGTGCCGGCAGTATTGGTCGCAGTGACGTTCGCAAACTGGAAGGTTCCAGCGTTGTTCAGCAACTGGATGCCATTCCCACCCGCAGTGGATGCCACGGTTCCGGCGAATGTGACAGTCCCGGTGCCGTGATTGAGAATCTGGACTGCGAAGCCGGTGCTGTCTGTGATGCTGCCCGCATAGGTGACGTTGGAGTTACCACCATTGATGAAGAAGGCGTGACCCGCCGGATTCGTGATGCTGGTGCCCGCACCAAAAGCAAAGGTGCCATCACTGCCATTCACCAAATCAATGCCGGCATCGCCACCATTGAGGGTGGTGGTCCCGAGGAATTGATAGGTGCCATCGGCATTGTTGAACAGCAAACCATCACCACCCGTGGCAGAGAGATTGCTCGCCGCGGTGAAGGCCACCGTGCCCGTGGAGTGGTTGATCGCCTGCAACAGACTGCCGCTGTTCTGAGAAATGCTGCCGGCATAGGTGATGTCTGCCGTGCTGTTATCCACCAGCAGGCCCTGTCCCGCGCCATTGGCGATGGAGGTTCCCGCGCCGAATCCGAAGTCGCCAGCGGAGCCATTGAGGATGGCGACTTTCGCGCCGTTGGTCAGAGTGGTGGTGCCGAGGAAGTTGTAGGTGCCGTCCGCATCGTTGAAAAGAAGGCCCTCACCCGCGGAGGCGTTGAGCGTGCCAGTCTGGAAGACCACATCACCCGAGTGTCCGGCGAGAGCAGTCACGAGAGCCGCGTTGTTCGCCTGGGTGATATCGCCAGCAAAGGTCACATCCGCCGAGCCCCCTTCCAAACGGACGGCGGCATTCGTGGCATCATCAATCGAGGACGCGGTATCAAATTGGTACGTGCCGGTGGCTCCGATGAAATTCAGTCCCGAATTCCCACTGCCGGTGATATCCAGATTCTGCGCCAGCAGGATGGTGAGCACATTGCCGCCGGTCACTTGCACGCCATTGTTGGCTGCTCCATTCACCGAGACATCGACCAGCGCGGCAGTGCCACTTACGTTGTTCAACGAAATGCCGTGAGTGCCGGCATTCTGGATGGCCACCTGATCCAGCTTCAGGTTGGTGACGTTGGTTGCCAGAATGCCTTCCGCTCCCGCGAAGCCTCCGGTGATGTTGTAGGCGGTGACTCCAAGGGTGTTGATGTTGCTGGCACTGAATCCGCCTGTCAGGTTGGGAATAGCACCCGTGCCGAAGCTTTTCCCGCCCTGCCCCGCAATGAGTCTGCCACTGCTGACGAAGTTCACACTGCCAAGGTTGGCGGTGACGTTTTCCGCATAGCTGGCGGCTCCACCTTGGGTGTACACATTCCACACGCGTCCACTACTGTTGCTGTTGGTCCCGGCGATATTCGCGCCCGCTTGGATGGTATTCACCGGCAGTTCCGCCGTGCCCGTGCCTGTCAGACTGCCTGTCTGGATGCCATTGCCCGTGGCTGCTCCGTTGTTCACGAAGATCACGTCATCCATGAGCACGATGCGCTGGTTGGTCTGCTGCAGCACTCTGGTCACGCGCTTCACATTGGTCTTCGTCGAGGCGACCCGTACGTCTTCGTCGAAGGTCTTCGCGAGCTTGATGGCGGCATTCTGCCGGCGCACCGGCTCGGCCAAGCGCTCGATCAGGTGACGGCGGCGCGGCTTGAAGGAGTCACCAACACGATCCCAGAAGTCCTTGCCATCGCCCAGATCACCAGCCTCGAAGGGCATCTGCAACTGCAGACCCACGGTCCAGTCACTGCCGGTCAGACGGGGGTCCTCATACCAGGTGCCGTTGAGAATCAGAGCGGGCACAGGCCGCACCTCCACGCCCGCCTTCCAGCCCTGCACATTTCCGGTGCCACCTGTTTGAGGACCGAAGGGCTGGTTGTCAAAACTGTAGTAGCCGCCGATGAGCCGGAGATCGAAGTAACGATCCACCCCCGGGACAAGGAGGGCCATCTCAGCATCCCAACCCTCCATGCCCTCTTCATAACGGCGGAAGAGCCGCTCGATGGTCGTGCTGGTCGTCCGCGTCGTGGTGGTGGCGTACGTCGCCAGGTTCACGTCCTGCGCGATGGTGTTTCCTGTGGCATACGGATTGCCATAGCCATTGCCCGCCTGGAACGTGTTCGTGCTGGAGCTGCTGGACGTAAACGTGCTCCGCGTGCGGGTCTGCTCCGCCAGCTGTTTATCCGACAGGGGAATATAATAATTACCCCGCAGTTCCACATACCGCGTCTGGAGCTCCGCCCCCACGCCTAGCTGCCAGAACTGGTTGTTGGCCTCGGTGTCCAACATGTCGATGAAGATATTCGTGCCAATCGCAACGCCTTCTTCAAGAAAGCCCGCCTGATGGCCATCGTGCATGGTGAGGGCAGAGAGCGATTGATCACCAAACAAGTAGCGATACCCCAGGCCAAGACTTGAGACCACTTCCCCACGTTCTCCCCAAGAAATGTACGGCTCCAAAAAGAGAGATCCACCGCTCAGGGTATTGTCCGCGCCCAGAGTGCTCCACACCGGCGCCACGATGGAGAAGTTCCCGTCAGTATAGGCATCGTTGGTCTTGATCCCACCATTGAGGGTCCCCAAATACATCGGGTGCACAGGAACGATGTCGACGGCTGTGATGTCGGCCTTGGGCGGCCCCGAATACACAAAGGTGGTAGCAATGAGGGTGATCGCACTCACAACAGCGCGAAAAGTTTTATTTCGAAACGAATTCATCGCCAAGAGTGAGGAAAATTTTTACCCTGATTGGAGCACTTGCCGCCGGTAGATGCCTTAGCGCAATCAGGAGCACGCGCTATTTAGGGTTGCTTGCGCCAAACTCAACTCACTTGAAGAAAGTCTTATTCAACCGGGAATAAACATTTATTGCCACTGGCATTATCCGTTCGTGTATACGCAAAATGCCCGATAAAGACATCGCTTTCGCCCCATCGAGGCAGCCCACACGCACACCCGAGTGAGTAAATATTCACCCCTGGCTCACCGCACCGCACCGCGAACTGCAATTGTCAAAAGCGCCTTCAGATGCTGAGAGATGGCAGCCGATTGCTATCGTCTTGTAGCCATTGAACCCCACTCCTGAAGTCCCCTTCGCTGATTCTTCTCCAAGGTCAAGGGGCGCGCCAATGCATTCACATGCATGCCGAACAGGGCCATGACCAAAGGAAGGCCCTCTCTCCGCTTCTCCCTCATGGAATCGACTTTCAACATCATGTCCGTTCCGTCCGTACTCCCCTTCCCCCAAGGCTTGGCATAAGGTCTACTGCGTCTCTGAGTGACTGAAGCTCTGCATGGGAGTAGCCGGCATTCGTCTCGGCATCCGCCTACGATTTGTACGGGAGCTAAGCCCGTATCACCGCAGAGAGGAGTACTCCCAATCCCGGCCTATCGACAGCTTCGCTGTTCGAGCGGCATTTGGAAGTGATTGCACGCGTAGTGTGTCGCAGGAGGCCGTTGGGCTGCATGGATTCCGTGCTTGTCCGCCATATGTGCCCCGATGGATTTGCGCAACGCAGGGACTGGCTTGGCGTCTGCAATTCCCTTGCACGCAGCCAGACCCGGGGTGCGCCAAGTTAATGAAAACGAGGGCCGCCCAAAAGCTCAACAAAGCGCACGCCCCTGTGTGCGTTTCAATGTCGCACACATAGCTGGTCCCCCCCTCGCGCGCCATTTCTGCCGCATCATCCTTGCGTACACTTTTGGCTTCGCAAGCCGGTCGGGTCAGCAGGCGGAGCGTGGCGACTTCACGACGTGCAACACCGTGCGGAGGACAATGGTGAGATCCATGGTAAGCGTCCAGTGTTTCAGGTAGTCGAGATCCGCCGAAATGCGCTTCACGATGTCTGCACTGTCCACGGTCAAGCCTCTGAACCCTCGAATCTGGGCCAACCCCGTGATGCCAGGCTTTGCGAACTGACGCATCCGATACCTCCGGTCCTGCTCGTAGAATTCCTCGTCGTGCAAGGTCAGGTGAGGACGCGGGCCCACCACGCTCATCTCACCGAGCAGCACATTGATGAACTGAGGCAACTCGTCCAAGCTCGACCTCCGCATAAACTTCCCAAAGGAGAATACACGAGCGTCACCATGCGTGGCCTGTTGATGCTCAGGACCAGAATCCACATGCATCGACCTGAACTTGTACATGACGAACCTTTCGTTGTGCAGGCCACTACGCACCTGACGGAAGATTAGAGGACCACGTGACTGGCGCCAGTGCGCGATCTTGACGATGAGGCCAACTACGGGCAGCACAAATAGCACCACCGGGAGAGAAACAACGATGTCGAAGGCTCGCTTCAGCACGCGATTCGCGGGTGACTCCAGGGGTTCCTCGTGCATTCCCATGATGGGAAGTCCGTTCAAATGGTGGAACACCGCGCTTCTCGCAATCTCTGGCTCCAGATCATAAGCAACCAAGAGCCTGGAACCTGCATTCTCGCACGCATCACGGAGCCGCAGCAGTTCATTCCCATTCGGCAGCCCTGAATAAACCAGCAACGAAGGGCGGTGCTGATCCAAGATGCCTTCCAACTGATCAAGATAACCGAGATGCTGCAAACCGGAGACTCCCCCTTCGGTATCGCTACTGTTGGAGATATAGCCCGTCAGTTCGATTCCGCAGTGCGTCTGGGGCTCCAGCAACTCTTTCACCCGGTTGACTGCAACATTCTCCCCGGCGATAAAGGCCCGCTGCATGCGGCATCCCCTGAAGAAACGCGATGCCAGCCACCTCGGCATCCTCTTGCTCGCCCAGTACAAAAAGAAAAGGAGGAAGACCAGGTAACCGACAAGGAACACGCGCGAAATCACCATGTCCTTGAAGGTCAGCGAAAAGAAACCCATGGCCAGCAACACTGTCACCGTCTGGACAAACGCGACCCTGACCGCATTCATCCTGCTCTCCATTCCTTGTGACATGAACCCCGTCCAACGCCTGCACCTGAGGAAGTCCACCATGAGTGCACCCACGATCACGACATTATAGACTAGATATCGCTCCAAATTAAGCGTCCACTGGTCCCGCAAGACCACATAGCATAACAGCAGAACCCAGAAAAGAACGAGCGCGCCACTGATACTCAGCGCCAGCTGAACCGCTTGTAAACCTTGAACTCGTTTTGCTACCAACATATCGTTCTCAGCCTCCTGACGACACTAGAAATTTTTTATCGCATTTTCTTGGGCAATGGAGTTTTTCGAATAACGGCTAAACCTTCATTCACGCAACGAAAAATTACAATAAAAATTTACTAGGCAGACCCGTAAACTTTCCTCTCGCCATGGCTCGAGGAATAGTAGTAGTACTGTCCCGCCGCTGCTGCAGGCATCCGGTTCAAAACGATGCCAGCAGGTATCTTGTCCGTCTTTCGCAGCGCCACACTTGCACGCATGACCGCATACGCGGGGGTCTTGTGCGAACGCACCACCAGGCAAATGGTGTCCACATGCGGAGCAACGACAAGCGTGTCTGAGACGGCCATGATGGGCGCCGAATCGATGACCACCTTGTCATAGCGCTCCAACAAATCCCTGATAAGCCTCGGGAGCGATTTCCCTGACAAGAGTTCAGACGGATTTGGCGAACGAGAACCAGCGGGGAGCACGTCAAGATCCGCCACCGGCGTGGACTGCAACACCTCATCCAAGGCACACTGCCCCGCCAGAACATCCGAAACCCCGATGGGAGCGGCTTTGCCCAAGAATACCTCAGAGATGGCGGGCTTGCGAAGGTCACAATCCACCAACACCGTCTTCAGGCCCTGCTGTGCCAGCGAAACAGCAAAGTTGCTGGCACAAAAAGTTTTGCCCTCGGCTGGCAGAGCACTCGTAAACATAAACACGCGCCTCTCATCGAACCGTCCTAGAAGCATAATCGCGCTTCTCAAAGTACGGAAGCTTTCCGAGACCGGACTGTTCTTCTGGTGCACGATCTCAAGGTCAGGAAGCGGGTTCTTCCGTGCACTGGTCTTCTTGGCAATGATCGCGGTGAGCACAGGCAGTCCGGTCATGGTCTCCGCCTCCGCTACCGCCTTGATTGAATTATCCAGGAAGTGAAGTCCCAGAGTCAGTCCCAGTCCGAGGACAATGCCCCCAATGGACCACTGCAGCAGAATTTTTCGCTTATCCGGACGGACCGGCGCATAAGAGGCGACCGCAGGCTCCACGATCTCAACGCTGTCAGTCTCGAACCCTTTTGAAACATCGCTCTGCTTGAGGCTGGACAACACACCATTGAACACGGCGATGTCCTGTTCGACATCACGCTTCAACCCATCGTATTCGACCTGCGTCTTCCCAAGAGTATAGGTATCCTTCTCCTGATCCTGGAATTCTTTCTCAATACGAGATTCGGTCTCCTTTGCGGTCTCATACTGCTCCTTCATGGTCGCAGCAGCACGCATGGCCGCCGCTGGAAGCTCCCGTTTCGCTGCCTCAACGCGTGCCACCTGGTCAATGTGTCTGGGATGTTTCTCCCGGTAGCGGGCTGAAATGGCCCGCAGGTTCGCTTCCTCCTGAGCCCACCGCTCCTGAGCCAGGCGCACGTCCGCGTTCTGCGCGATGCTTGGGACTTTCAGCAGGTCCTCGGCATTGCTCTGGCCTTTGAGTGCGCCTGCCATGTCCACCTCAAGTTGCATACGGCGACTACGTGCCTCGTTCAGTCGCTCGTTGAGTTGTTTGAAGCGGGTTACAACAATATCCTGATCTTTTTCCAAGGACACCAAACCTGTCCTTTCTCGAAACTCTTGAAGCGCAAGCTGCGAGCGAGAGACTTTTTCCTTCAGCCGCGTTGCTTCCTCCATGAGCATCTGGTTCGCCATCTGGTTGGAGCGATTCCGCGTTTCAATCGTGAAACGCAGATATTCTTCAGCAACTCCATCCGCCAGCTTCCTTGCGGTCTCCGGATCTGTGTGCTCGGCTCTGATATCAATCAGACGCGTGCGTCCGCGCACGCCGCTGGATACGCAACCTTGCAGACGGCCCACGACAACATCCAGCGGGTTGGCATCGCGCCCGGCAGGTCTGGGAAGAAAGACAAAGTCCCTGTCCAGCTTGAGCCGGATGGCCACTCGCTGCAGCATGGTACGGCTGTTCAGCGTCTCAATCAAGGTATTGAGAGACTGCTCATTCGACAGGTCGTCCTGCTGCACAGTATCCAAGGGCATGATGCGGCGGGGAGACTCAAACTGCAGCACCGCCCTGGATGCATAAATAGGAACCGCCTTATTCGACTGATAAGCCGCATAGACCACACCAGCGATCGCAAAGAGAATGATGAGCCACAGGCGCTCCTTCAGGGCCTGGTAGTACACTCTCCAGCTCAGCCCTTCGCCGCTGCCCTTGACGTCATCCTCGTCGTCTTCGATGTCGGAGTTCTTGGATCTCATCGCTTTATAGGGGTGAATTCAGATAATGGGCCGGCTCTCAAAAGAATCTCTCAGCCACAGTGATGACGTCACCAGGCAGGCACAAGAAAATGGCAGTCTTGGCATCCTCAGTTTGCTCCTTGGCGTCGACCTTGTGTACCTGCTCCCTTCCATCCACCACACGCTTGACGGTGACTCTGGAGGGACTGGCCAATCGTGTAAAACCTCCGGCCTCAGCAATAACCTGGGTGATAGGCATCCCGTCGAGAGGAATCTCGATAGGGCCCTGCTTGTTGAAGTGCCCGAGCAGCGTAACCGTCGCCTTGCGTTGTTCGGCGAGCAAGATCGTCACCACCGGATTGACAAGGTAGTCCTTGTTATATCTCTGCGTAATCGTTCCGACCGCTTCATTCACGGTCATCTTTGCAACGGCAACCGAACCAATCAATGGCATCCTGATGGTGCCATCTTCAGCGATCCTTACATCGGTGTTCAGATCAGGCTCACCGAAGACGCTGACGACGATGCGGTCCGAGGGATTCAACCGATAGGTACCGGAAACCGGCGTTGCTGCCGGCTCCCTAGGCGCGAGCGTCGGGCGCTCGACCAGTTCTGCCACCGGCGGCGCAGGCTCGGGAATAAGGACTGGTCGTGGCACTTGCCCCACAACGACCAGTGGCCCGGCTGTCAGCATGCACGTCAGAGCGACAACCTTAAGTTTGGCGACGGATGCATTATTTTTCATGTTACTATGAAGGAGAAAGTTTGAGGTGGCACTCAAAAGGCAGCGTTCAAGGTGACCCCCATCCAGTTGCGCTCAAACGACGCTGCACCGAAACCCTCGGAATCATTGACGCTCAGTTGATATAGGAACGAGAGGCTGAGGCGCTCATTCAAAGCATAGGTAATGTTCGGACGGACGTAATAATACCTGTCTTCGCGGGTGGCTGGGAACCGGTTGCCGTAGGTGATGGCAACATAGTCAGCAAACTCATACCCAACACCAAGCCCGATACGCGTCCGCTCTGTGAGGGCGTGCGTGATGTCCAGCGAGATACCAGTACTCCAGTACGCCTGCTTGCGAAGCGCGGCCGCAGGATGAAAATCGCGATAAGTACTAAGCTTGGCACTGGTCTTCCCGTCCCCGAGAAGATCGTAGTCGACATCGATGGAGAACGTAGGTGTGTACTCTTGCTCGTACGCGGTGTCGTTCATCTGCACACCCGCAGTTCCGCTCAAAGTAAGCCGGGACGCGGCAGCCCAAGTTGCGCGAAGATTCAAATCGTAGCTGTTGTAACTGGCTGGTCCACCCACTTCGCTGAATCTATAGTCCGGCGTTCCATCCACTTCGGTGTAACCATAACCAACACCAATGCCAAAGGACGTTTTCGGCGAAAACTGGTAGTCGGCAAATGCCGAGGCCGAGTAACCCATCGAATCCGAGAACCCTCCGGTGTATTCGCGAAGAATCGTTGAAAATCCCACCCCTACAGTGGTCTTTGCCCCAATGATATAAGATGCTCCTACAGAGAGTTGGGCGCCATCTCGCTTGAGACGCGTTCCCACATCCACATCGTTTCCATTCACCGTCGCCCAACTCAGGTTAAGATATGCTCTGGCTTTCGCCCCGGTCCATAGCAACCTGAATGCAAGCGCTTGATTGATGGCGTCGTCGGTCTTCCCCTGGATATACCACTGCTTCTCAATGTTATAATAGAGAGTGGCAGCAAGGCCAGCATCGTTCGGACCGAAACTAAGGTCAAAACTGGGATTAACGCTGAAGTAGTAGTCACCGACAGGCTCCTTTGTCTCCCCATCGTCCAGGAACAAATTGTCGTCGTACCAGATCCCCACCATCAAACGGCTGTCCAGCTCCCACATTCTCTTCTCCACCACATAGTCAAGTTCGTCCCCATCCCACACATATTCTTCGGGACCCGACGCCGCCGCGCTCTTGTTGAAGGGAAACAACATATCCCGCACCGAGTCCTGTCTGACCTTGGTCACCACTTCAGCGGTTGCTGGGCACATCCCAAGAAGCGCCAGTGCCAGAGCAATTGCCCTGGCATGGATGGATGTGTCTTGGAAGTGTGTGCCCATTAGGTATCGCGGTATTGCCGAATTTTTCGTGTTTGGTTTAATTGAAGAATCTCAACCCGGTGTTGACTCCGATGCGATGTCAGTGGGAACCCTCAGCTCCTTCTGTTTCCATTCCGGAAACAACTGATCCTCCATGATCTGTGGAATGGTAGGCACCGTCTCCTTTAGCAGGGTAAGATTAATCCGGTCCAGCAAGTTGGTGAACCCGATGCGCATATTCCTGGAGACCGAAGTTACAAAGCCCGACACACCAGCTTGGAACAGATCTCTTGCAGACCTCACCAGATTGAGATCTGCGGGCGTAATGAGGTTGTTATGCCTGTCGCCATTGGCGTCGATGAGAATGACTCTGCCTACCGTAAGATCTACGATGCGTATCTCCCCAGGAAGGGGCTCAGCCGGATCACAGGCAAGCACGGACTGCACCTCCTTATCAGTTCCAACCGGAGCAAAGCCTTCCAAGTTGTCCAAGAACATAATCTGCCCCGGAAGCAGCTTGATTTCGCGCCCATTGATCACTACGTAGACGACGCCTGAGTACACGCCAACCCGTGCGGAATCGTCGGACACCCAAGTCCCCCAGCTTGATCCGTCAGCGTGCACATAGCCCCAAGGCACATCGAGCCGCAGGTGGGTGGTCCCCTCCTCTGGCTTCCACTGTGAACATTGCACATAACCGCCTTTGAGGCCTCCAATAGACCGACGCTCCGCGATCTTGCCGCCATCAGTGATGAGCTCAAGTTTCTTGGCTCGAAAAGTCGTATCCTTTCCAAGCACCACCACCTGCCCAGGCACGGGAAGAAATACCGCGGCAGATTCGGCACCTGTTTGAAGGAGCTGGCCTGGGTTTACGAATTCGTGATATTCCTCACCTCCCATTGTCGCCTTGCCACGGCGAGCATCCTTCCCCTCTGTTTCCAGTTTGCCCTCGAGAGCGTCCACACCATCGATGGCCATTTCCCCTTTTCTCGCGACCACCTTGCCTTGCACCTCGTCACCGAGAACACTACCAGTGGCAAGCGCCATCACACCCACGATAAACAATGTGCTGGCGAAGGAAGATTTCATATTTGCGACAGGAGTGTTAGCAATCTGCGGACCAACTTTTGCAAGGGAATGGAAAACGATATGATGGGGTTACTGGCATTTCACACCATCACACACATCCCCTGCGGGACGCTCTAAAAGCACTTGTCGCTCGCGGAAAGTGCTTGAACTCATTTCAGGTCATGTTCGATACAATATCGCACAACTTCCGCAAGTGACTGAATGTCAAGTTTACGAAAAAGACGCGTGCGATAAGTGCTTATCGTCTTGGCACTCAAGGACAGTTCGGCAGCCAGCTCTTTGATAGCCACGCCATGTCCAAGTTTTCGCAGTATCAAAAATTCCCGGTTCGAAAGTTTCTCATGTCGCGGCCTCTCTTCTCCCTGGCGTACATTTGAGACAATCTTTTGCGCAATTTGCGAGTTGAAGAACTTTCTTCCACTAAACAGTGCTGAGATTGCAGCAGTAAGTTCCTCAACGCCGCTCTGCTTTTCAACAAAGGCCCATGCCCCGCGCCGGACAGCTTGCACACCATAGTTGGTGGCGTTATTCGCAGTATGGACAAGGAGCGGAATGGATTTTTTAAAATTTGAAATCTCATGAATGAGTTCCAGACCACCTTTGCCAGGAAGCAGCAGTTCAAGGATGACAAGATCAATCTCCAGCTCCTGCCTCAGCAACTGCATCGCCTGTGCACTATCCGTGGCCATAAGCACCTTGCAGTCCTGAAACCTCTGGGAAATGATCTGGCGCACCCCTTCCCGGACGACCTCATGGCTATCAACCACTAAAATAGTCTTTTGTGATGCAATTTTATCGTGCCTGTGCGCCATGGAACTCATCTCAAGACCTTATGGGGTTCCGGAAGGCGTGATGGGCACTGCGAATCTCTCAAGGAGCTTGCGTTCGCCGTCCCTGAGGGTGGATTGATCGAGGCCTTGAACAATCGTGGCAGCCTGATCCTTCTGACCGTTCGCCGCTAAAACCGCGGAACGGACCGCCCGCCAGCCAGGACTGATTTTCGTCCAGTCGAGGGTGATGCCTTCGTAGGTTTTCTCGGCATCCTTAAACTGACCGGCCTGCAATTGAGCCAGGGCCAGCGAGGTGCGGTAGGCAAGAACTTCGGGCGAGTCCTTCGCCAGGCTCAGAACGGTTTGACTCGACTCACCGAGTTTGCGGCCATCCAGAAGATTGAGATAAGCCAGGTCGTTCTGCGCTTCACGCACGCTCGGAAAGCGGGCAAGCATCTGCTCAAGGACATCGCGAAGCATCGAAGACTGCTTGGGATCGGCTGACAGGCATCGGACAAGGCCCAAGAATGCCGGCATGGCAGTCGACTCAAGCATGGTGTGCTTTTGATAAATCGAAGCAGCCCGGTCCTGTTCGCCAAACTTCTCAAGATAGCTGGCTATATAAAATCCTTGGGGAGCCGGCGCTTTTTCAGCCAGCTGCAGCACCACTGCCATGCGCTGCTCCAACACCGCCGGTTCGCTCTTCATCTCCTTCGCGGCGCGCCACAGGAAAAGTCTGCCCAGGGACTCCTCGATCGGAACGCCCTTTGCATCCAATAGGATCGTTTCAATTTCGGCCCATTTGTTCGCCGACGCCATGGCGTCCATCTTGATGAGAAACCAATCCCGGGAAGGTTTCTCTGGGGTCATCTGTGATTCCGCAAGCTTCTGCGCACGTTCAGGCTGCTTCCGGGCATTCAGCCACCTGGCCAGATCCAAACGGGTTGGCTCCGTTGCCTTCTTCGACTCTTCAATAAGCTCATCGAACAGGCGTTGAGCACTATCCTTGTCCAAAAACATCTCAAGGTCCGCGGCAACAAGCCGGGCTTCCCAGCGTTCTTCGCCAAACCATTCGCCAAGCGATTTCAATATTTCCCGGGCCTTATTCGTATCCACCACCTCACGCACCGGGACCAGAGTGACATAAAGTCGAGCCAGCAGCAGGCTGGCTTCCCGACGGGAACTCGCATCCTCGGATTGGGCACAGGTGTCCAGCAACGCAACCACCTCTTGAGCGGTTTGCGTGAGTCCGGCTGAATTTGGGCGCACTGTATCCAGCAACAGTTTTGCCCTGGTGAGGTTGAGCTTTGGGTTCGCGGATATAACCGGCTTGGGAGGCGGGGCCGTCGGAGAAGCTGAAGCAGCCACTTCTTCTTTGGCCGCTGCAGCACCACCTGTCCATTCCAATGCCCGCTTCGTATCTCCAACGCGGATCAGGTAGTTCGAGCACAACTCGGAAAGCTTGTCGTCTGATTTGGTCGCAGGATCCTTGAGAGCCTTTTCAAACTCAGATTGGGCGATGGAGATTACGCCCGTCCCAAGAGCAGCCTCAAAGAATTCGATCCTGTCCTCCCGACTGGCATCGGAGCCAGTGGCGAGACGGTATTTGAACTGCAGTGATTCTTGAGGTGAACTCGCGTAGTCGTGAGCCATCGCCTTCAAGACCTGCTTGTCATAGGGGCTCAAGCCATAGGCCTGAAGCAGCTTGTCACGCATTTCCACTTCGTTGCCCGCTTGCTTGTGCACCGCGGCGAAGTCCACGAGCTTATGCGCTCTCCATGTCTTTATCCGACTAACCAGATCGGGTCCGAAACAAATCGCCACAGCGACAACAATCAAGACAGGCACACCCATCCAGATCAGCTTCGGGAGAACATTTCTTCTGAAATGTTCTCCCGGCGTGAAGTATTCAGGAGCTTTGCTGTCGCTTGGCATGACGGCTTCCTTTTGTACCTATTCTGTGTTTCGTTGAAATTGTGGGCTTATTGACGAGGAGGATGATTCTCTAAACGATGCTTTAGGTTTTTTCAAGACATAAATCATCCTTTATGTCTTAATTTAAGACTCAATCGCCTCGACTAGCTGGCAAACAGAGTTGCGTCAGCAGTCAGAGGCGATCCTTCGCAGACCTCATGCGAACGTCGGACGCAGCGGCTGCAATGAACTGCGGCGAACTCGGGCGAAGAAGGAACGCTCCCTCCAGAACACCACACCCACCAGCAAAAGCACCGACATCACTGCCGCAGGCTCGGGAACCGGCATGATATCTCCGACCGGAACCACTTCACCCCCTATGTAATAACCACCGTTGGTGAGAATCTTCGTCTGGCCGTTGTCGGAATAAAAGATAATGTTGTCCGTGACCGTGGTGTTCGGACCAAGCTGGGTGTTCGCCGAATAGACGGCAGGTCCAAAGCCCATGCCGGTATCGTCCTCACCGATGTACAGGTGATCGAAGCCCGCGGTGTAGTTCCAAATTTGCAGCACGCCGCCCCAAGCGCTCACATCGGAGGCAGAGAAGAACAGGGTGCTACCACCGCTGCCGAAGTCAATGACAGACCCTACCGTCACCGTGAGGGTTCCGATAGTCTCGGTGTATCCAGCGTTCCCCATGGCCAGCGTGCCTCCGTCGAGAGTCAGAGCAGTGGTGTCACCGATATCCCCACCATTGATCATGAGCGTTCCCGTATCCACCACGACCGAGGTGGTAAGCAGGCTCGCTCCGGTATCCAATCTCACCACGCCATCATGACCGTAGGTGCCTGAGTTGATCTGTGTCACCGAAGCGCCCGCGCCCGTGACGTCACCAGAGTATGAAACAGTAGCACCCGTAGTCGCACCAAGATAAGCCGTAACGCCACCCGTGACCACGAAGTCACGACCAATGGAGTTGTTACCGGAACCGTAGAATCCAACAAGTCCAGCGCTGGTTCCGCTGATATTCACCGTCCCACCGGAGGGATTCACGCTCGTGTTTGCTCCGGTCAATCCCACCAACATATCCCCCGTAGCCTCTTTCCTCAACGTGAGCTGACCTGCACCAATAACCCCTGCGCCGCTTAAGGTAAATTGCTCTGCTGGAGCAGCGGCAGATCCCCTGACAAGATGCAGGCGCCCTTCAAGATTTACGGTTCCTTGAACAACCAAGCTACTATTCGCCTGATCCGCGATGATTCGTGTCGGCACGGTTCCACTGGACACCACCCCAACGTCGAGCGCAGTGACCGTACCAGCACCGAGATTGACATTTTCAGTGGATCCCACCACGGGAAAATTTGCGGTATCTCCGTTGGCCCACGTGAGACCACCCGTCCACGCACCAGGAGCCGTCCAATTCGAGTTTGCAGTGTTCCACGTCAAATCCGCCGCGTGAGCATTGCTTGCCACCGCAAGTCCCGCTATCATCAGCCAGTAAGATTTCTTCATAAGCCAGAGTGTGATTCTTAGGTTGACCTTGTCAGTTCAGGGAGATTGTTCGACGTGGTGATTGATTTGAACGGCTAAATCATCGGTTAAAACTGAATCTAGGCAAAGATTCATTTGTAGTCTTTGGACTACAAAAACCTCGACATCCATTCAGACTCAAGCCGCCCACGCAATTGCCGTGCCAGTCTAAACAGAGACTTATAAAAGTTCCTTGTATGGAAGTGTGTAAAGGTGCCATCGTTCGATTGTCAGCTTTGCGGAGTACGGAAAATCTTTAAACCTGAGGCTGTATACTTGTATAGCTCCTCAAAAACTTTTCGACTTCCTTGCGAGCGTCTTCTTCCGAGAGATTCCCCCACACACCGATTTCCACCAGACGCTGGCCTCGGTTCCTGACTCCCTCCCACGCGAGCTCAAGTCGGCTAAACACCGTGTTGTCGTACCTTCGCTCCATCTTTTTGGAAGGCCGATCATCCAACAAGGCGTAGTAAACGTGCACGGTTTCGGTGCCATCGCGAAAGCGAAAGGTCTTTACTGGTAACGCCAGGGCATCTTGACGAAATTCCCAAGGGGACAATTCTGCCTGCATCTCCAGTCCCAGGCCGCTCAAGCAGGTTCGGGGATCATGCATCGACGCAAGCTGCGGCGAGTTTTTGCCGGGTGCCCATCGCAGATACCATGCCTGTACCCGCTCCCCGTGGGACCCTTTCCAAGATCCCGTCCAGCCTGCGTCGTGACGCAAAGTCATCGCGACTTTGTCAGACATCCTCTTCGTCGCAAATCCAGGGTATGACGTAGGCTGTTGGACCTGCCAGGAAAGAGGGGCTTCCGCGTGCGCTTCGCCCCTTGCGAACCACCAGGCGCTGAATACAAAACCAACGACGACGACTGCAGTCAGCGCTGCGAACCAGCGTCCCGTCGGCACGAACCAGCGACGAGTGTCATCACCAGAATGCCTGTAGATGCGCTCGCTTAGATCGCCCGTCACCAGCCACTTTCGGCTTGGCAGTCGTGTCAGACCCACGGTCGCCAGCCACAACGCGCAGAAGTTGGCAGCAAGGATTGTATAACCTGCGGAATCATGCCAGCCCTCTACGGCTTCGAGACCCTGCGTCGCGGCCACCGCGGCAAGCCAATAGGTGCGAATAGCATTGGTCGCAAGGGCAACCCCTACCCCTCCAAGCAAAAGCACCAATCGGCGCGTTGCTCCCAACCGATACATCTCCCCCAAGAAAATCGAGAGCATGAGGGTTCCTTGTAGGGAGTAGATTCCACTGCAGGCTTCGTCCACGCCGACCGTGCCGGTGGGCAGCACCACGAGATTCCCCCTGCGCATGGCCGCAATGCCATCCCAGAGCAGGCCCTCAATGGCGATCCCTGCATTCTTTTCCATCAGGTAGTGCATGACGGGAGCGTCAATCGGACGCGGCCACGGCACTGCGACAAGAAAGAAGAGCAACGGAATTGAAAAGTGCCACGCTACGCGCCAGCCTGCGGCGAGGTACACGCCTATCCAGGTAATCACGATCGCCTGACCTGCAATGACATACCCCAAGGGACGCCAGTCGGGATTCGCAACGCGAATGACGATCAGGGGAAAATAGAGGAATATCAACGCGCCCAGCGTAATGGCGGCCCTCTTCCGATCCTCCTTCCAGCCAAGAGACGGCGCGGGGGCGTCCGTGAGCCTCAGCCGGACGAGGTAGAGCATCAAGAGAGGCACAACCCAGCCATAGCTGTACTGATCGCTCAGGCTCCAGTCCGTTGAAAGGTGCCAGATAGGTACACCCCAGACAACGATCAACCCAACGATCGCAGGCCACCAGCGCCGCACCGAATGGCGAATCCCTTCACCGGCGGGGATCGTCTCTTCAGGCCACAGATTAGCTTGTATGCGTTCCATCGGTTTTCACAGACCGACGGCAGCCGGCCGGCGGGAGTCAGCGATCTAAAGCACGATTCACCCGGTTGCGCCACTCAAAAGTCTTAACCACGCACAAATATTCATAAAACCCATGAAGACGGGCAAAATGGTAGCCTTCCGCTCCATCCAGAAACCCCCTCTGCCATACGTAGACATAGAGAAATCTCAAAAAGGGTCTTCCCCAAAGCTTCTGTGAGAAAAGTTTGAGACGTCTGCGCCAGCTGACCGTGCCATGCTGGAGCGCGGCGGAACTGTTCTCGTTCTGTTCGCACGCCACCCGGGCTTCCCAGTTGGCGTACCGGTTGTGTTTCTCCACAAAAACATCCACTGTAGGAAACGCATAGTGGTCCATCTCCACCTTGAGCCGCCCAGTCGTGCCGGACTTCATGACCACATGCTCGTGCACCTCGTTGTCACCGCTCATGGTGTCAGCGTCGGTGAGCTTTTCATACCTTCCATATTGATGCCTGAAAAGGCGGAGATTCCAATTGGGATAGTACGAATGCTTAAGCCACCGGCCGAGAAACATGAAGCGCCGGTTGATCCAGTACCCATTCACATCCCGTGAATTCCCCGTCACAATGGCGCGGAACTCCTCTTCAGCCTCGGGGGGCAGGACCTCGTCCGCATCGAGGATGAAAACCCACTCGTGCTTCCACGGCACATTCTCCAGCGCCCAGTTCTTTTTCTTGGGCCAGGTGCCTACCAGGTGAAACTGCACCACTTTCGCCCCATGCGACTCAGCGATGGCTTGGGAGCCATCGGTACTGGAGGAATCCACCACCCAGACCTCGTCAGCCCACGAAACTGAAGCCAGGCAACGGGGAAGATTAGATGCCTCGTTCTTGATGGGAACTAAAATGGAGACGGGAACTTTCATCAGTCGGAGGTTTTGCTGGATGGAGCAATGAGGTGGCGCACAAAGTCGACGCAGGGCCAGGCAGCCAGGATGCCGAGTCCGCCGGCAAGGATGTCCTTAAAATCAAACCATCGCCTCGGAATCGGAATCTGAATGAGTTCCATGACCACGATCACGAGGGTCATCGAGGCCCAGAGTTTCCATTTGGAACCCTTCACGCCCTGGGGCCAGGTCATGAATCCGGCGAACCCCAAGCTCCAGAAGCCGATGAAATTCTTCCACTGGTCATGCATGTCAAACCATGCCGTTACGCTGCCCGGCATCCACTGTTCCTCTTGAATCGCGGGATTCGGCTTGAAGCTGAGATAACTCAATACGATCAACAAGAGCAAAAAAAACCACCTCCAAAGCTTGGGGTGGATTGCGTTGGTCAGAATGTACCTCATTCAATAAGAATGCGGGAACCTGCCAAAGGAAATCCCGAAAGCAAGCATTCAGATGGCCTGCTTATGAATGCTGGAACTTCCGCAGGATCCTTATCGTCCTGCTCCAGCAAATCTCGGAGCATCATGACTCCGGGACACGCCCCACATCTTGACTGTACAAAGGCGCTCCGCTTCGGTATCCCAACTCGAGTACAACTGCGAGAAAGATACCTTCAGGGGGGGAATGACAAACCAGATGTGCGTATTTCCTGCCCGCCTGCTGCGAGAACCTCGCAGGAACAAAATCCATCATTCAGGATTCGTGAGCCTGCCACTTCCCGAGAATCCTTGCTGGATTTCCCGCTACTTTGGCTCCTGCGGGCACATCGCGGCTGACCACACTGCAGGCTCCAACAATAGCGCGTTCGCCAACAGAAACTCCGGGCAGAATGAATGCCCGAGCCCCAATGAACGCATGGGCTCCCACCACAATGGGAGCGGTGCGCAAAGGCAGGGCATCATCCACAAAGTCGTGCGTGCCCGTGCAGAGGTACACTTCCTGCGCTATCGTGGCCCGTTCCTTGATCACAATTGGCCCCAAAGCATAGGCATGAGCGCCGTCCCCCAGACAGGCTCGATCATGCAGCGTAAGATTCCAGGGATGTGTGACCCTCGCCCGCTGGTGAACAAAGGGAAGCCCTTCCAGCGTGGCGCCAAACATTCTCAACCATAGCAGGCGCCAGCGATTCAAAGGCTTGGGAGTCCACCGGCAGCAAAATGCCCAGCAGAGATCCCAAAGCACCACCTTGATGCGCAGCCCAACCGACCACGGACTGTCAAAGGGCGTCTCCTGGAGATTTTGTTCGGGTTGGGGCAGTGAACTCATATCAATGCGATACCTTGACTGCCAGTGTGGATAGCAAAGCAAAGTCCTTCAAAAACATGGCGGCAACGCGCTCGGGCGCATGTGAAGTTCTCACTGCCAGTGCCGCTTGAGCCAGGCGAGTTCTTTCATCCGCATCCACCATGAGTTTTTGCAAGACTTCCGCGAGGTCTGCCACTCCGCTCTCACCCTCCACTCGCACAATCCGGCCGTTCACACCATCGCGAATGAAGTCCCTGAAGCATTCAAGGTCAGACACCACCGGCACCGCGCCTTGAGCCATGGCCTCCAGGGGAGCAACTCCAAAAGTTTCTCCCGTCCTGGCAAGCGATGGGTAAACAAAGATCGCGGCTCGCTGATAGTAGTCGCGAAGAAGGGCGGGATCATGTACTGGCCCGGTGAAGGTCACAGAGAGCCCCTCGGCATGCTTGCGCAGGCGGTCCATCCACGATTCTCCACCTCCTCCCTCCGCGGCACTCCACGGTCCCACGATTTCAATTCGCCATCCCTCCCTCACCAGGACACTGCGCACGGCTTCTACCCGCAACGCATCAAGGAAGAGCTCGATTCCCTTTTCAGGATGTAACCGGCCTGCATACAGCAGAACTTTCTCCTTTGCCCCCAATCTACCGTCGTCGCCAGATCCCTGGCTCTCGGGAAGTGGATTGGGAATCACACGGATCTTCTCTTCGGTGCCCGGCACTTCGGCCAGGATCGCGTCTCTCACTGCGGAGCTGACCGTGTGCCAGCAGGCCGCCTTCCGATACCAGCGCATCTGCCCCTTGGGCATCCGCTGCACACTCACGACTAGAGCCCCCAGGTGCCGTGCGCCTGCCAGCAGCAAAGGCGCCCAAAACGTGTTCGTCACCAAAATGTCAGCAGCGGGAAGTGCCTTCCGTGCCCTCAAGGTGTAAAAGAGATCCAGCACCTTGAGCCAGGCAAGACTTCTTGGCGTATCACTTCCCGGGACTCTGAGATAGCGCACCCCATCCACCACTTCTTCCGCGGGAAGCGACGGATGACTGCGTGAGACGTGCGTGACCGTATGTCCGGCCGCAGCGAATTGACGCCCCATCTCATGCCATACCTTCTCCACCGCGCCCCCCATGAGGGCTGGCACAGGCAGAAACGCCCCCTGCAAAATCGTGATGCGCATCGGGCGCTCCAAAGGCGGCGCCGCTTCATCTGCCGATGCGCGGATGTCTAATTCAGGCGCAGCAATCCGATTCATCAAAATCGTTTTTTCCATCAGGCAATTGCCAGGTTCATCAGCTCACGTGTGCAGTGGAGGCATGCGATCCTTCCAACGAGCCATCAGCCAGCCCAGACGGGCTGCGTTTGCATAGCGTGGCACGTAGCTCGCCGGTGCGGAGATGATCCTCAGCAGCCAGCCCAGATACAAACGATCAGCCCACGGTGGAATCTCTGCCTGTCCTCCACTCAAAAATGCAATGGCAGCACCGGTGCAAATGATGGCCGGTCGATAGGAGAGCCTGTTCCGGAGCCACACTCCCAGGGGCTCTTGAATCCCCCCACCCACGTTCAGGATTACCCACTGCGGCTTCCTGGCTTCCAGGATCAATGCGAGGGCCTCATCCTGGATCGGCGCATTTTCATTTCCACTCGTGCGATACCTCGGGGCCAGATAACAATCTTCGTCGGTGAGATGGTCAAAGCCGCGCCCACGCAAGTACGTCATGGTGCGAACCTTTTCCGCCTCGCTGGGCATAACCCAGAATGTAGCGCCGTCTCTACGAAGCTCCGTCTCATCCAAAAGCGCCCTCAAGAATGCCAATCCGGAAAGCCTGCGCAGCGGGTTCTTTGGATCCGTCTGCCCCAAGAGTCGCAATAGCAGCACCATGTATCCGCTGTCAGGCAACACCAGATCCGCCGTCTGCACTGCCTCGCGATAAGTTTGGTCACGGACAAGATCCACTGCCAACCCTGGTCCAGACGGTGCCACTACGAGCCCGCCATTCGCGGCACTGCGCACGGCACCATCGACATCGCCGTCATAAAATGGGATTCCGAGGATGGTATGAGGCATCAGGCAGACAGGGTACAACGATAATTCAGGCAACAACCGGCGCTTTCTCCAAAGCAGGCTTTCCAGATGAATCCGTCTGCACTGACAACAAGGAAATCAAATGGCGTGCGGCAGCCTGAATTTCAAACCGACTCTCAAAACTTCTACGAGCCTGTTGCCCCATCGCCTCTCGTTGAGAGTCGCTCATGAGCGCCCATCGGCTCAACATCCCAAGCGTATCAGCCTCGGTATCCGAACCAGAGATGCCAGCGCCGTCATCGATGATCTCACGCCAGATATTCACTTTATCGGAGATCAGAACAGGGCGACTGCAGGCGAGAGCCTCCACCACGGAGATGCCAAAATTTTCCTGATGGCTTGACAACACAAATGCCTCACACCCCTGGATGGCCCCCCACTTGATATCACCTCTAATCAGCCCGGTGAATGTCACGGAATCCGAAAGTCCGCGCCGGACAACCTCCTCCCTCATGTCCCTCTCATGTTTTTCTGCATCGCCTGAACCCGCGGCGGCTCCCGCAATCACCAGATGCAGATCAGCAGCAGCCTTTTCCTGCGCCTTCAATGTAGCAAAGGCCCCAATCAATAGGTCGAGTCCCTTTTTGGGATGAATCCTCCCAAGGAACAGGAGGAATCTCTTACCTCTGAGTTCTGGAAACGCCCCGTACAGGCTCTCGAGTTGGCGAGTCCCCTCCAATTCCGGAGCTCCAATGCCCAAAGGTGCAACCATCTCATGGCATCGATAGAGACCGAACGATTGACGAGCCATGTCACGCTCAGTCTCGCTCGTAAAGAGAACGCCCCGGGCGTCACGCAGGACTCTATACTCTCCCCACGGCCAGTAGAGCCACTTCTTCAAGTGCTTGAGCGGATGCTGCTGTTTGAACCACGGATCCAGCATGCCGTGAGGAAAGACGAAATAGGGCGGTGCACCTGCGCCTCTCGCATGAACCGCCCGCCGGACCGCAAGGCCGCCATACTGCCACAATCCATGCACCACCACAGCATCGTAGCCGCCCAGATGGTCCTGCAACCAGGGCAGCATCTTGGGTGAGTAGCCGTATCCTCCCGCGCGCGTTCCCAACCAATGAACGCCGCAAGGCAGCGCCATGGAAGTACCCTCCTCGGACTGCGGATCCAAAACGGCCACTTCGTTGTGCACTCCCTCCGCAGCCAATCCACAACAGAGCGATCGCACCGCCTCGGCAGTACCGCCGCTGGCGATGCTGAGTGAGCGTGTGACGTGGAGAAGGCGCATCGTGGAATGCAGGAAACTATTCAACAAACCCCGTAGTGCGATGAAAATACTTCGCGTCGTTCGGAAGGGACTTCACCGGCTTCGCGGGCACTCCTGCATAGAGCTGGTATTCCTCCTGCCACGCTTTGTTCAAGAGCGACTTGGCTCCCAAGACTGAACGGCTTGGCAATGCTGCTCCGCCCAAGAGCGTGCAATCTGTCCCCACAAAGGCATAGTCACCAATCACAATCGGCTTCGAATCCTGGCGGCACTCGATCACGTCGATGCTGTGCGTCAGGAACTGTGAACCGTATCCCGCGACGGTGGTGAACGCTCCAATTCCGATGCTATGGGTGCAATCGAAATGATGATTTTTGGTAATGGCAGTATGCTCACCCAAGACCAGTTCAGGCGCGCGGTCACTTTGGTGAGAGAAATGCTTGCCGTCATCCACCGGGTACCCCGTGATCCAATTCCCCCGTGCAATGGAAGCGTAGGCGCCCAACTGAACCTTCTGCAAGTGGATGGCCACATTCCCGTGACCAATGCTGGAATGGGGGCCCATGACCAATTCCTTGGGGAAGATCCATGACAACCCAATCGCTGCAGTCGGATGCAGTTTGTAGCCAAAGAAGAACTGCAATGCCGGACGTTTGAGGAACCACGGCAACGGCACCAATAGCAGCCGGAGCAGATTACGCAGCATCTTCGAGAGCCTCCATATACATTCTCTCGTAGTGATCGAGCATATCCGCCATCCTGAATCGATCGAGATTCGAGGTCCCGCGGCCAATCAGTTGCCGCCTGAAGCCTGCTTCTTCGACCTTCAAGACCGCGGCAGCGATCCCTTCCGTGTTGTTTCCTGCAACGATGATGGCCCCATCACCAGCCACTTCTGCCAGTGAGGTGTTGTCAGCCGTCACCACGGGACAACCGCACGCCTGACCTTCCAGGATGGGCCACCCGAATCCTTCGCACCACGAGGGGAACAGCAACGCATGAGCTCCCGCATAGACGGCACACAGGGCTTCGTCAGAGAGATTGCCCAATTCACGCACCCGGCTTTCCAATCCCAGGCTTCTCGCAAGCTCCCGTTGGTGAGGTCTCAACATCTCCCCGGCAAACACGATATTCCCCGTCCAGCGACTTCCCAGCAAGGCCATTGCTTTGAGGATGCCTTCGCGATTCTTCCGCTCCTGCGAGGAACCCACATGCAGGACATACGGCGCATCATGCACTCCGAGCGCTTGAAGCTGCTGCTGCGTCTCCTGCGCTGGAGGTGAGCGGAAGACTCCACTGAACCCAAGGAGTATTGTCCGCAGGGTCCTCCCTGGCGGCCTACCTGTGAGCCGACTGAAGTCCGCTCGGGTCGCGTCCGAATCGCAGGCTACGTGCGGTATTTTCGACAAGCCGTCCAGAATGGACGCCTGCAATCTCTTCCCCATGGACGAGGCTGGACAAAAGGTAGACTCGCCCAGCGCACCTCGCACCGCCAGAAGGTCATGGCACGTCGCAACTATGGCTCGTGACTTGATCGCACGATGGTAGGGCGCATTGGAGTGGTCACAGATATGCGCCACATCGTACTCTTTTGAGACGCGTTTCAGTCGCGGCGGGAAGAGCAGGTACTTGTCCACATAGCCCGCCCACTTGGCCATTCTGCTGTCGGGCCTGAAACGAGCTCTGACTCGCTGTTCGGGCTGGATACGCTGCACTTGAAATCCCCGCGTTTGGAACCCTTCGAGGATGCCGGCGAATCGTAGCATGCTCTCCTGCTTGTCCGGCGGATAGTTGGAGACCAACAGCAGCCGCAAGGGCTTCCGCATCGACGACCTTTCGCGGGAGATTACTTCGGGGGTTCCAGTCTGCATCTTTCCAGTCATCCCTGCACTCCTTTTGGCTCCCCAGAATCTGGCAACTGCGGTTCGTCATTTCTGGCCTGCTCGGGCTCCGCACGTCGGACCGCCTTCTTCTTCTTCGGCCGTCCCACCTTCACCGAAGCCAGGCACAATCCCGCAGTGAATGTTGCGAATCCCTGGGTGGTCGCAATGCCCCATGAACCCATCAGCACATTCATGCCACCCGCCCCAAATAGGAGCATCGGCAGGAGATTGCCATAGCGCAACGCACCCCAACCCTGTCTCAGCATCTGAATGCATATTCCCAATCTGAGAACAAAAAAGATCGATCCGAAGACAATGCCCATTTCATGAAAAATCCGCCCTAACTCCGTTTCCTGCCCCCCGCCAAATCCTCGCTGCCCCGTCGTCAGAAAGTGGCCCACAAGGGTGCCAGTGCCGATACCATGCCCCATGATGGGAGCTTCTTGAGCAGCCCACATCGGGTAGTCGGCCATGCCTGCCACGCGTTGCAGAGAACTGCTTACGACGGAGTCACCCCCTGATGAATCTTCAAATCTTTGAGAAAGCTGGCGTTGTCCCTCTTCAAAAAATTCCGTGCTGGAGAGCCCCGCGGCCCCCAGCCCAATGACCCCCAGAAGCGCCAGGGCTCCACGAGCAGCGGACCCGCTCACAAGACTTAGGCCCACGAGCATCACGAAGACGATGCCTACCGACAAAATGCTGCTCCGGCTACCTGACACCGCAAGAGACGCAAGGACTGCCATAGAACACAGGATCCTCAGGGTCCATCCTCCCTTCTTTGCCGATACAAACGAGTTTGCAAGGAATGAGGCCACCAGGGCGCTGTAGCACACCATGCCGCTTACAAAGGAAAACGTGCCTGCGGGCCGGACGGTGCCGTATTGGGTGTTCATGCCGCCCATGTTGATCCAACTCCCCTGGGGCGATCGGAACTGTTGCACCACCAGCAAAGCCATAGGAATCATCAGCCACATTGACCACTTCCCAATCTTCATCACATTCTCTGCGGAAAGAGCCCGCTGCATCACGTAAATGAGGGGGAGATGCAAAAAGTTCGCCCTCAAGCCGTAAACGGTGACTAGAATCGGACCGTCTCCCGCTACCGCACCGTACATACCGGTGACCAAAGCAAGCATGATTGTCGCACCTACCGCGGTGTTCTTTGGAAAGATTCCAGCCTGTCCGGCCAGCAGGTAGATTAGTATGACCACCGGGTCCCTGACGAGGAGCAGGAGATTGCTAAGGCTGGGCAGTACCCAGAATCGCAGAGCTCCTTCAAAAACAAGCAGCGCGAAATACAAAAATATCAATCTCCGTACTGCAATGATGGCACTCATGAGTAGAACGATCAGGCCAGCGTCAATTCAATGCGCACTTGCTTGCGAAACTGTGTCCTTACGAATGATACCCAGTGATTCCAAGATGATCCCTGCATAACGCTCCCAAGTGCACGCCCTCGCCACGTCGGCACACGACGACCGCATAGATTCCAAGTTGCCGCGGTTGTCTGCAAACCATGCAATCTTCTCAGCGATGGCTTGAGGTGCTCGAATCGGCACAACAAACCCCGTCTCCCCTTCCCTCACCAGATCTTCTCCACCTGTGTTTGGAGTAATGATAAGCGGCAACCCGCAAGCCAGTGCTTCTTGTTGCACCAGAGCACGTCCTTCCACAATGGAAGGCAATACCAACACATCGCAGGAGCGCATCAACTCAAGCACCTGGCGGTGAGGACGGGTTTCCTCCAGGGTGAATGGGACATTCTGTGCGCGATAAAACGCAAGCGACTCCACCGGACTTCCCATCAGAAGGAGTTCCACATCGGATCTCCGTAGCACGCGCATGGCTTCAAACAGATCAGCGAGTCCCTTCCTCTGCGACAGCGACCCTGCGAACAATACGCGCAATTTACCGGACTTCCTCCGGCGAGGAATTTCCTCAGCATCAGGCGCGGTCGCTTCAATGGCCGGGCTGCCAAATTCTGCCACCACAATTCGCTGAGTCTCCTTCAGCGAATCAGGAAGAGTCCTTCGCACAAACTGGCTTGGCACCACGATCACATCCGCCAGTTCCAACTCCTGCGTCTTACGCTGCAGTTTTGCCGGAGAGTCAACAGTGCCGACCAACGTACCGGCCCACTCCGGCCACCGCTGCGCCTCCATCTCCAACAACTTCCGGCTTGTCTCCCAATAGGCAATGGGCAGTTCATACGCCCGCTTTATCCCGGCCTCTTCAGCGGCCTGAAAGCTTTGCAAGGCGCCGTCCTCATACGCGTACACCCAAGACGGCTCTTGAATGGCATTGCGGCGAAAATCGGCAAGAATCTTACGGCTCACGCAATAGTCCAGATCCTGATACACCGCATCCACGCTTGCCCACCCCGTCTCGTGCCGGGCGAGTGATCGACATCCCAAGCCGGAACAACCCAAGCGCGCTAGCTCCCGCCACGGGTGCAGATCAATCCGCTCTCGGGGAATTTCATACGACCGGCGCTCCAACTGCCTCCTCAATCTCGAGGGGATCATTTTGGAGAGCTTCCCTTTTCCAAAGGCCATCGTGGTTGAATACTGATATTCATGCCCACCCGACTCCAGTGCTTGGAGCAAGGCGCGCACAAATGTATTCCCTGTGGGATGGACAACACGAATCATTCAGTTTCCTTCGGCAGAAAGATCCCTATGTACGGCAGTTCGGACGAGATTTGGGTCCGTGATCAAGGTCCCATCAGGCCCCAAGGTGGTTGACCGGGCCTTTCGCTCCTGGCCAAGCCTCCGTGCAAGCACATGGGATGGTCGCTCAATTAAGATATAGAATATCCAGGCCGCCCCGACGGAGATCAGAATTCCCGCCATCGCTACCAGAAGATTTGAGGGTTTGTCGCCCGTCCATATCTTCCACCAATGCCCCATGGCAAAAAATAGCGGGTAGTGCACGAGGTACAGGGAGTATGAGAATACTCCCACCTTCGCAAGAGCGCGCGCGGGCCACGCGGCATCCAGCCAACCCTCGCCTGACTTGTCTGACGAAGCCCAAATGAGGGCCAGCACACCGACCGCCCCCCAGAGCAACAACGACACAGATTTCGCTGCAGGAAACGACATCATCTCCGACGCACAGGCGGCCGTCAGAGTTCCCGCGAATATCAAACCCCATTGCAAAGTCCAGCCTGGAAGCCTTTTCATGGCGCTCCGCTCCGCTACCCACGCGCCGGCACACCAGACCACCCAGAAATTGAGAAAGTTTCCTCCCAGCCACCTCACTCCACTGAGCGAGACCACTATTGACACCGCCGACACCGATCCTACAAACACCAGCATTCGCGAACACCCCAAGCGATTGATCATCCACCACACCGCTGGATACGCGACATACAACTCCATTTCCACCGGAAGCGACCAAAGCGAAGGATTCGAAGCAACCTGGCCACCGGGCGGCACATAGTTTTGCATCATGAAAACGGACGCCAACCAGCGGACGATACTCTGGTGATTAAGTGCGCCAACAACCACCAGCACCACTCCGCTCAAAACTAGGGCTGCGAGATATGGCGGAAAGATCCGCAAGAATCGACGCAGGTAGAAACTTGACCACGTGGGACAGGCACTTTCTTTCCCTCCCCCTAATTTGTGGATCCGCTCTGCCTGTGGCTTGTGGATGCAAAATCCACTAAGCACGAAAAAAATTACGACTCCCGCCCCCATGAAGCGCATCGGCAGGCCAAGGTAAGCAAGCAACCTCTCCAGAACAGTAAAATTCTCTGGATGAATCCTTATCGCGTTCCAACCAACCCAAAGTTCCGACCGCACGTGATAAAACACCACGCCCAACGCAGCCAACCCGCGAAGGACATCTACTCGAAACTCGCTCATGGTGATTCTACCCTGCTTCATCAACGGCCTTTCTCAGCACACGATACTCAACCCAATTCTCGCACAGCAAAGCAGCCTTCGACGGGTCAAACACAGTACGGTCACTCCCCAAACGAAACCCAAGGACAATCTCGATTCCTCTTGGTGAATACCAACGCTGGCTTCCTTAACTCAGCGGCGAGGACGATGCTTGCCCGCGCGCCCATCATCACCTGTGAGCCAGATCGACGCCAAATGCAGACAATGTTCGGGAATCACGGACAAAAACGAAATTCTCCAAACTCTGCCCATGCGTGCCGTCCGATATACCATCCAATGCGATCTGGTTATTTTCCTCCCTTAACGCATACCCACAAAAGTCATTTTGAGCCATGAACTCAAACAGATCTTGAGGACGGTAACCAAACCCTTCCGTATGCCCACCCCAGCACTCCAGCAGAACGCAGTTCGTCCGTCTCAAGGTCTCGCCGGCCCCTCGCAGTACAGGCAATTCATACCCTTCAACATCGATCTTGAGCACATCAATTGATTCCAACGTCTTGCAAACAACGTCCAGTTTTTGCATCTCAACGGAAATCGAAGCTGGCCCCTGCTCGACTTTGTTCCAATCGTCATCCATTCGATCGCTAAATTGGATTACTCCTGCGTCTGCTCCGACTGCACTGTGAACAGCTGTTACATTTTCAACTCCATTCAGTTGGAGGTTATCCTCCAGCGCACGAAATGTTTCTGGATGCGCTTCAATGGCCACCACCTTCCCTGCAGCACCAACCGCATTTGAGGCCAAGAGGGAAAGGATACCGATATTTGCTCCGACATCCACAACCACGTTTCCTTTCTTCAAGAAACGTGACAGGAATACTTCACCATCAAGCTGCATTTCAGGCTCCGTCCAAAGCAGCCGGGCCAACCCTCCCGACCTCATTTTTATTGAGGCGCCGTTGCGTCGATACGAGAAAATGCCGGCCATCCCCATTTTTGAAAGCAACAACGCCACCAGATAGCGCAAGGGATGTGGTTGTTTGCGCAAATGAGCGAGATGAAATGTCAGTTTATCTCCAATGGACATACAAAGGGCCTTTTTTAACTGGGTCTCGTCAACTCTCCGGATCTAACTCTCTGTCCAAGATGAATAAAAAGATGGTAGACCGTGCATCACCTTCGCCTGAGAGCGCGCTCGCCTTCTCTTAATATAAACACGAAGGACATTCCAAAACACCCACGGCCACTCCAACAGTTGAATTTTAGTCAAATTAGCCAGCGAAGACCAACGCTTCCATGAGGGATGCTTGCGGAATCGGGCACTCCGAACCAGCCAGTTGGCATACAGCTCATGTCGACAGCGTTCATAGAAGCTCAAGGCCAGTGAACTCTCTCCTGCGGAAAGGTGTAATGCCGTCAGCAGAACGAGTGAGGGCTCAACGTTTCTCCAAGCCCAACTCTCGTTTGACTGAGACAAGGAATGCTGGTGTACACGGTAATCATGCAGCATCTCACCGTGGTAGTAAAACCGGATGCCGCCGGACGCCAGTAGAAGCCAGTAAAACCAATCCTGACAATACCGCCAATCCATTTGATACCTTGTCAATATAGGTAGGGTGGCCGTTGTTCGTCCCAGAATTGAAGGTGTACTAATGATGTTACCACCAAGCAATATTTGAAGCATCTGCTCTGGCTCAATCAATTGATTCTCCAGCGGACGCATTTCTTCAAAAGTTTGCATCCCGAGATCGAACCATACCTGTTTTCCCTCAGAATCGATCTGTCCTCCTTTGCCAAACACGAGGGCGACATCTGGATAGGAATTCATCACCCCCAAACGAGCGCTCAAAAAGGCAGGTTTTAGCACGTCGTCTGCGCCAGGATAACACCAAAACTCCCCTCGTGCCTGTTGCATGAGAAACAGGGTTGCCTGACTCACCCCGCGATTCTTCCCCCATGTGAAAGTCCGAATGCGCGGATCGTTCAGGCATTCTTCGGTCCCCGGAAACTTCAAGTCTCCAGACCCGTCATCCAAAATTAGCAGCTCCCACTCTTCGTAGTCCTGTCTCTTCACTGATTCGACCAGTTCCTTCAAGTAGGGACCGGCATTGTAGGTTGGCACCAAAACTGATACCAAATTTTTGATGTTAGAATTCATACCTTTTACCAGGACCTGGCAGTTACTCGCTGAAAGTTAGACACCTCCTGTAGAACGCAAGGTGCCGCGGCAACCGCAAGGCAACCAACGCGGCGTGCACCCTGGAAGTAAGGTTCATTGGCGTTCCGACCGCCGATTCCCGCATGATGGTGCCTCCGTGGTGGACAATGCACGGTCCGGTACAAGGCCGATATATTCCGGAGTTCCATTCATGGGGCATGACATGCACATGCTGGCTGTTCTTCAGCACCCAAATGAAGTGACCATTTTCGTAGAGATTGCGGTCGCCTCTGGGAAGAAATGGCTCCGGAACAAACGCGGACCGGTACAGCTTCCGCACCAGCTGTCGACCAGCAGGAGTACTGCGGCAATAGATGACAGCCGCATTCAACCTCTCTGAGAAGTCCCGGCATGCAAACAGGCTCTTCGTCGGTTCACGCGTGTCCCACACTCTGAAGTCTGGAACGTCTTTCTGCACCTCGCAGTCCGCATCCAGATACAGGACACCTCCCGTCACTTTCTGGATCAGATGACGCATGACGGCAACCTTCATCCAGGCGGAATCGTGTGCGTTGATGCCCCACGGTGGCCGTCCCGTGACAAGACAATAAGGCACGCCTATCCTACGGCAGTATTCGCGCTGGCTCTCAATGCAGTTCGCAAAGACTTTCTCATAGCCATTCGTGGCGATGGAAAATACCACGTGCGTGGGAGCATCTGTTGAGTCGCTGGACGGAATGGCCATCAGGTTGTCACTACTGTAGTCAAGGAATCCACCTGTTCACCAACACGGTGTTTTGCAGTTTTCGCTTAATCTGATTCATTCCCAACCAGAACGGATGCAGTCCCTCCAGGGCCTCCATGCGCACGTCGATGATCGGCGAGTCCGTATGTAGCGGCTCATACAAACTTTGTTCCCACAATCTCCGATATGCCGACAGGAAGTGTCCGCCAATCGACTCAGGGGTGAGAGTGGCGCTGCGATAAAGATTGACGATTTGCCGCGAATTCACCGCATGCCCATTGGCCCGCATGGCGAGCGCTGCCCAGCAAGTGGGCTCAGTCCAGGCCGGAATCACCCGCCAGTCACTCTGGGCGAGAAACCAATCTACATAGTCCAAATCAAAGACCGCAGGATCGCACAGAGTCAGGCCCGTATTGATTCCGGAGACGACTTGCAGCCCTCGCTTGTCCGTCAAATGCCACGGCCTGATGGAGTATGCCTGCCAGACCGTATCACGCAGGAACACACATCTTCCGCGCGTGGCCTCATCGGTGAATAGTCCGCGGAATGGCCGGAAGAACCGGATGTCACCATCCATGTAAAGGCACATCCCTGGCTCGGCGAGCACCACGTCCAGCAGCTTCAATCCCCACACGGAACCTTCGCGGAAGCTCAGTGCGTTGGGATGTCCCCGCAGCTTCTCGCGCATCACTTCATCCGCGAGCCTTCTGGAAACAATTCGGGATCCAGGCAGCTTCTCCTGAATGAGTGCGCAGTCAGCCTCAGTCAGGGATCCATCTTCATGGATGACCATTTCAACTGGGTCCGCTGAAAGACGCATCACGGACTCGAAGCAGTGGATGGCGAGATCCACATCCTTGTGGCACAGCAATGTTCGTACTGAACTCTTCCCTTGCGTCATGACTGTATTAACTCAGAACCGGCGCAACCATTCCTGCGTTGCCGTTGGACGCCTGGATGAAATCTGACTCCACTTTCTCCGCGGCATCCAATACCCGATCACGCGCGGCATAGCGTGGCGGAGAGAGCAAAAGCCCATCATGCAGGAAATCCTCCACCAGGAAGAACGGAGCCGCTGAAGTTCCCACAAACGCCCCTGCACTACAGGATAGCACCGGAAGCCCCTGGTCACGAAAACAAGCCGCTGCGCTGCTCTTTCCAATGCAGTCCTGCGGCGTGGTGGTGATCCCGGCATCCATCTCCCTCATCATCGAAGCGATGTTCGCATCTCCGGTATCGTTGGCTTCGAACAGCAAAGCCTCACATCCTTGCGTCAGCATTGACTGCTCCAGCTGAGCCCTTAGTGCCGCGGACCTACCCAGCAGACAGATCACCACGTGCAGCCCATGCTCCTTTGCATGGACGTGAAGTTCACCCAGGCGCTGGACAAGGAGTTCCAGATCATGAACGGCCCCAAACACGCCAACCAATCGAAGTTGGTCGGCAGAGGCAGTCTTGAGCGCTGGAATACTCTGCATCACCCGGGCTCTCAACTCACTCGACTCCCCTTCCCCGTGCTCCAAGGTCCCAAACATGGGAAGAACATCAGCCACAACACCAATCTTCCCCAGCGTGCGTTTATAGAGCTCAAGGCTGGTGTACGTCACCTGTGCGTTCCACGATCGCAACGCAGAGGCCACTCCCATCTTTTGCACCCATCCAAGAAGGCGCGTGCGCACCTTGGTTCCCGGATGCAGCCCGATCCAGGTCTCATGCACCATCACGCTATGACGTCCGCCTTCGTTTGTGCTGAACGGAAATCCACTTCTCATCACAAGGCCCTTGGGATGGAAGCTGTAGGGCACAAACTGCAGGCTGGTCCAGTCAGGCTTCCACCGTGCGAGTGCTTCTGTCACCTCATTCCAGCGTGCGGGAACGGGCCTGGCTGATGGCACGCGAACGTACTCCACATCCCCCTCGCCTACCGTTCTGGCACCACTCACGCTGTCTTGCACATGACGATCTGAAAAGCCGAGAAGCTTCACCTCATGTCCCCGGGATTGCAGGGCTGCACCAAGCCGCCACGAATAGTCGCCCACTCCGCTTCTGCCCGGCTCGATTCCCTCACATAGAATGGCAATCTTCATTCTTATGCCTGCCACACGCCTATTTGCACAAGACGAGTACCGAATACCCTCCGAGAATGCGGGCTGTCAGTTCAGGCTTCCACGAGTTCATCATGCGCCGCAAGAACATGAGCCTCTTTTGTCCCGGCGCTCCCTGCTCCAGTTCGACAGAGGTGAGAAACCAGTCCTTCACTTCGAGACCAGCCTGCTCCACAGATGCCAGGGCAGTCTCCAGGGTGAAATAATGCAGGTGTCCCACGTGCTGGCGCGCCAGAGACAGATAGGAAGGGCGCGCGACAGAGAGCATGCTGAGGTCCATGGGGATGTGGAGGATCTTCCACTCTGCCAATTCTTTCAGACCGCGAATGAAGGCGAGGTAGTCCTCCACGTGCTCAGCCACGTCCATGGCGAGGGCAACATCAAATCGCCCGGCTTTTGGATCCGGCGTTCCGAGGAAAAACTTCAATCCCTCCCCTTCTCGTTTTGCCGCATATTCGATCGCTTGCGGTGACACGTCATATCCTACGCATTCCGGTTTTGGATCAAGGCGGTTGCGAAGTTCCTCGAGAATACCTCCCACTCCGCAGCCCACCTCCAGCAGCCGCCTCGGCTTGATTGCATGCTTGGCCAGCATCTTCGACACTTGTGCGGCTTTAAAGGGCGAGTGTTCCAGATGCCAGTTGGGGTTCTTGGAGGCGTACTCGCCGGAGGTGTACATTTCGTTCATGTCAGGACGGTCACTTTCAACTTTGGCACTTCATCCACGAGCCACGGATGCTCGCGAACCTCGCGCCAGTTCGCTGTAAATTTTTGTATAGAAACTTGGGGCAACAAGTTCCTCAGGGAGGCTTTCGTGAGTCGTCCGCGCCAGCGAAGCATACTCCTGTGCGTCCATGGCCGAGGCTCTCTTCAACAAGGCGGCTAATCCTTCCACATCACCTGGCTCGCAGATCAAGGAATGACGGCCGGCAGCCTCCGGCAGGCCACCGTCACGGGTGACAATGCAAGGCACGCCAAGATGCCGCGCCTCCACCGCAACCAATCCGAAGTCCTCCCGGGTGTTGGGAGGGATGACGGCAAATTTGCTCCGGCGTATCCTCTCCCCCTTTTCAGTTTCGTCAACGAACCCGGGCATCTGAACGCCACGCAATCCGAGCTTGCTGACGAGGGCCTCAACCCTCTGCCGGAGGGGACCATCTCCCAGCAACTGTAGCGGCCACTCCTGCGGATCCAGCCCGGCGCGGCCATAGGCTTCCACCAGGGTGTCGATCCCCTTGTTCTCAATCCACCGCCCCACGAAGATAAATCCCTTCCTTTGCTCCGGAGGGAGCGGCTCCAGTGCCGATAGATCACAGATGGGAAACACCACCCGGCTGTTGCGCCAGGGCTGCTCAGATTTCTCCCAGGTCCGGCGGACGAACTCAGAGATATAGAAGCGGCGGTGACCAAGTCCGAGGCACAATCTCCACAACCGCTCATGGAGACTCTTGCCGCCGCGACTGTAGTTGATCACATTGATCAGAAGCGGCTTGCCCATCGCCCGGGCCATAAACACGACGTCTGGGCACGGATTTTGCACATGGACCACGTCGGCCTGCCATATCGCACGGACAAGATCCATGCTGGCCTTGCGAACGAACGTTACCTTCGCGCCTGAATCCGCGACACGAGTCTCGAGATCACGTCCAAGCTCAAATCCGTCGGTTTGCTTGAAACACAGGTTCAAGTTCACATCCTGATCGGTGCGAACACCTTTCGCGATGGCGAGCACGAATCCCTCGAGCCCGCCGTAACGCCCCTGACAGGGGCTGATAATTGCCACGTTCACCACTTGCTTCAAATCAGTCACACGCTCCAGCGCCAGTTCGTTCACGTTCGTGAGTTCCTTTTTTCAGACAAAAGAACAGGCCGGCTAGTTCGCGGCCTTACGCGCGTCCGCCAGCCACTCTTGATAAACTCCCTCCAAGCACTTCACCTGCCGTTCCCATGTTTGGTCCTCCACTCTCTTTCGTGCTGCGGAAGCCATTGCTTCCCTCAACCGTTCGGCCTCAAGCAGCCGATTAATCTCCGTGCTCATCATCGCCACATCACCGAAATTACAAACCACTCCATCGACACCCCGGTTCACGGACGCTCCGAAGCCAGTCGGAGTCACGACGACAGCACAACCGCAAGCCATCGCTTCTGTCGTTGCCATGCCGTAACCTTCGTAGAGACTGGGAAAGAGGAACACTTTCGCCTCGCTCAGCACTTCCACCAATTTCTCCTCAGAGAGGCGGGGATGAATGGTCACGCGCGAGTGCACGGACGTGGGCAGGGCTTTCAAAACTTCATTCCGTGCACCGCCCACCCCCAACATGTGAAACTCCAGATCGGGATTGGTATCCAGCACGGCCTTTGCCACGGCAATCAACGTTGCAGGGTCCTTCCTGGGTGTCCAGCTTCCCATGCACACCAGGCGGTGCCGCTTCTTCTGGCTCCATGAGGCTCGCAGGAAAACCTCATCGACGCCAGGCTCCACCACGGTGCAGCGGGACGCCGGCTGAATCTTCTGCCGAACGACATAATCCATATCCGCCTGGCAAATAGCTGCAAAACCATCCACACACGAAAATGCGTGAAGGTTCGCGCGTCTGATCCACGGCTCAATCAAAGTAGCCCCCAGTCGTCTGGCAAGCCCACCATTGTCTTGGCCGGCATCAGGAAGGCTCATCTCATCCGCCAGCAATTCCAATCCATTCGTGTGTGCCACCAGCAAAGGGCGCCGCGCACGTGGGCGGCGAGCCAGCCGCCGAATCAATGGCCCGAACTCTGCGCCATAAAACTCCACCACATCGTATCCCCCCTCGAGAATCCTTTGATAAAGCCGCTGAGGAGCCAATCTCATCTTCAGACGCTTGGCCTTCTCACCGTACCACCGGGGATAAAACCTCTCGGGACTCTCGACAGTCACCTCATGCCCGAGATTTCGCAACCCGGTGCTCCACGCGAGAACAGTCTTCCCGGATCCCAGGGCAGGATCCAGATCACAATTGGTGACTGACATTATTCGCATCGACTCGTCAACACACTCGGCAGCGTGAGCTATCCATTTTCAACTGGTGGAATACTTGGAAAGTTTCTCACTTCTATCAGAAGTAAAAGTCACTCCCATTTCATCGACTCCAGTGATGCCCGTCTTTGGGTGTCACCAGGAGCAAATCACCTTGACTGATGAGCTTGAAGTAGACGGATTCCTCCGCATTCAATTGCCCGCCTTTGCTTGCCAAAAGCCTCCGATACAAGGTGGGGAACTGGCAAGGTACGTTGTGTAGAAGTCTGCTCATGCCTTTGTTCTTCGCTGGAGATCTCTGGTGAAGCGAATCTGTCGCCCATTCTTCAGTTAACGCCCGCATTTCGCATGCCGACCCGATGTGGAGATGCTTCTCGAGCAATCAGGAGCCACGATTTTCTGTCTCATTCCCGGGGACGTCACGTTCACCATGCCAGATGCGCATGGCGGCAATCGGCGCGCACAAAACGCGGATGCCACTCTCGAGACAAAAGCTCCGCCATTTCTGCCACCCCGCCACCGCGGCGTTGATGCGTGTACAACGAAACAGGTACACCATGGTCCACTGCGACAGACGGACAGCTGCCCCGATACCAGACATTGCCCCCCGCGACGTCGGATGAAGCAACCGATAGGTCTGATACTGCTGCTGGACCGTCCTGGTAAATATCGTCTTCAGCTTCTGCCTTCTCGCTGGGTGCTTTACCACGGCCTTGGGGAGAAAGGTGGTTGGCACTCCCGCATTACGAATGCGCCGGCCCAAGTCCATGTCCTCGTGCGAGATGGCAAACTGTTCGTCAAAGCCACCGAGCGCCACAAAGGTGTCACGGCGGATCGCGAGATTCGCGGTACAGAACAGCCCCGGCGACTCCACCGTGGGCGCATACCAAAAGATGCTGTCAGGATAATCCGTCGGTTGCACCACACCTTCGATCACATCCCATTGCCCGCTCAGGGCAGCCTTATGCACCTCGGCCAGCCAGTTGGGCTCCGGAAGTTCATCGTCGTCCACGAAGACAATCCATTCTCCCCTGCTCTGCCCCACCACCTTGTTTCTGTTTGCAGCAACGCCCCTCGCTGGTCCACTGACCCAGGTCACGCCTGCAAACTCCTCGACCACCTTTTTGGCACTATGCTCGGGATCGTCATCACTTACGATGACGTCATAGTGCTCCCGGCTGAGTGACTGGCCGTTGATCACAATCTCCAGGCACTCCCTCAAGAGCGCCGGCCTTCCCCGAGTGACAATACAAACACTCAAGAACGGGACCTGCTTTTCAGTCTCCGGTAACAACATTGCCTTCATCGGGTGCAATGTGTAGCCTCCAGTCCACTTGTTTGGTTCCTACAAGGGAAGAACAGTTCATACGAGCGGAGGAACCTGTCCAGGAAGCCGTGTGGCAGCGTGGCCAATTGTGATGTGTAGGCTTGTATCGCCGCGTTCTTTTCAGCACACACGTCCGTGATACCAAGCCTCTCAGCCCTGCTCAGTTCCCGCAGAAACTGTGGTCGGTACAGGGGATGCAGCCACGGCTTCCAAATGACATACTGATAGAGCATCCCAATCTTGGGCACGCTGCTCGCCGCTTCTTTTGCAAGCACATGAGCTGCATCGTGGTCGCTATGCCCATCGTTCCAGTGCGGCAGAAAGACCGCTGTTGACCCATGCGAGGTCAGCAGGCTGGATAGCTTCTCAATCAGCGCATGCCGCGCAGCCTGGTCCAGCGAGTGCAGGGTTCCATCCCCGCAGTCCAGGAAATGAAGGCGCTGCTCGGGAACTCCGAGGCTTGCCATGGCCCGTCGTGCTTCCTCTTTGCGCAATGCTGGCAATTCCCGCCTCTCGGAAACACCGGTGCCATCCAAGGGTGCCTGGCTGCCATCCGTCAGGAAGACGACTTGCACGTCAGAACCTCTCTTCTGGTGCTTTGCAATCAACCCGCCGCAACCGAATGTTTCGTCGTCTTGATGAGGTGCCACCACGGTGATTCTCTCAGGCATCTCCGCCATTTTTCTCGTCAGCAGCCTCGCGAGGAACGTCAGCAAAACGTCTGCATGAAAGGCGCGCAGGCGGAGCATGAAACGCTCGCGTGCTGCGGTTCCAGTGCCGCCACGGCTGGGATGGTTCACTCTAGCACACACGGGAGAAGACCAATCGTACAACACCGAGCTCATACAGCCTTCTTCACAAAGAAGTCGAATGAATGCCTTCCAGCCTCCGCCACCACCCTGGTGCTCCCAAGTGGAGGAAATTCCAATCGCGTAAAAGAACGAAGCGCCACGCAATCCTCCAGCGGAAAGGGTACGTGCCCGGGAAGATCATTCCATCCCAGGACAAACACTCCCCCCTCACGCAAGCAGTCAAAGCATCCCTGAAATGCCTTCTCCACTGCCTCACGCTCGTCCAGACCCCAGCCAAACACTCCATTGCAGATGATTGCATCCAGGTCGTTCTCACGAAAGTGCTGTCCAACGTTCTCCACGGAATCTGTGATGTGCTGCGAGCTTCCGTACCGCGCTTGCTCCGGATCTATTTCAATCGTCCAATAGTCCTTTCCCGTGAACACCTTCCTGTAACCACGGGTGTACCACGCACAGCCTACAAAGAGAATCCGGTTATATCCCTCCTCCTGGGCAAGGTACGGCATGATGGTCTTCTCTAGAATGTCCCTATCCTGCGAGCTGATGTAAAGGTCCACTCCACAGCCCAGCAGCACCTTCATCCAAAGCCTCCTGAGATGCCGGCTGGTCCTTCGAAGCAGACCTGGATCGTCATGCCCCATCAGATTTCCTCACCGTTTCTCCTGCGGGCTCGAAGCTCTGACAACCAGGAACCATACTTGGCTTCAAGAGTGCTGGCTGCTTCGGGCCATCGCAGAGTCTGCACCCGTTTCCATCCATTGCCTGCAATGCGCTGCCGGAGTTGGTCGTCATTGAGGAGCGCTGAGATGGCCCGGGTCAGCGAACGCCTGTCCGCCAAATCCACGTGCATGACCTCCTCACCATCTTTCAGCGAGGCCGCAAACCCGGTCCTGGTTCCCACCAGCGCGCATCCGCACGCCATCCCTTCAGTGGACACCATTCCGAAACTCTCATAGACCGAGGGCATCAGCAGGATGGAAATCTCCTCGTAATGCCGTTTCAATTCCGTGCGGTTGCGTACGAAGGGAACTACCTCGATGCGATGCCACAGGTGCTGGGGAAAGAGCTTTTCTTTCGAGAACGGCGTCCCGACACCGATCATCTTCAACGTTGCTTGCGGATGCGCCTCCAAAACTTCAAGCATGCATTCCTGGATGTGGCCCACTCCCTTGTTCCAGTTCCATCCTCCGCAATAGCCAATCACCGGCTTCCGCTGAAGCCGGAGGGGAGTTCCCACATACCCTTCCGGCAGTGGGTTTTCGATGGCCAGCATCTGTGACTCTGGCAGCAATTGCTCCCTGATGGCGTACTCTAGGTCGAACTGACTCACCGTTACAATGCCGTCCACTTTCGTGAAGGCATCTTTCACAGGCATCAATGTCGATCTGAGATGACTTCTGGTGGTGTGATCTCCCCCGCGCTCCTGCGCTTCGCTCATGTGCATCTCGATGCCATTGGTGTGCGCCACCACGAGGCAGTCCCTGTCCTTCCTGGCTCCCAGCATTCTCGCTGCGTAGCAGGTCTGCCCACCACACAGCTCGATCACATCGAACTGTCCATCCATGGCATGCTTCCGGATGTAGCGGCGCATTCCCAATGCCATGCGAAACAGCCGGCCAAACGGAAGCTTGGGAAGCGTCATGAATGTCTCCTGTCCCACCACTTGGACATCATGTCCCAAGTCGCGCAGGTACCGCGCGTAGTTGAGAAGCACATAGGCCGACCCGAGTGCGGCATCCAAGGGCACGTTGCAGACAGTCAGGATGCGCATCTTCCCTGCCCTCCCATCTGCTTGAATTGCTGGTCTTCGCATGCCCCTGGATTGGGCCCCCTGCGCTGGCTGAGTTCATTCCGCCAGAAACGCACGGCCGCAAAAGGCGCGCAAAGAAGGCGAATCACACTGTCAATGCTGTAGCGCTTCCACCTGCCGACTCCTTCCGCGGCAGCTTCGATTCGCATGCACCGATACAGATAGACGATCGTCCACCACGGCAGAGCCAGAGCGCTCATCTTTCCGCACAAGGTGGGAGCGTCCGATCCATGAAGCAGTCTGAAGGTTTGGTACTGCTGCTGGATGGCTCTTGAGAAAGCAGTGCTCAAACTCTCCTTTCTGGCAGGATGTTTCACCAGCGCGAGGGGCAGAAAGGTAGTCGCAATCCCGGATGCGCGAATGCGACGTCCCAGATCCATATCTTCGTGCGAGATCGCAAACCGTTCGTCGAAGGCACCCAAAGCAAACAGTAGTTCGCGGCGGATGGCAAGGTTGGCGGTGCAAAACACTCCCGGTGACATCACGCTTGGGGCATACCAGAAAATGCTGTCAGGGTAGTCGACTGACTCGACCATACCTTCGATGACATCCCACCGGCCAGTGCATGCGGCCTTGTGCATCTCCTCCAGCCAGTTCGCTTCTGGCAGCTCGTCATCATCCACAAAGACGATCCACTCGCCCGTGCTTCCTCTTGCCACAGTGTTTCGATTGGCCGCCACGCCACGCCCCGGTCCCTGGATCCACCGCACGCCGTCGAACTGCTCGACGACCTCCCTGGCACTGCCTTGGGGATCATCATCACTGACCAGGACTTCATAGCGTGCCCGCTCAAGCAACTGCCCCCGTACCACACGCTCCAGACACTGCCGTAGCAAAGCCGGTCGACCGCGAGTGATGATGCACACACTCAAGAACGGCGTATGCCTCTCAGTGACCGGCACTGGCATTGCCTCCATCAGAATCAACGTGCGACCTCCGACTGCAGGACTTCTCCGAGCAGGTCTCCCATTCTTCTCGCAAAAGCGATTGAATTGAAGCGGCTCTCCGCGAGCGCGCGCGCCCGCCGGCCCATCTCCTTCACTTCTTCCGGATGCTCATTCACCCAGCGAAGCCTGTCCTTCCAACCGTCCACATCTCCCGGTTGCAGCCAGAAGCCAATGCCATGCGCTTCGATATCAAGGTCCACGTGCACGTTCCTTGTCATCAGTACCGCTCTGCCTAGCCCCAAGGCATCCATCAGGCTCGTAATCCCGACGAGTGATTTCTGGTCATACAGGGGAATGGCGATGACTGCGTGATCCGCCATGTGCCGGCAAAGTTCCGGATACTTCATCCACCCCTTCTTCTCACCTGGGACAGGCTGTTGGTTGGGAGTTTCGATGACGTGCAAGTTCTCGGGAGCACGGTAGATCTCATCCTCAAACTGTCCCTCGAGTCCCACGATCGTCGTCCTGATGCCCGTGGTGGCAGCCGCCAGGGCAAATGTTCTGAAGTCCCTGCCAGTGCGGCCCGTGGCAATCACCCCTTCCCCAGGAGGTGTCCAAGGTCCATAGAAGTCCACGTCGGCCCCCCACTCCAGCGCTTCACGCTTCGCCGCAGGGCAACCCCACTTTCCAAGCTCATCCTCCACGGCGCGGCTGAGTGAGGGCAATCGGTCAGCACCCTTAACAAAGAGACGCCGCTGCCAAGAGCGAAAGATGTCCAGTTTCCCTTTGGGAAATGGATGGTGCATCAGCGTCACAATCGGCACCTTCAGCAAGCCCAACGCACGAAGGTACTGGAGCAAGTGTGTCTGAGAACCGCAAGGGGCATAGATCACATCACCCTTTCGCATTTCACGCAACGCAAGGACCTGCTGCTGCAGATCCCCCAACTCGAGCGGGAGGCGCAACGACTTGACCCAACCCTGCACTCGTGACCAGAAACCCTCGGCAGGATACGGTAGAAAGATCGGCTCGTATCCCATGTCTGCCAACCGATCTACTCCGAAAAGCACATGGTCTGGGGTCTCTGCCAAGTCCACCTCACGGATGACCCGGTCCAGGGGATAGTTATTGAGAACAAAGACCCTGGACTTCCGATCCGCCGATTCGCCAATGATTGACTTTGTTACCTCAGACATAGCATAACCGCCGGCAGCTTGCCTAAAGCTCCTCAATCCCGCGTACGTTCCCATTCCGGGAAACAAATGGTGGTATTCCACTCATGAAGAAGGCACGGACCAAGCCCTCGGAATTTGACAATCGTTCTATTCGCCCCTTCAAAAAGCTCCGGCAAACCGTATCCACCCGCACCGGGATCGGTATTGTCGATTACCACGTATGCGCCAGGTTTACACCGGGCACGAGCCAGTTCCGCGCTCTCCCTGCGCCACGGCCCATCGATCAGGATGATGTCCGCATCGGCAATCAGTTGCCCAAATTGCACGGGATCAAACTCTGCGGAAACGCGCACATTCACATTATTGAGCCCTCGTTCACGGGCCATGCTCTCAACCCTCTCAGCCCAAGCTGGGTCAGTCTCAATCGATACGACGCTTCGAGCCCTTTTGGCGAACCACAAGCTCGACTGTCCCGATCCAAATTCCACAACAGCTTGGGAACCGTTCAGGATGTCCTCAAGTTGATGAATCGCCGAATACGTCAGCCACGGTATCGGTTCACCATTAACATCAACAGCGCGACTGCCCAGCAAACTGGATACGACACCAGATCTCCGTATGGCGCCAATGCCTACGCGAATTTGTCCGAAGACGATATTGAAGTTCATAGGTATGTTATCGGGAAAAGCTAAAAGCTACTCACTTTGCAAATGATTGGGGAAACCTGGACCGATGTTTGAGAAAACGGACAGCGCCCCTCAATTCAGTCGAGCAACCGAATCCCGCAGCCCATTTCTTCATGAGCGGAATTCGCTTTCCAAATCCAGGCCTTTTCTGCAGGGAAATGCACGCTTCTACAGTCCGCTTCAGCCACACGTCAGGACTGAACCATTCCTCCCAAGCTCGCCTTGCCAAAACGCCCATCTCGTGTGCCCGGTGACGATGGGGCTCCAGTAGCTCGTGCAGATGTTCCACTTCAGCCTCCGCTATTCTGATTGAGAAGTCATTCCAGTTGGGACCGCTCGGTGGAACCCACTCGTCGGAGATAATCACCGGCGCCCGTCCCATACTCATCACTTCGAAGAGCCGCATGGATGAAGCACCCACTCCCCGGGGACAAAGGGCAAACTGCCCCTGACCTACCGACACCTCCATGACACGTCGCAATTCCGCAATCTCGGCGGTACTCCCTGCGGAAAACGCGGCGGTGACCCGTTGGCGATTCGAATTCAGGACCAACCCACTCTCTCCATAGAGCTCCAGAAGCTTTTGTCGAACCGGATGTGTTTCACAACTTCCCGCAAACGTGAACAGCTTCAAAGGGGCCCCCAGGACTACCGATGACCAGGTCGCTGCACCCTCGCGAATGTAGGGACCGCCTGCATGCCAGTTCGCGTCATACCTTGTCCGCATGATGGATGCATAGACCCCCCGAAGGCAATCCGGTGGAAAGTCAGCATCGGAATAAACAAGGGCCTTGGTCCAGCATCTACGATAGGCCGACATGAACGGCACAAGAAGTCCTGGAACACCTCCCACATCCGAAAACAACACAATGTCCGCATCGTCTGGCTGCTCAGTCAGTTGAAGACCAGCGGTGTCATTTAGAGCCCCGGCACCTTTCAAAAGCGCCGTGTAGGAACCTCTATTCCAGAGGTTGTCCGGATTGTCCGGAAAAAGGCTCGTCAGACACACTCTTGTCATATCACTCAGGCGCGTTGCCAGATCCAACTGGGGCCGAGTCGAGCAAACAACTTGTAGCCGTGTTTCAGGAACACCGCCTCAACTTCGGGCTCCAGGGAATCATAACCGAACTCCGCCACATAAACTTCCGGCGCATGAGTCTCAAAGGGATATACGAGTGCAATTTCCTTGTCGAACCCTTCCAAATCCGTGGACACCAGATGGGGCGCTTGAGCATAAGGCCACCACTTCGGCAGGCAGTCGATACCCAGAACGGGTACCGTGCGTTTCGCTTTCCCCTCCGCCGGTTGAGCAACACTCACCCTGTTCATCGCGTCATGGACAGGATCTTCATCCAGTATTGCGGTGCCACATCCCTCCTCCTGCAGCACTGCAGCTGTCATATGGCGATCACGCGGACGCATTCTCTTCCAGTCAGCGGCGTGCTTTGAATTGGCGTCCACCGTCACGCCGCTCCATCCCCGTTGATAAAAGTGATAGGTATTGCTCCAGCGGATCGGGGCGTAGCACCCAAGATCCAGGTAGTGTCCCTCAGTTTGTTCTGCATGGATCAGCGCTGCGAGCACCGCATCCTCGCCGAACTGGCTGTAGCTTGCCTTGCACGAACGCACTCCCTCCACAGAGAGTGGCAAACCCCGTTTTTTCCAAAAACCTCCAATACTGCTCATTTCTCTATTGGGCTAAACATCGCGGAAAAACCGGCACATCCCGGTGCCGGCAAGAAGGTGGAGTCAGTCAGCCGACAACCCCTTGCTGGCTTCGTTTTCCTGACCAGGATTTCCAGGCTTGATAGTGAGGACAAAAAGCACTGATAAGAGCGGCTGCCGGGTCTCGCGCGCGGAGATCATTCCGGGCCATTACAGTCAAGGAATACACCGTCAATTTCAGATAGTCTCCAAACGTCAATCGCCCCACGAGGCCGGAGTTCCATCGCCAGTACCGTTCAAGCAATTGCAATACCGAGTTGTCAGTCAGGCTCACCACCTTCAGCTCCGGGTCGAACAACACATCATATCCAGCGGCAACGAGGCGCCGTCCCAGATCGCCGTCCTCGTTGTAGCGAAACGCAGGATCAAATCCTCCCACCTCTGAAACGACTCGCTTCTTCAGCATCGCCCCGTGGGTGGACAGGCGGGCCTGGCGGCTGAACTCATAGGGAATGTCAACTCGATACAAATGCCGGCCTCTCCAGCGCAAGGTCGCAGTGTTCTGCTTCGGCTGCACAAACCTCCCAAAAACCGCTGCAGCCTTCTCTTCATCCAGCCTCATTGCCGCGCGCCTCACAAAGTCGGAATCCAATGCATTCGTGGCATCGCAGCATGTGACCAGGTCAAACTTGGCCTCAGCCATCGCGGTCGCCCGGGCGGCTCCCCGGCCTTTGTTGTGTGCGTGCCTGAGTACACGAACAGGAAGGTCTTTCAGGCAGTCTGCCACAGGCAGTGCCGAACCGTCATCAATTACGAGGATCTCTTCCGGCTTGTGTGACTGCTCCAGAAGACTCTGCACGGCGGCTCTCAGTGTCTCGCAGGTATTATTGAACGCCAGAAGGTACGCGCTGACCGGCGGCAAATTCATTTGGAGACTGCAGAGCTATCAGGCGCATGATTCCATCCCGCGGGAAGGTCATCAATTCGCTGGCGCGTCCAGGTCACTCCGGAGCGAATTACTTTGGCCGGCACTCCTGTGGCGATGCAGCCACTCGGGACGTCATTCGTGACCACTGCGCATGCGCCAATGATGGACCCCATGCCGATTCGAACGTTCTTCAGAATTTGCGCCCGCGTTCCTACAAGCACATTCTCTTCGAGTTCGATTGATATCGCGCGGTTCAGAATCTCACCGGTTTCCTTTTCAAAGATGGCATGCCCATCACCACATCTTATCGCGCACTGTGGCCCCAGCATGGTTCCCGCTCCAATCCGGATACGCGAGCGATCTTCCGTGAGAATGATCTCCGACTCATTCACGGATACTTCCGTCTCAATGCACACCTTGGAATCACTTCCGTGAATCCAAAAAGTCGAATTTCCAATCCTTGCCTTGGGACCAAATTTCACCTCGTTGTTGGAGCCAAGCACAACTACCCGGCACTTCAGCATCGAGGCATCGGGAGCCCATTCAATGTGGTTGTTGTCACCGAACAGCTCAATCTTGGTTTGGTCCACCACAGCTCCATTTCGGACAATTCTGTTCCGCATGCCATGGTCCGAGATCGCCTTTCCGGTCAAGCGCAAGCATCGCAACGCAAACCGTCGCCAATTTTTTGTAAGTGATGCGAGCAAGCGGATTGGTGGTAAAAGGACCTGCTCAGACTTCACCTGGCAACCCAGACTGAAGAGAAGACATCGGGACCTTCACCCGAAAGGATTCGAACACTTGGATTCGGAAAGCCCGATTCGGTCAAATGTTGTAACACCACCTCGTGTCTGCGAGCGCCGTGAGTTTCAAGACACACAACCGACGACGCAGCAAGCACCCCCGGGAAATTACTTAGCAGCGAAGTCTCGCTTCCTTCGATATCAACCTTCAAAAGATTGATACCGGGCCAGTCTTTGATGATTTGATTCAAATCGAGATAGTCCACTTTCTCACCCTGGGCGTCGGATCGTTCATCAACGGAATGCGCAAAATGGCCAGGCCCTTGTGTCAACGCCCCCTGTCCCGAAACCTCACCCACAAGGCCACGGTCTACTCTCCAGCATCGACCCAGTTCTGGATTCCTTTGGATCAAGCTCTCTATCGCTGCGCAATTTTGCCGATCTGGCTCGACAGACTGCAAATGCAATCGCGAAAGAGGCAGCTTCTCCTGGAGCCAGTACTCAAACAATCTCAGGCCAAAAAGACCCACATTTGCACCCAAATCCAAGACATAACACTTCGCATCCGATTGGGAAACACGGCGACACAATTCCCGCAATGGCTCATCGTACTCCCCCAATTCGAAAATCTCGTGGAAGATCAGCCAGTCATCGTAATTCCTCAGGTGATATTTCAACCCCATTTTTGTGGCCTTCAGACCGCAGGTCGCTCTTTCCCAGCGCTTCTGCCTTATTTTGTGAAGGAAGTGTCTGAACATTGTAGGAACGCTTTTACGACTCTGACTCGATACTCAAGCAGTATGCTCCGCAAAGAAAGGCTCCCCCTTCAAATCAAGTGACTGCGGAGGCTGGCCCGTGAATACAAGAAGGTCTCCCCCTCCATAAAAGGCAGCCCATTCCGAATAAGTGCTTGGAGGGCCAATCACGATGCGGCATCTGGCCAATGCATAGAGATCTTCAATCTCCGTTCCATCCAACAGCGTTGAAGACATTCCGGAAACCAGTTGCTCCGGGATCCTCTCATCCGAAGCAACGATAAAATGCACCTGCCGCGGTGACAGCAGTTTCACGACTTGAAGCATCATTTCTCGATACTGGGCGTGGTCAAAATAATACCGCCCCCCCAGGTATTCGGCGTAGTCCCCACGGCGGACATGAATGCCGACGAGGATCTTGCCTCTAGGGACATGGCGCAACCGGTCGTCAATCGCAGCGACAACGTGCACAGCGGGCTGAAACAGGTCCACCAGTTTTCCCCTCCATTGTTCTCGGAGCTCGTCAAACTTGAGATTCCATGCAGTCCACACCAACCAGGAATGTCCGTCCTGCAGACCCTGCCTTGCCAAGTCAGCCACCGTCAGTTCATGCTCGTCTGGAGCCTCGAAGATTGATCCCTGGAAACGAAGGATCCTGTTAAACTTCGCACTCCCAAGCATTCGGGCCGCTACTTTGAAGCCGATTCGAGTATTCGTGAACGCTCCCAGAACTCCCAGATTTCCGCTGGGGGTCCAACTGGCAACCGACCGCCCCCTGAAATGATGGAAGGAATCTGCATATTCTCCAAACGAAAGATTGTGTACCTGCCAGCCACGACTCATCGCCAGTGCCACCAAATTACCAAAGGTCAGTAATCTGTTTCCCAACCGACCGTACCTTTTCCAGAGCAAAACCTCCATGGATGCCATCTATTGGAACTTCTTATGCAAGAAGAAGCATATCTGAATCCGCGCAGTTCCCTGACTTCCACCAGACCATACGTTAGAAGCTCTGATGATATGTCCAATGCCTTGTGTCATGCCCCGTCTTACGCAGGAAGACTAGGTTACCCAAGTTCTCGTCTTTCCAAGGGTGAAGGAACGACTTGGCGAAGATCTTTTCCGCCTTGGGAATTCTCTTCGCCATCGCACGGATCGAGTCCTTCCAGGAGTTCGTGCGGCTCGACTTCCCCTCGTAGCCCCGCCCGGGTTGCCAAACCTCGTAGCTCCTGTTGCTTAAGATGAAGCGAAAAACTCCCTGGAGCGAAGGCATCCACATATCGTGAAACCCCACAACACCACCAACGTCGAGTTTTTTGTCGACCATGACAAACTCCACAAGTGTCAGGTCAAAAAGATGAGAGGCATCAATGAAGGCGAACTGGATGGCTCCAAGGGAGGGAATCACTTCCTCGGCGAATTTCCGATGAAACTCCCACAATGGCTCCAAGCCGGAGCGGCGGACCATCTCGATCCCGCTGTTTTTGTAGTTGTCTTGAAATGGATCCATCACCACGTGGCGCCCCTGGCCATTTTCCGCCAGGGCCCCGAGGATCGCCAGCGTAGACACCCCTTTTGCAAGCCCGACTTCGACCGATTGCAATGGCTTCACCTCTATCACGGCATCAAATAGCAGCCGCGCCTCCGATTCTGAGACATTGGAGTCCAGCGGAGATTGGTTGCCGGACTCATCCCAGACCTTTTGCGTCCTGAATACCTCCTTCAAAACTGATGGAAGCACTTCATCGTGTTGCTCGTTATTCATGAAAAATTGGGAACTGCGGCTGCCTCCCCCCTGCAATCCTTCAGTCTGGAGCGAAGAACTCCTTCGACTTCGTCCACGAGAACTTTTTCCATGCACGCGATGTTGTGAGGGCACACATCTCCTCTACTGTCGTGTAACCAACATGGTCCGCAGGGCATGGGAACATAGAGGTTGTCATTGACAGCATATCCGGAGTTTTTTGGTGACTCCCTGCCTCCGTAGATGATAACCCCGGGGACGTTCACGCCGTTGGCAGCGTGCATCAGAAAACTGACGCCTCCCAGAAACAGGTCACAATTCGCCAGAACGGCCATCGATTGGCGCATCGAGAGCGCACCCGCGAATCTTGTAACGTTTTCAAACACTGGCTCAGACGCATCACCGAGCTGCACAAGCTCCACTTCGGAGGCAAAGCGGGCCAAAAGCACGCTCCACCTCTCCCTCGGCCAGTTTTTCACCTCTTCTTTTGTTCGCGTGCTGAAAGCGACTCTCAATCGCCCACCTCTGCCGAGTAGAGCGCGAGCTTCGTCCAACTCGCCCTCGCCAAGGTACACCTTGGATTGATATGCGTAATTCCTGATCCCTACTTTCTGCAGCGTTTCTTGCAGGATGTTGGCTTCACCCCGGCTTCCTGTGGCAGTTTCAAGATACCAAAACCTCAGCGTAAAATATCCCTCTTTCGCATTGATGGTTTCCAGACACGGATCAGTCGAGACAAGCTCACTCCATTCGGTTTCCAGATTGATGCGGAGTCTTGGGTAAGTACCCTTCAAGGTGCGGCAGCAATTGGCCGCAAGAAGCGTGTCCCCGGGAGCACCGAATGCATTTTTAACCGTGAGCCGACCGCCTATTATGTCCAATATCCACAGATGGCGCAACATCCATTCATTCAAGTGCCATCGAACTCTTTCCAAGAGAGTCACAATCACTCAACGAATTGTCCCTTTGCGACAATTCCAAAAAGGAGATGCCGCCTCTATGAATGGTCCAATGTTCGAGTCCCAGCTCATGCGGAGTTCATACTCCGTCCTGCTCTGCTCTACCATCGTGCGGTAGCGAGCTGGGCTTCCCCATAGTTCCCTGACCCAAGTGGTTGCTTCTGCCACGAACGACTCGATGGCAAAGCACGCTCCATTCACATTTTGACTGACCAAGCTGCGAGTTCCCCCAACGATGGTCGTGACTACAGGGATTCCGAAACACGCCGCCTCGGCAAAGCAAATCGGCGCGCAGTCTGCCGTGGTAGGAAGTATGAGGAAGTGCGCCTGCCCATAAATCTCCCAAAGCCTCTTCTCCACTCCGGCCTGGTTTTTGTTGACCGTCGGAAGAATTTCCACCCCGGGCTCGTTGGCCACATATTCTGGAATTTGCGGCGGCCCGAGGATGATGAGTTTTGCGTCTACACCAGATTGGCGGAGACGACGAGTGACCTCAATCGCAGCGTCTCCTCCCTTTCTCTCCCAGCTCCATCCCACAAAAAGCAGATTGCAGGTGGTGGCTGTTTTCTTGGCGAGTATTTCATCCAGTTCCTTCCTGTCAGGTACTGATGTCATGCTGGGGCCAAAGAGCACGGTCTTCACTTTACCAGCGGTTTCCGGATAGTTGGTCCGGCATATCTCCGCCGCCCAATCGGAAGTAAACGCAGCCATACCTGCTCTCGACAGGCCCCGGCGCTCGAATCGCCTGCAAACCCGCTTATTTCGTGGACTTTGATAGTGGATATTGATCGGATAGAGGTCCTGCACCGCGGCAAATACGTGATCTGTCCACGCCGTCCAAGGCTGCTCGACACCCGCCATCCAAACGGGGTTCCCAGTACAAATGACGCCGTCAAAACCGCCGCCTGCTATTCTTTTATTGATCCGCTTTGCAAGTGACCGGATGACGATCGAGTTGCTGGCAGGATTATAGAAATGTGGCTCCAGCCGCATCATCCATCTTTGGGCCAATCTACCGAACCACTCGGCAGCCTTAGAAGGTCGGGCTTCTATCTGACTGCACTCCCAGCCTTGAGCAGCAAGGGCATGTGCAACATAGTAAGGGTACAGTCCTCGATCTCCCATCGGCGCATGGTCAACAAGCGCCAATCTTCCCTTTGATTGTCGAAGGGGAATCGAATCAACCTTTTCGCGCGTGGACATACCTGTTTTAGCTCCGGAAAAGTTGGCTAAAGCTCACCCCGTCCAACCGGTCTCTTTGCGCTCTAAATTCCCAGCTTACTGCTCACGCTCAAACCCAAGCACCCGGCCCCACGAGTTCACCAATCTGTACCCCTGTCGCACAAGCCAGTTCGTAACGTCGCCTACCTGTTCCTTCGACAGCAAGTCAGGATGGATTTCGATGATCACAGAACGCACCCCTCCGGGTATGGTGGTATGCACCGCACCGACTTCAGCGCCTTCAATGTCCATCATCAGCACATCCATTCGATTCCCATACTGTTTGAACAGCGTTTCAAACGAGACGGCCGGCACTTCACGTACATCTCCGGTTGCGCCCCGCTCTCCGTCTGCCACCCGGTCCTCCCAAAAATCTCCGGAGATGCTCAGACGCAGAGTCCCATCAACGGATCCGGCGGCTGCGTGAACGAAGTCCGCTGAAACCTTGTTGCGTCCGTAATTATCCTTCAACAACTCAAATGTGTTGGGATTCGCTTCTACCGCGGTGATCTGCGCTGCAGCAAGGAACTTCATCGCGTACAGCCCCACGAAACCCAAACCAGCCCCCAAATCCAATATGCGATCACCAGGTTGAACAAGACTACGCGCCACCTCTGTCTCCGCCTTCTCAAACCCCCCAGAGATGAGCAATTTTTTCATCGAAATAGACAGGCCTGTAACATTCAGTTCCACTCCCTGAACGTGCAGGACATCCACGCCACCCAGGTGGCGCTCCAATCTCGACTCACGATAGCGCCCCAAGGCGCCCTGAATTGATGCGGCTAAAGACATGGGGAGTTATTTGGGGAGTTCAGGCACTGCAAAATCCTAACCACAGATCTCACTTGATATCCGCCGAGCCCTCAATCCGGTAGGTGCATTTGGGGAAGCTGAATCCTTCTTTTCTGGAATGGGGAAAGGATCGTCCCGGTGTTGGGCTTTCGGTGATGTCAAAAGCCAGGGCCGTCTTGATTTGCTCCAGCGTTTCAGAATAGTACGCTCCCGTCCAGAGACCTACCCCGTAAGAGCCTGGAATGAGGGGAGGCAACTGAATGCGAAGCGAAACGACAAATTCACCCTTGGAACACTCGATGAACGGGAAGGGTTCCGGAAGCACTTGCAGGATCTGGTCGCCAAGTGTGTCAAAAATGTCAATGGCCACCATCACACGCGCGGACGGGCGCTGACATATCATGTGAGCTTCCAACTCAAGAAACATGTCCGGCTGCTTGCCGGTGAGGTTCAGACTCGCCTTCAGAAAGCAGACGGACTCATTCACCGGCGCCACACGCTGCCAGGTCGATTGAGCGCCCCATTTTCCTTGTTCACAATAGATTTCAATAGCGCGGCTGATGTCACCGGCGAACTCGGGCTGTCCTTCCTTCAACACCATTCCCGTGCCACAGAGCGCATGTACCGCGTTCATGTTGTGACTTACAAAGAGCACCGTCCGGCCCTCTTTTGCCACCTCGGACATACGCCCGACACACCTCTTCTGAAACTCTGCATCTCCCACCGCCAGCACCTCGTCCACGATCAGGATTTCCGGCTCCAGGTGGGCTGCCACGGCAAACGCGAGGCGAACTTGCATGCCTGACGAATAGCGCTTCACCGGCGTGTCAAGGTAGGCTTCGCAGCCAGAGAAGCTGACAATTTCATCCAGTTTGGCGCGAATCTCTGCACGCGTCATTCCAAGGATCGCACCATTGAGGAAGATATTTTCCCGTCCCGTCAGCTCAGGATGGAACCCAGTGCCTACTTCCAAAAGGGATGCAATGCGACCTTTCACCCTCACCTCTCCGGTGGATGGCGCCGTCACGCGCGAGAGGATCTTCAGCAGAGTGGACTTGCCAGCGCCATTGCGCCCGATGATGCCTAGAACATCACCCTGCTTCACTTCGAAGTTGATGTCCTTCAATGCCCACACCCAGTCGCTCTCCGCTTTCTTGGTGCGATCATTTACCTGACCCACTTGGGAATAAGGGTCCTCCTTTCCGCGCACGCGGTGCCACCAGCGATTCACATCATGGGCGAGGGAACCCGTGCCCACCTCACCAAGCCGGTACAGTTTGGAAATGTTGTCAACTTCGATGACCGTTTCAGACATGCAGTCGAGAGTGCGCTAGTTTACACCGTGTCCATGAACGTCTTTTCCACCCGATGAAATAGAACCATGCCTATGAGTGCGGTAACCAGAGTGAAGACTCCGGCATAAATCAACGTTCCGGCAGACCAATCCCCTGATCCCAGGTAGATACCACGGAAGCATTCAATAATGGGGGTCATCGGATTTGCCGACACCAACAGGCGATATTTGTCCGGGATACTACCGAGGGCATAGATGACCGGAGTTCCATACATGAGAAGCTGGACGCCAAACGTCACCAAGAACTGCATGTCGCGATACTTGGTGGTCAGTGATGAAACAATGATGCCCAAGCCCAAACCTAGCAATCCCATCATCAGCAAAAGCACCGGGGTCAGCAGAAGTATCAACCCCCACTGCGGCTGCACCGCAGTACCTGTTGCGCCATAGTAGACGAGAAAACAGAGGAACAGGGCAAACTGAATGACGAACTGGATGATGTTGGAAGTCACCACGGAGAGCGGGACTATCAGCCGGGGAAAGTACACCTTGCCGAAAATGGCCGCATTGGCAGTAAAGGTACTGGAGGTCTTCGACAGACAGGCTGCGAAGTAGTTCCACGCCGTAGTACCCGCGAGGTAGAAAAGCATGGGAGGCAACCCGCCCGTGGGAATCTGGGCGATGCCACTAAACACCACCATGAAGACCAGCGTGGTAAGGAGCGGCTGCACAAAGAACCATATGGGCCCCAGGACCGTCTGCTTGTATACCGAAACAAAGTCCCGGCGCACAAACATCCAGAGCAGGTCACGATAGCTCCACAATTCGCCAAGCCGCAGATCCAGCCAGCCATCCTTGGGCCTGATAATCATGTCCCAAGCCCTCTTGGAAGGCACGGAGGAACCCGTGGCCGATGACAGGGATTCAGAACTGGCTGCCGTAGATTCGCTCATCGGATTTTTCAAAGCTCCACCTGCAAAAATTGACTACCGCCGCTCCAACTGGGTCATCTTTTCCGCCACAGCGGCGCCTTTGATGCTCGGCTGCCACCCCAGAATACTGGCTGCACTCGCAGGGTTACCCATCAGTCTGATGGGCTCCACGGGACGATGGAATCTCTTGTTCACGCGCAGCAGGAGAGCCCCATTGCGGGAATCGCGGGCCGTCTGCTCCTCGCCCTCCCCTTCGAATTCAAGGCGTATCCCCTCAGCGGCGAATGCGGCACTCGCAAAATTCCTGACGGAAGTGCTGGTTCCCGTAGCCAGCACATAATCCCCAGCCGTTGGATGCTGCAGCATGCGCCACATGGCATCCACGTATTCAGGCGCCCAGCCCCAGTCACGTTCCGCGTCCAGATTGCCCAATTCCAGGATCTCACCGGAGCCTTGTGCAATACGAGCCACCGTGGCCGTGATTTTCCGCGTCACGAAGCTTTCACTGCGGCGGGGAGATTCGTGATTGTAGGCGATCCCGCAGCAAATGTGGAGGTGATGCGACTCCCGGTATACACGGCACAAGCTTGCCGCAAACGCCTTGGCACAACCGTACGGATTCACCGGCCGGAAGGGTGTCTCCTCGTTCTGCGGATAGACTCCGGGACTGCCAAATACCTCGGAAGACGCAGCCATGAACACGCGTGGTGGCGTCTCCAGATCCCTCAGAATTTCGAGGAGCGCGAGCGTCGCCACCGCAGTCTCCTGCACGGTCGATTCCGGGATTTCAAAGCTCAGTCCCGGCTGGCTCTGCCCGGCCAGGTGATACAATTCCGAGGGCTGGATCTTGATCAAATGCCGGCGCAGCGTGGTGGCGTCAGTGAGATCCGCATAGTGCAGGAACAGGCGCCGGCCATATACTTCCGGATCGGCGCGGAGGTGCTCAATGCGCGAGCGATTGAACATGCTCGCGCGCCGGACAATCCCATGCACTTCATACCCCTTTTCCAGGAGCAATTCTGCAAGGTACGATCCATCCTGACCGGTGATGCCGGTGATGACAGCCGTATGTCGGTTTCCGCGTGACATAGTTTCGGGCCTGGGGCGCAGGCTCAGATCCGTCCCAAAGGACTCAGCTCCTTTCCCGCTTTGCCAGTTCCCAGTCCGCCTCGGCCATCACCCGGACCAGTTCGCGGAAGGTTACCTTCGGTTCCCAGCCCAGTTCCGCCCTGGCCTTCGCCGGGTCTCCAATCAGAAGTTCGACTTCAGCGGGACGGAAATAAGAGGGAGAGACTTTCACCCGCGCCACACCATCAGCATCGCGTCCCACCTCATTCACCCCTTCTCCCGAGAACGTGAGTGGCATGCCCACAGCGGCAAACGTTTCCTCGCAAAATTCACGGACGGTATGGGTCTCACCCGTAGCGCACACATAGTCACCCGGCTCATCCTTTTGCAGCATCCGCCACATCATTTCCGTGTATTCAGGGGCATACCCCCAGTCACGCTGGGCACCCAGATTGCCCAGTTCCACCGCGTCCTGCAGGCCTTCCCGGATCCGCCCCGCAGCGCGCGTAATCTTACGGGTGACGAAGGTTTCCCCGCGTCTCGGTGACTCGTGATTGAAAAGAATGCCGTTGCTGGCGTGGATGCCGTAGGACTCGCGATAGTTCACCACAATCCAGTACGCATACAGTTTCGCAACACCGTAGGGAGAACGAGGATAGAAGGGGGTGCGCTCGGTTTGCGGCACTTCCTGTACCAGACCGTAGAGTTCACTGGTGGATGCCTGATAAAACCTCACCCGTCTCTCCAGGCCCACCTCCTTGATGGCGTCCAGGAATCTCAGGGTGCCCACGCCGTCCACTTCCGCGGTGTATTCCGGCACTTCAAAGGACACCTTCACGTGGCTCTGAGCTGCAAGATTGTAGATTTCATCCGGCGCGATTCTCTCCAGCAGACGATTCAAGTTGCTGGAATCCGTCAGATCACCGTGATGAAGAAAAAGTCGTTGGCCGTAGACCTCTGGGTCTTTGAACAGGTGTTCAATACGTTGAGTATTGAAATTCGAGGCACGTCTGACCATGCCATGCACATTGTATCCCTTGGCCAGCAGTTGTTCTGCAAGGTAAGAGCCATCCTGACCGGTAATGCCGGTAATCAACGCGGTTTTCATTCGTCCAAATTCACTAAACTCGTGACCTTTCCCAATCGAGGAAAGCTGCCGCCACCGGTCGCGTGCCGAGAAACGCTCCGATCAACCATCTTTAGCTTTCTTTAGCGGTATCCGCTCAAGCAGGTCCTATGCCTGATTAGTACTGCTTTTCCGTAATGCCGACATCCCACTGCGGTGACAAAGATTCGCCGATCCTAGGGTTTAGGTTCGGAGCCCCGTCATTCAGGTGAATGCAGCAAGGCGCAATTACTCGACCGGGTTGATTAAAGCAAGCAACGTGATAGGAATTTTTTTAGGTGCCGAACAACTGTTCATACGTCATGCATCTTGCATCGCACTTGAATGAAAAACGATTTAGTGATATCGCGCTTCCTCCCTGTTATGCCCCAAAATTGCAACCCCAAGACACCTCCCGTTAACACTCAAGCCTCCTCCCCCTCAGGCCTGGCCCAGCGCTAGCCATTCAATCCATGGGGAAACTGGGAAATACTTCAGGATGGGCCGTTGTGGCCATCCTGGCAGTGGCGCCGTTCTTGTACGGGGGAACCACAGAGCGGTTCATTGACTGCCTGAATTGGGGCATGCTCGGCGTTTCACTGCTCTGGATTGCCAGTCTCATCGTCGACCGGCGCTCTCCGCGCATTCCCATTCTCGTCACCGTCTGCGTGCTCTGGATTCTTTGTCAGGGCTGGTTCATGGCCTTCAACGCCAAATCCATCATCGACAGGGAATATTTGGAACAGGTGGCGATTAATGCGCCCTTCCCTTCGCTCCCGGGTTCCATGGACGCGGTGGGATCACGGACAATGATGCTCCGCATCACCGCCTTGGCCCTCTTTTTCTTCACGGTCATCGACCTTGGACAGAGCACACGGTGGGTCCGCCGACTCCTCTCCGCGATCGCCATCTCTGGGACCGCGCTCGCGGCCTTCGGGGTCTGGCAGCGCTCCTCTCCCACTCCCTTCGAAATTTGGCCCGAGGGTTCCAAGCCCCAGCTTACTGCCTTTGCCACCTTCTGGTACCACGGAAATGCCGCCTCGTTGCTCAATCTCGCCTGGCCAGCCTCATTGATGGGGGCCATATGGTCCTTTCGTAGTCCCCGCTCCCAGCTCCTTCGCGCCCTGTGGCTGGCCAGTCTTGGGATGATTTTGACAGGCTTGATTGTGAATGCATCCAAAGCAGGTCACATCATCGCCGCCTTCATGGCCGTCCTGTTTATCCTTGTGTTTCTGTTTCGTTTGCGTGTCCTGGTTTCCAGGCATGGTTGGCCCCAGGTAATCGTCTATGCCGTCCTTGGATTTGCGGCAGTTGGAGCCCTTCTCCTGCACGCGGACGGGGCGTTTTCAGTCCATCGCTGGCGGGAGTGGTATGAACGCCCCGGTTTCTCAGATTCGCGACTGACCACTGCCTCTACCATTCTGCACACCCTGCCAGGGATGAACCTCCTTGGCTCAGGACCCGGAACCTTCGAGGGGGTTTTCTACCGCAGGGCGGCAGCAGTGGACGAGACCCCGGACGTGCGCTGGGAGTTTGCCCACAATGATTACCTGCAATACGTCGTCGAATACGGGTGGGTTGGCAGCCTCGTGTGGCTCATCCTTTGGGGATACGTCTTGTACCATTGCTTCCGCCAGATCTGGTACATGGTTCGACCAGCTTTGGAAATGGGAGAGTATCGGGGAAGACGTAGCCGCCAGCGATGGGAGCATTCGTTCAATGCCATGCGCCAGTACTATCTCTTCGGGGCCAGCGTCACCATGATAGGTGTCCTGTTGAACGCCATGTTGGATTTCCCACTGCAAATTCTGTCCCTCCAGATCTACGCCTTCACCGTCGCGGGCATCATCATATCCGTGCCGAAATCATCCTTGGCCGCCCCTCACGTCCTCCTTCCAGAAGAGGCGTGAACGAGGGTCCAGCAACATCATAAAAGGTCTGGCATTTCCTCTTGTCGCCTCTTCAAGGAGTACTCGAAGATGACAGGCCACCATTTCACGATACCCTTTCCCGATCCGTAGACATCCATTTATGAAAACGGTCCTCCTATCCTGCGCGCTGCTTGCATCGGCGCTTCTTCATGCCCAAGAGCCCGAGCGGGTCCCGTTGAACGAACGTCGTACCACCGTGAAAATCTGGAACCAGCACAACGGTGGATTCAATGACAGGGGATCGACGATGATTAACGTCGTGTTGATCACGAAGGACAAAGAGGTCTTTCGCAAGGATGGCATCATCATCCCGTGGGAGCGGGGGCAGGACAAGTTCGTGTCTGTGATCGTGCCTTCTGTGGCGACTGATACGGTGAGGGTTGAGATTGTGGAAAGCGTGAACGAACGTCCTGGTCTGGCGGAAATTGAGTTCATCCGGAATGGCAAGAATCTTGCGCGCAAGCGCAGCGTGAAGGTCAATGGCGTTTGGGAAAGCCACCCAGGCGTCACGGGTGATACCCTCACGGACGGCGTCACCACTTCAAGCAAACACCAGTATGGTTACTGGTGTTCCCCAGACAAAGAAAAGGCGTGGGCGGAAGTCCAAGTCAAGACCCGTGACTAGCGTCACCCTTACGAAACATCGTGGATGTTTCCAAGAGGGCCCAGATGGTGCAATGCCAAATCTTCCGCCATGGCCAAGACCAAGTCACCCACGTTTGCCCGCATCCGCGCGGAAGTCATCCGGCTGGTGGGCTTGATTCCGCCTGGCAAATTCACCACCTACGGCAGCATCGCGGTGCATATGAATGTGGTCGCGCGACATGTGGCCACCGTGATGAGCCATCTCACGGAGGAAGAATCCGCCGCACTTCCCTGGCATCGCGTCGTGAGTGCGGACGCCCGTATCAGTCCGAACATGGAGCGCAAAACAGCCGCCCTGCAACGTTCCCGGCTGAAGACGGAGGGGATGAAGATCAATCGCGAAGGCTACATTCAGGACCCGGATGCCCACTTCCATGTCGTAGGACCTCGTAGGGATATACGCTGGAGTTCGCTAAAGGATTCGTAAGTGTGGAAAAAATTCGAATGTCGAATGTGGACGCCACGTCCCATCAGCCATTAACATTCGTCCTTACTCGCCATGCACCCCCTCGCCCGACTTCTGGCGCTCGGTTCCGTGTGTCTCACCACCGGTTGTGTTTTCTTTGGTCCCTCCAGCACCGTTTCCACTCGTGGCCCCAATGGCGAAACCTATTGGATCACCGACACGCTCTTTGACGACCATTACGATTACTACGACGCTCGCTACGACAACGATTCGGACAGGGAGCACAAGCATTCCCATGACGAACACGGAGGCGGGGGCAGCAGCAGCAGCAGTTCCCATGACCATGACAGGCATGCGTCGTCGTCGCGAAGCGAATCCCACCGCAGCGACGATAGCCACAATCACAGTCACAGTCACAGCCGCGATCGGGATTCCTCATCCTCTTCCTCTTCTTCATCCCGAAGCGATCACAGCTCACGAAGCAGTGATAGCGACAGCGGACGCTCGCGAGGCGATGACTCACACAGCAGCCGGAGCAGCAGCAGCGACAGCAAGTCGAGCGATAACGACAGCAAATCTTCCAATGACAACGACTCCAAGAGCGGCGATTCCGGCGGACGCTCGCGCTAGGTCACTTTGACTTCGTTCCGGAGATTCACCGCACGTAGACCAATGGCATGGTCGTCGTATCGAGCGTGTTGCCGTAGTAGGCTTCCTTCTTGCTGATGATGCGGTAGAAGAGTGTTCTGCGACTCCCATCTGGGTTGAAATTGCCGGTTACCTCAACAATGTTTGGAGGTTGGATGCGCCAAACGACCGGCAAAGATTGATTCCCCTCCTCCTTCACGCCTTCTCCGCCCTTCTTGAGAGTCACAGTTGACCCCATGACGTGCTTCCACGTGGTCCCAATCACGAACTTCTCAAACTCCTTGTCTGAGGTCGTAGGAGCTGTTTCGCCCCCCTTCCCTCCCATGATCGTCGCGATCTCATCCATCGTCACCTGCGCCTCAGCCAGGTTTCCTGCCTTGGTCTGCTTTTCCAGCAGCTTGCGCAGTTCGGTGACATACGTCTTGTTGATTGGCTCATTGGCCTTCTGGATGGCCGCTTGATAGGACTTTTGGAGCCTCGCGAAGTCGGCGTCTTCAGCCTGGCACACGGGTACCAATGAAGCGAGGGCAAGCACAAGGGCTGAGCGTTTCATGGGCTCATTGGAGTCAAATTTTCTCCACCCGTCAAGAGTCGGCTTGAGAAGGAAAAGGCGGATTTTCCACCCTATACCCACTTCACCCTCGTCAGGTCCTGCGTATCCACCATGCCCACCGGCCGGCCATGGACATCCACCACCAGCAGGTCATCCACGCGATGATGTTCCAGCACCGCCAGCACCTCAGTGGCCAGCTTCTCTGCGGAAATGCTGATGGGCTTCCGCGTCATGTACCCTTCCACGGCATTCTGCCCCACCAATGGGTCAGCCTGCCAGGCACGGACGAAGTCCCCGTGGGTAAACACACCCGCCAGTGAACCATCTTCATGCACCACAATGGCCGCACCCGCGCGCGCCTTGGTCATGGCCGTGAGCACCTTTGCCACCGGCGTGGCAGGTGACACCATCGCCAGCGCATCCCCCTGGCGCATGACGTCAGACACCTTCGTCAGCAGCGCACGCCCCAGCGAGCCGCTGGGGTGGTACTTCGCGAAGTCGTCCGTATTGAATCCACGCGCCTCCAGCAGCACCATCGCCAGGGCATCGCACAGCACCAGCATGGTAGTCGTGCTTGAGGTGGGCGCCAGCCCCAGCGGGCACGCCTCCCGTTGCACGCTGACATCCAGCACCACATCCGCATTCTTCCCCAGCGGACTGGCCACATTTCCTGTGATCGCGATGAGCGTGACATTGAGACGGCGCAGGTGCGGCAGCAGGGTCAGCAATTCAGCAGTTTCCCCCGAGTAGCTCAGCAAGACAACCACATCCCCCTCATCCAGCACACCCAGATCCCCGTGCAGAGCATCCTGGGCATTGAGATTCACACAGGTGGCGCCGGTGCTGTTCAGCGTGGCGGTGAATTTGCGGCCGATGTTCCCGCTTTTCCCCACCCCGCATACCACGATCTTCCGCCGCGACTCCAGCCCCTGCTGCATGAACTCCACCGCCCGGGTGAAGCCGCCATCAATGCGCTCACCCAACCGGCCCAGCTCCTCCATTTCGAGGGCAATCACACGGCGGGCATGTTCGGGGAAATCTTCGCGATTCAAGGCAGGCAGTTCGAGGTTGAGAGATGCAGGATTGACAGTTAATCGGTACGTCCATCCCGCACTTGGAGATCCATGCCAGTGATCGCCCCAGTCTTCAACCCCCAACCTGCCCGTCTCAACTTTGAATCCTGAACGCTCCACGAAGCCGGTCGTCGCCAGCTATGTGTCTGACTTCGTGAAACCCGACATGCTGCACGTGTATCGACAGATCACGGGCCAACAGCGGGTCATCCCGTGGGTCTTCACGCACAAGCGCGAGGGCGAGGAGCGCTTCCCGTTTCAAAAGAAACGTCTCGTGGTGCTGCCCAAGCCAGGCCTGCGCTGGTGGCGCCGCTTCGTGAGCCGGAACATTCGCAGGGAACCCTGGCAGCTCTACCGCTGGGAACTCCGTCACGCCCTGCTGGAGCTCACCCGCGCGGATGCCCGGCTGCTGCATGTCTATTTCGGCCACACGGCGATCCATCTGCGCCCCCTCCTGCGCGCCTTCCCACATGCCACCGTGGTGTCTTTTCATGGGGCCGATGCCGGTGTGGATATGAAGAAGAAGGCTCACCGCGCCGCCATGGAAGAGGTCTTCAAGTTGGCCAATCAGATTCAAGCGCGCTCACAGAGCCTTGCGGATGATCTCGTAGAACTCGGCTGTCCCCCGGAAAAGATTCGTGTGCAACGCACCGGCATTCCGCTGGAGGAGTGGACCTTCGTGCCACGCACGACTCCGCCAGAGGGCGCCTGGCGCATCCTGCAGAGCTGCCGCTTCATCGCGAAGAAGGGACTGGACCTCACGCTGCGCGCCTTCGCCGCCGCGCAGAAGGAGATGCCGAATATCCAACTGGTACTCGCCGGAGATGGCCCGCTGAAGGAGCAACTGCAAAAGCAGGCGGCGAAACTGGGCATCGCCTCATCCGTCACCTTCACCGGCTTCCTCTCTCAAGACGAACTGCGACAGCAAGTCTATGCCTCGCATGTCTTCATCCACCCCAGCCGCACCAGCAAGGACGGCAATCGCGAAGGCATCCCCAATTCCATGTTGGAAGCCATGGCCAGCGGCACACCGGTCATCGCCACCAAACACGGAGGCATCCCCGAGGCCGTCACGGATGGCGAAAGTGGACTCCTCGTCCCGGAGGATGATCACGAAGCTCTCACGAAGGCCCTGCTCTCCGTGCTGAAAGACGAGAAGCTCGCAACCAAGCTCGGTCAGGGCGCAAGGAAAGCCGTGGAAGAGAAGTTCGACCGCGCGCGAAACATCCGCCTGCTGGAGGATAGCTATCTGGAGCTGATTGCGCGGAGATCGACGTAGCAGGCTTCTTCAGAAGCCTTTCAGGATCGCGCCACCACGCTCAACGCTCCTTCGTCGGATTCACTTCCAATGCCATGGCCGCTGGAGAATCCTGCTACGTTGAATTCGCTACGCCTTCCGTCTTCGCCGCAGCAGTTCATCCGCCGTGACACCCAGCAGGATCACCACGCCGATGATGGCGAACTCCACCTGGCTCGCCTGTCCCAGGACGTTGATGGAATTGGAAAGGACACGCATCACCGCGGCGCCGATGATCACGCCCAGGATGCTCCCCTCACCCCCACGCAGACTGCACCCACCCAGGACCGCCGCAGCGATGGCATACAGCTCATAAAAATTCCCATGCCCTGCCGGCTGCACCGAATTGAGCTCCAGGGCGAAGAGAATTCCACCCAGGCCGCTAAGGAAGGAACAGAGCACATAGGCCAGCATGATCATCCGCTCCGTGCGGATGCCGCTGTAGCGCGCCGCGTCCTCGTTTCTTCCCAATGCCAGCAGATGCCTTCCCCACACCGTCTTGTTCAAGAAGATCGCCGCGAGGATCGCGATACCTAGCATGATGAAAAACGGGATGGGTAGCCAGTAATCACCGGGCAGTTGCACCCGCCCCGTCGCGAGCCAGCGAAGACTATCGAACTTACCTTCGAATCCCTGATCCTGATCATGAGTGATCGTGCGCGCCACCCCGCGATAGATGAGCAATCCGCATAGCGTCACCACGAACGCAGGCAATCGCAGCTTGGTCACGAGCACGCCGTGAATGAGGCCAATTAACAGTGAGACCGACATCCCCGCACCCAGCGCCGCAGGCACACTCCACCCCTTCTTCACCAGCAACCAGGGCAACATCGTACCCACCAATCCCACCACACTGCCGATGCTGAGATCAATGCCACCCGTGATAATCACAAATGCCGCCCCTATGCCGAGAATGGCGAAGAGCGAGGTCCACTTGACCACGTTCCCCACGTTGTAGGCGCCCAGGAAATTCGGGTTCACTACAGCCGTGAACACACAGACGAGAACCAGGAGAATCGTGATGCCGAGAATCTTCTTCATGAATGCGTACCGCGTTGCTGCTATTGCCTGCCGGCCAGAATGGCGGGCGCTTTCTTTCCCATCTCAATGACCGGTGGCAAGGCGCATGATTGCTTCTTCGCTCAGATCCTCTCTCTCCAGCCAACCGGCCTGACGTCCTTCATGCATGACCATCACGCGATCGGACATCGCAAGGATCTCCTCCATCTCGCTGCTGGCGAAAAGGATCGCCATGCCCTCCGCAGCGAGCTGTTCCATCAGCGTGTAGATCTCACGCTTCGCTCCCACGTCGATGCCGCGCGTGGGTTCATCCAGCAGCAGCACCATGGGTCGCATGGCCAGCCATTTGCCCAGCGCAACCTTTTGCTGGTTCCCGCCGGAAAGCGTGCCCACCAGCGTTTCCAACGTTGCCGACTTCACTCGCAGATCATCTCGAGCCTTCTCCGCATGCCTCTTCTCCGCGCTGCGGTTCAGGAAGATGCCGGAGCGAGCATCGTACGTCGCAGCCGGCAGGCCCACATTCCACTTCACCGACTCAGGAAGGAAGACTCCCAGCGCTTTGCGGTCCTCCGGCACAAGTGCCATGCCCACCTCAATCGCCTGCCGTGGATGAGTCGCATTCAATTCCTTGCCGTTCACCATGATCTTCCCAGCAAGGGGCGGCTCCACGCCGAAGAGCGCACGCAGCACCTCCGTGCGACCCGCTCCCACCAGCCCCGCCATGCCCACAATCTCACCCTTCTTCAAATCAATGCCGATCTGATGCTGCGGATGCGCTTGCGTACGCAGGCCGACGACATCCAGCACCACCCACTCGGGATGCTGCGGGCGATGCTCAAACACCTGCGAAAGATCCCGCCCGACCATGAGCCGTACCATCGCGTCATGGTTGACTTCATTTCGCTGCAGTTCCCCGGCGTTCTTGCCATCGCGCAGCGCCACCACCCGGTCAGCCACCCGCTTCACTTCACCGAGGCGGTGGGAAATGTAGAGGATGCTCATGCCTGCCTGCTGCAGCCCCTGCATCACCTCGAAGAGCACCTCCGTCTCTCCGCCGGAAAGGCTGGAAGTCGGCTCATCCATGATGAGCAGCTTCGTATCCATGGAAAGCGCCTTGGCAATCTCCACGAGCTGGCGCTGACCCAGGGAAAGTTTTTCCACGGGAGTATCCGCATTGAAGTTCGCACGCAGTCGTTTCAGCAACACATTCGTGCGTTCCCGCATCACTTTGCGCTGCAGCAGCCCGGCCCGCCGTGGCTCACGGCCGAGGAACACATTGCCCGCTACATCGAGATTGTCCGCCAGATTGAGTTCCTGGTGAATCAGCGAAATGCCTAGCGCCTGCGCATCATTCACGGACCGAAGCGTCACCGCATTACCATTCCATGAAATTGCCCCGGCTTCAGGCTGGTAGATGCCCGCCACGATCTTCATCAGCGTGCTCTTCCCTGCCCCGTTCTCGCCAATCACTGCGACAGTCTCCCCGGGTGCCACGGAAAGTGATACACCATCCAGCGCCACCACGCCGGGGAAGCGCTTGGTGAGTTCCGATACTTCAAGCAATGATGGAGACGTGTCCATTTGTGGGAGCATCGATTATTGCAACATTTCCTTCAGCTCTTTCCAAAAGGCGTCCACATCGTCCTTCTTCACCGCCCTCGCCGGCACCTCGAAGAATTTATTCTCCGGCACCACGCTCTTGTCCCCCTTCACCAGGGCCGCGAGGATGCGCACGCTTTCGTAGCCATAGCGGAACGGGCTCTGCACCACCGTGCCGAAGATGTGGCCCGCCTGCACGCCTCGCAGCGTGTCATCTTCTTCGTCAAAGCCGACAATCCGCACCTTACCGAGCCTGTTCGCTTCTCTCACGGCCTCGTAGATTTTGGGCGTGTTGTAGCTGAAGAGTCCCACCAGGCAGCCGATGTCCTGATGCCGGGTGAGTGCGTCCTGCACATTGGACTTTGCCTTGGCAAAATCCACCTCGTCCGTGCGCGTCCCGAGGATGGTGTACTTCGCACCCTTCAGCTCCGCGTCCGGTGGATCATCCCCCTGCTGACCTTCGGGACGATCCAGCAGTACATCCGTGATGCCCTGGCGGCGCTGCTTCGCATTGAGCTGGCCCGCACGGCCCACGAAGAACATCACCGAACCTCCCTCCGGCATCGCTTCCTTGATGAGCTTCCCACAGAGGCGACCCGCCTGATAGTTATCCATACCCACAAAGACCTGCCTCGGTGCTTCGGGCGCATCACTGTCCTGGGTGATGAGGATCGCGTTCTTCGCGATCTCCTGCATGAGATCGAGTTGGTTCTTCGGATCTGCGGGACTGAAGGCGATGCCCTTCACGCCGCGCGCGAGCAACTCCTCCACCATGCGCTTCTGATCCGCGGCGCCGTTCGCCGGCATGCGGACGTCCACTTCCACTCCATGCTCCGCCGCCGCCTTGCGTGCCCCCTTTTCCGCAATCGTCCAGAAGGGTGCGATGGCATTGCCCATGTAAGCCACGCGCGGCTTGCTATCATCGGACTTTCCACACTGTGCGAGCACCGCAACGCAACAGGCCAGCGCAGCAGGGACCAGAAGACGTAAATGAGTTTTCATGAGAGGAAGCGGATCTTCTTTGATCCTAGGGAAATGGTTACAGAAGTACCAGTAGAAAAGTTTCGCCGATCGTGGCCGGATTGTGTTGTCTCCACGCGAGCACCATGCCAGTATTCAGGACTATGCCTGAGTTCTCCATCCTGTTTCTCGTGGCGGGTTTCGCCATCCTGGTGTTCTCTGTGTTTGTCCTGTTCTCTTCCAGGTACAAGCGCTGCCCCTCAGACAAGATCCTCGTCGTCTACGGCAAGGTGGGCAAGGGACAGAGCGCGCGATGCATTCATGGTGGCGCCACCTTCATTCTGCCCATCGTCCAGGACTACCGCTTCCTCGATCTCACGCCGATGCCCATCGACATCAAGCTGACGGGCGCGCTCTCGAAGCAGAACATTCGCGTGAACACGCCATCCACGTTCACTGTGGGTATCTCCACGAAAACCGGTGTCATGGAAAATGCCGCCGAGCGCCTTCTGGGCCTGCCGCCGGAGAGCGTTCGTGAACTCGCGAAGGACATCATCTTCGGCCAGATGCGCGTGGTGCTTGCCACCATGTCGATCGAAGAAATCAATGCTGACCGCGACAAGCTCATCGAAAACATCAGCCGCGGCGTCGAGGTCGAACTGGAGAAGGTGGGCCTGCGCCTCATCAACGTGAACATCCAGGACATCACGGATGAGAGCGGCTACATCGCTGCCCTCGGTCAGGAAGCCGCCGCGCGTGCCATCAATGACGCGAAGATCAAGGTCGCCCAGGCCGAGCGTGACGGTGAAATCGGCAGTTCCCAGGCGCAGAAGGAACAGAAGATCATGGTGAGCCAGGCACACGCTGAAGCCACCCAGGGTGAGAACCTCGCCGCGGTGGATATCGCCAACTCCAACGCCAACCGCCTTGTGAAGGAAGCGGAAGCCGACCGTCTCGCCGAAGCCGCCCAACGCGTGGCTGCAGCGAAGGTGGAACAGGAAGCCCTGCTCGCCCAGCGCGAAGCGGAACTCGCCCGCGCCGAGAGGGACAAGGCCGCCCAATACGCCGGAGTCGTGGTGCCCGCCGAGATTGAAAAGCAGCGCATCGAGACCATCGCTGCTGCCGAAGCCGCGAAGCAGCAGATCGAAGCCAAGGGCAAAGGCGATGCCATCCGTCTCGTGCAGCAGGCGCAGGCAGACGGCCAGAAGGCCCAGTTCCTCGCCGAAGCCGAAGGTCAGCGCGCCAAGCTGCTCGCCGAAGCCGAGGGTACCGAGAAGGTGCTCATGAGCAAGGCGGCCGGTTTCCGCGCCCTCGTGGAGGTCACCTCCTCCAGCCCAGACCTTGCCATCAACCTCCTCATCACGGAGCAGCTTCCCCGTCTGGTGGAGGAGCAGGTCAAAGCCATCTCCAACATCAAGATCGACAAGGTCACCGTGTGGGACAGCGGCGCTGGTACGGACGGGAAGAACAGCACCTCGAGCTTCCTCAGTGGGCTGGCTGGCAGCCTGCCACCCATCCATGAACTGGCGCGCAACGCCGGCATCGAGCTGCCTCAGGTCCTCGGCCGCACCAAGAGTTCAGGAGGTAACTCCAGCGGGCCATCGACGGAGTCACCTCACTCGCCTCCGGCCAAAGGCAAGTAGCCCGAGTGCAGACGGACGGTCTGCCCAACCGCTGACAGCCAATTCATGCAACTGATGCCACCTTCGCCCTCGCGAGGGTGGCGTGTCTTGGGGCCAGCCTTCTTGCGAGTGCCGCCCCGGAGAATCTGCACCTCATGACCAAACCCTGCTTCGAGCAATCCCTCTTCATCGGCGCGCCAGCCGCTGAGGTGTGGGCAGCGCTTACGACGAAGGCCTTTGTCGACCAATACTACCTCGCTCCACTGCTGGTCCTTGAATTGCAGGATAGAGGACGCATCGCCTACGGTCTGGAGACTCCGATGATCGAGGGAATCGTTGCAAAGGTCGATCCTCCACGTGTCCTTGAGCATACGTTTGAATTCGCCGGAACACCGAATTCAGGAAGTGTGGTGACCTATGAAATCGAGCCTGTCGGAGACAGCATGTGCCTCCTGCGGCTTACCCACATGATATTCAAGGGAACTGATCAGATGATTGCCGATATTCGCGAGGGCTGGCCGGTGATTCTGTCCTCCCTCAAGACTCTGTTGGAGACCGGCAAGCCCCTCCCCTGGCCGAAGGATTGATCCGGTCTCACGCTTCACCTACACTATCGTCAGAAATACACGATTTTCTCTCCCATGCTGAATATCTTCGACTGGAGCACCCTGGGTCTATTGCACAAGGTATTTGCCGTCATCGGCCTCGTCGCCCTGGCGCTGATCATCTTGCAGACACTGCTGGGGTTCCTGGGTGGCGATATTGATCATGAGTTCGATGTGAGTGGAGATCATAGTGGCACAGACCATGCCTGGGGCTTGTTTTCCGTGCGAGGCATGCTGGGCATCATGCTTGGTCTCGGCTGGGGCGGTCTCATCGCCCTACAGAAAGGATTCAGTGGCACCGCAGCCACTTTCATCGGTCTCGGCGTCGGCATCGTGATCGCGTTTTGCCTCGCCCTTCTCATGAAGGTCTTTCACGCGGCTCGCAGCGATGGCACCATCGACCTTCAGAACGCCGTGGGCCAGACCGGCAGCGTCTATCAACGCGTGCCTGCCAAACGCGACGGCATCGGCAAAGTACAAATCATGGTGCAGGGCCGCCTGCAAATGCTCGAAGCCTGCACCGATGCTGAGAACGACCTCATGCCACAGAAGCACATCAAAGTAACGGGCGTGGTTTCGGGAAATACACTGCTGGTGGAGTGAATGTAGTCCGCCGAGCCTCAGCGGTTGCCCGTCAGGTTACGAGAACAGTGCGACATCACAGCGAAGCGGGAACATGCACGAATGATCCGGACACTTTGACGCGCAGCGTCCTTGGACTGCGTGCAGCCCTGCTGCCGCTTTCCTAATGTACAGCCTGCTGCACGCTACACCGCGACGAAGTCGCCACGCTTCCCCGGACACGTCACCTTGCGAGCGAGTGTCACCATCGCCACAGCAGGCTGTGGACTCTGCAAAGCGGCAGCAGGGCTGCACGCAGTCCAAGGCCTTCGGCACCACTTCCACATCCTCAACCTGACGTTCTCGTGCAAGGAGCGGGACTTGCGGCTATACCGCATCCCGCAATAACGCACACACCGCCGAAGCCCCTGCGGACTACTTTCCTTCCTACACCGCCTTCATGAACTCCTTGATACCGCGGAGGAACATCTCCACAGCAATCGCCGTCAGCAGCAGACCCATCAGCCGCTCCATGGCCTGAAGCCCGCGCTCGCCCAGCACACGTGCGATGCGCTCGCTCAGCAATAGCACCACGGTGGTCACGCTCATCGCGAGTACGATCGCCAGGATCGCCGTGCCCTTGCCCACTTGATGCTCCGAGCCGAGCAGGATCACCGTCGCCAGTGCCGAAGGCCCCACCAGCATCGGTATCGCCAGCGGCACAATGAAAGGCTCCCCTTCCGGCATCCCGCCAAAGACCTTCGCCGAGGACTCAAACACCATGCGCAGAGCAATCAGAAACAAGATGATCGCGCCCGCAATCCCCAGCGAACTTTGCGAAAGTCCCAGCACCTTCAAGAACTGATCCCCAACCCACAGGAAGAGTATCAGCAACACCGTCGCCACCGCGCACTCCCGCAGCACGATCGTTTTCCTCCGCGCCGACGGTGCCCCCCGCAGCAGCGCGATGAAAGTAGGGATGTTGCCAATCGGGTCCAGCACCAGAAGCAAGAGGACAAATGCGTTGAGCCAGGCGGGAGGGGTCATATCAGATCAGAAGTTCACGATGGAATGCTGAAGACGGACCTCCCGGTAGGAAGGAACTCCTGCGCGTTTGCATATGGCAGTCGAAGACGGTGAAAAGCTTCGCCATATGAACCGGTCTGCCCATGTCCGGATGATCCAAAACAGGACTGCTCTCGAAGAGACATTGTCCTGACAAACGCAGACGAGAATTTTATCTCGATAGGCCTGCTCATGCCTCGCATTCTATGCGACCGTCTTCTCCTTTGATACAGAAAAGATGGCGACCCCTACGGGAATCGAACCCGTGTTACAGCCGTGAAAGGGCCGTGTCCTAACCGCTAGACGAAAGGGTCTTGTTGAGCGGGCGTTTATAATGCTTAGGGATGAAGAAGATGCAACTACTTTTTGATGTTTTTCGGCGTTAGTTTTTGCCGGAAAGAAGATCAACCGTGCGCACCGTCGCGCCCGTATGAGGGTCGAGGGCTTTGCGCCCAGCCAGAGCGAGTTGCTGCCCTTTCTGGGGCGATTGCATCAGCGAACGAATCGCGACCTCGGCGGCATCGACATCAGCCACTTCCAGGGCCCCGCCATGCTGCAGGAGCAGATCCTTCAGCGCCGAGAAGTTCTCCATGTGCGGGCCGAAGACCACCGGCTTCCCGGCCACGATTGCTTCCGCAGGATTCTGTCCGCCCGTGCCGAGAAAACTCTTCCCAATCACCACCACGCTCGCAAGGTACTGCCAGGCACGCAGCTCACCCGTGGAGTTCACCACCAGGACGTCTCCTGCAGAGGCTGTGGCCTCCCCGCCAAGCGCGGATCTCAGCCGCACCTGCAGGCCCACTCCTTCCAGCTCCTTCGCAATCTCCTCACCACGCTCGGCGTGACGAGGCACTACAACATAATACACCCCGGGCACATCCTTGCGCAAACGCTGGTACATCTTCGCCAGCGCCAGTTCCTCTCCGGAATGCGTGCTCGCGGCAAGCAGGATGGGACGCTCCGCCGTGATGCCTATGTTGGAAAGCAATGCCCGGAATGCGGCCACCTGCTCCACCGGCTCCTTCTCACCTGCCGTATCAAACTTGATGCTCCCCGTGTGCACGATACATCCTGGCCGAATGCCCAGCGCGGAAGCGAATCGCTGCGGGTCGTCCGCCTCCTGCACGCCCACGTGGTCGAGCATCTCATAGATGGGCTCCACCAGGAAACGCACCTTGCGGAAGCGCCGCTCAGATCGCGGGGAGAGGCGTGCATTCACCAGGCTCACTGGGATGCCGCGTGCATGACAGGCCTGCACCAGATTCGGCCACACCTCCGCTTCCACCAGCACGAGCTGGCTCGGCTGAATCAGGTTCAGAAAACGACGCACGCCACGCCAGTCATCCAGCGCGCTGTACATGGGGATCACCCGCCCGTCACACTTCGCAGCAAAGTCCTCAAACTGCCGCAGTCCGGTCGGCGTGGTCGTGGTCACGAAGAAGCCAAGGTCCGGACGCCGCTTGCGCAGCTCACGGATGAGCTTCACCGCAATGCCCACCTCACCCACGCTCACCGCGTGAATCCACCACAGCTCGCCGGTACTGCGAAGAGCACGCACCCTGTTTTCGTCATCAACATCAAAGTGCCCGAACCTCTGCCAGAGATCATACGCCTTCCCCCCGCGCGCTTTCATCTTCTTCCAGGCTTTGGGCGCCATGGCCAGGAACATCAGGGGCTGGAGACAATTGTAGAGCAGCAGCACCAGGAATCGCACCATCATGTAGAGTCGGAAGTTGCAGGATAAGAATGCGGGTGGAGCCGTACGCGCGATCGCGAATGACGTCCCATCCGGCGATAGCTCCGTCGCCGCCCTTTGTCACCATGCTTTCCAGCACGAAGATGCCTCCGGGCTGCAGCACAGTGCGCAGGTTCTCATCTGCCAGGAGCTTCATCCCAAAGTCGATGTCACCCGGCTTCTTGGCGTAAGGTGGATCTGCAAAGATGATGTCAAAGCGCGTGCCGCCTTCCACGAGCCGCCGCAAGGCCGCAAACGCATCTGCCTTTACGATCTGGCCGCCCTTCAGTCGCGAGCGGGTGAGGTTGTCCTGAATGATGGAGGCGGCCTGGCCCTGCTGCTCCACGAAGGTGGCTTGGGCCGCACCCCGGCTCAGCGCTTCCAGCCCCATGCCTCCGGAGCCGGCAAAGAGATCCAATACCCGAGCCTCCACCACCGATTCGCCCAGCATGGAGAATACCGCTTCACGCACGCGGTCCGTGGTGGGGCGTGTCACACTGGGGGGGACTTTGACCGGGATGCCCCCGGCACTTCCTGCGATGATCCTCATGGAGTAGCACTCTCTCCCACCTACTTCCGCGCGGTGCCACCACTTTGATCGCGCCGCATGATTTCCTCCCGTGCACGATCCAGCATCTCCCGCTCTTCGCTGCTCAGGCTGTCCAGCCCATGTTCGGCAATCTTGTCCAGCAGCGGGTCAATCTCCCGGGCAATGAAATCCCGGGTACTGACCGGCGGTGGCAGGGCAGCTGGCTCCTCTACCACTCGCGCGGCGCGCTTGCGGCGGGGCACACCCGCAAAGGCGCGTGCCTCTTCCGTGCGTTGCCGTTCGTTCCACATCCTCTCATACGTGACCGGCGGCCCGCCGTAGCCCAGCAGGCGGACGAACCACCAGCCCGCCAGGGCTCCACCGAGATGCGCAAAGTAAGAACCCTCCGTGGGCCACACTCTGGTGATTTGTGCCAGGGCAAGAACAGAGGTCACGCCCATGGCACACATGGCCACCGTCCAGAACCGGAGTCTGGCGGGAAGCACGAAGTGCAGCATGGCACTCACCGACTCCTGCGGCAGCATCGCCGCCAGGGCAAGGAAGGTGCCATAGGTGGCAGCAGAGGCACCCATCACGACTGGATGCTGGCCCAAGGCAAGACCCACGACCGCCTGGGAGGCAGCACCCACCACTCCGGAAAGGAAGTAGATGTACAGGAAATGCTTGGCACCCAACAGGGCCTGTACTGCCTTCCCAGCCAGGAAAAGCGCGGTGCAGTTCAGCGCCACATGCACCAGTCCCTGGTGCACGAACAAGTGGGTGAAGAGTGTCCAGACCCGGCCATCCATCAGGGCCGCCAGGGAGAATGTACCCCAGGGACGGCCTCTCTCATCCACCGCCATGCGGAAAAGGTGCTGCAACAGGAAGACCGCGACATTGAGGAGGATCAATGCTGTCACAGCGTCTGGCATCAGATCCTTCCAGCGGAAGGATCGCCGCCCACGCATGTAGTCTCGGTCATGCAGAGCCATGTGAATTGTATTTCCTTCTTACCACAGATCGGCTCAGCGCGCCAAATCCACATGTGAAAAATCCATGGTCTCCGTATCCCACATCCCAAAACCCGGCTGGCCAAACCGGCCCATCACCTCTCCCGGGTTTGCCCAGAGGGTGTGGCCAATCTGGTGGATGTACCGCTGGTGGTCGTGCCCGCTGAAGACCGCGTCATAAGCCCCGCTCTCCGCCAGCCGCCGGGCGATGTCCGGGTAGTGGTTCAGCCCCACCTTCCTCCCACCCAGCTCGATTTCGGCGAGCTGCCCGTGCAGGGTCACCTGCGGGTGCTTCGCCGCCACCCTCGAGATGAGAAAGGTGTCTCCATCGTTGTTGCCGAAGACCACGTGAATCGGACCTCTGAATCCCTCCGCCAGCTGTGCCAGTGTGAAGGGGGCGCAAAAATCCCCAAGGAACAGCAACACCTCCGCGCCTGAATCATGGATTTGGCCCAAGATTGTTTCCAGGTTCCAGATGTTGTCGTGAATGTCACTTACAATGGCGGCTTTCATGCAAATTGAGAACAAAGGTTTGGCCATCCAAATGGGTCATCAGGGGATTTCCCATTTGACGCCCAATTTGCCAGCGTCTAGGGCTTGCGCGAACGAAGAATCACCGCACACTAGCCGTTCGCCTCACAAGTCCAGTACTGTATGAATTTTCGCGCCATCATTGCCACCCTCGGCATCGCACTCGCCATCAGCCTTCCCGCCCCAGCGGAAAATCTGCCTGCAGACCATCCCGCGACCGGATTGGTGAAGTCGTACCTCGAAACCGTGGCAAAACAGGACTGGAAGACAGTGTCCGCCATGCTGCAGCCCACCTTCTTGGAGCGCCGCCGCCTCAGCTTGATCAACAACGTGAAGAACTCCGAGACCATGTCTGTGGAGGCCACCAAGCTCGCCATGCTCGGCGTAAAGGACATCAAGGACCTTGAGAAGATGACCCCGCAGGAGGCCTTCATCGCCGACCGTGAGGCCGTGCATAAGCGCATGAAGGTGAGCCCTGAGGATCTCAAGAAGAAGCAGGACACCCTCCAGATCAATGTCCTCGGCCTTGTTCCTGAAGACGGTGGCAAGATCGTTCACGCGCTGATCCGCACCACGCAGGACACCACGAAGGTGAAAATCGAAGAGCTCCTGCTCGTCTCCCTCGTCCAGGACAAGGAAGACACCAAGAAGTGGTTCATCGTTCCGGACATGCAGCAGCCGATCGCCACGGAGATTGGCGGTGCAGCCAAGCCCGCCGCTGCTCCCTGATAGCGCCACGACAATTTTCTCTGCAAAGCCCCGCCACCCGGCGGGGCTTTTTTGTACCTGCTACCCACGCTACGTCTCCCCCACCCGTCTTCCGGGTTGGTTGACAGGCCCGTGGACAATGCGAATGCTTGCGTCATGGACTCCACCAGTGCCGTCACCACCGCAACGACTGGTCCGTTGCTCATTCGGCACGAAGGCCACACTCCCCGCGAGCGCAGCACCTGCGGCTGGCGGGACCGTCTTATCAGTCGCGAAGACGCCAGCCTCTCCCCCGCCGCATGGGCTCACGCGGTGGATATCGATGGCGCCAAGCTGCACTACCACAAGCGCTCCACCGAGCTCTACTACGTGCTGGAAGGCAGCGGCAGCGTGCTGCTGGATGGCGTGGAGCAGGAAGTGCACGCCGGGTCCTTGGTACACATCCCACCCGGTGTCGTCCACGGCGCCCGCGGCCGCATGCGCGTCCTGGTGGTGGGCATCCCGGACATTGCGGAGGATGATTACTTCGAAATGGAGCAGGTATAGGAGAGCGTGGTGAGCGGACGGCTCCGTGCTTGAGTCAGGCTCAGTTTACCCCTTCGGATCATGGCGTTGGTTTTGGAGTACGATTTCGGGACCGAGGAGGAGTTTGTGAAATTCCGCCTGCAGAATCCTCATGCCTACAACTCTCATTGGTACTCCCAGCGGGAGACGATTGGTTATTGGGCCGCCCTGGCCATCGTTGGCGGAGTCTCCGCGTTCATGGCGGGGCACTATTTCGTGCTGGCAGTATTCGTGGTGGTGTTTGCCATCTACGCGTACAGACAGGGCCCCACTCCCAAGAGGTACTGGTCCTTGGTTCGAAAGTCTTTCGGAGAAAACAGGAAACTGCGGGTGCGTTTTGAAGTGTTGGATGAGGGCCTCCGTCAGACCGTGTGTGACATGCAATCCTTCATCCCGTGGTCAGCCATCCGCGGCTTCGTATTGTTCGAGGGGATCCTGTTCATCCAACTTGCGAGTGAAGGTATGACCGCCGTGGGCAGAAGAAACCTGGTGCCGACGTCCGGCATCGACGACCTCATGCGCGTGCTGAAGGAGTATTCCATTGAGGAACTCCCCCAGCCTCCCGTTTATGCCGATCCGGCCTCTGAGGCTTCATGGATCGGTTAAGCTAGGCCTGCTACTGCCGCAGCGACTTCCACGGCTCCTGCTCGCTCACGTCCACAATCGCCGGATCTGCCGCATTGGCGGGCGAGAGAATCGCCAGGAAGACCAGACGTTCGTTAAACGGATTGTACGTCCCGTGCACTTCCCCCATGGGAATGAAAGCCATCTCCCCGGGTCCAAGAATGCGCTTCTCCTTCCCCACCCACTGCTCAGCGCGACCGGAGATGATGTAGATCATTTCCTCCCGCGTCGGGTGTGTGTGGAACGGATGATCCTTTCCCGGCTCCATGTTCGCCCGCACCATGAGCAGGTGCTCATTCTTCACAATATCACCACGGCAAAGCCACTCCTCCAACGTCCAGGGAGAAAGGAAATCCACCTTCTCGGCGGCGGTCACAAAGCGGCGTGAAGCGATTTCGTCAGACATGGGGCGGGCAGGATAGCGACGTCGCCCCATCGGAAAAGGCAAAATGTGATCAACATGCCCCAAAAGGGTCCCCTGTCCTGCGCCTATTGCGGCCCTTTGCGGCTACCCTCTTCAGTCACTTTCCGCCCCCAGCGTCCTCATGTGACAGGATTGTCAGGATCGCCGCATTGCGCAGGAGGGGTGGTCGGCGATTCACTCTAAAACAATCCTTCATCGCTCGTTCTCATGGAAGCTCGTACCCTCAAGGTCCTGTTCGTGTGCGTTCGAAATGCGGCCCGCAGCCAGATGGCCGAGGCATGGCTGAACCACCTCCAGCCCGATCTCGCCCAGGCGAAAAGTGCTGGTTTTGAACCCGGTATCCTGGATCCCAATACCGTGCAGGTGATGAAGGAGGTGGGGATCGACATTTCCAACAGCCCCACCAAGGGGGTGCTCGACCTCTTCAGCAGGGGCGAGCGCTTCGACCGTGTCATCGGCGTGAGCGACCAGAGTGCGGACGAGCGTTGTCCCTTCTTCCCCGGACTCACGGAGCGCCTCTTCTGGAGCTTCCCCAATCCCGCCCACTTCGAGGGGACAGAGGAGGAGAAACTGGACCAAACCCGCGCCCTGCGGGACGACATCAAGGCGCACATCGAAAAGTGGGCCGCCGAAGAGAAGAAACGCCAGGCGGCAGTGGCGACCCACGCTCAGACCCAAGCTCAAGCCGAAGCCAAGACTCAGGAGGCAGAAGCCAAAGCCTGACATTTCCCCGGGGATCCCTTACCCGGCAGCCATTGTCTCACGAGCTGGTATTGCGTTCTGCAAAGTTCTGCTCCATAGGCTTACGCCATGGAGCCAAAAGATATTGGTACCGGAAGCCGCCGCGAACTCAAGACACGCAATGCCAAGTGGGCTCAGGCCCTCGCCCGGAAAGTAGATGCCATGGGCATCACGCCGAACGCGGTTTCGGTGGTCAGCATCGTTTTCGCCATCGCAGGCGCTGCGCTCATGATGACCGTGAGCTACGCCTGCTGCAAGACTGCTGCCACGCTCATGTGGGTCGGCGCGGCCGCCTGCATCCAGCTCCGACTCGTGTGCAATCTTATCGACGGCATGGTCGCCATCGAAGGCGGTAAGAAGAGCGTGGTGGGAGGGCTCTACAATGAAGTGCCGGACCGCATCGCCGACCCGCTTTTTCTCCTGGCCGCAGGCTACTGCAATGACTGGATCATCAAGCTGTGGGGCATGCCTTTGGGTTGGATTGCCGCCGTGCTCGCACTGATGACCGCCTACATCCGCGTGCTGGGAGGTACCCTCGTGGGCACGCAGAGTTTCATCGGCCCCATGGCAAAACAGCATCGCATGGCCGTGCTCACCCTCGCCTGCCTTTTGAGCATCGGGGAACTCTGGTGGCGGCAGGATGGCAAGCCGGCGGAGAACGTGATGACCGTCGCCCTGGCCATCATTGTGGTCGGCAGTCTGGTGACTTGTTGGAGGAGACTTCGTCTCATTTCAGCGGATTTGCACAAGAAAGCGTCAAACACTCCTTGAGGCTCCCATGTGGTTGCGTTCCAGCTCCGTCTTCCTGACCCGGCTCATCACCGGGGTGAATCCCGTATGGGTGGATTGCCCGGCACCGTGCGGGCAGTTGCGCGTATACTTCGCGAACCACGGCAGTCATCTTGACTTCGCCACCCTCTGGGCCGCCCTCCCGGCTGCCGCCCGGGAGTGCACCCGCCCCGTGGCCGCCCGCGACTACTGGGGAAAGACCGCCGCCAACCGCGCGATCGCGGTGGGGCTTTTCAATTCGCTGCTGATCGCTCGTGAGGGCATCACTCGAAAGGACAATCCCATCGAGCAGATGGCCACCGCCATGCGGGAGGGGAATTCGCTTATTCTTTTCCCCGAGGGCACGCGCAGTGCGGACGGCACCATGTGCGCCTTCAAGCCCGGCCTCTACCACCTCGCGGCGAAGGTACCGGAGGCGGAGTTCGTGCCTGTGTACCTGCAGAATCTGAACCGCATCCTGCCGAAGGGACACCTCCTTCCCATTCCCCTACTCAGCAGTGTGGTCTTCGGGGCACCGCTCAAGCTCGAGCCTGGCGAGAAAAAGCAGGACTTCCTGAAGCGCACCCAGGAGGCCGTGGTGAATCTGATGCCTCACGCGACCCATGCTGAGAGCCTTTGATAATCACATGTCGTGGCCGGACTTTGCCATTCTGGTCATGATTGTCATGCTTTCCCTGCTGAGCCTGCTGAACTCGTGGAAGGCAAAGCAGGTGTGGCTGTGGCAGTTCCTCCTTCTGCTGGTGGCCTGGAGTGTCTGCTGGTTCTCAGTCCGCGAGGAGGGCGTGAAGGTGAAGCTGGTCCTCACCACCTGGATCTGCATGCTCGTCTCCTTCGCCATCGGGTGGTCCGGTCGCATGCCAGGCAAGCTCTCGTGATTTTCCTTTTTTCTGCTTACAGCCGCACTTTCCATGTTCCTCGCCATCATCAACTGGTCCTCCCAAGTCAGTCAAAACGTCATGATGGTCGTCTTCGGCGTCCTCATCGTGGCAAGCGTCATTGGCTTCATCCTTTCCAAGACCACCAAGAGTGAGTCTGGGAAAGCCACCGTCTCCAATCTCAATGCCCGCACCAAGAGCTGGTGGGTCATGGTATTGGTGCTCATCGGAGCGCTGTCGCTCTCATCTCCCGGAACGGCGATTGTTTTTGGCCTCATTTCCTTTCTGGCCTTGCGGGAGTTCCTGACCGCCACACCCACCCGGCGCGCGGATCACTGGGCGCTCTTCGTGAGCTTCTTCCTCATCGTGCCCTACCAGTTCTACCTCGTGGCAGTGAACTGGTACGGGATGTTTGCCATCATGATTCCGGTGTATGCGTTCGTGCTCATCCCCATGCTTACGGTGTTGCAGGGGGACGTAAAGGACTTCCTGGAGCGGAACGCCCGCACGCAGTGGGGCCTGATGGTGTGCGTGTACTTCATCAGCCACATTCCCATGATCATGAACCTGAAGGTGGAGACCATGCGGATGGGCCCCGGCGGGCTGGTGCTCTTCCTCATTGCCGTGACCCAGGGTAGTGACGTCCTGCAGTACGTGTGGGGCAAATTGTGCGGGAAGCGGCCCATTGTCCCGAAAGTGAGCCCCAAGAAGACGGTGGAAGGCTTCATTGGCGGGGTGGCCACGGCCAGCCTGCTCGGCGCGTGCATGTTCCGCCTCACTCCGTTCAACCCTTGGCAGGCGTTCCTCGTGGCCATGCTGCTCTGCGTGACGGGCTTCTTTGGAGGCCTGGTGATGTCCGCCATCAAGCGGGAACGCGGCATCAAGGACTGGGGTACCCTGATTGAGGGACACGGGGGCATGCTGGATCGCATTGATTCCCTGTGCTTTTCAGCCCCGGTATTCTTCCATATCTTGCGCTACTTTTTCCAGCCGGACTAATTTACAACCGCACAAAATCGTATTAGCTATTGCCCGTTTCCTCAAGAAAATCCATGAAAGCCTTTGGTCTGCTTCTCCTCCTGGTCGCTGTCGGCGCCGTGTCGTACTTCTACGCTTACGAGCCGCTTGCCGATTTCCTTGGCCTGGAGAAACCCAAGGCGGAGATCCCCGTGGAAGTCCAGCCCACGGTGGTGAAACTTGAAGAGCCCCCGCCCCCGCCGCCGAAGATGGAGGAGCCGAAGCCCGAGCCTCCCAAGCCAGAGCCGATGCCGAGCGCTCCGCCCATGACCCCTCCTCCCATGGTCGTGGACAACACGCCCAAGCCCGATGCTGATGGCTTCATTGCCCCGGTGTTCCCTCCCATTGAGGAAGTGGTGAAGGGATGGATGGAGATTCCCAAGAGCGCCTTCAACCCGCCCCGCCCGGTGAAGGTCATGAAGCCCCTTGAGTTCGTCCGCGTCATCAACGGCAACAAGATTGGTTCCAAGATGCCAGCCGGCGGCACCGCCTATGTCACGGGCCAGGAAGGCCTGAACCTCATGGTGGCCACCTCGCCTGATCCCGGCGCTCCCGCCTCCCAAGTCTCCATCGATGACACCGACCTCAAGGCCGTGCTGACCGCCGCGTATGACAACTGGAAGGTGAACATGACCGAGTACAAGCGCCGCCAGCACCTCTTCGCCAAAGAATCCGCTGGTCGCGCCCAGGAAGCGAAGAAGTCCGGTGGTGGTGCCTCCGCACCGGTCAGCGCTGGAGCTCCGGCGAAGTCGGCTGACGGTTCCTACGAAGTCCTCCTTGCCAGCATGAAGGCCGGTCAGGTGACCGAAATCACCCCCACCAACGTGAAGAAGTGGGGCGACGCCCAGGTGGAGAAGATCGACGGCAAGGACTACTGGACCGTCATCGTGGACTACACCACAAAGACCATGTTCGGCGACTTCGACACCCAGGCCCAGGCCCGCATCTACAACGGCAAGGTGGAGAAGTGGATCTACACTGGCTCCGGTGAAGTGGTTCCCTGATTCAGGGAACGCAGAACGAACGTCAGGCGCACCGCTGCCTGCGGTGCGAGCACGGCAGGCAATGTGTGTGCGGCGAGGGTTCGCCGCACGATTGTACCCTGTGTGGACCGGGAGGCCACGATTTCCAGGCTTCTCGAGGGTTCAGCTCGTCTCCCGCTCCGCATTCGCGCCTTCCCAAACACCACCGCTGTTTCATTGACAGTTGTGCTGAACTTGGGGTGTAATGCGAGGGTATCCAGCACGCGAGCCCCTAGCTCTCACACCTTCCATGTTCGGCCTCTTCTCGAAACGCTGCCAGACCTGTAGCAAAACCTTCGACGGCCGCCGCTACAAGTGGCACATTGCAGGGAGAAAGCTTATCGTATGCGAGCGGTGTAACGGGCAACTGGAACACCGCGCAGGTGCCATGAGATTGAGCCGGGGCGGGCCTCCATCTCCAGAGACGTTTGGGGAAAGGTGGTCGGGCACCATCACGAACATCGTGATCGCCGCACTGGGCGTAGCCGCTGCCATCGCGATCGCACATTGGCGACCGAACCCTCAACATCAGGAGGCGACGGAGGCCGCAGATGCAGCACTGGAGAAGGCGGTGAGAGTTGCCGTCAGAGAAGAGGCTGCAATGGAGGACAATGATATGCTCGTTCTGGAGAGCAAGGATGGTAGGACCATCCGCGCGCAGATCCTCACGCTCACCCAGAGAGACGTATTTGTCCGGCGTGATGATAAGCTGGAGGTCCGTGTGCCCCTAAGCCAACTCACAGACGCATCGCTGCGAAAAGTGGAAGCGTTCAGGACGTCTTTGTCCGGCAACGTGCATTAAGCAACTCTCTTGAGAGGCCTCCCCATCCAGCACTTGCTATCTTAATTTCCGTTCATCTCCTTCAGCGAGAGACCTCGGCGTTGGAAGATTTTTTGATCAGCCGCTTGCGCCACGTTCCCGCAAGCGTACGATCGCGTCTTGTGCTTCTACACGGTTGCATAGGCACAAAACGGCTCGGTATCGTCCTCAACCTTTCCACCTTATAGCAACCCGGTGGGCTTTATCTTGCCGGGTTTTTTTATGGATCCTTGGTCAGTGCTATCAATCTTCGGTGCTTTGGGCTTCTTGCTGCTTCTGCTGTTGCTGGGGCGTGAGGGCCTCCGTATGTTCAAACGCGAAACCCGGGTTGGAGCCGCCGAGATGGGATTAGCTTCCTCTGGGGGAACGACCGCGGAGTATCGTTCCAAGGTGCATCTGTTGTCGAAGGCGGAACGCTCATTCTTCGGCGTGCTGCAGAATGAATTGAATGGGCAGTTCGTCGTATTCTCGAAGGTGCGGATGGCAGACATCGTGAAGCCGGTCTCCGTGGACGGACCTTCCTGGTGGACGGCCTTCAACCAGCTTTCCTCCAAGCACATTGACTTCGTCGTGTGTGAGCCCTCCAGCCTCGCGCTGGTCTGCTGCATCGAGCTGGACGACGCCTCCCACGATCGGGATGAACGGCGGGCGCGTGATGGATTTGTTGATAACTGCCTGGCTGCTGCCGGCATTCCCCTGCTCCGCTTTGCGGCCTCCAAAGGCTGCAACCCTAATGAGGTGCGCGACAAGTTCTGGCTGACTGTTGGCCGCCCTCAAGTGTCTTGAGGTGATGCACCTGGTGTCCCGAAACGCCGGTGAAGCAAGAGTGCACGCAACGTTGGTGCGAAAGTTTGGGCTTGCTCCAAACCGGGAAAATCCAGACGATATTCCCGTCAGGCCCCCGCATTCACATCCAGCTCGCGTGACCTATGACCACATCACAAAAGAATCAGATGCTGAAGTGGAACACCCTCTTGTGGGTCATGGCGATGGTCCTTCCGGGCATCTTCCACGTCGCCTTCGCCTCCACCAAATTTCCCTGGCCAATCATCATTCCCTGCCTGCTCCTCGGAGCATTGCTGGCATCGAACAACATGCTCTCCAAAGCCATTGGAACTCCTACAGACGCTCCTGCAGGGACAGAGCATCCCTGACTCACAGCCACAGACGGCAGTACCAAAGGGCTGCATAAAAGCCCAGCCCGAGCCCAGGCCCGGAGCCTGCCCGGCATTTTTCGATTGTCTTGCCGTTGTGCCTGTGATTCCGCTGAATCACTGATTCCCTGCGGATCCCACCAGACTGCACGGGTCCTTCCTACCTTCCCTCTCTCCGGTTCTCTTTCACCCATGGCCGCACAATTGTTTCCCTCTCCCTCCACGGTCTCACATCTGGTCTGCACGCTCACCCTGGCGACCAGCTTCTTTGTCAGTCCGATGATTCAGGCCATTGAGCATCCTACCGGCGGAACCACCTTGCAGGATGGCTCGACGCTGGAGGCGTGGGTGGGAAAGGAAGTGGGCACCGCCGAGCCCTTGGAAGGCGGAGGAAAGCGGCTCGTAGTGAGCCAGCCCGTGCCGGCGAAATCATACTCGGCACTTCTCACCACACCGTGCGGCGCGAGCCTGCAAAAAGAAGAGCCCCTCCTCGTGGTGGTAAAGGCACGCTCCGCAGGTGCAACGCCGGAGATGGGGGCGATGGTGGTAAAGCTGCAGATGAAAGCAGCCCCTTACCAAGCACTGGCGGACACGACGGAGATTCCCGTGCCGCCCACCTGGACAGACCTGCCCGTGACGCTCGTGCCCCGGGGTGATATCCCACCCGGAGACATCGTGGTGCAACTGCTGTGCGGCCACAAAAAGCAGACACTGGAGGTACAGTCCGTGCGGGTGGTCAAGTACCCCACCGGGACTGTCACCGCTGGATTCCCCCGCATCAAACGCACCTACATTGGACGCGAGGCAGATGCCCCTTGGAGGAAAGCCGCCTTGGAGCGCATCGAGAAGCACCGGAAGGCAGAACTTTCCCTGGCACTCACAAACTCCGAGGGCGCGGCTTTGTCCAACACGGAAGTCCATCTCAAGCTGCGCCGCCATGCGTTTGGCTTCGGCTCCGCCGTGACGGCGAAGCATCTCTGCGGAACCAGCGCGGATGATGCGCGCTACCGGGAGATTGTGGATCGGCTCTTCAGCATTGTGGTGTTTGAGAATGATCTGAAGGATGGAAATTGGGAGCCCTTCTTCGACGATGGACGGAAGGAGAAGCGCAATGCCGACCTGGAGCAGAGCTTTGCCTGGCTCGGCGAACGGCACATCCGCGTGCGCGGACACTACCTCATGCAGGTGGCTACGCCCTTCAACTTCGATGGAGTGAAGGACAACCAGGCCATTCATGACCGTGTGCTGGCCAGTGTGCGCGAGCGTTTGACGTTTGTGAAAGATCGCGTGTGCGAGTGGGATGTGATCAATCATCCCATCGCGTGGAGCGGTGCGGACATGCTGAACAAGCGACCGGGACTGGAGAAGCTTGATGAAGAAATCTTCCAGCTGGCGCGCACCCAGACGCAACTGCCCTTCTTTGTGAACGAGGACCAGGTGTTCCGCCCGGGACCGCAGCATGATGACACCTTCACCTACATCCAGCGCCTGCAGGCGGAGGGTCTCGCAGTACAGGGGCTCGGTAATCAAGCCCACTTCGATGAGAGCTATCTCCCCTCTCCCACGCATCTCCTGGAAGTTACCGATCACTTCCAGAAGCTCGTGAAGCAGCAGTCCATCACTGAATATGACATCGTCACGACGAATGATGACGAGCTGGCGGCGGACTACACGCGGGATGTGTTGATCGCGACCTTCAGTCATCCTGCGTACACCAGCTTCCTCCTGTGGGGATTCTGGGAGGGCTCCCACTGGAAACCTGAGGCGGCCTCATGGAATCTTGACTGGACCCTCAAGAAGCGCGGTGAAGTGCTGGAGGAATGGATTGGAAAAAGGTGGCAAACCAAAGTCACCCTGAAGACGGATGCGGAAGGCAGGCTGCACTGGCGTGGCTTCCCCGGCTGGTATGAAGTGACCGTGAAAGGCTCAAAGACAAAGGACGTCGAAGCCTCTGCTGAGGGTACGTCGGTCAAGGTGAGGATGGAAGCCTCTCCACGCTAGAACTTACGACTTATTGAGCCTTGCGTAATAGACTGACAGTGTCATCCCAAATATTTGGCAGTCATCAGTCTGGCAGCCGTGCCCTGAAGGGGCACAAGAGCAAAGCCCAGGGTTAGGGAGCCTCGGCGACCGACACCCTGGGTTGATGAGAAAAGATGCTCGACCCTGAAGGGGTCGCGGAGAGGGAGGCAATCCTCTGACGCGTGACATGCTTCTTGTGACGGCTCCTCCACCCCTTCAGGGTGGGATGCATTTGTGTACACCACCCAGGGTGTCGGTCGCTAAGGCTCTCTAACCCTGGGCTGGCCTCCTGCAGCCCTTCAGGCAGCAACTTCGGAAATGCAGTCCATCTCGTGGGGCTCACCACCGGCGTCAGCCTATTACGAAAGGTTCAACAGGCGAAGGGAACCTTCGCCCCTCAGCCACACTCAAAATCCAAAAATCGGCGGCGGCTTGTTCGGAGCGCCCTGCGTTTTCAGGCTCTCGATCTGTTTTTCAGAGTTGGCCAATTTGTCTTTGCACCAGCGGAAGTACTCATCCGAGATCTCCTGCACTGGCTTGGGTGAGTTGGCATAGGCCCAGAGGTAGGGACCGCCGTAGGTCCGGAGCCAGGTGGGTACCATGACTGTTTTTCCGCTCTTGTGGGAATAGTGCCCCACGAGCGGACCCATGCTCAGCGCGTACAGGCCTATCAGTACCAGCAACAGCAGAACCCACTTCGACATGGGTACACGGTGGCTCAAAAGCTCCCTGGCGCCACTGGTAAATTGGCGCCCCTGCTTCGGCCGAAATCCACGATGACGTGAAAGCAAATGCTGCGTCACAACCGCCCGGGCACTTACCAACTCCCTATAGGAACCGGGTTCGTCGCCACCCGCTCCCCACGCAGCCTGCATCTGTTGTCCGCCTCATTTTCAACCCTCTTCCTCATTCGACCGATGAGCATTCCTTACTACAATATCGCTCTGGCGGTTCAGTTACTGGGACTCCTTCTCGTCATGGGGGGCATGGTCGCCGTGCAATACTTCAGGGGAAAGGAGGAAGCCGTGCTTCGCACAGAACAGAAAGCCCTGCGTGCTGAGGCCGAGCGCGCACGCGATCATCTGGAGGACCCGAATGCGCCGCGCTGGGTTACCAAGGGCCTGGAGCGCGACTTGAAGATCTTCCTCCGCGCTCACCCACCCGTGATCATGCACTTTGGCGCGCTGAAGAATCATCGTGAATCCGTGACCTTCGCGCTGGCCCTGCAGAAGGTGTGCTATAAGGAGGGCTGGTCATCTTCGTTTCAAGTCATTGATCCCATCGCTGGTGTGCCCGTGCCGGTGGATGTGTGGATCACCGGTGATGCTGACTACCGTGAAGCCTTTGCCCACATTCTGCGCACCCACGGCATCAAGGTCGAGTATGTGGGTGCCACGCTCGATGGCTGGAGCTATGGCTATGATGATGCCGGGTTGGGCGTGTACGTGGGTGTGAAGAAGGGATGACAATTCTCATCCAGTATCCGCATAGGTCCGACATCAACCAAATGGGCTCGAAAATGCATGACAAGATGCAAAGGACATCTGAGACATGAAAGCATGTCTTGGAATCTGCTGATCTACAGTCCTGAGGGCACCTCGCTCGGAGAGCCTGCAGCCGTAAAGACCGCACTTGAGAATGCATTTCCAGGATTTGAATGGCGAACGTTCACCGAAGGTGGATTGATCGTGGATGGAGGCTTCACTCTGGATCTCGCCATCGAAGAGGGAGCCGTGAGAGACATCTACACCAATGGCGGCTACAACCATATCAGGCAACTGGCGGCACTATGTCAGCGCCAGCACTGGGCCATGGCAGATGCACAGGAAGGCGAGGACATCGATCTCGATGATCCCGTGAAGTGGTACGAGGAACGCATGGAGTGACGCACCGCCACTTCTCCTCTCACGGACGATTCATGGAACGAACAAACCCCACTGTTATCTCCATGAGAATCTTCGTCTACATCCTCGGATACCTCCTCCTCATTGGTGGCCTCGCTTGGGGCGCTTTGGTGATTGGCGTGCCGCTGCTGTATGTGCAGATCGCCAGCGTCATCTTCCTGGGTCTCGGCCTTATCGGCGCTGCCACCCGTACGCGCACTGCCCATGTGGTGACCAGCCCGCCTGCCACGACGGTGGTGGAGGACAGGAATACGCTGTAGCGCCGACACCACGAAGTGGTTTCACGGCGTCGTCACGGCTGGCTTCAGCAGATGCGCGGGCTCCACGCCTGCGGTTGCACTGAAGAGGTCCACCTTGTCATTGGGTGGCTCGTCAAAGACAACGCCATCGCGGGTCTCCACGATGTAAGGTTTGCCATGGGCCAAGGCAAAGATCACTACGACGGTGCCGTCTGAAGCTTTGATCTCCGCCCGCAGTACCGGCCTGTTCCGCGAGGGTGGTGTACCCGGCGGCAAGGGCGCTACCAGTGTGACGTCACACTCCCCCGGCGCGAGGGCTTTGGAAAAACCATCGTCCACCGTTCCCACCTGACCATCGGGCAGCCTCCCCGTGCTGCGCGCCCGGCCGTCGGGTATGGCGAAGAGCATCTCATTCTCAAAGACACCACTCTGGAAGAGCACGCGGAACACATCATTGGAGGTCTTCCCTTCGGGATATCTACCCTCGTTCCCAACGGCGTGGATGAAGAGCATTGTATTGATGCTCGCGAGTTGCTCCTGCACCTTTCTAGCCACCGCGAGCGCCTCTTCACGGCTGAGGCCCGCACCTGTGGGTGACGACACCACCGCTGCTGCCGGTACCGCTACTGGAGCCTGATCCATGCGTTGCTTAGCCTCTACCGGTACTTCCACTTTGGTCGTCCCGATGTCTGAGAACTTCGCGGTGATATTGAATCCCCGCGTCACTCCACCTTCCTCAAAGCGCTGCTGCATTTCCATCAACACCGGAAATCCCTGCTCGATGCGAATGCGGACGTTCACCTTCGCGGGAGTGACGACACCCTTCTTCTTGTCCAGGCCGAGGGCCTTCATCACCTCCTCGGGAGTTAGCTCCGCGGTGTAGAAGTCCCCCTCCATCTTAAAAGAGGTGATCGCACGCGCCATTGCCAATGCCATCTCGGCGGGAAGTTTCTTGCTGGTGAGCATGGTGAGTTCCCTCCGCATCGGCCGTGGACGGTCACTCTTCTTCTCCCGGTCATTCTCTTCCTGAATCAATTCTGCCACGGTCTTCCAGCCGTTTGGCATCTTGATGAGCCCCTTGCGCTTCTTGAACGCAATGTCGTAGGTACCATTGGGTGATGTTTGCGTGAGCAATGTCCATCCGTCGCGCTCTGCCTTGCCCGAGATGTCCCCCACCCCCTGTGGCATTGCAGGCACGATCTCGGTGCGCCACTGGAACGTCGCATTGGAAGCGTCCGCAAGCCGGGCAAACGCGGCCTGCACTTCGGCACTGGCATCCTCCGCCCAAGCCAGTTGGCTCCCAGCCAGGAGGCACGTGATGCTACCGACGATTACCAGCCTGCTGGGCATCACGCACCGGGCAAATAACCACGGAAATCTTTTCATAAGGCCATCCCTTTCGTTGCCGGAGACCCGGCGGTTGGAATTCGAAAATCAATCAACAAGCAGACGCTCGGCAGGGCCCGAGGACGAGGGGTAAAGGCCTTTTGTTCAGCAGAATAGCAGAACGCCAATTTCCGGGCAAGGATGCTGACGGGCGTTTCCTCTTCGAGTCTGTGGTCGGGACGCCTACTGGGCATCTCCGTCATCCGCCGTAGCTTGTATCCCAGCCAGCCCTTCGCCTTGCCGGATTCATTTCAACCATTTTCCAAAGACCAGGCCGTTTCCGGCCCGCGATCCCTAGGTGGAGGGTGTCATGCATGAGAAATCAGCCACCGTTTACGTGCTCGAGATCTGCAGGAGTCGAGGCAGGCAGTTCAGCCTGAGGGACATCGTCTCTCGCATCCACGAGCTGCATCCCGAGCTCACCGAGGATTTTCCCAATGTCTGGGGAGAACTCGTCCGACGGAAGAAAGTGCGCATCTGCCACGCGGGCGAGACGCTTCTATATGAAGTGGTGATGACCAGTCATGGCCATCACCACCCTCAACACAAACATCATTAGCGGATTAGACCGCCACCTTCTCCGAGCACTCCGCCTTCAGCAGGTCTTCCAGCTTTTCACGGCGCGAAATCATCTGCACCGACCCGTCCTCTTCCAGCCAGAGCTGAGGCGCGCGGCCGATGGAGTTGTAGTTGCTGCTCATCGCGTAGCCATAGGCACCGGCATCGTGAAGCACGAGCAAGTCGCCTGCTTCAGGCTGCGGAAGGTCGCGGGGCTGCAGGAGTTCCTGGTCGTCTCGCGTGAAGACGTCGCCGCTTTCGCAAAGAGGACCAGCCACCACGATGGGCACTTCCGGACGCTCGGCGCCATCATGCGGCAGCACGGTGATGCGGTGGTAGGAGCCGTACATCGCGGGACGCACGAGGTCCACGAAACCGGCATCCACCATCGCAAACGTCGCGCCGGCGCCCTTGGCATTGTCGCGTGTGCGCTTCACATCCGTGACCTGAGCCACGAGGATGCAGGTCGGCGCCACGTAATAGCGGCCCGGCTCAATCTCCAATCCGATGGGGCGTCCTTCGGCTGCGACGAGACGCTCACGGCAATCGGCAAAGAGCTTCTTCAAGCGCTCCAGCGGCACCTTCGCGTGCTGGTCGCGATAGTTGTGCGGGATGCCACCGCCGAGGCTCACCGAGCGGAGGTCTGGAAGCTGCGGCAGGAATGAAGCAAACTCCTCCGCAAGCTGCGTGAGGTTATCCACCAGCTCATCAAACTGCGGACCGCTGCCGATGTGCGCGTGCAGCATGTGGATAGGGAATCCCGCCGCCTGTGCCGCCTTGTTGATTTCCGCGAAGTCTTCGAACCAGATGCCGTGCTTCGAGCTGGGACCGCCGGTGTCGCATGCGTTCACGTGGCCATGGCCGAAGCCCGGGTTCACGCGCACGGAGATGCCACCCTTGTAGCCCGCCTTCACGAGGTCTTGAATCTGCCCGGGGCTGCCGATGTTCGGCAACACACCGTGCTTCAGCACCACGTCGAGCGCGTTGTCGCGGAAGACGTCGCAGGTAAGCGCCACCTGAGCAGGCTCCTGCCCACCTTGGTATCCGGCCGCCAAAGCGCGCAGCACTTCATTGCCGGACACCGCATCGATCCAGATGCCCGCCTTCTGCATCTCCTGCAGGATCTTCGTGGCCGGGCATGCCTTCATGGCAAAGCGCGCCTGCACACCGGGGCTGTCGGTGATGAATTTGATGTCGGCGATGCGCTGGCGCAGGGTCGCGGCGTCATACAGCCAGAAGGGCGTGCCTGCCGTCTGGGCAAGCTTGCGAAGGAGCTCAGGATTCAGTGTCATGGAAAGCGAAAGGCGGCCTGTGAGTTAAGCCGGGCTGGGAGGTCGTGCAAGTGTGGGGTGATGGTCGGTGCTGTGGGGTTAATCCGGAAAGGGTAGCCGCAAAAAGACGCAAAAGGCACAAAGGGTTGAGCTGTTGGGTTACATGACACTCACAGTCATTCGCAGCCTCGTGAGACCAGTCACTTCTCGATATCCAACTTTCAAAGTCCACGGCGCGTCGCCTCACCACTGAAGAATCCTTTTTGAGCCTTTTGCGTCTTTTTGCGGCTAATCCTTCAGTTGGTCACACCGGTTGAGCCACCTTCGCTGCCGACGTCGCCACCTCCTGCAGCACTTTCTCGAAGTTCTCCGCCATCTTCGCAGAGGAGAAGTGCGCGCGGGCATTCACCTTCGCGGTGGCTGCCATCTGGTGACGGCGGGCGTCGTCCTTCAGCAACTCCTCCAAAGCAGTGGCCAGCGCCTGCGGATCATCGGGATCACAAATCACGCCGCCCTGGGTGACTTCAAGGATTTCCGGAAAAGCGCCATGGCGCGGCTGCACCACGGGGACGCCCACGCCCTGCGCTTCGGCAATGTACAGGCCGAAGGCCTCGCCGTAGGTGGCAGGTACGGACAGGACCGAGAGCTCGTGGAGGAACTGGACCTTGTGCTCAAAGCTCAGGTTCGGCTCCCAAGTCACACGGTTCTCAAACCCGGCGGCGCGAATCTTCTTCTGCAACTCGGCGATGTACTTGTCATCTGCCTCGGTCTTCGTGCCAGCGATGCGCAGGCGGGCACCGGGGACAGATTTTTTCTTCGCAAGCAGGATGAAGGCATCCACCAGCGTGGTGAGACCCTTCCCATGAATCATCCGCGCGAGGTAGCCGATGGTCGGGCTTGGCGGCTCCTGCGTGGAGCGGATGGGCAGGAAGGTCTCGAAGTTGATGCCATTCGGCACCACGGCCATGGCCTCGGGTCCCACAGCGAGCTTCTTGCTCATCACCTCCGCGTAGAACTTGCTCGGCGAGATGAACTTCGTCACGTACTTTGCGTTCTCCTGCAGCAGCGCCCACGCCTGGCTGCGGTAGGGCTCGATCAAGGTATCCACGAACGCATCCTCTCCCTGCAACGCGCAGACGATGGGCTTCCCGGTACGGCGGGCAATGGCCGGCGCCAGGCCGATGAGGAGCGCATTGGAAAGGCAGATGACATCCGCGTTCGCACTCTCGCAGATCCAGTCCACGAGTTCATTCCACACGGGCCACTGCTTCCCTTTCTCACCCTCCAGGCTGCCCACGGTCATCTCACCCAGGTCGCGGGCGCTGGTCATGCCCAGCTTCGTGGAAGCCCAGCGCAGGATGGACTCGGAGTTTACCCAGCGATGCACAAACTTCGGCAGCTTGTGGAAGAAGGAAAACTTGTGCTGCAGGTACAATCCCACCCCGCCCACACGCACCGCCTGCTCCGGATTGGCCTCATCCGCATCCGTCACCAGCGGGAGATAGAGCGGGAGCAGCAGAGCATCATGCCCGCGCGCTCGCAGCGCCTTGATGAGGGCATTGTCGCGCAGGCAGCTTCCGCAGTGGAAGGAGCCGGTGCCGGGAGTCAGTTGAAGGACGCGCATGGGAGATCGAGGACAGACAGCGTAAGGTGACTACAAGGAGGAAAAGGAAGGCACTAATGGGCACACACGAAGCCTTTGGCAACAGAACGTGAAGAAGAAGAACGCAGCAAAATGCGCTCCCTTCTCTTCTGCTTGATACGTGTGCAAAAGAAAAAGCCGGAGGGAAATCCCATCCGGCTTTTTCGAAAAGTTGACTGCAGAGGCTTAGGCCTGGTCGTCCTGACGGTCGTCGAGAAGCTTCACGAGCGTAGCTTCCTTGCCCTGGCGCTTGCGCAGGTAGTGGAGCTTCGCACGACGGACCTTGCCGCGCTTCACGATTTCGATCTTGGAGATACGGGGGGTGTGCAGGGGGAACACGCGCTCCACGCCTTCGCCGTAGGAGATCTTGCGAACGGTGAAAGCGGCATTCAGGTTGTTGCCGTTGCGGCGGGCCAGCACGATGCCTGCAAAGACCTGCACGCGCTCCTTGTCACCTTCCACCACGCGGGTGTGAACCTTGACGGTGTCGCCAGGGCCGAAGTCAGGGATGTTCGACTTCTTCTGCTCGTCCTGGATTTTGCTGATGATAGGGTTCATGGCTCGGGTGCGGTGTCGGAAAGAATATTGCCCCCGCAAGACGGGGAAAGGGGGCGAGATAGTGGCAGAGAATGCAGTCCGTGCAAATGATTTGTTTTGGAAAGGCGAAGGGAATTTTATCCCGCCCGAAGACTGACGGCTTCCCTGCCCTTCCTCGGAAGGCTACACCAAGGGAGTGAAAAATACCACCGCGGGATTCTACCCTTCCCGGCAAGAACCCCTGATTTTCAACTACTTGGCAGGCAACCGCTGTCCGGTAATCCGCCGCTTCTGGTCGAAGTCCAGGACCTCGAACGTCATGTAGTCCGGGCTGAAGGTCATCACCGCACGTTCCCCGCCCTTCCGATTCAGGTCCACCACGTGGATGTCCTTGATCGTGAACTTCGCGGTGAAGTTCGGGTGGCGGAAGGTTCCGTCGGGCATGAAGACGCACTCCCGGTCCGGGATGCCGGCAGAGACGTTCCGCCACGACCATTTGTTCGTGAGTAGCAACTGGCGGAAATCCGCCTCGGTGCTGACCTTCTGGGGTGCCTTGGGCGGCAGCTCCGCGTGCAACCCCACGGCACACACAGAGAACAGGGCGAGGGCGAGGACAATGAGGTGCTTCATAGTCGGGACGACTGGGCGAAAGATGAACTCACCGAGCTTAGAGAAAATCAAAAATCCTGGCGAGCAAATACCAGACCCGAGGACGGTGACTTCGCAGAGCCTCACCTCACACCGCCTGGTGAATCAGGATCTCGGCCACCCGCATGCCATCCACCGCGGCAGAGATGATGCCTCCCGCATAGCCCGCGCCTTCGCCTGCCGGCAGGAAGTTTTTCACGCTCACACATTCGCAGGTCTCCGGGTCACGTGGGATGCGCACGGGTGAGGAACTCCGCGTCTCGGCACCCGTGAGCACAGCATCGGGAAGCGAGAATCCGCGCAGGCCTTTTTCAATGAGCGGCACGGATTGGATCAAGGTCTCGCACACGTAGTCCGGCAGCAGGTCGTGGAGATTTCCCCAAGTAACGCCCGGCTCGTAGGAGGGCTTCACTTTCCCCTGCCCTGTGCTCGCCTTGCCTTTGATGAAATCCTCCAGGAGCTGGGCGGGCGCACGGTAGTTTGACCCACCCATGGCAAAGGCCTTCCTCTCCAGCGCTCGCTGGAACTTGATGCCACCCAGCGGGTCATTCGCGGGAAAGTCCTCCGGCTTCACATCCACCATGAAGCCCGCGTTCGCATTCGACTCGGCGCGAGCGTAGCTGCTCATGCCATTCGTCACCACCATGTCCGGCTCACTCGTGGCTGCGACGACCAGACCACCTGGGCACATGCAGAAGCTGTAGGCCGTACGCCCCGTCGCGGCATGCACGGCAAACTTGTACGCCGCCGCGCCCAGCTTCGGGGCGCCTGCCCACTGGCCAAACTGCGAACGGTCCACCAACCCCTGCGGGTGCTCGATGCGCACGCCCACGGAGAATGGCTTGGCCTCAAAAGGAACCCCCTTCGCATGCAGCGCCTCAAACGTATCTCGCGAGCTGTGACCAATAGCGAAGACAAACTTGTCTGCTTCGATGGTCTCACCTGCCGCCGTCACCACGGCACGCATGACGCCTTTCTCAAGGACCACGTCCTTCACCCGCGTCTCGAACCGCACTTCGCCACCGAGCGCGATGATTTCCTCACGAATGGTGCGCACTACCTTAATAAGGCGGTCCGTGCCGATGTGCGGACGGCTCTTCACCAGGATGTCCTCCGGCGCTCCGGCCTTCACCAACTCGCGCAGAATCCACGGGATGCGATGCTCACGGTCGCGGATCTGCGTGTACAGCTTTCCATCTGAGAACGTGCCCGCGCCGCCTTCGCCGAACTGCACATTCGAGTCGGAATTGAAGTCCAGACCACGGCGCCAGAAGCCGGTGACGTCACGCGCTCGCGGACCGGCGGCCTTGCCACGTTCCAGAAGGATGGGCTTGAATCCCTGTCGCGCCAGCAGCAGACCGCACAGCAGGCCACACGGCCCCGTGCCCACCACCACCACACGCGGCTTCTTGTGAATGACAGGCGCCGCAGGAGCTGCAGGGGTGCCCTCACTACTCGCAGCCTTCTCCGGCTCCGGTGCAGGCGGCTCCGGCAGTTCGCGATACGTCTCATCCGGCACGAGCTCCACGCGACCCGGCTTGCCTGCACGCTTCAGCACGCCTTGCTCGCGGTCCACCTCGACCAGCAGGGTGTAGCAGAAGAGCACCTCATCACGCTTCCGTGCATCCACCGCACGCTGCTTCACTTTGACGCGACGGATGAAGTCGGGCTTGATGCCCAGGATTTTGGAGAGTGCCCGGCGCAGATCCTTGTCGGAATGATCCACGGGAAGGCGAAGCTGGCTGACTTGAAGCATGGAGGAGCGGTATGGGAAGCCTCGCGCAGTTGCCGCGAGGTGGGGTCGTGCTCTTTGGGATAGCACAGATTGGGCCTAGTCCAATGCCAGGGTTGAAAGGCGCTGAGAAAGAATCCCTTCACGCCCAATTCACCTCGGTTTCACCCGGGCTTCACAATCGTTTCACGGCCGCTTGGGAGACTGGCCCTGCAAACAACCCGATTCTCCCCATGCAACCTCGAAGCCTGCCCCCACCCCTTGCCGGTACACGCACCCGCTTTCTTACCACCCTCACGCTGACCGTCCTCTGCCTGGTCCGTGTCGCCATGGCGGTACCCCAGCCGCACCCCTACGGGGACGGCCCACCGGAAAAGACGCTCTCCCCTTTCTTTAAAGTGGTGGGCGGCGACCCGAATGTGGAGGCCTTCCCGCTCAAGTCCACGGACGTGAAGGCGAGCATCGCCGGCGTCATCGCGGATGTGCAGGTGGAACAAGTCTACACCAATACCGGCAAGCAGCCCATCGAGGCCACCTACATCTTCCCCGCCTCCACCCGCGCCGCCGTGCATGGCGTGGAGATGCACATCGGCGGACGCGTCATCAAGTCCAAGGTGCAGGAGAAGCAACAGGCCAAGGCCACCTACGAAAAGGCGAAGAGCGAAAACAAGACCGCGTCCCTGCTGGAAGAGCACCGGCCCAATGTCTTCCAGATGAGTGTGGCGAACATCCAGCCCGGTGACGAGGTCCGCGTTATTCTGCACTACAGCGAGAAGCTGCCTGCCACAAATCATGTGCATGAGTTCGTCTTCCCCACGGTGGTGGGACCGCGCTACTCCAATCAAGGCACGCAGACGGAGAAGTGGGTGCAGAATCCCTATCTCAGCGAGGGCACGCCAAATCCGACCACCTTCGCCATGCAGGTGAACGTGCGCGCAGGCATGCCGCTGCAATCACTCGCCTCGCCGAGCCATGACACCGCCGAGGTGAAATTCACCGGCAAGGACCAGGCCACCGTCAACCTCGCCACCGGCAAGGACACCGGCAATCGTGACTTCGTCCTGCGCTACCAACTCGCAGGCCAGCAGGTCGCCAGCGGTCTGCTCCTGCACAAGGGTGAAAAGGAAAACTTCTTCCTGCTGAACATGCAGCCTCCCACCCGCGTGCAACCCGCCGAGGTGCCGCCTCGTGACTATCTCTTCGTGGTGGATGTGAGTGGCAGCATGGGCGGCTTCCCCATGGACACATCCAAGGAATTGATGCGCGGCCTGCTGAAAGGTCTGCGCCCACAGGACACCTTCAACGTGCTTCTCTTCGCCGCCGGCAGTGACGTGATGGCCTCGACTTCGCAGCCAGCCAACAAGACCAATGTGGACCGGGCCATCAAGTTCGTGGACCGGCAAAGCGGTGGTGGCGGCACCGAACTGCTCGCAGCGCTCAAACGTGCCCTCGCACTCCCACAGGCGGAGGGTGTATCACGAAGCATCATCGTCCTGACGGATGGTTACGTGGACATTGAGAAGGAGACCTTCCGCCTCGTACGCCGCGAACTGGGCAAGGCGAATGTCTTCACGTTCGGCATCGGCACCTCAGTGAATCGCTGGCTGATTGAAGGGCTGGCTCATGCCGGCATGGGAGAACCCTATGTCGTGCTGAACAAGGAAGAAGCTCCCGAGGCCGCAAAACGTTTCCAGGAATACGTGAGCACGCCCCTGCTCACGGACATCCAGGTGCGCTACGAGGGATTCGATGCCCAGCAGTCACAGCCCGAGACCGTCCCCGATATCTTTGCGAACCGCGCCATCGAACTTATCGGCAAGTGGCAGGGTGAGCCGAAGGGACGCATCATCGTCAAAGGCAAATCGGGCGGTGCCCCTTATGAAGCCACCTTCGATGTGGCCACCGAAGCCGCCAAAGGGTTGGACAATCCAGCCCTACGTCCGCTCTGGGCTCGTGAGAAAGTGCGTACGCTTGCTGATGAGGGCGCCATCGCCAGCAACCAGCGGGGCGGCGGCACCGACGACGAAGCTGCAAAGGAAATCGCCAATCTTGGCGTGACCTATGAACTCCTCACCGAGTACACCTCCTTCGTCGGTGTGGACGAAACACCCCGAGCCGTGCTGGCCAGTGCGGACGCCCAAACGGTGCAGCAACCCCTGCCACTTCCCCAAGGCGTGGGCAACGGCGCCGTGGGTGGCGGAGGTGGCCAGCCGGTGGTGATCGCTGCGAACGGTGGCACGGTGACTGGCGCCGTGCCTGAGCCTGCCACCACGCTGCTGCTGTTCCTTGCTCTCGCTGCGGTGCTCTTCCACCGCCATCGTGAGCTCAGCGGAAAACCACGGATTGTCTGAATGACCTTCCGGCAACTCGCGCTCCCCGCTTTCCTCGTGGCGAATGTACCGGTGATTGACTGGTACATTCGCCGCACCACAGATGGCTCGGATGAACCGCTCGGCCTTCTCGCACTCGCGGCAGCGCTGTGCTTCATCTGGAGAGAGCGCCGCGACCTGGCACTGAGGCCATGGGTGTTGTTCGCCGGAGCATGCACGCTCGTTCTCGCCCAGCTCGCACTCCTTCACCGGGCGCCGCTGATGCTTGGTGCACTGTCGGTGTTTTTCATCGCCTGCGGAGTACACAACCGTCGCAGTGCGAGCGGGATTGTCCTGCTGCTTCTGCTTTCCCTGCCGCTGCTCGCCGCTTTGGATTTCTATGCCGGCTATCCACTGCGATTGGTCACCGCAGAAATCAGCACACGCACTCTGCAATTCATCGGCCTCGATGTCATACGTTCCGGCGTGATGCTGGAGCACCACAATGCCCTCGTTGGCGTGGATCCTCCCTGCGCCGGAGTACGCATGCTGTGGACGGGACTCTTCGTGGCAGCCTTCTTCTCCGCTCGTCAGCGGGCCACCCTGTGGCACACTGTGTCTCTCGCTGCTGTGGCCCTCATCGGTGTCGTGCTGGCGAATGCCTTCCGGGCCACGATTCTCTTTTTCCCCGAGTCCGGGCATGTCAGCTGGCCGCACTGGACCCACAACGCCGTCGGCCTCGCTTCTCACGCCTGCCTGCTTGTGATGTTGCTACAGTGCGATGGCTGGCTGGCACGCAAGTTCCCTCGCACTCGGCAGAGCACAGAGATGCCTCACGATCGCCCTGCCCTCGGTCATTCGCTGCTCCGTCACCAGTTCATCGGAGGTGTTGCCGCGGTCATCGCGTTAATAGCGGGCTTTAGTATCGCGCATGTCAGCGGTGCCTTCTCCACTCCGTCATCCCAGCGATCAGAGCGCGTCTCCGGTCCATACACCTCCACCTTCACCGATTGGCCCGCTACTTTTGATGGCGTACCTCTGCGACGTCTGCCGCTTTCCGCGCGGGAGGAGCAATTCGCGTACTCCTTCCCCGGCGCCATTGCCCGCTTCCAGTGTGGTGATGCGGAGATCATCATGCGCCACGTCACGCAAGCAACGCGTCGTCTGCATTCCAGCGCCGATTGCCTGCGTGCCATGGGCTGGCAGATATCGCACCAACCCGTATTCCGAGACGCGGACGATCGTACCTGGGGCAGCTTCCTCGCCCTCCGTTCCGGCACTCGTTATCTTGTCACCGAACGCATCACACCATCCGCATTCACCAACGGCGATGCTTTTACCGATGTCTCTGCATGGTACTGGAATGCTCTGTGGGAGCCCGACTCCGGACCCTGGATGGCGGTGACAGTGATGCGTGTCGCTGATGCACCTACGTCTCCGCACTGAAGACATTTCACCATCATTTGCACGCAAACACCTCTGATGGTATCTTGCCTACTCCCCTCGTCCTCACCATGGAAGTCAGTCGCGCCTCCCTGCTCCACGCCGCCGTCCATGGCTGGCGTCTGGCAGAGCATGTGCGTGCGCTGGATGAGAACGGCTCGCTGGCAACGCACCTGCCAGAACTGAAGGCGTTGCAAGGTCTGGAGCACAACCCCATCCACCATCCCGAAGGCGGTGTGTGGGAGCATGTGCTCCTGTGCGTGGAAGCATCCGAGTCCGATGACCCGGTGACGAATCTTGCCATCCTCTTCCATGACATCGGCAAAGGCGTGACGCGCTCTTACGGCGACGATGGCCGGGTGCACTACTACGGACATGAATCCGCCGGGTTGCCGGTGTTTGCAGGCATCACTGAGCGCGTAGGCTTCACGAGTGAGGAGCGCCGGGCGATTGAGTTCGGCATGGAAATGCACATGATCGGTCACAAGCTGGATCAACTCAGTGGTCGCAAACTGCTGCCCCTGCGCTCGCACCCGAACTGGCTCACACTGTTCCATGTCGTGAAGGCGGATGAAAAAGTGCGCATGCACCTCTGGGATGAGCCCGCCTTCACCGCACGCATGCTGCGTGTGGAAGAACTCTATGTGAAGGCACAGGCCGAACTGGAGCGTGAGTCACGCCTTTCGGCACTCATCGATGGGCGACGCATCATGGAGGCCCGGCCTGAACTCGTGGGCAAAGAAGTCGGCCTCGTGAAGGAAGCTATCCGCAATGAAATTGTCACGCGTGATTACCAGGTGACGCCCGAGCAGGTGACTGCATGGATCCTCGCATGGCCAGCAGCGCCAGGCTCCGAAGAGCACCCGGCTGCCTAATGCCCCGCTGACCCCGTCTGCTTCGCGAGGGCCTCGGCTTGATAGCGATGCCCCTGCACCTCGTAGCCGACTACCGTCACCACCGGAGCCAGCATCACGATCACCAGGCACGTTGCCATTCCCACGCCAAGACTCGCGGCCACCACCGCAATGCCAATCACTGCCAGCGTCCCGGTCAGCAACCACACGTGCAAGGGCTCAATGCGCCGCACCAGGTAGAAGTAGAGGGCATAGATGCCCCCGAGAAACAGCGCCACCGGAATGGCCACCGTAAAGACGGTCGCCACCGGACCGATGTGCGCCTTGTGCTCAATGAAGTAGGCCGCCGCATGCAATCCGGCACCGGTCGCCACGATGGAGGCGATGACCAAGATCAGGCCGTAGCCCCACACAAAAGAGCGATTCCGGTGCGTGTGCAGAATCTCGGCGGAGGGCAGCATGTAATACACCCACCACATGCCAAAAGTCAGGCCAGTACCGGCGATGCCGACCAGGGCCGTGTCCATCGTCCACCCATTCTCCTCCACCACCGCGGATAAGGTGGCCACGCTACCCACCACACCTTCGCCCAGCGCAATGATGGCGAAACAACTGTACCGCTCAGCAATGTGATGCGCATGCCAGGGCGTGCCTCCATCCCTGCGTTCAGCGATATAGGGTCCGAGCATCTCAATGACCGCGAGAATCACCGCAAAGATCACGGACACTCCCACCGGGAAATCCAGAAAGACCTGCACCAGCCAGCCAATCTGCGCCACCGAAATGGCGGTCGCATAGGTGAGGCAGGCACGGCGGCGTGAGCGATCCTGCTTCGCCGCGCGCAACCACTGGGTCACCATGGCCACACGCATGATCACATAGCCGAGTACCATGGTTGAATTATCCAGATGCTCCCCGTGCTCAATCGAGGCAAACATGGGCGGCAGGCCAATCGCCAGCACGAGCACTCCAATCATCTGCACCATGGTCACCACGCGAAAAATCCAGTCGTCCGTGTCGTACGCCGAGGAGAACCACGAGAAATTGATCCACGCCCAACTGATGGCAAAGCTCGCAAAGCCAAATCCCAGCAAACCGGCCCCGTAGTGCCCCTCAGCCATTGCATGAGCGAACTGAGATGCGGCCAGGCCAAACGCGATCACGAAAGTCAGGTCAAAGAGAAGCTCCAGCGGAGTCGCCACCCGGTGCGCCTCATGTCGATCACGCCCACCCATCCGCCGCCGGTGGTGACTCAGGGATTCAGGCTCAGGACTGGTCGGCTCGCTGCTGCTCATGGCTGGGGGTCAAGGGGCTGCGGACCACGTAGATCCGGTATTGCACGGCGGCAAGGGGGATGAGAGGTACGCCGCACCAGTATCTACCCGGCTTCACTACCTCTGATTCCCAGCAACTCCCCACCCGCCCATTTCGTAACGTAATTTATTCCTGCACACTGAAAAATGTGCTGTAGTGTCATGTCCCGTTTCATGCAGCAGCCGGCGCTCAGACTAGCACTCCTCACCTTCGCGACGATCCTCGTCAGCGGATGCGCGGAGCAGTTTGCTACGCACGTGGCGCAGACAAACTGGGGTACCCCGGTGCAGATGCCTCATCGCCGCTCGACGCAGCAAACGGCGTCCGAGTCCAGCGGCAAGACCTCCGCGGGCTTCGTCTGGACTGAGAAAAAGAAGAGGACCGGCACCTGGCATTTCGCCAAGGCCATGCCCTTCTGCCTCTCCAGCGCTGTGGTTGCAGTGCCTGAGCAGGAGGAGACCTCCGCTCCGACCAAGGCCTATGAATTACTGCGGAGCCGCACAAGCCACGAACGCGCGGTGCGGACCAGTGACTACTGCCGCGAGCGCGTAGGGTAAGCGGAAGTCACCCGGCCCCTTCGCCATCGACAGAGGCGGATCCTTAATCAAGGGATCCATGCTTTGCACTTTTTTGGGGGCCGAATCATCACGTGGGACATCCACACCCCCACGGCGCGCTGAGCCGGGCATCCCAGATGCCAGTGAGCAATCGACAGCACGCCCGTCGCCGGTTCTTTAATGAGTCCGCGATGTCCCGGGGTTCCCGCTGGTTTTTCAGATGGCGATCTGCCGTCCGCGTGACTTGCGCGGCGGAACTTTCGAGTCAATCTACCCACCCTCTTTCTCCACCCCCTTCCCTATTTTCAGTCATGTTTGAATGGATTCTAAAGAAAATTCTCGGCACGAAGAACCAGCGAGCCGTCAAAAAGCTCTGGCCGGTCGTCCACGAGATTAACAAGCACGAAGAAGCACTCAAAGGCCGTCCCGAAGAGTACCTCCGTGAGCGCACCGCCGCCTGGCAGGACCGCTTCCGCGCCTTTCATGAGCCGAACTTCCTCGCCGGTGTCTGGCTCCGCATCGCGGATGACGAGCAGGTCGATGCCTGCCTCCGCGAGGTAGCCGGCAAGTTCGCCGCGCTGAAGGAACACTTCCCGAGCCTGGACCAGGCCCTCGTGGAAGAGCGCTCCTGGTCCGGTGAGTCGCTTGAGAAGAAGAAAGCCCGCATTGAGCAGGCTCGCGATGCCTACACGGAAATCGCCCCCCGCTTCGCCCAGATCGAGCAGGACATCCTTGCCGAAATTCTCCCCGAAGCCTACGCCGTGGTGAAGAACGGTGCCCGCCGTCTCGCCGGTCGCGAGATCACTGTGAGCGACCAGCCCCTGACCTGGCAGATGACGCACTTCGACGTGCAGCTCATCGGCGGCACTGCCCTGCACCGTGGCATGATCGCGGAAATGGCCACCGGTGAAGGTAAGACCCTTGTGGGTACCCTCCCCGTGTACCTGAACGCCCTCACCGGTCGTGGCGTGCACGTCATTACGGTGAACGACTACCTCGCCCGACGTGACTCGGAGTGGATGGGCACACTGTACAAATTCCTCGGCCTCACCGTGGGTTGTATCCAGAATGACCAGTCGCCCGATCTGCGTCGTGACCAGTACCAGGCGGATATCACCTACGGAACGAACAGTGAATTCGGCTTCGACTACCTGCGCGACAACGGCATGGCCCGCAGCAAGGACCACCAGGTGCAGCGCGGCCACTACTTCGCCATCATCGACGAAGTGGACTCCGTGCTCATCGACGAAGCGCGCACGCCGCTCATCATCAGTGGCCCCGTAGCCACGGCCAGCTCGCACCAGTATGACCGCTTCAAGCCGCTCGTGGAGCAGCTCGTGCGCCGCCAGAATGCGTTGTGCACCCGCCTCGCAACCGAGGCCAATGAACACTTCGAGAAAGGCGAAACGGAACAGGGCGGTCGCAAGCTCTTCCAGGTGCGTCTTGGCCAGCCGAAGAACCGCGCCCTCCTGCGCTCCATGGAGGACCCGGACAAGCGCCGCGCCCTGCAGAAGAGCGAGCTGAGCTTCTACCAGGACACTCAGAAGACCGAACTCTTCGCGCTGAAGGAAGAACTCTACTACACAATCGAAGAGAAGACCCACGATGCTGACCTCAGCGAAATGGGCCGTTCCTTCCTCAATCCTGATGACCCGGACGCCTTCGTGCTTCCCGACCTCGCGAGCGCCTATGTCGACATCGACAATGACACCTCCCTGGTGGAATCCCAGAAGGTGCAGAAGCGCTCCGACATGCAGGCCAAGCTCGACGTGGCCGGCCAGCGCATCCACAACATCAGCCAGCTCCTGCGCGCGTACTGCCTCTACGAAAAGGACAAGGAATACGTGGTGCACGACAACAAGGTCATCATCGTGGATGAAAACACGGGCCGTGAGATGCCCGGTCGCCGCTGGAGCGATGGCCTGCACCAGGCCGTGGAAGCCAAGGAAGGCGTGCACATCGACCAGGAAACACAGACCCTGGCGACCATCACGATTCAGAACTACTTCCGCCTCTATCAAAAGCTGGGCGGCATGACCGGTACCGCCGAGACGGACGCCGCCGAGTTCCATGACATCTATGGCCTCGATGTGCTGAGCATCCCGACGAACCGCCCCATCCTGCGCAAGGACACGAACGACGCCATCTTCAAAACGCGCCGTGAGAAGTTCAACTCGGTGCTGAAGCTCATCCAGGAGCGTCACGCCGCGGGCCAGCCGCTGCTCATCGGTACCGCGAGCGTGGAAACGTCCGAGACGGTTTCGCGACTGCTGAAGCTGCAGAAGATTCCCCACGCCGTGCTGAACGCGAAGTACCACCGCCAGGAGGCGGAGATCGTCGCGCGCGCCGGACAGAAGGGCGCCGTGACCGTGTCCACCAACATGGCCGGTCGTGGTACGGACATCAAGCTGGGTGAAGGCGTCGCCGAACTGGGTGGTCTCTTCGTGCTGGGCACGGAGCGCCATGAGAGCCGCCGCGTGGACCGCCAGTTGCGTGGTCGTTGCGCGCGTCAGGGTGACCCGGGCCAGAGCAAGTTCTTCATCAGCTTCGAAGACGACCTCATGCGCAACTTCGGCGCCGCCGAGCGCATGACGAAGATCATGGAGCGCTTCGGCATGGAGGAAGGCCAGGAACTCGAACACCCCTGGCTGAACAAGTCCGTGGAAACCGCGCAGAAGCGCGTGGAACAGCGGAACTACCTCTCCCGTAAACGCGTGCTGGAGTATGACGACGTGATGAACAACCAGCGCGATGTGGTCTACACCTATCGCAACGAAGTTCTCACCAGCCCGGATCCCCGTTTGCTCCTCGATGAAGTCGTGGAAAAGGCCGTCCCCGCGAAGGTCGAGGAATTCGTGCCCAAGGAAAAGAGCGGTGACGAACCCCCTGCTTACGAAGCGCTGCTGAACTGGGCGAACAACACCTTCCCCCTCGGCATCACCGAGAAGGAGGCTGCGTTTGAGAAGAAGGACTTCGATGGCATCTGCCAGTTCCTCATTGAGCGCATCAAGCGCGCCTATGATCTGAAAACCACCGGCGTGCTGCCGCAGCTCCTCCAGGAGAGCGAGCGCGTCATCCTGCTCGAGGCCATTGATGAACTCTGGCAGGAGCATCTCTATGCCATGGACGGCCTGCGCGAAGGCGTGCACCTCCGCTCCTACGGCCAGAAGGATCCGCTCGTGGAGTTCAAGGCGGAAGCGTACGTGATGTTCGAAGAACTCATGGGCAACATCCAGAACCGTGCCCTGAGCAATCTCTTCCGCAGCCACGAACGCCTGCAGATGTTCATGGAGCACCTGCGCCAGAGCATGATGCGAGCGAAGCAGGAAGGTCCGGATACCCAGCCCGTGCAGAGCCCCCGTCCCCAACAAGCCGCCCAATCGGGCGACGACGACGGTGGAGAGCCCGTGGAGCAGGGTCCGCGCATCACCATTCCGCTCAAGCGTGAAGTTCCCAAGGTGGGCCGCAATGACCCCTGCCCGTGTGGTAGCGGCAAAAAGTACAAGTCCTGCTGCGGACGCGCTGCGTGACGTGACGCATGACCATGAAGCCCCTCCTCGAAACGCTGCAATCCGGCACTGAGTACCTTGCCAAGCGCGGCGTGGAGGAGGCCCGGCTGAACATGGAACATCTGCTGGCACACGTCCTCGGGTGCCGGCGGCTGGATCTGTACCTGCGCTTCGATCAACAGCTGAACGAGTCTGAGCTGCAGCCGCTTCGTGAACTCACGAAGCGGCGCGGCGAGGGCGAGCCGCTCCAGCACCTGCTGGGCACCGTGGAGTTTCACGGCAGCGAGTTCGTGTGCGACCACCGGGCTCTCATCCCCCGCCCCGAGACAGAGCACTTCGTGCATCTGCTCACGGAGCATCATCATTCCAAGGACCACCCCGCAAGTGTGCTGGATGTGGGCACCGGCAGTGGCTGCATCGGCCTCTCACTGGCGAAGGCGTGGCCGGGTGCCGCGGTGACGCTGGTGGACCTCTCAGAGGACGCCCTTGAACTCGCCCGGCTGAATGTCGAGCGTGCCGGTCTCTCCGCCCATGCCGTGAAGCTGGTGCGCAGTGACCTCTTTGAAAAACTCTCCGGCGCCACCTTCGACCTCATCGTGGCGAACCTTCCCTACATTCCCGCGGGTGAGCTGGCAGAGCTGAGCCGCGAGGTGCGCCGCGACCCCACACTGGCCCTGGATGGCGGTCCCTCCGGGCTGGACATCATCTTCCGCCTCCTCGCCGAGGCACCCCAGCACCTGAGCCCCGGCGGTCTGATCGCCCTCGAGCTGCACCACGACCAGGCACTTCGTGTGAGCGAGCGCTTGCAAAGTCTCGGTTTCACGGACATTCAGACACACCGCGACCTTCCCGGCATCGATCGTTTTGTTTTTGCCCGGCATCCCGGCACGCCTCCCGCAGCGATAGAAGAATCCTGACACCGAACCATCCCCCCGGAACCCATCCCATGCAAAAGCTCATCGTCCAAGGAGGCACCCGTCTGCGCGGCAAGGTAACCATCAGCGGCTCGAAAAACTCCTCGCTGCCCATTCTCGCGGCCACGCTGCTGACCAAGGACGAATGCATCATCCGCCAGGTGCCGGATCTCAGCGATACGAACTACATGCTGCAGATCCTGCGCGAGCTCGGCGCCGAAGTGGAGCGAGCCAGCGGCACCATGCACATCAAGGCGGAGAAGATCATCTCCGACACGCCCTACGATCTCGTGCGTAAAATGCGCGCCTCGATCTGCGTGATGGGCCCTCTCACCGGACGCCTGCGCAAGGCCGTGGTCTCCATGCCCGGCGGCTGCGTCATCGGTGACCGTCCGGTGGACCTCCACCTCAAGGGTCTCGAATACCTCGGAGCCAAGGTGCAGATGGATGGCGGCAACATTCACATTGAAGCCACCGAGCCTCTCAAGGGCACGACCATGAATCTCTCGGGCAAGTTCGGCTCCACCGTGCTGGGTACCGACAATGTGCTCATGGCGGCCGTGCTCACGAAGGGCACGACCATCATCGAAGGCGCTGCTGCCGAGCCTGAAGTGGAAGACCTCGCGAATTTCCTCATCAAGATGGGCGCGAAGATCGAAGGCGCTGGCACCACACGCATCGTGGTGGAAGGCGTGGAAGAGCTTCACGGCGCCGAGCACACCGTCATTCCGGATCGTATTGAAGCTGGCACCTTCCTGGTCGCTGGCGCGATTTGCGGTGATGGCGTCATGGTCCGCCGCGTGAATCCTGCCCACCTCAAGACCACCACGGACGTTCTGCTGGGTTGCGGCTACGACGTGGCCATTGCCGATGACACGGTGACCGTGATGCCCGGCAACGGCGACCTCAAGGGCTTCCACTTCACCACCCGCCCCTACCCCGGGTTCCCCACGGACATGCAGGCGCAGTTCTGTGCGTTGGCTTGCACTCTTCAAGGTCAGCTGAGCACCGCGCGTGAGACCATCTTCCCCCAGCGCTTCATGCACGTGCCTGAGCTCAAGCGCATGGGAGCCAGCATCGAAATGGAAGGCGACACCGCCCGCATCACCGGGGTTCCCCAACTGAGCGGTGCACCCGTGATGGCCAGTGACCTGCGCGCCTCCGCTGCCTTGGTGCTCGCCGCCTTGAATGCCAAGGGCACCACCGAAGTGCACCGCCTCTACCACATCGACCGCGGCTACGAGCACCTCGATGAGAAGCTCGCCACGCTTGGCGCGGTGCTGCAGCGGGCGAAGGAGTAGGCGGTATTTCGCCAGTCTGCTGGCTCAGTCCAAGTTGACTCAATTCCGATCAGAGGGGCCGAAAAATTTCTTCGGCCCCTTTGCCTTTGGCAGGCAGGACCTCTATGCCTGCCTTCTCCTTCTGCGGAAGGTCACCAGCACGAAGCCGAGGCCAAGCAGAATCATCCGTGAAGGTTCGGGCACGACCGCAACCGCGATGTAGAGGCCAGTGTTGTCGGTGATGACGTTCCACTTGAGACCGCTGTTGTTCAAGGTCGGCAGGTCCAGTGTGCTGAAGCCGGCGTAGGAGGTGCTGGGTGAAGGAACGGCACCGGCAAATCCGGCCCAATCGATCAACTTCCACATGTCATCGACGTTCCACGTCGTAGCACTGGTGCCGGTGGTATCCACGACTCGGAGAGTGCCCGTGAGCGTGATGGTATCCGCGGCATTGGCGCTGGTGAGCGTCAGCAGGTCATTGTTCGCGACCGGGTTCGAGTTATCCTGACGATTGAAGATATCGAACTGCAAGGTACCGCTGCTGATGAGCGAGCCGCCAACGTTCACGTTCAAGCGTGAGCCGTCGCCGATGGAGAGGGTGCCGGTCGAAGTCACCGTGACACTGCCCGAGCCGAGAGCGGCGGAGTTGTTGGCCACCACGGTGCCGGCGCTCACGGTCGTTCCGCCAGTGTAGGCGTTGGCAGCTCCGAGCCGCAACGTTCCGGCGCCCAGCTTGTTCAGCCCACCCGTGTTCGTGGAAGCGAGCGCGGTGGCGTAGGTGACCGTCTGGCCATTCGTATCCACCCGCATGGCAGCAGAGCTGTTCGCGATGCGAGCGGAGTAGTCGGCAGTGTTGTTCGCGGTGTACTGCAGGATACCACCCGTGCTGGCGAATTTGATCTCACCCACCGTGCCCAGCGCACCCGCGCTGTTCACCTGCAGGGTGCCTGCGTTGATGCTGGTGCCGCCGCTGTAGTCGTTGTTGCCCTCAAGCACGGTCACGCCTGTTCCCGTCTGTTCCACTTTGCCCGTGCCAGTGATCTGGTTGGTCACCGTGTAGGTGTTGTTCCTGTTGAACCGGACAATGGCATTGCTGTCGCTGATGTTCACCGTGCCGCTGCCCAGATTACCGGTGGTCGAGTTCGTGCCAACCTGCAGGACACCACCGGTCACGTTTGTGCCACCTGTGTAGCTATTGAGACCTTCCAGGATGAGGAGGAGCAGACCGCTCTTCGTGAGTCCAGCGCCGCCGTTCAGCTCACCCAGATTCATCAGGGTACCCTGCTGGGCATTGAAGGTCATCTGGTTCGTCGCTGTGCCGATGTCATCTCCGGTCATGTCCAGCACCGCGGTGCTGCCATTCAAGGTCACCGTGGCACTGGCGTTTGCCACACTAGTGCGGACGATGTCGCCATTCACCGTCACCGTACCACCGGTGATGTTCACGAAACCATTGGCTGAACCGGTTCCGGAGCCGCCAGTGGCCGTATATTCCCCCATCCGGATGGCGACGCCACCCGTTTGCCCGATGTTCACCGTGCCGCCCGTGATATTGATCGTCGCATTCATGGTCGGCGCCGGTTCCCCAGCGGTGGTGTAGGAACCCGAGGCGCGCCCCAGAGCCAGGATGCCGTCCTGAATATTCACGGTGCCACCCCCAAGATTCATGGTGCTGGTTGTGGTACGGGTGAGGGGCGGGGTGCCATTGGCGGAGTTCGCCGTCCGCGTGGACATGGTCAGGCTCGTCATATCCAGTATGCCCTGATCGAAGGAGAAGACGTTGTCGTAGGAAATCCCGCGATTCTGCGTGCCGATGTTCACCGCACCCAGCAGCAGATCCGCGTTGTGTCCGGTCACGTCGAAGAAGTTCGTAGCGGCAAGCCCTGTCGTAGCACTGCCTGTGCCCATGTTGAAGGCGGCTCTGCCAGTGCCTGCGGTGTTGCGGATGACAACACTCCCGGCTCCGGATCCGACAAATACGATCTTGCCACTATCGCGGGAACCCGTGCCCAGGTTGATCGTGCTCGCATTGATGACGTTTGTTCCGTTTCCAAGGATAAGCGCTTGCTGCCCACCGGTCGCGCTCCCGCCCACCGTGACCGAAGCCGCGGTGATATTGTTTGCCGTATTGCTCAGCGTCAGCGTTGAGATATTGGCAGGCACGTTGTCCCCCGCGAGCTGAACGGTGAGCGCACCTGTGAGATTCGCGGTAAACGAACTGAGAGCCGAGAGATTCCAGTTGGCCCTACTGGCCTGGCCGCCCGTGGTATGGTTGCCCAGCGTGATGGTGGCGCCATTCACCACCAACGCGCCGCCACCGGCCATGGTCAGGTTGGTGACACCGTTGTTGGTGGAGTTCGAGATCAACACGTTGCCATTGACCGTGAGGGTCTCTCCCGAGGAGACGGTGATGTTGCTGATACCAGCGGTGTTGGCAGCGGTGGCGTTCAGCCCACCGACGGTCTGGCTGAAGGCTCCCATGTTCAACGTGGCCACGGTGGTGCCGCTGCCCACGGTAAGAGCCGTGCCGGTAGGCAGGGCATTGTCCACCCCCAACGTGACCGTGCCGGCCTGGATGACCGTAGCTCCACCATAGGTGCTGTTGTTGGTCAGGGTCAAGATGCCGGTGCCCGCCTTGGTGAGCGAGAACGTGCTGGCTCCGTCATCAATGACGCCACCGACCGTCAGGTTGTTTGCCGAAGCGGTCACGGTTACGTTGTTGCCGAGAGTCACGGCTCCAGTTCCCATATTCATGGAATTGGTACCGGTGAAGGTGAAGCTTCCATTCCACTGCATCAGATAGTTGGCCAGGTTGAGGACACCGCCACTGGTGTTGTTGATGGTGCCGCCGTTGATGGTGAAGAGGCCGGTGCCGAGCGCCGTGCTGGAGGCCATGTTCAGCGTGCCTGCATTCAGAACCATGCCGCCGCTCCACGTATTGGCGCCTGAGAGCGTGAGCGCTCCGGCTCCGGCTTTGGTGAGCGTGAAGTCACTAGCACCGTCCCCGATGACCCCACCGACCGTCAGCGTGTTTGCAATCGAATTCACGATGAGGGAGGCTCCCATGGTCACTGTACCAGTGCCAAGGTTGAGATCTCGCGTGCCGGTGAAGGTGAAGTCGCCTTCCCACAGCATGGTGTTGTTCGTCGACAACATGACCCCTCCCGCGGAGGTGTTGTTGATTGTGGTTCCCGTGCCAATGGTGAAGGAGCCCGTGCCGAGCGCGGTGGCGCTGTTGATGTTCAGCGTGCCCCCCATGAGATCGATACCGCCGGTGCCGCTGTTGTTTCCGCTCAAGGTCAAAGCACCGCCACCCGACTTCGTCACGCGTCCGGTAAAGGTGGTATTGCCCGTGACGGCGAGCGAAGAGATTCCGGTACCATCCACACTCCAGGTCTGCGTCACCGCGGCAATCAGCGGCGCGGAGATCACAATGGCTCCTCCATTGGCCGCGACAAAGATGCCGTTGGCGGCCGTGGCCGGCGAAATGGTGAGGGTGCCGCCACTTCCCTGCGCAATCGTCACATCCGTCACTCCCGTGGGAAAGCTGATGAACTGCAGGCTGTCGATGGTCCTGCTACCATCCAGCGTGGTGGAGATGCTGGTGGAGGGAGCATTCTCTGCACTGAAGATCACCGTATCCGAAGCTCCAGGCGTGGTCGGAGAAAGAGCATCTCCAGCGGCATCCGTGGACCAGTTGGTGGTGCCTCCGATATTCGAGGACCAGGAACCGTCGAAGTTAAAGCCGTTCCAATACTTGCGGTTCAGAAGGGAGGCAATCAACTGCACCGTGGTGTCAGTCCTGTTGATGGAATAGTTGAAACCGGCAGGTGCATTCCCCAGCACAAAGTTCGCAGCGTTCAGGCCTCCTCCACCTCCAAGAATGGAGATCAGATTGTAGGTACCCGCGCTCATGGTACCCAGGTTGTAGAGATTCAACGTGATGATACCGTTGACCATCGCTGTGCCTCCTGCCGCGACGATGATGGCATCATAGTTACCTGCGGAGGGAGCGCCGAGCTCGAAGCCCAGTGTGGCTCCACCGCTCAAGGTCAGGGCGCCAGGTGTGCCCGCTTGTAGTGTCAGGGTCTGCGCCGCATTGTTCACGAGTTCGAATGTACCCACGCCGCTCACCGTGATGGATGAGGTGCCGTTCGTGCCAAAGCCCGCACGCAACGTGCCCGCCACCACGTTGGTCGCGCCGCCCGCGCCGAGATTGTTTGTGCCAGCGAGTACCAAGGTACCGGTGCCGGTCTTGACCAAGTCTCCACCTGCGCTGCCTGTGACATTGCCTGCGACAGTGAGCACGCCCGTGGCGTTGCTGACATCGAACGTGGCACCGGATGCGCCGACGTTCACGGACTGCGCGGCAGTGAGGGCTGTCGTTCCCGCCCCCGTGTAGTTCAGCGTGCCACCATTGAAGTTGAGCGTGTTGGTCGCGGAGCCGTTACCAAGGTTTGCCGCGGTGGAAAAGGCCAATACACCGCCGTTGAGATTGACGGATCCGCTGAAGGTGTTGGCTCCGCTCAGGGTCACCGTTCCACTGGTACTCTTGTTCAGATTACCTGTGCCGCCGAGAATGGCGCTGACCGTGCCGCTTTCGAAATTATAGCTGGAGCCCGTGAGCACGCCGGTGGTACCGGTGATGCCGCCGCTCTGCAACGTCACAACACCGACGGTGTCATTGAACGTGGCGACATTGAACGTGCCTCCATTCACCGTGACTGCTCCCACATCCGCCAGACTGTCAGCCACGCCAAGGGCGAGAGTCCCCGCCGTCACGGTGGTGCCACCGGTGTAGGTGTTGACTCCGCCCAACGTCAGCGTGCCCGTGCCAATCTTCGTGAGGCCTCCCGACGCATTGGCAATCAAGCCCGCCGCAGAAACGGACGCCCCGATGCCGCCCCCACCGACCAAGGTCACCGTAGGTGTTGAGGTATAGTTCACACCCGGATTGGTCAGAACGACCGCCGTGACCTGGCCGAAGGTGGGGCTGGAAGGATTGAGATCCACCACGGCGTAGCCGGTAGCGCCTGTCCCTCCGCCACCCGTGATTTCCACGTAGGGAGCTCCCACATATCCACTGCCTCCGCTGCCAACCGAGAGGCCAGACACGCCGTTGCCCGTGGGCGCCAGCAATGCCTCGGCGAACGTGATATCAAAGCCATTGGTATCCACCACGGCACCGCCGTTGAAGGTGCCGAAAGCCGCATTGACGTAGGCGGCAGTCACGGATGTCGGCAGGAAAGTCGTGGAGGAAGCGGAGGCCTTGAGCGTGCCACCGTTGAAATTGATGTAAGACGTCGCGCCGTTCGCACTGGTCACGGGGTGCGTGATGAGTGTCCCAGCATTGAGGTTGAGGCTGGCAGTGATGGTGTTGGCACCTCCCTGTCCAAAGGAAATGTTCCGGCCCGTGTTGTCCACGGTACCGCCGGCCACCGTCATCGCGCCAAACGTGTTCGTGCCGGTGTAGCCCAGCGCGATGTTCTGTGATGCCGCATTGTGGATCACGTTGCCTCCTGTCACCGTAAACTCCCAGCGGTTGTTGCGGAGGATGATGTATTCGTCCGAGTTCAGGGAACCGCCGTCCACCCGAATCACGGAAACGGAGCTGGTGCCCGTGCTGTTGTTTTCCACCCGGTGAGTGGTCACCGAGCCTCCATTGGAAATGAAGAGTCCGCCGTACCCGCCGCCGCCGAGGAGCACTCCGCTGCTGATGGTGGAGGTAGTCGATGCCACCGTCCCGCCATTGACGACGATACTCCCCGCCCCCGTGGCGTTGCCACCCGCCGTAAGCGTGGTGGAGCTATAGCTGCCTCCCGGCGCCACGTAGAGCAGCCCCTTGGTGCTGGCATTGCTTCCCACCGTGGTGGCTCCCACACCATTGTCAAAAATGCCAGTGATGGCCAGCACGCCTGCGTTCACAGTCACGGCCCCAGTCATGCTGGAAGAACTTCCCGACAGCGTAAGTACGCCATTGCCTGTTTTTGTAAGGGCAAGCGTGCCGGTGGAGCCATTCCGCAAGATCCCGCTGAAGAGGGTGCTGGTGTTGTTGGCACCCGTCGTAAGCGTGATGTTGGCCGTGCCGTTGTTCTCCACAATACCCGCGCCCGCGAGTGAACCGATGGCATTGCTCAGGCCATTCAAGCGCAGGATGCCGCTCGCACCCACCGTGTAGGCGGACGCCACGCTAAACCGATTGGCGGACCCCGATGCCTGCAGCACTCCTCCGGTGATGGTGGTGCTGCCCGTGTAGGTGCCTGCTCCCGAAACGGTCAGGATCCCCAGCCCCGTTTTCTCGAGATTCCCCGAACCCGAAAGGGCGCCGCTGATCGTCAGTGAAGAACCATTGGCCCCCGTGCCAGCCACGCTCCACGTTTGATTCGCCCCTAGAATGAGAGCCGCAGAGATGGTGATCGCGCCGGCGTTGTCCGCTACCTCAATGCCGACTCCAGAGGAGGAAGGTGCGATGGTGAGGGTACTCGATGATGGAGTCCCCGCCGCGATGGTCACTGAGGTCACACCCGCCGGACTCGCGATGAACCGGAGGTTATTGATGGTGAAGTTCGCATCCAGCGTGGTCGCGATGGTGGGACCAGTCACATTCTGCGCGCTGAAGATCACTGTGCTGGCAGCGCCCGGAGTGCCGTTGGCATTGATGGTGCCTGCGAGATCCGTGGTGAAGTTGGTATTCACACCGCTGATCCCCATCCAGCTGTTGTTGATGCCGCCCCTCCAATAGAAGTCACCCGTTGAAGCCACTGCGTTGAGTCTCACGAAGGTCGGATCGACCTGGAGGCTGAGAGTCACGCCGTTGAGCGTTCCTGCCAGTGTGCCAATCGAATAGGCGGCATTGTTGAGTCCACCGGAAGCCGTGAGGAGATTGTAGGTGCCGGCGCCGAACCCGGTGAGCCCTGTCAGATTAAACACAACGCTGTTGGCCGTGATGGCGGCCAGGGCGGTGTTGAAGCTGTCATAGGCACTCGTGGATCCCAGTTCCATGCCCAGCGTGGCGATGCCGCTTCCCCCACCCAGATTCAGGGGACCCGAGCCGAGGTTCACGGCCTGTCCCACGGTATTGACCGTGTTCAGCGTTCCTCCGCCGGCAACGATCACGCCGGTGGTGGACAATCCGGAAGCAGCTGCCCCGGTGATACTCAGGACACCGGCGTTCACCGTAGTGGTGCCCGTGTAGCCAATGTTTGCCCCGGAGAGCGTCAGCCCCGAGGTGATGCTGTCCTGGGTGATGTGCGTCACATTGGTGCCAATGTCCGCGCTGATGAGGGTAGCCACCGTGGCGAAGCCATTGTTGGTAATCGAACCGGTGTGGTTCACCGCCGCCGTCGTCATCTGGATGACTCCGGTGGTGCCCATGTTGCCGATGACCACATTACCAGTGCCCGTGATCCCGCCCGTAAGCGTGAAGTTCCCGGTGGTGCCCAGCTTGCCGATGATCAGATTGTTATTGAGGATGATGCCTCCGGTCAAAGTGGGAGCACCCGTGGTGGCGCCTCCAAGAATCGAAAGCGGACCCGTACTGCCTGCCGCCACCGTGATGGTCTGGGCATACGTTTGTGTATTCTGGATGTTGAGTGTGGCTGCCTCAGAGCCGGAGGTGTCACCCAGCGTGATGGCATTGGTGGCGCCACCCAGAGCACCCGCCGAGTTTCCAGTAATCAACGAACCTGCCTTAATCGTGATACCACCGGTGTAGGTGCTGTTGCCCGTGACGGTCAGCGCACCACGACCGGTCTTCACGAGTGCAATGTTGTTTTCATTCGCTCCCGCACCGCCGAATACTCCCGCGTAGGTGCTGGCGCCGGCCTGGTTCACCGTCAGCGTGGAGACGGAAGCATTGCCGCCCACAACGGCATTGGCGGTTCCGCTGCCGGAGCTCGAGAATTCCGAAACCGTCTGATCCGAGATGGAGGTAGCGCTGCCCAACTGAAGTACCCCGGACGTGGTGCCGCTCCCGATAACTAGGGCCGCACCGGTATTGAGGCGATTGTTCCCACCTTCCAGGATGAGGCGCCCGTTCGCCACGGTAGTGGTGCCCGAGTAGGTGGTTGCTTGTTGCAGGGTCAGTGAGCCGGCGCCTGCCTTGGTGAATGCGCCCGGGCCACCCCCGCCGAGAGCAGTGGTAAGAACAAAACTGCCTGCATTGGTTTCAAGGATGCCTCCACCTTGCAGCAGAGTTAGCGTGCGGCCACTCAGGTCGTCAGCGAAGACAGTTCCAAGACGCAGGGTGCCACCGGCAAATACGATCGAGCCACTGTTGCCGCCAATGTTGTCCAGATCACCAATCTCCAGCACACCTTCGTTGATGGTGGTCTTCCTCGCTCCGCCACCCGCGGTGTTTATTCCAGAGAGGATCAAGGTACCGCGACCCGCCTTGGTGATGTCCGCCGTGGAAGTCAGCTTGGAGGAGATGGTAGCGGTCAGAACCGGAGTTGCCGCAGCAGCGGAGGGATTCACCACGTGGATCACATACTCATTGGTGCTTCCAACGGCGATGCCTCCGTCAAACCCGCCCAGTCCAATGCCGTGCACGCCCGTGGCGGTGGAGTTCAACGTGAACAGCAGCGCACCGCTGGTAAGGGTGAGGGTCTGGCCAGCACCGGTCCCATTCAGAGTAATCGTGGACGCGGCGCTCGCATTGTTATTGTGCAGCACGAGGCTGTTGATGGTTCCACCAGCTACCGGAGTGGGATCCGCAGTCAGGCTTTCACGGATGTTATCCGTATCGCCCTGCTTAGTGGCAAATGCATTGTACTCCGTGGTGAAGTCAAGCGGACGGAAGCCGGTGCCTGCCGTGTAAGTCACGAGGGAGTTACCCATGGCGGTAGGCGTGGTATTATCAACTGTCCCGTTCTGCCCAATGGCCCATGGCACGATGCTGATCTGCTTCGTGCCAGCGGCACCGCCTCCTCCCACAAGGTTGGCTGCCATGAAGGCGGTTTCATTGGCGCCGGTGCCAATGCGGAGCTGGGCTCGAGCATTCGTAGTACCACCAAGGTTGGTGCCACGAGCGTTCAGGGTGGCATTGTTGTTGCGCACAAAATCACTGGCAATCAAGTGAGTGACGGAACTGGTACTCCCCGTGGCATTCCCCGAGAAGTAGCTGGCTCCGGAATTGAACGTGAGCACCCCGATGGTCTCATTCTCACCGTTGTTATTGTTGGTGCGAATCATCAGACCGCGCACGATCGCTTCCCCACTGAAGGTGCCGTCCGCCGAGTTCAACGTGACAGCCACGGAGTCAGAGAGGCGATCGTTGGGAGAACTATCGTCATCGTTATCAATCAGGAAACTGCCTCCCTTGTTGACGGTGAAAGATGTCGCCTGGTTCATTCTTCCCACCGCGCCAGCAATCTGGAACAGGCCGCCATTCACAATCACGGAGCCTGTAAAACCGACGTTGTTATTCGTGAAGGCTTGATTCCCCGTGTTGGCAGAGCTGTCCTTGATGATTTGACCGCTCCCAACCAGGAGACCACCGTAGCTGGCGCCACCTTTGAGATACAGATTATTCGAACCAAAGTCCACCAGACCAAACATGAGTCCCGTGGTGGCAGTGCCACCCCCGAGGCCGCCGAAAGTTTCGTTGCCTTGAATCAAGAACGTGCTGGCGCGCTCGTCCGCGAGTGTCACCACGGAGTTGTCCCCAATGGCAAAGCCGCCCGAAGCAATCAGGGTACCTCCCTGGATGTCCGTGGGACCGCTGTAGATGTTGTAACCACTCAATGTCAGGGTGCCATCCCCCACTTTGGTCACGCCGGATCCACCGATGATCGCAGAAGAAACGGTGAGACTCTGCGCAGCGTTGTCCATGGTGAAAATCATTTCCCCCGCCACGGAGCTCAAGGTGCCGCCGGAAATCGAATGCGGCGAAGCAGTGGAGACGTTCTCAGTCATCAGCAAGCCGCCACTGGCAATGTGAAGATAACCGCCGGGGTTAATGTTGAGGTTCATCGCCGCGTTGGCATCCATCCGAAGGCTGCCAATGCCGGTGAATTGACGTGTGCCGGACACACTCCCTACATTGGTGATATGCTGTCCGGCTGCCCACAGCGCCATGCTGTCCTGTGCGGTCGTAGTCACCGCAATGATGCGATTGGTGACATCTTCCTTGGCGGCGAAGTTCACCTGGCCGGACGCATCCCGCACCGTAGCCCAGCCACCGAGAATGCCATTGGTATTCGTCGTGGTGGTGGTGATGCCGCCCAGAAGAGGCAGCTCAAAGCGAATCGTGCCGTCGTTGGCCAGGCTTCCTCGCGTGATGGCGCCCAGGTTCACCGTGGTGGCGGTGCCATTACTATTCACGTCCATCTTGTTCGCACCGCCGCCGCCCAAGGTGAAGGAAGATACTGTCATCGTTGTCGGGGCGGACGCATTGCCATTGACCGTGAGAGTGCCGCCGCGCATATCCAGACCGCGACTGTCCGGGATCTTCTTGGTATTATTCACCGTGTAGTCGAGGATCAGATTGCCCGCATCAATACGTGTCGCCGCAGCGGTCAAACCGGTCAGTCCGCTGTTGTCTCCGGAGAGGGTGACGTCTCCCAATCCTTGCTTGTAGATCACGGCGCTCCCCGCCAGGTTCGCTGTGATCTCACCGCGATATACGCGGATACCCTGGGTATAGTCCGTCGTTCCGTTGTTGATCGTGAGGGTGCCACTGCCGAGAACTCGTCCTTCGAATCCTGTCGCAATGGCCCCGAGCTCAAGCCGGCCCGTGGTCATGCTGAACGTGTTTGTATTCAGGGTGCCGATACCGGTGGTGGTACTGTCCGCGATGATGAAGCCTTCCGTTCCATTCGCGTTGTTCACGCCACTTACGTCATTGGCATTCAGGTTCACCACGGCTCCCCCACGAATGTAGAGGAAGCTGCTGGTCCCTGCCGGATCGAATGGCGCCCACACCCCTGTGCTATTAAGGTTGACCACGGTGGTCGCTCCCGTGATGACGATGTCATCCCCAGGTGCCAGGGCCACATTCTCCGCAGTTACGGTCCCTCCGTTGATCAAGAGGTCGTCCACGGGTTGAATCGCTCCTCCCGTGAACATCCATGCGCCCGAGTTGACCACCAGGTCCCCGCCGGATCCAGATTGGGTGAATCCGCCGGACAGCACATTTTGTCCAGTGCTTGTGCCTGCCAGATTGAGGACGCTGTTGGCGGTCGCTGTGACGAGGCTGACGGGTCCTGAGAGAATCAGCTTCGCCCCTCCTGTCCCGTTCGCATTGATCGTTCTGCTGGCCGTCATCGCGATGGCGCCCCCCAGTTCCAGCGAGTTGTTCCCAGAAAAGGTCAGGGTGCCATTCAAATTGATGGCATTCATGACCGCGTTTGCGCCGGTCAGATTCGTGGAAGCGCTCAGGGTGGCGGAAACCATGGTCAGGGCGCCGGTGCCGATGGCGTCCTTGTGACCGAAGCGCAGACCACCACCGCTCAGCGTGGTGCCTCCGGTGTAGCTGCTCGCGGCATCGATCTGCAGGGTGCCAGCGGTGCCGGTCCAGACGGAGAGATCGTTGATGGTCAGACTGCGTGGTCCGCCGACTCCGCTTTCGCTGATGCCTGTGCCGGTGATCACGGCCACGGAGGTGGCCGCATCGCGCACCTCAATCCGGCCATTATTCGCGAGAACCACACCACCACTGAAGATGGGGGTACTGTTCGTCCCATCCGCAAGGAACAGCCGGATTTCACCCGTGCTACCCGCGCTGCCCAGAGTCAGCGTGCCGCTGTTGTTCACGCTGAAGACATCCGTGCCGGAGGTGCGGTCCGTATGCCACTCCAGGATGGCGGCGCCTGCGGCACTGGCGACGGTGATGTTCTTGGCGATGTTGTAGGTGACTCCGCCTGCGCCGGTGTAGGATATCTTGCCCAATTCCGCGTTGATGGCGCCAGTTCCGAGAGCGTTCGCATTGCTGGCAATGATCGTGCCGCGCAGGAGGTTGAGCGCGCCGCTCCATCCGCTGTTGTTCCCGCTGATGGTCAGGGTCCCGGTAATCTGGTTGCCGCTGCCTACTGTGTTGATGCTGTCCACCGTGATGTTGCCGGTGCCGCTCACCAGGCCGGTGAGGTTGATGGATCTGGCGGTGGTAGTCAATACGGCGGAATTCAAGTCCCTCATGTTGATGAAGGAGTTTGCAGCCACACTGATGGCCCCGCTGTAGGTCTGGGTATTCGCCCCGGCAGACAATGCGCCGCCACCGAGAGTGATGCTGTTGATGGTGGTGCTGGAAGCGCCATTGAAGAAGAAGGCGCCTCCGTTCACGGCGACACTGGCCACGTTGTTGTTCGCCACGGTGCCAAGTGCTCCCACGTTACTGATCTCAAGCGAGCCGCCTGTCACAGTGAAGACGGTGGTGAGGCCGGTGTTGAAGGACACATCCGCCACACCGGACAACAGCACCCGTCCAGCACCAGCCTTCGTCACATTGGCACTTCCCTGGAGAGCTCCGGAGATGGTCAGCAGTGAGGCGGGATCGACGACGGTCCACGTCTGTGCGGCGCCGAGTGCGAGAGGAGCGGCAATGGTGACGGAGGGTGGCGCGCCTGCCGAGAGCGTGATGCCCGTGGAGGAGTTGAGCGGAGCAATCTCCAGCCGGTTCGTGGCAGAGGCACCGGGACTGATGGTGACCGAAGTGGGCGTGTTCGCCGGGGTAGTGCTGGCTTCGAAGGTGAGCGACTGGATTCTGAAATTCTGCTCCAGCGTGGTGGTGATGGCGCCTGTCGGGGCAGTGTCCGCCACAAAGACCACGTCGGAACCCGTCGTGGGGATGCTGGTGGCAGCGGCAGAGCCAGGTTTGTTCGTGGACCAGTTCGCCACATCGTTCCAGTTGTCAGCCGCTCCGTTTGCGGACCAATACAGGCTTCCAGTGATGAGCGAGCCGGTGGTGATGGAGATGGCGGTGTCCGTGGCGTTCAGCGTGATGGTGCTGAAACCGGTGGGTGTAGCACCCAGCTGCCAGCCGCTGACACCCAGCACTCCGAGGGTGAGACCACCGCTGGCAGAGGATATCAGGGTGTACGTGGTATTGGCACGCAGACCAGTGTCCGTGAGGTTGAGCAGGATCGTGTTGTCCGCGAACAACGAGAGGCCCAAGCCTTGGAGCGCCAGGCGGTCGGTGTTGAGATTGTCGCCTGCGGCAAGTTTGTCCCCCACATTGAGATTCAAGGTGGCGGTGACGGTGCCTGATTCGCCCAAGGAAAGCGAAGTGAGGTTGGTGAGCTTGGTTCCGGTACCGTCCAGGAGGCTCAGGGTGGAGCCACCACCAACCGTGACGCTGGTGATGACCGAAGTGTTGGCAATGGCTCGGGTGACGGAGAGCACGCTGTTGGCATTGGTGACACTGAGGCCTGTGGTGCCATTCAGCGCCGCGCCAATATTCATGGTGCCACCCGTGACGGAAGTGGTGCCCTGGTAGGTCAGGTTCACCGCTGGTCCAATGGTCGCGACACCTGTTCCTGTCTTGACGACGGACAGTGCGCCGGAGCCGGAGTCCGTGATGGTATTCACGCCCGTGCCTGCGGTGCCGATGTTCACCGCAGCATTGTTTCCGCCGAAGACGAGGGCGGAGGTGGTGCTGGAGGTGTTGTCGATGATGGAGTTTCCAGCGCCATTCATCGTCAGACCATTGATGGTCTCCAGGCTGCCGTTCATGTCGAGCGTCGCGGTCACGCCTGCGGCCGGATTGAAGACCACATTCCCCTTCCCTGTCCCGTCGGGAATCACTTCATGGATGTCGGAGCTGTCGAGGATGACCTTGCCACTAAGGATGTTTGTGGCGCCGGTGTACGTATTGGCCCCGCGGAGGGTGAGTGTTCCAGTACCCGCATACGAGATGCCGAAATTGGTCATCGTCGTGCTGATGATGCCATTGATGATGGTGTCGCCCGTGCCATCAAACGTGACGCCCGTGCTGGTGGTTCCGGCGGTGGCGGAGTAGTTGCCGTTGATCTGCAGCACTTTTCCGGAGACGATGTTGTTGCGAATGATGCGGCCGGAGCTCGTCGTCGAAGGGTCGATCCAAGCACCGTTCAGGAACAGGCTGTATTCGCCGAAAAAGGTGGCGATGGTGCCGCTGGTGGCGGATTGGGTGACGGTATTCGTGAGCGTACGATCCGCTCCGTAGGCGAAGACGGCGCCGTTGCTGATGGTCAGCGTCCCGGTTCCCAGCGCATTGTTATGTCCGATGCCGATCGCTCCGGCAGTGACGCTTGTTCCGGCGGTGTACTGATTGTCTCCGGTGAGGATCCAGGTGCCCGGTGCATCATGCGTGATAGCCAGCGTTCCCCCAGTAGGATCATTGGTGAGCTGGCTGGTGATCATGTTCTCGAAGTTGTTCGAGCCGCGCAGGAAGAGTGTCTTGGCGCCGGTGATGCTCGCATCATTTTTGAGATTGGTCAGGATGAGGGCTCCGGTGCCGTCGGCGAGGATTTGCGTGTTACCCGTGGTGGTATTGATCTGGATATAGCGGTCGCTGACTTCTCCAGCCCCCGTGTACACGAGGACTCCCGCGCCGGTGCCCCCATTGCCGAGGGAGAGGACGTTTGCGATAAGGTTCGCTCCGGTCGTGCTGCCCACGCTGCTGGTGCCACCAATCACGCTGCTGTTCCCGAGCGACTGAACCAGCAGAGTCCCCGCCGTGACCAATGTGGGTCCGGTGTAGGTGTTTGCCCCCACCAGCTGCAGAAGGCCGGCGCCCGCCTTGCTGATGCCACCACTTCCTGAGATCACCCCTGACATGGTGGCGAAATCCGTGAAGGTGGACGTGTTGTCGTTCACCGTAATCGTGCGCGTGGAGCCACCGAGGTCGATGGCGTTGCGAAACTCCACTTCACCCAGCGCGGTCGCGGAGCTCAGAATCAGGCTCTGCACCCCGCCCGTGCCCACAAAGCCGCCGGTGCCCCAGGTCAACGCCGTGGGAGAGGCCAGGCCACCCAGCGCGACCACCAGCTTGCCATCGGTGGCAGAGAAACCACCGCCGCCCGTAGTGCCATTCCATGACACCGTATTTGCCCCAGCCGAGGCGACTTGGACGACATTGCGCGTGAATGTACCGGTGCTCTGGAAGATGCCCGAGGTGGTGGTCGCCCCCAGGAGAAGTCCGCTACCATTTGAAAGGCTGGTCCCGTCCACGGCCTGCAGAATGCCGTCCGTGATGGTGGTGGTGCCAGTGTACGTGTTGTTGCTATTCCCAAGAATCCACGTGCCGGCGCCATTCTTTACCAGGCTGGTCTTGAGCGAGGCGTTGTCGGTGATCTGGGGGTTGAACTGGTTCTCCCCGGTGGACGCGCCGGCCAGGATGATGGTCTGGGCCACGGTCGCGTTCGCACCGAAGCGGATGGCGCCGGTATTGCTAAACACGAGTGCGGCGTTGATCGCGGAGGCATTCGCGATTTGCACGCCACTGCTCGCCGCAGAACCATTCAAGGTGAACAGGCGGTCCGTGGAGATGGTGGCAGCGCCGGTGTAGTTGAGTCCACCCGTCGTTCCATCGAAGACGAGGCTGGCGGCGTTGGTCGCTTCACTGGTGTTGTTCCCGCTGCCGATGCTGCTCGCGGCACCGATGTTTGACAGGGTATTGACGGAGACGAGCCCGGTAGAGCCAATGGTGGTCACCCCCGTGTACGTGCTCGGGCCGTTCCACGTCATGGCGCCGGTACCGATCTTCGTCACACTCAGGGCGCCACCACCCGAGCCATCCGTGATGACACCGGTGAATGTACCCGTACCAGTATTATTCCCGAGGGTCAGGGTCGCTGCGGTAGAAGAAGTGCCGTTCGTGATGGTGCCGGCGCCATTGAGTGAGCGAATGGCTGTTCCTGTGCTGACGCCATTCAAATCGAGCACAGCTCCCTGGCGCACGGCGAGGTCCGTGGTGGTGGAGGAACCGCTCAACCGGGCGGAGACTCCGGAGAGACGCACGGTGCCTTCATTGATGGTCGTAGCGCCCACTTGAAGGTTGTTTCCGGTGAGCACCAGCGTGCCCGCGCCGTTCTTCGTGAAGCCACCCGTGGTGCCAGACAGCATGGGAGTATTCAGCGTCAGCACGTCGCTCGCGCCATCCACGCGGAACACCAGCGTGCCCGCACCACCCGTGGTAAGTCCACCGCCGGTGATCGAGGCGGTATTCCCACCGGTGACAAGGATGCCGCCGTCATTCGCCGCGCCACCCGTGTTCACCGTGAGGTTGCCCGTCAAGGTAAGAGTGTTCGTCGTCATCTTCAGCGACGTGATGGAAATGGCCGTCTGAGCGGTGATATTTCCCGTGATGAGATTGTGACTGGCTGCGGTCAAGGTGGCCGCTCCCGCTGCTGCGTTCACAAAGCCTGCATCCGTGCCATACACGGGCGCGACGAGCACACCGCCATTCGACCGGGCGAAGTCGGCGCCATTGATATAGAAGTGGCCATTCCCCGCGAGCGTCGTGGCCGTGGAGGTGGCCACGCCGGTGAGCGTGATCGTGCCGCCACCGCCAGCGGTGATGACGAAGTTCAAGCCACCCGCCTTTCCGGGAGCAACGAGGGAAGTGAAAATCAAGTTCGCCGCGGCGCCACCGCCACCAGACACCAGCCGTATCGTGCCCATGCCCGCGGTCGTGGTGAGATCACTCAGCGTCTCCGTGGTCGCCACCCCGTTCATCCCCATGAACTCCAGCACACCACCCGCACTCTGCGTGGTGGCATTGGCATTGAAGGTGATGTCGTTGGTTCCTGTTTCCTTGATGATATCCGATGCCGCCGCGCTTGCCTTGAGCTTGAGGATGCCGTTGGTAATGGTGGTGGCACCGGTGTAGGTATTGTTGCCTGCGAGCACCCAGGTGCCCGCATCAGCCTTGGTCACGCTCACCAGACCGCCGGCCGCGTTGTTCTGGATGACGCTGTTGATCGTGTTGTCCGCGGTATTGGAGCCACCGAGCGTGAGCACCTTCGCGTCGCCTACCGCTCCCGCCGCGGTGAAGGTCCCATTGAAGACCAACCCGGGGCTCGTTCCCGTCTGGTTTGCGAGAATGATGCCACCGCCCGAGGTTCCAGCCAGGTTGATGGCCTTGCTGGTTGTCACGTCGGCGAGCACCAGGTTGTTTCCGATGATGTTGAGCGTGCCCGCCGTGGTGGTCGCACCGAGATTGATCACTGCCGTGTTGTTGGTGATAGCGCGGAAGTCACTGATGGCGATGGTGCCATTTCCACTCACGCTCGTAGCGCCGGTGTAGGTGGACCCTGTGCCCGTGAGCGTAAGCGTGCCAGTGCCCGTCTTGATGATCCCGTGAGCCTGGGCGTTGGTGGCCAGGATATTTCCGGTGATGAGGGTGTTCCCGTTGCCCGCGATGGTGAAGCTGCGTGCGGTGTCCGTCTCGCCGTAGTTCCAGAAGTTGCCATTGATGCTCAGCAGGCCGCTGAGGTTGTTCGTGAAGGTCGTGGGGCCGTCCGCGGTGCTGGTCAACAGGGCGGAGGTGAAGCTGATACCGTAGCCGCTGCGTCCGTTGAAGGTGATGTCCTCATTATCCAGGAACGAAAGTGCTCCAAACGTGAACGTGCCATTCACACCAGAGCCGCCGACACCCCGTCCGACGAAGATGGTGGTGCTATTGGTCAGGTTCACATTCTTACCCATGGCGATGGTGCCGCCGTCAGCCCGCAGTTCCAGCACGCCGCCATTCAAGTCGATGGTGGCATTCGTGGTCGTACCCGTATTCGTGCCCAGCGCTGAACCCGATGAAAGGCGGAGCGAGCCTGCAGTCAGGCGTATGGTGCCGGAGAAGCCCGTGGACGACGAGGGTTCAAGAATGAGCGTACCACTTCCTGCCTTCTGAATGCTGCCGGTACCGCTGAGTGCGCCGGTGATGCGATAGTTGCCCATGCTGTTGGCCGAGCCAAACGTGGTGTACTGGGATACCGCAGTGCCGCCGATGGCGACATCTCCAAGCGTCAGCATGCCCGCCACGGAAGTAAGCCCGGTATTGGTCGTGCCCACATTCGGAATCGCGGTGAGCGAACCCGTGATGGTGTTGTTGCCATTGCTGATAAGGGCATTGCCATTGATGGCTGCAGCTCCCGCCCCGCCACCGCCGCCGCCACCACTGATGGAGACATTGCGACTAAGCGTGAAGCCCGTGTTGTATCCCGAGCCTGCAAGGTACAGGCCACCGAGATTGTTCCCCACGGCCACCGTGACCGTGGATGAATCCGAACCGAGAGCATTGCTGCTTCCCACTACGAGGGTGCCGTTGTTGATGGTGGTGATGCCAGCGTAGGTATTCGGCCCGTTGAGATACACCGCGCCCGCGCCGGTCTTGGTCAGGCCCGCGGTGCCCTGAAGTTCGGTGTTTATCCGAGTGGAGGTGCCCGCATAAGAATAGAGGGTGGGCGTGGTGCCCGCGAGCGTGAGAGGCGCGCCGTTGAACACATACCCGCCGGATTGGAACGTGAGACGATTGACGATGATGCCAGGCGCCACCGTGACCGTGCCCGGTGTTCCAGCGAAGACGGCATGGTCCACATTGGTATTCGGCCAGTTCACCAGCGAGCCCAGGTTCCACCAGTTCGGAGTGGAAGTGTTCCACGTACCCGTGCCACCAATGTTGGTGCCATCGACGTTGTTGAGCGTCGTTGACCCATCCGTATCCCAATACAAGGTGACTGCCCCTGCCGGCACAGTTGAAGCAATCTGCCAGAACGCCACTAGAAGCGTCATGAACCAGCCCAAGGGCCTGCGGAAACGGCGTAGGTGCTTCATTCTTCGGGAGGGGTTATGCTGGGGTTGGCAGCAAAGGGAAATCCGTTTTGTGTACGCAATAACCAAAACGCAGCATGGCCGCAGCCACTTCTGACAGCGGAAAAATGGGAGCCCACGACTGCTTGGTGTAAATACTAAGCAATGTCTTTGGCGACAGCTAGATTAATTTTCGAACCCCTCTTAAGCTAAGAAACTCCTTTAGAAAACTATAGAGCGATGCACGCAAAATGCCCGCTTATCGGCTCAACAAAAACGCGTAATGACGTCATTTTTGGCTCATCGTAAGCTCTATAGGCACCACGAAGAGTTCGATTGCAGGCTTATGCACTCACATTCTGGGAGTTGGTGCCTGCACACACCTCTGCCATTCTCGGCTGACACCTGTATTTCCTGGCAAGGCGCGACGTACGAACGATGCAAATTGCCATGATCAGGCCCGCCCGAACACAGCGAAGCGCATGTCCGAAGATGCCCTCGCAGTATCGATCTGGGCTATTTACTACGGTCGCATGACCGTGACTTCGCCTGCGAAGGGATTTCCCTTCGTCAGGCTGCGCCAACGCGAGACACGTTGGTTACGGCACCTTTACCAGTGCGATGGTCGTGTTGTCCTGCTTGGGATGTTCCGCACAGCGCACGCCAAACAGGAGGGCATCCACGAGTTTGCCGGCGGACGAGGTCTTTCCGAAAGTGAGCAACTCTTCGATTTGATCCATGTCCAGAGTCAGCAGACCATCGCTGGCCACGACAATGATGTCGCCGCTCTCGATGGGGTACGGTTCCATGCGGGCATCAACAAGTGTAAGTGGGAGGCCCATGCAGGCGGACTGGAGCACGTGGCGGTCAGGATGGCGTGCCGCCTCCTCTTCCGTCATCTCGCCCTTCCTCACGCGCTCTTCCAAGATGGGCGCGAGGGAGTGATCCGCGTTCAAGCGGGTAAGCTTGTCCTTGCGGAAGAGGTACAGCAGGGAGTCCCCCACGCTTACCCAATGCAGATGCGACTGCGTCACCACGATTCCCACGAAGGTGCTGCCCATGGGCGCCTTGTCGCAGTTCAGCCGGTTGGAAATCACACGCAGGCTTTCATTCGCCGACTCCAAAGAGACACGCATGCGCCACGGCACGCTGAGGGTGCTGCGCTTGTAGGCCTTTACGAATTCGGTGACCAATTGATAGCTGGCTACATTTCCGCCGATGTGCGCGCCGAGGCCATCGCCCAGGGCGACAAGCAACTTGGTGACGGGCTTCTCCTTTTTGTCAGAGGCGTCGGCGAAGGCATAGTAATCCTCCTGCTTTTCACGATAGCCGACATACTGTCGACCGGCGAAGTCCCGTTCCACATGGAAGGGGCCGGCGGAGTCTGCGGTTGCTGCTGCTGGTGGTGGTGTTGGGGCCGCGATGTCGTTCACGTGTAATGTTACTCCGCGCTAAACTTGAAAATGGTGGTGTGCTGGTAGGTATCGCCCGGCCGCAGAACGGTGGAGGGGAATTCGGGGCGATTGGGGCTGTCTGGATAATGTTGAGTCTCGAAGCAGAAACCAGTGCGGAAGTCATAGGTGTGGCCATTTTTGCACCCCGTGAGCTTCTTTTGGTGATTTCCTGTGTAAAACTGTACACTAGGTTCGGTGGTAAGCACCTCCAACACGCGTCCAGATGCAGGATCTTTGGCGCGAGCGGCGGTTTTCATGCCCGTACCCCCATTTAATACATAGTTGTGGTCATATCCTTCGCCGTAGCGCACGGCGGGATAAGACGACCCGATGCGCGCACCGATGCGCTGGGGTGACCGGAAGTCGAGTGGAGTGCCTTCCACCGAGGCTATCTGCCCGGTCGGAATAAGTCCTGAGTCGGTCGGCGTGAAGGAGTCCGCATTGATGCTCACCACATGGTTGGTGATGGGACCGCTGCCTTCGCCGGCGAGGTTGAAATAGCTGTGGTTGGTGAGGTTCACCACCGTCGGCGCGTCCGTGGAGGCCGTGTATTCGACCTCCAGGGAATTGTCATTGGTCAGGACATAGGTGACCTTGCTGTCGAGTTTACCGGGATACCCCTCTTCCATGTTCGGGCTGGAATAGGTCAGCTCCACGCCGACACCGTTGGAGCGGGAAACCTCGCGGGACTTCCACACTTTCTTGTCAAAACCGACCTTTCCACCGTGCAGGTGGTTGGGACCATTGTTCACCGCCAGGGCGTATTCCTTGCCATCCAGCGTGAATTTCCCCTTGCCTATGCGGTTGGCATAACGGCCAGCGACACAGCCAAAGAAGGGATTGCGTGTTTCGTAGTCCTGCAGGGTGTCGAACCCAAGCACGACATCGGCAAACTTGCCGTCACGATCCGGCGCGGTGAGGCTCACGATGGTAGCGCCATAGTCGGCGATGCGAACCTCCATCCCCCTGCTGTTACGCAAGGTATAAAGGGTGACTTTATCACCGGATTTAGTAGTGCCCCAAGTTTGATGATTCACGCTCATGCCGCCCTGACCAATGGACTGGCAGGAACTCAAGCCGAGCGTGGCAGCAACGGCAAAGAAAATCAAGGGAGCGTGCTTCATCTTGTGCAATTTAGGACGCATCATTGCAACTTGGTTGTGCGGCGTCAATACCTACGGTGCGGTCATGAAAACGACATCGTTCCTGAAGGCGAAAGTTCATTGAATATCACGGCGTATTCGCCAACCAATCCGATTCGCAATCTCTCCCGCTCATGAAGCATTGCTTACTCATTGCCAGCGCCACCGCCTTCATCTCCGCCGCAGTCCTGCCCTCCTCCTTGTTGGCGCAGGCTACACCTGCGGCACCGGCCCCAGCTCCGAACGCCACCGAGACCAAGCCGGCTCCTGCGCCCGCGCCCTCTCCGGCCCCGGCTCCCGCGCCCGCGCCAGAAAAGAAGGCCGACGCTCCCAAGCCCGCCGAGCCCAAACCTGCTCCGGCTCCGGCTCCCGCTCCTGCACCGGCACCGGCCAAACCAGAAGAGAAAAAGCCAGAGGCGGCCAAACCTGCGGAAAAGAAACCAGAACCAGCCAAGCCTGCGACTCCGGCACCCGCACCCACTCCAGCTCCAGCCACGGCTGAGAAGAAGCCCGACGCGCCAAAACCTGCTCCCGCTCCTGCGGAGAAGAAACCTGATGCACCAAAACCCGCTGCTACCGCAGCAGCACCGGCACCTGCCAAGCCCGAGGAAAAAAAGCCTGAGCCTCCCAAGCCCCAGCCCATCTTCAAAGACAAGAATCTGGAGGCTGCCGTACGCAAGCAGGTCTTCGCCAAGCGGGAGAACAACGAACCCATCGTGGCGGCAGACGTGGAGAGCGTCTCTTTTGTGCAGGGCAAGGGCATGAAAATCACCGACCTGAGCGGCCTGGAACACTGCAAGGCATTGGCCCAGCTCGAACTGCCCAACAATGAGATCAAGGACCTCTCCCCCATCAAGAATTTGGAGCGTCTCCAATTCGTGGATCTGCAGAACAACCAGATCAGCGACATCGGCCCGATTGGTACGCTGAAGGCGCTGCAGTACCTGGAGCTCACGAACAACAAGGTCACAGACGTCACTCCGCTGGGGAACATTCCCGCCCTTACGTCCGTCTATCTGACGAATAACCAGGTCAAGGACGCCGCCGCTCTTTTCAAGCTGCCCAAGCTTTCCTCGCTGTACCTTGAGGGCAATCAGCTCACCAGCCTCAACGGCATCGGCGCCTGCAAGTGGCTCGGCATGCTCAACCTGAAGAACAACCAGATCGTGGACCTGGCGCCGCTGGAACCGCTGATGGAACTACGCTGGCTCTTCATCGACGGCAACAAGGTTGCCGATATCGCGCCTCTGCATCGCATGCTGAAGAAGGACATGGATGGCCCGCGTGAGTTCGCCCCCTACTTGAACCTCTACCTCGGCGGCAACCCGCTTTCGGATCCGTCAAAGGCGCTCGTCGAAGAACTCAAGAAGATGAGCCTGAGGGTGAACGACGTGGTGACGAAGTAGCCAACGTAGCTTGCGAGTCCCTTCACGAGGATGGCCTGACGCCAAAACTCGCGAAGGGATTCCTCCCACGTCGGGCTGCGCTAACGCGAGTTACGTGGAGCTTGGACTACTTTTCACATCCACTTGTATTGAGGAGATTTGTGCCTATGTAGTGTGCTTGTCTCCCTTCATGAAATCCACTCTGTCCTCCGCCAAAGCACCGTTCGTCCAGCTCCTGACAGCCCGGTTTTTGACATTGGCAGTCGCTTCTGCATTTGGCCTCACTCTCGCCTCGTGCGCCTCCAAGCCCAAGCCTGCTCCCCAGCCCCAGAAGTCGCAGGCATTCCAAATGTATGAGTGGAACGCCGAACTGGCCGCGAAGACCACCGCGCCGGCTTCCGTGGTGATCTATCTGGACAAGCAGAAAGCGCACTTCTTCAAGGGACGCCAGCAGGTCGGCTGGACCTACGTAGCCTCCGGCACCGCCTCGCACCCGACCCCAAGCGGCAGCTTCAAGGTCATGGAAAAGACGCCGGACAAGATTTCCAATCTGTACGGCAAGCTGCTGGACTTCGACGGCAATGTCGTGGACGGCGATTTCAACATCTCCAAGGACACCCTCCCGGAGGGCTACCGCTTCTCCCCTGCCCGCATGCCACTCTACATGCGCCTGACCAGCGACGGCGTGGGCATGCACGTGGGCCCCATCCCGAAGCCCGGCCGCGCAGCCTCCCATGGGTGCATCCGCCTTCCCCGCTTCATGGCAGAGAAGTTTTTCGCCAATGTGTCCGTGGGCACCCCGGTGACCATCCACGCGACCAGCCCGGCGGATGGCGTTGCTGTGGCACCGACCGCTGCGGAAAAGAAGAAGGGACTCTTCAGCGGATCGTAGGATTCGCTTGAAGGTACTCCAGGGCGGTTTGATGAACCGCGGCTGCACGAAGTTCCGAGCGAACGCCCCGCTCCGCAGTCGCTGGGCTGGGAGCTCGTGAAGCAAGGCCATGCGCGCGCTTTCCTCGATCCCACCGCTGCCTCCAGAGCACCTCGAAGGTGACTCTGTCACGTTGCGATTCGCGACCCTCGTTCCGGGTGATGCGGCACTCGGGTTCGTGCCCTACTACCATTTCCGCATTTTGGTGGGTGGCACCGATGTTGGTCACATCAATTTGCGCGTAGGCGACACTGAGCACGTCCTGCGGAGCGCTGGGCACATCGGGTTCGAGATTGCCGCACCTCACCGGGGCCATCGGTACGCCCTTTCCGCCTGCCGTGCGCTCGCTTCGTTTGCCCGCTCCCTTTCCGAACGATTCATCCTCACTTGCGATCCGGACAACCACCCCTCCCGGCGGACCCTCGAACTCCTCGGCGCGGCATTTATCGACGAGGTTTCAGTGCCCATGCACGACCCTCACTATGCGCGCGGATCACGGACCAAGCTACGATTTGAGTGGACTCCCTGAATGCGGCTGACCCTGCTTGTCGCCCGCTAGAAAACCCCGTCACACCAGAGGCGGTAACGCTGGAAAATCGAGGCAAAAGGAGGGTACTTCTCCGCGAAATGCACCGGCGCGTAGATGATCTGCATCCACACGGGTCTCTTGGGCAGCTCGTTGTATTTGAGCTGCACAATCTCGAACCCTCCCTCACGAGCAGACATACTGGAGGGTCCTGAGGTTGAAGTACTGGCACCGCTGCCTGCCGCAGTCGCATCCGCAGCGGGACCTGGCGCAATACCCACGGGCAGCGTGCGGCTGTTCTGTGCGTAGTGTCTCTCATGCCACGCCTCCACCGGCGGACAGCTCGCCACGTAGAGCAGGACACCGGCGGACACCCAAAACCAAAGATGTGTTCTCCCACCCGCGGGGCTGCTCATGGGCGGAGTATGTGCAAAACGTGCACATAAGGCAATACTTAAGCGAAATCTGCCTGTGCGTGAGGGGGATGGGGCCTCATGGGCGGATGAAGATTGGCTGCAAAGCAGCGAAAGCAGCAGGGCAACAAAGGTTGATTGGTGCCGTGAGGGCACCCATCCGCTAAGATCAAAAAAATGGAAGGTCCCTCTCGGAAACCTTCCATCAAGTCTTTGCTGGTTGGCTGCTTTGCGTTTTCCCAAAACAGCCACGAGCCAGCACCCGACTAGGCCGCAGCCGTGATGTACGGGCGGATGGCTACAACGCGCACCTTGCGGCTGGCTCCGGAATCAGTCGGCACCTCGGACTCTTCTCCGGGCTTTTTGCCGATGAGAGCCTTGGCCATTTCGGACAGGTAGGAAAGGATGTGCTTATCCGGATCGCCATCCCACGCGCCGAGGATGGTGTAGGTCTGCTTCGCGCCGGTCACGACGTCTTCGATGTCCACAATGGTGCCGATGCCCACCGTCTCGGTGCTGGAGCCGACGAAATCCGTACCACGAGCGTTGCGCAGTTCGCGCTCGTACTTGGACTGCAAACGCAAGAGCACCGCCTGCTGCTGACGGGCAGACTTGTACTCGAAGTTTTCGCGAAGGTCGCCGTACTCGCGGGCAATCTGGATATCCTTCTTGTTTTGCGGAATCTTGTTCTTGACCAGATCCTCAAGGTCCACCTTGCGCTTCTCCATGCTCTCCCACGAGACCACGAGTGCGGACTCCTGGCGGCTGGCATTGTTCTCCATGAGCTCCTGGAGTTCCGGTCGCGCCTTGATGAGGCGGCCCATGAGGGAGCGGCGGGTGAGGTCGTCAAACACCTGGGAGGCGAGGATGCGCTTCGAGAAGAGGCGCAGCTCGTCATCATCCGCATCTTTCACCATCTCGCCAACAAGTCCGGCGTCTTCGGCGAAGGCATCATAGAGACGGCCCACGCGTTTCGGTCCGCCAGCGGCATTGTCGTCCTCGATGGCACTGATGATGGCATTGCCGAGATCGATGTCGAACACGCTCTCGGACTTGCCATTGCGCTCCTTGCACATCCAGATGAGGAGATCCGTGCTGAGCTGGCGGTTGCGCACGGAGCGCTTCAGGAACTCGGCGAGCTGGTCCAGCTCATCATTGGCATCGAGCACAGCGGCGATTTCCGCCACGGCACGGCCACCGGTCTTGGTGAGGTGGTTCAGCGATTCCTGCACCCAGGCGCGCTCAGGGAAGGCGGATGGGAAGGCGCGGTAGAAACGGCTGAGCAAAGCGGCTGGCAGCGCGGAGCTGGCCTCTGCGAGCGTAGGACGTGCATCGCGCAGCAGTTCCTCAATCTTAAAGGAACCCTCTGGTAGCGCGGCCTTGGCCACTTCTGCGAGTTCGTCACGGGCGAGCAGGAGCTGGAGCGCCTCCTTGGGGTGCAGCTTCCAAGCCTTGCGCACGGTATTGCTCACTTCGTCAAAAGCAGGAGCGAGCTGCGTGGACCTGTCGGTAAAAAGATCGAGATCCTTCTGGATGCGGGCCAGAGCGGTGAGCTTGGCCTTCATGTCGCGGGCTTTCGCAAGATCCGCGATCATGGCATCCGCGGGGGTGACACCTTCAGCATCGCGGCGCATCAGCAGTTCCGTACGCTTCGCGGGCACCACCACATGGCGGCGGTCCTTCAATGCCTTCTTCGCTGCTGACCACCAGGTCTTGTAGTCCGCGGCAGAGACAACGCGGGGCGACAGAAGCGCTTCCAAGGCATCGAGCGACATGGAATTGCCGTGGCTCTTCAAAGAGAGCTCCACGAGTTCGGCGGGATTTTCCGTGGCCAGTTTCTTGAGTCCATCGAGATCCGCCACGCGGCGGGCCAGCAGGTGTTCGTCGGGAAGAAGGTCGAGAGAACCAATGGCAAAGGAGAGCTTGAGCGGATGGCCCTTCTTCTCTTCGAAGTCCACCACCAGGCGATCACCCAGGAGGTCCCATTCAGCGATGCGGCCTGCTCCCCAGCTTTTGTGCACGACACAGGCTCCTGCTTGCAGCTTGCTGAGTTTTTCTCCGTCAGGGCGGGAGAGCTTGCCTGCTTGAACCAGTTTTTCAGCCTCGGGGTGCATCATGGGAGGGTGAGGATAGAAAGCAGGGCCCCCGGTGCAAAGGAAATGTCATGTCGCACCGCGGATGTGTGGTGGATGTTTCAGGGAGAGAGATTTCCGTGGTAAGAATGTGGTTTTCAGGCTTGCCAAGGCATGGCGGCTTTGGCTAACTGGAATGGAATTTCATGAAAAACCGAATTATTCTCCTCCTCGCCGGTGCTCTTCTCGTGAGCACGCCTGTATTTGCTGACATCCAGGCATCCCCTGCCAGCAAGTGGGACTGGAGCCGCAAGCTCTCCCGCTCGCTCGCCAACGTCGCCTACGGCTGGTCGGAATACCCCATTCAATGGCAGAAGGTGAATGAGGAAGACGGCAACAGCGCCGCTTTCACCTCCGGCATCGTGCAGGGCACGCATCGCACCGTGGTGCGCCTCGGCTACGGTTTGTATGAGTTCACCACCTTCCCCTTCCCCACTTACAAGGGTGGCTATCGCCCACCTTACCGGACGAAGGAACGCTTCAACACCTGGAAAGGTTATCAGGAGTTCCCGCCGCAGGTGGGCTTCACCTCGCAGGCAGGATACAGCCGCAACCAGAGCTGGTAAGCTGGCTGACAGCCTGACCACATCTTAGCCTTTCAAAAAGCCCGGCAGTGATGCCGGGCTTTTTGTTTGGTGCGCGCAAAGTCCCGCCCCCCCCGCATTTCGAAAATAGTTGCAGCGGAATGCTGCGGTCGACGGTCTAAGGAGGGATGAACTCGACCAAAATCGTGCGGGCTGTTTTGGCCCTCTCGCTTGCGGCGAATCTCGCCCTCGGCTGGATGCTATGGCAAGAACGGCAGCATCCGGTACAGCCAGACACCCGAAGCATTTCGGCTTCCTCCACGAAGGCCATGACCAAGCTGGAGCCCCAAATCCAGGCTCTGGCTCAAGCTCAGGCACCAGCCCAAGCACCAGCCCAAGCACCAGCCCAAGCCCAAGCTCAACCTCAGACTACGCCGGTCTCCGCGGTGGAATCCGCCATTGAACGCGCTCCGCGCATCGAGCCCCCGTTACCCCCGTCCACCCGCGCGGGAATGACAACGAACCGGCGAGACGCAGCGCTCTTCCTCAACCCGACAATCGCGCCTCCGGTGGATCCCAGCAAGATGCCCGCCTACCTGAAGCTCGAACGGCCCGAGCGCAAAGCCTACGGACCGCCCCTACCGCCAAACCCATACGCCGCGCCCCCCTGGGAGGAACGTCTTCCCTATCGTGAAGACCAGTTCAAACGGGGCCTGTATTCGGTTCCATTGAAACTCGACAAATAGTTAAGATGCGTTTCACTCCGGGCGCACGATTTTCGCACGCGTCCGATGCTCTCCCTGCTCAAGATCCAGAACCTCGCCCTCGTCGAAGATCTCTCCTGGGAACTGGCCCCCGGTCTGGTCGGGGTGACTGGTGAAACGGGCGCGGGCAAGTCCATCATTGTCGGTGCGCTGAAGCTCATCCTCGGAGAGCGCGCGGACCGCGGACTCATCCGCACCGGCGCGGAGACCTGCTCCGTGGAGGCGATGTTTGACCTGAAGAAGACCGATGCGGTCGATGCCATCCTCGCTGAGAACGGACTGGATGCGTTGAATGGCGAGTCGCTCATCATCCGGCGTGTCATCGGCGCGAGCAGCAACAAGCAATTCGTCAACGGCTCCCCAGTCGTCTCGCAGATGCTGAAGAAACTGGGCGAGCACCTCGTGGACCTGCATGGTCCTCATGATCACCAGACGCTGAATTCCCAGGAGCGGCAGCTGGAAATGCTTGATGCCTATGCGAGCGCTGATGACCTTGCAGGGAAATACGCCATCGCCTACTCCGCCTGGCGGGATGCCGTGCAGGAATATGAGAGCCTGGCCACCAGCGAGCGCGCCTCCGAACAGGAGATCGACATGCTGCGCCACCAGATCAAGGACATCGAAGGCGCCAACCTGAAGGAGGGTGAGGAGGAAGAAATCGAAGGCCGCCACCGCATCGCCGCCAATGGCGCGCGTCTGGTGGAGCTGTGCAACGGCGTAGCGGACCGCCTGAGCGAAGGTGGCAGCAGCATATTAAATGGCCTGCGGGACGTCGCCCGCATGGTGCATGAGTTGGAGAAGATCGACCCGAAGCTGGCCGAGAGTCTTGGCGGCTTCCAGTCCGCGCAGATCGAACTGCAGGAGATGGAAATCACCATGCGCGACTACGTGGAGGGCATCGAGATCGAGCCTGCCGAACTGGAGCGCATGGAGGAGCGCATGCACGTCTTCCAGACCCTGAAGCGGAAGTACGGCGGGAGTGTTAAAGCGGTGCTCGAGTTCAAGGAGCAAGCCAAGCTGAAACTGGATCGCTTGGAGAACCGGGGAGATGCCCTGGAGAAACTCAAGCAGGCCGTGGACCGCGCTCGTGCCGAGGTGGACAAGGTCGGCGGTGAACTGTCTGCCAAGCGCAAGGCCGCCGCGCCTAAACTCGCCAAGGACATCAGCGGTCATCTCGCGGACCTCGGTTTCAAGAAGGCGGTCTTTGAAGTGCCTCTCACTGCGAACAAGGAACCGGAGCGGGACGGCTTGGAGACGGTCGATTTCCAGTTCGCACCCAATCCTGGCGAACCTCTGAAGCCTCTGCGTTTAACCGCTTCCAGCGGGGAAATGTCCCGTGTACTGCTGGCAGTGAAGAGTGCTCTCGCAAAACAGGACGGCATCCCGCTGATGGTCTTCGATGAAATCGACGCCAACGTCGGCGGGAACATTGCCGAGGCGGTCGGCCGCAAGATGGAGACCCTGGCCACACGGCACCAGATCATCGCCATCACCCACATGCCGCAGCTCGCGTCCCTGGCGCAGAGCCACTTTGTCGTGGTAAAAGAATTTAATGAAAAGAGAACGCGCTCCCTTCTCCGTGAAGTGAAAACGGAAGAACGCGTGGACGAATTAGCCCGCATGCTGGGCGGCAAGACCGAAAGCGCGCGGAAGCATGCGGAGAGTTTGTTGGCGGGGGCGGCGCGGGGGTAGTTTTTTGGGGGCGGTGAGAGCGACTGAGTAGTTTCGCGCGCGGTCGGGTTGTGATGCACTGAGCCTACCACCTCCGCCCGCTATAGACGGACGCGCAGGAGCGCATCCCCTACCGTCCATTTTTTGGGGGAGCGCTTACCTCGAGGATCTTGGAGGGCGGAACCGCTGCCAAAGTGGATAGGCGAAACGCATCAGAGCGTCTGATGTGCTACTCGCTCAGCACGTGAGCGCGCTCCTTCTAAAGTGGACGGTAGGGATGTGCTCCTGCGCGTCCGTCTATAGCGGGCGGAGGTGGTGGGTCTGGACCGTTGCAAACCAAACCCACGTCCTATTTCCCCCGTCATTAACACGCCTTTTTGTCTTCACCCTGACCATTTCTATTGCACCTGCCTCTACCCACCTGTTCCATCGCACCACCCATGGCACGTTTGAATGAACACGACGCCAACCGGATCGGGCGGCATACACCCGCCCAAGGCATCGTGCTTTCGCCGACCATGCCCCTGATTCTGTTCTGCACCGTCCGCACCAAGGCACAGTCCGCATGGACGGCACAGGAGTTGGTCCACAACACTCTCCACGACATCTGGGTAAGTGACGCCACTGTGTGGCTGGTCGGACACTATGTCCTGATGCCTGACCATCTCCATTTCCTCTGTTGCCCACGCGCCGCCAGTGACAATGTGTCGGTCGAGGACTGGACCCAGTATTGGAAATCGCGCTTCTCGAAGCGGGTGCAGCAGCCGGAGTGGAAGTTTCAACGTGGGGTGTTTCATCATCGCGTGCGCAACGATTACCAGCTTCGTGAGAAGTTGGACTATATCCTCGAGAACCCTGTGAAGGCGGGGTTGGTGGAGAAAGCCGAAGATTGGCCGTGGCGTGGCTGTGTGCATGACCTTTCGGCGCACAATCGTTCGTTCGGGCGTGGGGGTGAGTAAGAGTGGCGACGGCGAAGCGTTTGGGGTGGTGCGTGTGATGGTTTGCGATGGCCCTGTCCCACCGCCTCCGCCCGCAACAGCCGGACGCGCAGGAGCGCATCCCTACCGTCCATAATTTTGGGAGGGGCGCTTTCGTCCAGAGCAAGTAGCACCTCAATCGCTTGGGTACATATTTGCTGCCCCATCAGTCTGAAGGCTCACAGAAGCGACTCCGCTCACCACGTCTCGGAAGGTAATCGTCCCTCCACCAAAACTGCGGTAGGGATGCGCTCCTGCGCGTCCGTCTATAGTGGGCAGAGGCGGTGGGCACGGCATATCGTCGCGCCCATTCGTATCGCTATCCCCTACCCCTCCCGCCTCGCCATCCACAGGCCGATGAGCAGAATTACCCCGCCCGCCAACTGGGCGGGCGCGAGGGCTTCTCCCAAGATCACCCATGCGGCAATCGCGGCAGTCGCGGGCTGGATCAGCAGACCCAAGGATGCAGGTGCGGCGGATAACCTGGCCAGAGCGTAGGTGATCAGCGTCTGCCCGCCAAACTGGGACACCAACGCCAAGCCAGCCACGACGAGCCACCCTTTCAAGCTCATGGGCACAATGGCCTCACTCGAAAGCCCGGCCGTTGGCAGAAGCAAGGTGGCCGTCAGCACGCCGCTCAGGATCATGATGGTGACCGTGCTCAGGCCGCGGTCCCGGGCTGCTTTCACGCTCAAGATGTAACCAGCATAGAACACGCCCGAAAGCACTCCCAAGGCATCGCCCTTTAGTGTGTCCGGCGTGATGTAGGCATTCTTGCCCACCAGCAGCGCAGTGCCAGCCAAGGCCACAACCATGGCGCCCAAGAACTTCCGGCTGACCTTGGTCCCGAAAAAAAGCCAGCCCATGAGCACGACGAAAATGGAGGCCAGGTTCGCCTCCAAGGTCGCGTTCGCCACGGTGGTGTACTTGATGGACCAATGCCAGATGGCGAGGTCGGCGGCGAAGCACGCACCGACCAGTGCCAGCACGGACCAGTCCTTGGCGCCCAGCCGGGTGAATCTCCCAGCCGACGACGTCGCAGCCCACAGTCCCATCATGGGCAGGGCCAACGCGATCCGCCAGAAGGCGGTGGCGCTCGGACCGACCTCACTGAACCTCACAAAGATGGGAGCAAAGCCAATGCCGATGGCTCCGGCAATGAGGGCAAGGAGGCTGCGCGTATGCAAGGTCACGAGGGAAATGAGGAAGGCACGAAGCGAGAAGACAGGCACTACAATTCGTCTGCCACAATGAAAGGGACGGCGCTTTTCATACTCGCAGATGTGATAGCCAACAGGAACACGCCCCAGCAATCAAGTGTCGCCATGCGACACTTCCCCGCCATGTCTCATGGGAAAGTTAGCATTTAATCCATGCTAACTTTTGTGCTACCACACGAGGAGCCTTTTCAATAAGAGCGGCTTAAGACCCGAATTTATCGATCTAGATCCACAATAAATACCAGAAAACACGCTGTAAGCGGGCAGTCTCGAAATCAGGATTGCTTCTCACTTCTGTCGTGAATGATCTTCTCCACCGACTTCTCAGTGACGATGTTGCCCTTGCTCTCGCGACCCTTGATCGCCAGATCCGCGAAGGGATATGGGAATTCATCCACCCGCATGCGCAGTTCATGCTTGAGTTTGATGAGCAACCTCTGCGAGTTACTCTCCTCCTCGGTCTCATGCCGGGCGAAGTAAAGCACGCGGGTACCGGCTTCCTCGGAGGTGAGGTGATACTCCTTGTCCCGGGTGATGCCTCCGACGCGGAATCGCTTGGCATACACTTTCCCCGCCTTGCCGTCGCGGTAGATCATGGAGTAGACCGCCTGCTCGTCGCGCTTGAACACGGCGACATGGCAGGGGTTCTTGCCCACGTGGAACTTCGGCGCGGCCTTCACCACGCTCATGCTTCCCTCGCGGGTGATGAAAAGGACCTCATCCAACGCAGAGCATTTGCCGATGGCCTCCCCTTCCTTCTTCAGGCCGTAGCCAGCGAAGCCTTCCTTGGAGTCGAGGTACAGGGTCTCGTTAGCGATCGCCACATCTGAGGCGGCCACGCGCTCGAAGCCCATGATTTGGGTGCGGCGTTCCCGGACCTTGCCGTAGTCCTTCTTCAGGCGCTCGAAGTGAGAGATGGCGTACCGCGTGAGCTGCTTGAGATGCTTCTGGGTCTGCTCAATTTCCCGCTCCAGGGCGACGATGGCCTCGTCCGCCTCGAAGGAGTTGAACTTGGAGATGCGCTTGATGCGGATCTCAGTGAGGCGGTTGATGTCCTCCTCGGTCACCTCGCGTTTGAGCAGGCGGAGGTAAGGTTTGAGCCCCTTCCAAATGGCGCCGATGACGGCATCCCAGCTCGTGGCTTCTTCGATGTCGCGGTAGATGCGCTTCTCGATGAAGATCTTCTCCAGGGATGAGAAGTGCCACTTCTCCTCGAGTTCGTTGAGTTCCACCTCGAGTTCTTCCTTGAGAATCTGCTTGGTGTGCTCGGCGCTGTCGCTCAGGAGTTCGGTGACGCTGATGAAGCGGGGCTTGTCATCCTGAATGACGACGGCGTTTACCGCGATGCTGACCTCACAGTCGGTGAAGGCATACAGCGCCTGGATGGCCTGCTCGGGATCCGTGCCGCTGGGCAGGTGCACGAGGATCTCCACAAACTCAGCCGTGTTGTCCTCCACCTTCTGGACCTTGATCTTGCCCTTCTCATTCGCCGCCACAATCGACTCCTGAATGCTGGTCGCCGTGGTGCCGAAAGGAATCTGGACGATGCGGACCATATTCCGCTTCGGCACAATCTCGATCTTCGCCCGCACGCGGATGCGGCCGCCGCGCTGGCCGTCGTTGTAGTCACTGGCATCCATGATGCCGCCCTGCGGGAAGTCGGGGTACAGCACGAAGACTTCATTCCGCAGTGCCTTGATGGAAGCATCACAGAGCTCGACGAAGTTGTGTGGCAGGATGCGGCAGGAAAGACCCACGGCGATGCCCTCCACACCCGAGGCGAGCAGCAGCGGGAACTTTACCGGCAGGGTGACGGGCTCCTTGTTTCGACCATCGTAGCTCTGGGCCCAAGTGGTGACCTTCGGGCTGTACACCACATCCAGTGCGAACTTGCTCAGACGAGCCTCAATATATCGTGGGGCAGCCGCGCCGTCGCCGGTGAGGATGTTTCCCCAGTTCCCCTGCGTGTCGATGAGGAGTTCCTTCTGCCCAATCTGGGTCATGGCATCGCCAATCGAAGCGTCCCCGTGCGGGTGGTACTTCATGGTGTTGCCCACCACGTTGGCCACCTTGTTATACCGGCCGTCTTCCAGCTCGCGGAGCGAGTGCATGATACGCCGCTGCACCGGCTTGAAGCCATCGTTGATGTGCGGCACGGCGCGCTCGAGGATCACGTAGCTGGCGTAGTCCAGGAACCAGTCGCCATAGAGTTCATCCACGTGCTTGGTGTGCTGCTCGGGTGCGGGAGATGAGGAGGAATCGGGGGAAGCGGGGGCCACAGAGCGGAAGCGGGTGAGAAAAGTACGGAACGGTTAGGTATCCGCAGGTTTGCCCGGTTTTCAAGCATCAATCCATCCGGGCCCAAAAGCGTGCATGCAAAATGCAAACCGGCCGTGCAACGGGCACGTATCTGTTCATGCAGGTTGCCTCACTAGCGCTCCCAAACCCACCTCACAACCACCTCATCCCGTGCAGAATACACGACCAGAGGATTATGATGGCCTTCCGGCGCAATTTATGCATAAATTTTGAAGAAACGAAGCATCTGCACGTCCAAAGAAACCCCACTCAGTGGTTCTGTTCCAGAAACCCAATACCAACCCCACCAGACCATGAAAAACGTTAAGCGACTCACCCTCGCTCTACTCACAACCCTTTCCATCAGTTCCATGTCGTGCACCAGCGGCCCGAATGCCCAAACGGGCACGGTGCTTGGCGCGCTTGGTGGTGCCGGCCTCGGCGGCATCATCGGCCATCAGAGTGGTCGCGGCCTGGAAGGCGCAGCCATCGGTGCCGGTCTCGGCGCTCTCGGCGGCAACCTGATTGGCGGTGCACAGGACCAGCGGAACTACTACAACAGCCAGGGCTACTACGGCGGCCAGGGCAACGGCTACTACCGCAACTACGGTCCCCCGCCCCCTCCTCCCCCCCGCGGCGGCTACTACTATTGATCGTATAGTCTTGAGCCACCCGTCTCTGCTCCTGACGGCTTGTCAGGGCGGATGGGGATGCTGAGCCGGGCTCGAATCTGCGACCATTCACCGCGCTTCGCCACTGGCTGGAGCGCGGTTTTTTGTCGATGAGCAGCGCTCTGCTGGAGGACTTCCCGCCTACTTCACAGCGGTGTGGGTCTGCACCACCCACTCCATGGCCTTGACCTCGCCCTCAATACTCATGCGACGGAGGAACTGCTTCACCTCGGTATCACTCAGCTTTGGCATCAACCGTTTGCAACGTTCCACGAGCGCCATGATCTCGCTGGACTCGTACCTCCCCTTCTCCAACTGCTCGATGGTAAAGACTCCGGTCCCCGGCACATCGTCCGAAAGTTCGAACTGGCTCAGCAGATGACTGTCAATCATGGTTGCCGCCATTCGGTCCATCACCATGCCCCGTCCTGTGGATGTTCTCAGCTTTTCCGCAAGATCCAGCATTTCCTTGCCAGCGGGTCCTCGAGCAAATGCCGGCTCAGCGCTGACTAGCGTGGCGAGTTCCACCAGAAGACTGAAGTGCTGGCCTTCCATTCGGGACGCCCCCAGCGACTCTGCCTGCAGGGCTTCATAACCTGCGCTCCGGTAGGCCTTCGACACCTCCCGGCTGAACTCCTCATGATACTGGGACGGCCGGCCCCGGCTGACGGCGGACTGAAGTGCGTCCAACGCGTCGTCGCTGTTTCCATTTTTGAATGCGGTCAGCGCGGCCTGATACCAACCCAGTGAATTTTTGGGATCATTCTCCTGCATCCGCCGGATCCACTCCTTGGAGCCACCGCCCAGTTCACTCCCTCGCATGAGCATGGTCGCGGAGACTCTGGGGTTTTCAGGATAACGCTCCGCGGCCTCCCGCAACCAAGATGCTTCGCCATTGGATAGAACAAATGCAGTCAGCAGACTGGCGGCGCTACGTCCCTCCTGCACGACATACGCCTCCAGTTGCGAGGGAGTGAGCTCCGGATAGCCGTCCTCACCCGGCCCCATGAATATCAACTTGGCGGCAGATGGGATTTTCTGTCTTCCCAAAACGGAGGTGGCTCCTGCCTTGGTATCGGGATCTACTTCGGCAGAAACCGTTTCGCGATTGGAGGACGGCTTCACCTCCCTACCGCGGAAGAGCCACATGCCCAATGCCACAGCCACACCTGTCAGCACGACGCCGATGGTGGCAAAGGCGCGAGGATACACGTTCGAGGAAGGCATGCCTGAAGGAAGTTTTCTCCAAAAACTCAATGGGCGAATGACATCAGTTTCCCCGACGATTGGCGATAGGAAAATCACCCGTTTGTCACCTTCCACCCTTCGTTCGCACGACCCACTGCATCGCGGGAATCTTGCCCTCGGTCTCCACGCGGCGCTGGTACTCCTTCATTTCTGCTTCGCTCAGCTCAGGGAGCACGCGGCGATATTCCGTGACCAGAGCAGCTGCTGCGGCGAGCTGGGATGAATCAAGCTCGACCACCGGCACTGTCGGAGAACCGACGGGAGGTGTCATGTAGCTGTCGCCGCTCATGAACGGAGACACACTACCCAAGCCAGACCCCGAGCCTGAACCGCCAAGGACATTCGCCACCATGTTTCCCACAGCCCGACGGGTGCCACTGGAGAGATTGAGGCCGCTTCCATTTCCCGATCCGAGGATGTTGTCCAATGATCCACCCCGCCCCTGCTCCAGTCGACTTTGCACTTCCTGTTGCAAGTCCATGAGCGCGGACACCTGGTTCAGCGTCATGTCCGCAGCTGCATTGGCATTGGCTCGCAAGGCGGCATTGCCGGGGCTGTTGAATGCCTGCAACGCCTCTCTCAAGACATCCTGCGAATAGCCACCCAAGGTCGACGCATCACTCCTTCCCAATACTCCTGGAAAAAATCCGTTTTCGAACAGGCTGCCGCGCATCGCATTCGGTTTGTTGATCAGTTCCTCGACGAGCGGATGGTCCGGCGGTTTCTGACTCGATGTCTGGTTGAGTTTGGGCAACTCCTCCTGCGAAAGGATGTAGGAGGTCAGGGCTTCATTCGCCGCCTTTTGTTTTTCCTGTTCAAGCATCGCGGCAAACTCCTCCCGCGTGGGCTGCCGTTCCTCATCCACGAAGGCACCCTGCGTCAGGCTGGGAAGTGCGGAGGTGGATGATGTGGCAGCATGTCCTCCGCCTGCTTTGGTTTCAGGCGTGGACCTTGCCTCGTTTGCGACGCTGCCACGCTGGAAGTGTTTCAGGAAATCCTTGTTCCGAAAATGCCAGGCACCCAACGCAAGGGCTACTCCCGCTGCAAAGGCACAGGGGACGGCAATGACCCAGCGGAGGACTTTCGGCGAAGACATGACGAGGACCCTTGTCGCGGTTGGTTGACCTCCTTATAGGAGCAAAATTCACGCACGCTGGCGACACAAAACTCTCCGTGGACATGACACTCTCGAGCAGTAGGATGAAGTTCGCATGAGCAAATTGGCAAAGGGAACAGGCACTCCAGCATTTCTCGTCACCCTGGCCTTCCTGATTATAGGAATCCTGGCCCTGTTGTTCGTCTCAGACTCAGTCGTCGGAGCACTGTTTTTTCTGCCGTTTTCGCTGGGACCGCTTCTTGTCTCATTATTACTGGCCGCCATCTCCCCCAGCAAGTCTTCCCAGAAGGCACTGATCACCGGTTCAGTCCTGTATGCCGCGTGGTTCACCTACATGTATTTGGAGGTCTTTCACTGGCATCCGGATCCACAGGGTGCCATCGCCATGCTCTTCGTGGGTGTGCTGTCGTTGCCCGTAATGATTCCTGTCTGGATCATCTCCCTGGTCGTGATGCGTCGGCAACCCTCTCAAGACTCGGTGCCACAAGACGGTGAGCGTTCGGCGTAGCCCTCGGCGACCGCTGCCACCTCTGCCGACCTCGATGGCCGCACACTTGGCCAGTGACGCGAGCACGGCGGCAGAGAGAGTCGTCAGGCATGGGGTCCGTCCGGGCCATTCAAAGATCCGATGAACTCCATCAGGGAATGCAATTGGCTGTTCCTCTGCCTTGGAGGCATTCTGGGGCGTAATCCTTCCCCAAGAAGACACCCCTCTTCCTTTCTCATCGCGCACCACCTGCAACCACCTTCACCTCACAGACATGGAACTCTACCAACTCCGCACCTTTCTCACGGTCGCTGAAGAAGGGCACCTCACCCGCGCGGCAGAGAAGCTTTTCACCAGCCAGCCGGCGGTTAGTGCGCAAATCCGCGCGCTGGAGGATGAGCTGGGGATGAAGCTCTTTGAGCGCAGCTCGCGTGGCATGCAGCTCACCCAGGCAGGCAAAACCCTGTGCGAGCAGGCACGACGCGTGGTAAATGCGGCACGCGACTTCAAGCACAGCGCCGACGGCCTGCGTGGTGCGGTGTCTGGCGAACTCGTGCTGGGGCTGAACAACCGCCCGGAAATCCTGCGCCTCATGGAGATTCTCCAGGAGCTGACGTTGCGCCACGCGGACCTCAGCTACGAACTGGTCAATGGCAGCAGCGGCGTGATCATCCAGGGACTGGAAGAAGGCAGCATCTCCATCGGTTTCTTCGAAGGGCAATGCGAGAGCCCGAAGATCACCTACCACGAGTTGGACACCATCGAGCTCTGTCTCGCCGCTCCTGCTGCCTGGGCGGAAGAATTGACCACACCCGATTGGAAGGCGCTGGAGTCGAAGCCCTGGATCTTCGTCTCGCCCATGTGCTCCTACTTCCGGACCATCCAGCACATCTGCCGCGAGCAGGGACTGCAAATCGCCCCGCGCTTCCGCGTGAATGAAGAGCTGACCGTGCTCAATCTGGTGGCGGAGGGACTGGGTGTCACCCTTCTGGCTCGCCGCCAGATCGAACTGCACCAGTTTGAGGGACGCGTGGTTCCCCTGCCCCATTTCCGCGCCGTGGTACCTCTTAGCCTGGGCTACCTTACCGAGCGCGCGAATGACCCGGCCATCATGGCTGTGCGCGACACGGTGCTGGATGTCTGGGGCAAGCCGAAGGAGAACAGCGATCCTGCACCTTACACGAGCGCAAAGACCGTGCCGTCGGCTTCACCATCCCGTCGCAGCACCAGCACGAGCACGACCAATTCTTCCAACCTCCGCCGACAATGATCATGAGAGCTTCTGTTTGGTCCGATGAGACAACGCTGGATCGTGAGACTGCGAGTCCAGCAAGCAAGAGTTCCCGCTCCACGAACCCCTCTACATCGTGGAAGCCCACACCCAAATCGCCCACCGTACAACTTGCGCGCGGCGGCACCTTTAGCAAGCCGTTGGAGAAAGGTGAACGTGTGTCCGTGACAGTTACCGCAGGTCATGCGTGGATCACCATGGAAGGTGATGCACAGGATCACGTGCTGACGGTTCATGAGAGACATGAGTTCGCCGGGCCGGGATTGCTGGTGATCGAGGGACTGGAACAGGGAGCAAGAATCCAACTTTAACCGGAGCGCCCTTGAGCCGTTGAGAGCCCGCTTTTGATCTGACCCTCCACCAGATCCGCTGCCGCAGCAATCCCATCCGTCTCGCGGATGCGCTGGGCGAACTCTTGAGTGCGTCGTTTCGCTTCGGTATTGGCCAGCATCTCCTGCACGGCAGCGCGCAGATGAGCGGCTTTCAGTGCGGCGATGGGAATCACCTTCGCCACGCCAAGATGCCGCAGTCTCGCGGCCACACCCGGCTGATCGTTGGTGATTGGCAGGGCCACCATGGGAACGCCAGCGGCAAGGGTCTCCAGGGCGGTGTTCAAGCCTGCGTGGGTGATCACAAGCGAAGCACGTTTCAGCAAGGCAACTTGAGGCGCAAAGGGCACCACGATGGGATTGCCCGGCAGCGCGGGCATTTCAGTGCGAGCCTTTGATCCCAGCGCAATGACGAGTTGCGAGTCGAGCCCCTCGCATGCCTCTGCGATGCAGTGGAAAGTTTCATCCACACGATTCTGCAAGGTGCCGAGGCTCGCATAGATCAGCGGCCTGCCATCCAGCTTGTCCCAGGGAAAAGAGCCATCCGTTGAGCCGTTAGCCTCGTGACGATGCCAAGGACCCGTATAGTGGAAATTCGCAGGCATCTGACGGGGCAAATCAAACCAGGCCGGCTGCTGCGAGAGGTAGGTGAACTGCGGAAGCACGGCGACCTGAATGGGCATGGGTTTGAGCTTCCACCTACGGCGCTGGATATTCACGCTCGCATGGAAGTCGGCGCAAAGCAGGCTCATGGTTTTGTAGGTCAACCAGACACCGAATCGCTCCCTGGCGTTCCGCGGGGGCGCCCAATGCGTGGGAAAGGGAGGCACATTGGGATCCGGATGGATGGCCAGGGCATTGCACAAACCGATGGTGCGCACACCGGCATGTTCTCCAGCGGTGAGTGCGCCCGAGACAGTCTGATCGGCAAGAAGCAAATCGGTCTGGTGTTCGCGTAGCAGCGCGGGCAGTTCACGCATCCAGGCTGCTGAGGAAGCGCGGAACCAGGTCACCGTGTAGCGCAGCGCTTTGAAGCCTTGCAGCTTCCCAAGCTCCGCCGTTCGGCGTTTCACTTCACCAGCAGGGAAGCCGTCCTCACCCACGGGATGAAAAGCCAGCCCCGTGGCTTCCGCCTTCTCCTTGCCATCCAGGAAGGCGTAGACCGTCACGTCATGCCCACGCCGTGCCAGTTCCTTGCCCAAGGTGGTGGCGGGATTCATGTGACCCGGAATCGGTGGCACAGCGAGGGCGATGCGGCTCATGGCGGTAATCTACCGACATCCTGCCCACCACGCCTTAGATTTGGATTCAAATGTGGGACACACTCCCCCCGTTCGCATCTCATGGTGAAACCCGGCGCAACTCATGCTTGAATAGCATGCCTGCGCAACGCCATGAATATTCTCGTATCCGACTTCGACGGCACGCTCACGGAGCATGACTTCTTTGAGCTGGTGCGTCGACGCTGGCCGCTGCCGCCGGAGCAGGATCCGTGGAATCAATATTGGGCAGGTGAGATCACTCACTTCGAGGCACTGGCCCGCATTTTCGCTGGGATACGTTCGCGGCCTGGGGAGCTTGAAGCCATGGCGGAAGCCACCGGGCTGGACCCGAATGTGGGCAAAGCTGTGCAGAATCTCAAGGATGGCGGTTGGGAAGTGGTGATCGCCTCTGCCGGCTGCGGTTGGTATATTGAGCGTCTGCTGAAGAACGCAGGCGTGGCGGTCAAAGTGCACACGAATCCCGGCAGCATCGGCTCGCAGGGTGAATTGCTAATGACGCTACCCTACAAGGACAAATTCTTCAGCGACACCACAGGCGTAAACAAGCTCGCCGTGGTGCAGGATGCGATGGAGCGCGCGGAACGGGTCGCCTTTGTGGGTGATGGAAGGCCTGACCTCGAGCCGGCGCTGCTGGTGCCACCGCAATTGCGATTCGCCCATGGATGGCTGGCGCAGGAACTGGAGGCACGTGGAGAATCCTTCCAGCCGTTCCAACACTGGTCGGAGATTGCTGAAATCCTCACCCGCTGCTGACGCCCCCATGCTGCCCTCACGACAAACCGTAATCCCCTCCCTCGTGCGCGTGAAACCGCACGCACTGGACCGCATGGGGGTCTATGCGAAACGGCACGCCTTTGAGCAGGTGCTCCTGCTCGTGAGCAAGGATCTGGATGAACGGATTGTCAGCCGGGTCACCAAGGCCTTCGCGACAGAAAGGATTCACCTCCTCGAACGGATCGATGTGGCATCGGGGAGCTTTGAAGCAGCCGTCGAATTGTTTGAGCACGCCGCACCAAAGGCTGATGCCATTGTGGGATTGGGAGGTGGCAAGGCGCTGGATGTGGCGAAGTATCTATCCCATCTGGCGCGCCTTCCTTATCTCGCGGTGCCCACCTCGCTCTCGAACGATGGCATTTGCAGCCCGCAGTCCAGCCTCACCGTTTCGGGAAAAAGACGTTCGCTACCATCAACCATGCCTTTTGGTGTGATCATCGATACGGCGGTGTGCCTGGGAGCGCCTGAGGTACTGTGGCATTCGGGCATCGGCGACATCGTGGCCAAGCTTACTGCGGTAGCCGATTGGAAACTCGCCTTCCATGCCAATGGCACTGCAGTGGATGACTTCGCCGCACTGCTTTCAGATGCCAGCGTTTACCAGTTCCTTGGGCGACCCATCCGGGATCTTGAGGGCACCAAGCTGCTGGGCACCGCTCTCATGCTCAATGGCATTGCCATGTCCATCTGTGGCTCCTCGCGACCAGCGAGCGGCAGTGAGCATCTCATCTCTCATGCGCTCGATCATCTCTCTGCCAGGCCGCGACTTCACGGTCTGCAAGTCGGCGTGGCCTCGTATCTTGTAAGCCGATTGCAGGGTGAGAATACCGACTCCATTGCGCAGGCCTTCATCACCACTGGATTCTGGCAATCCATCATCCGCGATCCTTTCCTAAGGGCGGAGTGGTTGGATGCCATCAAGATGGCACCCACGATCAAAGATGATTTCTACACCGTGCTCTCGTCCCGAGACTGCCTCCCCGAGGTGGCGGAGATGCTGAAGAGTGACGCGCTGCTGAGGGCGTGTTTTGTTTAAGACACGCCCTGCATTACGCTCCCGGAAAATATCGCTCCTCAGAACGGCGCCATGAGCGAGGGATCGGCGGCAGCGTCCTTGGCTTTCTTCTTCTGCTTGGCGGCGAAGGCGGCATCGCTGGTGGGGTCGAGGTTCTCCTCTTCCTTTTCGGCTTCGTCTTCGATCACATCGCGCTCGACGCGCAGGTGCTTCACGATGTACTCCTGCCGTTCAGGCGTATTCTTGCCCATGTAGAACGAGAGCAGCTCTTTGACATTCTTGTGCTCGGGAGCGCTACCGTCCGCAGAGGCGTGTTCGTCACGAACCGGCATCAGCACGGGCTCCAGACGCATCTTGGGTCCGATGAAGTGCTTGAACTCATCGGGTGAGATTTCGCCGAGTCCTTTGAAGCGGGTGATCTCGGGATTGCGGCCCAGCTTCGCCATGGCCTTCCTCTTCTCGTCCTCGCTGTAGCAGTAGATGGTTTCCTTCTTGTTGCGCACACGGAAGAGCGGCGTCTGCAGGACGTGCACGTGGCCGCGGCGGATGACTTCCGGAAAGAACTGCAGGAAGAACGTGATCATCAGGAGTCGGATGTGCATGCCGTCCACATCCGCATCAGTCGCGAGGATGATGTGGTTGTAGCGCAGCTCCTCGAGGTCCTCCTCGATGTTCAACGCGTGCTGGAGCAGGTTGAACTCCTCGTTCTCGTAGCAAACCTTGCGTGAGAGGCCGAAGCAATTGAGCGGCTTTCCACGAAGGCTGAAGACGGCCTGGGTGTTCACGTCGCGGCTCTTGGTGATGCTGCCGCTGGCGCTGTCACCTTCGGTGATGAAGAGCGTGCTGGATTCGCGCGCCTTGTCCTTCGTGTCGAGGTGCACGCGGCAATCGCGGAGCTTCTTGTTGTGCAGCTTGGCGCGGCGGGCGTTCTCACGCGCCACCTTCTGGATGCCGCTGATCTCCTTCCGTTCCTTTTCGTTGGCCTGGATTTTTTCCAGCCACGCCTTCGCCACCGCAGCGTTCTTGTGAAGGAAGTTGTCCAGTTCCTTGGTGATGGTGTTGACGATGTGCGTGCGCAGGTTGCGCCCGTTGGGCTCCATCACGTTGCTGCCGAGCTTCGTCTTGGTCTGGGACTCGAAGACGGGCTCCTGCACCTTCACACTCACCGCGCCGACGACGCTGTTGCGCACGTCCGCAGGGTCGAACTGTTTGTTGAAGAACGCGCGCGCTTCCTGCACCAGCGCTTCGCGGAAGGCCGCGAGATGTGTCCCCCCCTGCGTGGTGTACTGGCCGTTCACGAAACTGTAAACTTCCTCGCCATAGCTCGTGGCGTGGGTGAAGGCGCACTCGATGTCCTTCCCCTCCAGATGGATCACGGGATAGAGCGGTTCCTCGGTGAGCTTCGCCGCCACGAGGTCCATGAGGCCATCCTTGCTGCGGAACTTTTCGCCGTTCAGCGTGAGCGTGAGGCCGGGGTTCAGCCACGAGTAGTAGCGCAGCATCTCCCGCACGAAGTCCAGCCGGTAGGCGAAGTCGCTTTCGAAGCAGGTGTTGTCCGCGTGGAAGATCACGCGCGTACCGCTGTGCTCGGAAGAATCCTTGGGATTCTTCATGTCCTTCACCACCTCACCTTTGGAGAAAGTGATCTCGCGCATCTTTCCTTCGCGGAAGGCTGCGATGTCGAAGCGGTCGCTCAGGGCGTTCACCGCCTTGATACCCACGCCGTTCAGGCCCACGCTGCGCTGGAAGGCATCGCTGTCATACTTGGCCCCCGTGTTGATTTGGGAGGCGCACTCCATGAGCTTGCCCAGCGGGATGCCGCGGCCGTAGTCGCGCACCGTGACGAGATTCTCCTCAATGGTGATTTCGATCTCCTTGCCGAAGCCCATGGCGTGCTCGTCGATGCAGTTGTCGAGGACCTCTTTGAGCAGCACGTAGATACCATCCTCCGGCGCCGAACCATCGCCCAGCTTGCCAATGTACATCCCCGGACGGAGGCGGATGTGCTGGCGCCAGTCGAGGGACTTGATGGAATCTTCGGTGTAATTGTGCTCGGCCATGGGGGTGGATGAGGAGGGGAAAAGGGTCTGAGGAAAGGGCTTAATTAGGGAGTCTTAAGCTTCAAGAAGGAATACTTGGGAATGGGGCGTGGGTCAACCCTTGAGGGGCGTGCAGGGTGGCAGGAAGACGGTGGACTTCGACAGGAAATTTTGTTAATTACCCCCTGCAAAAATTTCATCCTGTGGACCATTCAGCACCCAGCACAACCCCCACCCTGCTCAAGGCGTGGCCCATCTTCCTCGCCTGGTTGCCCATGGGTTCGCTCTTCTACGCCGACTCAGCCTACTTTGGCTATGGGATGATACTCGTCCTTCTCATCTGGGCATGTTCGCTGCCCGTGTTCGGAGTCCTGGCAGGCATCGCAACCCTCGTTGAGGTGACAAGGGTGCGCAATCGACTCCGTGCTGCATGGTGGAGGCCGCTCGCGTGGGCGGTCATGTCCGCGCTCTACTGGCTGATTTTCACCGGGTACATTCCGCTGCTTTCTATAGTGAGGAATTAGTCCATTTCGGGCAGTTCATGGACGATCTGTGGGATGGGGTTCCAATTCCCAATGGCGCACCAGTATCCGGAGGGACTATCGCCTGGGTGATACCTTCTACTACAATGTTGACGGCACTCGCGAACCACAAGTGCCGGACGTCAGCGCAGAGGAGTCCGCAGAATTGTTGCGTCATCGATGCTTTATCATCAGCGCGGTGGCGGATGACGATCTCTATCCCTATGCTTCCAGTATAATAGGCTGACACCTTCATGACAGCTTGCGTATGAGCATTGATTTCGTTGTGCATTCACGCGGATAATGCAGCAGTCCTGCCAATGCCAACCGCTGACTCCATCCGCCAATTCACGACAACTCTGACAATGGCCATGCCGGTCCTATGTCTAGCCGCCTTTGGCTTGTCATGGGCCATGACTCCGCCTGGTCGCCGCCATCTGGTGGGCATTTATGTGGTTGTCGGGTTCCTCTGCGGCACGATTGGTATGGGAGTCCAACCAATTCAACCTGGAGGTTGGAATTATCAGTACCTCTTCGCTCCCTTTCTGTTCTCGAAGTGGTTTTTCATCGGGTACGTGATTTCATGGGCATTTGGAACCTACTTCAACCGTGCGGATCCCAAGCCAGAGCAGTCCATCTCGATCTTACTGCTCGTCATCGGCACTGCGCCGCTGGCGCTGACATGGATGGACGTCACCTACGCAACGAATGCCTTCAGCAAGGACCGGAATTACTGGGAGAACCTCTTCGCAGCAGAATCTCCCAGTGAGGAAATGCTTCAAGATGCTGGCAACCACCTCTCCTCCGCAGGGAGGGAAAGGATATCCTGGCACCTTCAATATCGCATGGATGACCTTCGTGCGCCTGTGGTCATGAGATTGCGTGAGCTTGGGTTTGGGATGTTGCAATCGAGACATATCCCCCAGGAAGTAATCGACGCCGTGATTTCCGAGGCACGGTCGGAACACGAAAAGAACCCGTGGAAGACCAATTTCCGCAACCTCGGCAGCCTAGCATCGAACCCCGCCATCAGCGAAAAGACATTTCAGGAATTGGCCTCGATAGGTGACTACATGGTGGTGAACGACCTCATCCGAAATCCATCCAACGACGCGGCGCGCATGGAATGGTTGCGGACGAAAATTGAGACGCGGGTTGCTGAAGCCAAACCGACAAATGATTCCGAGAAATGGGAGGTGGATCGACTTCGGGAGAAAGTCGCCGCCCTCGATAAGTGGGTACAGATCCGAAAGAAGCGCAATTGGAGGCCCTAAAGAAGCCTCGTCTGCAATGTCTCACTCCGTCTGGGTGCGTGCGCCCGGCGAGCGGGAATTGTAATAGTTTACCACTCCTGCGTACAAGCCCTCATTTAGAGGAGAACGGCCCAGTGTTTTTGCTAAACATTTACAAAACACCCTGCTAATCTCGCGTACGACTCAAACGTACACCAAACAGTCATGAATGCGTTTCCCAAATCGATTGTGCAGCCGCTTCGCTCCCGCATTGCCCGTGTCGTAATGACCGCGTTCGTTTGGGGCATTGCCGCAACGTTCACCCAAGCCCAGGAATCCACCGGTGGTCGTCCTGACCTGCTGACCAATGCGGGTTTCGAAAGCGGGCAGGAAGGCTGGGCGTTCAACTGCCACAAGGATAAGGGCAAGGTAGCCGTGGACAAGGAGGTGAAGCGCACGGGTGAGGCGAGCATCCGGATCGAAAATTCCGGTGGTGATGACAGCTTCTTGAAGCAAGCGGTGAAAGTGAAACCCAAGACGCGCTACCGTCTCTCCGGCTATATCAAAACGAAGGACGTGGAAGTGAAGGGCGGGCAGGCCGCCACGCTTGCTCTGGAAGGTGGCTTCGAGTCCACGGAATCCGCGAAAGGAACAGGCTCGTGGAAGAAATTTGATTTCGAGTTCGACTCCGGCACGCTGGACACCGTCAAGGTCGGCCCCCGTCTCGGAGGCCACTCCAGCGCGGCGATGGGCACGGCGTGGTATGATGACTTGAAGTTGATTGAGCTGGGGCCTTCGCGGAATCGCTAGACATCTGACCTGCCATGTCAAAACATGCGAAATGAGTGGACGGTTTGAAGCCATAGGAGGAGCAAGGATCGGATGGTTGAATGCAACCTGGCCGTTCGCCCGGCTTTCCGCCACGCCGGATACCCTCCAGATGTCCGTAAGTATCTTCGGTGATTACCATTTCACTCCGGATACAGTCACCGACATCACGCGATACACGCACATTCCGTTTTTCGGCTGGGGAATTCAGATCCACCACTGCGTGCCGGAGTATCCCACCCGCATCATTTTCTGGTGTCTCGGCAGTCCAGATGTCTTGCTTGCAAAAATTCGCGAGTCGGGTTTCCAGCCACAATCATCTGGTGAGGCAGCAACATTCCTGCGGCATCGTGGCGTGCCCTTCCGGTGGGCACCCGTGATCTTTGCCCTCATCGTGTGGAACGCACTGATCATTGGCGATGTATTTCAGCGGGGCATGCGCCCCATGCCTGGACCGTGGAGTTTGCTTGCCATCGCCCTCGTTTTTGCGGGCTCCATGGCAATCCTGAAGCTCCCCCGGGCTCAACAATTCATCCTCAAGCCTGGAAGAAGCGTGGAGGAAATTCGCCCTCTCCTCAAGCTATTCCTGCTGGTTTCAGGCGGGATGATTGTGCCCTTTTCCGTATTGCTGCTCGTCATGCGTTGAGCGGAGCAAGGCGACCAAGTGGACGCAAATCCAACGTGAGACCGCCAATGCCGCTTTGAAAAAAAGCCCTCTTGGACTCGAAGAGCAACGGTAAGTTCCGGCTGAGAGACTGAAGGGTGGTTGCGTGCGCCACTCACTCTTACCCTTTCTTCTCCGCCAGCCGCCCGATATTCAACAGCGCGGCTTCGCTGTTCTTGGGACCGATGAACTGCACGCTGGTCACGGGGAAGGCTTCCGTCTTCGGCAGCGGTACTGGGATGGCGACGGCGGGGACGCCGGCGTAGTTCACGGCGACGGTGTTCTGGATTTTCAGGAAACGGGCTTCGAAGATCGCGGTGAAGGCGACGTTGCGATGATAGGGCGCGCGCTGCAGCACGGGAAGCGCGATGGCATCCACTTGTTTGAAGGTCTGGTGCAGGACATTCCGCCAGTGGTCGCGACGAGCAATGGCGGCCTCACGCTTGGCTTCGTCATCATACTTGCGGGAGAAGACGAGGTCTCCGAAGAGGATGGCCTTGCTGGCGCGGTTGCCCACGCCCTTCTGCTTGCGGATTTCGTCGTTGTTGTAGTAGGAGGCGGCAGCGGCGACCAGGTTGCCGTCACTCTGGGCCTTCTGCCACTCCGCGTGAAACTCAGCGCTGAGAGGGATGACGGTGAAGCCGGCCTCGGCAAGCTGCCTGTCGATGGCATCATCAATGGCGGGATCCGTGCCTGGTACGCGAAGACGTCCGATGCGGATGGCCTTGGCCACGGGCTTGGTGGCTTTCGCCTGAGCGTATTCGTTCTTGAACCCCGGCTCCAGCAGCTCCATGCCGGTCACGAGTCCATCCACATCACGTGCCAGGGGCCCCACCGTGTCGAGGTAGGTCGGAGAGATGGGATAGACGCCCTTCGTGGAAATGCGGCCAAAGGTGGTCTTCAGGCCCGCGATGCCGCAGCAGCACGCAGGTACACGGATGGAGCCGGCGGTGTCGGTGCCGAGGGCCACGTCTGCCAGGTTCATGCCGACGGCGACGGCAGAGCCGCTGGAGGAGCCCCCGGGCACGCGAGATTTGTCCACGGGATTGACCGGGGTACCGAAGAAGTCATTCGAGCCTGAGACGCCGATGGCGAACTCGCTGAGGTTCGCCTTGCCCACGATGGTCACGTCCTTGCGACCACGGATGTACTTCATGCACTCCGCGTCCTTCGTGGCGGGCGGGGCGTTTTTGTAGAGGAATTCGGAACCGGCACTGGTCACCTCCCCTTTCATGTCGATGAGGTCCTTCACCGCGAGGCGCAAATTTTCGTCGTCCGGTGCAGGCGCCTTGTACGAGATGAAGGCGTGCGGAGGCGGGGTGGACGGGGTGCGCAGCCCGGAGAAAGAGCAACTGGTGATGAGAAGCGCGGTGAGTGCACCTGCGGCACTACGAGAAACCAACGTAAGATTGGCGAGGAGCTTCATCTGGGGAGTCTGTGGTCTGAAAATTGTCTCAACGGAAAGGTTGATTGATATCAAAGCGGGTTCGTTTGCCGATTGCAATCCCCCGGTGGCTCGAAAGAGTAGGACTAATGTCTGACAGTCAGGATGCCGCAGCCTCAACACCGAAGCTGTCGGTGCATGATAATAACATCTACAGCTACGAGTTTGACTCGCGTAGCCGGAACCTCGTGCTGCGGACTGTGTTCAAGTTTACAGAGCCGCACGAATTTACCGATGTGTGGTTCTTGGATGTGTGGTGCCACCATCTGGAGGGCGTCCTGGGTGGTGACATCATAGAGCGCATCGTTGAGTGGGGACTTGATTACGAATTGAAGAATTTCGGGGACCTCTTTGATCGCCTTAAAAACCAAATTGGCTGGCCTCCGGTGGACTGGAACAAAGAAACGCTTCACGAAGCTGTGGCCCGACTGAATCTGCGAGTCTGGCACATCAACCCCAGTTATGGCATGGAAGGGTTCGTGATCGCGAAGGAAATGAGGATGGTTGGCAGGGAGGCGGAGGCTCCGCCATTGACCCCGCCACTGCAAAGCGTTCAAGAATAGGCACGAGCACTCATGAAACCAGCATTCATAACCAGGTTATCTATCAGCCTTTTCGGTTTAATCGCTATGGGTGCCTCGATGTCGATGGGTGTTTTTGGCGCAGCAGGACTGTGCGCCTATATCTGGGGGCCCTCGATTCTCGACACGGTACTGGGCGAGTCTCCCGATCGAAGTCATCCAGCTTTCATCACCTTTCTCCTCGTGATGGTTCCTGGCATTGTGATTGGCGCCGTCGGTGGAGTGGCAGGTGTGCTGGTGCCGCTTTTTTCGCCTCGGTATCCGCTGCATGGATGTACCCTGGTTCTTTTCGCCTGGGTCCGTGATAAGTATGCGTGCTTTCGCCCACCGAATCTTGAGCATCACTGAGGCCGGGAACATAGAAGACAAGCCCCGTCTCCCCCGGTCAGAGCCCCCAGCGTAGTAGTTCTGAGCCTGCGTTGCGACCGCATCAAGCACGCTTCTTTTGCTGGAACAGGCTGTCGATGACACCATGCATCGACACAGCGCGATTAATCAGGCGCTCCACGTTCTCTTATCAAAGTAGGGACTTCGTCGCATCCTCATGCAAGACCTGGCTTTCGTGTCTCTTTTATCTGGCAGTATCACGCTCCCCATTCTTTCCCATGAACCGACGCGACACATTTGCGGTGCTGCTTGCGGGACTTTGTTCCCCCACTCTCCTGCGTGCTCAATCACCCTCACTCAAGCCTGATGTCATGAAAGCCGCCACCGCGCTTCTGCAAACCCAGATCGACAAGGGCACCATCGAAACGGCAGTGCTCCACGTGCAGCGCGGATCGGAGATTTTTCGGCAGGCGTTTGGCAAGGTCCAGTCCACGGACGCAATTTTCCTGCTGGGGTCGATCACCAAACCCATGACGGCCATCGCGGTGATGGTGCTCGCGGACCGTGGCGCGCTGCGGCTTTCCGATCCGGTGATGAAGTTCATCCCCGAGTTCTCTGAGGGCGCGAGGAAGAAGATTTCCCTGGAGCACCTGCTGGTGCACACATCGGGCCTGCCGGATCAACTGCCGGAGAACAACGAAGTCCGCCGGCGTCATGCGCCGCTGTCAGAGTTTATCCAGGCCACGGTGCGTACGCCGCTGCTCTTCGAACCGGGCACACAATACCACTACCAGAGCATGGGCATCCTCCTCGCGGCGGAAGTGGTACAGCGCGTCGCCAAGGCATCGCTGCCGGATTTCCTTTCGAAGGAAGTGTTCGCCCCGCTGGGCATGAAGCACAGCGCGCTCGGATTGGGGACGTTCAAGATGGAAGAGATGGTGCGAGTGCAGACGGAACACGCGGCCCCGGAATCCGGCGCGGGCGCGGCGGATGCGAAGGAATGGGACTGGAACAGCCCCTACTGGCGCAACTTGGCTGCGCCATGGGGAGGCGCCCACTGCAGCGCGGGAGATGTGGCGCTGTTCCTTCGCAGCTTTTTGCATCCGGAAGGCAAGGTGCTGCGCCCGGAAACAGCGCGGCTCATGATTCAAGATCACACGCCCGGACTCAGTGCGCGCCGGGGAATTGGCTTCGCCCTCGGCCCCGCCGGATTCGGCAAGGGGTGTTCCGACCAATCCTTCGGCCACAGTGGATCCACGGGTATGCTGGCCTGGGCTGATCCCAAGACCGATCTCTCGTGCGTGATCCTGACTTCGCTGCCGGGCACGGTGTCGCGGCCCCTGGTGTTGGAGCCGGTGTCAGATGTGGTCTCGGGACAGTGATCTCTCAGGCTCTGCTTTTCCGCTCCAGGAGCAAGGCATCAATCACGTCATGCATGCCCACAAAGCGCTCGATCACTGACTCCATATCTTGGCGAAAGGTGGCTTCATCCAGCGGCATCCAGCCCTGCATGAGTGTTTGGGGGCCGTAGTCGGTGCTGAGGTTCGGCCAGCCTGATCCCTTCGGATGTGCTTCGAGCTTTTCGCGGAACGCGGAGGCAAATTCACGAGGCTTCACCACATGCCCGGGCAAAGTACCCAGCTTGAGGGAGTGGATGTTGTAGTTGAACCGGCGCGTCTTCAGTTCCTTTTCGCCCAGCCAGACGGAGAAGAAAATCCCCTGCCCCGTGCCTCCTGCGGTCCATGCGTCCTTTTGCAACTTGAGAGTGGCGCTATCCATCCAGTCACCGGCCTCGCAGCGGAGCTGATGCTTGCGCATCAAGTCCGCGGACATCGCGTCCTTGATGTTCTCAAGGATGCCGAGGTAGGAGGCGTACGAGGTCATATCTTTGCCACCAGCGTTTATAGAGCAACATGACTCGCGAGCTACGTTGTTGGAGCACGCAGTTCAGGTCCCCACGCCAAACGCCGGCTGGCCGGTGCTGAGCACGATCTGTTTCCAGAACATGCCACTGGTGGTCAGTCGTTTCTGTCCTTGGGCGATGAGCGGTAGCGGAACCAGGACGAACTCAGAAAGCCAGTAGGAAATGACGCAGCGCGTGTAGCCGGCGAGACCAGCCTCCACGGCGAGCGCGCCGAGACGGTCGCAGTAGGTCTGGTCGAAGGCATTCGGCGGAATGGCGCGAATGTGGTGGCGCGGACGGTTCACAAACGTGCCCACGCTGCGACCACGGCCATCCTTCAGACGATTCTTGAGCCAGCGCTCCACTTGATAAGAGAAGCGATCGTGAATGGGTTCCTCGTCCCCGATCTTCACCTTGCGCTGCCACATGAGCTCCCCCACCCCCTCGGCGACGACGATCACGCCTTCGCCGCGCGGCATGGCTGCCACTTTCGTCACCACGTGCTCCAGGCACTGCATGAGCACGTCCTCAATCTCCTCGGAGGTCTGATATCCGGCGAACATCTCGGGAATAAGCACCAGCGTCGCTTTGCCAAAAGCGTGTGCCGCATTGGCAGCCACGAATCCGGACTCGGCGCCGAAGAGTTCCACAATGCCCACGCGGCGGGTGGAGCTGGCCTCGGTCTCCATCTGGCGGATCACATCCGTCGCCTTGTCCACCGTGGTACTGAATCCGAAGGATTGGGCCACCCAGAGGATGTCATTGTCCATCGTCTTGGGCACGCCGATGACAGCCATGTCCGGCACGAGCTTGGCAATGTGATTGGCAGCGCGCAGGGAACCATCGCCGCCGATGACGTAGAGGATATTGATCTTCTGCTTGCGCAGGTTCTCCACAATCTTGGCCGTCTGGTCCACGAACACATCCTTGTTCACGCGGCGCAGGCCCAGCTTGGAGCCGCCTTCCGCCAGGTGCTCGCGGGTGAAATCTGGGGAGAGCAGGCCGATGTCCATCTCATCGCCCAGCAGGCCGGTGATGCCGTCATAGACGCCGAATACCGCACCGCCTTGGGAGATGTCGCACCCATAGGTGGCGTAGTGGCGCTGTACAATGGCGTGCGTCACGCGATTCAAGCCAGGGGCAACCCCACCGGACGTGACGATGGCAGCACGCACGGTCTGGGGATTGAAAAACAGTTTCTTGCGCGGACCCGCCTCTGGGAATCCCGGTACGGGCCTTCCAGCGGCAATGAAGGTCTCGATGTAGTCCATGTCCGCCAGCACGGCACGGCGGGAGTCCTCCGGGCGGAACAAGCCCAGGAGTTCTTCTGATTGCGGATTGTCGAATTCCGGCTGGCCCAGGCGCTCTACGGTAGTCTGCAGGGAGTCGCGCGCCTCATAGGCCACGCGCCGCTCACTGATGAGCGCGGCGGCACCATCGATGACGGACTTCTGACGCGTGAGGTTTTCCATTCCAAAGAAATGGCGAGATCGGGGATTTTGTCACGCTCAGATAGCGCCACAATGCCCAAGGAAGTGCAAAATCCGCGCCAAATCGCCCTGTGTCCGCATCTTCAGCTCGCCTTATCTGCTGCAGCGGCCGGTAGTTCGGACTCAATGCGGGAGAACCGGAGATCCTGGGCCAGCAGCCAGAACCAGCCCACAGACGCGGCGAGGAGCAGAAGCGTGAGCCACAGGAACCAGGAACGGAACATGAGTGAGGAAGAGGCGGGAGGAGGGAAATGCCGGCGAATCAATACATGCGTGCGTGATGAACATCAACGCCCGCGAGCCAGCCATCCTTCCGCAACAAGTTCATCCACCCATACCTGATTGCCCTCTGCGTTGGGAACGTTTTCGGGAAATTTCAGTGTGAGCATGACCGGCTGCGCCTGCCCTACGCTCTTGCGAGCGATGAACTCCAGCGCCATCCCGAGGGGGGTGCCCTGCGTGGCATAGGCATAGATGGGCGGTGAATCCTTGGAGGCGGGGTCCGTAAGCTTCAGGGCGACGTAGCCACCGCCTTGGGGGAAGGCCTCGTTGAAATGGTCAGTTGGCTCCGCCAGCACCCGCAGCATGGTGGGACTGGCCGGCTTGGTTTCGAGGAATTGCTGCCACGTCATATCGCCGTAGAGGACAAAACTCGCCCAGTCGACGAGGTATTGACCGTTCAGCGACCTGGCCACCACGATCCTGCGCTCATCACCGGAGGGCAGCACCACATTGAACGCGAAGGACAGCACGCCCGCCGGACGGGTTTCCCTAGCGATGATTTTCTGGTACGGGATAGCCCCCGGGGGATTGGTCTCGTAGTACTTCACCATTTTGTCCACCACGAGCTGCTGGTCGCGCACCAGCTTCAGGCGCTCCTTGAGGCTCGGTGCTTCCAGATAGGTTTTAACAGCGCGCATGGCCTTTTCCTGCTCGCTCATGACCTCCTTGCCCGGCTCGCCCGAAATGTCGATTTCATCGGGCAATTTCATCTCCACCGTCGGCGTCGTTGGCCCCAGCACCTCCCTCGCGGAAGGCAGGTTGGGATCGACCGCGACGTTGTTGCTCGTTCCCACGATGTCCGGCTTCGGCGGTGACAGGTAGGTCATCATGCGGGAGAAGCCGTCGCCCATCGCGTGCCACCATTGGAGCCTGTCCGCCACCACCACGAGGGCTATCAAGCCAAGCACCACGCCTGCTCCCCAGAGGAGGGTACCGCTCTTGCGCTTGATGTCCGGATCATACTGCACACGCTCGCCCGGGGTCCCTTCATAAGTCTGCGCCACCACAGGAGCACCAACAGGAAGGGGAGCTGCGCCAACCGCTCTAGCCGCTACCGGACGAGGCATGGTAGTAGGCGTGGAGCCGGGGGTGTCCCGTCCCGTCACTACGGAGGTGCCTTGGGGCCGCGCCACCACCGTGGCTCGAGTGACTGCTGCCAGAGGCTCACCGACCTGTACCGTGGGCGTGAGGAGGGCCTTCCGCTTCATGCGGGTGGCCTTCGTGGTGAATTGCAGAATGATGTACCTGCCACAACGCGGACAGTCCCGGGATCGGGTCACGTCGGTGACGTTGATCTCCACCTCCTGTTCACAGTGGGGGCAGGTCAGACGGGAAATGGGCATTGGCAGGCGAAGCGTTTCGGTTTCAAGACAAGGGCAAGATCACAAGCTACCGCGCAAAATCCGGCATGCAACCATGCTGAATCCCGCTTTCGCTTCCAAGTGGAAAGGTCTTCTGCCGGTGGGAGTTGAGCCTGCACGACTTTGCGCCTAGAGTCGGCCCATGGCACGCCGCATGGCCCTCTTCGGGGGCAGCTTCAATCCACCGGGTTTGCACCATCTCCGCCTCGCGGAAGTGCTGGCGCGTGAGTTTGACGAAGTGCGCGTGGTGCCCTGTGGCCCCCGGCCGGACAAGCCGGAGGTGAACTCCGTTCCCTCCGTATTCCGCGCAGCGCTGTGTGACCTGACTTTTGGCGACTTGGAGAGCGGCACCGTCGTGGTGGATCTCTTCGACCTGGAGCAGGATACCTTTACGCGGAATTTCGCCCTGGAGGAGCGGTACAAGGGGGAGGCGGAAGTCTGGCACGTGGTAGGCGCCGACTGGATCGAAGGCGGCGCGCAGAAACGCTCGGCCATCCACACCGGCTGGTCCAAGGGACCCGAGCTCTGGCAGCACAGCCGCTTTGCCATCCTCACGCGGCCCGGTCATGCCATTGATGCGGCAGATCTTCCCCCAAATCATGTGCTCATTCCTGTGGAGATCCCGGGGTCGAGCACCCTGATACGCGACTCCCTCATGCACCGGCGCGAGGTGGCGAACCTGCTCACCCCAAAGGCCCACCGCTACATCAACCGCTACGGACTCTACCGCGGCACCAATCCCGCCTCCTGGTCACGCGGGAGCCTGGAGGATCTGAAGTGCATTCTGCAAACGGACCCCCGCAATGGGAAATCCGTGGACTGGCAGGATCGTTTCCGTCCGCATGTGAATGAAGCATCCCCGGATTTCATCCTCACCCTGGGTGGGGACGGAGCCATGCTGCGCTGCATTCGTGAGCACTGGCGGAGGAGGCTGCCCTTCTTCGGTGTGAACGCGGGTCATGTGGGATTCCTGCTGAATGCGCCGGAGCAGGTGTTTGAGCAGTCGTTCCCTCCCTCCGAGGTGATCTTCCGCCAGCTCCCGCAGATCTATATAGAGCTGGAGACCACCACGGGGGAAACTATCGAGGCCTACGCTTTCAATGACGCGTGGCTGGAGCGCTCCACCAGCCAGAGCGCGTGGCTGGAAATCAAGGTGAATGACATTCCGCGGCTGCCGAAGCTGGTGAGTGATGGCGCCCTGGTCTCCACCGCTGCAGGCAGCACGGCCTACGCCCGCGCCATGGGTGCCTCCCCTCTCCTCGCAGATACCCCCGCGTGGCTGCTGGTGGGCTCCAATGTGCTGGAGCCGGCGCATTGGAAGAGTGCCCTCCTCTCTAACGACACGACGGTGGAAATCACCAACCTGGACTGCGAAAACCGCCCGACCATCGCCTACGTGGACGGCGTGGCTCAGGGCGAGGTGCGCAACTTCCGGGCTCGTCAGAGCCGGGCCGCAGCGGCGGAACTCGTCTTCTTGGCGAACCGTGACATGGCGGAGAAAATCGCCGGGATTCAGTTCATGCGTTGATGCACGAAGCGGGATCTGTGCTTGAGTGCCAGCCCCTTTCATTCCGCCATGTCCACTTTTCGCAAGCTGCTGTCCCAGCGTCTCCAGGCCGCCTTCGCCGCGGCAAATATCACCCTGCCCGAGGGTGCGGTCATTGATGTGACGAACGCCAGCGACTCACGATTTGGCGACTACCAGAGCAATGCCGCCATGACGGTGGCGAAAGCGCTCAAGACCAATCCTCGCCAGCTCGCCACCACCATCACGGAGACCTTTGACGGCACCGGTCTCTGCCACAAGCCGGAGGTGGCCGGACCTGGCTTCCTGAACTTCCGCCTCACGAATGAGAAGGTCGCGGAATCCCTCAACGCCCAGGTGGCGGACGCGCATCTTGGAGTGCCGCGCGCCGAACAGGCGAAGACCATCGTGGTGGACTTCTCCGCGCCGAACGTGGCGAAGCCCATGCACGTGGGCCACATCCGCAGCACCTTCATCGGCGACAGCCTGGCACGGCTCGCGCGCTATGTGGGGCACCAGGTCATCACGGACAATCACATCGGCGACTGGGGTACCCAGTTCGGCATGATCATCCACGGCTGGAAGACGCGGATGGACAAGGATGCCCTGAAGAAGGATCCGATTCACGAGCTCGTGCGCGTCTACAAGAATGTGAACGCCGAGGGCAAGGAGAACGAAGCCGTGCGCGAAATGTGCAAGACGGAGCTGGTGAAGCTCCAGCAGGGCGATGCAGAGAATCTCGAAATCTGGAAGGAGTGTGTGAAGCTCACGCTCGACCAGCTGCACGATGTCTACGGCAAGCTCGACATCAGCTTTGACCACTACCTCGGTGAGAGCTTTTACAACGATGCCCTTGGACCGCTCGTGGAGGACATGCTCGCCCAGGGTCAGGCTCAGGTGAGTGACGGAGCGGTGTGCGTCTTTTCCGATGGCGCCAAGAAGCAGGATCAGGATCCTTTCCTCATCTTCAAAGATGGCGAGTGGACCGCTCTTCCCCTCATCATCCGCAAGGCGGACGGTGGCTTCCTCTACGGCACCACGGACCTCGCGACGGTGGACTACCGCGTGAAGGAGTGGAAGGCCGAGGAAATCTGGTACGTGGTGGGCGCACCGCAGCAGCTTCACTTCCGCCAGCTCTTTGATGCCTCGCGGCGTCGCGGTCACCAGACCCGGATGGAGCACATCGCCTTCGGTTCGATTCTGGGACCAGATGGAAAAATGTTCAAGACCCGCTCCGGTGAGAGCGTGGGCCTGCTTGAAGTAATCGACGAAGCCGTAGAACGTGCCGCCGGCGTGGTCGCGGAACGCGAAGGCTTCACCGATGCGGAGAAGGCTGAGGTCGCGGAGATCATCGGCATCGCCGCCGTGAAGTACGCGGAACTGAGCCAGCACCGCATGACGGACTACAAATTCTCCTGGGACAAGATGCTCTCGCTTCAGGGGAACACCGCGCCGTATCTCATCAACGCGTATGTACGCACGCGTGCTATCTTCAGGAAGTTGGAAGGTGCTGTCACGCTTACTGATGATGTGCAACTCACTGAAGATGCCGAGCGCGCTCTCGCACTGAAGCTACTGCAGTTCGGCGAGGCCGTGCACGACGTACTGGAAGACTTCCGTCCAAATCTGCTGGCGCAGTATTTGTATGAACTGGCGGATACGTTCCATACCTTCTATGAGGCGTGCCACGTGCTGCGCGCGGAAGGTACTGCGCGCAACACCCGTCTCGTGCTCTGCGACGCCACCTCCCGTGTGCTGAAGGAAGGTTTGGGACTGCTGGGGATCAAGACGACGGAGCGGATGTAAAAAGTCGTCCTTCTTCTAAGGCTGCCGCGCTTGTGCCCGTTTGTTATGATCTGGTAAAACCAGACATGCGGCGACATCCTCAGGGCAGCTTTGTTCTTTACCGTCAGTGGCAGCAATTGGTTTACCCGCTGCTGCTCTTGCTGGCATTGCTGCCGCTGGGACGGGTACAGGCTCAAGAGCAACCCTCAGCGGCAACCAGCCCTCCTACCGCTGAAGTACTGAAGTATCATGACATGCTACGTCGCCGGCCGCAGACGGGCGTGGTGTTTGACCGTTTCATGGGAGCTTGGCTCGCGACCGGCAGTCGGGATACGCTGCGGGAGTTTTTGCTGAAGGCATCCGATGCGGCGGATGCAATGGCGGCGGACCATCTCATCCTGGCGCTGTATTATTCCTCCTCTGGTCAGGATGCGGAGGCGCTGAAGGCGTGTGAGAGGGCGGCACAGAAGGCGCCGGATGAGCCCTTGATTCACCTGCGCACGGCAGAGATCGCCAACCGGTTGAAGGATTGGGACACCGCCCTCACGGCATTGACACGAGCCTCTCAACTTGGCCTCACCGGTGAGAGCGACATTCGCGCGACTCGTCTGCAAACTGACACGCTCTGGAGGCTGGGACGCGCTTCCGAAGCGAAGGACGTTTTCCACAAACTCATCGAACGTCATCCTGATGAATCCTCCCTGCGCGAAGAGTTGGTGGACATGCTGGTGGAAAACGGCCTGAAACCAGAAGCCGCGATCGAAAGCCGGACGCTGGTGGATCTCACGAAGGATCCGTTTGAGAAAGCGATGCGGCGTTTGCGCTTGGCGGACCTCCTCCTGGATCTCCGCAAGGTGCCGCAAGCCCGCACCGAGTTGGATCTCACCCTTGCACAGAGTGGCACCGACTTCTGGCTGGAAGGTGAAGCTCTCGATCGCATGGAGCGCCTGTACCGCCGCAGCGGTGACGTCCCCGGCTTTGCCACGAAGCTCGCCGAACTCGCCAAGCAACATACCAACCGTGTGGCCATCGTCCGCCGGCAGATGCGCATCCTCACCGAGATAGGAAAGCCCATGGATGCCTCTGCACTTGCAGCAGCTCTGCTCGAGCGCACTCCGGGACGGCAGGATGTGCGTGAGGACTACATCAATCTCCTCGAATACCAGGGGAACATTCGCGAGGCGGTTCAGCAGGCAGAGGAACTCCTGCGCCAGCAGCCGGGTGACAGTGCGCTCATGCTACGACTCGCAGGGTTGCATGGACGAAATGGTTCTCCAGATCGCACACGTGCCCTGGTCGAACAGTTCCTCAACCAATCGCCCGATGACGAAGGCGCGCTGCTGCTCGCAGGCCGGTTATTGGAGCGTCTCGGTCTCGATGACGCCGCACATGATCTCTATGAGAAGTGGATGAGTAGTCATCCGCAGGATCCGCTCGCTGGGTTGTCACTGGCTGCGCTGCTGCATCGCAAAGGTGACGTGCCGGATGCGATTGCCCTGTGGCGGAAACTAGCCGCACAGGGTGACCTTTCCGCAGCAAGCCAGATAGCCACGGCAGCGGCGAATCGTGGCGAGGACCTGGCAGCGTTTGAGATCCTCAAGGCGCGAGAGCAGGAGTTCATCAATGACCTTAGAGTTCTCACACAGGCCTGCAATCTTGCCCTGCAGGCCCGTCAGGAGACATCATGCGTGCGCTGGCTGCGCCGCTACGCGCAGCTCGTGAAGGATCCCGGCGAACTGCAGCGGCTGGCCACGCTCACCGGTGGCATGCTGAATCGCCAGAACATCCGCAAGCTGCTGCTGGACGACTTTGCGAAGACTCCAGCCTCCGGCATCAGTGATGGCCTGCTCCTGGCATTCGCGCATGAATTCACCACGCCTGAAAATGCCTATGACGAACGGCAGGCTGGCATGCATAAGGCGGATGAGCTTCTGGCACAGGTTTGGAAGGCACTTCCCCACCCTGCGGATGCACCGCTGAGCATGGAAGAAACGCTGGTGGAGGCGGGACACGCACATGTACTCAACCGTCGACGCGAATGGTCGGCGCTCCTGCGCATCCTCAGCGATAACGCCAAGCGACCCGGTGGAAAAACTTCAATGCGCTTGCAAGACCTCGCTGAAACAAGTGCGGAAGCCTTCGAATACGATGCCGCGCTACGCTGGATTGCTGAGTGGAAGGCAGCCGCTCCGACAAGCCACACCCCGTGGCGTTTGCAGGCAAGACTCCTGCGGAGCACGGGCCAACCGGCGAAGGTGCTTGAGGTACTGCGCGAGGCGGCACGCCGATTCCCAGATGAGGAGGACATCACCTTTCAACTGGCAGATGCCCTGTCTGAAGCAGGTCTTGCAAGCGAGGCACTCGCGACATTGCGCGAGCTCTTCGATCAAAAGGACGATGCCACGCAGCGGCTGCGCATCGGGTCGCAGATGGTGCGCACGGCAAAGAAAACCAACCAGCTCGATTTGCTGCTGGATGAGTGGAAACGGAATCAGCGCGAGCATGCGGACTCCCCCGAAGCCTGGCGCCTGCTGGCAATGGTGTATCGCGAGAAGCCCGATGTGGCGGCGCATGGCAACGCCCTCGGGGAAGCGCTGCGACTCTCGCCCAATGACATCATGCTGATGCGCGAGCTGGCTGTGAGTGAAGACGCGCGGGGAAATGTGGAAAAGGCAGCGGAACTCTACCGGCAGGCAGCGCGAAAGGATTCCAGTCCGCAAGCCAGACGCTCCTATGCCGACTTCCTTCTCAAACGCGGTGACGATGAAGAAGCGCTGCAAATCATGCAGGAGATTGCCAGCGCCCAAACCACCAAGACCGCGGACATCGAGCAATTGGCAGACAACCTGATGGGAGCACGCCTGTGGAAGGAAGCAGCCGCCCTGCTGGAAGAACCCGCACGCAGCCAGGCCCAGAACGCCCGTCTTCAATACCAGCGGGGTGTTGCATTGGAGGAGTCCGGCAAACTGGAGGAAGCCGCACAACATTTCACCCGTGTACTGCTGATCCAGGAGGAGATGGTGGATGCCACGCCTCTGCCTCCGCTTCAGGAGCCCCCTCTCCTGCCGGAGATGCCCGGCTCACTCTGGTGGCATCGTCTGCGCGAACAAGCCCCAGATGCCTATGAATACCGGGGACAGCCGGAAATGATAGCACGAGCGCAGACAGTGCGTCGCCCTGGGCCAGCGCTCAACGTGCGACTGCCCATCTGCAAGGAAGAAGCGCAGGTCTTTGCGCTGAGGCATCTGGCGCGCCTTGCGGAAATTGGGCGCACACAGACTCCCGAACTGGCTCCCCTGAAACTTCCCGAGAGTGTGCCCATGGCAACGCTATGGACCAATCTGGTCATCCGGCAAATCTGGGGACGCAGCGAATTCATCACCACCGCTGCACAAGTTCGTGAGCATCCTGTTCTCCTGGCCAGCTGGCTTCGAGGGAACGTAAAAACTCCGAATCTGCCCGAAGAAGAATCCATCGCGCTATTGGATCATGCCGAGCAGACTTTTTCCAAATCCCATCCCGAACTCGCAGCTGAAGCTGCGCTGCTCCACGCCTTCATTGATATGTCAGAGACTCCCGGAGTGAGCATGGAGCGCGCCCTGGAGTTCGCCAGACATTCCACCGCGAGCATGGAGCGCCTCGCCGAGCTTTCTTCCGCGCTGGTATGCGAGCTGCCAGATCCCTACATGGCGGGAATTCTTCCGCGGGGTCGGCTCTCACAGGAAGAAGAGAAAAAGCTTCTCTCCGTCCTGACCTCCTGGGCGCTGAACGCTTCATCCACCGATGCGAGGGCTGGCGTCATCCTTTCTCACGCTGCCTGCAGTCTGGCCACGCGAGGACACTGGGAGGGATGGCGCAAACTCCTCGACGAAGCGCTTCCCCGCATCCGTGCCAATGCCGCGGTACTGGCAATGCAGGCCAGCTCGAAGGAAGTCGGCGCCTATACTTTCAACTTCCTTGCCTTTCCTTCCCAAATCCATTCTGGATACGGGATTAATCCGGCTCTGTGTCTTGCGCAGAGTTCCTCGTGGCTGGGAGGAGCCACCGGTGAGCACGCACCTGCCTCACTGGTCGCGGAAGCACGAGACCCTCTCACCAGATTGCTCTGCCTCCAGGCGTCAGGCCACGAAGCGGATCTGAAGCAGGAAGCCATGCGGCTGGCGGAGGCTTATCCCACCCGCGATGATGTGCTCTTTCTGAAAGCCAGTGTGCTGGCCATGGATGGCAAATCCGAGGAACTCACCAAGGCCCTCTATCAATGGGCCGCGCTTCCCGTGACTGAAGAAGTGCAGCGTAGCCGCGCCCGGTATTTGTTAAGCACCGCGGTGGATGGCTCCCTTCCCGCTGACGACGCCATACAAGCCGTGGTGCTCGCCGCGGCAAAGCATCTTGTCGCGCTCGGTGAACTGGAAGATCAACGCTCCCCCAGCGGCATCGCTGAGTCGCTCAAGAGTGCAGGGTTTGTGACCCAGGGACAAATGCTGGCGAACTCCAGCACGCGGTACATTGGCAATATCCGCTCCACGGCGCAGAGCCAGCAGCACTCGGGCACGTTCACCAGCCAGATCGCCCAGGCTGTCCTGCGCAGCACGGACAGCACCCATGAGAGCGGCACCTCTTTTCAAACCGTCACGAACACGCTCCGCAAATTTGCCCGCCAGGAAATCGCCCTGGGAGGTGGCTATGCGCGCGCGCTCACCGATGACGGGTGGCAAACACTTTCGCAGGCACTGTACCGCAAGAGTCCGGCTCGCCAGGCTCTGTTCGACCACCTGATGAAGGAAGCAGGCTCTCCACGCCTGAGTCATGCGGAAGGGGCCTTCATTGCAGATCGACTGGGCTTTTCAGCGACCGAAATTCACGAGCACTACCAGAAGGCACTCGACCAGAACCCCGGCGATACGAACATCCGTCTTCGGGCCATCTGTGCTCTGCTGGATACGGACACCGTTGCCGCTCAGAAACTCTATGCGGCAGCTCCTTTGGAGGATCGCATGTTCATCGGTCAGTCGATCTGTGATAATGCCGGGCGCAACAGCCTGGTGCTTACCCAGATCGCATCACGTTTCATGGTGGAACTGCTTCACACTGTCCCAAGTCGCAGGGACGGCATCGTGGATCTTCAATGGATCAGTGCACTCCTCACCAACCTCGCCTGGTCCGGCGAGGGATTTAGTGCTCCCGGCATCAGTGATCTCCTGCAAACGGAGCCACCTGCACAGAATGGCGGCTTTGGCGCGCCACTCGTGGAGCCGCCTCCCGCCTATGGCGAAGGTCACGAACTCGCGGGCGACCTCGAAGAACTGTGCGAGGCAGCGATGGAAGTGCCCAACATGGCCGCCGCCGCCTACGGTTGCTACGCAGCACTGAAACTCAAGAAAGGCGCCACGGTGGAGTCGCTGGCACCAAAGGCCCGTGAAGTCCTGCAAACCGGAAGCCGGGCAAACGGCTGGATCTGGCACGAAGCCTTCAGCCACAATGAAGCAGCGGAGCCGAGTCACCTGTGGCAGCCCTCGCCACTCGGACTGCTGGCATGGCACGCTTCCAAACAGTCCGACACTCGCGCCGCCTTCCGCGAACTCACATCCTTCGCACAGGGCTGCAAGGTCGTGCATGCAGACCTCATCGTAGCAGCACTGGAGCGGCTCTACACATGCCAGGAAGCGGACTTCCCCACTGCAGCGGCCGAGTTGGCGCATCTGCCCTATCCTGCGAGTTGGTGGCTGGATGCGCATCCCACCATCACGACGGCACGCATCTGGAAAGAACGGAACCTGGAGATCGATCCCGCCCAATTCGCTCTGAAGGAACCCGGCACGCCTATCTTCCACATCTCCAGACCCAGCGGAACTGGCATCGTGCTCGATACGCTGGCCACACGAGGGCACCGCGAGCAAGCGAAGGCCTTCATGCTGCAGGTGATGGAGACGGCTCTGGGGCCACGCGCGGAGTGGAGGGAGTTCTTCAAGAAACTGGGTGATGGCTACGACAATCCCGCCATGCAACGAGTCGACTTCATCCATCGTTTGATGCAGAACATCTGTCAGACGAATTCCACACTGGTGTTCCTATCGCTCGAAGTTGCGGATGAATCGGGCATGCGGCATCATCCCAGTTTCCGTGCGGAGTATGTCCTTCCACCGTGGATGACGGAGAAGAATCTGTACGGCTTACCAGCCATGCGTTCTTCCCGGGCAGGGCTCAACTTCCTGGCGGGCAGTCCCTGGCTGACGGAAGGTGCGCCATTCTGGGACTGTCCACTGGATCCAGCTCAAAAGGACACTGTGCTCACCCGGCTGGCATCCGCCATCAACCAGTTCGACAAACCTCTTCAAGCGGACATTCGTGCCACAATTGAGCACGCGGCCGCGAGCAATCCCGGTGCCGCCATCCTGCATGCCCTTGTATCCCGGGATCAACAGAAGCTGGTGGATGCCATCGCCTTTGCCAACGCTGGCATTGATCGAGCATCCAATTGCAGCATCGAAGCGCTGGGCCTGCTGATGGAGAAAGAGCTCGCCCCCTTCCTGAAAGTAACCGCGCAGACGCGAGCGCCCAAGGTACAGGCCGCCCTGCTCAAGCTGGGAGACATGGAGGCCGCCCGCAATGCGGAGGCATTCTTCACCGCGCGAAAAGTAGAGGCGCTCCAGATGAACGATGAGCAGTTTGAAGAGACCATGCGCCGCGCCGCCACCCAACTGGCCTCCACCGACCGGGCAAAGGCGGTGAGATTGCTGGATCGCGCATGTGCATTGATGGTCGACAAGCAATCGCGCCGCGGATGGAATGCCAGCACTGTTGCCAATGGATGGACCGCGTCAGGCGAAGCGCTGAAGAGGTGGTGTGACAAAACGCAGAGCCTGGATGTGGTGGCTGTCGCCTGCGATCTGTTCCACCAACCGGATGAGGTCAACGCCGCGAGCGCCGGCTGGTGGAACTCTCCCTCCTGGGGTGGCGCGCTGGTGACGGCATGGAAGGATGAAGGTGGTATCGGCAATCCCGCCGTAGGCCTGAAGGCAATGCTGCAAAGTCTGCATTCCAAACTGGCGATCAAAAAGGCGCCCCTGCTGATGCTCGCCTTCATGGACTTCCACGGGAAACTCGATGTCTGGCAACGGCAGGAAGTGCTGAAGGCCGCTGATGCCCTGGCGAAAGAACAGACTGACATTTCACTCTATGCCTCGTGGTTGGGACTCGCATTCCGTCTCAACGATCTGGCGGAGGGAGCGCTCTGGCTTCCAGGCTCGCAAGATCCTGAAGTCATCCGAGGTGTGATGGAAGGTTTCCGCGCAGTCATCAAGGATGAGTCTGTCAATCCACTGGTGCGTCTCGCGGTAGCGCACAACCTGATGAACAAGGCAGGCAAGCATGCCGATCCGGAAACCATCTGGGCCGCGATGGACCTGGCCACGCTGGCGGTGGAGAAGGAGTGGCCAGTGCACGACGATCTTATGCTGGACATCCTGAACGCAGTGAACCGGCTTCCCGCGGATGGGCGGTACAAGGCAGCAGCCACACGATGGCTGCCCGCGTGGCTCCACCGGAATCGGCTTACGAACGGACAGAACTACGAGCCCCTGGAAGAATATCAGTCGGCCGTGCTCACCTTCGCCGCGCGTGGACTCGATGGTCTGATGCTCCGTCAGGCCTTGCGCAGCCTCTCGGGCTTGCAGCAGCGTTCTGCCGCGAGTTTGCTGACGCTGATCCGCCATGAGCGTGATGACGTGGCGCGAGACTTTCTCTTGCAGTCGAAGGATATGCTTCTCCGCGCCTCGTACAACAAACTCCAGCCTGAGGAGAGCGACATGGAAAAAGTCCGCGCCTTCGCCGAGACCTTGCCCAATCCTGACGAGCGTGTGCAGGTCATGGTGTATTGCTCCTCCTTCTATGGTCAGGGCATGCTGCCCGATCTGTGGGCGGACTCACGCGCGCTTTCGTGGAATCGCCGCATGGCGGAGCGGGCCCGCCAAGTGATGGAACACACATTCCAGGATGCCGCATTGAAGGACAAGCTGATGCTCGAACTCGCCGACGCTCCGGCCGCCGTCATGGTGATGGAGCAGGAGATCAAAGAAAAGGATCTGCGTGAGATGACACGCCATGCCTCCTTTGGTTCTGGCCCTGGCTCCACCGCGGAAACCCTGCGCTATCCCCTTGAGCTGACTTTGAACTTTCTAGTGAAACGCATTCGCGAAACTCCACCGGAGGCACTCGCAGCCACGGGCTCCGTGTTTCCCGGGCCATATCCCAATCCACTGAACGAGGCGCAACTCAACTACCAGACGCTGCTGGAACGGATCGACAGCGGTCGCAACAGTTGGGGCAAGACAGAGTGTACCCGTCAGGTGGAGGGGAACCTCTTTGAATCCACCATGCTCTCTGCTCCCTCCATGAGCGGCACCTCCCTCGCGGGATTCCTCCCAGCATGGCATAAGATTCTCCGTGCCTACGCCGATGAGAAAGAGCGTTTCGAAGAAGAGGCGCTCGGCATTGCCACGCAGATTGTCCTCGCGGGATTGTCCGGTAAGACTGCGGAAATCCAGGCCTGGCGGGAAGATGTGTCCCACTACCGCCGGGATTCTCTGAAGGCGCAATTCCTTGCCAAGCGTCACCTCATGCCGGTAGCGCAGCAACTCTGCAGGCTGGAGAACGGGCAGTGGCGTGGCTTTGATGAACGCTGGAAGCTGGTGCAGGCATTCGCCGAAGATGCATGGGTCGCGGAATATCTGAAGTCCTCACGCGACATCATCACGCAACTGGTGTGCAACCGTGTACTCACGATCGTGGAAGCCTTGGAGCATGCGAAGGGACTCGCCACCATGTTCCCCGCGGAGGGACGCGTGGCCGCCGAACTCGCCTCACTCATGCAAATTCATCGCCGCGAGGATGAGGTGGCCACGCTGCTGACTCTTGCCGTGGAACAGGCAAAGGGACTCGAAGTGTGGGAGGCGGAATGGACCCTGCGCTTGGTGAAGTGGAAAGAGGATCACCAGCAGCGAGATGAAGCGATGAGACTTTGGGAAGACCTCAAAAATAGTGCCTACCAGCCCACGGCAAAAAAGGCCGCGGAGGCAGCGAGGCCGGGGGCGTGATTCTGAGTATGGAGATTCCGCCTACTTTTCCACGAACCGCTCAGCGATAATCTCCCCGTCCTTGTTCCTTAATTTGTCATCCGTGCCGATACGGAAAGCTTCCTCTCTAGTTCCGCCACCCCAAACGACCTCGTATTTCCGGTTGTCCTTCGGTGAGACAGTCCACTTGCCACCGATGCTGGATACTCCCGGGTAATAGTAGTAGCAGGTGCCGTTGGATCTGAACACCACGACTCTCTGACTTTTGGGTTTGGGCTTCTGAGGAGGCGTCCATCTGCCTACGATTGGATCAGGACCCTTTTTGACGGCTGGTTTCTCAGCAGCAGAGCACACAGATAATGCGAGAGACCCGACACCAATGGCAAACAGGGCACGCCTTTTCATGGAAGAAGTAGAAGAGGTGCGATGAGGAATTGCAATCCACAAGCGCTGAATTCTTCTGTACGCCTTCGGCTGAAGTCACTACACTTAATATCGGAGAAAATCGCATAACGCCGAATTCCCAACTCACCCGCCTTCCTGCCATGAAGACCTTTGTCCTTACCGCCGTCGTGCTCCTGGTGACATTGCTTGGACCTGCCTCCGCCGGAGGAGGAGATGACAAGGACATCTACCCGCGATGGAGCGTGGTGGGTGCATGGAGTGTGACCCACCCTTATTGGACAGACGTGCTGACGTTCTTCGACAATGGCACCTTCTCCGCGACGGACGAGACGAACTCCGGCCGCTGGACACTGACGGCTCAATCCGGAACTCCGCTTCTGGTCCTGCGGTGGGATCGGTGGGGCACGGAGTCCCTGATGATGGTCGAGCAGAAGCACTTTCGCGGACAAGTCAGTCCGGGGTCGTTCATGGACATGCGCCGTGGTGAGGCGGCGGGAGCCCAGTGACCCAGTACAGGGCAAGGTCACACACTGCCTGCGACTCCGATCTTGCATTCGCGCCTCCGGCGTAGGTTAATTCGGACCATGCGCGCCGTGGTTTTTCCTCGCTCTGGCTCATTGTGTGGTTCGAAACGTTTTCACCCCTGGACTTCTGGGGTGCTGGCGCTGACCTTTTCCCTGACGGGAAGCCTGCGAGTACAGGCACAAACGCAGACGCCGTCTCCTTCTCCGCCTCCGCCTTCAGTTCCAGCCGCATCACCTGCGACGCCGGCACCCTCATCTCAGGAGGTGCCCGCCATGCCGCCGGATGCCGCGCGCTATCATCAAATGCTGCTGCGCAAAACGAAGGAGGGCGTGGCCTTCGATCGGTTTTACGACGCCTGGTTGGCTACAGACACCCCAGAGAAGTTGCGGAGATTTCTGGAACACGGTGCCTCCTCCCCCAACGCCAAAGCCGGAGATCATCTCCTGCTGGCGTTGTATTTCTCCCGGCGCGGTGAGGAAGAGGCCTCGCTGAAGGCCTATACCCGGGCGCTGGAGCTGGATCCCGACAATGCCTCTGCGTGGGCGGAACGGGCGAAACTTCAGACACGGATGCAAGACATCGAAGGCGCGCTGAAAAGCTTGGAGCGCGGCCTCGCCGCCAAACCGGAAGCGAGCCTTCTGTTGGAACTCTCCAAGCAGCGCGCACGTCACCTGCTGCGCCTGGGCAAGAATGAGGAAGCGCTCAAGGCATTCCGCGAAATGGTCGCCGCGCAACCGGGTGATGAAGATCTCGCGGAGGAGGTGGTGTTCATCCAGATGGAAGAAGGCCTCCCGGAGGAAGCGGCGAAAGGTACGGAAGCCCTGATCTCCAAAACGAAGGATGCGTATCTGAAGGTCACACGCCTGCTGCTGCTCGGGGACATCCGGCAGAAGCTGGGAAACCGCGACGAGGCGGTGAATGCCTACGAGGACGCTCTTGACCTGTCCGGCAAGGACACGTGGGTGGAAGGTGAAGTGCTCGCGCGCATCGAGCAGTCCTACCGTCGTGAGGACGATTTGGAGGGACTGGCCACCAAGCTGGGCACCCTGGCCAAGGCGGACCAGGCCCGCGTACGGCTGAGCCAGCAGCACGCCCAGGTGCTGGCCGATCTCGGCAAGGCCGACGAAGCCATCAAGGTGTATCAGGATCTATTGGCCCGCACGCCGGGACAGCCGGCGGTGCGCGAAGGTTTCCTGAACCTGCTGGAGAGCGCCGGCAAGCTGAACGAGGCCATCGAGCAGGCGAAAGCCCTGCGCGAGCAGCTCTCGGGTGACAAGGAGTGGATCATCCGCCTGGCCATTCTCCAGCACCGCGCCAAGACTGACGACTCCGCGCAGGCCACCCTGAATGAGTACCTCTCTGTGGCAGGCACGGGTGAATCCGATCGCCTGCGAGTGGCACGCCTGCTGGAGACCTGGGATCTCAAGGAGCCCGCCAGGAAGTCCTACGAGGCGCTGGTGCAGGCGCACAGTGACAGTGTGTCTGCGAAGGAAGCGCAGGCACAATTTCTTCATCGTATCGATGAACGTGACGCCGCGCTTGCCATCTGGCGGGACGTTGCCGCAAAGGGATCGCTGGAAGATGCCATTCAGGTGGGACAGTCTCTGGGCGCTCGCATGGAGCATGAGGTGGCATTGGAAGTGCTCACCGCACGCATCGCCACCTCTCCTGGCGAACCGCGACTGCTCGCCGCACTGTGCACCGCCGCAGCTGGCGCGAAAGAATTTGCCAAGGCCATTCCGTGGGCACGCGAACGGGTGCGGCTGGCACACGATGTGACCGAGGTGGAGGAGAGCGTGAAGACTGCCTCCTTGATCATCCGGAACGCCGGCACCGCCGAAGCACAGTCGAAGGAGATCGCGGCACTCCCCTCGCCCACCGCCGCTGAGCGATGCCTGCAGGCGGAGCTTCGTGAATTCCTCAAGGATCCTGCCGGGGCGGATGCCGCGCTCGCCGCGCTCACCGGGCCGGACGAAGCGCTCGGACTACAGCAGCAGGTGCGCCTTCTTCAAGGACGGCAGGAGTGGGTCCGCGCTGCCGCTACCATGGCCAAGCTGATCGCGCTTCCTGACGGACGCTCCTCTTCCAATGTGCAGAAGCTGGTGGACCTGCATCAGCGCGCCGGCCAGAGCAATGAAGCGCTGACGTGGATCTCCGAGTGGAAGAAGCTCTCACCCGGCGCGGTCACACCATGGACGACAGAAGCGCGCCTCCTCTCGGATTCCGGACGTGTCGATGACGCCCTCAAGGTCCTTCGTGAGGCCTACCGGAAGTTCGCAGACAATCCTGATCTCGCTGCCAGCTTTGGAGATCAACTCGCCGCCGCCGGTCAGTCAGAGGAGGCGATGGATATCTTTGAAAACTGGTACGAGAAGACCGAGGATGTCACCGGCAAAATGCGCTGGGCCAGTAGTCTCGCGCGGACCGCCGCTGCCGGAGGAGACACGGCGAAGCTGGTGGAAAAATTCCGCGAGCGGCAGAAGAAAAACCGCCAGTCCGTAGTGCCGTGGATTGCCCTCGCGGAGATTCACCGCGCCAGCGGCAACTCGGAAGGACGGCGCAACGCCATCATGGAAGCGGCCAGCCTGAGACCGCAGGATCTGGAGTTGCTGCTGGAACTTGCACGCCTGCAGGAGGAGGATGGCCTGTGGAAAGAGGCACTCGCCACCCTCGAGACAGCGCGCCCGCTGGACAAAGGCACCAAGATTCGCGAACGACAGGCGGCGATTCATCTGCGCTACGGAGATGAGAACCTCGGCTACCGCATCATTTTTGAACTGGCGGGCGGTGATAAGATGGATGCCCGCGGCATCGAGCGCCTGGCGGATGGCATCGCCGCACGCGGTGAATGGGAGCGCGTGACGGAGTTTCTTGAGCCCCTGTTGCAGAAGCATCCCAAAGACTACCGCCTCCACTTCATGCAGGCTGTGGCGCTGGAGGAATCCAGCCGTGAGCGGGAAGCCATCCAGGCCTTCATCGCTCTCATGCAGCCCATGGAGGAACTTCCTGGCGTGGTGGTACCGCAAGGAGGCGTGTTTGGCCCGCAGTACAACACCTATCAGGAGCAGTTCATGAAATACCTGCCTCCGGGGCTCACGAACTTCATTGAGCTCTCGCAGACATGGCATATGGCATACCGCTACCGGCAGGGACGTGGGGGTGGTTCCATTTCCTACAGCTTCCCGGGCATGCCCGCCTCGACCGGGTTTGTGTCAGTGCCTCCTTATGCCGTGTCCGCGCCGTCCTTCGCCGCGGTCCACCTCATCAGCATGGCGCAGACGCTCAGCGATACGGACAAGAATGACCTGGTCGCGCGGCTGAAACGCATGGACATGCCGCAGGCGGAAATGTTTGTCCATCTGCAATGGGAACCGCAGCGCGGCGGTGTGACAGTGGATGAAGCGTGGCTGCAGGAGCATCTGGATGATGAGCCGGCGCTGGCATGGTGGGTCCTCAGCCTCATGGCACGCTCACAAACGGGAGGCGACTCGCCTGAAGCACTGCTGCGCAAAGCCTACGATCACTTTCACCCGCATTATCCCGGCATCGCCATCCAGGCCGCACTGGCCGCCAAGGGGTCCAGCACGGAAAGCGGAAAGGCTCTCTTTGCCGAGGGGATAAAGCTCGCGATGTCCCTGGAGAAGATGGATCTGCTGGTCACCCAGGCCTTGTTCTTCCACCTCCAGCAGCGGGGTAATGGCGGGGGTTCCATGGAGCCATCTGAGGAAGAATCCTTCTTCGCCGTGCTGAAAAAGCAGGTACAGCACGCGGACAGCACGTTCGATCCCTACCAGGGGTGGATGATGGCCTCGTTCGGAAAGATGCTCGCCGATCGTGGCAGGTGGGACGACGCGATGGAAATCGCCCAGGCAGAGCAGGAACGCTTCGAAAAGGCGGACAGCACCAAACGGAATTCCGCAAACGCCCAGATGTTCATGTCCATGGGCCCTGGCGTGGTGGTGAATCCGCTGCCATTTCCCGCAGAGGCGAATGGCGTTTCCCCTGCGGCGCTGGCGGTGGCTCACCCCTCGCTGCCGAACACGATGTTCGGCCCTGGAAATGATGAGACGAATCCCAAGGAACTCCCCCGGAATGAAGCTCTCCTCAAGGCCTCGACCAAGTTGAAGAATGAAATGCTGCGTAATCTCGCACTGCTCGCAGGCGGAGATCGCGAATCCTTCAGCCGCTACCTGGAAGCCAGGATCAAGGCTGAGCCCGAGAATCCCGGCATCATCCTGCTCGCCGGTTGGGAGGCACAACAATCCCAGGATGCACCCAAGGCAGTCCAGCTCCTGCAGAAGGCGCTCGGGCTCACGCTTGGCGCTTCGCAGCGCACCATGGTGGAGAATGCCGTGCTGCACAATGCGATGGCGAGCCAAACCAGCAAGGACGGCAAGCCCGACCCGGCGATGACTGCGGAAATGCTCGATGCCGTGAAGGAGCTCGCGAGGCGTCACGGGAGAAACACGAGCCTGAACTCGGGCCAGAAGGAATATCTGGCCCGCGCGATGGATGCACTGGGCATGGTCAAGGAGGCGACGCAGGTTCGCGCCACGCCGAAGACAGCGAGCACCGGCAGATCCGGCTCATCCAACGTGCCGAACATCGGCAGCGCCCAGTCCTCCCCCAGCACCGTGGACCAACTGGCCGGCAAGAGCCAGCGCGATGCCGCCGCGCGAGATGCCATGAAACAACTGCGCATGCTGGTGCCGGAGCTATTTACTTCGAATGCCGAGTATGTGGCCTCCCGCGCGGAGGAACTGCTGAAGATCGTGAAGAAGCACGACCTGGCCGAGGATATCCTCAAGGCCGCGAATCCTGGAGACGTCGCGAGTCTGCGTCGGAAACTGGAGTACGCCGGGCTCCATGAACTCCTGGGCAAGGATGCCGAGGCGATGCAGCTCTATGAGGCGGTGCTGGTCATGGCGCCGCGCACGACAGAGGCGCAGGTGCGCATGATTTCCCTGCTGTCGAACAAGGACCCGGAGGCGGCCGCACGCCTCATCGCGGAGGTGAAGCAAGGGACGGCGCTTGGTGGCATCTTGCAGAACCTCGTGCAGGTGATGCAGAACAGCGGCGGCCGCGGAGGGCTCTCGCGCCGCATTGCCGCCACCCGCACCTTCACCGCCACCCTGGAGCAGATGGCGGCTTCAGGCACCAAGCTGCCCCCGGAGATCTCCCTGCCCTATCTGGCCATGGCGCCACGCAGCATCGGACAGGCCCACTATGGGAACAACTCGGATGACGGCTCCGAGCGCGACCCCCGCCTTCCGGATCTTTATTCCATCACCCTGTACAGCGGCAAGCACCGCTCCCAGGAAGAACTGGCTGGAGAGAAGAGTCCGAAAGGCAAGGAGCGACGTGCCGCTCATGACGCGCTCTGCCGCGCGATGATCAAAGTGCCAGAATTCATCGAGGATGGCTTTGCCTCACTGGCATCCCTCGCCATCGCGGAGAAACAGGATCTCACCCCGCTGAGGGAACTGGCGGCCGACTGCCTGAAACGCTCCGCGGATCCTGCGGTCAAGCGACGCATCGAAGCGATGCGCATGAACTCCTTCAGCTACAGCTCAGGTGGCGATGAACGCCTCTGGCAGCCGAAGCCGGTGGAGTTCCTCATCTACGCCGCATGGAAGGACCACGCGGAAGATCGTCTGGAAAAGGAAGTCTATCCCCTCCTGGCCGGAGAAACCGGGAAGGAAACTCCGCAGCTCGCTGCTGCCAAAGCCTTTGCAAAACTGTGGTTCGGCAAGCCCGAGGACTTTGCCGAGGCTGCTGACGCTTGGGTGAAGACGGACAAACTGAGGGCTTCCGTGGGCCAGCCTGCATGGGCCTGGTTCTCTGACGGCGGACACATGGAGAATCTGCTGAGGTTCGCCGTGGAGAGGGAGATCGCAGCCCATCTGGAAGACTGGATCATCGGCAAGGTCAAGATGTACCTGCGGGACAACAATCACCTGGATCTGGATTGCCTGAACACCTGGATGCGCACGCTGGCCGGACAAGAAGGCACCGCCGAGGTCGTCACCTTCATCGGAAAACTGGGCGACAACATCTTTGGAAGTGCGGAAGGACGGCGCAAGGCGGGCAGCGACTATGTGGCCCAGCGCTACGGCGGCTCCAATGTGCAAAACCCCAAAGCCTACAGCTACGGACAATTCATCGAGGGCCTGATGGAAGAAAACGGCGTGCCGGCCGCAGCCCTGCAGCTGATGATTTCCGAACGCTGGCTCGATACTCCCGCTGCAACGCAGCAGGTGCGATACCGCATCACCAACGAAGGGATCTACGACGATCCTGCCGGACTGGTGCACCTCTTGTCCTCAACGCCTTTTGGCGGAGAAGCAGCGACATTCCGCGCGTATGGGACAGCCGATCGCTATACCCCCACGATCCTCGGCGGACTGCTGGCGGAGATGCGCAAACGGGACAAGATCCGCTCCCAGATTCTCAAGCAACTGAAGGAAGCGCCGAATCAAACCTTTGGCACGGCACTCTCGATTGCCTGCCTGGAGCCAAAGCATGACGCGGAACTGATCGCCTTCGTCAAGGCGCGCAAGGATGAACTCAGCAAACTGGGCGCGCCGGCCCAGGATGAACTCCGCGACGTGCTCAAGCAGGTGTGGCCTGCGCTCCAGCGACCAGAAAACATGCCTCCAGATCGGCAGGAAGTCCTTCGTCCGCTCTTTGCTGCGGAGATGAAAAGCGCCGCAGAGCGCCGAGCCCTGGTTTTGACAGCGACCAGCCTCGAGCAACTGAAGATGGCGGACAGGCCCTTCTTCGATTTCCTGCGCGGGGAGTTTGTGAAGCTGGCGGCTGAAGGGAAGGATGACGAAGCGGTGAACCTGTTCGAAAAGGGATGCACCCTCATCGAGAAAAAGATGGCAGCCAAGGGCTGGGATGACGGACAGAACTGGAATGGGTGGACACCCCGCAGCCAGCTCGCGGACACCATCCTCGACTGGCGGTCAGGCTGGGATCTCGTGCGACTGGGCGTACGGCTCTACAACACCGACACCAGCGGCAAGCTGGAACATCCTGGCCACCCCAACAGCAACCAGTGGAACAAGACCCTGGAGGAATCCTGGAAGCGCGAAGGCGGCTATTGGAGACCGGATACCTCGCTGCACGTCACGCTCAGCCGCATCCACAGCAATCTGAAGGGACAGAACCCGACCATTCTCATGCCTGTGCTTTATGACCTCGCGAGCCAGGTGCCGCCGAGGCTGCGTGTGCAACTCATCCAGTGGGCGGAAGGTGAAGGAGCGAAGAAGCCCTATGCCGCACTCGCACGCGAGCTCGCGGTCGCAGCGCGCTTCCACCGGTTCACTTCACCAGGCAAGAAGGTGGTGCTGGATGCTTCCGGCAAGCGCCCGGTCGATCCCGAGGCGCCCTCCATGCGCCCGGAGGATTGGGACTACCTGCTTGGCATCATGGAAGACGCCTCGCTCAATCCGCGCGTACGGCTCGTGATTGCCAACTGGATCTGCCACTACGGCCGCGAAGAAGTGGATGGCCGCGTGGTCCTTTCCGCGATGAAGCTTTCCGCAGAAGGTCTGCGGAACTCCTGGGGACACAGTGCCTACCATCTGGCGGCGGCACTTCGTTGCTTCAACCAGGAACCGGTGAACGAGTCCTGGAAAGCCGCGGCAGATGACGTGTGGAATGCCTGGGTCATGCGCAACGCGCGCAATCAGGAATCCTCACGCATGGGCCGCGCCTATGACCCCGCGGATACCGCTGTCTTCGCCATGTGGGAGATGGCCGTGCGTGCTCGTGAGAAGACCTGGCAGACACGCCTGAGGTCGGACTTCCCGAATGCACTGAATGACAGCTACATCACCTTCGTAGCGATGGTACGCCAGGAGGACTTCACCGAAGCCACCAACTTCCTCCGCACGCAATGGAAGGATTTCACACAATGGATTCCCTACTTCGACTCGCTCGATACGGTGAACAGCGACAGCAACATCGCTGAAGGCGTGGCCGTGATGCTGAACACCACCACGCGGGACAAGTTCATCACCGCCTGTCCGGACCCTGCTCTGGCGGAGTTGGGCAGGATCTTCATGGATGTGGGCAATGATCCGCCCCAAGGATACCGCGAGCGATTTGGCATGCCGCCAGACTATCGTGCCCGCAGGAATCTCGCCGCGGAATCCTTCCACCCCGAGGCGATCACGGATGACGCCATGCGCGCCCGCGCTACCGGCTGGCTCTTCGGAGCCTCCGCTGCGAATGAGAAACTCGCCCCTGTCGTGGCCGCACTCGCTGCAAAGGTGGATGTCTCAAAACTAGGTGGCATGAATGACTCCCAGAAGATGCGCTGGCAGATCCTGCTGCCCCTGCTGCACAGCCACAACCTCGCGCTGAAGGGTGACTTCAAGGCCTTCGACACGTTTTATGACACCATTCACAACCACAACACGTGGAATGAATGGCTGCGCGACAACATCAAGGAGTACTCAGGCCGCATGGCGCTCTCCCGCACGCGTCTCTTCTGGAGAAGCCAGCCGCCCACGAAGGCATCTGACATGCTGCCCATCACAGACAGCATCCTGAAGAGATATGCCAACAATGATGACCACCAGATTGGCGATGCCATCGGCGTGCGCACTGCGATCTATCTCTATGACGGCGACAACGAGGGGCTTGCCACGTGGCGCAGCTCGCTGACGAAGGAACAGTCCAGCCAGTTCCTGGACCGCTTCCGCACCCAGAGCTCCCTCTTTGTGACTCTCGGTGATCTGTGCGGGCGGGACCCCAAGGTCCGTCTGCCTCTGGAGCGTCGGCTCGCCTTGGTGGAAGCAGCAGTGAAGGACGAGTGGACGCAGAAGACGGCGAAGAGCAACCCAGGCGCCTCCTTCAAGATGCCCATCCTCACCGGCCGCACCAACCTGCTGAGCCGCCCCGAGTTGCTAGAGCACGGCATGAAGATTGCCGCCCTGATTCCCCGTGACGGCCGCTCGTTCTATGAAATGGCAGACTGGTTTGAAGAAGAAGGCATGGCGGACCAGACTCTGGCGGCGCTCGATGCCGTCATCGCAACGGTGGGCAACAACCAATCCCTGCTCCAGCCGGCACTCATCCGGAAAGCGGAGACGCTCGACAACATGGGACGCAACGCGGATGCCATGAAAGCGCTGGAGGGAATGGACGTTGCCAAACTGCCCACGGGGCTTCGTCTCCAGGTGGAACGCCTTCAGCGAAAGGAGCAGGAAGCTGCCAAGAAAGCGGCGGCTTCAAAGCCAGAATCTCCCACTCCCGGCGGCAATGTACCTGTTCAGTGAATGAACCAGCCCTAAGGTCCGTCCAACCCGGACGTTTTGGCTGGTGACAGCCGAATTGTAAAAATTCTGCAAAAGTGCCGCAAGCCGTTTCCTGCCTTGCCCCCGCTGGGTACATCTGGTATTTCTAACCATCTCGTAATAAAAACCGAGCAACCCCAAGAACGCCATGGCAGCCCACGATCGCATTGCCTTGTTCCTTGCCACTGTACGCGCCCGGCTTGAGCAGGCGCGAGGCATCCGGCTCTTCTCCATCATCCTGCTGGCGGTCTTGATCGCACTGACGGGGTGGTGCCTGGTGTGGGTGCTGCAAGGTTACGCTGTGCCTCGTCTGGGCTATGTGCTCGCTGCGGTCGCGGTGCCGTTGCTCGCACTTTGCGCATGGCTGATCCAACGCACGACGGACACCAAGGCCGCACATGTGGCGGATGATCACTTCGGCTTGAAGGATTCTCTGACTTCCTACCTCGGCTTCAGCAAGGAACATCGCGAGGGGGAACTCTATGCCCTGCAGGCGGTGCAGACCGCGGAGCGGGTGCAGACTCTCGACGCTCGCTCCATCTCACTCGCCTGGCCGCGTCGCGCACTGGCCGTTTCCGCGATTCTGCTGATGGCCTGTGTGGTCATGGGTTTCCGCAAAGCCTCGCCGTTCGTGGTGGAGAAACAGGCTCTTGAAATCGAGACCACGAAGAAGACGGATGAGATCAACAAGGAGCTCGAGAAGGAAATCGAGGAACTGATCAAGGAGTCCTCTGAGGATGAGAAGGAGCTCCTGAAGCCCGATGAGTGGCGCAAGTGGGTGAAGGAACTCAAGGAGACCAAGGACCAGAAGGAGGCGATGCGCCAGTACGCCGAGCTCGAGCGCAAGCTGCAGGAGGCCGCACAGAAGCTCAACACCCGCGAGCAGGAACATCTTCTCGCGAAAGCGGGCGAAGAACTCAAACAGGAAGCCGAGCTGCGTGAGGTCGGACGCAAGCTGGAGGAAAAGAACTACCGCGATGCCGCTGCTGACCTGAAGAAGATGGAGCTGAAGGCAGACGTGAACAAGCCGGATGAAGCCCGCAAGGAACTCGCCAAGCTGAAGGCCGCCGCGCAACGCATGGCCGCTGCCGCCCGCAACTTCCAGCAGCGCACCGGCAAGGAGGGCAGCGGAAATAAGAACTCCTCCCAGTCCCAGAGCAGCTCGAACAACAACGGCCAGTCCGGCCAGCAGAGCCAGGCGGAAGGCCAGCAGGGCAGCGAAAGCTCCTCCTCCATGGATCAGCAGATGGCCTCCCTGAATGAAGCGATGCAGCAGTACGAGAAGGCCCTCTCACAAAAACTGAGCGAGAGCCAGTGCAAGGGAGGCCAGAACAACGCCAACAAGAAGCTGGGGCAGCTCTGCAAGAGCATGGGCCAGTGCGCCGGCCAGCGTGACCTGATGAAGAAACTCATGTGCCTGAGCCAGTGCGCCGGAAAATGCCAGGGGTACTTGGGGAACAAGGAATGCCAGTCACTCGCGGAGTGCATGAAGCCGGGAAGCAAGCCCGGTGGCAAGAAAGCCGGCTGGGGCAGCGTGGAATCCCGCCGTGCGGAAACAGACCCCACTGAGGACAATGGCAACCGCGACCAGCTCCAGGGCATCAAGGGTCAGGGCCCGGCGAACACCAGCATCGAAGCCGCAGACAGCGGCACCGGGACCGCCACGCGACAGGTGAAGGCCACCGAGCGCGAGTGGAAGCGCCAGCTTGAGTCCTTCATCCAGCGTGAAGACGTTCCTGCCGAAGTGAAGGAAGGCGTGAAGGAGTACTTCAAGGGCATTCAGGAAGTGGGCACGGACGTCAAAGCGGAAGCCCAAAAGTAAGGGCAGTGAGGTTGGATGGTCGTTGCGACGCTTGGCGCATTTGAGCCAGGTATTCAGTAGGTCAGTGTCCAGTATTCAGACATGAACTCATCTTTCGAACCCGCCACTCCACTGGAGACCGCTGCTCACGCATTACTGAATACTGTGTACTGAACACTGATTTCTTTCCACCACTCCCACCACATCAACTTTCCCGCAATGTCCCTCCCCCACCCTCCCGACACCAAGGTCGCAGTTGCACACTTCCACGAGTCCTTTGAAAAACTTCGGACTGAAGTTTCGAAGTTCATCGTCGGGCAGAAGGACATCATTGAGCACGTTCTGGCTGCCGTGGTGTGTGGCGGGCACGTGCTGCTGGAAGGGGTGCCAGGGCTGGGCAAGACGGCGCTGGTGAACACTCTGGCGCGCGCGCTGCATCTCAAGTTCCAGCGCATCCAGTTCACGCCGGACCTGCTGCCCGCGGACATTGTGGGCACGCAGATTCTGGTGGAGAAGGAGGGGAAGAAAGTCTTCGAATTCCAGCCGGGACCGGTCTTCTGCAATGTGCTGCTGGCGGATGAAATCAACCGCGCCACACCGAAGACGCAATCCGCGCTGCTGGAGACGATGCAGGAGAAGTCCGTCACGGTGGCAGGCGCCACGCACAAGCTGGACAAGCCCTTCTTCGTGCTGGCGACGCAGAATCCCATCGAACAGGACGGCACCTATCCCCTTCCTGAAGCGCAGCTCGATCGCTTCTTCTTCAAGCTCTACGTGCCGGTGCCGGGTCACGCGGACTTCGTGGAAATCCTCAACCGCACCGGCGGTGTCGAGTTGCCTTCCATCAATCCTGTGGCCACGGGTGATGATGTGCTGAAAATGGGCCACCTTGTCCGCGAAGTGCCGGTGGAGGCTTCTGTGCAGGATTACCTCGTGCGCGTGGTACGAGCCACACATCCCACCGATGCGCAGGCCACGGATCGCGTGAAGAAGTATGTGCGCCACGGTTCCTCTCCGCGCGGTGCGCAGACCATTCTCGCCGCAGCACGCGTGCACGCACTGCTTGATGATCGCTATCACGTCGCCCGGGAAGATATCGCGAAGGCGGCTGTTCCCGCCCTGCGGCACCGCATTCTGCTCTCCTTCGAAGGCGAAGCGGAAGGGGTGAAGACGGATGAAATCATCTCGGACGTGCTGGCCAAGGTGAAGGAATAACGGGACGCTCGCGAGGCACACTCGGATGCCTCCGCGAATCTGTGGCCTGCCCGCCCTGCTCCATCCCCTATCTCCACCATGCTCACCGACCCTGCCTTCATCCGCCGCCTGGAGTCGCTCTACCTTCTGGCACGGAAGATTCTTGGCGGTTCCCTGCAGGCGGATCGTCGCAGCACGAAGAAAGGCGCGGGCATCACCTTCGCCGACTACGCGCAGTACTCGCTGGGCGATGACTACCGTTCCATCGACTGGCGCGTGTATGCGAAGTTCGAATCACTGCTCATCAAACTTTTCGAACTGGAGGAAGACGCCACCATCTACCTCCTCGTGGATCACAGCCCTTCGATGGCCAGCAAGCAGCAATATGCGAAGGAACTCGCCGCCGCGCTCGGCTACATCGCGCTGAACACCCTCGATCGCCTCGCGGTGTATGGACTGGCAGACAAGCTGAGACCACTCTTTGACCCCACCCGTGGTCGCAACCAGGTGCTGCCTTTCCTCCGCTCTCTCGAAGCAGCGCCGTCCTTCGGTGTGGACACCGATTTCACCGCCTGCGCTCGCGAGTTCGAAGCAAGGCACCGCCGCAAAGGCCTGGTATGTGTCGTCTCCGATTTTCTCTTCCCTGGTGGATTCGAAGAAGGCCTGAGCCGCCTGCAATGGCACAAGCACGAAGTCTTCTGTCTACAGACCTTGGATGACAACGACCTGAAGTGCCCGTGGAAGGGCGACGTCACTCTGGAGTGCGTGGAGACAGGAGCATCGCAGCGCGTCACCGTGTCACCTCGTGAAGCCAAGATGTATGAAGAGGCGATCACGGAGTGGAACAGTGGTCTGCAGCGCACGTGTGCGAAGCGAGGACTCGGTTTTGTCAGCACCACGACCGAGCGGCCATTCGATGAAGTCATTCAGGATCTGCTGCGGAGAGGCGGCCTTGTTGGTTAGCAAGCATTCAAACATCCTACTCATAACTTCTAACTCGTAACCCCTCACTTGAGTCTCCTAGCTCCCGCATTCCTCTGGACTCTTGTGGCGCTCGCGCCACTCGCGGCGATCTATTTTCTCAAGGTAAGGCCGAGGAAGAAGCCGGTGACGGCCTACTTCCTGTGGCAGAAAATTTTCACGGAGAAGAAGGCATCGGCGTTGTTCAAGAGACTGCGGGATGTGCTTTCGCTTATCCTGATGGCATTGGCGTTTGCTGCGGTGGCATTTGCGCTAGCCGAGCCGGACTTTGCAGGAGACGAACGCAAGGACCTGCTCATCGTGGTGGATCACTCGGCCTCGATGTCAGCCAAGGAAGGGACGAGTACGCGACTTGAGCAGGCGAAGGCCAAGGCAAAAGCGCTCATCACAGGTCTCAACGGAACGCAGCGTGCGGCAGTGGCGACGTTTGCGAATGGCACGGAAATGCGGGCGCATCCCACGCGGCATCGCAAGTCCCTGCTGGATGCGGTGGATGCCATTGGGCCTACGGAATTGCCTTCACGAGTGGAGGCGCTGCGTTCGCTTCAGCCAGGAAACGAGTGGATGAAGAACATGCGCGTGCTGCTCATCACGGATGGATGCCTCGATGACGTGGCGCGCCTTCCGCAGGTGGAGATTCTCAAGGTCGGTAGCGCGGTGACGAATGCCGGTCTGGCACGTGCCGACCTGCGTGCGGTACCGGGAGGCGTAGAGCGGTTGGGACTGTTCCTGCTGCCCGTGTCCTCATCCAAGGAGCCGGTGAAGACCGACATCACGCTCACGCATGTGGACAGCAATCGCATCGTGAAGGTGCTGCCCGTGACGCTCAATGCCGGTGACAATCCTCCGGTGACGCTCACCCTGGATGATGCGCCGAGCGGACGCTGGACGGCATCGATTGGCTTGGACGATGCACTGGCCGCTGACAACACCGTGCACCTCTATGTGCCGCCGCGCGAACCTGTGCCCGTGGGCGTGCTGGCGGAGGATGCCTTCTTCCTGCAGCATGTGGTGGCTGCTTTTGATCGCAGTGATCAGATGCTTACCCTGGCCGAAGACGCGAAGAGTGCGCGCATCTTCCTCGCTCGCAGCAAGGCACCGGAGTCGGCAAGTGCCATCGTGTTCCAGCCCCAAGGCGACTCGCCTTTCTGGTCACAGGTGGGAGAAGAGATTCTCAATCCCGTGCCGAAGGTGGTGGCGAAGGATCATCCGCTGCTGCGTTATCTTGACGCAGAAACCATCAACTTCGCCGGCGCACACAAGCTCACCTCCCCTGTTGGTGCCGTGGTGCTGGTCGCAGATGAAGGTGGCACGCCGCTCATCTACCTCATGCGCCAGGGTGAACAGACCGTGTGCGTGGTGAATCTCGACCCTCTCGTGGCGCAGTTCTACCTCTCCGCGTGGTTCCCCGTGCTGGTGCACAATGGTACAGCGCACCTCACCCATCGCGAAGGTGCGCCTCCCGCCACGGTGCCCACGGGCGGCAGCTTGCGAGTTCCCGGTCTGGCGGAAGGGACGACTGCCAAAATGAAGTCTCCCTCCGGGACAGAGAGGAACTTCACCGGCTCTGACACAGGTGAACTGCTGGAGACTGGATTCTATGAAATCTCCCACGCTGGCGGTGCATGGACAGCAGGATGCTCCCTGGTCTCGCCGGAGGAGTCCCAATTACAAAATGATACACTCAAGGACACCGCGAAGCCCATTGCCAGCGGTCAGTCCCCTTCCTACTGGCTGCTCGTGCTGGGCGTGCTGGTGGTGGCAGGTGAGTCGGTCCTTTATCACCGGAGGAAGGTAGGCTAGCCGCGCTCACATGGACTTCACCACCCTCTCTCCCCTTCTCTGGCTGCTCGTGCTTATCGGCGTGGGCGCGGGATTCTACCACTCCCTCGTGGATCGTCCCACCGGGCTGCGCACGGCGTCGTTCGCCCTGCGTGTGCTCGGCATCGCCCTGCTGGTGCTCGCGCTCTGCCAGCCCTTCGCCGGGGAAAAGACCGACGAAGCGCACGTCGTCTTCATGGTGGACGTTTCGCAGTCCGTGGATCTGCCTGCGACAAAGCAAGCGCTCAACCAGGTGGATGCCGGCATCAAGGCCTTGCGCAAGAGCGACAGCTATTCCCTCTTCGCCGTGGCGGATGGTCTGCGGGAGAAACCATTGGAGGAGTTCCGCACCATGCTGGACGCATGGATGAAGGGCGTGGCGGATGATGCCTTCCGCGCGCACTCTCGTCTCGGCGACTCCATGCTCGCCGCGCGCCTCGCGTTCCCCGCAGGAAAGGCGCGTCGCCTGGTGCTCTTCAGTGACGGCGTGGATACAGAAAGCGGTGTGGATGCCGCACTCACGCAGCTCAAGGCTGAGGGCGTGGATGTGAAGTTTGTTCCTCTCAAAACCCTGAGCCAGCCAGAGGCGGTGCTACTGGGCATGGACACCACCTCGCCCTTCGCCTTCCACGGCGAGGTTCTGCGACTCACCGCGCGTGCCATGGCAAACCAGCCCATGAATGCCAAAGTGCGCCTGCTGAACAAGGGCGTAGCCGTGCAGGAGAAATCCGTGGCGCTCAAGCCGGGTGAAGAGGCAAAGGTGTGGTTCGACACGGAGATGACCACGCCGGGTCCGAGCGTCTGGAGCACTGAGTTGGTACCAGAGAAGGACCACTTCCCCATCAACAACCAAGCGACTGCCACCATCACCGTGCGCGGCAAGCCGCGTGTGCTCATGCTGCACGAGGATGAGAAGAAGATGCGCGCCTTCACCCGCTCGCTCAAGGAGCAGGACTTCGATGTGGATCTGCGTGGCAAGCGTGGCCTGCCCGAGAGCATGGAGGAGTTGCTCGCGTTCGACGCCATCATCCTCGCGAACCTCTCCGCGACGGACATGGCTCCGCGCCAGATGAACCTCCTGCGCAGTTATGTGGCAGACTTCGGCGGTGGCCTGGTAATGCTGGGCAGTGAGAACAGCTTCGGTCTTGGTGGCTACTACAAGACACCGGTGGAGGAAGTGCTGCCCCTCGTATCCCGCTTCGAGAAGGAAAAGGAGAAACCCTCGCTCGCCATGGTGCTGGTGATCGACAAGTCGGGCTCCATGGAGGGCGTGCCCATTGCCCTCGCGCGCCAGGCCGCGAAGAGCGCCGCGGAATTGCTGGGTCCCCAGGACCAGATTGCCGTCATTGGTTTCGACAGCGATGCGCAGGTCATCTGCGAAATGACACCAGCCTCACAGCAGGGCACCATTCAGGCATCCATTGATTCGCTCGCGGCAGGCGGCGGCACGTACATGTATCCCGGCATGGTCATGGGCAAGGAGATGCTGGAGCGCACCACCGCCAAGGTGAAGCACATGATCTGCCTCACAGACGGCCAGACGAATGAGGCCGACCATCTCGGCCTCACCCAGCAGCTCGTGGATGCCGGTGTCACCGTTTCCACCGTGGGCCTGGGCGATGGCGCTGCGCGTGAACTGCTGCAGCAGATTGCCGAAGCGGGACGCGGTCGTTATTACGAGAGCAACGACCCTGCCTCACTGCCGCAGATTTTCACCAAAGAAACCACACAGGCCTCCAAGTCCGCCGTGCAGGAGGGTTTGTTCCAGCCGATTGAAATCACGGAGCATCCCATGCTTGCGGGCTATTCCGCGGATAATCTGCCCGTGGCCCTTGGCTACGTGATGACTGAGGCAAAGCCTGCCGCTCAGGTGTTGCTCGCCGCGGAGCACGGTGACCCGCTGCTGGCGGTGGGACGATTCGGCCTGGGCATCGGGCTGGCCTACACCTCGGACCTCACCGAAATCTGGGGGGGTGAGTGGCTCGCGTGGGATGGCTGCGGACGCTTCTGGGCACAAGTGCTGCGTGGTGCCTTGCGCAAGACGGATGTGGAAGGGCTCGAAGCACGCGGCACCACACGCGATGGCGAATGGATTCTCGACATCGAACGTCGTGGCCCGGACAACGCTCCCGTGAGTCTCATCAACTGGACCTCACAAGTGCTCGATGAAAATGGCAACACCCAGGACGTGAAGATCCGCGAGACCGGTCTCGGCCGTTATGAAGCCCGCGTGCCGATTGGAAATCGCAAGCACCTGAGCCTGCGTCTGCATGACAAGGACCACGACAAGCTGGAGGTGAAACACTACCACGCGCCCTACCCTGCAGAGTATCGCTTGCAGTCAAAAGCGCCTGAAGCCCTCCTCGCCCTCACCGGCTACAGCCCCGAGCAGATTGTTGCCGGACTGAAGCCAGCTGAACAACTCAAGCCCATCGGCCACTGGTTCGCATGGACCGCGCTCTTGAGCTTGTTGCTGGGCGTGATGCTCAGGAGAGTGTGATAGCATCAAGCATCACACCCGCATCTCACGCCTCAGCTCAGGGCTGCGCAATGTGATCTCCGTCACTTCCGGTGGACACTGCACGCGAAGGGGAACGCCCACGGTGCCGATGCCGCGGTTCACATACAGGCGCACGGTGCCCACGTTGTAGGCTCCAGCGAGGTACTTCTTGCCCCACTTCGCGCGACGATGGATGGAAGGTTGCATGCCCATGAAGACAAGCTGACCGCCATGCGTGTGGCCGGAGAGTTGCAGCGCGTGGAGTTTGGCATCGGCCAGATCATCCGCCACATCCGGCTCGTGCATCATCATGACAAGCGGCTGGTTTTCCCTCCACGACTCCAGGGTGGAGCGGAGGTTCGGGCTGGAAACGTAGCGTGAATCCATGCCGGCAAGATGCAGGTCACCTTTATCGGTGTGGATGGTGCGGCATACATTGCGCAGCACTGGAATCTTCTGCTGCTCCAGGGCGTATACCACATGCTCATGCCCGGACTGGAAATCGTGGTTTCCCAGGGATGCATAAACACCGTATGTCGCCTTCAACTCGGAGAGTATCTCTGCAAGCTGCACTGCAGGGCGCGCATTGTACGTGACGAAGTCACCCGTCATGGCGACGAGGTCAGGCTGCAGGGAATTGCAGAGCTTCACCACGCGCGCTATCTGCCGGGGGGTGGTGTAGGGCTCCAAATGGAGGTCGCTGATTTGAGCGATGCGGAATCCATCCATCGCTGGAGGAAGGTGGGGCAATTCCACCGACACGCGCACCACGCGCGGGCCAGTTTCCTTCACTCGCTGACCAGGACTGAGGTCGATGCTGCCGGACTCGAATTCGCCATCGAGTTCCTCAGCGGTGGCAGTGGAGGCCCAACCTGCTGCAAGCGTGGCAGCGGACTGGCCGAGAAAACGGCGGCGCGAAAGCCAATGCTTCAAGGGCAAGCGTTCTTGACGGGCCCGCGAGCGCGCAGGCGTAGAATGGGGAGATGTAGATTGCAAAGTGTGTTGTGATCACCCGCTGCCTCATGCAGCAATAGGGACACTAAATGAGACACCTTTTCTACCCGGATGTTCAATCCACGCCGGGACGGAATTGCCCCGACAGAATCACCTGCGGTGCCAGTCCCTGTCGTTATCCGGCAGGTCTAGATCAGCCTCATCATCATCCACTTCGTCGTCCTCAGCAGACGGGCCCGCATCAATGCCACGCATGAGGAGAATGCCATCCAACTCCCGTCCTGCCTTCAGCATGCAGTGTATGGTGGCAGCTCTCACTTCGTCGTTGGCGGGCCAGCGCAGCACCAGGTTCCTGCCCAGCTCAGCGCCTTCCTCCCACCAGTTGAAATGCAGGCAGAGATTCATGCACGTTGCCATGTAGGGAAACGTGGTACGCAGCTGTCTGGGCACTGATCGCAATTCCTCCCGTGCTTCATTGAGCATGCCAAGAGTGATGTAGCCTTCGCACCGTTCGAGCGCGGCATTCATGCCTATGATTTCATCGGGTCCAATTGTCATCATCGCGACCTCCTTGGTTTTACTAACAATTCGATCACAGTACCGGTGATGGATGCTTGCAGGCGATATGCATCACCTATCACGCTTATACAATTCGTTCACACGCACGGCTGAACGACGGTGAAACGCGATTCATCCGCGAAGATGTGCTGTCACTTCCGCTCGGTGAAGCACGCGATTTGAATTCCAACTTCTACCCCCGAAGCCGCCATGTCTGCCATGATTGCATCGATGATGAATAAACCTTCTTCCTCCGCGAAGCGCGTGGAGCGGAACACGGATGAAGAGATCAATGCCCGCATCGAGAGGGAAACGCTCATCAGCCTTTCACTTGCCAGCCGCGAAGGGCCCACCGGCATCGACCGCCGTCTCAAGGAACTGGATCACGAGTGGGACATGGAGCGTGTGCTGGAGGCCAATGCTTCCACGATGGTGCTGCTGACTCTGACGCTGGGCCTGACCGCGAGCCGGAAGTTTCTGGGTCTGACGCTGCTCGTGGGCGGCTTCCTGCTGCAGCATGCGATTCAAGGCTGGTGCCCACCCATTCCGGTGCTGCGCCGTCTTGGTGTACGCACCGCACACGAGATCGAGATCGAGCGCACGGCACTGAGAATCCTGCGAGGTGACTTTGCCACGACGGAGAATGCGCAGGTGGCGCATCGGCAGGCAAAGTGGTGAGTATAGAGGACGGCAGCTTTGCTGCCTACACCTACACGTCCGCCAGCACAGTTCTGCCCGCCTCCACATCCCTCGCGATTTGCGCCTTCAGTTCCTCCAGCCCGGCGAATTTCTGCTCATCACGAAGTTTTTCGATGAAGGCCACTTCGAACTGGGCTCCGTAGCAGTCGCCGGTGAAGTCCAGCAAATGCACCTCCAGTGAACGCTCGCCTGCGGATTCCACGGTGGGGCGCACACCGAGATTCGCGACGCCGGGGAGCCTTCCCTCGGGTGGGCAGATGCCACCACCACTGAGCCAGCGCACGGTCACCGCATACACACCATTGGGAGGCAGTTCTTCATTCTCCATGGCCACGTTCGCCGTGGGAAAGCCGATTTGATTCCCAAGGTGCCGCCCATGCACCACTTCGCCCATCACGGTATAGTCGCGACCGAGGAGTTGGCGGGCTCGTTCGAAGTCGCCGCCGCGCACTGCCTCACGCACCAGCGTGCTGCTGACCACGGTGCCCTCCACTTTCACTTCAGGCACGCCATACACGCCGAAGCCGTGAAGCTGCCCCAGTTCCATGAGGTGATGGATGTTCCCTCCCCTGCCCTTGCCAAAGCTCCAGGTGTACCCCACCGAGATGAAGCCAAGGGGCTTGCAGGCACCACACAGCGCCTCGATGAACTGCTGGGCATCGAGCTTCGCGAAGTCCTCGTCAAAGGGGCATACCAGTGTGTGCGTGATGCCGAGATCCGCGAGGATGCGCAGCTTGTGCGGCGTGCTGCACAGGAGCCGCGGCGCCGCCTCGGGACGCAGAACCTTGAGTGGGTGCGGGTCAAAGGTCATCACGACCGCCGTGCTACCGTGCTTCTCCGTGTAGTCCATCGCCGCGCGAATCACCTCCTGGTGCCCGAGGTGCACACCATCGAAAACCCCGATGGCGAGCGCGAGGGGACCGGGAAGATGAGCGAGATCGTGGATGGAGGTGAGGTGATGCACGGGAAGCGGTGATGCGGTGCGAGAGACAGTAAGCGGTACGACGGTGGAACGCAGGCAGCCGCCAAAGAGGTAAATAGCGGGAGGTTGGCGGAATGTCCACCGCCCAGCGTGCCGCGCCTACCGCTTCCGCCAGCGCTCGCCCAGTGAACTCACCAGGATGGGCGGCCAGAAGAGCCCATACAGAACGACCATAACCACGGCGACGATAACGGCTGCGAGGAATCCCCGCAAGCTCCCCCGGATCTCACCCCAACTCGGAAAGGCTGGCCCAAATGAGGCATTCAGCTCCTCGCGCTTCTCGGGCGTGAGCGGAGGTCTCGACCGGGGAGAACGCCGGTCCCGGATGACTCCGAACAACGCGACCATCCCCAGCATGAACCACCAGCACCCCAGGCAACAGGCAAATACAAATAGGGTGTCTGAAGCGCGCTGACCCATGACACATGATGCTCGTCACTTAGTTCGCCGAGGGCAATTGGTGAGACATTCAGGCTGTAAGCCACCGCCCCTCATGGCTGGCGAGGCTCCTTCTTTCTGACCATCCCCGGCAAGCACTATTCACCCTATTTTCACATCAGGTTCACAGGGACTTCACAAGCCCCTGTCACGGTCACCTCATGAGTAGGAAGAGTCTTCTCCCGGTGGTGCTCGTGCCGACCTGTATTTTGATGATTCCGGCGGCGGCCATGCTGCTCCGGGTCGAGGGGTGGGCTTGGGGAGTGACCGATTTCGTCGTCTTCTGGATTCTCATTGCCGGGGTGATGCTCGCGTACAAACTGGCGACAAGAAAGGCTGTGAGCAGAGCCTATCGCGTAGCTGCAGGCCTCGCCCTGACCGCCGGGCTCCTGCTCATCTGGGTGAACGGTGCCGTGGGGCTCATCGGCAGCGAGGAAAATCCTGCGAATGTGATGTACGGCGGCGTGCTCCTTGTCGGGTTGATTGGGGCGGTGATGGCGCGTCTGGAGCCAGCGGGCATGGCGGTGACCCTGTTCGCGATGGCGATCGCGCAGTTCATGGTCCCCGTGGTGGCACTGGTGGTGTGGCCAGGTGACTTCAGCCCAGGAGTCTTGGCGGTGTTTGGGCTGAATGGGGGCTTTGTGCTGATGTTCGCGGCGTCAGGGTTGTTGTTCTGGCGCGTGGGTCGGAGGTACGGTGGCACCCGCGTAGGAGCAGTTGCGTAGAGCAGCTCTGCAGGAGGTCCCAAGCAGGTATGAAGGGAGGCAGTGGATGGCGTTGTATCGCCGGGAGCATTTGCATGAAGAGAGAAGACACAATCAGAGGGGATGATCGGGCTGACCACCAGTTGACCAATGAGGCAGCCATCTCTCTTCGCGCTGGCGACATCCTTTATGGGGCCGTGGTACAAGCTAACCGCGACATCCAGAACGCTCGGGATGCATTCAAACGCAGCGTAAATCCAGATGACCTGCGGTCCTGGATTCTGGCGCAGTTCAGAAAGCATCCCAAAGGTGGACACATCAAAGAAGCAGTCGAGGACTGGCCCGAGACTTTCCCACAATTACCGAAGAGAGCCTTTCTTCTGAGCCTGCATCCTTCGAATGAGATTCATGGGCCGGGCGCCAGGCTGGAAGCACGATTGAGGTGGGGCTTTTTTGAAGAGAACCTGACGGTGACTGTCCTGCTGAAACCTGACGGCACGCCTGCTGATTGGGAGGACGAGGAGCATCTGCCACCAGCACAGAAGTGGGCCAGGGGGATTACGTTTCGGCAGGTTCAGCGATAGCTGAGCTAACCCAAGGAAGTCATGAATAATCAATCGCATGCTCACCAAGGCACATCTCAGTCTGGAGCCCAAAGCACAGCAGGATGGAAAGAGGTTGGAATCGCCTGCTTGCTGGCGACATTGGTCCTTCTCTCTCCCATAGTAATGCTCTTCTGGGTAATGCAGAAGGGATATCACGACGCTCGAAGTGCGCAGGATGAACTCAAACGCACCGCGAACCCGGATGAACTACGAGCTTGGGCTTGGATGCAAATCAAGAAACATCCTCATGGCGGCTATATGACAGTGCCGGTGGAGGAATTGCCGAAGACATTTCCTCAATTTGCACAGAGTCGTGGTCTATCTTTGCATCTCGATGCTGCAGATGTGGAACAAGGTAATCGGGACGACGTGCTTAGGGCCATCCTCGTATGGGGCTTTTCCAGTGGATATAGCATGAGTGTGACTGTCTGGCTAAATCCCGACGGCTCAGCCGCTGACATAGACTCCCCCCAAGCTTGGGCCAAAGGGCTCACTACTGCGTGCTATGGCAAATGAATCGATGTTGTACTCGTGCGACCTCAGGAGCGGTTGCCTGCGCGCTTCATCGCTGAAGCGAATTCGCGCAGGAGCCCTGAGTAACCATGGGCTCTTGAGCCTGACACCACTCCACACAAAGCGACAGGGCTTGCGCTACAAGCCCCTATCCCTTTGTGCTCTTTGCGTTCTTTTGCGGCTATTCCCTCAGGGATCACTCGCGAGCTACGTTACCTCACACGCCACGTAGCTTCGATACATCATACAGCGAGTACATGCTGTTGATGACTTCCTCGCGGCGGCCTTCTTTCAGGGCGTCGAAGGTGGTGAACTTGCCGGGGACGAAGGTGAAGTGGCCGGAGCGGGTGCGGCGGAGGGCGCTAAGATGGGCGCCGCAGCCGAGGCGCTGGCCGAGGTCATGCGCATAGGTGCGGACGTAGAAGCCCTTGCTGCACGTCACCTTGAAATCAATCTCCGGCGAGGCGAAGCGGCTGATCTCGTAGTTGAACACATGCACGAGACGCGGTTCGCGCTCCACTTCCTGGCCTTTGCGCGCGAGCTTGTAGAGGGGCACGCCGTCCTTCTTGATGGCGCTGACCATGGGCGGCGTCTGGTAGAAGTCGCCCATCTGCTCACTGAGCGCGGCGCGGACCTGTTCCTCGGTGAGGTCTGCAGGCACTTCCTTCGTCTCCACGGGTTCGCCTTCCTTGTCCTGCGTGCTGGTGGTGAGCCCCAGCGTGGCGGTGCCGAGGTACTCCTTGTCCTCGCTCATGAGAAGGTCCTGGATGCGGGTGGCGCTGCCAATCACGAGGATGAGCATGCCGGTGGCCATGGGGTCGAGAGTGCCGCAGTGGCCAATCTTGCGCGTGTTGAGGCAACGGCGTGCGACCGCCACCACATCGTGGGAGGTCATGTCCGGGCTTTTGTCTACGAGAAGGACGCCGTTAACTGAGTCGTTTGATTTCATTTTGCAGGGAATCGAGAAAGCGTGCCTCGGCCGTGTGGATGGGGCCGGGCATGCGGGCGCCGGAGGCCATCCGGTGGCCGCCTCCGCCAAATTCAGCACATACTTTGGAAACGTCGAGACGGGGGTCCTTGCTGCGGGCGCTGATGCGGACCTTGCCGTCGGTCATGTCTTCGAAAATCACGGCGGCGATGACGCCTTCGATGGTGCGCAGGGAATCAATGAGACCCTCCGTATCGCCGGGCTCCATCTGCACGGCCTTCTGCGTGTCCATGGTGAGCGCCCAGCTGGCGATGCGGCCGTCACACGTGAGTTTCATCTCATTGAGCAGCGCCTTCAGCAGCAGGGTGCGGCGCAGGGGATGGCTCTGGTAGAGTCTGCGGGCGAGTTCAGCGGTGTCCAGCCCCTGCTCCATCATTTCCGCCACGATGCGATGCGTGCGCGGGGAGGTATTGTCATACTGGAAGGAACCGGTGTCCGTGCTGATGGCGGCGAAGAGATTCTGCCGGATGCCATCGTCCAGGGGGAACCCATGGTGTGAGAGAAGTTCATACACTATCTCACCGGTGGCGGGATAGGTGATGTCGATGAAATTGAGATGCCCGTAGTTCGGATTCGTGCCGTGGTGGTCAATGTTCACCAGCATCGGCGCGCTACCCATGGAGGCGTTTACACGGTCTCCGAGGCGGGGTTTGGTGGCGGTGTCGAGGGCCACGGCCACATCAATGTTCAGAGCCTGGCCATCTGCACGCTGGATGAGTTCCGTACCCGGCAGAAACGTCAGATTCCCCGGCACCTCATCTTCACTGATGATGTGCACCGTCTTCCCTGCGAGTGCCAGGCTGCGCCCAAGCGCGACGATGGAGCCAATGGAGTCCCCGTCCGGCCGCACGTGGGAAGCGACTGCGATGGTATTCGCGTCGCGGAGCGTCGTAGCAATCTGTGAGAGTGTGTCTGACATGCTGGGCGAGTAGTTAGCAGGTACGACGGTGAGCGGTAAGCGGTGCGACGGTGGTGCTGGGTGTGGTGGTGTGCAGTGGGTTCAACACAGAGACACAGAGACACAGAGGAACTTCGGAGACTGAGACGGGGGTGATGAAGGGCCGAGTTGTGACTGATGACGTGTCGCTTCGGGTTGGCGTGGGATTGACTGACTACAGACCGTCCTACCGCTTACCGTCGCACCGCTCACCGTCCTACCGCTTTCCATCCTCCTTTGACTCTTCATCTTCACCATCCCCCTCACCTTCCGTCTCCGGCTCTTCATCCGGCAACGGCTCGGGGAGATTCTCGATGAGGTTCAGCACGCGAACGCCGCGCTCGATGGAGTCCGTCGCCTTGAAATGGAGCTGGGGCGAGTTTTTCAACGTCACGCGCTTGTACAGTTCGCGCGAGATGATGGAGCGGCTGCCGTGGAGCTTCTTGATGATGTCCTCATGCGACATGGAATCGCCCAAGATGCTCACGTGAATTGTCGCGTGCTTCAGATCTGTGGTGATTTCCACGTCGTGAATGGTAACGAAGCAGCCCTTGAAGGTGAGGTTGCGGTCCAGGATGGGGCCGAGCTCACGCTTGATGAGTTCGGTGACGCGCTTGAGGCGGTGGTTCATGGAAGTGGTGAGTCAGGGGGGCTAGCAGAGTAATCAGTGGGTCAGTAAGCAGTATCCAGTGGAGAACCGTGGGAAGCAGCGACGTAAGAGGCTCATTGGAACAACCTGTCGCTGTTCCAAGAGATGGGAAGCGACACTGTCCACTGCTTACTGAATACTGATCACTGTTTACTTGAATGGGAGCCGCGCCTCACGGCCAGCCCCCACACCACCTCACAGCGTCTGCTGGAATTTCTCCAGTTCGTAGACCTCGATGACGTCGTCCTCCTGGTACTCGCGATAGCCCGCGAGGCGGATACCGCACTCGAGACCGTTGCGGACTTCGGGGACTTCGTCCTGGAAGCGGCGCAGGGTGTCCATGGCGCCGTCGTACACAGGAGTGGTGCCTCGCAGCACGCGGGCGCGTGCCTTGCGGTCGATGCGGCCATCGGTGACCACACAGCCGGCCACGATGCCGCGGCTGAGCTTGAAGACCTGCTTCACGCGGGCATGGCCGATGACCTTCTCGCGCGTCTCCGGATCCAGCAGGCCGAGCATGGCCTCCTTCATCTGGTCGAGCAGTTCGTAGATGATGGAGAAGAGCTTCACCTGCACGCCCTCGCGCTTGGCGATGGAGACGGCGGTGTTTTCCACCTTCACATTGAAGCCCACGACGACGGCGTCTGAAGCACTGGCAAGGAGGATGTCGCCCTCGGAGATGGGGCCTGCGGCTCCGTGGAGCACCTTGACCTCCACCTTGTCGCTCTTGATTTCCTTGAGCGCCTTGACGATGGCTTCGAACGAGCCCTGCACGTCCGTCTTGAGGACGATGTTGAGGTTCTTCTTCGCGCCTTCTTCGATGTTGGCAAAAAGGGTTTCCAGCGTGGAGCGACGCGGGGCGGCGAGTTTCTTCTGGCGGATTTCTTCCTGCCGTTCCTCGCTCAGGCGCTTCGCGCTGCGCTCGTTGTCCATCTCCACGATCTCATCGCCCACGTTGGGCATGCCACTGAAGCCGATGACTTCCGCCGGCATGCCGGGGAGCACGGCCTTGATGGGCTTGCCCAAGTCGTTGATGAGGTTCTTCACCTTGCCCCAGTACGGGCCGCAGATGAAGGGCTCACCCACCTTGAGGGTGCCGTTCTGCACAATGGCGGTCGCGGTAGGTCCACGGCCCGGGTCCATGCGGGACTCGATAACGGTGGCACGCATCGGCGCCTTGGGATTCGCGCGCAGGTCGAGCACTTCCGCCTGCAGGGACATGGTCTCCAGCAGATTATCCAGGCCGATGCCCTTCGTGGCGGAGACTTCCAGCACTTCTGTTTCGCCACCCCACTCCACGGGCATGAGGCCATGCTCCTGGAGCTGCTGCTTCACGCGCATGGGATTGGCAGCAGGCAGGTCAATCTTGTTGATGGCCACCATGATGGTGACCTTCGCGGCCTTGGCGTGGTTCATCGCCTCGATGGTCTGCGGCATGAAGCCGTCATCCGCGGCGATGACGAGCACCACGATGTCCGTGATGTCCGCACCACGGGCGCGCATCTCGGAGAATGCGGCGTGACCAGGAGTGTCGATGAAAGTAATCGGGCGGTCGTTGTAAAATACGCTGTATGCACCGATGTGCTGCGTGATGCCGCCGGCCTCACCCTTGACGACGCTCGACTTGCGCACGGCGTCCATGAGAGAGGTTTTGCCATGGTCAACGTGACCCATGAAGGTGATGATGGGAGCGCGGAGTTCGAAGACGTCCTTCTCCTCTTCCTTCGGCGGTTCCGGCGGCGGGGGCTCGACGATTTTCTCCTCGACCTTGTGCACGCCGGCGCCTTTTTCGCGCTTCTCCTTCTCAAAGGTAAAGCCATGCAGCTCGCACACCTTCGTGGCGATTTCCGGCTCCACGGCGGTGTCCGCCTTGGCGAAGACCTGGAAACCCATCAAGTCCTTGATGATGTTGAAGGTCTTCAAGCCCATGCGCTCGGCGAGCTCGCGAACGATGATCGGCGGCTTCAGATGGATGACCTTGGGGTCGCTGCCTTCTTCCACCACGGCAGCGGGAGCCTGCTCAGCTGCGGGTGCAGGAGCTGGGGCGGGCTTGGGAGCAGCCACGGGGCGCGGCTTCGGCTCCTCCTCCTTCAGCAGGGAAATGGGCGGCAGAATGCTGGAAGACGGCGCCGGGGCAGGCGCAGCAGTGGCTTCCTCGCGGCGTACGCGGCGGGCCTCCGCTTTGCGTTCATCCTCGTCGAAAATGTTCAGCGCCTCGGCCTTCACCTGATCCAGCGTCTTCCTCGGCGGAGCGGCGGGGGCAGCCGGCTTGGCCGCAGGCGCGGGCTTCGGCGCGGGCTTGGCACCCAGAGGAGTGAACGCGGAGCCGGTCTTCAGCTCGCCTGTGCGCTTCTTCTTCGCCGTACCTTCGTCGATGAGTGAAACGGTTGCTTTCTTGGTCGCCTTCTCCGCAGACGGGGCTGCTGGCTCCTCACCGGGAGAAGAGCTGCGTTTGGTTGTCTTGGAGGTCGGGGGCTTGGTTGCCATGCGGGAAGTATCGAGTTCGGGCAGCAGAGAGAAATTGGCTGGGTGCTTCTTAGCTCAGGAATGGGAAAAACGAAAACGAAGGATGATGACGAATGATTAGGCTACGGACGCAGGAGATTTCCAGGCGGCGTACTTCTCCAGAATATACTGGGCACGTTCGGCATCGCCTTCCAGAATCTCAGCCACGTCGTCCACGCCCATGTCGTCGAGCACGGAGATCTCGGACACACCACCGCTGGTAAGCTTCACCGCCTCGCCTGCGGTGATGCCCAGGGCTTCCACGAGCTGGTGCGCGGCACCGCCCATGTGGCCTTCGAAGACCTTCTTCGCGTGTTCATCCTTCTCGATCACCAGGTCATACCCAATGAGGCGGGAGGTGAGGCGGGCGTTCTGCCCCTTGCGGCCGATGGCCTTGGACAGCTCTTCCTCGCTCACGGTGAGGTGCACACGCTTGTTCGCCTCATCCACGCTGATGGAGAGGATCTTGATGGGCTTGAGCGCTTCCTTGGTGAACTCGGCCACGTCCTTGTTGAAGTGGATGATGTCCACCTTCTCATTGTTGAGCTCACGGACGATGTTCTTCACACGGGCGCCACGCAGGCCCACGCAGGCGCCGACGGGATCCACCTTCTCATCTGCGCTGAAGACGGCCACCTTCGTGCGGTAGCCTGCTTCACGGGCGATGCTGACGATTTCCACCGTGCGGTCGGAGATTTCGCTCACTTCGAACTCGAAAAGACGGCGGACAAAGTTCGGATGGCTGCGGGAAAGGATGATCTCAGGACCGCGGGAGGTGCTCTTTTCCACAGCCTTCACATAGAAGCGCATGCGGTCGCCGACGGTGTAGTCCTCCGTGGGCACACGCTCACGGCCGGTCATGACGCCCTCGAACTTGCCGAGGTCCACAATCACGTCCGACTTGTCGAAACGACGGATGGTGCCGCTGACGACATCGCCCGTGCGGTCCTTGAATTCTTCGTAGAGATTGGCCTTCTCCGCCTCGCGCAGACGCTGCATCCAGGTCTGCTTGGCGGTCTGGGCGGCGATGCGACCGAAGTCCTTGGGCGTGACTTCCACGTCCACTTCATCACCGGGTTGGGCATCCGGCTTGAGCTTGCGCGCATGCTTCACCGCGAGCTGCTCAAAGGGGTTTTCCACGGTTTCAGAGACAAGGAGCTTGGCAAAGGCCTTGATCGTGCCTTTGTCTGGATCGATCTCGATCCTCAGTTCCCGGGCGGGACCGATGCTCTTTTTGGACGCGGCCAGAAGCGCGCTCTGAAGGGCCTCAACCATTTTGCTGCGGTCGATGCCTTTCTCCTTCTGGTAGTATTCAAACAGGGCTTTAAGTTCGCTGACCATGGCTGTGAGGGGAAAGTGGAAACGGAGAAACCTCCCCAGACGAAAAAAAGAGCGGGACTAGTCCCACTCTCGCTCTGGAGAATTGAATCTCGAGTTTTTCGCCCCGGAAGGAAAGGTGAAGATATCCTAAAGGATGGAACTGGCAAGCAGTTTTATCCCCTGTAAAGGAAAACCAAGGGTAAAGGAACTTGCAGGGCTAGAGCATTCAGCTTTCGGCGGTTGCGACGGCTCTTGGAGGTCCCATTTCCGTCTCCCCGAGACCCCGCACCCTCCGCCTCAGCCAGAAGCACGCCCCCGTCAGTCCCAGCAAGGCGCCGATGTAGCTGCCATTGTGGATGCAGGCCGCCCGGATGAACCCGGGCACGTCCCTCACCCCGTAACTGTGGGCAAATTCCTGCCAGTCGCCCGCGCTAGGGTCGGTGCCCGGCCGGGTTACCCACCACCCCACTCCGGCGCCGACCAAACCCGCCACTGCTGCCACCGCAATCAGCACGACGAACGCCTGCCTGCACCAGCGGACGGCCACTTTTTCGGGCAAATGAGGCACCGCGAGCCTGGCGAGAAACCACCCCGCAATGAATCCCACCCACCATGTGGCCAGGAACCCTATCTGTGCCGTGTACACCCGCTCCGGCCAGCCGAAGTCCATGTACCGGAACTGCTCCGCCTTGAACTCGGTGAAGTACTCCCGCGAGATGGTGTAGGTGATCTGGTCATGCAGGATGCCATACGCACCCGCGATGAGCGCACCCTGCACACCTATCCACGCCATGAGCGGAAGGAGGGAAAGCTTGAAGCGTGGATAGAGGAGGGACATGACATTGACGGCGCGCTGCGGAATCCCATGCATGACAGGAACATGAAACACGCGCAAGCAAACGTGCACGGAGGGAACACAAGCCCACGGCACGGGACAGGAGAGGACTGGACTGGACTGCCCGATTCACCTCAAAAAATATAAAGCGTGTTTCCGAGGCACAACAGATGCGCATTCGCTAACATCACTCAATGTCAATGAATCCAGCCGGCGCCTTAGCTCTGAACACGACCAGGCCAGAATCCGAATCGAAAGCACCGCGCCGGACCTTCCAGCATTGGGTGGACGCACCCCTCGCCAAGGAGAAGATCCACACCCCACACGAGGTCCTGCTCCGGGGCTGGATGTTCTCGCCGGAAGGAAGAACTCTCCACGGCACAGCATCCGTCGACGGCATGCCTGATGTCATCTTCACCACCAAGGTGGAGCGCCTGGACGTGGTGCAGCACTTTCAGGAGAAAGGGCTGGCTGTGCCCGCAACTTGCGGGTTCGAGCTCACCGTGCCCCTTCCTGAGAATGGAAAGTCCATCGTGGATGTAAGCCTGACCTTCACGGACGGCGTCTACACTACGAAACCTCAGAGCTACAGCATCGAGCGCCCTGAGATGTTCCCGTGGCCGCCTCCCCCAGCCCGCACCACCCTCATCTCGCATTTCTACAATGAGGAATACCTCCTTCCCCTGTGGCTGCGGCACCATGTGCCACTGTTTGATCACGGCATCCTCATCAATCGCGGCTCCACCGATCGTTCGGCAGCCATTTGCAGGGAACTGGCTCCACACTGGGAGGTGCGGGATGCAAGCTGCCTCGAGTTCGATGCTGAGGAGGTGGATCAGGAGGTGATGGCCGTTGAGAGGGAGTGCACCGGTTGGAAATTCGTGCTCAACACCACTGAATTTCTCCACGTGCACTCGAAGGAATCCTTCCTCGCCGCACTGCACACCTACGGACGGCGCGCCTACGGGATCCACATCCTGCTGCTGATGGACCCTGAGCAGGCACGCTATCCCGAGTTCGACCCTGGAAAGCCGCTCGCTGCGCAGCGTCATCACGGCTGCTTCCAGACATTGGTATTCGCCTTCCGTTACATCCACAACCATGAGGACGGGCGCTACTCGACAGGCCGCCATGCCACGACCCATGTCTCCGACTTTTTCCCCAGGCAGGGCGCGGTGATTCTGAAGATGTATCTCACTCCCTGGAACGAACCGTTCAGACGTCGCAAGCTTCAAATTCGTCCCACCCTTTCTCAAAAGAGCCGCGAGAAAAATCTGGGCTACCAGCACGTGGGCACTGCGGATGAGCTGGAGGATTTCTACAAGTCGAACATCGGACTCACCACCGACCTGCGGAAAATGCGGGACCTGGCGTGGGTGTTTCACCAGAGGTAGCAGGCTTGCGAGAGAAGGGGTGGCGCCGCTTGGCGCGCGCATCAGGAACTTGCCATCTCCTCTCGGGGCGACGAAATCCCTTCAGTGCCCCCTCATGATTCCCATCGCCCCCGCCTGCGCGCCCTCTTCTTCGATGCCGCAGGCACCCTGTTCCACCTGAGCGAACCCGTGGGCGACACGTATGCGCGTATTGCCGCGAAGCATGGCGTGACGGCAGAACCACGCGCCTTGGAGAACGCGTTCCGCACCGCTTGGAAAACACTGCCCTCACCCGTGCATCCAGAAGGCACCCCTCCTGCGGATGACGACCGCTCCTGGTGGCGCGAGGTGGTGTGGCTCACCTTTGTACAAGTGACCGCATCACGTGACGCCAGCGGTGCCGTGGATGATGGCGCCGATGCCGCTGCCGTATTCGAGCCGATGTTTGCAGAGATGTATGCGCACTTCGCGAATGCCGAAGCGTGGCAACTCTACGAGGACACGATTCCCGCACTGGAGAAACTGCGCGAACACGCGAGCAGTCATGGTCCACCGGAGGGTGCACCTCCACCTCTGCGTCTCTTTGTCCTCTCCAACTTTGACCGCCGCCTGCATCCCATCCTGGAGGGCCTGGGCATCGCGCATTTCTTTGAGAAGGTGCTCCTCTCCAGCGAAGTCGGCACGAGCAAACCGCACCCACGCATGTTCCTCGCCGCACTCGCGACCGCAGCAGATGCTCCCGCTTCACAATGCCTCCACATCGGCGACGATGAACACTGCGACTTCGCCGGCGCACAGACCGCCGGCATGCACGCTGCCCTGGTCTCCCGCCCCGAAGTGACCCTGCTGACACTCGCGGAAAAAGTCCTTCAAAACGAATTCCCGCTTGCACCAGCCGCCAAAATGCATACGTAAACTCCCCTCAAAACAAACGCGCGGGTAGCTCAGCGGTAGAGCAGTTGGCTTTTAACCAATTGGTCCTGGGTTCGATCCCCAGCCCGCGTACTTCGTCTTTCCGGTGGATGTGCCTAAAGCAGGGCAGCGCGAAAGTAATTCATGGCGATATCTTGGAAATGGTCGCATGACAGAGGCTCAAGACCTCGCAAAGCACATGAGCGTCAGGTTAAGAAACCGTGAACGGTTTTAGCACAGCGGGGCCAGCATCAGAATCAAGATGATGGTAATGATTGACCGTTTCATTGGTTCACTGGGCGGCCGTCCTCACTTTGTGAACCGAGGCTCCCCTTGTCCCTACAGCCTCATCTCCTCACCATACTTCAAAAGAATGCACGGGTGGAGTCCACGCGATGGACTCGTTCACTTCTCAAGCGGGCGTCTGCAGGCTCCAGTGGAATTTCTACTCATGATTCCAGCGAACGCCCCACACTCATGAATCTGAAGCCATCCGTGAACGGCCTGTAACAAAAGCTCCGTGCCGTGACGGCGCATCCTCTTGGGAGCGCCTGCGTATCCGACAATCAAATCGCGAACTCTCACAAAGAATTATTCCACCTTCTCATTCAAGAGTTCGGGATGCTTCAGCAGCACGTCCCTTAGGAACATTCTCTCCAAAGAGTCTCCCCTCTTCACGTTGCCGACCACATATTCGGGACCGTCCTCAAATACGAGGTATTCGCGAGCCATGATTGCAAAGGCACAGGCCGGCTCCCCGTGAAAAGTGATGTTTACAACTTCTCCGGCGGCAACTCCAGGTTCAAGATGCCCTCCTTTGCAATCCAGACCTCTGAAAAACCGCTTCAAACTATCAACGAATGCACTCGATTGAGTATCTACCAGATAGTGCTTTTTCCCTCCCTCAGGACTCAGAATCCAAGCATCGATGGTGACCCGGCAGTTATTCCCCTTCAATGTTGTAAGCTCGGGAAGCTCCGCTGCATATGCCGGGTGAAGCCAACTCACCATCGTCAAAAACGTGATGGCAATCCAGGTACCAAAGTGTCGTTTGATAAGAATCATGTTACTTCTTTCTGGGGTAGTGGATATTCCTTGTAACCGCCTTGGACGCGTGCCTCCTGCCCACGGAGCAGTTCAGCCAAGATTCCGCGCTAAAAGCCCGGGGCCTCCCTGGCTGTGCCGAAGTCCACGATCTTGGCGCTGGACTGCCAGCCTCCGCCGCCTGCAGGAGACTCAACGATGAGAAGGACCAAAAACAAACGCACCCATCTGTTGATCAGGCGATTGCCTCGCGAATCCAGAGCCGAAGCAGTCGGGACAGCGCGTCGCATAACGTCCCGGGGATGCGGCCTCGCCAGTACCGTTGCACGTGTTGCATTTGATTGGCACTTTCTTTGGCCGTTGCTTGCTGGCGCGAAGACGAGCTTTTATCTCGAGCGGTGTCGGTTTGGACTCAATCATTGGGCACCATAGCACCTTTTGGCTTGTTTAACGAGGATGAACACGTCTGAGCCCAAGCTCGGCCACTTCTGGGAATGCGAATTGCCCTGGCCGTATTCGCGCCAAATGAGATTTTCCGGGCACCGCTTTTGGCTGACGGTGTATCACAAAAATTCCAGCGCCTTCGCATGAGCCAGCACCACCTCGGGATTTCCTTGCAGTGCCAGGATATAGCGCTTGTTGAATCCCTCCCCGCTGCCGGATGCAGTCAACAGCTTGCGGACCGCCGCGACCATCGCATCAACATTGGAGTCAGTCAGCAGTTCCTCGTCGTCCTCTGCCTCATCCATCACGACAATGAGCTGGGACAGTTCGCGCAGCCATTCGAACCATGGATCATTGGTGAGCAACTGCAGGAAGTGATTGGGGGATTGGATTCGACCATTCGCGGCTTCATAGGCCGCTCGTTCGGATTCCACCAGGGCCTTGTGAAGTTCCAACAAGGCGTGCCTCAACTCTGAAAGTTTCTGGCTCATCTTCATCACGAATATGGCACGCACGTTCTGCGTTCGCTTTAATCAATCAATCACACCCCCACCCCATTCGCCTTGATCGCGTAGGTTGCACCCAAGGTTGTGCGAATCTCCTGCTGGCGCTGCAGGGAGAACAATTCGCAGCCGGAGGGATTGTCAATTTCGCTAAGTGAGTCGCCTTTGTCCGCAAGCGTTTGCAGCCACGCCTTGAGAATCTCCTCATACTGCTCCGCGAGTGGTTTCACCTTGTCCTTGGGATGCTTGAAGTAGGTCGTGCTTTTGCCAGTGGTCATGACACCGGAAAAGTGAAAGCAGTACTTCACTTCCTTGGGATGGGATGGCTCCACCAGCGGCACTTCTTCAATGGTGAGGCGGAAGAGGGAGCCTTGGGCGGTGCGGTGGGTCAATTCCTGGACAGGTGTCATGGGAGCAATGCGGGTGAGTGAGTGGGTGGGCGGACAGCACAACAAATCGAACGCAAAAGGCACCTTCATGCAGAGAACCGCTCGGGTGTGTAATAAAGCGATCGCGAAAAAAGTGCACCAAGAATTTGGCCCGGGGAGTATCAAGCTGAAAGTCAGGCGACGATTCACACTTTGTTTCTCGAACCCGGGAATTGAATGCGATACGATCAGCGCATGAATCCCCTCGCCTCTCCGGAACTCCGGTACAATCCCATCACGCTGGACTGGGTCATCATGGCAGCGGCGCGGGAGCGCAGGCCGGATGACTTCCACAAGGCAGTGCCGGAGCCCCGCCCTACCCAGCCTCCCTTCAACGAAACTTGCCCCTTCTGCCCTGGAAACGAGAAGCAGACCGCTCAGGAGCTTGTGCGGGAATCCGACCCGAGCGGCACCTGGGCGGTGCGCGCGTTCGCGAACAAGTTTCCCGCCTTCAGCCCCACCCCGGACTTGCACCGGCAGGCACATGACTCCTTCCGTTCCATGGCTGCCGCCGGCGCGCATGAGGTAGTGGTGGAGCATCCGCGTCATGACCTCGCGCTCGCGGACATGGACGTGTCCCACCTCGCTGCCATCCTGCGCGTGTACCGTGCGAGGTACATGGAGCTGAAAAAAGCGCCGCACGTGCGCGGCATCGTGATTTTCAAGAATCACGGCGAACGCGCAGGCTCCTCCCTGCTGCATCCGCATTCCCAGATCATCGCTGCGCCGGTGGTGTCCTGCCAGGTACGCATGCGCCTGCACGAAGCGCGGCGCTTCCATGAGGTGCACGGCGAATGCCTCTACTGCAGCACGATGGACGATGAATTGAAGGCCGGTGAGCGCATCGTGGAAACCGGGAATTCCTTCACTGCCTTCGTCCCCTACGCATCACTCTCGCCCTATCACCTGTGGATTTTCCCCACGACGCATGCGCCGTCCTATGACTCCATCACGGATGCCCAGATTCAAGAGCTCGCCGGTGTGCTGAAGCGGTTGCTCGTGCGACTGCGCACCGCTGCGGGAGATCCGGATTTTAATATCACCATCCGCTCAGCTCCGGTGGGAGAAGAGAGCGCATGCTGCTTCCACTGGTACATCGCCATCGTGCCCCGGCTGAGTCACCTCGCAGGGTTCGAACTCGGCAGCGGCACGTACATCAACAGCCTGCCCTCAGAGGTGAGCGCGGAGAATTTGCGCAGGGTGCAGGTGGAGGGTGTAAGCGCGAGCGTGGAGTGATAGGGCTGGTGTATCACCTGCAAGTGAGTCAGCCATTCAGCAAAGCCATGGCATAGGCCCAAGAAGTGGGGGCATTCCTGCCCCCATTTTACGGTCACAGCCGATTGGTGATGAAGCTTCAGATTCGGAAGCCCATTACATCACAAGCACATTGGTCATGACAACGCGCCGCTTACGCTCGAATGGGGGCAGGAATGCCCCCACTCCTTGACGTGACGCAACGACATGGGCAAAGACGCCACTGATTCACCTCCCCAAATGCATCGCCTCTTCCACCCGAATGTCGTCGGCAGAGGGTTTTGAGGGAACCTTGGAATCGTTGCTCGGAGAGCCCTGCAGCCAGCGCCGGGCAAGCTCCTCACGAGCGCGATCCCAGTGCTCCTTTCTGGGCTCATTTCCACCGCCCTCGGCCTGACTGTACTGACTGGCCAGTGCTTCCAGAGAGGTTTCCTCATCGAAGTGGGCGCCCACTCCGGACTCGGAGACCATACGGGAGCCAGCTGCTCCCGCCTCGAGGTCGAGGGGATTCATTCCCGGCCTCGACTGCTGTTCCTGACTCTGACTTTGGTTTTGGTTTTGAGTCTGCATTCCCGCGGATCGCATCCGCGGGGGTCTTTGGACCTACCGGAAGTCATCTACGAGGAACACCTACTCAATGTCCTGGGCGATGGTCTTGTCGAGATAGCCGAACAGCTTCTCCATGCCATCGCCTTCGTTCGCGGAGATGGGGAAGATTTTGATGCGCTTGAAGCGCTCCTTGAGGCGGGAGAGATTCTCCTCGGACTCAGGAAGGTCCATCTTGTTGGCAAGGATGCACCAGGGGCGCTTCGCCAGCTCGGGGCTGTAGAGTTTGATCTCCGTGCGCAGCGTTTCGATGTCGTTGATGGGATCGCGCGCCTCACTGCCGGCGGTGTCCACCACGAAGAGCAGGACACGGCAGCGCATGATGTGGCGCAGGAAATCATGACCAAGCCCCACGTTCGCATGGGCTCCCTCAATAAGACCGGGGATGTCCGCCACCGTGGCGCGGCGTGTCTCGGTGAACTCCACCACTCCCACGTGCGGCTGCAGCGTGGTGAAAGGGTAGTTGGCCACCTTCGGCTTCGCGTGGGAGAGCTTTGTGAGGAGCGTGGACTTGCCCGCGTTGGGGAAGCCGACAAGGCCGGCATCCGCGATGCTGCGCAGTTCGAAGTGGAAGCGTCCTTCCTCGCCTTCGTCGCCCGCGGTGGACTCCATGGGAGTCTGGTTCGTCGGGCTTTTGAAGTGCTGGTTGCCCTTGCCACCCTTGCCGCCCTTGCACAGCACGTATTCCATCCCCACCTCGGTGAGGTCCGCCACCGGCTCGAATTCTTCCGTGGGCTCGCCCGTTTCGGGGTCGAATCCCTCGATGATGCGGCTGATCACCAGACCCGGGGGCACACGGAAAACACCGTGCTCGCCCGACTTCCCGGTGCGCTGCTCACCCATGCCGCCCTGACCGTCCTTGGCGTACAGCTTGCCGTTGAAGAAGAAATTGCGCAGGCTGTCCGTGCTGGGATCCACTTTGAGGACGACATCCCCTCCCCGGCCACCATCACCGCCGTCCGGCCCCCCTTTGGGGCGGTACTTGCCGCGGTGGAAATGCACGCTGCCATCTCCGCCTTTTCCGGCGCGGGCATGAATTTTAATCTGGTCTACAAACATGAGGCGAGCCGTCCAGTATCCCGAATTCGGACGGTGCGTCAAACTGCACCGCAAAGTTCCGGCTCATCTCGGCTCAGCAGCAGCCACCGGTATGGCTGGCCGGTGACTGCCGCAGGGACCCGCTGCGCTCACGGTACCAGGAAAATCTGGCCGTTGCGGGGGTCACGCACTTTCTGCCCGGCGGTGAGGCCGCGTACGTCGAGCATGTTCTTTGAATCCTGCTCGACTCCAGGCGGGTAGACAAAGCCCGGCTTGCCCGGCACGAGAGTGCCATAAACCGCAGGGGTTGAGGGTTTCGGAGTGGCCGGCTTGGCCAGGGTCCGGGAATTCATCTGGCCCTGCGGCTGCTGTTCCAGGGTTGAGTTGGAGGCGGACTGCTCGGCAGCGGGGTCGTTTCGCCGCTGGGTGGAACTGTAGGCCTCTGTGGCCGCAGGACTATAGGGATCCAGATACCGCGTTTCCGAGGGCTGGCTCATCACATTCACGTCACCATCCGTGATGACCGGAGAGGAACCGCCGGGACGTGGTTGCAGGCGCACCGCAGGCATGGAGGGCTGCCTGCTGGTCACGGTCACCCCTCCCCCTGGCGAGTACACAGCGCCTCCGGAAGAGTACGCCCGGCGCTGGGTCACCATGCCCGGTGGCAGCCACTGCTGCGTCTGGGGGTCCCACACGCGCATGAAGGGCGGCTCTTCCGAGCCACGCTGGGGACGCAGGCGCGCCTGATCAGCCCGGATATCGGCGGCATAATCCGGCGTGGTAGTCACCGTGTAGATCCGTTGAGGGCGCACGGCTCGCAGTTCGGGGTTCGGCAGGGGCTCTTCCAGCTTGCGGGCGGTCTTGTAGAGGAAGTTGCCCACACGGTTGGCTGCAGACTCTATCTTATTGACGGCAGATTGCGGTGGTCTTGCGGAGGCAGGAGGGGTGACTGCCAGAAGGCAGGCGGCACCTCCGAGAAGCATCCACGCCAGCCTCAGGGGCCGTGATGCCGAAGCGCTCATATTCATGGAAGGAGGGGTTATAAGTTGGGGTTCGCAATAATCATGGCTGAATCGAAAACCCATATGGCGTTGGATGCCGCCTGAGGCTCCATCGATTAATTCCACCCGGGAAACAGGCTGCTTGACCGGAGGCAGTCGCGATGTCACGGAAGCTTTCTTACTCCCCCTTTACCCAGCCAATTCCCTTGCCCCGTCCGATTGTCGCCAGCTACTGCACCACCTTCCTGAAACCGGAGATGCTCCACATCTACCGGCAGATCACCGGATTGCGGAGGTATGACACCTTTGTGATCTGCAAGGAGCGGCAGAGCGAGGATCTCTACCTCATGCCCGAGGGCGGTGTGGAGCTCGCGCCCGGCGTGCGCAGCAACTTCATCCGCCGCTTCTGGCTGAAATACATCCGCCGCGAACCTCCGATCGTGTATCGCGGCGAATACGGCGTGCTGGCGAATCTGCTCGGGCGCCGTGATGCCGACCTGATGCATGTGTATTTTGGCCACACGGGTGTGCACCTGCTTCCATTCATCCAGCGCTGGCCAAAGCCGGTGGTCGTCTCTTTCCACGGCATGGATGTGCAGACGCGTGCGCATGATCCATCTTATGAAGTGAAGCTGCGCGAGCTGCTGCAGGCAGCGACGCTGGTGCTGGCGCGTTCCCAGTCCCTGCTGGATCGCCTTCACGAACTGGGCTGCCCCGAGAGCAAGGTACGAATGAACCGCACGGGCATCCCGCTGGATCTGTATCCCGAGATCAAGCGCGCGTTCCCCCAGGATGGCGCGTGGCACTTTGTGCAGGCCTGCCGTCTCATTGAGAAGAAGGGACTGGATGATGCGCTGCATGCCTTTGCGCAATTCACCAGGACTTATCCGCAGGCACGCTTCACCATCGCAGGAGAAGGCCCCCTGCGTGATGAGACGGAAGCGCTCAGCAAGAAGCTCGGTGTGGGAGAGAGCGTACGCTTCGCCGGATTCCTGAAAGGCGCCGAGCTGTCCGCGCTGTATCATCAGGCACATGCGTTCATTCACCCAAGCCGCATGACCTCAGACCAGAATCAGGAAGGCGTGCCCAACTCCATGCTGGAAGCCATGGCCACCGGATTGCCGGTGGTCTCCACGCTCCACGGCGGCATTCCCGAGGCCGTGCGTGATGGCGTGACCGGTTTCCTGGTGGCGGAACGCGACCGGGAGGGATTGCATCAATCCATGATCAAGCTCACGAGCACCGAGTCCACCTGGCGTACCATGGGCGAAGCCGCCGCGGCGGATGTGCGGAAGAACTTCGAGTCGTCACAGCAGATCGCGAATCTCGAGGCCGCGTATGATGAGGCAAGGGAGTTGGGGCGGGGTCAGAAGGACTGACGCGGTGTGGCTGGAGTGTCCTTAAGTCTTTAAGATATGCGCCAGGCGTGATTCGCTTGTCGCATTGCAGAAGCCAGGAGGTTAGGCGTCCCGCCTGACAGAGGATGTTAGACCTCCGGCCTGACCAATCCTCAAATTCACAAAAACACCACGTCTTGCAGCATCGTCCTCTGCACCATGCAGTCGAAGTACCATGCACCGCGAGTCATGTTCACACTCACGCTCAGTTATACGTGGGGCATTTGCCACTTGGTGGAAGGACTGCTGCGCGCATTCGGGAGGAGGTGCCGGTCAGACCGGAGGTCTAACCACCGCTGTCAGGCGGGACGCCTAACCTCCTTGGGTGAGGCGGCTGCGACGTCGATTCCAGCGTATCCAGAAGATCCACCACCCCGTCTGAATAATATTGCAGTCTCACCGCACCTTGACCGCACCCGCATCAAATGGCATGCAGTGGATGCTCTTGCTCTTTCTCACTCGCCGCCCGTTCGATGCCTGATTCCCTGCCCCATGTCATTTCCCTCTGCGGCACGTTTTTGAAGCCGGAGATGCAGAGCATTTATCGTCAGGTCACCGGGCTGAAGCGCGTGCGCACCACGGTGTACACCCAGAGCCATGAGAATGCGGAGATGTTCCCCTTCGAGCCCGTGGTCACGCTGCAGAAGCTGGCCCGGCCACGCCTGAAAGGAAATTTCCTGCTGCGCTTCTGGTTCAAGCACGTCATCAAAAGCTGGCCGCCGCCCTTCCCCATCAACAAGGAAGTGAGCCCGTACTATCCGTACAATCTGGTGGAACTGCTAAAAGCGGACAATCCAGACTTGGTGCACGTGTATTACGGACACAAGGCCGTGCACTACCTCGATATGCTCGAAGCTTGGAGCGGCCCCTTTGTCGTTTCCTTCCACGGCGTGGATGTATCCAAGTTCCTGGACCAGCCGGAGTACGTGACGAAGCTGAAGACCGTGTTCAAGAAAGCATCCCTGGTCATGGCCCGGAGCCAGTCCCTGCTGGATCGTCTGGAGGAACTGGGATGCCCGGCGGACAAGCTGCGCATGAATCACACCCCCATCCCGCTGGAGCATCTGCAGGCCGCAGTGCGCCAGCCCCCGGCCGATGGGCAGTGGCGGCTCGTGCAGGCGTGTCGCTTGATTCAGAAAAAGGGCATCCTCACCACGCTCAAGGCACTCGCCATCGTGAAGGAGAAGTACCCCCGTGTGCGCTACGTGCTGTGCGGCGAGGGCCCGCTCAAGCCTAAGATCGAAGAGACGGTGCACAAGCTGGGTCTGGAGGACAATGTGGAGATGCTTGGCTGGCTGGACCAGCAGCAGCTCCTGGAGCAGTACAACATCGCCCAGATGTTCCTCCACCCGAGTCAAAAGACCAAGGAGGAGGACCAGGAGGGAATTCCCAATTCCATGCTGGAGGCCATGGCCACCGGATTGCCAGTAGTCGCCACCATGCACGGCGGCATCCCGGAAGCGGTCCACTCGGGTGAAGATGGATTACTCGTGCCGGAGAAGAGCCCGGAACAGCTCGCGGAGGCCATGCTGAAACTCATGGGCGATGCCTCGGAACTCGCCCGGCTTTCACGCAACGCTGCCGCCTCAGTCCGCGACAACTTCGGCGCCGAAACCCAAGTGGCCGCGATGGAAGACGTGTACCTCTCCGCCATCTGCCTGCATGCCACACATGGCAAGACTTCGGTCTGCTGTCCGTAGGTTTTTCCGTGGGCGTCAATAGCCGCCCCCGCGGCATTGCAGGGGTGATTCACTCAGTGTTGAGCGCGATTCCCATCGAGCGCCGATAAGACCAGGGTCAGATGTTCTTCGCAGAGATACGGAAAAACCCGCACACACCGACGGCACACGCTGTTCACCTGATTTTAGGGCCTTCCTCACCACAATTCCAGATTAAAGAAACGTTCAAAATTGGTTGCCTATTTTGGCATGCACCCTAAAATTTGTCTGTGCATCACTAAAATTGTTGGTGCTTTTGTTTAAATTTGGGCAATTGAGCATTTTGTAAGGAATTTCCCGAGTACTTCGTTATACAATACCATGCACTCCTTCGCACTCTCTTATGGTCTACGCCAGAATCCCGGAGAGTTTTTCCCCTTCGATGTCACAGCCATCGCGAGCCTTACCTGCAAACGGCAAAGAGCCACCGCTATGAATGAGTATCTCATTGCCTCCATCGAGACCGCCCACCGCACGATCCAACGCTTCGCCGAAGCAGGGTTTGAACCTGCCCAAGCCATCGAGCGCCAGCTCAACTGGTGCTGGAAGCGCGCCAACGGAGATATCGAAGGCCCTCCCCCTGCAACCCTGTGCATGAGCTACATCATGTCGCAGGAGTTCGAGAAGTACGGTGCCTATCCCATGCTGGCACATCACCTTCGCGCCATTGAGGCGATGATTGAGCTGCTGGACATGAACGCTGACGACGTGGCGAAATACGCCGCGCTCTCCGCCTGAAGGGATGCCTTTTTTCCGTTGCCGTAGACGCGGCGGAATCCGGTCCGGACGCTTGAGTCGGACCAGAGTGCATGAATGCCCCGCACTGCCCATCTGGGTCTGCGGGGCATTTGCTTTTCACGGGAGAATACTTGGCCACTAATGAATCCTTTGAAATAGACTGACAGTGCCATTGCAAATATTTGGCGGTCCTCAGTCTGGCAGCCGTGCCCTGAAGGGGCACAGGATCCCGCAGAGCGCATGAGCGTGAGGCTAAGAAACTGTGCGTGGTTTAACAGGGAGATAGCGCACTGTGCACCAGCTCATTTTTTCTTCAACGTTGCCGAGGGACTCTCGCCAAACAGGCCCTGGTAGGCTTCTGTGAACCTGCCCAGGTGCACAAACCCGTGCTGTGAAGCGATGTCTTTCACCGTACTCTCCTCGGCCCTCGCCGCTGCCAGGGCGTGCCGCGCTGCGTTGAGCCGTCGGTGATAGAGGAATTCCATGGGCGCGACGCCATAATAATCCTGAAACGCCGCCTCCAGCGCGCGTGCATCGAGACCGGCGACACCACACAACATCTCCAGGTCGATCTCCTCCGCAAAATTTTCCTCGATGTAGTTGCGCACATGCTTCGCGACACGTCCGTCCTTGTGGGCACGCTGGCGCTCGTGTCCCGCGCTCTCTCCGACAAGGGCCACGCACAGTGCCTGGAGCACGCTTCCTTCACACTTCCTGTCCCATACCTCCGCGCGGAGAATGGCATCCGGACTCTTGGGCGTGAAGATCTCCGCCGTCGCCTCACGCAGCAGGGCCATGGCCATGGTGGACACGTTCAATGTGGCGGTATGCTTCAGCACCTCGGAAAGCGGCAGTTGAAAGAGAGCGCGTACGGCACGCTCCAGACGCTCCTGCGAGATGATGAAATTGGTGAAGCTCTGGTTCGCCGGTGAGCGGTACGCGCCTTCGTCGCCAGGTGTGAACACACCAAGGGAGTCGGAAGTCATCACCTCGCCATTGAGCCATGCGGCGCCATTACGCCTGGTCGACATGACCGCCGTGATCATTCCCTTCGGCGCCGTGCCGTGCACACAGATGCTGCGCGTGTACTGCTCGCGGCAGAAGACCATGTGCGGACTTCCGCGGTAAAGGCACTCACCGTTGAAGGCTCCAGGTTCCACCTGGTCATACCGGATATTGAATCCATCGCCATTATGCATCTCCGAAAGCTGGCCGCATTCTTCAGGAGCGAGGAATAACGTTTCCATGGCGAGGAATCAGGTCGGCCTTGAGGAGCGTCTGCCCGCGGATTGCAAAACCGGACAACGCTATGGATCGCTTTTTTTCCCCTACTTCGTCACGCACGAATGTCTACATAAAGATTCAGCTCCTCCCGCGGTTACGCGTCATTCTTTGAGGCGCTCATGCCGCGTGCGCGGGATATAAGACCTTGAGCCTATCGAGGAAACGGTGATTTCCTGCCACAAAGGCGAGAATGTTTTCGTCCGCCTCACGATCGCCCTGCCTGCTGCTGGCTGCCCAGGAATGCAGCCGTGGGACAGAACATCAAGTCCCCATTCCTCCGGCAACCCTATGAAAACATTCATCGAGAGTATCGCTGCGCGAGTTTCGCAAGTCTGGCGCACACCCGACCTTCCGCGCCGTGGGCACACGTATCGATGCCGATGTGGCCGTCCCATTTTCTTTCGCAACAGCAGGTGCCTCGGCTGCGGCGCGGAGCTCGGTTACGAGCCTGATCTTGCGGAGGTTCGAGCGCTTGAGCCCGGTGCCACCCCGGTAGAATGGCGCCTCGCTGGAGAAGAATCTCCATCGCCCGTTTTTCGGCGCTGCGCCAATCTCAACGCGCCCGCTGGATGCAACTGGCTGGTGCCTGCGAAGCACCCCTCGGAACTCTGCCTGTCTTGCCGGCTGAATCGCACGATCCCCAACCTGAGCGATGCGGATAACTGCCGCTACTGGCGCTCGATCGAAAACGCGAAGCGTCGGCTCGTGGCACAGTTGCTTGCCGTCGGTTTGCCCGTGACATCCAAAGTGGAAGAGGACCCAGAGCGCGGCGTGATGTTCGACTTCCTGCGTTCACCGCCCGAGGGGCCGCGTGTGATGACCAGTCACGGCAACGGCCTGATCACCCTCAACGTCGAGGAAGCGGACGATGCCGTTCGCGAGAAGACCCGGTACGAAATGCATGAGCCCTACCGTACCCTGCTGGGGCATTTCCGGCATGAGATCGGCCACTACTATTGGGACCGCCTCATCGCCGGCACACCGTGGCACGAGAAGTTCCGAGCGCTCTTCGGAGATGAGCGGGAAGACTACGCCGCAGCCCTGCGTCGTAACTACGAGAGCGGACCACCGCCCGACTGGCCGGACCACTACATCAGTTCCTACGCCACGGTGCATCCGTGGGAGGACTGGGCGGAGTGCTTCGCGCACTATCTGCACCTCGTGGACAGTCTCGACACGGCACTGGGGTTTGGCATGACGGGTGACGACGTCGAGGCAGAGGTCGAGCCCTTCAAGCTTGAGGACCTCTATGATCCGGAAGACTCGGATGCAAAACGCGTCCTTTCGCTGGTCAATTCCTGGATGGAACTGGTCATGGCGCTCAATGAACTCGCCCGCAGCATGGGCCAGCAGGACTTCTATCCCTTCGTGATGTCACGTACGGTGCTGCGCAAGTTGCACTTCATCCAGCTCGTGGTGAAGAGCGAGCGGGAAGCCACGGCGACCGAGTGAACCTAAAACGACTGCACCTGCCTCCTATTCGGACAGCACGGCCCGGGCAAATGCCTGGAGTTGCGCGCCGGTGAGGACGCCGAGGGTGAGCACCTTCGCCACCTCGCCGACCACAAAGGCGATGTGATGCCAGGTTTGAGGCGGCATGCGGCCAGCCAGGATCTCCGCCACACGGAAATCCAGCGCGGGATACAACACGAAGGTCTGGACGGCGAGAATGGCCGTGGCCACCCCGAGCAGGATCACACTGCCGCGTGTGCGCACCGCCCGGATACGCAGGACAAAGAACCAGGAAAACGCGCAGCACACCCACTCGATGCGGTTCAGCCGGTGAAACACCACATGGCCAATCTGCAGCGCGTGCTGCAGGGCCGGAGTGATCACCTCGGAATTCTCAATCTTGAGCGCCTGAAACTTCGCGGGCGCCTCTACAAAGCTGATTGCCACCACGAAAGTGAGCCAGATGAGAGTGATGACAAAGGAGTAGAGAGCGAGGCGGCGCATGGGCAGCGATGGTCCCGTGAACCCCGGCCCAGGTCAATCGGACAATCGAGCGACCTGCTGAGACATTGCGCCACACTAAATGAGGGATTACCTTAATTTTTCACTCGACACGCACATGGTCATTTGGCAAGATGAACAATATTGCGTGAACATTTACAATAAACTGTGCTATCTCCGGCTACTGTAGCAGCGGCTCAATCTTCAACATTGATTGTATGTTCTGGAAGAAACTCACGATTCAACTGCGGGGAAAATCCCCTATGGTGTTCGTTGGTAGAATCGAGCGTTGCGGGACCCAGCTCTGCGCCGTCCGCAGCGAGGAAAACGAGGTGGTGTTCCAGTATCGTCCTGACGACGTCGAGTCCTTGATTGAAGAGGAAGCGGACGAGATGGTCTTTGCGTAAACGCCGCACAAGAGAGCATCGAACCGAGTAGATCGACTCCATCAGCACGCACGCAAACTGCGCGGACATCTGGGCGTGCCGCCTGACTGGGGATACAGCGGGTTTTCCACCCTGCTCAGCTCTTCTTGATCCGGCTTCCGCCAATGGTGGGGCCACCAGAGCCACCGTCGGTATCATCGTGCTTTTTGTATTGCTCGAAGGTTTTGCCCAGTTCCTTCCGGTCGATTTCTTTTCCAAACCGCTTCGACTGCTTTTTCCACTGCCCCTCCTCGTCCAGAACTTCGGACACTTTCTTTTTTCCGACCTGGGGTGTCTCCCCGGAAGGTTCCATGGTGTTGCTGTTTGAATTCGAATTCGAGTTGGAATTCGAGAGACTGGTGGACGTGGTTGTCTGAGTTTGGGTTTGAGTCTGTGTCTGCATCTGCTGCTCACCCAGGCTCTGCCTTGCCTGCTGCATGCGTGCATTCGTCTCCAGCGCCACGCGATCGAATTCCTGCTGCATAGACGGCGGGCAGGGCATCTCTCGCTTGTCCTTGATGAATTCTCCATTCACAAAGACCTTGTCGTCAGGCAGGCCACTGAACTGCCCCCAGCGCATGGAAACCATTCCAGATGTTCCTATCTCCTGGTCCCCTGGTCCAATCTCCCCGCCATGCGATTGCCCTGAGATCCCTGATTGAATGAGCGCCTTCTCGAGTTCCCCGGCGATCCTCTTCAATTCCTCTTCGTCCTTCGCGTAGATGGTGATGAACTTGCCGCGCTGGAGGGGTTCCAGGTCGTGCGTGTATTTGTCCAGTTCCGCGACCTTGTGATGCACTCCGCCGAGCACGCCTCCGGATTTCTGGTCGAAGAGCGGCAGTACCGTCTTCGCCACGGCGACTGCCTGGTGGGGATGTGCAGAGACATGGATCTTGTACCCCTGCTTGTGCCACACAGACTCAGAGGGCTCCTTTCCATTTTGCATCTTGGTGACAGAGATCCTGTCCTCGTTACCGGACGCGAAGAAACCTTTCATCAAGAGATACTTCGAGCCGCCAACGACATCTTCATATTGATCCATGCCCGCGATGGGGCACAACTGCAGCAACTGCTTGCGCTGCTCTTCCACGACTTCCTCATTTACTCCTTCGTAAATGGTTTCAGGCATGTGAAAGCATACGCCCAAAATGTGGGAGTCCAGCAAGGTTGAGCCATTCTTTAATGTAGCAAATTGCAAGCTTTTCGCATCCCCAGGCAAGCCAGCACTGCGGGGCAGAAAACAACTGAAGAAGCGCCTGGCTCAGGAAGCCATCATCCGCCCGTCCTTGGAGCCGCGAGATTGAGATGTCTACGCCCCTGTTGCTGGGCTCACTTCCCCGGCAACTCCCACACGGGATCGAACTCGCCGCCATTGGTCTTCAGCAAAGCCTCGACGACTCGCGACATAAGTAACAGCGAAGGCCCATCGTCGGGATAGTCATCAAGGAGCTGGCCGAGAAGACCGGAGGCTTTGCGAAACTCGGCCGTCTCAAAAAAGTGAAGCGCAGTCTCGTACTCGGTGCGGAGACGGTGCCACGGGTCCGTGTCATCCGCGCCTTCCAACTCATGGATGTACACGGCTGCATTGATGTTGTTCACGCGAATCCGGCCGAGACGACGCGAGAAGATAGGCGCGGTGAGGCGCTCGATGGTGTTGCTCGTGGCCAGCATGCGCACGCGGGCGTATTTGCACGCACCCTGGATGCGGCTGGCGAGGTTCACCGTATTCCCCAGTGCGCCGTACTTGAACTTTTGCGGTGTGCCGATGTTTCCCACGTAGGCATCGCCGGTATTGATGCCCACGGAGATCTCGGTGGCATGGCCGATTTCCTTCTCCCACTTTTCGTTCAGCTCGGGAAGCGCGGCCTGCATGGCCAGCGCAGTGCGGCACGCTCGGTCGGCGTGATCCGGCTGATGATGCGGCGCACCCCAGAGGGCCATGACCTGGTCACCGGTGAAGTCTACCAGCACACCCTCCTCCTCCATGATGCAGGCAGACATGGTGCCCAGCACATCGCTGAGCCAGCGGATGGTTCGCTCAGGGCCGTGGCGCTCACTCACGCGGCTGAATCCTGCGATATCACAAAATAATACACTCACCTCCACGCTCCGGCCGGCGGCGAGCTGCTCCGGATGGCGGTGCAGGTGGCGGGCCAGCTCCGGCGTGAAGTACTGCGCCAGCTCACGCTCGCGCAGGCGCTGGCGCTCCAGGCACGCATTCACCCGCGCGCGCAGCAGCCGGAGATCGATGGGCCGCGCGAGGAAATCCACCGCGCCCATCTCAATGCCGCGGATGGCATTCGCATTGGCATCCAATCCGGAGATGATGATGACAAAGGTGTAGCGCAGCTTGCGGCGTTGCTTCAGGGCGCGCAACACCTCGAAGCCATTCAGCTCAGGCATCACGAGGTCCAGCAGAATGAGGTCAAAATCCATCTCATCCACGCGCTCGAGCGCCTCCTTGCCCGTGGTGGCGAAGACGACCTCATGCCCCTGCGCGGCGAGGAAGCGTCCCAGCACCTCGCGACTTCCAGCACTGTCGTCCGCCACCAAGATGGTGGCTCCGGAAACAGGTGCGCGCTCAGCCTCTTCATCATCCTCGCAGGGCAGTGTCAGCTTTGCCGAGGGCGGGCTGATGGCGAGATCGATGCCGCGCTCTGGCGCGATGTAGTCGCGATTGCGATCCAGCACGATCACGCACGCATGCGCATGCTCCATGATGGACGTGAGCTCACACTGCACCGTCTCCGGCTGTTCCTCCTCCTCCAGCACGAGCTGGCAACGGCCCAGGATATTCTGCAGGAAGCCGCGCAACTCATGCCTCAGTCCCTGAAGGTCCTCTCCGGAGACAAGATGAGGCTCCATGAAATGCTCCGTCGCGAGCCGCTCCCTCACAAGGCGGTAAATGCCCAGCGCCGCCTGCCGGATACGCTCCACGTCACGATGCCATCCCGGCAACTCCTGTCCCTCCACGAGTCCATGCAAAAGAATCTGCGCCGCGCTGGACATGGCGTCCGCGTGCTCTTCCATCGTATCCCGCAGGACCTGGAGCTGAGTTGGAGCGCTGGTACTCACTGGGGTTTGGATTTCTTGAGTGCGAGTTCGATGGCCTCGGTCAGGTGCATGAAGTTCTCAATCGGCTTCGCCAGCATATCCACGCAGCCCGCATCCAGAATGGCCGCACGGAACATGGTCATCATATGACCTGTCAGAGCGATGATTGGAATGGACACCAACTCCGGCTTGGCCTTGATGGCAAGCACGGCATCCAGGCCGGCACGATCACTCACGTCCCCCGTGGAACTCACCGGCATGCGCATGTCCATGAGAATCAAATCCGGCCTCAGCGACTCCGCCATGGACACCGCATCGGCCGCATTCTGCGCGACCTTCACCGTATGGCCACGTCGCGGGAGGAGGCGGGAGCAGATCTCCACCATGTCATCGTCGTCGTCTGCTATGAGGATGTTGGGCATTGGGGAAGGAAGTAATCAGTAATCAGTAGTCGTTGGTCGGTAGAAGGGTGTTGGGCTCAGAAGGCAGCGGGAGTGTACATGGTTACAAAGTGGTGAAGCTGGAATTGTACTTACTACTTACTGACCACTGTTTACTGAATACTGACCTACTGAATACTGTTTGTTAGTTTCCTCACCCCCTCTTCCCCTCCCCCGAAGCGGCCTGATGCACAAGATGCAGCACCTTGTTCAACAAATCCTCCTGGGTGAAGCCGCTCTTTTCCAGCACGGTGCGGACGGAGGTGGCGAGGCGCTCGCGGTCTTCGCGGGTGACGTGCTTCGCGGTGATGACAATCACGGGGATGTCGCGCCACTGCGCGTGGAGATTGAACTCGGCGATGAACTCAAAGCCGTCCATGACCGGCATCATGAGGTCCAGCAGGATGAGTGATGGCTTCTGCTTACGAAGCTGGGTAAGAGCCTCGGCGCCGTTGGCAGCTTCGATGATGGAAATTCCATCCATGGCAAGCGTGCGGCGGAAGAGTTCACGCACATCGGGGTCGTCATCGACCACCAGAACCGGAAGGCTGGGCGCGCTGCCGCGGATGACTTTCTGCAAGGAGCCGAGCAGGTCCTCCCACGCAATGGGCTTCACCACATAATCAGCCGCGCCAAGCGCGAAGCCGTGTCGGGTTTCTTCCAGGAAGGTGACGATGATGACAGGAATGGATGCCGTGAGAGGCTCATCCTTGAGTTGGGAAAGGATATCCCAACCGCTCTGCGCGCCGGGGAGCACCACATCCAGCGTGATCACTGAGGGATGCTGCTCGCGGGCAAGGGCCATGCCTTTCTCGCCATCCTCCGCCGTGATGACACGGTATCCCTTGCCACCGAGGTAGCGCGTCATGAGCTCACGCACGGATGCGTCGTCATCGATCACCAGAACGGTCTGCTGCGGGATGGTAGGCGCCGGCGTTGCTGCTGCTGCCAGCGATGCCGTGGTGACAGGAGCCGCAGGTCGCTGCTCCAGCGGACGTCGTGGCGCCCCGCTGCGCTCTGGAACAGCCGCAGGCACACGCACCGTAAAGGTAGATCCCTGACCGAACTCACTGCGACAGGTGATGGTGCCTCCCATGAGTTCGCAGAGTCCCTTGGAGATCACCAGGCCCAATCCGGTGCCGGTCTTGTTTCCCTCTCGTGCAGAGAGTTTTTTGAATCGCACAAAGAGTCCCTGCATCTCCTCCGGTTTCATGCCTCGGCCGGTGTCGGAGACATCGATGCTGATCCAGTCCTTACCCGTGGCATCCGTATCCCGGCTCGCGTTGAGCGTGACGGTTCCGTTCTGGGTGAACTTGCACGCGTTGGATACGAGGTTTGTCAGCACCTGCTGGAGCCGCGCGCGGTCGTTGAAGATGATGCCCAGACTCTCCGCCCCTCCCAGTTCCAGCTTGTTCTTCTTTTCAGCAGCCTGCGGCACCATCGAATCCCGAAGGGACGTGAGGAAGGCTGCGGCATCCAGCTCTTCCGGATCGAGTTCCACACCACCCATGATGATCTTCTGGTAGTCGAGGATGTCATCGATGAGGCGCCGCAGGTACGTGGCGGCGGAGCGGAGTTTGGAGAGGTCGTGTTTCTGCTCTTCGGTTGGGTCGGAGAGTTCGAGGAACTGGAGGAAGCCGAAGATGGAATTGAGCGGCTGGCGGAGTTCATGGCTCACGCTGGCCAGGAAGGCATCCTTCGCAGACGCCAGGCCGCGGAGTTGCTCGTTGGCCGCGCGCACTTCTGCAGTCTGCTCCTGCACACGGAAATCGAGGTCCGCATTGAGCTGGCGCAGTTGCTCGTGGCCATTGAGCACCTGCCGTAGGAGGGCCTCGAGGCTGCGCGCGATGTCGCCCACCTCATCGTGCTTTCGCACCGGCAGGGACTGGCGCACCGCTTCGATTTGATTCTGCAACTGCAAGGCTTCCGAGCCCGAGTGTGTCACCGTCTGCGCGGTGCGGGTGATGCGTGTGAGCGGGCCGATGAAATACAGCACGATGAGGAAAGCCGCCACGCCCGCTCCTACCGCGAGCCATAATCCCGCGCGGCGGAGCGTCTGCAACTCGTGCGCGATGCTGGAAGCCAATTCCTCGCGGAAGGCGGAATAGGCGAAGTAGTACGGGATGTCGCGACCTCCGGCGACAGTGCCGTCATGCTGCGGGTGGCGCAGATGGAAGCGTGTGAGCTGCACATCCCCGTGGTCCAAGCGAACCACCGCCTCCCAGTCGATGGGCTTGCCGTCGGCAGCACCGCCAAAGCGATAGAAGTACTCCTGCTCCGTATCCCGCCGCGCCTGCTCCAGCACTTCCTTGCTGCGCGAAAGCAGGCGAATGCCCGCACTACTGCGTGAAGCTCCGCCAAAGGGAACGCCTCGCGACTCCATGCCGGAGCGGACATGCTCCGTCCAGTCCAGCAATTCCACGCGGTTCGCGTCATGGGCAGCGACAAGCTTCTCATGCATCGCCGGCTTCAGCCTGCCCTCCAGGAAATACAGCGGGCTCTGCAGCACCTGAAAGCGTGGACGGTCGCTGCGCTGCACCTGTGCCTGCGCCTCGGTCGGTCCCCTGCCCCACTTCTCACCCTTGGTGAGGGCTTCCGATTCCGCGTAAAGATCGAAGCCGGCATAGATCTGCTCTTCCTTGCCATCCGGCTTCACGAAAGGATGCTGCAAAAAGGATCCATCCGGCCCCATGACAAACGTGAGGTGCCGCGCCGAGCGTCCACGGTCGAGCGTGACGAGCATGGTGATGACCGTCTCCGGCACCGAAGGCATGCTGCACGCAACCCAAACGGCAGGAATGCGCTGCCAGCGATCTGGCGAAGCACCGGAACTCGCGGCTCCTCCGCTCACCGGATTGAACCCCGCGGGAGTGAGCAACGAGATGATGGGGCCGATGTGCGCGCCACTGGTGAACCGCGCACTGGCCAGCAAGGCGGCCGGAGGCTCCACCGCAGGCAGACCCGGCGTGCGGTGGAAGGTCTGCATGGCCCCTTCCGCGGGGCGCACCTCCAGCGCCAGGACGTAACGCCACCACTCCTGCTCCCCACGCTCGGCGGAGGCGCCTCGGGAGGAAAACTCCGCGAGACAAGTCTTCATGGTGGCCAGTTCACGAGGATCCTTGGCGCAATGTTCCACCTGCAGGCGCGCCTGATTTACCCAGTCGATGATCTCCCAGCAGCGCAGTTCCGCCTCATCCTGCAGGTCCATGAGTTCGTGGTCCTCCACCACCTTGCGGGTGCGCTCGAAGAGCAGGGTGGGAAGCGCGAACGCCACTGCCAGCACCAGCACAAAGGCCAGCAGACCAAACTTTTCACGGATGCCGAAGCGAAGTTTCATCCCAAACCAAGTTGGCGGTTCAGCCGCCTCCATGCTGTAGGCAGTGTCTGGAGAAGGCTGTGATTTGTCAACCATGATGCGAAGTGACGAAGCTGGGAGAGGTGGTTGAAACTGAGAGAATGACGCGACGCGGAAGCGCTTGCCGGACCGCACAGCAGCACGCCCTACTGGATGCAGGTCCCTCGGGGATGAGGTCGTGACAAAAGAAATTCGCGACAGGTGGCAGGGCAGAAAAAAGGAGACCCGCGCGAAAAACTCCCGCTCATCATCTTCCCATCATCTTCGCATGGCATGCTGACCACGTGGCCACCAAATGGCCCACCCCCCAAGAAACAAAGCCCCAAAACCCCTAAAAAACCCCCAACCCCCAACCCAAAAAACGAAGATGAAAAAAAGCCCCACCCCCAATGCCAAGGCCAAGACCGCCCTCCTGCTCACCACCCTCATGGGCACCGTTTTTCTGGGAGTCGCCCAAGCGGACACCAATGAAGTGCCGCTGAACTCCTGCCCGGCCCCGGTGCAGGCCGCGATTGAAAGCAACAAGCAGGGCGGCAAACTGAACGAAATCAAGCTCCTCACCGTGGAAGGTCGGCAGCTCTATGTGGTGGACCTTGACCTCGCAGGAAAGCGTGACCTGAAGCTCCACGTCACGGCGGATGGCAGCGTGGTGAAGTCCCGTGAAGATGTTTCCCTTTCCCAAGCCCCTGTCGCCGTGAAATCCGCAGCCGAAGCTTTAGTACCCACCGGCGGACACATCGAAGACGTGGAAAAAGAAGTCTCCGGCGGCAAGACCACCTACGTGGTGGAAATCGACGTGAAGAATGGCGCTGACATCAAGGCCGTGTTCGCCGAAGATGGCACGGTAATCAGCAAACGCGCTGACTAAGCCAGCCAAGCGACACGTCACCCTGCGGACCCCATCGTGAGACTGCTCATCATTGAAGACTCCGAAAAACTCCGCACCACCGCGGCCCGGGCGCTCACTCGCCTGGGCCATGCTGTTGATGAAGCCGGAAGCGCCGAAGAGGGGGACCAGATGGTGCGGGACTATGCCTATGACGCCATCGTGCTGGACCGTATGCTCCCCGGTGAGGACGGCCTGTCCCTCCTCAGCCGCTGGCGGAGCGCGGGGCGGGATACCCCCGTGCTGCTGCTCACCGCACTCCACACCGTGGAGGAGCGCGTGCGTGGCCTGGCAGTGGGTGCAGACGATTATCTCACCAAACCCTTCGCTCTGGCAGAGCTCGCTGCGCGATTGGAGGCCCTGACGAGGCGCAGCCATGGCAAGGCGGACTCCAAGGTGCGCATCGGTCCACTGGAAATTGATTTCGCGGCGAAGTCCGTGAATCGTGATGGCTCACCGGTGGCTCTGACTGCGCGAGAATACTCCCTGCTGGAGTGCCTCGCACGCCGACCTGGGCAGATCCTGAGCCGTGAACAGATCGAGACTCATCTCTACAATGAAACCGACAGTCCCGTGAGCAATGCCGTGGATGCCGCCGTGTACAGCCTGCGTCGAAAGCTGTGTCCTCCCGGCACCGCCCCACTGCTGCACACCCGCCGTGGATTAGGCTATGTCCTGCAAGAAGCAGAGGAAGAAGACACCTGAGGAAGCAGCAAAACTCCAGCCGCGCGTCGTACCATTTCTGACTTCATCTCATGGCCACCTCGATACGCGGGAGACTTACCTGGATGCTGTGCCTTCTGGCGGCCATCCTCCTCCCGCTGGCTGGCTTCGCGGTGTACTACACCGTGAGAGGCGTGTTGCTCTCCTATATGGATGGCAACCTCGAAGCGCGAGCCCAGGCCATCATGGTGGCCACGGAGGTGCATGGAGAGAGACTGGACCTGGATGACGATCTGGTGGCTTTCGCAGGATTCGGCCAGGGGAACCCGCGCGATTTCTTCGCAATGTACCAGTCTGATGGAGCGCGGCTGCTGCGCTCCTCTTCCCTGCCCCTCGGGTCGCTTGATTTCATCAAACAAGAAATCCTGCAGTCCACCAGCCAGCCGACCTACCTCTTTGCCACCTTGCGCGATGGCCGCCCGGTGCGTGTCCGCCTGCAGGGATTCATGCCCACCGGCGCGAAAAGTGGCGACGGATTTCACGATCTGCGACTGGTCACTGGGACGGAGACACGTGGCCTGCAGGAGACACTGCGCACCCTGGCGACGGTATTGACCGGAACGGGGCTCGGGTTCTTCGTCGCCACCATCCTCGTGCTACGGCAGGCACTGCGTCGCGGACTAGGCCCTCTGTCGCATCTGGCCAAAGAGATCCGTGCTATTCAACCCGGACATCACGAAGCGCTCGACATGCCGCCCCACGCTTTGCCGGAAGAACTGGTTCCCGTGGTGGAAAAGCTGAATGAACTACTGAAGCGGGTGGATGATTCACTGGCACGCGAGCGACGCTTCAGCAGCCACGCGGCGCATGAATTGCGCACCCCCCTTGCCGAGCTGCGCGCTGCAGCGGAACTCGCCGCCACGTGGCCTGAGGAGGCCACACCCGAGCGCATGAAAGAAATGCAGCAGAGCGTGGCCGAGTTGGAGCAACTGGTGGAAAAGTTGGGTATTCTGGCCAAGGCCGACGCCAACGTGCAGGCAGCGCAAGAACCCGTGGACTTGGAAGCCACCATCCGCGCAGCGGTGGAACGGTATCGAGACAATGCGGACTCACGCAAAGTCACGGTTGTGGTACACGTGACCCCGGGCCCCTTTCGCGCAGACCCCACCCTCTGGCAGACCGTTCTGAGCAACTTGATAGGAAACGCCATTGAACACGCGCCCGAGGGCTCGGCAGTGACCATCACCGCGAATCCGACCCGGCTCTCCGTCAGCAATCCCGCCCCGCATCTGCTGACCGGGGACGTGCCGCATCTCTTCGAGCGGTTCTGGAAAAAACACACACCCTCGGCTGCACGCGCGCAGCACTCGGGCTTGGGTCTCTCCATCGTGGCGGCCTGTGCCACAGCCATGGGTGCGCGTTGTGATGCCACGCTCGGTGCCGATGCCACTGAGAAGCTGCTGACGATTGAGGTGACTTTCGATGCGCCTGCGAAGTCTCCTTCCCCCCATGGTTCCCGCACAGCGTGACCATTGCTTGCAATTGCCAGCTTATCTTTTCTGCATATTGCCGCGTCTGGTCGCTTCTCCTTTGATCGTGAAGGGAAGCCGCCGGAAATTTTTGCATGATTGGAACCCCTTGGAAGTCCGTTTTTGCGCTTGTGGTAGCAGGTCTCAGCCTTTGCAGTGTGGCGAAGGCCCAGGAACTCAAATTGAACGAGTGTCCACCTGCAGTGCAGTCCACAATTCAGAGCAACGGACAAGGTGGTACACTGACGGAACTCAAGCTCGTGGATCGTGACGGCGGCACTTTTTACGTGGCCGAGATCGGCTTGCCTGAGAATCGCGACATGAAGCTGTACATCGCTCCGGACGGTACTCTTGTGAGGTCGCGCAAGGAAATCGACTTCAGGGAAACACCCGCGAAGGTACGGAGCACCGTGCTGAGTCTGATGCCAGCCGGATCCACCGTCACCGATGTGGACGTGGATACCACCGAAGGAGTTACCATCTATGTGGTTGAGTTCAAAGTGAGCGAACAGCTCGAACGCAAGATCACCATGAACGCGGAAGGCGCAGTAATGAGCGAGCACGACAAGACACGTAGAAGCAAGTAGGCAGGATCATTCGCGCGGACAGTCTTTCCACCGGAAACAAGCCTCGCAGCCGCCGCTTCCCCTCTCTGAACTAGGACCAGAGAGGGCCCGGCAATCGATTCGCGAGTACTATGAAAACGTACTCGCACATCAAAACGGGCATCAGCGCGCTGATCCCCGCGCTCCTTGGCGTGGTGCTACTCGGAACGGCGAAGGCAGATCCAAGAGAGTTGACGCTCGCTTCGTGCCCTGCAGCAGTCCAGGCCGTCATCACCAGTCATCAGACGGCTGGAAAGCTGGGAGAAATCAAGACGGTCTCCACGGAGGGGCGCACGCTTTATCTTGCCGAATTCGAACTGGCAGGAGGGCATGACTTGAAACTCTACATCGCTGAAGATGGATCGATCGTCACGACTCGCGAAGACCTCGCGATGGCCAAGGCCCCTGCCGCGGTGAAGGCCTCTGCCGAACGACTCGTGCCGTCAGGAGGACGCGTCGAAGACGTGGAAAAGGAAATCACCGATGGAAAGACGACCTACCTCGTAGAGATCGACGTGCCCAACGGAAAGGACATCAAAGCCGTGCTCGCGGAAGACGGCACTGTCATCAGCCAGAAAACTGAGGCTGATTGAAAGAGGGAGAGATGCGCTGATGCGTTCATGGGCTGGGCCTCAGTGCCCGGCCCAGTTGGGGGCATGCCCGTGCCGGGCATGCGACTAGCTCGCAAACCACGAAGGCTCTTTGCCTGGCTTCCACTTGATGTTGCACCCAGTGCTGGGGCGTTGCTCGGCGAGTGGAGGCGCGCCGTCCAGCAGGGCCTGCACGGCGGCGCCGAGACTGTCGCCGGTCACGGACTTTCCGTTCTTGGGGCGTGAATCATCGAACTGGCCGCAATAGGTGAGCCGACGCTCGTGATCAAAGACGTAGAAGTCCGGCGTGCACGCCGCGCGATACTCCTGCGCGACGGATTGAGTCTCGTCATACAGATACGGGAAGGTCCAGTCGTAGGTCTTCACCATGGCTTGCATCTTCTCCGGACTGTCCGCGGGATAGCGGGAGACGTCGTTGGAATTGATGCCCACGAAGCCGATGCCCTTCGCTTCACAGAGGGCGGCGAACTCGCCCAGATGTTTCGCGAGGTGCAGCACGAAGGGGCAGTGATTGCAGAGAAACGCGACGATGAGTCCCTTCGGTTCACAGACATCCGCCAGTGTCACATTCTCCCCCGTCGCAGGCTCGGGCAGGGAGAAATCCGGCGCGGGAGCTCCGAGAGGCAGGATGCGGGTGGAGGGGACTTCGGCCATGATAGGTAAAACGCCTGTTAGATCCGAGTATGACGCCGGTCAACTCCGGGTGGAACGAAGTCACACAGAGGCAGGGACACTCTTCCGGCAGGTCGTGCATTTTCTCCGCTGGACACCGTGAGCTGCCCGGCGGCATGATACGGCACAAAGCTCACTCACCCACCCTCGCGCGATGTCCTGCTCACGAGATATGCACTCCCGCCGCCCCAGCCTCCGTCGTTCCCTCCTTTCCTCCGTCGCGCTGGCCGCTGTCACGCTGACGACGGGGACGCTTCTGTCACAAGCACCCCCCGTCACTCCGGAGCAACCGAAGGTCGACGATGCGACGATGCAGGTGACGCTTTTCGCCCAGGAGCCGCTGGTACAGCAACCCATCGGCATGACGATTACAAAGGATGGCAAGCTGCTCGTGATTCAGAGCAATACGCACTTCCCACCCAAGGGCTTCACGGGACCAAAGACGGATCGCATCCTCTGGCTGCAGGACAAGGATGGGGATGGCAAGGCGGAGAAGGCGGACGTGTTCTTCGAAGGCACGGTGATGACCATGGACATCGCCACCGCGCCGGACGGGGCCATCTACGTGGCTACGCGAGATGAGATCCTGCGCCTGCGCGATGATGACGGCGATGGCAAACCGGAGAAGGTGGATCGCAAGCTTGTGTTCCTGGATACGACCGGACGCTATCCGCACAATGGCCTGAGCGGCCTCGCCTTCGATGGCAAGGGTGGTCTCTATTTCGGCATGGGTGAAAATCTCGGCGCGGCGTACACGCTCATCGGTGCGGATGGTGTGAAGCACAGTGACCAGGGCGAGGGTGGCAATGTCTTCCACATCAACCTGGATGGCGGCAAGCTCCACCGCGTGGCCAACGGATTCTGGAATCCCTTTGGCATGTGCATGGATACGGATGGCAATGTCTTCGCCACGGACAATGATCCCGACTCGCGCCCGCCGAATCGTCTGCATCACATCATCGAAGGCGGCGACTACGGGTACAAGTTCCGCTATGGACGCAGTGGCCTGCACCCCTTCGTGGCGTGGAATGGCGAGCTGCCAGGCACGCTGCCCATGCTCGCAGGCACAGGCGAGGCGGCGTGTGATGTGATCTATTATGCTCCATCACCCACGAAAGAATTCCGCGGTCTGCCGGCGCCCTGGCATGGCCAGCTGCTCGTGGCCTCCTGGGTGGATCACACGGTGGAAGCCTACACACTGCCGGATCGCGAGCATGCGTATGAACCGGCAAAGAAGAAAGTACTCATCCACGGTGGGCAGGACTTCCGACCAGTGGCCTTTGCCGTGGCGGCGGATGGCTCCATCTACCTCTCTGACTGGGTGAAGCGCGACTATGAACTCCACGGTTACGGACGCGTGTGGCGCATCTCCGCGAAGGATGCGCATGAGCTCGCCGCACCTCTCGCCGCCAAGTCCGGCATCACGTGGAAGCAGGAGCAGCTCAGCAAAATTCTCGACAAGAAGAAGGTCACCCCGCTGGAGGCTGCGGACTGGCTCAATGACGCGAATCCCTGGCGCTTCTCCACGGCCGTTACGCGGCTCGGTCGCGACACCGACCTGCTGTGGATCATGAAGGACACGCGCCTCTCCTACCCGCGCCAGCGCCAGGGGCTGCTACTCGCCATCCAGCAGGATGCCGCGCGCACGAATGCGGAGCCGATTGTCCCGCCCCAGAAATTCCTCGAAGACGAAGATCCCACGGTGCAGTTGCTCGCGCTGAAGTGGATCTCAGATATTCGATTCGCACCAGCACGCAGTGCGGTAGAGAAGTACCTCGCGAATCCTGAACTCACTCCTGCGCTCTTCTACGGAGGCATCACGGCACTCAGCCGCATCGACTCCGCCGAGGTGAAGGAAGCGGACCTCGTGAAGACGCTCAAACAGCGCATCACCGACCCGGCCACTCCCGCGCGACTGAAGCGCACGGCGCTTGAAATTCTGCCGGACCGCGAGCGGCAACTGCTGGCAAAGGAATTGGAGCCGCTGCTCTCCGAGGGTGATGCAACTTTCCAGGAATGGGTGACGCATGTGCTCGGCACCTTGCGCGACAACAATCGCGAACCCCTGCTGCGCAAGCTGGCCTTCGATGAGAAACGCCCCTCACCCGTGCGTGTGGCTGCACTGATGTATCTCACCCTTACCGATGCAGACAAGCCCGCGCTGGATGCCATCAAGACCGATGGCGACAAGGCGCTGGCTCGCGCAAAGGAAATTGCCGCACCAAACTACCTGCCCGCAACACCGCCAGCCACGAGACCCCCGCTTCAGGATGTCGAAGGCTGGGAGAAATACCTCGCCAAGGTGCCCGGCAAGCCGGACCTCGCGAATGGCCGCACCGTTTTCCTGAGTCCGCGCCAGGGCGGCTGCGCCATGTGCCATCGCGCCGAAGGACTGGGGAATGTCGCCGGACCCAACCTCTCCACCATCGGCTCCGCGAAGACCTCGAACTACATCCTGGAATCCCTGCTGCAGCCGAACCGCAGCGTGGCTCCGCAGTTCGAGTGCTACGTGCTCACCACCGCCGATGGTCAGACCCGCACCGTCTTCCAACTCGCCGAGCGAGGAAACTTCCACACCTACATCGGCCTCGATGGCCACGCCTTCGAAGTGCAGATTGAGGACATCGTCAAGCGTGACCACTTCCCCCTCTCCATCATGCCCGAGGGCTTGGTGGCGAAGCTGACTGATGAGGAGGTAAGGGACCTGGTGGCGTGGTTGAGGGAGAGGAAGTGAGGAGTGTGAAGCAAACACGAAGAGGAAACCGAAAGCTCTTGTTTGTTCGGCACACTCCCGTTGAAGCGGTCGCGTTTTCCACGCCTTTTGAGGCAAGAGTCCCTCCACCAAAATGGCGGTAGGGATGCGCTCCTGCGCGTCCCGCTTTAGATGGGCGGAGGCGGTGCGGAGCTGGCACGCGAAACGGCCTTGCGACGCTGCAGAATCCCACCGCCTCCGCCCGCTATATTCGGACGCGCGGGAGCGCATCCCTACCGTCCCCTATTGAAGAGAGGCGCTTTCGCACAGCGCGAGTAGCAACCTCAACAACTCAGGGCGACGCTATTCGATATGCACACCATGGACCACTATTGTTGCCCATGGCTCCGAGTAGAGTTCGTTACGCGCTACCTATCAGCCACTCCCGCTACTTCCCCCTCGCATCCTTCACCATCTTCTCCCAGATCGCTTTCTGCTCCCCGAGCGCGGCGACTTTGTCCTCCACCTTCTCGGCGGCTTCACAGAGGACCCAGCCGTCGAAGTCGGCTTCGACGAGGAGCTTGGCGAGGGTGGCGAAAGGGTACTTGGGATCCTTGAGATTGTGCACGTGAAGGGTGCGGCCGAGGAAGTCCTTCACGAGGGCGAAGTTCTTCTCGATGCCTTCGCCGTCGAGATCGGCGGGATTGGAGTTCCAGCAGACACGCACGTTGTCGGCATTGGCGGTTTCCATCACCTTGCGGATATCAGCGAGATTCGTCACCTGGCCGTGGACTTCGAGTCGGATTTCCTGACCGAAGCCGATGGCGTAGTCGCCGAGTTCCGCGAGAGATTTGCCAATCTGCTCCAGCGTCTTCTCCTTCGGCACGCCTTCCTTTTCATGGAGCTTGTCCGGCTTCACCTTCACCCCACTGGCGCCAATGTCGTGGCTCAGCTTGATGTACTGCTTCGCGAGTTCGATGTTCTCCTTCACCTTCGCGGGGTCCGGCGAGTCAAAGGCGCAGTTCGTGCCCATGCCTACGATTTCGATCCCGCCTTCGGAGAATTGCTCACGCACCTTCGTGCGCTCCACGGGAGTCAGTGCGGGCGAGACCTTGTGCGCATGGTCCACACGCAGTTCCACGCCACCGATGCCGAGACCGTTCAGGTTCTTGATGATGGTGGGGATGTCCCATTCAGCGCCCCACATGTAGGTCACGAGACCGTAGGAAATGTTCTCGCCCTGTGGCTTCAGTTGCTGGGCCAGCGCGGAGAGTCCGAGAGAGCCTGCGGCAGCGGCAACGGACTGGCGGAGAAAGCGGCGACGGGTATTCATAGTGAAATGCTGGCAGGGTGAAGTGGGGGTGTCAATGTGGAGGCATGCGAGCGAGCGGACGTTGACAGGGGCGCATGCTCTCCTACACGATGACGGCATGTCACCACGGATTCTCTCGCTTCTTTTTCTGACGATTGCGATATCACCCTGCCAAACGGTGCTCGCCCAGTCGGCAGTTGGATCTGCCACCGCAGCCAAGAGCAATGCAGTCGCGAAGAAAACGTGGCCTGCCGAGGTGAAGCGCGTGGACATCCCATGCAGCGATGGACAGATGCAGCCCGCGATGTGGTACGCGCCGCCGGATGCCAAGTCACCCCGTCCGCTTCTCGTCGGACTGCACACCTGGAGCAGCAACTACGCTTCCGCCGGTGGAGATGCCGTATATGCCGAGTGGTGCGCTGCTCAGGGCTGGGCATTTGTGCATCCTCACTTCCGTGGGCCGAACAACACTCCACAAGCTCTCGGCAGTGACCGTGCGGTGCAGGACATCGTGGAAGCGTTGGCCTGGGCGAAACAGCAGACCCAGGTAGATGAGAGTCGCATCTATCTCATCGGCGTAAGTGGCGGCGGTCACATGGCGCTGCAGATGGCGGGCAGGCATCCGGAACTCTGGGCGGCAGTGAGCGCGTGGTGTGGCATCTCGGATGTGAAGCAGTGGCATGCCGACCACGTGAAGACCACGATGGTCGACGGCAAGGAAACACCCACGCCGGACAAATATGCACGCGACATCGAGGCCGCCCTCGGTGGCCGCCCCACCGCTGATGGCGCACTGGGCAAGGACGCGTGGAAACGCTCACCCCTGAGTTCGCTCGCAGCGGCGAAAACCGTGCCGCTCGACATCAATGCCGGGGTGCTGGATGGCCGCAGCGGCAGTGTGCCATTCACCCACTCGCTGCTGGCCTTCAATGCCGTGGTGGATAAGAAGGACAGGCTGCCAGAAGACTTGATCGCGGAGTACTACAAAACGCAGAAGCTGCCCGCTGCATGGATGGCCGCAGACGCCGACGCGACCTACGGCGCATGGACCTCCCTCTTCCGCAAGACGAGCGGCAACACACGGGTGACCATCTTCCAGGGCGGGCATGAGATTGTGCACCAGGCAGCGCTGAACTGGCTGGCGAAGCAGCAGCGCGGCAAGCAGATTGTCTGGGACGTGAGTGACTTCATCAAGCTGGACGTCGAGGGTGGCGAGAGCGGGAAGTAGGCGCAGCCACACGCTGCAAGCCTGCAGCGGGCGATTCATTTCTATCGTCATGCGGACGTTGCTGCATCTCCTCTGCCTGTGGATTCCCATCGTCGGGGCGCTGCATTCCACATCGGCCATCGCCGCCGAGAGCAAGTCACCGCCAGTGGTGCTGCTCATCGTGGCAGACGATCTGCGTCCGGATGTGCTGCGCACCTTGGGGCACCCCACGGTGAAGACCCCACACCTGGATGCGCTGGCGGAACGCGGCTCCGTTTTCACGCGGGCAGTGTGTGGTTATCCCATCTGCCATGTGAGCCGTACGGAGATGCTCTCGGGCCGCTGCGTGGTGAAGGAAGCATCGTCGGGGGGCACCATTCCCTTTCCCAAAGACTGGGTACTCTGGCCGCAGGCCATGCGTGATGCAGGCTGGCACACGGTGCACAGCGGGAAATGGCACGTGCAAGGCACGCCCGCAGTTCGTGGGTATGTGGAAGCGGCGGGACTCTTCAGCAGTGGCGGAGGGAAAGGCGACGCACTCACGCTCCCTACCAGTGCGACGGGACGACCCGTGACCGGATACAAGGGCTGGACCTTCAAATCTACCGACGGCAAAGCGCTTCCCGAGCTTGGCATTGGGCTCACGCCGGACACGGACATCCACATCGCGGATGCAGCGGTGCAGGCCATTCAGCAGCACAAAGAAGCGCCGCTGTTTCTGCACGTGAACTTTACCGCCACGCACGATCCGCTGCACTGGCCGAAGGGCAAGGAAGGCCGCTTCACCACGGCGGATGCTCCCCTGCCCGCGAACTTCCGACCGGAACATCCCTTTGACCATGGCAATATCGATGGACGCGATGAAGTCATCGTCCCCGCGCCGCGCACCGAAGACCAGGTGAAGGCAGAGACCGCCGTGTATCTCGCGCTGGTAGAGCAACTCGATGCGCAGGTGGGAAAGCTGATCCGCGCTCTCGAAGATAGCGGCAGGCTGGGAAATGCGATCGTCATCTTCACCAGTGACCAGGGACTGGCGCTCGGCAGTCATGGATTGATGGGCAAGCAGAACCAGTATGAACACACCGCCAATGCGCCGCTCATCATGGCCGGGCCCGGCATTCCCAGCGGCAAACGTTTCGCCACGCAGTGTTATCTGCGCGACCTCTACCCCACCGTGTGCGAACTCAGCGGCATCAAGGTGCCCAAGAGCGTGGAAGGTAAAAGCCTTGCCCCCGTTCTTCGTGGTGAAACCGCAGAAATCTATGACGCGGTATACGGCTAGTTCACCGACACCCAGCGTATGATACGCACGACGGATGGCTGGAAACTCATCTGGTACCCGAAGGCCAACCGTACTCAACTCTTCAATCTCTCAGAAGACCCGCATGAGTTGCAGGATCTGGCGATACAGCCGGAGCACGCGAAACACCGGGAAGCGATGATGGGAGTGCTGAGGAAGTGGATGAGCGCGCACGGAGATCCAGTATTCAGTGAACAGTAGGTCAGTAATCAGTGTGAGCTTCTACTGATTACTGAACACTGACCTACTGAATACTTCCCTCTTCACTCCTTGTGCAACGCCGCTTCTTCCTCCGTACGCCGGCGGCGCACGAGGTGATCATCGGGCGTGTCCTCGGGGAAGAGCAGGAGACCACGGAAGATGTCGCGGATGGTGGGGTGATCGCGATGGTCTTCGAACTCCTGGTAGGCCTTGCGATATTCGGCCGCGTATTTTTCGGCATCTTCGAGCGTGGCGTCTTCCGGCAGGTGTTCGAGAATCTGCCGCGTGACACCATCCGCCTTGTCCATGCCGTACTCCTTGCGCATCTCGAGCTGGAAACGCGTGGCGATGGCGTGGGCGCGCAGACTGGCGAGGCGACCATCGATATTCACCCAGTGCCCTTTCCATGAGTCGTACCAGGGGTCGAGGTCACGCTGTGGCACGGATTCGCGACCAATGCGCTGCAAGGTATCAAAGTAACGATCCAGCTGTGCATCCTGCGCGGAGATGTCCCTCCATGGTTCGGGAGCATGCTCAGAGTCTCCAGCCTGGTAGAGGCGCCACGACTGCGCGGCATCTTCGCGGATGGCGGAGAGGGTTTGCCAGACATCATTCCAAGTCTGCTCCCAGGAGGCACGCTTGTCCGGTGGGATGTGAGTGTCTGCCCTGGAATGGGCTTCACGAAGCATGGCTTCCAGGGAGTCCTCGAGTTCCTCAATCTGCGACCACTGCGTACGCAGGCCGTAGTTGAGCTGACCAAGAATGAATGTGGCGCGCTCTTCTGGTTTCATGGCGGCTGGTTGGCTTGTGTTGATTCACCGCAGCCGGCTCGCAGGCACGTGCTGCAATGGTATTTGTCATACAATACAGGAAAAGGGTTCAACCATCAATCGCGACTCACACACGCTGTGGCGGTGACGCAATTGGTTGAACCCTTCTCCCGGCAACCGGAGTGCAGTGCAGCGCGTACAGTCAGCTCGCAACGCCGGGTTCATTCTCACCCTGGCGAGCCTGCCAAACTTTAAAACATTCGATGAAGCCACCCGCGAAGTCCTGAGGGCGGGCGGCAATCCACTCGGCAATCTGTTCGATTCGGAAAAACAGGCCGCTCGCGATCTCCTCGGGGGCGAAGTGCATGGGCCCCGAGTGCTCTGCCACGTGGAGTTCCACGAATTCCCACCCGGTGGCCTCGCAGGCGGGCACGGTGCCCACGCACACCGTGGGGGCTTCGATGCCGAGTTCTTCCTTCAGCTCACGCACAGCGGCAGTGGCGTAGTCTTCACCGGAATCCAGATGCCCCGCGGCACTGGAGTCCCAGTCGAGCGGGTGCACATCCTTCAAGTGGGAGCGCTGTTGCAGCCAGAGTTCGCCATGCTTGTTGAACACAAACACGTGCACGGCGCGATGCCACAGGCCCTTGGCATGCACCTCGCCCCGCGGGGCCTGGCCGGTCACCTGGTTGTTCGCATCCACCACATCGAAGATCTCCGTAGCCTTCTGACCACGGTCTTCCTCGTGGCGATTTTCATAGTGCCGGGTGATTCGCACCCATTCCTGCAAGGAAAGCTCCTCTGCCCGGACAGTCAGAGATTTGCCAAGGGCTTCCATCAGCGCGGGCCAGCCGCCGGGCGCTTCCGGCAGCAGATTCTTAAGCTGCTTCCGCCGCTGGGAGAATCCCATGCGCACAAGCCGGTCGAACAACCGCCGGTCATGCACGGGCAGGGTTCCGGGTGCCTTCGGAGTCAGGCGCACAATGGCCGAGTGGACGCGGGGGCGCGGCTTGAAGGCCTCCGGCGGCACGATGCGGATGATGGAGGCATCCCAGTCATGCTGGACCAGCAGGCTCAGGGCGCCGTAGGAGTCATCCTCCTGGCGGGCGGCGATGCGCTCGCACACCTCCTTCTGCAGCATGAAGACCGCCTCAACGACAGGTGTGGGCGGCGTGAGGAAGTGCTTCAGAATCTCGCCCCCCATGGAGTATGGGAGATTCCCCACCAGCTTCACCCCGCCGTGCTTGTAGAGGGGACGGAGGTCAAAGCGGGTGGCATCGCCATGCCAGATCTCGGTATGGCCGCTGTCAGCCAGCTCCTCCTGCAGGTCCGCGGCGAGCGTGTTGTCCTTCTCGATGAGCAGCAGGTGCCGCGGACGGCCGAGCAGATGCTCCGTGAGCGCACCTTGCCCTGGACCAACTTCCACCACATATGGCGCGCCATCCGGCTGGATCTGGTCTGCGATCCATTTGGCGAGGACGGCATCGCTGAGGAAATTCTGGCCGAGGCTTTTCTTGGGCTTGAAGGACATGTGTGCTGCTGGCGGAGGAAAATGAAGGGTTGAGAGTAAACGCAAAGCAGCGAAGCAGCAAAGTAACTGTCAAAAAGGTCGTGAAGGGGGTGTGGGCAGGTTCCCTCATTCAGGCATCAGAGTTCGTCGAAAGTGGTACCTCGGGACATCCAAGAGATCCCCATGAAGCGATGGGGGACGTGTTGCTTCGCAACGTTCTTGTCACTCGCCATCCCTCCATTTCTGAATTGGTTACTCAATGCCACCGCAAGCTGAGGCCGCTATCAGCTCCGTAGTTACCGAACCGGCTGTCCGGGTCGCTTGGTGGCGCAATCGAGTTCCTCGCACGGGGGTTCGGTTGGATGATGCAGCGTCCCTCAGCGCCTGCCGTCTGCTCCTCATAGGGTACCTCTGCGGGCAGTACTTGATGTACAATGACTTCATCAGGGGCCTGTGGATGCTCGCGTTGATCCCGTTCGCGTTCGTGAAGATGCCCTGGGGCGCTGTCTGGGCCAATGCAAAAGGCGATGCCTTCCGCGGAATCGTGACCCACTTTCTCTGCTGGATGACCATCCGCTCCCTGCTGGGCTATGGCATGGTGGATGGACGGGACGGCATGATCGCCGGAAGCTGGCTGCTAGGCGGACTGCTGCTGGCATGTTTTGTCATCGCGGTGTGGCACGCCGCGCAGGATTTGCGGAGCCTGGACCGCCTGGGTCTGTGGACGGGATACACGGCGGCCTTTGCCGCGACAGTGAGCATGGTAATTTTTTACGGCATCCTGCCGAACCACCTCTTTGGAGAGCGGCTGACGAACTGGTTTGTCCACGGAGGATTGAATTCAGTGACCACTGGCCTGACGTTCGGCTTTGCCCTCATGTGGCTGTGGTGCATTCGTGAGCGAATCACCAAGAGACGGGAACGCCTTCTGCTGCACATCTCCCTGGTCATCCTGCTGGCAGCGGTGTGTTTCACCCGCTGCCGGGGAGCCCTGCTGGCCCTGCTGGCAGCGCATGCGGCGCTGACATGGATTCGCGGATACCGTCGCGCTGCCCTTCCGTGGGCTGCACTGCTAGGTGCCATTGTGCTTTTTCAGGTCACCGGTCCGCATGTGGATAAACTGGTCCGCTGGCAGGTCGCCTCACGTGTGGCGGGACACAATCTGGAGCCCAGCCACTCCGCAACTCCCATCCAGGAAATGCTCACCCGGTGGGATGGAGGGCGCACGGAAATCTATGCCCGGGCCATGCGCGGATTCATCGAGCCGCATGAGTGGCTCATTGGCGTGGGGCAGTGGGGACCGGCGGAGCACTTCACCCGCAGCCTCTCCTACATGCACATGCACCACCACAGCATCTTCATCGCCACCCTGGTGCACGGCGGCATCATCGGGCTGGGGCTGGCGCTCTGTGTGCTCTTCATCGGGTTGCGCCGTGCGCATGCGCTGGCACGCGAGGGAGAGGATACATGGTTTGTGCTGCTGGTCTTTGGCTGTACCGGGCTCATCTTTGACGGACAGACGCTTACGAATCTCCTGAGCATCCCACAGATGGAGCCACTTCTCGTGACGTTCCCACTCATTGTAGCGGCGTCGGCCTGGTGGTTGCGTAAGAGCAGCGAGGGGTTGAGGACACAATAGCAGCCGTCCTCTTTTCCCTGTTGCACCAAAAAAGCCCCACTTTCGGCTGGACTTGGACGAGGCTGCATTGAATCATCGGCTGCTGCCTACGTAGCCTCGACCTCCCGCTGTTTGTGAAATCTGCCGCACGGCTTCTCCTGATCGTCACCCTGATGGTATCCATCGGGGCGCACTGGGGTGTGCTGCAGGTGGTGGCCTGGGCCCAGATGATCAAGAGCTACACGGCGGAGAAAGGCCTGGTGCAGGGCATTGAGGAAACCTTCAATGGCGAGCATCCCTGCAAGATGTGCCACAAGATTGCCGAAAGCAAAAAGCACACGGACGAGCAGACTCCCCTGCCCCAGGACCGCATCGACCTGATGTCCAAGTGGCTCAGCCTCCCTTCCGGATACATCGTCACGGCAGTGGTCCCTTGTGATTTGATCCCCGGCAAGATGCCGGGTGAGGTGCAACTGGGTGCTTCCCAGTGGGAGACCTCCCCGCCGACACCGCCGCCACGATGCGGCGTGTAACAACGGCATGCCGTTGATGATGCCCTCCTCGCCTTGCTGCGCTCCGTGATCCATCGTTCGATGATCGACGGTGAACAGTGAAGACCAGATGGATGGCCTGTGATTCCTGAGCTGCACCGCACTTGAGCGTACAGCCACGGTGACACGCAGACGAACAAGCAACGGACACGGCATCCGGGAGATACTGCATACCCGTGCCCTCGTGCGCGCAGCTGGTTTCTCCACTTCACCATGGTCACCCTGAAGCGGGCGCTTCAGGTCCATTCCCTCATTTATTCGCGTGTTTTTCATCCGTCGCGATGAGCCGAGCCGCAACCCGCCGGGGTGGCAACGTCTGTTGCCGTGCCCTGACCGCGCTGCGTTGCGCCTTCACCCGCATTTCCCTTTTTCATGCATTCACAATTCAGATCTCGCGGTGCTTTCACAGCGCTGCTCCTCCTATTAACACCGTGCCCCCTCGTGCTGCACGCGTCCAAGCCCGATGCCAAGGAGGGCCATCATCATCACGAAGTCATCCCCGGTGTGCAGTCGCTTGACGTGTACGCCACGGCTTCGCAACTACACCTGCTCACCGGCGAACTGTCAAAGGACGGCGCGCGCACCGAGCTGTACCATCAAGCCAGCAGCGATGCGGGCAAGACATGGTCCACGCCTGTGCGTGTGGATGCCGGTCAGCCCGCACCGCATGGCGCCCACCGCGGCATGGACCCGCAAATCGCCGCGAACGGCGACCACCTCATGGCCGTGTGGATGACACCCGGCACGGACATGTTCGGCGGCGGGCCCATGGCCACAGCGCTCTCCAACGATGGAGGCAAGACCTGGAAGCCAGGACCGAACCCCGCGGATGACGGCTCCACCACGGGGCATGGCTTCCTCGACGTGGCCGCGGATGCCAAGGGCGACTTCCACCTCACCTGGCTGGACACGCGGGGTGACAAGCGCGGTCTGCGCTACACACGCTCAGCAGACGGTGGCCTCACGTGGTCGAAGAACGACACCGTCGATGCAGAAACCTGCGAGTGCTGCTGGAATGTCCTCGCGACGGGACTGGATGGACGCGTGGGCATCCTGTATCGCGACAAGGAACCTCGCGACATGTCCATTTCGTGGTCGCCTGCGGCCGGCACGTGGTCGGCACCGGTGAGCGTAGGTGGATTCAAGTGGGAGTTCCAGGGCTGCCCGCATGTAGGCGGCGGGCTTGCGGCTGGTGGCGAGAAGTCCTCACCCATCTGGCATGCGGTCGTGTGGACAGGCATGGAGAATTCCTTCGGCGTGCATCACGTCTCCTCCACCGATGCCGGGGCCACCTGGTCAAAGACCCAGCTCATTGCAGGCAAGGGCGCCTCACACCCTGACATCGCTGCACGCGGGCAGGAGGTCATCATGGTGTGGGACACCACGAGTGAAGAGGGCAGCCACATTGAGGCAGCCTTGTCCTCTGACGGAGGGAAGAGCTGGCAGCCGCCGGTGCGCCTTTCCAATGCGGCGTCCAACGCCTCCCACCCGCGCGTGGTAACCACGACGACCGGAGGGTTCCGCATCTTCTGGACACAGCGCCAGGGTGAAGGTGCCACCACGTGGCAGTCCGCACCCCTTCCCTCTCCCGCCGTCTCCGCGGCGAGCACCGCTTCCGGCGCTCGCTGATTCTCCCACCGTCATTCATCCGATTTTCAAATTCGCATCACGCCTTCTCACATCATCCTATGAAGACATCATCATTCACCGCCCTGGCGGCCATGCTTTGCAGCACGGCGGCCATGGCCCAGCAATCAACGCCATCCTCTTCCGCTCCTGCATCTGGCACCACGCTTCCTCCGGTGGTCGTCACCGCAGACTCCCCTTCCCTCACCGTGCCCTCCATTGAGCAGGTACGGGAAGCCCAACGGCTTACCGCCGGCGCCGTAAATGTGGTGGACGCAGAAGAATACAAGACCGGACGCGCCATTACGCTGAAGGACGCGCTGGACTACTCCCCGGGCGTCTTCGTGCAGCCGCGCTTCGGAGCGGAGGAAGCTCGCATTTCCATCCGTGGCTCCGGCATCCAGCGCACCTTCCACGGTCGCGGCCTGAAGCTGCTCCAGGATGGCGTGCCCCTGAATCTCGCGGACGGCGGCTTCGACATGCAGTCTGTGGACCCACTCACGGCGGAGTACATCGAAGTATTCCGAGGGGCGAATGCACTGCGCTACGGCTCCACCACGCTGGGAGGCGCCATCAACTTCGTGCTGCCCACCGGCTACACGGCGCCGCCACTGCAGGCGCGCTTTGAGTATGGCAGCTTCGATACGTTCCGCGGCCAACTCAGCGCGGCAGGTGTCGAGGGGAACTTCGACTACTTCGTCACGGGCACACACTACTCCACGGAGGGCTTCCGCGAGCATAGCGAGCAGAACACGCAACGCCTCTTCAGCAACTTCGGCCTGAAGTTGAGCGAAGCCGTCGAGACGCGGTTCTACCTCACCTATGTGCACACGGACTCCGAGCTGCCCGGCAGCATCACGAAGGAGCAGATGTACGAAAATCCCCGGCAGGCCGCACGCAGCAGCTTCAACAAGATTTTCGACAATGTGGACAGCAACTGGAAGCGTGACTTCGATCTCTTCCGCATCGCGAACAAGACGACCTTCACACTCAGTGATGACGCGCTCTTCACAGTGTCCAGCTTCTACGCGTACAAGGAACTCGACCACCCGATTCTCTTCGTCATCGACCAGAAGAGCCACGACTTCGGCTTTGACTTCAACTATGTGAACAAGGCTGACCTCGCGGGACGCAGGAACAACTTCATCGCGGGCTTCACCCCCACATTCGGTTTCCTGCATGACCAGCGCTATCGCAACGTGCTGGGCGATCGCGGAGACAAGTTCGCCGACAGCGACCAGGACTCGATGAACCTCGACCTGTATCTGGAGAACGTGCACTACCTCACGGAGCGGTTCGCCCTGAGTGTCGGCGGTCAGGTGAGCTATGCGCGCCGTGAGAATGAAGACAACTTCCCCGTGTCTGCCACGGACCCGGACAACAGCGACACGCAGGACTGGTGGGGCTTCAGCCCGAAGGTTGGCTTCATCTATGACGTGACGGACTCCGCACAGGTGTTCTTCAATGCAGCGCGTAGCTTTGAGCCCCCGAGCTTCGGTGAACTGACCAACGCGGCCACGGGCGGCGCCGGCCTGGTGAATCTCGATGCGCAAACCGCGACGACGCTGGAACTCGGCACACGCGGTGAAACCAAGAACGGCCGCATCCGCTGGGACATGGCCTACTACTACTCCTGGCTGGAAGATGAAATGCTGGAACTCACCGTCGCCCCGGGCCTGACCCAGACGGTGAACGCCGACAAGACCAACCACCAGGGCGTGGAACTCGGCGTGGATATCACCGTGCTGGAGGGCATCTTCACCAAGCGCGTGGAAGGCGTCGCCGGTGTCAGCGGCAAGGGCGCGAAGAACGTGCTCGCTGTGGAACCCCGCGAGCCGGACCGCATTGTGCTGCGCCAGAATTATCTGTGGAGCAACTTCCACTTCGACAACGACGAGGAGTTCGGCGACAACCAGCTCCCCGGCATCCCCGAGCACTACTACCGCGCCGAGCTGCTGTACACGCACCCCTGCGGCTTCTACGCCGGTCCGAATCTGGAGTGGACCTTCTCCGACTATCCTGTCGACTCCGCCAACACGCTCGATGCTGACTCCTACGCGCTGCTCGGCTTCAAGATTGGCTACCGCACGAAGAAGGGCCTTTCCTTCTACGTGGAGGCGAAGAACCTCACGGATGAAATCTACGCCGCCACCACCGGCGTGATCAGCCGCGCGGGTCCCTTCAACTCAAACCAGTTCCTGCCGGGCGACGGCCGGTCGTACTTCTTCGGCCTGGAGTACAAGTTCTAACAACCGCTCCATCCATCACTCGTGACCCCATGAATTTCCGAAGCTAAGCAGAGCAACGGGTAAAGCGGCCCGTCCCCACGCCACCGTTTTGGCGGAGGGGGCGGGCCGCACTTTTTCAGAAACTGAGGCACCGCCGAAACTTCCGGCATCAAAACTGCGATTCTTGATCCTCGCGCCAACACACGGCGCCTCCCTATAAGATCATGCCATAATACAAATCACATCAAACACCCCTCTCACCCATGAACATCACCCACATTCGTATCCCACTCGTCGTCGCCGGCTGCTTGCTCGCAGGCTGGAGCCTTCAGGCGGACAATGCTGCCAAGCGCAGCATCAGCTCCGTGATGAAGGACGCCATGAAAGGCGACGCCAGCCTTCATAAGAAGGTCTCCCTCGGCAAGGGCACCGACAGTGATGCCACCAAGCTTCTGGACTACTACAAGTCCCTCCCCGCGGAAACTCCCCCGGAAGGAGACGCCGCGAGCTGGCAGGATAAGACGGCCAAACTCATCGCCGCAGCACAGGCCGTGGTGGACAAAAAGCCCGGCGCCACCGCGCAACTGCAGACCGCAGGCAATTGCAAGGCCTGCCACAATGAGCACAAGGGCAAATAACGCTTCCGACTCACCTCTGAGTTGAGTCAACCGAAGCCGCGCCTACCGCACAGGGAGGCGCGGTTTTGTGTTTTGAGGGTCAAAGGTCCTCACAAGAGTATTGCGTTACTGCCACCAACCTTGTGGAATGCCTTCGCCGAAAAGGTGACTCCATCACCATCGTTTCAGGCGATGTCCCAAACCTGCCCTCAGCGCCCATTTTCCTCCGCCATGCAGTTCCGCCGACTTCTGCCCCACTTCTTGAAGGTTCTCGCCATTGCTGTGCTTCCTGTACTGCACCCAGTCACCACGCTGGCAGCGACTCCGGACAAGCCCAACATCCTCTTCCTCTTCACGGATGACATGCGGGCGGACTGCATCGGGGCGCTGGGGCATCCGGTGGTGAAGACTCCGAACATCGACAAGCTGGTGAAGCGGGGCATGACGTTTGACAATGCCTTCTGCCTTGGCGCGAACATTGGCGCGGTGTGCACTCCCAGCCGGAACATGCTGCTGAGCGGGCGCACCTATTTTCGCTGGAAGGGACAGCCGCTGGCACCGGCAGACGGACCGAATCTGCCCGTGGCCATGAAAGCTGCAGGCTACGAGACCTGGCACCTGGGCAAGAAGGGCAACACGGCCACGAACATCCAGGCCACCTTCGAGCATAACAACTACATCTATGATGACCAGGAGGAGCGCCGGAACGGCGAGCCGGGACGCGACTACGTGGATGGCGCCATCAAGTTCCTCACGCAGGAGCGGGACAAGACGCGCCCCTTCTTCATGTACCTGGCTTTTGGAAATCCGCATGACCCACGCGTGGCCGCAGAGCCCTACCTGAAGCTCTATGATCGCGATGCCATCCCTCTCCCGGAGAACTATGCGCCGCAGCACCCGTGGAACATCGGCTCCAACACAGTGCGGGATGAGCTGCTCGCACCCTTTCCCCGCACGCCGGATGTGGTGCGCCAGCATCTGCACGACTACTACGCCGTCATCTCCTGCCTGGATGGACACATCGGCCGGCTCCTCGCGCAGCTGAAGCTTCTCGAACTGGAGGAGAATACCATCATCATCTTCTCCTCAGACCACGGGCTGGGCATGGGCAGCCACGGTCTCCTTGGGAAACAGAATGTGTATGACGACGGCTTTCGCGCACCGCTGATCTTCGCCGGCCCCGGCATCCCCCAGGGGCGCACGAAGGCACTGTGCTACCTCATGGACATCATGCCGACCATCTGTGACCTCGCGGGCGCCACCAAGCCGCAGGGCATGGACGCACTGAGCCTGACTCCGGTCATCAATGGCAAGGAAGACTCCGTCCGTGATGCGCTCTTCCTTTCGTATACCGATACGCAGCGCGCAATTCGCGAAGAGCGGTGGAAATTGATCCGCTTCCCACAAATCGACAAGACGCAGCTCTTTGACCTCTCAGATGATCCCGGAGAAGTGAATGACCTCGCCACACAACCCGAGCAGGCAGAGCGGGTGGAAGCCATGATGAAGAAGCTAGCCTCGCTGCAGAAGGAGGTGGGTGATGATGCCCCCTGACTGTGACCTCCCCTTCCGCGGCAGAGTTCACCCCTCCCACCGAGGAGGAACGCGTAAAGCTCAATGAGGTCGGAAAGGCGCGCAAGAATGCGAACAAGGCCAAAGCCAAAGCAGCAACTCAAGCCCAGTAGGAAAAAGTTTCGCCAGTCGCTTTCAGAGACGTACTGACTGCATGAACAAGGTCAACACGCACACTCTGGAAGAAGACCCATGGACCTCACCCAAGGGAAAATTTCGCGGTTACGGCAAGGAAATTTCCGAAGCCCTGGGACGCAAACCGCTCTCCACGGACCTGATGGAGCGTCACCCCTTCGACGTGGAAATCCTGCGCGTGGAGCCAGGACAGACTCCCTACCCCTACCACTCGCACAGCATGCAGTGGGAATTCTACCATGTGATCTCCGGCACAGGCACCGTGCGGCATCAGGAGGGTACCACTCCCATCGTGGCGGGAGATGCCTTCCTCTTCAAACCCGGTGAGCCGCATCAGCTCATCAATGATGGTACCGTGGACCTCATCGTCTATGTCGTTGCGGACAACCCCATGGGCGAATCCTGCCACTACCCGGACAGCAACAAGTGGATGGTCCGCTCTCCAGCACGGCGTTTGATCCGCTCCGAGGATATCGACTACTACGATGGCGAGGAGTAGCCTGAGCAGCTTGGGTTACTGATGCGGCAGAGGAGAGGACTGCTTTCCCGAATGATTCGGACGCTGTGACGCGCAGCGTCCTTGGACTGCGCGCAGCCCTGCTGCCGCTTTCCAGAGTCCACAGCCTGCTGTGGCGATGATGACATCCACTCGTAATGTGATGCGTCCAGAAGAGCTTGGCGACTTCGTCGCGGTGAAGCGTGCTGCAGGCTGCACTTGGGGAAAGCGGCAGCAGGGCTGCGCGCAGTCCAAGGCCTTCGGCACCACTTCCATATCCTTAACCTAACGTTCACGCGCAGGGGGCGGGACTTGTGCACTCCATGACGCAAAGCATTCCCGCGAACTGAACCCCTCCCCCCTCGGACACTATCCCCGCTTCCGCGTGAGCATGATCTCATTCCCTTCCGGGTCCACACACATGGCCAGGTGGGGTGGCTCGCCATTCTCCGGCTGCGGTTCACGGGTGAGCTGACCACCCGCCGCAACGATCTCCGCGGCACCCGCGATGACATCCGGCACCTGAAAGCTCAAGCCCGTCCATGTGCGCTCACCTTCACCACCGCCGTGGATGCCAATAATCCCATCACAGATGGTCACTTCGCTGATGATGTCATTCTGCTTCAGCACACGGCCACCGAAGACCTCGCTGTAGAACTTCACAGCGCGGCCCATGTCCGCGGCCCAGATGACGTACTTGAGTCTCTCCACGATCATGGGATGCATCTTGGCATGAGAGACCGCTGAGGACAGGGAAAGTTGAGAGAAGATTTCAAGGAAGGCACGCCAGTTCACGCGTGCCCTCATTCAAGGTTTGCGGAAGCACCATGAGCGGTACGCGAGTTCGCCAGATTGCAAAGCCACATACACACGCGACCCGGGGATCCCGGCAAAGTCCCGACCGATGGCATGCAGGAACCCCGGCAAGCGCTCATGGATGAGGGCAAGGCTCCGCGCGGCATTGCAGTCCATGCCACGCAGCACTTCGATACCGATGTCGCGTGACTGGACGATCTCCATAGGCGCAGCAGACACCGCCTCGTCCCATGCGGCGAAGAGATCGCTGAAGCGAAAATCCGTATAGAGAAAATGCCCGCCGGGCCGGAGCACTCGAGCCACCTCTGCCAGGAATCCCGGGAAATCAGGATAGCAGTGTGACGCCTCGACATTGATGACCGCATCCAATGAGCTGTCCTGAAACGGGAGCTTCTGCGCATCTCCCTGCACGAAAGTGAGCCCCTCCACCTGGTGGCGCTGCCTGCAGAACTGAATGCCCTTCGGATTAAGGTCGAGTCCCGTATATGTAGCAGGCTGCATGGTCCGCGTGATCCAGGACGCCCCACCTCCATGTCCGCAGCTCACCTCGAGCACTTCCCTGCCGTGCAAGGCCACCTGAGAGGCCACGTGATGGTAGAGTTGGATGCACGCGCGGTTGGGTTCATCCCCGGGCGCCAGTGGCAGTCCTACCGGCGGATCAGTTTCGAAGGCGTAGTTCAAAAAAAGCACCTCCTCCCCGCGCAGCCGGCGTGTCAGGAATGGATACCACATCCGCCAGATGGCTTTGCGAATGCTGCCGACAGCCAGAATGCGTTCGAGGAGTGACATGCTCTTATGCGTCAAGCTACCAGCACCCGCAGGCTTGATGCCGTGAATGCATCCCGCAGCACCTTCAGCTGCGCTGCGGACAGCGCGCGCAGTGAAGTGGGTGCCTTCTTCGCACCGGTCATGAAGTGACGCAACGCCGCCAGGAAGAGCGCGGGCTGCTCATCCATTTCGATGCCCAGTTCCTCGGGGAATGCGGCATCGAGAATGGCGAAGGAGTACTCCGTCTCTCCGGCCAGTTCCATGGCCCAGCGCAGGACGGTTTCCGTTGGCTCCATCGCAGGAAAACGCTGCGCGACCAGTTCCAGCAGGTCTTTACGCGTCGGCACATTCATGAGCAGCGCGAGGAAGAAGCGGTGCTCCGGCTCGGAGATGGAACTGCGCATCTCCTTGATGGCATCTCGCCTCACATTCTCCTCAAGGGTCGCTGCTACTCCTGCCGCGAGTTTGCCATGCTTCTCTTCAAAAGCTTCGAGCACCGGCTCCCATTCGTCCATCTGCGAGAGGTGACCCATGGCATGTTGCAGGATGAAGAAGCCGCGCTCGAAATCCAACTCGGCAATCATCTCCTGCACCAGGTCGGCGTAATCGGGATCGTCAGACTGCTCGAGCACCTCCAGGAGCTGCTTGCGGCGCATGGTCAGCGTGTCGCTGTATACCGGGTCCAGGGCGATGTGTGGCGGCAGGTAGTTGAACTGTGGCCCCGTGCCTGGATCATGCTGCGTGCGTACCACCACGGTGACGGAGGGGGTGTCCAGATGGAAGAGCGAGTGGATGCAACGCTGACCTGAAATGATGGGCACAGTGCGACCTGTCTCCAGCAGCTCGATGTGTTTCATGCGCACATCTCCCACGCGGAAGTGAGGCGTCACCGGCTGTGCGTTCTCAAAGCCATAATGCGCATGGATGCTGGATCCGGCCATGACATGAAAAGCGCCGGAGAACTCATGCTGGTGAATGTCCGTGGTGCCATCCAGCCAGAAGAGAATCTGGATGTAGAAGCGCGGATGATTGTACGCCACGAGCTCTGGCTGACCGAAGCCCGAGTCGGTCTGGAGGGGTTGCTCATCATTCAGGAGGAACTCGCGCATGAAAGGTCCCAGCTCCACATGCTCCGCAGGTGGCCGCTCCTCGAGCGCCACGCGGGCAATGTCCGGAAACGTCTCCAGAGAGAAGTTCTCCTTCTTCCACCGCTCCAGCACCGTGCGGCCGAGCTCATCAAAATAGGCGTCCATGTCCACCCATCCGCCATGCCGTTTCCAATCACAAGGACCATTCACCATTCCGGTGGCTGCACCAGAAGCTCGATTGCCCGTCCCTTCCCGCTTGCGTAGGTGCATGCCTGAGCGTTTCATAAGAGCTGGCAGCGGCCATGTCCGCGCCATGGCTGTCCCCATGACACCCTTCGTCACCATCGCCCAAGCACGCACCCCTCAGGGCGCGGAACTCACCCTGCACTCACATGGCGCGCACTTCTACCTGCGCGTGAATCGCGAGCCGCTCATGGGGACCAATGCCCCCGAGTCCGAAAAGGCGCTGGCCCAGTGTGCCTGCGCTGGTCTGAAGGGCAGAAAGAGCGTGCGTGTGCTGATCGGCGGACTGGGATTTGGATTCTCCCTACGCCAGACGCTGGAACTGGTCGGCCACCATGCCAAGGTCGAAGTCGCCGAGTTGCTGCCCGAAGTGGTGGCATGGAATCGCGCTTTCCTCAAGGAGGTGAATGGCGCCCTGCTGGACGACCCGCGGGTGAAGGTCACCATTGAGGATGTCTTCCAGACCGTCATCAATGCTCCGGCGGCACACTACGATGCCATCCTGCTGGATGTGGACAATGGTCCTGTGGCCATGGTGCAGGATGGGAACGCACGGCTCTACCGGGCGCGTGGCCTCGCGGCGATCATACATGCTCTAAAGCCCGGAGGCCGAGCCACCTTCTGGTCCGCCACCCCTGACCGGCAATTTGGCAAGGAACTCGGGAAAGCGGGATTCGTCGTCGATGTCGTATCAGCCAAGTCCCATGCCCATGCTCGACGCCATGATCACACCATCTTCGTGGCGACACGGAAGGAAGAAGCAGGCAAAATGATGCCTGCAGACAAACGCCGCGGATCATAAATGTTGCCGTGAGCGCAAATTCGTTTTAACCCAGTCTCATGCCGCCCGCCTACCACGGCAGCGGCGTTCACAGGAGAAACCCAGCAACCCAATCCCACTATGAAAGCGCAAGACGCAAAGAAGGAGAAAAAGAAACTGCCGCAGAAGTCGCTGAAGGAAAAGCGCGCCGCCAAGGCCGAGAAAAAGAAGGGCAAGTAAGCACGCGGCTGAGCCAAACGTGATTCCAGGGAGGTGCTGCGATGGCGGCACCTCCCTTCTTTTTGCTGCGCTACTTCTCCGGCTCTGCTGGTGCCTTGAGCCTGCCGGCCGCCTTCTTCTTCAGCATGCCCGGTGAGTTCCACTTGATGACGTGATATGTTGCCGGGGTATCGCCTGCATTGCGGATGCTGTGCATCTGGTTGGAGGCCTGGAAGATGACCGAGCCCGGTCCGAGCTTCGTCCAGGTGCCATTCACCAGGGATTCCACGGTACCTTCCTTGATGATGAGAAGTTCTTCATCCGGGTGCTGGTGCGGCGCGTGCGCCTCCTGCCCAGGATTCAGCGTGGTGATGTGGCACTCCAGCTCATCCAGCGTTGCTGTGGGCGCCTTTACCACCTTGCGAACCTCCCCTTTCGCCGTCTGCTTCACCGGAAGCTTGGTCCAGTCAAAGACGGTAGAGCCCATGACTTGGGAAATCGCAGGCTCAGTCGTGGAGACAGGTGGCGCAGGTGCGGGGAGAACCGGTGCAGGAGAGTCCTGCGCCAGCGTGATAACGGCACCGAGTGCCATGCCCAACGTGGCCATGACGAGGAATCCATCGCGTCGCGTGGGCATGGTAAAACGAGTATTGAATTACTTCTTCTTCACCGGCTCCGCGTTGTACACCTTGATGTCGTCGAAACAGCCATCTTTTCCGGCCACACCGAGTTCAATCTTGGACTTGGTTTCGTGCGCGATGCCGGAGGACTTCAGGTAGGCCACGGGTTCGCCATCGATGGTGACACGCATCTCATCACCCACGGTTTCCACCACGAGATTGTACCACTTGCCGGTTTCGTACTTCGCGGGGTACGTCACCTGGCGGCCTGCCAGTGCCTTGCCCAGCTCTTCCTTTTTGCTGGGATCATTGCGCATGGCGCGGATCTCATTTTTCATGCCGCCATCACGCTCGTCGATGATGGTCACACCATTGAGACGCACCTGGGCGCGGCAGAGGTGGCCGTAGTGAGCGCCGGTGTATTTGCGGTCGTCGAATTCCACGTCGATCATCGTGGCGCCGTCGAAGCGAATCTTCGCCTCCACCACGCTGTCCTTCGTGGGAAGTTCGAGACCATGCACAGCGGCGTGTGCCGTCACCTCAGGCTTGCCATCCGCTGCGGGGATGGTCTTGTCGCGCGTCTGGGTGCCCTTCAGCACGCCATTCTCCACGGCGAAAGTGGGCACCACCTTGTGCCACTTGCTGTCCGGAGTCGCGCCCTGGAAGTCATCGGAGAACAGGAGTTCCTTTTTCACCGCGATGGGTTTGGAGGGTACCTTCGGGAGCTTGGGAGCCTTGTCCGCGGGAGCGGCGAAGGAGGCGGTAGCGAACAGAACAGAGGCGAGGATGAAGTGGCCGGGGCGAATGAGGATATGCATGATGTGTAAGTCAGTCTGAATGGGAGGAACGACGATACGCCACGCTTCTAGCGCATTTCCTGCACCCGGCATCTCTTTCTTTTTTCCCCGGCCTGAGAACGGTGCCGCGCCGTATCCATTTTGCCCGGATGGCGCATCCCCCACCCAGCCATGCGGGTGACCCGCACCGCTGACCGTACGTACGCATGCCCAAGGCCAAGGACCAAACCCGCCAGAAGCTCTTCCTCGAAGGGCCCATTGGGAAGGCGCTCTTCACCCTCGCGGTGCCGGTGATTCTCGGGCAGATCCTCCAGACCGGCTACAACCTGACAGACGCCTTCTGGGTGGGGCGGTTGGGTGCCTCCGCCGTGGCAGCGGTCTCGGTGAGCTTCCCGGTGACATTCCTGGTCATCGCGCTCGGCTCAGGCATGGCCATGGCCGGCGCCACCCTCACGGCGCAGTACATGGGCGCAGGGCGGCAGGACATGGTGAACCATGTGGCCGCGCAGACCATGCTGCTCATGACGGGGATCTCCATGGTGCTGGGCATCACTGGCTACCTGCTCGCACCGCACCTGCTCACGCTGCTCGGAGTAGAGCCGGAGGTACACGCGGGCGCGCTGAGCTTCATGCGGGTGTCGTTCATCGGCATCATCTTCGTGGTGATCTACGCCATGTTCCAGGCTCTCATGCGCGGTGTGGGGCAGGTGCGTGTACCGCTCTTCATTGTTGCTGGCACCGTGTTGCTGAACTTCCTGCTGGACCCGCTCTTCATATTCGGCTGGGGACCGATTCCCGCCCAAGGCGTGCGCGGCGCAGCCATCGCCACGATGGTGACGCAGATGCTCGCGGCAGCGATTGGCATCACCATCTTCCTGCGTGGACGGCATGGCATCCAGCTTTCCTGGCGTGGGTTCCGCCCCGACTTTCCGTACGTCAAGCGGGCCTTCATGCTGGGCTTTCCTGGTTCTGTGGAACTCTCCACGCGAGGCTTGGGACTCATGATCATGTCCTTCCTCGTGGCCAGCTTCGGCACCCACACGATTGCGGCCTATGGAGTAGGCGCGAATATCCTGCAGTTCATCACCATTCCCGCGATGGGCATGTCCATGGCGGTGTCCACATTGGTGGGGCAGAACATCGGCGCGGGAAATATGCATCGCGCAGAGCGGGTGGCCATCCTAGGCGCCACGGCGGGGTTTCTCATTCTCTCCCTTGTGGGTGTCGTGGCCTACTTCTCCGCGGAGCACATCGTAGCCTTCTTTGTGCCCACGGATCCGTATGTGATTTCCCATGGCGCGGAATTCATCCGCACCATGTGCCTCGCGTGGGGCTGCATCGGGGTGCAGTTGTGCATCGTAGCGGCATTCCGGGCTTCGGGAAATATGCTCACCGCCATGGTGCTTGCGCTGGTGGCGCAGTGGATGATTCAGTTCCCCCTCGCCTATGTGCTCTCCAAGCACACCACGCTGCAGGCGAATGGCCTGTGGTGGGCCTTCCCCGTGACCAATGTGCTGATTGCCATCGTCTCCGTCTGCTGGTTCGCCCAAGGCGGCTGGAAGAAGACCCGCCTCACGGAGGAGGACAAGGAGATGGTGAAGGTGACGGATGAGACGATGGCGGAGGAAGGGCTGCGCTAACGCTAAATGCTGCACCTCACCACTGAACTGGAACCCGGAGGAAAAAAGCACTTTTCCTCCCGCGCCATTGCGACTACACACTGCGCCTATGTCGGCTCTCCTCGACGTCCTGAAAGATCATCCGGTGCACGACTACGCCGCAGGTCAGACCGTCATTGAGCAGAACGACGCCACCGGAGCCCTCTACATCCTCATCACGGGATCGGTGGAAATCGTCAAGGACGACATCCTCGTTGCCAAGTCTGCCGAACCGGGAGCCATCTTTGGTGACCTCGCCGCGCTGCTGGGCGTGCCCCATACGGCGAGCGTCCGTACTCTGGTCCCCTCAACCTTCCACATTCTGCCGGATGCTCGCACCATCCTGAGAGATCATCCCCGTCTGTGCCTCCACCTGTGTGAGGTCCTCGCCACGCGTCTCGACTCGGTGAACAAATACCTGGTGGACGTGAAGAAGCAGTTCGTCGGGCATGACCACCTCAGCATGGTGGACCAGGTGCTGGATACCCTCATGCACCGGCATCCCCGTCCGCGCATCACACCGCGAGCCTCAACGCTTCAAGACCCCGAGGTCCTGGACTGAGCGCTCCTCGATGGAATCCCACTCCGCCGTCCAGGTGGTGAGATCCAGCTTGATGGTGGTGGGCTGTGGCCCCAACTGCCGTCCGGGATTGAGGACCCATGTGGTGCCCACCTGATCAATCCACGACCCCTGTTCGTAAAAGGGTGAGTTGTGGATGTGTCCGCTCAGCACCATCGCAGGCTGGTACCGCTCAATCCATCCGCGAAGAAATTCATCGCCGATGAACTTGCGTCCCGTCCAGCTTGTCTTCGCGCCCTTGGGCGGCGCGTGGTGAATCCAAATCCAGCGTCGAGGAGCCATCTCCCGCACACGGGCAGCCTCGGTTTCCAACTGGGTCTCCAGTTCCTGGCGAGAGAGCTGGCCATCCCACCAGGGACAGACGGTGAAATGCGTATCTCCCAGGTCGAAGCTGTCGCCATCCACGTGAATGCCCTCACTGCGCAGGCTCTGAATCCACGCAGAGGTTGATTCGTCCGCGGCATTGCGGCTGTCCCCATCATGATTTCCTGAGCTCACCACCACCGGCACGCCAGCCCGCATCACGCGCAGGTATTTCTCCACAATGGTGATCTGCACATCTGCATCCAATGCGGAACTCAGGTCCAGCAGGTCACCACCAATCACCACGGCATCGTAGTCACGTGCGTTCGCCTTCACCCAATCGAACTGCTTGAGGGTGTAGTGCAGATCGGCTACGTACAACAGGCGCATGCAAACAAGGGGGAAGGCGGTCTGTATTCTGTGTCCTCCATCGCAAAACCGCCAGACAAATAAATCGTGAGGAGCTCTCCTCTCTGGCCGCCTCCTACTCCCCCATCGCCTTCAACATGGCCTGCGCGAATCCAGGGCCCACGCAGGTCTCTTCGTGCTTGAAGTACACAAACACTTCTGACCACGTCTTGCCCTGCTCCTGCACAAACTTCGCCCACTTCTTGATTTGCGGTGCGGTGTAGTCTTCACGACGCAGGCGCAAGTAGCCGAATTTCGCCGTCACCTCGGCGGGTGTCTCGAAGTCCTCCGACTCCGCGATGCACAACGCTGCCTTCCCTTTCGCGAGGACACCAAAGACTTCATCCGTGAGCCATGACTCATGCCTGAACTCGAAGGCGGCACACAGTCCCTTGGGCAAGGCACTCAAGAAATCTCGCAACAGCACGGCATCCGCCTTGAATGTGGGTGGCAACTGAAAGAGCACCGGCCCCATCTTTTCTCCGAGTCCGACCACCGCGCTGTGAAAGTCCTCCATGACCTCACTGCAATCGTTGAGCTTCGCGAAGTGGGTCACGCGCTGGGGCGCCTTCAGGCTGAAGCGGAAGTTCGTTGGGGTTTCATCGCACCAGCGCTGCACCGTCTTTTCACTCGGCATACTGCGGAAGGTGTAGTTCACCTCCGTGGTGCCGAAGACGCTGGCGTAGTAGGTCAGCATCTTCGCCGTGGACAGCTTCTCCGGATAAAACTTGCCCTTCCACTCGGGGTACTGAAATCCAGAAGTGCCAATCCAGGTGTCCATGCTCATCCATCGCCACGGAATGACGTTTACACAACTGAAAGGAAGTCACCGATACATCAGAAGCCGTCACTCCCCGCGCATGCAATACGGTGGACATCCGTGGCGTTGGTGGTGAAAGCCACCGTGTAGCTCGTCTCACCCCATTTCCCTCCGCATGCCACTCCAGCCCGCCTGCTCCCGCCGCTCACTTCTGAAGCTCTCCACCACCCTCGCCGCAGGTCTGGCACTGCCGGGTTCATTCCAAGCAGCGCCAGCAGACAAGGACAAGAGTGGCAAGCTGATGGCCTATGTAGGCACCTACACCTCGCCGCTACAGAACATGAAAGCCACGCAGGTGGATCTGCCCCCGGGGAATGGCCGGGGCATTCACCTCTTTGAAGTCAATCGCGCGAGCGGTGAGATGACGCCCGCTGGTGTGGTGGAGATGGGCAACAGCCCCTCCTGCCTCGTCTTCAATGCGGCCAGGACTCATGTGTACTCTGCAAACGAAACCGAGCGAATCGGAGACAACGAGGCCGGTTCCGTCAGTTCCTTCAAGGTGGATCCCGTCGATGGCCAGTTGAAGCTGCTGAACACCGTCAGTTCCGAAGGCAAAGGCCCGACGCATGTGCACATCCACCCCTCCGGAAAGCATCTGCTGGTGGCGAACTATTTCGGTGGTTCCGTGACCGTCCTGCCCATCCTGCCCGATGGCAGCCTGGGAAAAGCAACGGATGTGAAAGCGGACGCGGGAACGGTGGGCCCGCGCAAGGCCACGAACGCGCCTCCCGGAAGCTTCGCCTTCAGCGGGCACGATCAAACCCATGCCCACATGATCGAATCCGATCCCTCAGGCCGCTTTGTCCTGCATGTGGACCTGGGATTAGACCAGATACTCATCTGGAAATTTGATGCGGAGAAAGGGCTCCTCACTGCCAATGACCCTCCCTTCATCTCTCTGCCTCCCGGTGATGGCCCGAGGCACTTCGCCTTTCATCCCAATGGACGCTGGCTGTATTCCATCCAGGAAGAAGGATCGACAATCGTGCTCTTCGACTACGATGGAGACAAGGGCCGACTCACCGCGCGCCAGACCATCTCCAGCCTGCCTCCAGGTTTCGCGGGCAGCAACTTCTGCTCGGAGATCCTCGTCTCCAAAGACGGTCGCTTCGTCTATGGCGGCAATCGCCTGCACGACAGCATCGCCATCTTCGCCATTGGCAAGGACGGCACGCTCACGTTCGTCACCGAAGAGTGGAGCCATGGAGACTACCCACGCAGCTTCAGTTTGAATCCCTCGGGCGAGTTCCTCTATTCCTGCAATCAGCGCGGCGACAACATTGCGGCCTTCCGGGTAGATCGGGAAACAGGAAAGCTCAGCTTCACCGGCCACTACACTCCGGTGGGCAATCCTTCGATCATCGTCTTCAACGATCTGGCGAAGGGAAAATAGGCGGTAGCTGTCGGCGCGCGAGGGCAAACCGGCGGCCATCGTCCACCGGTCTTCGCCCGATACGTTCCCAAGTTTTCTCGCCAGCTTGCGAATCCTGAGTACTCTCGTCCCACCATGTCCGCCCCTTCCTCTCCTCCGAACCCCACGCTGTTTTTCGAAACCATCAATGCGTACCAGAGGACGGCCGCGCTGAAGGCGGCGGTGGACCTGGGTCTTTTCAGCGCGTTCAGCGGCGCTCCTGCTTCTGCTGATGAACTGGCTGCTCGGTGCCAGTGCCCCGTGCGCGGCATCCGCATCCTCTGCGATTCGCTGACCTTGTTTGGTTTCCTTACCAAGGAGGACTCGAAGTACACGCCCACGTCAGACACTGCGTTCTTCCTCGACAAGAACTCCCCTGCCTATCTGGGGAATGCGGTCAAGTTCCTCACGGCGCCCGGCATCAAGGACGTTTTTGAAGGCCTCACCTCCACCATCAAAAATGGCAAGGTGCATGACTCCGAGAAAGGCACCACGGCTCCCGACCACCCCGTCTGGATGGACTTCGCCCGCACCATGGGGCCGATGATGTTCGGCCCGGCGCAAGGTGCCGCCGCGCTGGTAGAACTCGATACAACCCGCGACACGAAGGTGCTCGACATCTCCGCGAGTCACGGAACCTTCGGCATCACCCTGGCGCAGAAGAGCCCACGCGCGCATCTGGTGGCGCTGGACTGGGAGGCCGTGCTCACGGTGACGGAAGAGAATGCGAAAGCCGCAGGCCTCGGCGACCGCTTCAGCAAGATCATTGGTGATGCGTTCACGGTGGATCTCGGGAGTGACTACGATGTGGTCCTGGTGCCGAACTTCCTGCACCACTTCAACATCGCCGACTGCACCCGCTTCCTGAAGAAAGTGAAAGCTGCGCTCCGTCCCGGAGGAAAGGTTGTGATTGTGGAATTCGTGCCGAACGACGACCGCATTTCTCCACCGTCCTCCGCGACCTTCAGCCTCGTGATGCTGGGCACCACGCCCGAAGGCGATGCCTACACGTTTGCCGAGTACCAGAAGATGCTTGGCGATGCAGGGTTCAAGGATGCCGCGCTGCACCCGCTGGCGCCCACGGCACAGAGCGCCGTGATTGGAGTGGCATGATTCGGCAAAAGTGAAATATTGTCCGGACCATGCGAAGCCAGAAGCAAAACAACCGCTCGCCACGCCCCTTCAAGTTCAAAGGTTCGGAGCGTGGATGGTCCGGCGGACGAAAGAAGGACAATGCATTGCCCTTCCAGAAGTCTGCTCCAAAAGCCAATCAATCGGGTGGAGCCAGCACGGAGGCTCCACCAACGCCTCCGGAGAACGCTTCGTCAGGAGGCGGTGCCGATGGGAAGGCGGATTGATTGATTTCAGGCGGCAATGGATGCAGGCACTTCGGGCCTGCTTTACCGAAGCAACGCTCCGGCCTCAGGCGAGACCTTCTTCAATTCCTCCGCAATGACACCGGCGAAGACCTCGGCGCCTTTTGCATTCAGGTGCGTGCGGTCGGTTGCGCCAGGTTTGGGATGTGGCGGATTGAATTCATCCGCCTTATCCGGGCCCATCTCTTGTAGAACAGTCATGCTGCGGGAGAAGAGATCCACGAGGGGGACCTTTTCATCCGCAGCGGCCTGCTTCATCGCATCGGCATAGGGTTTCAGCTCACCCCGGAGCTTTCCATTGTCGAAGACACGCCGCGCCACGGAGGTGACGAAAATGGGCTGCGCACCAGTCTCACGTGCTTCCTTCACACATGCGATGAGGTTTGTCCGATAGGTGGTGGTGGGATCCGTCTCGCGATTCGGCCCCTTGCCGGGCATGTCATTGTGGCCAAACTGAATCAGCACGATTGCAGGCTTAGCGTCGAGAACCTTCTTCCAACGGCCGCCATCACGGAAACTCTTGGAACTCTGCCCTGACGAAGCAAGGTTCACACACTCCACCTCCGGTTTCAGCAATTTCGCAAAGGCTGCGCCCCACCCTGCGGCATCTGTGACAGTCGAGTCACCGGCGAGGACGATGCGGATCTTTGCATGCGTCTGTGCCTCTTGCTGCGAAGCCACCGGATTGGGTTCGGCTGCTGCCACCGTGTGCGCAGTGATGGCCAAGGCATAGAGGGACAGGCTGAGAAGAGATCTGCGAAACATGGAGGTCATAAGAGTCCGTAGGCGAAAGCGGCAACCCGGTAACGACTTCGTCACAGCGAATCTTCCGCTCGAATTTCCACCCACAGCATGCCGTTTCTGCAGCTAGCAGCAATTTTCTCACGATTCATGTCCTGAAGCGTTTCGGTCGTTCGTCACGAGTATGAATCCCGAAACCAAACCCAAGTCCATACCACCATGTCCACTGAAAATACCAATTCCGCCACCGGCACCGTCCGCCTTCACCGTGTGCTTGCTGCCAAGGTTGAGCGTGTCTTCCGAGCTTTCACCGATGCTGACGCCCTGGTAAAGTGGATGGCCCCGAATGGCTTCACCGCCAAGGTCCATCAAATCGACGTGAAGGTAGGCGGTATCTACAAGATGTCCTTCACCAACTTCAACACAGGCAACAGCCACTCCTTTGGCGGCACGTACCTGGAAGTGAAGCCGAACGAATTCCTGAAGTATACAGACAAGTTCGATGCTCCGAACATGCCCGGAGAAATGATCACCACCGTCACTCTGAAGGAAGTCTTCTGCGGCACGGAATTGAACATCACCCAGGAGGGCATCCCTGCCATGATTCCGGCAGAAGCATGTTACCTCGGCTGGCAGGAGTCGCTGTATCTCCTGAAACTGCTGGTTGAGCCAGAAATCCCCGATCAAGGTTGATCTGCCTCTGAGGTTGGGCGTGGGTGGCTGTGCCATTCACGCCCGGGTCATCACGTAGCGTCCTCCAACTTATGAAATACTGGCATTGGATGGCTTTCATGGCCATGCTGGCGAACGCCGCGCATGAACCACACAGCGCTGTTTTTCATCACGTACCAGATCACGTTCTGAATCCACTCTCTTGCCGCACACACATGCAATTGGAATTCATGACTGGCGCAGAACCCCAGCCGAGCACCCGCAGCCTATTTCTGGCTCTCTTCCCTGGTCACGCTACCATCCAGCACATCTGCGAACAGATGCCTGGCATCCGCCAGCAACACGGACTGACCAGCAAGATGCGACCTCTGGAACATTTGCATCTCACCCTGCATTGGATTGGCGACTATCCCGAAGTACCCGAGGACCTTGTCCAGATCATCGGACACGCTTGCAAGCAGGTCGCGAATCGTGTGAGTCCCTTTGAAGTCAAGCTGGATGAGGTCTTGAGCTTCCGCGGACGCCCCGGACGCAATCCCCTGGTCTTGTCAGGGACCGATGCCGACAATGCCAAGCTGACAAGCCTTCACCAGACTCTGCTGTTGGAATTGGCAAAGGTCCTTCCGCTAAAAAAAGGAGGCCTCAAATTTCACCCTCACCTGACGCTGCTCTACGACAAGCAGGGCAACATCAAAGCTCCCGCAAATCCCGTGACCTGGACTGCAGACGAGATTGTCCTGGTCTGCAGTGAGGTGGGCCACACCAAATATCACCGTCTGGGTGCGTGGAAACTCCAGGCATAACAAACAACGCCCTACCTCAGGCCCTGTACCCAAAGAACTGCCGTTCCACGATGATATCGGCCACTGCTTGTGGCACCATCTCCTTCCACGAGTCATCACCGGCGGCAATCTTCTTCAAGGCATCGCGTGAGAAGAATTTGAGGTATTCAGGGTTGTAGTTATCCAGTTCTACGAAACTGCCGCGGTCCGCGAGGTAACCGTAAAGTTTTTTCAACTCAGGAGCGACTTCGAGATTATTCACCGTGGTGATGCTATCGGAGCTTCCTGGTTGCAGCGGATACACGTAGAGCTTCAGATCATTTTTGAAGAGACGCCCGAACGACTCAAGGATGCCACCGGGCAAATTGGAATAATACTTCTCATCAAACAGCTCAATCAGGCTCGGCACACCCATCACAATGCCGATGCGTTCCTTGGTCCTCCAGGACAGGTAAGCGGCGAGCCGGTAATACTCGAAGTAGTCCGAGATCAGCACCGTCACGCCACAAGCTGCCAACACATCCGCCCTTGCCAGGAAGTCGCGTCGATCCACCTCATTGCCTTCAGAGAGCAGATTGCGCATCGTAAGCTCGAACACGGGAAGGACCTCCTTGCCCTTTACCGCAGGGTCCTGGCTGAACTTCTCCAAAGCACACTCCAGCATGTCCAGGTTCACATGCGTGGGAGGACGGAAGCTGCCGCGCTCCACCATGACGGCCTTCTTGTACAAGACGTCGGAAGGCTGCAGCACCTCCCCTTTCGCGCCGAACATGGCAGCACCGCTCAATCCTAGCTGCACGAGCTTCAGACTGATCAGGCGGTTGTCCACGGCGCGGAACTCGATACCGCGAAACTCGATGGCATCGATCTCGATGCGTCCAGTGGTCAGCTTGTCCAGCAGGCTTTCCACCAACTTCTCAGGATCATGATGCAGGAAGAAGGCGCCATAGAGCAGGTTCACCCCCACCACTCCCAGAGCTTCCTGTTGCAGGGCAGCCTCTGTATCCAGCATGCGCACGTGGATGCAAATCTGACTGGCTTCATCCCTGGGACGAGACTGGAACTTCAGGCCCATCCAGCCGTGGCATTCATTCCCCCCCTTGAAGCTGCGTGCGACCACCGTATCCGCGAAGGCGAAGAAAGCGGTGGTATCGCCACGCTTCTCACTCAACCGCTCCACATTCAGCTTGTACTCATAGTCCAGCATGGACTGCAGTCTGGAGCGTGAGACGTACCGCTCCGTGCCGCCGTAGATGGCATCACTCACCACCATGTCATAGGCAGAGATACTCTTCGCCACCGTACCGGCCGCACCACCAACACGGAAGAACCACCGCACCACCTCCTGCCCCGCGCCGATCTCCGCCAGGGTCCCGTACCAGCGTTTATCCAGATTGATCTTGAGCGCCTTCTGATGTGTATCCAGCTCCGCTTCCTTCATGCCGAAAGTCTAAGCGTGAAATGCGCTGATGCCAAGGAGGAGGCGATGCCATAAGAAACAGGGACCGGAAGTCAGGATGCTGTCAGGACTACCTATCGGCAAAGAGCTGCAGCCACCTCTCATTCCAACACCACGGTCTCCAATGCCTGAAGCATGGCTTTGGCATCGTCACCGTTGGGCTCATCCGTGAAGATGGTCATCACGAGGATGGTCTTCGGATTCGGTACCATGAGGCCAGTCAGCATGACCTTGGAATGCCCGGGCTCCATGGGCTTTCCAACAAGGCTGGCATCGGTGAAAGCGGCGATAGCGCCCATGCCTTGTTTGAGATTTAGTTCCTGGCACACAGCCTTGCCTTCCACCGAGGTACTCCACAGGCGCTGGGTGGCGCCTTCCACCGCCTGAATGATTGCTTCACGACCGGCCGGCACTCTCGGCGGTGTGGACAGAGTCATGAGGCAGCTGGAGTTGGGGTCCACGGGAGAGCGGAAGGACACGGTGAACATGTTGCTTCCCTCGCCCACGTCCTGCTTCAGCACATTGCCCGTGAGCCAGCCGGTGGGCGGCGAAAAGGTGAGCGTCCCCATCCCCTCCAGAACAAATTTCTCGGGTTCCCCTTTGGCAGCCTTCCAGGGTCCATGCGTAAGATACGGCGCGAACTGGCTCAGCCACTTGGTCTCCTCTTCCGTCGGGGAAATAATGGAGGCATGCACATCCACCCACCTGCCCTCGTGGACGAAGAAGCAGTTCACACTGTCCTGCACGAAGGGCGTGCCCTGGAGGGTGCCTTTCGATCGATAGGTGACGGCTTCACACGTGGCGTGCGTGGTTTTCTTGATGCTGTCTGCCACGATCACGGGATTCCGGCTGGCTTGTGCCCAGTAAAAATCCCTGCACGCCGCGTTGGTGGCGACTTTTGCTCCTTCCGGCGGAGGCTCCACAAAGATGCTGATATTGAACCTGCCTGCATTCCCACGAAACTGAAACGAGCCCCCGGCATAGTCGTTATCAGCATGCTGCAGCACAGGCCCCTGAAAGCTGATCTGCCAGCCAAGGCCAACGACCGGGACCTTGATCTCCGCAGCGGATGCCGCAGAGACCAATCCAAAGAGGAATAACAAGCAACGAAATCGCATGAGGTGAATGTGCAGGTGAAGAGTGAGGCGGCCCATCCTATCGAATATCCGGACACTACATCACAACACTCCTTCTTTGGCGATGCATTTGAATTCTGACACGCCTCCCACGAAGGCAACAGCTTGTCTTCTCGTGAGACACGGGCTTTGATAGTCGCTCGCATGAAGCACCTCTCTCCCACCTCCGACGCTGCACGCGCTCTCGCCTCTGGCCGTTATCGCATCCGCAAGCTGGATACTGCTGGCCTGGCAGCCGTGCCCATACCCTGGATGCGTGAGGCTGGCTGGAATCCCGGCCTGCATGATGCGGAGACCTTCATCACTGCCGACCCTGATGGCTTCCTGGTCGGTGAACTCGATGGCCAGCCCATCGCCACGGTCAGTGGTGTGCGCTATGATGACACCTTCGGCTTCCTTGGTTGCTACATTGTGCAGGAGCCCTTTCGAGGCCTGGGCTACGGCATGGCCATCCATGAAGCCGCGCGACGACATCTGGAAGGCTGCACCCAGGGTGGTGACGGTGTGCTGGAGAACGTGGAGAAATACAAACAAATCGGCCGCGTGTATGCCTACCGCAATGCGCGATACGAGGGCGTGAAGCAAACTCCTGACTGGAAGCCGGGCACGCCATTGAGCGACGTGCGCGAAGTGCCTTGGGAGAAAATCGAAGCACTGGATCGCGCGTGCTTCCCGGCGCCACGCAGTGCGTTCCTCAAGACATGGATCCACCAGGCCGATGCCTTTGCGCTCGCGGCAGCAGGTGCTGATTCGGCCGCAGAAGGATACGGCGTCATTCGCAAATGCTACAGTGGCTGGAAGATTGGTCCCCTCTTTGCGAAGGACGCCGAGACCGCAGAAAATCTGTTCCGCGGATTGGTGGATCGCATTCCTGTCGGAGATGCCTTTGTGCTGGATATCGCCGAGCCGAATGCAGCTGCCAGGGATCTCGTGGCCCGCTATGGCATGCGCGAGGTCTTCGCCACCGCACGCATGTACACGGGCCCTTTTCCCCAGGTCAATCTGGATTGGGTGTATGGCGTGACGACCTTTGAGCTGGGGTGAGGCAAGGATGGCAGTCTGAAAAGGGCATTACGCTCAAGCTGATACATTCGTTCCCCCCAAGGCTCTCCGGGGTGGCACTTCGCTGCCCTTGAGGGCTCCTCGCCGCCTTGCCATTTCGGGCCTTCGTGATTTTTGTGCCGATATCGTAACCTCGGGTGGGTTCTGTCGATCTGTTCAGTAAGAGCCCAAGCTGTCCGTGCCGGCAGCTACGCCTTCCCTTCCAACTTCTCCCATCGAGGAATCACGATGGCCCGTGTTGAGTTTTTCACTCCAACCCCACCTTCACGGCAGCAACCACGCCCCCTTGGCTGATCTGTCACTCACCCTCAAATCTCAGCCACCATGCCACACGAATTTAATACGTTGGACAGCGTCCTTGATCATCCCCAGATGCGCGGGGCACTCAGAAAGTTTCTTGCCTCTGAGTACTCCTCGGAGAATTTGCAATTTCTCGAAGCAGTGGAGGCCTTCAAGGCGGCCTGTCAGGACCCCAACGTGAGCGAACAGACGCTCCGCCTGCGTGCCACGCAAATCTCCACGCTCTTTGTGCAGCCAGGCAGCCCCAGTCAGGTCAATCTCTCTTCCGCCACCCTCGGAGTTGTGCAGACCGAACTCGGCAACCTTGCCACGAAGAACCGTGCCCAGCTGAGCACCACCTTCGACGCTGGATCTATGGATGTCTCCGACATGATGATGAGAGACACTTTTACGCGATTCAAGAAAAGCGAACTGTCAGGGAACACGGTGCAGAAGCTCGATGACATCGAGAATCTCGAAGCGCAGATGGAGAAGCTCAAGACGAGCAAATCTGAGCAGGCCAAGGCCATCTTCCAGGGTGGTGCTGGAAGGGCGAAACGGAATCTCCAGAGTCAGATTGATGAAGTGCGAACGAGCATCGACCAATCGATCCTCACTCAACCTTACGTGCTGCCCCAGCTGCCCGTCCCAGCCCAGGTTTTGCCCGCACCGCAGGTGCAGCAACAGCAACAGCAACAGCCGCCTTTGGTAGTGGCGCAACCTCCCCCTGTCGTGGGGGTACAGCCACCGCCGCCGCTCGTTGTCGCACCGCCACCTCCCCCTCAACCCGACCCTCTTCAGGTGGGAGACATGAGCATGGCGGAACTCGCCGGAATCCAGCAGGGCCGTGCCAGAGGCGTGGACCCCAGCGTGAAGCAACCCCTCCAGGTCGAGGACATGAGCATGGCAGAACTCGCCGGCATGCAGCAGGGCCGCTCCAGGGCCATGAATCCCAACGTGAAACCAGGGAGCAATTCGCTTCCTCCAAACGACCTGGGCAATGACTCACCCGGCACGCAGACGCACACGTCCGTCCGTGATTCCTTGGGGAAGAAGCCGGAGGCCCCCAACACAGTGAAACCGGGACAGCGGACTCACGTGTAGGGGCCTATGTCAGATTCAGAGTGAGGCACGGGATGCCAATGGCAGCCTGTGAGGAGATTTGCGAGTCAGCACCATTGTTGCCTTCGCGAATACTCTTCTGGCAGGAGTTGTGCTACCACTGTCACCCTACCCTATGCAATCCTCCCCCTGGAAAGTCCTCTCCTCTCATGTCAGCGCCGGCGTACTCACAGAGGGCTGGCAGCTCAATACCATCGAAGACGCGGATGGGGATGCGCCTCGCATCTGCACCTTCGAGGTGCCAGTGACCTTTGACGCTCCCTTCTATGCCCCGCCGGTCGTGCAATTGGGCCTCACCGGGTTCGACATCGACCAGCGCGACAGCGCACGTCTCACCTTGAAGGCCGAAAGCATCACGTCCGCGGGCTTTGTAGCCACCATCACCACCTGGGCGGGCACCCGCGTGTACGGGGCGGAGTTTCAGTGGCTGGCGATCGGTGCGTGAAGTGACTCTTCGGCTCCTCTGGGCTTGAATCACATCAAGCCCACCGCGCTGCGCTCCCCCAGCGCGCTACTTATAGTTGACGGTCAAACTCTGCACCCGGACGGAACCTGAACCCGTGATGGGCTCAATGCCAAAGGCAAGACCGTTGAACCATTCCTCGCCAGACACCTTGCCCTTGCCCTGGAGGAACGAGAGCGCTGCCTTGAAGTCGATTGAGCCTGCAGGAACTTCCGCGGACGGCAGGAACATGTAAAACGGTCCATGCGGCGCGGGCTGTACGGCGACTTTCCAAACCCGACCCGAGGCATCCGTGTAGGTGCCGAGTTGCTCACCCGCATTTACGAACTCCACCGCGGACTTCGCTGGTCGCAGGAAAAAACCGATTTCGGCGACCTTGTCTCCGCCAACACTTTTCGTCAGGAAGAACTCGGCCAGCACATTGAAGTCTCCCACAGGACGTGCGGCATCGAAGCCGTAGTTCACCTCCAACGCGCCGATGTCCTTCACCTGTCGTGGGGTGATGGGTGTCTGCGGAACACCACCGTCATAGCTGCCGAAGGACACGGCATTGTATCCGTACACTCCCGACTCTTTCGGGGCAGTGAGTGGCCAATACCAGGTGAACTCGACATTCGCAGGGAAGCTGTCCGGCTTCACCGCGATCTCGTCGGTGAAGTCGATGCCGTGTTTGAGGGACTTGCCGGCGCCAAAGTACGTGGACCATGGTCCCGCGTAGGGATGAAGCTGCCCTTGGTGTAGAACTCCTGATCCGCCAGGACCTTCGTCTCCTCCGCAAAGGTGGTCGTGGGTAACATGGACCAGGCCAGACTCGCCAGCAGGCTGGCCACCATGCCGAGTGAGGTCCCTGACTTCACCGTGTTTCGCAAGTTGAGCGCGCGTTTCATCGAGATGTGTGGTCTCCGTCGAACTATCGGAGACGGGTCGCTCTTTGTCCGCATGGCCTACCAAGGTCAAGGGAATAGTGCGGGTGCATGCAGACGGATGATGCGGCAACTCCGTGCCGGCCATCTTCTCCGCGAAAAGGCTTGAGTAGTGCCTTCAATCCATTTCACGATGCAGGCATGAATCTGCTTCAAAAAATCACCCTGGTTCTCTTCGCGGGCACCCCGGGATTGGCCTTCGGCTGTATCTGGGACAGTGATACCCTGGCATCCGAGAGCGCGCGGTTTCCTGATATCGCTGGGATCATGACGGGCATTTTCCCCCGCCATTCGAAGGAATATCACGAATGGCGTGTGAAGCAGAAAAAGCCGCTGGTGGACTCCGGCAAAGGGAGCGCCATGGACTTTGACGACCTTGCGGTGTCGCAGCACAAGCTGGGAGATCACAAGGCCGCCATCGCCACCATGATGGCGAAGGAGAAGCAGATACCGGGAAAGTATGAGACCTACTCGAACCTGGGCACCTTCTGCATCTACACCGGCGACCTTTTCGATGCGGTGAAGTGGATAGAAAAAGCGCTCTACATCAATCCCAATGCACACTTCGGTCGCGAGAAGTACCAGCGCTGGCTGGTGCTCTGGGTTCTGGAAAACAAGATGAACGTCAAGACCGATGAAGAGATAGCGGAAGAACGTCGCAGATCCTGGGACGGGAAGCCGGTGGGATTTGCGGCGTTCATCGCGCGGAAACAACTGGGCGACCTCTCTCCCAACTCGCAGACCCCTCTGAAGTTCACCGAGACTCAACGCCAGACCGCCATCGAGGGCGTGAAGGGCATGATGTACTTCGCCGACTTTGACAATCCCATTCTGCAGGAGGCGTTGGGAGATTTGCTGAGCTTCGGCAACATGGACGAGAACGCAGCGCAACTCGCCGGCCTGTGTTATCTCCACGCTTCTGAAAAGACTGCCGATCCGCTGGAAAAGGCCCGGTTGAAGAAACTGCGGGGCATGGTTCTCTCTTCGAGCCACGAGCGCGAAGAGGCCGAATCCTCGAAAACCCTCACCTACGCCCTAGAGAAGGGTCAGAAGCTCAACGCCGCTGTCCGTTCCGAGGAAATGGCTTGGATTTCCGCAGGTCAGGATGCCACGGTGGAGTTTCAGAAGAAGTATCTGCAGGCAGCCAGATGAACTGACGGTCTTTCTACTTTCTACACACGGCTCTCGTCCGCTGCGCGCCTTCTCAACTGCCCACACGCCGCGTCGATATCCGGACCACGTGCGCGGCGCAGATGCGCCACGGCACCGTGCTCACGTAATGTCGCGAGAAATGCTTCCGTCTGCTCCATGCTGCTGGGCAGGTAGGTGCGGCCTTTGAGGCTCAAGCCTGTTGGATTGTACCGGAGGAGATTCACGTGCATGCGCCGCCCTTGGAGCAGGTGGGCCAGTTCTCGAGCTTGAGCGAGAGAATCATTCACGCCCTCCAGCAGGCAGTACTGAATGGTGGTGATGCGGCCATTGCGTGCTTGATATCGATCCGCGGCAGCCAGCACATCCTGCACGGCGAACCTTTTGCCCATGGGCAGCAAGGCTGCGCGTGTCGCATCATCCGGCGCGTGCAACGACACCGCCAGATGCACGCCGAGGTCTGCTTCCGTCAATTCATCCATGGCGGGCACGATGCCCACCGTGGAGATGGTGACCTGCCGCCAGCCCAGGGCTCCGAGCTTGTTGTCGGCCATGCGGCGCACGGCCTCCAGCACGTTGCGCAGGTTCAGCATCGGTTCTCCCATGCCCATGAAGACCACCGTACGCAGGGTGCGTCCGGTCGCCTGTGCTTCCCGCCGGAGGTGGAGGAACTGCTCGACTATTTCACCGGAAGTGAGATTGCGCTCAAAGCCCGTCTGGGTCGTCGCGCAGAAGTCGCAGCCCATGGCACATCCCACCTGGCTGGAGATGCATCCCGCGGCTCTGTCGGCATGGTAATCCGGCATCAGCACGGACTCCACCGTGCGTCCATCCGGCAGGCGCAGCAGCAGCTTGCACGTGCCGTCTTCAGACACCTGACGCCGCGCCAGCGAGGCCGCTTCTCTGGGAAAGGTGGAAGTGACGTGCTCCATCAACCCCGCCGGCAGCCGGTCCTTGGGCAACTGCCCCCCGGCCCTCGCCCCATACACCTCCCGCAACACCGGGAGCGTATGCGTCGCCTTGTAGCCCTGCTCCATCATCCATGCCGTCAGCTCCTCCGTCGAGAGGTCTGGCAGGGAACGCAAGGCAGTAGCAGTGGCTGGCATGATCGGGGCGAGCAGCATAGCATCTCCCGCCGAGATTCAAAGTCCCCGAAACCCGGTCTGAGTCTGGCTCCCACGACTCATCCTCTCCTCATTTTGCATTTTTCATTTTCCACTTTTCATTTTGCATTCTCTTGAAGCTCCCTACCGAACCATCATCCACAACGTACTGGCCCCATGCCCCGGCGGGAAGTCGATCTGCGGTTGTCCCGCCACATAGTCGGCTACGAGACGCTGCTCTTTCGCGCAACGACGCGCCCGGCGCTCCAGGGATGCGGCATCGAGTTTGGTGCAGTTCGTGGAGATGAGGATCGCGCACTTTGGCATCGCCAGCTCCAGCGCCGCATTCAGCAGTTGCTCGAAATCATTCTCCACCTGCCAGCGACGGTTGTTCTTGCCGCGTGAGAAGGTCGGCGGATCGAGGATGATGGCGTCGAACCGTTCCTTGCGCGGGTCGAGCTTGGGCAGAAGCTCCAGCGTGTCCTCCGCGAGGAAGCGATGCCCCGTGTCCGAGATGTCATTGAGCAGGAGGTTCTGCCTGCCACGGTCCAGCCACTTGCGGGAGAGATCCACGCTCAAGGTTTCCGCGCCTCCGAGCGCCGCCACCACCGAGAAGCTGCAGGTGTGGGCAAAGGTGTTCAGCACGCGCTTCGGCTTCAGCATCCTGAGCCGCGCGCGATTCTTCCGCTGATCCATAAAGAGCCCGTGGCTGTACCCCGCCGCCATGTCGATGCCATAGCGAACCCCGCCCTCCGTCACCACCAGAGTCCACGGCAGCGCCGCATCTCCACTGTGCAACACCGGCGCGATGCGGTCCGCATTCTTGAGCGGCAGGAAGCGCGTGAAGATCCGTGCCGGCTTCCACCCGGACGCCGCGCTCTGTTCCGCCAGTCCCGCCAGGAGCACTTCGAGAGCTGCTTCGTTCTTATAGGAGACATTCACCACATCCCCCAACCTCTCCACCCACCCATCAGGCCCCGACCCCAGCCGATGCGCCGTCGTCCCCGCTTCCTCCAGCTTTTTACACTGATCAGGGGTCAGCCATGTCGGGGAAGAATCAGGTGAGGCGGGGCGAGAGTCATGAAGGGGGGGCACAAACACGGGGCATGGTGCCGTAGGATGCGCGGATGCGCAATGTTCATGACGCTGCCCTTTGATCGCGAAATGCGCCCGCGACGTCACTGCGCGCACGGCAATCAGCAACTCGCAACTTCCTGCCACTCGGAAAACTTTTCTGTAAATTGGTCCACGCCCGCTAGATGAGATCTTCAATTACCTCACCACGAGCAATCCGTCGTGAACGACTGTTACTCCCTTGGATCGCGGCTTTGTAGTACTTTGCACTCTCCACATCCAGGCTCGCATCATCAATTTCATCTCCATTCATAGTCGAATAGAAAGTTTTCAACCTCCTGGAGATAGCAGTCTTTTTAGGCACTAGATTTTCAGAAAAGTATTTTCGATCCAACTCAACGCACAAAGTAAAAAGGTCAGCCTTGTTCCAAACCCTACAACTGGGCTCAAAATTACACGAATCGATAAATTCAAAAGCGGAGTCTATACGCTTTTCAATCTCTCGCCCCTCCTCGAAAGTGTCATTGTAGGTTGCCAGAAACTCCTCAATTTTCGATGAATCATTGAAGTAACCCGACATCATCGTGGACATCAGCACAAGCGCGTACCGCAAATCTTGCATTCGCTTAACATCGCTCTGGCTAAAAAAATTGTGCCTTTCAAAGAAATCCTTCGACGCCACTTTGTCGCCCATTTTTTTGAACTCTCCCGCAAATCGAGAGTTGTCTATTTCCATCGCGTTTAAGGAATAGCTCGTGGAATTGATCGTTTGAAAAATCTTTTTAATCTCGTCAATTTTCAAATTCCCCAAATCCCTCACTACTACGTCGTACTGCAAAAAATTCTTCTTGGCGTCACTTGTAAGATCCGCGTACTTTTTCATCCCAGCGGGCAATTTGATATCACCCACATCTTTGAAGTAATGGAACAAGGTAGTGATTCGCTGCTGCCCATCCACCAAGTATTCCTTTGCCGCACCCGTATCTTCGTCCACTTCTCCTGCAGCTACGTAAATTTCGGGAAACGGATACTCGCTGAGCACCGTCTGAATGAAAGCGACCTTCTCTTTATTTGTCCACACAAGCCTTCGTTGAAAGTCTGGGCGAGAGATCAGGGTTCCGCTCTCTAAACCAAGAATCAGTTCTCGAAGCTTTTTATTAGTCGCTACTGTTTTCATTTTCTCTTCAAAGGGAGGTTCTTGCACTGGTTAATCGCTTTCAACTGGTACTTCTCGAGGAAGTCCCAGCTTTTGTACAAGCCCGCATTTATGGATATCCCCCCATATTTTCGAGACTTTGTAAGTCCGTTGAAGAATTGAAACCACGCTTTACGAACATGAAATTCAAAAGGAAGCTTGTCGGGCCTGATCCAACCATTGAACAGATAGTTCTTAAAATCAGCCTCTGTATCCCAAATGGGTTTGGTTTTTCTAAACTCGTGAACCTCGGTCCAAATTTTATCAAAAAGTGAGGCCGAGATTATGGCCATGTCGTAGTCCGACTCATCCCCAAATTCTCTGAACCTAGGCTTTTGTGGTTTTTCTGTAATGCCAAAACCAAGCTTGCCCGAGCCCACCATGACAATCTCGTTGGGATAGAGGGCAAAGTTATCCGCGATCTCTTGCTTCAATTCATAGTAGCGCTCATGCTCAAGAGAGTAACATTCTCCAAAAAGCACGTGTTTTCTGAGAACTGTTTGGGCAGAATTATCCGCGAGATCGCTTTTAAATTTTCCAATTCTTTGTTCTATAGAAGTGGCCACGGCAGTCCTCAGCATTTGGTATATGCCGTTTCAAAATTTTCGCAAGATAATTTACGCAATGCTGGCCGTACCCGGGACAAGTTCCGGCTCACTGACAGAGATTAGCAGTCAAGGGCAAAACGCGGTAAACGGAATCTATTAGTGCAACTCATTTCCTAGGGTGACTCTCGCTACGCTCAGACACGACAGACCACCGGTGTACGCCTCACCTCATAGGCAACACCTATGGTAACAATAGGAACTATTTAGATTACTTCTACCTGCCATGCTTCAAGTTGGCGGTCCGCTCCTCAAAACCGTGCTGCTTTCGCAAAAGACTCTGCATGGATTCTTTTCATCAATTGCGTCACTGCGTTGAGTTTGCAAAAGTGTCCGCTCGTTCTTTGTCTCTTCTTTTCTTTTTCTACTTGTCACCCTTCCATCCACACCACAAGCCAAACCATGAGCACTGAAGCCAAATGCCCCGTCCTTCACCAAACTGCCGGTGGAGGCACCACGAACCGCGATTGGTGGCCGAACCAATTGAGGCTCGACCTGCTGAACCAGCACTCCTCCAAGTCCAACCCGATGGACAAGGACTTCAACTATGCGGAAGAGTTCAAGACGCTCGACCTTGCGGCGCTGAAGAAGGATCTCGCGGCGCTCATGACGGACTCGCAAGACTGGTGGCCGGCGGACTTCGGCCACTATGGTCCCCTCTTCATTCGCATGGCGTGGCACAGCGCCGGCACGTACCGCACGGGCGATGGCCGTGGCGGTGGTGGTCGCGGACAGCAGCGCTTCGCTCCGCTGAACAGCTGGCCGGACAACGTAAGCCTGGACAAGGCGCGTCGCCTTCTCTGGCCCATCAAGCAGAAGTACGGTCGCAAGATTTCCTGGGCGGACCTGATGATCCTCACGGGCAACGTCGCTCTCGAAACGATGGGCTTCAAGACCTTCGGCTTCGCCGGTGGTCGTGAAGATGTCTGGGAGCCGGACAATGATGTGTACTGGGGCCGTGAGACCACCTGGCTCGGTGGCGATGTGCGCTATGCGCATGGCTCGCCCGGCGTGGTGGAAGACCACGCGGTGCTCGTGTCTGATGACGATGCAGACGGCAAGGTCCATGGCCGCAACCTTGAGAACCCTCTCGCCGCCGTGCAGATGGGCCTCATCTACGTGAACCCCGAAGGTCCGGATGGCAATCCCGACCCGCTGCTCGCTGCGAAGGACATCCGCGACACCTTCGGCCGCATGGCCATGAATGACGAGGAAACCGTGGCGCTCATCGCCGGTGGTCACACCTTCGGCAAGACCCACGGCGCAGGCCCCGCGGACAACGTCGCGGCCGAACCCGAAGCTGCTGGCCTGGAAGAACAGGGCCTCGGCTGGAAGAACGCCTACGGCTCCGGCAAGGGTGGCGACACCATCACCAGCGGTCTGGAAGTCACCTGGACCACGACGCCCACCAAGTGGAGCGGCAACTTCTTCTGGAATCTCTTCAGCTTCGAATGGGAGCTAACGAAGAGCCCGGCTGGCGCGCAACAGTGGCGCCCCAAGAACGGCGCCGGTGAAGGCACCGTGCCGCATGCGCATGACAAGTCCAAGCGCATCGCCCCCGCCATGCTCACCACGGACATCGCCCTGCGCGCTGACCCCGGCTTCGAGAAGATCTCGCGCCGCTTCATGGAGAATCCGGATCAGTTCGCGGATGCCTTCGCTCGTGCGTGGTTCAAGCTGACGCACCGCGACATGGGCCCGCGCGCCCGCTACCTCGGACCGGAAGTGCCCGCTGAGGAACTCATCTGGCAGGACCCCATCCCCGCGGTGAATCATCCGCTCGTGGATGACAAGGATGTCGCTGCTCTGAAGAGCAAGATCCTCGCCTCCGGCCTCACCGTGTCTGAACTGGTCTCCACCGCGTGGGCTTCGGCCTCCACATACCGTGGCTCCGACAAGCGCGGCGGCGCGAACGGCGCACGCATTCGTCTTGCTCCGCAGAAGGATTGGGAAGTCAACAATCCCGCTCAACTCGACAAGGTGCTCAAGGCACTTGAAGGCATCCAGAACGAATTCAACGGCGCTGCGAGCGGTGGCAAGAAAGTCTCCCTCGCCGACCTCATCGTGCTGGGTGGCAGCGCAGGCATCGAGCAGGCCGCGAAGAATGCCGGCAAGGACATCACCGTTCCCTTCACTGCGGGACGTATGGATGCCTCCGCCGAGCAGACGGATGTGGAATCCTTCTCCGTGCTGGAACCCATCGCCGATGGCTTCCGCAACTACCTCAAAGGCCGCTACACCATCCCTGCGGAAGCCCTGCTGGTGGACAAGGCGCAGCTGCTCACCCTCACCGCTCCTGAGCTGACGGTGCTCGTAGGTGGCCTGCGCGTGCTGAACATCAATGCCGGCGGCGTGAAGCACGGTGTCTTCACCGACAAGCCCGAGGCTCTGACCAACGACTTCTTCGTGAACCTGCTCAGCATGGACACGGAGTGGAAGCAGGTCTCCCCTTGCGGCAATGCCTTCGCGGCCATCGATCGCAAGACCGGCCAGCCCAAGTGGACCGGCACCCGCAACGACCTCGTCTTCGGCTCGAACTCCGTCCTCCGCTCCCTCGCGGAAGTGTATGCATGCTCCGACTCGCAGGACAAGTTCCTCCAGGACTTCGTCGCCGCCTGGACCAAGGTGATGAACCTGGACCGCTTCGACGTGGCGTAAGCAAGCTTCGAGCTTGCTGCTCTAACGTTCAATCCGACGCCCCGGACTCGCAAAGGTCCGGGGCGTTTTCGTTTCGGAAGATGGAATCCGTTTGCAATTCAAAGGGGTTTCACGAAGCCTTGCTGAATCATGAAGACGTTACGCTCCCCTTTTTCGCGGCTGGCTACTGCACTGGTCAGCACCTTGTTCGCCTGTGCCCTGCAAGCACAGACGCTTCCGGACAAGCCTGTCGTCTCCGGCACGTTCCTCGGTGACGGCAAGGATGGGAAGATCCAGCATCTCGTGGTACAGACGCGCGAGCCTTTCAGTGACCAGCCCGCCATCCGCCTGGTGTTTACGGAGAAAGATCCGTCCTCATCCAAGAAGCCGGACTTCGACGCCGCTTTCAAGAAGCTGGGAAGCGCGCTGATCATCAGTGTCCATAAAGACGGCGGCATCTTCGGCTGCGATGTCGCTCACACCGCGCACTCGAAATCCCCTTTTTCTTCCATCGGCAAGATCAAGATGAAGGAGTTCAAGGTGACGGAGACACATGTTTCCGGGACGTTAAGCACAGACGGCACCCAGGATTTCTTTGATCAAAAGTGGGATGTCGAACTCACGTTCTCCGCACCCCTACCGAAGGGAGCGTTCGCCGGCGAAGAGGAACCCAAGCCTGTTCCTGCCTCCTCATCCAAGAAGACCGCTCAGGAAGACGACAACGAAAAGCCAGCCTCCACCGGACCGAAGCTGGCGGTATCGCAGCTTCCCCTTCCCACAGCCGCACGCGACGTGGAGTACAAGAAAGTGGTGGGGCACATCGTGTTTCGTGCCGATGAAAGCGTGAGCGCCGTGGCAACCGACTTCTCCAAGAAGCTGAAACAGCAAGGTTGGCAGGACACGCCCGGCAGCTTGATTGGCAAGACCAATGCCATCCTTAAACGCAAGCTCAACGGCGCTGACCTGACAATCATGATCCAGCCTGAGGGCAAAGGCTGCACCGCGAAGGTCTTCACGCAGGGACTCGATTGGTCCTCGCCTCCTGCTGCTACCACTTCCAGCAGCTCTTCCACCCCACCTACCAAGGGCAGCGACGTGAAGGATATCGAAGACGAAGCCAACAAGCTACTCAACGACGCGCTGAAGAAGATTCCGGGTGGTCTCAAATAGCCCCTGTTACGAGAAACGGGGCTTTGCCAAAGTGGCTCACGCTGCCCTCAGCGTGAACTGATGCAGGATCCCTGATCTCGCCATCATCCAAGCACTACGCACAGAGACGCAGCGTCGGGAACGCAACCGACCGCCTTGAGATTGATCGCTCCACCGGCGAAAATATTCTCCACTGGCATCTTCCTACTTCGCCTGGGGATGTGTCGGCACATCGTGAATCACAACACCGTCCCGCGTTCCAGCAAGCACCGATGCCCTGGGCACAATCGCCGTGCAGATGGCTCCTCGGAAGTTCACCCCATCGGGAGCCAGTCCAGCGACCTTCATATTACGACCGTGATCGTAGGTGACGATGTAATTGCCCGTTGGCTTGCCATCTGAACTCCGGTCAATCGACACCACGAAATTCGCCATGTGCGTGCCCACGGGCGGCTCTCTCGGGTCAAACACCACCGATGCTCTCGTGCCATCTTTGCGAAAGATGGTAAGCGCGCCCTGCATGCGGCCACGAGTGGGATTGTGTGCCACCACGACATCTCCATCGTGGTCCACCATCATGCCGTTGATCACGTTCTTGAGCTTCGGCACGCCTTCCGGCTGGTAGGGCACACCCCAGGTTCCCTGGCGTCCACGTTCCTTGCTGTCACACCAGTACATGCCGGACATGGCGCGGATGAGCATGCGATAGTGCCCCTGTCCCAGTGAGACAATAAAGGGATCGCAGAAGCCGCTGTTGTCGTTGGTATCCGGGAGATCAGGAAGCTGGGAAAGCAACTCAGGTGCAATGATATCACCCTCCTTGAGCGCGAGCTTCCACAAGCGCACGCCATCGTAGTCATGTGAAATCGCAGTCCCCTTTCGCAAACTCACAAAGCTGGGTAGCAACACGTCCGAGCCCACCACGGTAGGCACACCCGCAGTGCCACGCCCAATGTAGCAACTGGGTCCCACGGCAAAGGTACCTCGTGTGCCCTTCTGCGAATTCCGCACCACGCAGCCGTAGAGGCTGTACCAGCCACGCTGAGGTCGTCCTCCGTGCACGGTGGAGAAGTAAACGATGGCATCACCATCCGCTGTCTGTCCGATGCGGGGATCCACCATGCCGCCTGGAGCTTCAGGCGCGGGAGGTGGCACGAGGAAGAAGCCGATGTTCAGAGTCTTCCCCTTATCATCGGAGTAGTAGAAGGTCAGGTAGTTGGGTGGCCCTGCGCCATCTGTACCAGGAGGCACATTGTTTCGACCATAGGCTACATAACAAATGCGACCATTCGGCAACACCGTGCTCATCACGTAGAGCCGCGAGACGTACTGATCGTACGCGGCATCCGTGGAAACCACGAGAGGTGGCAACGCGCCGGCGGGTGGCAGTGGCGGCAGTGGCTTTTCAGCGAACGCACTCGCTGTCGAAACAAGCGCCAGCGCCAGGGCAATGTACGAGCGCAGTTGCATCATGATCCTTCTTGTCGGCCAACGTTTACCTCGACCGTACCATCCATGCGCGACAATCACATCGTTCCTCAAATCCCCACCTTCATCTCCGAAATCTGCTTCGTCGCGATGCCAATGGGACGATCCAGCGGGACACCAGCGCACGCGAGCAGCGTAGTAAGCAGGTCGCCTTGATTGCCCTTGGTATTGGGCAGGAATTTTCCGGTGTTGATGGTGCCGCCGCCTTTGCCGGCGATGATGAAGGGCAGGTTTTCGCGGGAGTGCTTGTTGCCGTCTTCGAGACCCGAGCCCCACATCATGATGCAGTTGTCGAGAAGGGTGTCCTCGCCTTCGCGGAGAGTGGCCATCTTCTTCACCATGTAGGCGAACTGGGAGATGTTGAAGGCGGTGATGGCGGCGACTTTGCCAGACTTCACGGCTTCGTTGTTGTGATGGGTCTGCGAGTGATGCGTGTCGTTGAAGCCAAGCTCGGGATAGGACACCCCATTCGGCGTGGAGCCGATGTAGGTGCTCACGCGCGTGGTGTCAGTCTGGAAGGCCAGCACATTGAGATCACACATCACCTGCATGTACTCACTGCGCTTGTCGCCCACGGGAATCTTGATTTCAATGGGAGGCGAATCGGAGGCCTTCTTCTTGCTGGAAGCCATGCCGGCCTTTTCCATCGCGGCTTCTTTCTGGCGATACTCAATGGCGGCGATGCGGCGCTCCACGGCGCGCACGCTGTCGAGGTATTCATCCAGCTTGTGCTGGTCCATTTGAGGAAGCTTGCGGCGCAGATCCTTGGCGCCACCGATCACGAGGTCCAGCATCTGCCGATCCAGCGGGTCTGCCTGGAGTGACTGGCCGGGTTTATCCGACTTTCCGAAGAGGCGGTTCAGCACGCTGCGGGGATTCGTTTCCGCAGGCAGTGCCTGGGTGGGTGAGCGATAGCTGCAGTGTGAGTAGTAGCCCTCGTTCAGCCCTTCCTGATTCTCCTTGTGGGTCTGGGGCATGGTGGCCAGCTCCAGGGACGGCAGGGACGTGAGCGCGCCCACGTAGTTCGCCGCAATCTGGTCCGCGGAGATGGCGATGTTGATCTCGCTGCGACGATCCGCATCCGGGAGCTGGGCAGTGAGCCAGGTGGAAAGCTCCAGCGCATGAGGCGCTCCATTGAAAGGCGAAATCGGGATGCCCGAGATGCCTTTCATCATCAGACACTGGTCGAGCACGGGGCGCAGAGATTCCAGTGCGGGCGGTGGCGCGGTGAGGAAAGTCTCCGGACTGGTGGGCCAGAACTGATCCATGATCACGCCGTGCGGCATGTACATGAAGCCGAGGCGCACAGGTGGCTTGGCCACTTTCCCTTTCACTGCGGAGGCCCAGCCCATGGATTCCATGAAGGGCAGCGCGAGAGACACTCCCAACCCTTTCAGGGCGGTGCGGCGATCGATGCGGGCGTTATTTCGCATTGGGCTTGGGCTTGGGGGTGGCAGGGTCTTGAATGCGGTAGTTGACGAAGGGATAGCTGGTGACGACCTCAGCGATGAGAGTCTGCATGCGGTAGCCATCCTTGGCGATGGTCTCCATCATGCGCTCCACCACGATTTCGTCATAGCCTTCCAACTGTCGGCACAGGGCGTAGGCCAGCAGCTTCTGGGTAAAATTACGCGCGAGATCCGCGGATCGTGCAGCGATGATGCCTTTCAGCTCCTTCGGCGTGGAGAAGTGCTTTCCGCCAGGAAGCTCGCCTGCGGCATCAATCGCACCACCCGCATCGTCCTTGTCACGCCAGCGTCCGATGGCATCGAAGTTCTCCAGTCCGAAGCCGATGGGGTCGAGAATCTTGTGGCAGTTCGCACACGTGGCGTCCGTGCGGTGCAGTTCCGTGCGCTGGCGCAGGGTCAGGTTGGCCACGGTCTTGTTGTCCTGCTTTTCCAGCGCCGGGACATTCGGCGGCGCGGAGGGAATATGTTCCCCCAAGACCTGCTCCAGCACCCACACACCACGCCGCACGGGACTGGTGCGATTCGGGAAGGAAGTCGTCGCGAGGATGCCGGGCATGCCGAGGATGCCGCCGCGGTTGGCATCGGTGAGCTTCACCTTGCGCATCTCGGACCCAGAGACGGATTTTTCCATGCCATACAGGGCGGCAAGCGTTCCATTGAGGAAGGTGTAGTCACTGTCGATGAAGCCGACCACGCTCCGGTTCTCCCGAACAATGCTCTCAAAGAACAGGCGCGCTTCGTCATACATCGCCTGGCGCATCTCGGCCGTCATCTGGGGGAACTTCGCCGGGTCAAACGTCTGGTCTTCCAAGGCGCCGAGGCCCAGCCAATGCGCGCCAAACCCATCAAACAGCGCGCGAGCGCGCGGATCCTTGAGCAGGCGCTTCACCTGCGCTTTCAGGATTGCAGGCTCGCGTAGTTTTCCCGCATCGGCCAGGGCCGCGAGCTCTGCATCCGGCATGGTGGCCCACAGGAGATAGGACAGTCGCGATGCGAGCTGATAGTCATCCAGCGGCAACATGGTCTTCCCCGGATCCGCTTCCTTGACGGGCGTGATGAAAAGGAACTGCGGTGATACCAGGACCGCCTTCAGCATGAGTCCCAGAGATGCCTGGTGGTCGAGCTTGTTCTTCTGCGCGAGGTCATACACGTTCAGGAGTACCGCCACCTCTGCATCTGAGGCAGGTCTGCGATACGCACTGCGGGCGAGTGAGCGAGCGGCCTTCCCCGCTTCCAGACGAAGGTCTGCGCCAGCGGCAGGCAGCGCACCGAAGAGGCGCTGCTGCACTACGGTGGGTGGCGCACCTTTCGGCGCCATGACCTGACGCAGCACTTCATTGGCAATGCCGAGGAATTGCTCCGACTGCAGCGCAGAAAGCGTATTCAGATAGCCCTCGCCAGCCACTTCATCCGGCAGGTCCTCTGCGATCTTCGCATCGACTCCAAAGAGGTCACGCAAGGTATTGCCATACTCCACCTTCGTCAGGCGACGAATGACAAAGGGACCGGGATCCTTGGGGCTGAGATATTTGATGGTGCCCATCCACTCCAGGAACTTCTGGCGCTCCTCCTCCGTGGGCTGGGCATCCGCATCATCCGGCGGCATGTCATGCGCGCGCACATTGGCGATGGCCTTCTTCCACTTCTTGCTGGCCGCGGCATTGCCGGGGTTTTTGATGGCCGGGGAGAAGGTAAGCCCGCCCTTCATCTTCTTGTCCCCGTGGCACTCCGTGCAATACGCCTTGAAGAAGGGAACGATGTGCTCGCGGAAGGACCTACGGGCATCGGCTTGTTGCGCGGCAAAAGCGACATCAGCATCGACAGCGGGGCCGGGGGCAGGGGCAGATGTAGGAGCAGGTTCGGCAGCCGCCCGACAAGGCATGGCCACTGCGAGCGCAATGGCCAGGAGAGTCATGGGCATCACGCCGCTGCTGAAAAGTCGGGGGGGTGTCATTCTATTCTTAATCTCCAACTGGGAGCCGTGATTCCTACGGATGCTGGTACGGGCCTCTATCTGCCTCAAAGCCAGGCTGCGGAAATCCAACGCATGTGATCCGTGCTTCCCGAGTGGCTCCGTGCGGAAGGCAAGACGCCCGCCGTGCCGCGCTTATCACTGGCGATGAGAGCTCGCGTGCGTGAAGCTTGCGTGCCTATCTTCGCTCTCCTCTCTTCATGCCCGCTACTTCCACCAGTCCCTCCCTGCCCCATGGCTGGCGCCTTGAGCATTCGTATGCACAGCTACCATCCGTGTTCCATGTGGCTTACAAACCGACACCAGTAAGCAGGCCAGAGATGGTCATCTTGAACCGTCCCCTGGCGGAATCCCTGGGACTGGATCCGGCTTCGCTGGACAACCCCGCACTCTTTGCCGGCAATGCGCTGCCCCCTGGAGCACACCCCCTGGCCCAGGCCTATGCGGGGCACCAGTTTGGGAACTTCACCATGCTGGGTGATGGTCGAGCCATCCTGCTGGGTGAGCAGCTAACTCCCGATGGAGAGCGCTTTGACATCCAGCTCAAAGGCTCGGGGCAGACACCCTTTTCCCGTCGCGGAGATGGACGCGCCACCCTGGGGCCGATGTTGCGGGAGTACGTCATCAGCGAAGCCATGGATGCCCTGGGCATTCCTACCACGCGCAGCCTCGCAGTCGTGACCACAGGGGAAGTGGTCTACCGCACGGCACCCCTGCCGGGAGCGGTGCTCACACGGGTCGCGGCCAGCCACATTCGCGTGGGCACGTTTGAATACGCGGCCGCTCTCGATGAAAAACCAAACCTGCAGGCACTGGCGGACTACACCATCCAGCGTCACTACCCACAGGCAGCAACGACCGCGCAGCCATACGCCGCTTTTTTGGATGCAGTCATCGAGAGGCAGGCAGCCCTGATCGCCCGGTGGCAGCTTGTGGGCTTCATCCACGGCGTCATGAATACGGATAACATGGCCCTCTCCGGTGAGACCATCGACTACGGGCCATGCGCCTTCATGGAAGCTTATGATCCCGCGACGGTCTTCAGCTCCATCGACCACGGGGGCCGCTATGCCTACGGCAGCCAACCGCAGATTGCCCAGTGGAACCTTGCCCGGCTGGCGGAGAGTTTGCTGCCGCTGATCCATCAGGACGCACCGCAAGCGCTCGATATCGCGAATGAATCGATCGGACGTTTCGGCGAGCGCTTCCAGCACCACTGGCTGGTGGGCATGCGAGCCAAGCTGGGACTCTTCACTGAAGAGAGCGACGACCCCGCACTGATCGACTCCCTACTGGAATGGATGCAGCGCTCGCAGGCCGACTTCACGAATACCTTCCGCGCTCTGAGCAGCGCCTCTTCGGCCATGCATTCACCCGAGCCCGCTTACCGCGAGTGGCACCAGCGCTGGCAAGACCGCCTGACCCGTCAGACTTCATCGGCCAGCGAAGTCATGGCGAGCATGCGGCGCCACAATCCCGCCATCATCCCACGAAATCACAAAGTGGAAGAGGCACTGGCGGCAGCAGTCGGGAACGGGGACTTACGTCTGCTGGAACGCTTGCTGGCAGTTCTGGCAAATCCGTACGATCATACGCAGGAACATCCGGAGGAGTTCAGCCTTCCTTCGAAATCGGAGGCTTACCAGACCTTCTGTGGGACGTGAGTCACTCCAATTTCAAGGGTTATCGGCACGGCAATGCGCCGATGTGGACGACGACCACAGACCTGCTTTATTCTCCACTCTGTCCCCGAACCATCCATGAACCGCACCCTCCTCCTCCCCTCCCTGCTTGCCAGTGCCTTGATCGCCATTCCCTCCCAGGCCGCCGACGACCTGAAGAAGCTTGCCTCGGAACTCGATGGCTACCGCTATGAGTTCCCCTGCAAGGACCCCATGCCGGAGACTCCGAAACCCGGCGCCGATGGCATCTCCGCTCGTGCAACCACGGACCCGGCCACCAATGACAAGTTCACCGATGTGAAAAAATTCGGCGGTGAACCTGGGAAGAAGTACAAGGTCACCCTCCGCGTGCGCGGTGTCGTGGAACCCATGATGTACAAGGACGGCAAGCAGGAGGGCGAGCGCTTCTACATCGGTGGCACTCCGAACAACGCCACCTACAACATCTACCAGCTCACCGTCTCTTCACCGGCCTCGCACTTCTTCTTCAATCGCGATGACAAGGTGGGCCATCGCATCTTCACCATCGACTACACGGCGACCATCGAAGTCGAAGGCGGCGCCACACTCACCCTGCACGGCAATGGCCAGAACGGACGCATGATTACCAACTTCTCCAAGCTCGTGGTGCCGGACGTCGCTCCCGCGCCGCAACCGTTCAACGGGCAGTTCATCCAGCTCAATGTGGTGGATGTGGCTGAGGTGAAGTAGCGAGGTGAGTGAACGGAATTACGGGCACCTGAGCAGCCTCATCTGGGGCCATGCAGGTGCTTGGAATCTTTGTTGTGCTCAATCTCCCATCTTTCCCACTTTGAAAGGCGTCTCCAAGCCCGGGGAAAAGTGTCCGCGGCAGGATTCAGTTCTTTGATCTGATCCAGCAACTTCCCCCCTGTTTCGTTGTGAAGGGCATAGGATCGATTCCACAACTCTGTCGGGGTGGCCCAGCCATTCAGCATCCTGACGGTTGGACCAAAGACATCCACTGGCCCTTCACAATCAAACATCCCATCCGAGCTAAATTGCTGTGGCGCGTGGCGGAGCCGTGACACGAGGGCCACTTGATTGTCGTTCAATAGCCATGGGGGAACGACTCCCTTGGTTTGACCCTTCGCATAGGCCTTGAGATCCCAGAACGTCTTCACCATGGGCAGTTCCGCGAGGCCGATCGCAACAAAAACAGACAATACGCCAGACACCCACAACGGTCGCAGCCGGAACCGTGAAATGCCCTCAGCGCTTCTGATGACCCAGGGTAGCAAAGCAAACCAGCCGACGACGGCAAGCATCGGCAGAATAATCAAGGTGAGAGTGGACGCCAATTCCACGTCAGAACGATCCAATTCGCTCGTGAGCAGGCCAACGCCATGCAACGCCCAGCAACCGGCGAAGAACACAGAAGCGAATAGGCCATAACCTTGCACCAATGGCCCGAGTGCCATGACATAGTAAGCCGGAATGATGAGCGACGGCCACCAGAGGAACTGAACCACGCCTTGGAACCAAGGTGCTCTCCAGCGTGCACCAATCAGCGCCAAGGAATGCGTCAGCGGCACTATGAGAAGCACCATGAAGTGCCACCGCGTCGGCATCGGATCAAACAGGCAGCCGCTCAAGCAGTGCGTCTTGTACTCCAGGCGGAGAAACAACACCGGTCCCACAATCCCAAAAAGGAACCCCAGCACTCCACGGAAAAGGGTGCATTTTGGTGTGGGTATCGGATCCATGTTGCTGGAGCTAAGCTTTAAGAACAAACACAGGCAGCAACCTACGCAGTGCCACAGAGCGTGGCAAGGACAGCCCACTTCCCATTGCAATCCAGGATCATTTCATTGAACACTACGCCGCCTCCGGCACGTTGAGTCATTCCGCAACTATCCGCCCATGCTTTCGATCCGTCACCTCTCCTGCCTTGGCTTCAGCCTCGTGGCACTTGCCTTCCCGGCATTCAGCCAGAATCAGCCCAAGAAACCCGACCGTCCCCAGCCTCCGACACGGCCCCTCGATGCACCCAGCGCGCCGAAGTTCACGCGCCTCGATGGCAAGCCGGGCGTGAATCCACCCGTGGATGCCGAGGGCGACTTCGTCATCGGGCCTGACTACACGCCGGCACCGGAGTTGAAGGCCGTGGAAGGCGTGCCCCAAGGCAAGGTGCAGCAGTTCCAGATGGATTCGAAGGACTGCAAGCTCTTCAATCCCGGCATCGCTCGCAATGAGTTCGGCACCGTCGATCCGAACAATCCCAAAACACTCATCGTCGAGACCCATCCCATCGACTACAAGCGTACGGTGACCGTGTATGTGCCCGCGCAGTATGTGGCGAGCAAGGAGGCACCCTTCATCGTCACCCACGATGGCCCGGGCATGGGCAAGCCGGACATGAACCTCGCGCACATCCTGGACAATCTCATCGCCCAGAAACGCGTTCCCGCCATGATCGCCATCATGATTTCCAGTGGTGGTGGCGATGCCCAGGGCCACGAGCGCGGACGCGAGTATGACACCATGTCCGGCCTCTATGCCGAGTTCATTGAAAACGAAGTGCTGCCCCTAGTGGAGAAGAACTACGGCGTGAAACTCACCAAGGACCCGGAAGGCCGCGCCACCATGGGCAACAGCTCCGGTGGCTCCGCCGCACTCGCCATGGCCTGGTATCGCAATGATCTGTATCACCGCGTGCTCACCACCTCCGGCACCTTTGTGAATCAGCAGTGGCCCTTCAATCCCGAGACGCCGGGTGGCGCGTGGGACTTCCACAGCAAGCTCATTCCCGAGAGCCCGGTGAAGCCCATCCGCCTCTGGATGGCTGTAGGCGATCGTGACCTGCTCAATCCAAATGTCATGCGCGACGACATGCATGACTGGGTGGAAGCGAACCACCGCATGGCGAAAGTTCTCAAGGAGAAAGGCTACCACTACCAGTACGTGTACTGCCTGAATACCGGTCACAGTGTTGGCCCCGCGAAGGCACAGTTCCTACCGCAGGCGCTGGAGTGGCTGTGGAAGGACTATCCTGTCGCAAAATAAGAACCAAAAGCAAAAAGGGGCGCCAGACCGGCGCCCCTTTCTTTTTCGCAGGCTCACGCCGTGCGGCTATTTCTCAATGAGTGAGATACCAGCCACATCCACCGCACCGGCCTTGTTCACGACAAACATCACGAACCCTTCGCAATTCCTCTCCGGCGTGAAGGCCACCTCGAAGGGCTTCCATTCCGACTTGCCCTTCACCGTTTCCTGTACGTAGAAGGCGTGCGGCTCGTCTACTTCGCGAATCCCGACCCTCACGCTTGAGTTGTCTGAGCTTCGCACCCATCCGGTGATCGCATAGTTCACCCCTTGCTGGTACGCCGTGTGTCCCGTGAAGGTGGTGAGTTGAAGCTGGCCGGAGTCCACCGCCTGCACATCGATGCGGATGGCCGTGAGCTCTGCCTTCGGAGGGTCCAGCAGCACGGTGTAGATGGCATTGACCGCAGCCCATGAGGAATTGTCCAGCCACTTCTTTGGGAGCCACCCGGTGATGGTGTGGTCATCCTTGCTCTTCTTATTGATCAAGTACCCCTCCCCTCCAAAGGCGGGCAACAGGCTCTTGGGTTCATCCGCACGCAGCACCATCGGTGTCAGCGCCAGCGCCACAAGAATCGAGTAGCGGCTCAGGGAGTGGAGCAGAGGGAGTTTCATGGATGCTCGTAGTGCAATCCATGGAATTTGTCGATGAAAAATCGAATGGCACAGCAGGTGCACCCGTCTCCAAAGTACAAACTGGAGGAAAAAGTTCGGGCCTTTTCCTCCGTCATCGGGTAGAACGCGTCCATGACCACACTTTGGAAGTGGATGCTGCCCGCCACGGTGTTTCTCGCTTTGGCGACGCTGCCCTCGCAGGAGCTTGCGACACCTCGCAACTTCGGCGCGCAGCGTACGCATGTCTTTCCTCATGACGCACGTCAGTTCAAGGGATGGCGACACCAGGGGGCGCCCATGTGGACGTTGAATCCGGAACTGCCGAATGATGTCTTCACCTTCGCGCGACTTCGCTATCCGGTTCGCAAGCGCGGACGCTGGACGGCGGACTACCCGGAGGCTGAGCTCAATTTTTCCTACCGTCTTCACCAGCTCACTTCCATCCAGGTAAATCCCTACCCTGCCATCGTGGATATCGAAGCGGAGCAGCTGCGCCACTATCCGTTCATCTACGTCAGCGAGCCGCAGAACATGGACATCACGGACGAGCAGGCGAAGATCCTCCGTGACTACATGCTCAATGGAGGGTTCCTCATGATCGATGACTTCTGGAGTGACCAGGAATGGAATGAATTCGCTCCCTCATTCAAGAAGATCTGGCCGGACCGTGACTACGCGGAGTTGGGACAGGATCACCCCATCTTCCACGTGGTGTTCGACCTGCCCGCGCTACCCCAGGCGCACAGCAACGTTTATGTGGAAGAGATGCGCAAGCTGGGGCGCACCCGCATCACCAATGAAGTGCGCAAGGGCACGGAGACACCCCACTTCCGTGCGGTGCATGATGACAAGGGGCGCATGGTCATGCTCATCTGCCTCAACAATGATCTGGGAGATGGATGGGAACAGGAAAAGAGCGACCCCTATTACTTCACCGAAGTGTCCGAGAAGTATGCCTATCCCCTCGGTATCAACATCGTGTTCTACGTGTTGACCCACTAGGGGCTCCCAGAATCTCTGTGAGGTCAAGCGCCGCACTATCAGCGGACTTGCGCCCGGGGCTACCTGGCGCCGGGTCTCTTCAAGGCCAACACCTCTCCATAGTGTTTCTCAGCACAATCCGGACACACGCCGTGGCTGAAGCGGGCCTCGGATCTGGAGGCCACATAGGCTTCAATCTGTTGCCAGTTCCCCTCTTCGTCCCGGATGTCCTTGCAGAAAGAGCATGTGGGTAGAATGCCCTCCAGTGTACGGACGCGTGCACGCAGCGCCCGCAGTGTGCCTCCCAGTTTGGCGCACAAAAAGGTGAAGACGTATAGGACCACGAGTCGCAGCAGGCCATTGATGAGCGCCACAGACAAGGCGTAGGGCACCCCCCAAACGGTATATTGGATGCCAAAGCGAATGGCGCACAGCACGGTTCCCAGCACAAGGGCGGTGCGAAGTCCGCAATTCCACGCCATCAGGGAGACGGGAATCAGAAAGAGGATGGGGAAAAACACCACCGGGCCCGCCAGGAAATCAAAGCAGGACACTACGAGGGCGATGCCAAATAAAAGCCACCGGTTGTTCCACGGAGACCGTTCGAAAAAATACTCCGTGGGAGGCGGAAGTCGTTTGGGAGCTGTAAGCGGGCGCTCGCTCATGGCCGTAACCCACACTAAAGAAGAGCTCAAGCACCTCACAAGTCCTAAATGGTTATTAGGAGCGAGAACTCAAGCTCCGTGCAAAACGCAATGAATGGACCGCCCCCCTCATAGCGACCATGGACGAATCGGATTGATGTGGCCGCAACTTTCACATTCAACGCCCCACCGACGATGCTTGTAATAGACCCACGTACAGGCGTCCGTCATCTCAGTCAGAACTCCGCCCATCGCAATCAGCGAAATGAACCCGAGGGCGACTTTGACGACAAGTCCCGTGAAGCCCGACCAAAAGAGCGCGGCAGTCAAAGCCCCCGCAGCTGCGCCGCCGGCAATCATGAGGAATTGGCCAGGTCGATGGCTAATGACGATTTTGGCTCGACACTTTTGACAGGTCATGCGGAAGCTTGCATCCAACTTGATCGAGAACGACACATTATCGCTGATGCGATGACAATCAATCAACAGGCCCGCGTTTGAAAAAGTGCTTCAAGAGCCTTCCTTCGCATCCGGCCCCACATCCGCCTCTGTCAGCCGCTTTGGTTCCTCCACCGTCGGCTTGTCCTTCTCCCACGTGAACCAAGATGACCAGGCCGTATCCTGTGGGGGAGGCTGCACATCATAGGCCACGTTTCCTGTGGCCTGCAAGTCACGCACGGCGCCAAGAATCACCATCGGCTTCGGGTTGGGCTTGGTGCGAATGACGTGGTTGTTGGTGAAGACACATCCGTTCGGGCTCAGCGGCCATTTCTTGTCTTCCTTTTCATAGCCGAACTGGAGCGCCGCGCAGTCCACCCACGTGTTGTTGGAGATGGTGCATCGTGTGGGCGCGGTGGCGGTCATGTCGTCGTACTTCTTGCCGATATTCTCCGTGGTGGGCGTGTCATGCATGCCGGGGATGAGTGACAAAGGGGCCTCATGTTTCGTGCCGGTCAGTCCGGAGAGATAGTTGTCCGTGACCTTGTGCTCGAAGCCAAACAGCTTGATGCCGCCAAAGCCCGGCCCCTCCTCAGTCGCGATGATGACATTGCCGGACACCACGCCACGATTACCAAGGCGCATGCAAATGGCTCCACGGCAATTGATGAGAGTGTTGTTCCGAATGACATTGTCAGAGGACTTGATGGAGATGAGTTCATCCTCACCGCTGCAACGCTCGAGCAGGTTGTGCTCGATGGTCGTGAAGGAACTTTGCCCCGAAGCTCCGAGGTCATTGCCCCCGGTGCGGATCGTCTCGTGACCATTCTCACGATTCGCATAGACCACATCGCGGAAGTGATTGTAGTCCACGCGGTCGTGCTGGGAGCAAACAAGCGCCGTATCATCCCCACGGACGAAGAGCGGGCTGCCACGGTTCACCTTGCGCTCAAATCGGTTGCGGTCGATGCGGTTGTACCCGCTGCGTGCGCCATCCACCGTCACCCAGTGCTCCCAGTGTCTCGGCTTGGCGCGCTCCTTGGGTTGGAAGACATTCCGCGTCACGCGCACATGCTTGCAGTTGTCCAACATCACACACTGTTGGTCCGCATCATTCTCGAAGACGAATCCCTCCAGCACCAGGTGCTCACAATCACGGAAGATGAATCCCGCCTCTCCCACGATCGTCACCTTGCCACGGTTCTTCGCACGGAGGACGATGGGCTTCTCCTCCGCGCCGCGCAAGCCCTGGAGGGTGCGGCAACCGCTGGTCGTATAAGTGCCATCCGGAATGTCCACCGTCGTTCCCGGCTTCAGGTCACGAAGAAGTGCTTTCAAGGACGGCGTGTCCTCCCCGACAGCATGGCCTCCCAAGAAGACAGCGAGCAGCAAAAGGAACGCTTGGCGTGGCAGGAATGTCCTCATGAGTTGTGGATTAGCGGGAGGGCTTGGCGCTTTCAACAGGCGAAGTAGAAACGAGATTGTCTTTCACGATCGTGGACACACCCTCATCGCCTATCGGAGCCACGGTGACATTGTCCCGCAACATGTTTGCCCGGGCACCTGACGCCACCCGGATGGTTCCCGCAGTGAGCGTGTTGCCCGACCAGACCCACTGGTCGGCGTTCAGGACATACTCGCCTGCTTTGCAGAGCATGTTGCCCCGCACCATCACATGCTGGGACATCATCTTAACATTGGGCACGGAGATCACATCGCCCTCACAGACATTGTCCGCGAAGATGATGTCCCGAATGGTTGTCTTTGAAGGAGAGCGATCATCGAAGAAGTGCACATCGCCATCGAACACGTTTCCCGTGAAGGTCACGCCACGATAGGTGCAGGCCAGGGCTTCCGGTCTGGTTTGAAAACGAACCACGCACTTCGCCCGCGTCGCCTGATTGCGGAAGACGTTGCCAGTGACGACCACATCCGAGATGGTTCCATTGAGCGGCTGGGGTTCCGTGCGGAAGATGAGACATGGCCCCAGGGCTCCCGCGTTGATGTCAGCCACCGGCTCGACATGATTCCCACTGACGCGGATGTGATGAGAGCCCTCCGTGATATTGATGCCGGTGTCTGTGAAGAGGACCACGTTGTCACGAATCTGCACATTGCGGCTGCCGAAGATGACCTGCGGACCAGCCTTCACATTCACGATGTGATTGTCCGCGATGAGTCCTCCATTGCACTCGGCAAATTCCACGGCCTTGTTCCCACAGGTATCGATGAAGTTGTGATGCACCTGCCAGTTCTTGAATTGCGCGTCTTGCCGCACTTTGGAGGGATACTCCAGGATGCCCTCTTTGGTACAGCCCACGGCTTGCTGGGCATCGAGGATCCAGCAGTGGCGGACGGTTACATTCTCCGAGGTCATCAAGCGGGCTTCCACTGAGCCAAGGCGAGCATTGAATCCCATGATGGAGCCGCCGCCGATCCTGGCATTGTTCCCCGTGTAGCGCAGATGCTCCACCACCACGTTGCTGGCGGGTGTGGTCTCCGTGCCAATGCGCACGGGATAGTAGCGTGCCGCCTGTGGAAGCGTGGCGGGATCGAGATAAAGATGCGTGGCATGGCCCTGTCCACGCAGCGTCACTCCCGACTTCAGCACCACCGTTTCATACATGCCCGCACGGCGCGAGAGCTTGAAGTCCCCCGCCCCTAGCAGCACGACTCCGCCACCCTTCGCAGCTACTTTATCAATGGCTTCTTGCAGGATCGTATCAGCCACCACGGCGGCTCCGGGAGCGGAGACTCGCACCTCAAAGTCACTCGCATTGGTCTCGTGAACTTCAGGTCCGGCACCTGGTTGCGCGGATGCGACATCGGCCATTAGGCCCGCGCAGCACAGAAGGGCAAGAAAGTAAGGAGTGGATTGTAATCTCATAACAGGTCCCTTGAGATAACGCACAGCCGGCGAATCCCTGTCTGCGACTTTCCTGCGCATCCATGTCGCGCAGCAAGGCATGATACTTCTGCCACTCAAACTCCGTTCATCCCCCAAGCACCTTTCACGTTTCGCTTTGATCCGCATGAAATGGAATCCCCTTATTCTCGCCGCCCTTGCTGCGATGCCGCTGACCTTCGTGCATGCAGATGCCCCACCACCGCCGAATCCCGCTGTGGACGCGGGCTCCAAGTGGCCGGCACGACGGGCGCAGTTGGAGAAGGAATGGCTGAAAATCCTGGGCCCCTTCCCCACCAGCAAACCTCCGCTCGACGTGCAGATCCTCAGCACGGAGAAGGTGCCGTCTTCTCCAAGTGATCCCACCTACCCCATGCACGCGGGAGACATCACACGGTACAAGGTGAAGTTCCGCGCAGAGGCCGACTCGAGTGGCGGCACGCAGTCAGACATCTGGATCTATGGCTGGCTGCTCGTGCCAGACAGTGCAAAGGAAGCCCATGAGAAACAGGGGCTCCAAACGCCTGCCGTGATCTGTCTGCACAGTACCACGTACGGCTCGGGCAAGAGCAGTCCCGCAGGCGTGGCCGGCCGTTTCGTTTCGAATCCAAAGCTTGGCTTCGTCGGTCGTCCCGATCTCGTGGGCAAGGACCCACGCTACGACAACAACAGCATGCCTGACCCGAACGATGCCGAGGCGATGCACACGTGGTACGCAGGTGGTCGCGCCTCCGGCCTGCTGCTGGCGAAGCAGGGTTTTGTCACCTTGAGCATCGACATGCTGGGCGATGGCGAGCGCATCGAACCGGGACAACGTCCGCTGGATATGCGCCAGTTCTACAAGCAGCGCTATCCGGACCCCATGGCGGAGAAGGCGTGGTCATGCATGGGCAAATGGATCTGGGATGTGATGCGCTCCGTCGACTATCTGGAATCACTCCCTTATGTGAATCCCAAAGGCATCGGCTGCACCGGCTGGTCCTGGGGTGGCCATGTCACGCTCTTTGCTGCAGCCTTTGACCAGCGCATAGCCGCCGCAGTGCCTAATGGAGGCGTGCTGGATTGGGACAGACCCAAGTATCCTCCAGGTTACAAGGGCAAGCCCAAGGCGAATCAGTGGTGCCGCCAGCCGTCTACTTGGGAGCCCTGGACCCCAGACGCCACTGAGCCACCCTCCAGCGGAGCGGAAAGCCTGCGTCGCTGGGGCTTCCTGCAAAACAGCGGGCCCGCGATCATGATGCCGAAGTTTTACAAATACACGCTGCCCGAGAATCGCGACCTGGAACTCCCTATAGGATTCGAGAGCCTGATGATGATGGTCGCGCCCCGGCCGCTGCTCATCATTTCCAGCGAGATCGAGTTCAAGCAGCACGACATTCTCCCCAAGTGCATGGAGACCATGAAGGTCTATGCCCAGTGGCAGGACGTGAAAGACTCCGGCCTGCCAAGTCCCCTTCAGGCCAGAAAGGAGCGACGTGGCTATGTCGAGACACAAGCCTACTACGTGAACAACAACGAGTATTCGCCGAAGGCCATCGACTCCTATCTGAACAGCCTGAAGGCTGGCGATTGCTTCAGTTGGTTCTCCTTCCCCGGCGGCCACAGTTACCCCTTCTCCGCACAGATGGTCACTACCGGTTGGTTCGGTCGCTGGATGGGACTCTACCCTGCGGCAACCGTGCCTCCCCTCCCGAGCATTCCCGCGAACGAAGTGCTAAACATCGGCCCGCTTCCAACAAAGAAAGAAGGGCAGTAGCGAGGCATCGGAGCAAGCGACTTCAAAATATCCTCGACCTTTGCTTTCAAGAGGATAACTCCTCTTCCATGCCCCATCTCTTCCGGACACACGACGGCACCGAATGGAAACCCGGCAAGCCCATGCCTCTCACACTGGCTGATGGCACCCAGGTCGAAGGCGTGTGGGCGGGCTCAGCACAAGTCGAGAAACTCAGTTGGTGGCTCGGCAAGCATGGTCATGATCTTGCCCAGACCGACGAAGTGGCTGCAGTAGCCGTCCGGGGAGAGCAAACGGGCATCGAGCGCTGGGGAGACGCGCCCTCGGGAACCCGGCTGTTCTTTGTACTGGAAGCTCCCAAGGTGGGAAAAAGCGGGCAGGCGTACCGTCTCGCAAAGTTGGTTACCACCGCCTCCACCGAAGCGCAGACAAAGTATTTCGATGACGAGCGATTCTCGCTGTTCGGCAACTTTAATACCGACGGCACCATTGCGAAAATCCCGTCACTTCCTCCACCAAGCGGTCCGGAGGATATGCGCCGTCCGGGCGAGCTGTTTTGAGCTGGTAGCTGAAAAACCTGTACCGCTCCCAAGCTGAACTCAGGAACGGATACAGTGTCCTACACCCTCTCGTTTACTCCGGCTGCGCAGCCGCTGCAGGCTTCACTTCAGCGGCCTGCCGCTTCTTCTCAGCTTCCATGGCGGCCTTGTCGGCAGCCATGGTCGCCATCGCAGCCATACGGCGGGCACGATCCTTGGCCTCCTGCTCGGCGCGTGCCTTGGCAGCAATGGCTTCGCGCTTGGCCTTGGCCTCCTCTTCAACCTTCCGCTTCGCTTCCTGTTCAGCCTCCTGCTTTGCCCGCATCGCGGCAGTCGCAGCTTTCATCTCTTCGATTTCACGCCGCGCTTGTTCTTTCTCAGCTTCGCGAGCGGCATCACGTTGCGCCTTTTCTTCGGCAGCAGCCTGACGAGCGGCTTCTTTTTCTGCGGCGGCTTGTTGCTTGGCGGCTTCTTTCTCAGCCTGGAGACGCGCTTTCTCGGCCGCCTTCTCTGCATCTGCCTGCTCCTTCGCGATTCTGGCGGCTTCCTTCTCGGCGGCAGCTTGCTGCTTGGCAGCCTCTTTCTCGGCCTGGAGACGTGCCTTCTCCGCAGCCTTCTCAGCATCGGCCTGCTCCTTGGCGATCCTGGCGGCTTCCTTCTCGGCAGCAGCTTGCTCTTTGGCAGCCTCTTTCTCGGCTTGGAGGCGGGCTTTCTCAGCGGCCTGTTCAGCGGCGGCCTGTTCCTTCGCGCGCTGGGCTGCTTCCTTCTCCTCCTGAAGGCGGGCTTTCTCAGCAGCTTTCTCTTGGGCGGCTTGCTCTTTGGCAGCCATCAACTCGGCAAGGCGACGTGCCCTCTCAGCCGCCGCTTGTTCTTTGGCGAGCTTTGCCGCTTCCTTCTCCGCCTGCAGGCGCGCAGCCTCGGCAGCTTTCTCTGCCGCGGCTTGTTCCTTCGCGCGCTGGGCCGCTTCCTTCTCGGCGGCAGCTTGCTGTTTGGCGGCCTCTTTCTCAGCCAGGAGTCGCTCCTTCTCCGCAGCCTTGTCGGCGGCAGCTTGTTCCTTGGCGCGCTGAGCAGCTTCCTTCTCCTCCTGGAGGCGGGCCTTCTCAGCGGCTTTCTCCGCCGCAGCCTGCTCCTTGGCTGCAATCAACTCAGCCAAGCGGCGGGCCCTCTCGGCCACCTCCTGCTCCTTCGCGAGTCTGGCCGCTTCTTTCTCGGCGGCATCAGCAGCGATCTTCGCCTCCTGCGCCTCTACGAGGCTCGTGGCGTAGGCATGCAACTGGCGGGAGAGATCTGCAGCGGTTTCCTTCAGCGACGGGGCAGTATCGGCAAGCACACGGGGCAGCAGTTCCAGCGTTTCGAGCTTGGCGGCCAGGTCATTGAGTAGGGCGGTAAATTTCGGATCGAGTTTCGTGGTCATTTAAAAGTGGGGATGGGGCGAAAAGGGAATATGAATGGAGACAGATTCCCCGCTGTAAAGTGCGTTCCGATGCGGCATTTAAGAGATTGTCATTGCACGCTCCGTCAACCCGCTGTCCCACGCCTCACCAGCATGAGGCACATCTCAACGGCCTGTCATCCCGCCTCCACGCCAGCATTCGCATCCTGCTCTTCAGCCAACCGCATTCCCGATGCCCAACGGGTTGACGAGTGCTCGGGCCCCAATGTGAACAGAAAAATGTCTTCCGCCTTTTTGTAGGCATTCACGGCATCGCTGCTGCGCTTCGCGTGGCCGTGCATGTAGCCCATCTCCAGCCAGGTTTCTGCCACCTCGACGTCGTTGGGTCCCTTGATCGCCATGAAGATATCCCGCGCTTGTTCAAAAAGAGCGGTAGCATTCTCCAGCTTCCCCGATATTCGACGGGCCTTTGCCAGTTCTCGCAAGCGACGAGCGCCGACCGGACTGGCCACTCCATGACATTGTTTTTCAATCTCCAGCGCCTCCTCAAAGAACTCCTCGGCCTCAGGGCTTCTCTTTGTGATGAGGCATAGCTTCCCCAGTTCCTCAAGCAGCCGACCCACCGCCTCATGCCGCGCTCCGTGAGCTTTCATGAGTATCGGCCACGCACGGCGAAGATATACTTCCGTTTCCTCGATGGCTCCAGCTTTGGAAGCGATGAACCCCAAGTTGAACAATACAGTCCCCGTCTCGACATGGTCCGAACCATTTTCCTGTTCACACGAGCTCAAAGAAAGGCTGGCCAGCGTCCACGCTATGGGACGATTCCCGGGAGAATCCAGCAGCAACGCCATTTTGTTCGCAACATAAGAGGTCGGCCATCCCACCTTTCGCTGTACAGCCGCCTCCACGAGCGCACGCGTATGGGTAGCCCACCTGCGCGTTTCCTCAGACGACCAAGCGCTGGCTGCATTCGACTGTAGGAGCTTTCCGACCCGGTCCAAGCCATTCTTCAAACACCAGAATTCTTTGTGGGGGATTCGCCGATACTTCACGATTGAAGCCATCCACTCGAAGAAACGCGAGAGGAAACTCTTGTAATGAATCCCCGTGAATTGCTGTACCCTCGCAGCCACACCCGGCCTCAAGACGATGGTATCGTCCCCGGGATGACAGTCTGCATAGTCACCTTTGGCGAGTTCATCCATCACGCGTACTATCACCTCATCTGGAAGGTCAATGCGCAAGAGTTGCAGCGATATGGGTTCTTCGGAAAACCAGCATAATATTCGCAGCTCCGTCTGCGCAGCGGGACTGAGGGCATAGAATTGAGCATCCATGAAAGAGGTCAAGGATGTACTCTGCCGCGACAGACTTCGCACTGCAAAGGTGGTTTAATTCTTAGCCATACAGCACACTGGAATATCGAGGCGCCATGGACTTGGAGCGCCGAGGTGAGCCCCAGCACTCCAAGTAATCCCCCACATTTACAACGTAGAAGTGTCTCAGCCCCCACCCCGCCGCTTCTCACTCGCCTTCACCATCTCACTCAGATCCGCGGCGGGGCGGATTTCGAAGGGGCCGGCTTTCACACCAGGGTGTTTTGACATGATCTGGATAGCGTGATTCAGATCCCGCGCCTCGAGGATGAGAATGCCACCGATTTGTTCCTTCGTTTCAGCATAGGGACCATCAGTGATGGCGACCTGGCCATCCTGCCAGCGAAGGGTCGCGGCGGTTTGGGGAGGCTGTAGGGCTTCGCCTCCGGCAAAGTGCCCCTTTGCTCGCAGTTCATCGTCGTAGGTGAAGCATTCATCGACCATCGCATTGCGTTCGCTCTCCGTCAGGCTCTCGAACTTGTTCGGCTCAATGTATCCAAGGCAAATGTATTTCATAAAGGGTCGTCCTCTTTGTTGTGTTCGGTGTTGCGATTCCCGGCCCGGCTTACTTCTTCTTTTCGGCGGCCGCCTTCTGCACTTCCTCGGGCAGGTCTTCCATCTCCCAGATCTCGCGAAGCTCGATCACATCGCCATTCAGAGCGGGACAGCGCCGGGCCCAGTCCACGGCTTCCTGCTTGGACTTCACCTGGATGATCCAGAAGCCGCCGACGACCTCCTTGGTCTCGATGAATGGTCCATCTGTAACTGTCGCGTTGCCGCCGGGGAAAGTCACACGCGCGCCTCGCGACAGCGGGTGCAGACCGTCGACCGTGAGGAGCACGCCGGCCGCTTCCATCTCATCGTTGAATTTCCCCATGGGAGCCATCTCCTCGGCGGTCGGTTCAAAGCCATCCTCCTGCCGCTCGGATGCAGGCGTGTCGGGTTGGTACCCGCGGGGAATCATCATCATCAGGAATCTCATATGTGTTCGTTCGTGGATTGGGTTCGGGGGTTCGTTTCGACAGCGTTCAGTTCTGATTGGCCGTCTCACAGGGTAGTCGATTGGGATTCGCGGAATTCGACAGTGCCCCTCACTTTTTTTGATGAAGGCGATTTTATCCCAGCTCCTGCAGCCGCTTCACCAGGAAACGCCGCTCCGGCTCCGACTGCGTAAGAGCCAGGGCTCGCTCATAGGAGGCGCGTGCCTCGGCACTGCGACCCAGACGACGACATAGGTCCGCGCGTGCGGAGTGGGCAAGGTAGTACCCGGTAAGTTCGCCGCGCGCGAGGATGGCATCAATCATCGCCAGGCCCGCCTCCGGTCCATCGCGCATGGCCACAGCCACGGCACGGTTCAATTCCACCACGGGGGATGGGGCCGCGCGGGCCAGCACGCTGTAGAGCGCCACAATTTGCGGCCAGTCGGTCGCCGAGGCTTCGGTGGCTTCGGAATGCACCGCAGCAATCGCCGCCTGCAGCGTGTACGGGCCGAACCTCCGCGAGAGCAGAGCTCGCTCCACCAGCGTCACACCTTCCGCGATGTACTCACGATTCCACTGCGAGCGGTCCTGATCCTCCAGGAGAATCAACTCTCCCGTGAGTGAGGTCCGGGCCGCGCGACGCGACTCCTGCAGGAGCATCAGCGCAAGCAGCCCCATCACCTCCGGCTCCGGCAGCAAGGCGAGCAGCAAGCGTCCCAGCCGGACGGCTTCCCCCGAAAGGTCCGCCCGCGTCAGCACCGCTCCTGACGATGCGGCATACCCCTCGTTGAACACCAGATAGACCACCTGCAGCACCGTATCCAGCCGGTCCGGAAGTTCCTCCAGGGACGGCACCTGATACGGGATGCGCGCCTCGCGAATCTTCGTCTTCGCCCGCACGATCCGTTGCGCCAGCGTGGGCGGCGGGATGAGGAAGGCGCGGGCAATCTCCTCCGTCGTGAGCCCGCACACCTCGCGCAGCGTCAGCCCCACCCGCCCCTCCGGCGCCAGCGCAGGATGGCAGCAGGTAAAGATCAATCGCAACCGATCGTCCTCCACCTCAGCGCCTTCACCTGCCCCAGCCAGGCCCGCCGCATCACCCGAGGACGAGCCCGCTTCGAATTCTGCCGCAATCTTCTCCTGCGACGCATCGAACCGCGCCCTGCGCCGCAGCGCATCAATCGCCTTGAACCTTCCCGTGGAAATCAACCACGCTCGCGGATTCGCCGGCACCCCACCCTTAACCCACTGCTCCGCAGCCGCTGCAAACGCATCCTGCATCGCATCCTCCGCCAGGTCGAAATCGCCGAGGAGCCGGATGAGGGTGGCAAGGATGCGGCCGGATTCGGCGCGGTAGAGGGCATCCAGAGTTTCGCGCACGTGTTCCATGGCGACACATCAAAGCCGCTTGCTATCGCCTCACAAGTTTCAATCCAATATCTGTACGTTCCGTCTCTTTGCGATCTGAAATGGTCGGTGCCTGCCACCACGCCAGACCCGTTTGGGCAATGTCCCAAAAGAAATGGGCCGAGCTCGGCGAGACTGGCACCCACTCATCCGGGTCAGAACCGTAGTACACCTGCGCATCTTCATCCCCCTCGCTGAAGACCGCATTCCAGGCATCACCGGTATGGGACCGGTATAGAATGGTCATGGCCACTTGGGGATTGCCTTCCACGGGAGGAGACTCTTCCACATCGCACTCCTCATCCGTGGGAAAGACGACGTCTGGATTGTTGGGATGCACGTCATGCACGGCTTTTGCAAAGCCCGTGCTGGAAAGAAGCTTCCGCAACACCGGTGGCACCCGCACGCCGGATGCGACTTCGAAGGCGTCGAGCTTGGCGACTGCACTCGGGTCCGGTTCATTGCCATCGACACCCAGGGCCTCCAGCGCATCCTGCAGCGTCACCGCCCTCGAGATCTCCTTCGGCTCCCGCCCGCCCATGCGCACCTCGTTCACGTAGGCGCTGCGATACTTGGTACGCGGCGCCCCGGCCTGGCCAATCTGCTTGGCACAGCTTGCCGTGCTCCGCACCAACTCATAGGACTGCTCTTCAGTCAGCAAGGCATCTACGTCATGGATGTCGAACAAATCCCCGCAAAGGGCGAGCCAGACTTCCCTGTTCTTTTCTTCCGTGACCTTGTAACCGCTCCACACCATCGCCCGACCGAAGTCGTTGATAGACATGCCTCCCCTGTCTTCCGTCAGCATGGCAAACACCTCCGGCCACAACGCCTTGTCATTCACGGACACCTCGGACGGTGCCACTCCGTAGGTGTAAGGGAGCAGTGTCTTGTGCTCATCAAGCTGCACCGTGAACGTGCCATCCTCATTCTCTCGAACGACCACGCCGGGTTGCCAGCAGCCATCCATCCACACCAAACAGGCCGCTCCATTCGCCGCCATCTCTCGCAAGACTTTCAATTGCTCCATGGGTGAAACTGGATCGGCTCTTGGAACAAATCAATGAGCATTGCCGGGTTTGGAAAAACTCACCAAGTTCCAGACCGTCTCCGCCCACAGAAATTTGGATTCCGGCGCAGCATGATCCACCACATTTCTTAACCTGCCCGAGCCTTACTGAGACATCCGGACTGAGGCCTTGTCGGGAAAGTCATACTTGGTCCAGTCGTCCTTGGGATAGATCTTGCCGACCAGGTCTCCTTTTTTGCCGGCCACCACAATCACGTGCTTCCATTTGATGTTTGCAGGTGCTCCAAACTTCACCCCATACTTCTTTCCAGCTTCCAGCTTTGCCGGCATGCTCACCATGCCTCCGTTCGGGCCTGCGGATACCCGATCCTTTTCCGGGATCTTCTGAAACGAGCCAGGAGTACCGTTGCCCAGCAATTCCCCGCTCTCGGAGAAATAATACGCCAGGAACATAAACTCACTGGACGCCATATCTACAGGCACTGAAAGGCGCGTGGCCGCAAAATCGACTGTCCTGCTTCTTCCCTCGTCAGGGATTCGCGATCTTTCGATGCCAATCGATCCGATTTGAAAGTCGCTTTGGGCGGAGGCCGTCCCAACAAGCGTGGCGAATAGAACCAAAAGAAACAACCGTCTCATATCCCAAAAATAATCAATCCTGACCATCCCTGTCAACAATTGCATCGATGAACCCAATTCAAGCCCAAACTGGACTCGACAGAATGCATCACCGTCTTTCCTTTTGAATAGAAAGACGGAGACGAATCGCATCGCACGGCATCAGGAGTGCTCTTCGGGGTGTCTGCGCCCCCACGCTATTTCACCGCACTCGGTTCCGCATTCCAGATCTTGAGATCGTCAAAGAAGCCTCCCTGGCCCATGCAGCCGAATTCCACCTTCGACTTGGTGGGATGCGCGATGCCGGGGGACTGCAAGAAGGCCACGGGCTTGCCGTCGATGGTGGCGCGCATGGTGTCGCCCACGGTTTCCAGCATGAAGGTATGCCAGCTCTCCGTGTCGAGGCTCAGTGGGAAGGTGACGTTCTTCCGGCCGGCGGGCGTCGGGGGTTCGCCGGTGGCGCCTTCGGGCCGGGCCACGGCGAGCCCCTTCTGGTCCACGAGGATGATCTTGTCCGCCGCGATGCGGGCCATGCAGAGGTGCCCGTAGTGCGAGCCGTTGAACTTCCGATCGTCATATTCCGCCGTGACCGACTGTGCGGTGCCGAGACGGAAGCGGAACTCGATCACGCTGTCTTTCGTGGGAATGTCGTTGCCGAGGACGGCCTGGTGTCCCTTCACCGCCGGCTTGCCATTCGCGGCGGGGGCATCGAAGCGCATCTGCATGCCCTTCAGCGTGCCATTCTCGAGGGAGAACGTCGGCACCACAATGGCCCAGGCCTTTTCCCCGGCCTTGTTCAGTTCCGTCCGCTCGAAGTCATCGGAGAAGAGCAGTTCTTTCTTCTTGGCCGTGGGCTCGGCAGGAATCGAGGGAAGCTTCGGCGGGTCAGCGGCGATGGCACAAGCAGTGACGAAAGCGAAGGAGAGGGAAAAGGGCGCGAAGCGGCGGAGGTTCATGGAAGATGAAGAACGTCTGCCCCTGTCCCTGTCATTCAGGAAAGAAGGAGTGCCTTCACGGAGCAAGCGGCAGCGCATAGCACGCGGCTTCGGTTCCATTACGCACGAGCAGCTTGTCGCCGACGATCACGGGATGATTCCAGGTCTTGCCTTTGAGGGCCTGGAAAGAGGTGAGCTCCTTGTGAGCCGTGGGATCGGCTTGCAGCAACACCACGCGACCGTCTTCCGCAGCAATCAGGATCTGGTCCGTGGTCTCCAGGAGCAGGGCCTGACCCTTGCCGTAGCGTCCGTCTTTCCACGTGCGCTTTCCAGTCTCGAGATCAATGCAACTGAACATGGATCCATCGACACCGTAGAGATGGCCCTTGTGCGCGATGAGTTCGGCGAAGTCGGTCTTCAGGTGCCTGGAGGTCCAGAGTTCTTCAGCCGTGAGTTGATCGTCCTTCTTGCTCACACGAATGGCACGGGTTCCTTCCGACATCGGCGTGGGCAGCAAGATGACGTCCTCGCCCACGACCGTCGGTTGCAAGGCGCGGTAGCCGTTGAACTTCCACTCGTAGTTCAGCCGCACCTTGCCGGTGGTCGGGTCGAGCAGGAGGAGTCCATCGTTCGTGAGCATGAGTAGGGTGTCTTCACCGAGCACCTTGCTGAGTTGCGGTGAGCTGTACGACTCGGGACCACAAGCCACGGACCAACGCGCTTCTCCCGTCGCGGCGTCGAATGCCATCACGCCTTTGTCCCCTGCCCCGCCCGCATAGACGATGACCAGTGAGTTCACCACCAGGGGCGATGCCGAGTAGCCCCACATCGGGAGCGGCTCGCGTCCGGAGAGTTTCTTGAAGTCCTGCTGCCAGACCACTTCGCCCGTGCCCGCCTTCAATCGCTGCAACACTCCCGTGGCGCTTGCGGTGAATACCGCGCCATCGGCGAGCGTCGGTGTGGCGCGCGGGCCGGGGCCACCCATCGGTTCGTCGAACCGGGCTTCGCGTTGGTGAGTCCAGACCTCGTTGCCCGTCGCGAGGTCGTAGCAGGCCACGACCTCGTGCGGGCCGCGTTGTTCATCGGCGAAAGCATACGGCCCCGCCACGGCAAAGGAGGACCAGCCTGCGCCCACGGCTTTTTTCCAGAGCAGCTTGGGTGGATTGGCCTTCCAGTCCGTCGCCAGCTTCGGCGCCTTCGCATGCCCCATGCGGTCCGCACCGCGGAAGCCCGGCCACTCGGCGGTGGCGAGGGCGGCATCGATGGCCGCGGCGGCGCCGGGCGTCTTGGGCGCGCCGGCGTTGTTTTCCGCCCACGCGCCTGCGCCCGGAGCCGAAGACCAGCGCGAATGGAAATCAAACACGTAGTCGCCCGTGATGCCATGGCTCTGCAACAGCAGCGTGAGGGACATCGCGAGTGCGGAACAGGCAAGCACGCCGGAGACGCGTTGCTTCGGCGGCCTGGCGCGGTAGAGAAGGGCTCCCAATCCGAGTCCGACCATGCCGAGCGGCACCGTCAGATACGTGCTGATCATGCCTCGCATGGACGCATGACTCAGCAGGACGATGACCGCTCCAGCCACGAGGAATCCGAACAGGCCGATGAGCCTCTCGAACCATCTGGCCCGACTCGCCGCCAGCCACCAGATCAGCATCAAGACGCTGCCCAGCAACGGGAAGAAGACCGGCACATACCAATACTGGCTGCTCGCGCCTTCGATGAACGGAGGCACGTACCGGCACAGCACGATGACGACCACAAGTATCAGCGCCGGCCAGACGCGCAACGGTTTGTAGTGCGCCTGAGATGGTGAAGGGACCGAATCTGGATTGGGCGAGGCATCTGAAGTCATCACCGGGAGGGGTTAGGGTTGCGGTGGGATCGGCAGTGGCGCGCCAGGTGAATCTGACGGATCTGGTTCGGAAATGCGCGAGTCGCTATCTGAGCAAGGGCTTGCGCGCGGTCAAGATGGGTCACTCACTCGTTGCAGGATGAGTCGAAGTGAGGTTCGAATCGCTCCTCCCGCACATGACGTCGGCAGGGCGCTGCGTCGGCGCCCAAATTTTTGTGGGCGGAGGCGGTGTGGAACCGGGTGAATTGAAGCCGTGGGCCCTTATCACCCCTTCGCTCCGCACCACCTAAACCCGACTTAATTTGGGTGCCGACGCAGCAGCACCCTACCGACATCATCCTGCTCGGCACGGAGGCCCAAATGGGCCTGGCCGCCCATGCAACCCGGGAGCAGGTCGCCGGACGTCATGTCATGTTCACACGCACGAGATGGTGGTTTCGTTGCGTGCGTAACTTCATTCGCGAGGCCCTGGCTATGGAACCCCTCCCCCACCGGATTGGAGATTCCCACGCAGAGATCAGCGAGTGTCATCATGTCAAGATTTGACGTCAAACCCTATTTGAGCCCATCCCCCGCCTTTTTTTCCAAAGCGCTGCGTGGACCGAGATGGAAATCAAACCAAAAACCAAATAGAATCGCCTATTCCCACGTCCCTCAAGAATGATATTGACTTCGCGCGCCGCGCCTCAAATATCACCCACATGGCAGACAAAACAAAACTACGCAAAGTCCTTTTGGAATCGGCTCAGGCGCAGCGGAAGACCCTGTCCGAGAGGCAACTGACTGAAGCCACTGAACAACTGGTAAAGAAGGGTAGCGTAACGCGAGAGGATCTGAGACAGGTTGGGCGCAGTGTTGCAGCAGATCCTGAGATTTTTGCCGTCGTTGATACCGGCAAGGTTAACGACATCCTTACAGGCGGAAAGAACTAACCAAAACACAATATGGAATCGAGGGTGAATGACGGGAGTTCTATAGACACCCAAGACGCTTTAATCAAAGCCAAACTAGAAGTATTCGAAGGAACCTGTAAACGTTTTGAGAAGGCGAAGAGTGGGGCAGCGTCACGTGCAACCCAGATTAAACTCCTCGATGAGGTAAATGCGAAACGTCGGGAATTTTATCGAGCGTTGAACGACGCAATCGTTGACCCCGAGTCCCGCACAGGGGAACAATTCGAACTCTGGAAGCGCGATCGACTCGCTTCAGCCCGGAACATTCTGAATGGACTACCGGAAATTCAGGAAAAGATTCGCGAAGATCGAGAAAGATTAAAGCTTAGCAAAGAAAAGTACGAATTCGAACCAGCTGTGTTCGACAATATGCAAGGCATCATTGCATGGGAACTTCCCGAAGAAGCGAAGCTTCTTCGGGAAAAGTTTGCAAACGCCAATCTACCCGCTGGCGGCTTCGACAACGCGATTGAGCGTAATCCTTTTATAAAGCAACACGATGTTGCATCTACGGGCAGCTACCGACCGAGTCAGCTTTTCGACCTTGGCCGACTCGCCTTAATTATTTACGCCGTCTTGATTTTGCTATGCGTCGCTGGAGGACTGTTCTTCAAAGCAGGAGGTATCGCTCTTCTCTTTCTCTTAGTCTTGTTGTCGGCGGCGGTTACTTTCGGATCGTTGATCGCAGGTGTATGGGCCATTTATAAAGGGGCCAGCGGCGCCACTGACATAGATGTTTTCGGCGTCAAAGTTAAGACCAAAAATGTCGCAGTTGCCTTCATGTCAATTGCAATCGTGGTAGGCCTATTTACGACTTATGCCGTCCTAGCTAGCCCAGCCCTAGGTCGTGTCTGAAAACCTGTATTTAGGACCTTAGCCAGTCAATCACTGCGGCGAAGTGAATAAGGGACAGGAAGTTCTGAGCGAGCTTGTCACGACGGGTGGCGGTGCAGCCCCATCGCTTCAAGCGGCAGAAGAAGTTCTCCACCCGGTATCGAGTGCGGTAGAGTTTCTTGGGGATGCGCACCTGGTGTTTGCGGTTCTTCTTGGTGGGGAAGCACGGTTGATGACCCAAGGCGCGTAGTGTGTCGCGAAGTTTGTCATCATCAAAACCCTTGTCCCCCACGATGCGCAGATTACATCCCACTCTGATTAGATTGACCACATGACGTCCTTCGTAAGCCTGTCCTTCAATGAGAGCTGTGTTGACCAAGCGACCTCGGGCATCGGTCAGAGCCATGAGCTTGGTGTTGCGTCCACCACGCGTCTTTCCCATGGCTTGTGCGGCAGCACCGCCAGCGGGATTGGCCGCACATTGGTGCACCAGGATGTGAGTGCCATCCACCAAGCGCACCGGACCGCGGACTCGGCGCGTGAAGACCTCCAGGATTTTGAACCAAAGGCCCTCCTTGGCCCAGCGGCTGTGCCAGCCGTGAATGGTGGAGTACGGCCCGAACCGCTCTGGAAGGTCACGCCAGGGCCCTGCGTTGCGCAGGCGATAGAACAGGGCGTCCAATAACAGGCCCAAGTCGGTGCGAGGCCGCCCGCCTTGATTTACCTGGGCACCACCATTTTTGTGAGCCGCTTTTTCAGCGGCTCCCACCAGAGAAATCGAACTTTCATGTCGTTCCTATGCTGCCACCAAATGCCCTCTGAGCCACGTTATTTAAGACTCATTTGAGGTTCTCAGACACGACCTAGCGTTCTCAGGGAAAGATTTAATGCCCCCAACGGCAGACATGTCACCTGAGGTGTCAGATATTCTAGTCAAGGCACGAGAGCAATATGCGGCCGAAGACTTTGGAGCTGCCAAGGAAAGCTTTGATCGCGCCGTTGCGCTCGATCCCCACAACTACATCCTACTCACAAATCGAGCAGTCGTTGAATTGCAATTGAACCAAAAACAAGCCGCTCTTAATGACATTGAGGAGGCGACTCGCCTACACCGCCTTTTGCCTCCGCAAACCTCGAGTCGAGAGAAAGCCTATGAGCTAGTGATTGCGAATACGCGCATTCAAGCATACGCTTCTAACAATAAGGACGTTAAGGCCGTCCTCAAGGATATTGACCCCACCGTAAACGACGTCACGGATACCATAATGCGGATCTACGTTAGCGCAGGCAACGCAGCATTCAGCGCTCAATTATGGAACGACGCAGCAGCAAATTACGAAACTGCAAAGAGCTTCGCGAGGGCTCTTCGGAACGACGAACTCGAACTTATATGCTATGTAAATGCGGCAAACTCTTTGTTTAACTTAAAGGGTCGAGAAGCAGAATCATTGGATCAAGCAAAGAAGGGTCTCGAATTACTCCCCGCTTTTAAACTCAACGTCGAGCGCTCAGCTTATTTCGGCGGCCAATTACTAAATGCAAAGGGACTTGCGTTGGGGGCTGTCTCCGACGCTCAATCAACTCTTGAAGAACAGGAAGGCATTTTTACCGAAGGTATAAGCAAGGTTGAAAAATACGCCCCCATTAGCGACTCCGGCGTGGATATTCTGGCATCTCTTCTAGGCAATCGTGGCGATGTTCGCTCAAAACTCGGAAACCTAGAGGGTGCGAGAGTCGATTTTACCGCTTCAATGAAGCGCTATATAAAGCGCCATGACGCAAGTGGAATTTCGAGACAACTGTCAGGTCTAGCAAAAATTTCCCTCTCGAAGAAGGATACTCAGTTGGGTTATGCGTACGCGGTTTCTGCAGTGAAGTTAGGCTCAAACAAGGTTGCTCGAGATCGGGACGAAGACCAACAACTTCTATCTTCATCAAAGGCATTACTTACCGAGGTCCAAATTCGTCAGGTCGATGGAAATCCCGCTTCCTTTCTGGCGAAGGAGACGGAAGTCGAAGAGTCCCGATGGAAAAGTCTGCTTCAATAGCAGCATCACTATGTATGCCAAATTGGATGCGAATCCGAAGCCCAACCAATCTGCGCATCCCGGGTACCACTTCTTACTTTCATGCCGGTTTCGCAGAATCAATCAGCATTGCTGCTCACATGGGCTCAGGGTCTCCTTTTGGAGAAATATATTTGCGCCTTCGCGTAAATTGCCGCGCCCGGAGATTGCTTGTTCGGCGGCGTATTTGCGGACGTCCTCCGTGATCTTCATGCTGCAGAAGTGCGGGCCGCACATGGAGCAGAAGTGGGCAGGTTTGGCGCCGCCCTGGGGGAGGATTTCGTCGTGGAACTCGCGGCGGCGGTGGGGTCGAGGGTAGCTCCTAGCAGCAACCTTGGGCTGGTTGATGCGAACCCGCTGGGATTGACTGTGGCATCATACCGACTCGCCAGCACTGGCCTCCCGTTTCTTGAGCTTCCTGATGGCCTTTGCCGCAAATTTGTTCTCCAAGTCGTTGGCATTGAGAATCACTTGGTTCTGATAGGCGACCAAGGCTCCCCGGCTCGAGTATCGGTGGAAAAGATGCGCGACCGGCACTTCTCCAGACTCGACAAGTAGTTTGTCCGATGAACTCAGCCGCATCATTCGCCAGTGTCCCCACCCGGGCACCTGGAGTGCAAGGATTGTGTCGTCACCTGTTTCTGTCTGGCGTAGGGAGTAGCCGAGTTCAGTGTCCTCGTGGAGCAGCCGGCCATAGATGCGAAACTGCTCCACGATTAGCCGGTGTGTCTTGTTCTTCGGCAAGGACTCATAGCGAACGGGACACTCGGCTTGAAACGCCAGCGAGGGGTTGGCCCTGAGTGTTTCCCACAAGGACGTGACAAACGCGTACTGTTCATATTCGATGGGCATCCAGCCATTCAGTCTGGCGACGATTTCCGTTGCCCGTCTTCCTCGGCAAACAATAGTTTGCGATATCTTTTGTGAGGTGAACCAGCTTTCAGTAAAGTGCAGATGCTCGACGAGAAAATGGATCACCTCCTGTCGCTCATATTCTCCATACCATTCGGCAAGTCGCCAAATGACGTAAGCGTCGTGAGTGAGGCGGAAATGCTCCTCAGCAGAGATTAGGCCTGCCGCGTAACGCTCGCAAATACCGACTTCATCGACCACTTGCGCCTCGCGAAACCACTTCTGCAGATAGGGCTTGGCGTCGAATTGCGGAAATGTTCGCAGGTAATGCGCCACATTGCGATTCTCCGCTGTATTTTCCCAACCCAAGCCTTCCTGCAAAGCAATCAGATTCTTCGGCAATTTCAAGAGAGCAGCAGATCGGAGAGCGGCATCTTGGGAGAGGCTGGCAAGAGCGGCGAGATACTCACTCTCCGGTCGTTGGTAGAAAAAGAAGCCGTTCAAGTGGTGGGCAAACTCATGAAGGCGGAATCTGCCGATGGCAGCGAGGACTTTGTCACGGAACTGGAGTGACTCATCTTCCAGCCAGCCCTTGATCCGATGATGCAGCGATGGATGAAAAAGATGCTCGCAAGCAATCGGCACCATGCACCTCTCACGGGCGGCGTCTCCTTTGGCTATCTTTTCGTAGCAGGCATCTATCTGATCGGACGGCAAAGTCAGAATCTCTGGCAGCAAGCCATCTAATCGGGTCTCGAACCCGACATAAAGAGCCCACGCGCTCTTTAGTTTGCCGCACAGGGAACTGATCTTCTTTGCAGCTTGCGGATCGGCTTTCACAACGACGGCTCCCACTCAGGCCTCCGAATACACCTCCGCCCCCTTCTCCACAAACTCTTTGCTCTTCTCCTCCATCCCCTTTTTCAACGCCTCTTCTTCGGAGATGGCCTGTTCCGCTGCATACTTTCTCACATCCTCGGTGATCTTCATGCTGCAGAAGTGCGGGCCGCACATGGAGCAGAAGTGGGCGGTTTTGGCGCCGTCCTGGGGGAGGGTTTCGTCGTGGAACTCGCGGGCGGTGGTGGGGTCGAGGCCGAGGTTGAACTGGTCTTCCCAGCGGAATTCGAAGCGGGCTTTGCTGAGGGCGTTGTCGCGGTACTGGGCGCCGGGGTGGCCTTTGGCGAGGTCGGCGGCGTGGGCGGCGATCTTGTAGGTGATGACGCCGTCCTTGACGTCCTTCTTGTTGGGGAGGCCGAGGTGTTCCTTGGGCGTGACGTAGCAGAGCATGGCGCAGCCGTACCAGCCAATCATGGCGGCGCCGATGCCGCTGGTGATGTGGTCGTAGCCGGGGGCGATGTCCGTGGTGAGGGGTCCGAGGGTGTAGAAGGGGGCCTCGTGGCACCACTCGAGCTGCTTGGCCATGTTTTCCTCGATCATGTGCATGGGGACGTGGCCGGGGCCTTCGTTCATGACCTGGACGCCCTTGGCCCAGGCGCGCTTGGTGAGCTCGCCCTGGACTTCGAGTTCGCCGAACTGGGCCTTGTCATTGGCATCGGCGATGGAGCCGGGGCGGAGGCCGTCGCCGATGGAGAAGGAGACGTCGTAGGCGGCCATGATGTCGCAAATGTCATCCCAGTGGGTGTAGAGGAAGTTTTCCTTGTGATGGGAGAGGCACCACTTGGCCATGATGGAGCCGCCGCGGCTGACGATGCCGGTCATGCGGGAGGCGGTGAGGGGGACGAAGCGGAGGAGGACGCCGGCGTGGATGGTGAAGTAGTCGACCCCCTGCTCGGCCTGCTCGATGAGGGTGTCGCGGAAGATCTCCCAGGTGAGGTCCTCGGCCTTGCCATTCACCTTTTCCAGGGCCTGGTAGATGGGGACGGTGCCGATGGGGACGGGTGAGTTCCGCAGGATCCACTCGCGGGTGGCGTGGATATTCTTCCCCGTGGAGAGGTCCATGACGGTATCGGCACCCCACTTGGTGGCCCAGCGCATCTTTTCGACTTCTTCCTCGATGCTGGAGGCGACGGCGGAGTTGCCGATGTTGGCATTGATCTTCACGAGGAAGTTCCGCCCGATGATCATGGGCTCGAGCTCGGGGTGATTGATATTGGCAGGGATGATGGCGCGGCCTGCCGCCACCTCACTGCGGACGAACTCGGGGGTGATCTCAGCGGGGATGCGCTGGGGGAAGCGGCCGAAGATGGAGGGCGTGTACGGGCTGGCGCCGAGCTGGGTGCTGCCGGCGTGTTGCTTCGTCAGGTCATTGCGCAGGATGTCATCCCGATGGTCGGCGATTTTGGCGCGGCCCATGTTTTCGCGGATGGCGATGTACTCCATCTCGGGGGTGATGATGCCCTGCTGGGCGTACCAGAGCTGGGTGACGGGGTGACCCTTGCTGGCGCGAAGGGGCTTGCGGCGCTCGCCTTCGAGGCCGGGGAATTCGATGAGGCGGTTGCGCTCGGCTTTGCTGGCGAATTCGGCGTGCTTTCCGGAGAGGTAGCCGTTGTCCTGGGGCTTCACTTCGCGGCCGTCGTACTCTTCCACGTCGCCGCGCTTCGTGATCCACTCGCTGCGCAGGGCGGGCAGGCCCTCGTCCGAGGTGCCGGTGAAGGCGGGGTCGCCCCAGGGGCCGGAGCAGTCATAGACGCGCACGGGGGCGTTCGGCTCGATGCGGCCATTCATGCCCTTCGTGTCGGACAGGGTGATCTCGCGCATGGGGACGCGGAGATTGAGCTCGGGGTGGAGCTGGCCTTCGACATAGACGCGGGTGCTGGCCGGGAGTTGCTCGCTGCTGTGCGGTTCGAAGGAGTCTTTGGTGGCGATCATGGGTGAGAGGGAAGTGAAAAGGGATAATTGAAAAGAGAAAAGGGTGAGCAGCGAGCGACTGGGTGTGGGGCAGGTCAGTGAGAGGGTTTGCGGCGGAGGCGGTTCTGCACCGAAAGTGAGAGCTTGCGGATGAGCGCGATGAAAAGGAGCAGCAGCAGGAGCCAGCAAAAGCCCACGGGCACCTCAGTTGTGAGCACGCTGAAGTAGCCGTGCTTCCCGGTCAACCGGGCCAGCATGCTGGGCCAGACCTGCTCTACCAGAGCTTCTATCACGAAATCGATGATGACCCCTGCGCTGACCATTCCCGCCACAGCGATGATGCAGGCCTTCCAGAGGGAGCCGCTGCGAATCACCACCACTATCGGCATGAGAACACCCACTCCCCAAACCAGCATCAGGGCCAGCCCGGACAGCGAATCTGCCAGCAGCTGGGCCGACGCAACTTGCTCAGGGGTGTAGGCGCTGGGGAGCGGTGCCATGTGTGTTCTGACCTATTGTGGTGTGTGCCGGTGAATAAAAATGAAAAAGCCATGCGCGGTGAGGCGGCATGGCTGTCGTGCGGTGTTGGATGAGATTCTTTTCCGTGCGGTCGGCTTTGCTCCCTGCGGCGGCATTACCCGCATCAGGTCCAAAGGGTTCCCCGCGGTGTGCGGAATCTCAGCCAGCCTGCGCCAGCGCCCCTGCGATGTGCTGGGAGTGTGGGGGATGCGCGGGGGAAAGTCAAGGGCGGGGGCAGGTTGATGGTTTAGGGTTGATAGTTGATAGCCTGAGACCGCTCGGGATACACCGGCTGAGGCGTCAGGAGGCCACGTAGCAAACCAAGATGACATGCGTGCGCCAGCAAGCTCCCTTGCTGCTTGCAATGCCGCCGGCCCGCGGACCTAAAACCGCCTCCCCTCAGGCTATCAACTATCGACCACAGACCATCAACCCTACCACAGCTTCCGCAAATTTCGCTTGCTTGGGACTCGCTACGGTTCAGGGATGATGGTTCCCGTCCATGCCAGATTCCTCACCCCAGCTCTCCGTCGTTGTGCCGCTCTACAATGAGGAGGAAAACGTGCCCGATATGCAGAGCCAGCTCACGGCCGCCCTCGCCGGCCATGACTTTGAACTCATCTTCGTAGATGACGGCAGCTCGGACGGCACGGCGGCAAAGGTGCAGAAGGATGCGCGGGTGCGGCTGCTGCGTTTCCCCAAGAACTCGGGACAGAGCGCGGCGATGTACGCAGGCATCATGGCGGCGAAGGGCGAGATCATCGCCATGCTGGATGGCGACCTGCAGAATGATCCGGCGGACATCCCTTCGCTGGTGAAAAAGCTGGATGAGGGATTCGACTTTGTGTGTGGCTACCGGAAGAAGCGGAAGGACACGGCCTTCAAGCGCGTGCAGAGCCGCATCGCGAATGCGGTACGCAGCCGGTTCATCGGCGATGGCGTGCGGGACACGGGCTGCTCGCTGAAGGCGATGCGCAAGGAGTGCCGTAGTGCACTGCTGCCCTTCAATGGCATGCACCGCTTCATTCCCGCGCTGATCCGGCATTCAGGTTTCCGCATTACGGAAGTGCCGGTGAATCACCGTCCGCGCATCCACGGGGTGAGCAAATACACCTTCTGGAGCCGCGCACTGCGGGCGACAAAGGACATGTTTGGCGTGAGCTGGCTGCTGAGCCGTCGCGTGCGGGTGGAGTTTAACGAGGAGAAGTAGTGGTGTGCGTGTGACGTGGCGTGGCAAGGGCAGGAGGGAATGGCCGCAAAAGAACGCAGAGAACGCAAAAGGTTGGGAGAGTTGGCTTCTTGGCAGAGCTGACCGGTGAGGCATACAGCTGTGGTGGTAGTAAACTGCTGCTGTCGGGCCGGAAGGCCCAACGCCCACTGTCAGGCCAGAAGGCCTAACCTCCGTGAGGAGGCTGCATCACTCGTGGCCTTTGCAGGCTCTGCTTCGAAGCATGCCGACGCCCGGACTGCCATGTGGCCGGCGCATCTTTATCAAGAAAGACTCCATCTTTCCCTGCGTCCTTGGTTGCTTTGCCCCTTTGCGTTTAACCAGAAACCTCCATACAACTTCGCGAGGGGACTCGCGAGTTACGTTAAATTCCTTCGCATTCGCTGACTGTCTTCTTGTTATGCAGCAAGGGATTGCATATCTTTCTTGACTCCCTGCTCGCATTCATCATGCTCGCACGCCAACGTCACCACTCATGAGTCTTCGCGAACAGTTGCGCGACATCCTCCCACAGATACTTCCCGCCAGTCCGCTGGAGGCTATCAAGGGTACTGAACTCATTCGTCTGGTGCGGCACAAGCTGCCGGATGACTACAGCGACGCAACGCTGCGCTACCATTTCTCCATTCTTTCCTACGATCCGACCTCTCCGATTGCAAAGGTGGACCAGGGCCAGGGTTACTACCTGCGGCTGAACAAGAGCGAATCCCGCAATGAAGCGATGCACCTCGGCATCTTCGGCGCGGACGCGTCGCCGGTGGACCTAGTCTCGCTGCGCTACGCGCGCTTCCGCAGTGTGGTGGAGCGCCACTGCGTGCACGGTGGTCGCTACCCCTTCGCCCTCATGCAGGCGCCCGGTGGGCACTGGGAACTGCCGGATCTGGTGATCACCGACTGGGATTTCGAGACGGACAATGACGACACGCCGCGGCTGGATGAAACCATGCTGAACCTGAAACGGTGCCTCGGCGTCTCCACGGTGGAACTCACGGCGGCGCAGTTGAAGCTCAGCATCACGCTGGACTCGTGTAATGAGGACTTCTTCAAAACCCTGAGCGCCACGCGCTGGTCGAACAAGGGAGAAATCCTCATCGCCGAGCGCGTGAGTGACGAGGCGCTGGTGGAGACGCTGCGCACCCTCGGTCACCAGCACGGCGTCGGCATCACGAGCTTCGGCCTCGACCTGGATCTGCTGGATGAGCTGCCGCTGCCAGATGACATCCGGAGGATGAGTGCGGCGGAATTCGAATCACTCCAGACCCTGCTGAAGCCCCAGCGCATTTCGATTGGCTCGCATCGTTCGCACCTCGACTGGCAGCACCTTTCCACGCTGAAGAAGAAGCACGACTGCCTCTCGCGCATGCTTCGCTGGCTGAATGACTGCCTGGAGAATCGGAAGCCGGTATGGCCGGCGCGTGAGCGCGAGGAGGGCTGAGCCCCCTCCCCTTTTCTAGGCACACCGCCACTCGCTCACTCAGTGCGCGTGGTCGCCACCATGGCAGCTGAAGCTGCGATAGGTGACGAGCAACGTGGCGGGCTTCGCTACATCCAGGAAGGAAACGAGCGCGGGGCCAGCTATCAAGAAGCGACCACCATTTGCCTGATGCTTGACCATCACCGGCACGTCAAAGATGGCATTTGCGTAACCGCGGACCACGCGCATGCAGGGGATCTTTTCACCCGCTTGGGAGGACTGGTCGCCGAAGCCGTTGTCGTAGTGCAGCGTAACAATCTCGATGGTCTCCCCCTCGGCCACACGAACCTCGGTAGTGGCGGAGGGATAGACCAGGGTCACGTAGTCCTCGGCCCGAGCCGGACCGGCTATGATGAAGAAGCCAGTCGCGACGAGGGACAGGCACAGGAGGAGGAAACGGCGGGAGTAGCGAGGTTGTGAAGCAGGTTGCGCTTTCATGCCGCCATGGACGGAGGGCGCGTGGAGTTTATTCGACGGAAAGTGGAAGGGCGCGAAAAACTGCCACCTACCCGCCTGCTGGATTCGCCCGGGCACGGCTTCCGATTGCCCGGCTTTAGGCTCTCCGTATGATGACTCCCTCATGCCCCTTCGCCATTTCCTCATCGCATGCCTGCGCCCCCTCGTCTGCGCCTTCTGCGTATCTGGCTTTTCCATCCAAGGACACGCGCAGAATACGGACCCCTTCCCCACCCCGCTCAGCAAGAAGGGGCTGCAGGTACAGATGGTGGATGATGCGCTGGCGCTGGGTGTCCATCACGCTGCGGTGAATGTGAGCCTTGGCGCGCTGTTTCAGCTCGGTGAGAAGCCCGGAGAGCTGCGGTTCGATGCCGGATACCTCGCAAGTCTCGACAAACAAGTGAAGCCGCTCAGCGATGCCGGTGTGGTGGTGTATTTCATCCTGCTGGCCTATCCCACTGGAGATGCCGCGAAGGACGCAGTGCTGCTGCATCCCGCTCGCAGGAAGGATGGAAAGTTCAACATCGCAGCATTCAATACCGCCACGGCGGAAGGCTTGTCCCTTTACCGCTCGCTCATCTCCCTCCTCGCAGAGCGCTACAGCGGCGCGCATCCGGAGCATGGCCGAGTGTGGGGTTACATCGTGGGGAATGAGGTAGACTCGCACTGGATGTGGTACAACCTAGGCAATGCTCCCATGACCCAGGTGGCCAGCGAGTACGAGAAGGCGGTACGCGCCACCCATGAAGAGGTGAGCAAGCACTCGGCTCACGGGCGGGTGTACCTGTCCTTCGACCATCACTGGAATACCTCCATGCCCGGCATCAGCGCCGAGGAGGCGTGCAAGGGACGCGATTTGCTGGATACCTTTGCGAAGCTCGCGCGCGAACGCGGGGACTTTGAGTGGCATGTCGCGCACCACCCGTATCCGGATGACCTGGGCAATCCACGCACGTGGCTGGACAAGGCGGCGCTACCCAATGTGGACAGTCCGCACATCACCTTCAAGAATCTCGAAGTCGCCTGCGACTACATGAAGCGCCCCGAGCTTCTCTGGCAGGGACAGCCACGCCGCATCATTCTCAGCGAGCAGGGCATCCACTGCCTGGCTGCGCCGGAGGGCGCGGAGCTGCAGGCCGCAGGCTATGCTTACGCATGGGAGAAGGTGACGCGGCAGGCTGGCATCGACGCGCTCATCTGGCATCGGCATGTGGACCATGCGCATGAGGGAGGTCTGCGTTTGGGCCTGTGGGAAAATCAAGCCGGGAGCATCGCGACACCGGGAAAGAAGCGTGAGATCTACGGGTTGTTTTTGAAGGCAGGTACACCGGAATGGACGGACTTGGCGAAGAAGTACCTGCCGATCGTGGGGCTGAAGTCGTGGGATGAATTGAAGTAAGCCACTACCAGCCCTACCTTGACGGAGCGGCATTTTCGGCGACCTCGTTGGTTACTATGGGCCTCGACTCTGTTGAACTTGTGATGGCTTGGGAAGAGGGATTCGGAATTGCTATCCCCAATGAGGTGGCAGAGGGCATGATCACGCCCGCTATTGTGATTGACTGGATCAGCAAGCGGGTGGGTGCCTCCGGGGAATGCAATCCCTGCTTCTCGATGGTGGGGTTCCACCGGATACGCGAGCAGCAATTCACCACTCATGGAATTCCCCGGCGTGCCGTGAGGCTGAATAGCTTGATGCCCGACGCATGGATAACGTCCCACACCGTACGTGACGAAGTGCGATGCCGAGTCAGGACTCGTGCCATGGCATTGATAAAGCGGCGCAAGCTCGACCCTCGATGGAAGCGCAATGAGGTGCGTGAAGTCGTGCGCGAGATTGTACGCGAGCAGATTGGCGTGCAGGAGTTTTCCGATAAGGATCACTTCATCCGTGATCTTGGGATTGATTGATCTGTGAGCGACACTGACGGGGCACAGCACCGTCCTCTCGTCAGGCCAGAGGCCTAACGCCCACTCTCAGGCGGGACGCCTAACCTCCTTTTCTGAAGTTCATTACTGCTTGGTTGCTTTCGCTGCTTTGCGATGAAACCCACCTGCTCGGCTATCACCACCAACCCAGAGTCGTCTCTTCTATGCACCGCCTACGCGTAAAGCGGCGATCCCGCCATGCAGGAACGCCGCTTTTTTCAATTATGTCGCTGAGCTAGGCCCGCTCGCTCGTCTGGAAGTCCGGATACGCATTCACTGCGTGCTCGGAGAAGTCCAGGCCATCCAGCTGCTCTTCCTCGCTCGCGCGGAGGCCGACGGTGAGGTCGATGAGTTTGAAGATGGCGAAACCTGCGACAAAGGAGAAGGCGGCAACGGAGAAGGTGCCAAGGGCCTGCACGCCAAGCCGGCCGGCGTCGAAACCCTTTTCATCGAAGAGCGCGACGGAAAGGGTTCCCCACAATCCGTTTACCAAGTGCACCGGCACGGCGCCGGCCACGTCATCGAGGCGCAGGCGTTCCAGCAAAATGGTCGCGCCTGTGGTGAGAAGTCCGGCCACAGCGCCCACTACAAGAGCGGATGCCGGGGAGATATTTGCGCAGCACGCGGTGATGCCCACGGCGCCACCGAGCGAGCCGTTGATGGCGATGCCCACATCAGACTTGCCCTGGGCCAGCCACATGGCGATCATGGCAAAGACGGCTCCGGCGCTTGGGGAGATGAGTGTATTCACGGCAATGCGGCCCATGGCATCATTCGCCGCCAGGGTGGAGCCGGCATTGAAGCCGAACCAGCCGAACCACAGCAGCAAGGCGCCGAGTGCCGCGAGAGGGAGGTTGTGTCCTGCGATGATGCGTGGTGTGCCATCTTTGGCAAAGCGTCCCACGCGCGGTCCCACCACGATGACGCCCGCCAGTGCGCAAGCGCCGCCGCAGGCATGCACCACGGAAGAGCCAGCGAAGTCGATGAAACCCATCGCCTCCAGCCAGCCTTTATCACCTGCCATGCCCCATGAACCACCAGCGCCGCCCCATGCCCAATGCCCGGTGATTGGATAAATCAGAACAGTGAACAGGGCGGAATAAATCAAATAGCCCATGAACTTGGTCCGCTCTGCAATGGCGCCAGAAACTATAGTGCAAGCCACCGATGCGAACCCGACCTGGAAGAACCAGAAGACCCACACCTTGTGCTCTGCGCCGAAGTTCGGCAGCCATGTGCTGTCCAGTCCCAGGATGCCCATCCATGAACTACCGAACTGAATGTTGAAGCCAATGAGCAGATACACAATCGAGCCGATGCAGAAGTCGAGATAGTTCTTCATCAGCACGTTGATGGAATTCTTGGCGCGACACACGCCAAGTTCCAGCATGGCGAAGCCCGCCTGCATGTTGAAGACAAGAATCCCCCCCAGCAGGGCCCACACATAAGAGGAATGATCCTGCACGATCTGAAGCATTTCAGCTGTCACCGATGACGCTGCTGCAGTCGGAGCAGCACTGCCTGCAGGCTCTGCTGCGGCCGCAGTCGACGCAGGGGCAGTGCCCTTCGCCGCCATCGTCTCTGCCATGGTCTCCAGGATTTTGCTGACATGGTCCAATCGCTTCTCCACATCCTGCATGCCGGCGGACGATGGCGTCTGCGGTTCTGCGATGATGATGCGGTAGTTCGAGGGGGCTTGTGGAGCTGCTTCGGCATCCGTTGTGGTGGACTGGGCTTGTGCTTGCAGGCACAAGCTCAGACTGATCATGCCCACTAGAGTGGCTAGAATGGAGGGAGCTGGACGAGTCATGGTTATGTCGAAATCAGAAAGTTCAAAGTTTTGCCTCGGCTAGGGCGTGTTCGAGTTCGCTGAGAAGGGCGTCGCGCTTGGCCTTGTTGGGCACCTGATCCAGCACCGCCCTGGCAAGCGTCTTGGCATCGGCAGGACTGATTTTGGAGGCATCCTTCCCGTGCTTGGATTCGCTCATCCGGTTGATGAGCCGCACGGCCTGTGCATTTCCCATCACCTTGCCCAGAATGGTTTCCAGCATCTCACTCACCTTCGGCCACGTATTGTGCACGGGTTCTGCCAGGATAGCTTTCTCCCGCACTGGAACTGCAACTGCAACAACATCATCCGCAGCGGCAAAGGCCACGGGCACCACTACCGGATCAGACTCCGGCTTCGGTTCCGGCTTGGTCGGGACCTTCACCGTATCCAGTTTGATCGGGGGCGTTGGCGCAGCGGCTTCGACCTTCGCGATCTCGACCTTCGCAGCCTCAAGCTGTGAGGCATAGTCCGTGAGAAAGGCGCCGGCCGCGAGTGATGCCTTGTCCAGATCAGCCTGCGGCGTGAGAAGCAGCGCGAGCTGGATTTGATCCTTAATCGTCACAAGGAGGGACCCGGAGTCAAAGAGCATCAGCACCTGACGCACGCGGCGTTTCACCTGGGTGTAGCCAGCCGCCATTTGTGTCACGTAATCACCCAGCTCATTGGTCCGCACATCCGCAAAGGGCATGTGATTGGCCAGTTGACTGCCGCCCTTATTCAAAAGGAGACCCACCACTCCGGAAATACGGTACAGGTGAATCGTTGCGGCACTGATCTCAGAAAAGTCTGTAGCAGCCATGTAAAAGAGGGAACTATTAGTCGCGATGCTCTTCCCGAAGAGTTTCCACGAGTTCGCTCAAGGAGCGGCGCTTTGTGCTGATAAAGCCATTGACGGAGGGAGCTCCTCCTATCGGTGGCGCATAATAGATGGCCGTCTGGGACTGTGAGTCCTCCACCACCGCCAATTCCAGGCTTTGCATACCCAAATTGGTGCCTATCAGTTGCGCAAAATAATCAACAAACTTTACCTCTCCTAGAAAACGTTGCTGTTCGTCGGGATTGCCCGTACCGCGGACGCCCTGGTCCGCAGTCACCTGGAATAGTGGCACACGTTGTGAATCTATAGAAGTCATGAATAAGATGGTCGCTGCGTGTCACTAAGCAGTCCCGATGCCAAAGTGCTCCGATTGTCGCAGAACCTTTGTTTTTAATTGCAGAGCCGCACGGGATAGAGGTGCGGAGCTCAAACGTTCATTTCAAATGCATCGAAGGCATTTCCTCCAATCTGCAGCGACGCTCGGCGCAATCACTATCTCCGGAGTGACTCCACGCGACACTTTCGCTGCCGCTTCGCCTACTCATAATGCGTTCTCACTCACGGATAATACCGTTTCCCTGCGCAGTCCCGGCGTCTCTGGACCAGTACGCATCACCATGCTGTCCGACACACACCTCGGACTGCAGGACGCACGTGAAGAACCCTTCGCCCAGTACAGCAAACGCATGGCAGGTGCTTATGTGAAGACGCGCCATGCCAAGTCCGGCGGGCAAACCTCACCACAGGAAAGCTTTATAGAAGGCATTGCCATCGCGCAAAAGAACAAGGCGGACCTGCTCGCTCTGCCGGGCGACCTGTTCAGCTTTCCTTCCGAGGCGAATGTAGAGTGGGCGGCGCAAAAGCTTCAGGAGTCCGGCCTCACGTGGCTCTATACCGCAGGCAATCACGACTGGCACTACGAAGGGATGGAAGGCACCAGTCAGGCGCTGCGCGAAACGTGGATCCAGAAGCGGCTGCTTCCACTCTATCAAGGATCCAATCCACTCATCTCATTTCGCGACATCAACGGGCTGCGCATCATCGCGGTGGATAACTCCACGTATGAAATCCTGCCCGATCAACTCGACGAATTCCGCCGCCTTATACGTGCGGGTCTGCCCACACTACTCTTCATTCACATCCCACTCTATGCACTGGGGCGGCCACTGGGCTTTGGTTGCGGACATCCAGAGTGGGGTGCTAAGTCTGACAAGAACTTCACCATCGAGCGCCGGCCAAAGTGGCGCGAGGCAGGCCACACGCAAACGACCATGGACTTCCATCGCGAAGTCCTCGCGTCCTCCAACCTCCTCGCCGTCTTCGCTGGTCATACCCATTCGCCTTCGCTCGATCTGCTGAACGGCATCCCTCAAGTGGTGAGCGATGACAACGCCAGCGGCGGACGCCTGGACATTGAAGTCCTTCCGTTTTCATGACGGACGACCAGCATAAAAAGAAGCGCGCACGGTCACCCGTGCGCGCTCTGTAAGACTCTAAGAACAGACCAGCTTAGTGCTGGTTGCAGAACTCTTCGAAGCGGTCCATGCCGGCGTTGATGACGTCCAGGCTGGTCGCGTAGCTGAAGCGGATGGTGTACTCCGCACCGAAGGCCACGCCCGGCACCACGGCCACCTTCTGCTTGCTCAGCAGCTTCTCCGCGAAGTTCACGGACTTGATGCCGATGGGCTCGATGTTCACCAGGAAGTAGAAGGCGCCAAGGGGCTCCACCACGCGGATGTTCTTGATGGCCTGCAGGCGACCCAGCATGTACTGGCGGCGCATGTCGAACTCTTCACGCATGTCCGCCACGATCTGCTGGTCTCCATTCAGCGCGGCGATGGCGCCGAACTGGGCGAAGGTGGTCGGGTTGGAGGTCGTGTGGCTCTGAATGGTGTCGATGGCGGTCGCGATCGCCTTCGGAGCGGCGGTGTAGCCGAGGCGCCATCCGGTCATGGCATAAGCCTTGGAGAAGCCGTTGATGGTGATCGTGAGGTCGTGCACTTCCTTGCTCAGGGAAGCGATGCTGATGTGCTCCTGACCGGCGTACACGAGCTTCTCGTAGATTTCGTCGGAAAGGATGAGGATGTCTTCACCCAGAGCGATTTCGGCGATGGCTTCCATCTCCGCGCGGCTGTACACCGAACCCGTCGGGTTGCCGGGCGAGTTCAGGATGATCATCTTCGTGAGAGGCGACATTGCTCCCTCGAACTCATCGGGGGTGATCTTCCAGCCGTTCTCGGCCTTCGTTTCCACGATCACGGGCACGCCACCAGCGAGACGGACCATCTCAGGATAGCTCGTCCAGTACGGGGCGGGAATGATGACTTCGTCCCCCGGATTTACGACCGCGAGAATGGCGTTGTAGCAGGAATGCTTCGCGCCGCAGTTCACGCTGATCTGGGAGGGTTCGTAGGAAATGTTGTTGTCCACGCTCAGCTTCGTGGCGATGGACTCGCGCAGTTCCAGCAGACCGGCGCTCTCGGTGTAGCGGGTCTGGCCGTCGTGCAGCGCCTGGATGGCTGCCTCCGTGATGTGCGCCGGCGTATTGAAGTCAGGCTCACCTGCGCCGAAGCTCAGCACGTCCACGCCCTGCTTTTTCAGCGCCTTCGCCTGGCTGGTGATAGAGAGAGTCAGGGACGGCGACAGTTCTGCGACGTTTTTGGCAATGAAGTCCATTGTGAGGGGCGGGATTGAATGATTGGAGGGAGGGGCAAAAAGGAGAGCTTTGGGCCTTTGTCAACGATTGTGAAAGGAAAGCGGGCTCATGTCGCAACAAGATCGGCGGCCCGGTCTTGCCCGGTTGCCGCCCTAAACCGTTTCGTGCGTAGAGGATTCAGCCCGAAATCATCCCAGCCGTCCCTGGGCAGTGACCCACTTCCCACGGGTGACAATTTCTTCGAAGACGAACCCCGCCTTCCGCCCGGCATTCAGGCAGCCATCGGCCTGGGTCTTTAAAATACCCGAAATGAGGAGGGTACCTTTCTTTTTGATGGCGCGGGCCATCTTGGGGAAAGCCTCCTCCAGCACATCGTGGAAGAGATTGGCCGCCACGCAGTCCCACTTCTCCTTCGGCTTCCATTTGAGGACATCCGCCACCTCCAGAGTGACCTTCTTGGTCCGGTTCCGCTTCAGGTTTTGCAGGGCCACTTTGATGGCCAGTTCGTCGAAATCACAGCCCCAGGCCTTCGCGGCGCCCAGTCGCTCCGCCGCGATGGCCAGCACGCCGCTGCCCGTGCCCAGGTCCAGCATGGTCCAGGGGGTACCCTCCCGCTCCTCCGCAATGTCCACCAGCATGCGCAGCACCGTGGAGGTGGTCTCATGGTGACCAGTGCCAAAAGCCATGTCCGGCGGGATGCTGATGATCTGGCGCCCCGGATGCTCCCGGCCCAGCGCCGCCAGCTTGGTGCGCTCCTTGTCCCCGACAATGAGAAGCCGGTCCCGCACTTTTACCGGCACGGGCGGGTCAGGGTTCATCGCCGCCCAGTTACGGGCCTTCACCTCGCGCACCACGCCGCCGAAATGGCTCTGGATTTCCTCCGCCTCCTTCTTCTTCTCACAATACACCTCCACACGCACGGTATGGCGCCCCGGGATTCGCGTGATGACAAACCGCGGATCCCCCGCGAAACGCTCCTCCCAGGCATCTACCCACGTGTTCCCTGAAAGCTTGGACCAGACAAACATGGGTGGATGCTAGCGTGCCCCGAACCGGATGGCAGCGAAAAATGTGCCTCTTCCCTTTTTCTTAATGCCCCTGCGAACTCCCATCCCAAGAGCAACCCGTGAAAAATTCAATTCCTTCCCTTGGGTAGAGCAGCCGTGGCCGGCACCAACTCCTGGAGCCAGGTCGGCAGCGGCGGGCGTTCTCCGTCTTTGGAAAATCGCTGGCGCCAGTTTTCATCTGTAAGGGTCGTGGAAGCGTCCACTTCGTGGTAGGGCATCACGATGCCGCGGCAGAGCACTTCTTTGCCTTCCCATGGGTAGAGCACATAGAGATGGCGCGGCCGGCCAATGCCCACGTGCTGCATGCTGCTTCGCTGAGGCTGCGAGGAAAGGAAGGCAATACGCGGAGCATCATCATGGGGATGGAAAAGCGCCTGACCCCGGTAGAGCATGATTTCCGATAGTTCATGGCCGATGCCTGAGACGAGATTGTTCTCACTGTCGGTGAATGCGCGACGATCGAGCTGCTTGTCCGCCAGGAAGGAGAGACGCAGGCACAGGACCTCCAACTGGTGCCAGAGCACATCCGTTCGGATACGGTCCTCTTGCAGGATGCGCCACAATTCACTGCCTGGCCTCGCTTCCCGCTCGACTCTCGTTGCCAGCTTTTCAAGCTCGTCCGCCAGCTTGTGCACATCCGCGAGGGTGGGATTCTTCAGTTTGTCGTGATCCATCGGCACGCGATAAGTCCCAAGCTCATGGGACAATACCCAGGTAGCCCCGAAAATCTCCTGCTCACCTGGCTTTTCCGCCGCGCGAGCCCGTTCGCTCTTCGCTGTCTCTCTCATCTCCTCCACCACGGCGGCCACGGGATTCCCCACGGCCTCCGCATCGGAGGCAAGCCGGGCCATGGTGTGGGCACACCAGCTCAGTCGCATAAAAAACTCCGGGACTGGCTCGACGAAACCCTGCGGCGATCCCATGCCACTCAGCACGTGCACCTCTGGCTTCGCCTGGAGTACCCAGGCGTGTCGGTCCTGAGCCCAACTTGCTGCGATGGTCTGCATTGCCTTCGCCTGCCATGCGGCACTGCGCATGAAAGCAGGCGCGCGTTCATCCACTTCTGCCGCCCAGCGCAACGCACCTCGGTACCGCAGTTCCGGATACCACCCACGAGTGAGCCTCTTCCACCAGGGCAGAGCATTATTCGCGGGATTCCTATAGTCTTCTCCCAACGAGGGCCTGCCTGCCGCCAGGCGAGTCAATGCCTCTTTCCCATATTGCTCCTCGAAGAGCTTTTCCGCAGATGGAACTCCCAGCCACGCATTGAAAGAAAGTCCTGGAGAGATGGCAGGCTGTGTCACGGGTTGAGCGGCGACCGCAGTGTACATGGCCAGGTCTTCAGGGAGTCTGTAGGTACTCAAGACCCGGAACTCCACGTCCTCATCCCCGGGCACCGTCTCACGCAATCGATCCGAGATGGGAGATGCCTTGTAACCCTTCTGTTGTATGTCCGATTGCACAACCTCCAAACCGCCCTTGAAGAGCGCCTCATCCACCGTCAGCTTGTCTTCCCGATAGGAACCTATCCGTGTTTCATCGAGATCGAGATTGTCCGACGCTCCACCCAGAGCCTCGAAAAGAATGCTGCGGCTCGTCAAGATGCCTCCATAATGGCGCATCCGAATGCTGCCCAGCATGTGGTAGGCGAGATGCTCCTCCGGGAGCTCCCCCCGAAATGGCACCAATTGCAACCAGCGCACGGCCCTGAAGTATCTGCCCAGCAGGGCCTTGTCCGCATAAAATCCTATGGGACGAAAAAGCGCATATTCAAACGCGAGAAATGAAGGCTCCGGCTTCCCCAACATCGCCGGCTTGTACCTCCCCTCGGCCTTTTGGATGAGCGCAACTTCGTCTTCAATGGCCTTCTTCAACTCCGAGGGAGCGCCTTCAAGTTCACCACCCATGAGTTTCAACGCCACACCCATGATGGACATGGCCCGGTTCTTGGATCTGGTGATCAGCGAGGCATCCCCCGCATAGCACCTTTCGATGCTGCGGAGGTCCTTCCACACGGTGCCGCAGAAATCCTTCAGTCCCGTCGCCTGCACTTCCTCCTGCTGGCGGAGCGTCTCCTCAAAAAGGACGTGGTAGGCATTGAGCACCGCGTCGCTCGTCACAAACTGGGGTTCTCTTCCACCGAGGTACGCGCGGAAGGACTGGCGCTCCTCCACGCCGGTGACCAGGAACTTGTCCTTCTCCAAGCGGGTTGACTGGTCATCCGTCAATCCGGCACGCTGCGCGGCTTCCTGCCAGTTCTTGGGGGGCTTGGGACCATCTTCATCTGCCAGGCTGGTTGAAATGCCAAGGGATGCAATGGTCAGCGGCAACAAGACACGGGAAAACATGGCGCAGGCTAACCTTTTCATTCCGTGAATGTCACGCTCCAAGTCCCGGCGGTTTGCAGGGTGAAGAAAAACTCACGCTTGACCGCCCACCACAAAACCGGTATACCGGTTTTGTGGTCCGGAATACAGCACACACTCGCTCCAAGAAATCCCCCAGACGCGCCCCGCTGAAGAAACCACGGGCGGCGCGGGTGGCGACTGCACCCTCCAATCTGGCGCAACGGGCCTACGAGCACCTGCAGACGCAGCTCTGGAGCGGGAAGCTGGCGGCGGGAGAAAAGATCTCCGAGGCGCGGCTGGCCAAAGGACTGGGCATGAGCCGCACGCCGGTGCGCGAAGCCATCCGCCGTATGGAAACCGAGGGCGTCGTCACGCAACGTGCCTCCAGCGGGACCTACGTGGCGATGCCGGAGCGTGCGGAAATTGTGGAGGCGTATGAGGTGCGCATGGCCATCGAGTCTTTTGCCGTGCGCAAGGCAGCCCGTCGCATGAAGCCGGCGCAGATTCTCGAACTGCAAAAGCGCTGCGATGACATGCGCGAGGCCATTCGCGACTTTCGCGCCTCAGGTGAAACGCTCATGACTGGCGCTCCGCTGAAGCGTTATCTCAATGCGGATCTCGCGTTCCATCTGCTGCTGATCAAAGCGGCGGAGAACCGTCGCGCGCTCACCATCTTCGGCGATGTGAATCTGCGCAGTGCCATCTTCGGCTGCCGCAGCCATGAGCGGGACCTGCATCACGTGGCGTGGGTGTGGCTGAAACATGCGCGCGTCGCACGCTCCATTCGCCAACGCAATGCAAGTGCCGCGCAGCAGCATCTGGAAGCTCACATGCAAACCAGTATGGAGGACGCCCTGGCCTCCCACGATGCGCGGCGCGGCAAGCAGCCAAAAACCACCACCGCTCCCCCACCCCTTACTGAAGCGATGTCGGAACTCATCGCCGAACTCCGCGAACCGGCACACTGAACTGCTAGCGCCTCATCTCACATTTCTCATGGTATCTACCATCACCAACACTGCATTCTCACCCGCATGGCGCGACCGGATTCAAAAGTCCGGCGTCATTGCCACCATCATCCTTGAAGATCCGGATGCCGCCGTACCGCTCGCCAATGCCCTATGTGACGGCGGAGTCGATTGCATCGAGCTCACCCTTCGCACCGAAGGCGCTTTGGAAGCCCTGCGCCGCATGTCCAGCGAAGTGCCACGTGCCTTGGTGGGAGCGGGCACGGTGCTGACGCCGCAACAGGTACATGCGTGCGTGGAAGCGGGAGCGAAGTTTGGTGTGGCGCCGGGAACGAATCCTCGTGTGATACAGGAAGCGCAGAGTGCGGGCTGGTCCTTCGCGCCAGGCGTATGCACGCCCTCCGATGTGGAGCGTGCGCTGGAACTCGGTTGCACGCTGCTGAAGTTTTTTCCCTGCGAGCCGTGCGGTGGCCTGACTTACCTGCGGAGCATCGCCGCCCCTTTCGCGCATCTCGGTGTGCAGTTTGTCCCGCTGGGCGGAATCGATGAACACAATGCCGCGAGCTATCTGGGAGATCCGTTGGTGCCAGCCATCGGAGGTTCCTGGCTCGCGCCAAAAAATTTGATCCATCAGCGCGATTGGGAATCCATCACGGCCCGTGCGCGTGCCATCCGTGAACTCATTGACCGCACCCGGGGAGGCAACTCGTGAGCCGCGCGGTCGTTGTTACCCTCGGGGAAATCATGATGCGCCTCGCCACGCCGGGGCATGCACGCTTTCAGCAGGCAATGCCCGGCATGCTGCAGAGTACCTTCGCAGGGGCAGAGGCAACGGTGGCGGCAGCGCTCGCCCACTGGGGTGGGAATGCTTCCTTCGTATCGGCGCTGCCGGCTCATGCCATCGCGGACGCGTGCCTGGTGAATCTGCGACAGTTCGGCGTGGATACACGCCCCGTTTTGCGCACGCCGCATGGCCGCCTTGGGCTGTTCTTCCTGGAGGCAGGTGCAAATCAGCGACCGCACCAGGTCATTTATGATCGTGAGGGTGCCTCCGTGGCCATCACGCCACCGGAGGCCTATGACTGGAATGCCATCTTCGCGGATGCGACCTGGTTTCACATCACCGGCATCACACCCGCCCTTTCTGAGAATGCGGCGAATGTCGCGCGGACTGCTTTGCGTGAAGCTTCCGCACGCGGACTGCAAATTTCGCTCGATGTGAACTTCCGCAGCAAACTGTGGAACTGGTCTCTGCCCCTCACTCCGGTACAACTCGCCGCACGCACGCTGCAGGAACTCATGCCCATGGTGACCGTCTTCATGGGCGGTCGTGAAGATGCTGCCGCTTTGCTGGATATCCAGGCGGATGCTGGCGCGAAGAATCCGGATGTGAATGTGGCCCGCAAACTCGCCACGCGCTATCCACAACTCACGCACATCGCCATGAGCCTGCGTGAAGGCGTCTCTGCCAATCACAGTTTGTGGAGCGGGATGCTGCATGCTGTGGCCACGGACACCACGCACTTCGCTCCCATGCATGATGGCGACGTGGTGCCGCATGAGATTCCGAACATCGTGGATCGTCTCGGTGCCGGTGATGCGTTTGCGGCGGGAATCATCTACGCACTCTCGGCTCCAGGGTCCCGTGACCCGGCACACGCCGTCCGATTCGCAGTAGCCGCCGGTTGTCTCGCGCACTCCGTCGAGGGTGACTTTGTGCATGTCTCGCGTGCCGAGGTGGAAGCGCTCATGCAGGGCGATGCCTCTTCCCGAGTGAAACGCTGAACACGACTACTCCGCGCTATGGCCACGCGTTCCCTTTCACAAGAAACCACTGCTACTGCTGCTACACCCACGCGTGTGCGGCACAGCGTGCTTTGGTTCGTCTGCATCCTGTCCATGATCACGTACTTGGACCGCGTGGCACTGGCCTCGGCGGCGGGAGATGTGGTAAAGGCACTGGACCTGGACAGTGTAGCCGACTTGAAGTGGGCCTTCACCGCATTCGCATTGGCATACGCCCTCTTCGAAGTGCCCACGGGCTGGATGGGCGACATGTTCGGACCTCGTAAGGCGCTGCTGCGCATCGTGCTGTGGTGGTCCGTGTTCACCGTGCTCACCGCAGCGGCAGGCCTGAAGTTCGGTCCGGTGACGTTGGGACTTGGGTTCTTGATTGTAGTGCGATTGCTCTTCGGCATTGGCGAGGCGGGCGCCTATCCGAACATCACCCGCGCTCTGCACAACTGGCTGCCACTGCAGGAGCGCGGGCGCGGTCAGGGCACGGTCTGGTTCTTCGGGAAACTCATGGGCGGACTCACCCCCTTCCTGTGGACACTGCTTGTGGTGGGCACCACTTACACCCCTGCTCTCTTTGGATGGCGCACGGCCTTCTGTGTGTTCGGTGTCATCGGTGTGATATGGTGCATCACTTTTGCGAGAAAGTTTCGCGACCAGCCGGAGCAGCATCCGGGGGTGAATGCCGAAGAGTTGGAGTACATTCACCGCAACCGTGCCGCCGTGAAGGAATCCCACAGCGGCGTGCCGTGGAAGCGCATCGTCACGGACTGGAATTTCCTCGCCCTCTGCCTCATGTATTCCGCGCAGGCGTATGGGTGGTATTTCAACATCACGTACCTGCCACAGTTCCTGGAGAAACACTACGGCATGCCAAATTCCAGCCTGCTGGGCGCGCTCTACAAAGGTGGGCCGCTACTCGCGGGCGCCCTGGGTTGCCTCTTCGGCGGCATGATCACAGACTCCATCATCCGTCGCACCGGTGATCGTAAAAGGGCGCGACGCCTCTGCGGCTGGGTGGGCCACAGCATCTGCGTGCTCTGCTTCCTCATTGCCCCCGTAGCACCGAATGCCTTCATCTTCTTTCTCGCAGTATCACTCGCGGCCCTCTGCACGGACCTCACCCTGCCAAGCGCCTGGGCCACGTGCCAGGATATCGGCGGGCGATTCGCAGGCACCATCGGAGCCTTCATGAACATGGGAGCCGGACTCGCTGGTGCACTCGCTGGGTGGGTCACGGGTTCGGTGCTCGAACGTTCGGTGATGAACCACGCAGTCTCACTCGGTGTCGAGGTGAAGGCGCTCACCACAGAGCAGGCAAACGCCGCCTTGCTGCATGGATACCATATGAATTTCTACAGCTTCGCCGCGCTCTACGTCGTGGCCTTCCTCTGCTGGTTCAAGATTGATCCCACCCGCCCTATCGACCCTGCCACGGCTCCGGACTGATCCCCCTGTTCACGATTGATACACCCCATCATGAATACTCACGCCCTCATCACCCGCTTCGCCTGCGCTCTCGTTTTGCTGGGCTCCACGGCAGTCGCCGCGGATCCACACGATGCCCTCACGCCGGTGAAGGTGAACTTCTCCCCCGGGCCTGAATATGGCGACAGCACCCGTATCTTCCAGGGCATCCCCGGCATGGAGCGCGCTGCCAACGGCCGGCTCTGGGCACTCTGGTACGCAGGTGGTCCTGATGAACCCGGCGAAGGCAAGGGCAACTATGTGATGCTCGTGACGCGTGGTGATGACGGCAAATCGTGGTCCGGCCCACGACTCGTCATCGATCCGCCCGGCGATGTGCGCGCCTACGATCCCACGCTGTGGCACGATCCGCAGGGACGTCTCTGGCTCTTTTGGGCACAGTCCAGCCACTGGTGGGATGGGCGTTCCGGCACCTGGGCCATAGTCACGGAGAATTCCGGTGACGAGAATCCGAGATGGTCGGAGCCACAACGCCTCTGCAACGGCATCATGATGAACAAGCCCACCGTGCGCAGCAACGGCGAATGGCTCCTCCCTGTTTCCATGTGGGCCATGCCTGTGGACAAGCGCACGCGTGAGGAGCATCGTCACAATCTCCCCGAGGAAAGCGGCGCCCAAGTGGTCATCTCCCGCAACAAGGGCCACACCTTCGCCTTCCTCGGCAAGACCCGCGCTCCGGAGAACATCTTCGACGAGCACATGGTCGTAGAGCGCAAGGACGGCAGCCTCTGGATGCTCATCCGCACCAAGGCTGGCATCGCTGAGAGCATTTCCACGGATGGCGGCAAGACGTGGACACCCGGGGCTCCTTCGAAGATCCCACACGTGAATTCACGCTTCTTCATCCGCCGGCTGAACTCAGGGAAGCTTCTACTCGTGCGCCACAATCCACCGGACATGAAAACGCGCTCCCACCTCACCGCGTGGCTGAGTGACGACGACGGCATCACCTGGACAGGCGGTCTCATGCTCGATGAGCGCAAGGGTGTATCCTACCCTGATGGGGTGCAGAACAAGGACGGCGTGATTCGGATCATCTATGACTTCGAGCGCACCGAGGCGAAGCAAATTCTCATGGCAGCTTTCACAGAGGCCGACGTCGCCGCGGGCAAACCCTCCGATACCACCCGTCTGCGAGTCCAGGTAAATCAATCCACCGCCATCTCACCGAAGAAGAAGGAGAAAGAACCCGAAAAGAAATCCCCTTCACCAGCGAAATCGGCCACGACCTCCACCTCCGCAGCAAGCGCAGTCCCTTCTCCCGACTCTTTCGGCATCACCACCCTCACACCTCCGGTACTCAATACCAATCCCGGTCCGCGCTACTGGCCGCGTCTTCGCATGTGGCAAGGCATCCCCGGCATCGAGCGCAGTCCCAACGGCCGTCTCTGGGCTACGTGGTATACCGGACCTCTCGCCGAGGGCAGCGAAGGCAATCACGCCGTGCTGGTCACCAGTGAGGACGATGGCAAGACGTGGACGAATCCCGTGGCTGTGTATGATGCCAGCCTCTTCTTCAGCGGCAATACCGGCGATCCGCATCTCTGGGTGGATCCCAAAGGCCAGCTTTGGTGGTTCGTGTATCGCAACATGCGCATCAAGGATGCCAATGGCATCCGCTCGCTGTGGGGATTCCGCATGGTGGATGCAGAGAGCGCAACGCCACAGTTTCACCCGCCTGTGTTCGCAGGATTCGGTGTCGGGTTGAACAAGGCGACCGTCCTTGCCAATGGCGACTGGATTCGCCCCATCGACAATTTCAACTCCAAGGACCCAGAGCGCACCCTCTTCTACGTATCCCGCGATCAGGGAGCAAGCTTCACTCCTCTGTCCAAAGCACGCGTCAAGGACGGCGTCTTCTCCGAGCATCAAGTCGTGCAACGCAAAGATGGAAGCCTCATCGCTCTTGTGCGCACCAGTTATGGCATTGGGCAAATCGAGTCCTTCGACAACGGCGCCACCTGGGTGAATGACAAGCCCTTCACCACCGAGCGTGGTGTGAACACCCGATTCTTCTTTACCAGGCTGAAGTCCGGCAACTGGCTCCTCGTGGTGAATGATGTCCCCAAGGGGCGCAGCCGCCTGACCGCGATGCTCTCCGAGGACGAAGGCAAGACCTGGCCGCACAAGCTGCTCCTCGACGACCGCCAGTCGGTGAGCTACCCGGATGGCACGGAGGGAGCGAACGGCTGCCTCTACATCACCTATGACTGCGGCCGCTACACCAAGGACGAGCAGGAAATTCTCTTCGCCAAGATTACGGAAGCCGACATCAAGGCCGGCAAACTGGTGAACGAAGGCAGCCGTCTCCGGCAACTCATCAATCGTCTGGCCGACCACGGCGGCGGCGTGCGCGAGACCCGTGAACCGCAACTCATGGAAAAGGCGGACGAGGTCGCAAAAGGCCGCATCGCAGAGAAAAACTGAAAAACTTCTCCCCACCTCTCCGGTTATTGTCTCCCCGCTGATGATTCCCGGCCGCCTCCTCCCACTCAACCCGTGAACGAAGACCTGATCATCTTCATCAGGGCTGTATTGGGAACGGACCATCTCCCCTCCGAAGTGCGGAATGCCGCAACCTCGCTGGACTTCGTCTCACAGAGCACGTTTGACCAGAGCTACCTGGACTTTCTGCAGGAACAAATCGAGGGCTCAAACGACACCGGGCGGACAGCGAAGATGAAGGAGCGGTTGACAGCGCTCACCCCCTATCGCGACATGCGGACACTCGTTGGCTTCGTACCGACCCTCAACGGGCTCTGGTCAATCCGCGTGGATCCAGCGAGGGGAAAAGTCATCCACGGCGAGATGGCGCCTTGAAACGGGCTCCGACCGACCTGCAATCCGAGAGCCCGCGAGAGAGGGACATGCAAACTGCTGAAGACCAGCTAGCGTTGCTGGTTGTTGTACCGATCGCGGAACTTCTGCATGTCTCCGGCGCTCATCAGTTCGAAGGTGATGTTCACGATTTGGCCGTCTTCACGCTTCATTGTCACGCCCCAGGCCTCGTAGGCTTCGATCGTGCCACGAATCGTCCTGCCATCCTTCGAAGTGATGGTTTCAATGCCGCCTGCGACGGACTCAGGAGATGGCAGCCCAGGACTTCCAGGCTCTCCGCGCATTCCTTCAGCCGCTACAATCTGTTCCAGTTTGGAAATCAAGTCCTGTGGAACTTCGTGCTTCTTCGCCTCCTCCAGAAGTACCTGCTTCCATCCTCGTTCGTCCGTCGCCATCCGGATGCCCAGGGGACCCAGCACCACCCAGAGAGGCAGGACGATCACTGCGAACAAGATGCCCAAGCAGCCACGAAAGAACGCCCCTTTCACCATGATGATGAGCGACGCGATGAGCAGCGCAAGGTACACCCCCCAGCCGAAGCTGCCCATCAGGGAAGCCAGTTGAGGAATGAACGGTGCCACGAGCCCCACCACCACCAGGAAAAGAGCCAGGCGTCTCACACCCTTCCCTTCCTCGTCCCCACCATAAGACCTCACAGACCTGTTCCGATATTTTCCAGTGTAACCCACAGATTCAACGCGTCGCATAGTTCGCATTTTGTCCACACCCTTAACTTCGTCAATCCTCTTCCCCTAGGCACTTTCTTCATGGAAAGTGGAGCGGGTGACGCGATTCGAACGCGCGACATCTTCCTTGGCAAGGAAGTGCTCTACCACTGAGCTACACCCGCATTGTTTAGTGCGGACGGTGATAATGGCGAATTACGTGAATGTTTCAAGTCGAAAGTCGCATTTTCTTTGTTATTCTTTCTCCCTCTCAATGAACAAGCTCGACGAAATCATCGCCCACAAACATACCGAAGTGCAGCGCCTTTTGCCCCGCATGGAGAAACTCCGTGCTGCCGCCGCTGGACGCAATGATTTCCGCTCCCTCTACGACGCCCTCCGCGCCGACCCCGGACACATGGGCCTCATCGCCGAGGTGAAAAAGGCCTCCCCCTCCGCCGGGGTCATCCAGCCCGATTTCGACTACCTCACCATCGCCCGCACCTATGAAAAGGGCGGCGCCAATGCCATCTCCGTGCTCACGGATGAAAAGTACTTCCAAGGCAAGCTGGAGTATATGACCACCATCCGCAATGAGGTCAGCATCCCGGTGCTGCGGAAGGACTTCATCATCCACGAGGCCCAGATCTTCGAAGCCGCGGTCGCCGGGGCGGATGCCATCCTGCTCATCGTGGCCGCGCTGAAGCAGGACCAGCTCGAGAAGCTGTTGGATGTAGCCCACACCTTCCAGCTCGATGTGCTCATGGAAGTGCACGACCTCCCCGAGCTGGAGCGCGCCCTCGCGACCAACGTACGCATCCTTGGCATCAACAATCGCAACCTGAAGTCCTTCACCGTCGACCTCGCCACCACCGAAGCTCTCGTGGAGGAAGTGCCGGATGACGTGGTGCTCGTCAGCGAAAGCGGCATCAAGTCCGTGGAAGACGCCCAACGCCTTGCCGACGCCGGCGCGGATGCACTCTTAGTGGGCGAAACCCTCATGCGCCACGAGCACCCCATGGACATGGCCCGTGCGCTGCGCGTGGAGAAGGTGATTGTGGAGCGGTGATTCTGTAAGCAGTAGATCAGTAAACAGTAGGTCAATGTGAGCGCGCCCTTCTTGGGCGCGCGCGGTTCTGCCGCTGCGACGGTTCATCATAAAGGAACGGCTTCTCGCCCGGGCCCTCTCCTCGCGAGGTACCTGGACCCGGGAGCCGTAATTGGAAGGACCGCGGGCAACGCGACTTTATTCTGTTGCCAGCCTCTGATGCCCCATGATGGAATCACTCAACCGATGAGTGCTCCAGACGAATCGCTTCCGCCCTCACCTCCCCCTTTGCCACCTCCACGGGAGAAGAAGGGTATGTCAGCTGGCTGCATCATCGCGTTGGTGCTTGGAGTTTTAGGCGGCGCGGTACTCCTCTCTGATTTTCTTTCCGAACGCAATGCCAGAGGTCTTCGGCCTGCCAGGGCGCAGATGCAAGGCTTGGTGCTCGCCGTCAAAGCCTACCAAACCGAGTACAGCCGGCTTCCAGCCCTGGATTCCCCTCCACCGACTGAAGACAACACCCAAGGATATGACACCACGAGCGAAAAAGGTCGTGGCATCATCAAGATCCTTACTGGAGAGGACGAATCAAAAAATCCTCGCAATGTCCCCTTTTTTGAACCCCCTGCGAGAAAAAAGTCGGGCGCTGGCTACACCCCAGAAAATGGGCTGGTCGATACCTGGGGCACCAAGGGTTACGTCATGATCCTCGACTACAACAGCGACGGCGAGATCTCCATCCCTGGGCATCCTGGGGGTAGGATCTCCTCGACGGTCATCATCTACTCTGCCGGACCTGACGGAGACTACAATACGTGGGATGACAATATCACGAGCTGGCAATGATCTCCGACAAAGCTGCTGCCAAGGGAGGCAAAAGTACTCACGCACGCCGCTAGCGAGACGTGTCCCATATTCCTTGCCAAAGTGCACCACACCGTGGTGCAATCGGTGTTCCTATGAATCAACTAGGCCAGCCATCTGCACTTCCTCCGCAGTCAGATCCGGCGACGAAAAAGGGCAGGTCCATCGACCGCCTCGTCACCTTGGCACTCAGCATGGTGAGCTTCGTCATCCTGATGCTGCTATTCCTGGGGCCGCTGGCCATGGCTCAAGTTCGGCAGGAATTGAACTCAACGCGTCCACTCAGCGCCAAGGCCGACATGCTTGGGCTTGAGCAAGCCATCAAAGGTTACCGGGTAGAGTACAACCGCCTTCCAGCACTGGAATCCCCACCCCCTCTCGTCGATAACGCCCAAGGTTACAATACGACCTCCGCAGAAGGCAGACAGATCATCGAGATCCTCGTGGCCAAGGATACCAAGAAGAATCCCCGCCAGATCACCTTCTACGAGCCACCTGTGGAAAAGGACTCGGGAGCTGGTTACAATGCTACCAAGGGGCTGAAAGACATCTGGGGTTCCAAAGGGTATATCATCCTGTTGGACTACGATGGCGATGGCCTGATTGCTGATCCGGCGCATCGCGGTTCCAAGATCTCTGGGGCCGTCCTCGTCTATTCCGCCGGGCCTGATGGAGATTACACCACCTGGCACGACAACATCACGAGTTGGGAACGCTGACTGCTCTGAATCGTAATTGTCTTGCTACATTCCACACCTCCATGGTGAAATCGTGGCATGAGCGAGCCGTCCGACGCATCTCCGCCACCGTCAGAGCAGCTGCCACCACCGGCCCCACCCGCCAGGAAGGGCATGTCCAACGGCTGTACCACCGCTTTGACTATCGGGCTGGTTGGTCTGATGTTAGTGGTGCTCCTGGCGGCCATTGCCGTGCCCATCGGCCGGATGTTCCTGAACAAAGCCCGGACTCTCCAGACCAAGGCGATGATGCAGGCGCTGGTATTGGCCACCAGTGCATATCAGACCGAATACAGTCGCATTCCCGACCTTGGTGAAACCGACGAAATGAAGACACTGGAGGTCCAGGGTGAGATAATCGATATCCTCGTAGGCAAGCATCCTGGCAAAAATCCCCGCCGCATTCCATTCTACGATCCCCCACTCCATAAACCCCGCTCCAAGGGCGGCCTTGTCATTAATGCGGCGGGACTGCCCGAACTTCAGGATCTCTTCGGCCACGTATTCCTCATGCGTTTCGACTGGAATGCGGATGGCAACATCCCGGACCCAGAACATCCGGGAGCCACGGTTAGAGGACCAGTGATCCTCTATTCGGCGGGACCTGATGGCGACTACAGCACGTGGCACGACAACGTCAGGAGTTGGAAGTAGCCATACGATCACGAGCGAGCAGCCCTGACCATAATTGTTCTGAGCGGTTATTCTCTTGTCATTTCCCACGGTTTCATGGTGAAATCATCCATCCTATGAGCGATCCCACGCCCCCTCCCGCTCCTCCTCCCGCGCCGGCACCTATGCCGCCCATCCCGCCCGCGAAGCAGGGCATGTCCACGGGTTGCATCGTCGGTTTGGTGGTCGGCGCCGTGGTATTGTTTTGCGTGATTATCATCGCCGTGCTTGCGGCGCTTGCCGTTCCCACGTTCGCCAGGGTAACGGCGAGAGCCAAGGCGGTGCAAGCCATGGCCCAGATGCAAAACCTGAAACTGGCTGTGAGAGCTTACCAGGTAGAGTATAGCAAACTTCCCTCCGCAACCGTGCCGGAAGGAAAGGACGAACAACAGATGGTAGAAGCAAAAGGGGGGATAATCGACATTCTCACGGGCAAGGATCACGACAAGAATCCCCGCCAGGTTCCCTTCTATGAACCTCCGCCTCCCAAGGCAGGCAAAAGCGGTGGCGTCACCAATGCCGCCGGTGAACTCGAGATTCGCGATCCCTTTGGCCATCTCTACCGGATGTACTTTGACTGGAATGGAGATGGGCAGGTTCCCGATCCCCAGCATCCCGGTGCCACTATTGACGAACCTGTCATCATCTACTCCGCCGGACCCGATGGCGACTACGACACGTGGAAGGACAATGTGAAGAGCTGGGAACCGTAAACACCCCACGCAATCTCGCTCTCAATGCTTGGCTCCTGTTGCCAGAGACCACTGGCGCAGGGTGAAATAAACTCATCCGATGAGTGACCAGGACAGTTCACTTCCACCCCAAGCTCCTCTCTCACCTGCCTCATCCAAAAAGGAGGGCTTGTCCGCCGGTTGCATCGTGGTTTTGGTTCTCGGCGTTATCGGCTTTGTTTTCCTGTTTCTATTCCCTCCTTATAGAGGCTACACTCCCGGCACTGCACGTCGTCTACAGACCAAGGCTCAAATGCAGGGCCTTGTACTCGCCGTGAAAGCATACCAGTCCGAGTACAACCGGCTCCCGACCTTAAAAGATCCTCCACCCACCAAGGACAATACTGGAGGGTATGATACTACGAGCGAACAGGGTCGTGGCCTCATCGACATCCTGCTCGCGACGGACGTTTCCCAAAACCCCCGCCAGATCCCCTTTTATGAACCCCCTGCGGGAAAGAAAGGTAGAGGTGGCTATACCACAACAGGCGGGCTCGTGGATATCTGGGACTCCGAAGGCTACATCATTCTCCTGGACTACAACGGTGATGGACAGATCACGAATCCCGAACATCCCGGGACCAACATCGAAGCCTCCGTAATCGTCTACTCCGCTGGGCCGGATCACGACTTCAGCACGTGGAACGACAATCTGAAGACTTGGGACTAGCAACTTGTTCAGGAATCGACCTCCGTCCCGTCACGAATCTACGTAGCGGATTGCCATACAATTAATGGAACACCCTGATGCGATTCCTTCGCATGAAACGTGTTGAATTCACCATCCGCAATGATGATGGAGATCTGTTGCGTGAACCTGCCTTCGTCGAAAAATGTTCGGAACTGCCGATGGCTATCAAGGGAGCGGTGGAGGATTTTATGGAGGCCAACGATGGAAAGTTGCATATGCCGCTGCTCATCCACGTGAAGCCCATCGCTGATGCCGAAGCTTGCTAGGGTTGGCGGTTCTCTCCAAAAAGAAAGCGGGCTCCTTTCGGAACCCGCTTCACACTTAAGTAGGCGATCCTTGCCTTGGAAGCCCGGACATTAGCCCAGCTTCGCGAGTGCAGCCTTCACGGCTTCGAAGTCCGGCAGGTCCTTCGGAGTGGCGGTCTGCTCGGCGTACTGAATCACACCGTTCTTGTCCACTACGAAGGCAGCACGCGCGGCGGTGTCGCCGATGCCGGCCAGGTTGGGGAACACGACGTCATACGCCTTGGTGATGGCCTTGTTGAGGTCGCTCACCAGCGTGATGGTGATGCGCTCCTGCTTGGCCCAGGCTTCCTGGGCGAAGGGGCTGTCCACGCTGATGCCGATGACTTCCGCGTTCAGGCTGCTGAACTGGCCGAGGCCAGCGGTGATGTCGCAAAACTCAGCCGTGCAAACGCCGGTGAACGCGAGGGGGAAGAACAGGAGAACCGTGTTCTTCTTGCCGTAGTTCGCGCTGAGGGTCACGTCTTTGATCTCGCCGGAGCTCTTGGACTTGAGGGTGAAGTCAGGGGCGGAGGTGCCGATGGAAAGGGCCATGGGATGTTGTTGTTGCAGTTAAGGTGGATGGGTCAGGTTGCGCGGAGAGAGTACCCCGCAGCCAGCGACTGTGGAGGGAAGAAGGCTTCCGTCAACGCCCTTTACATCGCAAGGCGGCCCTCCGCCGGGCCACCTATTGCCCGAAAAATTTCGTCATACCGTCCTCGTACGGCCAGAATGTAGAATGTGACCGCAAAGCCGGATCAACGAGTCCGGCTTGCCTGATGTCACAGCGGTTGCCTGCCGTTCCTTTGCTACTGGGTCCTCACCACCAGCACGCGGCGGTCGAGTTGCAGTTGCGACTCAGTGCCATTGGGGAATTTGGGATAATTTTCCCCATAGCCATGGGCAGACAGGAGCTCCGGGGGCACACCATAGGTCTTGGTCAGTTCATCCAGCACCCGCTGGGCACGCCCGGCGGAGAGCGTCATGTTGAATTCATCCGTGCCCTCGGTGCTGGTATGTCCCTCGATGTCGAATCGAGCATTCGGATTCGCCTTCGCCACTTCGAGGATGCCATTCGCCGTGGCCTCCAGGGCGACGCGAGATTCATCGTTCAGCAATTGCGCCGTCTCCACGACAAAGAGGACCGGCACTGTCACATATGGCAGCTCGCGATCCTTCACCACGACCACCTGCCTTTCCACATCATAGACACGCGCGGGCGCCGGTGTCGTGGTGACTGTCGTGGTGGTTGTGGTAGCCACAGGCGGGGTGGCCACAGCTGGCTCAGTCACGACCACAGCCCTGGGTGCAATGGACAGGCGCTCTCGTACCACCACCCTGCTGAGCGGCGGAGCGGAAGGCACGGTATCCACCACCACCTTCGTTCGGGGAGATGGAGGCACTATTTCCACGGGCGGATTGCTCTGGCCGAGCACAGTCATTTGGGCCAGCGTCACTGCCGGCAGCAGGATGAAGGGAAGATTCATGGTCGTATCAGGTCAGGGATTTGGGCGCAGTGCTCCGTGCCGCACACTTCGGAGAAGGCGCGGTTCACGCAGGCGAAACTGCACGGGTGAATCGATCCCCAGCCCGCATTTACTCGTATGTCACCGCCTGCGCGTCACGGCATCCACCTCCGGGCGGGATGGCACGCGCATGTCACTTGCAAGCAGGCTCATTTCGTCATTGAGATGCCACGCGTCTGACACACATTCACGATCATGATCGTACCGCCCACAGGCACCATTACCTTCCTGTTTAGCGACATCGAGGGAAGCACGAAAAAATGGGAGCGGCAGCCGGACGCCATGCGGGTGGCCCTGGCGACGCATGACCACATGCTGCGCCAGGTTTTTGAATCCTGCGGCGGCTATGTTTTCAAGACCATCGGAGATGCCTTCTGTGTCGCGTTTGACACGCCGCAGGATGCGCTTGCTGGAGCCTTGGAAAGCCAGCGCGCCATTCGCAGTGCCGACTGGGGTCCGATTGGAGAGCTCCGTGTCCGCATGGCGCTGCATACTGGCGCGGCGGAAGATCGTGATGGAGATTACTTTGGCCAGACACTGAATCGCGTGGCACGCATTCTCTCCACCGCGCACGGTGGGCAGGTGCTCCTCTCGCTGCCCACGCAGGAACTCGTGCGCGATCACCTGCCGTCTGGTGTGCAGCTTCGCCACATGGGAGAGCACCGGCTGAAGGACCTCGCGAGAGCCGAGCATCTCTACCAGCTTGTCGCTTCGGATCTGCCCTCGGAGTTCGCCGGACTGCGCTCCCTGGAGAGCGTGGCAAACAATCTCCCCGTGCAACTCACCAGCTTCATCGGTCGTGAGCGGGAAATGGCGGAGGTGATCCGGCTGCTGGGCAGCACCCGCCTGCTCACCCTCACCGGCATGGGTGGCACCGGCAAGACCCGCCTCTCCCTGCAAGCAGCCGCCGATGTGCTGGATACCTATCCAGATGGCGTGTGGTTCGTGGAGTTCGCCACCATCGTGGATGGAGCCCTCGTGCCTGAAACCGTGGCCGCCGTCTTCAACCTGCGGCAGGAAACCGACCGACCGCTCACCGGCACCCTCACTCACTATCTTAAGGATAGGAACCTGCTGCTCATCCTGGACAACTGCGAGCACGTCGTCGCCGCTTGCGCCCGCCTGTCTGAGACCTTGCTGCGAGCCTGCCCGAGGCTGCACATCCTCGCCAGCAGTCGTGAGCCCATGAGCATCGCGGGAGAAACCGCATGGCCAGTACCCCCGCTCTCCCTCCCCGACCACTGGCGCGAGATCACCGCCAGTGAGGATGCGATCAATCGACTGGGCGAATACGAGTCTGTACGTCTTTTCACCGAGCGCGCTTCTCTCGCACGTCCCTCCTTCCAGCTCACGAGTGAAAACGTCCACCTCGTGGCACAGATTTGCTGGCGTCTTGATGGCATCCCACTTGCCATCGAGCTTGCCGCAGCGCGCATCCGCGTGCTCTCGCTGGAACAGATCGTCGAGCGCCTCGATGATCGCTTCCACCTGCTCACCACCGGCAGTCGCAATGCCGTGCCACGACAGCAGACCCTCCGCTCGCTCATCGACTGGAGCCATGATCTGCTCTCCGAGCCCGAGCGCCGCCTCTTCCGCCGCCTCTCCGTTTTTGCGAGAGGGCGCACCCTGGAGGCCATCGAAGAGGTATGTGAGGGCGAAGGGCTGGAGAAGTTTGTGATCTTCGACCTCCTCTCGCAGCTCGTGGACAAGTCGCTTGTGTACATCGAGAAGCCCTCGGATCAGGCGGCTCGCTACTTCATCCTGGAGTCCATCTGGGACTACTCGAATGAGAAGCTTCTCGCCGCAGGGGAATCGGAAATCTTCCGTATCCGTCACCTCGACTATTTCCTGCGCTTCGCCGAGAAGGCAGCCCCCAAGATTCGCGGACCCAAGCAGCGTGAGTGGCTCGCTATCCTTGAGGATGAAGAGTTCAACATCCGCTACGCCCTGGAAGCTGCCACCGAACTCCCCGGACAAACCGCCAAGGGACTGCGACTGCTCACCGTGACGCAACGCTTCGTGGAAGTGCGGGGCCTCTTCAAGGAAGCGCGTGATTCCTTCGCCCAGTTGCTGGGCAAACCAGACGCAGCCCGTGACATCGTGCGCGCCCAAGCGCTCGCTGCCGCAGGCCGTCTTGCCTGGGTGGCGGATGACCTTCCCGCCTGTGTCTCCTATCAGGAGGAAGCGCTCAGCATCTTCCGCGAACTCGGTGATGCCGCCGGTGCCGCGCGTGCCCTGGCGGACCTGGCCTTTCTTGCCTTGGATAAAGCCCAGCTCCCACAAGCCCGCACGCTCTTGGAAGAGGCCACCACACTCGCCTCTCCGTTGGGCGACCAGCGTCTCACCGCACACATCCAGCACATCTGGGGCGTGATCGCGGCCGGTGACGGAGATTTCCAGAAGGCTTTCGACATTGATGAGAAGAATCACGCCATCTACCGCGAAGAAGGCGACATCTGGCAGGGCATCATCATTGCCTGGTCGGTGGGAGTGAACGCGGCGGCGCTGGGCAAATTCGATATAGCGCACGCGCGTCTCGCCGAGTGCCTGCAGGTTGGCCTCGATCTCGGAAACCGCTGGGGCGCATCGTACCCGCTGGAGGCGTTCGCCGTACTCGCCGTCGCAGAGAAAAAATACGAGCATGCCGCCAAGCTCTATGGTGCCGCCGATGCCCAGCGCACGCGTAGCGGAATCGTGCCACAGGCTGCTGACCATCCCGCCATTCGCGCCATTCTTGCAGCTGCTCCGGATTTCACCGGTCCCGCTGTTGAAGCGGCCCGCCGTGAAGGCCGCATGCTAAGCCTCGAGAGTGCGACCACGCTGGCGGTTGGCGAGGGCCACACGACACCGTCATAGCTGTGAGATGACGACGAACCCTACTCTGCGAAAGCATATCCAATGAAAACACGTGATTTCATTTGGGTACTGATCCTCACTGCGTGTACCTCGCTTTTTCTCGGAGCGCAGATTGGTTATTTTCTCGGTCGTTCCAGGGACTACGCCCTGGCGGAGAAGCTTGCCTCCACCCTGAACAAGGAGGCTGAAAAAACCGGGGCATGGCCCAAGGGCGACTCGCCATTATTCCAAGGTCATGAGCGGCTGACGGATGGCAAGGGACAGACCGTTCTGATCATCAATGACCGATACAAGCTACGTTTGAGAAACGATTCGACCCATCCTCAGATCGAGCCGAACAAGTTCCAAGGCAAGTGACCCGGGGTTTTAGCAGTAACCCTCTCACCAATTCGAAACCTCCAGCCACGACTCCACGGGGGCATCGGGCGGGAGTTCGCTCTTGATCACCAGCGGCTGAATCTCGCGATGTGCTTCCGCGGGTTGCACAAAGAGACGGTACACGCCATGGGCATCGGGCTTCGGTGGTGTTGCGCTTTCACCATTCACCCAAACCCATTGCGTCACCGCGATACGGCTGCCGACAGGAAAGTCCTGGTCTCGATCATCCTTGTCCTTCGGCAGGACTTCATAGAGGTGCTGCACCAATGCTTCACGATACGGGGCCACTTGGGCCAATGACGGCGCACGCGATGCCTGCACCAGCTTCGCCACCACTTTCCGGGTACGCGCCTTTCGCTGCTCCTCCAGCTTGGGTGCCGCATGGTCCGCATGGGCCACGGCTTCATCCGGAGTGAGCACACGACTGTAGATGGAAAGCTGGTCCACCATGCCCTGCCAGCGGTCCTGAAGCTTCGAGCAGTAGCCAATACGAAGCACGCCTTTGTCACCATCAAACTTCAGCGCGCCATGGACTTCAGGGCGCACGGACATCGCCATGCCATTGAGATACACCAGCAACCGCCCTCTCTCATACGCCAGCACCACATGATGCGGCTGTCCGGTACGCAACGGCAGCAACTCCTGCTCGATGGAAGTGCCCCGTGGATTGTCTTCGGTGGCAAGCCAGAGACTCCAGTCACTACGCCGCTGCAGGATGGCCAACTTCACATTTCCCTCCGAGTCTTCCAAGGAGAGCACCGGGCGAGCCTCGCGGTCATAAGGCGGCACCATGGGGGTGATGATGGCCTCCAGAGTGAATGCCCCGCTTTTGCCACATGCGCGCAGCATCGCGGTCCCCACTTCCGGAAGTTCACAGGTGCCTCCACGCACATCCATGCCGCCACGCAAGTTCCAGAAGGCCTTGCCCGCGCGCACCGGCGTCGCCTCGATGAACTGCAAAGGGGGCGCATCCCGATGCTCCCACGCATACACCAGCCCGGCTCGCGATTGGGGCCAGGCCGTGGAAGGCACGGTGAAGGTCACCTTCGCCATGACATGCGGTCGCTGTGCCAGATCACGCACACCATCGAGTGTGATGCGGCTTCCGCATGGCGCATCATCAGTGAGTGGCAGCAGCACCTGGTGACTCTCGGCGTGCAGCGCCCCAAACGGAATGCTTTTCCCATTCTCAGTGATGGCGGTCGCATTCTCCAGAGACACCGCCTGGTCGAAGGTCAGAGCCAGAGCATCCTCACCCACCCTGCGCACCAGCGTCAGACTGGGGGCCGTCGCGGTTCGGACATGCACAAAGCCCCGCGCCAGTTCCTTCCACGTCTGGGGGTCTCGCGCTTCCACCCAATGAGTACCGCTGGCTTCGAACTCGCAGTCCAACTCCGCCGTGATGGACTTCTTCACGCCATCAAGATACCAGTCACAGGGGTTGCCGTTTGGCGACTTCATGGTGACACGGGCCGGCGCCTCCACGTAGTGGCTGCCCAGTGAAAGCTCCGCGCAATACACATCTGGATAGCGATCATTTCCCGCATGGGCGGTATATCTCACCGCCTTGCCGATGGGCTCCAGGGTCTCACGATCCATGCGGATCACAAAGATGTCATAGTTCGACTCAAGATGGTCATGGGCATCCGGGGAGGCTGCGAACGTCATCAACCTCTGGCAGGGCGACAGCATGGGGAAATAGACATAGTTCCGATTTTCCGGCAGGCGGGGATCATCGTGAACCAACACCGGTTCCACGCGACGAGTCGGCAGAAAAATCTTATTCAACGGACCTCCGGAGCCTCCCATCCAGAAGCCCCATTTCCCATCCGCGCTGAAATAGGGCTGGCATCCGCTGTGCTTCGGCAGGGTGCGTACCTCGCCGCTCTTCTCATCGAACGGGGAAAACTCCGCATCTCCGCTGGTGGCGTACGTGCGCTGCGCATTCACCAGCCATCCATTCTTGGCGCGAGCCTTGGACGTAAGTTGTCGGCGCGTACTCTGCTCCACATTCAACTCCACCGTGTGTCCGTTTTCATCAATGTAGCAGAGCGTCGCATTGTTCATCCAGAGCACGGCACGATCGCCCTGGTAACTTCGAGCCCGTTCCGCCAGTTGCTTCCGCTCACCCGTGTTCCGTTCCATCACCCACAGGGCTCCCTCCACGGGATCTGTCGGCGTGCTGCCCGCGACATAGCTCATGTAGGCGATCCGTTTTCCATCGGGCGAGATCTTTGGGCAGAAATGGTCCCTGCCTTTCTCTTCAGGAATCAGCCGCTGCTCAGGGGTGCGACCATCAAGCGCTCTCGTCCAGATCTGCCAGGAGTCATCGATGCGCCGTTCCCACACGAGGAATCCATCTCCCAATCGCGCGAGCTCCTCCATTGTCCCCATGTCCGGCTCCTCCGCCCTCTCACTTCGGGCCGCAGACTTTTCGCGAGACGTCGCGACCATCAGGGCGCCTGCTCCCAGAAGGCAGGCTACCGACAGTCCGGCGGTAAACGTCATCGCCATTAATTAACTTATATTAATTATCGAAACTCAAGTCAATGCCTCATCCAGGTGGACACGAAAGAAGAATGCGGCGGGCCGCCTCTGCGGGACGAATTCATCACCGTGCGAATCCATGGCGCCCGTCCATGAAACCTTGACACCTTACCTCACCGCACAGAACACATGCAGCCTGTGGGACACGACACGCAATCCATCATCACTGAAGTCATCCGAAGCCGGCGATCCATCAAACCCTTCGACATGGACGCCAGCCGCGCCGTGGACAAGAGCTTGATCCTGGAGCTGCTGGAGAATGCCAATCACGCCCCTACCCACGGACTGACCGAGCCCTGGCGCTTCCACCTGTTCACCGGAGATTCCCGACGCACACTCGCGGAGACCATGGCGCGTCTCTATCGCGAGACCACGCCGGAGGCCGAGTTCCGCGAGGACAAGATGCGCAAGATGTCGGAAAATCCCTTACTGGCAGGCGCCGTGATCGTGCTAGGCATGGCGCGACGCGGTGGCGCGAAGATTCCGGAACTTGAGGAAATCGAAGCCGTCGCGTGCGCGGTGCAAAATCTCGCGCTCAGCGTCACGGCCTCGGGACTGGCCGGCTATTGGTCATCCCCTCCCCTGGTCTATACCCGCCAGTTTGCGGACTGGTTGGGACTCGGCCCTGAGGATCGCTGCCTCGGCCTGTTCTACCTGGGCTGGCCGAAAGCAGGATTCACCATGCCAAAAGCGAGCCGCAAACCGGTCGCGGAGAAAATCACGTGGCACTAGGACTGGACGGCATGCTGGAGTGGTTCAAGAGCGTCGACTGGTCGTTGTGGGGGGTGTGGACGCTCACCGTCACACTGATGGTCATCGGTCTCGCAGGCACCGTGCTGCCCCTGCTGCCCGGGCCCTTCATCATTTTCGTCGCCGCGTTCCTGCACAAGTTCCTGCGCCCGGAGACGGGGCTCTCCTGGTGGAGCATCGCCCTGCTCGCCCTGCTCGTCATCGCATCCTACATCGTCGACTTCTTCAGCGGCGCGATGGGCACGAAGTGGTTTGGCGGGAGCAAATGGGGCATCTGGGGGGTGGTCATTGGTGGGATCGTGGGACTATTTTTCGGATTCATCGGTTTGATTGTCGGTCCCATCATCGGCGGACTCGTCGCGGAGCTTCTCATCGCACGGAAGCGCATGGGCCCTGCGGTGAAGGCGACCTGGGGCAGTGTGGTAGGCACCACGCTGGGTCTGGCAGCGCGGATAGGAATTAGCATTGCCATGGTGATCGCATTTGTATTGGATGTGCTGTGGTAGGATATGGTATATTAATTGGGTGAGCGCAGGGGCATGGCTTGTGTTCGTCGGGCTGCCGGCCTCTTCCGCCACCGCGGCACTCTCCACTCCCATCACCACACCACGTGATTGCTTTAAATCATTTTCCTCTCGTCAGCTCAGCCCGGCTGAAGGACTAGTTCTTTGAGCATGGCAGCTCCTGTCATTTATCTCAGTGCATCACAGGCGGATCTCCGCTCGCACCGCATGGCGGCGCGGGCCATTCTTGAGGCGGAAGGCCTGCAGGTGGTGGACTACGAAATCCGAGACGCCACGGGCTGGAGTCCCGTGCGTCACGCTATGCGCACGCGCCTCCGTGGCTGCCACGCCATGGTACATCTGGCCGGCGTAAGCTTCGGAGCCGAGCCCAATACCATGCCGGAGGGTGCCATCCGCCGGTCCTATGCGCAGATGGAGTATCAGCTCGCATCAGATCTGCACATCCCGTGTTACTCCATCCTCCTCGCGGAGGACTTCCCATTCGACCCCCACGCGCCGGAGGACCAGGAAGCCCACCTGCTGCAACTTCAGCACCGGGCGGCGCTGGCTCATGGCATGTCCAGCATGGAGGCGGTGCATGACCCGGGCGACTTGCAATGGTCCCTGGAGGCGCTCGCCGGTCGCATCCGGATGGGTCACGCCACCCCGAAGAGGAAGAAGCAATCCTCCTGGCTCATCTTCGTGCCGCTCGTGATCATGGCGGCGCTGGCCCTGGTATATTACCTCAGAGATTTTGCCCCTCGCGCAAGACCCATCCAGGTACGCCTGGAACCGGATCCGGTGGAGTCTGCGACTCCCCCCATGGTTGATAGCGCATCGATGGAACGTGCACGGCAGATGATCAGGGACATTGCCGCCAAGGCCGTCACCACCGGACTTCCCACGGAACAGACGGATGCGCTCACCAAGATCGGCCTTGCGATGGACGAGATCGCCGAGCAGCGCGACCTCACCCCACTCGAAGCGCAACTTGAGCTTCAGCGCTTTGCCAGCGCCGTTGATTCCACACCTGATAGCGAAGTGATGGAGAAGGCGTTCGCCGCGTTTGCCGAAGGCCGATACACCACTGCGGCTGAGCTGGCTTCATGGGTCCCCAGCGAGTCCGGAGTCGAACCCGGGACCGAGACGGATAGCGATACTCAAAAACCGGCGAAGGATGCCAATGCCCTGAACGCCGTGCTGCTCAAAGCACACTTTCAATACCTCGCCGGGCAGCACATGGCAGCCATCGCCACTTACAAGACGGCGCTCCAAAACATCGACCGAAGCCAACAGCCTCGAGAATGGTCACAGACGGCGCTCACTGCGGCCACAATCATGACGCATCTGGCCCAGTGGGAGGAGGCTTCGCAATTGTTGATGGATCTCATCGTCCACTTCGACACGATTCCCAACCCCGACCTCCAGACTCATGCCCGCACGCTGCAGGCCATGGCATCCCTCCAGCTCGCCATGAGGCAGCCCGGCAATGCCGAGGCCCTTTTGTTGAAGGCGAGCAGACTTTTGGAGACCGACCCGGACAAGAACCAGGACGATCTGGCCATGACACTAGTGGCGCTTGGCGAAGCGCTGTGCTTCGAAGGAAAACGCGACGGTGCCGAGGACGCCTACCGCCGCGCCATCGTCCTTCAGGAGCAGCAGCACGGCCCAGAGAGTCCCCAAGTGGCACGCGTGCTGGGCAGTCTGGCCACCATGCTCGCCGACTCTGGAAGACAAGCGCATGCCGTGGGTCTGTGTGAACGCGCCCTGGCCATCAACGAACAACGGTTCGGCCCCGCGGATCCCCGGGTGGCACGCGACCTTCTGCGCCTGGCCGCAGTCTCATCCTACACCGGGTACAACACCCGCGAAGCGGACCTGTGCCGCCGGGCTCTGGAGATTTGCCGGAAGGCCTTCGGGTCAAAGCATCCGGCCACGGCCTCTGCCATGGTCAATCTCGCAGGCGCACTGACCCGGCAACCCGACAAGACCGGAGCCGAATCCCTGGCTCGTGAAGGATGGAGCATCGATGCGGCCGCGCTCGGCAACGGGCATCCCACCACGCTGTGGGACATGAAGATTCTCGCCAAAGTGCTGAAGGCAGTGGGCAAAAGGGACGAAGCGCTCGACCTTCATCGCCAGGCGCTCACCCTCACCGAGCAGAAGTTCGGAACAGAGAATCCGGAAACCGCCCGTGCCGTGGCCGACCTTGCTACGGCACTGGGAGAAAACGGTCGTTATGCCGATGCAGAACCGCTGTTCCGTCGCGCACTGGATATCGACGAAAAACAGTTTGGACGCGATGACTTCCGGGTATTCCTGGGTGTACGGAATCTTGCCGGAGTCCTCCGCGACTCGGGGAACAAGGATCAGGCGCTTGAACAGTTCCGCCGCGCACTGGATATCGCTCGCCGGAATCTGCCCCCGGAAGATCCCGGACTCTGCGTAGAGCTGGCCAATGTGGGATCCGCCTTGCGTAGCGTGGGGCGCTACGCCGACGCGGAAGCTGCGTTCCGCGAAGCACTAGCCATCCAGGAAAAGGCGATGCCACCCGGAGAACCTGTCGTCGCTGAAACTTTGAGTAATCTCGCCAGCGTGCTCTTCCTCTCAGGCCGTCATAGCGACGCCGAGCCCGTGTACCGCCGTGTGTTGGAAATGCTTTCGGCAGCATCCCGGGAAACCAAACGACTCCATCCAAACCTTGAGCTGGCAAGGAAGAACTATCACGCAGACCTCAAACGCATGGGCCTCACCGATGAAGAAATCGCCAAGCGCATCGAGAAAGTCGAGGCGGGCGAGGTGGTGAAGGATCTCACCGCGGTAGGTCTGCCGTAACAGGCAGGGCACCGGGCAAAGTGCGGCCGGTTACTTCGGCAGAGCGTGCTCGCGCAGATCTTCCAGCGTTACGAACTCCAGCGCGGACATCTGCGTGGCCTCCATGAACACCGGCGGTGCACAGCCCGCATCCAGCGCTTCCTTCCAGCGGAGCACACAGAGGCACCATTTGTCCCCTGCCCTCAGGCCGGGAAATCCCCAGTCGGGCATGGGTGTCACCAAGTCATTCCCCCGTGTGCGGGCAAAGCTGAGGAACTCGTCCGTCATCAGGGCGCACACGGTGTGCAGTCCTGAATCCTCCACCCCCGTACGGCAGTAGCCGTCCCGGTAGTATCCGGTGCGGGGTTTCATGCAGCAGCATTGCAGTTCCGAGCCGAGGACATTCGTAGGCATGACCGTTTGGAGGGTGCGGGCAGTGGTGGAATGCTTCTGTCCGCCAGCCTGCACCTCGCACGATCAGTGCCAGGCGCACCCCGGGGACATTTTCGTCCCCGAGACTACACGATCTCTCTGGCGGAGGCTATTCCGAATCCTCAGAAGCTGGCGGCTCGGATTCGTCCTGGGCCTGCGGAGCATCCGTGGGGGCTTCATCGACAGGGCTGTCGGCTGCGGCAGTGGCAGCACCACCTTCGCCGCCATTTTCCCCTTCCTCCTCGGCATCCGTCATCACCTTCGCCACATCCTGGATGGTCTCTCCCTCGTTGAGGTTCATGAGCTTCACGCCCTGGGCGTTGCGGCCCGTCTCGCGAATACCCTTCTCCCCGCCGACCTTGATGCGCACGCTCTGGCCCTTGCTGGTCATGAGCATGAGTTCATCTGTGTCATGCACGGCCATGGCTGTGACGACCGCACCCGTCTTGTCCGTGACGTTCATGGTGGTCACGCCCTTGGCTCCACGAGTGGTCAGGCGGTACTCTTCGAACGGCGTGCGTTTGCCGAGACCCTTCTCGGAAACCACGAGCAGCTGCGCCGTCATGTCCACCACTGTCAGGCTGACCACGTAGTCGCCTTCCGCCGGACGAATGCCAGCCACCCCAGTAGCCGCACGACCCATGGAGCGAATATCGGTTTCTTCGCAGCGCACGCACATCCCCTCACGGGTCACGAGGCAGATCTGGTTGCTGCCATCGGTGAGCACCACGTCGATGAGTTCATTCCCCTCTTCGATCTTGAGCGCGATGATGCCGCCCTTGCGGTAGTTCTTGTACTCTTCCAGTGCGGTCTTCTTCACCGTGCCGTCTTTGGTGCCGAAGAGCACATACTTGTCCGGTGCCCACATCGCGTCGTCTTCCGCGCCAACCGCCTGCAGCGTGAGTACGGCGGCAATCTTCTCATCCGGACGAAGGTCGAGCAGGTTCTTGATGCTACGGCCCTTGCCGGTGCGTGCCATTTCCGGAATGGCATGCACGCGCTCCACAAACATGCGGCCGGTATTGGTGAAGAAGAGAAGGAAGTCGTGCAGATGCGCACTAAAGACGTGCTCCACGAAGTCTGTCTTGTCGACTTCATCCGCCGCCTGCCTGGTCTCCATGCCACGCAGCCCCTTGCCACCGCGTCCCTGCAAGGTGAACTCACGGGTGTTGGTGCGCTTGATGGACCCAAAGTGCGTCATCGTGACCACCGCAGGATCATTCGGAATGAGATCGATGCTTTGAATCTCACCTTCAAGCGCGCCGAACTGCGTGAGGCGGTCATTACCCCACTTCAACGCCACGGCACGAAGCTCATCTTTGATGATGGTGAGCACGCGCTGCTCCTTGGCGAGAATGTCGAGCAGGTCGGTGATGGTCGACAGCAGAGCGTCATATTCATCCTTGAGCTTGTTTCGCTCCAGGGCGGTGAGCTGATACAGACGCAGCTCGAGGATGTGATCCACCTGACGGTCCGTCAGGATGTACTGCCCATCCTTCACGCTCGCCTGACCACGAATCAGAATGCCAAACGCCTGGGCCGCCTCCACCGTGAAGGTCATGGCCTTGATGCGTGAGGCCGCTTCATCCTTGGAACTGGAGTCGCGGATCATCTTGATGAACTCATCAAGATTGCCAATGGCCAGCAGGAGCGCTTCGAGCTTCTCCGCACTATCTTCCGCCTTGCGCAGCAGGTAGCGGGTGCGGCGGATGATGATCTCGCGGCGATGCTCGATGTAGCAGTTGATCGCGTCCTTGACGGACAGGAGCTTGGGCCGGCGATTGTCGATCGCCAGCATGTTCACGCTGAAACTAGTCTCCAGCGAGGTGTGCTTGTAGAGATTGTTCAGCACCACCTGCGCACGGGCGTCACGCTTCAGGTCGATCACCACGCGGGTATTCTCGTCTGACTCATCACGCACACCGGTGATTTCCGGAAGGATCTTCTCGCTGGCCAGCTCACCGATGCGCTCGCACAGCAAGGCACGGTTCACACCGTACGGAATGGCGGTGATGATGATCTGTTCACGATTACCGTGCTCCACCACTTCCGCGTGACCACGGATACGGAAGGACCCGTGACCGGTCTCCATGTACTCGCGCACTCCGGAGGTGCCCAAAATGGTACAACCCGTTGGGAAGTCCGGCCCCTTGATGTAATGCATCAACTCCGCGATCGTGATCTGCGGATTGTCCACCTGCGCGCAGATGCCATCCACCACTTCACGAAGATTGTGCGGCGGCATGTTCGTGGCCATACCCACGGCAATGCCGGTACCACCATTCACGAGAAGATTCGGAAACGCCGCGGGAAGCACCACGGGTTCATCGCGCGTTTCGTCGTAGTTCTTTACCCAGTCGACCGTCTCCATGTCGAGGTCGGCCATCATCGCATTCCCCAGGTGCGTGAGCCGCGCCTCGGTGTATCGCATGGCCGCCGGAGGGTCACCTTCGACGGAACCGAAGTTCCCCTGGCCATCCACGAGCTGCTCGCGAATGCCCCACGGCTGCGCCATGTTCACCAGTGTGGGATAAATTGCCTGGTCACCGTGCGGGTGGTAGTTACCCATCGTCTCACCCACGATCTTCGCGCACTTGAGGTGCTTGCGATTGGGGAGCACACCGAGCTCGCCCATCGCGAAAAGCAAACGCCGTTGGGAAGGCTTCAGTCCGTCGCGTGCATCAGGCAATGCACGCGAAATAATGACTGACATGGAGTAGTCGAGGAAAGAGCTTTTAACCTCTTCGTCGACGTTGATTGGCTTGATGTTTTCTTCAGACACGGGAGAAATGAGGATAGCGTAGAGAACTGATGATGCCGGAACGGGCGCCGCTTACACGTCGAGGTTGCGAACGTTCAATGCGTTCTCCTCAATGAAGTGCTTCCGCGGCTCGACCACGTCGCCCATGAGGATGGTGAAGATGCGATCGGCTTCGATCTCGTTGTCTTCATTCATCTTCACGCGCAGGAGTTTCCGCGTCTGCGGATCCATCGTGGTGCTGAAGAGTTCCTTGGCGTTCATTTCACCAAGACCTTTGAATCGTTTGATCTCCAGGCCGCGCTTTCCGATGTTCATCACACCTTCCAGGATGCCGGGCACGCTGAAGATGGGCACCACACGGGCGTTGTCTCCGTGTCCTTCGACCACCTCGAAGAGGGGCTTGTCCTGACTGCTGAAATGCTCGATGGGCAGGCCGAGTTCCGCGAGCTGATCCAGCAGCTTGCGGATGGCCTTGGCTTCATGCACTTCGTAGTGGTAACCACGGCGATTGCCGTTGGAACCGACGGCGCTGGTACTTTCGCCCTTGCCATACAGATGCAGGTCCGCATTCGCATGCGCGAAGTCCGCGAATTCGGCATCGGAAACAAGGTAGTGCACAGATTCCTCATTGCCCTGACGGATGCGAACGAGGTGGGAGGGGAACGAACCCGTCTCTTTGTCCCGTGCCTGGATGTAGTCCTCGAAGTCCCCACCGTTACGGCGGATGGAATCACTCAGGCGCGCCAGCGGTGAAAGCAGTTCGAGAATCGCCTTAAGTTGCTCGTTCTCGATGACAGCACCGCCCTCCGTATTACGCAGCTTTACGTCTTCCGCGCCGAGCTCGATGAGGATGCGGTTCAGCGCCGCGTCGTCCTGCACGTACTCTTCACGTTTGCGGCGCTTCACCTGATACAGTGGCGGCTGGGCGATGTACACATAACCCTGGCGCACGAGGTCCGGCATCTGGCGGCAGAAGAAGGTGAGCAGCAGCGTGCGGATGTGCGAGCCGTCCACGTCAGCATCAGTCATGATGATGATCTTGTGGTAGCGCACCTTGCCCACATTGAAGCTCCCCTCTCCATCCCCGTCACCGATGCCTGTGCCGAGCGCGGTGATCATGGTCTGAATTTCCTTGTTCTGGAGCACCTTGTCCAGGCGGGCCTTTTCCACGTTGATGATCTTGCCCTTGATGGGCAGGATTGCCTGCACGCGGCGGTCACGCCCCGTTTTCGCAGAGCCACCGGCGGAGTCACCTTCGACGATGTAGATCTCGCACTTGCTCGGGTCGCGCTCCGTGCAGTCCGCCAGCTTGCCGGGGAGACCGCGTCCGGAGAGTGCGCTCTTGCGGACCGTTTCACGCGCCGCACGAGCAGCCTCACGCGCGCGGGCAGCCGTCAGGATCTTATCGATGATGCGCTTCGCAAGCTGGGGATTGTCATCCAGGAACTGCAGCATGCCCTCATACACCACGCTGCTCACCACGCCTTCCACTTCACCGTTCACGAGCTTCACCTTCGTCTGCGCATTGAAGCGCGGATTGGGCAGCTTCACGCTGAGCACGCAGACCATGCCTTCACGACAGTCGTCACCGCTGATGGAGGGGTCCTTGTCCTTGATGAGGTTGTTCGCCTTGGCGTACTGGTTGATGGCGCGGGTCATCGCCGAACGGAAGCCGCTCAAATGCGTGCCGCCATCCGGGTTCGGGATGCTGTTCGCAAAGCAGAGGGTCTGCTCGTTGTAGCTGTCGTTGTACTGCAGCACGCAGTCCACGAAACAGAGTTCCGGCTTGCCCTCCACCTCGATGGTGCGCTGGCCACGAAGCGCAATGGGCTTGTCATGTACCAGCGTCTTGTTCTCGCCAAGTTGGGTGACGAACTCCGCCACGCCGTGCTTGTAGTAAAAGGTTTCCTGCTTGGCTGATTCCGGACGCTCATCCTGCAGGATGATGATCACACCGGGATTCAGGAAGGCGAGTTCGCGAAGGCGGTTTGCCAGCAGTTCAAAGCGGAACTGCGTGGTGATGGTGAAGATCTCCGCGTCCGGGAAGAAGGTGATCTTCGTGCCCGTGCGGTTCGGGTCTTCCAAGGCGCCCACCACGTGGAGCGGCTCGGTGGTTTTGCCACGAGCGAAGGAAATCGCGTGCACCTTGCCGCCGCGATACACCTCGGCCTTGAACCATTCGCTCAGTGCATTCACGCACTTGGCGCCCACGCCGTGCAGACCACCGGAGTACTTGTACGCCCCCTGGCCGAACTTGCCCCCGGCATGGAGATTCGTCATCACGAGTTCCACGGTGGGAATGCCAAACTTCGGGTGTACTTCCACGGGAATGCCGCGGCCGTCGTCCTCAACGCTGACCGAGCCATCCGTGTGAATCGTCACCGTGACCGTTTTGCAAAAACCCGCGAGATGTTCGTCGATGGAGTTGTCCAGCACTTCGAACACACAGTGATGCAGGCCGCGTTCATCGGGGTCACCGATGTACATGCCGGGCCGCTTGCGCACTGCCTCGAGACCTTCAAGCTTGTCAATCTGCTCCGCGCCGTATTCCTGATTTTGCGCGATATTGGTATTGAATGAATCCGGGGTATCCTGATCTTCGGGCATGGGAGGTGGTCGCGTGAAAACAGCCCACCGCGAATCGTTGTCTGAGCGGGGTCGCCTGCCCAATCTGGGAGCCGCTTTCCCGCCCCTCTTCACGGGGGTTTTAGAGGGTAGCGAGCAGGGGGGCGAGCGCCACTTATTTCGCAGTTATTTTGACCGATTTTTAGAGGGAAAAACGGTTCTTGGATGCCTCAAAAAACGCCGGTAAACCGAAGTCAAAAATTCAGCGTTTTTTCTGTGCATTCTGCCATGCGTCCCAACCGCCTTTGAGGACAAGGATTTCCATGCCTGGAAGCCTCTCGCGGAGGTATGCCGCCATCTTCTGGCTGGCCTGACAGGCGTCCGAGCCGCAGTACACGACGATGGGCTTCTTGTTGTCCTGGAGCTTCTCGAAATGGTCGAACAGAAGCTGGTCGGCCTCCTGCTCGTTCAGCAGCAGCGCGTCAGGCACATGGCCCGCCTCGTAATCCCTTCTCAAGCGGGCGTCCACCCAGAGCACGTCGCCGCTCCAGCGTTCCTGAATGAGCGCCATGCTCACCTCGCCCTCCCTGAGCGGTTCCTCGGTCCGGTACCATGCGGGAGCCTTTGGATGCAGGAAATGCGTGCCAGCAGCCGCGAGAATCGCCGCCAGCACGATTACAGCCGCCTGTCCCAACATTCCACGCATGACGATTGCTCACTCGTTGGCCTTGCTGCCCTGCACTGCCTTCACTTGGGTCTCGGCCGCCTGCGGCTTTTTCTCCGCCATCTCCGGCCGCACAATGTTGAAGAAGGCCATCTGCCGGGCGAATTTCGGGATTTTGCTGTCGGTCTCAATCTTCAGCATGCCTACTGTGATCTCCGCCGTGCTGGAAGGCTGCACGGTGATGCGATACTCCCGACCTGGGGTGATTTCCTTGGTTTCGAACTTCACGTTCTCCCGGGTGGCGGTCACGTTTTTGATCTTCATCGGCTCCTCGCCAACGATTTTGACGGTCAGTTCCTTGGCCTTGGGCTCCTCACCGAGCACCCACTCCAGCAATTTCGGCTCAATGCTCACCACTTCCGGCACCTCCAGGATGACCGTCAGCACCTTGTCCGGTTCCGCCGGGTCGTCCGTGTAGACGTGCAGTGTTTTTTCGTGGCGGCCCACGAAGGTACTGACCTTGAAGGTGGCCTTTCCGCTGCCTTTTTCACCCGGGCCATACGTCCTTTTGTCCAGACTGGCCTCCAGGCAGGAGCAACTGCTGTCCAGCCCGGTCACGGTGACAGGCTTCTTCCCCTTGTTGGTAAAGGTGAAACTGGCTTCCACCTGCTCGTCTGCGGGCTTCGGTTTGAGTTCCAGGGGATTTTGGTCAAAAACCAAGTCAGCCCAAGCCGGAAGCGTGAGTCCAAAGAAACTGGCGATAAGGAGGGTGCGGTACATGGTAGGTACGTGCTGCTAGTATACTTACATACGAAACGCAGTCTTCACGCGGAAATCTGCCGCGCGGTTTGACGTTTTTAACTAGCCGTTTAGCCTGCGCGTTCACGACATGGCACGGGAACCAAAGCCAATCCGATGGAAAACATTGCTGGCACTGCTGGCACTGGCACTCACGCTTGGCTCGATGGGCCGGTTCACGGATCTGGGCAAGAAGCCCATGCATACGGATGAGGCCATCCTGGCCTTGAAGACCCAGGAGTACTGGGAAACTGGCATCTTCAAGTACGATCCGAAGGACTACCACGGCCCATTTCTCCACCACGCCGCCCGATGGCTCGGCAGTCTCCGCGGCATGGATCCCGCCACACTGACGGAGGAGCAGGTGCGCTGGGTGGTGTGCGTCTTTGGCCTGCTGCTCATTCTCTCCCCAGTGCTGCTCATGGATGTGATCGGCAGGACGGGAGCGGGGGTCGCCGCGCTGCTCATCGCCGTGTCGCCGATGATGAATTTTTACAGCCGGTACTACATCATGGAGGTGCCGTTTGTATTCCAGGTGATTGTCTTCATCGCCTCCATATGGCGATGGTCGCAGGGCAAGAACATCGCCTGGCTGTTCGTCGCGGGCATCATGCTGGGCTGGATGCACGCGACGAAGGAGACCTTTGTCCTGAACATGGCCGCCCTCGCGGCCGGGTATGGCGTGGTGAAGATGATGGGCCTGCCCTTCACGGTCAAGGAACGGGGTTACGGCTTCCGTAGCTTTACGAAGACTCCCTTTTCTCTCCAGCCGTGGCTGATTGTCGGCCTGGTCGCCCTCCTCACGTCCACTTGGCTGTATTCGAATGGCTTCAAGACGTGGAACCAAGTCGGCGACAGCGTGCTGACCTACCGCAGCTACCTGCAACGCTCGGGCGGCAGCGGTCACGAGAAGCCCTGGCATTACTACCTCTCCCTCCTCGCCTGGCGCAGACAGGGATTCCTCTGGTCGGAGGGCTTGATTGCCGGGCTCGGCCTGGTGGGGCTGCTGAATGCGTTTCTGGACCGGCGCCGCGCGGATCACAAGCGGGCCTTCCTCACCCTGTTCGCAACCTACACCATCGTGTTGCTGGGCATCTACAGCTTCATCCCGTACAAGACTCCCTGGTCCATCCTGAGCGTGCAATATGCCCTGACCCTGATGGCAGGCTTGGGCGCACGCTCCATTTTCCGGGTGTTCACCGATATCCCCATCGTGAAGATCGCCCTCGCCCTGCTGCTCGCGGGTGGGGTCTTCAATCTCTGCCAGCAAACGAGCCGGGCGACCGACTTCAGCTACGAGCACGAGACACGGTACGCTGCCAGCGAGATGCACAACCCGTATGCCTACTCGCACACCTCGCCGAATCTCGTAGCGCTCGCAGGCCGAATCCACCAACTGGCCCAATACTCAGACGAAAAGCTGAACATGCCCGCGCAGGTGATCCAGAGCGAAAACGGCTGGCCGCTCCCCTGGTATCTGCGCGACATGAAGTCCGTGGGCTACCACACAACCATGCCTGAATCGCTCCAGTCTCCCGTGGTGGTGTTGGACACGGCACTGGAGGCCGAGGCCAGGGAGAAGCTGGGCGGCAACTATGAGTCCAGCCTCTGGGGACTGCGCCCGGGCATCACTCTCTCTCTGCTGGTGGAAAAGTCGCTCTCGGAGAAGTTCCAGGGATTGCCTCCGTCCGAGCCCCCACCCGCGACCGCGCCCATCGCTGGCACCACGGTCGCAACAGCATCCCCGCCCGACACCGTGGGCACTCCCGTGCCGGTAGCAGGCCCACCCGGCGGAGCCGCTCCTCCCGCAGAAGCCCCCGCCCCGCCCAAGGCGGAAGTGGTGGTGGATGAAGGACCGCCGCCCTTCGTAGGACCTCCCTATCCGGTTCCCACCGTGGAGACTTCCCCAGAATCACGCAGATCCAGGCGCCGGTCGTGACTCCTTACCGCGCCAAACATCATGCGATGGCGACGGAATTCGAGCTCACCATCGCGCAAGAGGACATCGAGGGCAGCTACGCAGCCCAAGCGGCCGCGGCTGTCTGGGAGGAGATCGATCGCCTGGAGCTGGAGCTCAGCCGCTTCAAAGCCGGCTCGGACGTCTGGCGCATCAATCACTCCAAGAAAGGCGAATCATGCCCGGTCGGGCTCGCCACGCTCGACTGCCTGCAGCTTGCCAAGGCCGTGCATGCTGAGACCAATGGCGCGTTCGACATCACCGTAGGTCCCCTGATGCGGGTGTATCGAAACGATGACGGCAGCCAGCGCGTGCCCCATCATATAGAGGTCGACTATGCCCGCGAACGGGTCGGGATGGAGGTGTTTGATGTGACGGAGGACGGATTCGTGACGGTCAACGTGGACGAACCGGTGCTGGACCTTGGAGCCGTGGGCAAAGGCTATGCGCTCGATCAGTGTGTCCAGGTGTTGAACGACTACGGGGTGTCCCATGCCCTGCTCAATGCCGGCGACAGCAGCGTACTTGCACTGGGTCACAGCGGAGACGCGGAGGGATGGAACGTCACCGTGGGAAACGGCGCCAAGAAGCGCCTTCTCCTTCTCAAGGACCGTGCCATCAGCGCCAGCGGTTTCGCCGTGAAGGGCGCTCACATCATGAATCCGCGCACAAAGCGCCCGGCCCCGATCAAGAAGAAACGCATCTGGGCCGTCGCTCCGACCGCCGCGCTGAGTGATGCCCTTTCCACGGCTTTCACCATCATGTCAGCAGAAGAGATTGAGGCATTTTGCAAGCGTCATTGCGAAGTTGAAGCCGTGCTGGATTGAGGAGCGAGAACTCACGTTTTGGCGGGGTTTTCCTACCCAACGCCGTAAAAACCCAATCACTCGCGAGCAGACACGCTCAATGCGTGAAATCTGAAATCTTTTTATAAGCACCTTCGCGGCGTGCAATTGCAGGCATTTACTAAATTTTCGCGCGTAATCGACTGCAATTCGCAATAGTTCAATTAGTTAGAATGACATTACCTTGAACTCTCAAACTTGAAAACATTTTACCTTCTGTAGGTCATTTTCAAAATATTCTCTTGCAGGCACGGTGATAATCCAATATTCTTAACAATTAAATGGCACCAACCAGATCGGTTCCCTCCCCTAGTTTTTTATAGTTTCTATAGAAAAAGCTTGCCCGTAAAGGTTTCACTGGTGTAGGTTATTTCCTCAACAAGGCTATCCCATCAACACGACCGTCAGCATCAGTCAATCATCAACCCAGACCGCTATGGCCACAGCAAACGGAACCAAGCAGACTTCCCTCCGTGATCCCGGGAAGGTTGCCGACTTCATTCTTTTTAGTCAGCGGGAGTTCCTGCTCAATCTGTCGAAGGATTTGAGCCGCGGTAACATCTCGTTCGCTCAGTTCTATCTGATGAGCTACCTCGGTACGTCGCGTGATCTCACGATGACTGACATTGCCCGTAAGATGGGGCACTCCACCGCAGCAGCCACCGGACTTGTGGACCGTCTTGAAAAGCTTGGCTACGTCGAGCGCATGCATGCCGCCGACGACCGCCGCAAGGTGCTCGTGCGCATCACCCAGAAAGGCCTGGAACTCGTCTCGAAACTCCGCACCGCCCTCCAGGATCGCGTGGCCGAGGCCATGAACGAGACAAACTCCTACGACGTGGACACTTTGGTCGCCAACTATCGCGGCGACACCGCCATGGCCCTGCAGTAAGCAGGCCGGAAGCACCTATACTGAGTTGCGCGAAAGGCAGGGAGCAATCCCTGCCTTTCGCCTTTTTGGTCTGCGTGACAGGCGCAACTGTTGCTCGCATCGGGTGCGAGTCGTATGCATCTTGCCTGCCATCAGATCACGTCATCGTGCCGCGCATGACTCCCCCACTCACCGCCACCTTCCCCAGCCTGGATCAGCTCTCACCCTTCGCACATGCCTTCACGCTCCGGCACCCGGAAATCGATGTGAAAGTGGATCGCGAGGAAGCCCTGCGCCGACTGACCGCCTGGCACCACAAGGTCGTGGCGGACCTGGGGTTCTCCGCCGCTTCCCTTGCCACCGCCTGCCAGGTGCACGGAAATGGCATCGCCGTGGTTCAGGAGCCCGGCTCCGAACCCGCCGCCCAGATGGACGGTCTTGTCTCCAACAGGCCCGGTCTGATGATCGGCATCTACGTGGCCGACTGCTGCGCCGTCTACCTTGCCGATCCGGTGACCGGTGCCTTTGGCGTGCTGCACTCAGGCAAGAAGGGCACCGAGCAAAACATCACCGGCACCGGCATTGCATTGATGCAGGACACCTTCGGCACCCGCCCCGAGGATCTCATCGTCCAACTCTCCCCCTGCATCCGCCCGCCTGCGTACGAAATCGACTTTGCAGCCGACATCCGCGAGCAAGCCCGCGCCGCCGGCGTGCCTTTGGCACAGGTCCATGATGATGGCACCTGCACCTCCTCTGATCTCACGCGTTTCTACAGCTACCGCGTGGAAAAGGGGAAGACAGGCAGGATGCTGGCGTTGCTGGGGAGGAAGTGAACCTAGCTTGGGTAGTTTTGCTCACCTATGTACCTACCTTACTTCGACGCTGCGTCACGATTCTTGGAGAAGTCAGGCATACCCTCGGAAATCCACAACGGCCGACAGTTGGCAGAACATGAACTGAAAGATCTTTCGAGTTGCTTGGGGTTGGAAATCCCCGGAGATCTTGCAGTATACCTGCAGGAGTTGGGAGATGGGTTCAGCATGCAATGGGAACTGGCCGGGAGCGGAGATCTCGTCAGCTTTGGCCTGAGCCCCCTCGTAGATATCCAAGATGAGGGCCTCTGGATTCAGCAGCAGATGCGTGAAACGCTCACCACGCACGCAGAAGATGCGGAAATCGTCAGAGAAGCTAAGCGAAGGATGCATTGGATACCCATCATGGGGATCGGTGAAGGTGGGCAAGAATTCTGCCTGGATACCTCTGATGGCTCCGTGCGCTTCCATCAAAGTTACTGGAAGGACCATCGCAATGACTGGCTATTCGGCCTGGCACCTTCGCTACGAGACTTAGTAACCAACTGGAGTCGCTACTGCTTCTCAGACCCCATCACCAATGATGGAGCCCATATAAATATGACCATCCTTGCGGAACGAATTCAAGGTGAGTTCGACTGGGCTTCGAAGCACTTCCATCCAGCATACCTTCGGGATGCGGGCACCCACTGAAGCCATCAGCCTTGCTTTCAAGGCCTGTACGGGAGCGGAAAGCGGAAAGGCAGAAGTTTCCACTCACTCCCCCACCCACTCCGTCAACATCACTTCATTGCCCTCGGGATCGCGGAACCTGCCCAGCTTGATGGGTTCGCCTTCGCGTTGTTCGGGTTGTTCTAAAATCAAGCCACCCGCTTGCGTGATTGCCGTGGCGGTGGCCATCGCATCATCGACCTGAATGCTCAATCCTGAGACATTCAGCTTCTCTTCGCTACAGGCGTGAAAAGCAATGATGGCATCGCCGAACAAAAGCTCGGACCAGTATTCACTGACGTAGCCTTCCTGAAGTCCGAACACGCCGGTGTAGAACGTCACCGCACGGCCCATGTCCTGGGCATAGAGCATGATTTTTACTTTTTCGACGGGCATGACGACACACTAAGGCAACATGCACTCGACTCAAGCCAATCAGAGCGAATGTCACCACAAACGCTTCGAGTACGTATCGAAGCAAATTCGGCTCATCGCGCGTCTTGAGATGAACGTCCTTACCCAAAATGGACGGTAGGGATGCGCTCCTGCGCGTCCGACTTTAATGTGGGCGGAGGCGGTGCGGAGCTTGGGCGCGAAACGGCCTTGCCACGCATCAATTCCCACCCCCTCCGCCCGCTATCATCGGACGCGCAGGAGCGCATCCCTACCGTCCATTTTAGAAGAGGCGCTTGAGCGCGGAGCGAGTGGTACCCAAGTCGCATGGCCACATCAATACACAAAAGCCCCTGCCGCAGCAACGCGGCAGGGGCTTTTGCATAAAACTCGACGCGACTGCTTTACCAATCCACCCCTTCATCAAAACAACGGCGGCGCAGGTGATACTGGCCGTTCTGCTCCACGAGGTAGTGGGTCTTCCGCTTCACGTGCGAATGCGGCACGCTGCTGAGTCCAGCCTTGCACTGGCTGAAGTCCACGCGGCCACGACGGAAGAGAGTCTCCAGGAAGGATTGCGTCGCCTGCTCCACACCTGGCACAGGGGTGCTTCCGGCATCGGGTGCGGCGGGGGCGATCATGCCGCGGCGTGAGAAGGATGCGGTGCGCACCACGAGGGCGCCTTCGCCAAGACCATAGGCACTGGCGCGCATCATCATGTCGCGGCCGCGGGGCATTTCATCCCCAGGTTGATTAGGCTTGCCGGCGCTCACGGCTCGGGCGGCTTCTGCGCGGAGACTCCGCACGGCTTCGAGGCTCAACAGACCACGACGCACAAAGGCGCTGCGGAGCACTTCCTCATACTTGCCGTTGAAGAGCGGCGCATCCGCCCAGATGACCTGGGCGGCGATTTCGCTGTAGAAGGCGGCACTCAGGGCAGCGGAACGCACCGCACGTCCCAACAGGGCAGCGGCATCTTTCGCCACGGTTTGCACGTCCTCGGCCTTTGGCTTCTCCGCATGCACCTTCAGCATGTTGGCCACAGCCTCAAAGAAACCGGCGGTGAACACACGCGAGAAGGAGTGCGGCTCGGAGGAAAGCTGCGAGTGCGGTGCCATGCATGGTAAATGCATGGGCTCGTGGTAGAAGAAGGAATTCACCGCATTGCGCAGGCAATCCGGCGGAGCGGAGTTGGGATTGAGCTGGCACACCGCTTTCCCATACTGCTCCGCCACTCGGGAAAGGAGGGAGTTCTGATAGAGCAGGCCCCCCGTTTCCTTGATCACAGCATCCGCCACGGACTCGAGCTGCATGGCGCTGAGAATCGCGGTGATGTCGCCAAAGGATTCGTGAAACGCCGCCACCTCATCGAGCGCCGCATCCCACAGGTCAGGCCGCAGGGCATCGAGCACGGCATGGCCAAATTCATGAGCCACCACGTCCGGGCTGTCGGCCGTGTAGATATCCTTCCCCTTCACATTGCCGTGGTAGAAGGAAAGGGTTTTGCGGTCGTAGTACGCGTTGAGGTCCACGCCGGCGTCGAGTTGCACCTCAAGAGTAGCCCCATTGTGCCACTGCAGCCCTTCCGGAAGGTGGGGCTTCCACACATCACGCGCGCGACGCAGAGCATCGGCCGCATTCCAATAACGGAAATTCGCGGAGCCAGGCGGATACGTGCCCGGCTTCACGATGTCTCCCTGGATCTGCATGGGCAAAATGCCCAAGGAAAGCGTGGCTGCGGGGCGCTTGCCGCCCTTCATGCCGGACTCGGGATCATCATCCCAAGCCGCAATGTCCACCGTTTTCCCATTCTTGGAGTGATTTACCGGCGCCTTTGTTTGCTTCTCAGGCTTTTTCGCCACGACGGCTGCGGATTTCTTCACCGGCGCTGCGGGCTTCTTGGCCACGGTCACAGCTTTGGGTTTCGGAGGTGCCGGTTTTTTCGCCGGAGCCTTCTTCGGGGCGGGTCCCTTTTTTTTCATGGTGTCAGGTGGTTCTGGAAATCATGACGGCCCCGGGGCTGCGGGCCAACCGCTCAAAGTTCTGCATTTGTGAGCGGAACATTGTGAAATTTTTGCCAAAGCTAGCGAAACGGCCACCTTGTTGACAAGAACTTTGACACGGTTCTTCCGTGTTTTTTGCATCATGCTGTGAGCGGCTTCCCCAGCTTGACCTCCATATGCCTGAAGCGTATGCAAACTGCTTTAGATGAGCCTGCCACCCATGAAACTTTCTTCACCCGCCAAGATCAATCTGTCGCTGCGCGTGCTCGGCAGACGCGAGGATGGGTTTCATGCAGTGGACACCCGGATGTGCCCGATCAGTCTTGCGGATGATGTGACGGTGACCCTGAAAGGCAGCGGAGATACCGTGCTGACCTGTTCCGATCCCACCATCCCAACCAACGACGGCAATCTGGCCCTGAAGGCATTGCACGCGTTTGAACGGCATCTGGGCACGACGGCCTCGTGGGAGATTCATCTGGAGAAACGCATCCCCCACGGAGCAGGTCTCGGCGGAGGCAGCAGCAACGCCGCCTCCGTACTGCTGGCAGCCAATGAATTGAGCGGCAGCCCTTTCAGCGCCAATGAGCTGTCCTCCATCGCCGCTGAAATCGGATCCGACGTACCATTCTTCCTGCACCAGAAAGCATGCGATGCCACCGGTCGGGGAGAAATCGTCACCCCAGTCGAACATTTCCCGTGGAAACTGCCGCTGGTGCTCCTCAAGCCGCCGTTTGGCATTCCCACACCTTGGGCGTACAAGCGCTGGGTGGAATCGGTCGAGATGCCGGGCGTGACGTATGCCACCCAAATCTGCCCGTGGGGCCCCATGGTGAACGACCTTGAGCGTCCCGTTTTTGAAAAATGGTCCCTCCTGCCCACACTGAAAATGTGGCTGCTGGATCAGCCGGAAACGCAGGCCGCACTGATGTCTGGCTCTGGCTCTACGGTATTCGCAGTCACCCGCTCCACGGCTGATGCAGGCCTGCTGGCGGAGCGTGCTCGTGCATTGTGCGGGGAATCGACCCACATTTTTGTGGCCGAGACACTCTGAGCACCACCTTCAATCCCAGTCGTATCCGGGTAAAAAAAGTGGGCTGGGAGGACTCCCATCCTCCCAGCCCTGGCATCAACCTCAACACACGTCCCGCTTTCGCGGGTTTGATTGACAACAACCAATCACTCTCAAGACTGACAGCACTGTAATTGCTCACAACGCTGTCATAGGTGTTAGAGTCTCCCCCGTTGATTGTGTTCAACACCGTTGGAGATTTTTTGAAAAATGTTTTTGAGACCTTCTGTTTCGAGTTCGTGAAGACTGTAAGGCGGTCGGAGAGCGCCCAAAAGCGGTAGGGGAAGCAGTGGCAGCATTCCAAATCTTCATTCATCCGATGGAGGATCATTAGCTGCTCAGGGTGAAGGTGACGCGCGGGAGTCATCACTCTGCGTGTGACGCATCTTTCACGGTCCAAACTTCGCCAAGTTGCAGTTTGAATCGGATCCTATTCTCCATAATCTCCGCCCCCCTCCCAGGAAGCATCACCCCCGCTGCTTCTTCAAAAAATCCCCCATGCGATTCTTCAACCTCAAAGTCTTCCGCCACCTCCCCCTCGTAGCAACAGCCCTCCTCATCCACGGCAGTGCCATCCAGAGCGTCATGGGCGCCAATCTGGTGTGGGATACCGTCACCGGCAACAGTACCGTTGAGGACGGAATCGGCACTTGGACAGGCACTGGTGGTAACTGGTACAACGAGACAACGCCTACGCAGGACCAGCCGTGGTCCAATTCCGCTGGACACATCGCGGTGTTCGGCGCTGGCGGGACTCCCGGAACTGTCACCGTCTCGGGCACGGTGAATGCCAACGGCTTGATCTTTCGCGACGTTGCTGCCGGCACATCCTATACCTTGCAGGGAGGAACTATCGCCTTGGCGGCGGGGTCCAAAATCTCTTTGGGGAACAACACCAGCAACGCCACCAACAGAGTCAACCTGAACTCCACTATCAGCGGCTCGAACATCACCATCGAGAAAACTGCAGGCAGCACGCAACTGGCCCTGGTGAACCTCGGGAGCACGCAATCCCTCTCCGGCAAGCTCTCGCTGGTCTCTGCGGACACGGGGGGACTTTTTGTGCAGGCGAATGCTCCGGGCAGCCTGCCATCCGCGTCGCTTACGATGGTGGATGTAGGAACGAACGTGACCCTCGTCCTGGGGACGGCTGGCACCTATGCGGTTCCCTTCACCTTGAATGGTAGTGGCGCAAGCAGCCGCGGCGCCATCCGTTTTGAAACCGGGATCACGACACTCACCGGGGCCATCACACTCGCGGGGAATACCACCATCACCCACAATACCTTTGCGACATCTTCGATCATCAACTCAAACATCGGCGAATCGGGCGGTGCCTTCACGCTCAAACTGGCGACCCAAGGCACCCCTGCGAGTACTGCGGTCATTGCGCTGGGTGGAAACAACACCTTCACCGGCGGACTTATCATCGAGGTCTCGAACGTGCGCATCGACCACGACGGGGCCTTGAATTCGACGGCGCCGAATCTGGTGACCTTTACCTCCACCACCTCCGCACATGCCCTTTTGCTCAATGGTCACTCCGTGACCATTTCTGGTCTGCAAGGCTTGGGCTCCACGGTGGCCGTGAAAAATGAGAACGCCACCGCGGCCACCCTGACCATTCAATCCACCTCGGACAGGACCTTTGCCGGGGTGCTGGCGGATGGCACGGGCGGCGGAGCCCTCTCCGTAGTGAAGAGTGGAACCTCCGCTCAAACCTTGAGCGGCGCGAACACCTTCACCGGCGGACTGACGCTGAACGCCGGCACGCTGAATATCAACAGCGCCTCGGCGCTCGGCGCTACGGCGAGTGTCTTCACCATCAATGGCGGGACCTTGGGTAATACGACTGCCGGCGCCATCACGAATGCCAACAACAACGCCATGGTGTGGAATGGCGATTTTACCTTTTCCGCTGCCGCGGTGAATACCTTGAACCTCGGCACGGGCGCGGTCTCCTTGGGCACCGCCGCAGGCACGAGCCGTACGATTACGGTCTCCTCCAACGCACTCACCACGCTCACCGTTGGAGGAAGCATCTCGGACGGAACGACAGCCAATGGGATCACAAAGGCTGGCGCGGGAATACTCGTTCTGGGTGGCAACAGCACCTACACCGGGCTCACCAGCGTGAATGCAGGTATCCTTCGCATCACTCATGGAAACGCACTGGGCTCCGCTGCCGCGGGAACGACCGTCGCCGCCGGCAACCGACTCCAGTTGGCAAACAACATCACCGTGAATGGTGAGCACCTCATCACGCCCTATCTGGAAAACGTTTCCGGCGACAACACGTGGAACGGCACCATCCAGTGCGCTGTGGGGTCTCCGCTGACCCTTGACGCGGCTGGCGGCAATCTGCTAATCACGGGGAACGTCAACGCAAAGGACACTGCCAATGGGAACCACACCACGCACCTCATCGGCTCCGGAACAGGAGAGATCAGCGGCGTGCTATCGAACACCCTGACCGTGAACAAGGCCGGCACCGGCACCTGGATCTTCAGTGGAGCGAATACTTACACGGACGTGACAAATGTGAACGCCGGTGGTCTGCAGGTGGGCAAGAATGGCGTGGGACAAACGGGCACGGGAGCGGTGGCCGTGAAATCGGGAGCGAAACTCTTCGGCACCGGGGTGGTCCGAGGCAGCGCGGTGACTCTTGAGTCAGGCGCCTTTCTCTACGGCGGCGATGGCACTGCCAACAACAACCACGGCACCCTGACCTTCAATCCCGGCGGTGCCGCAGCTCATACGCTCGCCAGCGGTTCCCTTGTCACCTTGAGCCTTGGTGGTGCCACGCTGAATGATGCATCCTTTGGTGGAAACACCGTGGGCACCGCGGGATACAACAACTGGGTCGATTCGATTTCCAACGCAGGCACTCACGACCGCCTTGTCTTTGATGGCACCAGCGGCACGCTCACCATTTCCAGCAACATGCTGGTCGTGACGGATGGCTATGTGCTCAAACTTGGTGACGCCTTCAATCTCCTCGACTGGTCCCTGGCGCTGAGCACCAGTTTCAGCGGCTTCAACGTTGGCTCCAATTACCGCACCGGCGCCGACGACAATGGCCTGCAGTTCGACCTGCCTGACATCAGCGCCTTGGGATATTTTTGGGATGTGAGCCGCTTCACCAACTCTGGTGTCATTCTCGTGGTGCCGGAACCTGGCAGGATGCTGCTGCTGGGTGTGGGGTTGGGACTTCTGACGATGCGGAGACGGCGGAGTTCGCGCTAACAAAAGCGGCTTGGGTATTTCAATGCCTTTGGGCAAAAGTGCGTACCGCCTCCCAGTGAGTCAGCTATCTGGCAAAGACATCGCATAGGCTCAAGGAGTGGGGGCATTTCTGTCCCCATTTTGGTTTTGCAGCCGATTGGCGATCAAGGTTCAGATCCGGGAGCCTTTACATTGCGAGGGTGTTCGCTATGACGACGCCCAGTTTGGGTTCCCATGGGGACAGGAATGCCCCCACTCCTTGGCCTCCTGCAACATCATGGGCAAATGCCTCTCTGCGGACTGACGCCTTGGTTCACGCACTGCCAAATTATCCAATCACCTACTTCCCCTTGGGTATCCGATTGAGCGTGTAGTACGCCTCGGGACGAACCAATGCAGTGCCGGCAGCAGACTTCACACCCGGGAGGTGCAGTTCATGCACAAACCCCGCGCGCAGCCCTTCACATTTCAGCCGTACAACTTTTCCATCATTCTCCACGACAGCGGAGGTGATCTTGACGGGTGCAGTCTGCACTTCATCGCCACCGTATTTCTGATGGTAGAGATAGGTGTAGCTGGTCATTTCGTAGCTCTTCACCTCAGCGGCAGTCTGCGCGTCCACTGTATCGGTGAAGGTCAGGAGGAAACCATCCGGCTGAGCTTCCATCTTCTCCACTTCAAAAGGCATCTTCCCCTTCCACTGGATGCGCTCCAAACCGAAGGAGCGCGTGCCTTGCGAGTTCCATCCGCGATTCGACTCGCCCACGAGCAATGAACCATCAGGAAGGAAAGCGAGGCTGAGCGCGGCACTTTGCAGACCATCAACAAAGCGAAACGCGGCCCCCTGATATTCGCCGTCTACTTTCTCCAGGAAGACACGGTTCACACCGGAGAGCACGAACTCCCCCACGAAGAGCTGCTTCTGGAACGGGCCGAACTTCCCGCCGGTGAGGTCACAGGTGAAACCCGTGGGACTCTGGCCCACTTTCACATAAGGGAACCACACCGCAGGCGGCACATAACCGGGCACGACTTTCATGGCTTCCGGAATGGTGATCTCCTGGGGCAGCTTGCCCACCGGCTTCACGGGTGACGTGAGGCGCTCCATGTCCGGCACAGAGTCCGCATGTCCGAAGAAGACACCCTTGCGCAAGTGCACGAGCGGATTGGTGGACCACCAGTTGCCCTGTTGGTCGGTGCAAAAAACATCGCCTTCCGCGTTCGCGCCAATGCCACACGGAGAACGCAAGCCCGCGCACATGGGCTCCAGTTTTCCCTGCGGCGTGACCACCATGCCCCAGCCACGCCAGGGTTTATCTGTCTCACGAAATCCGGGCATCTTCACCGCATTGCCCATCGAGGCATTGAGCGTGAGCCAGAGGTTGCCGTCCTTATCCGGCACGGGACCATAGGCATACTCGTGATAGTTTCCGCTCACGCCCCAGCCTTTTGCCACGGTGGTGTATTCGTCGGCCACGCCATCGCCATCCGTATCACGCAGGCGGGTGACTTCGGTGCGCTGCACGGTGATGAGCGCGCCGTCATGCCACAGCAGTCCGAGCGGTTCATGAAGCCCTGAAGCGAAGAGTTTGTATCCCACCGCCTTCGCGTTTTTCGGGTCGGCCTCGGGATGCTCGAGGATCCAGACCTCGCCCTTGCGCACAGAGACGGCCAGCTTTCCATCGGGAAGCACGGCGAGACCGCTGGCTTCCAGCTTGATTTCTTCCGGCAATACATAGGGAGTCACCGTGTAGTACGGATTCTCCTTCATCACTGGCAAGGGCGCAGCCTTGGGTGACGCCGCGTGTGCCGTAATCGCAAACGCGAGTGCCAACAGTGGGGTGATCGAAGATGATCTCATGCGCGGTTCTCTATCCAGTAGGTGCTACAACAAAACATTTACGGAGCGATAGACTCCTCGAACGTGGCCGCGCCATTCTTCCAGATCACCGGTTGCGGTTTGGCGTTCTTCGAGATGCCCTGGAAGTACCAACCGTCAGAAGGAACCCAGGTGCGCACAGTAACCGTGCGCCGCAGCGACTTCTTGTCCGCTGAGACTTGGATCGTGTCCTCCACAATCAGGCCTTCCACCCGGTAGCGGAATGTCGGCACACCATCCTTGCTGATGCGATACCCCAGGGATTCATAGCCCGCAGCCACGCCGCAAGCCTCCGGCCATGCATCACTCGCGCTGCCGAGCTTCGCGAAGGGCATGCGTGGCTGGAACGTCAGCACCTTTTCTCCCAATGGCTTCGCTGGTGTCATGGCGCGCTCTTCCCAGGTGGTCATGGCGTCCACAAAGCGGCCTTTCCACGCGATGGCCCAGTGCGCTTCCAGCGAATCAAACGCCACATGCATCTGCTGAGGGAAACCTACCGCCACCGCATGCATGCCTGCGCCTTCGAGGAAGGTGCGGAACACGATGGGCTTGCCAGCCTTCTCCGGCTTCAATTCATAGTCACCGGTCTGAAGAAGACCTTCCGGCAGGCGTGATTGATCGATCTCCTTCAAGTAGGTCCAGAGCATTTCAATCTCCTTGTCCGCAGCCTTTCGACCGATGAAGAGCGGTGGCATGAGCGTGCCTGGCTGGGTGACCTGGGGATTGAGCAGGAGTTCCTTGAAGTACTCCGGCTGCAGACGCCTCGCCGTTTGAGTGAGATTCACGACTGGCACACCGAGGGACTTGCGATCCTTCAGCCCGTGACAGGAGACACAACCGAGTCCGCCCTTCCCCACCCCAATCAACGCGCGACCGTTTTCCGCGCGATGGTGTTTCGCCAGACCGCTGGTGTCCATCTTCACGGGCTTCTCCGCTTTGCACGCCTCCTGGAATCCGGCGATGAATGCCTGGGTATTCTCCTGACCGAAGCGCGGCATGCGCGCAGTCATGTAACCACGCACGCCGCCTCCACTACCCCACAGGAGTTTTTCAAACCACTCCTTCGTGAGCTTGCGGCCTGCGTTGTCGAGCTTGGGAGGTAGACGGCCAATCTCCCCCATCGAGTGCGCCGCGGCTTCATACACCGTGAGATACTGCGAGCGGGCCTCTTCCAGTCCGCCTGTGCCGCGCCACTCATGGCACGCGTAGCAATCCATGCGCACGAGGAAATCATGCGACTTCTGGGCGACGGTCTGCGGTGCGGGCTTTTCGGAAGCCTGCACCATCTTCAGTGCCAGCGTGAGCGCTCTCACCTGAAACTCACTCAAGCCGAAATCAGGCACGCCGGCCTTCTTCTCTTTGGTAGAGAGACATCCCTGGCCAGCGAGCAGTTCCGCCATGGCCTTTCCACCTGGCGCTTGTTCAGTGGGTTTGGCTTCTGCAGTACTGGGCGTCTCATGGCAGGCAGTACAGCGCTGGGCGATGAATTGCTTCTTCCCCTCCTCCACTGATTGCTTCGGCACGGCGAGAAGCGTGCGTTCCTGCACCACCAGCGGTTCACGGCTGATGTGGAGATACGCCGAGAGATCTGCCGCTTCCTGATCCGTGAGTTCGGTGGAGGGCATGCGACCATGCTTGCGGATGCTGAGAGGATCCTTCAGGAAGGCCGCGAGCGCATTCACATCATACCGATCCGCGAGCAGGATGGGATAGGAAGGATGGCCGGGCTCCTCCACTTCCAGATTCGCCGGCGCCTCTGCGGGACGGTAGTCCGCAACTGCCGCTGGATCATGACAGGCCACGCATCCTACGGTGTGATACAGTGTACGACCACGCTCGACATCACCCTTGGGAAATTTCTTCACCTCTTTCTTCAGGGAGGAAAGGTAGCTGACGAGAGCCTCCACCACCTTGGGATCGCGATCCTCTCCGGCAAACATGCCGGGCATGAGCGTGCCCTTCTTGCGATGCTGCGGGCTGCGAATGAAGAGCCAGATGTCGTCCTCACCCAAGCGCGAGCCCACGCCATCCAGCGAGATCTTCGCACGTCCGGGCAGGCGTTCCTTCCACTCTGTGGAGGGAGCGTGGCAGCTCACGCAGTTGAGTTCACTCAGCAGCAGCAGGCCGCCTTCCGCGACCTTGGCGTCGTCATCCTCCTGCGCGGTGAATCGATCAAATCCAGCTACATAAGGATAGTCCGGCGGCACGGCCAGCACAGGATGCGCTTGAACATCGGGACAAGCAACCGATGCGATCACAAGGCAAGAGACGGCGAGCAGCCATCCCTTGTGCCTTGTCCGTTGTGCCTTGTCCCCTCCCCTGCTCATGCTCAGCGCTTCTTCGCTTCTTCCTCCAGCAAGGCGATCCAATGCTTCACGAAGTGACCATTGTCATGGAACGTGCGACCGCTGACGAGATTACCGTCCACGACGCTGGGCTCATTCACATAGATGCCGCCGCACACTTCGAGGTCGAACTTGCACTTCGCCACCGTGGCCATCTTGCGTCCGCGGACACGATCGGCACGTGCGGGAATCTCCACACCGTGGCACACGCTGCCGCAGGGTTTGTTGTTGTCGAAAAACCACTGCGTGATGCGGATGAGATCCTCGTCCTCACGGATGTATTCCGGAGCGCGGCCACCGCTGAAGAAGATGCCGAGGTATTCCTCCGGCTTGATTTCGGCGAAGGTGATGTCCGCCATGATGCTGTAGCCTTCCCATTCCTTGGTGATGGTCCAGCCAGGCTTCACTTCGTGCAGTACCATCTGGTAGCGGCGTTTCTCCGGCGCGGCGATGACCGGCTGCATGCCAGCCTCAATGAGGCGGTAAAAAGGATACAGGGTGTCCACGGTTTCCGTGGCATCACCGACGATGATGAGAACTTTGCCTCGAGACATAGAGGTAAGATGGAAGGGAAATTGAAGATGTAAGAGGAAACAGGAACTCCGGTGGCTTAGTCAATGGTCATCGGCCAACAGTCAACGCAGCTCACCGTCGAATCTCCTGAATCAAGTCGATTTTGTCTAGATGTCCTAGTGAATGGACCCGTGATTCCCCGTGCCGTTCCTCAGACCTTCGCGGCGCACCCGTCCAGGTACTCCTTCGCCCGGACGATCTCCGCCGTGGTCTCCTGCGCAGTGGGCAGAATCGGAATACCGCGGGGCGTGGGGTGCATGAAGATTTCGGTGTAGCCCTGGAAGTTGATATCCTTCAGCGCCTTCACCAGCGGCACGAAGTCGAGCTTCCCGCGACCCGGCATCTGCTGGAGTTCCTCATCCTTGGGCATGGGTTTCATGCAGCCCATGCCGTACTGCCAGGCGAGGAGGATGGAAAGCTTGCTGCCCAGCGTGCGGATGAGGCCGGCGAGCTGCTCAGGATCCTGCGGCAGGTGATACGGGGCGAGGTCGATGCCCAGAGGCAGGTCGCCACCAAATTCGGCCAGCCATTTGATGGAGTCCGGTGACTCAATGAGGTTCTTCCCATGATTCTCGACGGCGATGGTGATGCCGTACTCGCCTGCTTTCACGAGGTGCGGCTTGAGTTCCTCCGCGAATTGCTTCACGGCTTTCTTGAGTTCCTCGCCCGTGAGTCCGGCCTGGCCCTTGCCTCCGGTGACAATGATGCTGCCACCGAATTTTTTCAGCACGGCGAACTCGTCCTGCAGCTTGAAGGGACCCAGATCGTAGCGGGTGGTGACCTCCAGTTTCACGTCGTGTTGCTTTAGCAGTTCCGCGACCTTGTCGTGGCCGATCTCGTCCATCTGCTCACGCTGGGCGCCATGCTTGCGCGGCCAGACGTCGAGATGCTTCGCTCCCGTCTTGGGAGTTTCCGCGATGACCACGTCGATCGGCAGCTCGCCATACATGGCAGAGCCGGTGAGGTATTTCAGCTTGAAACCGGACTTGGCGGCCTGCGCCTGCGCCTGCATGTGGGGTAAAACGGCGAGAGTGGCAGCAGCGGCGGCTGAAGTGCGCTTGAGAAACTGGCGGCGGTTGAGGGAGTTCATGGTGAGGGAAGACGCACCTAAACGCGCCGAACACGAGCGTCCCTTTCCTTCGATTTGCCGTAAATCAAAAAAACCGCCCTGACGCAGCTTTTGGTGCGATCCTTGGATTACCAAACCTTGTGCCGGCCTCTCCACTTGCACAGCTTGGCAGTGACTTCATAGTTCAGCAGTCCTCCGGGGAAAACCTCTGACCATGAGAAACCTTTTTGCTGCCACGCCGCTGACACTGTTCCTCGCCATGGGCATGCCGGGGTTGGTGGAAGTGCGGGCTGGCGAGACTCCTACTGTCCCCAAGGCGGAAGCCGTGCCCGAGTCGGTGCTTCAGAATCCGGCCGGCCCATCCGTGGTGGAAACCCGCCGCGCCATCGTGGCCGTGCCGCAGCAGGACGCCACTCCCGGGATCTACGAAGCCGTGGTGTCCGGCGACGCCGAACTGGTGGACAAGCTACTGCGTTCCGGCATCTCGGCCCAATTTGTGACCCCGTCAGGCGACACGCCGCTTTGCCTCGCACTCCGCAACAGCCGCCCGGACATCGCCATCAACCTAGTGCTTCACGGCGCGGATCCGAATACTCCCGGCCTTGGCAAGCACACCCCCGTGGCACTGGCCTCCCTCCGCCGCCACCCTACCCTCCTGCAGATCCTTCTCGAAGCTGGCGGCGACCCCAACAAGTCTTTCGGCAACCCAGCCAGCAACGAATTCCTGACCCTGGTCCCGGACGGTTACCTGCGGTCGGAAATGAAGCGCGAGCACCGCGTCACTCCGCTCATGGCCGCGTCTGCCCGTGGGGATGTGGAGGCCGTGACCCTGCTGCTCAAGCACGGGGCGGACAAAGACATCGCCACGCAGCCGCGCTACCGCTATGCTCTGAACTTCGCCGCGGACCGCCGCTATCTCTACGTCATGCGCCTGCTGCTGGGCCGCAGCCCGGAGACTGAGCCGCACATTCTCATCACGGTCAATCTCAGGGAGCAAAAGGCCAAGCTCGAAGTCGAGGGCAAGCTCGTGCTGCAGACAAAAATCTCCACCGGACGTCAAGGCTACGAGACACCCGCCGGACGCTACGTCATCACCAACAAGTACAAGGACTGGACCTCGACCATCTACAAGGTGCCCATGCCCTACTTCCTGCGGCTGAACTGCGGCGCCATCGGTCTGCACAGCGGTTATGTCACCGGCCGCCCCGCCTCTCATGGCTGCATCCGCCTGCCTCATGAGATGGCGAAGAAGTTCTACTCCATGACCACGGTGGGTGATGAGGTAATCATTGAGCACTGAAGATTCAAGCCGACGGATGAGCCTGCTCACCCAAGCAATCACTTCACACGACCGTGTGAAAATAGAGGCCATCCTGGCTGCACATCCGGAGATGGCCAGCGAACGAGTGAATGGCTGGTTGCCCATTGAATGGGCGGAGCGTAGCAGCAATCTCTTCACCTTCGTCCGGGCGGCACGTCTCCTCGGGCAGGGCTCCACCCCTCCCGAAGCCAGGGAAAGGCTGAGGAAGTTTGTGACAGTCGTCTGCACCACCGAGTATGAAGCCATTCCCCCGGACAAGATTCCAGCCATGGTATGGGCCTGCTTGTACGAGGGAAAATCCTACACCGTCGATCGTCTGGGGCGTCGCTTGATCGCGGGCAGGCGTGAAGAAGAGGATCTGCGCTTTCTTTGCACCCAGGCAGGCATCACATCATTTGAGCAGTTTCGTGAAGTACTGAATGACCTCCCAAAGATTTCTCCGGAGTCGATGCGGCCTTGATCGTCTCCCAGTCCGAGGCGAAAGGCTCCCATGAAGAAGGTCACGCTTTTTCAACAGGCTCGCGACTACCTGGCCAGGCAGGGTCTGCTGGAGATGGGCATGCTGCTCGCGCTCCTCGGACTCGTGGGAAGCGTGTGGGCCTTTTCCGAAGTGGCGGATGAGGTGATGGATGCGGAGACGGATCACTTTGATGCCACCATCTTGCGCGCCTTCCGCCAGCCGGGTGACCTGGCGACTGGCATCGGTCCGAAATGGATGCCTACGGCTGTGGGCGACCTCACGGCCTTGGGCGGCACGGCCGTGCTCACCCTCATTGTGCTCATTGTGATCGCCTTTCTAATTCTGCGCCGAAAATGGGCATCGGCGCTGCTGGTGCTGTGTGCCTCCGTCGGCGGCACGCTCCTCAGCACGATTCTGAAATCCTTCTTCCAGCGTCAGCGTCCGTCCGTGGTGCCCCACCTGACGGAGGTGACGAGTCTGAGCTTCCCCAGCGGGCACTCCATGCTTTCGGCAGTGATTTACCTCACGCTGGGGGCCCTACTGGCGCGAACGACCAAGGATCGCAAGGTGAAGGCCTTCTTCATGCTCACGGCCCTCTTCATCACCGTGCTGGTCGGCACCACGCGGGTGTATCTGGGGGTGCACTTCCCCACGGATGTGCTGGCTGGCTGGTGTGCTGGCACCACCTGGGCACTGCTCTGTGTAATAGTGGCGCGCTGGCTGCAAAAGAAGCATGTGGTGGAGCCACCAGGTGAGTCTGCGCCACCTTCAACCGGTGATTGACCGCCGCCGGGAAACCTCCGCAGAGACGAAATACCGTGCGAGAAGCGGTTTTTGACGGATAGTAGCCGGCTCATGCCATTCCGCGCCCTGGGCCTCGACGCCCGCATTCTCAAAGCCATCAGCGAAGCTGGCTACACCGAGCCCACGCCCATCCAGTCCGCAGCCATCCCGGAAGTGATGGCAGACCATGACGTCATTGGCATCGCCCAGACGGGCACTGGCAAGACCGCTGCCTTCACCCTGCCGCTGCTCACCAAGCTGGCTGCCATCACCGGCCAGGGTCCCCTGCGGGGCATCAAGGCGCTCATCCTCGCCCCCACCCGCGAGCTCGTCGTGCAGATTGAGGAGAATGTGAAGGCCTATGCCAAGCATCTGCCGCTGCGGGTCGCCACGGTATTCGGAGGCGTGGGCGAGCGCCCCCAGATCGAAGCGTTGCGCAGAGGCGCAGACATCGTGATTGCCACTCCCGGTCGTCTTCTCGATCTGATGAACCAGCGGCACGGGAACTTCCGTGCCCTTGAGCATCTCGTGCTGGATGAGGCTGACCGCATGCTGGACATGGGCTTCCTGCCCTCCATCCGCCGCATCATCAAGGAACTGCCTCCAAAGAGGCAGACGCTGATGTTCTCCGCCACGCTTTCGAAGGAGATCGAAACGCTCACCCATGAGTTCCAGCATCGCCCGAAGCAGGTGCAAATCGGTCGGCGCTCCAACCCCGCCGAGACGGTCACCCAGTGGGTCTACGAAGTGCCCAAACACTTGAAGCCCGCGCTGCTGCTGCACCTGATGAAGGATCCCGGGTTCAACATGGTGCTGGTATTTTGCAAGATGAAGCACGCAGCGGACCGCCTCGCACGCTTCTTTGAAAGCCGGGGCATCAAGACGGCCGCGCTCCACTCAAACCGTTCGCAGAACCAGCGCCTGCGCGCGCTGGCTGATTTCAAGAGCGGTGCTGTGCGTGTACTGGTGGCCACTGATATCGCAGCCCGCGGCATCGACGTGGATGGCATTTCGCACGTGGTGAACTACGACTTCCCCATGCATGCCGAGGACTACGTCCACCGCATTGGCCGTACGGGACGCGCCCAGGCGATTGGCGATGCACTGAGCTTTGTCACGTCTGAAGACCAGTCCGCACTCCGCTCGCTGGAGCGCTTCATTGGGCGGGGTCTGCCGCGCAAGAAGGCAGAGGATTTTGACTACAGCGCGCAGCCCTCCGCTGCCGCGCAGCCGGAAGCCCGCGAGAGGGAGCAGAAACCCAGGGTGCTTCACAACTACAGCCGACGCCAGGGATCGTCATCCGGCGGTGGCGGCGGCAGGGGCGAGCGCCGTGAGGGAGGCAATCGAGGCGGAGGGCGGTCTCGCGATGGAGGAGGCCGGAGCTCTGGCTCTGGCTCGGGACAGCGCAGCCGCGGCCCACGGTAGGAAGCCGCCAGAGACATAGCTGAGTTCCCCACCGGAGGGGTGCGGAACAAATCCTGAACAGCGGGCATTTCCCGCTGTCTCAACCAGACGCTTTGCTCGCGGGCTGAGAAGGCCCGTGCATGGCTGGCACCCTCTCCCGCCCATGTCGAAGAAATTACGCACTCCGACTGCCAGCCCGTCTCCACGACTCCCGGATGAAAGCGTGGCGAGAAGGCTTGTAATCAAGGGCCTGATGGGCACGGCCTTGGGAGGTGCTGCCGGCTACCTGGGATACCCATGGATTGCAGGGAGTCGCCGCGAGGAGTTCGCGGACACGATGCAACGGTTCTGGGACAGCATCAAAGAGCATCCCAGCATACGCCGGCGGCGGGAGATGGTGGAGCGGCAATCCCGGCCTGTGCCGGTGGTTCTTGATGCCCATGGTCGCGACTACGAGACCTTCCTCGCGACACTCAACCTGCGACACTTGACGCCGCTGGAGATCCTCCGCCCTCATTTCAAGGTACGCGGAACCGTGGCAAATTGCCTGCCGCCACGCGAGCTGTGGTCGAACATTGCCACCACCCTGCGAGTAGCGGATGAAATACGGCACCAACTGGGCGCGCGTCTGGACTCCATCGCGAGCGCCTATCGCTGCCCGGCCTACAATGCTGCATGCCCTGGCGCAGCCAAGGCATCCTGTCACATGCAGAATCTGGCGCTCGATCTCGTGTATGATTGCGCACCGGATCAGGTGGTGAGAACCGCCGAAGCACTCCGCGCAACAGGCTTCTTCAAGGGTGGCATCGGGCGTTATGCAGGATTCACGCATATCGATGCCCGCGGCAAGAATGCCGACTGGTGAGATAACGTGCGCATCGAGCCAAAATTTTGGCCGTGCATCATGCCATCACCATCGCAAGATGCATTCATTTCCCCTGCGCATCACGCATATTTTGTCATTCCATGGCGCATTTTTTGACCGCCTTATGGACAAAATAAAATAATCTCAGATAAGCGCAAAATTCTGTGAACAGCGATTAGGTCAACCTGTCATACAAGAGCCTCCGATTGCAGGCCGAAAGAGATCGAGCCTTCCGGACGCCCCAAACGACATGGAACAGGAACAGCCCTCGCTACTGCATACACCGCGCACCTCCTCCCTGGCATCTCATGATATGCTGATCGGAAGGCGCCGCATGGTAAAATCGCTCTTTGGAGCACTCGCTGGTGGAACCCTTGCCTTTGGCCAGACCTCCTGGCTCTTCGGCAAGGACGAGACCGGCAGCAAGACCGAAACCAGCAAGACTGGTGAAGGCCATGAAGAAAAGGACAGCACTCCGACAGCCGCCGAGTTGGACAAGATGGGCAAGGAATATGAGACGTTTCTCACGGGACTCGGCCTCATTTTCATCAAGCCCGCGGAGGTGCTCATGCCCCACTACAAGGTGCGCGGCAAGGTGAAGAACTCCCTCCCCCCCCGCGAACTCTGGACCAAGATGCCTCCGACCCTCAAGGTCGCGGACAAGCTCCGGGAAAAGCTCGGCGTGCCTCTGCAGGCCGTGATCAGTGCCTACCGCAGCCCGGCTTACAATGCCGCCTGCACGGGCGCTGCCACCCACTCCCAGCACATGCTGAATGTGGCGCTGGACCTGCACTTCGACTGCGCACCTTCCAAGGTCGCTGAAGCTGCCGAAGCCCTCCGTTCCCAAGGCTACTTCAAGGGTGGCATTGGCCGCTACCCTGGTTTCACGCACATCGACACCCGCGGCAAGAATGCCGACTGGCAGGGCTAAAGCCCTCCAAAGAACCTACTGTTCCAGTGTCTCCCAAAGGAGCGGCGTCCCGCAAGACGGGACGTCGCTCTTTTCGTGCAAGCAAGTCAGCAGCTGGAGCCGCCGCTGCTTGGGGAAGACTTGTCCATAGGCGCCAGCTTAACAATGGTAAGGGTATCAGCCCGTTTCAATTTGTGTGGCATGTGAAATTTGCTCCCGGAGGGAGCACGGATGGTAGCCGGTCGGTGGAGAACACCATGCCGCGTGAGCGGCAAGACTGCACGCGAAGCGCTAACCGTGAAGCCTGAGGAACGAAGGCAACCTCAGCGACCGCAACCACCGGATCTATGGCGATACCATGATGGCGTCCCGAAGGGTACGCCGGAAGGTGTACCAAGGTGACGCCACCGTCATCCACCCAGCGACCTTCCCCCGCCGTCCCATCCGGGACGGAGCATCTTTTTGACAACGTGATCCGGTGGTTGCGGTCGTCTAGACTCCCTCCACCGACCAGCTACCATCCGCTGTCCCTCCGGGACAAAACAGCCATGACAACTTAAGTTGTGGCCTATGGGAGGACTTGCCTTGCTACATGCGGCGCTCTTCCAGCACTTCGAGGCCGGTGATCTTCCACGCATTGCCAATCGGCTCCAGTGTCAGTCGCGCGGTGTAACGATTGATGCGCTGGTGCAGGTGACCCCAGTGTCCTACGGTTCCCACAGCGGTCCACTGACCTTCGGCAATGAAACCATCCTCGTGCGGCAACACGCGATCGACGTTCACTGCCATGTCGGTGATCTTCACACGCGTGCCGTCCATGCCTTCCAGCGTGAGAGCTCGCACGGTCTGGAGATAGAGCTTTTCCAGAAGAGGACCGTGCACACTGCGCGCCAGCACGTCATAGATGGCGGACTCACTGCTTTGATCAAAGGCACGATAGGTATTGCGCAACAGGGGTTCGAGAATCTTGCCAGCCTCCTCTTGGGTGAGTGTCTTATCAGGCGAGAGCCTGGCAGACCAGGTGACGCCGGGTGCCACAAGCACTGCAACAACACAGCCGACCACGGCAAAAGCACCCGGTGCCACCACTCGCGCCATACCCCGCTTCGAGCTGCGCCATGCCCACACCAAGGCGACCACCAATACGGCTCCAGAGAGGAGCGCGGAGGCAGGCGCATTGATTCGGGAAGTTTCAACCGTGGGCACCTTCGACAGCGGAGGCGCGGGAGGCACACGGCCTCCGTTCTTCCATACTGAAGCAGGCGCAGAAGGCGTGAGCACCATGCCCGCCTCCATCGTGGGTCCATAAACCACGGTGACTGGCACGGCCTGCACCACGCCGCCAAATCCACGCCATTCCAACTCCACCTTGTCGAGGGTCGCAGGTGCGTGAAACTCCCAGGACAATCCCAACATGGTGTCCATGACCGCGACAGGCTCCTCCGGCTTGATCTGATCGCTATTCCCAGGCCTGCCTTTCAGCACCTCCGCGCCCTTGCGTTCCGGCTTCACTTCCGTGCCGTCGATACGCAACACGCACCACGATGCGGCCTCGTCACGTGCCTTCTCCAGCACCTGTTGCTTCACCGCATCCGGCAGCACCAATTCTGTGCCGGGTGGTAGGCCCTGCAGGTTCAGCGCGGTGGGCATCCATACAAGGCACTCTACGCGGCAGGTATAGGGCTCCACATACAGGTATACCTGTACATTGCTGCTGCCTGCACGCGCAGGTCCGGTGCCATCCCCATCAAAAGGATGGCCCATGACCGCGCGCCCAAACAGGCACAGCAGCAGGCAGAAGACGAGTCGTGCTCCGAGACGGATCAAGCAAGGGTCCAGGGTTTCCGATACTCACGCTTCAGCATCGCGTTCGCCTCGGCGTCATCACCAAATTTCTCCGCCTTCGGATCCCACTTGATGCTCGAGCGCCCCAGTCGGAGGGCGATGTTCCCCATGTGCGAGATGCTGATGGTACGGTGCGCCGCCTCAATGGGCGCCACCACCGGCTTGCCGGAGTACACGCAGTCGAGGAAGTTGTCCGTGTGATCCTTGCTCTCGTAGAGGTGAATTTCCTCAGGGCGAATCTTCTCTGCCAGGATCTCACGTGAGCTCGCCTGCAGTTTGCCGCGGTTCACCCAGATCCACTTGCCATTCTCTCCTTCAAAGAAGATACCAGAGTGGCCGAATTTCTCAGGGTCCTTCTCCAACGCCGCCACCTCAGGCATGATCTTCTCGGATTCATCCGCAATGACATACGTCAGGCCGTCATCGAACACGGCTTCGAAATGGAATGCGGTGGCTGTGTTGTAGAGCGCATCCTTCGCAGGCATCTCGCCCTTGATGTTCTTGAGCTCCACGGGACCGGTGTTCTCACGATCCATGCCCCACTGGGCGATATCGATATGGTGCGCACCGAAGTCGGTGATCATGCCGCCGGAGAAGTTGTAGTTGTGCCTCCAGTTCAGCGGCAGCAGGGCCGGGCGGTACTCCATCTGCGAGGCTGGTCCAAGCCACATGTCATAATCGAAGTCTGCGGGAGGTGCCTCAGGTGCGGTGCGGTTCCCCCACTTGTTCCAGTCCTTGTGCCCGCCGGGAAGGCCGATGCGCACGCGCTTCACCTTGCCGATGCGACCGTTGCGCACGAACTCGCACGCCATGCGGAAATACAAATCGCTGCGCTGCTGGCTGCCTGTCTGCCAGGTGACGCCGGCCTTGTTCACTTCCTCCACCATCTGGCGGCCTTCACCGATGGTCAGTGAGAGGGGCTTCTGTCCGTAGAGGTGGATGCCCTTGCGAGCGCATGTCACGGTCTGGTAGCAGTGCCAGTGATCCGGCGTGCAGATCTGCACGGCGTCGAGGTCTTCCTTCTCCAGCATCTCGCGGAAGTCGGCGTAGGCGGTGCAGCTCTTGGAGGCCTTCTTGGAAAAGGTGGAGTAGTGCTGATCGATGATGCCCTTGCCGATTTCGCGGCCGCCCTTCATCTCGCCGCTGTAGCCGTAGTTCGTGCCTTCCTTCACCGGGTCTGCCACGGCGATGACCTGGCACTTTTCATTGTTGAGGAAATTGCCCGTCCAGTGCGTGGCAATCGTGCCCCAGCCAAAGACACCCACATTGATGCGCTCCGAGGGCGCCGGTCTCCCCTTCCCCAGTGCCGTGGCAGGAATGATGGTGGGGAATCCCAGTGCAGCGACGGATTGCACAAGGAAACGACGGCGGGACGTGCGCGGCGCGGAGTCAGGTGTGGAAGCAGAAGCGGATTTCATGGAAGTCTGCCAATGTAGAGGGGAGCGCCCCGGCTGGGCAAGGGAAATAGGGATTCATCCATCCCACCTCCGGTAACGAGGCGCCCCTTTCCGGATCGCCCCGCTTCACGCCCGAGGCAGTTCCAATACAAAGCTGGCGCCCGCACCAGAGGGGCTCTTCTCCAGGCTCAATTTACCACCAAGCGCCTTGCTGAGACGTTCACACAAAGCCAGCCCCAAGCCCACGCCGGGGGCGGAGTGTGCCGCCTTGTCCGCGCTCTTGTGGAAGGGACGGAAAACTCTTCGACGCTCCTGCGGGGAAATGCCGGCTCCGTGGTCGCGCACGCGTAACATGGCAAGCGGTCCGCGTGTGGCAGCCTGCACATGAATGGTCTTGTCCGCCGCGCGCGGAGCCGCGTACTTGCAGGCGTTGTCCACGAGGTTGAAGAGAATCTGCTCCAATGCGGCCACATCCACGCGCAGCATGGTTTTGCGCTCTTCCTCACTAGCATCCACGGCAATCTCCATGCCAGCCTGCTCCGCGCGCTGACGCAAACGCGGTACCACGCGATCGAGAATGTCTCCGATGCTCACACTCTCCACCTGGGCACGGGCGCTGCCACGCTCGATGCGGGCATACGCGAGCACATTCTCCACGAGGTGGCTCAATCTCCCCGCCTCCGCCTCCAGTGTGCCGAGGTAGTTCTTTTTCTGCTCTTCATCCCGCACCATGCCGCTCGCGAGCATTTCCGAATACAGGCGGAAGGTGGTGAGCGGCGTACGCAACTCATGTGTCACCGCGGAAACGAAAGCCGCGCGGCGCTCACTCAATGCCACCGTACCGAAGAGCACTGCACCGACCGCGATTCCCGCCAGACCGACGCAGCACCACGCCACCGCGAGCGAAGAGCGCATGGGCGTCCAAAAAGGAACGCGCACGGTGGCAAAGGTTCCGGTCACCAACCTCACCGGCAGTGAAGCAAGACGAAGCGGATCATCCAGCACCGGCTGATCCGGCAACGCATTGGTTGCAGGCACCAGTGTGGCATTGGGGAAAAGGTCACGCACTTGAGCAAGCCACTGATCACGCAGCTTCGGCCAGTCCAGCCACACGCCTTGCAGCACGCGGGAACCGTCGAGCGTGGCTTCACGCGTAAGTAGCAAGGTGTCCTCAATCCAGAATCCCTGGAGTGGCTTCGCGGTGGCGATCAGAGGCGTAGTCGCGGGAGGTGCAGGCTGCGGCGCGGCGGGCGCCACGGTGACCGGCGAAGAAGGCATGGTGAAAATCGGTGCATTCGCCGACAATCTCGTATTCGCCTCAAGGGTACCGGCATTGGCTACGACCTGCGGCTGGGGATCGGGGAATGATGGCTGCTGCGCCCCACCCAAGGTGCCTCGTAGATCGCTCTTCTTCGCCGCCTCCATGTCGATCTGTCCCTGCTGCTTCGGGAGTGCCTGGTCGAGTTGGAGATGCTGGGAGCGGTCCGCCCCCACGGCGCTGTCACGCTGCTGTGGCACTTCCATCTGCTTTTGACCGGACATGGCGACGGACGATTGGAGTTCACCCCTGAATCCGCCGGCCTGTTCCGTGGGCTTCGCATCTGAAGTGCTGGCGTTGCCTTTCTTGGTGACAGCCGCCTTGGGGCGACCGGGTGCGGACGATGAGGGGGAAGACGAAGAAGAGGACAACTGCAGGTCCCCTTCCTTCTTTTCCACACCTTCACTGGAGCTCCAATTCCTCACCTGGGAGGCTGCCCTACCCTCCTTCGTCTGAAGTTGCTGGGGAAGAGTCTCCACCTTCTGGGACTCCACAATGTTCTTCCTCAGGGCGTTTTCATACATGAAGGAACTCCCCTGAGCGTACGTGTCCTTGCCCAGGGTCTGCTGCTCAACGGCCTTGGCAGGAACAGGAACGGGAGCAGCCACAGGTTCGCCCGGAGACGGTACAACGACGGTGCCGCTGTTCACCACAGGCGCACCGGCTGGAAGATTCTTCGGATCGAAGGAGTTCCAGGCACACAGTATTTGTCCATTGCTCAAGAGCGCAGGCGCCGCGCTGACTTCATCGCGCATGATTTCTCGCCCGGATACTTGCGGAGTGCCCAACCGTTCGCCATTCCCCGGCTTGGCCAGCAAGTTGCGAAGCTGTTGCAGACGCGTCTCCGCGTTCTGGATGTCCGCAGGGTCCAGATAGTTCTGCAGGGCCAGGGTACGCGCATTGCCCGAAGGCGCCTGGGGAGAAGAAGCACGGCCCTGACCATCAAGCTGGAAATGGAGCATCACCAGATCCGGCGGCACGCCCAGGAGCGGAGAGGGAGCGAGCACTTCGCCCTTCTTCACCTCGGTATTGTCGCGATTGAAAAAGCCCTCCGGCGCATGGAAGGCGCGGAAGGCTTCGGGCGGTCGAGCATTCTCACGAATCACCAGGGTACTGGCCTGGAAATCGAGACGCCACAAGGCAAGGCGCACGCGCTCCTTGTTCGCCGCTTCTTGAGCCGTATTCTGCCGCTCACGCTCCAGATTGAGCGTATGCAGGGTCACCCAGCCCATCGCTCCAAACAGAAGAGCGAGACATCCGAGAAATACCAGCCAGGTGTGAACGGGGCGATTCATGCCTGCATCTCTGTTCCGGTCACAGCAGGACTCCCGCCGCCGTCGAAGCGGTACCCCTTGCCACGCACGGTCACGATCAGTACGGGCGAGGCGGCGTCATCCTTCAGCTTCTGGCGCAGGTTCGCCACATGCATGTCCACCGTGCGGGTCTCGGTATGATTGGGTGTGATACGCCACACGTGCTGGAGCAGTTCATCGCGGGAGACCACCCGGCCGCGATTCTGGGAGAAATAGCGCAGCAACTCACGCTCACGATCCGAGAGCTCGGTGCGGGTGCCGTCCGCATAGCGCAGCTCTCCGGTGGCGAAATCCGCCGTGCCACAGGGGAGTTTCGCCTTTTCCTGCACCGGCTGCCTCTCCGGCGCGCGGCGCAGCACCGCATCCACCCGGGCCAGCAGCTCACGCACGCTGAAGGGCTTCACCACATAATCATCCGCCCCCAGGCGCAGGCCACGCACGCGGTCATTCTCCTCGCCACGGGCGGAGAGGATGATCACCGGCGTGCCGGGACGCTCGGCGCGCAGGGCCTTGAGAATGTCAAACCCGCTGGCGTGCGGCAGCACGAGGTCCAGAAGCATGAGGTCGAAGGTGGCCGTGAGCGCCAGCCGCGTGCCCTCCTTGCCATCGGCAGCAGTCAGAGTGGTGTAGCCCGCGAACTGAAGCGCATCCTGAACGCCACGGCGGATGGCGGCGTCATCTTCCACGACGAGAACGGTACGGGAGGGCATGGCGAAGGTATGGGGGCTACTCTAACACGAGCAAACTGAACGGGACAAGACAAGCTCCCACCGCCGCCCGTTCATTTCTGTAAAGGCTGGGTAAAAAGTTAGAGGGCAAGGGTTAGGGGCTACGAGTGATGCGCAGGGACAAAACAACCACCCAAGATTTTCTTCCTAACTCCTAACCCATAACTCTTAACTCCCATTTGCAACTATCCCGACCCTCCGCTTCGTTCACGCCTTTCGCCCGCTGACGCTGACTGACAGAGACCACCTGATGTCGAGCCCTCACCTCCCGCACTTACAACGCAACTTCTGGATGCACTGCCTGGAAGGTGGGTTCTACATGGCGGGGCTCGCCTTCCTGGCTCCGGAGACGGTGCTGCCGGTTTTTGTAAAAGACCTCGGCGGACCCAACTGGCTCATCGCCCTGCTACCGGTGATTCTGCCGGCCATGTTTGCCCTGCCCGGCCTGGTCTCCGCGCCGTATGTGGAGCAGCTTCACCGGCACAAGCCTTTTGTCTGTGGCTTCGGGGTGCTGCAGCGTCTGCCATATCTCATCGCCGGGATCTTCATGCTGCTGGCTCCCCAGGCGGCGGGATTCATTCTCCCGGTAGTCGTGCTCACGCCCATCATGTCCGGACTGGTGGGAGGGGTGGCGGTACAGGCATGGATGGAAATGGTCACGCGCATGATCCCGGAGCACCTGCGAGCCTCCGGCTGGGCCATTCGCTATTTAATACAAGGCATCATCGGCCTGTCGGCTGGCCCGGTGATTCATTGGATGTTCACCCATCATCCCGGAGTGCAGGGGTATGCGTGGCTGCACCTCATCTGCTTTGGGTTTCTATTCCTCTCAGCCATCTCGCAATGGAGCATGAAGGAAGCCGTGGGTACGAATCTGCTCCGCCTTCCCCGCCCCTCCTACGGCGCCTACATCCGCGAACTGCCCAAACTTCTCTCCTCGCAGCCGAAGCTGAAACGCTTCATCCTCGTGCGGTTCACCGGCACAGGGTACCTCATGATGGTGGCCTTCCTGAGTATCCACGCCCTCACCGTGACTGGCCGGAGCACCGCGGACGCTGGCCTTTTGCTGCTCGCTCAGATGATCGGCGCGCTCTTCGGCAATATCTTCGCCGGATGGTGGGGCAATCGCCACGGCGGACGCCTCGTGATGCTCTTCTCACGGGCGCTTTGCCTGGCTCTGTGCCTCTCGCTGCCGTGGGTCACGAGTTTCACCGGATTTCTGGTCGTCTTCTTCGTGTGGGGTTTCGGAGTTTTTGCTGAGCGCGTGGGAGATCTCACCTTCGTGGCTGAACTTTGCCCGCATCGCCGTCGCCCCACGTACCAATCCATCATGAGTTTCTGCCAGGCCATCAGTCTGATCACCGCAGTGCAGATCGGCGGCCTGATCTACAGCGCCACACAGAACTTCTTTGCCCTGGTGACGCTCTGCGGCGTCTTCGCGGCAGTGTCGATGGGCATACTTCTGACGATTCCCGAGGTAAGAGTCAAAGCAAAGACTGGACATGCATCGCCCGCCATGGGTGAAGATGCGCCGATGGTGTGATCCTTATCTTATCTTCGTGAATCACGCGCAAAGACACTGGCATTTCGTACGCGTTTCGTGTTGGATGCGCGCTCATGTCTGAAGTCTCCGCCACACTGCATCTCGTCACCCGCACTCTGGAAGACAGTGCGGAGGGGGCGTCGCAGTTGTTCATCGAGTTTCTGTTGTTTCCCGAGCTGTCGACGCTGGCACATCGTGAACGCCGGGCTCGCTTTGCGTTGATTGATGTAGGCGAGGAACTTCTCAAGGCGCTTCCGCTCGATGAAATCAGCAGGCGGCTGGTGCTCGGCCAGCCGGAGATTACGACGATCGAGCTGTCGGTGGCCCCAGGCAAACGCACCGAAGCTTGGCGCGAGCCCATGGATATCCAGCTCGATGCGCTGATTTGGGAGCAGGGCGGACAGATGATTGCCGTGATTCCTGCGCTTTCCATTTCGGTCATCGCGCCAAACCGAGGCACCCTGCCCGAGATGCTCAAGGAGCATGCGCTCTCCGCCATCAAGCGCGATGGATGGAATACATCCCACCTGCAGATGGCGCTGCTGCAGCGCGGCACTTTCAAGCTGCAGTCCCTTCCCTGGACTCCACTACTCGAATCCACGCGCGACAGATGGAAGCGTCTGAATACCACGGAGAAGGGCCCTGACGCCGTGGAGCAGCTCTGCACACGCATGGAGGGTCCCTTCATGCAACAGGCGTATGAGATGCAGGGAACCCTGGCGCATCTCGCGCGCATCCTTTCGCTTCCGGACAAACCAAGCATTCTCCTGATGGGCCCCGGCGGCGTGGGCAAAACAGCCCTGGTGCAGGAGCTGGTGCGGCGCAGTGGAGATCTTAAACTCGGTGAAAAGACCCTCTACCGCAGCAGCGGTTCGCGTCTCATCGCGGGAGCATGCGGCTTTGGCATGTGGCAGAAGCGGTGCCGTGACTTGGTAGAGTCTGCGAAACAAAAGCCCATCATCCTCTTCCTGGGAAATCTCTTTGAGCTGATGAATGTGGGTCAGAGCTCCGCGGGCTCGGAGAGCATCGCGAGCTTCCTGCGTCCGCATCTCGTCCGGCGGGACATCCAGGTCATCGTGGAGTGCACGCCGGAGCAGATGGCGGTGATCGAGAAGAATGATCCGCGTCTCAGTGAAGCCTTCCGCATCCTGAAAGTGGAAGAGCCCTCGCGCGAAGCGGAAAGCGCCATCCTGCTCTCCTCCTCCATCAAGATGGGTCGCGATCGGGGACGCTTCACGCGCGATGCCCTCCAGCGCATTGCTACGCTGCACCATCGCTTCATGGGATACGCGGCCTTTCCGGGAGCACCACTGCGCTTCATGCAGCGCCTGCATGAAGCTGCGGAGAAGGATACCCTCATCGAGGAAGCGGAGGTGTATGCCGCATTCTCCGCGGAGACTGGCATGCCGCGCCATCTACTCGATCCACAGCAACCACTCGACCTTGCTGAGACGCGAACCTGGTTTCAGCGGCGCGTGCAGGGGCAGGATGCTGCGGTGGACGTCATCGTGAGTGTCATCGCCCAATTGAAGGCCGGACTCACCCGCCCCGGCAGGCCGCTGGCTTCGCTACTTTTCATCGGCCCCACCGGTACAGGCAAGACGGAGATGGCCAAGGCGCTGGCCGAGTTTCTCTTCCAAAGCCCCGAGCGCATGATCCGTCTGGACATGAGTGAGTATGGCCAGCCATGGAGTGCGCAACGCCTGGTGAGTGGTCGTCACGATGGCAAGGAAGGCATTCTCACCGCCGCAGTGCGTGAGCAGCCTTTCAATGTGTTGCTGCTGGATGAATTTGAAAAAGCGGATGCGTCTGTCTTCGACCTGCTGCTGCAAGTTCTTGGCGAGGCACGCCTCACGGATGCGGCAGGGCGCACTGCGGACTTCAGCAATTGCGTGGTCATCATGACCTCGAACCTCGGCGCCCAGGAGTATGCACTCGGACGCATGGGATTTGATGCGAACGGCAGCGCGCTGCGGGATGCGGTGGAGCATTTCACCTCCGCAGTGCAGAAAACGTTGCGACCGGAAATGTTCAACCGCATCGATCGCATTGTGCCGTACCAACCGCTGTCGGAGGAGGTCGTGCTTTCGCTGACACGTCGGGAAATCGATGCCGTTTCCCTGCGGTCAGGATTCGCCAGCAGGAAGCTCCGCCTGCAGGTGACGGAGCCCGCACTGCGACACCTGGCCGCAAAGGGATATGACCCGCGCTACGGTGCACGCCCCTTGAAGCGCCGTGTGGCGGAGGAATTGCTCGTGCCACTCTCTTCCCTTGTGCAGAATGTGGAAGGACCTGCCACGCTGCGGGTGGAGCTGGATGTGGATGGGCGCTTGAGTATCGAAAGCCCCCAGCCTGCCCCGGGCACAAATGCAGCTCCGGTCGCCAGTGCTTCGCTCACGCGAGCGGACTTGCAGTCGCGCATCTTCCTCGCGGCAAACATACGCCGGGCCTACCAGCGTCTGCTCATTTCCACCATGACGAACGGACTCGCGGCCAAAGCCAAGCTGATGGAGCAACGTCTGCGCGCCCAGCGCATGAAAGACCGCGTGGCCAGGAGAAGCAAAGACACGTGGCAGGGTCACGATCCCGAGCTGGACCGCCTCAAGACCTGTCTCAGTCGCATGCAGGGCGAAGCCAATATCCAGCTCGCGCGTGAGGAGGCCCTCATCCTCGCGCTGAACCGGGAGGAGTTGGAGATTCTGCGACAACGGGAGCCACTGACCATGACAGGGTGGGAGGATCTGGTGCTGGAGACCTTTGCCCTGTGGCAACCACCGCCGAAGCGGCTCGTCTTTGTGATTCGTGGCCAGCCAGGCAAGGCGCTCTTCCGCTTTGCCAGGGTGTATCACGATGCCGCCGTTGAACTCGGAGCCTCCGTGCGACTCGGGCTGTTTCACAAAAAGACGCCAGCGCGCCTGCTGACGGAGGATGCACTCCGCGTGCTGGCGGACGCTCCTCCCTCCACGCGCGAGCAGGAGGTACTCTGGCACACCGATGCCGAATCCATCAGCGCCATCGCCCTGTGGATCGAAGGCACCAACGCCGCCATGCATTTGAAAAACGAAACCGGCATTCACCTCTCCAGAGCAAAACGCAAATCAAAGGACGAAGAGACCTCGGATAAGAAAATGGATTCTTCTGTGCAAAGTGATCCGCAGAAGGACGACTGGGCATGCCGCATCGATATCCAGGTACCGGAGAATCATCTCCCGGAGCTAAGCAAATTCACCCTGCTGTTGCAGGATCTGGCGGGGCTGCCGGACGTGGAGTCCGGTGTGATCTGCCGCCAGTATGATCCCGTGCGCCTGATCGTACGCGAAGGTTCCGCCAACACGCGAAAGGAAGGTCGCTTTGAGAAGAGCTGGCTTCTGCAAACCTTGAGAGCGACAGCCCTGGCCGAGGCACTCGCATGAAGCTTACCCTGACCATTCCCGTGTGCGTGGATCATCATCGCGATGATCAAGGGATCTCGCGCTTCCGCGTACGGCCGGTGTTCACGCCGGACGGCGACTTTGACGATGAGCGTGACATTCGCGAAGATCGCGCCCTGTCCCGGCTGAGGGATCGGATGCATCCCGCCCTGCTGGAGCAGGCAGTGGCGCCGAATCACCGTGAACTGCTCTGGTGGAGCTTTTGCCCACCAATGACGGCTCACGCGCTGAGGCTGCGAATTGAGCTCAAGAAGCGTGCCGTGGAAGGCACCTTCTTCGCCGTGGTGTTTGAGAGTTCCGGCCGGAGGCTTGCGCATCTGCCGAGGGGCGGCTTGAGCTTTGAATGGCCCACGGGCACGCAGCTTCGTGATGTGGCCTCCAATGCGATCACTGCGCACTTCCGGCAGTTGGAACGCGACACCGAGGACTCCCTGGATGCAGACCCCTGGTTCTGCGGGAGCCAGCCCCACCTGGCACACCTGCCAGTGGTGCTGACGGGAAATCAACGCCTGCCCAAGCCGAAAACACGCTTCATCTCCTTTGCCGATGATGAACCGATGGATGGCGATCATGAACTGCAGAAGGTAGGGCGCTGCCTCGACCGGCTCTACCCGCATGATCTGCATCACGCGCTCCTGCGGGAAACGGAAGTGAACCAACTGTGGGCGAGCTTCCGCCGCATCAGTATGAGAGCTCCCATGGTCGTGCTCGTAGGCAGGCCGAAGTCAGGCAAGACAGCGATCATCCACGAATGCGTGCGCAAGTCCAACGAGACACCAGGCGTGGGACGCCGCGGCCAATATTGGCTGGTATCTCCCCAACGGGTGATCAGTGGCATGTCCCACCTCGGCCAGTGGGAGGAACGCTGGACGGCCATGCTCGCCGCCATTCGGAAAGGGCGCCACGTGCTGGTGCTGGATGACTTGCTCGCACTGTTCGAGGCGGGCCGATCGTCCGGAAGTGACCTCACGCTGGGCCATGTGCTGAAGGCTCGGCAGGAGCATGAACCCATTCCGGTGCTTGCAGAGGCCACGCCTGAGGCCTGGGGCCGTTTGCGTGAGTTGGACCGTGCTTTCGCGAGCCAGTTCCAGGTCATTCATGTGCGTGAGACGGGTGATGACGCCACACTCCGCATCCTGGTGCGCACCATGCAGGAACTGCCTCCCGGTTGCCAGTTCTCACCGGAGGTGCTGCCGGAAGTCATCCGGCTGCAGCAACGCTTTGGCCGCGCCCGCGCTTTCCCAGGGAAGGCGGTGGAGATGCTCCAGGCTCTCGCAAACAACTTCAAATCAGAAACCGCGAGCGGAGATGCCAGCCAAGCGACCTCCGCCTCGAATGTGCTGGAATGGTTCGCACAGCGTCACGGCATCAGCCTGGACATGATCCGCGGTGGCGGCCTCGCTCGCGATGAACTGCGCTGGCATTTCGAATGCGAAATCATGGGCCAATCCGCCGCGGTGGAAGCGATGATGGACATCGTTCTCATGGCTTCTGCCGAGCTGCAGGATCCCAGACGACCACTGGGGTCGCTGCTCTTCCTGGGACCCACAGGAGTGGGCAAGACGGAGTGCGCCAAGGCTCTTGCCGAGATCGTGTTCGAAAGCGCGGACCGCATGGTCCGCTTCGACCTGAATGAATACAGCGGTGATGACGCGGCCATTCGCCTCATCGGTGGACCTGGACGTGGAGGCCAGCTCACTTCACGCGTACGCCGCCAGCCTTTCACCCTGCTGCTCTTCGATGAAGTGGAGAAGGCGCATCCGGATGTCTTTGATCTGCTGCTCCAGGTGCTGGGTGAAGGACGTCTCACGGACGCGCAGGGACAAACGACGGATTTCTGCAACTGCATCATCATCCTCACCTCAAATCTGGGCGCCCGTCAGGCGCGTCAGCGCCTCGGTTTTGGTGGAAGCGAGACCGGGGATCTCCTGGCATATCGACAGGCGGCGGAGAAATTTTTCCGACCAGAGTTCTTCAATCGCCTGGATCGCATCGTGCCCTTCCACGAACTCAGACGGCAGGACATCGAGAACCTCGCGCATGTGATGGCCCACCGTGTCCTGAAGCGGCAGGGTGTCACCGACCGCCGCGTGAATGTGTCACTGGAAAATGACGCCGTGCGCTATCTCGCTGAAAAGGGGCATGACGTCGCGTATGGCGCCCGCTCGCTGCGTCGTGCGGTGGAGACTCATCTGGTAGAGCCCCTCGCCGCCCTCATGGCGACCATGGGCACCCAGCATGCGATGAGTGCACGGGTATCCCTGGGCGATGACGGTGTGTTGGCCTTTGACCTGCAGTCCCAGCAGCAGACGCCGTTCCTCTTCACCTTGCCCGCCACGGTGACGCAAGATGAATTGTTGGATCTCATTGATGAAGCGTTTGACCTCATCGATGAGGCGGATGAGCGGCTGGATGGTTGGAATTTTGAGCAGGAAGTAGACGGAGCCATCTCCCGCCTGCGCGCCTGGTATTTCCGCCTGCGGGACGAATGCTCGGCGCTACGCTTCGGACTGAAACGACTGGAAGACCATCTCGACCGCGAGGAGCTCGCCCGCAAGCGAGCCGCCGCCTCCCGCGCCATGAAAGGCGATCCTGTGAAGCCGAAGGACAGGCTGCACGTGCTGCCTCATGAGGTGGTGGAGGATGTACTCTCTCGTCTGCTCTCCCAGCGACTCGCTGCACATGCCATTGCGGAAGTGCTGGCCCAGGCGGTGCCACTCGATGTGGACTATGCCAGAGCCCTGCGCCTGCTGTGGAGAGCGCGGCACCTGCTTTCCGTATGCCACGAGTCCGCGGTCGAAACCGAATCGTGGACAGTGGATATCGCTCCCTTTGATGAATACGACGGCTACTTTGAAAAGAATGACGCGCCGGAGCCGCAGAACAGTATTGCCTCCTTGAAGTGGACTCCCTCTGCCATGGCGGAGGTGATCTCCATTTCCAACAAGGAAGGCCGCCGCGTGGTGGATGGCCCCGGCCTGCAGGGCCTGATGACCGCGACCTCCGGCGTGCGCGCGAGGATCCTCAATGGCCACATGCGGCTCAACACTGTGCGGACGCGGCGCACGGGGGAGCCGGCTCCGGACAACACCGGAAATCAGATCACCTGGTTGCGCCTCGACAGCTCGCTGCTGGACCTGCGCACCGGGCTGCTGGTGCGGGACGTTCACGAGGAGGCTGGCGACCTGGCTATGGCCGTCTGCCACGGACAGCCAACATCCACCCCTGATACACCAACTCACACCCACTGACGGTCATGCCGCGCACGTTTCGATACCCCGTAGTCTTGTGGCATGCCAGGGAGGACCTGTGGAGTGGACGCCTCCTGGACGAGCTCTCCAGAACCGGTACCGCGAGCGGTCCCTCACCCAATGCGGTGCTGCACGAACTGAAGGACTACCTGCGAGCCGTGGATTCCAGTGAGAACGACGCTCTTCCCGATCCGGACTTCCTGGAGCCCACGCTGCGCACCGTGAAGATACAGGCGGTGCCGGAGTATGAGACACCTCCCGGGCCCACGGGCAGGAGACGCATCGTGCCCTGCGCGGAGCCAGTCACGCTGCGACTTCCCTATGTGGTGGGCAAGCGTGAGAGTGGTCTCATCTGCGCGCTCATTCCGGGGCTGGATGTCGAGTTCGACGTGAGCAGCGGCGAGCGCGTGGATGAAATGGCGCTGCACTATGCCCGGCAGGCGCTGAAGGGGCTCGCTCCCGCGCAGCTGCTGCGCTACCTGCCCAATGGTCCCTGCGTGCTGGATTCCATTTCCTTCAGCCCACGGCGCAGGAAGGAGAAGGGGTTTCGCGCGCCCACGGAATCCCTTGCCAAGATCGCGGACCCGGTAGATGCCGCAGCCCTGCGACGCACGGTGCGCTCCTGGCCTCATGAGCGTGAGCAATCGATCAACGATCTCACCAATCGCCTGGCACAGAAGTCAGGGAACATCCTGCTCGTTGGAAAGTCTGGTTGCGGGAAGAGTGCGGTGCTGCTCGAGGCCATTCGCCGTCTTTCACGAATGGCGACGGAAGAGGACCAAGCGAAGGAGCATCGCTTCTGGATTACCAGCGGCTCACGCATCATCGCGGGCATGCGCTGGCTGGGCCAGTGGCAGGAAAGGCTGGAGGAGGTCATTCAAGAAATCCGCGACATGAACGGGGTGCTCTGCATTGAGAGCCTCCAAGAACTCATGCGCCTGGGTGGGACCACGCCAGAGAGCAGCCTCGCAGCCTTCCTTGTTCCGTATCTGCGTTTCCAGGAAGTACGCCTGGTGGTGGAGGCCACACCTGAGGAAGTGGAAGCCTGTGAGCGTAGTCTGCCTGCGTTTCTGGATGCCTTCAGCATGATCCGCATGGACGCCCTCTCAGCTGGCAGTGAGGAGAGCATCCTGCAGCAGGCAGCAGTCTCACTCAGTGCCCGGCATTCTCTCGAGTTCGTGCCCGAGGCCGCGAGTGAGGCGGGACGTCTCTGTCGGCGCTTCCTGCCCTACGCGGGATTCCCCGCCACGCCTCTCACGCACATGAATGATGCAGCGGCAAAGGCCCAGGAGCTGGGTGCCGAGGTCGTGCATCTGACGGAAGTGCGGCGCGGGATTGCTACGGCCACAGGGTTGCCGGAGGCATTGCTCGACGAAAGCAGTCTGCTGGAACCTGCCGACCTAAAACGCTGGTTCAGCGAGCGTCTCATCTCACAACCTCATGCCGTAGACGCGGTGTGCCGCACCATCCTGAAGTTCAAGGCGGGCCTCAATGATCCGGCACGCCCGCTAGCCGTACTCCTTTTCACCGGCCCCACCGGAACAGGAAAAACGCAACTCGCGAAGCTGCTGGGCGACTACCTCTTTCCGAATCGCAAGGCCGCGGACCGACTGGTGCGGCTCGACATGAGCGAGTACAGCGGCTACGACGCAGCACGGCGCCTGCTGGGTGATCCGTTTGGAGAACCGTCCGACTTGGTGAAGCGCATGCGGCAGAATCCTTTCGGCGTGCTGCTCTTCGATGAGGTAGAGAAGGCGTCACCAGAGGTCTTCGACACGCTGATGAATGTCTTTGAAGAAGGCCGGCTCACGGATGCCCTGGGACGCACCACGTGGTTCCGCAGCACGGTCATCATCATGACCTCCAATCTAGGAACGCGCAAAGGTGGCGCACCCGGCTTCACGCCAGATGCCATTACGGAAGGCGCACGTGTGGACAGTGCTGCGGTGACAAAGTTCTTCCGGCCGGAGTTCTTCAACCGTCTGGACCAAGTGGTGACCTTTGATCCGCTCCATCGCGATGCCGTGGAGCAGATCGCCCGGCGCGAAGTCGCCGCCCTCGAAGAACGTGAAGGCCTGCGCGCTCGCAACATCACTCTTCGTATCAGTGACGCCATGCTCCGCCTGGTGAGTGAGCGCGGATTCGACCCAGTCTATGGCGCACGCCCCCTGCAGCGCCGCATCGAGGAACTCATCACCACACCTTTGGCCGCGTGGTTGGTAGCCAATCCGCAAGAGCAAAATCGTGTACTCAACGTGGAGTGGGATCCCTCAGGGAGAACCGTGGTATCTCCGCAGCGGTGATTGCGTCCGCTGACACACTCCATCATCCCACTTCCAAAGGATGCTTCCGATCCACCAGCGGAATGGACAGTCGCTTTCCTCCGGCAAAGTGGGAGGCATAGGTGCCCTGGATGATCTCCGTGATGTAGCCCGCCGCTCGCATGCTCGCTGGTGGTTCGGTGTCCTTTTCAATCGCAGCAAGGAATCCTTCCAGCAGCAGCTTGTTTCCCCGGTGGATGAAATCCTTCATGGGTCGCGGCTTGTGCTCGGCATCGAAATGCCATGACTCCACCCAAAGTTTCTGCCATGCGCGCTTTTCATTCTCCGGCTCGATGACAGGTCCGGGATAGATATAGATATCCCCGCCGGGACGCATGTGGATCGTGGCCTTCTCACATTGAATGAGCAAACCATAGATGACACCGCCAATATCGAGGTTTGCCGTGGAGTTCCAGAAGCCGCGCACGCCATGGTCAAACCCCAGCATCACGGCCGCGGAGTCTCCGGCAATGGGGCCGATGGGTTCGCGGCCTTCACGCTTATCCGCAAGAGTCACATCCCGGTCTCCCACGGCCAGATGCGCGCTCACCCAGCGGGGAGGACCGGCAAGATCCACCATGAGGTCGAAGAAGTGCGAGCCGTGGACGATCAGTTCCTCACCACCGCCACGTGCATCATCCGAGGGCTGGCCATATATGCGCAGGAGTCTGCCGTACTTGCCTGATTTGATTTCCGCGAACGCCTGCCTCACGGGCGGCAGCAGGTGAAGCTGGTGCGCCATCATGGCTTTCACCTTGGCGCGTTCGCAGGCCGCGAGCATCGCATCTGAATCCCTCAATGAGGATGCGAGCGGCTTTTCCACAAACACATGGCAACCCGCTTCCGCCACGGCTGTGACCATGGGCACACGTTCTGTGAGCCAGCGTGGACCGATGCCCACGATGTCCAGCTTCTCCTTGCCCAACATTTCTCGGTAATCGGAATATTGACGCGTGATGCCCAGCCTCTTCGCGGCGGCGGCCAGTCCTGTAGGATCATCATCGGCCACAGCCACAACTTCGAAGGCTTCCAAGCCAGTGAAGGCGGTGTCCATGCCATGACCGTAGTTACCCCTGTTCGTGGAGCCGATGATGCCTACGCGGTACTTCTTGCTCATGGTGCGGGAATAGCAGTCTTGAAGTTGATGTGCGAAGGATCACCTCCGGCTTCGATGAAAGCCAGAAGGTCCAGCAACTGCTCCATGCGCAAGCCATTCACCAAACCCACGGGCATGGGCGAGACGGTGGATACCTCGCGCTTTTTGATCAATGTCTTGCCTACCTCCACGGTCTCGGGTGAGAGTGGATTGGGCTTCAAGGTCACACGCTCGTCGTCCTCTCCTTCCACGCTGCCGGTTACCTGGCTACCATCATTCTTGGTGATGGTGACGAAGAGGTATTTCTCATCGATGACCTTCGAAGGATTCAGAATGTGATCCAGCAGATCGCGTCGGCTGAAGCGGGCGGACACCTGCACCAACTCTGGACCGAACACACCCGCCGGCAGCGTCGTGTCATTGCTCATCTTGTGGCAGAACACGCACTGCGCGCTGATGGCAGCCGCCCTGCCTTTCTCAAAGGATCTCCCCTGCCCCACTTGCGTGAGCTTCGCCTCCAGGTCCTCCAGTTTCCATGCCTTGAAAGTGTGTCCGGGCATCGCGTGAGGTGCGAGGACGACGGGCTTCGCTGGATGGATGATAGACGCGAGCTCCAAAGCCTCTGCAGGTGGAAGCGCCGCAGCCAGTTCGTTGCGCGTGTCCTGAATGGCCTTGAAGTACGCGCTCGCGCCATTGAACTTCTCCGCGCGGTTCAGCGCTTCGAAGACCGTACGTCGCGATGCAATGTTCCAGCCATCCTTGAGATAGCGGAGATGCATCGGGTAGAACAGAAGCTCCTCCGAGGAATTCGCGACGCTCACGAGCTTCACACTCTTCTCAAGGACGCTCGGGGATTTCAGGCGGATGAGCAGTCTGCACAACTCCTGATTCAGCGGAAAGGAATCCGCCGGATACTGTGGCTCCAGCATTGCGGCCAATCTGGCACGCATCCCCTCCTCCGGTTCACCCCAACGCGCAAGCGCCACACCCATGGCACGCAATACCGCCAACCGCCGTTCTTCATCCAGTGTGTCCCGTGGTATCCGTTCCAGGGACTCCATGACTTCTGCAAACAAGCTGGCATCACCACTTCGCACTAATGCCAGAAGCGCGGTTATGTGACGCCACGAACCAGGATTCGGGTCTTCCACGGCCTTCGCCTTCCACAGTAGTACAGGGAGTTGCTCAAGCGCCAGCCGAGCAGCATGGCGGATAAATCGGTCCTCGTGACCGAGGGAATCCCAGGACCGTATCAGCGCGCGTTGCTGGAGTCCATCAGGAATGCCTCCGTGATAGGCTTCCAGAGCATGGCGCAAATCACGCAACTGTTCGGAGTCTCCGCTTGGCGCTGTATGGTCAATCTTGCCGCTGTAGGTGATGCGATACAGACCGCTTTGCGTGCCGCGACCACCCGTAGTGAACCACAACGCACCATCGGGACCGATGCAGCCATCCGTCACATTCAGAGGACGGCCCGTGATAAAGGTCTCTTGCTCTCCTTTATAGCTGGCACCGTCGGGTTTGAGATGCACGGCGATGATGCGGCCATACGACCAGTCGCAGATGAAGAGCGCTTCCTGATACTTGGCCGGTATCTTGCCACCATACCCAAAGAATATGGCGGTCGGAGAAGAGAGCCCAATGTCCACCACACTCGGATGCGTGTCCGCATACCAGGCGGGATATCTCCCTGTGCCGCGCCGCCAGCCGAAGTCGGCGCCGGACACGACATGCAAGACACGTGTTGGCATATACCACGAGGCACCCACATCGCGCTCCATATCGGCATCGAAGGTGAAGAGTTCTCCATCCCGATTGAAAGCGATATCAAGCGCATTGCGGAGACCTCCAGCCATGAGTTCCACCTTGTCCCCAGTGGGGCTCACCTGAAGCACATGGCCTGCCGGAAGTTCGACGGTGCCATCAAACATCACCGAATCCCAAGGATTCGGCAGCGGCTGATCAGAGCTGTAGTTTCTCAGAGGAGATGATGGCGCGAGCGGACTGGGAAGGAGCACATTGTTCCCGTTCACCACCCAGATGCTTCCGCCGGGACCGGCCTTGATGTGATTGCGACCGTGCCCTACCCCACCCTCGGTACGCATGAGTTCCTGCTTCTCTTCGAGAACGCCATCACCATCGACATCACGAAGCCGGTAGAGCGCCTTGGTATTGTTGGCGTGTGCATACAAATAACCCCGCGCATACAACAGCCCGCGACACTCCAGCAATGTGTCTTCAATGACTTGTGTCTTCCCATCCGGGTCCACACGCAGGAGCCCCTTCTTCTCCATCGCTAGAATCGCCCGTCCCTTAGGGTCAAAGGTCATGGCCACCCACGAGCCCTCCTCCGGCAGCGCGGAGCGGATGAGTTCCACCTTGAATCCCGGTGGCAGCTTGAAGGTGGACGGATCCGTCGCCTGGCTCTGCTGGTCCCGCTTCGCGAGCTGCCAGCTATTGTACGCGTCGAAGGTCTGCTTGAAGTTGAAGGGGTCTGTGGCGGGATCTGCATCGATCAACCCCGCGGTCGTGGCCTTGCCCTGGGGAGTCGACCACGATTCATCCGAGTAGACCCAGCGCCTCGCCGCGAGATCGCCATTCAGTTCCATGAGTGCCGCCACTTTTGCAGGAGAACCATCCTTGCTCTGAAGAATGACGGTGTTGGCGCCCAGCCCGACGTACCTGGTCACATCCAAGCTCACCGCTTTGGTGGCGTCTTTCGCAATGCCGACTTGTACCCCGTTCAGCTTCACTTCCACTTCCTTATCCGCGGCCACAAAGAGCACCCCCATCAGCAGCTTGCCTTCGTGGTCAAACTTGACCTCATACTTCGAAGATCCATTCAGCCAAGCTGGTGCAGGAGGCTGATTGGCAAGTTGCGCACTGGATGCCGCAACCGCAACGATGGTTGTGAAGATGAAAGCAAAACCGTGAGCAAGCTGACGTGCCATGGGAGAACGACGGTGAATTGACCATTGATGTTTCAAGGATGTGGATGGCGGATCACCCCAAAGCTTGCCAATTCCCTACGCCTGAGATTACCATTTCAGGATGCAGGTCACTTCATTGGAAGAAACTTTCCATCGGCAGCCACGGAGTTGGTGTTATACACTCCGCGCGCTGGCAGCATGCCTTCTGGCCTATATCCTTCTTTATGGATGGGAATTGGTGGCCGGTCCTGATATGCCCAAGCAGTACTCCGCTACTGGGCGCATCCATGTAATGGAGGCAAAGGTTCTCAGTGGCGACAGCAGCGAAGCCGCAGCGAAAAAGAATGCCTTGCTTCAGTCGCACGTGCCCATGCTCAATCATCCCGACATCCCGCGGAATGCCAGGGAGCGGGTCCGCATGTCCCATCCGGACCTGCAGTTGCAAGACATTGAGTTGCATATCTCCATGACACAACTGAACGGCAAGCCGGTGATCGAGATGTCGGCAAAGAGCACGGACCCTGCTTTCCTGACTGCTTACATCAATGAAGCGATGGGAGAATACGTCGCCATGATGAGGAAGGAACGTGAGCGCGAATGGACAAACACCCCGAGGTACAAGGCATTCGCGGCGGCGGCGCTCGAGTATCAACAGCTCTTCAAGGAACTCAATGAGCTCGAAAGGCAATTGAAGGCATTGTCTGACAGCCACACACCCGACGCGTCGCTCTCCGCACTGAAACTTCAAATTGACGAGAATAAGAAGCAAATGGTAAGGGCGCGGGAAGTCGCCATCCGCCTTTCTCCCGGGGATACGACGAACACCCCGCCATTTGACATCGGGGAGCTGCCAAAACCGGAAGTATTCAAGCATCGCAGGGATCCGTATTCACTGGTCATCCACCACCCATGGCGTGCTCTGGTTTCACTCAGTCTCGCGTGGCTCCTGGCAGTGCTTCTTTTGCCACTTCGCCGCGCCGCTCCCCCTGAAGGTCCAATGCCTCAGCCAACTGAAGCGTAGATAATTTCCGGTCCTGGTCCCCTTGCTTTCTCCCTCTCAGAGGCCTTTCACGATGTCCCAGAATCTCGCCTCGAAGCTTCCTTCCCTGCGGCAAGTCTTGCGCGTCGTCCTAATCTGCGTGTTGGGCACTGGCTTCCTGTACACATGGGAGATCTGGGTTGGGCCGGACAAACCAACGCTGTATCTTGCGTCGGGAAAGATCCACATAAACAACATCCACCATAGCGGAAAGGATGACGTGCTGACGTCAACTGTCTACAATAACCACCTGGCAGTGTTCGAATCTCCGGCCCTACATCGTAATGCGGCGGAGCGAGTCTCCATGGCTCATCCCGAACTTACTTCGGTGCCTGTGAAGACTCAATGCCGCAGGACACCCGGCAGCTCCATTGTTGAAGTTTCGGGGATAGCCAGCGAACCCCGCTATGTGCAGGCGTACATCAATGAATTGCTTTCCGAATACATCGCCAAGCGGAGGAACGTTCAAGATTCGAGGACTGCTCAACAGAGGCAAATGATACAACATTTGCTACTCGCGCAACGCGACGTGGCTGAGGTCAAACTGGCTCTTGAGGCTCTTTCCACGTCCACTCCTCATGCTGGAAGCCGGACAAAAGCCGAACTCGAAGAAGCTCTGGTAGAGGCCAAGGAAAGATATCAGTTCTGGAAGGACCTGACGAGTGTCTACTATAACGACGGCTGCGGCGGCGATCAGGTCGCAATCCTTGAACTCGCGGGACCAGCCACTCCCGTGGAAGACAAGCTCGACCCACGTTCCGTGATCACGCGCCATCCATGGCGCGCGGTGGCCTCTTTCGGCGTGGCAGCGCTCCTTTCTCTAGGACTGATTCCCGCAAGACGGCGCCCCTAGATAATGCGCCAAGCAGTTTCCCGATGTCCACATCTCCCCTTCTCCCGGTATGAAACCCGCCAAAGCCGCTCTCTTGTCAGGTCTGGTGCTTGTTTCATGGATCACCCTGGTGGCCTGCACCAAGGAACAACCTGCGACGGGCTATGCGGCGGCTGAGCCGGAAAGCCGAGGGCAATTCTGGCTGGCGCCCCCGTGGCAATCCCCAACGTCCGAAGAGCCTCCCCCCATCCATTGGAAAGATTTTATACAGGCAAAGGTCGATGCATGGAATAGCAGCGACACTCAGGCAGCGGCGCTGCAGCGTCTCGAAAAGAAACCCGGGGATGCTTCTCCTCCCAACCTGAAGCTGCATGTCGAAGTCCAACCCGGCACATTGCTGCTGAATGTCTGGTGCACTGGTGGCACCCTTTCACATCGACATGACTTCCTGAAGGCAGCCATGGATTGGTTCATCGAGACGCAACAATTTGATCCCCGCTGGAAACTTCTGGATCGGCCAATTGCCGATGTGGCCCTCGCTGACGATGCCATTCGCTGTCTCCGGAAAGAAATCACAAGTAATGGAAAAAAGTCCCCGCCTGACGAGGCGACTGAAAAGATGCTCAGGGAAAAATTGGCTGCTGCCAAGATTCAGCTTCAGGAGAAACGCCAGGCATTCCAAGTTGCTCCTCCCATCAAAGCACTCATGCAAACAGGGAGCATTGCCATCCTCACCCCTCCTCAGGAGCTCCCTGCCGGAAAGTGACCGGCGGCTCACGGCGCGAGCGCCCCTTTTTGCATGCAAATGTTTTCCCCATTTGCACCACTTCCCTCATTTGCAACTCGCTCATTTTCCGCTAAAACGGAGGTACACGCATGAAGATTTCCTCACCTGAACCCATCGGCAAACACGTTTCCAACTGGGGCGAAGGCGCCGTCTGGCACCGTGACCGCCTCCTGTACGTGGACATTGAGGCCCACAAGATTATCGCGTTCAACCCGCAGAGCGGTGAAGAACGCATCTGGCAGGTCAAGCAGCGGGTGGGCACTGTGGTGCCGCGTCGCAAGGGCGGCATGGTCTTCGCCGGGGACAAGGGCTTCTACTTCTTGGATGAAAACACCGGCTACCCCACGCCCATCGTGGATCCGGAATCCGCCGTCATCACGAACCGCTTCAATGACGGCAAGTGCGACCCCTCTGGCCGCTTCTGGGCCGGCACCATGCATCTGGGTCCGCAACGCGAGGCCACCGGCGCCCTCTATTGCCTGCATGCGAATCTCCACGTGGAGAAAAAGTACAGCCCCGTGACCGTGAGCAATGGCATCGTGTGGACCGCGGACGAGAGCACGATGTATTACATCGACACCCCGCGTAAAAATGTCATCGCCTTCGACTACGATGGGAACTCCGGAAAGATCAGCAACGAGCGTGTGGCCTTCAAGACCGGCGACCACGAGGGCAGCCCGGACGGCATGACCATTGATGCGAAGGACCGCCTCTGGATCGCCTTCTGCCACGGCAGCGCGGTGAAATGTTTCGAACCCAAGACGGGGGCCGTGCTGGCAGAGGTTGCGCTCCCCTGCCGTGAGGTGACATCGTGCGCCTTCGGGGGTCCGGAATTGAAGGATCTCTACATCACCACCGGCACTCCCGGCAGCGATGTGGAGCCACTCGCAGGCCATCTCTTCGTCGCCCACACGGATGTGGTCGGCGCGCCGTCACATTCTTTTGCTGGCTGACAAACAGAGAAACTGGTAAGCGTGGCACGGAGCCACACGGCAGCGACAGCAGTCACACACTCTCCCCCACTCAAACTCCAAACGCATACGACTATGGGCCTGATGGATTATCTCAAAGGACAGTTCCTGGAAATCATCCAGTGGACGGACGACAGCCGCGACACGCTCTCCTGGCGCTTCCCGGACGAGGACAAGGAAATCAAGCGTGGCGCCCAGCTCATCGTGCGCGAGTCCCAGGTGGCGCAGTTCGTGTATCTCGGCCAGTTCGGCGACACCTTCGGACCCGGCAAGCACACCCTGAGCACGGACAACATTCCGATCCTCAGCACGCTGAAGGGCTGGAAGTACGGCTTCGAGTCCCCCTTCAAGGCGGACGTGTACTACGTGACCACGCGTCTCTTCACAGGGAACAAGTGGGGCACGAGCAACCCCATCATGATGCGCGACGCGGACTTCGGCATCGTGCGTGTGCGCGCCTTTGGCACCTTCGACTTCCGCATCGTGGACCCGAAGCTCTTCCTCAAGGAAGTGGCTGGCTCGGACCACCACTTCCGCCTGGATGAGTTCGCCGATACCATGCGCTCCCGCCTGGTAAGCGTCTTCAGCGATGCGCTAGCCTCGGCAAAAGTTCCGGTACTGGACCTCGCCACGCGCTACAGCGAAATGGGTGAGGCCCTCCTGCCCGTCATCAACCCTGCCATCCAGAGCAAGTACGGCATCGAGTTTACCAGCTTCATTCTGGAAAACGCCAGTGTGCCGCCGGAAGTGGAAGCCGCCATCGACAAGCGCTCCAGCATGAGCGCGATCGGCAATCTGAACGACTACGTGAAGTTCCAGATGGCCGAGGGGATGGCCAAGGGCGGTGGCGCCGGCGCTCCGGCCGAGATGGCCATGGGTTTTGCCATGGCGCAGGAGATGATGAAGTCCACGAACCTGAGCCCCGGAGGCGCTCCACCTCCCCTGCCCGGCGCCGCCCCTGCGGCTGCAGCTGGCGCACCTGCCGCAGCCCCAGCGGCCGGCGGTTCCGGTCTGCCTGAAATCATGACGCCTGCGCAAGTGGCGGAGGCCCTCGGTGTGACCGAGGCGGACGTGATTGCCAGCATCGACTCCGGCGATCTCAAGGGCAAGAAGATCGGCGCTGCGTACCGCGTGACTCGTGGTGCCCTGGACGAGTTCCTGAAGCACTAGTCACCTGGTCGTCCTACCATAATAGCATCGTGAAATTCGCAACGTCCCTGCCCAAAAAGGCAGGGACGTTTGTTTGACTACCCACGCTTACCTCGCGAATCTCCGCGACTCATTTCCCCGTCAATGTCCGAGCTCACCGCCCTTCGTAAATTCCCCTGCCCCGCCTGTGGCGCCGAGGCTGAGTGGAACCCCCAAAAGCAAATGCTGGTCTGCCCCTTCTGCGGCACCCAGTCGCCAGCGGAAATCAAAAGCGATGGCACCCTGGTGGAAGAGAATGACCTCATCGCCGCGCTCCGCTCGCTGCCCGAGGATCAACGTGGCTGGGCCGCGGAGAAAACGACCGTGCGCTGCCAGAACTGCAACGCCATCTCGGTGTTCGACGAGAAACGCGTGGCCCAGCGCTGCGACTTCTGCGGCTCTCCCTCGCTCATTGCCGTGGATGACATGAAGTCCCCCGTGCGACCCGCCGGGCTGCTGGCCTTCATCGTGGCTCAGGGGAAGGTGCGCGAAGACATCCGACAGTGGTACGGCAGCCACTGGTTCGCGCCAAACAATCTCAAGGCCAAGGCGCTTACGGATACCCTCCACGGGGTGTACCTGCCCTACTGGACCTTCGATGCGCACGTTGCCGCAGACTGGACCGCGGAAGCTGGCTACCGCTACACCGTTCGTGGTTCGGATGGAAAATCCGAAACTCGCATCCGCTGGGAGCACGCCAGCGGAGCGCTGGAGCATTTCTTTGATGATGTGCTCGTCCCCGCATCCCAGGGTGTACATCACAAGCTGCTCGCCAAACTGGAGCCTTTCCCCACTACCACGGAGCTGAAGCCCTACGACCCTGGCTACATCTCTGGCTGGGTGGTGGAGCAGTACCAGATCGATCTCGTGGCGGCGGCCCAGGCTTCACGCACGCGCATGGACGGTGACGTGCGCAACATGTGCTCCCAGCAGGTGCCCGGTGACACACAACGCAACCTGCGCGTGCAGGCGGACTACTCCGCACAAACCTTCAAGCATATCCTGCTGCCCATCTGGCTACTCACCTACAACTACGGCACGAAGACCTACCAGGTCACCGTGAACGGAGCCACGGGCAAGATTGCAGGCGAATACCCCATCTCATGGATCAAGGTCACCCTCGTGGTGATCGCGGCGCTGATTGTGATCATCATCTTCGCGATGCTGCAGGGGAATAAGTAGATTCACTGGAGGTTGCTCTCGCGACTGAGCGCTGGCCTCTGGCCTGCGTATCTGTACCCATGACTGCTCATCACCGGTGACGGTGAGTCCGCTTCGAATTTCCACGCCGGCCAGAGGCCAGCGCTCCCAGGGCTCAGGATTCTCTTTGCACCTACGGCCTCGGCCCCTCACCCGGCTTCGGTGCAGGTGTCGTCTGCTCCGGCTCGAAGTCGAGCAGCTTCTGGTGCGCACTCAGCGCCTTCCTGGCCTTGCTGAAAAACTCGCTCAAATCCTCCGGCTTCTTCTCCTGCGTGAGCGCATTGAGTTGCGCCATGGATTTCTCGAAGTCGATGTTCGCCGCCGCCATCTGCTTCTGGGCAGCAGAATACGCAGTGTTGAATTTCTCGCTCGCTTCCTGGAAGGCGCGCTTCTCGCCCTCGGTGCGGTGGAATTCCTTCTCCTGCTCGCGGTACTCCTTGCTGAACATGCGCTTGAAGAAGGAGAAGCGCTGGTCCGGGGCATCCAGTGAGGTGCTGGCACGGTTGGCCAGGTAGGTCTCCAGCTCTGAGAACTCGCGGAAGGGCTTCTTGTACTGCTGCTGCAGGTAGCTCAGGCCGGTGGCAATTGTCGCGAGCTTCTGCGCCTCCGCCTTGGACACTTCCTGACCGGACTTCACTTTCTGCTCGATGAGATTGAGGTAGTCGAGCGTCTTCTTGTTTCCATCCAGGATGTCACCGAACTGGGAAAACGCCTGCGCCATGCGCTCGCGTTCGGACTTGCGGAGGTCCTCCAGTTCCTTGGCGTGAGCCTCCTTGAGTTGCTTGATGCGGTCCTCGTACACGGCCTTCTGCTCGGACAACGCCCGGTCCGCCTCCTGCTGGCGCGCGGCCAGCTTGGCCTCCTGCATGTCCACCGCGCGTGTGAGTGCCTCTTCCGCCGCACGTTCCTCCTGCTTGGACTTCCAGACCCAGGCCCCCATCCCTGCCAGCGACAGGACCAGCAACATGTACAACACGCGCACCTGATTCATGAGCAAACTCCTTGCTGGAGTACTACGGACACGCAAGGCGAAATGTTAGCTCCTCAGGTGATTTGTTCTTGTAAGACTGTGGGCATTTGTGGCTTTTCTCTGCCATGAAACGCATTCCTCGCCCCACGCGCCGCCAGTTCCTCACCGCGAGCGCTGCCGCCATTGGGTTCCCCACCATCGTGCCGTCCTCGATTTTTGGGCAGGACGCGCCCTCCAAGAAAATCACCATGGCCGTCTTCGGCTGGGGCATGATGGGCCCGAGCAACACGAACAGCTTCCTCAATGAAACGGACTGCCAGATCGTCGCCGCGTGTGACGTGGACAAGAACAACCTCGAAGCCGCTCTCAACAAGATCAACGGCCACTACAAGAACACCGACTGCAAGGGCTACCACGACTATCGCGAGGTCATGGCGCGTAAGGACATTGACACCGTGATGCTTGCCCTGCCGGACAACTGGCATGCGCTCACCGCCGTGGAAGCCGCGAAGAACGGCAAGGATATTTATGGCGAAAAGCCCCTCGCCCGCACCATCTCTGAGCAGCAGGCAATCGTGAAAGCCGTACAGAAGTACAACCGCATCTGGCAGACTGGCTCCTGGCAGCGGTCCCAGGACAACTTCCGCATCGCCGCTGAGATTGTGCGCAACGGTCTCATCGGCAAACTCCAGCGCGTGGAAGTGGGTCTGCCCTCCGGTCACAACGACTTCGCTGGCACGAAGGACAAGCTGCAGGTCACTCCCCCGCCCGCGAACCTGGATTATGAATTCTGGATCGGACCGGCGCAGATGGAAGACTACATCGAAGGCCGCGTGCACAAGAACTGGCGCTGGAATTACAACATCGGCGGCGGCCAGCTCCTCGACTGGATCGGCCACCACTGTGACATCGCTCACTGGGGAATGGACATGGATCGCTCCGGTCCGAGCGAAGTGAAGCCCATCCAGGTGGACTTCCCGCCCCGGACTGCTCCGTGGAATACTGCCACCAAGTACCGTTCCGAGTGCACCTATCCCGGCGGCGTGGTCATGACGATTGCCGGTGGACATCCCGACATCAAGATGGGCACCAAGTGGATTGGCAGCGACGGGTGGGTGTGGGTGGACCGCAGCGGCTTCGATTGCTCCAAGGACGAACTGAAGCAGAAGATCCAGAAGCGCGAAGGCGACAAGGTCGTGGAAGCCTTCAAGCCTGCGAAGCTTGGCGAGGATGTCATCAAGAACCCGCTCTACAAGAGCCCCGGCCACCACCGGAACTTCCTCGACAGCGTGAAGTCCCGCCAGCCCACCATCACCCCCGTGGAAACCGCCCACCGCAGTGCGACCCCGGGTCACCTCTCCCTGATTTCACTCATGCTCAATCGCAGCATCAAGTGGGACGCCGAGAAGGAAGTCATCGTGGGCGATGACGATGCCAGCAAGCTGCTGTCGCGGGCGTATCGTGGGGATTGGAAGCTGGAGGTGTAAATCAAGAATTTGCAGCGACGCGCTGCCAAACGGCGCGTCGCAAAGCAGCCGGGGTCCGACTTGCATCCCATGAAGACAGCTTTTTCCTCCGTCACCGTTTTGATTCTGGCATCTCTTGCCACGAGTTTTGCCGAATCCCCGATGGAACGAGAACTATCACGGTTAAAGGAGCAGAGAGAAAAGGCTCTCACTACTGCGGCCGAACCAATCAATCGTCGCTATCGAGACGAATTGCAGAAGCTGCTCCGCCAAGCCTCAGATGACAAGGACGCCACCGCCGCTGCGCTGGTCATTCAGGCGATGAATACTCCACTGGAGTTTGAATCCCAGCACACGGATGTCCTGAAATTTCTCATGGCCTCAAACTGGGGCATCAAGGGAGCAAGCGACGTTTTCGAGTTTCGCCTCGACGGGTCCATTGCCCAACTCGGTGGTGGATGGAAAACCAAGAGCTGGAAACTCGCCAAAGACGGAAAGTCGGTCCGTGTGGAGTACGAGAAGAACGGTTACCAGGACTGGACCATCTCTGGAGGCGTGATGTATCACCCTACGCTGGGAGCATTTCAGCCCTTACCCAAGCCGGCAAAGATAAAGTAGGCAATCCGCTAAACGCAGCACTTGAGGCAGACTTCCATCGTCGCAAGACGTGTGTGGAGTATGCGCGCCCCCTACGGCAGCGTTGCAGAGCTTGTGCGCAAGGCGACTTTTGCGGTAGTATTCCGCGAGATGACTCCAACACCCGTGAGAGAAAGACTTCGTGCAAGTGTGCGACTCATCATGCTTATTACCGTCACAGCGGGTGCAGGCATTCATTGGATGCCAACATTCTCCGGGATGATTCACTTTCCGACGGCGAGTTTCCACATGCTCGAACTACTGCGTGATTTTTGGATCCCCCTGGCACAAGTCTTGGTGGTATTCGGCATGATCCTAGGTGTGCAGCTGCTGCTATTTTTTCGCGACAGGCTCGGAGTCTACGCGTTGATACTCGGAGTGACGGTGTTTGGAGACATTTGGAAATGGGGAATTGCCATGTCCTAAATCCACAGCACTTCACACTCCCGCTCCAACACTTTTCCATCGTCTACTGAAGGACTCTACCGTGTGCATATAATGAAGCACGACGCAGAAGAATTCGTCATTATTGACCTCAAGCTGCGTTTCGTCCTCTTCGGACTTCAATTGGTTCTGGGAGTCCCCTTTTCCGTCAGCGAGATGGAGCGGGTGTTTTCCGATGCTCGCGCCGATCACGTATCCGCCAAGGAGTACTCCTTTCACGCATCTGCTAACATCACCCTCACAGGTACTGTGGATGCATACGAACCAGAATCTGTCTGTCTCCGACTACGCCACCGAGACGCCGCTTCCATCCTCTCTCGCGTCATTGAGGCAGCACACTACGAAGTCATCCGCATTGAGAGGGCCAATGAAATCGCCGATGATGTTTGAGCATGCATTTGCAGCGGACTGCACTGAGGTTAAGCTATTAAGCGTACTCACATGCGTCTTCCAATCATCCACGGTCTGATTCGCCGCAGGTTGCTGGTCAACTTTCGGGTGGATGCGGAGGTGATGCAGCGCTTTCTGCCTTCTCGATTTCGACCAAAGCTGCATGATGGCTACGCCATTGCCGGCATCTGTCTTATTCGCTTAGAGGAGGTCCGCCCCAACTGGCTGCCCCGCTTCTGCGGTATTTCCAGTGAAAACGCCGCCCATCGTATTGCCGTGCTATGGGAGAAGCCGTCCGGGGCCATGCACGAAGGTGTATTCATCCCACGCCGTGACACCGGCTCATGGCTCAATCATCTGGCAGGTGGACGTCTTTTTCCGGGTGAGCATCACCTCTCTGATTTCACCGTCACCGACGACGGCTCCCGTATTGCCATGTCCATCCGTGCACTTGACGGACGCATGACGGTTCAACTTCGTGCACGCGAAGCTGATTCACTCCCGGCGTCATCTTGCTTCGCATCACTGGCCGATTCATCCGCGTATTTCGAGGGCGGCAGTGTGGGCTACTCCGCGACTCGCGACTGCTGTCGTCTCGACGGTGTCCGACTTCAGACCGAGCGGTGGCAGGTGCGTCCGCTCACCGTCGATCACATTGAGTCCTCGTTCTTCGCCGACACATCGGCATTCCCGCCAGGCAGCGTCACCTTCGACCACGCTCTCATCATGCGCGACATTCGCCACCAGTGGCTTGAGGAGCCCGATATGCTGATTGACCAGAAGCCCAACTTGGCGCTGGAACAAACCACTCGTTGAGTGCAGCAAGACCAGTCTACCTCACCTCCACCACCACCGCCGTGATGTTGTCCCTTCCTGACTCCGCAAGCGACGCCTCCACCAACCGCTGAGCCGGAGGTTTCGCGGTATCGGCGAGCGAGGGTGTCAGGAGATGGTCGCGGATGGCGCGGTCCCAGAGGCCATCCGTGAGACCATCTGTGCAGAAGAGAAACTTGTCCCCCACCTCACACTTCACGGCGCCGATGTGGGGATTCAGAATCTGGTGGCCGGCACCGAGCGCCTGCTGCAGCACGTTCTTTCGCGGATGGCTGCGCTGTTCGCGCTCATTGATCTTTCCCGTGCGGCGCAGCCAGCCGACATGCGAGTGGTCATGCGTGATCTGCGTCATGCCACCTTCTTCCTTGGGAAGGTAGTAGATGCGGCTGTCGCCGAGGTGCGCGAAGTACATCCACTCCGGCGTGAACCACCCCAGGCTCAGCGTCGCGCCCATGCCGGCGCATTCCGGATACCCGCGGCCCAGGCGCGTGAGTTCCTCGTGAATGCGGTCGAAGAGCGTATCGAGAATGTCCTCGAAGCCAGGCACCATGCGCTGGGCGGAGAACTTGAAACTGCGCGGAAGCAGGCGCGTGATCTTGTCCACCGCGATGCGGCTCGCAAATTCACCTGATGCCGCGCCGCCCATACCATCGCTCACGGCAAAGATGTAGTCCGACTCCGCCAGAGAGCCATCGCCAATCTTCCCGAGAAAGCGCACTTCCCGCGCATCAAACGTGAGCGCGAGGAACGCATCCTCATTGTTGGGCCGGACGCGGCCTTTGTGTGTCATCCCAGACCAGTGCAGGTGCGTGGGCTGGGGACCGGGCTCGGGTTGGGAAGTGGACGCAGGTAAGGAATCAGGATCTGTCTCGGTCATGCTGCGGGAGCGGGAAGCGTGGCCTCTTGCGAGGGCGGCTGCTCATCTAGGAGGGTGGCGAACTCGAAGTCAATCACGCAAAAGCGCCCCTCCCTCGCGTTGTACGTGATGTTACGTAAAAAGGCATCCTCATGCCGCACGCCGTAGTGCTCGAGCTTGCCGAAGACCTGCTTCATTTTCTCCTCGGACATGTGCTCCACACGAGCCCCGCAATTGGTGGTGACAAGTTTCAGGGCTTCGGCATCGGCCTCCAATACCTTGGGCACAAAGTCGCAGCCCTTCTCCTCCAGGTACTTCAACACCCGCACTTCGTTCTCGAAGCGCTCTTTGGCGTTGTGGCCACGGAACGTTTTGTGCACGCGCCCGTCGTACCCGATTCGCACCATGGCCCTGACCGTGTCTTTCACCTCCTGCATCGGTCCGCACTCTCCCACCCCCACGGAATGATGGCAATACGCAAAATGCGTACACCTTTTACCGCGGTTCAGAATGATCCCGCGTTGCAGTGAAAAAGATGGCCCTGATATGATTTTTTAAATTGCAGATGGCACGCTAAATGCTTTATCCGTGCGCAACGCAACCACTCACAAGGTCAGCTTGAAAACGCTCCCAAACTGGTGAATTGCCCGTGCTTCAAATCAAACGAGACCAAACCTTAACACCCTAAAGCATCCCATCCATGGCCAAGTACAAATTGGAATATATCTGGCTCGACGGTTACACTCCTGTGCCGAATCTGCGCGGCAAGACCCAGATCAAGGAATTCGCCAGCTTTCCCAAACTTGAAGAACTGCCTCTCTGGGGTTTCGACGGCAGCTCCACCCAGCAGGCCGAAGGCCGCAGCTCCGACTGCGTGCTCAAGCCCGTGGCGGTGTATCCCGACACGACCCGTAAGAACGGCGTGCTCGTGATGTGCGAGGTCATGATGCCCGATGGCAAGACCCCCCACCCCTCCAACCACCGCGCCACCATCCTTGATGACGAAGGCACATGGTTCGGCTTCGAGCAGGAGTACTTCCTCTATCAGGACGGACGCCCTCTCGGTTTCCCGGAAGAAGGTTTCCCTGCTCCCCAGGGTCCGTACTACACGGGCGTGGGCTACAAGTATGTGGGTGACATCGCCCGCCAGATTGTGGAAGAGCACCTTGACCTCTGCCTTGACGCCGGCATCAACCACGAAGGCATCAACGCCGAAGTGGCCAAGGGCCAGTGGGAATTCCAGATCTTCGGCAAGGGCTCCAAGAAGGCCGCTGACGACGTATGGACGGCCCGCTACCTCCTGATGCGCCTTTGCGAGAAGTATTGCGTGGACGTTGAATTCCATTGCAAGCCCATCAAGGGCGACTGGAACGGCTCCGGCATGCACGCCAACTTCTCCACCGAGTTCATGCGGACGAAGGGTGGCAAGGAATACTTCGAGAAGCTCATGGGTTCCTTCCAGAAGAACATGGACGAGCATATCGCCGTCTATGGTCCGGACAACCACCTGCGTCTGACCGGCCTGCATGAAACGCAGTCCATCGACAAGTTCACCTACGGCATCGCCGACCGCGGATCCTCCATCCGTATCCCCCACAGCTTCGTGAACAGCGGCTACAAGGGCTACCTCGAAGACCGCCGTCCGAACAGCCAGGGCGACCCCTACCAGATTGCTTCCCGCATTCTCAAGACCATCGCCGAAGTCCCGACTGCCTAAGTAAGTCGGCACCAGCGGCGGATGGTCTGAGCTAAAGTTCTCATCATCCAACCACTCGAGCGGCACTGCCTTCACTGGCAGTGCCGTTTTTTTGTCTGTTCGGAGCATTGGGAAAAGGTCGACAGCCGCGAGTTTCACCGCTGATGCCACGTTTTTGGTGGTCAGGAACACGTGCTTTCCGATACAAAGGGCACGCGTCCGCTTTCAGCTTCCTCTCCACCATGAAACGCCGCCACCTCCTCACGCTTCCCCTGGCTGCATGTGCATTCCTTGCAGCCTGTTCACCTTCGAGTGACAAACCCGGAACTCAGACTGGAAGTGGAAACGATAGCGGCAATGGCAAAGGCCGCCTCTTCGCTGCCTCCTTCATGACGATGAACAATCCCTTCTTCGTCGATCTCAACGAAGGACTCAAGAAGGTGGTGGAATCCAATGGCGATCGGCTCGTGACGCTCGACTCGCAATTCAACAGCCTGAAGCAGAAGAACGATCTCTCCGATGTCCTGCAGCAAAATCCTGCAGCCATCTTCCTGAATCCTGTGAACTGGGAAGGCATCCGCGGCAGTCTCATTGAAGCGAAGCGCAAAGGCGTCCCCATCATCGTGGTGGACACAGATGTGAGTGATTCGGAACTCGTGCTCTGCCAGGTGATCAGCGACAACATCGGTGCAGGCCGTCTCGCCTGTGAGGAACTCGCCAAGGTGAAACCAAATGCCAAGGTGGTCATCCTTCACCTCTCCACCGCCAAGTCCTGCATTGACCGCGTGGCAGGCTTCAAGGAAGTAATGGCCAAACATCCCGGCATGACCCTGCTGGATACGCAGGAGGGCAAGGGTAGCATTGAAGGAGGCCGCCCCGTGATGCGCGACCTGCTGGGCCGCTATCCGGAACTCGATGCGGTGTTCCCCATCAATGATCCCTGCGCACTCGGCGCCTTCTCCGCCATCGAAGCAGCGGGTAAAGCGGGCCAAGTCACGATTGTCACCGTGGATGGTTCACGTGAAGCAGCCGCCGCCATCAAGGAGGGAAAGATACACTCCACCTCCGCGCAGTTCCCCAAGGAGATTGGGCGCGTAGCCGCTGAGAAGGCGTACGAGCATCTCGCAGGCAAGACCATTGAGAAGGACATCCGCATTCCGGTGAAGTCCGTGACGAAGCAGAATGCCGATGAGTTTCTGAAGTAGGCGGCCTCCCGCTCGTTCAGTCCCGGCGCCACTTTCACATGAACGCCTTCCTTCGCCAGCAATTCGCCCTGCTCGTGACCACCGCGCACCTCATCGCGTTGTTTGGCTGGCGTGTGCCGAACTTTCTCACCTCGAGCAATCTCCTGGATCTCGCCCAGCAGATTGGCGTGAATACCATCCTCGCGTTTGGGATGACGCTGGTGATCCTCATCGGAGGAATCGATCTGTCGGTGGGCGCACTGGTCGCGCTGGTAGGCACGGTGACCACCTTCTGCATGGTGCATACGACTGCACCCGATGGCTCTGTCATTGGCCTTGGTTGGAGCGTCTTTCCTGCCATGCTCGCCGGGTTCGCGACGGCCGCACTCTTCGGCCTATTCCATGGGGTGGCAGTTTCGAAGACGCAGATGCCCGCCTTCATCGTCACCTTGGGCACCATGCTGGTCGCGCGTGGTCTGGCCCTGCGTTTCAATGAAGGTCGTCCCCTCAGCCTTCCCGGTTCCCAGGAGACATATCTCTTCATCGGTAATGGCCGCATCTTCGATGCCGTTCCCATGCCAGTGGTCATTCTGCTGGCGGTGTATCTTCTCACTGCGGCCCTGCTGCACCTGACCGTCTTCGGCCGCCACCTCTACGCCATTGGGGACAACCGGCTCGCCGCCCTCTACTCCGGCATCCCGGTATCACGGTGTGAGATAATCGTGTACATCCTGGCAGCCCTGCTCACTGCCACTGCCGGCATGATCCATGCCTCCCAACTCTACGGCGCCGAACCCGCCTCCGGCCAGGGATTCGAACTCAACGCCATCGCCGCCGCCGTGGTGGGAGGGGCAAGCCTGAAAGGTGGTCGAGGTACCATGACCGGCACTCTCTTGGGTGCCATCATCATCGGCATTCTCGACAAGGGCCTCAACCAAGCCGGCGTCCACTTCTCGCTCCAGTACATGATCAAAGGTGGCGTCATCCTCGCCGCCGTGTGGTGGGACGCGCGGAAAGCAAGGTAGGCGTGAAGCCTCCTTCATCACGGTTGGGACAATGTCCTGAATAGGTATTTAATCCCATACAGATTTAGCCTGTTCACGCGTCGGCAATAAGAGGCAAAATAAGAAGTTGCCTGAATATTCCTTTCTGATATTCAAGGGTCCTCCCTTAAGAAAAATCTTATACATCAACAGCCCCCTCCCTCACGCTCCCCTCATGCAAATAGTTAATAATGTGTTGGCAGTCACACGATTTAGCTTACTCGCCCTAGGATTCAGCATCGCATCTCACGGCACCGCCCAAGCCGGCCCAGTTGATAAGAACCCCGTGAAGCAAACGGCGGAGATCGCCGAGGTTCACCCCATGTACATCGGCACGGTCACCGGTGGCGTGAAGACGAATGACTCCTATACGGAGGGCAACTTCAGCATTGTCGCCCCCCTCTGGAGCACCCTCGGCAGCGACGCCACGCTGAGCGGCGGTCTTCTATTTCTGGAGCCCTACATTTCCTACGGCGAGGGTGGCGAAGTCGCCGCCTCCGTGGGCCTCGGCTACCGGTACCTGTTTGGCACCCAGCCTCTCAGCGCTCTCACCCATCACGATGGCCACCAGGCGGGCTTCTTCGAGGAGGGCGCTTTCGTCGGGGCAAACGTATTCGCCGACATGCTGAATACCGAGGCCGACAATCAATTCTGGCAACTTGGAGTCGGTCTGGAAGTGGGTACACGCTACGTGGAACTCCGCGGGAACTACTACATCCCCCTCTCTGACAAGCAACTCGCCGAAGAGCGTCGCACGCGGGAAACCTTCCGCAGCACCCAGACGAGCAGCAGTGTCGTTGGTGGCGGCCAGCAGATCCATTCGTACTCGGACCCATACGCCACCGGCAATTCCATTGCCCAAAACGAGGTGTTCTCGAACTCGATCACTCAAGTCACCCGGACCACCACCACTACCACCACCATCGAGCGCCTCTTCCGTCGCTATGAGGAAGGCATGGAGGGCTGGGATGCGGAAATCGCCGTCCTGGTTCCCGGGCTCGACCGCTACATGGATGTCATGCTCATCGGCGGCTACTACAGCTTCGACAACCAGCCCTTCGGACCACAGGAAGGTGGCACTGGCAATGTGCAGGGATGGAAGGCTGGCGTCGAGATCCGCCCCGTACCTGCCCTGATTCTCAGTGGCACCTGGTATGAAGACGAGCGCCTCACCGGTGGTGATTGGACTCTCGGTCTGCAGATGCAGGTTCCCTTCGAAGCCAGCGACCTCGGCGATGGCAAGAATTTCTGGAGCCGCATTGGCGATTCCTTCAAGCCGCGTCGCCGCCACCTGATGGAGCGCCTTGCTGAACCGGTGAGCCGCCAGAACGCCGCCGTGAAGATTGCAAGCAGCGTGGAGGAATCCTCTGAAGTGGTCTCCCACAGCAGCAGCACCCGTGTGCAGCGCACCACGCGCGTGCTTGCCCAGAGCGAGCGGCAACTCGTGCTGGCAGACGACATCGTCTTCGTGAACAACGGCGATGCCGTGGGTAATGGCATTCAAGCAGGCACCACCCTCGGCGGCGGCGCCAATGGAACGGCGGAGCATCCTTTCAATACCATCACCGAAGGAACGGCAGCCGCTGGAACCAAGACGACCCAGGGCAACAAGACCTGGACGGTCTACACCCAAGGTGACACCGGCACTCCCTACAATGAAGTCGTGAACCTCACTGCCAACACCAAACTGGTCAGCTCCTTCCATGCGCTCGAAGGTCTGGGTGGAAAGACGTTCGGAGGAGATACAGCCCGCCCCATCTGGAATGGCCGCTTGCTTGCAAGCAACATCCCCTCTGTGCAACTCACCGGCTATGACATTCGCACCACGGTCCTCGGAGGCTCCATCAATGTGCAGAACATCCAGAATCTGGTCATCACGGAAAATCTGTTTGATGTGAACACCGGCAAATATGCGGGCGGCGGCGCCATTTACTCCACCAGCAACGGCAATACACATTCCGAAATCGACATCACTGGCAACCGGTTTACGGGTATCACCATTGATGGTGTGGCCGTTGAAAGCCGCGACACCGCATCCGTTGTCATCTCAGTGGCAGGTAATGAGTTTGATGGAAACTTCAGCAGCGCGTTTTATGGCTCGGCAAATGTCACTGCCAGCAACATCGCCGCGACGCTGGAAGGCAACACCCTGCGGGGCTCCTATTCGAATGGTTTCTTCCATGGCAGTGGTGACAACAGTCACTTCAACATGGACGTACTCAGCAACACCTTCGCCGGAACATTTCTCGGTGCTGGCATCCGCTACAACAACTCTGAAGTCGTAGGCACCCCCAACACGGGTCTGGTGCAGGGCAACGTGTTTAGCGGCACCTTTGGCGATGGGGTATTGCTGGCTGCCCATTTCGACACAGGCTCCCTCAATGTAACTGTCACTGACAATGAATTCAGCGGCACATTCCGCTACGGGGTTAACGTCAATACCCTGCTCGTCGGGAGTGCCATCAATGCCACCATCACCGAAAACTCACTCACCGGCGACTTCAATTCCGGCATCTTCGTCGACAACCGGGGAGGTCAAGTGACGTCAACCATCAGCAACAACCTCTTGAATGGAACCTTTGACAACAATGGCATTCGCGTTTCCTCCCTGATCTCCAGCGGCAGCGCCCTCACGAATGTCACCGGATTCCAAGGGAACATCATCAGCGGCATCTCACAAACAGGCATCCTGGTCACTCGGAGTGGAGCCGCTGTCATCAATGTAAACGGCACCCTTAATCCCGCCGTTAGCAATGAGGTCAGCAACGAAACTGGGAACGCACTGGAGTCTACCGGCTTCACCCTCCCCGGGCACGGTGGTGGCCAGTTCTACCTGAACGGCCAGCTCATCACGATGCCAGCGACGCTTCCTTAACGAGATCTACCGGAAGTCCTCAGTCCCGAACCCGGCTGTGCCCATGGTGCAGCCGGGTTTTCTGGTGCCTGCGCTTTTCGCGCCAGGCAGCCTCCTCGCAAGTAAGGCGTTCACGCTTCAGTCAAGGAAGCGAGCCCAGCAGCCCCTGCAGTTCCCTGAGGTCAATGGGCTTCACCAGGAAGGCATCGAACCCCGCCTTTCTCCCCTCCTCCCGGCTATCGACGCTGCCGTAGCCGGTCATGGCGATGAGGAAGACGCCGGACAAGTCAGGCATGGAGCGGAGCTTGCGTGCCACTTCAAATCCATCCATGCCGGGAAGGCCAATATCGAGCATCACTACCTCGGGCTTGAACTCGGCTGCCACTTCGAGGGCTTCGGTGCCTGAGTAAGCAGTCCGCGTCTCATGGCCCAGGCGAGTTTGGAGAATCGCGAGACTGCGGGCAGAGTCCGTATTGTCATCCACAATCAGGAGGCGGCGTGGTGCGGTCGCCGTCTGGAAGGCGGGTTTGCCACGAGCGGGTGATGCACCTGCCGGAGGAGCAGTCATGGCAGGCAAACGCACGATGAACTGGGAACCCTGCCCCAGTCCCTTGCTGCGTGCTTCAATCGTTCCGCCATGCAGGCGCACGATGCGTTGTACCAGTGTGAGTCCGATTCCCAGCCCGCCATGCCTGCGGTCCAAGGTGCGGCTCGCCTGCACAAAGAGATCGAAGATGCGCGGCAGAAGCTCGGGCTCAATGCCCGTGCCGTCATCAGTCACTGAGATGATGACATCGGGACCGGCACGCTCTGCATTCACGGTGATGTGGCAACCTTCACCGCCGTACTTGCTGGCATTCATCAAAAGATTGCCAAACACCTGTTCAAGCCGCGTCGAGTCAGCGTGGAGATAAACGGGAGACTCCGGCAGCTTGATGGCCAGCTCCTGCCCGCGTGAAGCACACTCGGAGCGTATCAAGCTACTGGCGGCCTGGACGACCGAGGCGAGATTCACCGACTCCTTGCGCAACTCAATTTTCCCCTCGGTGATGCGCGACACATCCAGCAGGTCATCGATCATCCGCGTCATGTTCTCGATCTGCCGTGAGAGAATGTTCAACGCCTGGCCACGCTCCTCCGTCTCTGCGTAATCCGACTGCAGGATCTCAGCAGCATTGCGCAGCGGGGCCAGCGGATTGCGCAACTCGTGCGCCAGCATGGCGAGAAACTCATCCTTGAGGCGGTCCGCCTGCTCGAGCTTCGCGTTTGTCAGCGCGAGTTCTCTCCGCTGACAGGCAAGGTCAAAGAACGTCGCGGCCTTGTTGAGCAAAACGTGTGCTTCAATCGGCTTCGCAAGAAAGTCCACCGCTCCCGTTTCGTACCCGCGGATACGGCGCTGCGAATCGACGATTCCGGCCGTGAGGAAGATGATGGGAATCTGCCGGGTGCGCTCCGTGCTGCGCATCACCTCCGCCAGTTCGAAGCCATCCATGACCGGCATCTGCACATCAAGGAACGCGAGCGAGATGTCATGCGCGAGCAACAACTCCAGGGCCTCCGATCCAGAGCGCGCGGTGAGCAATTCAAGTCCATCCCGTCTCAGCAATGCCACGAGAGCCTGAAGGTTCGCCTCCAGATCATCCACGAGCAGGAATTTGATGGGCTCGGTCGGCGTCATCTAGGCATCAGCATGGATTCCGAGTTCAGAAAGCTGGCAACCTCCTCCAACCTGAGCACCCGGGCATTTGGACAGGAGGCGATCGCGGCACGAGGCATGGTCTCACCCTCCGCGGTATTGGGATCCTGAATGAGAGCACAGCCGCCGTTGGCGCAAATGGCCTGCAATCCGAGAGCTCCATCGCTGCTGGCACCCGTCAGGATCACTCCCGTGAGATCACTGCCAAAGGCATCCGCGGCGGATTGAAACAACACATCAATTGCAGGCCGGGAAAAATGGACCGGCTCATCGTTGGAGAGGGATATTGTAAAATCTGGCTCCACCAGAAGGTGATAGTCCGCCGGCGCGAAATAGAGCGTTCCTGCGCAGAGAACCTCCTTATCATCCGCTTCCTTGACAGCAATCTTGCAACGCGGCGCGAACAGTTCAGCAAGGGCACTCTTGCGATCTGGAGGCACGTGCACCACGACCAGCACCGGAAACGGATAGTGCGCTGGCAGCATCGGCAGAATCGACAGGAGCGCCTCGATGGCGCCCACGGAAGCCCCAATCACAACAGCAGCAGTGGGTGGTTGTGGATCCGGCGCGTTCATACTCGTTGATAGATCCGCTCCTGTCGGCAGAACTCGGTGAAGGCATCCGCCTCCGAGGAGAATCGCAGGCTCTCCTTGGCCCCGATGCCCAAAAATCCCCGGCGCACGAGCGAGTCCTTGAATAATCTCACGGCACGGTCCTGCAGTTCACGATTGAAGTAGATGAGCACATTCCGGCAGGAAACGAGATGCATCTCCGCAAAGACGGAATCCGATACCAGACTATGATCGGAGAACACGGCACGCTGGCGCAGTGTCTGGTCAAACTTCGCTCGTCCATATGCTGAGGTGAAGTAGTCTGCGAGCGAGCCTTTTCCGCCAGCCTTCCGATAGTTGTCACTAAAGGTGGCCAGCCGCTCGATTTCATATACACCGGCCTCCGCCTTTTTCAGGGCCTCGGTGTTGATGTCCGTGGCATAGAAGATGGTGCGATGCTCCAGCCCCTCTTCGCGGAAGAGTATGGCCAGCGAGTACAGCTCCTCCCCTGCACTGCACCCGGCCACCCACACCTTCAGCGAAGGATACGTACGCAGATGCGGCAGCACCTGCTCACGCAGGGCACGGAAATAGGCAGGGTCCCGGAAGAGCTCACTCACCTGCACCGTGAGGTACGGCAGGAGCAGGGGCACGAATGTCGGGTCATGCAGCACCCGGTGCTGCAGCTCGGAAAAGCTTGAGCACTGGAACTGGACCTTCGCCTGCGTAAGCCGCCGCTTGATGGACGCGAGCGAGTAGCCCCGGAAGTCATACCGGGATTTCTCATGGATCGCTTCGAGCAGCAGTCGCAGCTCAAGCGCTTCTAGTTCGGCGCTGGCTGTTTTCATCGGGGCATCCAGACGCGGATGAGAGACAGGAGCTTGTCCACGTCGAGTGGCTTGGCGAGATAGTCATTGGCCCCTGCGGCGATGCACTTCTCCTGGTCATCCTTCATCGCCTTGGCGGTCAGGGCGATGATGGGAAGCTTCCTCCACTCGGGCCGCTTCCGTATCTCCCGCATGGCGGTGAGGCCATCCATCTCCGGCATCATGATGTCCATGAGCACCAGATCCACGGGCGGGTCATTCTTTTCCAAAGCGGCGATGGCTTCACGGCCATTGCGGGTGATTTGCAGCTTCACCCCGCGTCCTTCCAGGAGGCTGGTCAGGGCAAAGACGTTTCGCACATCATCCTCCGCGATCAGAATGCGCCTCCCTTCCAGCGCGGCATCGCGGTTCGGTGCATTCTCCAGAATGCGTTGCGACTCCGGCGGGAGATTGGCCACCACTTGATGCAGGAAAAGAGTCACCTCATCAAGCAATCGCTCCGGCGACTTGGCCCCCTTGATGATGATGGATTTCGAATAGCGGCGCAATTGCTGCTCCTCATCCGCGCTGAGTTCACGGCCGGTGTACACAATCACGGGCGGAAAGGCATAGGCGTCCTCCGAGCTGAGCGTCTCCAGAAGGGTGAAGCCGGAAGCGTCCGGCAGGCTGAGGTCGAGCACCATGCAGTCAAAGGTGGTGGACTTCAGCAACTCCAGGCACTGGGCCGCCGTCGAGGCACACACCGTTTCAACATCACGCGAGCCGAGAAGCTTCTGCAGTGCATCCGCCTGCACGGCATCATCCTCCACCACGAGCACGCGACGCATCTTCTGTGTGAGACGTGTTTCGAGCTTCTGGAAGGCATCGACCAATTGCTCCCGCTTCACAGGCTTGAGCATGTAGCCCACGGCGCCGAGTGCCATCGCCGTCTGCGCATAGTCAGAGCCGGAGACCACATGCACCGGGATATGCCGTGTGCGAGCATCGCCTTTGAGCCGCTCGAGGACGAAGAGTCCGGTATTATCCGGAAGTCCGATGTCAAGAACCACCGCACTGGGCAGATACTGCCGGGCAAGGTGAAGCGCCTCTTCCGCCGTCGTAGCGATGAGACACTGGAAGTTCATCTCATGCGCGAGATCAGAAATGATTTGGGCAAAAGACAGATCATCCTCGACAGTGAGAATGATTCGTCCACTTGCGGTGAGCTTCTCGCGGTCATCCTGTGCGCGCGGGTCAGTCACTGCATGGAGTGCGGTCTTGGATTTTTCCCGCTGGGAGGTCCTTGCGATCACCGGCACCTCTTCAGCCAATGGCGCAGTGAGGATGGCGGGTCCCGCATGCACGGCGGGCACCAGCACCGTGAAGGTGCTGCCACGACCGGGCTCGCTGGCGAGCTGCATCTCTCCACCCAGAAGCCGCGCCAACTCGCGTGAAATGGAAAGGCCCAGGCCCGTGCCGCCATACTTGCGACTTGTGGTGCCGTCAGCTTGATGGAAGGGCTCAAAGACGATGCGCTGGTGCTCGGCGGCAATCCCTATACCCGTATCCTGCACAGCGAATGCCACCCTCCCACCAGTGGCCCGGCTGATGCGGAGGGTCACGCTGCCCTTCTCGGTAAACTTGAGAGCGTTGGACAGGAGATTCTTCAACACCTGGACGAGGCGCTGCGCATCCGTTTCCATCACTGGGGGAGCATCCGGTTCGATTTTCGTGATCAGTTCCAGTCGCTTTTGTCCTGCCACCGGCTCAAAAGTCCGGCGCAGATCTGCCACCATGTCCTCCAGACGTACCGGGGCAGATTTGATCTCCATATGTCCTGCTTCGATCTTCGAAAGATCCAGCACATCATTGATCAAGGCGAGAAGGTCATTGCCTGCAGACTGGATGGTGAGTGCATACTTCACCTGTTCCTCATTGAGGTTGCCGCCGCGATTCTCCGCCAGCAGTTTCGCCAGGATGAGGGAGGAGTTCAGCGGCGTGCGCAGTTCGTGCGACATGTTCGCCAGGAAGTCTGACTTGTAGCGGCTGGCCTGCTCGACAGCGCGGGCCTGGTTCTCCAGCAACTGCTTCGCTTGAATCAACTCGTCCTTTTGATGTTCCAGGATTTGCGTCTGCTCCTCGAGCTGCGCGTTAGTCTGTTCCATCTCCACCTGCTGGAGTTCCATGCGGGACTGGGACTCCTGCAGCGCGCGCCCCTGCTCCTCCAGCTCTTCATTGGACACACGTAGTTCCTCGCCCTGGGCCTGCAGTTCCTCCGCCTGCCGCTGCGTTTCCTCCAGAAGCGTCTGGAGATTGTCGCGGTAGATGGCGGACTTCACAGCCACGCCGATTTGCTCCGCACTCTGTTCCAGAAAATTCTGCGCAAGAGAAGTCAGCGGATGCACGAAGCCGAACTCGAGAACAGCATTCACACCATCATCCGAAGTGGCGGGAAGGATCATGAGCTGGCGCGGAAGACTCTGCCCCAGGCCGGATCCCACCGTGAGGTACCCAGCAGGAACGTCATCCATGCGGATCCCCTTCCCCTGCGCCGCCGCCTGCCCCAACAAACCATCACCAGAGACAAACTTCTCCGGGATCGGACTGTCCAGTGGTACTCCCGTAGTCGCCACCCGATCGAAGTGCCCTTCCTTCCGGGTGAACATCACACCGGCATGGGCATCCACATACTTCGTGAGAAAGGCGAGGATGCTCTGCCCAAGTTGCTCCAAGTTCTGCTCGCCGAACATGGCCGAGGAAAGGCCGAGTTTCCCTGTCTGCAGCCACTCCTGGCGGGCTTGATTGGCATTGGCACGCTGGATGAGATAAGCCACCACGGTCGAGAGCACCACACCAATGATGGCCGTGAGGATGCCGCTCACCACCGCCACATTGTAAGCGCCGTCCATGGAAGCCACTCGCTCCTTCCTGAGCCGCTGCTCCTCCTCGATCATGCTCGCAATGTTGTTGCGGATGGCCTGCATCTCCGTCTTCCCCTGATCCGTGAGTACCACGGCAGCCGCAGCTTCGAACCCTTGGGACCGCCGCAGGGCGATTGTCTCAGCCAGTTCCTCAAACTTGGCATCCAGGTGTGTGTTCAACTGATCCAGGTAGGCTTGCTGGGTGGGATTGTCCCGCGTGAGCTCCCGGGTGCGAGCCTTGGCACCCTCGATCTCTGAGCGCGCCACATTGTAAGGATCGAGATACCTGTCTGTTCCCGTGATCACGAACCCGCGCTGTCCTGTCTCCGCATCCTTCATCAGCGTCAGGATGGTGTGCAGTGACACGATCACCTCATGGGTGTGCGCCACCTGCTTGGCATCATTGCGGAGGAAGGTGGCGTTTCGGTAGGAGACAAATCCGGCCGCCAGAAAGAACAACAGCCCGGCAACAAGGCCGAGTGCCGTGGGGAAACTTTGGGAGGGTCTCTGGTGAGTTGGTGTGGTCTGGCTGGTCATTTGTCGTTCTGAGAACTGGGACGTGCAATTTCAAAGGTCCAGGGAGCACTGCAACGCCCAATTCCGATGCTGATGTTTCGAGTTACTTCATGCAATCGGATCTGGGCGCGTTGGCGTCCTGATTTTCAGCGACAACCACGAAAAAATCTTACCAGAGTGCAAACGTTGCCTCGAATTGTGTTACTCCAGCGCCTCCCAAGACGGAATGGGAATTTTCGAGCCTCTCCTTTTCTGCATCGCCTACCATGGCAGTCGTGCACCGGGAAATCTGGTGGAGCATAGCGGATTCGAACCGCTGACCTTCTCATTGCGAACGAGACGCTCTACCAACTGAGCTAATGCCCCCTAGGAATCACCTCCGTAGGAGGCGGGTGGAAGGCAAGAATATCGTCGGGGGACGGCTTGTCATCCGATTTTCCAACGAAATTCGCAGCCTGAACCGGTTTCATCCTCCCGGCCACTCTGTCCCCCACCTCCTGAAAGGTAACGGCACGGGCCCTCGCGTGCGCCCCCTCCCCCGTGGCATCAGCATTCCAGTGCTCTGCGACCGAGGCATTGCCATCGGCCTTCCACGCTTCCCTTCGACGGGCAAGACCAGTGTCCGGAGTGAGAGTCTCTCGGACCCTTTGGCGATGCAAGCGGCCCTGCTCCGCAAACAATTCCTCGCAGTGAGCTGCCAGGTCCATGAGAGAGAAAGGCCGGGACCCAATCACGGCGCCGTAAGTCCGTAGGAACCCGGCGGTTCTCTGAGATTATAAGTTGAAAACAGGGAGGGGGGAATCTATGTCGTGCGTCCGCCAGACCTCACTATGAGGGTTCGATTTCACAGCCTCATATCTACCTGTATCCTTTCCCTGGCGCTTTCGCCCTTCCTAACCATGTCATCGTGGGCGGCGGCAGGGAAGGTTTCGTACAATTTTGAGGTGCGCCCCATCCTGGCATCGAAGTGCTTTTCCTGTCACGGGAGCGATCCCAAAAATCGAAAGGGAGACTTGCGGCTGGATACGTTCGCGGATGCCACGGCCAAGGCCATCAAGCCAGGCAACCCGGCGGAAAGCGACCTGATGCAGCGCGTGCTGAGCGCCGATCCTGATGATGCGATGCCGCCGCCTGAGAAGCACCAGAGCCTGACGTCCGCACAGAAGGAGGTGCTCAGGCGTTGGATCGCAGAGGGCGCCGAGTATGAAGCGCACTGGGCTTTCGTCCCTCCGGCCAAACCTACAGCAAAGAGCATCGACGAAATTGTTCAGGCCAACTTAAAGGCCAAGAGCTGGCCGGCAGCCCCTGCGGCGGAGAAGCATGAGTGGCTCCGGCGAGTCACCCTGGGCCTGACCGGGATGGTGCCAACACTGCAGGAGATGGATGCGTTCCTGGCTGACGAAGGCCCCGGTGCCAGAGAAGCTGTCGTGGATCGCCTGTTGTCCCGACCCGCGTATGGTGAACGGATGGCTGCGGTGTGGCTGGATGCCGCACGCTATGCGGACACCTTTGGCCGCCACGAGGACATGGAAAACTACATGTGGCCATGGCGTGACTGGGTCATCAGGGCGTTCAACGACAACATGCCCTATGACCAATTCCTACTCTGGCAGATGGCCGGTGATTTATTGCCCCAGGCCACCAACGAGCAGCGGATTGCCACCGGCTTTCATCGTCTGGCGATGATGACCAATGAGGCAGGCAGCAACCCCGAGGAGAACCGGTGGATGCAAATCTTCGATCGCGTCCAGACGACTTCCACCGCCATCCTTGGGCTCACCCTTGAGTGTGCGCAATGCCACGATCACAAGTATGACCCCTTTTCCATCAAGGACTACTACCAGATGGCGGCGTACTTTGACAAAGGGGACGAGTTTGGTTTGTTCGCACGCCATTGCAACGGGACGCCAACGCCCTGCACCTATGCCTACAAGCCGGGGCAGGAGGCAGAGCAGACGAGGTTAATGCAGGCGATCACGACTGCGGAATCCAACCTTCAAAAGGTACGCGAGGAAGCGCGCAGCCGTTTCGTGGAGTGGTGCCGGCATTCAGCCCCACCGCTGCGGGCCGGTGGCATGTGGTCTGTGATCAGCGCGACGGGTCAGTCCGGGCGCACTCCCTCGGTCATGCCCGAGCCGGAGTTGTCGATCAGCTTTGACGCCGTGGATGAGAAGGAGCGCGACTACCACATTTCGCTCGCACCCGCAGTGCGCACCGTCACCCCGGCCACTGGTGTCACCCTGAAAGGCGTGGTTGGCCGGGCTTGCGAGTTTCCAAAACCGTACGGTGGCACGTGCACCTTTCCAGAAGATGTCTGCCACTATCGGAAGTATACGCCCTTCAGCTTTGCTTTTTGGCTCACCGTGCCAGAGACCCCTCAGTGGGCTCCCGTGTTGCATCGCAGTCGTGGGGGGCTGGATGCCGCCTACCGGGGATACGACGTAATGTTCTCCGACGGCAAGCTTACCGCGACACTGGCCCATTTTTATCCAGGTGATGCCATTCGCATCCAGGCCGTTGAAGAGATCGACTTCACCACCTGGCGCCATGTGGCCCTCACCTATGATGGCTCCAGCCGCGCGGAGGGGCTGCGGTTGTATGTGAATGGCAAGCCGATCGCGACGAAAGTGGTGCGCGACAGCCTGCGCCGCGATATCGACTACCTCGCGGAGTGGAGTGATCTCAACAACAACCAGGTGGCAGACGGAAGTGAAGAGCCACCCCGGCTGACCTTGGGAGCTCGTGGCAATGACACTGCTCTCATGGGCGCTGCCGTGGACGAACTTCGGGCTTACAATCGCACACTCAGCCCGGTGGAAATCACCTTGCTAAGTGGCAATGCCGTGCCCGAGAACGATGAGCCATGGTTCGACTGGTATGTCCGGGAAGTCGATGCCGAGGGCGTGAAGGCCCACGCGACACTGAACGAGGCGAGAAAGACCGAAACGCTCTTCAATGTCGGCCTGAGAGATGTCATGGTCATGGAGGACTCACCGTGGACCGCGAGAGTCACCCCGATCTTGACCCGCGGTGATTTCAGGACACCCCGTGAAACGGTGGAGCCGGGAACGCCGGCCACGCTCAATCCAATGCCTGAAGGCGCGCCGAAGAACCGCCTGGGATTGGCTCAGTGGATGCTGGACGAAAAGAACCCACTGACAGCACGTGTGCAGGTGAATCGTATCTGGACCATGCTCTTCGGTCGGGGACTGGTGGCGACGCCCCAGGATTTCGGCGTGCAAGGACAGGTCCCTGCCCTCCCCGAGTTGCTGGACTACCTCGCCGTGCGGCTCGTGGAGCAGCACTGGGACATGAAAGCACTCTGCCGTGAGATTGTGCTCTCCTCCACCTATGGCCAAAGCAGCCTGCCCGCCGATAAGGGGCAACTTGAGGCTGACCCTGCCAATGATCTGCTGGCACGGGGACCGCGCAATCGGCTCAGTGCCGAGCAGCTCAGGGACACCGTGCTGGCGGCGAGCGGACTCCTCAATCCCCAAGTTGGTGGCCCCAGCGTCAAACCCTACCAGCCGGACAGACTCTGGGAGGACAGCGCCACGCAGCACGAGTATGTGCAGGACAAGGGGGCCGACTTGTATCGCAGGAGTTTGTACACCTTCTGGCGCCGCACCTGCCCTCCCCCGGCGATGACTGTGTTCGATGCGCCCAGTCGTGAGTTTTGTCTGGTAAATCGCGTCCCCACCACGACGCCTCTGCAAGTGCTGACGATCTGGAATGATACTGGCTACCTCGAGGCAGCACGAGTGATGGCAGAGCACCTGGTTCAGCAGTACCCGTCCAGCAAGGACGACCCCCAACGTGTCATCATGGCCTTCCGCTTGCTGACAGGAAAGCACCCCACCGCCGGCCAGACCAGCGCCATGAGCGCACTCATCAAGGCCGGCCGGGAGGAATTCGCAGCCAACAATGCCGACGCCGAGACGCTGCTGGCCAGTACGGGGGAATCTGCACGGGTGGCAGGTTTGTCGAATTCGGAAGTGGCCGCCACGCTGATGATGGTGCGGGCACTCTTCAACGCGGAGGCCTTTTTGGTTTGCTACTGACACCCGGAATTTCCCTGACATGTCCAGTCTGATGCAACATCTGTTTCCATGCCGGCAAGTTGCCGACCACAGCGGCTACACCCGCCGTGAGTGGCTCAGCCGAATGGGATATGGCACAGGCGCCGCAGCCCTTGCGGCCTTGCTCGGCGACGGGAAATCTCATGCCGCGCCCGCACTGGCCGACGGCACAACGCTGCCTCACTTCGCTCCCAAGGCGAAGCGGGTGATCTGTCTTTTCATGAGCGGTGGGGCTTCTCACCTGGAGTCCTTCGATAACAAGCCCCTGCTTCGCGAACGTCATGGGAAGCCTCTTCCTCCGTCCGTGTTTAAAGGCCGGTTGCCGCTGGGGATGTCGCAGTATCAGAGCGAGTTTCTTCTTCAGGGTTCCAAATTTCCCTTCCAGCAGCACGGCCAGGGCGGAGCGTGGATCAGCGATCGATTCCCCTATCTCGCGGAGCAGGCGGACAAGCTGTGCTTCATCAAGAGCATGGTATCCGAAGCTGTGAATCACGATCCGGCGATCATGTTCGTGAACAGCGGGCACCAACTGGCGGGACGACCCACCATGGGATCATGGCTCAGCTATGGCCTCGGCTCGGAGAATGAGAACCTCCCTGCCTACATCGTGATGGTCACGAAGCGGAACACGGATCAGCCCTTGTCCACGCGGCTGTGGGACAGCGGTTTCCTGCCGAGCCAGCATCAAGGAGTGACCTTCAGGCCCGGGACTGAGCCGGTGCTGTTTCTGCACAATCCCAAAGGTCTGAGCGATTCGCTCCATCGAAAAATGGTGGAGCAAGTGGTGGAAGTGCAGCAGGAGGAACTGCGCCTGCGAGGAGAAGCGGAAATTACGGCGCGGATCAAGCAGATGGAAATGGCATTCCGCATGCAGACGGCAGTGCCTGAGGTGACTGATGTCTCGCAGGAGCCGAAGTCTGTCATCGAGCGCTACGGCAAGGGCGTCTCGAAACCCGGCAGCTTCGCGCGCAACTGTCTCATCGCACGCAAGCTCTGTGAGAAGGGCGTCCGTTTCATCCAGTTGTTCCATCCTGGCTGGGACCAGCATGCCGCCCTGGACACCCGGTTTGAAAAGGGAGCCAAGGATGTGGATCAACCCGCAGCCGCTCTGCTCGTGGATCTGGAGGAACGAGGCCTGCTGCAGGAGACGCTCGTGATGTTTGTCACGGAGTTCGGGCGCACGCCCTACTCCCAAGGCCCTGTTTCAAATGGCACGAGCGGAGGATATGGTCGCGAGCACCATCGTGACGCATTCTCATTCTGGGTTGCGGGCGGTGGCGTGAAAGGTGGCACCACCTACGGCGAGACCGACGAGTTTGGATTCGATGTGATCAAAGACAAAGTCACTGTGAATGATTTCCACGCCACCATGCTTCACTTGCTCGGCATCGATCACGAGCGCTTCACCTACCGTTTCCAGGGGCGGGACTACCGCCTGACGAATGTCGCGGGCACTGTGGTGAAACCCATCCTGGCATGATTATTTCCAGATGGTGAGCAGGAAATTCATTCGTGGGGCGCTGGTCCTTTTGATCCTCTCCGTTGCCGTGACGGCCACCGTCATGTACCGGATCGAACGCCATAAACAGAAGGCGGCCGCCGAGCAGGCCCGGAGAAGCAGCAGCAGCAAAGCCAAACACATGCCGGCGGAGGAAGTTCCCGACGAACCTGCGCCTCCACCCCCGAAGCCGCCCAAGGTCACCGTCCTGGGTCCTGCGGCCAAAGAACACCTGGCGGAAAAATCCTTCATCTCCTCGCTGAGAGCCGCGTTCCTGTGGAGAAGCAGCCAGCCAAAAAGTCCTGAAACGGATCGGGTGTTCTTGGAGAAGCTCTCCGCCATTACCGTTGACGATCTACCCCCTGAGCGCAAGAGCGCCTGGCTTTCACTCCTCGATGCCTGGAAAGCACTTGGGAATCCTGCCAAGGCGGAGGACCCACAAATCAAGGAACAGGGCCGACGAGCCGCCGAGTCACTCAATCTCATGTTCAAGGCCCACGGCGACCTGGACCTTGTCTTCTGAGAGTTTCAAAGAGGCATAACCTCTTTCCTTGAAAGGTGCCTGCATGGGCGCACAGCGCACGGTGGAAGCGAATCTGGATCAAGCGTCCTCCCTCCACCTTTGTCTCGCCATGCCCTCCAACCAATCCGGCACGCATTTCCCTTCCGACCCGCTGCGTGGTCGCGTGGCACTGGTCACGGGCGCAGGCTCCGGCATCGGCGAAGCTGCCTCAGTGATGCTCGCGGCGGCCGGAGCACGCGTGGCCCTTGTCGGGAGGACGGAGAGTGAACTGAAGGAAACTCAGGACACCATCCGCAATCTGGGCGGCGAGGCGGAATGTTTCGTGGCAGATGTATCCAGTGAGGCAGACGTGTCCGGCGTGATGTATCGACTGCAGGAAAAGTGGCAGCGGCTGGACATCGTCTTTGCCAATGCAGGCATCAACGGCGTGTGGGCCCCCATCGAGCAAATTAAGGAGGTGGAATGGGAGGACACCGTCTCCATCAACCTGAAGGGGACCTACCTCACCCTGAAGCACGCCGCACCGTTGCTGAAGGCGCAAGGGGGCTCAGTGATCATCAACTCCTCCATCAACGGCACACGCATCTTCAGCAACCTCGGCGCCACGGCCTACTCCTGTACCAAGGCGGCGCAGGTAGCTTTGACGAAGATGCTGGCACTCGAGTGGGCGGAACATCACATCCGCGTGAATGCGGTCTGCCCGGGTGCCATCACCACCAGCATCAATGACTCCACTGAGAAACGTGGACTCGAACCGGAGAAACTTCCGGACTGGGCCGGGCACAGCACCGTACCCCTCACCCACGGCAGATCCGGCACCGCAGAGCAGGTGGCATCCGTGGTGTTGTTTCTCGCCAGTGATGCCTCCTCTCATGTGACAGGCACGGAGATCTATGTGGACGGCGGGCAGTCGCTCCTCGGTTGATAGTAGTCCGCCGAGACTTGGCGGTCAGCGGCGATAACACCCTCAAATGCAAAATGAGAAATAAAAAATGAAAAGTGCATGATGGCTCCGCACCTCAATCACTTTTCATTTTGCATCTTTCATTTCTCATTTTGCATTCCTCTAAACGCCCCACCAAGCCTCGATGGGCTATTTCCTTTTCCACCGTCTACTTTCTCGCCGCACGTCCTGACTCCACGATCAATTCCTCTGCCTTCTTGATGCGTGGACCATACACGGTGTGCACCTCGTACTCTGACCATGAATGCTCCAACCGCTCGTTCCAGGTATCGCTGCCAAACGTTCCCGGAAGGTTGAACCTCTGTGGAATGCCCAGCAGATCGCTCGACATCAGTCCCGCCAGCACACAGGGCGTGGCAAAGAGAGACCGCTGCAAATCGCCCAGCAACTCAGCATTCAGCTCCGCTGGCGCATCTCCCTGCCAGCGCGCAAACTTCAACAGCTCGGCCAGGTCCTTCGCTTCCGTGGAACCAGCATCGTCTGCAACCATCTTCACGAGCCTGCTGTACTGCGCGGCCAGTGGCGCATGGTCATGATTGGCATAGGACACAAGGCTGAGCTGGCGATACGTGTCCACAGGCATCAAGGCTCTATTCTCGTTCCGTTCCAGTAGAGGAAAGGTAAGGTTCGCTACTCCGAGATCGTCGATGGCCTTGCGCATGTAGTCCGGCATCGCGCCCATGATCTCCGCATACAGCCCCATGTCTCCCGCTGCCTCTTGCATCACAGAGATAATCTCACGTCCCTGCAGATCATTCATGGCTGCGGTGGTGGGTTCCTCATCCGGTCCCGGAAGGAATCGAGGAGAGAGCCCACCCGTCTGATCCAGAATCTCCGCATCCGTAAGCTTCGCGAACTCCGAGTGTTTCGCACCACCGGGCCACGGGAACATGTAAGCCCGGAAGTAGCCGCGAAGATGATCGAGCCTGCAGAAGTGGAAGAACTGCCGCTCACTCTCAATGCGGCCCCGCAACCAGGCAAAGCCCCGCGAGCGATGATTCTCCCAGCGATACGGAGGCAGGCCCCAGTTCTGCCCGAGGCGTTCGGAGTCCTTGTTGGTGTCGAAGTACACGACAGGACGCGTGCCCATGCTCCAGTTCACATCAAAGAGATCCGGATTCGCCCACACATCCGAGCTGGATTTGGAGACGCCAAAGGACATCTCCCCCAGCAGCTTCACGCCTTGCAGGTCTGCGAAGGCCTTCACCTCACTCCACTGCCGCCATGCCACCCACTGGATGAAGGCAAAGCCACGCCGCCGATCCTCCAGGCGCTCACGTTCTGAATGTGCCGCGATCCAGGTCTCTGCCGTAGCCGGTGTCCAGTGCTCCGGCCGCCAGTCGTGCCAGTGGGTGTTTCCATGATTTTCCTCGATAAGCACTCGAAACAACGTGTGCGCCGGCAGCCATGAGACGTTTTGCTCTTCGAAGGTCGCAAACTCACCTGCGAGCGCATGCGCCTCATCTCCGTGAGAGAAGGCCTGCCACGCGGCGAAGAGACATTCCAGCTTCATGGCCAGCACGGCACCGTGCTTTACCGTCCCGGCACGCAATTGCGAGAGCCAGGACTCCGGGGCCTTCTCCGCTAGAATGGCAGCCGTCAGGCCGGGCACCGCTTCTTCGGAGAGTGTGAGCAGGGCCGGTGACAGGGCACGCGAACTGATCGGATTATAGGGACTGTGATCTCCCACCGTTTCGTGGATGGGCAGGATCTGCAGCACGGCAAATTGATGCGCTGCGCAGAAGGAGATGGCCTCCTTCACTGCAGCAGTGTCGCCAATGCCATGATCTCCGTGACGGCGCATGGCAAACACGGGAAGTAGCAACGCGGCAAGACGAGAATTGGGGTCGACACGAGACATGACAGGAATAAGGATTGCGAATGGGTATCGAAACTCCCAAGCGCCTTGCATGGGTGTCGTGGGATCACCGTTCTGCTTCGCAGGACGCATCCCTCCTTTGCCTATCAATTACCTTCAAGACATCAGCCGCCCGCTTATCATCCTCATCCCTCCATGAAACTCACCGCCATTCTCTCCATCCTCAGTGCTTTTATAGTATCCACCTCCGCCATCGCCGCTGAATTTCCCTGGGCTGGTGTGGGAACCGCACAGGTCGAAGTACCCGAGGGATGGACTGCTGAAACCGGCAATGGCAAGCCCGTTGGTATCTACATCAAGGCCACAGCACCCAACGGCACAAAGGCGGTACTTCAGATCTCCTTGATGGAACTACCACGCCCGATCCCCGACAAGGCTGCACTTGAACAGATCGTCAATGCAGGTTCAGCACAGGTCCTGCCCAGTTCCGTGGAGGGCAAAGCAGACATCAAGCTTTTGGAGATCGATGGCGGCTTTGGCATGTATGTCCAATTCACCGACAAGAGTCTCGTTGGCAAGGAAGTGCCTGCCGCAGAATCTCGCGTCATGCGGACGGCTTACCTCAGTCTCGAACCCAAATTTCTCGTGGTAGCCACTATTCTCTTTGATGACCCCACGCAGGCTGAAGTGGAGCAAATGATGAAGGCGGTGAAATCGATCAAGATCAAGACGACTCCCTAGCAGGACTCGCTGATCTCACTGTCTACTCCATACCAGCGGCACCCGACTCGTGCCGCTGGTGAATGCGTCCCCAGAGTCCAGTGAAGTGTGATTCGGCAGCGGCTCGCAACTCGGGTATGCTTTTGCCTTCAGGCAGGTGGTACTCCACAGAGGGTTCGCCAGTCAGTCCTTCCAGCAGCACAATCACCGCCTCCACACTTTCATATACGAAATCATCCTTCTCCTTTTCCGGCAGGGCAAACATGGCCAGATTGATGAGCCAGGTGCCATCCCGGCGGAGGTAGTAACGATCCACTTCAAAGGTCATCGTGTTAGGAGGATACCCCTCCTGGCGGATGACATAGGGGCCGCGGCCATCCGAGTCATACCCGAGATTGATCAGCTCGCAGCGTGTGTAGTCATTGGCTAGCGCAGACATGGCTGGAACGTGGGCTAAGGGTTATCGGTAACGTTGGCGGAATGCACGCACACCGTATGCCACCGCTATCATCGGAGGTCAGTGTATCACGAAATCCGGGGGTACGGCAGCAAAATATTTAGCCAACCTGGCACCTGACCCGTGCATGGATTGCGAACATTGAAGCACAGAGTCAGCAGATCTTGCGTGCCCGACGTATGCTGCTTTGATACCATTGCTTCCGACCATGGCTGTAGAGTTCAAGGATTACTACACAACGCTGGGTGTGCCTCGCGATGCGAGCGAGGCAGACATCAAGAAGGCCTTCCGCAAGCTGGCCCGCGAGCACCACCCCGACGTCGCCAAGGACAAGAAGGGTGCCGAGGAGAAGTTCAAGGAGATCAACGAGGCCTACGAGGTGCTGGGCGATCCCGAAAAACGGAAGAAGTACGATACCCTGGGGCCAAACTGGAACCAGGAATGCGGATTCCAACCGCCCCCGGAATGGGCCGGGGCAGGCGGCGGCCGGCGCGGGGCACGTAGCACCGGTGGCGGTCCCGAGGCGCGCGAGTTCCACTTCGGCGGCACGGGCTTCAGTGATTTCTTCGAGCAGTTCTTCGGCGGCGGCGCGAGTGCGGGCGGTGGTGTCTACGGCTTCGGCGGCAACACGGAGGATGATGAAGGCTTTTTCCACGCTGCCGCAAACCAACCGCACCGTGGTCGCGATGTGGAGGGGGACATTCTGGTCACCCTGCAAGAGGCCATGGAGGGCACCATGCGGCCCATCTCGCTGCAGACAGTGGACCCGGCGACGGGCAAGCAGGAGACCCATGAGTTCACTGTGCGCATCCCCGCCGGAGCGAGTGACGGACGGCGCATCCGCGTTCCCGGCAAAGGCGGCCCCGGCTTCAACGGAGGCGACCCCGGAGATCTCTTCCTGCGCGTGCGCCTCGCGGCCCATCCCGAGTTCCGCGCGAAGGAGTCCGATCTGTACCACGATCTGGATCTCGCCCCGTGGGAAGCGGTACTCGGCGGTGAAGTGGAGGTCCCCAGTCTGGATGGCAATAAGCTCAAGATGCGCATCCCCGCCGGCACGCAGAATGGCCAGCAACTCCGCCTGCGAGGTCGCGGGCTGCCCAAAGGACGCACCGGCGAGCGCGGCGACCTGTACGTGGTGGTGAATGTGCAACTCCCCACTTCCCTGACTGAAGAAGAACGCACCCACTGGGAAGCCCTGGCAAAGACATCAAACTTCCGACCGAGGTGAGTAGAAACCAAGCACTGCGAACCGAGAACCTTTCAACCGAGTCCCGCCATGTCTGACTTCACCGAAGCACACACTCCCTCGGCCCATGGGTACTACGCCATCGAGGCTGTGGCAGAGATCACCGGCACGCCGAGGCACCTGATCGCGGTGTATTGCCGGCATGGCATGATTGCAACCATCGGCCACCCCGAGGAGGAAGGCTGGACCTTCGACGACAACGCCATCCTCCGGCTCCGCCACATCGAGCAACTACGGGCTCAATACGGCGTGAATCTCGCCGGCCTGCGTGCGATGACAGCGATGATGAATGAACTGGAGGAACTGAGGCGGGAGATCCGCTTTCTGAGGGGGCGCTAACGGCGGCATTTAATCTCCGTCTACAAAAAATACCCAGCGCAACTCCAGCTAAGCCGGGGGCTTGGATTTCTGGCTCAACGCGTGCTACCTGCGCAACATTTGCCTCGCTGGGCCCGTAGTAGTTTTACCCCCGAAAAATGCCGTCTTTCATCATCCCAAAAGAGCCCGTTTCCCGCCGTCGTGTCTTGCGTGGCTTGGGCGCGACGATCGCGCTGCCGTTCCTGAACGCCATGTGCCCCAGCACCGTGCGGGCTGCCTCCTCGGCGAAGGCTCCTGTGCGCATGGCCTTCATCTTCATGCCCAACGGCGTGCGCCAGGACCGCTGGACGCCCGAGGGCACGGGCGCCGACTACAAGCTCTCCCCCATCCTGCAGCCGCTGGAGCGTCATCGTGGACAAATGAACGTGCTCACGGAGCTGGGCCACATGAACTGCCGCGAGGGCGACGGCCACTACGCGAAGACCGCGAACTGGCTCACTGGCACGAAGATTGCCAAAACCACGGGCAAGGACCTGCGCTGCGGCGTGAGCATCGACCAGTACTACGCGCAGCAAGTGGGTCACGCGACCCGCTTTGGCTCGCTGGAGCTGGGCACTGAGCCGATTCACACCGGCGTGGATTTCAATGTGAACTACACGCAGCTCTACGGTTCACACATCTCCTGGCGCACCCCCACTTCTCCCCTGCCCCCGGAGATCAATCCGCGCTTCGTCTTTGATCGCCTCTTCCGCGAGAATGCCGAGCAGCGCCGTGCCTCCGCCATGGAGAACAAGAGCGTGCTGGACCTCGTGCTGGCCGATGCGAAAGCTCTCCGCTCCACCGTGGGCCAGGAAGACCAGCAGAAGCTGGATGAATACCTCGACAGCATCCGCAGCGTGGAGCGCCGCATTGAGGCGGACATCGCGCGTGTGGCCACTGGCGAGAATCTCGACCCTGCCGTGAAGGCGGAGATCACAGGCCTGGATGAGCGCATTTCGAAAGCGATGAACGCTGTTAAGGCCGACCCCGGCGGTCGCCTGCGACTGGATCACACCGAGCACTCACGCTTGATGATGGACCTCATCACGCTCTCCTTCTGGAGCGACAGCACCCGCGCTGCGAGTTTCATGTTTGGTTGGGCAGTAAGTGGAAAGAATTTCTCCTTCCTGCCTGATGTGAAGCTGGGTCACCACGAAAGCTCCCACCACGAGAGCAAGGAAGAGAAGCTCGCGCAGTACGAGAAGATCAACATCTGGCACTCCGAGCAGTTCGCCTACATGCTGGACCGTATGAAGTCCATCAAGGAAGGCGAAGGCACCCTGCTGGACAACAGCCTCGTGATGTTTGGCTCCAGCCTTCGGGATGGAAACAGCCACAATCCGAAGAACCTCCCCATCCTCCTCGCCGGCAACGGCGGCGGCATCAAGACCGGCCAGCACCACGTGTACGGAAAAGATACGCCCCTGTGCAATCTCTTCCTCTCCATGCTCCAGGCTGGCGGCGTGAAGGCGGACCGCTTCGGCGACAGCACGGGTACACTACAGGGGCTGGTGTGATCGGAGTGTTCAGTATCCAGTGGACAGTAACTCGTAGGAGCTGCATCGACGTTTTTTCATCCTTTTCTGACCTTGTGATTGGAGCTTGTGGAATAGGCTGACAGATGTGTGCCTTCGGCTTGTCACTTAACTGCATACCCGAAGTTGCTGCCTGAAGGGCAGCAGGAGCCCAGCCCAGAGTTAGGGAGCCTTAGCGACCGACACTCTGGGTAGAGTGTGAAATCGATACCACCCTGAAAGGGTGGAGGAACGGGTTCCATCGCTTCAGACGGCAATCTGGATGGACCGCTCTCCTCCGCCCTTTCAGGGCGGTCATTGTCTTTGCTCCACACCCAAGGTGTCGGTCGCTAAAGCTCCCTAACCTTGGGCTGGGCTCCTGCACTCTTTCAGGGTGCAATTCAGGGCTACTCATGACGCTATTGCAGCGAATGCATGAAACAACCGTCAAGGATACTGATTGCTATTCCCTGAACTCACTTCGCCATCCGGAACGGATAGCTCTGCACCACGCCAATGATCAGCGCCTCGCTGCGATAGTCGTTTTTCTTCAGCGTCTCTTCGAGACGCAGCAGCGTGGGTTGGTCCACCGTTTCGAGACCACGACCTAGAGCGTAGCCGAGGAGGCGCGAGCACAGGGTGCGGGAGAATTTGTCCTTCTCCTGCATCAGCACCTTGCGGAGTTCGGCGGGATTCGCAAAGGCGCGTCCATCGGGCATCACGCCGCCCACGTCGAGTGCCTTGCCGTTTTCATTGTCGCGCCACTGGCCCACGGCATTGAAGTTCTCCAAACCGAAGCCGATAGGGTCCATGCGTACGTGACAACCGATGCACGCTGCCTTGTCGCGATGCGCCTCCAATCGTTTGCGCAGGGTGACTTCCCCTTTCAAGTCACGATCATCTTCAGGAAGCTGGCCCACATTCGGCGGCGGTGGCGGTGGTGGCGAGCCAAGCAACTGCTCCAGCACCCACTTCCCACGCAGCACCGGGCTGGTGCGCTGCGGATAGGCCGTGGCGGAAAGGATGGCACCCATACCCACGAGACCACCGCGCTTGCCATCGGTGAATTTCACCTGCCGCATCTCCGGTCCCTTCACATCCGGCACGCCGTAGTGGTTGGCGAGTGCTTCATTAAGATACGAGTAGTCGCTGTCGAGGAAGTCCAACACGCGGCCATTGTGGCGCAGGATGTTGTCCGCGAAGTTGAAAGCCTCGTCATACATGTTGCGCCGCATCTCGTCATTGAACTGCGGGAACTTGCGGCGGTCCGGATCCACCGTGTTGAAGAGCTCATCGAAGCGCAACCACTGCCCTGCAAAGGTCTTTGTAAAAGCGACCGCCCGCTTGTCCGCCAGCATGCGCTTCACTTGCGCGGCCAACACGGCATCGTCCTGCAGTTTCTTCTCGGAAGCGAGCTTCAGCAATTCATCATCCGGAATGGAAGACCACAGGAAGAAGGAAAGACGTGAAGCCATGCCATAGTGGTCCACTTGGTGAATCTCCCCGACTTTCGCAGGCTCCTGCTCGCGGATGAAGAGAAACTTCGGCGAAAGAATCACCGTCTTCACAGCCACCTTCAGGGCACCATCCCAGTTCGCCCCTCGCTTGAGCGCCGCGCTGAAGACTTGAATCACTTCCTTGAGCTCCTGCTCAGAGACAGGCCTGCGCCAGGCATGCTGCACCAGAGGACGAAGGATGAGCGCCGCTCCTTCCTCGGGTGGCAGCTTGTCACTGGTGCACGGGGCCATGAGACGTCCCCGCAGCGGATCCTTGCTCCACACTTCCTTCACCACGTCATCCGCCGTGGTGATGTACTTCTCGATGAGCAGCGGCGAAAGCGTGAGCGTATCTGCATTGTTAGAGAAGCCCTCACCACCCGCACCGTCGGCAGGAAACTTGTCGCCGGGCTTCGATTCAATGCCCAGCAAGTCCCGCAGCGCGTAGGTGTATTCATCACGCGTCAGCCGCCGCACTTTGCGCACACCGGGATCCGAGGGCGCCAGTGCGAGCGTGGCCATTTCATTCATGCCCACCCAGTCAAGGATGGCCTGCTTCCCCTGCGGCTCGAGCGGCGTCTTGTTCTTCGGCGGCATGGTGCCGGCCTTGAGTTGCTCGCGCACCTTGTCCCAGAGTCGGATGTCATTCCTGGCCGGATGGTTCGCATCCGTGAGCGCCTGGAGATCCACATCCCCCTTCTTCACCTCCCCGTCGTGACAATCGAAGCAACGCTGCTCCATCACCGGGATCACATTCTTCTGAAAAGCATCTGCCACCGCCGCGCGATCCTGTGCCTGCGTGCTGGAGAGAGTCAAGGTGACTACGGAGGCAACACTCAGGAAGAACGGAAAGGCGGCACGAGAGACAGGCATGAAGAGGGAGATGATGAGCAAAAGGACGGAGAAGATACGCGCCGAGAAGGCTTTGGCTATCCGCGTGTGACGTGATGAACAATTAGTTTCGAAGCGACTCTTTCACCAAAAGCACCGCCTTGATTTTCCGACGAGTTGCCGAAGGCCTTGGACTGCGCGCAGCCTGCTGCCGCTTTCCTAAAGTGCAGCCTGCTGCACGCCGTGCCGCGACGAAGTCGCCAAGCTTTTCTAGACACATCACCCTGCGAGCGGGTGCCACCATCACCTCAGCAGGCTGCCGCAGTCCAAGGCCTTCGGCAGGAGTCTCGAGACCTCCTCAATACACCGCATGCCGGTGGAAGAGCCAGCTCTCCAGTAGCAGGATGCCGAGGGCAAGCCAGAGCAGCTTCGTGCTCCAGTTCCCTCCCCCGGCCCACTTCACGCCATTGTCCTGGGCAGCGGCTGGTGCAGCGGCATCTGCCTTTGCCGAGGGCACATCCGTCTCCCGCGTGGAAAGCAGGAGGCTGGATTGGACGCGGCCCTTGCTGTCTTCAAAGAGGCCCACGTATCGCAAATCCATCCAGCCCGAATTCACTTCCTGGGAGACATCATGGATGGATACACCATCCCATACCCTCCAGCGCACCATGCCGGGCGCGACCTGAACCACCTCCCCTGGATGGTGCGGCTGCAGGGAAGCCAGCGCCTCCGCCTGCTCCGCGCACCAGTAGATCGCATTTCCCACAAGCAGGGGGAAGGCACTCAAAAGGGCAAGCTGCTCACTGCGGCTCGGCTGGAAGGCGGTGACCACTAGCCGCTGACCACCGGCCTCGCCAGCGGCCAGCACAGGCTCATTGCCCGCCATCCAGAGCGTCTCCAGCGTGTCGCTGACATTCAGCACCGTGGTTTGCGTCACCGCCGCGCGATTGCTGGTCACACGGAAGAGCACGGGATGCTCTGGCTGCACCGCGCGCACGGCATCATAGGGCACCGGGCGCTCCAGCTTCTTCGCGTGAATCGGCCCTTCGCTGCGCGGAGGGTTCAGCACGAGTGCGGGTCGGTCCGTGGGCCACGGAGTCGGCAGCCAGTTTTCGAAGACATACACATCCGGCTTCTCCTTCAGTGGCCAATCCTTCACGCCACCCTTCAGCACCTGGATGCGGTCTTCCGCCAGCAGCGAAGTGAGCGCGAGTTCCACAAACGGATCGGGCGCCTCCGCCAGCCAGGCCACCACGAGCGGCTTTGTTTCGGGAAGCGCCGCCAGCACCACATTGTCCCAGCCCAGGCTATCGTTCGCAGCACGCAGCTCCATTTCCAGGCGCTGCCCACGGCCACCTTCCACGGGGAGAATAATACGTGTGCTTTCACCCGGCTTCAGTTCAAACTCGCGCAGTCCACGTGGATTGCCATCCAGCCGCGCTTCGAGTGTGACATCCATCGGTGCCTTGTTCGCAGAAGAGGCTGACACCTCCACAAACACATCGAAGCGATTGCGCGCCAGCGGCGCCGGGCGAATCTGGAAACCAGTAATGCCGACATTCAGCGTTTCCTTCAGCGCCACATCAATGAACCGCTGACGGGGCTCGGCGGTAGTTGGCTTGCCCGCATCCGCGGAAGCAGCAGTGGCAGTACCAGCCGGTTCTTCTTTCGGCGTGAACGCGCGATCACTCGCATACCAAATCTCCGCCGGAGCATCCAGCGCAGCGAGCCTCCGGGCAACGACCAGCGCTTCCTCCGGACGATCCTCCTGGGGCACCACCTCGGCCTGATCAATCATGCGCAGGAGTTCGCGGCGGTTCGTGCTGCGCGACTGCATCACTTCTGCCTCGGAGCCATACACCACCAGCGAGGTTATGATATTTTCCGGCAACGCATTGAGGCGATCCCGCAGCACATCCTTCGCCGCATCCAGCCTGGTCTTTCCGTCTGCATCCTTCGCATCCATGGAGGCGGAGCAGTCCAGCAACACCACGAGGCTCTTCGGTGTGTCACCGCCCCCTTCACGGAATGGCCTCGCCAGTGCCAGCACCGCCAGCAGGATGACCAGCAGCGTGAGCAGCAGGGAAAAAACCTTCTTCAGCCGCCGCAGCCATGCCGACTCCTGATGCTCCCGCGCCAGCGTCCGGAAGAAAAGCAGCGTGGAGACCTGCACCCGCTTCGCCTTCCGTCGGAACAACCACAAGGCCACCGGGATGAGCCCGAGCCAGAGGAGATGCAGGTACTGGGAGTGGAGGAAGGTCAAAGGAGAATTGCTTCAGTAGAGTTAGCGTCAGGTCGCGGAGGTTCGTCAATGTTCAAGCTCAGATATACACAACAAGTCAGTCAAGTCGCCCGAACGCCCTGGTCCTGAATGCCACCGGCTGAGCTTCCGCCTCTCGATAGTCCCTGTACGCTTTCAACAGGAAATCATCCTTACAAGCAACAAGCTGGGCACTCCGGATGACATCGTGTGAATTGGGGTAAACCTTGAGCATGGATACGTCCTCCACGGTGTCTGGCGTGATAACAATGGAACTAGCACGGTTTCCACGCCTTACTGGATTCAGAGATGAGGCCAAGAGTGGTAGATGCTCCGTTTTTTGCGCGTAGTCCACCCGCATCACCAAATACAGGTCACCCTTTATTTGGCAATACTCGTAGTTTCCCGGCTCCTTCGCCAGCAGGGGGAAGAATGCAGGAGGATCCGAGTCACGCAAGACACCCGGAAAATGCTGCGCCAAAGCCGTCCTCATTGTGGGAAAAGCGATCCCGCTCAGAGCACTCTCCGCCTCCCCACGAGTAACTGGACCTCGCGGCTCCGCGATCCGAGCCCCACTCTGGCACGAAACAACCAGAGGCAGGACAGCCAGCAGAAGCAACCTCCCCAAAACCATCACTTCTTGCGCGTAGGCTTCCTTTTCGCCGCAGCTCCCATCTTCTCCGCCGCCAGTTCCGATTGCGTGGAGATGCCCAGGAAGCGGATCTCCTTCTTCAAGACAATCTGAGCACTCACGATCTTGTCCTCCGGCAGAGGGGTAACCTTCAGCCGCTTCACTCCATCCATGGTGATGACGAGCGGATCCAGCGCTGGGTCGGGTGCGGCGGGCGCTGTACCGTCAGTGACCACGCCTGCCAGGATTGATTGTGGGGCATCGGGTGTACGAGGGTTCATGAGGTCTGCCGCAGCGGAGACTCTGTCAGCGGCGCGAGCACGCTTATCCTCCACTACCACCGGCTTCTGCTGGTAGTCCACCTGCAGCATCAGACGGGCATCATCATTCAGCGTGTAGAATTCGTAGCTTTGGGGCTCAGAACTATGGTCAAAGGAAAACGCTGCAAACGCCTCACCCGTCTTCACCGGCACTTCCTTGGGGAACTTCTTCGCAAAATCCTTGCGCGTCGCAGGCAGCGGCACATCCACCACGGCCTGTCTCCATCCCTGGGTGGTCTCCGGCGGTGGCGGAGACTTCGCAAAAGGATTCGAGGCGCAAGACGCGAGAAGCAACACCGCAGGAACGGCCAGGAAATGTGGAAGAAGTGAGCGCATGAGGTGGTTGGGGGGATTTATTGAGGGATCGCCTAGGCGCTGGCCAGTGCGCTTCCGCGCGTGAGAAGCGTGAGAAAGCGATCCTCGAAGGGTTCATCACTCGCGCAGCGGAAGAAGTCAATCTGCCGGCTGGCACATGCGTTATTCAGGCTTTCGCTGAATGCATCAAACATTTCTGTGTAGAGCTTCACATCACGCCGCGTGATCCAGAAGCGGCGCTTCTCCCCGGTCTCCACATCGGCGAGCTCCACCTCGCCATCGAGATCCGGGCGCTGCTCCCACGGATGAATGACCTGCACGAAATGCGTCTCTCCCGGCCAGCCCGCGGCGCGGTTCACCGCCTCCACCGCCGTGCCCACTTCGCGACCAAAGAAGTCCGAGATCACAAAAATGATGCCATAACGCTGACGTGATGGCCGGAAGTCGCTGAAGCACTTCTCCAGATCCGTGAAGCCGCCGTACTGCCACTTGCCCACGGTCTGGATGAATTTCTCAATATTCCCCTGCCCCCGCAGCGGCGGCAGTTCTTGCTTCACCCCTTCATTCATCGAGTAGAGGCTCACGCGATGCTGACCGCTCAGGCCGAGATACGCCAGCGCCACAGCGAAGCGGAGTGCCTGGCGTTTCTTTTCCGGAAACGGAAGCGCCATGGAACCGCTGGTGTCCACCACGATGTGCACATGCAGTTCCTGCACCTCCTCGTACAGACGCACGAAAAGTTTCTCCAGTCGGGCATACAGTCTCCAGTCAATGGCGCGGAAGTCGTCATTGGCCGTGTAATGGCGATAGTCCTTGAACTCACGGGTAAATCCGGTGGCCGGCGTGCTCTGCATGCCGCGCTTCATGAGCGCCCGGCGTTTCCGCAGCCGCAGCGCGAGGGTGCGCAGGCGGTCGAGGAACGTAGCGTCAAAGAGGTCTTCGCGAGCGAGGGTTTCAGGCATGGGGATGACTGGGGGAATTCAACGGAGCGAAACTGGGCTGGCATTCACGGGAGCCGTATTTGCGACCGGTTTTTGGAACTGGCCGCGCAGACAAATCACCACACGATCCTGCAACGGCGCAATCCATAAATCCTCCGCCACCGCGGCCAGCGGTCCGCAGAGGATGCCCCCACCGCGCTGATCCTGGAGGAAGACGCCCTGGGGTACGTACACGCGGCGGTATTGCGACGCCATGACGTGACCACCCATCCCCGGGAGAGGCGGCACGACGGCAGCCACGGTCCGCGAGGACTCCGTCTTTCCCCACTCCACGGCATCGTTTGGCCAGGGCAGGTCGAACAGCACCGCGCCGCTGCGGACATCTGCGGCACGGACCCTCTCGGGCGTGGTGGAATAGAGGCGATTCCCCTCAAGAACTGAGGAGAAAACCGAGGACAGGTCTGCTGCTCCCGTGTTGGGAACCTGCGGCCCGATGATGATCGAGCCGCTGTTCACCACATACGTCCCTGAGCCATACCAAGGGGCGCCAGCTGCACCGGTGTTGGTGTTGGCGGGCTCCTTCAAGCGAATCCCTTCGGAATCAGGAAACAGCGGGATGCTGCGGGAGGGATTTCCCACCGTGGTCACCGTCGCGCTGCCTCCCATATCACTGATAATTCGACGTCCCTCTATGCCGACCACCATGCCCGAGCCTCCCCAGCTCGCCATCGGCAGGCCTATCAGGGACACGACGCACTCTCCACTGGCCGTGACACCCCACACTTCATCACCACGCAGGAGTAGAGAGGGAGCAATGCCCCCCTGAGCCTGGGTCATGCGGCGAAGGGCATCGCCATACGCCCAGCGCTGGTTCGGAAGGTTGTGCGTCGAGGGCATCCCGAACATCGCGGGGGAAGCAGCAGCGCCAAAGGTCGCTTGCACCGACTTCAAGAGAGTGGTGGACGCCTCCAACAGCGAGGTGGAGACCGAGGCCAGTTCCTCCTCCGTCTCCAGGCCAATGGGAAAACTCGGCAGTTCTCCCGTACCTGTGCGCCAGATAACAGCACCCGTCTCCGCGCTCAGCAGGGCCGTGGACTGGGCCCACGCGAGGACCTTGCCTTGATCCACACTCAAGCCAGAGCGTAGCTTCACGTACAGGTCTTGACCCTGCCAGGGATTGTTGGGGCCCACGGGAGCCGATGTCGGCTGAGGCACCTCAGTCTCCCAGATGAGACGGCCCGTTTCAAAATCCATGGCACACACCCGCCCAGCCGCGGGCCTCCAGAGGTAGACACGGGAACCTGCCACGCTCATGCGATTCTGCGGCACCAGAGCCTCCTGCACAGGCGCAGCACCCGCTGGCGCGCTTCGCCACAGCAGGCTGCCGTCAGAGGCGCGGAGGCATTCCACACCTTCATCCGTGAGCACGATGAGGCGGCCTTGTGAGGTGGTGAACTGAACGCCGACACGCAGATCCGGCGGCTGGCCACCATAGCGATTCATCGGGAACCCGGAAATCATGCGCGTCCTTCTCCCGGGCATCGGCGCCACAACCACGTCGCCACTGGCTCCTGCGGCAGTCCCATCCACCCGGTGGCGCCAGCGCAGCTTTCCATGCTTCAGATCCACAGCAAAAATATTCCGCCGGTCGTCCGCGAGAAACGCGAGACCATCCACCACAGAGATCTGGGTGCCGGTGAGCACGGCTCCTTCATCAAGAGCAAAGCCCCAGGCCGTTTCAAAGGGCGGCAGGGGTGCGGAAATGCGAGAAGCGGGTGGCACCACCGGCACGTTCGCATCACTGGCCGCGATCTCCCGGCGCAGCATGTCACGTGCAGCCTGCACGCTCAGTTCCATGCCATCTGGAAAGGCGATCCACTCCGTCCCATTCACCTTGTCGAGCTCTGCCAGCGCATCCTTCACCGCAGCGTGATCGCCCATCCCCGCGCTGAACCAGGCACGCAGCCAGCGCAGCCACAACTGCTGCTCCCGCGTCAACTCGAGCCGTTCAAACTCCGCCGCTGCACGGCGAGCGGCGGCCCAGTCCTGTCGCTCTTCATCATTGTTGAGGGCCGCCTGCACACTTCTCCACTGACTGGCCACGAGATGATTCCGCAGCGACTGCTGCACTTCCTCCGCCAGCTTCCAGTCATGTGCCTTTCCCAGCACTTCACGCAGAGCCATGCGCAATCTCTCCTCGCCGCCGTTGCTGGCCAGCAATCCAATCCACTGCGCCCAGTGGCTGCGCTCCGCGGGCTCCAGTTGCGTCAATCGTTCAGCACAGGCCAGCGCCTGGCCGCTCAGGCCGCGCTCCTGCAGAATTGGCAGCAGTGCGCGGAGATCCTGCACATCCGTCACCTTGCTCACGTCCAGCGTATCCAGAAACTGCTCCGAGAGATCACCACGACCCGCGCGTTGATACAGCAAGACTAGGCGCACCCGATGGTCCTCCTTGTTGGTGGCATCCTGCTCCATCATCTTGCGCAGGCCAGCCTCAGCTTCCGCCACACGTGAGGAGTCCGTTCCCAGGATCTCCATCCGCATCTTCTCCAGTTGTAGACGACGCTCCGGCGTCAGTGTGGCGGCCAGGGCCTTCACGATGGCCGACTCTGCAAACTTCTCCTGCTGCCTCGCGATGGCCTGTTCCAAGAGCGCCATCCACCGGGCGAACGAAGCCTCGTCCGGTACAGGCTTGCCCTTCGGCAGAAGCAACTCCGCCTCCCGCTGCAGCCAGGCCGCGGTCATCTCGCGCGCTTCGGCATACTCCAGCAGCGTTTCCAGCCAGGCCTCGTAACGCGCCTCGGTATCACACAAGGAACGCGCCGCATCCAGCGTGGCCTGCACCTGGGCATCATCGCCGAGCTTGCTGAGAATCTTCGCCAGCAGAAGCCGTCCTTCAAAGGCCCCGTCGTTCGAAGCCACCCATGGCTCCACCAGCACCTTGGCCTCCAGCCAGAGCTGTTTGGACATCAGGAATTGAGCCACCTCCAGCCTCGCATCGGGTGGCAGATCGTGGCTCCAGGATCCGGCAAAGAGTTTCGCCGCATCCTCCTTGCGACGCTGCGCCACGTAGATCTCCGCCAATTCACGGCGCAGATCCCAACGCTGCGGCGCCTTCTCCACCGCAGATTCCAGAAGAGCCGCCGCATCCACCGTCTGATTGCGACGTCGCAACCAGCGCGCCATCTCCACCGTGCGCTCAATCTGTTGCTTTCCATCGAGCGATTGCAGCAGCACGGCAAAGGCGCTCCGTGCTTTCTCAGCTTGATTCGTGGCATAGGACCACCGCACCTTGCGAAGTTGGAGATCGCCGCGCCCCGGATTCTGCTTCAGCTTTTCCTCGATCCACGCGATGGCATCCTGATCCGGTCCCTGCGCTTCCCACACATCCAGCAGTCTCGCTTCCAATGGTGCCGACTGTGGAAACTGTGCCGCTGCCTCACGCAGGACCTTGAGTGCTTCCCCACCCCGCTGCGCGGCGAGCAGCACATCGGCAAAGGTCAGGCCATCCGCCGCCGTGCGTGCCTCCTTGTTGCTCCATTTGGCTCGTGCCTCCGCCACAAAACCATCTCTGCCCTGAGCTCCGGCCAGGTCGAGGCGCAGCATCAGGATCTCCCGATGCCTCCAGTGCTCCGGAGAAAGTTTTTCCAGCAGACCTTCAAGCATCTTCACCGCTCCTGCAGCATCCCCATTCTCTGCCAGCAACTGAGCCCGCAACACCGTGGCTTCCACACCACTGTCTGCGCCCAGAGACTGCTCGGAGAGATCCGCCATGAGCAGCGTCGCGGTTTTTGGCAGCTTCGCCGCCATGGCCTGCCGTGCCCAGCGAAGACGCTGCTCCGGATTCATCGCCCCCTCGTCCATGAGCTTGCGCGTCTGGATGATCACCAGATCCTCACGCCCCTGGACGGACGCGGCCTTGAGCAGCTCACCGTACCACAGCGCGCGCCGCGCCACTCCCTTATCCAGGGAAACGGCCCGCGCCATCTGCTCCACCGCCTTGGGATCGTGCTGCTGCAGCTGCGTGCGTCCCAGTTCCCACGCCAGCAGGGCATGCTCCGGATGCTGCGCCACCGCCGCCTTCAGAAACTCCATCGCCCGCCGGTCCTGCAGCGCCCCGTAGATGCGTGCGAGCACCAGCTTCGCATTCCCGTCCTCAGGAAACTGCGCCACATGCGCGCCGTACATGGACAGCAGCTCCTCCGTCCGTCCGGCATCCCGATACAGCGCCACCAGCTTCTGCAGAGGCACATCCACCGCCGGATCATAGTGCAGCGCCGTGCGCAGCGCGATGGAGGTCTTGTCGAAGACCTCGGGAGTGGCGGAGGTGGAATCGGCAGCGGGAGAGGCTTGCTGGGCGTGGCCCGGAGCGGCGAAGCAGAGGAGCACCGCCAGACACAAAAGCGCTTCGTGCAATGTGGTGCGTAGCCGACCTCTCCTGTATCCAAAGCGACAACTCCCCCGCCCTGCCTCAGGGCAGCCCGGACCAGTCTGGGTGGGAAGTGTCATGCGTGCGGATGCGGGTGCAGGGACAGTACAGACTTGTGCTCGCCCAATAAAACGCAAGCACGAGCATTTGAGTAGTTTTATCTGGGCATCGCGTTCAGCTTCTTTCACTTTTGCAGCCAGTGCTCATACGCACTGAGCATGCTTGCTGCCGCCTCTGCCGCCGGCACCCGGCCCGTCAGAGTCGCCATTCCGGGACAGTACACCTGGTCTGCCAGCGCCGGTTCGCGGTCCACCACCCTCAGGGCTGCACGCAACGCCCTTCCTGCATGGGAGGCCGGGACTTCCTCCGGCACCTCCATCGTGGGAGCGACAATCATGTAGGGAATCCGGACGTGCCTCGTAGCCACGGCCAGCGCCGCTCCGACCGGCAGCATGCCCTCCGCCCGACGCTGGATAGTATCCTGGACGATGGACTGAATCGAAGGGCCGAAGAACTCGAGGTACCTCGCGTCGATCCCGCCATCCATGTACCCGAAGCTGTTCGCTGGGGACACGATGCAATGATGCGCGATTTGAAGGATGTCGCCGCATGACACTCCCACATCGGGATGCTCTCGGAAGGCATGTGCCAGAGCATCTGCCACGACGGGGTTGATGTCGACGAAGTGAAGTTTCACGATCGCAGTGTTTCACTCCAAACTACACGCCACATCCAATCTCCACCATCACCACCTCATGAGGACAGCGAAAGCGCAGGGGCAAGGTATCCCCCAGCCCTCGTGAAACAATCACCGGAACACCATCCACCTCCCGCCGGTCGCAGCACCAGCGGTAGAGGAGGTTTGCCGGGAAGTGTGCGCCACTCCGGGTGCGGTGAAAAATGAACTGCCCACCGTGCAGGTGACCCGCGAGCACGAGGCAGCAGCCCGAAAGCTTTTCCACAACGATGTCCTCTGGATCATGCACCAGCACGATGCGATGCCGCTCCGCATGCGCCGGCGCGGTGAGATGCACCTGCCAGGACATGAACTCACAGCGCAGGCTCTTCGGTGACTCGAATTGCCACGGTGCCGCGTCCACACAATGCGCACCAGACACCTCATAAAACGGCGCCAGCACCTCGGAACCGAACCAGTGGTCGTGATTGCCACGGATCCAGCACACCGGCCGCACCCGGGCGATCTGCTGAAGGAAGTCCCGACAGAGATCCCCACCGCGTGGGGTATCAAACCAGTCCCCCGTGAACACCACCACATCCGGCTGCTCTTCATCGAGGATTGCGGTGATTTCATCGAGTCTTCTTCGGCTCCACCACACGTGCAGGTCACTCAAGTGCGCCAGACGCAAGCTGCCGGAACCACAGCCAGCCTCAGTCAGACGCACGGACTCGCGACGAATCTGCAGGCTCATCGGTGCACATCCGCGAGGATGAGGATGGCAAAGTTCGCCAGGCATACCGAGCCGCGCCAGTGCCAGCGCACGTTGAGCTCCTGCGGCGGCCAGCCAAAACCCGGCAGCTTCATGGCCAGTGCCGCAGCCGTGATCACCGTGAAGATGTCCCACGGATCATATGCCCCATCCGTGATGTGAAATGCCTGACAGACCTCAATGCCCACAGCCATGACTACCGGCAGTAGTGCAAGCTCAAGCCGGAACCGTCCCCAGTTCACCCGCAGATCACGCGCCAGCAGCGTGGCTGCGAAAACCCACAACCCACCCGGCACCCGCCACGCGAGAGAATCCGGCACGAAAATGATGGTATGCAACACTTCGCGAGCATGATGCAGGACGCCCGCCGGAAGCATGCTGGCTACCATCACATTGACCCACGTGTCCTCACTGCGATAGCCCACATACAGCCACAGGCTGGATAACAAGGAAAGGATCGAAAGCGCGATGCTGGCGAGATTCATGACTCTTCTATTTCTGCAGGACTACCAAGGTAAACCAACCTCCTGGCAACAGAGACTCTCTCCTCACTACCGAGGCAAAAGGCCAACCTGGAATGTCCGAAAGGCGGAACTTGGAACGCAAACGCAACCACTGCCGGACCCTCGACACAAGACCGTGAGGAAACGCGCTCGTTTCATGATTCACGATGTAGGCAAATCCACCGGGCCTCAGCACCCGCCATGCTTCCGCCAGCATTCGTTCAGGATGCGCCGTGACGGAGAGGACATAGGCCATGACCACCCGGTCAAAGGTCGCATCACCAAACTCCAGCGCCTCGCCATCCATCACCCGCATCTCCATGTCACTCCCGACCGAGCGCGCCTGCTGCGATGCCATCTGCACCATACCAGATGAAACATCCACCCCGGTCACGTGTGAAGCACGATAGCCGCCCAAATGCGAACCCCTGCCCACACCGATCTCCAGTACCTTTCCTGGCGACTGCTCGTTGACGGCGGCAAGCAGCCTCTTGCGCGTCCTGCCGAGAAATGGTTCTACGAGTGGGTAGAGCCATCTTGTCCAGTTGTAGAATTTTCCGATGTTCTGGTTACCGATCATCACTTTGAATGCACCGCATCAAGCGAAAAAGAGCCAGAGACGCCAGTAAGGAATGACTGCAATAGAACTGGCGCGAGAAGCTGCCATGTGCGGTGCAAACACTTCACACGGTGAGCAGCGACCGTCGCACCGCTCACCGTCATACAGTCGCACCGGTTTACGCCGCCTTCGCCGCCGGCGTGCCCACCTGCTTCAAGAGGTCATCCACCAATCCATCCACCTTCACCTGCTGGGCCTCGCCTTCGAAGTTGAGGATCACGCGGTGACGAAGAGCGGCGTGAGCCACGCGCTGGACGTCTTCCGTCGCGACGGCGGTCCCACCGCGCACGGCGCACCAGACGCGGGCACCCCGGATGAGGGCCTGCAGGCCACGTGGGCTGGCACCGTAGGAAACATAACGACCCACGGCGGGAAGCGCACCGGCCTGATCCGGATGGGTGCCGAGTACGAGCTGTGAAGCATACGAGGCGATGGGATCCGCCACGGGAATCTGCGTGAGCAGGTACTGCAGACGCATCAGTTCAACCCCACTCAGCACCGTGTTGAGCTGCGGCTCCTCGAACCCAGTGGTGCGACGGGAAATTTCCACGAGCGATTCCAGGTTCGGGAAGGGTACCTTGATCTTGAACATGAAACGGTCGAGCTGCGCTTCGGGCAGCGGATAGGTGCCCTCCATCTCCATCGGATTCTGCGTGGCCAGCACGAAGAAGGGCTCCGGCAGACGATGACGCTCACCACCAGCCGTAACAGCGCGCTCCTGCATTACTTCCAGCAAAGCGGCCTGTGTCTTCGGCGTGGCGCGGTTGATTTCGTCCACGAGCAGCAGATTCTTGAACACCGGACCGCGCTCGAAGTGCAGCACGCGGCGGCCATGCGCATCTTCGTTCACGATGTGGGTGCCGAGGATGTCCGCCGGCATCAGGTCCGGGGTGCACTGCACACGTCCGGGTTCCAGTCCCACCACCTGCGAAAGCACGCGCACCAGGAACGTCTTGCCCAGCCCGGGCACGCCCTCCAGCAACACATGGCCACCGGAGAAGATGGCAATCAGGGTCTCAGTGAGGAGGTCATCATAGCCCACGATGGCCTTCTGCATTTCCACCTTCAGCTTCTTGAAGACATCGCGGAAGGATTCCAGTTCCTCCTCAAGCGGCTTTTGCGGCAGCGTGCGCACGTCCACATGCTGCGGCTGGGCCGGGTGCGTTTCCACGGGCACCTCTGGCATGGGAGACACATGTTCCGCGACTGCCTCAAGCCCCGATGCAGCGACTTCCGCCGCCGCACTCTCCGTCGCCGAGTCTCCGCCCTTTTTGTTCGCTTTCTTCATGGGACGCTTCTTCGCACTCTTTGCATCCGCTGCAAGTGCGTCCTCATCAAGAGGTGCGGGAGGATAGTCGGGAGTGGTGTCTTCGGACATGAGTGTAGAAGCGTTTGGAAATTGATTGAAGGAGGCGCTAGTTGCTGGCGGTTTGCATTTCCTCTGTGCTTGAATCGCCGTCGTTAGAAGGCGCGTAGGGATGTGTAGCGCCATCCCTGTGAAGGGTGGTATGGGCAGGCAGACTTAACTCCAGTTGAGCCACGAAACGGTGATACCAAGCAGCGATAGCATCGCAACCTTGGGGCGGTTCGCACCACCAGGAAAACTCTGCAAAGTTTCCGAATGTCCGCCGCCGTACGCCAAACGTGACTCCATCGAGGCCAATGGAGTTTGAGAGGTTGAACATGGGCAGTGAGAGGCCTGAGAGTTCGTCTATGCCTCCCCTGATTTTGTCTGCCTCCACCACAACGTCCGCACCATAGGTTGTAGGGTTCTCCTGCCTGATTCCTGCCCGCGCTATCTGATAGTCGGCGATCTGCTCCCAGCGAATACGCCGGACGAGACACTTGTCCCGTGACACAGGATAGACACTCCAACTCGTCATGGGCTTAAATGACGGAGCCACATAAACTTGGACGACCATTTTATGACTCTCCACTTTGGGCAGACCCGGATACTCCGAGGGATCATCAAGCCATTGCAACGCCCGACGCTGGTCCTCCCTGGAGTGGTAGTCAAACAAGCGTGCAAACATGACTGCGCATTCAGAAATACGAATCCCCTATTCCTTCTCAAACCGCTTCCGCAGCTCCGTAAAATACCGCCTCACCTGCTCCCGCCGCGCGGGCGGCAGTGCGGACTCATCCAGCGCATTCTCTTCCGCCGCGATGGCATCCAGCGCTGTCTCTTGGGCACCGCGGCTGGCCTGTTCGGTACGGGCCTGGCCTTCCACGGCGCGTACGGAGGAGGCACCGTCCGCATTGCGTTGGGCGTTCACCGTGGCCTGCTGGCCAGCCTTGGTTCCCGGTGTGGGTGCATTGCCCATTTGCGTAGTGCCATTGCCTGCCTGCTGGCCGCCCTGGCTCATGCCGGGAGTCATGCCGAGCATCACGGCACTGGGCTGCTGACCGGGATTGGTCCCGGGAACGGGCGCGATGAGCATGGGCTGACCCGGTTTGGGTGGCTGTCCCTGACCTGGCTTGCCCATGGCCATGGATTGCTGGTTTTGCTTACCCGAGCCCGGCACGGGGGTCATCATGGGAAGATTCTGCGTGTTCCCCATGCCCTGCTGTCCCTGCTGCATCTGCGGCGCATTGGACATGCCTGGCATCTGCATGGGAGACATCTGGGGCGCGTTCTGCATGTTCTGCATCTGACCCTGTCCCTGCCCTTGCTGGCCTTGTTGCCCCTGTTGGTTCTGGCTCTGTTGACTTTGATTGTTGCCTGCAAGCTGTTGCATGCCCTGCGCACCCTGGCCCGCGATGTCACTGCCGGACTGGCGAAGCTGCTGGGCGAGCTTCTCAAGCTGCTCGCGCGCCTTCTCCCGCGCGGCGAGGGTGCGCATCTTGTCCGCCAGGTCTTTGAACTCGCGGCTCGCCTCCTTGGGAAGGGTCTGGGTCATCTGCCGGTCCGCGCCGAGCACGTGCTGGCCCACCGTGCGCTCTTTGTCCTCGGGCTGGCCTTGCTTGCCGATGTCCCGCAGCGTTTCAGTGAAGCGGTCGCGTGTTTCATTCGTGAGCTTCGCATCCGCCAGCTTCTCCGCGATGTCATCCGCCTGCTTCGCGGTGCGTTCGGCGGACTTCTCCGCCACCGCATCGCCGAGCTCCGCGGTATCCGCATGCTTGCGCATCTCTGAGACCATCTGCTCAGAGGCCCAAGCAGCATCGCCGGCTCCGAGCTTCGCAGCGAACCGCTCCGCATCACGCGCCCGCTTCTCCAGTTCAGAGAGCACTTCCCGCGCGGTCTTGCCCTCGCTTTCTTGCAGAGCTTTCGCGGTGTCCTGAACCTGCTTCTGCAGTTTCTCGATTTCCTTCTTCTCCTCCTCGTTGAGGGACTTCAGCTTGTCCTGATCGAGCTTGGTGTCCGCGAGCTTCTTGCCCTCCTGCACGGCAAGCTCCTGACCAGTGGTCGTGAGCGGGGTGTCCGGCAGATGGATCACGCCCGTCTCCGGCAGGAAGAGCATGCCCAGTGCGACGAGGGGGAAAAGCGTCATCCAGCGGGAATCCTTCAGCGGCAGCGGCAGATCCGCGGCGAGCTTGTGCATGGCCGGCGCCAGACTAGGGGTGTGACGCGCGAGGTGCATCTGCTGCCCAGCGGTGCGCTTCTCCTCCGGCTGCTGCTCAAACCACCAGGCGTTGGCAAAGGCATCGCCACGGGAGGTCGCACGGTCCCAGAAGGCCAGCGAATTGTACGACCCAGGTCGCCGCCAGATGGCCCAGCCGAAGCAGCCCGCCGTCCAGAGCGCGATCAAGCCCAACGCAAGCCAGCCCGAGACCCAATTCATCCCGACAAGCCGGAGTACGAGAAGCAGAGCCAATCCGGCAGCCGCATAGCGCCAGGTGTGAAGTCCCAGCAGCATGCCCTTGCGCGTGATCAACCGCCGCTCCACCACCTGCGCTGAGACCTCAAAGGCCCGGGCCCGGGCGGCGCAGGGTAGCTTGGCGGAAGATGGTGCCCCATCTGATGAGGCGGCAGTGATCCCGTCCGGTTTCGAAGCCGGATCAAGTTGAGGTTCAGCGACCGGGGTCATGCGGAATCGCGAAAGCGGGGCAGATTTTCAGAACAATATCCGTACCAGAGTATACGCCCGCCAGACGAATGTCTTGTAAATTGAAACGGCCGTTCCCGTCCTGGAAGTACCGTCCCACACTTCCCCTCGGACCAGCGTCCCAGCCTGCCTGCGCACCTGCCTATTGCGCACCCGCCTGATACTTCCGCGCCACCGTCATCACCGTGCGGAAGATGTAGGCGTCGTTTCTGGGAGAGCGCTGATTCGCCTCCGACCAGCGGTCATAGCCCAGCTCGTTGAAGGCCACATCATCCGTCTCGCCCAAGGCCATGACGACCTCGCGGATGAACTTCCATCCCTTGAGTTGTTTGTCCCTCAGCACCTTGCTGCCATCGACATAACTCATCGCAAGCAGTCCTTTCATGGCAGGCGAGTCCGGGAGCGTCTCCCCACATCCATCCATGCGGGCTAGCATAGGATTCCAAAACTGCTCGGAGGCATCGTAAGTCATGGCAAAAAGCCGCGACGCCCTTTCCTCCGTCGATGGCCATGCGCCCGACAACTTCACCGGCCCCAGTGCGCCCCTTCCCATTGCCCTCTCCGCCCACCTCGCTGTACCCTCGGTGTACCACCGGTTCTTGAAATAGCTGAGGCTGCTCTGGATGAGGTGGAAAAACTCATGCGTGGGGGTGAGTTCCTTGCAGGGGTCCACCGAAGTGGCCACATTGAAGCACATGCTGAGCGTCCCAGCAGGATCCTTGCGGCGCTTGAAGGATTGCAGCTCATCGAATGCCTCGCCCCTGCGCTTTTTCATCGTGTCCTTGTGCCGCAGTTGGATATCCAGAAAAGACGCCCCGCGGAAACGCGACGTACTGAAGGGATCCGGAAACCGCAGCACCTCGACGAACAGCGTCTGCGCCGCCAGTGTTTGCGTGAGCACATCCTCCACCTGATCCGGAATGCCATTCCTGTTCAGATCCGTGGGGTTCACGGCATGATTTCCCTCGGTGTAATAAAACACACGAATCTTACCCGACTCGTGCACGCGAAGTTTCGGCTCGCTCGAGACAGCGACCTGCGCCTGGTCAGCCGATGCCTGCAACAACACAAAACATGCTGTGACGGGAAGCATTGCGCGTGTCCGCCATGGGGCTGCTCGGGGAAGGCAAGCCATGGCGCATATCATGCCGGAAAACCGTATCGATATACAAGCTTAAAGCGCCTGACTTTAGGCAAGCATCACAATTTAAAGTTTGGCTCAGCCCAACATGAACATGCACACCTAAAGATATAGGTGAAGAAAATGAATACTTTGGCTACATATAAATAACTAAACAAGAAGGGCATCCCGCTTTCACGGGACGCCCTTCGTCTTGCTGGGTATCGAGTTCGATTTGCCCGGGTTTGCTTTGGCTCAGACAGATTAAATCTTGTCTGCGCTGTATTCCCAGCCCTGACGGACCGCGGCGCGCTTGAGGAGCTTGTCGACTTCGGCGTCGCCGGTGGCCTGCTTGGCGGTATCCCAGTTGATCACTTTTCCGGGGTTCCGGATCGCAAGGTTGCCGAACAAGCAAAGCTTCGTGAGCGGCACCGAGTAGTCGAAGTTCGATCCGGCGATCTTGTCCTGCTCGATGGCCTTCACCAGCTCAAGCTGGGGTTTGCCAGGAGCCAGGGAGCGCTCAAGAGTCTTGGGCGTATCCTTGAAGAACTTCACCAGCTTCTCGCGATTGCCCGCCACCTCGAGGTGCTCGCAGTAGTCACCCACGTTGAGGATGGTGTCTTCCTCACCCACGATGTAGAAGCCGCCATTCATCTTGCTCCAGTCGCGGCTGGATTCCAGCTTCGCAGGGCGCTCAGGCTTGCGGCCGCCTTCGTACCAGTGCAGCTTGATGTCGCCGAACTTGGGATGCTTGAAGTACAGCACCACGTGCGAGGACTTCGGCCATGACACGTCTGTCAGTTCATCGCACTCCGCTTCCATCTTGTAGGGCTCGCCAAGCTCACAGGCCCAGAAGGGACCGTCCATGATGTGGCAGCCCATGTCGCCCATGGCGCCAGCACCGTACTCAAGGTGACCGCGCCAGGCGAAGGGATGCAGGCCATTGGTGAAGGGAATGTCAGGAGTCTGGGCAAGCCAGGCCTGCCAGTTGAGGTCCAGTTCCTTCTCAATCTGGGCATCCTTGGGTCCGATCTTGACCTTGGGAAGCGGACCGGGAACCATCTTGTTCTTGGCGTCGTTGCCCTGCGGCCAGATGGGGCGGTTCGTCCACACGTGGATTTCCTTCACATTGCCGATGATGCCGGCATTCATCCACTCCTTGAGCTGACGGATCTGCTCACCGGTGTGACCCTGGTTGCCCATGTTGGTCTTCACACCCTTCTTCTTGGCGGCTTCATGAAGCTGGTTGGCCTCCCAGATGCGGTTCACCAGGGGCTTCTGCACGCACACGTGCTTGCCACGCTTGATGGCTTCCATGGCAGCGGGGTAGTGCGCATGGTCCGGAGTGGACACGGTCACCATGTCGATCTTGTCGCCCATGGTCTCGAACATCTCGGGGAAGTTGTCGAAAGTCTTCGCGTTGGGATACTTGGCGGCGGTCTGCTTGAGACGGTCGCGATCCACGTCGCAGATGGCCACGATGTTGGCGCCCTCGGCGGAGATGCCGATGTCGGACTCACCTTTGCCCATGGCGCCGATGCCGGCGACGTTCACCTTCTTGCCGCCGCCCTCCTGCGACTTGAGAATGTTGGGCGCGAAGAAGCTGCCGGCGGCGGCAACAGCGGATTTGCGAATGAAACCGCGGCGGGTGTCTGTGGTATTCGGATTCATGGTTTGGTATGAAGAAAAGAAAAAGCGCTGAAAAGAGAGTACGCACGGAAACGGACAGTTCCGTCGTCGAGCGACTAGAAACCTTCCGTGGGAGCCATTAAACGTCCCTCCCGCACGCGAGTGGACACGGGATTCACTCGGTAGGGGTGGAGAAGTGGAGCAATGGAGGGCTGGATTACTGGAAGTTACCCTGGAGTATGGGGACGGCTGGCATCCCCCACCCATCACTTCACTGCGGCCTTGGGAGCCTCTGCCTTGGCCGGCTTCGGGGCGGCAGGCTTGGGCTCCACATAGGGAGGATTCGTATGAGCTTCGGGGGCCGTTTCCTTCAGGTTCGGTGTGACGTCTGCCTGCGCCTCGCCAAGAGCCCACTGGATGCCGCCCACCAGAATGTCCTGGAAGATGGGATTGGTCCAGACGTCCTCGCGGTGGCCCATGGCGGTGTACCACACGCGGCCGTCGCCTTCCTTGCGGGCCCAAGTGATGGGGAAAGGAGGGCGCTTGTACTCATCACCCTTCATGCTGGGGGCGTCGATTACGCTGATCACGTGGATGTCCGGCGTGAAATCCTTCAGGGAGTACCACTCCTCGGGGAAGCTGTACTCGGGGCCGACCTTCTCAAAGCCGGGGAACTTCGGGTCCGTCACGCGCACGGTGGCAGGCTGCTGGGCGCCATGCTTGATGAACTCAGCACCAAGGAATCGCACATAGGGATCCGCCTTGTCGCCATGGTTCTTGAACCGGTCAGGACCTTTCTTGGATTCGTTGTCCGTGTGGAAGGTATCGCTCGCGGAATGCGTGCCCAGGAACCCCTTGCCACTGCGCACATAGTCAAAGAGCGCCTGCTTGCCCTCGGCCGTCATCGGCGGCTGGCCGTCGGTGCCTGCCTCAAGGAGATTGCCGGTGGTATAGAAGAAGACCGCGTCGAACTGCGAGAGGTAGTCTTTGCTGAACTTGGAGCCGTCCTTGGAGAAGGTGAACTCCCAGTTGTGCTTGTTACCGAGCTCCTGAAGCACCTTCTCCGCCCAGCTCGGGTTCTCCTTCTTCCAGGAGATGACCGAGTGCTCAAAGCCGCTCGACTTGGTAAAGAAGAGGATCTTTTTCTTCGGCGTAGCGGCGGGTGCAGGGAGGACGGCAGCCACAGTCACGGCGGCCAGCAGGGCAAGAGGGGCAGCGAGTTTGCGAAACATGGGAGTGCGGTTCTACACGGTCGCGGGCGGCTTGGCGATGGAAAAGATCCGGGATTGCGGGCAAGGGCGGATGCCCCGGACTGCCGGGTCCGAACAGGCTTGGCACATGATTTTACAGGCCGTTTACCTGACTTTCCCCGGGCTTGGGGAAACCAATGGCGCATGCACTTGCGCCCTCCTATGCATCCGCCCGCTCGTGGCAGGCGGGTTCTTGGTTTCATCGCAGCAATGCTCTCCGCCTCCTGCAGCCCGGGCGAGAAGCCAGACATGTCGCCAGAGCCCCCCGGTACACTCACCGCCTCCCCCACCCAGTCTGCTGCTCTTATTCATGAAAAGCGGGAAGGGTATCGTGAAGCACTCGACCAACTCGCGGGTGTACGCCGGACACTCCAGGACACCTATGCTTCGACCCAAAGCCAGCGGGAGCGGACTCACGCACTGGAAGAGGCCCGCGCCGCTCTGACACGAACCCTTCTCAACGATATCTTCCCGGCATGGTACGGCACCAAGTGGGACTTTAATGGCATCTCCGAAGTGCCCGGTGAGGGCGCCATCGCGTGCGGATATTTCGTCACCACCACCTTGCGGGACGCTGGATTCAAACTGCCCAGGATCAAGCTCGCCCAGCAACCCTCACAGACCATCATCCGCAGCCTGTGCGATCCGGGCACGATTCGTGTGTACCACGAGAAGCCGCTGGACACCGTGGTGCAGTACCTGAGAGAGCAAGGCCCCGGACTCTACATCGTGGGCCTCGACTGCCACACCGGCTTTGTGGTGAACGAAGGAACGCAGATGCGTTTTATCCATTCATCCTACTTCCGCCCACCACTCGCGGTCATCAGTGAATCTCTCGACAGCGACCATCCTCTGCGCCGGTCCAAGTACCGCATGATTGGAAAACTGCTCGGCAAAGAATCACTCCTCAAGTGGCTGCAGCAGCAGGACATCCCAATGATCAAACAAGGCTCCTGACTCCGGCCACTTGTCACCTGCCGCGACGGCGTATCCCGAGCAGACCCACCATCGCTCCACCCATCGACAGCATCGCCCGGGAAAGCTACCGCACCGCCACCACCTGGATGGTACCGCCAGAGTAGAGGTCACTCAAATCCCAACGCAGGCCTGCTTTCAACTTCGGGAGATCCGTCTCTGGGTTGATGGTGAAGGTCCCGTTCGGAGCCCCAGTCACCCAATCAAAAATCTTCCAGCGATCCCCCGCGGAAAAGGTGGCTGAGTCCAGTGTGCCAATCGTGCTGATGCTGAGGTGCGCGCCATTGAGGCTGCTGTTCCCAGAAACCAGAAGGCGGTCCGCGCGGGTGCCGTCGGCAGTCTGATTGCTGCCTGTTCCCGGCGAGGCATCACTCACAATATCCAGCTTGAGATTGCTGGTGTTGTCCGTGAAAACGAGTGCGCCCTTGCCCACAGTGCTGAAGGTGAGGGCTGCAGCGTTCCCGGTGCCACTCCCGACGGAAAGCGTACCCCACGCCCCGATGGTCACACTGCCGCCTCCTGCGAGGTTAACGTCGCCTCCCCCACCAAGGGTGCCCCCTGAACCCACGTGATACGAGCTACCGGTAGAGTGAACACCATTCACCAAAAGGGTGCTGCCGTTCACGTTCGTGGCGCCGGTGTAGGTGTTTGTATTTGCGAATATCACCGCGCCAACTCCAGAGCCGGTGATGGTGACTCCTCGACGCTGCCCGTCATCGCCGATGACGCCTTCGAAGATCGTGTTGCTGGCACTGCTGTTGGTAAGCACTCGGTCACCTTCCAACAAGGTCACACTGCCCGTGAAGGAACTATTGCTGCCACCAGCGGCAAGGGTCGTGTCCGCCTTGAAGATGATGTTGTTTCCGAGCGTCCGCGTGCCAATGGCCTGGCTGGTGCGGATGGCGCCGCCTGCGAAGATGAGATTCCTCCTGCCGACCGGCCCCTTGGTGACAGCTCCTGGAGAGCCCGAGGAACTCGAACTGAATACGGTGGTGCCGCTCAGAATGGTGGTATCTCCCGTGTAAGTGCTTCCAGCGGAGCCTGCCACATAGACGCCAGTTCCCGCCACGGTGAGTCCTCCACTGCCAGTGATGGTCGAGGTGATGGTGGAGTTCCCAGAACCGTTCGCATAAATGATGGCTTCGCGGTAATCAAAGTTGAGCGTGCCTCCAGAAATGGTGTTGGCCTGGGACGCAAAGAGAATGGCTCCGCTGGTCACGGTAAGCACCTGCGAGTTGTCGATGTTGATGGTGGTGCCAGTCGGTGCGATAAAGACGAGCGAATTGATCGCCGTTTTCGTCTCCACACTCAGGTTCTGGGTGACGCGTATGTTGTTTCCCGACACCATCGCGTTCTGCGTAAACTCATCGATTGGGTTCAGGGGCCGGAATCCTGTCTGCGCGTTGTAGGTCACAAACGTATTCGGCGTAGTCGCCACGGAGCCAGCGCCGCCAGAGATTTCGTTGGCAGAGCCGACGAAGTAAGAAACAATCCACGTATTCTTCGCGCCAGGATTGATGCCTCTATCCAGGGCCACTGTACCACCCACGAGCCGGGGGGTGGTCATCGTGAATAATCTCGATGCGCTCGCCATGCTGGAGGAGTTCACGCCCAGATTCGCACCGGTCAGAAACACCACGCCTCCGCCAGCATTGCGGGTGATATTGGAAGCCACGAGCGTGGATATATTTGTACCACCGAAAACGACCCGGACGGTCTGAAAGCCCCGATCCAGCACAAGACTGCCGATGGCTTCCGTGGAATTCACCCCGCTGTCGGCGCTGCCAGTGAATGCGAAGTCTCCACCACGGAAGGTGAACGTCGAGCTGTCGTTGATGCGAGAGTTCTTGTTGGTGGCAGCAGCACTGTTGTTGATGGAGAACGTCCCACCATTGAGGAAGTAGTCCGTTGTTTCAATCGAACCCTGGAGACCACTGAGTTCCAATGTCCCTTCGTTCACCGTCGTGGTGCCCGTATAGGTATTGCCGCGGGTGAGTGTGGAGGTCCCACTCCCCTCTTTTACGAGGGACAGGTTTCCTTCAACGACCGCCGTACCGTTCACCGTCGTCGTATTGGCCACCGTGAGCACTGCGGTGGTGGTAGAATAGTTCGTGACCACAGCGGGCACATTGTTGTTCACCACGCCGGTCACGCCCGCCACCCGCTGGTCATAGCCGTTCAAATCGAAGGTGGCAGTTCCCTGTCCTTGGGCATTGCCAAGGTTCACCACCGTAGTGGCAGGCAGCGCATTGTTCACCCCCGCCTTGAGCACCCCGCCAATGACGGTGGTAGCTCCGAGATAGGCGTTGTTGGAATTGCTCAGCACCACGGTGCCTTCATCATTGTGGGCGCGAATATTGAGACCATGCCCCGCACCGCCCGAGTCAATGACACCCGTGACTTCCAGCACCCCCTTCGGCTGGGTCGCACCCAGGCGGGAGCCCGAGCTTCCGATGGTAATGTTTCCCGTCCACACGGATGTACCGCTGCCACTGGCCTTGAGCGCGCCGAAGTTGTCACCCGAGCCGCCACCATTGATCGTGATGGGCACCCCGGTCACGGTCACACTGGCGAGCCCTATTGAGGCACCCGTGCTGACGCTTGCCCCGGAAGAGAGCGCAAGGGCTGCGCGATTGGTGATCTGCAGCGTGCCTGCCTCCACCGTGGTGGATCCTGAGTAGGTGTTCGCCCCGCCAAATATCAGATTGGCCACGCCGGCCTTCACAAGGTTCCCACCAGCAATGTTTTCGTTGATGGTGATGTTTCCTCCCTGGGTGGTGATCCTGCCCTCGCCCATGAGGGTGAGCGCGCCGTCGTTATTGCTGTCCTGAATCGTCCAGCCATTGCCGTCGAGCATGATGCTGTTGACCGTCACGGTACCGACGATTTCCACCACTTGCGGCGTCCCCCCGAAAGTCGCATTATTTCCGTTCGTCCATGTCGCACGCCTATCCCAGTTTGGCGCAATCGTGCTCCATTCATTGGAAAGTCCGCGATTCCATGTCTGACTGGTCTGGGCTTGAGCAACGACGGGCAACGCAAGCGCAACAGTCAACGCACGGCAAATTCGCCATAAGCTCTTCTTCGATATGTCATGGACAGCAATGCTTCGGGGGAAAGCTGATATCATGTGTAAGTCAATGGGAGTAGGGAGAGGTATGCACTGATTGCAGGACACTCAGAAAGGAGCACCGGCTGCCCACCATTCTCCTCTTTGATCTGTCCGTTTCCATAGTTTGAAAGGAGGAACTACGCGCAGGGTCAATGCCATCACTCCAGTGTGGCCGCATATTCACTGTGCCGCGCACCACTTTGAGTGAAACACTTAGACAAATGCTTTATGCAATCATTATACACAACACGCATCCAAAAAGGTGGGGCAATATCCGGGCAAAAGCTCAATCCTCCAATGGCTGCTACAGCGAGGCTTCTGACGTCGTCGCCTATTGTTTAGTTTCTGCGACGGCGCCTCTGAAGCAGGCCGACCATCACACCACCCATCAAGAGCACGGCTCGCGAAGGCTCCGGCACCACCGTCACCGCGATCGTGCCTCCTGTGTAAAGGTCGCTGTAATCCCACTTCAGGCCGACACCCAAGGTGGGGAGGTCTGTAGCCGGATTGATGGTAAATGCTCCCGTCGGGAACGCCGTAACCCAGTCGAAAATCTTCCAGCGATCCCCCGCGGAGAAGGTCGTGGCATCCACTGCCGAACCGAGAATGAGGTGTACACCATTGAGATTGGTATTTCCAGAAACCACGAGGCGATCCGCGCGGGTGGCATCTCCGGACATATCGCTGGCGTTGCCGGCTCCCGACGAGGAATCACTGATAAGGTCCAGCCTCAAGATGCTGGAGCTGTCCGCGAACACGAGCGTGCCTCCCGCCGTGGTGGTGATGGCAAGATCTGCGGCATTCGCAGTGCCATCGCCGACGGAGAGTGTGCCCCCACTTCCAATGGTCACGTTTCCACCTGCTGCGACGCCGATAGTCCCTCCCCCAGTCAGGGTGGCTCCGGACGCGACGCTATACGAGCTGCCGGTGTTGTGGGTGCCATTCATCATCAGCGTGGCAAGACCGGTCACCTTGGTTTCGCCGGTGTAGGTGTTTGTGCCTGTAAATATGACGGCTCCGGTTCCGGTGGCGGCTGTGGTGACGGTGAGGCCACGTTTCTGACCGTCCTCTCCAATCGCGCCGGAGAAGGTCGTGGTGTTGAGGGCATTGTTGGTCAGCACCCGGTCGCCCTCCGTCAAGGTCACACCTCCTGAGAAGTTGATATGGCCAACTGCCGCACCACCGCTGGCAATGGTCGTGTCCGCCTTGAAGATGATGTTGTTTCCGATCGTGCGAGTACCCGCCGCTACGTTGGTGCGAATGGCGCCTCCTGCGAAGACAAGGTTTCCCCTGCCAAGAGGCCCACTGGTGACAGCGCCAGGAGATCCTGCGGAATTTGCAGTGAATACAGTAGTGCCGCTCAGCAGCGTCGTGTCCCCTGTGTAGGTATTGGCACCGGAAAGCACCAGGAGGCCAGTTCCTGCCACAGTGAGTCCACCACTACCGGTGATCACCGAAGTGATCGTGGAGTTCGAGGAAGCGTTCACATGAAGGATGGCTTCCTGCGCGCCGAATGCGACTGTGCCCCCCTGAATGGTGCTTGTGCTGCCAGTGAAGAGGATGGCTCCACTGGTCACGGAAAGTGTCTGGCCACTGCTGATGTTGAGGATGGTAGTACCGGCCGTTGCAGGATCCTCCATGATCAGCGAATTGATCACCGTGCTGGTGGTCATGTTCAATTGGTTGTTCGTCGTGATGCGTGTGTTGGTCCCGGTCACAAAGGAGTTCTGCGTAAACTCATCGGTCAGGTTCAGTGGACGGAATCCAGTGTTCGCGTTGTAGGTCACGAATGTGTTCGCCGTGGTGGACTGGGTGCCGGTTTCTCCGGTATTCGCCCCGGTAGAGCCAAGAAGGTAAGCCACAATCTTCGTATTCTTCGCGGCAGCGTTGATGCCCGTGTCGAGAGCGTCAGTAGTGCCGATGAGCGTGGGTGCATTCGTCACGAAGAACCTCGAGATGCTCGAGGTGCTGGTGGAGTTGGCGCCCAGGTTCGTGCCAGTCAGGAATACCACACCACCCCCGGCGCTGCGCGTGATGCCGGACGCAGTGAACGTAGAGACATTGGTGCCTCCGAAAGAAACACGAGCGGTCTGATAGCCCCGGTTCAGGATGATGCCATTGATGTTCTCGCTGGAGTTCACGCCGGCATCGGCAGTGCCGGTGAATACAAAGCTCCCCCCCCTGAAGGTGAAGTTCGCGGTGTTACTGATGCGATCGCTATTATTGGCGCCGACAGCGCTGTTGTTGTTGATGGAGAGCGTGCCGCCATTAAGGATGAATTCCTGTCCTGAAGCCGTTCCCAAAAGACCGCTGATCTCCAGCGTGCCCGCGTTTACGGTGGTGCTGCCCAAATAGGTGTTGCCGCGGGTAAGCGAGAAGGTCCCCGTCCCCTCCTTCACAAGCGAAAGGTTTCCGGTGATGAACACATTGGCTTCAACCGCAGCCGCATTTTCCACCGTGAGTACCGAGGCAGTACCTGAAGTATTCGTCACCCAGGTATCAACGTTGTTGTTCACCACCGCGGTGACGCCTGCCACCCGCTGGTTAAAGCCATTTAGATCCAACTTGGGGTTCGAGATCTGCCCCTGGGAATTGCCCAACTCCACCAATGTGCCGGTTGGCAACGCATCATCCACACCCACTTTGAGCACGCCCCCAATGATGGTGGTCTTTCCCAGATAGGTGTTGTTGGTGTTGCTCAGCAACACCGTACCCCCGTCATTATTTCCGCGGATACTGAGACCATGCGCCACCCCACCCGAATCGATCGCTCCGGAAATTTCCAGCACACTGGTCGCCGTGCTTGCGCCCACTCGAGTGCCCGCACTGCCGATGGTGACGTTCCCAGTCCACACCGACGTCCCGGCACCACTGGCCTTAAGCGCCCCCATGCTGTCTCCCGAACCGGCACCATTGATCGTGATGGAGACCCCAGACACCGTCACGTTGTTGAGCGCCACCGAGCCACCGGGATCGGGAGCGACGGCGGCAAGGACGGTCACATTCGATGTTCCCCCCAAGGCAGCACCGTTGTTGATCTGCAAAGTGCCCATTTCCACCGTGGTGGTGCCGGTATAGGTATTTGCCGCACTGAGCACAAGCGTTCCAGCGCCACCCTTGATGAGGTTTCCGCCGGCGATGTTTTCGCTGATCGTGCTTGTCCCTGCGGACGTAGTAATCCTGCCCTGCCCAACGAGGGAGAGCGTACCGTCAGCGTTGCTATCGGCAATCGTCCAGCCAGTAGTGCCAAACAAAATGCTGTTGACCGTGACCGTACCCGCGATGTCCACGGTTTCAAAAGCTCCAGCGAACGAAGCATCGTTCCCGTTCGTCCACGGCACGGCTGCATCCCAATTCGGAGCAATGGTGCTCCAGTCATTGGAGACGCCAGCATTCAACCACGTCTGGGTGGTCTGCGCTTCAGAAGTGACTGGCAGGAGAGACATGGCCATCACGCCACACACACTCCACCATAAAAGTTTTAAAGTTCTACGACGAGCAACGGCACACCGGGGGGTAAAAAACATGAAAGAACGGAGGGGGGTAGATTACGACTCGCTGCGCGTCCAAAAGGAAGTGCGAGGTTTCCCACCATTCCCTTTGAAATCGCGCCGCATGCTGAAGCCCCAACTGCTCGCAGAGTCAATGCCATCATATCCAAATGGCTATATTTTCACGAAGATACCATATACTTTAGGTGAAACACTTAGGTCACAGCTAAGACATTACGACTGCTATTGCCCGCAATTGACTTCACGTTGCAATCACGGCGAAATGATCCATGCGGCAGAGTGATTTTACTGGGGAGCGACACGGTTTTTGGCGGGTTGCAGAAAGACGATGCATGTCTTTGTGGCATCTCTTTCGATGCGTAAGAATGGCTTCGCATTGACTCTTCTCGCGCTTTCCCTCGCTATAGAGCTCGCACGGGTCGGCTCTTATTATTTCTCTACAAATATAATGCCGCATCTTCCTGCGAAAGGAACCACGCGATTTCCGCTTCCACTGGCATGAGTGTCATTCACCAACCTCGAGTGGGTGTAATTGTTTGTATTAGAAAATATCATGACACCACTGCCGCTGCTCGCCGTCGCTGCTGAAACCGGAGAAGGTGGCGTTCAGCGCTATGGTCTGTCTGCACTCGGTCACCCGCCGCGAGAATGACACCACCGCTGAAGCTCGAAGCATTTCTCGTGCTGTCAGCTCTGAAGATCACCTTGTTTCCAACAATAATTGAAGGCTGCCGCGGTTTCGTTGTTGTTTGCATTACCCGGTACATACAGACCATTCTCCGCGAGGATAAGTTCCCCAACGCTGATGATGCAGTTGCGCAACCATTCGCATAGGTGACGCCCTCGACAGAGCCGCAGCGCAACGCGCCCGCCCCAGAGGAGAACAGGATGACGCAGCTGTCACCGTGAGCGTTTGCCTGGCCGCCATGGACAAAGGCAAGCAGCCATCAAACAGCAGCGAATTGCCGCGTCCGAGCTCGGACGTGAGTCGTGTGTTGGCTCCTGTCGGGAGGATGTCCCTATCGGTTCCGGACGGCTGCTGTCTTCACTCTACGGCTTCACCCGCACCGTGAAAGCACGTTCCGGCTGGAAGAACCTCGCGGCCACTTCCTTCACCTGAGCCTCCGTCACGCTCTCCAGGATCTGCGGAAGCTTCGCGTGATGACCGAAGCCGAAGCCATTCAGCTCATCCCAGCCCAACGCATCAGCCATGGCGCCGTTGCCCTGCTGTTGGCGCAGCCAGGAGGATTTCCAGGTGGTTTTGGCTCGTTGGAACTCGGCACTCTCCAGACCGTTCGCGGCGAGATCGGCAATCTGCTTGAGCAGTTCCTCCTCCACGAGATCGAGTTTCTTCGGATCGCAGCCGACGTAGAAGTAGAAAGCGCCGGCGCCAAGTGCGTGGAAGGCCTGCGCCCCTACATAATAGGCGAGCCCCATTTTCTCACGGATGTGATTGAAGAGGCGTGAGCCCATGTCGCTGCAAGCCTCATCAATGAGATTGAGCGCAGGCACACTCGGATCCTTGAGTCCTACCGTCGGGAAACCAAGCACCAGCACACCCTGCTCCTTGTCGAGGGTGAGTTCGCGGCGCACCGGGGTCGCTGTTGGAACGAGCGGCTCGAATCCCGCCGTGGAACGCGTCCCTTCCGGCAGGCTGGCAAAGTGGCGCTCCACGAGGGCACGCATCTCATCCGCCTTCACATCGCCGAAGACAGAGATGATGCCATTCCCCGCCGTCACGGACTGCTGCCAAATGGAGCGGCAGTCCTCCACGGAAAGCTTTTCCACTGTTTCCAGCGTTCCCATCGCCGTGCGCTCGTAGGGCAGCGTGGCAAAGATGTCGCGGCGCGCACAGCGCAGCGCCACGGTGAGCGGGTCTTCCATTTCCTCGCGAATGGCGGCGAGCTGGCGCTTCTTGATCTTCTTCAGATGTGCCTCGGGGAAGGAAGGAGAAATCAGCAGATCGCCCAACAGCTCCATCGCAATCGCCTCATCGCCTTTCATCACTTCCGCGCCGGCAAAGAGACGATGGACATCGCCATTGGCCGTGACCGAGCCACCACGATCTTCCAGCAGCGAGCCAATCTGCTCATCGGTGCGCGTCGCCGTGCCCTTCAGCAGCATCTGTGCCGCCACCTGGGTGGAGCCGGCGTTCGCCATGGACTCCACCGGCACGCCCGCAAGGAACTGCGCGCGCACGGAAACCAGGGGCAGGCGCGGATTCTCTCCCACGAGGAGGGTGAGTCCATTGCTGAGCACAAAGCGCTGGGCTTCCTCGCGCTTCACCCCGGAGCCGTTCTTCGAAACCTTCTTCAACGTGCCGGTGGGATGCAGGGACACGCGGGAGAGCGTGGCTTCGCTGAGGTAGCGGTTGGCGACACCGGTAACATCACCCACCGTGAGTTCGCTGATGCGCTGGAGGAAGGTCTGATCATAATCAAGATTCCCCACAGCGAGCCAGCTATGCCCCAGGCTGGAGGCCATGCCGCGTGTGGTGCTGCGCAGACGGAGCTGGCCGCTGAGCGTGGCGTTCACCGCCTTGTCCAGTTCGTCCTTCGTGCAGCCGTCTTCCTTGAACTTCTTCAGCACGCTCTCAATGGCTGCTTCCACCTTGGGCAGATCGTCACCATCACACTCCGCTTCCAGGGCGAAGACGCCGCGATCGAGCGCGGACCAGGCGCCGGATCCCACCCAGTGGGCCACGCCGAGGCGCTCGCGGAGTTCCACATTCAGTCGGGAACTGCGACCGCTGCCGAGCACGAAGCCGAGCACGTCCAGCGCGGGCTTGTCTGGATGCGTATCTCCGTGGATGTGCCAGCCCATGCTGAGACGCACGATGTCCGTGTTGAACTCATGCTCGGCACGGCGCGGAGCCACCTGCGTGGGTTCCTCCGGCATCATCACCGGCTCGTACGGACGGCGCTCCCAGGAGCCAAAGTGCTGCTCCACCTGCTGGAGGACCTTTTCGGTGTCCACATCACCCACAATCACGAGGAAGCAGTTGTTCGGCACGTAGTGGCGGTGCACGAAGTTCAGGAGGTCGTCGCGACCCACCTGATTGAAAATCTGCAGGTGGCCGATGATGGGGTGCCGCAGCGGATGCTCGCGGAACGCCGTGGCCTGCAGAAGGTGCTGCACCACGGACTGCGGATCATCATTGTCCATGGCGAACTCGCGGCGGATGACCTCCTGCTCCTTGATCAGCTCGTCCGCATGGAAGGTGGAGCGCCGGGCCATGTCCGAGAGGATATCCAGGTAACCCTCCACGTGCTCGGCCACGCCGTCGATCCAATACACCGTGCGGTTGAAGGTGGTGTAGGCGTTTACATAACCGCCGCGTGCCTGGATTTCCTGGGCGATGTCCGGGGCCGTACGGCGTTCCGTACCCTTGAAGAACATGTGCTCCACCAAGTGGGCCAGGCCGGCGCCAGTCCATTTTTCCTCATGGAGGCTTCCTGCCTTCACCCAAAGCTGTACCGCTGCGAGGGGATGGGAGTGATCCTCAAGGATGATGACTTCAAGGCCATTGGCCAGGGTGCGGAGCTGGGCGGAATTGGGTGGCAGGGTGAACATGCGATGCAGCGACAGTGACGAACGAGGCTCTTAAGGAACAGCGATTTGCCACATGGAGCAAATCTTCAATGCAATTCCTTCCTTCATTCATCGCCACCACCCCCCGTCCGGGCCGGGGTGAAAGGTTTTTTCAGGGCGTTCTGCAGGTCCACCCCATCCGAAAAGTCATGGATGCTGTCGTTGTCGTTCTTCTTGAAGTAGCCGATCTCGATGAAGTTGTAGACCATGGCGCCGACGTCTTCGCTCCGGACCACCCCCCACTCACACATCACGAACCACGCCATGGGGCCGAACTGCAGCACCGCCAAGTCCCGCCACCCCTGCATCAGTTCCTGCCCGGTGACGTGACGGCTGTCCTCCTCCGACCGGTCGAGCATCTTCGTCGTGTGCTCCAAGGCCTCACACAAAAAGCCGTAGGCCTGGGGAGAGAACCGCGAGTCCTTCCGGCAAACCTCATGCACCGCTAGCTGGAAAGCGAGAAAGTCCTTCATTCTTGGGGGCGGTGGGCAAGATGATGCATTTGTGCCTGAGGGTCAATCAATCCTGACCATCTTCCGCACTCGGAACGGGCTGGAGGACACTTTCTTTGGATTTCGGAATCTCACTCACAGTGACACGATTGCGACACGATTTCACGACCGCCCCCAACACGAGCACCAAAAAAATGGTAATGACCAGATGGCGTTCTTGGCGGGAAAGCATGCAGAGGCGGCAGGGCGCAGTTTCGCCATACTATGGCCGATGGAACGTGGCAAGCACGCGGAAGGGAATGGCCGCAAAAGAACGCAAAAAGGATGCGGGCGGCGTGAGGCCATCCGTGATGGGGCTATTTCAGGTTAACCGCAAAGGAAGGGAGGGTTGGAATGCTGCGTGAGGTGGCACACCTCGTAGCGGAGGAGGCAGAGACGCGGCGAGGACTTGGGTAAAACGGACGACTTTGAAGTGACCACGCGGGCGAACCGACTTGGCTTTGTCGAAAAGCAGCGAAAGCAGCAGAGCAGCCAAGGGTAGGCATTTGGCCCACTACCAGACAGGAAGTCGGGTCTCCTGACCGGACAGCGTCCGGCGGGTTTTCCTACCCGCCCAGTCCGCCATGATAAGCACTCGCAGGCAAAAACTTCCCTGCGCGTCTCCGCCTCCTGCGCATCGAAACGCCGCCACGCCTCCACAATTCGCCCACCCCAGCACCAAACCCTCCCCCACCTCTGCGTCCTTTGCTACTCTGCCCCTTTGCGGTTAACCCGAAGCGAACACGCCACGCTCCGCCTCCCACCACCCTCCCCTTTTGCGCCCTTTGCGTTCTTTTGCGGCCATTCCCAAAAACTCCGTCCTTTCCACCTTCACCGACCGCGCTAATGTCGTAACCCCTTCCGCCCCATTTCATGAGCTCCGAACCCGCTGCCTCCCCCGCCCCCACCGCACCTCGTCTGGACTTCATCCGGGAGATCATTGCTGCTGACGTGCAAGCGGGCAAGAACGGCGGCAAGGTCGTGACGCGCTTCCCCCCGGAGCCCAACGGCTACCTGCACATCGGCCACGCCAAATCCATCACGCTGAACTTCGGCATCGCGGAGGACTTCGCGCCGAACTCCCAGTGCAACCTGCGCTTCGACGACACGAATCCCACCAAGGAAGAGACCGAGTACGTGGACTCCATCATGGAGGACGTGCGCTGGCTCGGCTATGACTGGGGGAAGAATCTTTTCTACGCGAGCGACTTCTTCGGGAAGCTCTATGAGTTCGCCGAGCAGCTGATCACGAAAGGTCTGGCCTTCGTCTGCGACCTGAACGGGGAGCAGGTGCGCCAGTACCGCGGCACGCTCACGGAGCCAGGCAAGCCCAGTCCTTACCTCGACCGCAGCGTCGAGGAAAATCTGGACCTCTTCCGCCGCATGCGCGCGGGCGAGTTCGAGGATGGCTCGCGCACCCTCCGGGCAAAGATCGACATGGCCAGCCCGAACCTGAACATGCGGGACCCGGTCATCTACCGCATCCTCCATGCGCACCACCACCGCACGGGTGACGCGTGGTGCATCTACCCCATGTACGACTACGCGCACCCGCTCTGCGATGCGCTGGAGAGCGTGACGCACTCCATCTGTACCTTGGAGTTTGAGGACCACCGCCCGCTCTACGACTGGCTGATCGAAAACGTCGACGGCCTGCCCAGCCATCCCATCCAGCGCGAGTTCTCCCGTCTGAACCTGAACTGGACGGTGATGAGCAAGCGCAAGCTCCTGCGCCTGGTGAAAGAGAATCACGTTTCCGGCTGGGATGATCCTCGCATGCCCACCCTCAGCGGCATCCGCCGCCGCGGCTACACTCCGGCGGCCATGAAAACCTTCAGCAAGGGCGTGGGCGTGACCAAGTTCAAGGCGCTCACCGACTACGGTGTGCTGGAAAACGCCGTGCGCGAGGACCTGAACAAGGTCTCCCTGCGGCGCATGGCCGTGCTGCAGCCGATCAAGCTCGTGCTCACGAACTACCCTGAGGACAAGGTGGAGTACGTGGACGTGCCAAACAATCCCGAGGATCCGAATGCCGGCACCCGCCCGGTGCCGCTCAGCCGTGAGGTCTACATCGATGCGGATGACTTCGCCGAAATCCCACCGTCAGGCTGGCGCCGTTTCACTCATGGAGCGGAAGTCCGCCTGACGAATGCCTTCTGTGTGATTTGCACGGACATCATCAAGGACGAGTCCGGCAAGGTCGTGGAACTGCGCGGCACCTATGATGACACCACCCGCCACGGTAAGAACCCCGAGGGACGTCCCAAGGTGAAGGCCGCCGTGCACTGGGTGAGCGCGAAGCACGCCATCAGCGCGGAAGTACGCCTCTACGATCGCCTCTTCACCGTGGATGATCCCGATGCCGCCGCAGGCGACGCTGGTGACTTCATCTCATTCCTCAATCCCAACTCCCTGGAAGTGCTGACCGAAGCGCAGCTCGAGCCCTCTCTCGCAGAAGCTGGCCCCGGCGAGCACTATCAGTTCATCCGGGTGGGTTATTTCTTCACGGATTCCAAGGACTCAACGGCTGGCAAGCCGGTATTTAATCGCACTGTTGGGCTCAGAGATGCGTTTGCGAAGAAATAGGGCGTTGCATAACGCCTTATCATCTGTTGCATAACGCCTGAAGTTATAGCCGTACGTAAAGATTTTGCTTGTCGTTTAATAAGCTTCAGGAGGAGCTTTTGCCCATCTATCGACTGGAGTACCCATATTGGTTGCGGACGACTAAACCCCTTCCTAAATTTTCGCCATGCTCAATCCAGACATGGCAGACAACATTGACCTTCATCAGGCGAAGTGGCGCTTGCGCTATGTGCAGGGACTGCTGCGTCATCATAGGACAAAGCGCCGGCCCCAGAACTTCTCCTGGCGGGTGGAACAAGCGGAACTGCTGGATCGAATCAGCCACGCGCACGTGCATCTTGAGGAAGAACTGAGGAAAGAATCACCCGGAGCGAAGAAGGGCGGATGCACCCTCCCCTTCCCTGCTTTCTGAATGGGTAGGCATCCCCTCCTCGACGAGTTCCATGCCTATGCAGCTTTCCTTTCTCCGATCACAACATCTCGAGCATCTGAGATGGCGCATACGTTTCGTCTCCCACCTCCTTGAGGTGCATCAGCGAACGCCCAACGCGGAATGCTTCCACTGGCTGGCGCAGGAAACCACTTACCTGCAACACCTCCAAAAGGCGGAGTCAGAACTCAGGGAACACGAACGCACGTCTGGCTACGATCCCTCGATGGAATGTCACGAGGACTTTACTCCCTCCGGTCACAAGACCACCTGAGAGGTGCTGGCTCGTTCTTGACCAAGAGATGTGAGCCTACTTCCCAGTCCCCTCACTCCGCGCCAACACTACGCGGAAGCCAATGTTATCCCGCCGCGTATTCGCCGGCACGGAGAGTCGCGAGGAACTGAGCAATTCATCTGGATTCGAACTGCGCCAGCTTCCTCCACGCACGGTCGCCGTGGGAGCATCCTTGTTGGCGGGGTTGGATTCGAAAGGTGTATCGATCCACTCGCTGACATTGCCACCGAGACCAATGAGGCCCTTGCTGTTGGCCGGAAGAGCTGTCACCGCAGCGAGCGCAGGGAATCGATCATCAAACCCGGGGATCACCGTGGTGAGGCCTCCCATGCGAGCGCCGGCGCTGTCGGCGAAGTTATCCGTGCCACGAGGTGGCGGCCATTCATAGCCCCAGGGATAGACACCGCGGATGCGCCCATTGCGTTCAGCGGGATCCTTGCCTCGCTCCAGGGGCAATCCCACGGCGCGACTCCACTCTTCATCCGTGGGCAGACGGTAGGCATCAGTGGGGCCGATAAGTTTCATGTCCCGCTCTTTTTTCGTGAGCCAGGCGCAGAAGGCACGGGCTTCATCGCAGTCCACTCCCACCACGGGGAACTGGGCGCTCTTCTGCTGAATCTGGCCGGGATAGTTCTGCGGGCGGCGCGCATTGGTGGTCTTCGCGTACTCGGCGAAGTCACGCCGCCGCGTTTCCGTGGAGGCCATCAGAACTTCGCCCACGGGGACGAATTTCAAGCCCATGGAGTTTCTCCACTCCCTACCAAATACAACTGTGCGACGCTGCACCATGTCCGCGTACAGCTCGAGCATTTCATTTTCCGAGACTTCACCGTCGAGCACGAGATCCGTGTAACCTTCCTGACGCAGTTCAAACTCCACCTCGCCAGTCTTCGCGCGAGGAATCTCCAGCGGTGTGATGCCCAACAATTCGCTGCCCTGGAAGACCTTCACCCCTTCCGGGTCCGTGCGCACGATGACGCTGCCGTACCCCTGACGCGCCACGCGGAGGAAGAACGCCTGCCAGTCACCGGACTCGGCGCGCTCGTCCGCGGCTCGATCATCGAGCGCCGTGTCATCTGCCGTCTCCGCTTCCATGTAGGGCAGCGTCTCAAGTTCGTAGTGGTGCTCGTTCGTCAGGAAGCCGGAATCACGATCGCGATCCGCGAGCCAGTAGCGAAAGGCCTCCGCATCACCCGAGGGCACGACCACGATGTAGGCGGGATCCTTGGAACCGCGAATCTGATACCGCACCACTCTGCCCTCGAAGGGACGCCCGGTATCCTTCAGGAAGTTGTCGAAGTACTTCATCTCCACCGGGCGCTCGCTGGTGTGACCAGCCTGCTTGGGCACGAAGGTCATCTGGAGGCTGTTCGTCCAGCGCTCGCCGGGCTGTGGAAGCTTGGAGGGCTCAAGCTTCACTTCGTAAGTCGCGGGCCGCTTCTTTTCAGCGATGTGCTCGATCTCATGGATGCGGAAACCCGCGAGGCGAATCTGGTAGATGGCCGGAACGCCCTCCACCGGATCCAGCGTCAGCGGTGTGTTGCCAAGTTTTGCCCCGTTGGAGTAAACCTCTGCCTGCGACGGCTCCGTGCGGATGACGAGCATGGGCTCCGTGCGGTGCAGGGCACTCTGCGTCTGCACCTGATCCTTGCGGCTGTTCCACAAAAAGGCGCCGAAGACCATCGCCCCAGCGACCACGGCGCCCATCATCACCTTGCGACGCGTGCCGGCTCGCATGGGCAGTGCATCCCCACGCAAGGCCAGCGCCATCTGGTGGGCATTTTCGAAACGCTCCTTGGCCTTCGGCGCGCAGGCGCGGCAAATGACGTCATGCAGGCGGCGCCAGAGCTGGATGCCCTCACCCGAAGCCTCTGCCGAGGAAGGCAGGTCCGGAAAATCGAGCCGGTCCTTTCCGGTGCTGGCTTCATACAGCACCATGCCCAGGGAGAAGATGTCTGACTGCGGCGTACCTGGTCCCTCAGGAGCGACGAAACCTTCCGTGCCGACAAAGCTGCGCTGCCCAAGCAACGCCACGAGACCGATGTCCGCCAGGCGGCAGGTGCCGTCGATGAAGACCAGGTTGGACGGCTTGACATCCCGGTGGATGAGGCCGTTCTCATGCATGAAGTTGAGGGCCTCTGCCACCGTCACGCCGTGGTGAATGCACTCCTCTGCGCGCAGGCGACCCTGCTTGCGCATGCGGCCCATCATGGTGAGCGGACGGTAGGTCTCGGGAACGATTTCGCGCCCAGTGTCCACATCATCCGCGAGCTCCATGATGTAGTAATAGAAGCCCTCCTCGTCATTGCGTCCCACCTGGAGGACGGGCACGAGACCGGGATGCCTCCGCGACACGGGCTCGTAGCGCTTCAGCGCCTCGAACTCGCGCTCGAAGGCCTCGGGGTAGTCGTAGTCCGCTCGCCACACCACCTTCACCGCGCGGAGAGCGCCGGTCACGCTGCGAGCCAGCCACACCTCACCATAGGCCCCCCGACCGATGAGACGCAGGGTCTCATGGTCATGGATGCGAGGCCGCGTGCGGTCGCTGGATGTAATGGGATTCACAGAAAAGAGTCAGGAACGTGAGCGGGGGCTGAGTAAGCCAGCCTCCTTGGACGCTCAATCCGGATCATCTATTTCCAGATACGTCGTAGCAATCTCTTTTCCTGTATCTGGATCGTAGGAATACACCCGCATTTGTTTCAAGATGTAGGCACCCTTGTACTTTTGCGCTTTTACCACCTTGAACTGCTTCACCTTCTTCGCCGCGCGGTTCCACGCCTCCATCTTCAACATGGCGCCACTGCCCTTGTCGATCCACACATCCACCCAGCCGTAGGGGCCGCGGTTGTCGGGATTCTGTGAGCGCACCAGCCAGCATTTCTGCCCGACCACCTTCGCGTCCTCATCCATGATCTTGGAATTGGGCCAGTAGAGGAAACGCATGGAGAGGTCCTCGTAGTTGATGGCGGTGTTGCGCACATTCTCACCATACAGGGAGGCGGACTTCTCTGCTTTCCCGGAGGCATTCACACGGGTGAGCGCAGCAGCGTTTTCCTTGAGGTCGAGATTGATCGTCTCACTTGGCGGGTCCGGGAAGACGAAGCGGATGACGCCGTCCGACATGGTCAGGGTGAGGTTGCTCGTTTTTCCCGTCGATTGATCCCGCAACCTGCCCTGGAGTTGTTTCAGGTCCTGATTGGCCTGGCTCAGGCGCACGAGTTTGAGAATGCCGTCCCCCGTGGGCTTCGGCGCAGCTTCCTGGGCCGGAGCCTTGGAAATGGGCAGGAAGGCGGCGCCCACCACGGCGAGGCCCAGAGTCAGGGTGCGTGAAAGTAAGGTCATGGATCTGAATGTAAATCTGGCTTCGGATGTGAAACTTCTTGGAACGCGGCTTTTGACAGCGGGCTGCAAACATCTACTCAAACAGGCGCGGCCGTCCACCCCTACCGGTACCCACTACCAGTCTGACTTCGAACTCCATGCACCGCCAACGTTTTCTCCTGCCAGCCCTGGTGGTGCTGACGGTGGCGCGACTCCTCCTGCTGCCGCAGTCCACGCTCTCCGAGGTGGAGCAGCAGGTGCTGACGCATGCGCGGGAGGGGCATCTGCTGTGGCACGAGGGTCTCGGGCCGCTGCTGCCGTGGCTGGTAAAGGTGAGCACGTTTGTCTTCGGTGAGGGGGCGTTTGGCGTGCGGTTCTTTGCGCCTCTGCTCATGCTGGGCGCAGGCTGGCTGCTGTGGATGCTGGTGCGGGGACTCTTCGATGCGACGACGGCTGCATGGGCGCTGCTGGTGTTCCAGATAACGCCCGTGGTGAATCTCGCGGCCGTAACGATGACGCACACCACCCTGGGCATTGCCCTCTCCGTGGGCGTGATGGCCGCCATGCGGGTGGCGCTGCATCGCGACTACCGCTACTGGCTGCACTGGTGGTTGCTGGCCGTGGCCTTTGCCGTGGTGTTCCTCGCGGACTGGCGGATGAGCCTGATTTCGGTGGCTGCGGTTGCCGGCATCCTAGTCACCTCACGCGGACGCCGCGCGTTCCTGAAGTGGCCGGTGATTCCCGTGCTGGTAGCGGCCCTGGCGATCATGCTCGGCTGGTTCCTCTGGTGGAATGGGAAGCACGGCTGGCCAGCCTTCCAGGAAATGTCTGTAACCGCGCCAAACCCATGGTGGCAGAAGTTGCTCACCGTGCCAGTGGCCTACTCTCCCCTGCTGCTCGCGGCACTCGGATGGGCATTGGTGAGAAGCGCGATGCCAAGGCCCATGACTTATGCCGTGGCCACACTACAAGCCTATGCCTGGCCATTGGTCCTGCTGGACGTGCTCTGCTGGATGTCCTTCCCCTGGCCCTACGCCGGCATGAGTGCGTGGCTCGCGCCCGCCGTGGCACTGCTGGCCCATATGTCAGTGAACTACGATTCGGGTCCCATGAGGAAAGTGCGCTGGGTGCGAGCTTTGGTGATTGCGGTGGCTGCGCTGCAGTCCCTGTGGCTCATGGGTGGCGGGCTGCAGCGGATGCTGGGATTGGCGTGGTGAGGTAGTGACAGGAGGTTGGACTTTCCAGTCCGACAGTGGGCGTTAGGGCTTCCGCCCTGACAGCAACAACTACAAAGCCCAAGGCACACGTCACCACACGAAGACGTCTTTGCTGTCGGGCCGGAAGGCCCAACGCCCACTGTCAGGCCAGAAGGCCTAACCTCCTGGACTGACTCGCGAGCTACGTTCACTTCTTGGGCGCATACGCCTCAAGCTCGGACAGGAAGGCAAAGTCCGCAGGGAACTGATCCTGCTGCGTATGCTGGGCCACGAAGGTGACGCGGATGTAGCGAGCCTTCTTCGGTGGGAATTTCGCCTGGGCACGACCATCCTTCTTCGGTGCGAAATCATTGCGCCCGACTTCGGTGAAGGTCTTCCCATCCTCGCTGATGGAGACGGCCACGGTCTTCGTGGAGCCGACATTCGGAGTGCCATACACGATGGCCTGGATGTCCTGCACTGAGCCAAGGTCCGCCGTCACTGTCTTGGGGAAGCCGGGCAGTGCGTCGGTGGCGTAGCAGTTGGGTGCGTTATTGCCCCACACGCCATCAGTCAGACCAGCGTCCCAGCCGTAGGTGTTCTTGTGGCTGGAGGTGTAGGGCTTGTCGCGCAGAATGTTTTCACCCAGCGTCGGGTCCACCGGCCAGTGCGTGTGAAATGCCGCAGCGGGCAGGCCTTCCTTGTTTCTGAGATTCGGTTCCGCAACCTGCGACCACGCAAAGCGCACGCGATCTGGCTTCGCCACCTTCGGACTGCTGACGATCACCGTCTTGCCATCCTCGGAAATCTTCGCTTCCGCTTGTTGGAACTGTCCGTCCTCACCGGCGATCTCAAACCAGTTGAGAGCCTTGCCATCGCGAGTCGCGAGGCCGCTGCCCGTGTGCGTGAAGGAGATCACAACGCCCTGATCCGTGATCTTGAATCCTGCATACAGCGGACCTGAGACGACAGTGTCTTTCTTCCCATACGCATCCGCCATGGCCCACAGCAGGAGGCGGCGCGCAACTTCCATCTTCTCCTGCGGATGGATGTCCTTGGGATTGCCGATGTCATTCGTCACCGCCATGCCGGTATGCGGGGTCTTCAGGATCTGCTGCTGCGCCCACCAGAACTGCGGAACCGTGTGAACCGCGGCTTCGTGGTAGAAGTAGGGCGCGATTTGCACATGGAGGAAGGGAGCCTCAGGCGCATTGAACTGCTTCCGCCAGCCAGCGATGAGCGCGTTCTGCTTCGCCGTGTAGGCCATGCCTTCGGCGGAGTTCGACTCGCCTTGATACCAAAGGAAACCTCGCAGGGCGAAGGGCACCATGGGATGTATCATGGCCTGATACAGACCGGTTTCAGCTTGGAAGCCTGAAGTCAGGACGGCGGGCGCCGCTGGCTGGTCCGGAACAGGTGCTCCGGCCGCCACCGCCTTGTCTGCCGCATTCGTCCATTCGCGTACACTGGCGATGTACTGCGGCATCTGGGCATCGTATTCGGGGAAGCCTGGCTGCTTCGTGATGCGCTGCTTGTAGAGACCGGCAAAATCAGGGACCTCCTTCAGCCCTTCATCCGCCCACCAGGGCTCGATGCGCGAGCCACCCCACGAGCTGTTGATCACACCCACGGGCACCTTCAACTCTTCCGTCAGCATCTTGCCAAAGAAGAAGCCTACCGCGGAGAAATACTGCGACGTTTCCGGAGTGGCAGGCATCCACTTTGCGTTCACGGTCTCCTGACGCTTATTGTTGGAACCTTTGGGAATCTGGAAGAGTCGCAGCAGCGGCACCGGACCCTTCGCCGCTTCCGCCTTGTTGCCCGGCGTGGTGTTGGAAACAGTCCACTCCATGTTGGACTGGCCACTGCAGAGCCACACTTCGCCCACCAGCACGTCCGCGACTTCCTTCGCGGGGAGCCCCTCTTCCGTGACACTCAAGACCCTGCCCTCGGCGCTGGCGGAAAGTGGATCCAGAGAGACCTGCCAGCGACCGTCGCCGGATGCGGTGGTCTTCTTGGTCTGGCCAGCGAAGGCGACTGTGACCCACTTGCCAGGAGTCGCCCTACCCCAAACGGGTGCGGGCTTGTCACGCTGAATCACCGCGCCATTCTGAAACGGCGGTGCGAGGGTGATTTCAGCAGAGAGGGATGACGCGAGGAGCGCGAGGCCGAGGAGCGGAAGAACATTTTTGCACGCCATAGGAGGGAACATCAGAGACGATTTCTCCACGACACGCTATTCCTTTCTTTTTCATCGTCGGCGCCGCGATGAAAAGAAACACCCCTCCCACGTAGAAACGCCTCATGGCGTTGCGGAACGTCAAGGAGTGGGGGCATTCCTGTCCCCATTGCGGTCTATGACGCTCCACTCCGCTTGTGTGCAGAGAGACGCGGTACTACAGCCCAAGCGACACTCCATGGGAGCAGGAATGCTCCCACTCCTTGAGCCTGTTGCCGCGCTGCCCGCCAATCACTCCCACTCAATGCTCGCCGGCGGCTTGGTGCTGATGTCATACAGCACGCGGTTCACGCCCTTCACGGAGTTAAGGATGCGATTGCTCGTATTGCGCAGCACTTGGTACGGAAGCTCCACCCAGTCGGCGGTCATGGCGTCTTCGCTGATCACGGCACGCAGGGAGATGGCCTGCTCGTAGCTGCGTTCGTCACCCTTCACACCCACGGTCTTCACGGGAAGCAAAGCAGCGTAGGCCTGCCAAGTCTTTTCGTACCAACCAGACTTGCGAAGCTCTTCCATGAAGATGGCGTCGGCTTCGCGCGTGGAGGTCAGACGCTCCTCGGTGATCTCTCCGGGCACACGCACGGCGAGACCAGGTCCGGGGAACGGGTGACGCCACAGGGCGCGGTGCGGGATGCCCAGCTCAGCGCCGAGGGCGCGCACTTCATCCTTGAAAAGCTCGGCCAGGGGCTCAATCACACGACCGGCTTCCTTGAGCTCCATCACGCGGTCCACGCGATTGTGGTGCGTCTTGATCTTCGATGCGATGGAGCCGCTCGTGGCGCTCTCGATTACGTCCGGATACAGCGTGCCCTGCGCGAGCAGTTCCACGTGATCCGCCGCGCCGAAGAAGACATCCAGGAAGAGGTTTCCGATGATCTTGCGCTTTTGCTCCGGGTCAGTCACGCCCTTGAGCGCGCCGAGGAATTGCTCACTGGCGTCAATGACTTCGATGGGTACACCCACTTCAGCAAACTGGGCCACCACGTCCTCGCGCTCGTGTTTGCGGAGCAGGCCGTGGTCCACGAAGATGCAGCGCTGCTTGATGCCCGCTTTGTGCAGGAGCACGGCGAGCACGGTGGAGTCCACCCCACCCGAGACACCGCAGAGCACTTCGCGACCCGCCACTTCCTTGCGGATCTGCTCGAGCATCTGGTTCTTGAAATCGGTGATGCTGAACTTCGCCAGCTTGCCCTTGGCCAAGCTGAGGAAGTTCTCCAGAATCTTCGTGCCCTCGTGGGAGTGGGTCACTTCCGGGTGGAACTGGATGCCGTAGCAGGCCTCGCCCCATTGCAGGGCCACGGGCACGCTGTCTTGATTGGTCGCCACGACCTTGGTGCCCTCAGGGAGGTGCTGCACGGTGTCGCTGTGGCTCATCCAGATCTGGGAGTCATGGGACAGCCCCTGGAAGAGGGTGCAGGGCTCGCCGGTGATGAGGCGGGCGGGGCCGTACTCCCGGGTCACGCCGGGCTTCACGGTGCCGCCGTGCTTGATATTCAGGAGCTGCATGCCGTAGCACACGCCCAGAACAGGCACGCCAAAGGCCTTCAGCTTCTCAAAATCCACGTCTGGCGCGTCCTTTTCCGAGGTGCTGCGGGGGCCGCCGCTCAGGATGATGGCGCCGGGCGCTTTCAGCTCGCCCAGCCGCTCGGGGGCATACAGGTGGGACACAAAACCCAGCTCGCGCACACGGCGCACAATCAGCTGGCTGTACTGGGAGCCGTAATCAAGTACTGCGACTTCGCCTTCGGTGGTCATAGATGGAAGGCGGAAGTCATTCGTTCGGATTTGGGCGGTGTCAAAGCGGAATCTTGGGGGAGTGGCCCCGACAACCTGAGGCAGAGAAAGATCGGGAGCTCCGGGAGCCCCTCCGGAAAACACCCTCTCGAAATTCCAAGGCACCTTAACTACTTAATGATGACTTACCCGCGAATACGCCGCTTCGTTTTTCCGCGCTTGCCAAGGGGGAGTTTTCTCGTCAGGTTTGGCGAACAGCGGTCCAATTTACCATGGCGGCGAAAGCGATTGCGTTCATCAACTTCAAGGGTGGTGTCGGGAAGACCGCGGCCACCGTGAACATCGGCGCGTGTCTCGCCTACTACCGGCGGAAGCGGGTGCTCATCGTGGACCTGGATGCCCAGTGCAATTCCAGCTTCTGGCTGATGCCTCCCCTGCAGTGGAAGGAGCACATCGGCAACGGCGAACGCTCCACATATCAGTTGTTCAGGGATGCCATCATGAACTCGAAAAAGGAGTTCGACTTTGAGAAAGCGGTGCTGAAGGGGATGCCCCGTGCTGCGGTCCCGCTGATCAAGGATCTTGATCTCCTGCCTGCCGCTGTGGAACTCATCAAGGTGGAGGAACAACTTCAGCAGAACAAGCACGCGAAGTTCTACGAGATCGTGGCCAAGGCGCTGAAGCCGCAGTACGAGCGGTATGACTACATCCTCTTCGACTGCCCGCCCAACACCTACTCGGTGACGAAGAATGCGCTCTTCGCCGCGGACTACTGCGTCATCCCCTACCTGCCGGACTTCCTCTCGCTCTCCGGCTTCCAGATTTTCGCGAAGCTGGTGGATGACATCAGCGAGCTCTACTCCTGGCAGAAATCCAGTCGGCACAAGACGAGCATCGCCGCGGTGCTGGTGAGCCACTACCGCAGCGGCCTGAAGGATCACGACAAGAGTCTCGCGGATCTGCGCATCATGCTCTCCCTGCTGAAATCCCAAGGACTGGTGCATGCCAAGGCGGACCTGCTGGAGCCGCCCATCCGCCTGAGCAAGGACGTGGCGGAATCTACGAATCAGCACCAGCCCGTCATCCTCACCGCACCGAACAGCATCGGCGCCGCGGACTACCACGATCTCGCCAAGGCGTTTGACGACCACTTCTCCAACCTGCCATGAACGATCTCACCGCACGACTGCGCAAGCTTGCCGCGCTGCTGGAAGAAAAAGGCGCGGATTTGGAAGGCAAAAGCTGGAACACTGCCGTCACCGGCTTCGGCAAAGCGCTGGCCAAATTTGAAGGCTCCGCCGAGGATGCCGCAAAGGGACTCGCTCCCGGCCTGCGGGATCTGAGCAAGCTCTTCGAGTCACCCGACAAGAAGCTGCTTGATGATTCCGTGATGAAGAAGCTCTACAAGGAGATTCTCGACGCGAGGGCACCCAAGGATGTGACCGCCGCGAAGATGCGTGCGGCGTTCGTCACGGAAGTGAAGAAGCAGGGTGGCACTACGGCGAAGAAGGCGCTGAGCCTGGCGCAGGAGGTGATTTCAGAACTGAAGACACCCAAGGAGAAACCCTCCAAGGACGCGGACAAGCTTCGCCTGGAACTGCATCGCCTCGGCATGCTGGCGGATGACGACCAGAGGGAGTACGAACTGGCGAAACGCTTCAGCGACAAAGCGGATCTCAAACGACTGGCGCAAGCCGCCGGCCTGCCGGTAAACAAGGATGCGAAGAAGCCTGCACTAACGGCCGCCATCCTCACCGCCGCGAAGCGCGTGGCGGCGCATACGGTGCCGGTGTGAGTCCACCAACGAGCGGCGACGCGATTGGATTTCAACACAGAGTCACGGAGACGCCGAGACACAGAAGGGACGGAATTTTTTGAGTCCCTGGTGTGTTCGTCGGCTTCCCAAAATTCAAAAACTCCTCTGCGTCTCTGTGTTGAAAGCCCTGACTCCAAGCCCGACGCCGATCACGTCGTGATCTTGAGCCCCGTGATCTTCCCGTCCGCAATCGTGAGCCGGTGGCTCAACTCAATGGGACTGCCATCGAAGTTACCATAGACCAGGCCGGTGATCACACACACGGAGCCGCCGTCCTGTTCCTTGTAGCTGTTGGGTTCGAACAGGGGCTGGTATTTGCGGTGCGCTTCTTCCATCCACGCACGGATGGCAGCAGGCCCATGGTGTTCATGGCCTTCGTCCTGCACCACGGCATCGGGTGCGAAGAGGTTGGCAAAGGCTTCATATTCCCTCGCATTCATGTGCAGGACATAAGCGGCGGGCAGGGGCAGGAGCGAGAGGGCAGAGAGGAGCATCATGGCGGTATTCCAGTTGGGTTTCATGACTTACTTCATGGATTCACAGCCATTCTCGCCCACCCCACTGACAGCCCTATGTCAGGAGGGTTTCAGCTTTTTGCACGACCCCAAAACTATTCGCCAATCGACTCCGCCAAATGCAGCCCAAAGGGCAGCGTCACCCCCACTCTACCGTCAGTCTCCAGAGACACGCGGGTCACGGAAACATTCGGAATCTTCGCTGATTGTTGCCACGCTCGGAACGCAGGCATGCTGGCGATTGCCTTCTCCAGGGACGGGCAAAAACACCGCCACAGCACCGCACGAATGAAGAACTCATGGCACACCAACACAGCTTTTTGGGCCTGCCGCTGCTGCAGCCATTGCAGGGCAGACTCCACACGCTCCATAAACCCTGCGAACGACTCGGCACCCTCTCCATCACAATGGTCGGAACACCCACGACTCCAAAATGCCTCCACGGCATGACGGCGACCATGGGCAGTCGTCCCGCGCCAGCGCTCGGGAGCCAGATAAGTGAACTCCTGAATGGGCAACGTCACCACCTCCACCTCTGGAAAGCGACGCAACAAAGGGGCAGCCGTCTGCTGCGCGCGATAGAACGGCGATACGGCAATCACGGAAGGCTCGAAGGGAAAACTCATCCCCAGTTCCTCCGCCTGCTGAAGTCCCAGCTCGGTAAGTGGAATGGAACCCGGATCCTCCGTCACCAAACCCGCATTCCCCGCGCTCTCCGCGTGTCTGATGAAGAAAGCCTCGAATGCCATGCGCAGATGATGAACCTACCCCCCAAACCGCACCTGCATCCCCACGGCCCGCTCCAGCAGGCGCAGGTATTCGTCCCGGGGAATTTCCCGTCCGCCAAACATGGCGAGGTGGGGTGTGGTCCACTGGGTGTCGTGAAGGATGAATCCCTTTTTCTGGAGGTGGCCCATGAGCCAGATGAGGGAGGCCTTGGACCCTCCGGTGCGGCGGCTGAACATGGACTCGCCAAAGTACGCTCCGCCGATGGCCACGCCGTACAGCCCACCGATGAGTTCATCCCCCTCCCAGGTTTCCACGGAGTGGGCGTACCCTAATTTATGCAGGAGCTCGTAGCTCTGCATGATCTCGCGGGTGATCCAGGTCTCGCGCCGCTGCGCACACCCTTGCAGGACCAGGGAGAAGGCAGTGTTCACCCGGACTTCGAGCTTCCGCTTCGCCAACTCGGTCCGGGTGCTGCGGGGTACACGGTACTCGTCGATGGGCAGCACCCCCCGGGGGTCTGGAGAGAACCACGACAATCGGCCATTTTCCATCCCCATGGGGAAAATGCCGTTGCAGTAGGCGCTGATCAGCAGTCGGGGTTCGAGCGCGGACACGTGTGGGTTGGACGGAAAGAGGGACACCTTTGTTTGGTGTCTGGGAGTATGAAGGCGTTGAGTCGATCCCGCAACTTTCTGGGCGGGATGTGTGGCGAGATTTGGGGTCAGGGGGATTACAGGACTGAATGATTGGCCGCAAAAGAACGCAAAAAACGCAAAGGGTTCGGTCGGAGGTTAGGGCTTCCGCCCTGACTATGGGCGTTGGGCCTTCCGGCCCGACGGTTTTGTTTTCGAGCTCAGTGCAGAGAATGTCGAGAAATGTCAGGCCAGAAGGCCTAACGCCCTCTGTCGGGCCGGAAGGCCCAACCTCCTTCTAGAGATTTCCCTTTCCTCTCCCCTGCCGCGCTCTTTACTCTGCTCCCCAGCACAGCAGCCCATCACCCGTTCCCATGCGCAAAGGCATCTATCCCGGCAGTTTCGATCCCATCACCAATGGTCATCTGGATGTGCTGGCCCGAGCGGCGCGGCTTTTCGATGAATTGGTGGTCGCCGTGGCGCGAGACAATCAGAAGGCCAGCCTCTTCACCATGGAGGAGCGTGTGGCCATGATCGAGGCCTCGGCAAGGGAGATGGGTCTGGAAAATGTGCGGGTGACCCTCTTCTCCGGCCTGCTGGTGGAATTTGCCAAGCAGGAGCAGGCCTGCGCTGTAGTCCGTGGTCTGCGGGCCATCTCGGACTTTGAGTTTGAGTTTCAGATGGCGCTGATGAACCGGAAGCTGGATCCGCAGGTGGAGACGATTTTCCTCACCCCGAGGGAAGAATTGACCTACATCAGCTCCCGGATCGTAAAAGAAATAGCAAGACTTGGTGGAGACATCAGCGCCTTTGTGCCCGACAGTGTGGCCAAGGCACTGCGCAAGAAGCTCGGCTGAAAAACGCCGCTTCCCGCTCTCTCAGAGACCCTTGCGAATCCCCTACTCTCCCCCTTTCCCATGAGCCTTCAATTTGACCCCGATATCCTGCCAGCCGACGGCCTGGACCTGCAGGGTAGCCTGCCGCCCAGCTTCTTCGACCTGTCTGAGAAAGACCAGGCGCGTCCCGTGAGCCCCCTGGAGTACAACCTTCACGTGTCCAAGGATGACGACGGTGCACTGTTCGTGACCGGGGAAGTCAGCGCCACCTTCGAGCTGGACTGCGGCCGCTGCCTGGAGCCTTTCCAGCTCCGCATTGAGCAGACTGATTTCGCCCATCAGATTCCTGTCGAAAATGGTACACCAGACTTGACAAACCTTCTAAGGGAAGACATCCTGCTGGCCCTTCCGACCTATCCTCGCTGTGAAACGGGCAACGTAACACCGCGGGAATGTCCGGCAGAGGGCAGATTCGACTCACCCACGGACCTTTCCGGAGACGAAGCTCCCGATGCCTCAGGCAAGAATACGTGGGAGGCCCTCGACCAGCTTACGAACCTTAAGAAAAACTAGACCATGGCCTGTCCGAAACGCAGAAAATCCAAGAGCAAGCAGAAGATGCGCCGCGGCGCCAAGCGCTGGAGCGCTCCCAAACTGCAGTCCTGCTCCTCCTGCGGCACCTCCAAGCCCGGCCACATCGTGTGCCCCTCGTGCGGCTACTACGGCGATCGCCAGGTCGAGACCATCGAAGCAGCAGCCTAACTCAGGCTCCCCTTCTCGAACTCCATTTTTAATCCCTGCAGTGCCTCGCGCTGCGGGGATTTTTTGTTGGCTTCAATCGGAGGTTAGGCGTCCTCGCCTGACAGTGGTGGTTGGGCCTCCGGCCTGACCAATCTCACTTGAATACAGGATGATGGTCAGACCGGAGGTCTAACGCCCGCTGTCAGGCGAGGACGCCTAACCTCCTATTTAGTACCAATGCAATACGCATACCGATCCGAGCGCAGGAAGAGTTGGCCATCTGAGACGGCGGGGCTCGCATTGGATACAGCTTCGTCTCCAGCAATGACATTGGTGGCGAGCACTTCGAACTGCGGCTTCGCAGCGAGCACGACGGTGCCGGTGGTGCGCCCCACGTAGTAGAGGCGATCTCCCACCAGCAAGGGGGAAGCGTACCAGCGGTCGCGCTTGGTGGGCATGGGCTGCTCGTAAACCACGTCGCCCGTCTTTGCGTCGAGACAAATGGCAAAGCCCCGTGAGTCATTCACGATGTAGAGATAACCATTGTGATACACCGGGGAGCCCACGTTGGATCCCTTGGCCTGCTTCCAGAGCACATGCGTGGCAGTGACGTCCCCCTTCCCTCCCGCGCGAATGGCCATGGACTGGCTGTTGGGGCCACCGGAGATATAGATCACGCCGTCATGCGCCACGATGGTGGGGCACAACTCCGCCGCACGAATGGCCTGGCAGGACCAGAGTTCGTCACCTGTCTTGGGATTGAAGGCACGCAGCTTCCCGCTGGCATTCACCACGAGCTCATCATGGCCATCCACCTTCACCATGGTGGGAGTGTTCCATGAGGCCGGGAAACCATTCACGCTCCAGACGGTCTTGCCGGTGCGGCGGTCGAGAGCGAAGAGCGCGTTGCTTTCGTGAGCTGCATTCACAATCAGGAGATCGCCATACAGGATGGGTGATGTACCCACACCCCAGTCATGCGCCTTCTCCCCGACACTGACTTCCCACACCTTGCGCCCGTCGATCGTGAAGGCATGCACCCCGGCATTTCCAAGGAAGAAGAACACCCCTTGCCCATCGCTCACTGGCGTGCTCGAAGCGTAACCGTGCATGGTGATGTACTGGCCCTGATAGGGCTTGTCCGGGTACGGGGACTTCACCTCGTGCTGCCAGAGGATTTTCCCATCGCGCTTGCTGAGGCAGATGGCGTGTCGCTTGAGATTCGCGAGGTCGCCGGGCTCACGCACATCGGTGCCGTAGCCGCTATAGCTGGTGAGAAAGACACGATCGCCTACCACAATCGGGCTGGAGGAGCCGGGACCGGGCAGTTCGGTCTTCCAGATCATGTTCTCACGCTCGCTCCACTTCAGGGGCACGTTTGTGTCTGTCACCACTCCATCTCCGGTGGGCCCGCGAAATTGGAGCCAGTTGGCGGCGGGAAGTATGGATAGGGAGACAGAAAGGCTGAGGAGCGTGAAGAAAGCAGACTTCATGGAGGATGGAGATGCCTTGGTGGGCCACCTCACATAACGCCTGCAATGACGGGAAATTATTACCCCATTGGAATTATGCTCGTTTTCTGAAGCAGGTGGCGGTTCACAGGCTGCCGCTTGCGTTCGGGCTTGAATGAGTTCGATCAGGCCGGAGGCCTAACGCCCGCTGTCAGGAGAGACGCCTAACCTCCTCACTCGCCACGCGCGGAAGAGGAAATACGCCAGCATGGTTCCTGCGAACCACCACGGCCACCACTTGAGGGCAGCGGCAAAGACTTGCGGCTCCTCACTGCCCACGCCCAAGCGGCCGGAGAGGTAGGCGGTCTGCCAGCCGAAGAGTAGCGTCACGGCGCCATACGCGAGATTCATCGTCATCCCGCGGAAGCTCAGCACGGTGGCGCGTCGCTCGCTGCTGGTGACTTCATTCAGGTAGTGAGAGAGGAAGAACTGGAAGAAGCGCATGGAGAGCAGCAACGGCGCGATGGCCAAAATCCCCCACCAGCCCGGCAGTGGATTCGCCAGCACCACCAGTCCCCATGCCACCATGAGAATGACCAGGGCGAAGTTGAACTTTGAGGAACGATGCCGCACCAGCCACTCCATCCAGTGCACGGTGAAGAAGGCTGCTAGTGAACTCAGCACCGAGACGACGCCGAAGGAAGCCTCGGTGAGGCCGATGAGCCGGTAGTAGTTGCTAGCCACGGTGTAGAACAACCTCACGATGCTATCCAGCAAGAACCCCAGCGTCAGCAGCAGCAGCGGCACGGGAGTACGCCAGATCCATGCGGCCGCTTCCCGAATGCCCCGCAAGCTCGCACGCACGTTTTCACGGAAAGTGGGGTGCACGCGGGCCCCCTGATCCGCTGGCTCTTTCATGGCGAGAGTCACCATGAGGCAAAGCACCGCGGTGAGCACACAAAGGTAGATGGGGAACTTGAGCGTGACCTCCTTTGCCAGATCCGCGTGTTCCCAACCCAGAAACGCCAACGCGCGGTTCACACTCGAAGCATCATACACGAACGCGCCAATGAGCGAGCTGACGATGAAACCCAGCGGCATCCAGCGGCTGAGTCGGGCCATCACACGCGGCCAGGTGTTGGATTGCTCCGCTTCGGGAATGCTGTCGTACGCCAGCGCTTCATCCGCCCCGCTCGCCATGGCTTCTGCCGAGCCGCTGATGACTCGGTTCACAATGAATACCCAGAAAACCCACGGCCCGCCCACTGGCAGCATGGCAAACACGAGCATCTCCACCACCATGAGCACCGCGGCGAGCACCACCATGTTCCGCCGGCCCAACACATCCGCCAGGGCGCCACTCGGGACCTCCAGCAATACAATCGTCACGGCCCAGACGACATTGAGGATCGCGAACTGCTCCAGGTTCATCCCGAAGTCGAGGAACAGCACCGTGTAGACGGGATAGTAGAACCGGCAATTGAACAGCAGCCGGAACCAGACAAAGAGGCGGGCATTATGAGGCATCGGCAGCAGCAATTCGGGAGAAGACATGGCGGAGCGGTCTTGGGATTACGTCTGCCAGCGCGCAATGGCAAACAACGTGCGCATCGATGTGCGCTCTCCATCCGCTAAGTCTTCGCTCAGTCGCTGTTTCGAAACTTTCACCCATGGACACTGTTGTGCTCTCGTGCCTAGTTGCAAAATCCGCACGCAAAGCTATCTGCCCGGCCTCCCCCGACCATGAGCCCCCTCTCCTCCCGCCTCCATCGTGCTGGCAAACTGATGATGGGACTGCCTGCCCTCACCGCGTTGCTCATGCTCGCGCCTGTCCAACCGGCGCAGGCGGTGTGGGTGGCAGGATACACCGCGGAGGTAAACAATCGCTTCACCATCTGGAATAGTGATCTGACGCCGAACACCAGCGCCTCCTTTGCGCTCGCGGGTCTGGACATGACCGGTCTGTTTTGGGATGCCTCGGGCCGCACCTACGCTGCTCTGAGCAATCAGACCTTCATCGGCAGCCATGACGCACTCAGTCCCGGCTCTACCATTTCGTACTGGGACGGCACCACCATCGGCACTGCCACCATCGCCAGCATCGCCTTGCTCTCCGCTCCGGCCAGCTCTCCTTCAGATGCCGAGCTATGCCTCTACACCCTGTCCAGTTCACTGCCGGGCGTGAATCCGCTGCCCATCCTCACTGGCGGAAGCACCAGCGACTACGAGGGAATGCAGATCGCGATGTTTGGCCACTCGGGGACCGTGGTCATCGAAACATTGGACCTCGTTGGCAGAATCACCTACAGCCCCCTCATATTGAGCGAGGCCAATGGCTCCATTCAAAACGGACCTAACGCCGATATCGTCGGCGCGGCACTGGAATATCCGGGACTCTACGAGAGCGGCGACTCCAACAGCGCCGTGCTCGGCTTCTGGAACGGCCAGTGGGGCATCCTCGGTTCTGCTTGGGCTGTCACCAGCGATCCAAGATTCAGTCTCTTCAATTTCATGCCGTCCTATGTGGATGAGCTCCCCAATGGGGTGAACTATTCCGTGATCGTTGTACCCGAACCCGGCCGGGCCCTGCTTCTGATGCTGGGAGCAATCGGCATGGTCTGTAGGCGCAGACGCAGGTAAGACGGTGGGCGGCTGAAAGGAATGGCCGCAAAAAAACGCAAAAGGTTGGAGCGAAGGACGCGCCATGCCGAAGGGCGAGCTGTAACGCAAGTGCCCTGGTACCCGTCTACAGGTAAAAATCGCCATTGAGTGCGGACACTACCCTGGCCCCAATCTTTTGCGTTCTCTGCGTTCTTTTGCTGCCATTCCTCAGGATCCCGCTTGCCCACAGCGCGTATCTGCTGGCAATCCATTGCAAATCACGGGCTCCCGCGCATCTTCCGCCCTTTCCTACCCATGGCCAGCCAGACTCTGCAACTCCACGACACCCTGACCCGCACGACCCGCCCGGTGCAGCCCTCCGATGGCGCCACCCTGCGCTTCTACTGCTGCGGACCCACGGTGTACGGGCCGGCGCACATTGGGAACTTCCGCACGTTCATCGCGCAGGACGTCTTCCGCCGTGTGGTGGAGCTCAGCGGTCTGAAGACCAAACACGTGCGCAACATCACGGATGTGGATGACAAGACGATCCGCGACTCGATTGCGGCGAAGCAGACGCTGACCGAGTTCACCACGTTTTGGACGAAGCAATTCCATGGGGACTGCGTTTCGCTGAACCTGCTCACGCCCCACGTGGAGCCGAAGGCCACCGAACACATCCCGCATCAAATCCGGATGATCGAGCAGCTCATTGCCAAGGGCAATGCATATGCCTCGCCGGATGGCTCGGTGTATTTCCGCGTCGGCTCCTATGCGGAGTACGGACGCCTTTCGCATCTGGACAAACGCGAACTGCAACTCGGCACCGCCCAGACCACGACGGACAGCGATGAGTACAGCAAGGACTCGCTCGCCGACTTCGTGCTGTGGAAGGCCTACAAGGAATCCGATGGCAACAACGCGTGGGACAGCCCGTGGGGCAAGGGGCGCCCCGGCTGGCATCTGGAGTGCAGTGCCATGGCACTGGAGTACCTCGGCGAAGAATTCGACCTTCACGGTGGTGGCATGGATTTGATTTTCCCGCACCATGAGAATGAGATGGCGCAGAGCTGCTGCTCCACCGGCGGTCACTTCGCGCGGCTGTGGATGCACTCCGCCCACCTGATGGTGGATGGAGGAAAAATGAGCAAGAGCCTGGGCAATCTCTACACGCTGGGGGATCTGCGTGACCGCGGCTACACACCGGCGGAAGTGCGCCATACCTTGATCAGTGGCAACTACCGTCAACCGCTGAACTTCACCTTCCACTCGCTCGATGCATCGCGTCAGGCACTGCAGAAGCTGGCGAAGTTTGAGAAGGGGCTGAAGGAGCAAGGTGGTGTGTCCAGCACACCCGGCTACGCAGAACTTCTAAAGCACGGCACCGCAGGCATCTTCCAGGCTGCCTGGGAAGAACTGCTGCAGGATCTCAACGTCCCCGGCGCGCTCGGTGGCGTCTTCACCGTGGTGAACAAGACCAAGGCACCCACGCTCTCCCCCGTGGAGGCGAAGGCAGTCTTCCTGGATCTGCATTTCATCCTCACCGCACTCGGCCTCGAACTTCCTCCCGTGAAGGAAGACGAAGTCGCCGATGCTCCTGACGAAGTGAAGGCACTTGCCGAACAACGCCTGACCGCGAAGAAGGCAAAAGACTTCATCACCGCGGATGATCTGCGCCGCCAAATCGAAGCACTCGGCTGGAGCGTGAAGGACACCAAGGATGGGTATGTGCTGATTCCGAAGTGAGGGGAACCCCTGCACCTGCGGCGAACTCAAAGCAATGCAAAGTGAGAAATGCAAAATGAAAAGTGCAAAGTGAAGCCGCTCTCAATCACTTTTCATTTTTCACTTTTCAGTTCTCATTTTGCATTCCCAAAGCACGCCGCCGAGGCGGCGGACTACTTTCCTCTGACATCGCGAGGAGACTGACGAGGTACGTTTTCTGCTCGACGCCTCCGTATTTTATTTAATACTCATCTCACGTTCGTTCCTACGGCAGCCATGTTCGATGCCCTGATCAACAAGTATGCGTCCCTGGCCTTCATGGTCGTTGGCAGTGGTCTTTCCATCTTTGCCCTGCGTGCGGTGCGGCGCTGGGTGTTCTGGCTGCTGCTACTCGTCGCCATTCCCTGCCTGCTGATTGCCGGGGGGATTTACTGGTATGCCATCAATTTCACAGGTGAACGCGCCGATGATAACTTCCAGGCTGCGCTGAAGGTGGGCATGACCGAGTCCGACGTGATGGATGCGGTGAACAAGTACTATCCCAGAAGGAGCGCCCACCGACCGGCGGTGATGCAGAATGGCACCGAGCGGCTGGGCATTTTCATCCCCGGAGGGGAAGGCTCCAAGGAGAAGGTCATTCACCTGCGCTTCGAGAACGGCCGGGTGGCAGAGGTCACAGGCAGGTAAGAGTAGAGACGCAGGCTCCCGTGCCGCGCCGCTGCGCACGGTGCAGCTCCTAAATCAATCTACCGGACTTTTTGCTTGCCGGAGGGGGCCTTCCTTCGGCTTAGTAGGGGCATGCTCGGCTGGCTGAAGAATTTGGCGAAACCAGGTGGTGAGTGGCGGCGCACCGACTTGCCTGAAGCCGAGTTGGAACTGCTGTATCAAGATCTGCTCCCGCTGGAAACACTGGAGCCGGGACTTGCGGGTGATCTGATGACGTATGTGGTCACCGGTCAGAATGCAGGCGTGCTCAATCGCGTGGCAGCACAGCCAGAGGCAGCACGCCTTCTCGGCCTGCGATGCGAGAAGCATTCGTGGCAACACCGCACGCCCACTGAGCGGGACGCCTTCTTCGCCAGCACCACCATCACAGATCCGGCATTTCACCTGCGTCTCGCACTGGTGTATGACGCGCTGCTCAAGCCTGCGGAGAAGCGCCCTGTCTCCCCTGGCATTCCCGCAGGCGCGGAGTGGCTGGAGATCTATCTGTGGGAGGCCACCCGCACGCCGCCGAATCAATGGCCGCTAGAACCGCAGGAGACGCGGCTGCCATCGCAGGCGCTGGAGTCCATGCTGAAACTCAGCGGTCACCCTACCACGTGGCTTGCGCGTGCAGCGCTTATCACGGAGCAGTCACGCGCCAAGGTGCAGAAGCACAGCTTTGCCGAGCTCTTCCTGAAAGTGCCTGAAGCAGCCTCTGCATTCACAGCACATCCCGACACCGTGCGCGAGTGCCTGGCAAACGCGGATCACCGTGGCAAGTCACACATCATCGATGTCCTCCACCGTGCCGGAGTAAGCGCCTCCCTCCTTCCCGTGGAAGCATCCGTCATGGCAGTGACGTCCTCCAAGCAAGTGCGTGAAGCTGCGGCTTCGTGGATCCTGCTTACACCAGATCTGCTGCTGCCCGAGCTCCAAAAGCTCGCCGTGCAAGGCACCCCGGAGGAACGTGTGCGTGCCGTGAGACTGCTGGGACAAGCGGGACGTGACATGATGACGCCCTTCCTCATGGAGCGCCTGTCCCGTGATCGTGCGAAGACCGTGGTGAAGATGATCGAGACGGTGCTGCACCGTCCGTGAGGCCCGAAGAATCGAGTCGATCAATCAACGGCCCGCGTCTGTAACCTTCTCTGGCTTCTGCATGTCCGGTAGGAACGTGAGCGCCTTCGTTCCAAGTTCAATCTGCCCGGCAACGATGCTCGGCTTGCCTTCGTGGAGAAGGAAGAAGGCAAGCATCACACCCGGCCCGAACTTCGTCTCACAAGAGAAAGCGGCAATGAAGAAATCGTCGGTAAGTGATCGAGCTCCGAGAAAGCTGACCTCCGGTCTGAAGCCCAACTGCTTGAGCATTGCATTCGCGCGATTGTTGAAGTTCTCCCGGCTCGTCAGATCAAGATCAAAGAACGACGGCAGAGGGCCTGCATCGGCAGCGAGGCGTCGGATGTAGCGGTCAAAGATTCCATAATCTTGCGCGGCCACGGCCTCCTTCAACGCCGCCCCCGTGGTGGCGATCAGGGAAGCATTCATTTCATATTTGGGCAGGAATCGGTAAAATTGTGGCAACTCGCCAGTCAAAGCGGCAACCTCATTCACGCTGGACACGGAAATGGCAAAAGGAAGCCACTCGCCACCACGCCGTGTGCCTGTGACCACAATGGCATAGGCCATTTCGTCGTATTGGACAAAAGCGAATCGAAACTCCACCGGTGCCATGGGGCTCACCACTCGGGAGGTGACCTTCGTCGGTTTACTCCCCCGCAAGCGCTCAAACTTTTGCGCCATATCAGCCCTGGCCTTTTCATCAAAGACAGAGCTCATTGCCGGATGGTCCATGATGCGTTGCAAAAAGGGCCCCATGCCGTCACGCTGGATCTCCGCGGCATCACCTTCATCCGCATGAGATCCCGACAGAAGAACCATCCAGGCGGCAAGAAGAAGACACACTCGGTTCATAGGTACGGCAGATGGAGCGCTGGGACGGCTTCTGAGGATAGCTTGACTAGGAACCTTTCGCGGCCTCACTCGGCAGATACAGGAGTGCCGCAGAGGCGTAAGAGAGGAAGGTATCGACAATGACAGGCTTGCCCTCGTGAAGGTAGGTGATCGCAACCAGCACCCCTGGCAAGGTATTGGTATCCAGTAAAAATACCGAGGCGAACAATTCGTCCGTGATGGCCTTCGAGCCAAGATGCCTGACCTCAGGACGATGTTCATAAAGCTCCAGCAGCCCCTGACTGAACCCGCAATTCTTCATGACCTGATCGACCCGTGCCAGGACGTAGGGTGGGAGCCCGTTGGCACGCTCCGCCAGCGCGGCCATCAGATCAATGTAGGGCTGGTTCTTCTTCTTGGCGATGCACTGTTCGATTGCAGCCGTGACGTCCTGAATGAATTTCGTGTCGGCGGAATACGGTGGTAACACGGGATAACTCAACTTGATCACCGTATGGCAGCCGGAGGGAAACTCCACCACCCTGAAGTCAAAGGGCTGCCATTTGCCATGGTTCGCGGCGTATACCGAGGTAATGATCAGGCCTTTGTCCTTGGCCAGAGCCAGCATGCATCGAGCCTCGTGAAAGGCGCTCGGCTGGTGAATTTTCACACTGACCCGATTCAGCGGCACATCCTGCCACTTTCCGATCTTCTCCAGCATGTCCAGCCTGCCCCGGGGATCCGTGAACTGGCCCAACACGGGGTCATTCAGAATTTTTTCCACATAGCCCACTGGTCCCATTTCCTGGATGGCCTTGACCTTCGCCGCATCTTCTTCCCCACGGAGTGTGCCCCACGAAAAGCAGAACGCTCCCACCAGAGTCGAATGTAACAGGGTGCGCCAGGTCATCATACATTCACGCAGTTCAGGGATTGGCGGGCTTCGGTACTGCAGCCTGGATGGTTGCCGCAAGATCCGTGGCTTCTTCCTTGGTCAGGTTTCCCGAGATGCGAAGCGTGCCACCGGTGATGGGCGAGGTAACGCGGGCCACCACCATCAGCTTCCCATTCGAGAGCACCGCGAGTTGTTCTCCGTTGTGATCTGTGGTGGACTTGGCAAATGCTGCCTTGCCCTTCTCATTGAATCGCACTTCCACTTCCCAGCGCGGTTCCTTGGCTCCGATGGACAGCACGGCTGCTTCCGCGACAGACTTGTGATCCAGCAGCGACTCCTTCGCGCAGTAGATCGCCTCATCCTCGCCCCACACCATCTTCACTGCACCGGGCGTTCCAGGTGCGACGACAAGACGAATTTCCAGCGGTGAGTCGGCCAACACAAAACCGGGCATCAACACGCAAAAGGCAAAACACAGGAGGGTGGCTAGTTTCATCGGTAGGACAGTGCGCAAGCACTCTGGGGGAAGCCCGACCAATTGTCCATCTGTAACCAGTTTGTGGGACGCAGCGTCAGTGCTTCTCATGACCCAGAAATTGATCGGTCTCACGATGGCCTTCACGCTGCTCACGCTCATCTTCTGGGCGGTGGAGTTTTTGTGGCCCAGCATCAAGGGGCAGAAGAAGGTGCGGAAGGGATTTTGGACGGACGTGGTGTACTGGTTTTTCACGCCTCTCATCTCCAAGTCGATTTCCCAGATGGCTGTGCTCGTCGCTCTCGTGCCGCCACTGCTGCTCATGGGCAGGTCGCTGAACAAGGAAACGATTGCCGCGGGTTATGGTCCGGTGCTGAGTCTTCCACCGTGGCTGCAGGCGGTGCTCATCCTCGTGATTGGTGACTTCATCGGCTATTGGACACATCGCTGGTTTCACTCGCGACGTCTGTGGGCCTTTCATGCCGTACATCACAGCGCGAAGGAACTGGACTGGCTCTCCTCTGTGCGGCTGCATCCGGTGAATGACATCGTGTCGCGTGTCTTCCAGGCGGTGCCGTTTGTGCTGCTGGGCTTTTCACCGGTGGTGATTGCGGCGTATGTGCCCTTCCTCACATTCTATTCCATTTTCATCCATGCGAATGTGTCATGGAGCTTTGGGCCGCTCCGTCATGTGATTGCGAGCCCGGCCTTCCATCGCTGGCACCACACGAAGGAGGATGAAGCGATCGACATGAACTTCGCTGGGCTGCTGCCGGTGTGGGATGTGATCTTCGGTACCTTCTACCTGCCGAGTCACAAACAGCCGACGGAGTTCGGCGTACATGATGATTCCGTGCCGGAGAGCTTCTGGGGGCAGATGATGTATCCGTTCAGGAAGAGGCCGAGGTCGAGCTGAGAATACTTTCAACGCAAGTTCTTAAACCCAACCTTTATCCCGCTCCACTGGCGTTCTTGTGAACTAGAAGTCCCCTCCAGAGCACTTTTTTCGAGGCTCCACCACTTATCTCGACTATACCGCTCAAGCGGAGTAGGGGCAACATAGCCTTTCCCGGGTAACAATCGACCATTGACGTCAGCCCCAACCCCCAGCCTCCCAACCCCACGTTCCTGTCTGGAAATTCAAGACCGTCTTCCTGCTGCTTAAGGCATGCGCCAATGTCGCGACTGAACTTAACTATTTTCTGAATAAATGAATCTGGATATCCCAGATGCTCAAGCCTCAATTCAAGCTCGGAGAGTCTCCGCACACCCTCTCCTTCTTCCTTCACATTTTCGACTACAAAACTTTGAGTAAGGTCAACCTTAACTTCGAACGTCCTGACATTCTTTTTCACCTGATTCAACAAATTACGCACTCCCCACCGAGTTGCGTGAAGCGGAAACAATTGAACCACCCCGGCGAATTCTCGGCACTCGGCTATAATCACCATCAATTGTTCAAGAGCCTGTGATCCGCTGTGTAATGAGTCGGTGACCACGTGAACCACCCCACGCTCCGTGTGATGGACCCTTACAAATTCAAGCAAGCGGAGAGGTTCGTGGTCGCCTCCCAGACAGCTCTGCATCTGCCTAACTATTTCCAAGTCCGAACCGGTGCGAGTCAACACACTATAAGCAATTGTAGGATTCGCAAAAAACTTTCGAAGCTCTCCTCGATCAATCACTTCTACACAAGATAATATTGCATCGCCGTAGGACAGCACACCAAACGCCCCAAATTGGGCCTTCCACTCCTCGATTTGCGCATCCCAAGATGGAACGTCCCCATATGAAGAGGCGAGACTTTCCGTTAGTCTGGATTGAAAGTCCAGCCCAGCTCTCACGATCTCTCTCCTTAAAATCTCCACCAACGCTGTAGCCGTTTTTGGCAGCATCACTAACAGCTCAGTACTCGAGATTCTCAATTCCTCGAAACGACTCCAGAGCCTCGGTTCGGTACCCTTGAGAACAGGGTCGATGAAAATTGAAGCGTCCCTGTAGTTGTAGAGTATATCTGAGACTCTTTCCTCATCGGTCCCTCCGCCTTCAGGGACGGGAAGCACCACAATAGCATGCTTTCGGCGCGCATTCCGTCCCCATTGTGGGAGTCCTGTTATTCGATTAATGCGCGTGCTCAAGCTGGAGTAACTTGCCTCATCGCAAACTACTACAATTTTTGCAGGACTAATCCCTTCTGTAACCACGTCGCGCTAATAACTGGATCTTGGCGCAATCTATCGATTTACGCGCATCGCCTCCCAGACTTTTCCTAATGGAACTTGCAAGCTTCCAAGTTGCTCCTCTGAAAGTCGACTTAGTACTTCCATAGCTAAATCTTGGATTGATGCAATACGTTTTTTCTCCACACCTTGCGCTACTGAGCGCTCACGTTCCGACCTGCCACCTTTCGTCTCCGCGATAGCACGCGTTGTTATTTCATGAATTTTTTCGGCAGAACAGCCCAAATCGCGAAGCCTGACTCCCAGCAATTCTCGCTGGCGTTCAAAGCGAAACTTCACCCATTCCTTCTGTAAGCCGGAGACCTTCAAACACTCCACAAAAAGCTTCCAATAATCTGGAGATTGGGATGATATTGACGCCTCAAACTGCGGTTGCATCTCTGGAGCGACATGCGCGTCCGAAAATTGCTTCATGATGTGGCGCTGGTCCTCGTGAGTCAGCCTTGGAACCAGCAGGTCCTCTAGACCACATTTGAGTTCACTCTCCGCCGCAACCAAGCTGTTATCCGGCTTTAGAAGCACAGTCCCATCCAGAATCGGATTGCGAAACACATTCCATCCCGTATTCAGACGACTGGTTGCCACGCTATAAACATCGCCAGTGCTAGGATCCTTTACAATGGTGACCTCTGGGACACACGTCGTTACCATCGAGCGAAGGGACGGAAAATCCTTTGCGCTATTCCACTCTGGCAATCGGTCATTCAAGCGCAGCCCCAGTTGACTCCCCAGAATCGTTCCGCCTACTTCACGGATAATATCGACCACGGTTCGCGCCAAATTGGTATTCTTGATGTTATTCATCGCAGAAGAAAGCCGGAGGGAATACTTCCCTCCGGCTTATAAAAAAGGATGTTGCCTTTACATATAGATGATGACGTCCCTTGTATGGCCTACACAAGGTTAGAGTAAGTTCGGCTTACTCCGTCTACAGTTAATCGAGATTTTTTCAAATCATCGACCGCTCCCGTAAGCGAACCAATTCCTTGATTCAACCGTATCCGTTCCGCAAAACTGCCGTGATTCAACGCGTCTCGCAAGCAAAAATTTAGAATTCCTCAATAAAATTTTGTTCAAAACCAATTCAATAGCAATGGCTTACTGTTAAAGTTTAGCATGGCCTATCTTAACTCTTAAGTCGAAAAATCACATCACCATCCCACCATCCACCGCGATCACCTGGCCGGTGATGTAGCGAGCTTCGTCGCTGGCGAGGAAGGCGACGGTGTTGGCGATGTCCACGGCATCACCGAAGGTGCCGAGGGGAATCTGCTTGAGCACGCCGTCCTTCTGCTGGTCGTTCAGCTCATTCGTCATGTCGGTGACGATGAAGCCGGGGGCGATGGCATTCACGGTGACGGCGCGGCCGGCGAACTCGCGGGCGAGCGATTTGGAGAAGCCGATGAGGCCCGCCTTGCTGGCGGCGTAGTTGCACTGACCGGCATTGCCGATGAGACCGATAACGCTGGCCACATTGAGGATGCGGCCGGTCTTGCTCTTCAGAATGCTGCGCTGGAAGGCTTTCACGAGGTTGAAGGCGCCCTTGAGGTTGGTGTCGAGCACCACATCCCAGTCCTCATCGCTCATGCGAAGGGCGAGGCCGTCGCGGGTGACGCCGGCGTTGTTCACCAGGATGTCCACGCTGCCGAAGTCGGCGAGCACCTGCTTGCCCAAGGCAGCGGTGGCGGTGCTGTCGGACACGTCCACGGCATAGCCTTTGGCGGCTCCGGGGTGCGCGGCGTTGATGGCCTCGGCGGTGGCGTTGGAATTGGCCTCGGTGCGGGAAACGATGGCGACCTTCGCGCCTTCGGCGGCGAAGCGTTCGGCAATGGCCTTGCCAATGCCCCGGCCGGCGCCGGTGATGACTGCGGTGCGTCCTGTGAGTCTGCTCATGGGACGGGTTGCCTAGTGCAGTGCGACGGGGGATGCAAGCGCAAGTGAATGAGGGTGAAAGTCCGCTTCCTCAGGGAGGTGGAGGTCCACCGCCGTAGATTGAGTTTTTGCTCACCGAGCTGGCCTATTCTGCTTGCGTGGGGGTCAATGTGACACAATCGTCACGCCAGACCAGTAGCTCTATGGGGTGTCGTGATGTTGGGTCCCCTCCTCCACCCCACTCTTCCTGATGCCTGACGACTCGGAAATGAACGAAAGACACATCCTCTCCAGCTTCGACAACGCTCTTGATCGGCTTCGCCAGAACCTGTTTCACATGGCGAGCCTGACCACTCAAAGTTTGAACGACGCCGTACGCGGATTGCTGGAACGGGATGTGATGCTGTGCAATCAGGTGATTGCCGAAGACGAATCGGTCGACCAATTCGAGAAGCAGATTGACGCTCAAGGCGTTGCGATTCTCACCCGCTTCACCCCGCTGGCCCATGACCTGCGCCGTGTCGTCAGCACGATGAAGGCTTCCAGCAACTTGGAGCGCATCAGCGACCAGGCGGTCAACATTGCCCGCCGGGCCAAGCGCATTCTCCAGAGTGTGGAGATTCCGGAAACACGTATGGTGGAGCCCATTCACGCCCAGGCCATGTCCCTGCTGGGAGACGCCATTGAGGCCTTCCGCGACGAGAATGTGGAGCTCGCCACGGGTCTAAAAGCGCGTGATAAAGAACTCAACCGCATTCAAAACGAGTTCATTGCGCGCATGACCTCCCGCATGGAGGAAGACACCTCCCGCATCAAGGATTACATCGACCTCGTGTTCGTGGCCCGTTTCCTTGAGCGCGCCGGTGACCACGCGGTGAACATCGGCGAAGACGCCGTGTACGCCGGTGTCGCGCGTGACATCCGCCACGTGAAGTAAGCACGCGAGGAAGCGAAACCTTTTTGACAACGGCGCTGGGATTGTCTCAGCGCCGTTTTTGCGTCCACGACTCCGTTCGGGTTACTGCGGAATGGCCGCAAAAGGCACAAGAGGATGAGCGGGTAACTGAAAAAACCACCGCGTGACACCACTCCACGCAGCCCACTTTTTGTGCCTTTTGCGTCTTTTTGCGGCTACCTTTCCCGGCTCCCAATCCACGTCCGCACTCGGAAACATCCCTACCACTCTGCCACTCCACGCAGGCCGCTTCCTTTGTGCGTTCTCTGCGTTCTTTTGCGGCATTTCTTCCCGGGCCTGCAACGCCCCTCGTTCTACACCCGCGGCGCTCTCGGCACGCGGATGGTGAAGAGCGTTTCGATGCCGGGACGGCTGTGCACGGTGATGGTGCCTTGATGGGCCTCCACGGCGCGCTTCACGATGGAGAGGCCCAGGCCGGTGCCCTTGATCTCCTTGGAATGGTGACGCGCCACGCGGTAGAAGCGCTTGAAGACAAAGGGCAGGTCCGCGTGCGGGATGCCCACACCATTGTCCTTCACCTGGATCTCTGAGGTATCCCCCTCCTGCTTGAGCTGGATGGTCACCTGCAGTCCGCGGGCCAGATTTTCCTTCAAGGCATTGCTCACCAGATTGAAGAGGATCTGGTCCCAGTAGTACCGATCGCCGTGGATGTAGGGGCTGCAGTTGTCCACCAGCACCATCTCCACCTTCGCCTCCTTCGTGGTGATCACGGGTGTGAGACGGTGAATCACATCCAGGGCACAGGCTTTGAAATCAAACTCCTCCACGCGCACGGCTTCCTGCTCACCGGACTCCATGCGGCTGATGATCAAAAGGTCCTCCACGATCTGCGCAAGGCGATCGCCATGTTTGCGCATGATGCCGAAGGCGCGCTTCGTTTCGTCCGGCTCACTGATGTCTCCTTCCACCAGGTTCTCCAGGTAGCCATTGATGATGGAAAGTGGCGTTCGCAGTTCGTGAGAGGCATTTGCCACGAAGTCCTTGCGGATACGCTCGAGCGTGTGCTTCTCCGTCTCATCACGGAGGATCACCAGCACCCCACCTTCCATGCCTCCGGGGGCATCGCCGTTCAGGGGTACCGCCTCCACCGAAAAGATGCGATCCTCCACGCCGCTGCCTTCACCGCGGGAGGACACCAGGAACTCCTGCCTCTGCCGCTGCCCGCTCTCCACGCTGCCCTGTACCATTTCCACGATGCGGTGGTCCCGCACACACTCCAGCAGCGTGCGCCCCACAGGACTGCTGATGGGGGGGAAGAACTTCATGGCCCCGCGATTGACGAAGAGGACCGTGAGCCGGCTGCTGATGATGAAGAGGCCGTCTTCGATGCCCTCTACAAGCCGGTGCAACATTTCCGCCCGCTGCCGGGTCCGCTCATGGTAGGCAAGTTCCTCGCGATCCTTGATGGCGTGCGCGCGTTTCATCTTCCAGTTCCGCAGCTGAGCCCCCCACCACAACCCGGCGAACACAACTGCCAGCAAGAGGCTTGCAGTGATGAACAATTCCATGATTCGTCAGACGGGAAGCGTGCGGTATATCAGACCGCTACTGCCACAGGGGCGCGAAACACATACCCAAAGCCACGCGAAGTCTGCAGCCAGTCGGCGTATTCCCCCAGCTTCTCGCGAAGGCGTTTCACATGGGTATCCAGGGTGCGGGTCTGCACATTGCCCGTGTAGCCCCAGACTTCACGCAGGATGTGGTCCCGCTCCACGACTTCGCCTTTCCGGCTGGCCAGCAGGTGGAGGAGCTTGAACTCAAGCAGGGTGAGTTCCATGGGGGCGCCATTGATGGTCAGGCGCACGCTGGCGAGGTCAAAGATGAAGGGACCTTCCTTAAGTTCTGTTCCCTCCCCCACCACGGCAGAGCGGCGCAAGAGCGCCTGCACGCGCAGCACGAGCTCCTTGGGGCTGAAAGGCTTTGCAAGATAGTCGTCCGCGCCCTTCTCCAGTCCGGCGATGCGGTCCAGCGTCTGGCCCTTTGCCGTGAGCATGATGATGGGGATGCGCAGCGTGCTGTCATCCTCCCGGAGTTCCTGGCAAACCTGCAGCCCGTCGCGGCCCGGCATCATCACGTCCAGCACGATGGCGTCCGGATGGCGGGCTCTGGTGGCTGTGAGAGCCTGCAGTCCGTCAGCAGCCTCCACGGTCTCGAATCCGGCGCGACGGAGGTTCATTCCAACGAGTTCGCGGACGTCTTCTTCGTCGTCGGCAATTAAGATGAGAGGTTTGTCAGACATGGGGCTTTAAAGAATGCTCCAATTGTGACGGTTCTGTCGGACTCAACAAACCAGCCTGTGTGACAACATTGTCACGCTTTACCCTGCGAATCAAGCAGTCTCGGGAGCCACTTCCGCGATGACGTCCAACCACTTGTGCAGATGTGCCTCCCACGTGAGCGGCACCATCGTCTCCCGCGCGGCCTGTCCCAGGCGCTCCCGACCCTCGTCTCCCATGGCCAAAGCGCGCTTCACCACCTCAAGCACAGAGGCCGGATTGGTGGGCTCTTTTAGCAGGAAACCGTTCTCTCCATCCCGGATAAAATCGATGGCCCCGTCATTCACCGAAATCAGCCCCGGCACCCCGGAGGCCATGCTCTGCAGCACGGTATTCGCGCACGCATCATAGAGCGTGGGGTGGATGAACCAGTCCGCCGCCTGATACAGGCCGGACATGTCTGCCTGCGGCGAAATGGTGCGCACCTTTCCCTGCAGGCGACGGGCTTTGATGATGACCTCGTCCAGGTAGCTGAGAGGCTTCCCCACGATCCAGAGATCCGCATCCACATCCGCCCACATGTCGAGCAAGACGTCGAGTCCCTTTCGCCGGTGGCTGAGGGAGACAAAAAGGAAGACCGGCCGCTTCGGATCGGTCTTCAGGAGGTCACACACTTTTTCCCGCAGGATCTCCTTCCGGAAGGAGGGCTGGAAGCGATCCGTGTCCACCGCAGTGTGGATCACCCGGAAGAGACTCTCATCCGTGCCGTAGTGCTGGTGAATCTGCGCGGCGACCTGGGAGGAATTCACGATGAAGCGCTTCGTGTCCCCTTTGGTGTACAGCTCCTGCTCCAGCTGGAGTTCCAGAAGGTTTTTCGGTGCCAAACGCTTCCACCAGGGCAGCAGACGGGAGTACACCGCATGGCACCCGCCGCCGGCGCGGTGCAGGTCATGGCTGGTGGTGCGGCCAAAGCCGATGCTCACGTCCACATCCAGTTCGGACTCGATGCGCCGCGCGGACTGCTCAAACTGCCACAGGCGCAGCAGTGAGGAGCCCTTGACCAGCGGCACATGATGAATGGTCGCATCCAGGTTGCGCTCAAGCCCCTCTTTCATCTCCGAGCCCACCAAGTGCAGGTCATGCCCTGCGGCGTGCAATCGGGCGGCAAATTCCAGCAAGTAACCTTCCAGCCCGCCGCGCGGGACAAACTGGTGGTAAATGAGGGCAATTCGCATTGCAACATCCGTTGAACGGACCGGGTCAAGAGTCAACGGGCAGTGCCACGAAATGGACACATTCTGAGGTTCGAAAGTAGTCCGCCGAGCCTCGGCGGTCAGTGAGGATAGCTGACCCGTGAAGTCCTATCCCAACGGAAGGTGTGAGCAGCGCCTTCAGGCAATGCAAAATGAGAAAAGAAAAGTGAAAAATGTAAAGTGCCTGAGGGGGCGCTCCAATTTGCACTTTTCATTTTTCACTTCTCATTTTGCATTCCCCCAAGCACACCGCCGAGGCTCAGCGGGCTACCTCCCCGCATACCACGCCGCTCCCGTCGCGCCAGCCCACTCACCAAGCGTGGCCAGCACCAGCTTCACCCGGTGGCCGCCCGGCCGCCATTCCATCTGGTCCAGCAATTCCTGCAAAGGATCCGTGAGCAGGCCCGCCGCGCCGGCCGCGATGCCACCGCCTAGGATGAAGGTCTCCGGGTCAAAGCAATTGATGAGCGAAACCATGCCCGCCGCGAGCGCGTGCACGGAGATATCCCACACGCGGTGTGCATCCGCATCGCCGGCTACCACCGCTTCCAGAAGCGCACGAGTGCTGGTGAAGCGGCCCTGCGAACGCGTAGCAACCGTGGCGTTCCCCACCGCATCCTCCAAGGAACCCGGGGTGCCTGTGATGCCGGGAGAACCATGATGGTCCACCGTGATGTGGCCAAGGTGTCCCGCGCGCCCGAGATGCCCGGTGAGCAAGCGTCCATCTGAAATCACGGCGCCTCCCACTCCCGTGCCAAGGGTGAGCATCACCGCATCCCGCGCGCCTGCAGCGGCGCCCTGCCATACCTCACCGAGGATGGCGGCGTGGGCGTCATTGAGCACGCGAGTCGGCCGTTGGAGGAATTCCGCCCACTGAAAGCCTTCCAGGCCATGCATGCGTCCCGGCATCCATGAAATGCAGGAGCCATCCCGCGCCGCGAGGCCGGGTGCGGAGATGCCGATGGGGAGAGAGGTGGTACCAGCGCCAACCTGTGCTTCGAATTGCTCCACAAGTTTCCTCACGCCGCTGCTCCATGCAGGCAGGTCGCCGTCCTTCTCGCCATCGCGAGTCGGCGTCGTGGCGCGGTCGAGACATTCGCCGGTTGAGGCATCAAACAAGGCACCTTTGATATTGGTGCCGCCGAGGTCGATGCCGATGAGGTGTTTTGCAGGAGAAGTCAAAGGAGATGGAGTGGGATCGAAGTTAGGCGTCACGGCATCTCCTTCCTGAGTGCTCGATAGGACTCCAAGAGTCGCGCCCGATTCCCCCAATCCTCGACCTCGTCTTCCACCTGAGGATGAACAAATGTTCCATGTTCTGAAATAACCGGGATAGTCTCCAAGCCAGCCTTGGCTGCTGCTGTCTTCTGTTCCTCTGTTTCGCAGCGAATACCAAGCATCTCCTTTGTGTAGGGCCAGTCCCGGTCAAAGACCTCTTCGAATGCATCAAGGAACGCTCGGACTTTCTCAAGGTCGGGATGTGTGCTCATACGAGGTGATGCCTGGTATACATTTTGAATTCTGACTACTGACTCACCATCACTCCGCATACTGCCCCTCCGAAACCGTCCATCCACCATCCACGGCGAGCACTTGTCCCGTGATGAAATGCGCCTGCCTCGAAAGCAAAAATAGCGCGGCACCATCCAAGTCCTCCGGCACGCCTACGCGACCGCCATCGAGCGGCTGCTTCGTGGCGATGAAGCGCATGATTTCATCATTACCCACGGCGCGCTTGGACATGGGAGTTTCCACCAATGCAGGGGCGAGGACATTGATGCGGATGTTGTCATCCACATAGTAGCTCGCGGTCGCCTTGCTGAAGCCGACGATGGCGGACTTCGTGGCGGCATAGGCGTGGCTGGCGAAGTGCACCGGGGAAGGCGACCAGCCGAGCACGCTGCCCATGTTCAGGATGGTGCCTCCCCCGCCCTGCTTCAGGAACTGGCGCACGGCGGCGCGGTTGGAGTTGAAGAGGCTGGTGAGATTCAGGTCCAGCGTGAACTGCCAGCCTTCGTCCGTGATTTCATGAAGCGGGCCGTCTCCCTGAGCCCGACCACTGCCGCCGGCCACATGGTACAGGGCATCGATGCGGCCAAACTCGCGCACGGCCAATTCCACGGCGTTCTCCGCAGTGGAGGGTTCACACGCATCTCCGGCGAATCCCCGGGCGGAGGCACCCAGCGTGGCCAAGGCGCTGCGCACGCTCTCTTCACTCCTGCCAAAGACCACGACCTTCGCCCCCTGCTCCACCAGGCGCTGGGCCGCGGACAGGCCCAGCCCCGTCGTCCCTCCTGCGATGACAACCACCAAGCCTGCCACATCGTATTGCACTGTCATAGGCTGGCATGCTAGAGGTGCCCACCGCTCGTGACAAGATCCCACACAACGTGATTGTTGCGTAAACGCGCATACGTTTATCTTATCTTGCTCTCCTCGATCCGTCGCGACACCCTGCATCAACCCAGCATTCCCGAAATCATGCGCCTGCCATCCGCCCTCCTTCGCCTCTGCAGTGCCCTCGTCCTCGCCACCGCACTCGCCAGTTGTTCGATGGGGTACAACAGGGACTGGAACAAGGCCGCCGCCACGGACGCCACGCAACACCCGAAGAATCTGGAAGGCGCGTGGGCCGGAACGTGGAAAAGCAACCATGATGGCCACCACGGCCAGCTTAGGGCCATCGTGACGAAACTTCACACAACAGTGGGCCAGCCGGAGAAGTACTCCTTCCGCTACCACGCCACGTGGGCAAACATCATTTCGGGCGTCATCACGGCGGAGCACGAAGCCATTCCCGCCGGGAAGAAGAAAGACGGCGTCGTGACTCTGAGCGGTGAGAAGGATCTGGGCAGACTGGGCGGTGTGTACGGCTTCACCGGCGTGGCCTCCCCCATCGAGTTCAAGGCAGACTACAAGTCGAAGCTGGACAAGGGTGTGTTTGAAATGAAACGGCCTGGCTCACCCTGACCCATCCACAAGAGCATGAGGTCACGATGCGATTGGCACAAGGGCACGCGCCCTACCTGCCATGACCCCCGCCAAAAAGAACACGTTCTTCACCAAGTTCGCCAAGTGGACCTCTCGCATCACGGGGCAGCCCAGTGCCTTTGCCGTGGCTGCCGGCACGCTGGTTGTCTGGGCCATCTCGGGACCCTTTTTCGGATTCAGTGACACCTGGCAGCTCATCATCAACACTGGAACCACCATCGTGACGTTCCTGATGGTATTCCTGATTCAGAACACGCAGAACCGCGACTCGGAGGCGCTTCACGTGAAGCTGGATGAACTCATTCGCTCCACGCGCGGCGCGAACAACCAACTCCTGGATTTGGAGGAGCTTGAAGTGGAGGAACTCGACAAGTTGCGTGATGAGTATGAGGCGCTCGCGGAGAAGGCGCGCACCTCGCTCAAGAAGGTGAGGTCGAAGCCCAAAGCCGCGAGGTAGCGGGATGCTCTTCCAACGTAGCTCGCGAGTCCCTTCGCGAGATCAGTCGGGTTGCATCGCTGCAGAGTGACCAATGCCCCGCGAAGGGACTCGCGGACTACGTTGCGCTTCGCGAGCTACGTTGCGCTGCATTCCATTCTCGGAATTCTGTGGTATGGATCATTCCTCCCAGAGATCCCCCAGCCATGCTGCGTCGCTGCTTCTTCCTTCCCATCTTCCTTGCAACCTTTGGCGCTGTGATGCCCTGTGTATCACGTACCTTCGCGCAAGCACCCGAGACGACGAACAATCACCCCATCGTCGTGCTGCTGAGCGTCGATGGCCTGGCGAATTTTTATCTCGATGATCCCAAGGCGGAGATCCCGCATCTGCGCGCTCTGATGAAGGAAGGCGTGCGTGCGGAGAGCATGAAAGCCTCACTCCCCACCGTGACCTGGCCGAACCACACCACTCTAGTGACCGGCGTGCAGCCAGGAAAGCACGGCGTGCTGGGCAATCAGGTACTGGATCGTGACACCGGCGAGATCGTGCCCTTCATGATCGATCCGATCTACAACAAGGAGGACCTCGTCCAGAGTCCCACCATCTATGATGTAGCCAAGGCCGCGGGCATGAAGACAGCGGGACTCATCTGGCCTGCCACACGCGGTGCAAAGACGCTGGACTGGACGGTGCCAGACGTGGGCAATATCAAGCTGGTAGAGCAGCATGCCACGCCCTCCCTGCTGAAGGAATTCGCTGAAGCCGGCATCCCCTGGGAAAAGCAGGAGGAATGGTGGGCCACCAAACGCATCCGCGAACGCGACGGCATGTTCGTGCAGATGGCGAAGCATGTCCTGAGCAAACACCAGCCGCGCCTGCTGCTCATGCATCTGGTCGAAGTGGATCACACGCAGCATGGCAAGGGGCCGAATACGCCCGAAGCCTATGACGCACTCAAGGCGGCAGATGAGCGAGTGGGTGAAATCTGGGAGTTCCTCAAGACCAACTTCTCCGGACGCGCCACACTCATCGTGGTCTCAGATCACGGCTTCTATCCCTGGCGCCAGGCCATCCTGCCGAATGTGCTACTGCGCCAGGAAAAGCTGCTTCGCGCCATTGGCGGCAAAATCACCAGCGACAGCAAAGTACGCGCCGTGGATCAGGGCGGCTCGAGTTTTGTCTACATCCTGGACAAGGAAAACCGTGCCTCAATTGCCGAATCGCTCATCTCCAAGTTCAAGAGTGTGGAAGGCATCGCCGCCGTGCTCACGCCGGAACAGTTCGCTTCCTATGGCCTGGGCGATCCCGCCACCAATCCCCGCGTCCCTGATCTCGTACTCACCGCAAAGTCCGGCTATGCCTTCTTCGATGTGGCAGGCGAAAATGCCGTTGTGATGCCTAAGGAAGAACGCCTGCGCGGAACGCATGGCTACAATCCCGATGAACCCGCCATGCAGGCCACGTTCATCGCTGCTGGTCAAGGCATCCAGCCCGGGTCGAAACTCGGCGCGATTTCCAACACTTCGGTCGCCCCCACCATTGCCACCCTGCTGGGATTGAAGATGCCCAGTGCTGATGGGCCTGTGCTGCAGGAGATTTTGGAGACGAAGGCGGCGGAGTGAAGGCGATGGAACGCTGATCTTTTAGCCGCAAAAAGACGCAAAAGACACAAGAGTCGGGGCGGATAATCACCTGGCCATCAATCAGACCGCGGCCGTGGCAACCCGCACCAAAGACTCACTTTTTGAGCCTTTTGCGTCTTTTTGCGGCCAATTCATCAGGGTGCCCAACCCGTACTACTTGCACCGCGCCGCATCCGTGGTTCGTGTGTGGCTGTCACCGCCCAGTTCATGTCCCGCGACTACACGCTTCACACCGCTCCGACCTCCGCGCACCGCATCAACTACCGGGCGGAGCTCAATGATCAGCAATTCGCTGCCGTCACCTCGCCCCCCGGACAGGCGCTGGTGATCGCGGGTGCCGGTAGTGGGAAGACGCGCACGCTGACCTACCGCGTGGCCTACCTGCTGGACAATGGCATTCCGCCCGAGAACATCCTGCTCCTGACCTTCACGAACAAGGCCGCGCGCGAAATGCTGGAACGTGTGCAGGGCTTGGTGCCGGTGGAAACGAACCGCCTCTGGGGCGGCACCTTCCATTCCATCGGCAATCGCCTCCTGCGAAAGCACGGCGATCGACTGGGGCTCAAGCAGGGATTCTCCATCATGGATCGCGAGGACCAGAAGGACCTCATGGATACCGTGGTGAGCAACGGCGGCATCGACACGACCACCTACCGCTTCCCGAAACCGGAGGTGCTGAACGAGATTTTTTCCCTGGCAGACAACACCGGCAAATCCATCCGCGAGATCCTCAGCACACGGTATCCCTACTTCGAGCCGGTGACGGATGGCATCCTGAAAGTGCGCGAGCTCTACACGGCGAAGAAGCTGGAGACGAACAACGTGGACTTCGATGATCTCCTCACCATGGCCGTGCGCCTGATGAAGGAGAATCCCGACCTGCTGGAGCGCTACCGGCGCACCTTCCAGTTTGTCCTGGTGGATGAGTATCAGGACACGAACCTGCTCCAGTGCGAACTCATCGATCTGCTCTCCGGTGAGCAGGGCAACCTGATGGTGGTGGGCGATGACGCCCAGAGCATCTACTCCTGGCGCGGAGCGAATGTGAAGAACATCCTCGACTTCCCCAAGCGCTACCCCAAGGCACGCGTACACAAGATCGAGGTGAACTACCGCAGCGTGCCGGAGGTGCTCACGCTGGCGAATCACACCATCGAAGGAAATAAGGACCAGTTCCGCAAGGCATTGCAACCCTCCCGCGAAGGGAAGGGCACACTGCCCGCACTCGTGCCGCTGGACAATGGCAGCTCGCAGGCCGCCTTCGTGGCGCAGCGCATTCTCGAACTCCGCGACGAAGGCATTGAGCTGGATGAGATCGCCATCATCTACCGCGCGCACTATCACTCGCTGGAAATCCAGATGGAGCTGACCAATCGCGGCATCCCATTTCAGATCACCAGCGGCCTGCGCTTCTTCGAGCAGGCACATGTGAAGGATGTGGCTGCCTTCATGAAGTTCGCGGCGAACCGCCTGGATGAAGTCTCCTTCATGCGCATGGTGCGCCTCGTTCCCGGCATCGGCAGCTCGAGTGCCGCCAAGATGTGGGAGCACTGGCTGAAGAGCGGTTCCGCGCTCGGCCCTCTCACGCATGAGGAATTTTCGAAGGTACTCCTGGGCATCAAGGTGCCGAAGAAAGCCGCAAAAACCTGGGAGCAAACCGCCTACACTCTTGCCGAGCTCCTCGACACGGAAGGCAAACTGGTGCCACCACCGGCAATGATCCGCAGCATCATGGAGGGCGTGTACGAGGACTACATGCGTGCCAAGTTCAAGAACAGCGACCAGCGGAAGCAAGATTTGGAGCAACTGAGCAACTACAGCGCGCGATTCACGGACGTGCAGGAATTTCTCAGCCAACTCGCACTCGTCTCTGGAGTGGATACCGACGAACGTCCCGCAGCCTCGCCCGACACCGAGGCCGTCACCCTCACGACCGCGCACCAGGCGAAAGGCCTGGAGTGGCATACCGTCTTCGCCGTGTGGCTCGCGGAGGGCATGTTCCCCAACAACCGCGTCATCGAAGAAGGTGGCGAGGAGGGCCTCGAGGAAGAGCGGCGTCTCTTCTATGTCACCGTCACGCGCGCCAAGGACGAACTCTATCTCACCTACCCGGTGATCAATTACCAGGCTCGCGATGGCGAGGTGCTGCAGCGTCCCTCGAGATTTTTGCAGGAGCTGCCACAAAACTTGATGGAGAAGTGGAACGTGCGTAGCGTGTTCGCGTGAAAAAGGCGGCGCCCAAACGGAGGAGATCGTTGGCATGGCTGTTGAAGCCACTGGTGCTTCTGTTGCTGGCCGCGGCGCTGCTCCTGATGGTGCTGGATCAGGTCTTCAACCTGCAGAGTAATGCCACCTTCCTCGCCTTTCGCGCCTCCACGAAGTCGCTGGAAGTCAAGACAGCCGCGGGCAATTGGAAACCGCTCAACGAGCTGACCATAGCCGAACTGGATCGCGCTCTGACCAGGCGAATCGAAACTCCCGGCGCGGTGTGGAAGTCGCTCACCGTGCGGCGGCAGGCGGAAACTTCCACGCAAAATCTGGCGCAGGCATTTCTCAGCGCGAAGATCTCCGTCATCGAGCTCTCCCCACAGTACTACACCTTCGCCACGAGCTTCAAAGACAAGTTCGAGCTGACCACCGCAAAAGAACGCCTCGAGGCAGAGGACGCGATCTTTTCCATCACCGCGAACTTTCGTGAGCCAAGTGGGAAGCCCCTCGGACTCGTCGTACATGAGGGGCGTGAGATGAACCGCACTTTCCCGGCATGGACCGGCTACTTTTTTGTGAAGTCCGGCAAGCCCTGGTTCGGTCCGAAGTCGCTTTTCGAGGAAACACCCGGTGTGCTGGAGGAGGCCTCGCAGGGCTACCCCTCCGTCATGAAAAATCACACCGTCTTCAGCTACGTGGATCTCGCCCCGAGCCGCTATTTCGATGGGAACAAAATCACCTACCGCTCCCTCGCAGGCATGCGGAAGGATGGCACCATTGTGTTCATCGTTTCCGGGGATGGCGGCGCCATGAATGTGACGGAGGTGGCCGCGCTCGCCCAGAAGCTCAATGTCCAGCACGCCACGATGCTTGACGGCGGGCGTGCGCTGCAATATTCCCTCCGTCTGGCAGGCCAGACTCATCACTTCACCGCGTTCAACACCACCATGGACTTCGATTCGCCCTCTCTCGATGCAGAGCGCTCGCCTGTGTTCCTCGTGGTCAGGCCCCGCGCGACTGCTGCCTCTGCACCATGAAACTCGAAGTGCAAAGTGCAGGCGAAGGCCCTGTGAAAGTGGATGTGGTGGTGAAGAAATCCCGTCCGCTGCCCACGCGCCCGGGTAAAAAGCCAACCCTCGCCTATGAACGCTCCTGGATGGAACGTGGCCATGCCCTGGTAGCCGGTGTGGATGAGGCTGGACGTGGACCGCTCGCCGGACCAGTCAGTGTCGCCGCAGTGATCCTGCCGGAGAGGTTCAAGCACAAGAAGCTGAATGACTCCAAGCAACTCAATCACGAGACCCGCGAAGTCATTTACGAGGAACTTATGCAGTGCACTGGACTAGTGTGGTGCCACGTGCTCATCGAGGTGGAGGAGATTGACCGCATCAACATTCTGCAAGCCACGCATCTCGGCATGCGCCGTGCGACACAGGGTCTCTCCACACAGCCGCACGCGGTGCTCATCGATGGCTCACCCGTGCCGAACTTCCCCTACCCCGGCCAGTCCATCGTGGAGGGAGATGCCATCAGTCTGTCGATTGCCGCCGCGAGCATCATTGCGAAGGTGGTGCGCGATCGCCATATGATGGAGGTGGCGCAAGTCTACCCGCAGTATGGCTTCGAGCGGCACAAGGGCTATGGCACACCGGAGCACCTGAAGGCACTGCGCACGCATGGTCCTTGTCCTTTGCATCGGAAGTCCTTCGCGCCCGTGGCGCAGATGTCGCTGCCGTTGACGTTTGAAGAATCGTAACCGCGGAGAAGTAGCTGGCTGATATATGAAGGCGGCAATGCAGTCTCTTGCGACATGGCGGACTGGCCTTCGAGACTATTTCACCCGCCCCAGCCTGCGCACGCGCATGCGTCTCGCCAAGGCGGACGGCACTCGATTCGACAACGCCACGCTTGGCAACTGGGGAGAGCATCTCGCGGCCCAATGGCTGCGCCGTCATGGGCGGAAGGTGCTCTACCGGAACTACCGCGCCGGTGGTGGTGGCGAGGTGGACATCGTGGCGCGCCACGGGAAGATGCTCACCTTTGTGGAAGTGAAAACCCGCACCTCGACGGAACGCGGACGTCCTGCGGAAGCAGTGAATAAGGCGAAGGAAAAACTCATCCTGCGCGGCATGCAGGGCTGGCTGCGCATGCTGCAGGATGCGCAGAACATCCCGAGAAGATGCGATATCGTGGAAGTGGTGCTGCGCGAAGGCGAGCGACCGGAGATTTCCATTCTGGAAGGGGCGCTGAAGGCGTAGCGGAGTACTGAGGAATGGCCGCAAAAGAACGCAGAGAACGCAAAAGTTTGGGTTGTAGGAGATGGTGCGTTGGAGGGATCGTTTGAGGGTGGTGTGCAGGGATTGATTCGTTTGTAGAGGCGGGTAGGAAAACCCGCCGGACGCTGTCCGGTCAGGAGACCCGACTTCCTGGAGTTGCTGCTTTGCGACCAAACCTACCAGCATGTGGCCCCACGCCGCCGTGTCATATCAGCCTGCGCGTCTCTGCCGCCTCTGCTTCGAAGCGCACCACTTCACGCAGCCCAAGCCCTCCAAATCCTCTGCGTCCTTTGCCTCTCTGCCCCTTTGCGGTTAACCCGAAACGGCCTCGTAGCGCCACATCTCCCAGCGGGTCCGCCACACCCAGCACCAAACCCTTTGTGTTCTTTGCGTTCTTTTGCGGCCATTCCCTCAGTTCGCTGCCAGCTCCACGACGCCCAATTCGCGGAGAGGTTCGCGTCTCACATTGATCCGCTGTTGCGGTTCTAGCTTGCAGTTGCGCGCAGGATTCAGCATGCTGCGCGTCGCCATGCCCATTCTCACCGAGCGAAAAACCCAGACCCAGTATGATGCCATTGTTGTAGGTTCCGGAGCCGGAGGCGGCATGGCGGCGCTCATCCTCGCGCTCAATGGGATGAAGGTCCTGATGATGGAAGCCGGTCGCAACTACGATCCGACTACCGAGACGCCCATGTTCAACACGCCGGAGATGGCGCCGCTGCGTGGGGACAAGACGCCCGATCGCTTTTTCGGCTACTACGATGCCACGGTGAATGGCGGCTGGACCGTTCCCGGCGAGCCGTATACGAATAAGCCGGGCACCGAGGGCGACTTCTGGTGGTGGCGCGCCCGCATGCTCGGCGGTCGCACAAATCACTGGGGCCGCATCAGCCTGCGCTTCGGCCCGCGCGACTTCAGATGCGCCTCCACAGACGGCCTCGGCGTCGACTGGCCCATGACCTATGATGACATGCACCCGTGGTACGATCGGGTGGAAAAGCTCATCGGCGTGTACGGCGAGAATGACGGCATCGAGAATGCGCCGAACTCCTCCCCGGGCGTGCTCCTTCCCCCGCCCAAGCCGCGCGTAGGCGAACTGCTCGCGAAGAAAGCCGGGAAGAAGGTCGGCGTACCCATCGTGGCCGCGCACCGCGCCGTGCTTTCCCAGCCGCTCGATGGTCCACGCCTCGCGAAGGAACTCTTCCCCAACAATCCCAAGGCGCAGCAGATCATGGCAAACGACATGAGCCTGCGCGCCCCGTGCTTCTGGGCCACGAACTGCATCCGCGGCTGCTCCATTCGCGCGAATTTCCAAAGCACCACCGTGCTCATCCCACCGGCACTCGCCACGGGGAATCTGGATGTCATCACCGATGCCATGGTGCGCGAAGTCATCATCGGCAAGGATGGCAAGGCGACTGGTGTGCACTACATCGACAAGCCGACACGCCGGGACATGGTGGCGAAGGCGCGGGTGGTGATCATCGCCGGCGGCACCTGTGAAACCGCCCGCATCCTTCTGAACTCCAAGAGCAAGGACAAGGCCGGTCTCGCGAATAGCTCTGGCCAGGTGGGGAAGAACCTCATGGACAGCGTGGGCGCGAATCTCAGTGCGCACATCCCTGCCATGGAAGACCTGCCTCCTTACAACGAAGATGGCGCAGGTGGCCTCCACACGTACTCCCCCTGGTGGCTGGTGCGTGAGCATGGCAAGCTCGGATTCCCGCGCGGTTATCACATCGAGATGGGCGGAGGACGCTCCATGCCGGGCGTGAACAGCTTTGGTATCCTGGACAAGACTTCTCCCGGTGTCTACGGCAGCAAACTCAAGGAGGAAGCCCGCCGTTACTACGGTGCCAGCTTCGGCTTCTCCGGCCGCGGCGAAATGGTACCCAACAAGGATTGCTACGCCGAGCTCGATCCGAAGGTCGTGGACCAGTGGGGCATCCCCGTCCTGCGCTTCCACTGGAAGTGGGCCGACTACGAGATCAAGCAGGCCGAGCACATGCAGAACACCTTTGCGGAACTGCTGGAGCAGATGGGTGGCAAGGCGAAGCCGCAGAGCGGTCGCGACGCCATCAAGAAGCCTGGCGAAATCATCCACGAAGTGGGTGCCGCCCGCATGGGGGACAAGGCCACCAGCAGCGTGACCAATCAATACTGCCAGACCTGGGAGGTGAAGAATCTCTTCCTCATGGACGGCGCTGTCATGCCCAGCAATCCCGACAAGAACCCCACCCTCACCATCCTCGCGCTCGCGTGGCGCAGTTGCGAGTGGATGATGGAGGAGATGAAACGCGGAACGATCTAGTTCTGCTCTTTCAAATGACGCGAAGCTTCAACGATTTCAGAAACCGACGCCAGCGGGAAACGCTCACCCGCGGGGTGCGCCCGCTCATCGCGTCGCCTCGTGAAGACGTGGATGGCTGGGGTCGGGTGTTCGCCATGATTGCGGTGGTGCTGTTGGTGCTGGGCATGGTTCTGCGTGTGGTGGGCGCGGTGCTGGCCTATCGAGCCACGCAAGGCATGACCTTCACAGACCTGGGAAACACGGACGACATCTTGCAGACCCTGAATCAGGTCAGGTCGTCGGTGGCTGCGGCCACCGACTGGCTGGTCTTTGCCGGAGCATCTTCGTTCGTGGGCTTCGTCCTCGGCTGGACTGCCATCGTGAAGAAACAGTGCCGTGCGCCGTGGATTCTTCCCACCTTTGCCGCCTTGGCCCTTCTTCATCTCCCGTTTGTCCTGTTTGGTACAGTGTTTGCCGCCGTCAGCCTTTGGTATCTCTTTCTCCATCGCCACGAGTTCTCTTCTCCCAAGCCCGTCCTCTCAATTTCCCCATGAAGCCCACTGAACCCACGAATCTCTCCCGTCGCGCTGCGCTCAAATGGCTTGCAGGGTCGGCAGCTGCTGGCGCTGCGGCGCCTGCTGTCGCGGCTCCGCACGAGACCGAGCCTGCACCCGGGGCCACGGTGGCGCGCAGCCCGCTTTATGATCCAGACTATACGAAGCAGGTCTTCCCCTGGGACAAGCAGCTCTCGCCGGATGAGTTGAAGACCATCGGTGTGCTCGCAGACATCATCCTGCCCAAGGATGAAAACGGACCCGCTGCCACCGAAGCGGGCGTGCCGGAGTTCATCAATGAATGGTGCAGCGCTCCGTATGAAGACAACCGCGACGACTGCGAAGTAGTGCGCGGTGGTTTGGGTTGGCTGAACACGGAATCCTTCCGCCGGCATCAGAAGCGCTTCGATGAACTCGGCCATGCCGAGCGCATTGGAATCATCGATGACATCTGCGATGCCTCAAAGGCGAAGCCCGAGCACAAGGTGGGAGCCACGTTCTTCGCACTTTTCCGCCAGCTCTGCCTCGGCGGCTACTACACCCACAGCTCCACATGGAAGCACCTGGGTTACGTGGGGAATGTGAGCATCGGCGGTCCCTATCCCGGCGTGCCGCAGGCCATCATTGAGAAGCTGGGGTTGCAGGATGTGGTGTGAGATAGAACGTGAGTATTCAGCGACCAGTGACGCGGCAACCAGCGCACAAGGTATGGGGCCCTATCGTATTCAGTTGAAGGATGGCGCGATTGCGGAGATTCACACTACCATGAAGTTGATCGGACGTCCGATCATACGTGTCGAGGAGCGAAGCAAGAGCACGTACTACTTCTACGAGCATTCGAAGCACAAGAGCCAGATCGCGTTTTGGATCGTCTCACGTGACGAAAAATTTTTTTGGTACAGTGGCGTCTCAGCAGAAACCCGGGCGATAGCAGAGTGCTTCGCAGCAGCGGGATTGTTCGAAGATGATGAACGGAATGGCTGACCCTTCGGGCACCATGATTGGCATCAATAGTTTTAGCGAGGCCTTCCGGTGTGTTCGAGGATGCTTCCGCGCACCACACGGCGCTGCATGCATCGGGCGGAGTGCTGGACACGTCAGGGGTTCGGGACTTCGGCGAGTCCCGCTCCTTGAACAGTCGCTCCGTGCACACGCCGACTCGCCTTGAACTCGGCGGCATGATTTGCCCTTCACTTAGAAGATCATATCCAAGCCCCAGCACACAAACAGACCCGAGACACCGATGAGCGTCTCCGTCACGGTCCAAGTGCGGAAGGTTTGCGCGACGGTGAGGCCGAGGAGATCCTTCACGATCCAGAAGCCGGCGTCATTGAGGTGTGAGAGGAAGAGGGAGCCGCAGCCCACGCATACCACGAGGAGTTCAAGGTTCACTCCCGGAGTACTGAGCGCCATGGGAGCCACCAGGCCACAGGCGGCGGTGATGGCCACGGTGGCGGAGCCGGTGGCCACGCGCACGAGGGCCGCGCAAAGCCAGCCGAAGACCATGGGAGGCAGATGTGCCGACCGGGCCATGTCTGCAATCGCATTCGCCGATCCGCTATCCTGGAGCATCTGATTGAGACCACCACCGGCCCCCACCACGAGCAAGGTCATGCCGATGGGACCAAGTGACTTCTCGCCAATCTTGAGCGCATCCGCCCGCGTGAACTTGAAGGCCCAGCCCGCGAAGAGCACGGCGAGTCCCAGGGCCAGCGTCGGGTTGCCAATCATTGCGGTGATGTTGTACACCATGTTCTGCGTCTCCGAACGAAGCTCAGGCTTCGCAGGAATGAACAACTCCGAAATGGTGTGTGCCAGAATCAACACCACGGGCAGGGCCAGCGCAGCCACGGTACGGCCCAGCGTGGGCGTGGGGTGCTGCAACGCACTGCTCGCGACGGGTGGCTCGGGTGCATCCACCTTGACGCGACTCACCGCCCAGCTTGCGAAGATCGGACCCGCGAGTGCGGCCATGGGAATGGCAGCCACCATGCCCCACAGAATGACCATGCCGAGATTCGCCTTCAACTGCGCAATGGCCACCAGCGGTCCGGGGTGCGGAGGCATCACGCCGTGCATGATGGAGAGCACCGCGAGCAACGGCAGAGCGAGCTTCAGGAAGGGCATGCCCGTTTCCTTCGTGAGGTTCAGAAGAATGGGCACCAGCATCACCAGACCCACGGCGAACCAGGTGGTGAAACCCACCGCGAGCGCCAGCAGCATGAGACACCACTGCACACGCTTGGGTCCCATGAGATCGATAAGACCACGTGCGAGGACCGCCGCGCCTCCAGACGCAGCGAGCAACCCGCCCAGCATGGTGCCCAATCCCAGGATGCCGGCTACACCACCCAGCGTTTTGCCCATGCCCGTTTGGAAAGCAGCCGCCACCTTGCTGGGCTCCATGCCCGAGCCAAGTCCCACCAGCAATGCCGCGAAGAACAGAGCAAGGAACGCATTCATGCGCAGCTTCGCGATGAGAAGGACGATCAGGATGATCGCACCACCCGTGAGCATGAGCAGGGCGGACGTGCTGGCCGTAGATGCAGGCGCGGTGGCAGCAGCAGGAGCCGCAGCCGCGGCGGCGGAAATGATGAGCGAGGAAAGCGGGGCAAAAGTCACGCGCAGATGAAGGGCAGAAACAGGCGCGTTCGTCAACGCCGATAACGCGGGAAGTTCTTCCAACGTAGCCCGCGAGTCCCTTCGCGAGGTCTCCGTGAGGAATACACTCGCGAAGGGACTCGCGAGCTACGTTGGAGGCCGCTTCTCCGTTGTTGCCCCCATACGTCGAGGCAAAACGTATTCCACTCGGCAATGCTCCTCATCGAGCCATCAGCCACACTTACCCACTCACCCCTCACTGCACTACTCCTTCCCTCCCCACACCCATGACCAACATCGAACTCATCCAGTCCCTCTATCGTGCCTATCGCTCGCAGGACTATGATACCTTCCGCGCGCTCTGCACTCCGGACATTGCCTGGATCCAAAGCGAGGGCTTCCCCGGTGGCGCAACGTGGGTGGGAGCGGATGCCATCATCAAGGGTGTATTCGAGGGCAACGCCGGCCGGTGGGAGGGATTCGGGTTCGACATCGAACAGTACCTCGACGCGGGCACCAGTGTGGTCGTCACAGGCACCTATCGGGGCACGCACCGGGTGTCGGGGAAATCGTTCCATGCCGCCACCGTGCACATCTTCGATCTGCAGGATGGCCGGGCGGCGAGGTTCCGCCAGTTCACCGACACGAAGGTTATCTGCGATGCCCTTCCGGCCTGAATTTGGCGGGTGAAGGCCGTTTTCAGGTGGTCAGGGGAAGGCGCTGTTCACCACAAACGGCCTTCAGCAGCAAGGGATTTTCACAACCCGGGAAAAAATTTTCTAGAAAAAGACCTGAGCCCCTGTGTGGCGCGATTGTCAATATGAACGGGTGAGGTCCCATGTGCTTGCACATCGGATCCCACCAAAACCCACAGGCTGTGCTTGAACCCCCAACCTTACCACTGCCATGAATACCTCCCTACCGCATCTCAGTGAGGCAAAGCCCTCGCTTCGCAATCTGCATCCGCAAATCATCGGGGATGCCCTGTACTGTTTCTCCAAGTTCGATCCGGCCTGTGTGCGCCATCTTCGGGACAACGTGCAGCGCCTCGTGCGGGGCAGCTACTCTGACGGCCGCGGACGCGGCTGCATCTTCGGGATCCTGAGTGAACTGCTTCCCGCCAACCAGCGGATCCATGACCGCGAGTCCCTGACCACCTACTTCACCGGTGGCCACGGCCCGCTCTTCCGTGAACGCGAATGCTACCAGCCCGCCCGCTACCTCGTGCGCGTCTGGGATGGCGATCGCGACCCCGGCACCGTGCTCCGGTATGAGAACTGGAACGGCAGCTTCACCGCCGAACAGGTGCGCGAACTGGCCCAACTCCATCTCGAATTGCTCGAAGCCCAGGAGCAGGAAGAAGCCGAGCAGACGCCCGCCGCCACCCGCGCATCCACCATGACCATGGCTGCCATGCTCGTGGATTGAGCAGTGCTTGGTTTATTCCAGACTGAGCAAAATTCGTAAGCCGCCGCAGGACATCACCTGCGGCGGCTTTTTTGTGACTTGGCGCAAGGATTTTCTTCCCACGCTGTTTACCTTTCCCTTCAATTCCCGGCTCAACCTTCCGACTCCCGCTCCCCCACACACTCCCGCATGTCTTCACACCGCTCCCGCAACATGGCTCTTCTGGCCGCCTTCCTCGGCTGGATGTTCGACGGATTTGAAATGGGCCTGTTCCCGCTGATTGGGAAGCCAGCGCTGAAGGATCTCCTGGCAGGTGCACACACCGCGGCGGAACTGAACAACCTGGTGGACAACTGGTTCACCGTGATCATTGCCACCTTCCTGGTCGGAGCTGCGACGGGCGGTGTCTTCTTCGGATGGCTGGGCGATCGCATCGGCCGCGTGAAGGCCATGACCTTCAGCATTTTCACGTATGCCATCTTCACCGGTTTGTGCGGTTTTGCCACGGAGGCGTGGCAGATCGCGCTGCTGCGCTTCGTGGCCTCCCTGGGCATGGGTGGTGAGTGGGCGCTTGGTGTGGCGCTGGTAAATGAACTCTGGACCAAGGGCAGCCGAGCCTGGGTCGCGGGTGCCATCGGTGCCGCGGCGAATGTCGGCTATCTTCTGGTAGCCCTGCTCAGCTTGGGCATGAGCGCCTTCATCGGCACCATCACCGGCTGGGCCACTTCTCTGGGGGCATCCCAGCAGCTCAATGACTACTTGTTCGCCCATGGTGCGTGGCGCTTCCTCATGATTTCCGGCGCCTTCCCCGCGATCCTCATTTTCATCATCCGAATCTTTGTGCCGGAATCAGACAAGTGGGAGGAGGAGAAGAAATCCGGCTCCACCTCGCACTGGAGCACTGCCGATCTCAATGGCGTGCTGCTGGGAGCAGCCGTGGCCATGTTCATGATCTATGCTTGGTCGCCCATGGGCTTCAAGCCCGCCCTTGCGACCATCATCACGGTAGTCGGCTTCGGTGTGGTCATCTGGGGGTTCCTCCTGCCGGTACGTCGCTATTTGCACCGCTCGGCAACTGCAGGACACATGACTCACGAGACCCGGCTCACCATCCGGAAGAATCTGCTCATCGGTGCCACGCTCGCCGGGATTGCCCTGCTGGGCACCTGGGGCGCGGCACAGCATGCCCCGAAGTGGTCCGACTCCCTGAATCTGCATGGCATGGAACCGGTGAACGTGCGGGCCTACACCCAGCTCGCCACGGCTTTCGGCGCGTGTGTGCTGGCATTGCTCACGCCGGTAGTGGCGGACCTGCTGAACCGCCGCATCACCTACTTGCTGTGCTGTATCTTTGCCATGGCGTCTTCCATCACGTTCTTCCGCACCAACACGGAGATTAATACCTGGTTTTTCATCAGCGCGTTCCTCATGGGGGGCCTCACGGCCTCTTTCTACGGCTTCTTCCCCCTCTACCTGCCGGAACTCTTCCCGACCGCAGTACGCGCGACCGGCCAGGGGTTCTGCTTCAATGTCGGCCGCATCATCGCGGCGGTGGGTGGCCTGCAGCTCGCGAACCTCATCGGGTGGTTTGGCACCCCGGTAAACGCCTACACCATCCTCTGCTCTGTCTATATTGTGGGGATGATTCTGGTCTGGTTCGCCCCGGAGACGAAGGGGAAGAAGCTGGCCTGAGGAAAGTTTTCAGAGCTGGGCGCAGCCATGCATCCAGCTCTATATCAGGCACGTATACATGCTTTGCACGCCCCTGTAGAGCGGAAGGTGCCCAATCTGATTGCCCCGGAAATCCCATTGTGTCTTGACATCCGGCGGACTCGTATGCCTTTGTGCCTTTTATGTCCAAAGCCCTCATCATCGCCGAAAAGCCCAGCGTCGCGGCCGATCTTGCCCGCGCGCTCGCCAAGGCTCCCGGCATGACCGCGTTCCACAAGGAGAACGACTATTTCGAAAATGACACCCACGTCATCACCTCCGCCGTGGGTCACCTGCTGGAGCAGGAAATGCCCATGAAGGATGGCAAGAAGATCGGCTGGGGCTTCACCACCCTGCCCATCCTCCCGGAGAAGTTCGAGCTCAAGCCCATCGACAAGACCGCCGACCGCTACCGGGTGGTCTCCCGCCTCATCAAGCGCAAGGACGTGGGCGAAATCATCAACGCCTGCGACGCCGGCCGTGAAGGGGAGCTGATTTTCCGCAACATCATCGAGGCTACCGGGACGAACAAGCCCATCCGCCGCATGTGGATGCAGTCCATGACGAACAACGCCATCATGGAGGCCTTCCAGCAGATGCGGTCAGACGAGGACATGCAGCCGCTGGCCGCCGCTGCGAAGTGCCGTAGCGAGAGCGACTGGATCGTTGGTATTAATAGCACACGCGCGCTCACCGCGTTGAATTCCCGCCACGGCGGTTTCCGCCTCACCCCGGTGGGTCGTGTGCAGACCCCCACGCTGACCATCATGGCCAAGCGCGAGCGGGAGATCGCGAACTTCGTCCCACGCACCTACTGGGAAGTGCACGCCCTCTTCGGCGTGAAGGCCGGAGAGTACGCCGGCCGCTGGCTGGATGAAGCGTGGAAGAAGGACGACACGGACGAACACAGCAAGGCCGAGCGCATCTGGGACAAGGAACTGGCCGACGCCATCCTGGCCCGCTGCAAGGGCAAGGAAGCGATCGTGGAAGAAACCACGAAGCCGACCCGCCAGATTGCGCCGCTGCTCTACGATCTTACCAGCCTGCAACGCGAGGCCAGCAACCGCTTTGGCTTCAGCGCCCGCCGTACCCTGCAGCTCGCCCAGTCGCTCTATGAGCGGCACAAGGCACTCACCTATCCTCGTACCGACTCCCGTTTCCTGCCGAATGACTACATCGGCACGGTGAAGGGCACCATCAAGAGCTTCTCCCAGCTCACGAGCGCGAAGTCCGGCGCCTTCCCCACGGAACTGCGCCCTTTCTGCGACCGCATCCTGGACAATGACTGGGTGCGCCCGAACCGGCGTATCTTCGACGGCAGCAAGGTGAGCGACCACTTTGCCATCATCCCCACCGGGCAGATGCCGCCCAAGAGCCTGGATGAGGCGGAGCAGAAGCTCTACGACATGGTGCTGCGCCGCTTCCTCGCGGTGTTCTTCCCCGCAGCTGAGTTCGACGTGACTACCCGCATCTCACGCATTGGCGAAGACGCTTTCAAGTCGGACGGCAAGATCATGCGCGTGCCCGGCTGGCTGGAAGTCTATGGCAAGAAGGCCGCGGACGAGCAGGACGGCGAAGGCGGTGGCAAGGTCCTCGTGCCGGTGGATCCGAATGAAAAGGCCAAGGTGCACGACATCGAGACCCGCGAAGAGTCGACCAAGCCCCCACCCCGCTACAACGAAGCGACCCTGCTCTCCACCATGGAAGGCGCGGGCAAGCTGGTGGAGGACGAAGAACTCGCCGAAGCCATGAGCGAGCGTGGCCTGGGCACTCCCGCCACACGTGCCGCCATCATCGAAGGCCTGATCTTCGACAAGTACATCGAGCGCGACAAACGCGATCTCATTGTGACCACCAAGGGTCTCGAACTGGTGGACCAGCTCAATGAAATCGGCGCGGAGACGCTCTCCTCCCCTGAGCTGACCGGCCAGTGGGAATACAAGCTGCGTGAAATGGAGCACCGCCGTCTCGACCGCGGCAGCTTCATGAAGGACATCCGCAACCTCGCGGCCGACATCGTGGACAAGAGCAAGGCGTACGTGAAGACCATGAAGGAAAAGGCCTTCCCGGACTTCCACGCCACGTGCCCTTTCTGCGGCAGCAAATCCTTCAAGCAGACCACCGACTACTACCTGTGCAAGGGTGACAACTGCAAGCTGCGCGTCTTCAAGAACGTGGCGGGCAAGGAGCTCACTGAGGACCAGGTGCGCACCCTCATCGAGAAACGTTTCCTCGAACCGATGGATGGATTCCGCAGCCGTCTCGGCAAGGAGTTCCGCGCCGGCATCGAGATCAAGGAGGACAAGAAGGTCAACTTTGTCTTCGAGAAAGGCCAGAGCGATGAGTTGGACTGGAATGAAGCCCCCGTGCTCTGCCCCTGCCCCGTGTGCGCGAAGGCGGGTCGCAAGTCTGACATTCACGTCCTGCCCAATGCCTACGCGTGCAAGATCGCGATGACCGATGCGAAGAAGTGCAACGCTCGCCTTCCGCGTGAGCTTTGCAAGAAGGCCATCACCGAAGAGAACGCGAAGAAGTTCTTCACCGAGGGCAAGACCGGCCTCATCGAAGGCATGATCTCCAAGAAGGGTCGCCCCTTCAGTTCCTTCCTCGTGTGCAACGTGGGTGGCAAGCGCCTGCTGAGCTGGGAGTTTCCGCCTCGGGAGGCCAAACCGAAGGCCGCGAAGAAGACAGCGACGGCGAGGGAGAAGTTCGGGAAGAAGAAGGCTGTCGAGGAATAGACTAGCTCTTCATCGCTTGCCCCCATTCTTAGTGAGTCGCTCGTTTTTGCTTTTTACCTCATCGACAATTTCCCGAACCACAGCTCGCGCCATTTCGCCAATTTCATCCTTGGTCAACTTTTCTTGGTAGAGATGTTGCCAGACCGGTTGATTTGGCCGGAATCGCTGCACCGAGTATTTGAGCCTTTCAAAGTGCACATGAAAAGAAGCGCTCACATCGAAGGTCTCAAGTCCTGACCTTCTAAAATTCTTGAATACGAATCCCACAGTAAGGGATTCAATATCACCCTTCCCATACTCGCGATTGAACATGGGCCACTTTACTGGAGGAGAGGTGGCCTCGCTTAGGTCTGTGGATGCTTCAAGTGTCTCAGAATGGTAAGTCGATCGATATGTAGATTTCGTTGTGACCTCCGCATTTACAAACCATTCTGAAATCGGCAGCAACATTCTCTTAATTTCCAAGAAAAGGGGGACAATCGAAGTCTCCATGACTTCATCGAGAGCTTTTATGGAGAAGGGCTCGGCTTCTTCGACGGCTGAGAGTTCCATCTTGAGCAACGCAATTTCCTTCTCCAAATCCGTAGGCTCGTGAATATCCTCTCCCTTCACTCCTTTCGTGAAGAGGTCCAAGGAATCCCTGACATGCTCGGCGACGAGTTGAATCAATTCATTCGCGTTCCCGGCATCCGCTTGCCTGAGCGCATAAAGGTAAGCATCGCGCTCACCGTTCCGAATTACCACTGGAGGATATCCTTCCCGCATCAGCAGCAGATTCATGAGCAGCCTGGCCATGCGCCCATTGCCATCGTCAAAGGGATGAATAGCCGTAAATCGATGATGAAAATATGCTGCGATTTCAACCACATGTATTGCCCGCTTTTCTGAAGCTTCTCTTTCCCATGTCACCAACTCCCGCATGTTCGCGGGTGTTTCCAAGGGCGTGGAATAGTAGTGCATTTCCCCCGTTGGAGTCCTTACGTGATTAGGCTGAGTTTTGTACTCGCCAATAGAAACAGTTTTTGACGTAGGCTGCCCGTCCGGAGTGAGCGCAGGAACGTTGTAAGGCTCGACCAGCAACACCCGATGCATCTCGCGGATCACTACCTCCGTGATCGGCTCTTTGTTCCTTACCAATTGCAGCAGGTAGTTGATGGCATCGCTGTGCCCTTTGAGATCCAAATGGTCCTTGAGCGGTTTCCCCTTGGCCGTAAGCCCTTCCATCAAGAACATCTCGGTCTCACCCTGCGTGAGTTTGTTGCCCTCAATCGCATTTGAGTGATAAGTCCACCACAGCCTGAATTTTTGCAAAACCCGCTGCTCAACCTCCCGGTCAAATGGGCGCAAAGCATCCAGTTCACCCTTCAGTTTGTCGATTTCCTGGAACAATGATGGAAGGCCAGCCATGCGTGATTGTACGAACACCCCATAAGTTTGGCAATGAACATGCAGCAGAACGCATTGCTCCTTGACTCAATCAGAAAGCCAACTTCCAATCATCACCGGTACCCTTCCTCCGCTCCCATGACCCTCTTCGAAAAGATCATCGCCCGCGAGATTCCGGCTGACATCATCTATGAAGATGACTTCTGCGTGTCCTTCCGCGACATCAATCCGAAGGCACCGGTGCATGTCTTGATCGTGCCGAAGAAGGTCATCCCGCGTGTGGGTGATGCGGTGGCGGGAGACCAGGAGACACTGGGTGCCCTGCTGCTGGCCGCGGGGAAAATCGCCACCCAGCTCGGCGTGAACTCCACGGACAAAGGATTCCGCCTCGTAATCAATCACGGCAAGGATGCCGGGGAGACCGTGCCGCATATGCACGTGCACCTGCTGGCTGGGCGTGAACTCGGCTGGCCGCCGGGCTGAGGCGCCTGAGTGTTGGACTGATTTGATATTTCCCGAGGCTTCAGGCCTCTCCAATGATTGGGGGCACTCTTGCCCCCATTTTTCTTTCCGCGTATCCAGGCAGAAGGCGATTTCCTCTGCCGATGGGATGGTTGAGGCATGCCGGATGCTGGGAGATGCGACGCTAAACGGGGGCAGGAATGCCCCCGATCCTTGGGAAGGGCGGCGGCGACGGTTGTCGCTTCACCGGCTCTCCTCCTCATTTGGCGCATCGACACCCCAGCTTGCGGAGAGCCTGGCAGACAATTTTGCCCCCCTAGAATGCCATACGTCGGGCGCTTATGCCGTTCGTTCCTCGAAAGGAAAAACTTGCCATTTCCAAATTTTCTGGCAAATCTAAGGTAACCCTGATTTTCAAGAAACCTTAAGCTGGTAGGCCATGAAACGTTTTCTCCTTCCTCTGGCAGCGCTTGCTTGCAGCGTTACCCCTGGCATTGCGCAGAACTACCAGACGCAGTACCCGTACGATCCGTACAACGCGGCACCTACCCCGACGCAGTATCAGGAGTACCAGTCCTCCCCCTCCCAGCCGAACTACAGCTATGGCGGCGGTGGCGGAAGCAGTGGCGACTACTCGAAGCAAAGCTACGGAGGCGGCTCGACGAGCAGCGGCTCCGGTTCCCGGTACTCAGACCTCTTGAGCTGGGGCTACCTGGAAGGTCACTACGCCTACAACGACTTCCGCGGTGACGACAAGCTGGATGGCGACAGCGGATTCGGCGTGAATCTGAGTGTGCAGTTGATGAAGATCGGCTTCCTCCACTTTGGCCTAGACCGCATCCTGGCAGAAGGTCCCAGTGCGCAGGATATTGAAGTCACCTCCGTAAAACTGGGTGGTGGCGCATTTATCCCCATTGGTGAGCGTTTCCATCTCTACGGTGAAGTCGGCTTCCGCTATGACTGGACCGGCGGTGATCTGGATTACATCTACAAAGATGACATTTCCCTCTACCTGCGTCCGGGGGTTCGCTTTGCCGTGACGGAGAACTTCGAACTCACCGCAAGCGTCCTCTTCTCCAACACGGACAATTTCAATGAATACGTCGTCGAAGTGAGCGGCTACTACGCCCTTCTCGACTGGCTGGATGTAGGCGGTGGCGTGGACATCGGCGACGACTACAACACCTACCGTGTGGGTGGCCGCTGGAGGTGGTAGTAGACAATAGTCCGCCGAGCTTCGGCGGCCAGTGGTGGTAGCTGCACGTGGGATCTCTTCCCGAAGGAAGGCGTGAGCGCCCCCTCCAAGCAATGCAAAATGAGAAGTGATAAATGAAAAGTGCAAAATGGAATGCACCTCAGTCACTTTTCATTTTTCACCTTTCATTTCTCATTTTGCATTTCTTAGCGCACCACCGCTGAGGGCTCGGCGGACTACCTCCTACTTTCCTTGTCCAATCCACCGTGATTGGCGCTCACAGGGTGTACGCATTCCCGCACCCTGATGAAGTTTACATTTTCCCTTTCTTCCCTTCGCAAGCTCCTGTCAGTGGTTGGACTTGGGTGTCTTACAGTAAGCGGCAGCATAACCCACGGCGCCCCAGCAACGTCCCATGACCTCGTGGTGTATGGCGGCACGCCGGGTGGCATTGCCTGCGCGATCGCGGCAGCACGAGAAGGGAAATCCGTGCTGCTGCTGGAGACCACGAAACATCTCGGCGGCCTGACGACCGGCGGGCTCTCTCACACAGACGTGGGCCCGCGTCCGGAACTCATCGGCGGCATCGCGAAGGAGTTCTTCACCCAGGCGGATGCCCTCTACGCCGACCCCAAGCGCACGGCCTCGAAGGATTTTTGGTACCAGGAGCCTCACATCGCGGAGAAGGCCTTCACCACCATGCTGCAGGAGGCGAAGGTGGAGGTGATCTTCGGCGCGCGCGTGAAGAGTGTGGAGAAGAAGGAGGCTCGCATATCCTCCATCACTACCCTGGACGGCAAGACCTATGCCGGGCGCATCTTCGTGGATGCCAGCTACGAAGGGGACGTGATGGCGCTCGCCAAGGTGGACTTCTACGTGGGCCGCGAAGGTCGTGAGGCCTTTGATGAACCCCTGGCCGGCTTCCGCCCCGCGCCGTTTCGTTTCCGTGAGCAAGAATACATGGCCAGCCCCGACAGGAAATACACGCACGGCACACCAGCCAAGATGTCCGCCTATGGGAAGGACGGCAAACTGCTGCCCGGCATCAACACCGAGTGGCCGGAACTAGGCGCCGCTGACAACAAGTCCCAAGCCTACAACTTCCGCGTCATCCTCACGAACAACGCTGCCAATCGCCTGCCCATTCCCAAGCCCGCGAACTACGACCCGCTGAGGTATGAGATTCTAGACCGCATCATCGATGCCTTCCCCGGCGTGAAGTATGAAAAGCTGGTCTTCCTCGGCGCGCTGCCGAACCAGAAGTTCGACGCGAATGCCAGCGGCCTCGTGCAAGGGACGGACCATGTGGGCGGCAACGTGGACTACCCGGACGGGGACTACGCCACGCGGGACCGCATCTGGCAGGACCACCGCGAGTATGTGCAGGGCTTCCTCTGGTTCCTCGCGAATGACCCACGCGTACCCGCCGACCTGCGCGCCCAGGCCAGCGAGTACGGACTGGCGAAGGACGAGTTCACCGACAACGAGAACTGGCCCTACCAGCTCTATGTCCGCGAAGCCCGACGCATGCGCGGCCAGTACGTGATGAGCCAGCGCGATTGCCAGAAGGCCATCACCAAGCCGGACAGCATCGGCATGGGCGCCTTCATTCTGGACTCCCACGCCGTGCAGCGGCTCGTGGACAAGGAAGGCTTCGTCATCGACGAGGGAAACTTCGACATTCCCGTTCGTCCCTACCAGATTCCGTACCGCAGCGTGACGCCGAAGAAGGAGCAGTGCACGAACCTGCTGGTGCCCGTGGCCCTGTCTGCCACCCATGTGACCTATGGGTCGATTCGCATGGAGCCGCAGTTCATGATCCTGGGGCACTCCACCGGGGTGGCCGCCGCCATGGCGCTGGAGAAGTACATCCCGGTGCAGGATGTGGATATGGCTGCGCTGCGTGCGAAGCTGGTGGCTCAGGGGCAAGTGCTGGAACTCGCTTCGCTGGCAAATCTCACACTGGCAGAAAACCTGGAGGGCATTGTGGTCGACGACGAAGCCGCCACTTACGAAGGAAGCTGGACGGCCAGCGGCTATGGGGACCCCATCGATGGCACCAGTCACAACGACGGCGACGGCAGCAAAGGCAAGCTCAGCGCCCGTTTCGAGACCACCCTTCCCGAAAGCGGGACCTACGAGGTACGCCTCGCCTATTCCTCCGCCCCCAACCGCGCCAACAACGTCCCCGTGAAAGTGGAGCACGCCAAGGGCAGCGACACGGTGGAGGTGAACCAGCAGAAGGCCCCTCCCGTGGAGAAGTACTTCGCCTCACTTGGCCAGTTCGAGTTCACCAAGGACAAGCCCGCCGTGGTCACGGTGAGCAACGAAGGGACCAAGGGCTTCGTGACGGTGGATGCGGTGCAGTGGGTGCGGGTGAAGTAGCCGCAAGAAAGTAGTCCGCCGAGCCTCGGCGGACTACTTTCTCACGCCTTCTTCGTCTTCACCGCCTTCACCCGCTCGGGGAACAGCTCGCGGCAGATGGGACAGACGGTGCCATCACAGCCACGGGCGGTGCAGTACTCGCGGCCGTAGTAGATGATCTGCAGGTGAAGTTTATTCCACGTCTCTTCCGGAAAAAGGCGCTTCAAATCCCTCTCTGTCTGCGCCACAGACTTACCGTCACTGAGCTTCCAGCGCTGGGCCAGGCGGTGGATGTGGGTGTCCACGGGGAAGCTTGGAACAGCGAAGGACTGGGCCATGACGACTTGGGCGGTCTTGTGGCCGACGCCGGGGAGTTCCTCTAGGGCTTCCAGATCTGCGGGCACCTCGCCGTTGTGCTTTTCCACCAAAATGCGTGAAAGGTTGGAAATTGCCTTGGCTTTCTGGGGACTAAGCCCGCACGGACGGATGATGGCCTGGATTTCGTCCACCGGCACCTTCATCATTTTCTGGGGGGTACGCGCCACGGCGAAGAGACTTGGCGTGACCAAGTTCACCCGGACATCCGTGCACTGGGCTGAGAGAAGCACCGCCACTAAGAGGGTGTAGGAATCCGTGTGGTCGAGCGGGATCGGCGGGTTCGGGTAAAGCTCGGAGAGGCGGGTGAGGACGTGGGCGGCGCGTTCGTTCTTGGTCACGGCCTCATGCTAGGTGGATTGGCCCACGGTGAAACTGGAAAGTCGGACGAGGCGACTTCGCGGGCAGAAAGGACGGTCACGTGCGCTTATTTCCGCCGGGGGATTTCGCCATGAAGCTCAAGCTGATAGGCCAAAACAATGACGAGGGCCAGGCTCAGAAGGTAAAAGACACTCCAGCAGGCAACTCCAAACCAATACCCCAAAGGATCTTTCTCGCGCTCGAACGTGCCCCAATTGTCCTCATGCCTTCCCTCCCGCAATGACCGGGTCACCACAGCTCCGGGCACAAATCCAAACACCAGCGGGACCAGATACAGCCAAGTGAACTTCTGGGTGATGATACAAGCCACCAGGATGGCCAATACATGCGGAGCCAGCACCAAAATCATGGTGCGAGGACGACGCCAAAGCTCCCGGATAGGCCGCGCGGGATCAGAGATGGGCAGGCCCCACCTCACTCTACGAGCTCCGCTCAATCCGCTTCACCATCTGTTGGATGTGAGGGTACTTCATGCGGGGCTTCATGATTTCCACGCTCTTGTTGAAGGAGCCCCACTTGAGCACGCTGATGTTCACCTGTTTGGCACCCCACTGGTTCATGGCGGCCTTGCTGGGTTTGTACAGATCGATAGTATTGGTGCCAACGAGCGCGGAACCGTAGTCATCCACCTCGTAGAGGTAGGGTTCGCCCTCAATCTTGAAGACCGTCCCGACAGGATACACGGACCAGTCGGTGGCTGCGCTGCGCACCTTGCCGTACTTCAGGGGTTCACCCGTGGCTGCCTTCGCTCCGTACTTCCGGTGGTCCGATTCGGAATGCGTGTACGCCGTGGTCTTGACCCCGTTGATACGCTTAGCATTCGCAAGCTTGGTGCTGCTGCAAGAAACGCAGCCCACGCAAAGCGCCGCCAGTCCGAGAAGACGAAGGATGTTCAGCATAGATTAATTAACTTCTCTAAAGTGGTTCCCCATTTTGCCGGAAGCGTCGAAAAGCGTCAACCTTTAAAATCTAAGGGGAAGTTTGGGTTAGACAAGCGTGCAATACACCAAAAAACAAGCGGGAGAGCAAACTCACATCTGGCTCAGCCAGAGCAAATTATACTCTCCCGCTGAGCGCCGGCGCGGAGGCGGGCGCAAGGGAGGGTTAAGAGTTAGCAGGCGTCGTGCCGCGCTCGATCTTTTCGACCATTTCTCGTACGTGAGAATTGCGTTTTTCGCGGGGCTTCATGATGGCCAGACTCTTCGTAAAGGAGCCCCACTTGATCACATTGATGTTCACACGCCGGACGCCCCACTTGTTCATGGTAGCCCGGGTGGGCTTGTAGAGGTCGATGGTTTCCGTGCCCACAAGCGCGGAACCGTAGTCGTCCACCTCATAAGTGTAGGGCTCGCCCTCGATCTGGAAAACAGTGCCTACCGGGTAAACGGACCAGTCGGCAGCGGCGCTGCGGACGGTTCCGAATTTGAGCTTGCTGCCAGCGGCGGTCTTGACGCCATGCACGAGGTGGTCACTCTCGGAATGGGTGTAGGCGGTGGTCTTGACGTCCTGGAGGCGCTGGGGGCGCGGGGCGGACGGGTTACCGGCTACGGGGCTGGAGCAGGAGGCGGTGCACGCGCTGATTACGATCAGAGCGGAGAGTCGACTTACGAGCATCAGTTCATTTCGGGTTGTTAGACTCACTCTGCCGTCTGGCAGGGCGGACGGAGAGCTTCCCACCCCTCCCCCCCCTGTCAACTGCAAATGGCACGACGGAAACGCTTGACTTAGAGCCAAAACGGGTTCGGGATGAGGCTGGAAAACGCCCTCTTTTTTCTCGATCCATGCCCGTGTCCTCCCCCCTGCTGCAAGAGTACTTGAACCAGCTCTCCGCCCGAGGAGTGACCCACGTGGCACTCACCGACGAGGCGCGCGCGGTGCTGTCGACGGCAACGGCGCGGGGAGCTCGCCAGTCCCCATCCACACCCGCCCCCTCTCCCGCAGTCGGACCGGTCGGGCGAGGCCCGATACCGGGCGGGTCGCCATCACCTTCCTCCACCGCCTCCCCCCGGTCGGCGGAGGCCATGTCCGCCCAACGTTCTTCCCCGACGGGCACCCCTCTTCGCCCCACCCAGCCGACATCAGCGACCGCCGACTCCGCCACCGCTCCCACCCGCTCCAAGCGCGAGCTGCTGGATGAGCTGGCCCGCGAGGCGGAAAACAGCCAGCCAGCCCGCGACCTAGGCACCTTGCGGGATGTCATGGTCTTCGCCGTGGGGAACCCAGACGCGGACATCATGTTCATCGGCGAGGCGCCGGGCGCAGAAGAGGAGAAGCAGCGCGAGCCCTTTGTGGGACCCGCCGGCCAGCTCCTGACCAAGATCATCCAGGCCATGGGCCTCCGCCGGAGCGAGGTCTACATCAGCAACGTGTGCAAGTTCCGCCCGAAGATCGATGACGGCCGGATGCAGGGCAGCAAGAATCGGGCGCCCACCACCGGAGAGATGCTGGCCTGCCAGCCGTACATCATGGCGGAGATCAATATCATCAAGCCGAGGGCCATCGTCTGTCTCGGCGCCACCGCCTCCACCGGCCTGGGAATCGAGGGCACGGTGGGCAGATTGCGCGGCCGGATTCAGGAATGGCGCGGACATCCGCTGGCGGTCACCTACCACCCCAGCTACCTCCTCCGCCGCGAGGCCGAGGACGGCGGCGGCCTGGCGGAGAAGCGCCTGGTCTGGGAGGACATGATGCGCGTGATGGAGACCGTGGGCCTCCCGATTTCCGACAAGCAGCGGGGGTACTTCAGCCGGGCGCGGTAGTGCCCAGATCGTTTCCGAGCAGTTCCGGCTCCAGCCAGATCACTAAAGCGCGTCCGCCCCAAGAGATTTGCCGGTGGGAAACAATCCCAACCCGTGGCCTATTCTTTGCAGCGCAGTAACTCTCGTTGCCCGGCATTGCACCAACCCTCCGCGGAGCGATGGCAGGGAGTAGCGTCCGGCATATGCCAGAAGTCCCGGGAAAGATGGTCCGTCAGCCGCAGTCCCGCCTGTTGAAGCTAGGCACCAGATGTCGAGCTGGGAACCACCCGACGTGGGCCTGATCTCGTACTTCAGGCTTCCACGGTAGGCTGATGTTGCCTCGGCCAAACTCGTGGCACCAGGCCATCGTTTCTGCACCAGGTGGGAATCAGCAGATTCGAACGTGGCAAATTTGATGAACGCGAGCACATGCTGCTCCTCTTCGGTAGAAGACAAGGTGTACTGGGCATGCCCGACGAAGTCTGGACATGTCTTGCCGCGATGGTACCCGACCAGAAGCAGGCAACCGGCGAGCGTCAAAACTACGGCTGAGATTCGCAAGGCGTATTTCATCAGTTGTCGCAGCCTGCCGATTGATAGCCAACCTCCGCAACCTTCTTAAAGCCCCTTGTGGACGGACGTGTGCACAACCATTGCACTACCACAACAGCAACCCCGTAGCCAAGAGCAACCGCGGCAATTTGGAGAAATGGGCGTGTCACGAAGGTGTCTCACACTTCCCGGGAGCGGTGGCACTCGCTGACCTGGCCGCCAATGCCCAGGAAGTCTGACATCCAACGATGGCCGGCGCGTCGTGGACGAGCTCGTGTTCCTTCAATGCGGCCATGCCCCATGTGCCAGACATGTCACATTCCCCCTTTTCCACGCCGCGCTTCCCTGCGCAGACTGCGGCATGGCGAAGAAGAAAGCGATCCCCGCAAAGGCGAAGAAGACTCCCTCCAAAAAGAGCGCAGCGAAATCCCCGCCCAAATCCAAAGCCACAAAGGCGGCGGATGACTACTCCGACCTGTACGCCCGCATTCACCAGGAGGTGATCGATGGCGTGGATGAGGAGCTGGAAATGGAACTGGAGGACCTGAGCGAGGAGCGCCCCAGCACGGACCAGAGCGAGCGGGCTGCATTCCGCCGGCACTATTTCAAGGAGCTTCACCGGCTGCAAATCGAGCTGGTGCGCCTGCAGGACTGGGTCTCCAAGACCAAGCACAAGCTGGTGGTCATCTTTGAGGGACGCGATGCCGCCGGAAAGGGTGGCGCCATCAAGCGTATCACGCAGCGACTCAATCCTCGTGTCGCTCGTGTGGCCGCCCTCCCCGCCCCCACGGAACGCGAACGGACGCAGTGGTACTTCCAGCGCTATGTGTCCCACCTGCCCGCGGCCGGCGAGATCGTGCTCTTTGACCGGAGCTGGTACAACCGTGCCGGTGTGGAAAAGGTGATGGGCTTCTGCACGGACGTGGAACTGGAGGAGTTCTTCCGTTCGGTGCCGGAGTTTGAGAAGATGCTCGTGCGCTCCGGCATCCAGCTCATCAAATACTGGTTCTCCGTGCCCGATGACGAGCAGGAGTTCCGCTTTCACTGCCGCATTCATGACCCGCTGAAGCAGTGGAAACTCAGCCCCATGGACCTGGAATCCCGCCGCCGCTGGGAGGCCTACACCAAGGCGAAGGAAATCATGCTGTCCCGCACCCACATTCTGGAAGCTCCGTGGTGGGTGGTGCCCTCCGAGGACAAAAAGAAAGGACGGCTCAACTGCATCAGCCATCTCTTGAGCCAGGTGCCGTATGAGACGGTGGACCACACGCCCATCAAGCTGCCGCCTCGTGTGCATACGGATGGCTACAAGCGCCAGCCGGTACCGGCGAGCATGATCGTGCCGGAGAAGTATTGAGAAACGCAGATCAACGTAGCTCGCTAACGCGAGCTACCTTGGAGGTCCAACGGCCAACGCAGTCGAATAGGTGACGATGATGCTACTATGAGCTCCCTTGGGGTCGTACCCGGACCACACCCTCCCCCACTTGTAAGTCCACCTCCGCCAAAACAAGCCGAGTGCCTTTCTGAGGAGTGCGTCATGGATCTTCTTCTTCGCCATTTCACGATCCAGGGTCCAGTCATCCCAAGAAGTGCCATAGACTGCGTCTGCGCAGCCGATGGAAACCCTATCCAAGGTTCGGCCGTAGAATCCGAGAATACAACCAAAGGTATGGTCACCTAAAGCCACCGGCGGCAGTCGAAAGGAGCAATAGGGGCCATTCTTCACGACTTCTTCGCCCTGGGTCGCTTGGGCCGATGCCAGATATTCTCCACGAGTAAGGGAGGGGTCAATCCGCAACCCCTCATACGGAAGCAGCACCTGTCCTGATTTGGGATCAATCATGACGTCCTCAAGTACTCATCACTGCTTCCTCTTGTGTATCCCCAACCTGTTGCCATCCGGGTCCTCGATGATGGCAGCACGGCAGATCGGCATCTCGAAGGGCTCCATGGTAAAGGGGACCTGATGCTTCTTGAGGTGTGCGATGGCCTCTTCGAAGTCCTCCACTTCCAGCACGAGTTGGGCGCCATCGCTGGAGGGTTTCAGGAACGGCTCATTGCCGATACCCAGCGTATGCGGACCGATTTCGTATTCCACATAGAACTGGCCACCTTCATTCATGAACATTCCGGGCGTGAGTCCGAGCACGCCTTCATAGAGGGCGCGGGAACGCTCAAGATTTGTAGAAGGGTAGACGATGAAGGCGAACTCGAGAATCTTCATGGCGAGTCATGGTTGAGGATGCCTTATCACGGACCGTTCAAAGAAACGTTCGGCCCTTCGGTCTGATGAGCGAACCAGTCTTCGATTTGTGGAAGCATACCCGCCACGGAAGATGCCAGCGCTGAGTACTCCGCCAAGTCAGGGCCAAATGCGCCAAACGAAAACCAATCCTCCTCCATGCTGTTGTATCCGTTCTTGCGCGCCTGCAGGCGCGCGCGCTCGGTGAACAGGACATGCTCCAGCATCAGCTTTTCCTCCGGGACCACTTCACCCCAGGCCGTGAGTTTCTCCCCACGAGGATGGTGACCAAACTCCAGGAAGAACGCGGTGCCCATCTTGTTCTGGTTGATGGACAGGAAGTGGATACGGCCTCCTGAAAACCGTTGGAACCTGGGGTGCTTCCCGGCAAATCCTGCGGCACTCAAGGCGGGAATCAACTCCGCTTTGATGGCCTTGTTCATGAGTTTGGCGGGAGAAGCGACCATGGAAAACCTTCCATCAATCCCACCAATCACTCAAACAAATTGAGGTTCAGCACGGAGAAGTTCAACGATCAGATGTGCGCTTCGAATCTTCAAATATCGTATGTGGCCACGACACCCCACTTTCGGAAACTTGCCTGTTGGGCAACGATACGCCACCCCTCGGACATCTCCGTGTAATACTGGTGCAGTCGCCCCAAGTCAGTGTCCGCGCCATCGAGCATGTCATGAAAATGCGAGGCACAGCCCGGCAGTGGCGGAGGAAAAGTTTTGAAGGCCAGAGTCTCGTGCACCAGACGACTGAAAGAGTACCCGAGGTGCGCTTTATACATTTTCGCAGTTCGTTCCGGAGAGATCGCGAGATAGAGACCGCCTACTTCGAGGCGAGATTTGAATTCAGCCGGCAGTTCGAAGGGGTGGTCCCTTTGAGCTTCACCTTGCATATAGGGGCCGCAAAACGGAAGGTACAATTCATCATAAACCTCCCTTTCCTCTTCAGGCAGGAAGGAGCGAATCTCCGAGTATGTAGCAGCGAAGGCACACCAAAGCTTGAAACTGCCAGACGCTCCATGAAATCTCGACATCTCTGAGAGCGGAGTTGAAAAGTCCGATTCCCACAGACAACCGAGAAAATTTCCGGTCTCTTGGCTCCGTTCGTCGTGGGTAAGCTTCGACCACCTATTTTCGTCCATCACCCCAAGCGAGGATGATTTGAAGTGTTTCGCGAAACCTTCCCAATCAACAATGAACAGATGGTAGTCGTTGGCCATCACTTACAGGCAAAAGATCCATTGAAAAACACGAGACAGCCCGAGTCTTTCTACTTCAACGGCAGGTTTTACTTCCCCGCATTCTTCGCAATGAAGTTCACAATCGGTGTGCTGTCCTGCAAGCCATGCGGATGGTGTCCCACGCCGGCCTTCGCGATCAGTTCGATGGTGCCTCCCAGCTTGCGATAGTTCTCCGCGAGCACGAGGGTGTTTTCATCGGGTGGCACGACATCATCCGCATCACCGTACACATGGAGCAGCGGCACTTTGTTCTTCGCGAGAGGTGCAATCGCATCGACGGGATTGTTCTTGTAAGCGATGGCTTCGGCCTCGTCCTTGAAACCCCAGAGCTCCAGCACGCGGGCCCAGTTCTTGGGATCGCCCTTGCCTTTTCCTTTGCCGCCGGGCCAGCTCTTGAAGTCACACACCGGAGCATCGCCGTAGATGCAGGCGACTTTGGTGGGATTGGCGATGGCCCAGTTGTAGCAGTACAACCCGCCGCGGCTCAGGCCGACGAGTGCCACCTTTTTGGCGAAGCCATACTCCTTGGTGAGGTGAGCGTAGAGCGCATTCCAACTCTGCACGGCGGGTGGCGAACCGAGCATGTCCGGCACCTTGAGATAAACGATGTGAAAACCTTTGCCGAGCAGGGCGATATCTGGATCCGGTTTATGACCAAAGAACTCACCATGCCACACCCACGGTTTTCCGGGAGCAGCCTGCTTCGGTGCGACGACGGTCGCGGTCTTGCCATCCACCTCGAATTCGTATTTGTCGTAGCCATTCCACACGCTGCGCTTGCCGGGGTAGAGAGCAGGCGTGCCAGCAGGGACTGCGGGCGCCGTGGCAGGAGCAGCAGGAGTGCCTGCGGCGGGCTTGTCGCTTTTGGCAGATGAAGCTGCGCCGGTGCTGCGCTGGTTCAGTTGCTCTTCGATCTTCTTGCTGATTTCCGCGGCCTTGGCCTCAGCTTGATCGATGGGTAGCCCCGCCGCGACGCCAGGGCGCTTGTGCCCGCACTCGCTGAGCCACGCGTTCTTGAGCACACGCTGGCGCTCGCTGACCAGCTTGTAGAGTGCATTCAGATTTCCCTCGGGTTTGATCAAATCATCCAGGGTGACCTTCGACTCGACTCCCCAGGCCTTGAGAATCTGCTGGGTCATGACCCAGTGGCCCTCGGCATTGGGATGCACGCCGTCCTTGGCGAAGAAGAAGGCGGGATCCACCACGCGGCGCTCGCGCAGCGCGTCATTCATGGGACCGTGGATGTCGATGACGTTCCAGCCATTCTTGCGTTCGCTGATGAGCCACTCGCTGTAGCGATCCAGCACGCGGTTGTATCCTTCGAAGGGCTTCGGATAGGCATCGAGTCCCGCAGGCAGCACCCTGTCCTTGATGGGCACGGGATCGAAGGTGGGCGGGGTGACATGCACGATGTCTGCACCTGCGGCCTTCGCCTTCTCCCGCAGCTTCTTCATTCCTTCCACGTACTTCTGGAAGCGCTCTTCCTTGAGTGGGAAATAGATGCCGTCATTCATACCGTAGCACGCCACAACGAGATTTGGCTTGGTCTTCGCCAGCACGCGATCCAGCCGCTCGTGCAGATCCGGTCGCGGAAATTTACCATCCGCATGTCCGGGCTCAGAGAGGCCGGAGACGGTCTCGCTGCTCAACCCCACGGCAATCACTTCCGGGCGATAGCTGGTCTCGGTGAGCAGGATGGTCTCCAGAAACTCCAGGTACTGCCCATTGTGGGTGATGCTGTCCCCGAGGAAGACGATGCGCTTGGCCGTGGGAAGCGCCGCCTTGGGTTCAGCAGCTTCAGCTTTGGGCGCCTGTGCTACAACCTGGAAAGCTGCGGCAAGAAAAAGTACGGAGGTGCGGAGAAGTTTCATCAAGTGAACGGGAGGCCTGTCGTGCAATGGAGCACGCCTTCCAGTCCACCACAAGGCAGCGTGAACCGGCAGCGCGCATCATCCTCCTACGCGACCGCCACGTCCAGACATGCAATCATTTCAGTCAAAGCGCACTCAGCGTGCCGTCACTGAAGCGCCCAGAGGTTACTTCTGCGGCAAGACCACCCGGATGAGCTCGCCCTGATCGGTGGTTAAAAGTGCAGGAGAGTTCTCATCCGCCATCCAAATCGGAGAGCCTCTGCAGACAAACGGCAGACGATAACCTGCCACCACCTCCCCCGATCTCTGGTCGAGCCTCAAGAGCAGGCGTGCATCTTTGAGGATAAATCGTGGCTGCCAGAGATGACTGCTGGGCACGGCATCCGCAGGTACTGAATCAAAAGATGCCACACCCGGATCCTGCTTTTCCACGGTGAGGGCATCTTTTGTGACCCTCAGGTGAAACATGCGGCCACCTTCCGCAACTCCCAGGGAGCCATCCTTCCCCCACCAGGCCACCGTTGCCTCCGAGGGACCTTCCATTGACGGCCGCTCTGCGGTCGTGTCCAGCAGCCTGCCATCCGAGCTCAACCACAGTGCGCGAAACTTGGTACGGAAGGCCCCTTCACTTGGCACGGTGAAGATGACCCCAGACTCATCCACCGCCACCTCTGAGCTTCGCGGATTCACGGGCAGCACCTGTCGAGGAAGCTCTTCATAGGGAAGATTGGTATCCAGCGGCACCACACGCAACGCGGAATCTGGACGTCCATCGCGTGGCCACTCCAGACAAAGAATCTGGCGGTCATCAAACATGAACACACTTTCGTGCCCTTTCAAAACGGGGCTTTCAAAGGAGCGGATGAGTTCCCAGGGAACCTTCGAAGTGTCATACACGCGGATACCTCCCTGTCCACCCATCACAGCACGTGGACGAGCATTGGAGATGAACCAGGTGGCGGCTTCCATTCCAAAATTCCCCATGAACTCCACGTCGGCCTCCGGCAGAATCTGCGGCATGGCTTCTTCCTCATACCGGCGGAACTTTTGCAGGCGCACTGCGGGCGCGCCGGCATCCAACGTCCCACTCGCGGTAAAAACAAGGTAGTGCGCTCTGGACACGTCCGGCCGCAAGATGGATCCGTCTGGTTCGAAGATATCTCCAAATTCCACCGCCCAGCCCCCTGGACGCAACAGTCGCATGGATGGCTGGAGATCGTCCGACACACCCCGAGTATCAAACCCTGCCATTTTGGCGATGGGTTTCTGCTTTTCATCCATCACCACGAGGTTCAGCCCTTGGGGAAGACGCCCACTCCAGAGGGGGAGTGAATCACTTTCTTCGAGATCCACACGGAGGAGGTACTCCATACCCTTTTCGACCGGAATCACTTCCGACAATGGGGTGCCAAACTCATCGCGGACTTCCGGTGGCCATACCGGCGCAGGACCTTGAGGCACCCGCTTGCTGTGCAATTCCGCACGAGTGATGCAATATGGGTTCGCCGAACCTATCGCCATGAGTCCATTGCGAGGATTCTTCACCAGCATTCTCACCCATCCGCTTGGTGGCAGATCTTGAATGGTCATTTCTCCCTGAGCCGGCACAGCCTCCGCACCCGCGATCTTTCGCATGGCATCTGGAGACGCACCCACGTGGATCTCCAAGTCGTATTTTCCCGACAACACGTGCAGTGCAGGAGCCTTGTAAGGCGCCCCAAAGTTTTCACCGTCCATCACCATGGTCTGAATGCGTGCCTTATCGCTCAGCTCGATCGGTATCTCCATAGCCCAGCGCACACGCGGTGGACCACCCTCTGGCGCCGCATCGTGGACTTCGATGGCCACTGCGGGAAACTTTTGCTCGCCATGCCCCAGGCAATCACGACAAGCTCGCAACCGGCTCAAGGTCGTGCGGAACTGAACCGACCCGTATTCGCTGAACGTGTTGAGCATCTGCTTTTCGAAAGTGGCGAGCTCGTCCGTGAGGTTGGCAGAAAGGAGACAATCCAGCACCACGACAGCGGTGAGCTCGTCTGCATCGCCTTCCTTCAATGAACGGGTCCAGGCAGCACTCCATGATTCAAATGCCAGCCGCGCAAGGTCCCGACCACGCTCCGGGGATGCAGTCACCATGGCATCCACCACGCTGCGCACCATGCGCCGGCACTCCATCCACTCCTCTTTGATGTCAAGGCGGCGACGATGGCCGCTTTCACGCCATGCCTTGAGACAGGCCTCACGCTCCTCTGCATTGCCATGCACCATCGCGAGCGCCAGAAACTGTGGCCAGAGGTCTGCGCTCGACTGGGAGTCACCAGAAAGGTTCTGCTTCACAAGCTTTTCCCGCAAGAGAGGAAGCAACGTTGGCAGCAGCGACGCCTTCGTGGTCTCGTCCAGCAAGGGAAGCAGTTGCAGGGATTGCCGGAGATTAGAACCCCGGCTTACTCCGCCCTCCTGTAGCTTGAGCAGGGCTGGTATGCCTTCCGCAATCCACGGAGCGAGTAGCTGTTCGTCCACGCTCCCTGGTGGTGACAGCACACGGAGCCGCCATGCCACACGCAGTCGGGACGCCGCGTCCAGTCCTTTCGCACCGGCCAGGGCCTCAGGATTCAACGGAGAAACCATGGAACGCGCCAGCAGGACACACGATACGAGGTGGCAATCATCCTGATGTCTTCCGACAGCAGCCTCCGCTTCCTGAAAGAAATCCCCGTGCGGTTCCCTCAACGCTGTTTTCATGAGGGAGGGAATCATTCCCCGGACATCCACCGTCCAGGGTTTGTCTCCCCAGAAGGCAGTTGCGGCAAAAGGTTCCGCTATTTCCTGATGCGCGGGGATCTCCACCTGCATGTCATCTCCCATCGGCGTGAGGAGGATGGCGCGAGCAAGTGCAGTCGAAGCCTCATGGTGCCCTGCCTGGTCCCAATCGTCGATTCTCTTGAGGAGTTGCGCCACGTGCGACACCAGGAGATGCTGCTGGTGCTCGCGAACGGACTTCAGCAGGAGCGCCAGTCTCTGCGGCTGTAGTGGTGTATCGTCCACATCCAGCACTGCTTGAAGCATGGCAAAGGCCATGGACTGGGCGGTGCCGGATTTGGTTTTGGAAAAGGAGTCCGCCAGCGCCGAGTTCAACTCGTCTGTGCGCTTCGCCCGGGCAATGCGCGCCACCCAGCCCGCTGTCGGAGGAGCAAGTGCCGTAAAAAACTCCGGCGGTCTGGCAAAGTCCGTGCGGCGCAGCGCCTCCAGAAACATGTCTGCTGCATATTTCTCCTCCTTCATCCGGGCATAGCTGATGCCCCGGCGCAACCAGGCGTCCGGCTGCTCTGGATTCAGCACAAGGTCGAGTTGCTCAGCTTCGGCCACATCGGTGGTGCGCTGACGGCTGGCGCGCGCGAGTGCGGCGAGCACGCGGGCCTTCACCGCATGGTCCGGCTGTTGTTTCACCTCCGGTTTGAGCTTCTGATAGACCCGCTGGAGCAGATCATATTTCTTCACTCCGGGGAAAGCATCCGGCAAGGCGGCCACCACCCTGTCTGCTTCGCCATTGGTGATGCGAACGCACTGGCCGGGATCTGAGAACAGTGTAGCAACGGCCTTTGCGGCCATCTCTGGCAGCTCTCTCGCCCCGTCCTTCTCCTGGGCATGCACCGTGGAAGAGACGATACCAACCAGCAGGACAGCCGTGCCCATGATCCGTTTTGCGCATCTCATGCGGAGAGGTGATAGCAGGTGAGCCTCGTGAGCGTCAACGGCCGTGTAGCCCGTTTTTGCTCAGCAGTCCTGCTGAGACGGGGTCGCATGGAGGATTATTCGATGAGAAAGTAAAGCGCCCCGGGGAGGCATTTATCAGCCTATTGCGTGATAAGACGCCTAAAGGACAGCAACATCTGGCAACCGCCGTCTAACTGTTGCTGTGCCTTCCCCTGGACCCGGGCGGCTACTCTCCCTTCAAGAACGCGAGCAGGTCGGCCATCTGTTCCTTGGTGATGCCGCCCTCCAGTCCCACGGGCATGAGGCTGGCATCAAGACTCTTCATCTTGGCGATGTTGGCACGGGGCACGACTTCCGTGATGCCACCGGCCATCTTCACCGTGACTTCCGTGGAAGTTTCCCCGGCAATCAGTCCGGCGACGACACGGCCATCCTTGGTGTCGATTTGATAGGCCATCCAGCGGGCCTCCACCATGCGGTTGGGATCGAGGATGTCACTGAGGAGGGCTTCCTTCTCCTTGATGCGCACATCCGTGATGTCCGGGCCAACGTCCACGCCAAGGCCTTTCACCTTGTGGCAGGTGATGCAGATGGTTGAGAAGACCTGCTGACCCTTCGCTGAGTCGCCCTTGGTTTTGATGGCGTCGTGATAAGCGGTGATCACTGCGGCACGATCCCCGCTTGGGCTGCCGAAGATCTTGGTGGCCAGGTCGAACATGGGATTGCCGGGGCGGAGATAACGCCAGCGCGTTTCGGCATCGACGAAGGCCTTCGGAAGCTCGCCGCGATCGATGCGTTCAAAGAAGTCCTTCACTGTCTTGCCGTTGCTCGTGAGCAACTTCACGACTTCAAGACGCTGCGTGGGTCCGAGCTTGGGCAGAAGTTCGTAGAGCAGCGTAGCGGTCTTGTCCGCACCGAATTTCTTCAGCAACGCGAAGGCTGCCGTGGAGATTTCCAGTGGCTGGCTGTCATCCAGCAGCGTGCGCATCACAGGCTCCGCCTTGTCCCACGAACGTTGGGCGAGCAGCGGGATGCAGGCGAGGCGTTGCTCCGCGGGGGCTTTGGCATCCACCATGACTTTGTCTACGAGGCCAAGCAGTGCGGTGATCTCGGCGGCGGCAGCTTTGTATTGCTCGGGAGGAGTCGCGGTAAATTGAGCGAGCGACTTCACGCCGAGCTTGCCACCGGATTTGGGCAGGCCTTCCGAGAGGCCTTGGAGAAGGGCGGGTTTCCACCAGGCGAGTTTACCTTCACCATTCTTGAGGCTGGAAAGTGCGGCGCTGAAATCATCCGCATCCGCGTCCGTGGCACAACTGGCAGCGAGGGCGCGCACGAAATCTGACTTCTTCACAGTGTAGCCCTCTGAAACTGCCTTGTTCTCGAGCAGCTTTGAAAGAACAGTTCCCGCTCGCTGCGACGTTGCTGCCAGTACAGCGCGTTGAATCCAAGGATCTTCGGCAAATCGAGTTGCTCCTGTAACGACAACGGAACCATCTTGCGGACGATTCTTGAAATCGGTGCCAAGGATACCCAGCATGACACGCCTGCCGTCGCTGCTTTGCACTGCGTCTGTGCTGTCGCTCATGATATGATCATTTGCGAGAGGCAGCTCCGTCCGGAAAAGGACATTGCCAGCGTTCACGTCCTTCAATGCCTTGTCGATGGAACCTTGAATTCTCGCATTGAGATTCAGCTCTCCCGAATTCTTGGGAACCAAAGCTCGCATCACGCATGTGATATGAAGGCCGGCCAGCGGCGTCAGACTTCCAGGCTTCACTGCATTAAACACATCGGTATACTTTGCTTTTTGCTCCACCAGCAACCGCTGCGCCGTCTCACGCTGCCAGGCGTTTGGATGCCCCAGCCACCTCACAAGCCCTTCCACTGTGCGGGGAGCGCGAAAGCGATCCGCACTGGGTGCGGGAACCGGAACAGCGGAGTCCTCATCGGAAATGGATGAGAACTTGATATTATCCACTCCAGCCTGAGCAACGCTCTTCATCAATTCCTGAATCTCCACTGCAGCAAGGCCTTTTCCTCCTCGTACCACCAAACCTTCCTTGGCAATTCTCGATTTCAGTGCTGCGATCTCAGCAGGAAGTGAAGCGCGACTGACGATTCTGCCCTCCAGCACAAAGCCATCCGCTGCGGACTTGTAGGTCAGCGTGACCTGCCCTCCTTTGGGTGAGGCGGGTGCCGCCTGAGACTCCTTGGCCTTCTTCGGCACGATGCGCCAGATACGCCCTTCATTCTCACCCTGGCGGATGTCATGGGTCTTCACAAAGGACTCCGGGAAGAAGCGGGCGTGGTCGATGTAGCGGCGATACATGTCGCAGACGTAGAGAGCGCCATCGGGACCGGTGGTGATGTTCACCGGGCGGCACCATTCATCGTGGCTGCCGAAGAACTCCTTGTGGTCCCCTACGCGTGTAGCCTTCAGGCTGGCGCCATTCGGTTCCACGATGTAGCGCGTGATGAGCTGACCGGTGGGATCCGGCACGAAGATGTTTCCCTTCAGTTCCGGCATGAGGTCACCACGATAGACGCCGAGACCGCAGGCTGCGGTGTTCGTGCCGGCATGGGCATCGGCTGTAGTATGAGTTAATTGAAGTGGATACACCCGGGTCTCCGCTCCGAAGGCGGCAATGTCCTCCCAGCCCTGCGTGATGCCGGCATTGGGGTTGCGAATCACCGCTTCATACGGCATCACGGCGAACATCACCGGATTGCGATTCGAACTGAAGAAGTGGCGCCCCCAGTCATCGAAGCAGCCGCCGAACTGACCAAAGCCGGTGGTGGGCTCGAGCTTTCCCGTGGCAGGGTCATAACGCAGATTGCAGCGAGTGAAGTTCGACTTCGCGTCCGGCGAGCCCGCAGGATAGATCTCCTTCGTATCAAGGCCATTGTTGAAGTAGATGCAGTTGTCCAGGCCCCAGCGAGGCGCAGAGACCTGGAGCTGGGAGTGATTCGGATTGAAGCCGTCCACGAGCGGCTTCCTTTCATCTGCGACCCCATCTCCGTTGGTGTCGCGGATGAAAAGAATCTGCGTGCGTGTGGTGGCCACAAGGCCGTCACGGAAGGGCAAAAGCCCCTGCACATGATCGACCTTATCGGCAAACGTGATGGCACGGTCATACTGGCCATCACCATTGTCATCGATGAGCTGCTGGATGCGGGACAGCGGCGGCTTTCCCGGGCCTCCACCCAGGGGATAGTCGATCATGTCCGCCACATAGCAGCGGCCCTGCGCGTCCCAGGTCATTTCGACCGGGTCACGCACGAGAGGTTCCGCTGCGACAAGCTGGACCTCATAGGGACCGTCCAGCTCAATGGACTTCTGCGTCTGCTCCGGAGTCCACGAGGTCTCGCGGCTTGCCTTCACGTCGATGTCTGAGCCACCGGAGGCCTGCACGGGATCCCACTTCTCCTTGAACTCACCGAGAGGATACAGCTCAAAGCGCTTCACCACCATCTCCGCGCCCTCGGTCTGCAGGCAGATCTTGCCAGAGCTGGGCTTGCAGTCGAAGGCCTCATTCACCAGCACCCCGTTCACGAAGTACTGGAGCGTATCGCCCTTCGCGATGACTTCGAGGCGGGTCCACTCCTTCACGCGGGATTCCACGTCATCCTTGCCACGGAAGCCAGCCACGTCCTTCCAATCGACGTCGCGCTTTTCCCAGTTGATGCGGCCCTTGGTGACGGTCTGGCGGGGCTCGCCCTTCTTCCAGATCTTCTCCTTGTCGCGATCCAGCGTGAGCTCGGAGGACAGGCTGGTCACGACTTCCGTGCCGTCTTCCAGCTTCGGAGAGAGCACGAGGATGTCCCCCACCCCGCCTTCGATGATCTGGGCTTCGATGCTGGCCATCCACGTGCCACCGTACGCGCCATCCGGTCCGTGGCTGTGCACCAGGAGGCCGTTGTCACGAGCCTTGCCTTCACGCGAGCCCATGGTGGGACCGGTGAACATGAAGTCGATGACCAGGTGGTAGTCCTGGTAGTCTTCATTCGTGCGCACGTAGCCGAAGCCGTTGCCGCTCACCTTGAGCTGGCCCTTGGGATCCAAGGTGAAAATCTTATCAGGTGGATCGTGGAGGGTCTGTTTTTGATTGATGTTATACGTGACCTTTCCGGCTTTGATCGCCTGGAGGACATCGATCTTTTGCTTCACCACCTCAGCGGCGGGAAGCGCACCCGCGAGGGCGCCAGATGCGATCAGAGTGATGAACTTGCGTAGTGCTGACATGCGAAATCTTACGACCATCATCCACGCTTTTTACCTCTTGGGAAGGGCTCTGGCACAGAAGCGTGCAAACTACGCACTTTCCGCGCAGTTGAACTTGTGCCATGCTTTTTCCATAATTCCGCTGCCTACCAACTGCCATGAAAGCCATCCTCGCCGCCTTCTTCCTGCTCTTCGCCGTCACCACGCTTTCCGCGCAGAACCAGCCGCAGACACCCCAGCAACCCCAGCAGCCCACCAATCCGAATGAGACGGACAGCAATCCGCGCTTCTGGCAGGCTACCTTTGCCAATGGCGGGCATTATCTTGTGAAGCTGGACCGCATCAGCTTTGCCTCCAAGCATGAGTACGTGGGCAATGGCGCTGCACGCGTGGTGGAGGTCACCATTGGTAGCGACACCTCCGTGGTGGCTCGCTTCTACTGGCTGGAGCCTCTTGGCAAGGACACACCCATCGCCGCCGGGAACATCGTCATCAGTCGCGCAGAGCAAATACAAAAGGATGTCGCGAATCGCGTGTCCCCCTCGCTGGGAAAAATTCAAGTCATCAAGGATTACCCCACCACGACGCATACGCACACCGTGGAATATGCCCTACAGACACCCGACGCCCTGAACTCTCTCTACAGCAGTCTGATGGCGGCCATCAACACCGGCCGCGGTCGCACGTGGAAGGAACCCTCCAACTAAGCTGAAGAACGCGAACGCCCACGCGATTCTTCTTTATCACCCGCGCCATACGCCATCTCCATCTCATGGGATACCTGCGGTACCGTGTCCTGAAGCAGGAAATGCTGGACACGTTGCCGCATGACGATCCGGATGCTCTTGCCAGCAGGCAGGACATCGAGGTCATCAACCACATCATGGGGACGCTCCGCTGGTTCCAGCGGCAGCTTCGGGACTACGTCCCGAGTCATGGGCACATCGTAGAGCTGGGCGCAGGAGACGGCACGCTGATACACCATATTGCCCAAACGTCCCCGGAGCTCGTTGCACGATGGACAGGGCTGGATCTCGCGCCGCGCCCCAGCCATCTCCCCTTGGGGGTACAGTGGGTGCAGGGAGATTTTCTCCAATCAGAGGCGTCGCAAAAGGCTCTAGCGGAAGCGGAGGTGGTAGTCGCAAACCTTATCCTGCACCATTTCACGGAGGAGCAATTGCGAAGACTGGCTCCCCGCCTCCAGCAGGCACGAGTCATTCTGGTAAGCGAACCCGCCCGCCACTTGCGCCACTACGTGGAAAGCAGGGTGCTCAATCTCATCGGTGAATTCAACCACGTGACCTCATATGACATGAAGTGCAGCATCGAAGCCGGCTTCCGTGTGGGAGAGCTTCCTCGCGCGCTGATGCTCGATCGCGAACAATGGGATATCGAGGAGAGCCACTCGCTCTTTGGCGCGTGCCGGATGGTGGCCATCAATTCGCGGCGGTAGCGGCCCACCCGTCATTGAATCCCATACAAGAAACCTGCAATGAACATCTCAGCTTCTCGCAGAGTTCTACCACTCATTGCGTAGCCACCGTTCGGCATGCCATTTACTTCAAGTGTAAATGGCAGCATTCCATCCCCGGAACTACCCACGTCCGGCTCTACCTGCACAGCTCCAGACAGACCTTCAAGACCAAGCCACCAGATTTGGTCAGATCCACCCAAGCCACGGGCGCCGGGCGGGCATTTTTCCACGTCGAGCGCAGGGAATCGGGCGCGCAGCACCTCTATCAATAAGTCGATGTCGGTCATGCATGGATAGTCTGTCACGAAGTGGCACTCGTGCAAGCCCTCCACCCAAGCACATCACATCCCACTCTGCTCCACCCTCGCCCACCGTTGGCGGAAGGCGCGGTTCTCTTCCATGAGCTGTGAAGCCACCGGCGAGACGATGTGATAGAGTCCCTGCATCTTCGCAAAGACCACAATCAATTCCTGGCGGCGATAGTACTCGGTGGAGTCTGTCACGGTCTCCAGGGTGCTCTGCGCAATAGCCACCAGCAGATCTGGTGTAAGCGCATCCGTCTCGATGCTCACCTGACCACGCTCCAGCGAGACCACACTGGTGTCGTAGCCGAGATGCGTGAGGCGTCCCTGCAGAGGAATGCCCGTGCGGCGGGGCAGTGTGCCTGCATAACCACGCGCCGTAATATCCGCCATGAGCGTGGTCATGAATTCCTTGGCCTTGGACCAGAGATAGAGGCGATCCGCGATGGCGTTCTGCACCTCCGGAGTCTGGAAGTTCATGCTCTCCAGCAGTTCCACGCCCTGGCTGTAGTCGAACCCACGCACCAATGAAGGCAGCGATTCATTCAGCTCTTTGAGCTGCACCAGTTCCCGCTGGCGTAGGGCATTGATACGGGCGCGCTCCGCTTCCTCCGCCACGCGGCGCAGACGGGCCAGTTCCTGCTGGGCAAACTTCGAGCGATCCTCCAGCTTGTGGCGCAGGGCGCCGGGAAGCTTGATGTCACCCAGCACCTCCTTCACCTGCACAAAAGCAAGGCGGGCATTCTCGATGCTGCCGAAGGGCGTGTTGCTAAGGTCTCCCAGCTTGCCCGCCAGATCATACTCCGCGAAGTACGGGGCGATGAGCTTCTGGTAGGAAGGAAGCCACTCTGTCATACGGCCAGGGGTGCAGGCCTGAAACTCACGCAGCCAAGCGATGGCGACATCCGGATCCTTGCCGAAGTGCCACTGGGCCACGCCATGCGCAAGAAACCCGAGCGCTGCCTCCGTGGCGCCGTCATAGGTCACATCCTTGCGTGGCAGCTCAAGCGCCAGGTCCTTTGCCATGCGATCGGCGATGGCTGAGAAGAACTCCGAGGACTCCGCCGTCGCCGGCATGGTGCCTTCATCGGAATCCTTCTTGATGGCGCGGAAGTAGCGCTGGGCCGCCTCCTTCTTTCCATCAAAGATGGCGCAGAGTGCCGCGTTGAACCGCGTCTTGTTCAGCGTGGGCTGCTTCACGCGGCCACCTTCGCGATCGTTGAGCGCGATGATTTCATCAAAGAGCTTCCGAGCCTCCGCGAACTTCCCTTCGAAGAGCATGTTGCGCGCGTTGGTGAAGACATCCGCAATGGGAGTAGATCCTGACGAGAGCGTGCGGCCCACCGAGGATAGTTCCTCCTCACCGGCACCCTGGGTGATCTCCACCGACTTCATCTCCACCTGAGGACGCGGACGCAGCAGCAGACCGAGCAAGATGGTCACCACCGCCGCGCCACCCACGGCGTACACCAGCCGCTGGCGGCGTGAGCGACGGCCAATCACGGAATAGCCCAGGAGGCTCTCAGCATCACGGAAGGCATCTACAAGCGCGTCGTAGGTCTGGTGACGATCGGACGGCTTGAGCGCCAACATGCGATTCACCAGCTCACAGGTTCGCTGGGAAAACTTGAATCCGCTGTCCTCCAGACGCACCGGCTTGCTCTTGATGATCTTGAGCTCGGCGATGGAGTTCGTGTTCGCCTGGTGAGGCGGTTTGCCCACCAGCGCGTGGTAGAGCGTCGCGCCGAGGCTGTACATGTCACTGCGGAAGTCCTCGGTATCGTCGCGCACCTTCTCCGGGGCCACATAGAAGGGCGTGGCCCAGATTTCGCCGGAGTCGTCCTTGTCGCGCTCATGGAAGAGAGCGAGACCGAAGTCCACGATCTTGGGCGTACCCTCATCAGTGAAGAGGATGTTCGCCGGCTTCACGTCGCGGTGGATGAGACCTTCGCGGTAGGCGGCGCGGAGACCTTCCGCCACCATGCGGCCCACGTGCAGGGCATCCGCCTCGGAAAGGCGTCCCTGATCCGCGATGCGGCCCTCCAGGCTGCCACCGCCCACGAGTTCCATGGCGATGTAGAAGTTCCCCTGGTCGCGGCCCACGGAGTAGAGCTTCACCACGTTCGGGTGGGTCACGGCGGCGGTGAGCTGGGCTTCGCGCTCGAAGCTCGCCATGCGCACGCTGTCCTTGCTGTAGTGGCGGTTCAGGATCTTCAGCGCCACATGCCGCCCGAGGGTGGCATCCTCGGCGCCAAACACGCGGCTCATGCCGCCTTCGCCGAGTTGCTTGAGGATGGAAAAGTGGTCGAATTTGCGCCTTACGCGCACGGCCTGCCCGCAGTGGGGGCAGGTCACCTTGCTGTACGGCTCGAAGGGTGTGACATCGAGCACGCCCTCGCAAGCCGGGCAGGTACTAAGGTAAGTTTGAGGAGTTTCTGACTGGGGAGGTGTCACGGGACGCGGAAGGTAGCTTCGAACGCAGGGCCCTCAAAGGTGAAACTTCGGGGCAAGTTTGTTGCAGTCGGTGCATTGGAAGCATGTAAGAAAAAATAGTTCGAACTTCTTACATAAAACAATAAGCATCGGGCGCGCCAGATTTTCATTCAGTGCGAAAATTAAACCGTCATTGGCGGGGCTGGTCGCTAAAGAATTCATTATTGTGGGCTTTCCAGTCGCTGTGAATGTATGGTGACCCCGCCCTTCCATCCCCTAGACACATGGAGTTCACCGTCAACGATCCTCAATGGACGAAGCAAAGACTGGATCACTTCCTCCAGAGCCAGTTGACGGACATGTCCCGGACCCGGTTACAAGGGCTCATCAAGGACGGGAATATTTTGTTGAATGGGAAGCCCACGAAGGCAAATACCGCCCTGAAACAGGGGGATACCATCCAAATGGAGGTCCCCGAGGCGGTGCCGACCGAAGTGGTGGCGCAGGACATCCCGTTGGATATTCTCTTTGAGGATGAACACCTTATCGTGGTGAACAAGGCAGAGGGAATGGTCGTCCACCCCGCGGCAGGGAATCCGGACGGCACCTTGGTGAACGCCCTGCTCTTCCACTGCAAGAACCTCAGTGGCATCGGTGGGGAACTGCGCCCGGGCATTGTCCATCGCTTGGACAAGGAAACCAGCGGCTGCCTCGTGGCCGCGAAGCACGACCTCGCCCACACCCGCCTGAGTGAAGCCTTCAGCGGTCGTTCCCTGACCAAGCTCTACCTTGCCGCCGTGAACGGCGTGCCTAAGGAGTCGAAGGGCCGCATCGAGAACCGCATCGGCCGCCATCCTGTGGACCGCAAGCGCATGGCCGTGACCGACCGTGCAGACATCGGTAAGGAAGCTGTGACGGAATGGGAAAAGCTCTCCGTCCACCAGGGCTGCGCCCTCATCCTCTGCCGCCTCCTCACCGGCCGCACCCATCAAATCCGCGTGCACATGCGCGAGAGCCTGGGCATGGCGATTCTGGGAGACACGATCTATGCGCAGCCACAGCGGCAATTGATCAAGATGCCGCGCCTCATGCTGCACGCCTGGAAGCTGGAGTTCACGCATCCCATCACGAAGCAGGAGATGAAGTTCGAAGCACCGGTGCCGGGGGAGTTTGGGGTGTGGATGGGGTAGTCCATAGCTGCCTTTCTCGCTGCCCAACCTCTTTTCAATGGAACCCGAGACGCTCGACACCCTAACCGCCTACTGGAACTCTCGCGTCGGCCCGTCGCTAGAGGTGGACGAAGATGCCCTTGACCGAAAAATCGATCCATTCATCGCCTACTTGGAGGACAAGGTCTTCCCAGACAAACTCGTGAGGGCTGATGATTCCTGGTGGGCGCTTGAAAGCTCATTGTACCGGGAATATTTTCTCCTCGAAGACGAGGCGACTTGGGTCATCCTGATCAGCCGTTGCCAGTTTTTCGTAACCTCGCTCCTTCAGGATGACGTGCGAACACTGGATCATGCTTCCGTCGTTGCCTGTAGCATCGAGAATGGCTTTCGTTACGTGCCCAATGTCCTTTTGTCAGGCCAAACTCCTGGCACCCTACCAAACAGTTGGAGTTGGCGAACCGCACTCTTTTCGGAAGCATAGCAACAGCACGGACCAACGCACGTTTGCAAAATTCAGCGTCCCCGACCACGACCAGACAGATGTAAAAATGGTGAATCTGTCAGTTGTCCTATAAACTGTGGCGTCCTCATAACGCCTCTGCCACTTCGCCAAAACAATCCCGCCAGGTTCTGCCACCACCATGTCATGCACTATCAGCGTTTCGGACAGGCCGCGGGACATCTGGATGATCCGCAGTGATCTTTTCAGAAGGTTTGTCATTCTGGTGGAACAGATGGAGCCCACTACCACGGCCGTGCATGAACTACTCAAGAATGCGGTCATGGTGAATGGCATTTCTCTGGATGCGGTTTGGGCGGAGACACCAGCGATCGCACTTCAATGCCGGGATGTGCTGTGCCGCGTGGCCCGGGCCGTGTGCGAATCGACGGCCCATCTCGATCCATCAGATGAGCCTCCCTCTGCAGGGCGACCGACGTATCGCACCCTGTTTTGTGAGCTCGCCAGTATCCTGGGAGCTTGGAAGCCTGAAGACTCCTCCCAACTGACTGCTTGAACGTCGCTTCAAGCGCAAGTGCAGGACGTTCCCACCACCCTTTTGACATGAACTTCATTGATGAACTGCAAGCCTATGTCGCCACTCAGGACCACCGGGGTTGCGACGAAAGTGAATTGGCAGAAGTCCAGTCACGCTCCCCCATCCCCCTTCCTCAGGACTACATCGATTTCCTCAAAGTGATGGGGAGAGGAGCAGAGGAATTTCTCGTGGGAACAGACTACTACTTTCCGGAGATTCTAGAGTTCCAGGATGCGGCGAGGGAATTGTTGCAGGAGGGCCCATCGCCCGTGGCACTGCCTCCGTGGTTTGCGATTGCCATGCATCAGGGCTATCAATTCTGGGCGCTGACAGAGGAAGGCGTTTGGTGGTATACGGAGAATAAAGAAACAGCGACATTGAGACATGCAAACTTTCGCGAATGGTTTCGCACCATGATGCGCATACCACCCCCGCGCTGGGGCTGATGTACGATTATGCGTCTTTCGCAATGCATGCCTCGCGCCGCCGCCGGTTCTGATTGGCAAAGCTCCTCCGCTCCACCAATGAAGTCCCCGAACAAAAAACTCCCAGGCATGCTGCTGCTGGTGCCGGTGGTTCTTGGGATCGTGGCGGTGTGGCTGATGACGATGGAATACCAGCGCCGTGAAAGTCTGGCGGTGCTGGAAAAGAATTACGCTGTCTGCGAAAGATGGTGGACTCCCCCATTCTCAAAGCCCGTAGGTGGAAAAGACGTGGAGGCGGCCATGGAATCATGGTTCTCCCACCCCAAGGTCATCTGCACCGAGCCATCCCACTTGGTGAGCCCCCACGAATTGGGCCTGGCCATACGCCGGCTCAAGCCTGAGGAACTTCTCATGAACGGGGCTGGGCGCTTTGAGGCGGAGTTTCTTGAGCAACTGGCCCGCACCTCCTCCATCAAGATACTCGAAATCGCCGACTCAACTGTACGTGACGATTCGATGCCTTACCTTGCGCGCATGAAAAGTCTGGAGCAACTTTCTCTCGAAGAGACAGAAATAACAGGGAAGGCGTTGGATTGGCTGGGCAAATGCCCCTCCCTAAAAGTGCTCCTTATTGGCAATACCGCCATCACGGATGCTGAGGCACAAGCGTTTGCGAAAAAGCATCCCCATCTGCGGGTGATATGGTAGTTGGTGGAGCGGCGTTCACGCCACCATGTCATTTTATAAAATGCTCTACATGTATCAAGGCCTGACTACCTTGCCAGCGCCGCTGTCCGTCAGCTTGCGGTAGAGCGTGGAGTCTTTCGTCGGAGATGGACGACCAAAACTCTCACATCAGCTTCTCCGCTATCTTGCGAAGACCGCCCTGCCGGAGATTCGCGATCCCAGTCTCCAACAAAATTTTCGCCACCTCCCCACGAGACACCTTCACTCCTTGCACCAGTGCCGGGGCATCGGCTTGGTTGATCAACGCGAGAGTTCGAATGCCGAGGAGCAGCGGCAAAGCGGTGGCAAATCGAAGACGTTTGTGCTGGAGGGCGTCCAAATACTGAATCCCGCATTCCAGATGCTCACGGCAACGCACGCGCCAGGAGGTGGTCACGGGGACAAGCTTCGCAGGGTCGGCCTGCACCATGTCCAGGGTGAGGCCGTGGGCGGCGAGTTCTTCCGCAGGGAAGTAGCAGCGGCCCATGCGGACGTCCTTGGCGATGTCGCGCAGGATGTTCACGAGTTGGAGGCCTTTGCCGTAGCGGATGCCCCAGACGAGCATGTCGTCGAAGGATACCTTGGGGTCGATGGCGCCTTCCAGTTCGGAAGCGCAGAGCTTGGTCCAGAAGCCACCGACGCATCCGGCGACGAGGTAGGTGTACTCATCCAGTTCGTCTTCCGTGGTGAGGGAGCGCAGCTGGCCATCCACGGGGAAACGCTGGATGTCCATGAGCTGGCCTTTCACAATAGGATCTAATACACCACGTGTGGCCTCCACGAGACGGGGTGCAGATTTCCGATAGGCATCGAAAGCCTCCGGCAGTCGCTCCAGCAGGCGGGCTTCGCTGGCATCCTCCTGCAGGGGCACAAACTCCTGCCGCAGGCGCTCGCACAGGGCACGTTCGCCAGCTTCATCGCGAGTCTCCGCCTGCACGAGCCGGTCAAATTCCGCGAGGCACTCCTGCTTGATGGACTCGGTGATGTTCGGCGTGTCTGCCAGAGTATCCGCCGCTCGTGCCAGGAGGTAGGCCAGGGAAATGGGTTCCCGCAGGCCCTGTGGCAGGGCCTTCAGGGTCAGGTAGAAGGACCGTGAGACGCCTTCTAGCAGCTTTCCTCCGAGATGTTCCTCGCCCGTCATGACTTCATTTCACCATTAATATTTCCTGTCTGGAGGCATGGTTGGACGTATCTTCCTTCCCTCGCAACTCAGAACTCGCAATCCGCTCCTTGTCGCCGCTCCACCACCTCTACCTGCACATCCCCTTCTGCCACCGCGTCTGCCCCTATTGCAGCTTCTACAAGCACACCCCGGGCGGCACGGATATGGGGGCCTTTGTGCAGGCGGTCCTGCGGGAGCTGGAGCTGCATCAGCAGCGGCTGGAGATTCGGCCGAAGACCATCTACTTCGGCGGCGGCACGCCCACGGCGCTGAGCGAGACCCATCTGGGCACGCTACTGACCGGTCTGCGGGAGCGGCTGGACTGCTCGGGGCTGGAGGAGTTCGGCATGGAGGCGAATCCGAAAACGGTGGGGGCGAGCAAGGCGCGGCTGCTGCGTGATCTGGGCGTCACCCGCATCAGCCTCGGCGTGCAGGCCTGGGACGAGCCCACGCTGAAGTTGCTGGGCCGCGACCACGCGCCGGATGAGGCAAAGGAAACCTATGCCATCCTCCGTGACGCGGGCATCCCGGCGGTGAATGTGGACCTCATGTTCTCCATTCCGGGGCAGAGCCTGGCGGTGTGGGAGGAAGGGCTGCGACAGACCATCGGGCTGCAATCCGACCATGTCTCCTGCTACAACCTCACCTATGAGGAGGACACCGAGTTCCTGAACAAGCTGAAGAGCGGCATGCTGGACACCGACACGGATCGCGATGCCGACCACTTCCGTTCCACCATGGACCTGCTGGAGGCGGCGGGATTCGAGCACTACGAAATCTCCAACTACGCGAAGCCCGGCAAGCGCTCCATCCACAACCAAGCCTACTGGCGCGGCGCGGACTACCTTGGCCTGGGGCCCTCCGCCACCAGCACGCACGAGCGGGTGCGGTGGAAGAATGTTTCCGACACGGCACGCTACATCGAACTCGCGAAGGAAGGGCGGCTGCCCGCGGTGGAATCGGAGGAGTTGGATGATCGCGCGTGGCTCATCGAGCGCATCGCGCTGGAACTCCGACTGGTGGAAGGCATGGCCGAGGACCGCGTGGCAGACTCACAGAAGCGGGAGCTCGAAATGCTGCAAGGCGAAGGCCTTTTGCTGGTAGAAGGCGGACGAGTACGCCTGACTCGTGAAGGCAAGGCTGTGTCGGATCGCATCGCGGAGATGTTGATTCCCGACGCGTGAGGGAACTGGGTGTGCTCAGGTGCAGTGAGTTCAACGCAGCGCCGAGCGGAGCGAGACGACTGCGAAGCAGCCCGAAGGGTGAGGACGGCAGGACGAATCAAACACAGAGACGCAGGGGAACTTCGGAGACTGAAACTGAAGTGAGCTTTCCTTCAGCGCCACAGATATCGGCACTGCATTCCTCCAACATTCCACTCATCCACGCTTGCCCACTCCCCTCCTCTGAGCATCCTATAACTCCCGCTTTCCCACGCCTCCCCTTCCTTCATGCTCTCCCTTTCCTCCTGCTGGAACAGTCACCGTCATGAAGATGGGAAGCACATCGCGCATGAGGCGAAGTCCCTTGGGTTCAAATACATCGAACTGAGCCACGGGTTGAAGATCTCCCATCTGCCCGGCATCATCCAGGTAGTGGCCGAGAGCGGCATCAAGATCTCCAGCGTGCACAATTTCTGCCCTCCGCCGGTGGAGGTGATGATGGATGCGCCGGATGCCTTTGAGTTTACCTCACACAAAGAGGAGGAGCGACTGCGAGCCCTGACCCTCACAGAACAGACCATGGAGACTGCTTCGCGGCTCGGAGCGCAGCGCGTGGTGCTGCACCTCGGCAGCATCCCGATAAGTCCCCTGACGCGGAAACTTGAGGAACTGACGCTCGCCGGAAAAATCTACTCACGTGAGTACACCAAAGTGAAGCTGGAACTGGTGGCAAAGAGGGCCAAACACGCCCAGGTCCACTTCGACCGCGCGCGACATGCCATCGACCGGCTTCTGCCCCTTTGCGAGCAGTACCGGGTGGCTCTGGGCATCGAAACTCGCAGCCATTTTGAGGAGGTACCCACCGCAGCGGAAATGCTGCAACTGGTCGACCAATATCGTGGGAGCCCCTGGGTCGGCTTCTGGCATGACTTCGGGCATGTGCAGAGGCAGGCAAACTTGGGCCTGCTGGACCACGCCCAGTTCCTCTCAGAAATCGCCCCGAGGCTGCTCGGCTGCCATGTGCACGATGTCGACTGGCCAGCCAAGGACCACCGGGTGCCGCTGAGCACCGGCGGCGTGGACTTCGCCAAGCTCATGCCGCTCATTCCCAAGGGCATACCACTTGTTTGGGAGATGCACCGCACCCAACGCCGCTCCCATGTGCGGGAGCGTCTTGCGGAGTGGAGGGAGAAATTTGGTGAGTGGGGTTGAGGGTAATGTGTCCTGTCTGACCGTTGCTTTTTTGCGAAGTGCTGCTCCCTTGCCGCCCCCATTCGAGCATCTTCACATGATTTCATCTCTTGGCTCCGCCATCCGGGACTTCTTCGACTTTTTTAAGCAGAACAATGTCCCCACCATTTGGGCGCGCATTCGAAAGCAGGATGTCCCGTGGCTGGTGCAGTTCTCGGTCTACGGGTTCTGCGGAGCCATGGCGACGGTGGTTTCGGTAGGCCAGGTGGTACTCCTCTCCTTGTACGTCATTCCTGCCTACGAAAACATGATCGTGGATGGCGCTTTGATCACCGATCAGTTGCGCGCAAGACACCTGCTCTACAACAACACCATCGCCTTTGTCACCACCAACGTGTTCGTGTATTACATGAACGTGCTGCTGGTCTTCAAGCGGGGCAGGCACCACCCCTGGATGGAGTTCTTCTATTTCACGCTGGTGAATTTTGTGTGCTTCGCTATCAGCCAGATCGCGGGCCCATGGCTCGTGAAGCACTTTGGCATCCCTACCAACGTCGCCATTCTGACCAACGCCGTCGTTGCCGCGTTCATCAACTTTGTGGCGCGGAAGTTTTTCGTATTCAAAGGCTGAGCCGTGCCGGCAAACGCATCCGCATCTCTACAGAAATCTCCGGAGCGCCGGGCGGTGATAACCGGCATGGGCCCCGTCACGCCCATCGGCATCGGAAAGGCGGGACTGTGGGCAGGCCTGCAGGCGGAACGCAGTGGCATCGGAAAGCGCACACGCTTCGAAGCGACCGGCACAAAGGCCCAATGTGCGGCGGAGATACGGGACTTTGAAGTGGCCCGGTGGTTTCCCGCGCATCTTACGAAACGCTGGGACCGCTGTACGCAATTCGCCATGGTGAGCACACAGCTCGCACTGGAGGATGCGAATCTGACCTTGGCCCAAGACGCGCTGCACACACGCATCGGCGTGAGTTTCGGCAGTGCCCTGGGTGGCATCGCGGATGCAGAGATGCACCACGCGAAGTTCGTCAAGGAAGGCGTGAAGACCGTGCCACGCGCGCTGGCGCTGCAGATCTACGGTGGGTCCACGCACAGCAATATCAGCATCCACTACGGATTGCAGGGACCGGCAACCACGCATTCGAACAGTTGTGCGAGTGGCAACGTGGCGCTGGGTGAAGCACTGCGCATCATTCGTGATGGCCTCGCGGATGTGGTCATCGCCGGCGCGTCTGAGTCACCCCTGAGTCCGCTCACGTACACCGCCTTCGATCTCGTGCATACCATGAGCCGCTGGCAGGGTGACCCGCTCAGTCATTCATGCCGGCCCTTTGATCACGCCCGCGATGGATTTGTGATGGGTGAAGGCGCAGCCACCTTCATTGTGGAGAGTCTGGCGCACGCCCAAGCACGCGGTGCGCGCATCTATGCGGAACTCGCAGGCTACAGCCTGGTGAGTGAAGCCCATCACATGACCATCCCCCGCCCCGATGGTGAACCGCTGCGCCGCGCGATGCGCATGGCGCTGGAAGATGCGGGCGCGGTTCCCAGGGATGTGGATTACATCAGCGCGCACGCCAGCAGCACGCCGCAGAATGATGTGAACGAAGCGGCGCAGATTGCAGCGGTCTTCGGCAAGGATGCACCACCCGTCTCCGGTACCAAGGCCTATACCGGCCATGCGCTCGGCGCTGCCGGAGCCATGGAGTGCGCCATTTCACTTCTGGCCATGGAGCGTGGCTGGCTGCCACCTTCCCTGCACTTTGAGAAGACGGACTGCGCGGAGCTCGACTATGTGCCGAACCATGGCCGCAGTGCCAGGGTCGATGTCGTGCTGAGTAATTCCTTCGGCTTTGGTGGTGTGGATGCGTGCCTCGTGCTGCGAAAGATCTGACACCGGTCGGGGAACATCTTTTCGCGACTATCGCAGTAGCATTCGTTCAGGGATCGCCCTGACACGTGACAAGATCGTTTGCAATTCAGGGCCATCCATAGCGCAGGCGCTATTCGATACCTTTGATAAATGCGCCCTCCAAGATATCTCGCCGTCCTTCTGCTTGCGATTGGTTTCCCCTTGCTCCAATCAGGCTGTGTTCTCGTAAAGATCGCCGATGGGGAAAAACTGAATCCCGTGCGCCACAAAGAGGCCACCGGAGTGAGCGAGTCCACGAAGCAATTTCACCGCACCCTGATGGTGGCGGATCTGCATGCGGATACGCTGATGCTCGATCGCGGCGGCAAGAGGGGCATCCAGAAACGGCACGACTATGGCCACGCCGATGTGCCCCGCTGGCGCGAGGGCAATGTGGGTTTTCAAATGCTCACGGTCGCCACCATCACGCCAAAACCCTACAGCCAGAAACTCAATGGTGGGTGGATCCTGCCGAATGCCCAGTGGGTGCTCGCGTCTTTCCAGGGATGGCCTCCACGCACCTGGACCAATGCACGCGAGCACGGCCTTCACCAGGCGAAGAAGTGGAGGGTCAATGGCGATGGCAAGGCGCTGGTCCCCATTCGCACCAGGGGCGATCTCCAGCGATTCATGGCCCAGTACTATCAGCAGACCTCACTGGGGTGGGTGCCGCTCGATCCGCAGAACCAACCCGTGGCCAGTGTCCTGGGATTGGAAGGATGCCATGCGCTGCAGTTGAAGGATGCTGACACGGATGAGCAAATCGCCGCACGCGTGAAGGAATTTCGCGATGCGGGATTCCGCGTGCTCGCCCCGACGCACCATTTTGACAATGAAATCGGCGGGGGCTCTGAAGGCAGCGAGCAGGGAGGGCTGACGCCTCTGGGTCATCGCCTGTTTCGCGAGATGGAGCGGCAGCAGATGATCTGCGACCTCTCCCACGCCTCGAACAAGACCATCAATGATGTGTTGAAATACCATCCCCGCATCCCTGTGCTCATCTCACATACCGGCGTGGCCTTCCATCCGCTCGTGGGCAAGCAGGAAGAGGCGCGGTTGAACACCCGCAGGCAAGTCCGCCAAATCGCCCAGCGTGGCGGCATCATCGGCATCGGACTCTGGCCCGAAGCAGTCGGTGACGCTGAACCGGAGTACGCCGCGAGCATCATCCGGCAATGCATCGACGATCCCGCCATCGGCCCCAAGCATGTGGTGCTGGGCTCCGACATGGACGGCTCCGTGGAAGCCGCCTTTGCCGCGAACAACTGGTGCATGATCACTGAGGAACTGCGCATCCTGCCCGAAAGCACGCTGCGCGACGTCATGGGCGGAAATATCATCCGATTCTTCCTGAAGCATCTGCCGGAGGAGTAAGGCGTGCACCCTCATTTTTGAAAGTGCTCAGTCTGCCGACCGAGTCTCCAAGGCACGGAGCATTGCCACCAGATCTTCCGAGCCGAAGCCTTGCTCCACGGCTTCTTCAAGGAGTTGATGGCAGGTATCGAGAAGCGGCGTGGAGATGTGCGCCTGCCGTGCCGCGGCGCTGATGAGATGTGTATTCTCCAGCACGACTTCGGCAGCGGCCTGCACGGAGAAGTCGCGCTCGACGAGCTTTGACGCCTTGATACGCGACAAGGGGCTGGCCATGGGGCCAGCATCGAGAATCGCCATGAACTGGGCAAGGTCCACGCCATGACGCGCTGCGAAGTGAACGGACTCCACGAGCCCCGCCACCATGGCGATCATGTACAGATTGATCGCCAGCTTCATGTGAAGGGCCTTAGGCACAGCGCCACAATAGAAAGAACGATGGCACATGGGCGAGAGCAAGGGACGCACACGATCCACAACGTCATGCTCGCCTGCCAGAATACCCACGAGCCTTCCAGCTTCCGCGGGAGCGCGTGAGCCAGATACCGGTGCTTCCACGAAACTCCCGCCGGCAGCGCGGATCTCCGCTTCGAGTGACTTGGAGTACTCCGGAGGAGGCGTCCCCAGGATGACGATGGTGTGCCCGCGCACGCGCGCGGGAAACTCGCGCTCTCCACGCTTCAGGACCGCATCGATCGCTTCCGGCGTTCCCATCATCAGAAAGATGATCTCGCACCGGACAAACACTTCATCCGAATCACCCACCACGGTTGCACCAGCACTCGCGAGGCCTCTTGCCTTATTCGAAGAGCGGTTCCACACAATCAATGGTGTCCCCGCTTTCACGAGGTTCATTGCCATGGGTTCGCCCATGGTGCCCGTGCCGATGAAGCCAACTGGCGCGGTAGCGGATCTCTTTTGCTCCACCCACTCCAAGTCATCCAGAGCCTCCACGGCGGATGGTTCGCTTTCCGTATTCATGGGGATGCATAGGCGGTTCACCCCATGGCTGTGAAATGCGATTATCTGATGAAGATCATCAGAAAAGGTGATGAACGACAACTGTCACTTCCGCCCACCTACCACACAAAGCACCGCGCCCACTGCCGCAGCCGCGAGAGCAAGCCAGAAGCCATACGTAAATGACATGACCACAAAAGGCGGCGCCTCCTGCATGTGCTTGTTCATTTCGTTCTGGGCGTAGAGCAACCACACGCATGCGGCAACGCCCCCGACCAGCCCTGCGGGCCGGAAGAAAAATGCCGCCAATCCACCGAGGACTGCGCAGAAGAAGGCGGTGATAAGCTTCCAATCAGGATCCACGCGCTTCGTGTTCTTGATGGTGAGATTGAAGCTGCTCTCGCGTTCTCGATCGCGGGACCTGCCTTCCTGCTCCTCAATCCATTTGCTGATGGGCAGATCCGCACTCACCTCGCTGCCAAAGGCGGCGTCATAGCCTGTGAGGGTCACGACTTTCTTGCCCTGGCAGGAAAACTCCACAAAAGGCAGCAGAAAAAGCACCAGCGTGGAGAGCAGAGTCAGTGGACCGAGCGAGGGGCGCATCGTTCATGAGGTTACGACACCCAAGCAAACTGTCCAGGCTGCAGTGTTCCTTGCTCTTGAAAGGAGGCGCGTACTAGGGCGTTCCCTTGACAGCCCCCTCTTGCCTCACCCTCCACTCATGCACCTTCGTCTTCCCCTCCTGTTCCTTTTGACGCTTGCCGCGTGGCCCGCTGCCGCGGAAATGCGCTCCTTCACAGACCTCGCCGGCCGCACCATGAAAGGGGAAGTGGTCTCGGTGAAGGGCGATACTGTCACCATCAAGCGGGAAGAGGGCCAGACCGTCACGGTAAAAGCTTCCAACTTCTGCCAGGCGGATATCGAGTATCTCAAGGGTCATGGCCTGCAGGCGGCACCGGCGCCGCTGGGCAGCGACAAGGGTGAGGGAAGGAAACTGCTCTCGAAGGAAGAAGAGAAGAAGTGGACCATCATCTCCGGCACCTGGAAGTTCGAGGATGGCCTTCTCAGTGGAGAGGGTGAGAGCATCATCGAATATGAGAGGACGCTGAACCCGCCCTTCACGCTGAACTTCGAGATCAAGGTGGTGAAGGGCATGAGGCCGCGCATCACGCTCGGCCCGATCGGCTGCTTCAATGAGGGCTATGAAAAGACGCTCGCCCTTTATCCGCCCGGACGGGATGCGGGCTTCTTCCCCTACGAGCACAATAAGGCCTACAAGGTTTCCCTCGCAGCGAGTCGCAAGGAAGTGGTGATGTCTGTGGACGGCAAGGAGATTGCCAAAGGTCCCGGCATCAAGGACGCCCTGAAGAAAATCCGGTTCTCCGCTGGAGACGGCTGGTCAAAGGGTGCGGTGGAATACCGCGACATCACGGTCGTGAAATAGCTCCTTCAACCGTTGGAAAAGGTCCTTGTGCAGGGAGCCTGGGACAAGGCAAAGGAGCGTGGACACTCTCTTGTCCGCCGTTCTATTGCGAAGCGACTTCCAGCATGCAGAAGCTACTGGTGACGCCTCTGGAGCAGCTGGCGGAAGGCGGCCTTGCCTGCCAGATGAAAGAGGGTAGTGCGTCAGGGATGGCGGACAAGAGTGTCCGCGCTCCCTTGAACTGCCCGGCTGGTCAACAAACTAGAGTGCTACTCGTTGGTAGCGGCAGCGGCGGCAACTTAGTGCGCCTCTTTCTTTTCGCCGTGGGCTGCTTCAGCACCGTGGGCGTCCGCCTTCTTCTCAGCGCCATGACCGTGGTCACCTTCGGCCTTGCCGTGTTCATCGTGCTCGCCTGCACCATGGTGTTCATGGCTCTCGAAAAGCTTGCTCGTGACCTCCCACCGGTGCTGTTCGCAGGCAGGGGTGAGCATGATGGCTACGGCAAAGATTGCGGCGGCAATACGGGTCTTCATGTGGGGCCTTCACCGTAGCGAGGAGAAAGGAGCGTGCAAGGCGAAGCTTTCGCCTCGTCCTCAGGGCTTCTCTCCCAGCATGCGAGCCAGAGCCAGGGCGGTGAGGGTCGCCTTGGGGATGAAGGAGGGAACATCCACGTATTCAGGGACCTTGGTGCCATCGGCACTGCGCTCGGAGCAGTGCGCATTCCCCCCACTGGGGCCCAGGCCATCGAGGGTAGGGCCGAGCTGGCAGAGGTAGTTGGCATCGCTGAGCCCGCCACGGGATACGGACTTCATAGGCATCCCCAGCAGATCCGCCGCCCCCTCCCACTGCTGGTACAGCGCCTGGGTGGAGGCGTCATTGGGCCAGGCGGGGGTGGTCCCCAGGCAGGAAATGGAAATGGCGGTGCCGTTCGCGGTCTTCGCAGCAGCCAGGGCCTCGATTGCCTCCCCGGCCCGGCTGAGGACGTCCGGCTCAAAAGCGCGCATTTCGAGCTCCGCCGCGGCCTCATGCGGCACGCGGTTGGTCACGGTGCCTCCGTGAATGGTACCTACGTTGACCGTGAGATTGGCGGCATAGTTTGTGAGGGCGGCGGCCTTGCTCACGGCCTCGCCCAAACCCACGATGGCATTCACCCCGCTGGCGTGCGAACTGCCCGCATGCGCCGCATTTCCCTCGGCGCTGATGCGGTACTCGGCACGTCCCTTCCGCGAAGTGACGAGGTGCCACTCTGCGCCATCCCGTGGCCCCCCCTCGAAGACGAGCACCGCATCCACCCCTTGGGGACAGCGTTCCGCAGTGCGCTGGGCGAAGTCACCGCTCAAGACCTCCTCACTCGCGTTCGCCGCTACGATCCACTGCGTGTTCTCAAAAATCTCCGGGGTGCATTCGCGCAGCGCCTGGAGCACCAGCCAGATAAGTACGGTGCCGCCTTTGATATCCACCGTGCCGGGGCCGTAGATGCGCTCCTCAGCGGGTGACTCGTGCCAGTGGAAGTGATTGCGCTGCTCCTCCTCGGCGGGGAAAACGGTATCGAGATGCGTGACGAGAAGAATCTTCCGCTTCGCAGCTTCGCCGCGGGTGAGGAAGAGGTGCGCGCCGTAGGTGGCATCCGTGGAGGGCACGCTCTCCGCGCGAAACCCGAGGTCCGCGAAACAGACGGTAGTGAGAGCTCCCACCTGATTCACCCCCGCTGGGTGCGAGGAGAAGCTGTTCACCCCGACCATGCGCTCCAGCCAATAAAGGGCGTCCGGTAGACGGCGGGACAGGGAGTCCTTGAGACGCGGAATGAGGTCGTCGGCCATGGGGGCTTGTTTGCCTTTAAAGGACGGCCCTTAGATGCAGATGGTCAATGCGAAAGTGAGCTCCGCAAAACTCCTCATTAGAAACGACCTATAACGCTGATTGCTTGCCACGATGAGAGGCGGGCGCTAAGTTTCGCCCTAAGGTGATCGGCGCTCTCCCCGCTGGCCATCGCCCGACCGACATCAACCACGCATGAACGAAACCACGCCCAAACGCATTCTCATCGCGGAGGATGTCCGAGCCATCTCTCTCCGACTGGCTCACTCTCTCCAGAGTCGTGGCTATGAAGTGGAAAGCGTGCAGGACGGCGAAGCCTGCCTGAACCGCGTGACCCGGTTCCAGCCGGACCTCCTCGTGCTGGACCTCATGATGCCGAAGGTCAATGGCATGGAAGTACTGCGCGCGCTGCGGGCCATGCCAGACACGGCGGCGCTTCCCATCATCATCAGCACGGCGAAAGATTTTTCGACCGAGTTGAAACAGGTGCGTGCGCACGGAGTGCTGGATGTGATCATCAAGCCCTTCGACCCAGAACTGCTGGCGCGGAAGGTAGACGCTTTCTTCAGCGGAAACTGGGCAGGACCGGAGGGTGAAGCCCTGGGCACACCACCGCAAACAGGTCCCCACTACTCCCCTGCCCTCGATACCAGCCGCCCGCACATCCGTCTCTGGGGCACGCGTGGTTCCATTCCCGTGTCCGGTCCGCGCTATGCACAACATGGCGGGAACACCTCCTGCATGGAGTATGCGTTTGGAAATGAGCGACTGCTCTTCGATGCCGGCTCTGGACTCCGCGAGGCAGGACTCTCACTGCTGCCGGGTGGACCGCGGCACATTCATCTCTTCATCACGCACACGCACTGGGATCACATCCAGGGCTTTCCATTCTTCCTGCCGATCTACGTGCCGGGATTTGAAATCACGGTTTACGGCGAACGCGGCTTCGGAAAGAACATCGAAGCGCTGCTCTGCGGACAGCTCGACCGGGACTACTTCCCCGTGGAGCGCGAAGATCTGAAGGCGAAGATCAACTTCGTCTTCCTGGATGACAATCCCGTCGAGGTGAACGGAGCTAAAATCACGCGTGAGTTCACCCACCATCCGGGAGCCACGGTGGCCTTCAAGATCGAGCACAACAACAAAAAGATTGCGTATGTGCCGGACAATGAGTTTCTCCAAGGTTACCTGGGAGATCCCGCGGACGTGGCACGCAACAGCCACATGGTGTCCCCTCACGAACCGCTGCTGAGCTTCCTGCACGAAGTGGACGTGCTGATGCATGAGGCGCAGTACCGCCCGGATGAATACCCCAAACGCATCGGCTGGGGGCATTCAAACCTGGCCAGCGCCTGCGCACTCGCCCGCCTTACGGGTGCCGCGAAGTGGATCGTGCTGCATCACGATCCCAACCACGACGACGCCACACTTCACACGAAGCTGAACCTCACGTGGCAGATCCTCAGCGACATGGGGCACTTCGTTCCCGTCATGCACGGGTATGACGGCATGATGGATTTTGTGTAGAGGTCGATGGTCTATAGTTGATGGTTGATAGCCTGAGAGAGGCTCATTTGACCGGAGGCATCTCAGGCTATCAACCATCAACTATAGACCATCAACCGCTCCCTACTCCCCTGCCACCTTCTTCATCTCGGCGAGGTTGGCTTTCATGACGTCAAGCCAGTTGCCGGATTCAGGTTTGTTGCCGCAGGGGTCAAACACCACGCTTTGCACGCCGATCGCCTTGAGCTTTTCCACGGATTCTTTGGCGGGTTCGCCTTCCCAGATCATCCACTTCGCGGGATGGCCAGTGAGGAGCTTTTGCAGGTCTGCCATGGCGGCATCGTCCGGCACGGTCTCAGGTTCCCAGTGCACGGCCTGCAAATTGAGTGCATAACGACGGGCCAGGTACTGATAAACAGGATGCGAGGCCACGAGGGGTTGCGAACCAATCTTTTTGGCGATGGCTCCAAGTTCGGAATCAAGGGCCATGAGATCCGTCTTCAAAAGATCGAAGTTGAGGGCGAAGAGTTCGATCTGTTCCGGGCGGATCCGCTGAAGCTCCTCACGGATGGCATCCGCCTGCTGCAGTGCCTGCTTGAAATCGATCCACGTGGTAAAGGCGATGCCCGCATGCGAGTGTTCACCGGTCTTGCCATGGCTGTGCGTGGTGGCTTCCTTCACCTCGATGTAGGCGCTCTTGAAGCCAGAGGAAGTATCGAGCGTCTTTGACTCGGGAAGCGTGACCTTGTCCAGCCACTTCGAATAGGTGGCTCCGTTGAGTACGATGAGGTTTGCCTTTTGCAACGCAGCAATGTCCGCTTCTGAGGGTTGCCAGAAGGCGGGGTCTTCATCGGCAGGCGCAAGAAAGTGCACCTTCACTTCCGCACCGCCGATGCGATCCGCGAAGTACGCGAGCGGATAGTTCGCGGCCTGGATCTGAATCAGTCCTGTGGTGGCCTCGTGAGACTTCGCCTCGGGCTTTGGAATTGATGCTTCATCCGTTCCCGGAGGCGTGGGTTTGCACGCAGGGGCGAGCGCCACGGCCGTGATGGCAAGCGGAAGCAAGAGGAAGGAAGCGGGCTTCATGGGGCGGATGCTATCGTGATGATGGAGTACGCGCAAGTGGGGGCGGGATCTTGTGGGGAATGTGGGTGCATTTGTGTGCAATTCGGGATCCATTTCTGCGCAGGCACTCACGTGTGATGAGTTCAGCCGGCGGGAGGTGTTAACACGAAGGAAGTGGGTGTGGTCACCTGCATGGGATTCAACGCAGAGACACAGAGACGCAGAGGAACTTCGGAGACTGAAGACTGAGAAAGGTCGATGGTCTTTAGTTGATGGTCGATAGTCTGAGAGAGGCTCACTCGACCCAATCCCCTCAGGCTATCAACTATCAACCATAGACTATCGACCCCTCCCGCTAGCGGCACAAAAAAAGCCGGGCCATTGCTGGCCCGGCTTTGAATGAGTTGGATAAACTTAGTTACGAATCACGATGTGCTTCGTCTGTCCGTCGCGCTGGATCTTCAGCACCACAGGGGCGCCGTCTTCGTCACCGCGATTGGAGCGGGCTTCAGCCGTGGTCTTCACATTCTGGCGATTCACCTGAACGATGACGTCACCTTCCTGGAGACCCACCTTGGCGGCGGGGCTGTCGTCCTTCACCGAAGTCACCACCACACCCTGGACCTTTTCGTCCAGGCCGTAGTCCTTGCGGAGTTCATCGTTGAGGTTTTCGATTTTCACGCCTTCGAGGAAGGAACCACCCTTTTCAGGAGCAGCCTTGCCGCCGGGGCGCTGGCCCACGTTGGCAAACTTGTCAGCATCGAGCTTCTCAAGGGTCGCGGTGAGTTGCAGGTTCTCGGGCTTCTTCGTCTTTTCGTTGAAGCGGATCACACCGAACTTCACGGCTTCACCAGGATGCTTGCCGCTGATCATGAGGCGCAGCTTGGAGGGCTGTTCGACCTTTTCGCCGTCGGCGCTCACGATGACGTCACCGCCGAGCAGGCCGGCCTTTTCCGCAGGGGAATCAGTCACCACTTCGGACACGGTCACACCACGGGAATCATTCAGGCCATAGAAGTCGGCCATGCTGGGATCCACATCGGACATGACAACGCCGAGGAAGCCACGGTCCACCTTGCCGTCATCGAGCAGGTCGGTGACGATGGAGAGGGCCATGTTCGACGGGATGGCGAGGCCGATGCCGGAGAACATGCCGCTACGGGTTTCGATGGCGGTATTGATACCGATGACGCGGCCGAGACCGTCCACCAGCGGACCACCGGAGTTGCCGGGGTTGATGGCGGCATCAGTCTGGATGAAGTTTTCATAACCGGACTGCTGCTTGTGGCGGATGATGCCCACGTCGCTACGGCCAAGGGCACTGACAATGCCCTGGGTCACGGACTGGTCGAGGCCCATCGGAGAACCGATGGCAAGCACCACGTCACCCACGCGCAGCTTGGCGCTGTCACCGAAGGTGGCCTTGGGCAGATCCTTCGCATCGATCTTGATGAGAGCGATGTCAGTCGAAGGGTCGGTACCGATCACCTTGGCGATGTATTCCTTGTTCTGGCCACCGATGCGCACCTTGAGCTGGTCGGCATTTTCCACGACGTGATTGTTCGTCATGATGTAGCCGTCGCTGGTGAGCAGCACGCCGGAACCGAGACCGGTCTGGCGGGGGCCCTGAGGACGCTGACGGCGGGGGCTGTTGCCGCCGCGCGGAGACGGGGCGTTGCCTTCCTCACCATGGCGTTCCATCCAGTCCTTGAAGAACTCACGGAACATGGGTGGAAGCTGCTCCATGTCATCTTCGCTCATGTCGGGGCCTGCGTGACCGCCACCACCACCGGCGGCAAGGCTTTTGGTGGAGTAGGTGCCGATGCTGACGACGGTGGGAAGCGTACGCTCCACCACGTCTGCATAGCTGAGGGTCACCTGACCGGCATTGCGGACTTCAGCGCTGTCGCGCGCAATCTGCGAAAGGAACTCCGCGGGTTTGAGCTTGGGCACCACCTGGGGTGCCGGCTTGATTTCGGTGGGCTGCTTGTTTTCTTCCTGGGCGATCACGATGGCCGCCGCTCCGAGCATGGCCACACCGGCAATGGCAAGGGATTTTGATTTAGGTATATTCATTGGGGATGTATTGGCGATGTATTGATCTATCGTGCATTAGAGACGACGCTGCAGGGCCAAGTGTTGAACCTATTTCTAGATTTTTATTTGAACGGATGGCGAGGCATTATGTTAGCGGCTTCATGAGGTTGAAACCGAAGGGTCTCCTTCGAGACCTCGTCGGGCCACTGAGAAAACGCTGCGCGGACGGCGCATTTCGCCGCCAATAATATACGCCCTGCAGAGGGGGACGGATGACTTTACTGGGGAGCCCTTGAGGGCGGGCAGGCAGGCGAATTCACCCTATCCCACCTTAATACACCACACCCTTTTCGCGGCACCATGCCGCAGCCTCGGCATTGCCCTGCGCGGCGGCTTTTTGATACCACTGGGTGGCCTGCGTCCTGTCTGCAGGAATTCCGGTGCCATACTCCAGAGCATGGGCGTACTGCTGCATGCTCTCCGCGTGCCCACGGCGGGCTCCCTCTGCGAAGAGTTGCACGGCAAGAGACGGATCTTCCGCAACACCCTGCCCGCGCAAATAGAGGGCGCCAAGATTCCCACAGGCGGAGACCACCCCTGCACGATACGCCTCACTGCACAGCGCAAATGCACGGGCATCATCGCGAGGCACGCCCTTGCCGAGTCGATAGCAGACGCCGAGGAGATCCTTCGCGTGGCCATCCCCCGCGGCGACGGCATTGCCCAGTAGTTCCACCGCTTTCATCGGGTCTGTCGGGGTGCCCCAGCCCTGAAGATGACATTCCGCCAGCGGTACATTGGCAGCCACACTGCCAGCCTGCGCCGCCTTCTCAAACCAGATGAACGCCGCGCGCTCGTCCACCGCACCCACATCCCCGCGCAAGCTGGAGCGTCCAAGAGCAAGCATGGCCTCGGCATCGCCACGAGAAGCGGCGCGTTCCGTATCCGCACGGAGAGCGGCAGGGAGCTTCCCTCCGGTGATGCGGAGTTCAGCGAGCTTCGTTTTGAGAGAAGCATCCGTTGCTCCTCCAGCCGTCTCGAACGGTGCTGGCGATACCGAAGGCGCGGGCATTGGTGAGAGCGCTGCGGTCGGCGGTGGCGTCGGGGCTATGACGGGAGCTGGTGGCGAAGGCTTGGGCGCAGCAACGGGAGAAGCGGGCTTGACCGATGAAGGGGCTACCGAGCCGGCAGCCGCAGTCTGTCTGGGAGGAGTAGCCTTGGGTTCGATGTTTACGTCCTTGAAAGTGGATCCGGCGGGCGCAGGAAGCGTTGGCGTTCCTGCTGGCTGCTTTTTCGGAGCCACGGGCAGGTCGATCACCGGTGCCTTCAAGACATCACGATCGTCCACCAACACGGCCTTCGGCGCTTCAATATCCTGCCAGAGTGCGCGGCCGGAAAGATGGGCAAGCAGCGCACCCAACACCAAGGACCCGATCAGCAGCAGAGCCAGACGGATCCAAAAGGAAGTCTCCTCATGCATGGGGCGCCATGAACTCTCACTCTCTGGCAGTGCGTGCATTCTGCCTCGAAGCGGCCGGAGCCCCCCCTCATCCTCGTGCCCAGCATGGTCGTGGTCGTGCACCTGGGTCTGGCGGATGAGGGCCTCCGCAAAGCCGATGGTCGGCTTCGGTGGTGGCTGGTGCGGATGCGGAGAGGTAAGCGGAGGTGTGGCCGCCTTCTTTTCCGGCAGGCGTGTGAGAGGTCGCAGCCCTTCGGCTGGAGCCGGGCCTGCCACCTTGGGCTGGTACACGGGGGCCTCTTGCGCTTGCGCGCCGGCAATGGCCGCGGGTTCCGGTGACAATTGAGCACCGCTGACCTCTGTCCACGCTGGGGTCGGCCGGGCGGCAGTCCTAGGCACATCAAACTGCTGGATCACGCGGGCGTACTTGGCGAGGAAGGCCGCACGTTTCACAGGCGCCCCCTCCCGGGCATGATGCACTTCTTCGGCCAGGAGACGGCGCACACTGTCCGTTTCCGCAATGCCCGCCTCGTGCTTGGCAGCATCTGCATCCGGCATGCCGGCCAGGAAACAACCCAAGGCCGCCATCCAGCCGCCATGCCAGACGGGCTCGACGTCCTCAGCAGTGCTGGGCGCGACAGGAAGCAAGATTGCGGGATCCGTTCCTCTCCCTGAGACTGCGTGGAGGCAGGGATGCGCGCGAATGACGACGGAGAAGCCGGACCACTCATTCAGCCTGCGGGAGAGCAGGCCACTGTCGCGGGGTGATTCTTTGCCCACACCGGTGAAGAGAAAGACATCCTCCAAGCGCAGACGACGCGCGGGCAGGCCAGCTTTTTCCAACTGGGAAAGTGCGGTATCCACCCCGGCCAGCACGAGGTAGATCTCCTGCACACCGAGGGTGCCTCGAGCCTCCAGCACCTCCTGCAGCGTCACGCCCTCCACTGCGGTCTCAGCCACGGTCTGAATGCCGTCGTACTCCTCGACGAAAAGCACGGGGACGAGGTTGGGGAATTTGCCAGCCTTGGGGAGATTCTGCACCTGCCGGAAAAGCTCCGCAGGAATCGTGCCTGCCAGCCGGGCGGGCGGCACTTGCTCCACCACGACGGACTGGCCCAGCTTCAGCATGGTGCCGCGCAATGAGTAGGGGTGATAGGGATCCAGCTTCTGACTCTGGATGCGTACCGTGGAGGCAAGACTGCGGGCCACCTCGGTGAAACTGGCGAGCAGGAGGCCAAGGTAGGGGCGCGGCTTGCACGCGGAGGGCAGCTCCGCAGAGGGCACCTGCGGCAGGAGTGCAGCTATCTCGTTGAGCAGGGTGGAGATGCCCTCGGCTTTCTCCGGACCACAGGCGCCCAGGAGATTCTGCAGCATTTCGACGAAGTCCGCCGCTTGCAGGGTCGCTGCCCCAGGGGACACACCGTTTTCCAAGCGCTCCTGAAAGAAGGCCATGAGGAACTGGCTCTGCTTCTCCAAGGAAGTGCGTGCCTGCCGTGCCTTTGCGGCCTTCGAAGCAGGGTCCTCCGCGAGGCGGTAGTCCGCCACGGAGACCTGCAGGGTCTGGGCACCTGTCTGGATAATGCGCAGTCCATCCAGAGGCTGGGTGGGAACGAAGTCGCCGACCTCGACAAGCGCCTGCATCGCCTCCAGGGCGGAATGCGTGACCTGCATGGCAAGCCAGACGGGCAGGGTATCTGTGCGCTCCAGATAGGTGCGCAGCGTCTCACCATCCACATTGGCGGTGATGTAGAAGGGACTGCCGTCGTCCTCGCCATAGTCCAGCAAGCGGGCGAGGCGCGTGTGGCCGTGGTTCTGCATTTGCCTGGCTCGCTCCTCAAAGGCCGGACGATCCTTCAAGGGCTCCAGAAGCACATGGAAATGCACGAAGACATGGCGCTCCGAATCGAAGGCGAGAACGCCCACCTGCTCTGCGGACCGTACCACCTCGATGTTTTTTCCCCCGGCTTCCTGAGCGATGAGGTAATGTCGGAATTGCGTCGGACCCGGCATGCTTTCGATTACCCTGACAATCGGCAACCTTGAGGGAATTTGCAAGAAGCGAGTATGCGATCAAGGGCAATATGAAAGCCACGATGGTGAACCGTCCTTCACCCGCAACGACCGCCTGACAGCACTTTCCCTGCTATCGAAGTCTATCGATGAGCCTTGAGGACATGTCTTGCCCAGTCTGCGCATGCGGATTGCGAACAACACCGTCCTACGACACTTTAGGCAGTGGCTTCGGTTCGCCGTTCTCCTTTTCGTATACGGTCAGCTCCTTCTTCCAATTTTCGAAGGCTTTCCTCACCAACTGCGGACCATCCAGAGGCAAGGGTTTCAACGGTTGTGAGGTTGCCCCTGAGCCATTCGCGGATGACATGCTCCCGGAAGCGTTGTGCGAGGAGTTGTTTGCTTCCATTTTCACCTTGGGAAGCGTAGGACCGTTCGCGAAGGAACTCAAGGGACTTCTCCTCGATCTCTTCCGGTTTTCCTTCGTTCACAAAGACCAGGAAATCCGCCCTGTCGCGGTACATTTGCTCGAGCTTCAGGAAGGTCACCTGGGCCTCGTGGTGATTGTCTGCCAAAGTGTTCGCCGAGATGGGCCGCCCATTCTTCCGAAGTCGGCGCAATACGAATCTCTCCACCAAGTACATGGGCGAATAAATGAAGATCACCTGCGGACGGAGCCCCTGTTCAATCGCAGCGCTGATCAGTTCTATGCCTCTCGCCATGGTGGCGAGATTGGAGTCCACGATGATGGAAGTAACATCCAACAAGGTCTTCAGAGCACCCTTCGACACGGTGGTTTTTCCCGACGACGGACCGCCAGCCAGAAGCAACCCCAATGGGCGGCCCTTTCTGTCCCGGCGCAGAATCTGAGGAATCGCCAACCGGCGGGTCAGATGGCTCACCGGCGCATAGGTGGCACGATGGAAAATGGTGCGGAACTCGTGATCTCGTGCGTATTCAGGAAACAACGAGAGGGCAAGGTCCGCATTCACATAACAATCAGAGCCAAAATCCTCGCGTGCGAGAGCGAGATACTGCTCCACGGCTCCTTTCAAATCCACGGCGATGAGTTGAGCAAACCGCGCCTCCACCACTCGCTCCATGCGCGTGAGACTCGCAGCAGGAACCAATCCCGGCAACCCGGAGTAGCCATGCATGGCGTCTTCGTCTACCGCACGCAAAAATTCAGGATGGAGCTCACTAGCCAGGCGTGCAGCAGTCTCTTCTGACCTGGAAAGGGCGTCTTCCAATTGCTTCCACGCACACGCGACCAATTTTCGCTGGTTCTCCAGATTGATCGGCGCGGCGTCGGAACTATCCATGATTTACTTCGTCACGCGGCACGAACACGCGGACATGCAACGTCCATACACCTCCAACATCATGGACAAAAGGAAAAAAGCGCTTTCCACACACATTCCGACCGACAATTTCCCCGCTTGCGATTCCCAGGACAAAACGCCATCATGCCCCGTCGGACGTTCACGCAACAACACATGAGGAAGCCGTGGTCATGGTCATGAATCTGTCCCCGCATCTGGGTTATGAAGAGGAGTCGCACGCCGGGGGCAGGGTCCTCAAGTTTGCGGGTGAGGCGGACTTCCTGGCAGTGCCGGCGGTGAGGCAGCTTTTGAAGTCGCTGCTGGGGCAGAAGATTCCCCTGCTCATCGTGGACCTCACCGGGGTGACTTTTCTAAATACGCCATTTTGGGCAGCCATGCAGCGGTACCAGCTCGACGGGCATCCTGATTCACGGCTGGCCATCTGCGGCATGAATGAGGCGTTAAGGGCGGCTTTTGACATCAATGGCGTGGGTCTCGAGTCCGCCGAGGGTGGTCGCATCGCCGTGTACGAAACCCTGGAATCAGCGAAGGCAGCGGGCACGGCCAAATAGTTGCTGGCATCATCATTCTCCTTCTCCTCCCATGTTGAAGCCAGGCAGTGAGTACAGCTATCCGGGTCTCTCCACGGCAATGGTCCGCGGAGCCATGGAGCGCCCGTGGCTGCCGGCCAGCATGTGGAAGACCTTCTTCCAGCGCGCGCTCTCCGTGGGTGTGCGTGCGGCGCCCACGGTCTTCCTGATGTCACTCTGCGTGGGCTTCGTGATAGCACTGGTGCTGCAGGAACAGCTTGCCAAGCTGAGCATGCAGGACCGGGTGCCACGGCTCATCTGGGTAATCCTGAATCACCAGCTCGCGCCGCTGCTCACCGCTACGGTTTTCATCGGGCGCAGTGTGGCAGGTACGGCGGCGGAACTCGCGAACATGAAGATCGCGGAGGAGATCAAGGCGCTGGAGACCATGGGCGTGGACCTTTCGCGCTACCTGCTGCTGCCGGTGCTCGCAGCCTTCGGCGTGATGCTGCCGGTGATGACCATCTACACGATGGGTGTGGGATTGATTGGCGCGTTTCTCATCTGCTCGCAGACGCTGGGCATGTCCGCGGATCAGTTCGTGGTGCGGGCGCTGGAGGGAGCGCAGATCAGCGACGTGCTCGTGAGCATCGGGAAGGCATGGGTGTTCTCACTGATGGCCGCCATGATTGCCTTTAACAAAGGGCTCAATGCCACGGGCGGCTCGGATGCCGTGGGACGCGTGGCCACTGCTGCGGTGGTGACGGCGCTCGTATCCGTGACGGCCATCAATGCGGTGATCACGGGTCTGCAACTTCTGCTGAAACGCTAGCCAGCCATGCCCCCCCCTGCCGCCAAGTCGAAGACCTCCACCGGGCCGCTGCTCGTGGTGAAGGATTTGATCAAAGCGTATCCCAATGGCACGCGCGTGCTGAATGGCGTGAGCTTCGAGGTGCATGCAGGAGATGTCTTCACCATTCTCGGAGGTTCAGGCTGCGGAAAGAGCACGCTGCTGAACATTCTCATCGGCGTGGACGCGCCCACGGAAGGCTCCGTGCATGTGCTGGGAGAAAACATCCACCAACTCCCCCGCCCCAAGCGTGCGACGCTGATGCGGGATGTCGGTGTGCTCTTCCAATCGGGAGCGCTGCTGCAGAGTCTGACGATCGCGGAAAATGTGGCGCTGCCTTTTCAGCAGCATCATCCCGAGATCGCCAATGACAAGGAACTGCTGGAAGACACGGTGATGATGAAGCTCCGCGCGGTGGGCCTGGCGCGACATGCGGATAAGTACCCGCGCGAACTCAGCGGCGGCATGAAGAAGCGCGCAGCACTGGCGAGAGCACTGGCCCTAGATCCGAAACTGCTCATCAGCGACGAGCCCACCTCCGGTCTCGATCCGGTGAGCACGAAGGAAATCGACGACCTCACCATCACCCTCAGCCGGAAGAGCGGCGCGACGGTGATTGTAGTCACGCATGACCTGTTGAGCTTCCAGCGCATCGCCACACGCGGCATCATGCTCGGGGCGGAGCGCGATGGTGCGGTGCGCGGCACGGTGCTGCTCTCTGGCACGAAGCAGGAATTCCACGCCAGCACGCATCCCCTGGTGCGCGCCTTCCTCCAGCCTGCCGAGGATCTCGCCGCGGCGGGCGTGGCTGTCTGAGCCATCCCTCGAAGCCACTCCCTTTTCCCATGAAACTTCTGAAATCACTCAAGGGCTCCTACGATGCGGTGCTGGTGCTGCTCATCGTGGCTGTAGCCGGCATCCTGCTCTTCGCCATCTATCGCGCGATTGGTGGAGGCTCGGGCACGAAGCTTTCCTTTGCGGCTTCATTCGATGACATCACGGGCATCAAGGAAAAGTCGAAGGTGCTCTTCAAAGGTATGCCTGTGGGGTCCGTAGGCGCGCTGCAATATGAGCCGAAGACAGACAAGATTCTGGTCCGCATCGATCTGCAGAGCGAGGTGGAGATCCCCTCCAATGTGCATCCGTATCTGGAAAGCTCGCTCTTCGGTGACTCTCACATTTCCCTGAGAACGGATCCCGTGGCGGCAGGAAATGGAACGCTCGCGTCCATCACGGAGAAGCATCGGGGGTCGCTGGAAGAACTGCACCGCATCGAGGGTGTGCGCCTGAGCCGCGCCGACTCCGTGCTTCCGGGCCTGGATCAAAATGCCAGGAAGGCCATCGATGCCGCGGCGGATGCCATGGTGGAGGTGAAGGCCATGGCCACTGTCTCCAAGGACATGCTGAAGACGGTGAATGACGACATGGATCACCTGGTGATGACGCCCGTAAAGGAAACGGTGGACGAACTGAAACGGCTCATCGCGGGACCGGAAGGCCAGCAGGATGCAGGCCTCGCCTTCGAGCTGAAGAATGCGGTGACGGAGCTGGAGCAAAGCACCACGGCGATGAACGTGCTCTTCAACGGGAGCAAGGATGGCTCGAAGAAGGGACTCATCGATCTCACCCAAAAGATCGATGGCGGGTGGCAGGACATTGTGAGCACGCTGCTGGAGGGCAAGGAAGAGACCGTGAATGAATTGCAAAAGGTCTCCGCAGCGCTCGACAAAGCAGGCAAGGCGATCAGCCGCAGTGAAACTCAAATCCAGAAACTGGGCACCGCCTCAGACAAGGTGGGCGACGCAGCGCGGCGCGTGGATGTCTTCATGGAAATGCTCTCCCTCAAGCCGAACGCCGTGGTGTGGGGCAAGAACAAAGAGCAGGACCGGATGATCGAGCAACGCGGCGGCACAGTGACTCCGCGATCTGGAACGAGTGGCCAGAGGACGGCACCTGCTGTCCCGCGCAAGTAATCCTACCGTGTGCGATCATGAGTGCCGCGCTGCAGAATGATGAGTCACCCGAGTCAGTCCGCTCCATAGGCGGAGAGGGACTGCTGGTTGAAACTCTGCTCGGTGTCGCGGCGTCGCTCAATCGCTCAGGCGATTTCGAGTCACTGCTCGCGAACATCCTGCACGGTGCCCGCGCGGTGATGCGCTGCGCAGCGTGCTCCATTTCGCTGCCGGATGCCGCGAACGGTGATTTGCTGATTCACAGCACCCAGCGTGATTGGAAAAAGGAGGGCGCGTGGCGGCTTCCCAAAGGACAGGGCATCGCTGGTCGAGTGTTCGAATCGCGCGTGGCGGTGAACACCGCAGATGCTGCAAATCATCCTGAGCACTACCGCCGCACCGGGCAGGACGCGGGACTCGCAACGCAGGCGCTGCTGACCATTCCCCTCCTGGACGGAGAACACTGTCGCGGGGTGATGCAGGCGATGAATCCAGAAGATCGCGAGCAGTTCGATGCAGATGACGTGCGCATCTTCATGGCCTTTGGCGCGCTGGTGTCGGTGACTCTTGGAAGGCGTGAGGCGGAAGAGCAGGCCAGGGCTCGCGCGGTGGAGGAAGCCGAGCGCAAGGTGGAGATGGAACTGGCGCGACAGGTACAGGAAACTTTCCTGCCCGAGCCCCGCGCCACCCATGGTCCATTACGCATGCAGGCGTATCTGGAGCAGGCCACGGGCATTGGTGGCGATTGTTATTTCTTCCACTCGCCCGGGCCTCATCTGCTGCTCGCTGGTGTGGGAGATGTGACCGGCAAAGGCTCCAGCGCGGCGCTGGACATGGCGCGACTCACCACGCAGATCGCGCTCACGGCTTCGCAATGTGTGCCGGAGAAATTCAGCGCGTGGCTGGCGACGCTGAACAACACCCTGTATCAGGCGATGCACGCCGGTGACAATGCGGCGGCGCTGACCGTGCTTCTCTTCGACTTGGAGAACCGTCGTGTGCAGGCATCGGCCTTCGCCCAGGCACCGCCCCTCTTCCGCTCGCGTGAGAATGGCACATGGCAGGAGCTTGCGTGTCCGCGACAGCCCTTCTTCGGCCAGCGACGCCTCACGGAATGCAAAGTTGCCTCCATGGCGCTCGGCTCGGGGACACATTGGCTCGCGCAGTCCGACGGGATCCTGGAAGCAGTGGTCAAGGATGGCTCAGAACTGGGACGTGAAGGCCTGCTCGGTATCCTGAATGACGCTGCGTGGCATGAATCCACGGACATCGAATCCCTGGTCACCAAATGGCGCTCCCTCCTGAAGGATGGTGCGCGCGATGATGCCACTCTTCTTCTCCTTATGGACGCGTCTCCCCCACCCGCTTCCCGTTTCGAGGCCGCCTGCACGCCGGAGAGCATCCGGGAGGCACGGAAGTTCTGCGAAGGCTGGCTGGATTTCGCAGGCATCGGCAGGGACTTGAAAGTGCAAATCCTGGTGGGCTGCGACGAGGTGCTCACGAATGTGCTCAAGCACGCCTACGGTGTGGATGAGCCACCAGGCCCCATCACCTGCGTGGCCGCCATGGAGCCCGCAAAACTGCGCTTCACGATCAAGCATCGTGGCCGCGGCATCTCACAAGAAGAAGCCGCTGCCCAGGCTCACGCCGGTGCACGCGAAGAAGGGGGCATGGGCCTCGCGCTCGTGAGGCGTGTATTCACCCATGTGCATTTTCATGCGGCGAACAACGCGGAGGAGGAGTCGGAGATTACGCTGGAGAAGGACCTTTACATGTAATACCATCCGTTCATCGGAATGGCAGAAACACCTCGCAAAAACCGAAAGCTCCGATGGACATATGTATTGGCCCTTTCGTTGCCAGTGTTGGTGCTGCTGACCTGCGCAGGCTACCGCGTATACTGTGTCGCGGCTTTGCAGAACGCCGTAGTCTGGGCGAAGCACATCGGAATTGGAAAAGCAGAAGACCTGGATGCTGGGACGGGATGGGACGATGAGGTTATCGACTACGTGGCAAAGCAGGCTTATAAGTACAGCATCAACTTCCCCTGGTCATCGCGGGAAAGGCTCCGTGCCATCTTGCACCCGCTCTCTCGAGTCGAAGTCATCAGAATCTCAGATCCCGAGGGATTCTCGCCAGAATTCGGTACTGCGCTGGCCAGGTTTCCCCATCTCCGTGTGTTTGGGTTCTACAATCCCGGCACCGTGCCGGAAGAAGATCTCGCCATGCTTTTCGCTGAGTTGCGGCAATCGAAGCACCTAGAGACACTCGAACTGCATGGCAGCATCACCCATCACTCTTTTGCTTTACTTACCGGGCATCCGAATATCCGCGGAGTGAAATTTGTAGTAGCAACCATCACGCCGGAGATAGCCGCCACGCTCAAAACATTCCCCAACCTCAAGGATGTAAAAATCACTACATTGATCGAGACGACACCAACCACGCAACAGGTGTTCCAAGAGTCGCTCTCCGGCGTGAAGGTGGAATTCGAAAGATTTTAAGGTGCTGATGAAGCCCTTTTCAATGGGGCTTCGACTTCATGGCACACTAAAGACCGCCTCGAGCCTCCTGAAATATCTCCACGGTTGCCCTATCCCGCCCTTCTCGACAGAATGGCGCTGGTGCGACGCGTGTCTCATGTGTCGGCAGTGCAGGGGAGAAATCGTATACCGCCTGGAGAAATAACTGGCGCGATGAAAGGGTTGTGAGATATCCCAACAAGTGACGTTGATTTGCATGAACGAGGGTCCCAGTCCTAAAACACGCAAAAAGAACCGCTGGATCGTCATCGCGGCGATTGTGATTTCCATGGCGACACTGCTGGGTATCTTCGGGTACAGGATATTTCGCGTCGCTGCGCTGCAAAGTGCGCTTGGAAAGCGGGGTCTGGTGTCATTCTCAGGGGGAGATCCTTCCTCCCAAGGAACGAAATGGGCGAACAAGGCGGTCGCTTCGCTGATGCGATATGTGCTATGAGATGCCCGACGTTTCACCTTGGGATTGAATGGCACCTCGTGGGAGCGAAGGCCAAGGAACGAATTTTTTTAGAATCTCACGCTTCGATGTCCTGCGTGAGCCGAGGTGTTCGTCAGGCATGGAAGGCTACTTAACCCAAGCCCATCTACTACCCTACCAATCCCATGCCACTCTCTACCCCCATCACTGGCGGATGCGCCTGCGGAGCCATCCGGTACGAATGCACCGAGGCACCCATGGCCATGTTCTCCTGTCATTGTCGCGAATGCCAGCGCGCCAGTGGCGGTCCCTATTCGCCCGCCACGCTGTTCCCCGTCACGGCTTTCAAGATCACCCAGGGCACGCCGAAGTACCATGACCGTCCCAGTGATGGTGGCGGCCAGCACACGCGCGGCTTCTGCCCGGATTGTGGTTCGCGGTTGTTTGGCGCGGTGAATCCGGCCTTCCCCTTCATCGGGGTCGTCGCTTCGAGCCTGGATGACCCGTCCATCTTCAAGCCGGCCTTTGACATCTTCACCGCAGATGCGCAGCCGTGGGACCTCATGGACCCGGCACTGCCCAAGCATGAGCAGTATGCACCGATGTGAGACGAGGATTGGGCGGAAGTTGGCACCACCAAATACGCGCATGAACCCCTGACGATAAACACATGCTGCAGCCCTGGGAGCGCTGGCCTCTGGCCGGCGTGGTTGTGGTGTGATACCGCGCAGGGGTTGCCAGCCTCAATACCAATACGCCGGCCGGAGGCCAGCGCTCCCAGGGCCGTGCCATGCGATACACACTCTGTGGTCGGATTGGCTTCACACTACGCGTCCCGGCTTCCGCATTCCGAACTAGCCGGTTGCCCTTCCGCCCTGCCTCTCCATTCTGGACAGATGCCGAATCGCCTCTTCCTCCTCGACAGCATGGCGCTGTTGTACCGTGCGCACTTTGCACTGATCAAGAAGCCCATCTTCAACAGCAAGGGGGTCAATACGTCGGCGCTCTACGGCTTCGCCAACGTGCTGCTAGACATCCGGGAGAATCAGAAGCCCACGCACCTGTCGGCGGCCTTTGATACCAGTGCGCCCACACCGCGCCACACCATGTTCGCCGAGTACAAGGCGCAGCGCGAGGAAATGCCGGAGGACCTCTCCCTGGCCATCCCCGCAGCGAAGCGGCTGCTGAAGGCCATGCGCATTCCCATCCTTGAGCTGGATGGATATGAGGCAGACGATCTCATCGGCACGCTCGCGCATCAGGCGGAGGGACGCGGCGACTTCGAGACGTACATGGTCACGCCGGACAAGGACTTCGGCCAGCTCGTGACGGAGCGCACGAAGATTTACAAACCGGGCCGCCAGGGAAGCGACACGGAGATTCTCGGCGTCAAAGAAATATGCGAACGCTGGGGAGTACAGAATCCCGAGCAGGTGATCGACATCCTCGGTCTCATGGGGGATGCGAGCGACAACATCCCGGGCATCAAAGGCGTGGGAGAGAAGACGGCCGCGAAGCTCATTCAACAGTTCGGCGGTGTCGAGGCAATGCTGGAGCGCGTGGACGAAATCGAAGGCAAGCTGAAGGACAAGGTGAAGGAAGGCGCGGCCATGGCACGCCTCTCGCGGCAGCTTGCGGTGATCATGCGCGATGCGCCCGCGCCGGTGGGACTCGATGAGATGGCGTTGCAATCCTTCGACGATGACGCGCTGAAGGCCATCTTCGTGGAGTATGAATTCAATGCGCTCGGTCGCCGCATCTTTGGCGAGGATTTCAAGGCAGGACGCGGCGGGGCAGCAGCGCCCGCGCAACCGACAAAGAAGACCTCTGCGAAAGCAAAGTCAGCCGCGGGTGGCGATGCGCAGGGAGACCTCTTCGGCGGGGGTGGTACCACAGCAGAAGCTCCCACCACCATCCCCACGGAGCTTGAGGCGAACGAGCAGGAACTGTTCGACGCTCCCACGAATCCGAATCTGCAAACAGCGGCTACCGTGCCGCACAAGTATGATCTGGTGACCACACGCGAGGATCGCGAGCGCTGGCTGAAGCGTCTCGCCGAGGTGAAGGCCTTCTGCTTCGATACGGAAACTGACGGGCTGGATCCACTGACCGCTCGCATGCTCGGCATGTCCTTTGCCATCGATCCGCATGAGGCGTGCTACATCCATATTCCGGAAGATCCGCAGGAGCATCTCGCCGTGTTGGCAGAGCTGAAGCCGCTGCTCACCACGAGCACGGCGGAGAAGATTGGGCACAACCTGAAGTTCGACCTGCGCGTGCTCATGGCTCACAAGATTGAGGTCGCTGGCCCCTTCTTTGACACCATGCTCGCCCACTCCCTCATTGAGCCCGATCAGCGGCACGGGATGGATTACTTGAGCGAGCGCTATCTGGGTTACTCGCCCATCTCCATCACCACGCTCATCGGTGAGAAGAAGGGACCCACACCGCAGAAGAGCATGGCGGAGGTACCGCTGGAACCGCTGGCCGAGTACGCGGCGGAAGATGCGGACGTGACCCTGCAGCTCGCAACCATCCTGCGTCCCGAACTGGAAAAGCAGGGACAGCACAAGGTCTTCTATGACATCGAAGCACCGCTGCTGCCCGTGCTGGTGCGCATGGAGCACGTGGGAGTGACCGTGGACGCACCCACGCTCAATGAAATTGGACACACCTTGGAGCAGCGCGCTCGTGAATTGGAAGCTCGCATCCACAGCTATGCGGGAGCCCCCTTCAACCTGAACTCGCCGAAGAAGCTGGGTGAGGTGCTCTTCGATCAACTGCGGCTGATTGAGAAGCCGAAGAAGACGGCGACCGGCCAGTACCAGACCAACGAGCAGACCCTGCAGTCGCTCGTGGGTGTGCATCCCATCATCGAGGACATCCTGGCCTATCGTGAGTCCACCAAACTGAAGAACACTTATGTGGATGCGCTGCCCGCCACGGTGAATCCGATTGATGGCCGCGTGCACACCACCTTCCACCAGCTCATGGCGGCGACGGGCCGCATGGCCTCCTCGGATCCGAACCTGCAGAACATCCCCATCCGCAGCGATGCTGGGCGTGAGATTCGCAAGGCGTTCGTTCCCGAGAAGGAAGACTGGGTGCTGCTCAGCGCGGACTATTCGCAGATCGAACTGCGCGTGATGGCCGCCCTCAGTGGTGATGATAACATGGCGGAGGCATTCCAACGCAAGCTCGACATTCACACCGCCACCGCCGCAAAGGTGTATAACGTGCCTCTTGAGGAGACCACCTCCGACATGCGGCGCACGGCGAAGATGGTGAACTTCGGCATCATCTATGGCATCAGCGCCTTCGGCCTGAGCCAGCGTCTGGGCATCCCACGAGCAGAGGCAGGACAGATCATCGACAGCTACTTCGTCCAGTATCCCGGCGTGCGTGAGTACATGGACCGGGAGGTGGAAGATGCGCGCAAGCGCGGATTCGTGTCCACGCTCACGGGACGTCGCCGTTTTCTGCGGGACATCAATTCCTCCAACGCCACCGTACGCAATGCCACTGAACGCGTAGCGATGAACACACCCATCCAGGGCACGGCGGCGGACATGATCAAGCTCGCCATGATCACCGTGGACCGACTGTTGCACGAAGGTGGATTCAAGACTCGCATGCTCCTGCAGGTGCACGATGAATTGCTCTTTGAAGTGCCCAACAGCGAAGTGGAGAAGGTCACGCCCATCATTGTGGAGAGCATGCAGCACGCTCTTCCCCTTCGCGTGCCGGTGCTGGTGGAGACGGGCACGGGGAAGAATTGGCTGGAGGCGCACTGACCAACGTAGCTCGCGAGTCCCTTCGCGAAGTTGTTGACGAAATACACTCGCGAAGGGACTCGCGAGCTGCGTTAACTGCGCATACGCATGCAAGCCACCATCATCGAACAACCCGCGCTACGGCTCATCACCGCCAAGGCAGCGACATTTCCGGGAGACACCTCGGACGCGTTTCAAGCATTGGAGAGCAAGCTCCCAACCTTGAAAGGACGCAAGATGTACGGGCTGGTGTATGGCGGGCCAAATGGCCTGGAGTACTATGCCGGACTGGTCCCGGAGAGCGAGGCGGAAGAACGCGCCTTCGGCCTGCCCATCATCGAAGTTCCTGCCGGGTTGTGCGTGCGCCGGAAGCTGGAGAACTGGACGGAGCATACGGACCAGATTGGGGTGATGTTTGATGAGATGATCCGCGAGTTCGGCATGGACCGGTCACGACCGACCATGGAGTACTATCGAAGCGTGGAGGAGATGCATTTGCTGGTGCCGATTGAGAGGAGGCTGGGATAGAGCGTTTCAAGCAGCGCCGTAGCCGATTTCAGGAATACGCCGAAGGCGTTACACATTGTCCAGCCCAAGGTAAGCTTCGCCGCGAAGCGGCAAGCGCCACCTTGGGATGCGCCATCGAGATGCTGAACGCTGAAAGCGTTCCACAGACGCGCTGCTGGGGAAAATCGCTTTCAGCGTTGGCCACGCCTTTGTTGAACTCTTTCAGAGTTCCGATGATTCATCTAACGCACCCAAGGTGGCGCCTGCTTCGCAGGCTGACCTTGGGCTAGACAATGTGTAACGCCTTCGGCGTAAAAGCGGCTGCAATTCAACTTAGGACATCCTGACATCGTCGCTCAAGCAACACCCATCAGGGAAACAAGTACGCTATTGAAGGTTGAAGGGAGTTACCTCGTCCTCTCCCCAGACACCGCAATCGCCGTCGATACCACCAGGGACGTCCCGTCTTTGAGCTGCACAATGCCGGGGTCGGCTCCCACGATGGAGGGGGGTGACTCGATCAAGGTCCAGTCGGTTCCGGTCTTGCTCGTGGCCATCCAGAGGCCGCCGCGTCGGGGAGTGGCGCTGCCGGTGCCGATGAAGGTCATGGTAGTGCCGTCTGAAAGGACATTGCCCAGCCAGCGGAGGTTGGAGGCACCCTCGATTTTCACATCGGGCACGCGTTCGAAGTTCAGGCCGTCCTTGCTGGTGGCGTGGTAGCCGAGACCGGATGCTGGCCGGGGACGTCCCGGAAACTGCTCCTCGCGCATTTCTGCCGGGGTGCCGTTGTCAGGTGAGAAGAGGTGGAATACACCCTGATGCAAACACACTGCACAGTCGATGACCACCTTGCCCTCCACGCCGAAGCGCATGCCGGGTTCAAAGGTGTAGTGGAGACCGTCCTCCGAGATGGCGGAATAGATGGCGGGCGTGCTTTCTTCAAATCGTGGGCTGCGATTGCTGGTGAAGTACATGCGCACGCGACCGTCCGGCAGAGGCACCAGTGTGGGATCGAAGGGGCGCATCAGGCCCTGATCCATGCCGGTGATGACCATGGTCGCGGGCGTGGTCCACGTCTTTCCCTCGTCCGCTGAAAAGGAGACGGCCACCTTGTCGAAGTTGGCCTGGTCATCCTTGGGGAAGTTCTGAAACGCCGCCATCAGACGGCCATCCTTGAGCCGGGCCACGGTGGGCACGCCAGCCCTCTCGAAGGTATGGAGCCGGGTCACGGTGCCGTCCGCTCCGGCCACGGTGACATTCACATCTCCCTGCCAGGGACCGAATCTCGGGCGCTGCTGGTTCATCTGATTTGGCTGCTGCTGCGGTGGCAGCATGGGCACACCACGGCCGAAGGGAGGCGGGAGCTGAAGGACATCGTCCAACACCGAAAACGCCGGAGGGAAAGGCAGGCCGCGCGCAGGGGCAGGCTCAGCCCGGTCCACGGCGGGGGCGGGCGTGACCATGAAGATGACGACGGCATGCGCGAGGCAGAGGGTGCGGTTCATGGCAGTGGTGCGGGTGGTTGCCAGATGGTGGCCCGCTGCTCGATGAAACCCTTGAACGGGGAGGAAGTTGTCCGTTGAGGCGGTGGGCGGAAGGAAAGTAGTCCGCCGAGCCTTCGGCAGCAGTGCCGAGGGAAATGCAAAGTGACTGAGGTGCATTCCATTTTGCACTTTTCATTTTTCACTTCTCATTTTGCATTGTTGGGCGCCGCTGCTCGCGCTTTCGGTTGGAATAAGGGCTCATGGGCCAGCTATCGCCAACTGACCGCCGAGGCTCGGCGGACTACTTTCCTGGCGGCATCCTGCTTTGTTGTGGTGGGCGGGTGGATGGGGTGAGCTCGCGAAGGGACTCGCGAGGTACGTTCGAGGACAGATCTCCATTTGCACTCCGGCCCGAATGCGGTTTCCTGTGCGCCCCTTTTTCACACATCCCCCTCATGAGCAGCGAACGACGCAAACAGTACCCCTTCGACGAATTCGAGCCGAAGTGGCAGAAGCTTTGGGACGAGACCAAGGCCTTCCGCACACCCGGTCCGGGGGACGCTGATTTTGTGGCGTCGAAGCCCAAGTACTTCGTGATGGACATGTTCCCCTACCCCAGTGGTGAGGGCCTGCATGTGGGTCACCCTGAGGGGTACACGGCCACGGACATCGTGGCGCGCTACAAGCGTATGACGGGCAGCAACGTGCTGCACCCCATGGGCTGGGACGCCTTCGGCCTGCCGGCGGAGCAGTATGCCATCAAGACCGGGCAGCATCCCCGCGTGACCACGGAGAAGAACGTGAACAGCTTCCGCGCGCAGCTCAAGCGCCTGGGCTTCGCGTATGACTGGGACCGCGAGGTAAACACCACGGACCCCGGCTACTTCAAGTGGACGCAGTGGATCTTCCTGCAGCTCTACAACAGCTATTTCGACGAGAAGAGCAACAAGGCCCGCCCCATTTCCGACCTGGAGCAACTGGGATGGGACCGCGATCGCATCGATGCGCGCCGTCTGGCCTTCGTGAGCGAAGCGCCGGTGAACTGGTGCCCGGAACTGGGCACGGTGCTGGCGAATGAAGAAGTCATCGATGGCAAGAGCGAAGTCGGCGGCTTCCCCGTGGAGCGTCGCCCACTGCGCCAGTGGATGCTGCGCATCACCGCCTTTGCCCAGCGCCTGATTGACGAACTGGAGCATCTGGACTGGCCGGAGAGCATCAAGCTGCTGCAGCGCAATTGGATTGGCCGCAGCGAGGGTGCTGAGGTGAAGTTCGAAATCGAGGCGCCCGACGCCCCGTCGAATCCCTCCGTTACCGTGTTCACCACGCGTCCGGACACGCTGTTTGGCGCTACGTACATGGTGCTGTCCCCCGAGCATCCGCTGGTGAAATCCATCACCACCGCGGAGCAGCAGCCGCTGGTGGAGGCGTATGTGAAGAAGGTGGCCAGCAAGAGCGACCTGGAACGCACGGAACTGGCCAAGGATAAGACCGGCGTCTTCACGGGCGCTTATGCAATCAATCCGGTCAACGAGAACCGCATCCCCGTGTGGATCGCGGACTACGTGCTGATGAGCTACGGCACCGGCGCCATCATGGCCGTGCCGGGACATGACGAACGTGACTTCGAATTCGCCACGAAGTTTGAGCTGCCCATCGTGCAGGTGGTGCAGCCACCGGAAGGCACCGACTGGCATAGCTACACGGATGACGGCATCGCCATCCACTCCGGTTTCCTGGACGGCCTGTCCACGCACGAGGCGAAGCGCACCATCTCCGAGTGGCTGGAGGAAAAGGGTCTGGGCCGCAAGATGGTGAACTTCAAGCTGCGCGACTGGCTCTTCAGCCGTCAGCGCTACTGGGGTGAGCCCTTCCCGATTGTGTGGGAGGACGGCAAGCATCGCGCCGTGGATGTTTCCGAGCTGCCCGTGGTGCCGCCGGATCTGGATGACTTCAAGCCCACCGGCACGCCCGAGCCTCCGCTGAGCAAGGCAACTGCGTGGGTGCAGTATTCCAACAAGGCGACCCGCGAGCTGAACACCATGCCGCAGTGGGCTGGGTCCTGCTGGTACTACCTGCGCTACTGCGACCCGAAGAATGCCGAGCGCTTCATTTCGAAGGAAGCTGAGGCGTACTGGATGGGCGCCAATGGCAAGCCCGGTGGCGTGGACCTGTACATCGGCGGCACGGAGCATGCCGTGCTGCACCTGCTTTACGCCCGCTTCTGGCACAAGGTCCTGCACGATCTGGGCTACCTGATGACGCCCGAGCCCTTCCAGAGGCTGGTAAATCAGGGACTGATCATGGGTGAGGACGGGCAAAAGATGTCCAAGTCCCGCGGCAATGTGGTCAATCCAGACCACGTGGTCGCCGAGTATGGGGCGGACTCGCTGCGCCTGTATGAGATGTTCATGGGCCCGCTGGAGCAGGTGAAGCCCTGGAGCATGAAGGGCGTGGAGGGCGTGTACCGCTTCCTGGCCCGCGTGTGGCGTCTGGTGCAGGAGAGCAATCAGGAGGGTGTGTGGTCCACTTCACCCCAGCTTCAGGACGTGGCTCCGGACAACAAGCTGAACAAGGTGCTGCACGAGACCATCAAAAAGGTGGGTGAGGACATCGAAAAGCTGAGCTTCAACACGGCTATCAGCCAGATGATGGTGCTCACGAATGCCTTCACCCAGGCTGAGGTGCGGCCCGCCAGCGCGGTGATGACTTTGCTGGTATTGCTGAATCCCTTCGCTCCCCACGTTTCCGAGGAACTGGCCGAGCGCCTGGGCGCGGCCTTCCCCGGCCTGAAGAGGCAGGGCCTACTGGCCCACCAGACCTGGCCCACCTACGACCCGGCCGCGCTGGTCTCCAGCGAGGTGGAGGTGGTGCTGCAGGTGAATGGAAAACTCCGTGACCGCCTCACCGTCCCCGCGGACATTTCCAAGGAAGACATGGAGAAATTCGCCCGGGACAACGCCAAGGTGAAGGAATTTACCGAAGGGCTTACCGTGCGAAAAATCGTTGTTGTGCCCGGAAAGCTGGTCAACGTGGTCGCGAATTGACATACTCTTCGCGATAAATATCGCAAAAAATGCGCATCGCTCTGGTCCACTACGCTGCACCTCCCGTCATCGGGGGCGTGGAGCGTGTGCTGGAGCAGCAGGCCCAGATCCTCGCCATGCACGGCCACGAGGTCGTGGTGGTGAGCGGAAACAAGGGTGCGAAGGTGCAGGGCGCCATCATGGAGTATGCGCCGAACTTTTATATCAAGCGTCTCCGCTCCGCCTTCACCGGGTGTGAGGTGATCATCGTGCACAACATGTTCACCATGCCCTTCGCCTGGGACTGCACCCAGACGCTGGCGGAACTCAGCCGGGAGATGACAGGAACGCGGTTCATCAACTGGGTACATGATGTCGATGTGTCGAAGGATACATTCGACGACCTCCATCTCCGCGCCGAGCACGTGGCCGTTTCCGAAGTGCGCCGCGGAGAGTTTTGCCAGAAGCTCGGCATCACCAAGACGAAGTGCAAGGTGGTGCCGAATGGCATCAATGCAGGCGCCACGCTCGGCCTGACCAAGAACGTTTCAGCCTTCGCCTCGCGGCATTCCATCTTTGAGCGCGAGATGGTGCTCTTCCACCCCTCGCGCATCGTCGCGCGGAAGAACATCGAGCTCACCATCGAAACCACGGCGGCCCTCTGCAAGATGGGCATTGATGCGGTGAGCATCGTGACCGGTGCTGCAGATCCGCATCGCCCGGAATCCCAGGAGTACGCGGAAAAGGTCAACGCGCTCCTCCGGAAGAAGAAGATGGAGGAGCATGTGCTCATGGCCGGCCAGCGATTCGAGGCCTCCGATGAGGATGTGCGTGGGTTCTACGACCTGTCGGATGCCCTGTTTTTCCCCAGCAAGGTCGAGGGTTTCGGCCTGCCCCTGCTGGAGGCCGCGCAGCATCGCCTGACCGTTTTCTGCTCGGACATCCCTGCGCACAAAGAGGTGGCTGGGAAGCACGCGGAGTATTTTGCCCTCTCGGAGAAGCCGGACGCCATCGCGGCCAGAATCGCCAAGGCGCTGAAGAAGGATGCCTTCGGAGCGAGGAAAAGGGAGGTCGTGCGACAATTTAGTTGGGAGCGTATCTACAAGGATTATCTTGAGCCCTTGCTCAAGGCGGGCTAAGGGTGGGCCATGTCATTGACGGCTAACTCTTTGGACGAGAATGCAACACGCATCCTGGAAGCCCGGCACCATGACCCCTTTTCCTACCTTGGGCCGCATCGCCTGAACGATGGCCGCCTGGTAGTACGGGCGTTGCAACCCCAAGCGCACGCGCTGGATATCGTATTGCTGGACGGCGGTGGCACCTTTTCCGCGGAGCTGCTGCACCCCAATGGGCTCTATGAAGCCTACCTCCCTGCCGACGCGTGGGGCAAGGCTTATGAGATCCTCTGGCACACCCACGAAGGCAAGCATGTGCAGCATCGCGATGCCTATTCCTTCGGCATGTGTCTGGGCGATCTGGATATGCACCTCTTCCGCGAGGGGCGGCATTGGAGACTCTTCGAGCACCTCGGCGCGCATCCGAAGATCAAGGATGGCGTGAGCGGCATGCAGTTCGCCGTGTGGGCGCCAAATGCGAAGCGCGTGTCCGTGACGGGCGACTTCAATTGCTGGGACGGCCGCGTGCATTCCATGCGCCTGCGCATGGAGGGCGGTATCTGGGAGCTCTTCATCCCGCACATCGGTCCGGGTGCGCACTACAAGTTTGAATTGCTCGGCGCGCACGGTCAGCTCTTCAACAAGAGCGACCCCTTTGCCTTCTTCGCACAGAATGGTCCCCAGACCGCGTCACTCACGTGGGACTTCCATTTGTACCAATGGCAGGATGCCGAGTGGATGCAGCGCCGTCCCGCGACGGACCCCTACCATGCGCCGATGAGCATCTATGAGGTGCATCTGGGCTCCTGGAAGCGTGGAGAAAACAATCGTCCACTTTCCTACAATGAACTGGCGGATCAGCTCATCCCGTATGTGAAACAGCTTGGCTTCACACACATCGAGCTCATGCCCGTGAGTGAGTTCCCCTTTGATGGTTCGTGGGGTTATCAGGTGGGCGGCTACTATGCCCCGACCTCACGCTTTGGGAATCCGGATCAATTCCGCCACTTTGTGGATCGTTGCCACCAGGAGAATATCGGCGTGATTGTGGACTGGGTGCCCGCGCACTTCCCGAAGGATGCCCATGGCCTCGCGCGCTTCGATGGCACTGCACTCTATGAGCATGCGGACCCGCGCCAGGGCGAGCACATGGACTGGGGCACACTCATCTTCAACTACGGGCGTAATGAGGTGCGAAACTTCCTCATCGCAAACGCCCTCTTCTGGCTGGAGCATTATCACATCGATGGCATCCGCGTGGATGCGGTGGCCTCGATGCTCTACCTCGACTACTCCCGCGAACAGGGAGAATGGGTGCCCAATGTCCACGGCGGCCGCGAAAACCTGGAGGCGATCGCCTTCATGAAGGAGCTGAACCTGCAGTGCTACACACAGCATCCCGGTGTGATGATGATCGCCGAGGAGAGCACCTCGTGGGGTGGTGTATCACGTCCTGTGGCCAGCGGTGGCCTGGGCTTCGGCTTCAAGTGGAACATGGGCTGGATGAATGACACGCTCAAGTACATGGAGAAGGAGCCGATTCACCGGAAGTACCATCATGGTGAGGCCACCTTCTCGATGCTCTATGCCTATGATGAGAACTTCATCCTCGTGCTGAGCCACGATGAAGTGGTGCATGGCAAGCACGCCCTGCTGGACAAGATGCCCGGCGACCGCTGGCAGAAGTTCGCGAACCTGCGAATGTTCCTCGGCTGGATGTGGACGCACCCGGGCAAGAAGCTGCTCTTCATGGGTTGTGAAATCGGCCAATGGCGTGAGTGGTCCCACGAGCGCCAGCTCGACTGGGAAGTCCTCTTTGGTGAAGAACACCGCGGCCTGCAAAAGCTGGTGGCGGATCTGAACCATCTCTATACTTCGCGCCCCTCCCTGCACCGCCGCGACCATGAAAATGGTGGCTTCCGCTGGCTGGATGCAAATGACTGGGAGAACAGCCTCTTCGTCTATGTGCGTGAAGAACCCACCGGTGACCAGTGCACCGTGCTGGTGAATGCAACGCCGGTGCCTCGCCAGGGCTACCGCCTCGGCGTGAGCCAGCCGGGCACGTATCGCGAGCTGCTGAACACGGACTCTGGACTCTACTCCGGAGCGAACATGGGCAACGGCGCCGGCCTCAATGCCGAGCCCACCCCGTGGCAGGGCCAGCCGTACTCCGTGGTAGTGACCGTGCCTCCGCTGGCGACGGTGATCATTGCGAAGGAGTAGGTAGCCTTCGCGTGAAATCTCCAACCAGGGTCGCGAGCACTGCGCGGCCCTAGGAGCGCTGGCCTCTGGCCGGCGTTTTGGTGTTGCGATGCCTTGCCGGATAGAAACCATAATACGCCGGCCGGAGGCCAGCGCTCCCAGGGCCGTACCTCGCTCATGGCGTCACAAGGTCGCTCAGAACACAGAGAGGGGTAGTCGCAATCGACGCTCTCCTCATGCCAACCGGAGAAGAGCACCCGGCCCCCCAGATGCGATATATGGGTGAGCGGCGCATGAAGCGTCCGCACTTCTCCCATGATTTCCCAAGCCCCCGCCCCCCTCGCCGGCGTACTTCCGCCTCCTTTTGAGCGACCCGAGCCGGTCGTGGCGCCCGCCCATCCCGTGGAGCAGTTGATTGATAAAATCACCGCGCGCACGGGCGAGTTTTCCCGGCAGGACCCGGCCCGTGCCGTGGCCATCGCGCTGGGTACCGGCATTTTCCTCAACGTGATACCCACCCGCTTCATCGTGAAAACGGTGACGGCGGTCACCGTGACCGTGCTCCGCCCGGCGCTGCTGACCTTGGGCATCATCAAGGCCCTCGAACTTTGCACTGAGAAACACCAACATACCGACCCATCATGAGCTCATATACTGAATCCCTCGGACAACAGGCTTCTGAAAAAGCTTCCGAAGCCTTGGACCAAGCGCATAGCATGGCAGACCGCGCAAAAGAAAAGGCCACCCAAGCCATGGGCCAGGCCCAGGACATGGCAAAACATGCCAAGGAAAGCGCGCTGCACGCTGCCGAAAAAGGACGCGAGCTGTGCAATACCACCACGACGGAAGTGGAGAACTTTGTACGAAAGCATCCCGTGTGGGCCGTGGCCGCCACGGTGGGCATCGGCTATGCCGTGGGCCTGCTGGCACGTGAGCTTCTGACCCCGCCCCCGCCCCCGAAGAACCGTGCCGTGCGCATGCTGGAGGACATCCAGGAACGTCTCTCGGACTTCCTGGGACCTGCCTATGACCGTGCCAGCCACTACGCCGAAGACGGCATGAGCGCCGTGAAGAGTGGAGCTCAATCCCTCAGCGACATGAAGCTGGGCAACCGCCTCAAACAGTTCTTCTCCAACTGATCCATCGATCTCGATGCCGGTGATGGCACGTGGTCGTTCAACCGCTCCCTCCTATGAAGACGATCGTCGCGCTGGTAGATTTTTCCGACATGACCTTCAAAGTGCTGAAGCAGGCGCACCAACTTGCGTCTGCCTTCGGCAGTGAGGTCGTGCTGCTCCACGTGGTCTCCCCGGACCCTGTGGTGGTGGACTTTGGCATGGCGCCCACGGTGTACCGCCCGCCATCCCCCGAGACCATCGCAGCGGAGGGTGATCGTATGGTGCAGCTTCAGGAGTCCCTGGAGAAGTTTGGCGTGCGCGCGAGCACACGGCAGATCCAGGGCACTCAGGTGGAGGACCTCATTGAGGAATGCCGCCGCTTGGGAGCGGAGCTCATCATCGTGGGATCTCACGGACACGGCTCCCTGTACAACCTGCTGGTGGGCTCCATCACCGCGCAGGTGCTGAAGAGTGCCCCCTGTCCCGTGCTGGTGGTGCCGGCCACGGAGGAGAAGAAAGCGGAACAATTGAAGGAAGCGGTGTAAGCCCGTGGCCGCGTGCGGTGAAGGGCCTTGCGTCTGAAAGGAGCGCGGACACTCTTGTCCGCCGCCCCTGAGGCGCCATCGTTTTTCATCCGGCAGGCAAGGTCGTGGTCCACCGGCTGCTTCTGAAGCGCCATGTCGCAGTTTTAGCGCGCACGTGCTCGCTGCGTTACAGAACGGCGGACAAGAGTGTCCACGCTCCTATGGGGGCAGCCCGCGCCGGGCAGCAGGCTTTGGCGCGGAATCTCCTTGCCGATGCGGCGGTGAGGGTTAGGGAAAACATGGACCCGTTCCGCCCTGCTCGGGCGTATCGTCCATTCCCCCTCGCCCTCTGTACCGCCGCCTTCGTTTGCCCTTTCATGCGCCAGCCGCCCAAGAAATTTGTTGCCCATCCCTTTCCCTATCATCACGAGCTCGACCTCACGATTGAGAAGCTGACGAATCTGGGACATGGCATCGCGCGGGTGGACGGCTGGGTGGTGATGATTCCCTTTGGCCTGCCGGGTGAAAAGGTGCGGGCGCGAATCCATCGCAATCACAAGAACTACAGCGAGGCGGACCTCATGGAGGTGCTGGAGCCCTCGCCGGAGCGCGTAGAGGCGCGTTGTCCCCTCTTCGGCACCTGTGGTGGCTGTCAGTACCAGAACCTGGGGTATGAGGCCCAGCTTGTCTGGAAGCAGCAGCAAGTAGCGGAGTTGCTGAAGCACATGGCACGTATCGAGCACGAGGTGCTGCCTGTGATTGGCTCGCCGAGGCAGTTTGAGTATCGCTCAAAGATCACGCCGCACTTCGCCCAGCCGCGCAACGGGCAGATTGCCGAGATTGGCTTCCTCGCGGACAGCAGCCGCCACCGCATCATCGATGTGCCGCGCTGCGACATCGCCATGCCGGAGCTCAATGAAGCGCTGGGAGGCATGCGTGAGGACATCCGTGCGCACGCCTCGCGCTACAAGCGCGGCGCCACGGTGCTGCTGCGTGCCTCTCAGGGGAGCGTGCTTACGCAGTCCGCGGAGATTGCGACTGAGGTGGTGGATGATGTGCGGTTTGAGTTCCAAGCGGGTGACTTCTTCCAGAACAATCCCTTCATCCTTCCCGCCTTCGTGCAACACGTCGCCGCCGAAGCGAAGGCGAGCGGCGCGCGCTTCCTGCTGGATGCGTATTGCGGCAGCGGACTCTTCGCGTTGAGCTGCGCGAAGCATTTCGAGCATGTGGTGGGCATCGAAATTTCCGAATCCGCTGTGGTGAAGGCGAAGCACAATGCGGAGATCAACGGCATCACCAATGCACAATTTACCGCGGGGAGTGCGGAGCATCTGTTTGCCAAGGCAATTCATCCTGCGGCAGAGACCGCGGTGATTGTCGACCCTCCTCGTGCAGGATGCGGTGACAGCTTCCTGGCGCAGCTCTTTGAGTTTGGTCCACGTGCGGTGGTGTATGTGTCCTGCAATCCGGCCACGCAGATGCGCGACCTGGTGAAGTTCACTGAAGCTGGATATGAGCTGTCGAAGGTGCAGCCGTTTGATTTGTTCCCGCAGACACGGCATTTGGAGTGTGTGGTGACGCTGGTGAAGAAGAGCGTGTGATGACGCGTCGCAGCAGCCCAAATCAAATGCCCGCTCACCATTACAGTAAGCGGGCATGCTGGTTCAGGTTGGGTATGATGACTTGATGAACCGTTAGAGCGGCTTCCTGTCGGCTGCGCTGCCAGTGGGGGATGTCGGTGAGGGCGTAGCAGAGGGTGTTTCGTCAGCCTTCTTTGGCGCAGCGTTCTCGATGGCCTTTTCAGCCTTCTGCTGGGCACCCTTGTTTTCGGGATTGTCGCGATTAGGACGGCGATTCGCCGGGTCAGTGGTATCGGCACCAGGCGTCTTCTTCTCCGTCGGAGTTTCTTTCTTCGCCTGATCGTCCTTGTTTGCACCGTTCGCATTGGCCGGAGGATTGGTGGCGCTGCGATTGGCAGGCTCATTCGGCTTGTCAGCGGAGGCTCCGGGACGTGAGGTGTTGCTGGAATCGCTGGACCCGCCAGGGCGATTGTTAGGACTGTCGGGTGACGAGGCATCCGGACGGTTGGCACTGCCACGGCGCTCGGAGGAGCTGTCGGGACGATTGCCGGAGCGGTTTGCTTCTCCATCAGGGCGGTTGTTGCCACGGCGTTCTTCGCCGGCACGGGATTCGGGCATATTGCGGTCGCGGTTGGCTTCCGAGGTGGAAGTGCGATCGCTATCGCGACGAGCGGTGGCGTCCGCACGATTGCGTTCGGTTGCGCTGGTTTCTGCACGATCCGTACGGGATGGATCGGTGGCATCCGGGCGGTTGCGGTCACGATCGCGGCCTTCGCGTCCACGTCCATCACGATCGCGATTGCGGTCGATTTCCGTGCGTGATGAGGTTTCCGAACGGACGCCTACTCGAAGCTCAGTGGCATTGCCACCGAAGTGCGTGTACGAGCGCTCGAAGAACGCAGGCTCAAAACGCGTGGTGGTGCTGGTGAGGTGGGTGCGCTCGACGATGGGAGCGCTGATAAGGCGCTCGCGATTGATGTCGACGAGGGTCACTTCACGAGCGCTGCTGTAGCGGATCGCGGTGTAGGGCACGGCGACGACACGCTCGGCGAGCACGCCGCCAGTGACTAGTGCAGACACGATGCGCTGGCTGCCCGGATCGACCACGACGTAGCCGATATGACCGGCGTCCTGGTTATCAGAGGTATGCAAGACGAGGTCTTCCTGGCAGACCTTCAGTACACTGAAGCCTTCGACTTCCTGTGCCTTGCTGCTCCATGGAACTGCCAGAGCTACGGCAGCAATAATTCCAAGAGATGTTTTCATTGGGTGGTTTGGGTTGGGTTCGTTGGTTAGGCAGGTATCGCATTTTGCGCGATCCTGGCTTTGCTTTTTGTCGACTAATCCGTGAACACTTTCTGTGTCGCAGTACCGTCGATGGCTGATTGTTCGCGATTGCGTGAAGCTGCGGCCGTAAGAAATTCCGAAGCAAGATACCTGCGGAGAGAGCGGAGCAGTCTCTGACAGCCATCCGCATTGTTGGCCGCGAATCAGTTCCGCAAGCCAGCAATGGCGAGCAAAAATTTTCGCCCTCTCCCCTTATGGCAATGCGACGTCTCACCCGCAATCTATTGCTCGGACTGACCACGTTCCTCGCGGTCGCCGTGGCTATAGGTTTTTACATCCACGAGAAAGAACACTCCCACACCCAGGCGGTCTCGCCATCGGGTGGAGGTGTTGCGATTCAGCGGGCCATTGAAAAGCTCGGTCCTGAGGGTGGAGAAATTCTACTCACGTCCGGTACCTACGAGTGTGCTACGCCCATCGTCATCCGCTCGAACTACATCACGCTGCGCGGCGCAGGTAATGCGACCATTCTGCGCTTGAAAGCAGGCGCGAACTGCCCGGTCATCATCATCGGGGATGAAGCGCCTACACCAAGGCGCGAGGTGAGCGGCATCCAACTCGCGGACCTCGCCATTGATGGTAATCGTTTGAAACAGGACGTGGAGTGCTGGGACGGCTCCTGCGACACAGGTGAGAAGACAGTGATCCGCAGCTGCGGCGTAGTCGTGCGCAAAGCAGTGGATGTCTCGCTGGAACGACTGAACATCCATGGCTGCCGCTCTGCGGGTGTGGTCACGGAAAAAGGATGCCGCAGGCTTACGGTTCGTGAGTTGAGCGCGAGCGACAATCACTTCGACGGTCTCGCCTGCTATGAGACTGAAGAGAGTCTTTTCGAGGGGCTTCACCTGCACCGCAACAACTGTGCCGGCATCTCCACGGACATCAAGTTCAACCGCAATCTCGTGTCCAATGTGATGCTCTCGAACAACGGCAAACAGGGCATCTTCATGCGCGACTCACGCAGCAATGTCTTCCTGGGTGTGGTGATCGTGGGAAGCGGCGAGCAAGGCGTCTTCATTGCGCAGAGCGACGCAGACCCAAAGACAGCGGTTGTCGGCAACAGTTTCACGGCACTCACCGTGAGCGGCTGCAAAGGTCCTGCCGTACGAGTGAATGACAAGTCGTGCACGAATAACGTGATGACTGGATGCCAGTTCATCGACAACGCAGACGGTCTTTCCGAGGTGACGTCAGGACTCGTGAGTATGCAGTCCGCTCTGACGGAGTGAGAAAGTTGGTCGTCCGCTGTTCCTTCGGTAGGCTGCATCGAGAAATGCAAAATGAGAAATGAAAGGTGAAAAATTCAAAGTGACTGAAGGGCATTCCATTTTGCATTTTTCACTTCTCACTTTGCATTGTTGGAGCAGACCAGACGGGTGCACGATCGTTTTCAAATCGATTGGGAAAGCCAAGCCGCTCGCCACTAACCGCCGAGGCCCGGCGGACTACTTTCTACGCACGAACATCAGCCACGCTCCCACGGCGAGCAGCACTGCATCCCGCACCAATGCCTCTACAATGGTGGTGGTCCCCTTCCCTCCTCCGAAGCAGCCGCATTCAACATCAAGCCCGCGCATCCACGCGGCGATCAATGCAACGGCAAACACCACGAGGGAGACATTCAAAATCAGAAGACCTCCACGGCGCAGCCAACCGGTGAGCACACACAGTCCGGCGAAGATCTCCAGCCACGGCAGCAACAGTGCGGTCCACGCGGCAAAGGGATCCGGCAGCAGGTGAAAGCTGCGGACATTCACCAGGAACTGCGCAGGGTCCTGCACTTTCACCACGCCAGCCCAGATGAAGACGCCGCCGAAAATCCAAGCGAGCACTTCATGTACCCAGCGCATGCCAGCCCCCTGCTTCATATCACGCAAACGCCGCCACAAACGCCGCATCCAGCGCCAGGTTCTCCTGCACGTTTGTATGCAAATTTGAGTGCAGTCGACGCAGTTCCTTGATACGACGGGAGACGGTCGCGGGCTCCCACCGCTGAGCGAGCACACCCGTAGCGGCGGCATGCTCCGGCAGATCGAGGCGACTCACTCCCACTTGATGGCGCAGCACATCACCGAGCCAGGCGAGCAGCAGTTCCATAAGGCCATCACGCTCCTGCCGGTAGCGAGCCTCTATGGCAGCCTTCGATTCTTCCTCGCGATCCTTCAGCCAGGCATTGTCCACGTCCGTGGTCTGCTTGTAGAATTTCTTCTCTTCATCAAACTGCGACTCCAACTCCTTGGTGAGGCGGTCTTCGATTTCCGTGAGGATGTCGTCGAACTCCTTCCGCAGCGCGAGGGCACCGGCGAGAGAGTCGGTGGGGCGATTCGCGAGATCGGTGAGCAGGCGCACCAGCTTCTGTTCCGGAGCGGAGAGTTGCCGCGTGTTTGCTTCCGGCAGCAGAGCGATCCGAATGACACGCGAGAGGGTGGTCTCCAGGAACTGCTCCGGCTGGGTGGAGAGCAGGAGGAAGAGCGTACGCGGCGGCGGCTCCTCCAGTGTGCGGAGGAATGCATTTTGCGTGGCCTGATTCATCCGCTCCGCATCCACGAAGACACAGAACCGATGCGCCGCGCCGGAGGTGGTGACGTACAGGAAGGGCTCCACCTGCTCACGGATGGTCTCGATGCGGATCTGACGCGACTTGCTCTCCGGCCGGAGAACCAGAGCTCCATGCGACTCCCAGCCTTCGAGATCAGGCCAGCGTTCTCCCGAGACGAGGTTGAGGGTTTTCACCGCAAATCCGGGTAAATCCGCCTCCTTGGGACCGGAAATCAGGTAGGCGTGACCCAGTCGCCCCTTGTCCTTGGCGCGGGCGAGGAATTGGAGAGCGACGTTGGCTTTGAAGGGCATACGATGATTTTGAGCGAGCGCCAGAGCACTGAAGCCAAGGCGCAAATGATGCTTTCCAATTTAGGAAACGCGTCCATGTTATACGCCCCCCTCAAATCCACAAGCGATGCATTCCTCCATGCAAGTCACCGCCGAGCAATTCCAGTTCGCGACCCGCGAGTCCAAGTCCAACATTGAGCAGGGTCTGGCATTGGCCCCGAAATTTGACGCAGACGGTCTCATCCCCGCCATCGCTTTGGACCACGAGACGAATGAGCCCCTCATGGTGGCCTACATGAATGCGGAGACGCTGAAGATGACGCTGGCCCTCGGTCAGGCGGTCTACTACAGCCGCAGCCGCAAGGAGATCTGGCACAAGGGAGCCACTTCCGGTGAATTCCAGGTGGTGAAGGAAATTCGCGTGGACTGCGATCAGGACGCCATCGTGCTCAAGGTGGAGCAACTGGGCGGCGGCTGCTGCCACACGAAGGCTCCGACCTGCTTCTACCGGAAGGTGGACATGGAGAACCTGCAGGAGGGGTTTGTGCCCCTCGTGCGGGATTAAGATTCTCCAAAGGAAGGCAGCTCAACTGCGAGGTGCCGTGCCGCTGATGGTGACCACGGTGCCGACATCCACGACGTCGTAGAGCGTCGCCGCCATGCCGCGAGGCAGGCGGATGCAGCCGTGCGAGGCTGGGTAGCCAGGATTCGGGATATTGCCGGCGTGCATGCCGATGCCATTGCCCGTCAGGCGCATCCAGTACGGCATTGAAGCACCTACGAAGCGACAGCCTGGAGGAATGCGGTCCACCCCAAGCGTGGCCTCTCCATCGACGACGTTGCCTTCGCTATCGACGATGATGCCATACTTGGAGGAGTTTTTCTGTTCCTTCTTCTCGCTGATGCGATAGGTGCCCTGCGGTGTCTGGAAACCGCCTCGACCGGAGGCCAGGTAGGTCCAGCCGGCCTGTTGGTCTCCTTTATAGATATAGGCCTTCTGTTCATTGAGTGCGATGCGCACCTTGGTGGGACCGCTTGCATCCGTGGCGCCGTGCCATTCATACAAGGTGGGCTGCAGGGTGGTGCCTGCCACGGGAGGCTTTCCTTGACTGCCCGTGTTGCTGGCACAGGAGGGCAGAAGGGTGGCGGCGGTGATCGTGAAGCACAAAAGTGCCAGACCACGCGCCATTCGAATCATGGGGGACGGATGGGCTTTCATGGTAGTGGTTTTCACCTGCCAAACGACAGGCGTTGTATGCCATAAGATTCGCTAATCACTTGCCAGATGGCGGTGTCATGGACGACATCTGAGACGCGTCATTCATCAACTCCACCTTATCTTTTACCTGTGAAAATCGTTCGCTTCCAAGACCCGCTCGACCTCATCCGCTTTGGTGTGCTCCACGATGATGGCAGCATCACACTACTCGAAGGAGAAATCTTTGGTGAGTTCCGCGATTCCAAAAATCGTGCGGATGTGAAAAAGCTTCTGGCTCCGATCGCACCGGTGAGCATTCCCTGCATTGGGCTGAACTATCGCCATCACGCCGCGGAGAGCAATGCGCCCATTCCGCAGCATCCCGTGCTCTTCCACAAGGCGGTGAGCGCGCTGCAACATCCGGGTGATCCCATCGACCTGCCCACGAAACTGGCGAGCCACCAGGTGGACTATGAATGCGAACTCGCCGTTGTCATTGGCAAGACCTGCAAGAACGTGAGCAAGGAAGATGCTCTGAGCCACGTGCTCGGCTACACCTGCGCGAACGACGTGAGCGCACGCGACTGGCAGAAGGATTGGGGTGGCAGTCAGTGGTGCCGTGGGAAAACTTTTGACACCTTCTGCCCGCTCGGTCCGAGCATCGTGACGAAGGATGAAATCCCGAATCCGAACGCGCTGCAGATCAAGACCATTGTGAATGGCGAAGTGCTCCAGGACTGGAACACGAGCGACATGATCTTCGACGTGCCCACTCTGATCGCGTTCCTCAGCGGCAGCACCACGCTTCTGCCTGGCACGGTGATCCTCACCGGCACTCCCCACGGGGTGGGCATGGCCCGCAAGCCGCCGCGCTGGCTGCAGGCGGGAGACAGCGTGACGATCTCCATCGAGGGCATCGGCGAGCTGACGAATCCCGTGCGACTGGAAGAGTAGCTGCAGTACAGCGCACGGTGTCAGGAGAAGGAAACTACCAGGCATCGACGCTGCGTGGTATAAAGAGGCATCATGAGTACCTCCTCCTGCACCGGCGGCTGCCTCTGTGGCGCCATTCGCTATGAAGGCACCGGCACGCCGTACAACATCACTCACTGCCATTGCCTGGATTGTCGTCGGGCCAATGCCGCACCGATGGTCACCTGGGCTTCCTTCGGCATTGATGACTTCCGTTTCATTCAGGGATCACCCAAGAAAGTCCACTGGGCGGGGCGTATCCGCAGCTTCTGCCCCGAGTGCGGCACGCAGCTTGCGTTCCTCTCCTCCGCGCTAGCCACGGAAGTGGATGTGACGGTGTGCAGCATGGACAATCCGGAGTTTATTACGCCCGCGGATCAGACGTGGGTGGAGGATCGATTGCCATGGCTGCATACGGTGGATGGCCTGCCTACCTATCCTCGGGAGCGATCCAGCCACACCAAGCCGTGAATCGATTTCATCAGGGCAACCGTATCCCACCTCTTACTCGCAGACTCACTCATGAAAGCCATCGCCCTCACCCAAGCCCTGCCTCTTGACGATCCCAAATGCTTCAGCGAGATCGAGCTCCCGACGCCAACTCCCGGGCCGCGCGACCTGCTGGTGCGCGTGCGTGCAGTGGGACTGAATCCTATCGACACCAAAGTGCGCAAGCGTCGCGCCCCGGATGCGACGAAGCCCACCATCCTCGGCTGGGATGCCGCGGGCGTGGTGGAGGCGGTAGGCAAGGAAGTCACCCGGTTCAAGGCAGGTGAGGAAGTCTGGTATGCGGGCGATGTGACCCGCGATGGCTGCAACGCACAATACCAATGCGTAGACGAGCGCATCGTGGCGCACAAACCCAAGCATCTGGATTTTGCCCAAGCGGCAGCCATGCCACTGACCACCATCACCGCGTGGGAGGGACTTTTTGATCGCATGGGCTTTTCTATTGAGCATCCCAAACTGAATGAAGGCAAGGGCGTGCTCATCATCGGTGGCGCCGGCGGTGTGGGTTCCATTGCCATTCAGCTCGCCGCGCGTGTGGCGGGACTCACCGTGGTGGCCACTGCTTCGCGTGAGAACTCGGCAGCGTGGTGTCGCGAGATGGGCGCCCAGCATGTGATCAATCACCAGAAGCCCCTGCTCGCCCAGCTCAAGGAGATTGGCGTAGGAGAAGTGGATGGCATCTACAACTGCGCCGATGTGGATACCTACTGGGCTGGCATGGCGGAGGCCATCCGCCCGCAGGGAAAAATCTGTGCCATCGTGGACAATCGTGAGCCGCTCAACCTCGCCCTGCTGAAGCCGAAGTGCGCCTCCTTCCACTGGGAATTCATGTTTGCCCGCCCGATGTACAAGACGCCAGACATGGAAGAGCAACATCGCCTGCTCACGCGTGTCGCCGTGCTCATGGACCAGGGCATTCTCACTACAACGCACCGTGAGACGCTTGGCCCGCTGACAGTCGAGAATCTTCGGAAGGCGCACCAGCAACAGGAAAGCGGCACCATGATGGGGAAGATGGCGCTGGTGGTGGAGTAGCCCACCTCAGCGCGCAGTCAGGTGACGGATCAGGAAGGATTCCATGGAGTCATCCTCCGTCACCGGACCGCCGGGATAGAGGAGTTGCAAGCTGACTCCTGTTGCCTTCGCGGGATCCTCCATGAGTGCGCCGAAGAGAGCCGAGTGCGCTGGGTCACTCTGAGCACTTCCCTTCTTCATGGAGCCAATCTGAGCCTGCCGCGGATAGTACAGCAGCAGCGGTGGATCCCCGGCGCTGAGATGATGCAACGGTGAGTATTCATCAATGAGCGGCTGCAACTCTGCGCGAGCCGCAAGGAGCGGCGGAAACGCATCTGGGCGTGACATGCCCGGCTTCTGCAGGCCGAAGGCGTGGCCGCCATAGTTGCTGCCAGGGATCCACTCCAGCATGAGCTGTGGATCCAGCGTGGTCTGTGCCGCCTTCACCGCGACAGCACTCAAGCGTGTGGATTTGCGGGCAATGGGATCACTCGCGTCGGCCTTTGCCAGATCGTCATGCAAGCCAAGCCACAACGCAGTGCAGCCACCGGCGGATACGCCCGTGGCTCCAATACGCTCTGGATCGAGCCCCCACTCCCCTGCCCTGTGCCTGAGAAGCTGAAGTGCGCGCGCAGCATCCTGCAGGGGCCACTGCACCGGCGGATGCACGCTTGCCGACTGCGCATCGCGAATGAAGCGGTAGTTCACCGAAGCCGTAGAAATGCCCGCATCGAGCAGGCGTTTCACATCGAGGTGCCGGTGGATGTCACTCTTGTCATCCGCGTTCCATCCACCTCCGTGGATATACACCACGAGCGGCGTGGGCTTCTCTGACCTCGCCAGCCACAGATCCAGTGTCTGTCGAAAGTGCGGACCATAGGGCACTTCCGCGTGTGTCGGCAGCAGGGCATGCGCCACATCACTCTTCAGGCTTGCGCGCACTTCCGCGGGTGGCAGCCAGCCAATGACCCGCTTCTCCGCGGGTTGATAGGCACAAGTGACAAAGTAGAGACTCATCGCTGCCGCCTTTGCGGGAGGTACGTGGACTTGCACCTGTGTCCAGCCATCTGCGGTCCATGCTTCATAACCATCCTCGCGACTCTCGGGCAAGGCCATGCCGTTCAATCGGACATCAAGCTTGCCGGGTTTCAACGTGGGCAGCCGCAATCGGAAACCGATGCCATGTTTCAGAGCCGGGATGCTTTCGGCATTCGGCTTCGTCATGGTGGTATCGAGGGCCACCTTGATCTCGGGTCCGTTCGCGAAGAACGTGTTCAACGCGACAGCCTGCTCCTCGCCTGTGAAAGGAGCGATGCGAGTCGCCAGAGTCTTGAGGTCGCCTTGCAGCGCCTGCTTCGCATCACGAGAAGTTGCACACACCAGCGTGGCGCGCCCCCATGTTTCCGGATACAAAAGGCCCATGCCCGCATGTTCCTGAGCTGGCCACAACTCTGCGCGGCTGGCTCGTCGCTCAGCGGCGTTGCGCCCCCACGTGGTGATGAATCGCCCTATCAAGGACTTCATTCGTCCCACGGGGTAGCCAGGTGCACGCTCGTCTTCCCACGTCATATTGCCCAACTGTAGAAGTCCGCGCATCCGCGCCACGGCACTTTCCTCCCAGGCGGTTTCCAGAGCCAGTATCATGGTATGATATTTGAAGTATCCGTACTGCGAGGTGTAAAAGAGCGGCTGTCCGCTCCACAACCTGCCTGCCTGCACCGCCACTTCCGGACCGGTGAGGGAACGCTGGGCATCCGCCTCGAAACGGTCCGAGGGGAAACCTGCCTCGCGACCCGCTGCAATCATCGCCTCTGTCACCCTCCAATCCCAAGGCCGGAGTGTGTAGTTCGAGTAAGCGGAGCCTGTCACCTCCGTCATCATCTGCCCCTGGTACAGCCGGCGCTGGCCAAGCTGCTCGGGCGAGTATTCCTGCAGACCGATGCCATGCAGATCGGCGTGCACCTCCGGCTGGTATTCATCTATAACGGAAAGAACGGCCGCAACCTCCGGCGCTGCCTCAGGATTCTTGAGCATCAGGCTGCGTGCATCCAGCGCCTTTCCCAGTGGACCAACTGAGGTATAGGGATCCACTCCTTTGGAATTACGAAACCGGTCGGTATGGAACAGTGCCATGGGATTGATGACAGGCATGAAGAGCACCACCTGACGGCGACGCGTCTCGGCCGCCTCTGGCGAATCGCCGAGCAGCCACTCCATAAGCGCGAAAGAGGCCGTGGTGCCGCTGTGCTCAGGGCCTGAGTGCAACGCCGTCACGAGGCATACTTGTTTATCCGCGTCAGACACAGCCGTGTCAGTCACCTTGGCCAGGTAAATGGCAAATCCCTCTGGCGACTCGCCTCGCTTCTGAAATGTGAATGTCTTGGGATACTTGGTCCGCCAATGCCGGAGCGTGGCTTCGTATTCATCCTGCGTGAGACGCGGTACCAGCGGATACTGCGCCTGCATCGCTGACTCAGACGATTTCTCTTCTTTTGGAGAAGTAGAAGGCGGCGCTGCTTGCGAAGCGCCAGTCATGAGAATACCAACAAACAGAGGCAGGAGTCGTTTCATGCGTGCGGTGAGGTCTGACAAATACGCCGCGCAGACGCCATTCTTCAGCAGGGGGCGTGGGACTTTCCATCTGCCAGACATCGCGCTTGAGCACTCGAGAGCCTTCCGTAACAGTGGAGCATGCTCAAAGTGTATACCTATTCGGGATGCTCCACCTGCAAGTCCGCCACCAAGTGGCTGAAGGCGAATGGCGTCACGTTCGATGAGAAACCCATCCGTGAAACACCACCCTCAGTCGCAGAACTCAAAGCCATGCTGAAAGCACGTGGCGATCTCAAACCGCTCTTCAACACCTCCGGCCAGGACTACCGCGCCATGGGTATCAAAGACAAGCTCGCGGACATGAGCGAGGCGGATGCACTGAAACTGCTCTCCGAGCACGGCAATCTGGTGAAGCGGCCTTTCGCACTCGACAAGGACGCCGGCGTGTTCCTCGTGGGCTTCAAGGAGGACGAGTGGCAGAAGGCGCTGAAGTAATCAGTGTTCAGACCCGTGGCTCAGGAATCGCTGAAATGCGCCGGAGGAACCGCATCCGAGCTTGCTTCGACCGTGGCGAGTGGGTAAGGAAGGGAGCAACACCCGCTTTCCCACCATGGCCGAGTTCATCCCCATTTCCATCGACGGCAACCCGCACGTCTACATCCAGAGCTCGCAGATTGTCTCCCTGACGGCAGGATACTCACCCGCACCGTCTGAGGATGGCAGCGAGGAAATCGAGTTCAACAACCCGCCGAGCGAAGATGACATCTTCACCCTTTCCATCGCCATGGCTGACGGGCAGACCTTTGACCTGCGCGGCTCTGTGGCGGAGGTGACGTATGATTTGCTTACCGGCCATCCGCGGCCAACGCGTGGGGAGATTTGAGGTAGTCTCGCAACGGTCAGCGTTGCCCCCTACCCTTTCATCGTCATCAGCGGCCTCAGTTCCGCCACCACGCGGGCGATGCCTGCCTGTTCCAAGGTGGAGATGATGGGAGCAATACCCTTGTACGCGTAGGGCGCTTCTTCCTTGAGCGCCTGCAGCTTCTTGTCCACGATGTCACGCCGAAGTGCGATATCGGGCCGACGGAGATCCACCGGTGTAACCACACGAAACTCCTTCATGAAGCGCTCGAACTCCGCGTCGAACCCATGCGCGGCATCGCCTCGCGAAAGAACACGACCTGCACCGTGACTGGCACTGTGCAGCGAGGCCTCCAGCCCCTGTCCCGCGAGGATAAAACTGCTCGCGCCCATGGAACCAGGTACGAGCACCGGCTCGCCGAAGCACTCGAACTCGGTGCCCGCCATGGCCTCATAACCACGCGCAGGGCAGGCGCCCTTGCGGTGAATCACACGGGCATCGGGTGCGTTTGATTCACGCCACAGAAGATTGTGAGGTGCATCATAGAGCAGCGGCAGGTCGAAATCGCCCAGCACCTCACGCATGCCGGCCCATGCCATCAGCGCGAGGAAGCAGCGGTTGGCGAAGGCGAAGTTCGCAGCGTTGTTCAGCGAGTTCCAGAATGCCTGCATCTCGGCACCATCTCCTTCGCCGTTCGGCAGGATAAAGATACCATTCTTCGGATGCGGCTGCGATGTGGGATGGAGCGCCTTCACACGTGAACGATAACGCTCGCCGGCGAGGTGCCCGATGGCATTCGAGCCCGTGTGCACCATGACGGTGACCATTCCGGGTTGCAGACCCCAGGCGTGTGCTGCCGCACCATCGTAAATCTTCTCCACGTACTGCAGCTCGACGAAGTGATTCCCGCCGCCGATGCTTCCCATGATTTGGTCGCGCACCGCTCGGTCTTCTGTACCGAGATAGTTTTCCAGCCCTTCGGTGCTGTCCGCGGGCAGGCTGCCACCGCCATCCACGCGCCCGAGATGCTTCTCCATCTGGCTCTCATGGAAATAGCGCCACAGCCCTTCGTTGCACGAGCGAGGGGTGCTGTTCAGCAGACCGCGCAGACCATCCTTCAGCAGGGCTTCACGCTGCACTCGGGTCATGGGAAGATTGCGCCCGCCCGCGAAGAAGATGTGGCGGAAGCGATCCTCCAGCGCATCGAGATTCTCCTTCACCACATCCGCCCTGAGCGTGGTGATGTGCACTCGCATGCCGCAGTTGATGTCATTGCCAATCGCCTGCGGCACCAGGAACCCGCGCGTGGCCAGCACGGTGCCCACGGGGATGCCCTTCGCCTTGTGAAAATCCGGCGTCACTGCGACTTTCTCAATCTCCGGTGGCACGGGAAACAGTTCCGGCGCGGCCTCAGCAAAAGACTCGGCCGTGCGCTGCAACTCCAGCATCTGCACGAGTTCATCCACCGCCGCGGTCTCAATCGGCACCTCAGCCGTGGCGAAGATGGTGGTGTCCACCCGCCCCTCGTTGGCCACTTCCAGCATGCACTCATTGACACGTGTCAGCCTCGTATCGCTGGACGCTCTTACCGACATACTCTGGATGCTCCTGGAACCATGGGGTGGGCATGATACTCACCATTGCAACAATAGCGAGATTTTTTTGTGCATTGGAATACAAATCCCGTTCTGCAAGAGGAGCGCACACGTGCGTCACCATCCCTCCACGCACTGCACCAGTCGCGGTTCCAGCGCGAGATCCAGCCACGTGAGCACTTCACCCAAGTCCTGCTCCGCCATGCCGGTGCAGCCTGCGGTCGGCTCGCCGGGTCCCGGCCAGCGATGCAGGAAAATGCACGAGCCTGCTTCGGGAATGCACTGCGGATTATGCGCCACGAAAGCGCCCCAGTGATAAAGCGAAGTGTAGCGCCTCATGGGCTGGTGTTCCTCGTCGCCCCAGTCGCGCTGGACCTTCGTCACATCCACCACCTGATTGTAGTAACGCGACTTTGGGTCCTCCACTCCGAAGATGTCCGGTGAGAGAAAGGTGTACGGCAGACGCAGATGGGCGGCCTCTTCTGGCGTGGCGATACCGAATGCAAAGGGAATTCGGAAGATGCCCGCAGGACTGCAGCCATCACCCTCGTGCTTGATGGGGAAACCTTCCGGCGGCGCGCCCGTGTGCTCGCCGATGCCCCACGCGAGCCCATTGCGGCCAAGGGTGACATCCATCGGGCCGCGATGCACTTTCAACGAGGACTCCGCGTCATCCCGCTCCATGAGCCAGAGCTGGGCCGTGATGGAATTCGTCTGCGGCGAGACCACCAGCATGATCTGACGGCACGCCGGCGGCAGGTCATTGGCGAAGCACTCGGGAAGACGCGATTCCGGACTCATGAGAGTACGCTCAAAGATCCACCCGGACAACGCCACCACCAGCACACCCGCCACGGCGCTGAGGATGAAGATGAGAGGGGTGCGCTCCGTCGGCATATCGCATGATAGTGACACAGGCCCGCCCCTGTTCCAAACCGATCCTTGTAACCAACCCGGAAATAAAGCCGTCTATGCAGGAGTAGCCCGCCTGCCGCGTGCACCGTATCCTATTGCATCACCGCCATAGCCCCCATGCGCCGATTTGCCTCCTGCCTTCTCCTCACTCTCTGCATTCAACTGGCTCTGGTCGCGCTTTCTGCCGCACAGTCCATCGATGGGTTGGTGACCTTCGGTGACAGCCTTTCAGACATGGGCAATCGGTCTGTGGAAACGAAAAAGCCCGGCATCAAGTTCCGTGAGAACTGGGTGAAGATCCTGGCAGATCCCGGCTTGCTAAATGTCCCGGACTTCAAGCCCTCCGGCATGTCCTACTACTACGGCGGCACGAACTACGCCGTGGGCGGAGCAACTACCGAGGTGACCGCGGCAATGAACAAGGACCGCAATCGCGGCCAGCATCTCACCCAGCAGATCTCCAAGCGCTACCTGAACCCCACCTTTAACAAGGATGGAGTGAAGAAGAATGCACTGCACGTGATCGTCATCGGCACGAATGACCTCATGCTCGCGTCCATTGGCATTGACCAACTTGCGACACAGTGGGCGAAGCTCGACACTGTCGGAGTGGCTGTTGCCAAAAGCACGGAATCACAAATCCAGGCACTCGCGAGCGCAGGCGTGCGACGCGTGATGTGGGGCGACCTTTTCGATGTGGCGCAAGCGCCCTCCGTGGTGAATCGTGCGAAGCCCTTCGGGGCCTCAGTGTCCGCCACGTATCTTGCCGCCATCACGCGCGCAGTAAATGCCCACAACACCGAGATGGATGCCGCCATTGCCCGACTGCAGAAGGCCAATCCCGGCCTCACCATCACTAAGCTGGATCTGCATTCCCGCTTTGCCGATGTAGCCAAGGATCCCTCCAAGTACGGCTTCACGGAAGTGACTAAGGGCGCGAATGACGACAAGCATCTCTTCTCCGCGGACGGCCTGCACCCCACCACGCAGGCGCACAAGATGCTAGCACAATATGCGTACGAAGTGCTGACCAAGTCCAAGCCGGTAGCCCAGCAGGGTGCGCAGTAGCTAGAAGCGGCTGGGGACACTTTCCCGCATTGCCCTCTCGCGGGCTTTCTGCCAGTCTGATGCCGCAAGCGTCACCTGCCATGCATACCATTGCCCGTTACCTGCTTCCTCTTCTGCTCCTCTCCGTCACGAGCATCGCGGAGGAGCCATTGTGGGTGGACATGGAACTTGATGAGCCGAGGTACGACTGGAGGCCTACTGAAATGCCCGGCCATCCGGACCACACGTTCAAGAAGGACCCCTGGACTTCCACCGCGCTGATGCTGGCCGAGCAAAAGATGGTGCCCCACGCTGGAAAGCCGTTCCGCATGGCAGACATGTTTAATGATAACTTCATGGATCGGATGCTACTCAAGGCGCTGGGTATTTCGGCAAGAGGTACCGCAAAAGTGGTTCTCTGTCCGGCAACTCCCGAATCAGGGGGCCTGGACATGGTGGTGGCAAAATACAAATCCGGTGTCGAATTCGAAATCCGAAGGTGCAAATTTGTGTGGGTACTCGTTCCGGCACAACCCATCAAGGACCTGGATGAATTGAAGGTGAAACTTGGCCTCAGCCTGACTCGCTATCCTGGCAGCATCGTGAAAAGCACGCTGCCACCCGAGGCCAGTTCTCTACGGGCTCAAATTGTCGGCGACGATCTACCGCCCTACCTGGCAGATGCCACCGTCCACGAGACACCAAAGGGACTCATCCTTGCAGGCTCACTCATTCTGGAACCACCGCAAATTCCCATTTCCCATCAGATAAGAGACAACCGCCAATGGTTCCCGCGGTAAGACCTCCTGGGTTTATTCATACGATATTCTCTGCCATGCACCGCCGTCATTTCCTGCATACCGCCCTGGCCTCCGCGCTCGCTTCCATTCCCGCCATCGCTGCGGGAGAACGCAAGCCGCGCATTGTGCTGCGTTCCTCCTGGCAGACGGTGAATATCGGCGACATCGGCCACACGCCGGGTGTGCTGGCCTTGATTGAAAAGCATCTGCCGGAAGTGGAGGTGATTCTGTGGCCCATGAATGTGGAGAATGGCGTGGAGGAGATGCTCCGGAAGCGCTTCCCCAAGCTCACCATTACCAAGGACAAGAGCGAAGTCTTCGTGTGCGATTTCCTGCTGCATGGATCGGGACCCTATCTCACCGCGCATCGCGATGTGGCCGAGTGGAAGCAGACGACTGGCAAGCCCTACGGCGTCTATGGCATCACCATGGCGGCGGCTGGTGACCCGGGACTGAAGATCATGCGCAACAACGGTCTCGATGACAACTGCCGTGCGCTGCTGGATACCGCGAGCTTTGTCTTTCTGCGCGACAGTTGCTCACTCAAAGTCGTGAAGGATGCGGGCGTGAAGAGTCCCATCATCGACTTCGGTCCCGACGGCGCCTTCGGCTGCGACCTGCGCAATGATGAAGCTGCGCTCGCCTTCATGAAGCAGCATGGTCTGGAGGAGGGCAAGTTCCTCTGTACCATTCCAAACCTGCGCAACGCGCCCTACTGGAAGGTGAAGAAGGGTTATGCCTTCGATGAGAACAAGCAGCGCCGGAATGATGAGATGAAAGACCACGATCACGTATTGCTGCGCGAGGCCATTATCGCCGTGACGCGGGAGACAGACATGAAGGTGCTCGTCTGTCCCGAAGACTCCACGCAGATGGAGGACGGCAAGCTACTCATCGTGGACCCACTCCCCAACGACGTGAAGGCTAAGGTTGTATGGCGGGAGAACTTCTGGCTCACCGATGAAGCCCTCAGCACCTATGTGCGCAGCGCCGGCCTCTTTGGCAATGAAATGCACAGCCCCATCATGTGCATCGGCAATGGCGTGCCCGCGATCGTCTGCCGTTTCGTGGAACAGACCACCAAGGGTTTCATGTGGGAAGACATCGGCCTCGGTGACTGGCTCTTTGATTTGGACAAGACCGAGGACCGCCTCCGCCTGCCGAGTACTGTATTGACCATGGCGAAGGATCCTGCGGCGGCGAAGGCGAAAGCAGCGAAGGCGCGTGAAACAGTGCAAGGGCACCAGAAGCGCACGATGGAAGTGCTGAGGAAGGCCGCTGGCGCTGGCGTTTGATCGGGACGATACCAGATCCGATGAAGCTGATCCTTGTACGCCACGGTGAAACGGAGTGGAATGTCCAGGGCCGTGAGATGGGTCAACTCGACAGCCCACTGACGGCGCGTGGTCTTCAACAAGCGGAGGCGCTCGCTGCGAGATTGAGCTCGTGTCGTTTACATTCACTCTACTGCAGCGACCTTGGCAGAGCTCTGCATACCGCGACACTCATTGCTGCGTCCTGTGGAGTAGAGAGCATCAAAGACGTGGCTCTGCGTGAGAGGCACATGGGGATTTTACAGGGACTTACCCCGACGGAAATGGCCAGCCAGCATCCGGAGGTTTACGCGGAGTATCGCCGGTCACCTCACACCTATGAGATACCCGAGGGCGAGAGTGGACAGCAGCGGCAGGATCGGAGCGTGAAGGCGCTCACGGAAATCGCCCAACGTCATCCCTCGCTAACCGTGGCCGTCGTCACACATGGTGGCTTCTTGATGGGATTCTTCGAGCACGTGCTCGGCATGACACCTGGCAATGGCTGGCGGTTCAAGAAGCAGAACGCAGCGTACAACTGTTTTGAGTTCACCAACGATCGATGGAGTCTGGTCACGTGGAATGACACGAGCCATCTAGATGCGCTCGGTTCGCTGGATGACGCAGCGGCTGGCAGTTCAACGTAGCTCGCGAGTCCCTTCGCGAGTTTTGACTCTTGAAATACACTCGCGCGGTGACTTCGCTCTGCGCGCTAGGAAGTCGGGTCTCCTGACCGGACAGCGTCCGGCGGGTTTTCCTACCCGCCAGAAGCGACGCAAAGTCGTTGATCCATTCACAACGTCTTCGCGCATTCATACCACTCGCACGACGGGTCCGGAGACCCATCGGACACTGTCCGGTCTGGAGACCCGACTTCCTTCTGAAGCGCTACCGCGAACTCCGAATCACTTCGCGTACTCCCTTCAGGTCACGCATCACGGGGCCCATGCTCCAGAGGATGAAGCCAGCCGTATTTCCACGGCGCGGGCCAATCTTCTTCTCCAGCTCAAGCTGTCGCGCGATCTCGCTCGCGGGCCACTTGTGACTGCCGCCCACGCGGTCCGCAGCGATGCTCGGGATGATGGGCACGCCACGAGGATTCGCCTGCGGACTGCGCCACCATTGCAGCAGCGCGGAGTAGCTCTGCGGGCCGGCATCTGCCCAGTAGAGCTGCGGGGAGAGATAGTCGATCCACCCCTCACGCATCCACACAAGCGGGTCGGAGTAGATTTCCATCACTTGATCGAGCTGTGCCTCCACCCCGGGAGGCACATTCGGCCGCCAGATGCCGAAGGGACTCACGCCAAATCTCCTGCCTCCGCCGGACACCACACCACTCAAATCGCGCACGAGGGAGTGCACGTTGTTGCGCCGCCAGTCTCCCCGGCTCTGGCCCTTGCCATACTTCGCAAAGGTCGCGTCGTCCGGAAACGTGCCACGCGGAATACCGCTGCCGGGATAGGGATAAAAATAGTCATCAATCACCACGCCGGCCACATCATAGCGACTCACGATGTCCTGCACCACGCGCACCACATGCTGGCGCACGGCGGGATCGCCAGGGTCCATCCAGAGCATGGAGCCCACGCGGCGCACGGCACCGGGCATGGTGTTGGTCACATGATTGCGAGCACGCGCCACCTTGCTGCTGGTCGCAGCGCGGTAGGGATTGATCCACGCATGAATCGCGATACCCTGTGCGCGCCCTTCCGCGATGAATGTAGCCAGTGGATCATACCCCGGATCCACACCCTGCGTGCCGGAAACAAAACGACTCCACGGCTCGATGCGCGAGCGGTACAGCGCATCCCCCTCCGGTCGCACCTGGACCATCAGGGTATTCAACCCACTCGCCGCCGCGGTGCTCACGATGCGGCGAATTTCCGCCTGCTGGGCTTCTGCGGAGAGACCAGCCGAGGAGGGGAAGTTCAGATTGTGCACCGAGGCGACCCAAGCGGCGCGCATTTCGGCACGGGCTGCGGTGGAGGGTAAGGTCGCAGCCACCGCGCAGAACAGCGTGGCAACAAGAGCGCGAAGAGGCCTGAGGAAGCTTGGGGGACGCATAGGAGGAAGAATGCAGCGCAGTGCCCAAGTATTCGCGGCTCCCAGGCATCCCGCCAGCACGACCTTGCAAAGAATGACGGAAAGGAGCGTGGCCTTTCCAGGCCGCCTCATCGCATCGCCCCTGATGTTGAAGTCCTGAGTAAGCTTGCGGATCAGTCACACAGCCACCCTGCGGCCTGGAAAGGCCGCGCTCCTTCCGCCACTCCCCACGAAAGTGCCAAGAAACACCATCTCCGAGCGCAATCCATGCCCAGCTTCCCTGCATGCTCCCCCGTTGCCAAGCGTATCTCTTTCTGCGAGACTGAACTGTAGCGGCAGGCCCGATTCCCGCTCTTCGCCACTGTCGCACCGCTCACCGTCGTACCGTCCCACCGATTTCATGTCCTCCCGCACGCCAGCCGAAACCGAATCCGACCCCGCCATCGCGCCAGCAGCCCCGACGCAGCCCTCTCCTGCTGAGGCCCTGCCGAATGCGCTGACGCCGGAGGAGCACACGGGCATTCGCGTCGGCTCGCCCTCGCATGCGGCGGCTGGGGTGCCGGCGGTGCTTTCCTCGCTGAATCACATCTTCTCCCAGGCAGGCGTCGTGCGCGGCACGCAGGCCATGCTGAAGCTGAACCAGAAGGGCGGCTTCGACTGCCCTTCCTGCGCGTGGCCGGACCCGGATGACCACCGTGCGCCCACCGAGTTCTGTGAGAATGGGGCCAAGGCCATCGCCGCCGAGACCACGCTGAAGCGCGTCACGCCCGAGTTCTTCGCGCAGAACAGCGTGAATGAACTCGCGGAGCAGTCCGACTACTGGCTGGAGCAGCAGGGCCGCCTCACCCAGCCCATGCTGCTGGAGGCAGGCGAGGGCTCCACGCATTACAAGCCCGTCTCTTGGGACCAGGCCTTCAACATCATGGCGGCAGAGCTGAACAAGCTCGCCTCGCCGGATGAGGCCGTCTTCTACACCAGCGGACGCGCCAGCAATGAGGCCGCGTTCCTCTACCAGCTCTTCGTACGCCAGTATGGCACGAACAATCTGCCCGACTGCTCAAACATGTGCCACGAGTCCAGCGGCTCCGCACTGAAGGAAACCCTCGGCGTGGGCAAGGGCACCGTGAAGCTCGCCGACTTCGACAAGGCGGACACCATCATCGTGGTCGGCCAGAATCCTGGCACGAACCATCCGCGCATGCTCAGCGCCCTGCAGAGCGCCGTGCGCCACGGGGGGAAGGTCATTTCTGTGAACCCGCTCATCGAGGCGGGCCTGCTGGGCTTCAAGCATCCGCAGGAAGTCGTCGGCATGATGGGCCTCGCCACGAAGCTCACCAGTCAGTACATCCAGGTGCGCATCAATGGAGACATGGCCCTCTTCCGCGGCATCGCAAAGGCGCTGCTCGGCATGGAAAGGGAAAACCCAGGCAAGGTGCTGGACCAAAGCTTCATCAAGGACCGCACCACCGGCTACGAAGCCTATCGCAAGCTGGTGGAGGCCACCAAGTGGGACGAAATCGAAAAGCACAGCGGCATCGAGCGCGCGGAGATCAAGAAGGCGGCACAGCAGATTGCGTCCGGCTCACGGAAAATCATCTCCTGCTGGGCCATGGGACTCACGCAGCACCGCAATGCCGTGGCCACCATCCAGGAAGTCGTGCATGTGCACCTCATGCTCGGCGCCGTGGCACGCGAGGGCGCAGGCCTCTGCCCCGTGCGCGGCCACAGCAATGTGCAGGGCGACCGCACCATGGGCATCTTCGAAAAGATGCCGGACTCCTTCCTGGATAAGCTCGGCGAAGTCTTCAGCTTTTCGCCGCCGCGTCATCATGGCTGGGATGTCTGCATGTCCATCAAGGCCATGCACGAGGGCCAGGGAAAGTTTTTCCTCGGCCTCGGTGGGAACTTTCTCTCCGCCACCCCGGACACGGAGTTCACCGCCGCCGCGCTGCGGAACTGCAATCTCACCGCGCACATCTCGACCAAGCTGAACCGCAGCCACCTCATCACCGGGAAACGCGCCCTCATCCTCCCCTGCCTCGGCCGCTCGGAAGTGGACCTGCAGAATGGCATGGAGCAGTTCGTCACCGTGGAGAATTCCATGGGCATCGTGCACATGAGCCAGGGCCGCCTCACGCCGCCCAGCGACCAGTGCCTGAGCGAGACCGCCATCGTCGCCCGCCTCGCCGAGGCCACCTTGAAAGGCCGCAGCACCGTGCCCTGGCGCGAGCTGTATGGAAACTACGATCTCATCCGCGACAAGGTGGAGGCCGTAATCCCCGGCTTTGAGAACTTCAACGAACGCGTGCGCACCCCCGGCGGCTTCTATTTGTACAACGCCGCCCGCGAAGGAGTCTTCAACACACCCACCGGAAACGGACGCGCCGTCTTCACGGCCCATCCCCTCTCCTCACTGGAAGCCGCCCCCGGCCAGTTGGTCCTCCAGACCTTCCGCAGCCACGACCAATTCAACACCACCGTCTACGGCCTGCACGACCGCTACCGCGGCATCAGCAACGAACGCCGCATCATCTTCCTGAATCCGGATGACATGAAGTCCCGCGGCATCGGCCCTGTGAAGCCCGTGGACATCACCAGCCATTGGAACGGCGAAACCCGAGTCGCGCGAAACTTTTTGGCGATCCCGTATGATATCCCCGCAGGGACGGCGGCGGCCTATTTTCCGGAGGCGAATGTGCTCGTGCCTGTGGATAGCGTGGCGGAGGTGAGTAATACGCCGACGTCGAAGGGGGTGTTGGTGACGGTGGAGAGGGTGTGAGCCGACGTTGGATCTGCCCCGTCCTTCTCATGAGGCAAGTCCGCGTCCCGCTTGACGTAGCCATCAGCCAATGTAGTACATGGCATCGAGGCAAACCTCTGCATCCAGCCAAGAATTGTCCTAATGAAGAAGCTTCATATTGATCTCGAAAACTGCTACGGCATCAAAAAGTTGAAGGCCGACTTTGATTTCTCGGCAAACGGCAGAGTTTTCACCATCTATGCTCCAAACGGTGTGATGAAAACATCACTCGCCAACACCTTTGGAGACCTTGCGAAAGGCGAACAATCGTCAGACCGTATCTGGCCACAAAAAGCCACGAAAAGGATTATCACTGATGAAACCGGCGCCGAACTACCGAAGGAGGCCGTATTTGTCATTGAACCATACAATGAAGCTTACAGGTCCGATCGCTTGTCCACATTGCTCGTCAATGAGACCCTTCGGAGGAGATACCTCGAGGTTCACGCGATCATCGATGAGAAAACTGAATTGTTAGTCGATGCGCTCAAACCAAGAACTGGCCTCAAAAGCTCCATTAAGGAGAGCCTCGCTGTTTCAATCACTCATGATCGCAACGACTTCTTCCGCGCACTCGTACGAATCAAAGAGGAAGTTCTTGAGGGCACCGATTCAACTCTCGGCGATGTAGTTTATTCAGACATCTTCAATCCCAAGGTCGAAGCAATTCTCAACGATCCTGAGTTCCGCAACTCAGTTGAAAACTACGTTAAAAAGTATGACGAACTTTTGACGAGATCGACCTTTTTCAGAAAGGGCGTCTTTACCCACAACAACGCTGCCGACGTCGCGAAGGCTTTGAGTGCCAACGGCTTTTTCAAGGCAGATCACTCCGTATACTTACGCGTTGACGGGGAAAAGAAAGAAGTAAGCACTCTTACGGAGCTCGAAAAAGCCATTCAGTCTGAAAAAGATAGAATTCTTACCGACGAAAAGCTTAAGAACGCCTTCGAGAAAATTGACAAACAGCTCACCAAGAATGTTGAACTCAAGAAGTTCAGAGCATGCTTGGAGCAGCATCCGGCAATAGTAGCGGAACTCTCAAATCCAGAGAGGTTAAAACAGAAGCTCTGGGTCGCATATCTCATCAAAGCCAAAGAACAGTTTGAAGAAGTGCTTCGCGTTTACAATGAGGGAAAGGCAAAAATCGCAGAAATTGTGGAGGAGGCTGGCAATGAAAGAACTCGCTGGGCACAAGTCATTCATATTTTTAACGAGCGGTTTTCAGTTCCCTTTGTCGTGCGAATGGACAATCAGGTTGATGTCATTTTAAAAAGTGTTGCACCAGTTATCTCATTTGATTTTTTAGATGACTCTGACGACAGGGACTCTGAATCCGTTGGCGTTGAAGAAGGCGTCCTTCGGCAGGTGCTGAGCAATGGCGAGAAACGAGCCTTATATCTACTCAACATCATTTTCGAAGTTGAAGCTCGAAGAACCTCTGGGCAAGAAACCCTATTCATTGTTGATGATATAGCGGATTCATTCGATTATAAGAACAAGTACGCAATTGTAGAGTATCTCAAAGAGGTGAGCGAAGACGCCAATTTCTCCCAACTCATCTTTAGCCACAATTTCGATTTCTACCGCACAGTCTCCGGAAGGCTTGCATTGAAGCGCAATAGCCGCATGCTAGCAAGCAAAGCAAATGGCGGCGTGGAGCTGCAGGCTGAAAAATATCAGAAATCGCCATTTGCCCATTGGCGACAGAATCTCGACAAAAATGATTCAATGCTGATTGCCGCAATCCCCTTTCTCAGGAATTTGGCTGAATATTCGGGCGACGACCCGAACTTCGACACGTTGACATCCTTGCTCCACCTCAAAAGTGATACTCAGGCGATAACCAAGTCTACGCTGGAGGGTATAGTTAAGAATATTCTCAAAGACTGTAGCACGCTACAACTGCTACCGCCAAACAAACCCATTCTGGAGCTAATACATGATGTCGCAGATATACTTTCCAACGATCCAAACGAAGTTCCCCAGCTAGAAGACAAGGTTGTACTATCAATGGCAATTCGGCTGAAGGCTGAAGAGTTCATGATTAGAAAAATCAATGATCCCATTTTTGTCCAGGCCATTACAGCCAACCAAACCATCGCACTCATCAAGCGATTCAAGAACAACTTTCCAACTGAGCGTGACAATATTCAGCTCGTTGAGCAGGTGAACTTGATGACACCCGAGAACATTCACCTCAACTCGTTCATGTACGAGCCCATCCTCGATTTGTCTGCCGGTCATTTGAAGAAGCTATACGGAAAAGTTAAGGCGATGAATTGATGCTCCCAGGACGTGGCGGTGTGCTGCAAGGCAAACTACTCCGCCTACGCCGAAGGCGTTGCACATCGTCCAGCCCAGGGTAAGCACGCGAAGCGGGCGCCACCCTGGGTTTGGTGGAGAAATCTATTGAACTCTGAAAGAGTTCCACAAAGAGTCGGCTCACAATGTCCCAATCCATCAGCCGCGATTTCCAGCATTTCGTGTTCTCCACGAAGGAGCGTGCCACCTTCCTCACGGATGCCTCGTTCCGGCACGAGACGCATGCGTACATGGCCGGAGCGTGTGAGAACATGGAGTCACCGCCGGTGGTCATCGGCGGGGTGGCGGATCATGTGCATGTGTTTTGCCGGTTGTCCAAGAACCTGTCCCAAGCGGCGTTCGTGCGGGATTTGAAACGCGAGACCACCAAGTGGATCAAGACCACCAACCGGAGCCTCCGGGATTTCCGGTGGCAGGCGGGTTATGGGGCGTTTTCCGTAAGCCCGTCGCATATCGATGCGCTTGCCAAATACATCCGGAATCAGGAGGAGCATCACCGGAAGGTCGGATTCCAGGACGAGTTCCGCCGATTGTGCAAAAAGTACGGCGCGGAGTTGGATGAGAGGTACGCGTGGGATTGATGCGGGTGGACGCCCGGGAAAGCAACGCAACGATGCCAGTCAATGGCAGCCGTTTGTGGAACACCTACGGCGTTCAAGTTTCATTATCAGCTACCCAAGGTGGCGCTTGCTCCGCAAGCTGACCTTGGGCTGGACAATGTGCAACGCCTTCGGCGTAGGAGCTTCCTTTGGTTATGATGCTGGGGAGATGGTGAATCAGGGATTCGGCCACGGTTCGCGCTGAGGGCAGCGTGAGCCACTTTGGCAAAGCCTCGTCTCTCCCGCCAAGACCCATCGCCATCTTCACAACAGTATTACCAGCTCAAACCGTACGACACCCCCGTATCGAAGCTCCTACACCGAAGGTGTTGAACATTGTCCAGCCTGGGGTCAGTCCGCGAAGCGGACGCCACCCCAGGTGGTTGCGGAAGAAGCTTGAACGCCGAAGGTGTTCCACAAAATCGTAACCGTCACGCTGCGAGATGACATTTGCCAAAAGCACCGCCACGCCACGTGGTCCTTTGTTCCCTCACGGCACTACGTCCTTCGCGTTGCCCTGCACGCCCAACACCTCACTCGGCACGTCCGTGCACAAAATGTTCGCGCCCATCATCACAGCCAAATCCGCGTCGGCTTTGCTTTTGATAGGCCAGAGGGAGACTTGAAGGCCGGCGTCTTTGACTTCGCGGGCCATCTTTCGTGAGGTGGCGTCGAGGGAGACGGAGAGGCGGCCGCTGCCGATGGCTTTGGCTTCGGCGATGAGTTCGGGTGTGGGGAAGGTGCTGGTGAGGAGACCGGTGAGGACGTCGGGCTGGAGGCGCTTCATGGTGGTGAGGGAGCGCTTGTCGAAGGAGGTGAAGTGGTAGGTGCCGGCTGGGAGGAGCTTGCGCGTGGCTTCATCCACGAGGCGGCAGTAGATGGCGAGGCGGTCTTCGGTGTAGACCTTTTCCTCCTTGGTCTTCAACTCGAGGAGGAGCAGGACCTCGGGCTTGTCCTTGAAGTAGGTGAAGAGGTCGGTGACTGAGGGCACGGGGACGCCGCTGCGGGTGGTGCGCAGGGCCTGGATCTCGGCGAGGGTGAGGTCTTCGATTTTGCCTTTGCCGTTCGTGGTGCGGGCGGTGTCGGCGTCGTGCATGAGGACGAGGTGGTTGTCCTTGGTGAGGCGGATGTCCACCTCGAAGCCGCGGATACCTTTGTCGTAGCTGTGCTTGCAGCCTTCGACGGTGTTTTCATCGAACTCGAATCCTGCACCGCGATGGGCGATGACGCGGACGCCCTGGTAGAGGCCGGTGGTGGGAACGGGCTCGGAGGCGCGGGCCGTGAGGTGGCTGGCTGCCAGGGTGAGGAGGGAGAGGAAGGCGAGGCGGAGCATGCGGGGAACGGAGGCGTGGAGCTTGGGGCGTGAGGCTTGAGATGAATGCCTGAGAAGAACGTGGTGGGAGGTGGAGTTGAATCAGGGGAGTTGGGAGGATTTGGGGGAGACGGGATGGAGGGCCGGAGCCACGGCAGGCGGGGCGGGCTGCATTGGATTCAACACAGAGACGCGGAGACGCAGAGGAACTTCGGAGACTGAGGTGAACGGAGCGAGTGGTACCCAAGGAGCGGCGACTTCAGTCGCCGTTTGGGGTATTGGGTTTTGGGCTGGGCACGTTTTAGGACGGTGCCAGCGGATGTGCGCGCATAAAGCTCCAAGCTCCAAGCTCCAAGCTCCAAGCTCCAAGCTCCCAATCAGCGACTGAAGTCGCCGCTCCTTGGTGAATGCGGCGCGATGCGCTGGAGGGCGCTACGTCAGGAGACGTGCGTGCGTGAAAGGCTTCTGGAGAAGCCTTCTACGTTGTGTTCCTGCTGCTTAGCTGCTTTGCGTTTGACCCTCTATAGGTCACGAAAGCGTTCCCTGCCTTACGGCACGGTCATGCCGTTGCCGACGACGCCGCCTCCGAGCTTGCCTACCTGGCGGGTGATGCCGTCGCGGGCGAATTCGCTGGGGGGATATTGGGTGCGGGCTTTCAGATACCACGCAAGGGCGGAGCCGGTTTGCTGGCGGTCTTCGTGCTGCTTGGCCTTTTGCAGAGCGCCTACGAAATCGGTAGCCTTCACGCTGAAGTCGGAGCGGAGGCGGGCGACTTCGGGATCTTCGGGGAATTCCAGATAGGCCTTCTCAATCGACTCCCACGCACCGGCGATGTCACCGCCCTGCGAGCGGCTGGTGGCGCCGGCGATGATGAGGTTCACCTTATTCATGTCCACGAGCACCTTCTTGAGCGACTCCTGGCGCGCCGGATCGTCCATCACGGCGGCGAGGTAGCGGCCCTGGTCGTTGTAGATCTGGCGGTAGTTGCGCTGGCTGAGCAGGCGGTCGAGGTCGAGCGCGGCCTGCGTTTTCACGTCGGCGTTGTTGCCGATCATGTTGGTGAATTCCTTCAACTTCGGATTGGTGGGCCAGATGGTGGCGGCCTGGGTGAGGGCATCCGTGCTGCCCTTCTGATCTCCCTGCATGGCGGCGACCTTGGCCTTGTTCAGGTGCATGTCGCTCACGGTCTTGGCGGTCTCGATGGCAGCGGTGGGCTTGCTGTAGTCGAAGTCCTTCGCGAGCGCGCGCATCTTCGTGACAAGCGTCTCCGCGAGCGTGTAGTCCTTCATCTCCATGGCGGAGACGAGCTGGTTCCCGTCGCGGGTGAAGTCGAGGACCTTCATCTTCCTTTCGATGGGCACACGGCGCACACGGGGAAGATACTCTCCTACCATAAAGGCCTCTGAAATGCGCTGGGAGGCGCTGGCCATATCGCCACGCTCCACGAGATAATCGAAGGCCTGCACCGCCTCATCCACATCGCGGATAGCTTCGTTCGCAAACGAGTCGAGCGCACTGATGGTGGGCGAGGTGCCGAGGCTGGAGGCAAACATCTTCTCCGCATCCGAACCTTCCTTGAGATTCAAGATGCCGGAGGGGTCCGCAAAGATGTGGCGGTAGAAGCGGCAGGCGAGCACGACATGCTCGAAGCGGCGCTGGATGGCGAACTGGATGATGATGGCCTGGAACTCCGCCTTGGCCGTGACCTGAGCGGTGGCCATGGAGAGCTCGGCAGCCTTCATCTTGGCCTCGAGCTCGATGATGTCCTTTGTGTACTGGGCCACATCGCCGAGTTGCGAGGCGGCCTGCTGCGGCGTGTTCTGCTGTTGGCCGCCACGGTTATTCCCGCCGGGCGCAGGGCGCTGGGCGGACATGGGGTCGGTGGTGTGCTTGCCGAAGAAGTGACGGTTGCTCCGCTGGCGGGCCATTTCCGTGGTGGTGGCGCGGAGACTGGCCACGTTCTTCTGCGAGAGCCAGACTCCGTAGATGGCATTCGCGAGGGTATCGCAAAGCTTGGCATCAATCTTGTGCTGGGCAGCGATGGGCAGGAGCGCGACCGCGCCGGGCAGGCTGGGATTTCCCCCGTTGTGAGTGGGCGCGAGCAGCGCGGTGATTTCATCGAGCACCTTCCGATACTCCTCATCTTCCGGTGTATCTGCCGTGGGCGAGGCGAGGTATTTCTCCAGGCGCGCGCGGAACATGCGGTTGTTCGTCACGTTCCACATCTTGCCGTCCCAGGCCACGGTCTCATTCCCCACATCCATGAAGGGGAGCGTCGTGCCGAGCATGGGGTTCTGCTGGGAGGATTGTGAAGACTGCGTGGGTGGCGGGCTGCTGGCCGGCTGGCTCGCGGGCGCGCCACCACCTCCTCCGCTGGGCAGCATCTGGGCATGCGAGAGCGCCAGGGGGGAAAGGAAGCACGCGGCGGGAAGCAGAAGCAGCTTGGTCTTCATTAGAAAAAAGCATAATCGCTGACCCACAATTGACAAGAAAGGGATGAGACACCGCGAAAATAGCCCGAGCCCAAAAGCCGCCTCTGTCGAATCTCCGTCCAACCCACGCCGCGAGGGACTACATTCAAAAGAAAGCCAAGGCACCTCACCGTCTGCCTTCCCTGGCACGCCTCATCCTCTCTTCCTTTTTCATTCCATGCCATCCCCCAACGCTTCCTCGTCCTCCTCAGATGCTGAGTCTCATCCGGGCCAGGGTCAGGGTCGTCGCCACTTCCTGCGCGCCGCACTGACCGGAGCCGGGGCGCTCTCCGCAGCGCCGTGGCTCGCCGGAGCAGAAGTCTCCCCTTCCCCTGCTGCCGTGAAGGCTGGCATCTTCGCGGAGCCAGCGCAAGAGTTGCCGATGGTGGAGGAGGCGGACGTGATTGTGTGCGGAGCGGGACCGGCGGGTATTGCCGCTGCCCTTGCCGCCGCGCGGTCCGGCGCCAAGACGCACCTCTTTGAAGTGCACGGCTGCCTGGGTGGGGTGTGGACCGCGGGACTGCTGACATACATCTTCGACTTCAACAAGCCGGGCATCACGAAGGAGATCATCCAGCGTCTGGACGAGCGCGATGCACGCCGGAGCAAGCTGCCGGACCAGTTCGTCTATGAGCCGGAGGAAATGAAGGTGCTGCTGGAGGAGATGTGCGTGGAAGCGGGGGTGAAGTTCCACCTGCACACACGCCTCGCTGCGGCGTACCGGGACGGGCGGAAACTCACCACCGTGGTCACCGAGTCCAAGTCAGGCCGCCAGGCATGGCGCGCTCCGGTATTCATCGACTGCACCGGCGACGGTGACTTGGGCGCGATGGCGAAATGCGGATGGGACATCGGCCAGGGCGGCGCGGAGTGTCCGTGTCAGCCGATGACGCTGAACACGCTTGCCATGGTGCGCGATGCCTCGGCGCTGAAGCAGTTCATCTCCTTCTACGAGGTGACGCCGGAGAATCGGAAGGGCATGTGGGATTGGCATCACCAGGCGACGGAGGCCTTCAAGAACGAAATCACCCGCGCCGGCTTCAAGCCATCCTATGGCATGCCCACGCTCTTCCAGGTGCGGGAGAATCTGGTGATGGTGATGATCAATCACGAGTACGGTATCAAGGCCTTCGATGCCCCCGCCATCACGGAAGCGACGGTGCGCGCGAGGGCGGAGGTCTTCGCCGTGGTGCGTGGCCTGCGGAAGCTCGGCGGCCCCTGGGAGGGCATGCAGGTGGTGGCGACGCCGGAGCAGATTGGCGTGCGAGATGGACGGCGCATTCATGGACGATACACGGTGAATCGCGATGACCTGGCCAAGGGCGCACGCCATGAGGACGCGGTGACGCGAGCCACCTTCGGCGTGGATATCCATGCGCTGGACAAGGAGGCGAATGACGAGAAGGCCATCACGCATGCGGACTTCAAGTTCCACGCGTATGACATTCCCCTGCGCGCCCTGATTGCGAAGGATGTGGATGGACTGCTGATGGCCGGGCGCTGCATCAGTGGCGACTTCGTGGCACACGCCAGTTACCGTGTTACGGGCAACTCCGTGGCCATGGGTGAGGCCGCTGGTGTCACGGCTGCCATCGCCGCCCGCACGAAGCGCATGCCTCACGAGGTGGCCTGGAGCGAAGTCAGCAGTGCGCTCGCAGCCACGCAGAAGAAAGCGTGAGCCGTTCCCACGCTATCGGTAGTCTGCCTCGGTGGACTAGGCCTTGGTGAGGTCCACCACTTCCAGCACGCCGGTGCCGGACTGGACGGTCACCTTGAACTTGAACCGCTGCCCGCGCTGGATGTTGGTGCTGTTGAACTTCTCCGGCACCACCACACCCACAGCGGCGCGCTCCTTGCCGTCATCCAGGAGCACACTGAAGAGGCGGCCCTGGGTGGAGCGCCAGTTGTCCAGGCGGTCTTCGATGGTGCCCTCGATGCGGTAGGTGTTGTTGGAGAGGGCGTTGGAATTCTCCATGTACTCGCGCAGGTCCAGCTCCGAGGTATCCGCGAACCCTGTGCTGGCGCCCGTCCCCTGGAGCACCTTGAATCCGATGAACGCCAGCAGGCCGACACCGGCGAGAACTGCAACAAGATGGAGAGGCGTGAACTGGGATTTTGCGCGGCGGGCCATGAAATGCGGGGGAGCGGAAATTCGTGATAACGAACATCAATTACAGGCAGGACACCGGGGGAAAGCAAGTGCCTTTCTAATCAGATGAAGGGAAAGTCGGAGCGCGGCATGCGGCGCTTCGAGTAAATGAACCGGTCCATGGGCGCCTTGCCTTGACACGGTGGTATCTGCATGCTGCCATCTGCGTCCCATGGGCAGGCTTTTCTCCATCGCACTCGTCTGCATGCTCGCCGCAACCACTTGCGTCGCAGCGCCTCCCCAAGCATTCGCGCCAGAAGTCTACCAGTCCAAGGATGGCAAGGAATCCATCACTCTGGTCTCCAAGGACAAGGCCGAGCGTTTCGCGAACGACCAAACCACCACCGGAACGTATACCCGGACGAAGGACGAGCTTCACGTGACCCTTTCGGCGCAGGGCGTGAGTTTCACCACCGTCTACCGAATCACAAAGCAGGGTCTTGTTTCACAGCAAAGTCAGGTGCTGTTGAGGAAGCGGTCTTCGATGGGAATGCGGGAAGTGGATCCTCAGTTCGCTCAAGAGTTTCCCCACTCCCCTCCTTCGCCGGAGGAGCACGTAAGCGTTGAAGGAGGAAGATTGGTCGTGGAACTTACCGTGGATGACAAAGGAATGATCTCCAGAACCAAGCTGCTGGAATCGTCTGGCTCGCCGGAAATGGACAAGCACATACAAGATTGGATCAAGAAGCGCTGGCGTTTCCCCAAGGGAAAACCGCTTACACACAAACAGACCGTCCACTTCAAACTAAAGCCGGCTGACAAGGACACCTCCTCAGGTCCGCAGACCGAACTTCAACCTCAATCCCAAAAGGCGGGCCAGAGATGATGCGGCGTAGTTTTCCAACACTCTGACATCAACACGCATCTGGCTTAACACCGATGACTAAACTTCACACCTTCCTGCTCATCAGCCTCCTCGCAGCGACCGTCGGACTCGCAACTGCAAAGGACGTCGAAGGCCATGTCTACCGCTCCCAAAATGGGAACGAGAGTGTCGCTTTGATTTCCGAGACTGAGGTTGCGCGCTCCGTGAGTGGCATCGTGACACAGGGCACTTATGTGCGGGAAAAGAACAACCTGCACCTGACCCTTTCAGCACAAGGCGTCCCCTTCAAGACAAGCTATCGCGTCATCAAGGAGGGTCTTCTGGCGCATGACGGGAAGGTCCTTTTCAGCAAGCAGCCGCCTCAACACGAGAACGTGGAGGAAGTGCCACTCGTGATTGGTCCACGTGAGCCAGGCGTCAAATTTCCCGCACCGCCCTACCCTCCCACAGCACGCGCGAATCACGTGGAAGGAACGGTAGTCATGGCCATCACAGTCGATGACCAAGGCAAGGTCACGGATGCCGCAGTCCGTGAGTCGAGCGGCAACCATGAGCTCGATATGTATACCAAGAACTGGGTGCTAGCGCGCTGGCACTATCCCAAAGGAAAGCCCGCGATCTACCGGATGCCATTCATCTTCAGACTGGGCTCAGACGACAAGCAGAATAGCACCTCTTCCAACAAACCCACGGGAACGGCAGCTGATAAAAAGCCTGCCGTCCCGTGAATCTGGTAAAGCAGCTCGTCTTACGTCCGCGTCATGACATTACCGTAAGGGAAAGTCGCGCCGCTTCAGCTCTCACTGCTCCGCTGCAGGCTTCTTCACCGGAGTAGCCTTGCCAAATGCGGACTTGAAAGCGTCCACGGTTTTAGGCCACTCATTACCGCGCGAGTCCAACTCACCCGGATAACCCGAGTTGGAGTTCCAATAAGTATGCGAGCGCACGCCATGCTCCTTGAGAAAGGCGGCCATGCCTTCCACAAAGGGCGCGGCATTCGGGCCCCACACACCCCATTCGTCGATTTGGAAGGGTTTGCCCTTCGCCTTGGCAAACGCCAGCATACCACTCACGCACCACTCATTGTACCCGTTCGTCGCCCGCAGCTTCCACGCCTCAACAGGATCTTCGGTTTCCCAACCTTCACCGCCCATGCTCTTGGGCTTCCAGTAGAGATCATATCCTACCAAATCCACATAGGCATCACCCGGCCACATGGGACGTGGATCGCTGGCACCTTCGGAAACGGAGAAACTCATCCGGAACCTCGACCCGCCCTGCACTCCGCGGAATACCCCGTGAAAGCGCTGCCAGGAGGCGATGAAGTCAGGGATCATCGCCTCTCGCGAACCGCCTACGCCCCAGGCGAACCACTCACCATTCATTTCGTGGCTGGGCCGGATCACGATTTCATAGTCGCCCGGATTGTTGGCAACGATCGTCTCCGCGAGACACTTCCAGTGTTCATCATAGGCACCAGTCTTGGCCTCGGCGTAGCTTGCGCCGTTGATGATGATGGGCACATCATACACCAGTCGCCGCTTTCCCCTGGCGCCATACACGGTGTTGCTCAGCCAGTCCGAGTAGCGGTAGTTCTCCCACTGGTGGAAATCGATCGTGCACAGGATGACATCCACGGGTCTCCCGAGCCACTTCTCAAAAGCCAGCACCCGCTCCATGGAGTTCTCGCCATACACCCCCAGCAGCGGCTCATCGGCTTGAGCTTTCGGAAGGAAGGCGAGCGTCATGGCCACGCAGGCAACGCTCGTAACACTGCGGGCAAGTGAGGGGCACACCTTTTTCAACAGGAACATCGCAGTGACTAGACTCGACGCCAAGGGCTGTCGAGTTCTTTGTCACCCCTGGAAAATGCCTTCCACACGCCATGGGAATGGCGTGTGGAAGAAATCAACACGAGCGACTTATGCCTTGGTCACAAACTCCAGCTTTCCGTCCTTCACGCGTCCCTCCACCTGGGAGCCGTCGGTGAATTTGCCTTCGAGCATGTCTAGTGAGAGCGGATCGAGGATGAGTTTCTGGATGGCGCGTTTCAGAGGACGAGCGCCGAAGACGGGGTCATAGCCTTCATCTGCCACCTTGCGCACGGCCTCGTCCGCGAGATGCAGGGTGATGTTCTGCTTCTTCAAGCGATCCACCACGCGCTGCACCTGGATTTTCACGATCTGGTCGAGATCCTTCGCATGCAGTCGATCGAAGATAATGATCTCATCCACGCGGTTCAGGAACTCGGGACGGAAGAATTGCTTCAGAGCATCTTTCACCAAAGCTTCGCGCTGCTCGGCATTCTCCTCATTCTGGATAAACTGGCTGCCGATGTTGCTGGTCATGATGAGGACCGTATTGCGGAAGTCCACGGTGCGCCCCTGGCCATCCGTGATGCGTCCGTCATCCAGCACCTGCAGGAGTGTGTTGAAGACATCCGGGTGCGCCTTCTCGACTTCATCGAAAAGGACCACGCTGTACGGACGGCGACGCACGGCCTCCGTGAGTTGGCCACCTTCTTCATAACCGACATATCCAGGAGGCGCGCCAATGAGACGAGCCACGCTGTGCTTCTCCATGTACTCGCTCATGTCGAGACGGGTCATAGCATTCTCATCATCAAAGAGGAACTCGGCGAGCGCCTTGCTCAGCTCCGTCTTACCTACACCCGTGGGTCCCAGGAAGAGGAAACTGCCGATGGGGCGATTCTCATCCTGCAGCCCCGCACGCGCACGGCGCACGGCGTTGGACACGGCACTGATGGCACTCGTCTGACCGATGACACGATGGCGCAGACGCTCCTCCATGTGCGTGAGCTTGCTGCGCTCACCTTCCTGGAGGCGTGAAACGGGAATGCCCGTCCAGCTTGCGACAACCTTGGCAATGTCGTCATCGGTCACCTCTTCACGCAGGAGCGTGCGACCACCCTGCGCCTCGGCCTTGCTGGCATCGGCGAGCTTCTTTTCAAGATCGGGGATGAGTCCATACTGGATCTCACCGGCACGTGCGAAGTCGCCACGACGCTGGGCCTGCTCCTGTTCGGTGCGCAGACGATCGACTTCCTCCTTCACCTTGCGGCTCTCCTGCACGGATTCCTTTTCCTTCTGCCACTGGGCCTTGAGCCCGGTGCTCTTTTCCTTGAGGTCGGCAATCTCCTTCTCCAGTCGCGCGAGGTGCGCGCGGCTGCCGGGATCCGTTTCCTTCTTCAGCACCTGGCGCTCCATCTCATACTGCATGATGGCGCGCTCCAGCACGTCGATCTCCGTGGGCATGGAGTCGAGTTCGATCTTCAGACGGCTCGCGGCTTCATCCACGAGGTCCACGGCCTTGTCCGGCAGGAAGCGATCGCTGATGTAGCGATGGCTCAGCGTCGCCGCGGCGACGATGGCGCTATCCTGAATCCTCACACCATGATGCACCTCATAGCGCTCCTTCAGGCCGCGCAGGATGGCGATGGTGTCCTCCACACTCGGCTCGCCGACATACACCGGCTGAAAGCGGCGCTCGAGAGCGGCGTCCTTCTCAATGTATTTGCGATACTCATCCAGCGTGGTCGCACCGACGCAGCGCAGTTCCCCACGGGCGAGCTGCGGCTTGAGCAGGTTGCTCGCGTCTACCGCGCCCTCGCTCTTGCCCGCACCCACGATGGTGTGCAGTTCGTCGATGAAGAGAATGATCTGGCCTTCGCTGGAAGTCACTTCCTTGAGGAAAGCTTTCAGACGCTCTTCGAACTCGCCGCGATACTTCGCGCCGGCGAGCATACCGCCGAGGTCCATGCTGATGACGCGCTTGTTCTTCAATGAATCCGGCACGTCACCGGCCACGATGCGGCGCGCGAGGCCCTCCACGATGGCGGTCTTCCCCACGCCGGGCTCACCGATGAGCACGGGATTGTTCTTACTGCGGCGGCTGAGCACCTGCATCACGCGGCGGATTTCCTCGTCGCGACCAATCACGGGGTCGATTTTACCCTGCCGGGCGCGCGCGGTGAGATCGGTGCCGTATTTCTCAAGGGTCTGATATTTGCCCTCCGGGTCCTGGTCCGTCACGCGCTGGGCGCCACGCACGGAGGTGAGGGCCTGCAGCAGCGTATCGTGCTTCAGGCCGGCCTGCTTCAGCGCGCCTTCGATGTCCGTGCGCGTCTTGGTGAGCGCCAGGAGGAAGTGCTCCACGCTGAGGTAGTCGTCCTTCAGCGCGTGTTGCTCCTTCTCCGCGTTCGCCATGGTCTCGCGGAGATCGCTGCTCATGTGCTGCGGCCCACCGCCGCCGGAAACTTTTGGCTGCTTGGCGAGGTGTGCCTCCACAGCAGACTTGAGGTTGGCAGGCGAGGCGCCCACCTTCTCCAAGAGGGGTTTGGTCACGCCTTCCGTCTGCTCCAGGAGGGCAAGGAGGACGTGGGAAGGCTTGAGTTCCGCGTGCCCATAGCGGCCCGCGATGGATTGTCCGGAGGCGAGGGCCTCCTGCATTTTGAGAGTGAAACGGTCAGGATTCATGCAGTGCGAAAATTGAGAATGCTGGTTCTACTCATGCAATTGGCATGCCGATATTTTCAATACGTCACTCCATTGAAAATGAACGTATTAATCTGAAATCCTACGCAAGGAACGTGTGACACAATAACCCAATAGCGGCAAAATCGCGAGAGTCGGACGGTGGGCAAGATGCCATTTTGTCACGCGAAAGCCCGGGACATCGACAGTGAGCGAGGGCCTCCTGTCTCTCGACAACCGTCGGATGCGGACTGAGTTCATCCTATTCTACTAGTCGTCTAGCATACGCGCCTTGGTCGCACCGCTGTTGCAAAACGCCTTCCAGTTGAAGCCAGACTCAGGTGAGATTTCTCGCGCGCACCCGTACGCGGGTGGGCGCGTATCACGGGATGGAGCGCGTGGCAGTGGTTTTCCCCTTGCCCGCCTCCCCGTTTCGTGGATTGTCGCCCTCCCTATTCTTCAGTCTCACCACTTTACTCATGTCCGACCGTCGCGTTGTCATCACCGGAATTGGCGTTGTCACCCCTGTGGGGAACAACAAGGATGAATTTTGGAAGAACCTTGTAGCTGGCCAGAGCGGCATCCAGAACATCACGGCTTTTGACACCACGGAATACGGCACGCATTTCGGTGGTGAGGCGAAAGGCTTTGACCCGAAGCCCTACTTCTCAGACTTCAAGGACGCGCGTCGCGCCGACCGCTTCACCCAGCTCGCCATGGCCGCGGCCAAGATGTCCGTGGCAGACAGCGGCCTGGAGCCAGACAAGCTCGATGTAACCCGCGTGGGCGTGATGGTCGGCTCCGGCATTGGTGGCCTCATGACGCTGGAAGACAACCACGAGCTGCTGCTGAAGAAGCACCCCAGCCGCGTGTCGCCTTTCACCATCCCGATGATGATCAGCAACATCGCCAGCGGGATGATCTCCATGGAGTACGGCTTCCTCGGGCCGAACATGTGCATCGTGACCGCCTGTGCGACTTCGAACCACTGCATCGGTGAAGCTTGGCGCATCATCAAATTCGGCGACGCGGACGTCATCGTCGCCGGTGGCGCGGAAGCAAGCATCTCGCCGATGGGTCTCTCGGGCTTCGGCAACATGAAGGCTCTGAGCACCCGCAACGACGCACCGGAAAAGGCCAGCCGTCCCTTCGACAAGGACCGCGATGGCTTCGTGATGGGCGAAGGCTCCGGCGTGGTGATCCTGGAAGAGTATGAGCACGCGAAGAAGCGCGGTGCGCACATCTATTGCGAGCTCGCCGGCTACGGCCTGAGCGCGGACGCCTACCACCTGAGCGCTCCCCTGCCCGATGGCTCCGGCGCAGCGCGCTGCATGAACATGGCGCTGAAGCATGCCAAGCTGAACGCCGACCAGATCTCCTACGTAAACGCGCACGCCACCAGCACCCCGGTGGGCGACGTGTGCGAAACGCAGGCCATCAAGAAGACCTTCGGCGACTACGCGACGAACGGCCTCCTCGTGAGCGCCACGAAGTCCATGACCGGCCACCTCCTCGGTGCCGCCGGCGGTGTGGAACTCGCCGCGAGCATCCTCGCCATCCGCGACCAGATCATTCCTCCAACCATCAACGTGGAAAACCAGGACCCTGCCGTCGACCTCGACGTGGTGCCGAACGTGGCCCGCGAAGCGAAGGTGACTGCCGCGCTGAGCAACTCCTTCGGCTTCGGTGGACACAATGCGGCGGTGCTGGTGACGAAGATCTGATGGTGGCCTACGGGCGGGTGGAGACTGAGTAATCAGTGGGTCAGTGAGCAGTAAACAGAACTGAAAGCATCTCTTTGATTTGTTGGATGGCAGCTTCTGATTACTGAACACTGACTACTGTTTACTGGTATGCCTTCCCACGACGCCATCATCATCGGCTCCGGCCCTAATGGGCTCGCGGCGGCGATTCGTCTGGCGCAAAAGGGTTGGAGGGTGCTGGTACTCGAAACGGCCAGCACCACGGGTGGTGGCACGCGGACAAAGGAGCTTACGCTCCCCGGCTTCCGCCACGATGTGTGCTCCGCGGTGCATCCCATGGGGCTCGGCTCGCCCTACCTGCGTGCGCTTGGACCGGAGCTGGAAAAGCATGGCCTGCACTGGATTCAGCCGGACCGTCCACTGGCGCACCCACTGGAGGGCGGACGCGCGGCGGTACTGCATCGCTCACTGGACGAGACAGCAAACTCCCTCGGCAAGGACGCGGCAAGGTACCGCCTGTTCTTCAAGGTACTCGTGGAGTACGCGCATGAACTCTACGGCGACATGCTCGCACCTGCAGGTTTCCCCAAGCATCCCTACCTCATGGCCAGGCTCGGCATGGGCGCAGGATTGCCAGCCACATGGTTCGCGAAGTATTTCTCGACGGAAGAAGGCCGCGCCCTCTTCGGCGGATGCGCGGCACACTCCATCATGGCGCTGCATCTGCCGCTGACCTCGGCGATTGGTGTGGTGCTCCAGCTCAGCGGGCATGCCGTGGGCTGGCCGATTCCCGAGGGTGGCTCCCAGCGCATCACGGATGCCATGGTGGGCCTGCTGCGCTCACTCGGTGGTGAGGTGCAGTGTGATACACCGGTAAAGTCTCTCGCAGACCTGCCTCCGGCGAAGGCGTATCTCTTTGACCTGAGCCCCAAGAATGTCTCGCGCATCTGTGGCGAGGCACTGCCGGCCAGCTACCGCAGCAAGCTCGAGCGCTTCCGCCACGGGCCGGGCGTGTTCAAGGTGGACTACGCACTCAACGCACCGATTCCCTGGGCCAATGAAGAGTGCCGCAAGGCTGGCACCGTGCACGTGGGCGGCAACATGGCTGAGCTGGTCACCAGCGAACGTGATGCCTGGGAAGGCAGGCTGAATGACGCGCCCTTCGTTCTGGTCGCACAGCCGAGCGTCCACGACGCGACACGCGCTCCCGCAGGCAAGCACGTCGTCTGGGCCTACTGCCATGTGCCGGCGAATTCCACGGAGGACCGGCTGGAGATCATCACGAAGCAAATTGAGCGATTCGCCCCCGGATTCCGCGACTGCATCATGGCACATCACACCATGAACTGCGCGGAAATGGAGGCCTACAATCCGAACTACATCGGCGGCGATGTCATCGGCGGTGTCACCGACTGGCGGCAGCTTTTCACACGCCCGGTGGGAATGTTCGACCCGTATGCCACGCCGAACAGCAAAATCTTCCTCTGCTCCGCCTCCACGCCGCCCGGCGGGGGCGTGCATGGCATGTGCGGCTACTGGGCCGCAGAGAGTGTGGCGAAGCGCGTGAACAGGTAAAACCCTGAGGCTGACATCCAGTGGCGCAAGGAGGAGGGGAATTGACTTCCCCCCCACGGCGTGGCAAAATATTGGATGTCAAAAACGCAGGTTCGAGATGAAGATGCCGCTGACAAGGCTGCTCGCATCCTTGACCTTGAGTTTGACAGACCGCGCAGTCTGACCGCGCTCTCTCTGGAGGTTGGTCTGAGCCCCACACAACTCAGCCGCGCGTTTCACTCGCGTCATGGAGTTACCATTCCGGGCTATGTGCGCCGACTTAGAACGACCCTGGCATCACACCTTCTCTCCACCACCGACATGATGATCGGCGAGATCGGGCTGGCGGTGGGCTATCACAGCATGAGCGCGTTTGTCCGGGGGTTCACGCGCGAGAGCGGCAGGACCCCCAGCACCTTCCGTGCGGAGGCGCGTACGCAAACGGCGGCGGACAGGCAGGCCACTCTGGCAGGAGACGCACTGCCGGCCATTGCCTGAACGCAGCCGCGCGTGGACATTTCTCCATGGTTGCGCCCGGATGCAGCTTCCAGTAGTCTGCGGCCATGCTCCCCCCATGGACATGGCAGATTGTGGCTCTGACGCTGGCGATCATTCCGCAATGGCTGACAGCCCAGGCAACCATTGAAGGCACCGTGCCTGCCACGGGCGCAGCCATGTCCCCGCCCCCTTCGCCCAAGTATCAATTGAAGGCTGGCTCCGTAGCCCCCTCGCCCCGCCAGGTCGCGGTGGTGTATCTGGAGGGAAACTTCGGATCCCGTGCGGGTAACAAGACCGTGACCTTCGGCCAGAAGGGGTACCAGTTCGATCCCGGTGTGATTGTGGTACAAACGGGCACGCGCGTGTCGTTTCCCAACTTCGACGACGACTACCACAACGTGTTCAGCTATTCCAAGACCAAGCGCTTCGACCTCGGGCGGTACCGCAAGGATGAGACACCGCCTGCGCTCGTCTTCGAAAAGCCCGGCATCGTGCGTCTCTATTGCGAGATCCACGAGCACATGCGCGGTGTGATCGTGGTGGTGGACACACCCCACTTCACCACCACCACCGCGGAGGGAAAATTCAAACTCACCGGACTGCCTGCTGGCAACTATGTGCTGAAGGCGTGGTTGGATGACAAGACCACGCTGCAACAGCCAGTGACGCTGAAATCCGGTGTGCTCAAGGTGGACTTCAAGAAGTAGCACAACCTCGCACCACACTCCCTCCGGACTCGCGCGGGCGCAGTATCCCTCCCACCCCTCCAATGCCCCTTCCGAAGCTCCGCTCCCCGTCATTCCGCACCAAGCTGATCGTCGCAATGACGCTGGTGGTGGCGGGAGTCACCGGGGCCACACTGTATGTGGCGAGCAAGCGGGTGCAGACCACCTACCAGCACCAGTTCGAGCAACAGTTTCAACAACAGCTCGCCTACTTCTCCGAGGTGCGTCTCCGCCAGCTCAATGACCTGGTACGCAAGTGCGAAGCCCTGGGAAAGTCCGTGCGACTCGCCAGCGCCCTTGAGACCGCGATTGAGGACAATGACCCTGACTTCGTCTATGACAACCTTAGCACCGAAATCGAAGTTCTTGCGAAGGCCACCGAAACCACGAATCCAGCCCTCACCAAACTGCGTGAGAACATGCGCCGGGAGCAGCCCGCCCGTTCCAACGCCCAGCGCGATCGGGAGCGGGATCGCTTCCAGAGCAATCTCTTCAACCTCGCGCTCGTCGATGCCGAGGGGCGGATCCTCGTGCCGGACAAGAAACGGGCAACCTTCATGTTCAAGCCGGACCTGAAGAATCGCACAGAGGTCTTTTCCATCTTCAAAGAGCACGCGGCCTCGGAAGTGCTGAAGGAACAGGAGATCGGCTACCTTCCCATGCGGAAGGAAACAGACAACGCGCAGCTCCGGGAGGTGATCCTGACTCCCATCATCAACCAGGGCTCAGGGGAAACCATTGGCGCGCTCATCATGGGATTCCCGGTGCGGGACTTTGGCGAGTCCGCCATGTACCAGTTCAGCGAAAAGGCGCTGCAGAGCGGCATCTGGCTGGGTGGACGCGTCTATTCCAAAACCATTCCCGACGACGTGCACGAAAGCGTTTCCTCGCGCATCAAGGATGTGCTCCAGCACAGTGACCTCTCCAGCAAGGACGTAATCAGCATCGAAGGTGTCCCGCACCGGCTCATCTACAAGGTGCTGAATCCGGAATCACTCTTTCCCCCCGCGGTGCAGGTGGGTCTCTACTCCATGAGCGAGGCACTTGCGGAGCAAATGGACCTGCGCAGCAAGGCCTTGGGATTTGGCGTGGTGGCACTGTTGATCGGGGTCGGATTCATCTTCCTCATCTCGCACGGTTTCAGCAAGCCAATCGAGCAGCTCGTGGAGGGCACCCGCCGCATTCAAGAGGGTGACTACACGGTGAAAGTGCCCGTGACCACCCGGGATGAAATCGGCACGCTGGCCAAGTCCTTCAATGAGATGGCCGAGGAACTGGCCCTCAAGGAACGGTACAAGTCGGTGCTCGCCCAAGTAACAGACAAGCAGGTGGCGGAGGAACTCATCAATGGCCGCCTGCCCTTGGGAGGGGAAGTGCGGCAGGTGAGTGTGCTCTTCTGTGATATCCGCGGTTTCACCGCACTGACGGAGAACATGCCACCCTCCGAAGTCATCGCCATGCTCAATGAACACATGAGTGCGATGAACCGAATCGTGTACCAGCACTATGGCGTGGTGGACAAGTTCGTGGGGGATCTCATCATGGCCGTCTTCGGCGCACCGAAGTCCTACGGTAACGACGCGCTGCATGCCGTGAAGTGCGCCGTGCGCATGATGGAGGAACGCGTCAGGCTCAACACAACCTCGCAATACAAATTTGACGTAGGCATCGGGGTCGCCACTGGCGAGGTGGTTGCAGGACTGATGGGCTCCGACGACCGCCAGAACTACACGGTGCTGGGCGAGCGTGTGAACCTCGCCTCCCGCCTGTGCTCCAAGGCAAGCAGCGCCGAACTGCTCATTGACGACACCACCTATGCACAGCTCCCGGAAGGCTTCACCGTACAGGCGACCGAGCCGCTTCCGCTCAAAGGCTTCAGCCTTCCCATGGCTGCGTACAGATTGATTTCCATGAGCGAGGAAGTGGGTGCTCCCCCCACCGGACTCAGCACGGCCAAGCTTCATCATTGACTCTCCGCTCCCGTCACTCCCATGAACCGGCGCTCACCTTTTCATACTTTGCTGTCCCTGGCCACATGGTGCGCATTCAGCGGAGGCATCTTCGCATTTGATCTCACGCCTGCAGACTCACCCGTGCATGCGAGCCTCCGGGGCACGCTGGATGCAGAGCTGTATGTCACAGACTCCCCTGCCCCCGGCCTGCTCTTCAGCGATGACGAGGCTTTCTTCAATCCGCGTGCCACGCTCTTCCTGGATGTGAACTTTGGCAGCCATATCTTCGCCTCCCTGCAGGCGCGGTTTGATCGCGGCTTTGATCCCGGTGCGGCAGAAGACGGCGATGCGCGCCTGGATGAATACTTCGTCCGCTGGACGCCTCTCGATACGCCCGTGGTGAATATCCAGGTTGGAAAGTTCTCCACGGTGTTTGGCAATTGGGTGCCTCGCCATCTCTCCTGGGACAATCCGTTCATCAATGCGCCCGTGCCCTATGAGAACGTCATCGGCATCACCGACCTCGCCGCCCCGCTGACGCGTGGCGCTTTCCTCAATCGCAAGAACCTGGCGGACAAGAAGCGCGAATGGCTGGTACCCATCTGGGGGCCATCCTATGCGCATGGTGCATCCGTGTTTGGCCGCATCGAGGAATTCGATTACGCTTTTGAAATCAAAAGTGCCAGCCTCTCCTCGCGACCCGCAGCATGGCAGGCGAGTGACACGGAGTTCGACGAACCTACCGTCACCGGACGCGTGGGCTGGCGACCAAATGCTTCCTGGAATCTGGGCACCAGCTTCAGCACCGGCGCCTACATGCAACCGGATCGCGACCTGAGCCTGCCAATTGGCACGGATCGCGGGGACTTCACACAGGACACCATCGGCTTCGATGTGAGCTATGCGCGACATCGCCTCGAGCTCTGGGGCGAACTCATCCTCTCCCGCTTCGAAGTGCCTCGCGTGGGCGATGCAGATACGCTCAGCTACTTCCTTGAAGCAAAATACAAGCTCACCGAGAGCCTCTTTCTCGCCGCGCGATGGAACCAGCAATTCTTCGATGATGTGGGTGATGGCCGTGGTGGCTCAACATCGTGGGATCGTGATCTGTACCGTGCAGATCTCGCTGTAGGTTATCGTTTCAATCGCAATGTGCAGACGAAGCTGCAGTACAGCTACGGCCGCGAAGGTGGTGAGAATGCGAATGCCGATCATCTGCTGGCGGCCCAGGTGACAGTGAGGTTCTAGTTTCCTTTCCCATGAAGCCCTACCCACGCAGCGCCTATGATCGCACCAAAGGTCTCGTCTATTTCGCCCGCATGCTGGACAAGATTCGTCTGAAGGCGGCAAGACAGCTTCGTGAGGACTACTTCGAGAATCTTGGCGGTGGCTTTGATGGGCGATGCTGCCGCTTGCTGGGCATCGACTACGCCGCCTTCTGCGAGCGCGTACTCGCCGGTGGTACCGATGAGGAGGTTCTGGACTGGGCCTATGCCCAGCGCGCACCGTTAACGGACGAGCAGCTTCTTGTGTGGAACAAGTTCATGGAAAAGCGCGGCTGGCGTGACGAGGATGACGGCTCCACGCAGGAACTGGAAACCTACAAGGCCGGCAGCGGCCTGGCGCATCGTACGGACTTGGTGACGTTTTTTGACTACTACGAGGTGGATGAGAAGCGCAGGCAGTGATTCCCCCGCGTCCTTCCGGCCGAAGCCAAAGCTAATTTTAGCACCTTTTCCATCTCATGAGATCACCCCTCTTAATTTCCCTCCTTTCACTGGGCCTCCTTTCAGTCCCTCTTTTTTCTCAGGACACTGACCCTGCTGCTGATGGCGCAAAACTCCCCACCAACGTCGAAACAGTTGTCACGGGTGGCCATTGGGAACGCGGAGACCAAGATGGCACCTACCGGGTTATCATGCTCTTAGAGGGCTGGGAGCATCTCGCCAACCGGGTGCTGCTGCAATGGATTCGCTACGATCAAGACAAGCAGGAGATGCTCGTGGAGAAGACCGTGGCCATTGAGGAAATTCCTGTCGGGGCAGCTTGGCGCATTACTTCGGTGAATTTTGTAACACCAAAGGACTTGCCCGCCAAGGGCTCCAAGGCAACGGAAAAACAAGGACAGCTTCAACTCGTGCTTCAGGCGCACTCCGAGCGTGCAGGCAAGGCAACCTTTACAATCACACCCACGACCGATCATCGGTATGCGTTTTTGGAAAGCCTGAAATGAAGCCACACGCGTACTGACTCGTGCATGCAGATTGGAATTGATAGTTTCGTCGCCATTGACCCGGAGCACCAGCACGAGGGCTCCCCAAGTGCCGTGCAGCGCATGGCCAATATCCTGGAGGAAATCGAACTCGCCGACCGCGTGGGGCTGGATGACTTCGGCATCGGGGAGCACCACCGCACCGAGTATCTCGACTCGGCACCCGCGGTCATCCTGGCCGCCGCGGCAGCGCGCACGAAGCAGATTCGGTTGACCAGTGCCGTCACCGTGCTCAGTGCCGCGGACCCGGTCCGTGTGTTCCAGGAGTTCGCCACATTGGATCTCATTTCGAAGGGGCGCGCGGAGATGGTGGTGGGACGCGGCTCCTTCACGGAAGCTTTTCCCCTCTTCGGCTTTGATGTGCGGGACTACGACTCACTCTTCGCGGAGAAGCTGGAGCTTCTGCTGCGCATCCGGGAAAACACTGAAATCACCTGGTCGGGAAAACATCGCGCGCCCTTGCAGGAGCAGGGCATCTATCCCCGCCCCCTGCAAACGCCGATTCCCATCTGGGTGGGTGTGGGGGGTACTCCGGCGTCCTTCGCGCGTGCCGGTGCGCTGGGCCTGCCGCTCGTAGTGGCCATCATTGGTGGTGAACCACATCGTTTCCGCCCGCTCATCGATCTCTATCGTGAAGCTGGCGCCCGCGCAGGTCATCCACCGGAGAAGCTAAAGGTTGGCCTGCACATGATTGGTTTCATCGGCGAGACCTCTGCCCAGGCGAAGGATGATTTCTTCACCGGTTACAAGCGAGCCTTCGACAAGATCGGCGAGGAACGAGGCTGGCCCCGCACCACGCGCGCGCACTTCGAGGCTGGTTGCAGTCTGAAAGGCGCCCTCATGATTGGGGATGCGGAGTATGTGGCCTCGAAGATTCTCTACGTGAATGAGGCTCTCGGCGGCATCGCGCGGTTGAACTTCCAGATGACTGTCGCCACGGTCCCTCACGCACAGATGCTGAAGTCCATCGAGCTGCTGGGCACGAAGCTGGCACCCATCATCCGCGAAAAGCTGCCGGGCTAGTACGCGGTTAGCTCAGTGGTAGAGCACTACCTTGGCACGGTGGGTGTTCATGAACGTTGCAACAACGGGCAATTCAGCCCGTAGGCACCATCATGAAGACGCTTCCGCTGACTTCGGCCACGCTGGTGGCCGTGGCGATGTTTTCCGCCACTTCATTGCACGGTGCAGACGCAGGGATTCGCCCCTTCACCATTCAGGTGGAGGACTCGGTGCTCAAAGATTTGAACGAACGCCTGGAGAAGACGCGCTGGCCGGACCAAATCCCCGGCTCCAAGTGGGATCACGGTCCAGATGTGGTGTGGATGCGCGAGCTCTGCGACTACTGGCGCACGAAGTATGATTGGCGCGCGGAGGAGAAGAAGCTCAATGCTCTGCCCCAATTCAAGACGGTCATTGATGGCATCGACCTGCACTTCATCCATGTGAAGTCGAAGCATGCCAATGCCACACCACTGGTACTGGTGCATGGCTGGCCGGGGTCCGTGGTGGAATTCATGAAAGTCATCGAGCCGCTGACGGACCCGGAGAAGCATGGCGGGAAGGCAGAAGACGCGTTTCACGTGGTCGCACCTTCGCTGCCGGGTTTCGGTTTCTCAAGCATGCCCAAGGAACCCGGCTGGTCCTCCAGTCGCATGGCAGAGGTGATTGCCAAGCTCATGGCCCGCCTCGGCTATGACAAGTACGGCGCGCAAGGCGGTGACTGGGGTGGTGGCATCGTGCGCTGGCTGGCCTCAGGCGATGGCGCCCATTGCATCGGCGCACACAGCAACTTCCCCGGCGGCAATCGCCCGACTGAGGAAGCGGAGGCCAAAAAAGACGTGACACAGGCTGAGCTGGATCGCCTGCAACAACGCAACGCGGAACTCGCTGACCACCGCGCCTACGGTTCCATCCAGGGAACCCGCCCGCTAGCACTCGGATATGGGCTTAACGACTCACCCGCCGGACTAGCCGCGTGGATCATCGACAAGTTCTGGGCCTGGAGCGACCACAAAGGCGACCTATCGAACAGCTATACCAAGGACGAACTGCTCACGAATATCATGGTGTATTGGGTGACGCAGTCCATGCCCTCCGCCACGCGCATCTATTACGAATCCCAGCACAACCTACCCCGCCCTGCCACCATGTCGGAGTTTCAAGGAGGAGGAAAATCCGGACCCATCGGCTACGCCCTTTTCCCCAAGGAAATCAATGTGCCACCTCGGGCCTGGGTCGCACGGAACTCGCCCACGATGATCCACTGGACGGAGATGCCGCGCGGCGGACACTTCGCCGCGATGGAGCAGCCTGACCTGCTCGTGCAGGATGTGCGTGTCTTCTTCGCCAAGGTGCGAGCCACGAAGTGAAAAGAAAAACACAACACAGGGAGGATAGTCCATGAAAAGAGAAACGCACAGCCGCGTTACTCCTTGAATGGACCGCCGTGATTTCCTGACCAGGACAACCTTCGCCGCCGCAGCAGCAGCCTCGCTCTCCATTCCGAGGACCACCCACGCTGCCACTTCTAGTCTGCAACCTGCCCCTTCGTCGAACTGGGCCAAACGCACTCTCGTATACGAGCAGAAGATCACCGAGAACGCGCGCGTGCAGAGCTTCACCTCACCGGCAGAGCCGCTCTCCGGCGATGCGTGGCGTATCTGGATGTCCACCTCCGGCGCAAATCATCCCGACTTCAATGTGGGCTATCTCGAAGGTGTGCCCGGTGAAGAACTGAAGGTGCAATGGGCCGTGCTCTCCACCGGTGCGCCAGCCGATGCCCCCCTGTCCCTCGGCAATCTCCCCTCCGGATGGCACCCGAAGCAGGGCGTGCATGTGCGCCTCAACGATGGCCGCCATCGCCTCTACTTCTGGGCGCATGGTGAGGGCATTGTGCGCTACCTCGCCGCAGACAGTGACGATGGACGTCGCTATACCGTCGTCAACCCCTTGCAGGCCTGCATCTACCACCCCGCGGATCGCGCGGTGGATGGCACTGAGGCAGTAAAGGCAGGCTTCTCCCGCATGGCGAAGCGCAAGGCCAACGTAGTGGCCGGCGAAACACTCGCTCCAGCAGCACTCATCACGAATGACGCCACGAATGTATACCAGCTTCCCGACGGCAGCTTCGAGTTGTACACCGCCGCACTCATGGAAGTGGGCAAGGACGACCCACGCTACATGCCACACGATAACATCCCCGGGCGCATCCGCGTGATTGATCGCTTCACCAGCGAAGACGGCCTGCGTTGGGAAAATCGGAAACGCGTGATTCAGGCAGATGCTCAGGATCCCACCGATCTGCAACACTACTACCTCGCGATGACGCAAACGGAGAAAGGACGCATTGGCATGCTGGGCCACTACCGTCTGCAGGCACAGACCATGGACATCGAGTGGTGCCACTCCGAGGACGGCGTCACGTGGAACCGCCCCGCCCGCACCGGTTGGCTCCCCCGAAGCGAACCACACACGCTGCCCGACAGCTATGGCGTCTACGCGCCGCACAGCCTTGTACAGCACAACGGCCGCTGGCATCTCTTCTACACCGGCACCAATGACGCACACAATCACAAGGACAGCCATGGTCCCTACCGCCGCGCCATCTTCCACACGAGCATCGAATCTCCGTGGGCGGTATAGTCGGTGTCGGTGCGGTTCCTTGAAGATCCTGCGCCGGACTTCGTGGTGTGCCTGCGGACGACTTGCCGTATTGACGTTGACAAAGTCACGCGCACACTTCCATCGCCATGCCGGCCACCAATCTTCCGAGCCTATCCAAGTTTGAAGTTTCTCCAGAGGAATGCGTCAAGCACCAGGGCTTCTACCTTGCACCATCCGTTCTCACCCCAAGTGAATGCGCCGAACTCGTCGCCTACCTGGGTCCCACGTCCGGCCCCGGTCGCCGTGCCTTGCTGAAGGACGATCACGTTGCGTCACTGGCTCGCTCGGAAAAGCTCCTCGCTCTGGTCAGTCCCCACCTGCAGGGCAAACATGCGCCGCGCCCCGTGCGGGCCATCTACTTCAACAAATCTCCCGACTCGAACTGGCTCGTGGCGTGGCATCAGGATCTGACCATCTGCGTTCAGAAGAAAGTCGATGTCGCAGGCTTCGGCCCATGGAGCGTAAAGGATGAGGTGCCACATGTACAGCCACCCATCGCGCTACTGGAGAACATGATCACCATCCGCCTGCATCTCGATGACACGGATGAAACCAACGGCGCGCTGAAGGTTACGCCTGGTTCCCACACCGCGGACAGGCTCTCGCCGGATGCGATTCAGAACTGGCGTCAAAATACACCCGAGCATCTCTGCACCGCGCATGCCGGAGACGCGCTTCTCATGCGCCCCCTCCTCCTTCACGCGTCCGGACGCTCCACCTCAGACAGACAACGCCGTGTACTCCACATCGAGTACGCCGGTTATGACCTGCCCGCAGGCATGCAGTGGGCTGAGGGTTGATTCTTTGCTTGCACCCCACAGCCCGCACGCTGATCCATCTGGCCATGGCTCATGGAAGAAAACGTTCCTGCCTCGGTGGCATGCTGCTCGGGGCTCTCATGACTGTTGTGGTTGCAGCAATCGTTGTCTGGGCCGCTGGCATCACCCTTGTTGAGCCCGGACGTCCGCTATACATGGCGAGCGCCAAAGCCGCGACGTGGGAGTGGGCCAGATTGCCCGCGCTTCCTGCGGAGGCAAAAGGTTTCAAGCTCACCACGGAGGGAGGCATGTTCACCAGAGGCTTCCGCGTGACTTTCTTCGGGGAGCCTCCGGTGACCGATGCATGGATAAAGTCCTGCCCCGGAGTGACGGATCCCAAGTGCGAAAAGGAAGAACTCGACGGCGGCGGAATACGGTACACATACCCCGCGGGTGGAGGCGCCCTGCATGCCGAGATCGTGCATTTTCCCGGCAGAGGCACGGTAGAGATATACACTTGCTGGAGCTGATTCCCCACTCCTTCTCCGATGCCAAATCCAGACGATCCTCCACCCATCACGGAAGGGCCCTACGTCCCTCCGGCAACCAATCCCTGGTATCGCTGGGTGGGGCTGGCAATCATCTTGGGTCTGCTTGCAAGGACCATGTCATATACTCGACCTGGTGCCGAATCCAGTTTGGAGGCTCACTCCATGGTGGCCGTGTCCCTGATGCTCCTCTTCAACCATCTTGCCTACGCGTTCCAATGGAAGAGACGCTGGCTCTCCCTCACATGGAAGATTCTTGCCTGGTCATGGATCATGATTGGCGCATGCTGGATTGAATGGAGTTCGAGGCAGTGGCGAGAACGTGCCGCTCAGCAGAAGCAGTCCAGCGATGTCAGCACGCCTCTGGAAATTCACCACTGACTTTCCACTGTATTTTGCACCACAATCTGGGGCCACGTGGGAGTACTTTCGCCTCGCCATTTCCCAGCATCAGGAGTAATAATGGACTCGTACCCAACGATATGACGTTAGACCGTTCCATCCCCATTGAATCCGAGTGGCGCAGTGAATCCTGGGACATTGATGTCGATTCGGCCTTCGAGCATTTCGGTGGGAAGTCCAAGGAGGAGGCGATGGAACTTTTCCAGAAAGACGCCGCGCGCTACCAGGAAGACCTCCTCTACACCCCCTCCGCCTGCTTCCCGTACTATCTCGATGCCTGCATGACCTATCTGCGCTCCCGTGCGGCTGACGGTGATGCGGAAGGCGCCGCAGGATTCATCTCCCTCATCACCGAGCGCGCTCGTGAGAATCCGGATGAAGTCCGCGACCTCTGGCCCGAGATTTCCCCCACCCTGCGCCACATCGCGGTGAACCAGGAACATTTCGGTGCGGATGAGGAGAACTTTGGCAGTTTCCATGACCAAATCGAATCCATGTCGTGGATGGGCCTCTCGGTCGATGACGAGGAATCCGAATCGTACGAATTCGAGGTGGAGGAAGAAAACGAGGAAGAGGATTGAAGACTGGTAGCCTGAGGCCATACCATGCCCATCATGAAGCTTCTCCCGGTCTGCCTGCTGGCGCTCACGTGCACGCTTTCCACAGCGCTCGCTGAAGAGTCCCAGCCTCTGAGCTTTGAAGAAATTACGTCCATCTTCCACAAGGCCTTTGTGCTGCAGGGAAAGACAAGTGTCGCCAAGCTGGTCCAGCCAGACGCGGAACTTGATGAGGAACTGGACGCCCTCTTCCAAAACAAGCCCACCAAGGTGGAGCTCTATCCACCCACGGATGAAGATGTAGGCAGCATCCGCCGGCATGATGGCCTGGACTGGCCTCACCGCCCCATCGCAAAGTTGTTCGTTACCACGGACGGCCCCAAGGGGAAGGACTTCACAGAAGCGTGGTTTACCGTAGGCCTTCACGAGGGCAAACCAGTTCTGATGACCAGGAATTTCCAGAAAATCCCGGACTGGCGGCGGTGATTCCTCATTGCAAGGCCCGCTGCAATCTGCTTCCAATCGGCCCCGCATGTCCCTCCTGGAATCCGTCTCCTCCCACCTCACCCCGTGCACCATCCGTGAATACACTGCCGAGGACCTCCCGGCGTGTCTCAGGGTGTATCACTCCAATGAAGGCGTGTACTACCCCGCCGGGTGGGTGGAGCAGTTCACAAACTTCCTGGAGCGCGGCACTTCCTACTTCCTCGTCGTCGAGCACGAGAATGAAATCGTCGGCTGCGGCGGGCTGGAGCTGAGTGGGCATGGCCCCTGGGCGCGGCTCATCTACGGTATGATTCACCAGGACCGGCAGAAGAAGGGACTGGGGACCACGCTTCTGGCGGCGCGTCTTTCCCTGCTGGAGCCGGAGGGCCAGCCGGTGCAGGCACTGCTTCGTTCAGGCACCAAGGCGGCTTCATTCTACGACCGCTTCGGCTTCGCGCTGCAAAGCGTGGCACAGAACCACTACGGCCCCGGAGAACACGGCGGCAATCTGGAACTCACCATCACTCCGGAGGAAGTTGACGCCCTGCGCGCCGCCTTGGTAGAGCGGCAGGTGAACCTCGTGATCAATGACTTGCCTGCGGACGAAACCGTTGCCGAAGAGGAATGACCGTCAGGCAGGCTGAAATCTTTCCCCACCCTCCAGCGTTCTCCTTTTCCCATGAAGCCTGCCCCCGTCTCACGCCGTCACTTTCTCCATGCAGCCCTCGCCGGCACCGCCCTGTCCCAGGGGCACCTGACCAGCGCGGAGACGACGGAGGCCCCCAAGAGCGGCTCGCCGGAAAACACCTTCCACGATCCGGCGCGAGACATCCCCCTCGCGGATGATGCGGACGTCATCGTGTGCGGCGCAGGCCCGGCCGGTGTGAGCGCCGCCATCGTGGCTGCACGCGCCGGGGCACGGGTGCGCTTGTTTGAATGGAGGGGCTGCCTCGGTGGCGTGTGGACGGCCGGGTTGCTGGGCTACTTCCTCGACTTCGACAAGCCAGGCTTCGCCAAGGAACTGCGCGAGAAACTCGATGCCCGCGGGGCGCGCAATGGCTCCAAGGCCTCTGCTTTCTGCTACGATCCCGAAGCTCTGAAGCTGCTGCTGGAAGAGCTCTGCGTGGAGGCCGGTGTGAAGTTCCAGTTCCACACGCGTGTGGCCGCCGCCTTCCGCGAGGGCAACAAGCTCACGACCATCGTCACCGACTCCAAGTCAGGACGTCAGGCATGGCGTGCCCCGGTGTTCATCGATACCACGGGCGATGGTGACCTCGGAGCGCTGGCGGGTTGTTCGTTCGAGATCGGCGAGGCCAAGGATTGCCCCTGCCAGCCCATGTCTCTCAACGCCCTGCTGGTGGTGAAGGACGCAGAAGCGTTGCGCGAGTACGTGCGCTTTGGCAAGGCACTCCCCGGCGAGAACTCCAACAGCGACAAGAAGGAGCGCATCCGCGAAATCATTGAGAAGACCGGCCACTTCCCCTCCTACAGCAGGCCCACCCTGTGGCAGGTGAAGGACAACCTCCTCTTCGCCATGCTGAATCACGAGTATGGCGTGAAGCCTTTCGATGCGGCCGAAGTCACCGCTGCCACGGTGCGCGCCCGAGCGGAGATGAACAAGATGGTGAATGGCCTTCGCGCGCTCGGCGGGCCGTGGGAGGGCATCCAGCTTGTAGCCACCGCGGAGCAGATCGGTGTGCGCGACGGACGCCGCATCGCAGGCCGCTTCACCGTGCTCAAAGATGACCTCATCAAGGGCGTAAGGCATGAAGACGGTGTGACGCGTGTGACCTTTGGCGTGGACATCCATGCCACCAATGCGGATCACAATAGAAAGGGATCCGCCACCATGCCCACGAACATCAAGGTGAAGCCGTATGACATTCCCCTGCGCGCCCTCATCGCGAAGGATGTGGATGGCCTCATGATGGCCGGGCGCTGCATCAGCGGGGATTTCATCTCGCACTCCAGTTATCGCGTCACGGGAAATTCCGTGGCCATGGGAGAAGCAGCGGGTGTCACGGCAGCCATTGCCGCTCTCTCGAAGCGCCCCCCACACGAGGTGGCCTGGAGCGAAAGCGCGGCCAAGCTCGCCGCCATGGGTCTGCGGGCGTGATGCACTCTCCCATCAGTGGGCTTGTTACATTCCACCCTGCACGTCTCGCCATGCGCCGGCTCGCCGCTCTCCTGCTTTCTGGCCTGCTTGGCATCGTGGGATCCACGGTTCTGCATGCGGCACCGAAACCCGTCGGCACGCAAGGTCATGTAGGCTGCGTGGAGAACCCAAAGCGCGTCGAGCGGCCGGAGATCACCGAGCCGGGGGTCTATGAAAACTATCTCGTGGACAGCAACTGGGCGGGCGGCAATCGTGTCAAGATCACCGCCGACAACGTGACGCTGCGCAATTGCGAAATCCGCAACGCTTCAGGGAACGGTATCGGTGTCTTTGGCAAACAGGTCGTCATTGAGAACTGCCTCATCCATCATTTGCTCGCGGGCAGCTTCAAGGACCAGAAGGACGCGCATGGCATCACGGGGAGCTGGGGCCGCCTGGTGATCCGCAACTGCGACATCTCGTACGTTTCCGGCGATTGTGTCCAGTTCGATCCAGATCGGAAGCAGAGCGGCACAGTGACCATCGAAGATTGCAATCTCTGGACTGGCCCGCTGCCCGATTCGGCTGCCGGGTTTGCCAAAGGTGAACGCCCGGGCGAGAACGCTGTGGATACCAAGACGCCTCCTGACGGTGAGCGTTGCAAGCTGGTGATCCGCAACTGCCACCTGCACGGCTGGAACCAGCCCGCCGCGATCCAGAATGCGGCGGCTCTGAACTTAAAGGAGAACGTAGATGCCGAAGTGATCCACTGCGTGGCAAGTGACAACGAAATCGCCTTCCGCGTGCGGGGGCCTGGTAAGCGTGGCGGCGCCCACGTGAATCTCATCGAATGCGCTATCTATGACTCCGGCGCCGGCATCAGGATCGAAGACGCCATCGAGCATCTGGAAATCCGTGGTCTGATGATGGGACAAGGTGTGCTAGAGAAGGTGCGAGTCGCCGGGGCCAAACCTGCTGCCGCCACAACGAACGGTAAGGCTTCGCTTCCCGCTCCACCGCTGAAGGATTTGCTGCAACACGGATTCACCAGCGAATCCAAGTGACTGATCGCCAACTCGTCTCACGCCGGTGTCACTTCCGCTCGATACCGTAGCCCCAGTCTGCCAATACCGTATTTCACCGGTCTTTTCTCCACGGAGGACTGTGGAATCGTGACCCCTGCCAGCATCACTGGCATGTCACGTTCCCATCCTCAGATGAAAAAGAATACTTCACTGTCTCATCGCAACATCCTCGCGCGTCTCTTCGCCAGACTGTCGTGGAGCATGGTCGTCCTCTTTGCCCTCGCACTACAGGCGAAGGAAGCGCCCGAGCCTTTCTATGAAGGGCTGGGCAGCTACAAGATGAAGGTCACCACCAAGTCACCGGACGCGCAAAAGTACTTCGACCAGGGCCTGGCCTTCCTTCATGCCTTCAACCATGGAGCCGCCATCCGTTCGTTCCGTGAAGCGGCAAAGCATGACCCCGCCTGCGCCATGGCTCACTGGGGTATCTCCTACGCCCACGGTCCGCACATCAACTTCCCCCTGGTGCCACCAGACGCTGCCGAAGTGGCGTGGAAGGAATTGCAGCTCGCACAACAGCACGCTGCAAAGGCGACACCCTTCGAGCAGCAGCTCATCTCTGCCCTGGGTCAACGCTATGCGAACCCACAACCTGCAGACCGCGCACCGCTGGATCTGGCTTATGCCAATGCCATGCGTGAAGTCTGGAAAGGCTATCCGGACAATGCTGACGCCGGCACCTTCTTCGCTGAGGCGATGATGAACCTGCGCCCCTGGGACCAGTGGACACCGGAAGGCGCTGAGCAACCCGGCACGGCCGAAATCATCGCCACGCTGGATCGCGTGATCACACTCAATCCGAATCACCCCCTCGCCAATCACCTCTACATCCACGCGGTGGAGGCATCGCAAGAGCCCGGCCTCGCCGATGCCGCTGCGGAACGCCTGCGCGCCTTGCAACCCGGTGTGGCGCACAATGTGCACATGCCCTCGCACATCGATGTGCGTCGCGGCCGCTGGCAGCAGGCGATTGATTCCAATCTCAAGGCAGTGGCAGCCGATCAGGCCTACCGCAAGAAGGCCGGCCCACCCACGGGCATGCTGAACATGTACGTCGCGCACAACCGGCACATGCTCTCCTATGCCGCGATGATGACCGGCCAGAGCGAGCTCGCCATGAAACACATTCGCGCCATGGTGGCGGAAACACCCGCGGAGTTCCTCAAGGTGTATGCGAGCATGGTGGAAGGCTATGCCGCCATGCCCATGGAAGTAATGATTCGCTTTGGCCGGTGGGATGACATCCTCGCCGAGCCGGAGAAGTATGAGGACTACATGCCTTTCTCCCGTGCCATCCACTCCAGCGCACGTGCCATCGCTTATGCTGCAAAAGGGGACACCGTTGCGGCGCGCAGGGAGCAGGCCATCTACCTGAAGCGCGTTGAGTTGGTGGCGAAAGATGCCTACTTCGGCAATAACCTCGCGCAATCCATCCTGGCCGTGACCACACCCATGGTGGAGGGAGAAATCCTCGTGCGTGAAGGCAAGGTGGATGAGGGTCTCGCTGCCCTGCGTGCCGCGGTGAAAGCAGAAGACGCCCTGCGCTACGATGAACCTCCCGGCTGGCTCGTGCCTGTGCGCCATCCCCTTGGTGCCAGCCTCATGAAAGCAGGCCGCTTCGCCGAAGCAGAGCAGGTATACCGCGAAGACCTGAAGCGCCTGCCGGAGAATGGCTGGTCCCTCCGTGGTCTTGCGCAAAGCCTCCGTGCCCAGTCAAAAGAGAGCGAGGCAGATGAAGTGGAAGCCCTGTTCCGAAAAGTCTGGGTGAAGGCTGACACGGAAATCCCCAGCTCGTGCATGTGCCAGAAACTGACCGCTGGGAATTAGCAAACAACAGGCAGCGTTCCCTCAGGCCGGCTCTCCAAGCGTGATTCACGTGGAGAGAGCCGGCGTCTCATTTCACCGCTTGCTCCCCTCAATATCCCGCAAGTTCACATCCAGTGCGCCCACCGAGATCTGAATCTCCCACGCGGAAACCACCAGCGACGCAATCATCAATAGCAAGCTCGCACCGAAGACGCACTTCCCCGCCGGTATCCAATCAAGGAACAAGCAGAACATGGCCACGGTGCACAACAGGATACTAATAACCCCGAGAAGCTGCATGGTGCGGATCATCTTCAACCGGGTGCGAATGTTCTGGATCTGGCGCACAATGCCTTCGTCGGGTGCGGCCTTGTGAGAGGCATGGAGTGAGCGCACCACCGTTGCGAGTCCCAGAAAGCGATTCGTGTAAGCCAGCAGAAGCAGCGAGATGGCGGGAAAGAGCAATGCGGGGGTGGATAGGGTAATCTCCATGGACCGCTGAAACTCCGCTCCATTGGGCAGCTGGTCAAGCGCACTACTTCCCGGCCACTGCTGGCACCTCCATGGGGAAGATTGCGTTCCCACTCACTTCCTTCTTCAGCACCTCCTCCGCTTGCTGAATCACCTCCGCGCTGCTCACTGCAATGTCGTTCTTCTCTGAGCGATCCGCCGCGATGTCGTACACCTCCCAGCCACCGGGCTTCTTCGTCTTCAGTCCCTGGCGCACGGCTTTCTTGTCACCGATACGTACAGCAATCTGGCCCATGTACTCGGGAAACACCCACACCATCGGCTTTGTGTGTGCCACTGTCTTACCGCCGATGATGGCGGGCCAAAGGCTCTCGCCATCCAATCCCTCGGGTTTGGTAAGACCCACCGCATCACACAACGTCGGGAACCAGTCCGCGAAGTAGCCGGGTGAGTCATTCACCACGCCCGCGGGAATTTTCCCCGGCAGACGCGCGATCATCGGCACCCGGATGCCGCCTTCATACACGCTTCCCTTGAAGCCCCGGAGGTCCGCCGTGCTGTTGAAGAACTTTGCATCTGCACCGCCCACATGAAACTTGGAATCCGCACTGCGCCCATGAGTGGTGCCATTGTCGCTGGTGAAAACAATGAGTGTGTGTTCAGCGACGCCCGCCTTGTCCAGGGAATCCATCACGCGACCAACATAGCTGTCGAGGTCGGAGATCATGGCCGCATATCCCGCATGCGGACGCGGATGCGGCACATAGCCATTCTCTCCGCGGTAAGGTTCCTGATCCCACTCCTTGGGGAACTTTTCCACACTCTCCTTCGGTGGATGCATGGAGACGTGCGGCTCGATGAAAGCGAGGTACAGGAAGAAGGGCTTCTTCGCACTATCCGCGATGAACTTCTCCGCTTCGGCAATCATGAGCTTGGGCGCGTATGTCTCGCCAATCCACTCCTCCAGCTTCACCTCCCCCTCCGGCTGCTTCGCATGACCGGGTATGGGCTTCTGGTTGATGATGACCTTCTCCGCATTCCGCCAAAGGTGGTCTGGATAATAACTGTGCGCCACGGACTGGCAGTTGTAACCAAAGAAGAGATCAAAGCCCTTCGTGTTCGGGTCACCCGTGCTGCCCACGGGACCGAGTCCCCACTTCCCCATGGCCCCGGTGGCATAACCAGCCTCACGGAAGACCTGCGCAATTGTCCGCGCCTTCTCCGAAATGGGATACTGCCCCTCCTCATACTGCGGCAGGAGTTTCTTCGCTTGCATGTTCCCGCGAATCTCCGCATGTCCGAGATGCTTGCCTGTCATGAGCACGCAACGCGAGGGCGCGCATACCGGTGCTCCGGAGTAGTGCTCCGTGAAGCGGCTGCCCTGCTTCGCGAGCTTGTCGAGATTTGGCGTGGGTATCTTCTCCTGCCCGTAGCAGCCCAGTTCTCCCCAGCCGAGGTCATCCGCGATGATGAAGACCACGTTCAACTTCTCAGCTGCATGGGATGCAACGGTCGTGGCGAGGAAGCAACAGAGGGCGAGAATACGTTTCATGGCTGCGTGGGAACGGCGGGTGCTGCATCCTTCTTGCCGCCAGGCTTCTTCCCCGGGGCATTCTTGCGATAGCCGCGCTGATCCATGGGTGGCAGCGCGCCACCCATGGCATCCATATCCTGATTGCACAGGGCGCGCATTTCCTTGAGCGCATCGGTCTGGGCGGGATCCGCCGCCAAATTCTTCAGCTCGTCCCTGTCCGCCTTCAGATCATAGAGCAGTTCGTTGGAAGGCGCAGGCTGGTCGATGTAGCGCGCATACATGTAGCGCTGGCCTCGCACCCCCTCCCAGGTGAGCGTGGGTGCGAGGTCGAGGTGCTCGCAGAAGAAGTGGTCACGCCAGGCTGCGGGCTTTTCCCCGCGAACCAGAGGCGCGAGACTGCTGCCTTGATAGCCTGCAGGCCTCGCGACTCCCGCCCAATCAAGGAAGGTCGTGGCGAGATCCACGTTCAGTGCCATTTCATCCAGCACACGTCCACGCCTCTCCTTCGGCACACGCGGATCATAGATGACCATGGGCACACGCAGGGACTCGTCATAGTGCGACCACTTCCCCTGGAAGCCACGGTCGCCGAGGTAGTAGCCATTGTCCGCCGTGTAGACGATGATGGTGTTGTCATCGAGACCCGCCTCCTTCAAGGCCTGAAGCACGCGAGCGACGCCCTTGTCGATGCCACTGATCATGCGGAAGTACGCGCGTACGTTCGTCTGGAATCTCTCTGGCGTGTCATAGCCCCAGAAGAAGCGTTCGCGATTGATGGACTGCTTCAGGAACTCTGGCTGGCTCTCATAAATGGCAGGTGCACCGAGACGTGGCGCTGGTATCTCCGTGTCCTCATACATGCCATCCGTGGAGAGCGGCCAGGGATAATGGCCGATTCCGGGACGCTTGTCGCCATCCTCGGCATGGGCAGCATTGAACCACAGGTTCAAGCAGAAGGGCTGGTCCTTCGGCTGTGACTTGATGAACTCGATGCCGCGATCACAAATGATATCCGTCTCATGCCGCCTCGTGCCATCTGGCATCGTCTTGAAATACGGGTTCCTGCCGATGGCCTCGTACACATCATACTGCTCCTCCGGTTTGAAACCTGGTGGCATGATCATGTGCCACTTGCCGAAATGACCCGTGCGATAGCCCGCCTTGTGCAATTCCACCGGAAACGCCGTTGCCAGCGATTCCGGTTTCACCGTCGGGACTAAGTCATGCATGGCATGCGTGCGAGCCCACTGGCCGGTGAGCACCGTGGCACGGCTTACCCAGCAGACCGAAGTGGTGACAAATGCATTCTGAAAACGCACCCCCTCTGCTGCCAGCGCATCGATGGCCGGCGTCTTGACGATCGGGTGCCCCGCACAGCCAAGCGTGTCATACCGCTGATCGTCCGCGAAGAGAAAGAGAATGTTGGGTCGTTTTGCCTTCGCGGCCGAAGTATCGGCGGGCGATTGGGCGTGCACTCCCACGCTGCCCAGCACAAGTGCAACAGCGAGGAAATGAAGATGAGGGAAGCGAGAGTTCATGGAAATTGCTGATGCGATGCGGAATCAATCCACCAGTGTGAGCGTCACACGCCGCACATCCATCACGGATTTTCCGGGAATCTCCACTGCTCGCAGTGTGAGCGGCCCCAGGCCTTCGGTGAGTTTCATTTTGCCGAGGTTCAGCGAGTGGAACTCCTTCATCTGGGATTCGCCATCAGGACGTGGCAGCGTGTCTTGATTTGTGTTCAGCGGAGGATCCCATCCCGGTGTTACCTTGCCCGTGTGGGTATTGCCATTGAAGCTGAGTTCCACCGTGGCCCCCGCATCGGCCTCCGGGCACGTGTAGTCGATGGTCACCTCATAAGTTCCCGTCGTATGCACGTCCAGCAGCCACACCATGCTGTCCTCCTTGCTGAGCCAATTCACAAAGTAGGAGCAGTTCGGAGCATTGCTACTGCGGCGAACTTCGCCCCTGGGATCACCATCGCGCGCCGGCAGCATGGTGATGGGAAACTCACGATACCCGACGGGGATGGGACGCGGGTCCACCGCGTTCCCACCTCCCTTCTTGCCTCCACCCTTGGGGCGATTCGGCTGGGCTTGTGCCTGGGCCTGCATCTGTGTTTTGGGCTTGAGTGCAGGCGCCGAATCTGAGCCAAACATCTCGACGCGCCATGCCTTCACCGCTTCCTTGAGCTTGGTGGCCAGCATCGGTTCCTTGTCGTTGATGGGTGTCGTCTGTCCAGGATCGGCCGTCATGTCGTAGAGATGGCCCGCGTTATCCAGGCGATGCGTCTGCGTACGCACACTGACCTGTCCGCCCCAGGTTGAGAAGATGCTGCGGTCCACCCACTCCACCTTCTCACGCTTCAGCAGCGGTGAGAGGTCGCGACCATCCAGTGGCTTGTCCCCCACTCTTTTCACACCCGCCAGGGACGTGAGCGTGGGCAGCAAATCAATCGCGCCGCTGATGTAGGAAACCGTATGCCCCTGCGGCAGCTTCCCAGGCCAGCTGATGTAACACACCGAACGCACCCCGCCTTCATCCGTGTTACTCTTCTTCCCCTTCATGCCACCGGTCCAGCGATGGGTATTCGGGCCGTTATCGGAGAAGTACAGCACGATGGTATTCTCCGAGAGCTTGAGGTCTTTCAGCTTTGCGAGCACACGGCCCACGTTCATGTCTTGATTGGCCAGCATGGCATGCACACACCGCGTCTCCTCCACCTCTTCCTGGTCTTCAGCAGTGGCGCGTTGGGTGATTTCCTTATCCTTGAACTCCTCCCAATTCTTCGGCGGCGCGGACCACGGTGAGTGCGGTGTGGTGAAGGGGATGTAGCAGAGGAAGGGCTTCTCCTTGTTCTTCTCAATGAAGCCTATCGCTCGATTCGTACACACATCCACGATGTATCCCTTCGTGCGGATCATGCGTCCGTTCTCCTCCAGCGGCGCATCGACGTACTCACCCCAATGGCCGGAGCTGTGGCCGAAGTATTCATCAAACCCACGCGCCATGGGGTGGTAGGGCCACTGGGTGCCATTGTGCCACTTGCCGAACGCGCCAGTCGCATAGCCCGCTGCTTTGAAGGCATCTGCCACCGTCTTCTCTGAAAGGTCCAGTCGCTCCTGCCCTGTGGACACGCCTTTCACGCCGCCTCGTGGATGATATCTCCCGGTGAGAAACTCTGCGCGCGTGGGCGAGCACACCGGACAGACGAAGAAGCGATCCATCGACACGCCACCTTCCGCGATGGAATCAATATTCGGCGTCGTCGCCGCCTTGTTTCCCGAGTGGCCATAGTCCCCCCACCCCGCATCGTCTGCGAGGAAGATGACGAGATTCGGTTTCTGCTCCGCCGCATGGGACATCGAAACACCCACGAACAGCATGAAGGTGAGGGCGAGGAAACGTTTCATAAGCGAGGAAGGGGAACGAATGACCATGGGATTCCTGGATGCGGCGACGCCACTATTGTCACTCTTCAGCATCCTTCTTCGGAGCAGCTGTGGCCTTGCCCTTGCCGCCTTGTTTCTTGGCGGGAGTATTGAGATGCGTCATGGGCTTCTCCATGGCCTTCATCGCGGCCATGCCATCTGGAGTGAGCAGCGGATCCTGCGTGGACTTCTGCCAGTCCACCAGGGCCGCCTGCAGGCGCTTCAGCGTCTCCGCATGCTCGGGCATGGCCGCGAGGTTCTTCCACTCCCACGGGTCTGCTTTCAGATCATACAACTCATACTCCGGAGGATCTGCAGCGAGTTCAAAGAGCTTGCCCACATCGGTGCCCGCAAATTTCTCACTGCGCGCCATCGCCAACGCCGCATCGCCATCGATACCCGAGTTCGGCATGGCCCGTCCGGCACGCAGGTTGCGAATCAGCTTGTACTGCGCATCGCGAATGGTACGGCGCGGAAAGAATGGGATGGACCCGTGGAAATGAAACTCCGTGGCGAGGTACTGCCGGTTCTGGGTGGCGTCCAATGTGCTACGAAGCGAGCGCCCCTGGACATTCTCCGGAATCGTTTGGCCAGTAGCATCCAGAATGGTGGGCAGCAGGTCCACGGTGCCCACGAGCGCCGGTGTACGCTCGCCGGGAGTGAAGACCCCAGGCCACAACGCCAGCATCGGCACCTTCACCCCACCCTCGTAGCACGAAGTCTTACCACGGACAAAGGGAGGACCATGATCTCCCACGAAGAGCACGAGGGTGTTGTTCATCTTGCCCGAGGCTTCCAGTTCACCCAGCAGCAACCCCAACCCCGCATCGATACGTGTCACCGCATTGTAGTACTGCGTCACACGTTCCAACTGCTCCTGCGTATCGATCTTCTGGAATGGAAATGGCGGCACCTCACCCACTTTCAAGGGCGTCTCCGGGACACCCTGGTACTGCGTGGGAAAGGCCTCCTGCGGAGGGCGCGGACTACGGCCCATCACATGCGGATCCGCAAAGTTCACCATGAAGAAGAAGGGCTCCTTCGTCTCCCGCATGTACGCACCAGCAACCTTTGCGACATTCTTCACATCGCGCATGTCCGACTTCAGACGCTGGTCAAAGGGGAAGCTATCCTCCGGTGCCACGTGCAGCTTCCCGAGGATGGCGGTGCTGTAGCCGGCCTTCTTCAGTAGCGCGGGAATGGTCTGCGCGCGCAACGGCTCATGCAAAGCGAAGCCGCCATTCACCAGACCATACTGCCCATTCGCATGAGGATAGATGCCGGTGAACATGGCACTGCGCGAGGGACTGCATGAGGCCTGCGCCACATACGCGTTCTCAAAGAGACGACCCTTCTTAGCCATGGCATCGATGTTCGGCGTGCGCGCCACCTTGTCCCCATAGCAACCCACCTGCACCCCAAGGTCATCAGAGGTGATGAGCAGGACATTAAGCTTCGGATTCTCCGCGGCGGATGCTTGAAGCCATGCGCCAAGCAGGGTCAGCGCGAGCAGGAAGGTGCGTTTCATAAGAGGTGGCAAAAGGAAAAGAATTCGATGCAGGATATGGGTTGCGACTAGAAGAGCCGGATGGCACGCGTACCTGCAGCGCCCTGCTCCTTCGCTTCCAGTCCGGCAAGTGATTGCTTGTCCGGCTTGTATACGCCGACCTTTACCGTGTATTTTCCCGGGGCATACACGCGAGGTTGGAAGCGATTTCCCTGCGTACGCACGGTGTAGAGCACTTCACCGCTGGCCTCCGCGATGACCTGCACCACAGGGTCTTTCACGTCTTCGAAGACCAGCTCAGGGAGGTATCCCTGCAACTTGCGCCCGTCATTCTGGTCCATGTCTACGGTGATGGGCCAACCGGGGAACTGGGCCTTGTCGCCCAGCTTCGCATCGGAGAAGCGCGGCCAGCATTCGAAAACGATCTTGCGCTTCGACTTCTGGAAACGCACCAACCCATAACCATCTGCCCTCTGCTTTTCATCGACGATGTCCGGTGGGTTCGCATACGCCATCATGGAGATGCGGTTGCCGAGGCCGTCCTTGAAGTCACCCGTCCATGGCAGCGGACTACCTGGCACGGGATTCGGACCAGGCTGCTCATCGAGCGGATGCCACCAGCGGCCGTAGATGGTATTCACCAGTGCCGGACTCGTGAAGGCGTACGGGCCGTCCCCAAAGTCATCAATGCCATTCTTCACCGTGACAGCGAGGTGCTGGTCACCGCAAAGATGCACCGCCCACGCGCGGCGAATCTCCTCCAGTGCGCGATTGCGTGGCGTCTGCGGCCAGCCGTTGCAATCGAGATCTGCGAGCAGGCGGTCATCCCGCTTCCCGTGCATATGCACCGCTCCGCAAAAGGCGGTCTGCGAGAGCACCGCCTTCATTTCGCTGCCGGTCCAGTCTTGCGCCCACTCGCGCAAAAACTTCTCCTGACGTTCGCCCAGCAATTGCAGTCCAGGCAGGTCAATCGTCTTCGGATCGTACGCGGGATCATTGATGTGGTCAGGACGCGGGCCCATCTGCGGAATCTTGCCCGCAGGACCCGACTTGAACTTGCGGTCCTCCAAAATCGCGAAGTCCACGCCACCCACGGTCAATCTGGTATAATACACCGTGATACCCCGCTCCACCGGCGTAGGGTCCACGGGATCCGGCAGGTTCCAGGATTGCTGGCGCTGCACCTGATTCACATACTCCACGGGGTACATATACCCGCCATCGGCATTCCCCTTCAGCGTAGAGAGCTTGCCGTTCTCCCCCCAGAGATTCGGATGTCCCACATCATGATCGTCCGGGATGCAGATGGTGGGACGATCTTTCATGATGTCCCGGAACTGCAGGCCAAACTCAATCCAGCCCGCCGTGTGCTCCGTGTGCCGATACGTCTGGTCTCCCGCGAAGAAGAGCAAGTCCGGGTCCTGTAGTTTCAGATTCTCGATAATCTCCGGTCGCAGGCCCGTGGTGCGGCTGGAGTTACAGGACATGTTCGCCACCACAATCTCGTCCTTGTCCGTGGGATCGCGGCGGACGAGTCCCTCGTACGCAGCATCCTTGCCGTGGCGCACGCGATACGGTACACTCTTCGTCGCATCCCATTTCTCCATGCGGAAGTGCGCACTCCATCCAGGATACAGCACCGGTGCCTTCGCAATCTCCTTCCACTTCTCGTCCTCGCCCTTCACCTCCAGTCTCGCCTCACGGGACTCGTCCGGCTTCAGCGGGTAAAGCTGCGCGGTCATCTTCAGCACATCGTTCTGATGCGTGTAGATGGCAAAGGCCACGACATCCTTGCGCGGCACGTCCATGGGCGGAGGCTGGCTGGCCCGCGCCTGTGGGCGCGCATTTTGATTGCGCGGGCCTCCCGCTGCCCCCTTTGCCCACCACTCACCCGTAGCCAGCGAGTCCAGTTGTGGAAACTCCGCGCCAAAGGGCTGCGCTACCTCAGCAGCCAGCGCCCCTCCCGCACCTCCCAGCGCCGCGCTCCCCAAGCCCACCGCAGTGAGTTTCAATGCGTCGCGGCGAGAAAGAGAGCGTGAGGACTTCTTGGGCTTCATGGGAAACTTCGGAAACGTGCGCCCGCACGCCAGATTTCAAGAAAAGACAGTAGTCCGCCGATCCTCGGCGGTCAGTGGGCGAATGCCCCCAGGACTCAGCAATCACTCCCAGCAATGCAAAGTGAGAAATGCAAAATGAAAACTCTAAGTGGATCCGCCCCTCAGTCACTTTTCATTTTGCACCTTTCATTTCTCATTTTGCATTTCACGGAGCACGTTCTCCCCCCTGGCAGATGCTTCCTACTTCCCAACATACGTCACCCACAACGGCGAAGACCACGCCATGTTCCCATCCGTCTGCTCAATGCGCAGGTAGTAGCGGTTCTCACCCTTCAGTGGCTCGGCATCGGTCCAGGTGGCTCTCACCTCGCGATCCTTCCCCTCGATCGCGTGATAGTTCTGCTCATTGCGTACCACCGTCACCCGCTTGATGGGTGCAGTACCAGCGATGCTAAACGTAAGTGCGGGCTTTTCTTTCAACTTAAACACGTCGCCCATGAGGTGCTCGCCACAGCTCAGCTCTACAAAAATCTTGTCCGTGGCCGCGCAAGTGCGCCTCGCCTTGAACCCTGCAATAATGCCCTCCCGCGTGAACTCTTCCACATATACACCGCCGAAGGAAGTATGCGTGGCAATGTGATCACTCGATGCGAAGACGCTCAGCTTGTAACCTTCCGCGAGTGCCTTCTGATACACGCCATTATTCAGAGCCATCGCACCTTTGGTTCCTGCTTCAAAATTCGTGATCGGCTCCGGCGGCATGGGCTGGTTCTTTGGCTCCAGCTTCGCGGGTGTGTACGCTTCATTCTTGCGCAAACCCACGGTGGGTTGCGGGGCACCGAGCCCTTCGTAGCTCAGCCGCGCACCCTGGAAAATTTCCACCGTGTTCTCATAGGTGTTGTCGATGCCATCTTTGTACTTCGTCCAGTCCGTGCCCATCCCTGTGGCGCCCGTGTGACTGATGACGGCGCAGGGCTGATTGTACCGCTTCAAGATATCCCACAACTCAGTGGGAAGGATGGGCTGGATGCCCGCCGCCACAGGAAGCTTCTCCTGCCACTGCGACTCGCGATAAAAGGCGCGATTGATGTACACCACGGGGCCGCCCCGCTTCGCGAAGACAATGTTGCGATGGCCCCACGGGAACGGCTGCTCCCGCTCATAGGCGTACAGAGACGCAAAACTCCCCGGCGCAAAGAACACATCCACATGCCGCTGCGTATGCCACCACTCATACGAGTCATACTTCTTGCCCACATCCGTGTGATCAGAGGTTCCCAGGAAATCCAGACCTGCAAGGTCATATGCATACCGATACGCCTCCATCACACAACCGTCGAAGGCAGTGCGGCAGTTCGAGATATCCGTGTGCCGGTGCAAGTCGCCCCACACGAGCCGATACGTCTTGCTGCCCACCTTCCACGTGTGATGCTCCGTAAGCGGGCGCGGCGGCGTGGACTCATTGAGATACGGCTCCATCTCCGGCGTACGCGCCACTTCTGCCTCAGGCTCCGCTGGAAGCGTGGCGAGTTCTGCATCCGTCTTCACCGAGCCCACATACACACCGGCTACGCCACACTCCTTTCCCGCGCGTTTGTCAGAGGGCCACGCCATCCAGAGACCACCACGAGGCCCGAGGAACATTTCCTGATGTCGGTCCTGTCCCATGGTGCTGTCCGGCAGAGCAGCCGGCACGCTCCATGCCTTCGTCTCCGGCGTGTACCGCAGCAGCATGCCACGCCACATCCCGCTGGTGAAGTAGCGGCAGGCAATCCACACCTGCCCTTCACGCACCAGTACGGAGGGAACATTGATGGCATAACCGGGACTCGGATCCGGCGCAGGTGTGGGGCGACCATTATGCGGGACCGGCACCTCCGCGAAAGTTTCCGCAGCAATGTCATACCGGCCCAGCAGCAGACGCTTCTGCGCATTGAAACCCATGGCATTCTCATGGCCGCGCGAATCCAGACCCCACTGACGACGTCCACGCTCGGCAGCAATCCATAAACCTCCACTGCCATCCGAGCTGACAGAGGCGCGTGCTTCATATTCAGGAGTCTCCAGCAGCACGCGATCCTTCACCTCTCCACTGAGGCTCACATGCGCCAGACGCAGGTTGAATTCACTACCCGCGGAGTTGTCATAGGCGATCCATGCGCCCTCATCATCCGTGAAGGCCAGACGCGGCTCCCAGTTCCCACCTCCCTTCGCTGTTGAGACGCGTACCGGTTCGCTCCATTTCGCATCTTTCGTCGACCAATGCCGCGTCCAGATTTGCGAGGCACCCGGCTTCACTTCCTGCCACGTCACCCACACGCGACCTGAGGCATCCGTTCCCGTATCCGCAAAGCTCGCGCCGGCATTCGTGTATGAGGCAAGTTCGATTTCACCTTCCAGCGCACCTTTCGCAAAACGTCGCGCCCGCAAGGTCATGATGTCCTTTGCATTCACCTGCGCCCAGATACACCATACACCACCCGCTCCGTCTGCCGTGATGGTGGGCTGGTGCAGCACACCTGGCTGCGACACCACCGCTTGCTGCGTGAACTGACGCCCCTCGCGCTTCGCGAGATTCAGCGTGTCCGCCACGCCATCGTGTTCGATGTACGTCACCCAAAGTCCACCGCTTTTATCGATACACACATCCGGAAAGTCGCGATGCAGCTTCGGGTCAACGCTGGAGAGTCGATTGGAGAGCGGCGCAATGAGTTCGGGCTGGGTGATCGCGGGACGATTAGCGTTGTTGGCACGAGTCTTCCTGGGCTTCGTCTCTCCAGGAACCTCATCATTGGAAGGCGCCGGCGCCGCTTCCTGCCCCAGTAGTGTCAGGAAGGCCAGCAGCGGAAGTGGCGAGAGAAGCAGCGCGACTTTCATGCGGTGGTAACGCCGAAGAACACAGCTTCTTCCGCTTACCTCAGGGCTCCGTCAGATTCGGCGCCCACATCGCTCCCTCCTTGTCGATTACTGGCGTCTTGCCATCCGCTGGGAAGCTGCTTTTCACAGCCCCCCGGAGTTGCATCGAAAGTTCCTCGACCATCTTCGCTTGATTCGGATCATTTGCGAGATTCGTGAGCTCCTTTGGGTCTGTTTCATGGTCGTACAACTCGCGTCCCTTGTTGCCCTCATCCCACTCGGTGTAGCGCCAGCGGTCGGTGCGCAGGCTGTAGCCAAAGAAGCGGTTCCCGTTGTCACCCGCCGCAGCACTCGCGCCCGCACGTTTGAATCCACCGCCTCGCACCACCTGCGTGAGCGCCCAGCCGCGGCCCTTCACATTGGGATCCTGCAACATGCCCACGAGGCTTTGGCCCTGGATATTCGCCGGCGCCTTCACACCGCAGAGTTCTGTGAGAGTAGGATACAAATCAAGATGACTCACCGGCGACTTCGCCACCCCGCCCTTCGTGGCACCCGGCGCCACAATGAGAAGCGGTACACGCGCACTGCCTTCGAAGACGCTCTGCTTTTGCCACAAACCGTGCTCACCCATATGATAGCCATGGTCGCTGGTGAAAACGATGATCGTATTCTCTGAAAGCCCCAAGCGGTCGAGCGCATCCACCACCCGACCCACCTGGGTATCCATGAAGCTGATGCTCGCATAGTACGCCTGCAGCGTCTGCCGGCGGAGGTCATCCGTGAGCTTATCCTGCTCCTTCTTGTAGCTGCCCAAGGCAGGAGGCGGAAGATCCGCCTGGTCTTCTTTCACACCCTGCACCACGGGCATCTCGGCCTCGGGATACATTTCGAAGTATGGCGTCTTCGGAGAGACGTAGGGTGTATGCGGACGGAAGAAACCAACCGCAAGGAAGAAGGGCTGGTCCTTCTCTTTGGCACATCTCTCCAACACCCACTCTGCATCCTTCGCGGCGAGTCCATCCGTGTGAAACTCATCGCTCTTCGGCGAGGCATACCAACTCAACGTGCCACCGAAGTTTCCGGGGACGAGCGAGAATATCTTCGCCTGATCCTCCAGTCTGTCCACCCCGGCGCGATTAATCTCCATGTCCCATGATCCGGGATCATCATGTCCATTCGTGCCGATGGAGTTGGGCACATTGTAATGATACAGTTTCCCGATGCGAGTAGCGAAGTACCCATCAAGGCGGAACGCCTGCGGCAGGCTCCACTGCTTCGGAATGGTCTGACGGAAGATCTGGCCGTTGGAAAGGATGCCCGTGCTGTTCGGATACAATCCCGTGAGCATCGAGTTCCGGCTCGGCCCACACAGAGGGAAGGTGCAATACGCGCGATCAAAGCGCACGCCCCGTGACGCGAGCTTGTCGATATTCGGCGTCTTCGCACGCGGATCTCCGTAGCAGCCGAGGTAGTTGTTCAGGTCGTCGGAGATGAGGAAGAGGACATTCGGCTTCTGAGCCTGAGCGCGCGGAGCGAACGGAAACAGCGCTGACAACAAAAGGATGGCGAGGAGGGTGCGCATGACGTGACAGTGTGGAGGAATCGAGAGGCCTTGAAACGAAGAAACGGTGAGGATCTTGCCAGGGAATGTAGTCCGCCAAGTAATCAACGGTCAGTGGACAAAGTGCTATCGGATCGGGCAGTGGAATCCACCAATGCAAAGTGAGAACTGCAAAATGAAAAATGCAAAGTGGTTGGAGTCTTCGTCATTTTCCATTTTGCATCTTTCATTTCTCACTTTGCATTTTCTCGGTATCCCTCGGCTCGACTATTCCTGCGCCGCCGCCTTCTTCCCTTTTCCCTTCCCTCTCGCACCCGCCCCGGCGCCTCCCCTGCCCTCGGCATCATCAATAGGACCCGCCAGCGGTGGCTTCTCAAAGTAGGCGCCGTCATCCACCAGGCGAGGATCACCGGTGCGCCTCAGCTCATCCATGAGACGCTTTTCCAAGTCAGCCTTCACCTGCGCGAATGCAGGATCATCCGCCACGTTCTTCGTCTCATCAGGATCATACTTCAGGTCGTAGAGCTCATACTTGGGCCGCTTGCCGAAGACCCAGTTGAAATGCGCCTTCCACTCTGGCGTGTTGCGCACACTTACCAGCCAGGCCTTGGTGGGGCCAGAGTCATCATCAGGCAGGGTCACGCGAGTGTTCTCAGTCACTTCTTCCCTCGTGGGCTCCTGCTCGCCTTCGCCCAAACCGTAGGGGTCACCCAGCGGCCAGCGCTCGGGGTGGAAATTCACGATCAACACATGGTCCTTCGTGCGGATGGCGCGCTGGGGATAGGGCGCATAGTCGGCGCGAGCATTCTCCACGTGCCGCTCGCGGCCGGTGATCACATAGGTCCGCTTATCATCCACGAGTCCACCCTTGTCTGACTTCAGTACATTCCAAAGACTGCGACCGGTCATCACCTCAGGGACAGCCACTCCACCGGCTTCGAGAAAGGTAGGAGCAAGGTCAGGCAGAAGAACGAAATCGTCCACCACACGCCCCCCCTTCACACCGGCACCGGCAATGATCAGGGTCACATTCGTCCCGAAGCCATAGAGGTTGCACTTCCCGTGCGGAAACCCCGGGGCGCCATGGTCACCGCTGATTACGATGAGTGTATTCTCCGCCTCACCACTCTTCTCCAACTCTTCCATCAACTGTCCCACCGTCGCATCCCACGCAGCGATCTCGCCGAAGTAGTCTGCGAGATCTTCACGCACTTCCGGCACATCCGGAAGGAAGGCCGGCATCTTACCCTTCAAGGTGTCCGGCTCAATGCCCCACAGCGCTTTACCATTCCCCTTGATCCACTTGCGATGCACGTTCGTGGGGCCGAACCAGAAGCAGAAGGGCTTGTCACCGTCACGTGCCGCGAGGAAGTCGTGAAAATTCTGACGTGCCTCCGCATAGAGTTCCTGCTTGGCCTCGTCGAGCGGCTTCCCCTTGGCCACCATCTCGGTGACATTCTCGGAGAAGTTGTTGATACGGCCACCAGCCTTCTGGTACGCATACTCCTGCTTTCCATAGGGCGCGTCAGCGGGCGTTCCGGGGCCCCAGACCTTGTATGATTTCCCGATGTGATACCCCGCATCGCGCAACATCAGCGGGTAAGCTGGAATTTTTTCATCCCACACTGCGCCACGGAGAATGGCACCTCGACCGGTACGCCAGAAGTACTGGCCGGAGAGCAGCGAGGAACGGCAGGGCGTGCATGAGGGTGAGTTCACATGCGCGTTGCGGAAGAGTACACCACGCTTTGCAATCTTATCGATATTAGGCGTGCGAACCACATCATTGATGCCTCCCTTGCCTTCCACCTCGGCGAAGATGCTGGCGTATTTGCCCCAGTCATCCGCGAAGAAAAAAAGGATATTGGGTCGCTTCGCTTTGCCACTCTCGGCGGCGTGACCATACATCGGCACGAGAAACGCGCTTGCGAGCAGCACGAGGAGGAAATGGAGTCGATGAAAATTCATGGTGAGAGTAAGTCTGCGTGCTTGAGAATCTTAAGAGTCCGTCGCTGGCGCTGGTGCGCTCTCGCTCTTCTTGCCCTGGCCTTTACCTTTGTTCTTGCCCTTGCCTTTCGCATTGGGATTCCCCGGATTCGGAGCTCCGGTCTCTGCGAATGTTTTGTCCAACTCTGCGGGACGCACATCGCTGAATTGGTCGAGCACTTTCTGCAGCTTGGCCGCAGCAGCGGCGGCATCTCCTTGTAGCTCGGAAACCTTCACCGGATTCTTCTCATCAACGTCGCCAGCCAAGTCGAAGAAGTTTCCGTTCTTGTAAAGCTTGTACCGCTGGTCGAAGGCGCACTCACGCACCGTCATGTCATTCGACTGGCGTGGTGAGTACCACATATAAAGCCACTCGCGCGGAGTCCCCTTCTCCCCGCGCAACTGAGGCAAGAAGCTCACGCCGTCCAGTGCACCCGGCACCGTCACGCCTGTCGCTTCACAGAGTGTGGGCAGGAAATCCGTGCTGCTGACGAGGTCCTTGTTGACCCGTCCCTCCTTGATGACGGCAGGCCAGCTTGCGATGAAGGGAACATGCGTGCCGCGTGCGGTGGTGTTGCCCTTGCCGCCTGGATAGCCAGCTCCCTTGAATTGCGAGTTCACGCCCTTGCCTGTGCCATTGTCTCCGAGGAAGAGCACCAGGGTGTTTTCACGGAGACCCAATTCATCCAGCTTCGCGAGAACCTGACCAATCATCTTGTCCATGTATGCGGTCATGTCCGCGAAGTGCTTCACGCCCTTCTTCGCCTGTTCACCGTTAGTGGTCGGGTCCCAGTCCGCACTGTCCGGCGTGGGCTGGAAGGGATCATGCGTGAGCATCATCGGATAATACAGGAAAAAGGGCTTCTCCTTGTGCCGCGTGATGAAATCGAGCGCGAAGTCATTCACCAGCTTCGGCCCATACTCACCATTGGCGAAATCCTTCTCCACGCCATTGTACTCCAGCCCTGGGTTCGCGTAGCGCGGTGGACGACGCGTGTGCTGCCAGAGGCACGATTCATCAAAGCCAAAGTGCTGCGGCAACTCCTTCCCACGACCGAGCTGCCACTTCCCACAGATGCCCGTGGCATAGCCCGCGTCCTTCAGCAGGTTCGCAAAGGTCTTTTCGTTTGTCAGCAGCGTGCCAAAATTCAGGTAGTTCCGCACGTTGTACTTCCCAGTCATGAGCTGCACTCGGGTGGGCGTGCAGAGCGGCTGCACATGGCACTGCTCGAAACGCACACCATTCGCAGCGAGCTTGTCCAGCACAGGTGTCTTGTACGACTCACCTCCATTCGCCGTCACACACTCATACCCGAAATCATCCGCCATGATGAGGACGATGTTGGGCTTGGCGGCATCAGCCTGCGCCAGGACAACCAGCGCCATCCACAGGGTGACGGCGGCTCTGAAAATTTTGACAGGAGCGTGATTGAAGAACACGCCGCTCACAACGCAGCAACGGCAGCGAGCTTGCGGAAAGTTTTGGGGAATTGCCAGAGAAGCCAAACCGCGAGAAATGTGTGCTCCGCCCCTCCATTTCCTGGTACGGTTCCGCATGTCTCTCTCCCAGACACAGGTGGTCGGCTTGCTTACGATGTTCACGGCGCTGCTGGCGCCCTGCTGCACCCCACCGGAGAAGCCGGCGTCTTCTCATTCGGAAACGCGCACAGCGCCGTCGGATCCCTCCATCGGCACCGCCACGATGCGTGAGGATGGCACCATCGAAATGCAACTCCGCGCAGAGGCAGAGTCTGACCGCGGCAAGGGAAGCGGCATCAAGGGAGATGCGCTCATCAAGTATGCACCGGGGGACCCACACTATGACGAAGTCCTGAAGCACCTCGGCGGGCTCAAGAAAGGCGAGACCAAACCGGTACCGCCGTGGCCGGAGAAGAAGAGTTAGCTGCAACCGGCGGGTTGGAAAACTCGCCGGAGCTGTCCGGTCAGGAGACCCGACTTCCTTAGAGCTTCGGTGCGCGGTGCTTGTGCCACTCGGTGGACTGCTCATAGGCATGAGCGGCACGCAGTAGCGTGACTTCGTCCAGCGGCTTGGCGGTGAGGTGCAGGCCCACGGGGAGTTCCACACCTTCATGCTGGATCATGCCGCACGGTACGCTGATGGCGGGCAGGCCGGCGAGATTGGCAGGAATGGTGAAGAGATCCTCCAGATACAAGGAGAGCGGATCGTCACGAAATGCACCAAGCTTGAACGGCGGCACCGGAGTGGTGGGAGACACCACAAGATCCACCTTCTCAAACGCCTCCGTGAAGTCACGACGCACCAGGGTGCGCGCCTTCTGCGCCTTCACGTAGTAGGCATCGTAGTAGCCCGAACTCAGCACATAGGTGCCCAGCAGGATGCGGCGCTTCACCTCAGGGCCGAAGCCTTCCGCACGGGTCTTCACGTAGTGGTCGAAGAGTTCCGTGGTGCCTTCGGCGCGATGCCCATACCGCACGCCATCGAAGCGGGCGAGGTTCGCTGAAGCTTCCGCCGGAGCCACGATGTAATACGTCGCAATGCCGATATCCGTGTGTGGCAGCGAGATGTCCACGATGGTGGCGCCGAGCGACTCGAGCTGCTTCACCGCCTTGTCCACTGCTTCACGGATGCCAGGATGAATCCCATCCACAAAATGCTCCTTCGCAATGCCAATACGCAGGCCCTTGAGATCCTGGCCCAGTGCGGAGGTGAAGTCAGGCACGTCCGCCTTCAGCGACGTGCTGTCGCGTACATCGTGACCACAGAGATGATTGAGCACGAGCGCGGCATCTTCCACCGTCTTCGTAATGGGACCGATCTGATCCAGCGACGATGCGAAGGCCACCAAGCCGTAGCGCGAAACGCGCCCATACGTGGGCTTGATGCCCACATTCCCGCAGAAGGCCGCCGGCTGGCGAATCGAGCCACCCGTGTCCGAGCCCAGCGCGGCAAGCGCAATATTCGCCCCCACCGCTGCTGCCGAGCCACCGCTGGAGCCGCCTGGTACGCGGGACGTGTCCCATGGATTGCGCGCAGGGAAGAAGGCCGAGTTCTCCGTGGAGGAGCCCATGGCGAATTCATCCATATTCGCACGGCCAAAAGGAATCGCGCCACCTTTGCGCAGCAGGTCGACGCTCGCAGCGTTGTAGGGAGCGGTGTAGTTCTCCGCGAGGAACTTCGACCCGCAGGTGCAGGGCTGGCCCTTCACATTGATGTTGTCCTTCACCGCGATGGGGATGCCACCGAGTGGCAGGGAGAGATCCGCCGTCTCCGCTTCCTTCAGCGCTGCTTCCACATCATAGGAGATGTAGGCACCCAGCGCTTCATTCGCCTTCTCCATGCCCTGATGCAGATCCTCGATGATATCCGCAGGCGTGATGTCTCCGCTTTTAAGCTGCTGGCGAAGCTGGGCGATGGTGGATTCTGAGAGGGACACTAAGGTGAAGGGATAAGTGAAAAGGAAAAAGAGAAAAGGGAGGCTGCGAGTGGGACAGGCTACTCTTCCACCACGCGGGTAATGAGGAACTGGCCCTGGGCTTTGCGTGGGGCGTTGGAAAGGGCAGCTTCGGCGCCGAAGCCGTCACGCGGGATGTCTTCGCGCCACACGTCAAACACAGGCATGGCGTGGGCGGTAGGTTCCACGGAGGCGAGATCCGCATGCGCCTCCAGCACCTTCATGTAATCCAGAATGCCCGCGATTTGGGACTGGTATCGCGCCGTCTCCTCCTCGGTGAGTTGAAGGCGGGCGAGCTTGGCGGTGTGCTGGATGTTGATTTCTGTCGGCGACATGACGGGGGCAAAGGAGACGCTGCGGGAGCAAAGTCAAACGAACAGGAAAACGGGGTGACAGAGCGCAGGTGGAGATACAAAATGAAAAGACACGGAAACTCTGTTCAGTCCTCCGTGTCTTTGTGACTCTGTGTCTCCGTGTTGAATCCCAGCGCGTCGGGAGGACGACGGACCTAGGCCGTCATTTCCTCGTACTTCGCGTTGCCGATTTCGAGGTACTTCTTGTACTCCTTCATGCGGAGATTCACGCGCTCTTCGAGGGTGCGCTCGCCGAGGCCGTCATGCTTGGTGGCGACGAGGGCGACAATGAGATTGATCATCTGCTTTACGTCCTCAATGTGCACGTGCTCGGAGACGATGTTCTGGTCGTCGTCCAGGTTGTGGTAGTTGCCAAGAGGCACGCTCAAGCCCACGCTGCGAATGCCGCAGGCCTGCAGGGCGGTGGCTTCACAGGCACCGGCGTCGAGCAGGCAGCGCTGCACACGAATCCCCTGCTCCGCTGCGGTACGCATGAGTACATTGATGAGTTCGTGATCGAAGACGGAAAGGCGGTCGCCCACACGGACAATCGGGCCATCACCCATCTCCGCGCCGTTCACCGGGCGGCTGGTCTCCAGAGAGAGGAAGACGGCATCTTTGCCAAAGGGCCAGTGCTTGCCGAGGTGCCAGGCACCGAGGAAGCCCACTTCCTCCGCACGGGTAAAGGCAGCATGCACCGTGGCATCAAGGCCGAGGCGAGACAGCTCTTTGAACACCGCTACGATAATCGCGCAGCCCACCACGTCATCACAGGCAGCGGCGTGGACCTTGCCATCTTCAAAGACGACAGGAAAACCCCATGGCGCCATATCGCCGCTTTCCTTGCGCAGGGCAATGTTCTCCTTCTTCTCCACGAGATTCTTCGGCACGCCGCCCAGGAACTCCCATTCATCCGTCTTGCCTGGCACCTTCACCCACGCGGGGTGGTCCATGTGCGCGCCCAGTGCCCACACCGGTGTGGACTTGTGTTTGCCCTTGCGGTAGGTGGCCAGCAGGTTGCCGAACGCATCCGTGGAGAGCTCGACGTTGGGCACGTCCAGCAGGTACTGTTCAATCTGCGCCCGCACATGATACTCATGGAACGGCGCCGTGGGTTGATTGAGGAGCTTCTTGAGGATAGAGGTCAGCGTGTCTGCCATGGGCACACTGTAACTCGTTTTCGCACACTACCAAACGCCACGTGAAGAAGATTCGTCATGTACTGGAGACCCGGCTCGTCCATCTCGCCACCTGGCTGCTGCCCCGACTCTCCCGCCGGTCGATTCTTCTCCTGAGCAATACCGTCGGCGCCATCGCCTATTTTTTTGATGCCCGGGGGCGGGAAACCGCCCACGAAAACCTCCGCGTGGCCTTCGCCCGGGAGGGCATCACCCCCGGGCAAATCTCCCGCATCACCCTCGGCTCCTACCAGACCTTCGCCCGCACGTTCTTCGACCTCTTCTGGTCGCTGCGCCTGACCAGGGAGAACTACACGGAGTATCTGAAAGTCACCTTTGCCGACCCCAGTTCGGAGGCCGTCGCCCGGGAAAAGGGCGCCATCTGGGTGACGCCGCACTTTGGAAACTTCGAACTCGTGAGCCTGGCCATGGGGTTCCGGGGTTTCGCCTGGACGGTGGTGGCGCAGGATTTCAAGAATCCCGCCCTCACCACCATCTTCAAGCGGCTGCGGGAGGGCAGCGGGCACACCATCATCCCGCAGGAGGGTGCCATGCTCCGTCTGGTGAAGGAACTGAAGCGCAAAGGCCACGCCGCCCTGCTCACAGACCTGACCATCCGGCCCAACAAGACCGCCGCCGCGATTGATTGTTTTGGCTTGAAAACATGCGTTACCACGCTGCACGCCAGTCTCTCACGCCGGTTGGAGCTGCCTATTATCGCTGGTGTTTGTATTCCCATGCCGGACGGCACTTACCAAGTGGAAGCCGAGCCCCACTTTGAACCGGAAAAGTTCACCAGCAATGCCGCCCTGACCCAGGCCGTGTGGGACAAATTTGAGCAGCAAATCCGCAGGCACCCCGAAGCCTGGATGTGGATGTACAAGCACTGGCGCTACCTCCCGGGCCTGGACCAGGACCCGAAGTACCCCGCCTACGCGAACCCCAGCAAGCCCTTCCGTGAGCTGCTGGCGGAGAGTCACAGGTGATGCGGCGCAGAAGGTAATGGCCGCAAAAGAACGCAGAGAACGCAAAAGGGAGGCGGCCTAAGTGGGGTAGCGCACTTTGAAGGCCATTTCGGATTAACCGCAGGGCACTTCCTTCCGAATCCCACTTGTGCCTTTTACGTCTCTTTGCGGCTATCCTTCGCCGGTCTCCAAACACCCGCGAACCAAAAAGCCACACCGCCCCTCCAACCGCACCCAGCACCCGTTCCTTTTGCGTTCTCTGCGTTCTTTTGCGGCCATTCCTTCCTGGCTTGCATGCCCCTGATCTCTCTTCCCGAGCACGCAAAAAGGCACGGTTACCCGTGCCTTTCGCGTACAAATAAATCTGAACTGAGGAGCGAGTCGCCTTATTCGGCGTTCTCTTCCACATAGCGGATGACGTCCGCCACGGAGAGAAGCTTCTCAGCTTCTTCATCCGGCACGTCGATGCCGAACTCTTCTTCGAAGGCCATCACCAGCTCCACCGTATCCAGTGAATCGGCGCCGAGATCTTCGATGAACTTCGCCTCGGGAGTCACCTGCTCGGGATTCACGCCGAGCTGCTCGACGATGATGTCCCGTACTTTGTCTGAAATATTGCTGTCTGCCATGGTCGGTGGATAAGGTTGCTTGAGTGGCGGGGAGCTTTAGGGTCAGCGCCCGTTTTCGCAACAGGAAAAATGCGATTTTTTGGAACTCATTTTTGTCCAGTAAAACCCCAATCCTGAAGCGGGAATCACGCGGCGCCGTGCGGCGGAGTCGGTTGTTCCGCGGACACCTCGGAAGCTTCCTCTTCTGGCGCGGCGACTTTCTCAATGAGTTCCCCCTTGAACTGCTCCATCAAACGGTCGAGCACCCGGCCCGCTCCATCGTATTTCAGGTCGTCGATGACCACTCGGTGCTCTGCCCCCTCCCCACCCTCCCGGTAGTACACGTAGGCCAGGGCCTTGATGTCCCACTTCCGCTTGTCGAGTTTGTACACATCCTTGTACTGCACCACCTTGCCATTGGGCATGACCATGTGGTCGGCGTGGCCCACGAAGCGCTTGTTGTGGTTCAGCAGGACAATGATGCCCACCACCGCAGCGGCCACGATCATGGCACCGCCCCAGTAAAACTGCTCGCGAATCTCCTCCGGCGTGTAGTGCTTTGGATTCTCCGGCCAGCCCCGCGGTGCGGCATAGTCGCTCCAGCGCGGCTGCTCCAGGTCTGGCTTGATGATCCAGCCCTTCAGGCGGGCGTCCTTGACCCAAGCCTTGGCAGCATCCGGCCCTTTGGCCAGGGCGTCATCATAGTCCTTCAAGACTTCGTGCTCGAATCGCGCCTTGGCTTCAGCAGCCTCGTTGGCCTTCGGGTAACCAACGCGGCCGTCGTAGATGAAGTACAGTCCCATGCCCACCATCAGCAATGCCAGCAGCCCCATGCGCCGGTAAAACCAAGGCGACACCGGACAAACAATGACGTCAGGTTTTGCGGAAGTCGACGAGTCGCTCATCCGGACCATTCAAATCGTAATCGCCTCATCGCGCAAGGACAGGCGCGTCATGAGGCGGAAATTCCACCTTGATCACGGCATTGGACGGGATCGCGGAGCAGACATTGCCCCACCACTGGTGCAACTACGGACAAATTTTGTCCATACAGACCGAAGCGCGACCAAGGCACACTATTATAACACGCTCATCCAGTGATGTTTAAGATACAACACCATGCCTCTCTTCCACCATCCCTTGCATACCATCTGTACCCAAAACGTGAACGAATCCACCTTGCCGGTCCTCAAACTTGGATCGTTCACTCCTTTCCGCTTCATCGGGAATTCGTTATACTCGTAGGATGGCTACCATCCGCACCATTGTTCACGTTGTGTCCGCAGCCTGCCTCGCGCAGGCTGTTGTCCTGCCTGTTTACGGGCAGGAAGAGCCACCGAAGCAGCCCACCGTGACCACCACCCCTCAAGGGGCAAAGGTCGCCGCTGACCTCACTGAGGCCGCGAAAAAGCGCATCAAGAAGGTGGGTGAAAACGAGTACGAACTCGGCCCCATCAAGATCAACAGTGAGAAACGCGAAGTGCGCGTGCCAGCCCAGGTGAACATGACCGAAGGCATCCTGGAATACGCGCTGGTACACGAGCACGGGAAGACTCACGAAAGCCTGCTGCGCACCACAGCGAGCCCCACGGAACTGAATGTCGCCCTGCTGCTCTCCCACTTCGAGCCGCACCTCAAGGACGCCGCCAAGTTCCTCGCGGAGCCCAGCGAGCAGGTGAAAGCCCGCATGGCCCAGCCCATGGAGCACGAGGGGGCAAACCACATGCGCCTGACCCTTGAGTGGAAGGACGCCTCTGGAAAGCTCCAGACCGCACCCATCAGCGCGTGGATTCGCGACAAGCAAACCGGCAAGCCCGCCACGCCATCCGAATGGATCTACACCGGCTCCTTCATCAGCCAGACGGGATTCGCCGCCGAGCATGACGGCTCGCACATCGCGATCTACTTCGACCTGATCTCACTCGTGAATTTCCCGGACAAGAACAACGCCAGCGACGAGAACTGGCTGGTGGAATCCTCCGCCATACCGCCGGTGGATACCCCGGTGACCCTGGTTTTTTCCCACGTGTCACCAGCGGACGCCTCCTCGACGAAGACACAATAGCCCCTCCATTTCTTCATTCTCTCATCCAACATGAAACGCCGCCACCTCCTCACCTCCGCGCTGACCGCCTCCCTGGCGCTCTGCACCAGTCTCCCTGCGCAGGACAAAAATGCGTCCCTGCGCCAGGAACTCGACATCGCGATCAGCAAGGGCCTGAACTTCCTGAAGCAGCAGCAGAACAAGGAGGACGGCTCCTGGAGCACTCCGGAAGAGCCTGCCATCACCGGCTTGGTGCTCACCGCCTTCATGGGAGATCCCTCACGCAGGCCCACGGATGCCATCCTCCCCGAAGTGGAGAAAGGCTACCAGTTCCTGCTCAGCAAGGTGAAGCCGGATGGCGGCATCTACAGCCAGGGCCGCGCGAACTACAACACCTCCATCGCACTGACCGCCCTCACTGTAAATCCGAAGCCCGAGTATGAGAAGACCATCCTGGACGCACGCAAGTTCGTCGTGGGTCAGCAGAATGACTTCGGTGAAAAGGGAGTGACGGACAACGAATTCGACGGCGGCATCGGCTACGGCAAACCCAGCGCGGACAAGCCCCCGCGCGCGGACCTTTCCAACACGCACTTCGCGGTCGAGGCGCTGTACTATTCGAAGAAGCTCTTCGAAGACAAGGCGACCCCTGAAGACAAGAAGAACGAGCTGAACTGGGGCGCCGCCATCAAGTTCATCGAGCGCTGCCAGAACCTGCCCGCGAGCAACGACCAGAAATGGGCTAGCGATGATGCGAAGAACAAGGGCGGGTTTGTCTACGAGCCCGGCGTCAGCAAATCACCGGAGGAAATCAAACTCCCCGATGGTCGCGTTGCGATGCGCTCATACGGCAGCATCAGCTACGCTGGCATGCTCAGCTTCATCTACGCCGGCCTCACCACGGATGATCCCCGCGTGAAGGCCGCGCTGCAGTGGCTCGGTGAAAACTACACGCTCGAAGAGAACCCCGGCATGGGCCAGGAAGGTCTCTACTACTACTACCACACCATGGCCAAGGCACTCACCGTAGCCGGACTAGATGAGCTGAAGACCAAGGACGGCAAGTCCGTCGACTGGCGTGTGGAGCTCGGCCGTCATCTGCTGAATAACCAGAAGCCCGATGGCTCCTGGCTGAACCCCACCGGCCGCTGGATGGAGAATGACCCCGTGCTGGTGACCGCGTACACGCTGCTGGCACTCCAGCACGTGCATCGTGCGCTGAAATAAGGGAGCGCGAGCGCGTTTGCGGTCGTTGAGCGATTGTTTGCAATGGTTGAGCAGTGGTCGAGAGGCCACTGCTCAATTTGTTTTTGGAGTGGTCTCCGGAAGGAAGCTGGGTGTGGCAGGCACATGACAACACCCATCCCCTGCCCGCGTGGCTGCCCTCCTGACGCCAGCCCACTCACATCATTGACAAGCCCCACCAGACTGGCATGTGATGCCCCCGCTTGAATGGGAATGACATTGCATATTGCCGCCACGATGCATACCGGTGCCAGCCCTGAGGAAAATCACCCTGTCCTAAGTAGGCAGGCCACCAAGGATAGCCGCCACACGCTCCTCCTGAGCGCTGGATTGGCCACAGTCATCCTCACCCTCGCCATCCTCAACATGTGCGTGCGGAATCTCCCGTGGCACCTGGACGACTACGATCAATCAAAGCAAGCCTACGTCTCTTTTGAAATGGTGGAACGCGGGGACTGGTTCCTGCAGCACACCCCCCGGCAGGGCATCGCCACCAAGCCGCCACTCATGGGCTGGATCTCGGCGGGCCTGTACTACCTCACGCATTGGTGGGAGATCTCGTGGCGCATCCCCTCCCTGGTGTCCGCGCTGGTCCTGCTGTTCCTCCTGAAGCGTGAGGGTGACAAACGTTTCGCCGTGCCCGTGGGCATCCTCGTGGCGGCGGTGTTTGCGTTGAATCTGCTCGCGCCCCGCGTCGCCACACTGGTGCGCACGGATATGATGCTCACTCTGGCCATCTTCATCCCTGGCTGGATCATCTGGAGGAAGATTCTCTCCCGGACCGAATGGACCACGGCTGAGCGCTGGGCCATCTTTGCCTCCGTGCTGGCCGGTGTACTCACGAAGGGGCCTGTGCTGTATGCCTTCCTGCTGCCCGGCGTCATCGCTTTCCTGTTTCTCGACAAAGAAAACCGCAAGTACGTGTGGTGCGGCTGGTGGCCATGGGTCATTCCCCTCGCCGTCTTCCTCGTTTGGGTCGGCGCGAATATCGCCAACCAGGAGTTCTACGACCAGGTGGTGAAGAAGGAATTCATGGGGCGCTTCACCTCCGGGGAGAAGGCCGTGCACCGCTCGCAGCCGGTGTATTACTACATCCTGCACCTCACAACGCGCTGTGCCCCGTGGAGCCTGCTGCTCCTGGTGCTGCTGGCGAAGAAGCAGACCCGCGTCTGGCTGCGCGCGAATTCCGGCACACTGTGGCTGCTATGCTGGGCCTTTGCCGCGCTGCTCTTCATGTCGATCATTCCTTCCAAGCGCACGGACCGCATCTTCCCCATCATCCCGCCCCTATCGCTCGCGCTGGGCGCCATGTGCGCCATGTGGATCGAGCGCGGCGCGCACTGGGGAAAGTGGAGCGCCGCGAAGTGGTTCACCGCCGTCATCTGGCTGGCCCTTGTGACCTCTCTTGGATACACCGCCGCGAACATGTACGACCAGTACCGCCAGCCCACGGATGCCACGGCACGTTTCGGCGAGAACGTGCGTGCCCATGCTGCGCCGGGCAAGCTACGCATCGCCGCCACACCCGAGGGACACGAGGCCACGCTGCTCTATCTGCGCATTCCTGAGTTCACCCCCCTCTCGAAAGCCATACGCGACCTCTCTCACGGAGACGTGGATCTGCTTGTCCTCAGTCGGAAGGAGTACGACCACGCTGCAGACAAGGACAAGTGGGAAGTTCTGGAGACGCTGGACGTGACAGAGTCCAAGGACACGTATGTGTGTGTGAAGCGGAAGGGGACGTGATCGGTATTGAAGGCCTTGGCCTCCCCAATCCATATCCGAGCTTTCTCAAGATCCTACGCAGCCATTGTCCCGTGTCCAATAAGTCTGCTTGTGCGCAAAAGACTCCAGCTCCTGCCGAATGCAGTCGGCCGCTCGTCGCGTAGGATGCACCGAAATCTCGTACTCCGTCCCATGATCATCCTGGCGGATCACGCTGAATCTCCGGGGCGCACCGTGCCAATCCTCAAAGCCACCCGTGACCTCTCGATCAATCCGCCACGTGATGCAGTCTGCGAAGGGGAGATGGTGAAAAATATGTTCAATCTCAGGAGCATCGGCATGGATGGTACATACGTGACCATCGGGCGCGTCCAGGTGGCGCACGATCAGCACCGTGAGTCCGCAGGGGTAACGATAATCCCAGCATTCACAGGGACCAGCTTCGTCTTCTTCAGCATCTGTGAGGCGGTGCGGCGGTCCGAGCCGGCGGTGGACTTCCTCTGCAGGGAGATCAAACGTCAGGAGAGCCCGACCATTCTCTGAGTGCACCGGCTTGAGTTTTGTGACGTTCAGCATGGGCATTTCTTGAGGGGTCTTTATTATCAGTAGGATATCAGATCCTGTTGCATTTGAGAATCGTGCTCGCAAAGTCCGCAAATTTTTCTATCCTCGGCCACGATGTTCTCTTCGGTCTCCAACGGAATTATCTCTCGCTGCTGGTCCCGCCAGTTCGGCTGGGACGAAGCTGACGGCCCCCTCTGGTCGAAACCCGCCCGCCTGCTACCCCACGGTGGAGATTTCGAGGATTATCATGGTGTGATGGCAATGGATGCGCTGAGCGGTTCCGTCGTCTCAGTTCCCCAGGCTCTACAGTCAGAACTGGGCCCTGCATTGCTGGATTCCAGCGCGGCTCCCACCGTGAATGCAACGCGACTTTCCCCGGACTTGATTTCCGATATCATCGGACCTGTCTTCATCGGATACGCGGAAGTGGTGACGGGAGTTCCACACCATCCCGTGCAATTGCTCGGGACAAAGGACACGGAACACCTTGCAGCACTTGAGGCGGCATGTGATGCCACGGAATGGGATCACGGCGGCAGCGTCATGGGTGAGGCTGCAGTGATGTGTGGCATCTTTGTGGATGGGACATTGGCATCGCTCGCCGGCTATGAAGTCTGGGACAGCACGATCGCACACATCTCCGTCATCACGCACCCTGAGCATCGTGGCAAGGGGTACGGCCACAGCGCCGTGGCATTTCTCGCCAAACACGCCGCCTGGAAAAAGCTCTTCCCGCAATACCGCACGCTGCAGGAAAACAAGCCGTCGATGGCCATCGCCCAGTCCCTTGGCTTTGAGTTCTTCGCCACCTCAGTGGCCGTGCGGCTGAAGCGCGGCGAGTAAAGAAACAACCAAAGCAGATACTGCTGCTGCGTCTCAGGTCATCACTACGGCTGGCTGCCGAGCCAGAGAAGGCCCATGACAGACATCCCGTCGCGGATGGTGCCGTTGCGCGCGAGCTCAATGGCCTCCTCCAGCGGCATGCGTTTCACCTGAATCTTCTCCGTGGGTTCGGGCTGGGCTTCGGTAAAGGAAAGGCCGCGCGCCGTGAAGATGTAGGCGACTTCATCCGTCACCGAATTGGAGAGTTGCACGCCATCCAGGATCATCTCAAAGCTCTCTGCGATGATGCCGGTCTCCTCCAGGAGTTCACGGCGGGCGCAATCAATCAGCTCCTCCCCCTCCGGACAGCCGCCTTCGGGAATCTCCCACTCATAGGTGTGGTGCGTATACCGATACTGGCCCACGAGCCACGTGTAGCCCTCCTCATCCACCGGAATGACACCCACGGCGCGATTCTTGTATTCCACTACTCCGTAGATTCCGCGGCCACCGGAGGGATTGAGGACCTGGTCCTCCCGCACGCGAATCCACGGATTATCATACGCCACACGCGTTTCCAGCGTCGTCCAGGGATTTTGAATGCTCATGCTGTCAGGGGTGATGGTGGAACTGTGACGTCATTGTAACGGAGCGCACCGCCTGTTCAAGCGAGGGTTTCTTTGGTTCTCCGCAGAGTAGTGCGTCCATTTTCTCCAACAACAGGAAGAGTTTCACTTTCAACAAATCGACTGAAGGCCCTATGTTTGGATGCCAGTGTTTCATCACTCCATCCCATGAATGCGTCCACCTCATTTCGAGTCGTTCTTCTGTTGTTGGCCCTCTCGCTCTCATCGCCGGCATTCGCTGATACCAAGGCACCAGCAGGCGTGGATCCCTCACAAACCTCCACGGATGCAGACTACGGCCACTCCAAAGAGAAGCCGGTCAAGGTGGGAGACAAAGACCCCTTGAAGGGACCCCGAGCGGAGCGTGACTACCTGGATACGCTGCGCGATGACGATGGCAAGCCTGTGCGTTACAGTCGCATCGGGAGCTTCGGGGCAGGACCCGACGGCCACATCATCGACGGCTACAACGTGGAAACATCGACCGGGAAGAAGTTCGTCATCTACATCGATATGTACCACCCGGAAAGTGACCCAGTGAAACAACCGGCACCCACAGGTCTATGGAAGGCCAAGTAAGGGGCAACGGCGCCCCCAACCCTACCGCGTCTTCGCCTTCGCAAACGTCTCCTTCACGCCCGGCACATTCACCAGAAGGATCAGCGCGGCGAAGATGTGGTACCAGAAGTCGAGCTGCATGAGCCGGCTGATGCTCAGGTGCATGATGATGATCAGAATGCCGTAGAAGAAGGCCCAGCGACGCCCCAGGACGATGAGGAAGGCGCAGAGCTCAATAAGCAGACCCGCGCCGAAGAAGAGTCTCGCAAGCGTGGGATGATCGTTCATCAGACCGACCACCGAAGTGAGCGCCGCAGGAACGGGCTCCAGCGTATCGTAATACGCAGACCAGTTCGTCTTCTGCAATTCCAGCGCAAGACCGGGCACCACATTCCCGAACCACTTCCAGTCCGAGTTATTCAGCTTCACCCAGCCGCACACCACATACGCTGCGGCAAAGATGACGAGAGAAACATAGATGGCGCGTCGATGGATCCTGTCCTCCGGCATGAGCCAGGTGAGCGTGGGCCCGCGTTTCCCCATGGCGAGCGGCACGGCATACACGAGAAACTGACCGAGCAGGATCATGGCCACGAGTTGCGTGCTGTGATTGTGCGCGCCCTGGGAAGCATTCAGCGCACCGATGCCCAGCGTGAAGAAGAGCGCCGGAAGTAATCCCACCACCGGCAGCATGCTGCACACATAAGCAATCAAGCCCAGGATGGTGATGATCTGCCAGAGCACCAGTGGCTTGAGATGGATGAGGAAATCCAGCGAGAAAAGCCGGGCCAGCCCCACGGCATCTTCATCGTTCGTCTTCACGGAATGCAGGTTCCCCGTCTCCCACTTGATGGCAAAGAACACCAGCACGGCGAAGAACAGACGCATCAGAGTCATCTCCAGCGGGCCAAACTGGAATCGATCGGAGCCTGAGGAGTCGCGACGAAGGTGCAAATCAGAGGGAGGGGTGAGCGTGCGGGACAAAGAGGACATTTTCAGGGAACAGTATTCAGTAAGCAGTAGTCAGTAGCTGCTGGATTTGCAGTGTGGCCAGTCGTTGGTCGCTTGTGGATTGGACATCAGTTTCAGGAACTCGTGCCGGTCAGTGTCTGATTACTGAATACTGGACACTGACTGCTCACGCTTTCCCCACGCCATCACTTTAGGCCCCCACAGCAACCTTCTTCTCGGCGATGAGCTGCGGGGTGCTTTCCACAATTTTGTCGCCTTCGGCGCGGAAGACTTTGTAATAGAAGCGGAGACTCTCGGTTCCAGCCGGTAGCTTCTCCTCCTTCAGCTTGGGCATGAGTTTGGCGGTCATTTTCTCGCCGGCGGCCTGGCGTTCCTCGGGCTTGGCATCCCGGGAGTCGCGCTTGTTGTCAGCATTGGTGATCTTGGCCAGTTCGTTGATGAAGGTCTTCTTCTGTGTGCTGGTCTTCGTGCCGAAGAGTGTGTGGAAGGGCAGCACCTCATCCTTCTGGTTGGTCACATAGAGCACGTCCGACTCCGCATCCAGGTGGGAGTACATGGGGAAGTCGGTGAATGGGTACTGCTCACCCCACTTGTCCTTCGACCAGAAGGAAAGGAAGATGGTCACGAGCAGGACGTGGCGGAAAGGGAAGCGGCGCCAGTAGGCGACCAGCGTCTGGAGAAAGGGGGGCATGCGGCGTGCACTCAACCGCAAAGCAGGACGGGTGCCAGTCGAAACTTGCGTAAGGCAGGTCCTTTTTGCCTCCGGCTGCAAGAAACTGGATGACAAATGGCACGCAGCCCCTATATGGTTTCCGTCCCAGCCCAAGGCATTGGCATTGTGGCATAGGTGGCCACGCCGAAGTAGCTCAGAGGTAGAGCAGCGCATTCGTAATGCGCGGGTCGCGGGTTCAATTCCCGCCTTCGGCTCCATCAAGGATGCAGCGAGCTCTCTCCTGACCCAATTAGTTGCCGGGCAGCACCAACCCGGCGGAGGTCAGGTCTTTGGCCCTGCGGCAAATATCGCGTTCCGAACAAGGTCGACCGCCCTTGTCAGCTCGAAGGCCGCTCCTTCAGAATCTTCTCAAGCTGCATCTGAGCCATGATGAGATTGTCCAGGATCTTTGCCTCCTCCAGCACCCACGAAAGAGACCTGTCCTCAGACGACCGGTGCTTCGCGAGTTGCCGCTTGAGCACCTCGACCAATTTCTTGAGATTTTCTGGATCCTGAAGAGGATTCGCGCGCATTGAGGATCCCCTCCGGGGGAAAAATGTCAGCCATCTATAGCTGCTAATCGCTCCGGAGACCACCTTCCTGTAGAAGAATCTTGAAGAGAAGAGCAAAAGGCGAATTGCAGGATGCGAACTGCAGCGGCGCCCTTCCATGAGCACCCGGTGAGGCGAAGCTGGACTTGGATGTGGTCTCATATGAATGACACCCATCCCAAACAATCTACCTGGACCGCCGGGATGGGCATCATTGATGGATCCCCCATGGTCCAACGCCTGACTTTGGCGCAGCAATACATCTTTTGTATGAAGAGGCTTCCAACAAAATCGACACCAAGTCACTCCTATCCCAGCCCCAAGGTACCCGGAGAATTTTCGACGTCTGTGCTGCGACTGCCGCTGAGGCGCTCCTTTAGATCCACTTGCTCCCCGCGGATTCTCATGTCCCGGAGTCGATTTCTGTCGCTCTGGGCATGCGCCTGCATGTTATAGTTTCTGCATCCCACACGCATGATCCGTCCTGAATCCGTCGAACTGCTCATCCATTTCATCCTCTTCTTCCTCGGTGCCGGGATTGGCTCCTTTTTGAACGTGGTCATCTACCGCGTGCCTCTGGGGATTTCCGTCAACAACCCGAAGCGTTCCTTTTGCCCCATCTGCAAGAAGCAGATCCCCTGGTACCGGAACCTGCCCCTCATCACATGGCTCGTACAGCGTGGGAAGTGCGCGGAATGCGGCACTCGCATTCCGTTCCGCTACTTCTTCGTGGAACTGCTCACCGGCCTGCTCTTCTACGCCGTGTTCCGGCATGTGATGGCAGAGGCCATCGTGGCATGGGGCTATCCGCAGATGTGGAATCACCTGCATGTCTGGGGCCCTGTCGTCGTGGTATTCTGGATTTTTGCCTCGCTACTGGTGGCAGGGACATTCATCGACATCGACCACTATATCCTGCCGCACAGCATCACTCTTGGCGGGTTGATGGTGGGCTTGCTGTCGGCCTTCCTCGTGCCCGCGATCGTGCCTGCCATCATGGTGGGAGAAGGCTTTCAAGTCCCGATCCCTGAACGCGGCAAGGCCATCCTGATCTCCTTCACCAGCGCCTGCGTCGGCCTGGGGCTGCTCTGGGCAGTGGTGGAGCTTGGGAAAATCGCCTTCGGCCGGAGGAAGCTGAAGTTTGAAGGCGCCCGCCAGTGGAACATCTCCCAGCCAAATGAGAACGAGGCTCCCATCTTCACCGCCGGTGACGAGACGCTTTCGTACAACGACATCTTCACGCGCCCTTCGGATCGTCTCATCATCATCGTTGAATCGGTGACGGTGAATGATCGCACCTTCGGCAAAGGCAAAGTCGAGGTGCACGTGGAGACCATCCACGTGATTCCAGATGATGGCGAGAAGGTGATCTACAAGCTCGAGGAGGTGAAGAAAATCGAGGGCCTCACCACGGAGATCGTGATCCCACGGGAGGCCATGGGCTTTGGCGATGTGCTGCTCATCGCCATGATCGGAAGCTTCCTTGGCTGGCAGGCGGTGATCTTCACCATTGTGGCGGCTTCCATGCTCGGCAGCGTGTTTGCAATCGTATCGCGTTTGGCAGGCCATACGGAATGGAGTGCCAAAATTCCCTTCGGCCCGTACCTCGCTGCCGGCGCCATGATCTGGCTCTTCTATGGTCCGCAGTTTGTGAGCTGGTACCTTACACGAGCGGGATTCAAGGAGTACGCATGAAATGCATCTGGGCTCGTGACCAGACTGACGGTACCGCAGAAAGCGGCATTACTGCAACCGCGTCACTTTGGATGGTGGGAACCTGAGAACTCACCTGCGCAGAACTTCCCCTCATGCAGAAACTCAGTCCGCCCAGATCAGTTCCATGCACCCGTCTTCGGATTGATGGCGCCCATCGGACTTCGCAGTGAACGTGGGCTTCACCACGGGCTTGGTGTCCGGCGTCTTGGTCGTTTTAAGATGCTTGTGCTGCTCCATCTCTTCAGGAGACCAGACCTCCCAGTCCGGTGGCACGCCGGGAAGATCTTCGAAAAACTTCCGGCGCACGTCACGCGTCTTTTGGCTGAGCAATTCATGCATCTCGAGCTGGCAGGTCTCGCAAATCATCAGCGAGTCCAGCATGCGCAATCCCGCGCCCAGCATGGTGATCACAAAATCCTGATCCGGCACCACTTCCCGCTTCACACCGCAGAAGGCGCAGGCGGAGATGCTGGTCGCATCCTGCCGCATGTGCTCGTTCTGGTGCCTCATGAGGTTCGCCTTCGACTCCTCGGAAAACTCCTCCAGCAGGGCATCGCGACACGGCTCACAGAAGCAATACTCAAAGACGCACTCGCCCTTGCGGAATGCCTTGTTGATCTGGTAGCTGGCAAAGGTGCTCAGCGCCTCGCCACACCGCGAGCAGGTCTGAAAGGGCCGCTCCTCGTACTCAGAATGAAACTCACGCGGGATGGGAACGCCGGGTTCCGGTTGGGAATTCTCAGACATGGCAGCAAAGGTTCGTCAAAGACGAGGGTAAAGATGAACCGGAAGCGTTTGCTAGGGAAGAGGAAGTTTGAGCGGCGATCCGGCGTTGTCTGTCGTTTGCTAATCTGTATTGGACACCATCATGACATTCTCTGTTTCGAATCACAACCCCGCTCTTGCCGTACTTTTTAGGTGCAGACTCGCGCAGAAGGCCGTGTCGGCCCTCCTTGTGGCGGGTTTGGCTGTCACCGCTGCGGCACAGGACTGGCCGGTGGCTCGTGGCAATGCCCCAATGACAGGCAACTCGGCCACAAAGCTGAATTTTCCTTTGGAACTGGCGTGGACCTTTGCCGCGGGGGACAAGGCAAAACGCGAGGGCGTCATCGCGGAGTCCGTGGTGCAGGGCGGCCGGGTGTACGTGGGCAGCCAGAGCGGGCGCTTCTACAGCCTGGACCTCGTCAGTGGCAAGGAACTCTGGAAGGTGGAGAAAAAAGGCGCCTTCGAGGGGAATGCCGGATTCGCCGGAGACCTTGTCATCGCCGGCTGTGTGGATGGCTTCGTCTATGCCTGGAACAAGAGCGATGGCAAGGAGGTCTGGAAGTTCGAGACGGACGGCGAAGTCCACGCCGGCGTGAACATCTGGACCGGTCCGGATGGCAAGCTCCGCGCCCTGGTGGGCAGCTATGACAACAAGCTCTACTGCCTGGATGCCGCCACCGGCGCCAAACTCTGGGAATACGAGACCGCCAACTACGTGAACGGTGCCGCGGCCATTTTCGACGGCAAGACGGCCTTCGGCGGCTGCGACGGCACGCTCTACATCCTGGACATGGAGAAGGGCACCGAGGTGAAAAAGATCGAAATCGGCGCCTACATCGGCAACAACATCGCCGTGGACAAGGGGGTGGCCTACATCACCCACTACGGCAACAAGGTGGTGGCCTACGCCCTCTCCGACGGCGCCAAGCTCTGGGAATACGGCGACCGCGACTTCCCTTACTATGCCGCTGCCGCCGTGACGGACGGCTGGGTGGTGGCCGCTGGTCGGGACAAGCGCGTGCGCGGCTTGGAGCGGCAGAAGGGCGAGGAGAAGTGGGTCTTCCGCACCCGCGGCGATGTGGACAGCTCCCCCCTCATCTGCGCCGGGGCCACGGTCCTCTTTGGCAGCAATGACGGATTTTTTTACGCAGCAAATCTGTCCACAGGTGAGGAGACCTGGCGGTATGAGGTAGGTGCCCCTGTCAAAACCGCCCCGGCGGTAGCCGGTGACTTTGTGCTCATTGGCGCTGACGACGGGAACATCTACTGCTTCAAGAATGGAAAAGCTGCTGAATCGAAATAACCTGACGCGCAATTCACTCCCGCCCTGCCCCGTTTTGTTTTAGATCCTGCTCACCTCGCCTACCCCTCTCACCCGGCTTTTCCCCCCTCGCATGTCTGCTGTCGACGAAATCCCCCTGACCCACCTTTCCGACAAGAAGTCCCACCACGCCACGGAGGCAGGGAACTACTTTGTGGCGAACTACCCGCCCTTCTCCTTCTGGCAGAAGGAACAGGCCTTCGCCGTGGAAAAGGTGCTGGACTCCCCTGCTCCCAAGGACATCCCGCTGGGACTGTACTTCCACATCCCCTTCTGCCGGAAGCGCTGCCACTTCTGCTACTTCCGCGTGTACACGGACAAGAACGCATCCGAAATCCGCCGCTACATCCACGCGGGCATGGAGGAGTTCACCCGGTATGCGGCGCGCCCGTATCTGCAGGGCCGCAAGCCGCTCTTCGTCTACTTTGGCGGCGGCACTCCCTCCTACCTCTCGGTACCGCAGCTCCAGGAACTCACCAACCGCATGAAGGATCTCATGCCGTGGGACGAGGCCCAGGAAGTTGCCTTCGAAGCCGAGCCCGGCACGCTGAATGAGAAGAAGCTGGAAGCCATCCGCGAGATTGGCGTGACCCGACTGAGCCTCGGCGTCGAGCACTTCGAAGATCACATCCTGGAGTCGAATGGTCGCGCGCACCGCAGCGGTGAAATCGACCGCGCCTACCGCTTCGCCCGCAGCCTGGGCTTTGAGCACATCAACATCGACCTCATCGCGGGGATGATGAATGACACCACCGAGTTGTGGCAGAAGGCCGTGGCGAAGGCGGTGGAAATGCAGCCCGACTGCGTGACCATCTACCAGATGGAGGTGCCGTATAACACCGGCATCTACAAGCAGATGAAGGAAGAGGGCAAGGTCACCGCGCCCGTGGCCGACTGGGAAACGAAGCGCGCGTGGGTATCGTACGCCTTCGATGAATTTGTGAAGGCCGGCTACACCGTGACCAGCGCGTACACCGTGGTGAAGAACCCCGACAAGATCAAATTTGTGTACCGCGATGCACTATGGGAAGGCGCCGACCTCCTGCCTCTCGGTGTCGCCTCCTTCGGTCACCTCGGTGGTATCCACCTGCAGAACCAGGCGGACATCCTGCCGTACATCGATACGATTGAGAAAGGCGGCAGCGCCATCTTCCGCGCCTATGCCACCAGCCCTGATGAACGCTTCATCCGCGAGTTCATCCTGAAGCTGAAGCTGGGCCAGTCCCGCCCCAGTTACTACAAGGCCAAGTTCGGCGAGGACGTGCTGACGCGCTTCGCTCCGCAGCTGAACTGGCTGGTGCAGGAGGGCTTCGCCGTCATTGGCGACGACCTGATCACCCTCACGCGTGATGGCCTCTTGCAGGTGGATCGTCTGCTGCACGAGTTCTTCATGCCGCACCACCGCCACGCTCGTTACACGTAATGATGTATCGCATCCCATCACGTAATGATGGGATGGGATGCAAGATGATGCCAAGTGAGTTCGTCTGATGGAATAGCGCCCGACCTGATGTCCCAGCCGGAACCTCCAACCCGCCACCCGGAAGCCACCATGACCCCCGCCGTACTGGACCAGCCCGCTGCCTCCGCATCATCGGCTTCGTCAGCCGCGACGACGGACATCCTTGCACCGCTTCGCTTTTTCTATGGATTGGGAAGCGAGAGTCCGCGCGTGACCTTTCTGGATCCGGACGAGATGCCCGAGCCCGCCCATCACCTGTTGGTGCATCAGAGCGACATGACCGGTCGCCTGCGTGACTATCATCACAGCGAGATCACCCTCGATGTGCATGCGAAGTCGCGCATTGGAAATTACCTCGTGCGAGCCTCCGTCTTGAAGAGCAAGAGCGAAGGCATGCCTGTGGAGTTTGGCGCCATTGGCATCCACCTGGATGGCTTCGATGACGGCGCTCGCGAATTGATTCTGGAGGGCAAAGTTCCCCTCGGCGGCATCATCACGCAACGCGGCATCGGTCACCTCAGCCGTCCCTGCGGCTACTTCCGCATCGAGATCGATCATCGCCTCGCCACCCTGCTGGGAGGCTGGGAGGGACAGACCCTGTATGGCAGGTGCAATACCCTCCATCACGCCGACGGCTCCGCCCTCGCCGAGGTAGTCGAAGTGCTGCCGGCGGAAAGAGTGGGAAGGGAGTAACGGCCCAGCCGCATTCGCATCCGATTGGTGCAGCCATCCACCGGCCTACCGCCGGTCGTATGCTCCTATTGACAAGGCTTTGGCTCACGGGCTGGCCACCAGGGGACAATCGTCACAAAAAATCATGGGCTGGAACGCGCGATGCCTTGCTGATTAGTGGACGCTCCGAAAAAAACAGGAGTCGCCCCCACGGAAACCAAAACTGAAACCAGCCATGAAAATGAAATGCACGCTGTTGCTTACTGCCATGGCAGTAGGCGGCACCCTATCGACGGCACAAGCCGGTCCTGATCTGCAAATCCAAGAGCAGCGCAGAAACATTGCTCAACGTCAGGAACATACCCACACGGTGACCGCCGGCCAGGGCGGAGCCGTCACGTTCACCTGGGTGGCATCCTCGTCTGGCAAAGGCGGTACGGTCATCAGCAATCCTGCGACCACAAACGTCGCCGTGTCGAAGTCCAGGACAAAATAATCTGGGAACCGAGTCGTGCTGAAAGGTGCGGCATGTGCAGGGATTCAAGTGGCACCTCGACTGCTACCCGTCCCTCACCTGCCGCCCTCCAGCACCTCCAGCAGCGCTGTTCTGGTCATCGGGTCCAATCCGTCCACCGCTTGCATGATCTCTTCCAATGACGGCTGAAGCCACGCCGGCCGGAAGAACGCCCAGATACTGCTGATGAGGAGCATGAATACGATGCCGTAAAGCCCGCCCGCCAGGGAAGCCAGCAATGCGGATAGCACCCCGTTAGAATTGCCCGCCACCGCGGGGCCCGGCCAATCCTGGACTTGGGGAGTCACCTTTCCCAGATCCAGCGCCGCGACTTCCGGCGATGGATTTTTCTTCAGGAACTCAATGGTAGCCATGTAGAAATGCATCTGAACGCGAAGCAGTTCACGCACGAGCTCCTCATCCGTCCCGGTGCCGGTGACTTTGATGATGTTTGTGCCCTTCGCACACTCCGCGTTGATCGAGATTATCATGAATTCGACTTCTGGATGCAACTCGGCGACTGCCACCTTGGCCTTGTTCAGCCTCACGGCGGATTCGAGCATGAACACATGCTCCATGATCACAGACTCCTCGGGCATGGTTCCATCCGGCATCGCGAGAAGAACCCTGCCCGTCGTCACGAAGCCGCTCCCCTGGATTTCATTCTGGGTGTACACCACCGGCCCTATGATAGCGGCAAAGAGAAACGGCACCCACCACATGCGGGCGATGATTTTGCGGAACGCTTTGCTGAAGCTTCGGGTCTGCATGAATGAAGCAGGGACTTTCTTAAAAAACCATGTCTCAAGCGGCAAAGTCGCCGGACATTTCACTGCCAACCCGCTCTTTGAGCCACGCCACCAGCACGGCATGACTGGTGGCATCCAATCCAGCCGAGGCTTTCACGATCTCGTCCAGGGAGGGCTGCGTGCTCGCGGGGCGGAAAAGTGCCCACACACCGCTGATGAGGAACATGAGCACCATACCTGCCATCCCTCCACCGACCACAATCAGAACCATGGGCGCGGTGAACTCTCTTCGTTTTTCAACCGCCGGACCTGCCAGTTCAAGAATCATGGGAACAGCCTTCCGGTTCAGCTTCTCGCCTGCAGGTGACGGCCTGCGGTGCATGTTTTCCACCGTCGCAATATAAGCTGCCAGACCCTCGTTCAGGTAGATCTGCGTGCTACGCCCCTCGGATCCGGTAGCGGTGACATGGATGAGACCGCCTTTCCCATCGGTGACTTTGAGATGGTTCTTGGGCGGTGTCTGATCCGGCTCCTGTTCCTTGGTGCGCGTCGCGGCTTGTTCCGCGACGGTGGAAGATGTCAGAAGCGAGACGTGCGCCTGAATGACTGCCTCATCTGGCGCTTCTCCGCCGGGCAAGGTCACGATAATCTTGCCCAAGGCCACCCACTCTTCGGGCTGGTTTTTGTAGTAGTGGTGCCACCATCCTCCACCCACGACTACCACGAGCAAAGGAAGCCACCACGTCCAGAGGATCGCGTTGCGGAAAGCTTTGCTGCGGCTGCGGGGATACATGAGTGAGTGCTCAGGACACCGTGGCGAAAAAAATGAGATAGGCAAGCAGGGCATTCAGGCAGGATAAGCCACCTCACTGCGGGATCCTGGCGGGACGGATCCATACCCACAATCCGCAAAGCACGAGCGTGCTCACGAAGCCGATGACACCCGCCGGAATGGCCGCAAAGAAAAGTGCGGCGAGAACCGGATGATTCTGCTGCTCGATAGCCGGCTCTGCCTGCTTGAGAATCGTCGGAGACGCCTTCAGAATCAGTTCATCTCCGGGCCGCGGGTCCAGGCGCACCCACTTGACGATGTTGAGGTAGGTATTCATGCCCTCATCTAGGAAAGTCTCCACAGGCTTTGCATCCAGTCCGCTGGCACGTGCAACGAGCACACCATCCTCTCCACTGCTGGCCCTGATGACAGGTCCCGATTGCTGGAACGAGTGAAGGTCAGGATAAGCCTCCTTCACCTTGGCTTTGGCTGACTCGGCGACGGTAGAAGACTGGAGAATTTTGACATGCGCTTCCATGGTACTTTTGTCGGGCACCCCACCGTCGGCAAGGGTCAGACGAATCGTCGCAAAGGTCAGCCAGTCATTGGGCTGATTCATCTCAGGGACGTACTTCACCGCTCCGGCCACGACAGCCACCACCAAGGGGAGCCACCACGTCCAGAGGAGCGCGTTGCGGAAGGCTTGGCTGCGACTGCGGGAATACATGCGTAAGTGAGCCAGACACCGTGGCGAAAAACACGCCTCGGGCAAGGGTCGCTCGGGCGAAAGAGTCACCCCATGTCGCACCTCGCCGCATTTGCCTTTCCCCCAAAGTCCGCTAGGCTCACCACCCACCATTTTCCCCGGCGTGCCGGACAAAACCTGATGAGCGACAAGAAGCCTGAGAAAGCCAAAACCAAGGAGAAGGAAGCCCCTAATCCTTACAAGGACAGCCTGCACCTGCCGGTGACGGAGTTCCCCATGCGCGCCAGCCTCACGGAGAGGGAGCCGCAGCGCCTTGCGCAGTGGGAAGCCGCCAATGTCTATGAGCGCATTCAGGAGCGCCGAAAGGGGAACAAGAAATTCGTGCTGCACGATGGCCCGCCCTTCGCCAATGGCGACGTGCACATGGGCACCGCCCTGAACAAAGTGCTCAAGGACCTCGTCGTGAAGTCCAAGAGCATGCTGGGCTACTACGCCCCCTTCGTGCCCGGTTGGGACTGCCATGGTCTGCCGATCGAGTTCCGCGTGGTGAAGGAGAGCGCCGGTCTGAGCCCGGTGGAAATCCGTCGCAAGTCGGAGGAATACGCGCGGAAGTACATCGACATCCAGCGCGAGAGCTTCAAGCGCCTCGGTGTCTTTGGCACTTGGGAGAAGCCCTACCTCACGCTCGACCCGGCGTATGAGGCGGACATCATCCGCACCTTCGCGAAGTTCGTGGAGCAGGACCTCATCTACCGGAGCAAGCGCCCGGTGATCTGGAGCTATGGCGCCGGTACCGCCCTCGCGGAGGCTGAGGTGGAGTACAAGGACAAGACCTCCCCTGCCATCTACGTGGCCTTCAACCTCGTGGACTCCCCTTCCCTGCCTGCAGAGCTGAAGGGCGCCTCGATGGTCATCTGGACCACCACGCCGTGGACGCTGCCCGCGAACCTGGGCATCGCACTGCACGCCGAGTTTGGCTACATCGTGGGCGACTTCGCCAACGCTGCCGGCGAGACGCGCAAACTAGTGGTGTACAAGGATCTGCTCGGTGAATTCACCGCGAAGACCGGCTTCACGCTGGCGAAGGAACATGCCTCACTGAAGGGCAGCGCCTTTGCGGGACTGCAAGCGCAACACCCCTTCCTCGACCGCACGTCGAAGGTCATCAACACCGACTTCGTCACCGCAGACACGGGTACCGGCCAGGTACACATCGCTCCTGGTCATGGTCAGGATGACTACCTTGCGGGCAAAGCGCATGGCATGGAGATCTTCTCGCCCGTGGATGACAAAGGTCACTACACCAGCGAGGTGGGTTTGCCCGACCTCGTGGGCAAGCACGTGTTCCAGTCGAACGAACCCATCATCACCCTGCTGGGTGAGAAGGGCGCGCTGCTGGGCCGTGAGAACTACGTGCACCAGTATCCGCACTGCTGGCGTTCGAAGACGCCGATCATCTTCCGCGCGGTGGAACAGTTCTTCATCAAGGTGGATGCCATCCGTGGCAAAGCCCTTGAGGAAATCGACAAGGTGCAGTGGCTGCCCGCATGGGCACGCAACCGTATCTTCGGCACCGTGGAATCCCGCCCCGACTGGTGCATCAGCCGCCAGCGCACCTGGGGTGTGCCGCTGCCTGCCTTCTACGCGAAGGATGGCTCGGTCATCCTCACGGCGGATCTCGCCTGCAAGGTGGCAGACATCTTTGAAAAGGAAGGCACCAACGCGTGGTTCGAGAAGGACGATGCGACTTGGGCGCAGATGCTCGGCCTTCCCGAAGGCACGACCCGTGGCGTGGATACGCTCGACGTGTGGATCGACTCCGGCTGCAGCCATGTGGCCGTGCTGGATCGTCATCCCGAACTCGGCGCGCCTGCGGATCTCTATCTTGAAGCGACGGACCAGCATCGCGGCTGGTTCCAGAGCTCCCTCATGGTCAGCGTCGTCGCACGTGGCACCGCTCCGTACAAGAGTGTGATCACGCACGGCTTCGTGGTGGACACCAGCGGCGCGAAGATCTCCAAGTCGGATCAGGGCACGAACAAGAACGCGAAGCCCATGACCGCGTCCCACTACTACAACAAGTACGGCGCCGACCTCGTGCGTCTGTGGGCTGCGTCGGTGGACTACCAGAATGAGGTACCGTTCTCCGAGCAACTCTTCGAACAGTCCACGCAGAACTACCGCAGCATCCGCAACACCCTGCGGGTGCTTCTTGGCAACCTGAATGGCTTCGATGCGAAGAAGGATGCCGTGGGCAAGGAGCAGTTCACGCTGTTGGATCGCTGGATCCTCGAGCGCTTGCATCGCGTGACCAAGGAATGCCGCGACGCCTATGACGCGTTTGAGTTCCGCAAGGTCTTCAATGCGCTGAACCAGTTCTGCACCGTCGACCTGAGCTCGCTCTACATCGACATCACGAAGGACCGCCTCTACTGCGACCGACTGGACAGCCCACGCCGTCGTGCCACGCAGACCGCGATGCATCGCATCACGGAAAGCCTGTGCCTGCTGCTCGCGCCCATCCTCGCCTTCACGGCGGATGAAACGTGGGGCTACCTCGGCAAGACGGAGAGCGTACACGTGGAAGAGTTCCCGCAGCCCGACCCCGACTTTGCCGGTGAAGAAGCCAGCGCCGCCGTGGAAGATCTGCTCAAAGTCCGCGCCGTCATCCAGCAGTCCATCGAGAAGGCCCGCCAGGAGAAGCGCATCGGCGCCAACCTGGAAGCCGTGGTGAACGTCACGCTGCCGGAAGAAGGCTTCTCCAACGAGGTCTTCAAGGACAGCGGAGCCCTGGAGGAGTTCTTCATCCTCTCCGTGCTGAAGCTCACCCGTGAGCCGAAGGCCGAGCTCTTCGCCGAAGTGCTGAACTCGCCGCACCAAAAGTGCGCGCGCTGCTGGAAGTACCTGCCAAGCGTAGGTACGCAGTCGCACGCGGATCTGTGTGACCGGTGCGAGGGCGCGGTGAGCTAGGGCTTACCGTCCAGACCAGGACGCGAGGACCACAGCGGTACTGTGGTCCCTTCGCCGTGCCGTCTTCTATTGAGATACCTCTCAGCGATACCGGGTGAATCCTTGCATGCCTGAGCGAAACGGGTTTTCCAAGGATATACCCAGGCGATCAAGGGAGTTACTCAGACGGTTTGCAGCCGCGCTCATGCGATTCATGGCCTCAATTTTTTCAATCTCCTGGAGCTGGCGCATCTCCTCCGCCGCGGCAGCATCGTTGCCTTGCTGGCGATAGAGCCATGCATTGTACTCGTGCGCGAACTTGGAAGCCTTCAAGTCAAAGCGACCTGACCTGATGCCCTCAAGCATGGAAGCCTGCTCTTCCCGCTTTTTGGTCACCTCGCGGTCCAGTGAACTGATCTGATAACTCCACATGGCAATCCACCGCGACTTTACATCCGCCTGGGTGACCGGCTTCCCGACGGCCGGCTTGGAGCCTTCCGCTTCCGCTTCCCTTAACACTGCCTTTTCCGACTCGACCTTGGCCTGACGCTCAGCAGTTGCGTTCTCCATCTGAGCTCGGTGCTCCTGTGCCTTTGCTGGATCAAAGGCGAGCTTCTCCTGGATTTCCTTTGGCAGAGCCTCGTAAGGCACTTTTATCAAGCCACCGTCATGGCTGAAGCGAACGCCGTCCGGCTCCACCTTGGTGGCTCGAAGGTTGGTGTATGTCTTCTGCGCAATGCCGACCCCCAGCTTCAATTCAGGCAGCGTGATGTCAGGCGGTTGCCCTACTAGCGTGGTGGTGAGAAGACACAGCACAAAGCTTATTCTTTTCATGAGCGAAGAATATCTTTTCTCTTTGCCTGCCCACAACTGAATTACTTTGCGATACAGTAAATTTTTACGCATCCCGCGCCCGTCCTTCTGAGCAGCACCGCATCCCTCATTTGGGAGGGGTGTAAAAGGAAGGATCCTGCGCTCAGGGACATCACAGGTCGACCTGAAGGACCGGCAGACTCATTCCGCTTCACGCATACAAAAAAGCGGTGCGAGGCTCTCACCGTCGCACCGCTCACAGTCGTATCGTCGCACCGGCCCGTTACTTCTTCTTATCCCACTCGTGCTCTTTCACGATGGCGGCGATGTCAGAGGTCGCGGCGAAGTTGTCCGGCAGCAGCTTGAACTTCTTCATGTACTGCAGCGCGTTGTGCACCTGCAGGACTTCACCCTTCTTGGACTCAATCTTGTCGGCCGGCACAGCCTTGATGCTGGCGACGTAGCCACTGGCGAGCTTGGTGCTTTCATCCAAGGCTGCTGCGTCCTGCTGGTAGCAGAGGGACTCCATGAGGCCGAGCATCTTCTCCTTGCCTTCAAGCTTCGCGGCTTTCTCGCGAACGCCCTTGGCGATTTCAGCGCGCTTCGCAGCGGTGGCTTCTTCGCTCATCACGCTCGTGTCGCCACCTTCGATGGCGCGCTTCGGCAGCGGGCGGTACCAGATGTTGCGATAGCGCACGGGGTTGCCGTGGTCCTGGAGCTTGAGGGGTCCCTTCTCGGGGAAGGCGCGGTCCTTCGTACGCGCCTTGTGACCGCCGCCACCCTGCAGCGGGGTGTGGTCCTGCACGAGCACACCGTTCACGAACACGGTCAGGTAGCCGGGATCCACGAGTTGGTCACCCTTGTACACGGGACGACGGAAGACGATGTCATACGCCTGCCACTCACCCGGTTTGCGCAGCGGGTTGGCCATGGGCGGATTCACGCCGTACACGGAGCCGGCGAAGCCGTCCGCGTAGGTGGGGTTTTCATAGTTGTCCAGCACCTGCACTTCCACCTGGCCCATGAGGAAGACGCCACTGTTGCCGCGGCCCTGGCTGTTGCCTTCCACCTTGCTGGGGGCGGACCATTCCACGTGGAGCTGGCAGTCGCCGAACTCGAGCTTGCTGCGCACGTAACCGGAGCCGGGCACGCACTGGAGGGAGCCGTCTTTCACTTCCCACTTCGTTGCCTCGGAGGGATTCTTGTCCGAGACCCAGTTCACGATGGCGGACTCAGAACCGTCAAAGAGCACAATGGCGTCCGCTGGCGGCTTGCCCGGGACTTCCTGTGAGCTGAAAGTGCCCGGCTCCACGCGGGCCGGCTGGGGACGATTCATGTCATGGATGGCCCAGGGATGCGTGGCATCCGGAGGGTCACCGTAGAATCCACCATCGGCTTGGAGGGACATGGTCAGTGTAGGCAGCGCCGTGACGGTCGCGGCCAGGATGAAGAGTGCGCGTTTCATGGAATGAATCGGGGGACGAGCGTGATGACTGGTGACAAAGGAACCGGTCACATCAAAGCGCCTCCAAGCCCGCGTGAGGGGAACGAGGAGGCACCTGATGAAACCGGGATGGAAAAGCCGCTCCGAGCGGCTGATTTCTATCGATCAAAACGTCACCGCCGATCAATGGCAGCCGCAGCCGGAGCCGCAGCCACCGCTGCTGGACATTTCCTCGGCGGTGGGCACGCGGCCCTTTTCAAGCGTCTTGGAGACATGCTTGTTCACCATGTTCGCGATGCGCTGGAGCACCTGCTGGGCCTCCTGGAAGCTCTGGATGCCGGGATGGCTGTCGGCCTTCTCCTGAAGGTCCTCATAAACGCCGACTTCTTCGTCCGAGATGATTTCGCCGGCACGATGGCGGCGCTCAAGGTCATGCGAGGTGGTGGCGACTTCGCGGTATAGATTCACCGCTTCCTCGTCAGCGAGGAACGTTTCCGCATTGGCGCGGGCGACCTTTACTTCCTCATCAGCGGCGATGGCTTCGCAGAGGTTTTGCAGTTGTTCTTCAATGGCAGAGGTGGCGATGGCGGTCATAATCTGGACAGGCTAAGATACTCCGGCGGGAATGCGAATGCGTTTCCACGGAAAATCGCGGGGCACGCCCCCGCTGGCTGGATGCAAAAGCCTGAGTGGAATGGCCGCAAAAGAACGCAGAGAACGCAAAGGGGAAGCGGCTGGTGGAGGCCTGGGCATGCCTCGATTTTTTCTGCACGTTTGCACATCTGACTGCATGTTAAGCGACCAGCCCTGTCTTTTACGATGTCCACGTCCGCCTTTTACGATTCATTGACTCCTTACTACCACCTCATCTACCCGGATTGGGAGGTGAGCATGGGGCGGCAGGGCAGGGCTTTGGATTCCATCATCCGTTCCGAGGGCGGGCCGCATCTCCGGACCGTTCTGGACGCGGCTTCCGGCATCGGCACTCAAAGCCTTGCGCTGGCGACCCTTGGGTATGATCTCACCGTTTCGGATATTTCTCCTGCAGCCATTGAGCGCGCCCGGCGGGAGGCCCGGGAGCGCGGTCTCTCCCTCCAAGCCAGTGTAGCAGACATGCGACACGTATACGATCACCACCATCGCACCTTTGATGTGGTGATCTCCTGCGACAACTCCGTGCCCCATCTTCTCTCCGATGCGGAAATCTTGGCCGCTCTAAGGCAATTTTACGCCTGTACGAGTCACGGTGGCATCTGCCTCGTGTCCGCGAGGGATTATGCAGCCCTGGATCTTACTGGGCCACCGCAATTTCAGCCTTACGGGATACGCGAAGCGGCGGGTTCACGGTACGTCCTGTTCCAAGTCTGGGAGTCCTCGCCTCCGCTGTACGATACCACCTTTTACGTGATCGAGCATCCCGCGCACGCAGAGCCGGTCGTGCGTGCCAATCGGACTACGTACTATGCCATATCCCTTTCACGCCTGGCTCAACTCATGGAAGAAGCCGGGTTTACTGATGTGCGGCGCATCGACGATGTGTTTTTCCAGCCGTTGCTCGTGGGGCGCAGGCTCTCCTGAAGCCCCCCTACTGCATCGGCAGCTTGAATTCCTTCTTCTCGCTGCCGCGTAGCACGGTGACGGGCACGGTTTCGCCGGGGAAATGATTCGTGAGCAGGTGGCCGATGATCTCGCCTTCGGTCATGCGCTTTTCCACGCCGGCGAAGTTCACGATCACATCTTCCTTTTGGAAGCCGGCGTTCTTCGCGGCGGCATGCTTGCCATACTGGCCCACCCCTTTGGCGCGGAGGGCCATTTGCTCCTTGGTGAGTCCGCGAGCGGTGCGTTCCTCATCAGGCAGGTCTTCCAGCACCATGCCGCCAAACGCCATGCCACGCATGGGCCAGGTGGCCACGCGGCGGGAGATGTCTGACTTGGTGCGCCAGTTCGGAGCGAGAGCCAGCTTGAGCGTGGCCGCCTCCCCTGCCCCGCCTTTCTTCACGGCAATCGCCAGAGATCCGGATTCGGGCGCATTGTGCAGTGCCCACGCCACATCGGCGATGGACACGACCGGCTGACCTTCGACACTCGCAATCACATCCCCCGCACTCACGCCCGCCTGGGCTGCCGCCGTACCAGGCAGCACTTCCTTCACCTTGGCCACCTCATCCGGAGCCATCACCATGCCCAAGGTATCGGGAGCAGGCATGGGATAGATCCACTGGGCAGGAATGACCTGCTTCTGCTCGCGATAAGTCGCGCGAAAGGCATCTCCCACCTGGTGGCAGTGCACACAGCTCCCCACGACCTTGCCATCCCAATTGAGTTCACGCTGGTACTTCCCTGCGAGCACGGGGATGTCCACCGGGGTCTTGAACTTCGCCGGACCGGCCTGCTTGCCTTGAAGGACATCCTTGTTCGCAGGATAGCCACCATGCAGAGCAAGCACCGCCTCCAGCGTGCGGCGATACCCTGCCGTGCTGGCATCTTGGGAGTCCTTCTGGTGCGTCCACGAACCGTAGCGGCCGTAGATGGTCCCATCCCCATTGAAGAACATCGTGGAGAAAGACAGGTCGTAGTCGAACTGGAATTTCGTGAGATCGAGATCGTTCGCGTTGATCACGCGCACGCAGACAAACTTGTCCAACACGGGCTGCAACTCCGCTTCTGTGAGCACGCTGGCATCCAGTCCCATGCACGCCATACAGGGAATGCAACGCAGGACCACCAGCAGCGGCTTGCCCGTGCGTTTTGCTTCGTCGAAGCCGCGCTGCACATCGTTGTAGATCCACCGCGCATCATTTTCCATCGTCGCCTTGTCCTTGCGGACCGCACCCTCGCGGTCTTTGACAGTCTCCGCGGGAAGCATGGGAAGAAGGGAAAAAAGCATTCCCGTGACAGCGAGCAGTGGGATCGTGACTTTCATATTCAGTGAGGAAAAAGCAGGACGGGAGGTGCAAAAACGGAACTCGAGCACTTGCCCGGCCTTGCAGCGAGCTCCGACTGCTACGGGACAGACGGCCAGCCCTTTCAGAATTCAGGGATCACCTTTAGGGAAATGGAGAACCCTCGCACACGAATATCCTTCACAGACGATCAGGCCCCTCGCCGGCGTGCCGCCGTGGTGTGATAAAGTGTGGTAGATCATCACAGGAAATTTCGACCCGAGTCACTGATCGTTTGGCACTGCGGGTTGGCGCGCCTCCGCCTCTCGCGGATCGCAATTCCTGTCCATTTCCTTGCGCTCACCTTCACTCAGCAGCACCGTTTTCGGATCATGTCCGCCCTGGCTTCAGTTGCAGAAGCACGCATCCTGGAATCCCTGGAGGCGGGCGAGGACATGACGCTTGCCGGAAAAGGCCAGCCGCTGGATCTGGACGGCTATTTCGCCGCGCCCTCTTCGCTGCGCGCAGGATTTGGCATGCTGAAGAGCGCTGGCGTGGTGCCGCCCGAAGTGGAAGCCATGCGCGGGGTGAACTGGCTGCGTGAGCGCCTTGCGAAGGTGACGAGCGTCGCGGAACGGGAAGGTCTGCAGAAGGAATTAATGATGCGCGAAACGGAACTGGCCATGGCCATGGAACGCATGAAACGCAGTCTCAAAGCGGACGCGGTTGGGTAACTCAGGAGCGTTTTGAAATTTTTTCCTGCTTAAGACGAACACCTGACGCCGATTCATGCTTGGCAGACAGGGGCCGTCCCAGATAGATTGTGGAATATTTCACCTTAAGGCATGGCATCAGCACGATACAAAATCTTGGAGGAGCTGGGCGCAGGAGGGGCTGGCGCCGTGTACAAAGCCTACGACACCCAGCTCGACAGATATGTGGCCATCAAGCGGCTGCTCAGCAAAGAAGAGGCTGAAACCGCGGACGCGCAGTCCGGGAACATCAAGAAAGAGGCAGCCTCGCTCGCCACGCTCCAGCACCCTAATGTGGTGTCTGTCTTCGATCTCGGAAGCGATGAGCAGGGCTTCTTCATGGTGATGGAACTGGTGGAAGGCGACACCCTCGGCGACTGGATCACCGCCGCGACCATGAGCCTGCCGGATTTCAATGAACTGGCGACCCAAGTGCTGGAGGCCCTCGTCTCCGCCCACAGCCAGAGCGTGCTCCACCGCGACCTGAAACCGGAGAACATCAAGATCCGCCGCCTGCCCAGCGGACGCCTCCAGGTGAAGGTGCTGGACTTCGGTCTCGCCCGCATGTCCTACGGCGCAAAGAAGATGACCGAGGACCAGAGCGGGAACATCCAGGGCTCCATCTACTACATGTCGCCGGAGCAGCTCCTGCGGAAGCCGCTGGACGGCCGCACGGACCTCTACGCACTGGGATGTGTCTTGTACCAGACCTTGAGCGGACAACGCCCATTCGAGTCGGATACGGTCCGCGGAGTCATGGATGCGCACCTGCAGCACCTCGTTTATCCGTTGGTGCAGATAGCGCCGAATATTCCCCAGCCCGTGTGTGACTGGGTGATGTGGCTTTTCAATGCGGATCCCGCCCATCGCCCCGCCAACGCCCAGCAGGCGCTTAATTCCCTGCGAGGGCTGGCAGTGGCCGGCTGGCTTTCTGAGAGTGCCGAGTCCGGCCATGTCGCCATGGCCGTGCCGGATGAGCCCTACCACCCTCCCGTGGCGGTGCCTCGCATTTCCACCGGCCATGTGCCGACACGTCCCCCCACGGGTTCAGTGTCCCAGCGCATCACCGGCACAGTGCCACCACGGAAGCCCACTGGTGGCGTGCCTGCCCGGCGCCCCACGAGTTCCGTTCCCACACCGACCAGTTCCGTCCACCGCGCCCCCGCCAGAGTGGAGGAGGAGACGGAAGGTGGATTGAACAAGAAGATGATGCTGATCTATGCAGTGGGCGGTGGCCTGCTGCTGGCGGTCGCCTTGTTCTTCATGCTGCGTGGCGGCAAGTCTGAGCCCGGCAAGCCCGGCAGCCCGACAACCGCCAGCACTCCCGGGACTCCCGCGAGCATGGAACCACCCACGCGTGCAGCGAATTTCCTCCAGCCCGGCATCTTGCTTCACTTCCGAGCAGGAGAAAAAATGGACGCCTACACCGACCTCGGCAAACCTGCGGTCGCGGCCAAGCCCGGTGACAAGGTGCTGGCCTGGCATGACATGGCCAATACAGGCGGCGACGGCACCCTCATGGCCATCAATCGCCTTCAGCAGAACTGTCCGACCTACGTGCAGGAAGTGTCTTCAGCACTGAAGTTCAAGGCGGCCATGCTTCGCTTCACCGGCACGAATGCCATGATCCACTCCATGAGCAAGGATAACCCCAGTATCAGGGACTATCCGCTCGGTGGCACCCAAAAGGATCCGGGACTCACCATCGTGATGATGGTGCGTCCAAACATCACCAACAAGGAGGTCCGTTGCCTGCGCATTCGCAACTCGGAAGACAAGGGACATCTGAGCGTGCGCGCCTATCCCAACAATGAATGGAAGCTGGGCATGAAGATCGGCAACACCGTCAAGGAGCAGAAGGTCACGGGACGAAATGTAAAGCAGTTCAACCTGATCGGCGTCTCCTGGAACGCGAACACCGCCAAGATGCTGCTCTCCATCCGCTCGGAAGACGGCGGAAAGGGACGCGCCGAAGGGGATGCACCGAAGGAAAAAGCGGAAATCTTCAACGAAATCCGCATCGCCGATTACGATCAGACGACGCCTGTCGGTGCCGAGGATCTCTTCAACGGAGATGTCCTGGAACTGATGGTGTGGCCCTACGCCATGGGCTGGGAGGATCGCAGCGGCCAGGAGTTCCGCATCGTACAGGAGTACTTTGTGAAACCGGGACAGAGGTACTGAGGGAAAGGTGGAGCAGAAGAGCCCGCTTCCTCACTGAAGCCTGACGTCTTCTTCCTTTTCCTTCGGCTCCTCGGTGCGCTGTCCTTCGCGGGTGGCCTCTGCCATGCGATACCACTTGAGCGCTTCGGCATTGTCCTGAGGCACGCCGCTGCCGCTCTTGTAGGCGTCTCCCACGGCGTACTGGGCATCCACACTGCCATTTTCCGCGGCCTTGCGAAACCACTTCAGGGCCTCCTCGGGATTTGCCTCGACGGACTCGCCTTTCTGATAAGCCCTGCCCAACGTCAACTGCGCGTTGACGTTGCCGTTCTCGGCGCCCTGCTTGAGGCCTTCGAATGCCATCTGCCTGATGCGGTCGCTCGGACCTCCTGAGCCCGGTTCAAAGCCCCAGGGATCGCGGCCAATGTCGGACTGGCTCACCCAGTAGATGCCATATCCGACGCCGACCACACACACGCCGCCGAGCACGAAGCGATAGATTCTCTGCCAGGCACTCAATCGGACTCGTCCCGGACTCGCGGCTATTCCAGCCACGTTGTCCTCAGCCACGGAGGCTGTGTCCTCGGATTCGTCCACAGCTTGGGACGGCGCGACGGGGCGAGTGGGAAAGTGCCGGGAAGTATCGGTATTCGGGCTGCCTTCCTTCTCCGCGGGATGGTAGCGATCACCCAGCGCGGGCACCAGAGCGTGATCTCCTGCACGCTCCTCGTCAGTCTCACTTTCGCCGTCCTGTCCTGTAGCGGGTTTGGGCTTGGACTTGAGCTTGGGGGCCGGAATCGCTGCCGGCACTACTGTGTGGTCAACGGCCGGAGTCGCAGCGGCGGCATGCACATGATGGGACGCCTGCTCCACCGCAGAAGCTTCCTCTGCTACGGTAGCCGAGACTGGGACAGCATGCGCCGACTCAGGGGCGGGAGTAGAAGCAGGGGCAGGCGTTGGTGCTGCTTCTGGTGCCAGCGCTGGAGAGACGGCTGGCGGGATCTCGGCAACAACAGCAGGTTTGTCCTCCACTAGGGAAGGCTCATCTACGGGCGCAGGAACCTCTGCTGCGATTGGTTCCACAGGTGTCTCAGCAACGGGGGCCGATGCAGGCTGCACCGCAGATTCTTCGGCAACGGCAGCCGACGCCAGTAGTGCTGCAGGTGCCTCGGCTACAGGAGCCGGTGCAAGTGGGGCCTCAGGTATCTCGGCTACAGTAACCGGTGCAGGCAGGGCCGCAGGTGCCTCGGCGACGGGGGCCGACTCAGGTGGCATCGGGGCCACCTTGGCAACGGGAGCCGGCGCCGCAAGGGGCGGCAGCGGCACTGGGACTGTCACTACCGGCATGGCCGGACGCACCGATGCCCCCTGCAATCGGGGTGAGATGACGACCTTGGGAGGGCGCACCTTTGTGATCGCGGTGTCCATGCGGGGCGCCACGGTGCTTCCTGAATCGACACCACCTTCAGGGGATGCAGAAGGAGTGGAAGGGGCCGCCGAGACAGAAGGAGAAGAGGTCGCCTGTCCCACTGGAGCCGCAGAGTTGCCACGAAGCTCAACTTTCGGACCCTCCGTCCCTTTCTTCAGGGAGACGATGTCATGGAGAAAAGGGTTCGCCGGTGTGGAAGTGGGAGATGCCGTGCTCTCGGTGGGCTTCGCTGAATCGGCGGTGACCGGTTCCGCATCCTTGTCCAGCGTTGGCACATCCGTATCGAGCGCAGGCTGCGCTTTCGCGACCGGTTCCCTCTTGGCGTCCTTTCCGCTCGTGCGTGGCGGGGCGGGTACAAAGGCAGCTGCCGTCTCCTTCTCCCAAGCAGCAAAAACGTCCCTGGAGGCGCGAGAGGAGTCTTCGCGCGCAGGAGGTTCCGGTGATCCAGGTCTTGGGGACTCAGGGGATGGTGAGCCGTCCGGTGTCACCTCCGGCAATGCCGCAGGATCCGGGGCGGAGGCTCCCGCAGGAGCTTGGCCGTACGCTTGTTTCAGCGCATCATCCAGCCAGGGATTCGCGTTCTTTCGCTCCTCTGCTTCACACAACGGCAGGAGCAAATCATAGGCTTCGTGGATGCGCGCCGTTTGCTCCAGGGCTTTGGAAAGTTTCGCGCGGTCACTCATGAACTGGGCCGGAAACCAGGTCACGAGTGCGTTTTTGTGCGCCGACTTGAGCTCCACTGTGCTGAATGGAGGCTCGATACCGAGAGTTGTCTGGGCTTCCTGCGCCGTCATGAGAGAGGCTCAAATGCTGATAAGAGAATGACAGGAGGAGATTTGCGCATGCTACTGCAATTGTCGAGCAACGCTCCCGTCTTTTCGCTGCGAACGACAACGGGAAGCAAGGGGTGGCTCAAGGTCGGGCACAGTGCAGGAACCGCGCCAGCCCGGGCTTCACTGACCCTCCGTTGCTGGAGCAGGCGCTTTTGTCTGAGCCTGTGCCTGTTCCGCTACCTGAGCTGGCTGCTGGGGCGCGGCTCCGGGCAGCATGGTCAGGCGCCAGGCCGGCTTGTCGTAATCCCGGAGTTGGTCCATCTCGCAGGCGCGCAGCTTTGCCTCCATTTCCTCGCGATTGCTTCCCTCATAAAGGGCGTGGATGATGGCCAGGGCCACCATGTTGCCTTCGTCAAACCCTTGCACGGCATTCTCCCAAGGCGTGTAGCTGGTCAGGCGGGTGGAAAGAATCACGGCGGTGTGATGGCTCTTCTTGGCAAAGCACTCGGCAAACCACGAACGGAAGTGCTCATCCGAGAGGCAGCCGGTCCAGGAGAGCAGCTTGGGCGTGGCTTCCCGCTTTCTCAGGTAGGGACCCAATGCCTGCATGCCGGGACGATTTTTCTTATAGTAGGAGAAGTCCGTGGAGGATACACCGCCCGCGGCGGGCCGAGTTTCAGGTGGGTAGGTATCCGGGCCGCCACCGCTGCGGGAGTGGCCCACATAGATCATCACCTCCGCCTCGGCGCAGGCTTTCTTGGTGAAGTCCATGGCCTCATCACTGCGAAGGAGCTGGTCTTTGTAGCCCACGCCGATGTTCTTCGTACCGCTTCTGGAAAGCGCGCTCCACATGAGTGCCACGCGTAGCATCTGGCCCTTCTTGGTCTGGCCGGTGAGGATGCGGAGGTTGGGCGCTTCCACCGGAACACCGAGCGTCTTCGCCGCGGCTTCACTGGCAGGATGTTCCTGAAATCCGAGCTCCTTCAGCGAATTCATGAACCGCTCCGCGCGGATGGGATCATTCGCCTCCCGGGCGTCCTTCGTGTCGTCATACCCAAAGGTCACCCGGATGTCAGCGATGCCGTCATCCGTGAAGATGGACTTGACGGTCTTTTCGAAGGCGGCGTCCTTCTCGCGCTGCGCAAGTAACTTTGCCTCTTCCGCAGAGGGGCCAGGCGGCTGCTTGTCCGGCGCGGGCGCGACTTTCTCCTCCCCCATCACTGGCCCCAGTCCAAAGCCAACGCCAAGTGCCAGCAGCAGAAAACCACGAACAGCGGTCCGGAAAGACCGGTGAGCAGATGGGATGCTGAGCGTGGACAACAGCATGGGAGGTTTGGCTGCCCTCATTGTACATGATTCGCACGAGCATGCCAGCGGGAGCAGAAAATGCCGTCAGAGTCCCGGAACGCGGCGCAGAACTCATCAAGACTCAAACTTTGAAACCACCGACTACTTCCTTCGGAGGGGTCGTGGCACTGGTGTTTGTGAGCTGCATCTGGGAACGGGTGGAAACCTTTGTCCCGTCCTTTCCCATATCCTGTTGGAGCGAGGTCGAGGTACTGGTGCTGCTGATGCCCAGATTATCCCTCACGGACTTGCGCACGCCTGTGCCGACTCCACTCAAGTCGTATTGGCCACCACTGCCAGGAGTGAAGGTCTTGTAGATTTCACCAGGCTTGTTATCCAGCCGCTGCTCCACTTTGTCCGCGAATGGCAGAACCGTTGCGCGATGAGCCAGCACATCCTTCTGTGCAACATCCAGGTCCTCCCGGCTTACCTCCAGGCCTTCTTCAAGTTTCCGGACATGGTTCTGCACTTCCGTGGTCAGCGCCGCGCGCACGTCCGGCGCCTGACCGCTTTCAAACCGGGTTACTGCCTTCTGGATGACTTTTTCAGTCAGGCCAAGACTCTTGTCTGAGACGTCGTAGTTCAGCATCTTCGTCACCTTCCCAGGGTTGTCCTTCATCATCTTGAGCAGATCCGTATCAGTGCCCACGAGGCCTGTGACTCGAGAAGCGATCCCCTGCACCTGGGACACGCTCTTCTCGCGCGTCTGCACATCCAGCTGGCACTCCTTTACCCTGTCCTCCAGCTGTGCGTGGGCACCCCGCATGTCCTTCATGGTATGACGCATGAACTCGTCTGAAACCTTTTCGGGTGTTTGTCCGGTCCCAATCGCACTGGGGGGCACCATGACGCACATCTTCACCTGGGCTTTATCCAGTGATTGCCGTGCCAGCTCCTCGCCCAGCACCACCTCCATGGACCCCAAATGCGCCGGCCCCATGTTGATGGCGACCAGACAACCTCCGTTTTTGTCCGCGAGGCCCTTCATGATCTCTGCGCCCTTCTTGCCCATGCCCTGGACACGCTCGTATTCGACCTCCTCAAGGGCACTACCATTGATCCTGCTTCCACCACCGGTAAGACGCGAAGACTTGTCCTTGTCAGAGATGGGGTCGAGCCCACGAATCGGCACGTTGTTGTCAGACGCCCAGCGGAGAAGGGCAGCCTCCTCCATGCGGGCAGCTCCCCGGCCCACATTCACATCCTTGACGGTCTCTTTTATATGAGCCGTAAAATGCCCTTCCATGACGTTCGCCTTCTGCCTTTCGAGAAAGCGCAAATCCGAGGCAGAAGTGGTGCTATCCACCTTCAGAAAGTGTGTCTGGCCGCTCCAGTCCATGTCATTGATGTGCTTCACCTTGAAATCGGCCACGTTGGGCACCCCACCTCGGGCGCGAGTTTCGTCACAGTACTTCTGCAGCAGGCTCTCGTTGTGAAACTGCGCCAGCGTTTCCGGCTTGCGCACGTCTTGATCCGAATGCTCGATGCCCAGCACCAGTTCCCTGCCTTCTGCCTTCAGGGCGGTGTGCATCTTTTTTAGCTGTTCGTGCACTGCCTGAAACGCCGTTTGATCCGAGTGGAATTGGCCAAAGGCCACAAAGCTGACATTCTCTCCAGGCATGGTTATAGCAAGGGTTTACAGTTATTTTTTCAATAAATTATTCGACACCACCGTGTAAACCACCTCTCCAGATGTGGCAAGCGCAGCATCCTGCACCGATATTCATATTAGGACATGCAACATCAGAGCATGAAAAAACATGCCCCAACGCTTCCGTGGGAAGTCGCTCGCGCGCCGTCACTCAACCGTTCCGGTTCGGCGTACCCAACACATGGGTCTTCGGCGGCAGCATCACATTGTCGAACGTCTGGGTGAACATGGCAGCAGCGAAGAAAGCCACGGCCCGCAGTGTCTCGGATCCGGTGTTTACCAGATCGTGGCGCATCGGCGTGGGAAGCACAAAGACGCTCCCCGGGCCCACTTGATTTTTGCTGCCATCCTCCAGTTGAAGTTCACCGGTTCCAGCAAAGATGTACTGCGTCTCCTCCGTGGCATCCGTATGCCAGCCCAGCCGCCCACCCGGCTCGATTTCATAAACGATGGTGGAGGATTCCGTTGTTCCGTGTCCGCCGTAAAGAACGAATGCGCCATTCCAGCGCACACCAGGATCACCTTCGCCCCGGATGTTTACTCTCTCGAGTTTCCGGGTATCGACGATAGTCGCCTTCATGGAGGGACGCCTACTGGTGTTCTCCACGAAGTCAATGAACGCACGGGACCCCTCTGATAAAAACGAGTCCTAAATATTGATATACTACGACCGGGGATCGAACGCTCAAACGACAGCGAGCTACTCCTCCACGGGGAAGCCGGAAAAGAGCACACACCAGTTCCACAACGGATAAGGTTGACCCGCACGAGTGCCGTAGCCTTCATCGCCAAAGACTTGCGCAGTCATGGCGCTGGAGTCATCGGAATCGCGCAGGTTTCCGTAGGTGAAGGGACGCTGGGCCACGACGGTCTGGCCTGCGTTGAAGGCGACACCATTGCGCAGTTCACGGGTCTCGAATTGCAGAAACGTATCGCCACTTTCATACCTCACCTTACGGATGGGCACACGCGTGACTGCGCGGCCTGTGAGGGTGTTCGTCACAAAGAACACGCCTTCGTCTGTGAGCGACTTCAACCTCTTGGAAAGGTCGCCTTCGAGAATCATCTCCATGGTCGGCTGACCTTCCACACTGGGCCCCTGGCGAAAGGCGGCGATGGCACCGAGTTCTCCCGCATTGGGATGGCCGTAATTGATGGCATACTTGCCACCGGCGGGCAGTGGATTGGCGAAATGCATACGCACGCGGGTTGCGCCCTCGACCTCCAGCTTGGTGATGGGATAGGCCACTCCCTTGTCATCGCGAAGTTGAAAGCCATGCAGCGATGCATAGCCACCATTCATCACGTTCTCCTGTCGCGGCAGGAAGGTTTCATCCAGCACCAATGGCGGATGTGGCACGTGAAACTCCACGAGCACGCTGGCGCGTGACGGCTCCACGGTGGCTTTTGTGGGGCGCAGCGGAGTCCACTCAGCATTCCGGTGGGTGACTTCAAAGATCACCTTCCCAAATTGTTGTCCAAGCCACCGCTCTGCATCCGCAGAGAGGTGAATGGGATCCCCGTAGATGCCACCGGGACGACGACTGTTGATGGCGCTGGCCATCGCATAATGTGTCCCCACCATGTGAATGTGCGGGTCCTTATCTGTGGCCATGAGTTGCGCCTCCCCGGCAGGCCCCAGCGTCTGATAGGTGAACATGGGAATCTCATTCTTCTGCCCTGTGATGCCGCGCAGATCGTCAGACCACTGCTTGCGATAGGCGATGAGTTGGTCGCGATACCACTCGAGTCCCTGGACACGCGGGATTTCATCGTCCCAACGCGTAGGCTTGATGCCGCCGGTGGGTCCGCCATTCGCCTCTCCCTGCATCCAGCAGAGCGCCAGGATATCGAACTTCTTTCCGAGGGCCGCAGCTTGCGCCATGGCTCGACGCGCATCATCCAGACTCGTCCTGTAGTAGCCGCCACCATGCCGCCGATTCTCCGGCGTGCGCAGATCCGTGGAGAGATCCGCCTTGGAGAGTTCCTGAATCTGCCGACCTCCCTGTCCTGCGTAGGCGACCAGGAAATGCGGCGGTCCATCCTTGGGTCTTGGAGGCGTAGCTGGCTGGCCGCTTCCGCTTCCGGCCATCAGGCGCGCCTTCAAGCTGTCCGCCATGCCATTGGCTATCGTCTCGCCCAGGCCTCCATTCACCTGGGCTTTCAGGGGCACGAAATTGAACTGCTCTTTCGGCCGCTTCTCCGGCGTGGCCGCATTGTCACCGGCGATCCAGGTGCGCACGCCGCGCGCGAAGCTGTAGTTCCCCCACCCCGTGTCCTCCTTGGTCACAATCGGCAGCGACTCCGAGCCGTCGCAGAGAGATTGACCCATCATCCAGAGACCGTGGATGGAGGAAAGATTCTGCTCCTTTCCAGCTGGCGGCTGCGTGGATGTCTGGGCATGCACGGAAGCACACGTGACCATCACAAAGATGACTCGAATAAGAAAACGACGCAGAAAATGGCGCATGGTGGAGAAGCGGCCTTCCTGATACGCACTCGAAGGCACCCGTCTTCCTGAGCCCCACACATCATCACATTCCGGGATTGAGATTTCCCGCATCGTCGTCTAGGCAAGCCTGAAGGAGTATCGAGTATGCCCGACCGCGTCGTAGAATTTAAATCCGCCGCATTCCCCAAGTATCCCAACGAGAATGAGGAACTGGTGAATGACAACTGCTGGGGCAAGCGCCTCGCGGAGTATTTGCGCGATCACCTGCCCAAGCACGGTGTCGCTACGGGAGATATTCTCTGTGAGGACTGGGGATGGCTGGTCTACGTGGAGAATGCTGACTTTCCGCTGTGGATTGGCTGCGGAGTCATGGATGAAGGTGACGATGACGAGAACGCCGGTGATGGCGACGAAGAGGACGACCACTCATCCCACGACGATCCCGGCAAGTATGCCATGCCTCCTTCCACGCAACCCAAGCTGCCGAAGGGTGTGAACGAGTTCATCATGCATGTCAATGCAGAGCCCGGCTTTCTGAAAAGGCTGTTCCGGAAGGTGGACACGGCACCGGCCGTGGAACGCGCCGAGCGCGCCATCCAAGACATGATGGCCGCAGCACCCGATGCATTTCAAGACGTAAAGTGGATGGATACTTCACCGAAGAGGTGATGCTGGCCCTGGACCATGTCCGGCAGAATCACCTGCTCTCATCTGAATCTCGCACTGGCAGCTCCTGCCCAACTGCAAACGTTTCATCTTCTGGTGGGATGGGATTCCCCCCACGATCCCCAGTGTCTTCAATCATCCCAAAGTACTTCCTGCTAGGTTCTCCCAGTACGACGCGCCACCACAAGTACACCATTCCTCCCACCATGAGTTCACCCATGATGAGGGTATCCACACCTACGGACTTAGGAGCGCCGAACAATCGCACCATGAGCAGGGTCTGCAGGCCACGCAGGGTCAATACAGTGAGACCGGCACTCACGAGGTAATAGGCCCACTTGCGTCTCCCTCCGACCAGCATGACCAGAAGGATGAAAGGGCTCATGAACATCACAAACAGCGTCGCCGCCTGATTGAGTAAAAAGTGAAGTTTGTCCGGTTGCCCCATCATTCCACCCAATACCTTGACCAGCGGCAACGTGAACAGGCAACACAGTGCGATGAGCCACTTGTGAGAGGCAGGACGCCTGATCGTTCCAGGCGTGCGGTAGAAAATCAGCGCCAGCCCGATGCGCAGCGACTGGTACATGCTCAGAGGTCGAGGCGGATCCGCATCCGTGGTGGAGGACGGCTGTTCCTGGGGCTCACTCGAAGACATGCGGCAATGCGTTTGGCATTCCTCGCTTGATGAGAATCGAGCTGAAGTCAACTGGAGAGGGCGGTGATCCGAGCCCCCGCCCCTCACTTCCCATCCACCAAACTCCGAATCGCCTCTTCCAGCCTCGTGATATTCACAGGCTTCACCAGGTGCTGTGAGAAGCCGGCCTCGCGACTCTTGCGAATGTCCTCCGCCATGCCGTAGCCGCTCATGGCGATGCCCGGCATGGGATGGATCTCGACGATCTGTCGCATCAACTCGAAGCCGGATTGATCCGGAAGACCGAGGTCGCTGACCACGAGATCAAACTCCTCCTCGCGCACCAGCTCCAGTGCAGAGGCCACGGTGTAAGCCACAGTGACAGTGAATCCCATGCGACGCAAATGGGTGCCCAGCACACGCGCCGTGTCCGCATGGTCCTCCACCAGCAGCAGGTGCTGCCGCGTCGCCTGCGGAGGAGTCCGCGCCCCCGGAGAGTCCGCGGCAGGAAGTTGTGTGCCTGACTCCAGGGGCAGCGTCACGGTAAAGCGCGCGCCGGAGCCATTGCCATCACTCTCGGCGATGATGGTGCCGTGGTGCATGTCCACCAGCGCCTTGGTGATGGCGAGTCCCAGCCCCAGTCCACCGAACTGCCGCGTGATGCGGATGTCCCCCTGCTCAAACGCATTAAAAATCTGCGGCAACAGTTCCTCAGCAATGCCAATGCCCGAGTCCTGCACCTGGATGCGCAGGTGCCCGTCCAGGCGCTCCGTGCGGAAGTCGATCGTACCACCGTCAGGTGTGAATTTCACGGCATTGTTGAGCAGGTTCCACAGCACCTGCTGCAGTCGCGCAGAGTCCGCTCGCACCGTGCCTGGATCCTCCGCGAAATCACAACGCAGCTGGATGGCGCGCTCTGTGATTTGCGCCGCACACATGGCACACACCTGGCGGATGGAGGCATTCACATCCACGGACTCCAGATTGAGATTCAGCTTCCCACTGGTGATGCGGCTGATGTCCAGAAGGTCATCGATGATCTTCGCCTCCAGCTCCACGTTGCGGCGGATCATGGCAATGTCCGCCTTGTACTCCGCGGGCAACGCGACGTCGTGCTCCATCGTATCCGCCGCCAGCAACACCGGGGTGAGCGGTGTGCGCAGCTCATGACTCAGCACAGCGAGGAAGAGGTCCTTCGAGCGGTTCGCCGCCTCCGCCGCCGCTGCCGCCTCGCGCAGGCGGGTCTCCGCTTCCTTGCTCTCGGTGATGTCCTGCGCCACGCCCAGCATACCGGCAAGTCTGCCGTCCAGGTGAAAGACGCAGCGACCCTTCGCAGTCACCCACCGGTAGCCTCCCTTGGGACGGCGCACGCGATATTCGATATCGTAGTCACATCCCGTCTCCACGGATTTCTGCGCGGAAACCCGAGCCTGCTCTCGATCGTCCGGATGCAAGAGACGGCGCAACACGGATCGGGAGGGGTAGGTGCCTGCATTGAGACCGTAGATCTCGCCTGTGCGACCAGAGATGGTCATCGCATCCGTCTCCGCATCCCAGTTCCACGTGCCCAGCTGCGCCGCCCCGAGGGCCACGCCAAGTTGCTGGGCGTTCTTTTCCATGGCCTCGGTGGTCTTCAGGCGATCCAGCGCGATGGCCGCATACTGGGTGATGAGACGGAGAAACTCAATCTCCTCCTCGTCGAAGGCAGGCCTCGTATGACTGGCGAAGGAGAGCGTGCCCAGCAGACGCTCACCGACCATGAGCGGATGGCACGCGTACGCCTGAATGCCGAGCCCGCGCACGAGGTCCGCCTTCACATCAGTGGAATGCTGGATGTCCGTAGCGATGATGGGCTGGCGGAGCAGCGCCACGGTGCCGCAGATGGCAGTGCCCAGCGACAGAGTTTTAATGGACTCCTGCACCTCTGGAGATACACCCCGGCAAGAGTGCAACACGAGGTGATCACCCGACTCCGACAGCATGAAGTTGAAGTAAGTGTCGACGTCGAGGTTCTTCGCCACCTTGGGGAAAAGATCCCGCACCACCGTCTGCGAATCCGCCGCGCCGATGAGCTGGGCAAGCAACTCTGAAAGCAGTTGCATGCGCTCACTGCGGCGGCGCAGCAGCTCCGCGGCCTGCTTCCGCTCGGTGACATCGCGCACGTGCACCGCGAGCATCTCATGGGAGGGATAAGCGCGCACCTCCAGCCAGGTGCGTGCGGCCTCGTAGTGAAACTCCAGCACCCCCGGCTTCTGATCCGTGAAGACCTGGTGGAGGAACTTGCCCAATTCTGTCTCCACCAGCCTCGGGAACTGCTCCCAGAGCACCTGACCGAGCAGGCCTGGATTGCCACGCCGCGCTCGCGGCACGAGCTCCATGAAGCCGCGGTTCACATAGGTGAAGCGCCACTTCTGATCCAGCACCGCGAAGGGTTCGCTGATGCTCTCAAAGATGTTGTGCAGCCTGAGTTCACTCTCCTCCTGCTCGCGAAGGAGGGTGCGCACCTGATACTGGCGCGACCGGGCGCGCATGGCCACTTCCACCGTGCTGATGAGAGTCTCCGGGTGAAAGGGCCTCTCCAGCAGGGATACATTTCCCCCCAAGCCCAGATTCGCCATGCGCCGCAACCTCCACTGCACCGCCTCCCCCCGGCCACCCACAATGATCACTGGCAGATCAGACCATGAGGGCTGCTGATGGAGCACCTCGAGAAAGGCCGGAACAGTCATGGACCCCAAAGCCTCCTCCGCTAGAACGACGGCGGAGCACCCTTGGGAAATCTGCACCCCTACCTCCATCACGGAGTTGCATATCGTCACGTTGTGTCCCACACCTGAGAGGATCTTCGCCGCAGTGCGACCATCGCTACCCGTGGGGGCGCACAGGAGAATGCGGCGCTCCACTTCAGGATAGTCATCCAGCACCGCATCCGCATCCCGGCTTACAGTTGAACTTGGCGCCTGACCATCGTGGCCGGGGAGTGTGATCATAGATCGTGCTTCATCAGGGTGGGAGGACTGGTATGACCATTACCATGTCCGTTGCCACCTGTCTGGGGTGAAAAAACATTGGGGATACCTGTAAGCACCCCTTGCATGCGGGAGAGGGGCTCCCCCACCACGATGCCGCCAGCTCCCACCGTGATCTCGCGGATGGTGCGCTCGTGATTGCCACTGCGCTTCTTGATCACGGAGATGGCCTGCTTCACCGCGCCCAGCTCCTCGAAGTAACGGAGCAGCACCACGGTGTCCGCCAGATAGGTGAGATCCACGGCAGTTTTCATCGGGCCTACCATCCCCTGTTGGGCCAGCACCATGATGGTGACTATGCCCAACTGGTTCAGGTACGTCAGCATCTCATGCAGTTGGAGATTGAGAAAGCGCTCCTGCGACATGGCATTGAGATAGCCATTGATGCTGTCCAGCACCAGCACGCGGATGTCTTCCTTCTCCACGGCATGCCGGATCAGGCTGGCCAGCTCCCCCGGCACGATCTCCGCAGGATTCACCTGCAGGAATCGGATCATGCCTGAATCGATATGCGGCTGGAGATCCATGCCGAGCTGGCTGGCACGATTCATCAAGGTACCAAGGGTTTCATCCAGGATAAAGCCCAGGCTCTTCTCCCCGCGCTCCGCGGCTGCCAGCATGAACTTCAGGGCCAGAGTGGATTTCCCCGTACCAGGCGGCCCCATGAACATGTTGCTGGTGCCACGGTCCAGGCCACCGCCGAACAAGGCATCCAGCTCCTTGATTCCGCTCGCCACCGCCTCCCGGTCGAATGGTTGGTGATGCTCAGAAGCCACCAGCCGGGGGAAGACTTCCATGCCTCCGGTATTCAACTGAAAGTCATGATTCCCCTCCCGGTACTTGGAGCCACGAATCTTCTGCACATTCAAGCAGCGACGGGCCACCCCGTACTCTGGGGAAGTGCGATAGAGGTGGATCACCCCGTGGGCGATGCTTTCGATGTGCAGATCATGCCGATCCTCCGTCCGGTCATCCAGAAACACCACGGTGGTCTTCCTCCCCTGGAAGGTCTGCTTCAGTTCCAGGATCTGTCTCCGGTAGCGCAGGGCCGTTTCAGCGAGCATGCGCATCTCCGAGAGCGAATCAAAGACCATGCGGACGGGATTGACCCGATCCATCTCGGCAAGGATCCGGGCAGTCATCCGGTTGAGCTCCACTTCTGACGGGTGGAAAAAGGTGTTCGCTCCCGCAGGATCGGCTTGCTCCCGGATCGCGGAGAGATCCAGCACGTTAAGTCCGGAGAGGTCCCAGCCATGCGAGGCAGCCACCGCTTCGAGTTCCTCGCGCGTTTCCGAAAGCGTGATGTACAGACCGGTCTCACCGCATCGCACGCCTTCCAGCAAGTATTGAAGCCCCAGAGTCGTCTTCCCCACGCCGGGGTCCCCCTGCACCAGATAAACGCGGTTCGCCGGGAGGCCACCATTGAGGATATCGTCAAGCCCCGCCACACCCGTGGCGCTGCGTTGTAAAGATGCGCCAGACGCTTGGGGAGCTGCGGTGGGAGTCACTGATTTCGCAGTCATGGCTACTGAGGGTGTCTTGTTGGATGGGCTCAATTTGAATCACTAAGAAGTTGTTGGTGCAGCGGATGGTAAGCTCGCTCTACCTATGAAACGGGGAGTGAAGGAATCGCGGCCTCATGGACACGGATTTTTTCGATTCGGAATGGCCGGACGGGGTTTGGTTGGATGTATGCACCCGGAATTTTTCGTCAGGCGCGGCCTGGATGGCATGGACAAGTAGCAAATGGTTGCTTGAGCCGCCCACCCCTGCGACCTACATGCGCCCGCACATTCGTATCCTTCCACCACCCACCGCATGCGCATCCCTCCCTTTCTCGCCGCCCTGGCTGCCGGTTTCGTACTGGTCTTCGCCTATCCCGGGTGGAATCTCAGCTGGATCGTGTGGCTGTGGATGCTGCCGCTGCTCTACGCGCTGTGGGGGTGGGACAATAAGGCTTCTGACTCGATCAAAGCAGAGGCCTCAACTCCTGCCCCAGATCAAAAATCAAAAATCAAAAATCAAAAATCGCGCAGCCCCGCCTGGCGTGGATTCCGCCTCGCTTACCTGGCCGGGCTCGCCTTTTTCATCCCGAACCTGAACTGGGTGCGCCACTCCTCCCGTGTCATCAGCGGCGCGAGTGACAACACGTGGATCGGCTGGGGACCGGAACTCATGGGCATCGGCGCGGTGGTGGGACTCTCCCTCTACATCTCCCTCTACTGGGGCATCTGGGGTGCCTTTGCTGCTACCATTGGGAGGCCACGCATCAGCCCGGAGGGAAACACGACTTCGGGTGACACGGGCAAGCTCTTCAGCGTGTCGTTCGAATCACTGCGCTCCGCATTCCTCTGCGCAGCCGCGTGGGTGGCCTGCGAGTGGCTGCGCGGGATCGTCTTCACCGGCTTCGGCTGGAATGGACTCGGGGTGGCCCTCTGGAAGATGAAGATCCTGATCCAGGGTGCGGAGTTTGTGGGGGTGACGGGGCTGTCCTTCCTGCCTGTATTCGTGGCCTGCATCCTGTGGAATACCATCCTGCGCTTCCGCCAGGAGGTGCGCACCTCCCGCGTGCGGCCACATGCGGACTTCTTCTGCGCCGTCGCGCTCATGCTGCTGAATGCGGGCTACGGCGCGCGGATGCTCATGGACCAGAAGCCGGCGTCCTCTCCCGAGGTCGTCCCGCTGCGGATCGCCCTCGTGCAGGGAAACATCGGCCAGCAGGAGAAATGGGATGGCCGGCGGCACATGGAGGTCAGCGAGAATATTTACAACCTCTACGGCAAGCTCACCGTGCAGGCGGTGATGCAGAACCCGGACGAGAAGCCTCACCTGGTCATCTGGCCGGAGAGCGCCCTGCCCTTTCCATTTCACGATCCAAACCACGTCGATTTCCTGAACGACATCCTCGGCATCTCCGACTTCTCGCTGCTGACGGGGGCGGACATCTTGATTCCCATGGAGCCCAATTACACGGGTGCTTCGCTCATGCGGGGGAACTTCAACAACCACCAACTGCATCGCAAGGTCCACCTCGTCCCCTTTGGCGAGTACCTGCCGCTGCGGAATTTCCCCGGCATGAACGCGCTCCTCGGTGACGTGATCATGGGTGACTTCGCCAGTGGTCCCTCCACCGAGCCACTGAAGCTGGAGGAGCCCGCCGGTGTGCAACTCATCCCGCTCATCTGCTTCGAGGACACGGTGGGCCGCCTCGCACGGAAGTTCGTGCGCGAGGCGCCACAGCTTCTCGTGAACATGACAAACGACGGTTGGTTCCTCCACAGCGAAGAAAATGAGCAGCACCTCTCCAACGCCATCTTCCGCAGCATCGAACTCCGACGTCCCATGGTCCGCGCCTGCAATACCGGCGTGACTTGCTTCATTGATGACAAAGGTCGCATCCCACCCGGCGCGATGATGTGGAATGAGAAGGACAGCTTCTTTTACAAGGGCGTGCTGAAGCAGACAGTGAACCTAGAGAAGAATCCACCCATGACCGTGTATGCGAGGTTTGGAGATGCGTTCTCCATCGGCATGCTGGGGATCATGGGCGTGGCGATTGGGGTGGCAGTGGTGAGGCGGAGGAAGAAATAAGTAGGGAGATACACACGAATGATCCAGACGCTGTGACGCGTAGCGTCCTTAGACTGCGCGCAGCCCTGCTGCCGCTTTCCAGAGTCCGCAGCCTGCTGCGGCGATGGTGGCATTCGCTTGCAGGGTGATGTGTCCAGAAGAGCTTGGCGACTTCGTCGCGGTGAAGCGTGCAGCAGGCTGCACTTTAGGAAAGCGGCAGCAGGGCTGCGCGCAGTCCAAGGCCTTCGGCACCAATTCCACATCCCTATCCTAACGTTCACCCCTCTTGCGAGACCATTCGGCACGTCCTTGGGCTGGTGCACCTATTGCGCGCTATTCCTTTGAAGTCTCATCAAGAGCCGCCCTCTCTCCAAAAACCCTCCGCGTTTCTGTGTCTCCGTGTCTCTGTGTTGAATCCCATGCACACACCCACCGCCCTCACAGCACCGGCATAAACAGCCGCGCAAAACCATCACGCAACCGCAGGAGCAACCCTGCATTGCGCAGTTCTTCGCGTGTCACAGGCTGGCAATCCTCCAGGCTCTTCACGAAGATGGCGTTCAGTTGACGGGCGAGGATGTCATCGAAGCACGCGACATTGAACTCAAAGTTCAACCGCAAGCTGCGAGGATCCCAGTTGGTGCTGCCCACCAGGGACCACAGGCCATCGACGGTCATGAACTTGCTGTGATCGAAATGCCCGTCCGCTTCCAGGATATGCACGCCGCGCTCAAGCATCTGCGGGTACAGGGTGCGCCCGGCCCAGCGGACGAGGGGGATGTTGTTGTTCTTCGGCGTGATGATGGTCACATCCACCCCCCGCAAGGCCGCGGAGTTCAGTGCCCAGAGAATCGGCGCATCCGGTAGAAAGTAGGGCGTCATCACGCGAATCTCGCGCTTCGCGGCGCCGATGGCGGCAAAGATGACCTTCGGCATCAACTCGAAATCTTCATCCGGTCCATCCGGCACGCCGATGATGCCGACTTCACCGGCAGGCTCCAGTTCGGGGTACCAGATCTCCCCTTTCAGCACCTCCCCGCAGCAAAAGGCCCAGTCCTCTGCGAACACGCGTTGGAGCTGGCGCACAGCAGGCCCCTCCACCTGGAAGTGGAGATCGATGACGGGATGCTTCGGATTCTGCGAAAGCATGTTTCCATCCCGGATGTTCATGCCGCCGGTGAAACCGGTGACGCCATCCACCACCATGACCTTGCGGTGGTTGCGCATGTTCATGCTGAACACCCGGAAGAAAAAGTGGCTGTGCATGAAGCTCTGGGCATTGATGCCGCGCCGCTTCAACGTGTGAATGATGGGCGGCCAGGAGTACATGGTGCCCATGTTGTCCACCAGCACGCGCACCTCCACGCCACGGTTCTTCGCCTTCTCCAGTTCATTGACGAACTCCATCCCGACACCCTTGGCCTCAAAGATGTAGCTGCAGAGGCTGATGCTGCGCCGGGCATTCCGGATGGCGGTGACCATGGCGAACATCGCCTCCTCACTCCGCAGCGGGATCATGTGGTTTCCCACTGAGAAATTGTATCGCGAGAGTTTGCCGATGGCATCGGCGAGTTCCCCCAGCATCTTGAGTTCAGGCACTTCCTTTTCCGGGTTCACCGGGCAGGCCTCCAGCACCGCCTGGCGTTCCACATCCGTCATTGCGCGGTACTTCTGCCCACGCCGCTGGATGCGGTTGATGCCAAACATTGCGTAGAAGATGGCGCCCAACAGCGGCACGAAGGCAATGATCACCGCCCAGAACGCCGCAATGCGACCATCCCGCTGACGCAGCAATACATGGCTCACCGCAAAGCCCACGACACAAATATCGAGAATCAGCAGCAACCAGTGCCACACGGGGAAGACAGCCTTGTACAATTCAACGAACATGCAGATGGAGCGAGAATGGAGAAAGCGCGGCAATGATGTCCCACGATGACGAGGACGCAACGAGAGAAGGAATCGAGTCAGGGGTGATGGTGCATTCAGGGAACCACTAATAGACACTAACGGACACTAATTTAGGAGAAGGCTTCGTCGGACGGACCGCTAATGGGCGCTAATCTTCGCTAAAAGAATGAGGGCTATGGGTACGGTTCGCCATCGCAGGCTCCGACACATCACAGCACGTCTCCCATTCACCATCCATTAGCGAACATTAGCGCCTATTAGCGGTCCCCATTTCCGCACCACCCCTCGCCACCCCAATCCATCTCAGCGCCTACCCTTTGGCGCCCTTTGCGTTCTTTTACGGCCATTCTTCATCCCGCCATTCACCTTTCCCTCCCCCTCTACTGCTTCGCTGCTTTGCGTTTCAACTTTCCCGCCCTGAAATCCCTTTGCGCGTCACGTTCCCAGCGGTTAACGCTCCCACCCCCTTTGCTCGCTCCCCATGAACCGCATCGACCAACGTTTCGCTGACCTCCGCGCCTCTGGAAAGAAGGCCTTCGTGGCCTATATCTGTGCAGGAGATCCGAACCTGGACACCATGCGCGACATCGTGCTCACACTGGAAAAGTGCGGGGTGGACATCATCGAGCTGGGCCTGCCCTTCAGCGACCCGCTGGCGGACGGCATCGTGAACCAGATGGCCGCCGACCGCGCCCTGCGCGCCGGGGCCTCAACGCCGAAGGTCATCGCGGCCATCAAGAAGCTCCGCACGGAAACACAAATCCCGATCGTGCTCTTCACCTACCTGAATCCGGTGTACACCTACGGGTTCGAGGCCTTCCACCGCGACGCGGCCGCCGCCGGAGCGGATGGCGTCCTGATTCTGGACCTGCCGCCGGACGAGGCGTCTGAGAATGCCGAACTCGTGGGGGGCGAAGCGCTGAAGCGCATCCGCCTCATCGCGCCCACCACCCCGGCGGAGCGCATCCCCCTGCTCACCGCCCAGGCAGAGGGTTTCATTTATTACGTTTCCCGCGAGGGGGTGACCGGCGCGCAGACCTCGCTGGCGACCGGCATCGAGGCCCAGGTCGCCCGCATCAAGGCCACCACGGAAACGCCTGTGGCCGTGGGCTTTGGCATTTCCACCCCAGAGCAGGCCGGGGCCGTGGCCGGCATGGCGGACGGCGTCGTGGTGGGCAGCGCCATCGTAAAGCTCATTGAACAACACGGCTCCGACAACGCCCTCACGGACAGGCTCGCCGCCTTCGTGAAACCTCTTGTCGATGCCGTGAAGTCCGTCTAGCTTCTCCGCCCCTTTCCCATGGCCACCACGCTCAAATTCTGGAAGATGAACGGCGCGGGCAATGACTTTGTCATGCTCGACAACCGCACTCAGTCCGTGCAAATCGACAACGCTACGATCGCCCGCCTGTGCGACCGGCATCGTGGCGTGGGTGCGGATGGCCTCCTGCTGGTGGAGCCCCCGACGGATGGCGGCGACTTCAAGATGCGCTACCACAACGCGGACGGCGGCGAGGCCGAGATGTGCGGCAATGGCGCGCGCTGCTTCGCCCGCTATGTGAACCGTCTGCATGACGACAAGCTCGGCGGCCTGAAGTTTGAAACGCTCGCGGGCATGATCTCCGCCGACTACCTCGGCGACCAGGTGCGCATCAACATGAGTCCGCCGCACAGCCTGAAGCTGAACCAGACCCTCCCCGTGGAAGGCGCGGAACTCACCGTCCACAGCGTGAATACCGGCGTGCCTCACGCGGTCGTCTTCGTGCAGGACCTCGAGAATACCAATGTGCGCGGCCTCGGCGCCGGCCTGCGATACCACACCGCCTTTGCCCCGAAGGGCACCAATGCGAATTTTGTGAAGGTCACCGGACCGAACAGCATCTCCATCCGCACGTATGAACGCGGCGTGGAGGATGAAACACTGGCCTGCGGCACTGGCATGGTGGCGTGCGCGCTGATTGCCCATGAGCTGCACGGCTTCACTTCGCCGGTGTCCGTGCTCGTGCGCGGCGGCGACACCTTGCAAATCGGGTTCGAGAAGACGGCGGATGGCTACCAGAACGTGACGCTTCACGGACCGGCGGACTTCGTCTTCGAAGGCACCGTGGAGGTTTAATTTTCGCGTCATGACCAGCAGGCAATCCCTTAAGAAGGCGCACCGCATGGCGTGGCCGATTGTAATCGTGGGAATCGTGCTGATGGCATCGGCTGAGATGAAATGGCTGCAAGGCGTGGGCATAGCCCTGCTTTTCGCTGGCATTCTCTGGGGAAAGTTCGCGGGCAAATGTGTGCATTGCCTGAAGCCTGCGGGCGCCTGGATGCACAGCGCCAGCCCGGGCGTGCAGTACTGCCCCTGCTGCGGCAAATCCCTCGATGCCGAGCACTCGGCTGCATGAGCTGCTTCCAGCGCGCTTGCGCTGACGTATTCCCTCTCTCAAATAGACTTTCGTCAAAACACGTAAACTACACCCCATGTTCGCAGGTACCCATACCGCCATCATCACCCCTTTCCGCAACGGCCGACTGGATGAGGATGCGCTGAAAAAAGTCATCGACTACCAGTTCGATGGCGGCGTGCAGGGCGTGGTGCCGTGTGGCACGACCGGCGAGTCCCCCACCCTGGATTACGATGAGCATGACCGCGTGATTCAGCTCACCGTGGGCATCACCCGTGGTCGCGGCCTGGTGATTGCCGGTACCGGCAGCAACAGCACCCGTGAGGCGATTGAGATGACGCAGGAAGCCGAGGCCGCTGGCGCGAACGCCTCCCTGCAGGTCGCTCCGTATTACAACAAGCCCACACAAGAAGGTCTCTTCCGCCACTTCCGCGACATCGCGAAGAACACGAGCCTGCCCATCATGCTCTACAGCATCCCCGGACGCTGCGGCATTGAGATCGGCATCGAGACCGTGGTGCGCCTCGCCGAGGAGTGCCCGAACATCCGCGCCATCAAGGAAGCGGGTGGCAATGCCGACCGCGTGAGCGTGCTCAAGCAACTCCTGCCGGAGAATTTCGAAATCCTCTCCGGCGATGACTCCCTCACGCTTCCTTTCATGAGCGTGGGCGGCAAGGGCATCGTGAGCGTGGCGGGCAATCTGATTCCGAAGGAGATGAGCACCATGGTGCAGCACGCACTGAAGGGCGAGTGGGCCGAGGCCCAGGCTATCCATGCGAAGTTCAACCCGCTCTTCAGCATGTTCCTGAAGCTTGCGACGAACCCCATCCCCATCAAGACCGCCATGGCTCTCAAGGGCCTCTGCGACGCCGAACTCCGCCTCCCCATGTGCGAGATGAGCGACGCCCAGGTAGCCGAGCTGAAGGCCACGATGGTGAAGCTGGGAATCCTCTGAAGGAGTTGAGCGATGGTTTGCAGTAGTTGAGCTGTTGTTGAGCGATGGTTTGTACTGAACTCAGCTCCCTCGCTCACGCCTTATCCTCTTCACCAACCACTGCTCAACCATCGCAAACCACTGCTCAACAACCGCCAACTTTCCCACCCTTCTTATGTCTCTTCGTATTCTCGTCACCGGCGCCAAGGGCCGCATGGGCCAGGCCGTCATCCGCGCTACGGAAGCGGATCCTGACACCGTGGTCGGCGCTGCTGTCGACGTGGGTGACAATCTCGATGAAGCGCTCGCCCAGTGCGATGCGGTCATTGACTTCACCTCACACCACTTCAGCAATGAACTCGTGGCTGCTTGTGTGAAGCACAAGAAGGCCCTCATCATGGGCACCACCGGCCATACGGAGGAAGAACGCAACACCATCCGCGAAGCCGCCAAGACCATCCCCGTCGTGTTCGCCGCGAACTTCAGCGTGGGTGTGAATACCCTCTTCTGGCTCACCCGCCAGGCTGCGCGCATCCTCGGCGAGCCCTTCGACCTTGAGGTGATTGAAATGCATCACCGCATGAAGACGGACTCCCCCAGCGGCACTGCCCGCCGCCTGGTGGAAATCCTCTGCGAGGAATCCGGCGTGAACTATGACAAGGACACGCGCCACGGACGCTTCGGTGACGTGGGCGCGCGCACGAAGAAGGAAATCGGCGTACACGCCCTCCGCGGCGGTGATGTCGTGGGTGACCACACGGTCGTCTTCGCAAACATCGGCGAGCGTGTCGAGCTCACCCACAAGGCCAGCAGCCGCGACACCTTCGCCGGTGGCAGCGTCCGCGCCGCCAAGTGGCTCGCCGACAAGAGCGCCGGCATTTATGACATGCAGGATGTTCTGGGACTGAAGTGACCGAGAGAAAGTAGTCCGCCGGGCTCCGGCGGAGTGCATGGGAAATGCAAAATGAGAAATGAAAGGTGAAAAATGAAAAGTGCCTGAGGTGCCCGTCATTTTGCACTTTTCATTTTTCACTTCTCATTTTGCATTCTCTCGTACCGGCTGAAGTCTCGGCGGACTCCCTTCCATGATCTACGGCATCGCCCTCGGCTCGAATCTCGGTGACCGCCTGCACCACCTGCAGGAGGCCGTGCGCCAGCTCCGCACGGTGCATCCCACCCTGATACTCCGCGGTGCCGCCGCAGTGTATGAGACGGACCCGGTGGATTGCCCGGAGGGTTCGCAGTCGTTCTTGAATACCGTGGTGGAAGTGGAGTGCGCCTTGGAACCACTGGAACTCCTTCGCGAGATGCGGGCTGTTGAAGTGAAGCTCGGCCGCCCTGCCGAGCACGGCCACCACGCCCCACGCACCGTGGACCTGGACATGCTCTACGCGGACGATACGGTGATGGAGCAACCGGCACTCATCCTCCCGCATCCAAGGATGACTCAGCGCCGCTTTGTGCTGCAACCGCTGGCGGAAATCCGGCCGAAACTCGTGCTACCAAACGACTCACGAAGCATCTCTCAGCATCTGGAGACCCTGCAAAGTCCCGAGCCCCCCTTGCGCATCCTACAGCGCGACTGGCTTCGATAGCTGAGGTGAAGCCTCTGGCGACGGTGATTTCAAAGTGACGCCGAAGGGCCAGCCCACCCACCGCATTGCGGCAGGCCCAAGGAGTGGGAACGCCTCGTTCCCATGGTGACAGAGTGCTCGATCGGCAACTACGAAGGCACACCGTTCGCGCCGCAAAGGTGTCCGGTGGGACGCAACACCGGAAGAAGTGGCAACCTCTGATGGGAACGAGGCGTTCCCACTCCTTGATTAGCCGCAGCGCCTCTCATGACCTATTACCCCTTTCGCTCCGTGACCGTGCACGTCAGGCCGGAGGCCCAACGACCACTGTCAGGCGGGACGCCTAACCTCCGTAGCATCTCTGCTGCTTCGCTGCTTTGCGTTTCACCTATTTGCGCCCCGGTTACGTACCATGTAAGTAACCCCTGTGCACGCCCTCACCCAGCAACTCCGCGACCGCAAAGCCTCCGGCGAGAAGCTCGCCGTGCTCACCGCCTACGACTACCCCACCGCCCGCCTCTTCGATGAAGCTGGGGTGGATCTCATCCTCGTGGGTGATTCCCTCGGCATGGTGATGCTGGGCCTGCCTGACACCACGGGCGTGACCATGAACATGATGCTCCACCACGCGGCTGCCGTCCGTCGCGGTGTGAAAAAGGCCACCGTCATCGTGGACCTCCCCGCGAACACCTATGGCAATCCCGATCACGCCGTTCACAACGCCGAGCGTCTGGTGGAAGCCGGGGCGGATGCGGTGAAGCTCGAAGGCGGCGTGGACATGATCGAGTCCGTGCGCGCCATCACAAAGGCGGGAATCGGATATGTGGGGCACATCGGCATGCTTCCGCAGAGTGTGTTGAAGGAAGGCGGCTACAAGAAGAAGGGCCGTACCGAGGATGGAGCCAGTCGCCTGGTGGAGGATGCGATTGCACTGGAGGAAGCCGGGGCCTCCGCCATCGTGCTGGAGAGCATCGTCCCGGATGTCGCCGCGCGCATCAGTGCCAGCATCAAGATTCCGACCATTGGCATTGGTGCGGGCAGTGCGTGTGACGGGCAGGTGCTGGTGTATCACGACCTCGTTGGCCTGTTCCCTTGGTTTGTTCCCCCGTTTGCCGTGCAGGAGGCGAATCTGGCCATGGAGATCACGCGGTCGGCGAGGAAGTTTATCGAGAGGGTGAAGGGGGAACATTGACGACAGATCCGAACGCTGTGACGCGCGGCGTCCTTGGACTGCGTGCAGCCCTGCTGCCGCTTTCCAGAGTCCGCAGCCTGCTGCGGCGATAGTGACATTCACTCGTAGTGTGATGCCTCCAGAAGAGCTTGGCGACTTCGTCGCGGTGTAGCGTGCAGCAGGCTGCACTTGAGGAAAGCGGCAGCAGGGCTGCACGCAGTCCAAGGCCTTCGGCACTACTTCTCAATCATTAACCTGACGTTCACGCGCCCCACCTACTGGACATGACACCGCTTTAAATGGAGCCCAATTAAAAGGAGACGCGTAGTGCTCCCTCACCCCCTCGCCCTTGTCCTAGCCGCCTTCTTTGCGGCAGCAGAGCGCTTCGCTGGCCCCTTCGTTCTCGCAGCTTTCTTGGCCGCCGCAGACCGGTCCTTCGCAGTGCGCTTCTTTGCCGCTTGCTTCGTATGTCGCGACAACGCAGCAGAACTTGCAGCGCTATGACCTTCCCGCTCCAACGCCCGTCTGCTCGCTCTCGCTCGCTTCGGTGAGGGCTTCACCGGCCCATGTTCGGCCCGCTTAAGTTCCCGCTTCGCTTGCTTCCTCACCTTATCAGAGGCCTTGCCCTTCTCTGGTGGTGGCAGCTTCACGCCAGCACGACGTGCCATCGAGAGCCCGATCGCAATCGCCTGCTTCGTGGAGCGCGCACCGTGTTTGCCCTCGCGGATGTCATCGATGACTTCGCGTACAAATTCTCCAGCTTGCGTGGATGGAGCTTTGCCTTCCTTTTTGTCACGGCGGGCTCGCTTGATGGTGCTTTGCTTGGGCATGATGGCCTCCTGATGACAGATTGGTTGCTTGCTTGCCATGACGAGCACCATCATCGCGAGTTCCAGCCTGAGATGAGGCGCGTACGTACATAACGTTGATCGCGACTGCCGTGAACTCCGCGTACCCTGGCCGTCCATTTCCCCAACCACTCACGATACGCCTCTCACTTCCTCGTCACTCATTCATGAAATCCTCCCCAGACTCCATCGCCGATCGCGCCGCCGGTTGCATTGTAGGCGCATTCATTGGCGATGCCCTCGGACTCGGCCCGCATTGGTACTATGACTTGAATGAGCAACGAAAAGACTACGGCCCTTGGATCGATGGCTACACTACGCCAAAGCAGGGCAGGTATCACTCGGGCATGGCTGCGGGTGAGCTCTCGCAAACGGGCATCATCATGAAACTGTTGCTCGCCTCCGTGGCGGAGCGGGGCACGTATGATGAGGCGGACTTTACCCAGCGACTGGATGAGGAACTCCTCCCCAAGCTCAATGGCAAACCCCAAGGCGGTCCCGGTGGCTACACGAATCATTCCTTCCGCCAGGTCTGGACTGCGCGCGTACGCGACCAGAAACCCTGGCGCGAAGCCGCGGGAAATGCCGATACGTCAGAGGCAGCAGAGCGCATCAGCATCATCGCAGCACGTTTTGCTACAGAGCCTTATCTCGCCGCAAAGTATGCCAACGAATGCTGCCTGCTCAGTCAGAATGATTCCCTGGTGGCCCAGCACTCCGTCGGCTTTGGGTGCGTGCTGGCGGCGCTGATTCGCGGCGAAACATTCGATGAGAGTATCTCTGACAAACTGCTGGATCTCGTGGCTGCCGGTGAGCTCCCCTTCCAGGCGGATCGGGCCATTGCGAAGCCCAATCAACAAAAGCCCACGTTCGGCTTTGCCTCGCCAGATGCCCTGCTGCTCCCCTCATGGGTCGCAGAGGCGGCACGAGACAAGGACATCCGAATCGAGCCCGCGTGGAAGGCCTCCATCGTGTACGGCATGTCCTGCGCCATCAATTTCGTGCTGCCCTCCGCCTACTACCTTGCAGCACGTTTCCCCGATGACTTCGAAAGCGCCGTGCTCCACGCGATCAATGGCGGTGGTCAGAACATGTCCCGTGCCTGCCTCACCGGTGCGCTCGTGGGAGCTCAGGTCGGACTCAGCGAGATTCCCCAACGCTTCATCGACGGCCTCCTCGACGGGAAGGAGATCGTAGCCATGGCGCAGAAGGTGGCGGGCAGATGAAGTGATATCGTAATATCCAACTCCAACCCCACGCCCACCATGAGTGTCCAAGTCTACGGCTGCAATCACGTCGCCATTGAGGTCGATGATGTGGAGAAGGCGGTGGCCTTCTACCAGGACGTCTTCAATTTGGAAAAGCTCGATGAAGGCGAAGGCGACGCATTCTTCAAGCTGGGTGCGCATCAGTTCCTCGCCATGTTCAAGGTGGACCGCGTAGAGCCATCTCGCGCACGGCACTTTGGCATCATGGTGCGCGATGAAAAACAAATCGCCGAAGTGCGCGACAAGCTCACGGGAAAGTATGGCATCAAGTTGATCGAAGGATTTCGGTGCGACTTCCGCGATCCATTCGGCAACCGCATCCAGGTGGTGGACCTCCATGATGAGTCCCTCGTGTGGCTGCTGCCTTACCAAGAAGTGCAGAAGGTGGGAATCAAGTTCTGAGCCCCTAGGGTCCCGCACGACAGGCCTGCCTCACCCTCACCCCGAAAAAAAGTGTGGATTTCTCTTTGCATTCTTTCCTCGGCGAATAACATTCAACCATTCGGTTGAATGTTATTCCTTACGGCAGCCACCCCTTTTCGAGCTGCCCACCAAGCCCATCCAGAGAACCACGAACCCACAGACCCTATGAGCACCAAAACCACTTCAATTTCAGGCGGATGCGCCTGCGGGGCTATTCGCTACGAAGCCACTGCGGAACCGGTGGTGATGCTCCACTGCCATTGTCAGGACTGCCAGAAGGCCAGCGGCGGCCCGTTCTCGTCCATGGTGGTCGTGCCGCGAGAGGCATTCACCTTCCTCCAAGGGACACCGCGCTATCACGACTCACCCAGTGAGGCGGGCGGAAAGACGCATCGTGGCTTCTGCCCGGACTGCGGCTCACCTGTGGTGATCAAGCCCGACGCCGCCCCGCAGATCATCGCGCTTAGAACGGCGAGCCTTGATGACCAGAGCTGGTTCAGCCAGCAAATCGACGTGTGGACTTCGGACGCGCATCCCTGGGATAAGATGGACCCCGCGCTACCGAAGTTCGAAAAGTATCCACCCATGTGATCCGAACACGCGGCCCGGGTGTCGCGAAGCAAAGAACAATATGGTCGAATATGAGTCAGACCTGCTGGACAAGACCTTCGGTGCGCTGGCAGACCCGACGCGGCGGCGGATTCTCGCCCAGCTTTCGGAAGGCGAGATCTGCGTCACCGATTTGGCGCGTCCGCATGCCATGTCCCTCGCGGCCGTATCGAAGCACGTCATCGTGCTGGAAAAGGCCGGCCTGGTAAAACGCCGAAAAGATGGCCGGGTGCACTCCCTGGCCCTAGATGCAAAGCCGATGGAAGAAGCCCAGGCATGGCTGGACCGCTACCGCCAGTTCTGGACGGCGAACCTCGACGGCTTCGAGAAGTATCTGGAGAAACTACAACCTCAAAAGGAGACCAAACCCGATGACGATGATGCCCACAGCCACAACTAACGAACTGCAAACGCCCGACAATGCGACGCTGGTACTCAGGCGTGTGCTGAATGCACCGCAGGAGCTGGCGTACGAGGTCTGGACTTCGGCAGAACACACGAAGCTCTGGATGCAGCCCGAGCCGGGCATGAAAATCCCCTTCGCCATCATGGATGTGCGCGTGGGTGGGAAGTTTCGCATCCAGATGCAGAATCCGGATGGCGAGTACTTCACGGCAGCGGGCGTGTTTCAGGAGGTGAAACCTCCCGAAAAGCTGGTCTATACTTGGGACTGGGAGAAGGACGGCAGCGGCGAGGAATTCGGCGAGACCGAGGGAAAAGAAACCCTCATCACCGTGGAGTTCATCAAGCGGGGTGACCGCACGGAGATGATCTTCACACACACCAGATTCGCCACCGTGGAGAGCCGCGACAACCACGCCCGTGGATGGGGCAGAATCATCGACGGACTCGCGAGATTCCTGGAGAAGAAATAACACCGGGGCCACAGCGCCTCTTCAGCTCAGAATTTTTTTCAGCAGAGCATGTCCTGGCGACAGCTGCCGGTTCGTCATGCCGCTGAAGACAGAAGCAAAAACCAGCGCCGATCGGTCCTGCTGGAACGGGACCGATCTGCCCAACAACAACGAAAGGTAACCACGCGAATGAGTACCAATGCAATACTAGACGCACCTCAGAAATCGAAGCAGGAGCACAAGGTCGTATCCCGGGAGAAATGGATCGCGGCCCGCAAGGAACTGCTGAAAAAGGAGAAGGAGGCCACCCGCCTGCTCGATCAATTGAGCGCCGAACGACGCAGTCTTCCCTGGGTGAAAATCGAGAAGGACTACGTCTTCGATGGACCCGGCGGGAAAGTGAAACTCGCGGATCTCTTCGAGGGACGCAGCCAGCTCGCCATCTACCACTTCATGTTCGGGCCGGACTGGCAGGAGGGCTGCCCGAGTTGCTCGTATGTGTCTGACCACACCAATGCCACGCTTCCGCATCTCACAGCGCGGGATGTCACGCTGGTGGCCATCTCCCGTGCGCCACTGTTCAAGATTGAAGCCTTCAAGAAGCGCATGGGCTGGCACTTCAACTGGGTGTCCTCCCACGCTTCCGATTTCAACATGGACTTCCACGTCTCCTTCCCCAAGGAGCAGACGGGTGGTGGCAAGGTGGAATACAACTATGAGCTGATGGAATTCCCCAGCGAGGAAGCTCCGGGACTCAGCATGTTCTACAAGGATGCCAGCGGAGACGTCTTCCACACCTACTCCACCTATGGGCGCGGCCTGGATCAACTCCTCGGCACCTATCGCATTCTGGACATGGCACCGAAGGGCCGTGATGAAGATGACCTGCCCTTTGGCATGGCATGGGTACGCTACCACGACCGCTATGACACCAAGCAGGCCGCCTTCGCCGACCCGGACAAGCCTTACTGGCCGGATGTGGATATCGAAGCGGGCACCCAGCCGAAATCCACCACGTCCTGCGGTTGCAGCTCAACCACGGCACACACGTGAACACACACCCCTGCTGCCAGACCAAGGCCAGCACCAACACGCGAGCCGGTGCCCCTGTGCGCCGGCCCGCGTCGCGGGTACGGCGTGGTGGTGAACTCGCCGGCTGGCTCCTCCCGGGCGTGACACTGGCTCTCCTGCCCAAGTGTCCTGCATGCGTGGCCGCTTACATCGCGCTGGCCACGGGCATCGGCATCTCCATGCCAACCGCGACCTATCTGCGTGCCACTCTGGTCGTGATGTGCGTCGCGTCGCTGGCGTTTGTTGCCACCATGCGGCTTCGCAGCTTCATGAGGCAACGCGTCCGACCTCAATCCTGAGCGCGGAACGCATACAGATGTTTGTCCGTGCGAATGTAAATCACGCCATCCACGATGGCAGGAGTGGCAAAGACCGGGGCCTTCAGATCCGTGCGTGAGAGCACCTTGAGATTGTCGCTGGTGGCATCAAGCACGACCACAGTGCCGCGCTGGGAGATGACATAGATGCGACCATCAGCCGCCACGGCGGAGGCATAGTAGTCGCCGGAGGCATCCACACGTTCCGCCTGGTAAATGGGACTGCCGCTTTTGGCATCATACGCGGAGGCGAGTCCCCCGCTCTTCATCGTGAAGACACGTCCATTCGCCGCGACGGGAGAAGAGACATAGGGCAGGTGCTTATTCTGCTGCCAGACCACATGTGTCTCCGTACAGTCGCCGCTGCCGCCAGGCTTGATGGCAAAGATCTGATTTATCGAAGCGGCGAACATGCCGCGCATGGATTCATACTCGGCCTTCGACACGCGGCCATCCTTGTCCGCATCGATCTGCGAGTAGCGGTCTTTGATCTTCCCTGTGGGAAACTCATCCCGCGTGAGCAGACCGTCCTTGTCGGCATCATTGGCAGCGGCGAAGTCCGCGTACGGATCCATCAGTACTCGATCGTCTTCATCACCGCCCACGTTCCAGCTGGAGACCAAGAGCATGCCATCTGCCGCGATGGGGCTGGCATTCGACACACGAGCCATGCCACGGCTGGTCCAGCGCTGCTTGCCATCCTTCAGATCATAACTCCTCACCCAAAGCGAACCACATACCACGAGCTCCTGCATGCCATCGTGACTCCACACGAAAGGCGTGGAAAAGCCACGGCGGAATTCGCCGCGATCCACCCGCCATACTTCCTCTCCCGTCTTTGCATCCAGGGCAATCATGTAGCTGCCGACGTCCTGATCCGCCACGATGATCACTTTGCCATCCGCCACCACGGGCGAGCTGCTCGTACCAAACTCCACCACCGGCAGTGGCAGCCGCGTTTTCCACAGTGCCTCTCCATTCCAATCATAAGCCAGCACGCCGTAAGAGCCGAAGTAGGCAAACACCCGCTCACCGTCCGTGCAACACGTCGGCGCCGCAGGACTGCCAATGCGATGCGCGCCTTCGATTTTCTCCGCCGGCGCCGCCACGCGCCAGAGTTCACGTCCATCCGTCTTGCTCAGGCAGAAGGTGACCAGCTTTCCCCCATCCAGTCCCGTGAGTGCGATCTTGTCGCCCCAGATGCAGGGAGAGGAATGCCCATGCGGTACGTCGACCTTCCACAGCACGCCTGTTTCCGGAGACAGTTCGATGGGTGGCTTCCCCGTGCCAATCCCCAGCCCACCCGGACCGCGAAACTGCGGCCAGTTGGATGCAGATTCCGCCAGAGCGGCAGTGCAGAGGACGGTAGGCGCGAAAAGGTGCAGCGCAAGTCTCAGGTACTTCATGGGTGCGAGCCATGAACGCATCACCGCCCGCGGTCATTTCAAGGGCATGACAATCGAATCGGCAACGCATGGATTTTCTGGCTGCTCCTGGAAGCACGTGTTCTACGTAACTCCATCGCTCAGAGACTTAACGGCAACGCCACCCGTGCACTTTGCTATCAGCTATCCATGCATCCTTTCACTGCCCATGATTGCACCTTAGAAAAAACCTTCCTCCTGCACACAATTTAGTTATGATCGCGGTTTCCAAAATCATGGCGACCGCACGCCCTTCTCGCTCCCTGCTTCCATTGCTGCTCGCAGGCGCAGCCTTCGCAGCCAGTCTTTGCCCCGCTCCCCGCGCCTTTGCCCAGGCGACATGGGACGGTCAGACCAATGCCAACTGGAGCACACCCACCAACTGGAATCCGGATGGCGAACCCACTCTGGCCACCGCGGTGTCCTTTGGCTCACCGGTGCCACCAACCGGTTCCACCATCACTCTCAGTGCCGGTGAGCAGGCCTTCTCACTCAGCTTCCTGGAAAGCTACACCCTCACGGGTGGTGACCTCACGCTTGGAGCTGCGACTTCCATCTCGGTAGACCCGACGTTCACGGCCACCATCAATTCCATCGTGGCTGGCGCTGGGACAAGTCTTGCCAAAACTGGGGACGGCACGCTGGTACTCACCGGTGCGAACACCTTTGCCGGCACGCTTACCTTGAACGCCGGTGTGCTGCGCGCCACGACCAATGCCGCAGCACTCGGCACTGGCGCTCTTTCCCTCGGCGGCGGTGAATTGCAACTCGCCAATGACACGGCTCTGGGCTTCAACCGCAACACCACGGTCACCGGCAATACACAGATCACCTCCGACCGCCTCACTGCGGGCGCAGGTGTGACGCACACGCTGGGCACGCTTTCCATCGGTGCACAAACCCTGACCGTCGGCGCTGGAAGCAACGTGAACAGCGGCACGGCGGGAGTCACCTTTGGCGCAGTCACGCTCAGCGGCAACGCCGTGATCAACACCAATGCAGGCGCGCTCACCACCCTGGGCGCCGTGACCATGGGTACCAACAGTCTCACCATCGGCGGCCTGGGTGATACCACCATCACAGGTTCCACGGGAACTACGACCAGCAGTGCCGGTGCAATCACGAAGAACGACAGCGGCATCCTGCGCATCACGGCGGATCCGAACAACACCGGCCAACTCACCATCAATGGCGGTGTAGTCGAGCTCAACCACAGCGGCAGCACGGATTTCAACACCGTCATCAACAGCGGCGGCACCCTCCGCACAATCACTGCCGCGACCGGGGACTCCGCCGACATCACGGTGAATGCAGGCGGTACCTACGACTATCGCGTGAGCGATACCATCGGCGGCCTTTCCGGCGCTGGCACGGTCACCAAAGGGGTTGCCGGTGCAGCCACATTGACGGTCAACAACAACAACGAGACCACCACCTTCTCCGGCGTCATCCAGAACGGCCTGGGCACGGTCACGGTGGCAAAAAATGGCACGGGCACGCTGACGCTCACGGGGGCCAATACCTACACCGGCTCCACGACCATCCTGCGAGGCATCGTCATACTGGATTTCTCTGCGGGAGGAGCTCCTGCGTCAAACATCCTCGCTGCGGGCAGCACCTTGTTGTTCAATTCAAACACCACGACGACCAGCTTGGGAACCGTGCGAATGACGGGAGCCGCATCGACCGTCAACAGTCAGGCCTTCACGGCTACCACGATTCAGTCCGGCACCAACATTCTCGAGCTCACTTCCGGCACGGGTGGCACGCTCAATGTCGCCCTCGGGAACATCACCCGCAGCGGCAGTGCCACGTTAAACATCCTGGCGCCAGCATCAGGAACGATCACGGCAACCAATGGCAATGGACTGCTGGGCAACTGGGCGACCTACACCTCCGGCGGCTCCACCAAACTCGCCCGCGTGGTCAGCAATACGGTCGTGGCTGCGACGGCCGACTTCATCTACCAGACCGGTGTGGACATTGCCAACGTGGCCAACTACAGCGCCACGGGCATCATGCAGGTGGACAATACTTCCACCGGACAAGTGCTTCAGGGTGCAGGCAATACGCCACTGCACTCCGTCTATTATACGGACAGCGCCGCTCGAACGTTTGAGATTGCGAGTGGCGAGACGCTGCAATTCGCCAGCTCAGGCACCTTCCTTTCCGATGCTGGTGCAGGTCAGGCCACCTTGGGAGCGACGGTGGGCACAGGCAGCATCACTGCGGGAACCACTGGCGCTGCCGATTTGATGTTCCATGTAGTGGATGTCTCCGGTCAGGTCACGGTGAACTCCGTCATCGCCAACAATGCAGGCAGCGGTGCCGTATCGGTCACCAAGTCTGGGGCGGGAGAAGTCATCCTCACCACCGCCAACACCTATACCGGAGCTACGACGGTGACGGCGGGGACCCTCGATGTGCGAAACGCCGGGGCCCTCGGAACCGGCGCTACCGGCACTACAGTGCTGGGCGGTGCGACTTTGGAGATCTCCGGTGGACTGGTGATGACGGAAGTGCTGAATCTTACCGGTGGCGGTGTCGGTGCAGGGGGAGCGCTCCGGAGTGTCAGTGGGAACAACACTTACGCCGCGACGATCACCTTTTCTGGAGGCTCCACCATCGGTGCCGATGCGGACACCCTGACGCTGGACGTGGCGAGTGGAAACTCCATCACCGCTGGCAACAACAGTCTCACCTTCGCGGGCGCGGGAGACATTGTGGTGAATGACAACATCACCCATGGAGGCTCCTCCAACCCTGGCATCGTAAAAAACGGCACCGGCACACTCTTTCTTACCGTTGCCAACACCTTGACCGGCACAGGAACTTTCACTATCAATGACGGCGTAGTACGCATCACGCATGGGGGAGCGCTCGGCACCGGGGCCACTGGCGCCACCAGCGTGACGGACAATGCATCGTTGGAAATCTCCGGTGGGATCACCACCGACGAGCATATCAACATGGTGAACGCCACCGGCATCAACGCTTCCGGAGCCATTCACAACATCGCGGGGAACAACACCATCACCGGCATCGTGACCACCGATGATGGCACGAGCCGCATCATGGCGGATGTCGGCACGCAACTCACCATTACCGGTGAATTCCGCGGTGATCCGAGTTCCGGTTCCAACCGCTCCGCCACCATCGGTGGCGATGGGACCGTGGTACTCGCAGGTGTGGTGCGCAATGGCACCGGAACCACACCAGGCGTGCTCTCGCTCATCAAGGATGGCACCGGCACTCTGACCATGAGCGCCGCGAATACTTATACCGGAACCACGGCCGTGAACAATGGCACCCTCACTCTTACGGGTTCCATCACCGCCTCTGCCATCACCGTTGCAGCTGCGGGTACTTTTACGGAAAGCGCTGCCGGTGTCCTGTCCGGCACCACCAGCCTTACCTCAGCCGGAACCAGCACCCTCGGAGGGGCCAACACGCATACGGGAGTTACGAACGTCACGGGAGGCACCGCCACCCTCACCGGTTCGGTCAGCGCCACGGCCATCACCGTGGGAACGAGTGGAACATTTAATCAAACTTCGGCAGGTGTGCTCGCAGGTACAGCGACTCTTTCCTCCGCTGGCAATACCACGCTCTCGGGTACGAATACCACCACCGGAGCCACGGCGGTCACCAACGGTACCCTCACGCTGAATTACGACACTGGAGCGGGCGGCACGAATACCTCCAAGCTGGCCAACGGCGCGGCACTCACCCTGGGCGGTGGCACCGTGGTCCTGTCCGGTGGCTCTCACACGGAAGTCGTCGCATCCACCACCCTCACTGCCGGGACAAGGTCAGACATCAGTCGTTCGAGCGGCACTTCGGTACTGGCTCTGAATACGGTCAATCCCGGAGCTGGAGCGGTGGTAAACTTCATGGGAGAGGACATTGCCTCCACCGCCAATGCGAACGTGAACGGCATCCTGGGATCCTGGGCCACCATCACCGTCGCTGGCGAGACTGACTTCGCCATGAACTCCGGCGTGAGCGATGGCGTGACGGGAGGCGGACTCATCCGTGCCTATAACGGGTACACCGACATCACACGCCTGGGCCCAGCCAGTGTCGTGCCGGACAACGGCACGCTGAACGTTCGCATCATCAACGGCGGCACCTCGGGTCCCATCACGCTCGCGTCCATCAATACGGAGATCAACACGCTGCAAATGGATGCCAGCGACGGACCTGCCACCATCGACCCCGGCACCACGGACGTGCTGATGATTGGTGGTGAGACTGGTGGTGCCATTCTGCAGACTGCTGCTTCAGGTGGACTCACCGTCGGGACGGCCTCGGGTGACGGGCGGCTGACAACCGGTGGCACCGCAAACACCACTCCTGCAGGGTTGCATTTCATCAATGAAAGCACCGCGAACGCGCTGACCATCAATGCCATCATCACCAACAACGGTGCCTCCAACACCGATGTGGTGAACATCGTGAAGAGCGGCGCCGGGATGCTGGTCCTCACGGGGGCAAATACGTACACCGGCGGCACTCGTCTGGAAGAGGGCATCATCAGGGCAACCACCAATGCCGGCGCCTTGAGCAACAGTGGTACCGTGACAATTGTGGGCGGTGAACTGCAACTGGCCAACAACTCGAACCTGACCTTCGGGCGCGCCGTCTCGATCCTCGGCAGTGCCACCTTCACCAGTGACCGCCTCGCCGCAGGCGCTGGCGTCACGCACTCGCTCGCAGGCCTGGACCTCAATGCCAACAACACCACGCTCACCTTCCGCAAGGGCTCGAATGTCACCAGTGGCACTGCAGGCATCACGTTCACTGGCGCCTTCAACACCAACGGAAACGCGGCGACGATCGATGTGGGTTCTGACGTGGTGATGACCATGAGTGGCAGCAATGGCACCGTCGCAGATGCCTCCAGCGTGCTCACCAAAATCGGTGCAGGCACCTGGGTCATCTCTGGCGCGAACAACTTCTGGGAAGGGCCCACCATCGCCATCGTCCAGGGCACGCTGGATCTTCGCAATGCGAATGCCCTGGGGGACAACACTCCAGCCACCCAGCTCATCACGGCAGCAGACGGCACGACCCTTCGTCTCGGCATCGATACGGGCAGCGACTTCCGCACCGACCTGACGCTCACCGGTACCGGCGGCACCGCCACCTTGATTGCTGACCGAAGCACCGCAGGCGCTGGCAACACGCACACCATGGACAGCCTCAACCTGGGAAGCAATACCCTGTTAATACAGCGCGGTTCCAATGTCACCAGCGGCACGGAGACGGTGATCTTCGACGCGGCTTCCACGGTGGGCGTCGGCGCTGCCATCAATGCCACCACTGCCGATATCACCATCAGCGCCGCCATCAGCGGCACGGGCGGGAGTCTGACGAAGCTCGGTGCGGGACAGCTCACGCTCTCCGGTGTGAATACCTACACCGGCCCCACCACCCTCTCCGCCGGCACCCTGCAGATTGGCCTCGGTGGCGTGGGTTCGCTCGCAGCCTCGAGCGCACTGACTGTGAATGGCGCAGGCACCGTGCTAGCCGGCACTGGCACGGTCAATGGCCTCACGACGGTGACACAAGGTGTGATACGCCCCGGTGACTCGGGCGGAGCCAGCGTGGGGACCCTGAACCTGGCCGGTGGACTTACCACCAGTCCCGCCACGCCCAGTGTGGTCGCAGAGCTGCAGATTTCCGGCCCTTCGACCTCCGACCTCATTCACATCACCGGCGGACTCACCCTCAGCAGCAACAGCAACATCACCGTGCTTCCTTCAACCTATACCGCCATGCTGGGAGACACCTTCCTACTCATGGACTGGACCGGTCTGCTGATGCTGAATGGCTGGAACACGGGCCTCAACTTCCGCGATGGCTCCGGCGACACCGGTACGAACTTCGACCTCCCGGACATTTCCGCCTCCGGTTTCATCTGGGACATCAGCACCCTGGTGGATGGAGCCAACGGCGGCTCTCTCCGTATCACCGTCGCAGCCGTTCCTGAGCCGAGCCGGATGTTGCTGCTCGTGGGGGCGTTTGCAGGGATGATCCTGAGACGGAGGAGACAGCGCTGAATGGAGTGCCAACCGGCCATTTTCGTTTTGGATGACGGAGACCTGATAGAGCATTTTAAACAAAAGACCCTGCAACTTGCGTTGCAGGGTCTCTGTTTAAATTGGTTGCGGGGACAGGATTTGAACCTGTGATCCCGCTTCGCGGGATTATGAGCCTGGCGAGCTACATCGCTGCAAGCCAGTACGAGCATAGAACCCGGCTCCGCCTTTCTGACGTTTCAATTCGTTCTCCAGCTTACGGGCGTCGCCCAGGCTAAGTTCTTCGCTTTGCCAGATGAGCTTCCATGGGCCGCGGTACCTGGTCCATTTCGACACCCCATTGTTGTGGTCTTCGAGCCTCTTCAGGACATCTTCAGACACACCGATATAGAATCGCCCCTCTTCGTTTTGAACGACGTAGACTTTGTAGTCCATGCTCAAGAAAAAGCCCGTCGCGCTTTCACGTGACGGGCTTTGAAATTGGTTGCGGGGACAGGATTTGAACCTGTGACCTTCAGGTTATGAGCCTGACGAGCTACCGGGCTGCTCCACCCCGCGATTGGACGGTGATACTCGTTCAACATCCGAGGCTTGCAAGAAGAATCTGCAACAGTTATGCATGATGCGGCGTTTTACGCCTCCCCTCGTCTATCATCATCCATGAAGATCCAGTTCCCTGCCGCCCTTCTGCTCACCGTTGCCTTCACCGCCGTGGCCTGTCATGGCCAGGAGAAGGACAAGCCCTCGCCCATCGGCTACGAAGACACGCCCATCATCCCTGGCACGGAGTGGCGGGTGCATGATATCAAGCGACCGGCGCCTCCGGTGGTGAAGCCGGGCAAAACGAATGACGATGCCCCGGCGGATGCGGTCATCATTTTCAATGGCGGCAGCACGGACGCACTGGTGAGCAAGGAAGGCAAGCCCTGCCCGTGGAAGGTGGAGAATGGCGAACTCCTCATCGCCGGCGGTGACTGCTGGACGAAGGAGCAGTTTGGAAGCTGCCAGCTCCACATCGAGTGGATGAGCGCGCCGAACACCAAGGGCAACTCCCAGAAGAAGGGCAACGCAGGCGTGTTCTTCATGGACCGTTATGAGTCCCAGATGATGGACAACGACAACAACCCGACCTATGCCGACGGCATGACGGGTTCCATCTACGGCCAGACACCTCCCCTGGCGAACGCGGTACGCAAGTCGGGTGAATGGCAGACCTATGACATCATCTTCACCGCGCCGACGCTGAAGGACGGCAAGGTGGTGGAGCCGGCGTACGTCACCACCTTTGTGAATGGCGTGTGCGTGCAGGTGCATACCAAAATCATGGGCCCGACCAAGCACAAGAACATCACCAACTATGATGGCGACTTCCCCGAAAAGGCGCCCATCCGCTTGCAGGACCACAAGAATGATCCGCCGGTGCGCGTGCGGAACTACTGGGTGCGCCCGCTCCCCTGATTTGGAGCCGGGTTCTTAGTTCTTAGTTTTGATTGTTCGAATCCCGCGGTGCGAAAGCGCTGCGGGATTTTTTTTGGTGAGGTGGCGCGGTGACCAGAAAAGGAGGCAAGAGTGCCCCCGATCCGGCTTGGCTGGTGCCCGGTGGGAGCCTAAGATGGATAGGGCTATGATTTTGCATGAACTTAACTCAAGGTTCGGGGGCACTCCTGCCTCCTTCATCGCACACCCCTGATTTTCTTTCGTGAGGAATCCGCCGCCGTTCTGCGTATCTCATTCCGTGCGCCCAAGCTGGGCATGACTCCGAGGGTTTTCCACCATCGAATCCTTCCTACCATGAAATCCTTCACCACTCCCCTGCTCACTGCGTTGTTTGCCATGTTCTGCGTCGGCACCTCCACGCTCCATGCCCTCACTCCGGAAGAAGCGATGAAGCATGAAGGCGAACGCGGCACGGTGGAGGGATTGATCGTGAAGGTCGGCAGCAGCTCGAGGGGAAATCTCTTCCTCAACATGGGTGCGCCGTTTCCAAACCATACCTTCAGTGGCGTCATCTCGAAACCCTCCGTGGAAAAGCTGGGGAAGGACTACATCATGTCCCTGGAGGGCAAGTACATCCGCGTGACAGGAGACATCACCATCTTCAAGGGCAAGCCAGAGATCCTGGTCGACGACAAGAAGCAGATCGAGATCGTGCCTGAGCCATGGAAGCCCTGATATCCGCGGGCGGGGGATGCCTGATCATGCCAACGCCTCTCTAAAAGGGGCAATTCCGGGTGAAATAATGTTGACCATTTCATATCCCATCGTATTGATGGGATATGTCGCCGGAAGCATCGGTGACAGCTCGCCGATCCGGACGACGGAAGGACACTGATTCCATCACCGCCGAAGCCCATCTGACTAGAGAAGGCACACGGTTCAGTATTCACGCCGGGATGTGCGGCTCATGCAGCCCTCCTGTCGTGGCCATTTCCAGCCATGTTTTCATCTCAGTTTGAGGGGCGTTTTCGCGGACAGCCATCGCGAGGAGTCGTGTTCTCATTGCTCGCCGTCATCCTTTCCGGAGCCGGTGGCAGCAGTGTGTTTGCATCGCAGACACCCGATGCCGAGGCCCAGCAGGCGGCGAAGCTTGAATTCTTCGAGAAGAAGGTGCGACCCATTCTGGTGAGCCACTGCTATGCGTGCCACTCCGCGGAGACGAAGCCCTCCGGTGGATTGCGCGTGGACGATCGCAACGGGCTGCTCATGGGCGGGAATGCCGGCCCTGCGGTGATTGCCGGCGATCCCAAGAAGGGACTGCTGCTGGATCGCATCCTTCACACGGACCCCAAGAAGCGCATGCCCAAGGAAGGTGAACTGCTCACCGAGTCCGAGGTGGACGTGCTCAAGACCTGGATCACCGATGGTGCGGTGTGGCCGCATGAGTCTCTGCCCGCCAATCTTGGCAAGCTCACGAAGAAGGCGGAGGATCTCAAGGCCACGCACTGGGCCTGGCAGCCGCTGAATGAGCCGAAGGTGCCCGAGGTGAAAGATGCTTCGTGGCCGCGCAGCAACATCGACCGTTTCATTCTCTCCACCCTGGAGGAAAAGAAACTGCGCCCCGTCGCAGAGGCAGACCGCACCACGCTGATTCGCCGCGTGACGTATGACCTCACCGGTCTGCCACCCACGCCGAAGGAAACCACCAACTTCCTTGAAGACAAGGACAGCACAGAGGTTGCTTTCGCTCGTGTGGTGGATCGTTTGCTAGCGTCCTCTGCTTTCGGCGAACGCTGGGGCCGCCACTGGCTGGACATCGCGCGGTATGGAGAATCGACCGGGCCCTCGCGGAATGTGCCGTACCCGCATGCGTGGCGCTATCGCGACTACGTACTGGATGCGGTGAATCGCGATGTGCCCTTTGACCGTTTCATCCAGGAACAGGTCGCCGGAGATCTGCTGCCCGCCGATTCACCCGCGGAACGCGATCGCCTGCTCACCGCCACGGGATTCCTCGCGCTCGGCGTGAAGGATGTGAACCAGCGCTTCAAGACGCGCTTCATCATGGACAATGTGGATGAACAGATCGACGCGGTCACACGCTCCGTGCTGGGGCTTACGGTGAGCTGCGCGCGCTGCCACGATCACAAGTTCGACCCCATCCCGGTGACGGACTACTATGCGCTCGCGGGTATCTTCACGAGCACGGACCACTGCGCCGGTGTGCGGAACAAAATGGGCGGTGGCGGCCTGGATTACTACGACCCTTCCATGCTCGTCGCGCTCTCCACGAAGATGGAATCCGCGCCAAAGGAGCAGGTGGAGAAGCTGGAGGCCGAAGTCGCCGAAGCCAAGAAAGCCTGGGATGAAATCCGTGGTACGCCCGCGGGACTCAAGGTGAATGCGGAAGGACGCCCCACGCAGCGCGCCTATCGTGTGAAGTATGAGAAGGTGCAGGCTGACCTGCTTGCGCTCACGGATCCTGCGGCTCGCGGTAACGCGGTGCACGGGGTGCGCGACAGCAAGGTGGTGGCAGATACAGAAGTACGCATCCGTGGTGAGGCCGAGCGTCTCGGACCCGTGGTGCCACGTGGCTTCCTGAGCACCTTCACCGTGCCCGGCGCACCCGAGGTGAATCCCACGCAGAGCGGTCGACTGGAACTCGCGCAGTGGCTCACCAGTCCGAACAATCCTCTTACACCTCGTGTAATCGTGAACCGCGTGTGGCAGCACCTGCATGGTGTAGGCATTGTCAACACGGTGGACAACTTCGGTGTGAATGGTGACCAGCCTTCGCATCCCGCGCTGCTGGACTACCTCGCTTCGCGTTTCATGCGTGAGGGCTGGTCCGTGAAGAAGCTCGTGCGTGAGGTGGTCCTGTCCAAGTCCTACCAGCTCGGCTCGGAAGCACCGGAAGGTTATCGTGAGATTGATCCCGCGAACCGCCTGGTGTGGCGTCATGCCCCGCGCCGCCTCAGCACAGAGGAACTGCGCGACTCCATGCTCGCCACCGCCGGTCGCCTGGAGACGAAGGTGCCTGAGGGTTCGCTGGCGAAGGAACTCAAGATGGTCGAGATGCGCGACAATGGCGCGGAAGCCCGCAACATCCATGAGGGCGCGGACCGCAGTCTCACTCGCAGTGTTTACCTGCCGTTGCTGCGAGGCGTTACTCCCTCGGCGCTCGCAGCCTTCGACCCGGTGGAGCAGACGCTGGTGACCGGTCAGCGTGAAGCCACCACCGTGCCCACGCAAGCGCTGTACCTCTTGAACTCCACCTTTGTGCGGCAGCAGGCATTGGTGCTTGCAGAGCAGGTGGTGGCGGAGAGCGGTCGCTCAGATGTGGAAGCCCTACGGGAGGTGTACCAGCTCACGCTGGGCCGCCAACCCACGGAGCAGGAGGCCACCCGTGCGGGCGCCTTCCTCGCTTCTTATGAGTATTCCTATGAGGATGCATCACCTCCTGTAGTACTGGCCGCGCTCACCAGCGAGCCACGCGCCGCCGGTGCCTCAGATGCCAAGACCGACGCCATCCCGGTGAATCCGGATGATGTCGACCGCACCGAGCAAGCCGTGCGTGAGGAAGTGGTGCAGCCTCGCACCCCACGCGCCGCTGCCTGGATGAGCCTCGTGCAGGCCATCTACGCCTCCGCTGAGTTCCGCTTTTTGCGCTGAGTCACTTCAGCATTCCGCCATTCCCTTTCTTCATCATTCCTTTCTTCCTGCCCCCATGTCTCACCCCTTCCATTCCCCCACCCTTACCCGCCAGACGCTGCTGCGTTCCGCAGGCGCGGGCTTTGGTTATCTCGCCCTTGCCGGGCTGCTGGGTCATCAGCAGCAGGCCTTCGGCGCGGAGAAGAAGCTGGAGCATCCGCTCGCTCCGAAGAAGCCGCACTTCACGCCCCGGGCGAAGCGCATCATCTTCGTCTTCATGGAGGGCGCGATGTCGCAGCTCGATACCTTCGAGTACAAGCCGCAGCTGGTGAAGGACGGAGGCAAGGGCGGTCCCGGCGGCGGCACGCTCACGAGCTCGAAGTTCAAGTTCAAGCAGTACGGCCAGACCGGGTCGTGGTTCTCTGAACTCCTGCCAAACATCGCCACGCACGCAGACAAGTTCTGCTGGCTGCGAGGTCTGCACACTGACACTCCGGCGCATCCGCAGGCCGTGGTGCAGCTTCATACCGGCAGTGCGAATGCGGCACTCACCCGCCCCAGCATGGGAGCGTGGTTGCTGTACGGACTCGGCAGTGACAATCAGGACCTGCCCGGCTATGTGACCATCAATCCCCCGCCGAACTTCGGTGGCGCGGTGAACTATGGCAGCGCCTTCCTCCCGGCTGAGTACCAGGGCACGCGCATCAATGACCAGGGCCAGCTCCCAAATGTGAAGGCGTACTCCGCGAGGTCCCTTCAAAGAAAGCAGCTTGATTTGATTCAATCCATGAACCGCGACCTCGCCGCCACCTCGGGTGCACCGGATCCGGTGGATGCGATCATCGAATCTTTCGAGCTCGGCTTCCGCATGCAGAGCAAGGTGCCTGAGCTGCTCGACATTTCGAAAGAACCGACACACGTGAAGGAAGCCTACGGCGTGAAGGATGGTCCACAGGGAGCCTTTGCCCGCCAGTGCCTCATGGCGCGCCGACTCAGTGAGGCCGGTGTGCGCTTCGTGGAAATCTGCCAGTCAGGCTGGGACCATCACAACAACCTGCACAAGGGCCTCATCGACCGCACCGGAACCATCGACCAGCCGGTGGCAGCGCTACTGCAGGACCTGGAGACGCGTGGTCTGCTGGAGGAGACGCTGGTGCTCTTTGGTTCCGAGTTCGGGCGCCAGCCCACGGCACAGGGGCAGGATGGTCGCGACCACAACATCACCGGCTACTCCATGGCCCTCGCCGGCGCCGGTGTGAAAGCAGGCTATGTGCACGGCGGCACGGACGAGTACGGCATCAAGGCCGTGGAAGGCCGCATGCATACGAATGACCTGCACGCCACGCTGCTCGCCTTGATGGGTCTGGATCACGAGCGGCTGCGCTATCGTTATGCCGGTCGCGACTTCCGGCTCACGGATGTGGCGGGGAATGTGGCGACGGAGATTTTTGCGTAGCTACAGCGAAATCGGAGGGAAAACGCAAAGCAGCGAAGCAACAAAGGGATGAGGCTCTTTGCGGCGCAGCCTGCTGCACTCTCATTGACTGTTCTCGCTGCCCTTGCGCACGTTGGTGGTGGCAACGTCGCGGAGATACTTCTCGCCAGACTCCAGCGTGACGGGCTCGGGCGCGGAGCCGTAGTGGACGACGCCACTGATGGATGAATCGCTGAGCGAGCCAGCGATGAGGACTGCGTACTGCGCGCGGCTGGTGATATTGCGAGCGGTGATGTGGTTGGTATCGCCGAGCGGTGTCACGCCACCCCAGCGCGCGCTTTTGTCGCCAATCTTCAGTGCGGCGCGGCAGGACCTGCCGGTGGGCGAGGTGTCGGTCACGCCATCGATGAGGATGTCGTGCATCTTGACCCCGGAGGTGTTGAGCAAGCGCACGATGTGGCAGCCGCCACGACTGTAGCCCTGGATGTTCCGCAGGGTGATGTGGTGGATATCATCCAGGCTGTTGCCTCGGTCGAGGGTACCGCTGACCATCGTGGATTCGAAGCCGCCAGCGGCGCGCTTGCCGGGGATGGCCGTCAATGCGACGAGGTCATCGCCGGTGGTGCCGCGGATGTTTTCGACCTCAATATCATAGCAGCCCATGCGCAAGTCGAGTCCGTCCTGGTTGAGGACGGAGTGCTTCACGCCATCAATCTTCTTTGACAGACCGGACGCGAACTCAATGTCCCGCACCTTGCCTTCCGCACAACGCTCCAATGAAATCGCCCAGCAGTGGGAGTTGTGGATTGCAAGACTCTCGATGCTGAAGTCCTCCACGTAGGCGAGCAGAATGCCAACGTTGCGCCAGTCGCCCTCCTGCGTCTCACCGACCACGCCTGCATCCGTGCCGAAGGTGTCCTTGCCGAGCACCTTGGCGCCGTCACCGGTCGCGCGAGGGAGGTCCGCGCCCTCCAGCAATACGTTACCTACACCACGGATGTGGATGTTTTGCAGCGGCTGAATCTCGGTGATACCCTGGCCGCAGTTGGCGCTACGCATGAAGTTATCACGGCAGCGGTCGGAGAGCTTGAGGTGGCAGTTGTCCAGTACCAGCGTCACATTGCTGCGCAGCAGAATGGCAGAATCCAGGAGCCACACCTCGCGCTGCTCGGTGCCACGGACATTCACGCGGGGAATCACCACACGACCACCGGACGCCGCGGCAGCTTCGATGGCGCGATTGATGCGCTCGGTGTCCGAGCCTTCGAAAGTATTCGGCGTGATTACGACAAGTTCGCTCGCTTCTCTGTTCGTGCCTGCGGGAGCTTCTGCCGCGAAGCTGTGTGTCGCGAGCAAGGCGACCATGGCGGCGAAAAGCAAGCTCCTGAGGTCGTATGTGCCTTGAGAATGCCGAGACACGCGGAGGAAGATTGATTTCAAGAACCCGAGTGTCATAGCTGCGCTTTTGTCGAGACTACGTACGCCATCCCCGGTCGCAATCTCTCCAGCCAAGCTAGGAGCCCCCTCCCTTCCCACCAGCCTCCCCTCACTTCGCCTTCGCCCGGTTCTTGTCCACGATGCCGGCGATGATGGTGAGGAAGGCGAGCAGGCGTACGCCGTAGCCCACGGGTGCAAGTTCACTCTCCATGAGCAGCACGGTGCGTACGACTCGCTCCAGCATCAGCAAGAAGAAGGCCACCGCAAAGTAGATGAAGAGCCGGTCCCTGGTCTTCTGCCAGAAACGCAGAAAGAACGCCGCGGCAGTCAAGCTCATGGCAGCAATGGCACCGGAAAGGAACGGGGCAATCATGGGAGTGGCGCTAGTTCGACTTGAAGATGAGTCCGTAGAGCAGAACACCCATGCCCACGAGGCTGAGCACGGTTCGCAACAAGGTAAGGTCCGCCCCATCCGGCCCGATGATCACCAGGTCGATCACGAGGACAATGTTCGCCAATCCCAGGATAATGAAGCACCACGCACTCCAGAAAAGCAAATCGTGCTTCGAGCGCCTGTACCCGCGCATCAGCAACACCGCGCACAGGAGACTGGCGAGTGAACATAAAATGTAGACGACCTGGGCCATGAGATGAGCAGTTCAGTTTTTGCGAATTCGGAAGGCGTCCGCGAAATCCTGCGCGGGATCCGTCTGTGGCTTGCGTGGACGATAGATCGCTTCAATGACGCGCACGGGATAGGCCTTGTAGAAGGCGCCAAGCTTCTGCACCATTTCGAACTGTGCGGTGTTCACGGAAGCAATCTGGTAGGTGGACAATGCACCCGCGTTGCACACTGCAAGATTTCCAGAGACCATCTCGTCCAGCCATCCCTGAACGGAGTCGCGTGTGCTCATGATCTCCTGGTAAACGTCCTCTACGCTGAAGGCTTTTTCGGGATTTCTCCCGAGCAGCAGGATGATCTCCAGATGCTCCACCGAGCGCACATACTGCTCGATGAATTGCATGATGCTTGGAGAGATCCCGTCGTCGGCCACAGCTGTGATATAGGATGATACTAAATGAGGTCAGGGCCGGGGTCGTGACATTAGATCTCGACTTGAATGCGAGGAACTTGGAAACTGCCATTCGCATTTCACGCGAAGGTTGGATGGGTGCATCATCGGTTCGGAAAAAACTATACTTTGAGGGCAAGCTTGCGCGTTTCACCAGCTATATTAATGCTGGCGCCCAATGCAAGACGTACCCTCACGTCAGCATCTTCCCTATGCCCGGGAGTCTCTCTAGGATCGTGTCATCAACATGAAAACGCTGTCACCACGGAAACGAGCAGTCGCGAACAAAACCGCAGCCAACGGCAAACCCGCCGCCAGCCCTCCCTCCTCCACCTCTCCTGCTCCTGCGTCCGCTTCCGCGCTTGCTCCTACTGACAGTCATGAAGCCGCGACGTTTGCCATCCTGGAGGCGATGCTCGCGCTGCGTGAGGGGAACTTTTCCAAGAAGCTGCCGTCGAACTGGACTGGTGTGTACGGGAAGATCGCGGACACCTTCAATGAGGTACTGAGCATCAATGAGCGCCGCGCGCAGGAGACGAACCGCATCTGCCGCGTGGTGGGCAAGGAGGGCAAACTCAAGCAGCGCCTCCGCATTCCCGGCCTCGTAGGGGGATGGGCGGAGGAAGTGCAGTCGTTGAACGAACTGATGGATGACCTCGTGCGCCCGACCACGGACGTTACCCGCACCATCGGCGCCGTGGCGCAGGGCGACCTCACCCAGCCCATGGCACTCGAAATCGACGGCCGCTCGCTGCAGGGCGAGTTCCTCGTCTCCGCGCGGCTGGTAAACCGCATGATCGAGCAGCTCTCGGTCTTCACCTCGGAAGTGACGCGTGTGGCGCGCGAAGTGGGCACGGAAGGCAAGCTCGGCGGCCAGGCTCAGGTGAAGGGTGTATCGGGCGTATGGAAAGACCTTACGGAAAGCGTGAACCAGATGGCGGGCAACCTCACCGCCCAGGTCCGCAACATCGTGGACGTGACCATCGCCGTGGCGAACGGTGACCTTTCCAAGAAGATCACGGTGGACGTGCGTGGTGAGATTCTCCAGCTCAAGGAGGCGATTAACTCCATGGTGGATCAGCTCCGCTCCTTCGCTTCCGAAGTGACTCGTGTGGCCCGTGAAGTGGGAACGGAAGGGCGACTCGGGGGTCAGGCGGTGGTGCCCGGTGTGGCCGGTACCTGGAAGGACCTTACCGACTCCGTGAACTCCATGGCTTCCAACCTCACGGCGCAGGTGCGAAACATCGCCGCCGTGACCACGGCCGTCGCGCGCGGTGACCTTTCCCGCAAGATCACGGTGGACGTGAAGGGCGAGATTCTCGAACTGAAGGAAACCATCAACACGATGGTGGACCAGCTCAACGCCTTCTCCTCGGAAGTGACTCGTGTGGCGCGCGAAGTGGGTACCGAAGGCAAGCTCGGCGGTCAGGCCGCGGTGTCCGGTGTGGCCGGCACGTGGAAGGACCTTACCGACTCCGTGAACTCCATGGCCTCCAACCTCACCGGCCAGGTGCGTAACATCGCCGACGTGACCACGGCCGTGGCACGCGGTGACCTTTCCCGCAAGATCACGGTGGACGTGAAGGGGGAAATCTTGGAGCTGAAGAACACCATTAATACGATGGTGGACCAGCTCAACGGCTTCGCCTCGGAAGTGACACGCGTGGCACGTGAAGTGGGTACGGAAGGCAAGTTGGGTGGCCAGGCCGCCGTGTCCGGGGTGGCCGGCACGTGGAAGGACCTTACCGACTCCGTAAACTCCATGGCCTCCAACCTCACGGGCCAGGTGCGCAACATCGCCGACGTGACCACGGCGGTGGCGCGCGGTGACCTTTCACGCAAGATCACGGTGGAAGTGAAGGGCGAAATTCTCGAACTGAAGAACACCATCAATACCATGGTGGACCAGCTCAATGCCTTCGCTTCGGAAGTGACGCGTGTGGCACGTGAAGTGGGTACGGAAGGCAAGTTGGGTGGCCAGGCCGCGGTGTCCGGTGTGGCCGGTACGTGGAAGGACCTTACGGACTCCGTAAACGCCATGGCCTCCAACCTCACCGGTCAGGTGCGTAACATCGCCGACGTGACCACTGCCGTGGCGCGCGGTGACCTTTCCCGCAAGATCACCGTGGAAGTGAAGGGCGAAATCCTGGAGCTGAAAAACACCATCAACACCATGGTGGACCAGCTCAACGCCTTCGCCTCCGAAGTGAGTCGTGTGGCGCGTGAAGTGGGTACCGAAGGTGAGCTCGGCGGTCAGGCGGAAGTGGAAGGTGTGGCCGGCACGTGGAAGGACCTTACGGATAACGTGAACTCCATGGCCTCCAACCTCACCGGCCAGGTGCGTAACATCGCCGACGTGGCGACGGCCGTGGCGAATGGTGACCTTTCCAAAAAGATCACCGTGGACGTGAAGGGGGAAATCCTGGAACTGAAGAACACCATTAATACGATGGTGGACCAGCTCAACGGTTTCGCCTCTGAAGTGACCCGTGTGGCGCGCGAAGTGGGTACGGAGGGCAAGCTCGGTGGCCAGGCGCAGGTGCGCGGTGTGGCTGGTACGTGGAAGGACCTTACGGATAACGTGAACTCCATGGCCTCCAACCTCACCGGTCAGGTGCGCAACATCGCCGACGTGGCCACGGCCATCGCGAAGGGAGACCTTTCCCGTAAGATTACGGTGGACGTGAAGGGCGAGATTCTGCAGCTCAAGGAAACCATGAACACCATGGTGGACCAGCTCAACGGTTTCGCCTCCGAAGTGACGCGCGTGGCGCGCGAAGTGGGTACGGAAGGCAAGCTCGGCGGCCAGGCGAATGTGCAAGGTGTCGCCGGTACGTGGAAGGATCTCACGGATAACGTGAACTTCATGGCGAACAACCTCACCGCCCAGGTGCGTAACATCGCCGAAGTGACCACCGCCGTGGCGCGCGGTGACTTGTCCCGTAAGATCACGGTGGACGTGAAGGGCGAAATTCTCGCGCTGAAGGAAACCATTAACACGATGGTGGACCAGCTCAATGCCTTCGCCTCGGAAGTGAGCCGCGTGGCGCGCGAAGTGGGTACCGAGGGCAAGCTCGGCGGCCAGGCACAGGTGGGTGGTGTGGCGGGTACATGGAAGGACCTTACGGACAACGTGAACTCCATGGCCTCCAACCTCACCGGCCAGGTCCGTAACATCGCGGAAGTGACCATCGCCGTGGCGAACGGTGACCTTTCCAAGAAGATCACAGTGGACGTGCGTGGTGAGATTCTGGAGCTGAAGGAAACCATCAATACCATGGTGGACCAGCTCCGTTCCTTCGCGGCAGAAGTGAGCCGCGTGGCCCGCGAAGTGGGTACCGAGGGCAAGCTCGGCGGTCAGGCGCAGGTGCCAGGTGTGGCGGGCACGTGGAAGGACCTTACGGACAACGTGAACTCCATGGCCTTCAACCTCACCGGCCAGGTGCGTAACATCGCCGACGTGGCCACGGCCATCGCGCGCGGTGACCTTTCGCGCAAGATTACGGTGGACGTGAAGGGCGAAATTCTCCAGCTCAAGGAAACCATCAATACGATGGTGGACCAGTTGAGCGCCTTCGCCTCGGAAGTGACGCGAGTAGCGCGTGAAGTGGGCACCGAAGGCAAGCTCGGCGGCCAGGCCGAAGTGGGTGGCATCGCAGGCACGTGGAAGGACCTTACGGATAACGTGAACTCCATGGCCTCCAACCTCACGGGCCAGGTACGTAACATCGCCGAGGTGACCATCGCGGTGGCGAACGGTGACTTGTCCCGCAAGATTACGGTGGACGTGCGTGGAGAGATTCTCCAGCTCAAGGAGACCATCAATACCATGGTGGAGCAGCTCCGCTCCTTCGCCTCCGAAGTGACGCGCGTGGCGCGTGAAGTGGGTACCGAAGGACGACTCGGGGTGCAGGCCGTGGTGCCGGGCGTCGCGGGCACGTGGAAGGACCTTACCGACTCCGTGAACGCCATGGGCTCGAACCTCACGGCCCAGGTGCGAAACATCGCGGAAGTGACCACCGCCGTGGCGCGTGGTGACCTTTCCCGCAAGATCACGGTGGACGTGAAAGGGGAAATTCTCGAACTGAAAAACACCATCAATACGATGGTGGACCAGCTCAATGCCTTCGCTGCGGAAGTGACGCGTGTGGCCCGTGAAGTGGGCACCGAGGGCAAGCTCGGCGGTCAGGCGCAGGTGTCCGGTGTGGCCGGTACGTGGAAGGACCTTACCGACTCCGTGAACGTGATGGCGGCGAACCTCACCGACCAGGTGCGAGGCATCGTGAAGGTGGTGACTGCTGTGGCCGATGGCAACCTGCGCCAGAAACTCACGGTTCAGGCCAAGGGTGAAGTGGCTGCACTCGCGGAAACCATCAACAACATGACGAACACGCTCGCGACCTTCGCCGACCAGGTGACGAACGTGGCGCGCGAAGTGGGTGTGGATGGACGACTGGGCGGCCAGGCCAACGTGCCCGGTGCTGCCGGTACGTGGAAGGACCTTACCGGGAACGTGAACCTGCTGGCGGCAAACCTCACCACGCAGGTGCGAGCCATCGCCGAGGTGGCCACGGCCGTGACGAAGGGTGACCTCACCCGCTCCATCCAGGTGGAGACCCGTGGTGAAGTGGCCGAGCTCAAGGACAACATCAACACGATGATCAACAACCTCCGTGAAACCACGGAGCGCAACCAGGAGCAGGACTGGCTGAAGACGAACGTGGCCAAGTTCACCCGCATGCTGCAGGGGCAGCGCGACCTCTTCACCGTGGCGCAGATGCTCCTCTCAGAGCTCGCGCCGCTGGTGGCCGCGCACCAGGGCACCATCTACCAGACCACGGGCACGGGCTCGGACCGCAGGTTCCTCCGTCTGCTCGCGGGCTTCGCCACGCCCAAGAACCAGCGAAACCAGCTCAGCATGGGCGAGGGTCTCGTGGGCCAGTGCGCGGTAGAGCGCCAGCGCATCCTGCTCACGGATGTGCCGCCGGACTACTCCCCGGTGCAGTCCAGTCTGGGCATGGCCACACCGGCGAACATCGTGGTGCTGCCCGTGCTCTTCGAAGGGGAGACAAAGGCAGTCATCGAACTCGCCTCGCTGCAACCCTTCACCGAAGGGCGACTGAATTTCCTGGAACAGCTCACGCAATCCATCGGGGTGGTGCTCAATACCATCGAGGCGACCATGCGTACGGAAGGCCTGCTCCAGCAGAGCCAGCAGCTCACCACGGAACTGCAGTCCCGCCAGACGGAACTCCAGCAGACCAACGAAGAACTGGAACAGAAGGCCAGGGAACTCGCCGACCAGAATGCGGAAGTGGAACGCAAGAACGTGGAAATCGAGCAGGCCCGCCGCGCCCTGGAAGACAAGGCTGCGGAACTCGCGCTCACCTCGAAGTACAAGTCCGAGTTCCTCGCGAACATGTCCCACGAGCTGCGCACGCCGCTGAACTCCATCCTGATTCTCGGCCAGCAGCTCTCGGAAAATGCCGCCGGCAACCTCTCCACCAAGCAGGTGGACTTCGCGAAGAACATCCACTCCGCAGGCTCCGACCTGCTCAACCTCATCAACGACATCCTCGACCTTTCCAAGATCGAATCGGGCACGGTCGCGGTGGAAGCGGAGGAGGTGACCTTCGACACGCTGCGTGAGTCCGTGCAGCGCAACTTCGGCCACGTGGCGGAGAACAAGAACCTGCCCTTCATCGTGGAGTTCGATCCCACGCTGCCGCGCGCATTCTCCACGGACCTGAAGCGCCTCCAGCAGATCATCAAGAACCTGCTGTCGAATGCCTTCAAGTTCACCTCCCACGGCAGTGTGACCATCAAGGTGAGTCACGCCACCGATGGCTGGGCCACAGACCACCCCATCCTGAAGCGCGCGCCGTATGTCATCAGCATGGCGATCACGGATACCGGCATTGGGATTGCTCCGGAGAAGCAACGTCTGATTTTCGAAGCCTTCCAGCAGGCGGACGCCGGCACCGCGCGCAAGTACGGCGGCACCGGTCTCGGCCTGGCCATTTCCCGTGAACTGGCCACGCTGCTCGGCGGTGAGATTCGACTCTTCAGCACCTTGGGTGAGGGCAGCACCTTCACCCTGTATCTGCCGCTGCACTTCACACCCACAGGCCAGAGCATCGACCCCGTGAAGTCCCGCGCACTGCAGGAGGTCTCCGAGAGCGCCGCGATTCGCACGTACCGTGCGGCAGCGGAGGAAATCATTGATGACGATCGCGATGTCATCGTGAAGGGAGATGCCGTCGTGCTCGTGGTAGAGGATGACCCCCACTATGCACGGGTGCTGCTGGGACTGGCGCGAGACAAGGGGTTCAAGGGGCTCGTGGCCACCCGCGGTCACGAGGCGCTGCTGCTCGCGCGGCAGTATCTGCCCACCGCGATCACGCTGGACATCTTCCTGCCAGATATGCTTGGCTGGACTGTCCTGAATAATCTGAAACTCGACCCCGCCACCCGGCACATCCCTGTGCAGATCATCTCCCTGGAGGAGGAGCGGCAGCATGGGCTCTCCCACGGCGCCTTCTCCTACATGGTGAAGCCGGCCACCACGGACGAGCTGGATCACGCCTTTGACCGCATCAAGACCTTCGCACGCCCGCGCGTGAAAAATCTGCTGGTGGTGGAGGACAACGACGTGGAAAGCCAGAGCATCGTGGAGTTGCTTGGCTACGAAGACATCGAGATCACCACCGCCGCGACCGGGAATGAGGCGATGAAGCAGCTGCTGGACAAGCCCTATGACTGCGCGGTGCTGGACCTCCGCCTGCCGGACATGAGCGGGTTTGAACTGTTGGATAAAATCCAGGAGGAACCCAGCCTGCTGGAGGTGCCCATCGTGGTTTTCACCGGCAAAGATCTCTCCGAGGAGGAGGAAAAGCGCCTGCGCACCGTGGCGAAGAGCATTGTGCTCAAGGACGTGAAGTCCCCCGAGCGCCTGCTCGATGAGACGGCGCTCTTCCTGCACCGCGTCATCGCCGAACTGCCCGAGTCGAAGCAGAAGATGATTGCGCGCCTGCACAACTCGAATGAAGCCCTGCAGAACCAGAAGGTCCTGGTGGTGGACGACGACGCACGCAACATCTTCGCCCTCTCCATCGTGCTGGAAAACCAACAGATGGAAGTGCTAAGCGCAATGAATGGCAGACAGGCGATTCAGATTATCGAAGACACCCCGGACCTTTCCATGGTGTTGATGGACATCATGATGCCCGAGATGGACGGTTACCAGACCATGCGCGAGATTCGTAAAAATCCCAAATTCCGCACACTGCCCATGATTGCTCTCACCGCCAAGGCGATGAAAGGCGACCGCGAAAAATGCCTCGAAGCCGGGGCGAGTGACTATATTGCGAAACCCGTGAACACCGACCAATTGCTTTCCCTGCTGCGAGTGTGGCTGCACCGCTGAGAATTGGATGACGACCGCCGGCATCAACATCCTCCTTGTCGACGACGACCTGAAGAACCTGATGGTTCTTGAGACGATACTCGACGCTCCTGACTACCGCCTCATCAAGGCCACCACCCCGGAACAGGCGCTCATGACGCTGATGTCTGAGCCATGTGCCGCGATCATCCTGGATGTGCAGATGCCAGGCATGACCGGCATCGAGCTCGCCCAGCTCATCAAGCAGCGGCGGAAGACGCAGAACATTCCCATCCTCTTCCTCACGGCCCACTATTATGAGGAGGAGCACATCGTGCTCGGCTACGGCGCGGGCGCGGTGGACTACATCACGAAGCCGGTAAATCCGGCCATCCTCCGCTCGAAGGTGGGTGTGTTCGTCGATCTCTACCGGAAGACGGATGCCCTGACAAAGCTGAATGACACGCTGCAGGCGGAGATTCAGGAACGTGAGGCCGCAGAGGAGAGATTCCGCTTTGTCGTGGAGGCCAGTCCCACGGCGATGGTGGTGACCGGGACGGATGAGAAAATCGTGCTGGTGAACTCACGTGCGGAGAGCCTGCTCGGCTTCACCCGCGATGAATTGCTGGGAGAATCCATACGCCTGCTCATTCCGGAAGGTCTGGCCTACGAACCCAGCACGCTCACCGCGCCGAATCTCAGCCCCCCCACCGAGCTGCTGCTCCGCCGGAAGGATGGCACGCAGGTCCCGGTGGAAGTGGGCCTCAGCCAGTTCGAATCCAGCAAAGGCGCGTTCCTCATTGCCTCCGTGGCGGACATCACCTTCAGGAAGCAGGCCGAGGCCGCCTTGATGGCCACCAACCGCGAGCTGGCCATCAAGAATGTGGAACTGGAACGCAGTGCAGAGGAAAAGACACGCCGCATCCTCGCAGAAGCTGCGCGCGCCGAGGCCGAAGCAGCAAACCAGGCGAAGGACCGCTTCCTCGCCATGCTCTCCCACGAGCTGCGCACGCCGCTCTCGCCCGTACTGCATGCCGTGGCCATCATCCGCGAAGAATACAAGCTGGAAGAGGCCGTGCGTGACCTGCTGGATACCATCCAGCGAAATGTGCAACTCGAAGCCAGGCTCATCGATGACCTGCTGGACCTCGCGCGCATTCGCAATGGAAAGATGCAGCTCCACCTGGAGAATCTGGACCTGCACACCCTGCTGCAGCGCTCGGTGGAAATCTGCCGCCCGGACCTTCAAAAGAAAAACATCCATCTCAACCTGAGCGTGGGGGCTGCGAACAGTCACAGCGTGGCCGATGCAGCACGCATCCAGCAAATCTTCTGCAACCTCATTGGCAACGCCATCAAGTTCTCCCCTCCCGACTCCAACCTGACGATCAGCACCAACAACTCGGATGACGGGAAGATGGTGGAGGTCCACTTCCGGGACCTCGGCGTGGGCATCGCGCCGGAGCGCATCACGCGCATCTTCGATGCCTTTGAGCAGGCTCATGGAGACCGGTCCACGGGCCTTGGCCTTGGGCTCGCCATCTGTCGCGCGCTGGTGGAGGGCCATCGTGGAACCATCTCGGCCTCTAGCGGCGGTCCGGACCGTGGCAGTGTGTTCACTGTGGGACTGCCTGCGGCTTCCACCACGGCGAAACCAGCACATGCGAAGCCTGCGGCAGATGCGGAGTCTCCGCTGTCCCTGCGTCTCCTCGTGGTGGAAGACCATCAAGACACTGCCGTGCAGCTCAAACGCCTGCTCACCCGCCGCGGCTACGCAGTAGAGCTGGCCTCCAGTGTAGCCGGTGCGATGGAACTGATGCAGCGCTCCGACTTCGATGTGCTGGTGAGCGACATCGGCCTGCCCGATGGCGAGGGGCTGCAACTCATGCAGCCCTTCATCCAGGCAGCGGGCTCACGTTCGACTGCTGGCGTGGCGCTGAGTGGTTATGGCATGGCGGAGGATATCGCACTGAGTGAGAAGGCTGGCTTCGACTATCACCTCACCAAGCCGGTGGATATTGGCGAGCTGGACAAGTGCCTGCACAGTCTCTCCGCGAAGTTCCAGCCGGTGCAGACGAGGGCGAGTTGAGGGAGCAACGTAGCTCGCGAGTCCCTTCGCGAGTGGTACGCCGATCTCGCGAAGGGACTCGCGAGCTACGTTGAGCTACGCGCCATCAATCGAGAGGAGGTGCGGTGCAGGCGGTGCACGCCGCAAGCGCTTCGCGCAAGGTGGTACACGGAGACATACACTCCACACAGAACGAGCTGTATAAACTCACGAGACGTCTCAACCGAAAAGAGACCGCCGCACTCCATCACCACGCATTCCGCACGACACTCCCCTTCGTGCCATTCGCCCAGTGGATGCATCCATCGATATTTTTTCGATCACGTTCTTCTTAAAAATTGCCTGCGGTTGAATGCCACAGGCCCCTTCCCCGTCGATTCAGATAGAGAGAACAAACAACCCCAAATACTGAATCATGAAAATTCTACCCCGACCGTTTACGGCGTTGCTGGCGGCCACGATTGCGTTGGCCCTCACTGGCGGCGACCTGATGGCGGCCAAAAAAGACAAGGACAAGGGCGGCGGCAATGACCGCAAGGGCAAGAAGGAACAGGTGCAGCGACGAAGCGGCGGTGGCGGCGGCGGAGACCGCAGCCCGCGCGTGGCACATTCCAAGCCCGCTGCTCCGAAACCTGAACATCGTGTGGCGGCTCGCTCCGCGCAGAAGCCGAAAGCAGACAAGCCTTCCTCGCGTGACCGCAAGCATGATACCACCCGCCTGGCCGTGCAGCGCTCCTCGAAGGGACGCGACGACAATGCCCGCAAACGCTCCGAAGATATCGCGCGCCATCAACTGGCGTCCTCCTCGGCTGCCTCCCGGGCCCGCGCTGCTGACGCGAACCGCAAGTCCATCGAACGTTCGCAGAACGTCGCCAAGGCTCGTGAGCGTGGTAACAATGACCGGGATCGTGCCCGTGTCGCCGCAGCCAGCCGCGACGTGAACCGCAATCGTGCGGACGTGCGCCGTGACGTGAGTCGCGACCGCGCTGACGTGCGTCGTGAAATCGACCGTCGCAATATCGGCACCGTGGCGAGCAGTGCGGTGAATCGTGACCGTGACCGTGATGGCGATCGCCGCACGCGTTCCCATCGTGACCGTAGTCACTATACGGAGCGTCATGACCACGATCACAACCACAACTACGACTGGTACCGCAGCAATGGCTACTACTACGACCACGACTACTACCGGACCTACCACAGGCACCGCTACTACAACGACAGCCTGGGTGTGTTCCTCTTCTCACTGACGGCACCCCCTGCCTATGTGTATGAGTCCACCCCCTATGCGTATGACTCCACGCCCAACTACTACAGTGGGTATGGATATCAAACGCGCGTAGCGGTTCAAGAGGAGCTGGCTCGCGCAGGTTACTATGATGGCACCCTGGACGGCGTCATCGGACCCGGCACCCGCTCGGCCATCTATGCGTATCAGCAGGACTACGGCTTGTACGCTTCCGGTCAAATCGACGACCAGTTGCTGCAGTCGCTGGGTCTGACGAGCTACTAACGGCTCATTTCACAGCTATTTCATAAACCCAACATCGCAGGGCAGGCGCGGAGACGTGCCTGCCTTGTTTTTGTTTCTACTCCTCTGTTCAAGAGGACGGTGGTTTGCACATGGGATTCAACACAGAGACACAAAGACACGGAAACACAGAGGATTTGTAGAGAAGGCGAGAGAGCGCTGTCCGTGACAAAGCTGGCATCCCCTCTGTCTCCCCCTAAAAAAATATCCGTGTCTTTGTGTCTCCGTGTCTCTGTGTTGAAATCCCTGACACAAAACGAAGCTTTCCATTCCCCAACGCGTTCGCTAAACTCGCCCGCATGAACCGCAAACCCGCATCCGAATTCGACCAGGAATTGCTCGATCTCTATGACGACTATGCGCACAGCCGCATCGACCGCCGTGGTTTTCTCGACCGTGCCTCGAAGTTTGCCGTGGGCGGCATGACGGCAGCGGCGCTGCTGGAAGCGCTCAGCCCGAACTACGCTTGGGCGCAGCAGGTACCCAAGGATGATGCACGCATCAAGGCGGAGTATGCCGAGTACGAGTCCCCGAAGGGTGGCGGCAAGATGCGTGGCTTGCTGGTGACGCCCGCGAATGCGAGCGGGAAGCTGCCGGGCATCATCGTGGTGCATGAGAACCGCGGGCTGAATCCGTACGTCGAGGATGTGGCGCGCCGCCTGGGTGTCGCAGGTTTTGTGGCCTTCGCGCCGGATGCGCTCACACCACTGGGTGGCTATCCCGGGGATGATGAGAAGGGCAAGGAACTGCAGGCCAAACGTTCCGGCGACGAGATGGTGGAGGACTTCATTGCCGCAGCGCAGTGGCTGCAGAAGAATCCCGCGTGCGATGGCAAGATCGGCGTGGTGGGCTTCTGCTTCGGCGGACTGATGGCGAACACCCTGGCCGTACGCATCCCGGATGTGATCAAGGCGGCGGTGCCTTTCTATGGACGCCAGCCTTCCGCAGCGGATGTGGCGAAGATCAAGGCGCCCCTGCTGCTGCACTATGCGGAGCTGGATACCCGCGTGAATGAGGGCTGGCCCGCGTACGAAGCCGCGCTGAAGGAGAACAACGTGAAGTACACCGCACATATGTATCCCGGTGCGAACCACGGCTTCCACAACGACACCACTCCCCGCTATGACAAGGCGGCAGCGGAACTCGCGTGGACACGCACGCTGGAGTTCTTCAACAAAACGCTCAAGGGGTGAGAGCCATGGCTGCGGGCAGAGAGCAGGGGTGTTGTGCGCAGCAGTCAGGGTCCCTTATCTGAGAGTCTTGTGACATATTCGACACAAACAAATAACCACACCCCGTCATAAAAACGGATTCCACGTTACGCGACGCACTTTTGAGTGCGGTGAGCATCATGCTTTGGCAGGGGGGCCAAACCGGGAGTTCCAAGCATACCTTCCGCTCCAATCCACCTGGGAGGTGGCAGTCAGATTACTCATGTCGCTGGCGGCTGCCACCCCACGCGGTGATGCTCACGTGCCCAAAAGCGCTCCACGCGAGGAGCTCTATCCCACAGCTCCTGCACATACCGACCTGATTCCGCCACGAGGCATTCGTGGTGAGATCCTTAAGGTTTTACCCGCGCACAGAGGATGCCAGCCCAACCTTTTTAGTTCCACATACCGTTTAGGATGAAGAAGTAACGCCAGCAGGCCACTTACCCCTCTCAAAGATGGAGGCGGGAAGGGAGAGGGATTTTGCCCAAAATTGCAAGCAGGCAGCTCAGGATGCCACCCAACGGCAAAACGATTGCCCCTTATTGCAACCATCACATCCTGTGGTAGAATCGCCACTTTGCGCTTTAGAAGGAGCTAAATCAAACACCTAAACCATCGCAACTCTTTGGTTTTCAATATGGAATGTAGCACGAGAGAAGGTTTTCAGAGCGGTCTACTGTGTTTGGGTATCCTACCGTGTGGCTCAAACTTCTGCTCTTCTGTCTTGCAAAATGCATCAAATTAACTTTTATTCAGTAAAGAATGGTGCAATCGCGGGCACTAGGGCATAATGCACAAAACCTCGAAATAAATGACGGACACAAAGCCCACCGAACTTCAACACGCCAAGTGGCGGGTGAACTTCCTCAAGCGCCTGCTCAACACCCACCGTGTTGTCCGTTACATGGACGTCGAGGCTTGGATGTCCCAGGAGGCGGACTTCCTGCATCGACTGCAGAGGGCTGAGGCCGCGCTCGACACCTTGGAGAAGCAGTGCACAGGCTGACGGACCAGCTGGATTAGCAGTCCGGGTCTCAAATTTGAAACAATTGGGCACTAGACAATTTTGCGCATGAACTGCAATATCTGCTCATCGACGCATGAAGGTGTACCACGTGACCATGAATGCTGGCGGCATCGTCCGACTCGGGGCCGATCGGTACACTGCTGATGGCAAGGTGAGATTCTATCAGGGAAACATCCTCCACTCGGAGTTCCCCACGGAAGAGGTGAGCGCCATCAGCGAAGAGCAGGAGGAAGCTGCGACGCCAGGTCTGGTGATGACCGATCTCGTGCTTTTCGGCGGCAGTCGCTCCTAGTCCCAGGCCGGGCCACATCAGCAGCCGGATGGACGCGTGCTTCTGACTTGGCCACGGACCAAGGCTCACCCAAGTCACACGCCCACTCAGGGAAACCGGGAGCCACCGCCCTCCTCCTCGTCATCCTCACTCTCTTCGAGAAGATTCTCCAAGGGGTCCAGTGGGCCGATGGGCGGAGGAAACCCCTGACCCATCCTGCCTGCTGGCGAGATGGGGCCATCGCGATCGCGATTGTGATGGGACTCATCTTCGTCGCTGTAGGCGTAAGCCAGATCCTCCGGCGTGATGCGCCCCGCCTCATCCAGGGTCTCCAGTACCTTGAAGGCAAATCCGGGCGTGATACGGAAGGCATCCGCATCTGCGATGGCCATGTGTATCATCGCCGCATTATGCTCCGTGAGCTGGGCCACCTCACCCAGGGTCAGGATGGTACCGACCGGACAGAGGAGCTCCTCGGGCGACTTGAGGGTTTCGAAGTACATGGCACGTCACCTGTCCCCTCTATCTCCCTCGCCTGGTGAGGACTTGTGCTTCGCGTGCTGGCGGCGGTCCGTTTTCATCGAGCGACCCATGTCATCGCTCTCGCTGAATTGGCCTTCCTTCGTCCGGCGTTGGAAGCGCTTGTCGCCCTTGTGCGGTTCGTTGAGTTCTCGTTTCATGAACTCTGGATCGCATCATTGGAATCATCTGGACCCCCGTGCAAGTTGCCCTCATTGAGCATCTACCCGCGCGCGGTGTCTGCTACACCCCTGCCCTACCGCCACTCTGGCGATACGATAGCGCCCCTCTAACATAATGATGGATAATCACAAAGCCGTCTCCGCCTCGCACATTGCACACATCTGCATGCAACTTCATGCACCAAATGGATTCACCTTGGGTGAAGCCCTCTCCGCAGTAGGCGATGCATCCCCGGGTCTCATCCTCGGATTCACCTCCTGCTGGACTGCCCTGCGCAACCAAGGAAAAATCCGCCTCATCTGCGGCGAGCCCGCGCGCTACGCGTATGCGGGGAAATAGATGAATTCATAAGATAAGCAAGCCGCGCACAGATGGCATGACGCGGTTGAGGCCCTCCTCATCAGCACCTGAGAGGCGCGATGCTGCGGGCGAACCCAGTGATTTATTTGGTGCCGCATGGCGATGAATTCTCGCGAGCGGGTTCCACGTTGTGCGTTACGGAGTCACCCACGTTCTCTCATCCGGCAGAAGACAGATCCGGCATCTCGCTCCATTCCACGGGAAACTTTCCCAGCGCCTCCCGCGCCTCCTCCAGACGCGCGTGGCAATCACGGTACTCCGGCGTGTCCACCCCGTGGGAGCCTGGCCATCCCCGAGCAATCGCGGCAGCAATGGTCGCGCACTTCAAGCGCCAGCGCGCCATGCGGTAAGCTTCGAGGTTTTCAGGGCTGGGCTCCATGTGGATGCAGATGCGACTCAGATGCAGAAATCTCACGTGCGTAAGGATGAGGCACGTCATAGACCGGAAATATCGTGTGCCTATTCACCCCTGCACCATGACTTTCGTGTGAATATGAATGTTCCAAAACGCGCAGATAACGTGCCGAAAAAGGGCCGTGGGCCGGTTTTACGAAGGGGAAGCGTATCGATATATTCATTTGAATATATCGTAAAGGCTGCCCGCAAAGCGTTATCACTCCGCAATTTCCGCACACTTTCCCCAGTGAGCGAGCCTATTTTGTCTGCCATTGCAAAAAAAGTGCGATATTAACAACATTGTTAATGGCGCAGCGGGGCAAGTCGGGAACCTTTGCATTATGCAGTTGTCAGAATTTGAAATGCAAGCCGCTGAGCGCATCGCCAACCTCATCCAAAGAAGGCCCAAGCTGGGCGATGACGAAGCGGCGCTGGCATGCCTTGTGGGCATGACGCCCTACCACCTGACTCGATGCTTCCTGCAGTACCACGGTGCCTCCCTCCGCCAGTTCGCCCACGACACCCACCGCGACTCTGACCGATGCCAGAAGGCCACCGCAGACTGGGTGTTGCTGGCGCTGTAGTCGTGTCGTTGAAAGCGGGATGGAGGAAGGCCACTCCCGCAGCGGACAAACGCTGCCCCGTCCGCAGACCCTTGGCACACCGATACTCTTTGGGTGCCATGAAAAAATACCACATCACGTTGACCATTGGAGTGTCGACTTATTTGGACGCCGAAGCGTGGAGCCAGCGCGACTCGGCGATCTGTTTCATGAATCACGGCCAGATTGTCGCTTGGTACGCCCGCGCCACGGTGCGCAAGATTGAGGACTGCACGCACGGACCACCGTGCAAATCTGAGTACCAGGCGGCAGCTTAGCGACACGTGAGCGCTTCCACGTTCCATAGCGGAACCACCACGGTGGCTCGCCCGCTCGCAACCTCCGGAAGAAACAGAGCAAGAAATCACCTTCGATGGGTCTTCGTCGGAGCGCACGGGTTGAATAAACATCCTGCTCAACGTTGCTCAATCTCAGCATTGCCATCGCAAGCTGGATGTGAGACACTGGGCCTTGGATGACCAGGAAATATAAAATCCTGCACCAGGATGGCACCAGTTTCGAGGCCGAGGGGGAGCTCTCGGAGTGGAACGGGAGGCGCGTGGTGCTGGACGGCGAGGGCAAGCCTTGGCTGCTGCTGGTGGACAGCGATATCGTCACGGAGATGGGAGCGGAAGAGGCACGCGAAGTGATTCTGGTAGGGCACGGCTCGTGATGAAGCGCGAAGTGGAGAGAGCCGCCGGACACCGGTGACACGGCCTGATGCCACGCTCAGCCAAGCATCCGCCACGCTGCGACCAAACATGCAATCCGGGGCGAAGATTTGGCCTGCCTCACCTACCAGCCCTTTCCCGAACTCCCTGCCATCGAAGCCCTTGGAAATGAACCCTGTGGACGACAGCGACCGGAGTGTCCGCGGTATGCGCCGGTTTCCGAAGCTTCCGGCGATACTCCCCAGACGGAAACGGTGGGCCGGACCGCGCAGCTCCCGGTAGCAGCCTATGCGATGTGGTGATGCAGCAGCGCATCTTGCGCAAGGTGTTCCGTCCCTGTCGCGGCCCTACCTCCCGCCCTGCAGTTCCCGCAGCATCTCCACCACGGCATCCACCATGCGCTCGCCGGTACCGGGTTCGGCATAGCTGTGAAATCCCGTCCACACCTGGTAGCCACCCAGCTGGAAGGCATCCTGGTCCGGGATGTAGCCTATCCAATCATTCGCCAGCTCGGCGATATACGTGTGGCGAAAGGGTGAGCGGTTCTTGATATCCAGCCCCAGCTTGGTGAAGAACTCCGCCGGCACACCCACCATCGCCACGTCTCCTATTACCATGGCCTGTATCCACGTCGTGCACTCCTGCCCCTGCATCGGCCCGAGTTCCTTCCGCATGTTCCGGAAGACACGAGCCGTATCCTCCGCGCGTGTCGGAATGCGTTTCTGGCAGTAGTTCGTGACCGCAGCCTCCTCACGCGCTTCATCGAACTGGCGCACCTTGAAAGTGAAGGACCGCTTCATCGCAGCGATGCGATGCACCTCGCGTGGCTGCGCTCGTGCGAGTGTCTCACTCACGCTCTGCTTCATCTTCGTGATGGCGGTGAGCGAGGGCACAAAGAGATTGTGCGTGGAGCCAGAGGCGCCTTCCAGGAAGGAGACCACACCGCCCATGTCCTGCTCCAGCTCCTGCGCCGCGAGACCGTAGAAGGAAGGCGAGCGCTTCCCACCCGCGCGCAGACCGATGGTGTGTGTGGAGTGATTAAACATCAGCGCGAGCAGTTTCCCCGAGCCATCGCGAAAGGCGAATACCGGCAGCTCCGGGTCGAAGGGACCGGTGGGCCGCACAAAGTCGCCACGCTCACCCGTCCAGTAGATGGTGCCGTCCGAGAGCATCTGCCTGCTGTTCTGCCCGATGGTGTCCTCATGCCCCAGTGCGAAGTGAAACTGGCAGTCCTCCTTCTCCTTCGCGAGATTCGCATCCGCCTTCTGAACTGCTTCGAGTACCTTCTTCTGCACTTCCTTGCAGAAGGTCTCGTTGCGTCCGTAGCCGTGCACCTTCACCGTGCTCGGCGCGTGATGTGTGTGCGTGCAGTTGATGAGCACGTGCGACGCGGGAATGCCGGTGGTCTTTTCAATCTCCGCCACTACGGGATCCAGCAGGTCCCGCGTGATCATGAGGATATCACACGCCACGATCGCCACCTTCGGATGCGGTGCCTTCTCCAGCACCACCGCCACCGCGCGCAGCTCTCCTTCTTGCCCCATCGCCTTTCCAGGGAGAATACTGCCCGCGATTTCCATGGAGTCATCCGCCACGAAACTCACCGCTGCTGCACCCACGCGCAGACCGGGAGGTGTGGACTTCGCGTGGCTCGCGAGAGGCACACTCGCGAAGAACAACGTGCCAAGCAACAGCGGGAAGAAGCAGCGGGAGTTCGTCATCATGGGAAGAACGGGAACAGCTTCTTGATTTCCTCAACGCTGGGCTGGCGTCCGTATTCACAGATTTCAAAGGCCTCGGCAAATTTCACCGCCGCGCCCTTCTCCGGCCCATACCATTTCGCGAGCACTTCGCGGAAGCGATTCGATTCCCCACCCTGGCGGCGCTCCCAGCGCTCACGCAGCCAGCTCATGCGCGCCGCAACGTCTCCGGGAGGCGGCACCGTTTTCACAAACTCCGCACTGCCACTCGCCCCGCCTTCATACGCCTGCGAGGGCATCTCATGGATGGCCTCCAGCTTCTGGTCGAACACATCATCCACCGAGACAATGATGTCCGCCTGGAAGGGATAAGGTTTCTTGAAGAGGTCGCTGGAATACAGGAACAACGGATTCTTCTTCACCGGCGGCACCTCGGGACACACGAAGGGCACCGTCACCATGAAGGCCGCATCCTGCACCAGGATGCCCACATAACGATGATCCGGATGATAGTCCCATGGACGATGCGAAATCACAATGTCCGCCTGCCACTCGCGGATGAGCTTGATGATGGTCTTGCGATTTTCCAGCGAGGGCAGCAGCTCGCCATCGTGGATATCCAGCACCTCCGTGGTCGCCCCCACCACGGCATCCGCCTTCTGCACCTCGGCGAGCCGCCGCTGTGCCAGCGGTCCACCCGCCGACTGCCAGTGGCCGATGTCGCCATTCGTCACGGACACCAGTTTCACATGGTGCCCCAGCTTCGCCCACTTCGCCGCCGTGCCACCCGCCTTGTACTGCGCATCATCCGGATGCGCGCCGAAGACAATGATGCGCAACTTCCCATCCTCCGGCGGTGGTGATGGTTTCGTCATCTCCTTCTCTTGGGAGAAGATATGTGCCTGCAGGAAGAGGTGAACGAGACAAGCCCCCAACAGCGGGAACAGAGGAAGAAAGCGAGTGCGTTTCATAACAATGCGTGTGCAATGATACGCCAATGAACGCGCCGCATTTCCACGAACAGAAACCGGAGGGTAGGCGTGATAAGCCTACGACAAAACGATGCGGCACTTCAAGGAGTGGGGACATTCCTGTTCCCATTGATGGGTGAAATGGTCTGCGGCGGAGAGGTGAGGAGTGATCTTGAGGGCGCGGATGGTGGTGATGTTTTGGAGTGGAGATGAAGTCAGGGACGTACAGTCCACCCATGGGAGCAGGAATGCTCCCACTCCCTGAGAGAAGGCCACGTCTCACGAATGAGCCACCTCGCGTAGTGCATCTACTCCGCGCCTTCTGCCGCCTCTGCATCGAGGTGTTACCACACTCATGTACGTTGCCCGTCCCAACGCCAAACTCTCTTGCTCCTCTGCGTCCTTTGCCTCTCTGCGGCTAACCGGAAACGTCCTTGTGGGGTGAAGAGCGAGTGGAGCACGCTGTGCCGTCAGGCCAGAGGCGCAACGACCACTGTCAGGCCGGAGGCCTAACCTCCTTGGCTGCAAGACAGACTCATGCTTCTCATCCCGTTTGTTGCTGCACTCACACATGCGCACGTTCCACATCCTCACCCTGCTGTTCGCCACCCTCGGCATCGTGACTTCCTCCACTGCCCAGGAATTCAAGGTCGGCGTTGCCAAGGCAGATATCACGCCCACGGAACCCATCCGGCTCGCCGGTTATGCGAGCCGCAACAAACCGCACGAGTCCGTGGAGCAGCCCATATAGGTGAAGGCCCTCGCGCTGCAGGATGCTGCGGGCGACACGTCTATCATCATCACTGCGGACACCATCGGCACACCACGATGGTTCAATGACGCGCTTGCCACTCGCATCGAGCAGGAGCTCAAGGTGCCGCGCGAGCGTTTCCTCTTTGGGAACTCGCACAGCCACTCCACCCCGGTCGTTCACGGCTGCCTCACCACCATGTACGGACTCAACGAAGCCGAGACAAAAGCCGTGGAAAACTACACGAAGATGTTCCTGGAAAAATCCTTCACCGCCGCGTCGGAGGCCGTGAAGAACCTGGAGCCTGCCACGCTCGATTTCGGCAAGAGCGAGGCCACCTTCGCCGGGAATCGACGCCAGTTCGGCCCCAAGGGCGTGGGATTCGGCATCAATCCCAACGGAGCCGTGGAGCACGACGTGCCGGTGCTGCGCGCGACACGGGCGGATGGAAGTGTGAAGGCCATCCTCTTCGGTTATGCGTGCCACTGCACCACACCGGGCGCAGGACCGGAAGTGAGCGGCGACTGGGCCGGGCATGCCATGGCAAATCTTGAGCAGACCTACGCAGGCTGCACCGCGCTCTTCATCACCGGCTGTGGTGCCGATGCCAATCCGAATCCACGCGGCTCCATCATCCTCGCGCGTGCGCATGGCCTGCATCTCGCCGGCGCCGTGGCCCGCTCCCTCACCGCACCCATGCGCCCGGTGAAGGGCGCCATCACCGCCGGCTTCGACCGTGCCGACCTGCCTCTCGCTCCCCTGCCCGACCGCGCTTATTACGAATCGAAGCTGCAGGACAAAGCACCCGCCGTGCAGCGTTATGCGCAGGACCACCTGGCGAAGATGGATCGCGGTGAGAAGCTTATCACCTCCTATGCCGCGCCCGTGCAGGTGCTGCGTTTTGGAAACGCCTTCACCATGATTGGACTCAGCGGTGAGACGTGTGTGGACTACGCCCTGCGCCTGCGCCGCGAACTACCTGACGAGCGCCTCTGGATCGCAGGTTATTGCAATGACGTCTTCGCCTATGTACCCTCCATGCGCATTCTCACCGAGGGCGGTTATGAGGCAGACTTCAGCATGTTCTACTACGGCTTCCCCACGCGCTTCGCACCCGAGGTAGAAAATACACTGGTGAATAAAGCATTGGAACTGGTGAAGAAGACGGCGACGCCGTGAGCGAGTGGGACGGATGGGAAACCACTAATGAACACTAACGGGACACTAATAGAGGCGGCTGACGTGCGGAGAACTTTCTGCATTCGTTACCCAACACCACACGTGGGAATCGCCCCAGATGAAATGGAACCCACTCAACCATTAGTGTCAGTTAGTGTTCATTAGTGGTTTCCTCAACGAACCACCCGCTTCGTCCAGGAAGTGGAAAATGCCTCGGCAGGCAAAGCGCTGGAGTTCGTGAAGAAGGTGGCAGCGCCGTAGGTGTTCAGCTCACGGAACCAGCTCTCAACGGAAGCCGTCTGCCTCTGACCACACCTCCTGAAACGTCAACCCCTGGAACCCGAGGGTTTCATAGGCGTACTTGAACTCATCACCCGGCACCGGCGTCCCTTCCAGACAGAATATCTGACGGGGGCGGTCATGGATTCTGAAAATTGGAGCGTAGAATGATGATGAAACATCAAAGGGCTCAGCGGCTGTTCTCGCCCGAGGCGCAAAATCGAGTGCGTTGATGATGGAGAACCATGTGTCCCCAGCCTGAGCGGCCAGAATTTCGCAGCCTCCAATGCTAAACACATAGTACATGTCCTCGCTGCTCTCCCACGCGGCATCCGTGAAGGCCACCGCATCCTCTCCACAGGCGTACAACTGGGCCCCCGGGCATTCCTGCTCCACTGTACCTACAAAAGGCTCGTCTGGCCATAGTGAGGCCAAGGGCTGGCCGTCAAAGGCCTCGACGATGCTGCCTGCCCCTGGAAGGGTAATAGCCAGCTTCGGGCAGCCGGGAGAGAATCCAATTCTGTAGAGTCGCTTCACAAATACTTCTACACAGAGTGTCTAAAGTCCGGGTGCCGTGCAAGCCTCTTCCTTTCGGGGCCGATGAGATTCCACGACCGCAATACATCCCTGTTCGCCCTATTACGCTGCTTGCATGGTTGAACGACTGAAGGGAGCCTGCGCTCAGGCATCAGCCACACCCTTCTGCACCTCATACCGCATCTCCACCATGGTGCTCCCCATCTGGCGCACCGACATCAGCTTCAAATGTGGACTCAGCACCCGGCGAGGAAACAACGGCTTCCCCTTTCCCAAGGTAACTGAACCAATCTGCAAGATGAGTTCATCCAACAAGCCCGCATCATAGAACTGACCCGCGAGATCACCCCCGCCCACGACCCAGATGTTCTTGTCGCCCGCAGCAGCACGCATCTCGGCATGCACTTGACGCACATCACCACGGACAAATCGGATGTCCGCACCCTCAATGAGCGGAAGCTCCCGACTGGTGAATATCCACGTGGGCTGCGTGTAAGGCCACGGAGAGCCCACTTCCGCAATCACCTTGTCTGCATTGCGCAGCATCCATTCATACGTGGTCGATCCCATGGCCAGCGCGCCAATCTCCGCGATGAACGCCGGATAGCTGGACTCACCCAACTCACCCAGAGGAAAGAGCCACTCCAGCGAGTCATCTTCCGTGGCAATGAATCCATCCAGGCTGGTGGCGGTGTAGTACTGGGTTTTCATGATTCCTTTCTCAACAGTCAAGACTTCCATCGTGCACTTCGTCCCTCGATGGCCGGGTCGTGCGGCGCAACAAGGATTGATACCTTGCGTTCATACGCCGTGCTCAAATCGTCAACCGCGTCCGCGCGGAATCTCAATTCATAGCATGAACGGCCGCAATCGTTGATAACGCCGATTCTTGTCCTCGTGATGACAACGCACGCCTCGCGAATCCGGTCTCGTGGAAGACCAACTTTCGCCATTTGCTCCGCAAACTGCTGCGCCGCCAGCCGATGAGCAAAAACGGCTGCCGGAGATGCTTCATCCACAGCAGCCTCACCAAGCAAGTCGAACACGTGAGGCTCTGCTTCCGAGACCAGAAACCCAAACAACCAGTAGCCCCCGAAGTCAGAGTTCCGACTGGTAAAAGTTCCCAGGAAATTGTGCAGGACACCCGCAATGACTCGGCGACTTGGCATGGTCTGACGTTCACTTTTCACGCGCCTTCTGGAAAGAACCAGCGCAAACATCAGTGTTGGTTAGTGTCCATCAGTGGTTCCTCTCCGAACCACTCGCCCGCTACCCCCAATGCGCCTCCCCATCCTCCACTTTCTGCTTCTGCCATGCCTCACTGCCATGACCGCAGAACCTTCTGGTAAGGGTGGCGGATCATCCACCACCGCCCTCAAACCCCACCCCTCCGCCCTGCCCAACATCCACGCTCCAGGCGAGGTGGACCGGCCGGATATGGTGGCCTTTATCGTGAGTGATCCCGCAACACTTGCCGGAATCGTGGTCGATGAAACTTCCGCCACGCTGGAGGGCGAGTGGCAGTACTCTACGCACACACCGCCATACGTGGGGCTCGGCTACATCCATGACCTGAAGGCGGGCAAAGGGAAAAAGTCCGTCACCTTCACCCCGGACCTGCCAAAGACCGGCTGGTATGAGGTGCGCCTCGCTCACTGCTACAATGTACGCCGCGCCACGAACACACCCGTGACCATCCACCACGCCGATGGCGAAAAGCAACTGCGCATCAACCAGCAGGAAGAACCCGAGCACGGCAAACTCTTCCGCACGTTGGGCGTGTTCCGCTTTGAAACCGGACTCCACGGCTGGGTGCGCATCTCCAATGAAGGCAGCGACGAAGGCAAGGTGGTGATCGCCGATGCCGTGCAGTTCCTGCCTGTCCCAGCACCTGGAGAGCAATCCTCAGTGCCGAATGCCGGACGCGGCCCTGCGAGCGCTGGTCTCTGGCCGGCGTATTCAAAGCTCGCACGGTGCGGAGTTTGCAAGGCCAAAAACGCCAGCCGGAGGCCACAGCTCCCAGGGCCGTTGCAGGTTGAATAGCGTTTCCTCCGTATAGAATGGTGCCTCGCTGTGAAACTGACTCCACAACAAGAATCAACCTGCACCATGCGCTCCCTTTTCTCCGTTCTGTTACTGTCTGCACTTGTTCCGCTCATGAGTGCAAAGGCTATCCACGCTCAAGCCCCCCTCGCCTTCCCCGGCGCTCAAGGTGACGGCGCCACCACCGCAGGCGGACGCGGCGGCAAAATCATCCGCGTGACCTCGCTGGAGAACACCGGCCCCGGTTCCCTGCGGGAGGCCGTGCGTGTGAAAGGACCACGCATCATCGTCTTTGAAGTCGGCGGTGTCATCGACCTCAAGAAGACCACGCTGGTCATCTCCGAGCCGCACGTCACCATCGCGGGGCAGACCGCGCCATCTCCAGGCATCACCCTCATCAAGGGCAGCCTCGTGGTCTCCACGAATGACGTCATCATCCGTCACCTCGCCGTGCGCCCGGGCGAAGCCGGCCATGAAAAGAAGAGCGGCTGGAATGCGGACGGCATCACCACCGTGGGTTCTGCCAATGTCATCTTCGACCACCTCTCCTGCACGTGGGCCACGGATGAAAATCTCTCCACCTCTGGCGACCGCTTCAAGGGCGAGACACCCGATGACTGGCGGAAGAACACCTCCCACCACATCACCATTTCCAATTGCCTCATCGCCGAGGGACTCTCGAAGTCCACCCATGACAAGGGCGAGCACTCCAAGGGCACCCTCATTCACGACAACACCTCACACATCAGCGTCATCGGCAATCTCTACGCGTGCAATGTGGAGCGCAATCCCCTCGCCAAGGGCGGCGCGCAGGCCGTCATCGTGAACAACTGGATCTCCAACCCCGCGCGCAACGCCATCCACGCCGCACTCGTGGACAGTGAATGGAAAGGGCACGAACATGAGCGCCAGCCTGCAAAACTCGACATCGTGGGCAATGTGCTGGAGCACGGCGTGGACACGCTCGAGTACGTGTCCCTCTTCGGCTATTACGAGAAAACACCCCTCGAGGTGCACATGCAGGACAACCTCGCCTTCATGCTCGATGGCAAACCTGCCAAACTCACGCGCGGGGAGAAGTTCCCCCTGGAAAAGGAACGCCTCTTCTGGCCCGCAAATCTCGAAGCCATGCCCGCTGACAAAGTGAAGGAACATGTGGCGAAGAACGCCGGCTCACGTCCATGGGACCGTGATCCCATCGATGCCCGCATCATCGATGCCGCCCTGAACCGAAAAGGCAAAATCCTCAACAGCGAACAGGAAGTCGGCGGCTATCCCGAAGTAAAGCCACCCGTCACGCAGGCGTTCAAGGAAGCTGAGTGGAATCTTGAAACGATGGAGCGGGTGAAGGGCGGGAGTTAGAACACCTCAGGCCTCAGTCTCCGAAGTTCCCTCTGCGGCTCTGTGTCTCTGCGTTGAATCCCATGCAGCCGGCCACACCCAGCACTCCTTTACCGACGCCCTCTACTTCAGCATCTCCGTGCTTCCCGCCTTCGTCACGCGCCCGAGCAATTCCCCCTTCACCCGCCGGTCTTCGGTCCCGGGGAAGGCCTCCATGGACTCCACGTGTCCATCCACAAAAAGAATGTTCGCCCGGTTGGCATGCCGGAAGTGAATCGTCTTGTACGACTCATTGATGATGTAGAACTCCTCAATCATCGGCTTGCCGGGGCTGGCCGGAGCCTGGAACGTATTCACCTGGCCGCAGTCCCCCATGAGAATGACGGACGATCCATTCCGCAACGCGGAGATGTTCATGCACCTGCCTGTCATGCGACCGCCGAGAGCCCAGTTGTATCCATAGCCATAGCTCGCGCCCTTGAACTTGGCCTTCCAAATCGCCGCTCCGTAGTTGAATCCCTTGCAGACCTCCACACTCCCCACCGTCTGGATGTAGGGGTAGAGGGGGCCTGCCTCACGGTCCAGCTCGCGGTCTCCCTCCGATGTGCCGGGTTGGTAGGGCTCCTTGCCGAAGTACCACTCTCTTGATCCATCCCTGTTATTTTTTACATAAGGTGGAAAAAATCCTCCGTTGTCCGAGACATACAGATGCACCGCGCTGCCGAGTTGCCGTAGATTGCTCGAGCAGTTCGCTCGTGTGGCCAGGCTCACGAACGTGCGGTACCCCCCAAACACCACCGTGGCCAACACCGCCATCACGCACATGGTCACCAGGAGCTCCACCAAGGTCAGCCCCGGCGCGTGCGAGCGCCCCACCGCACCCGCTTCGAGTGGTTTTAGTTCAGTGGCATGACACTTCATGACGGCGACGTGTGACAACGCAAAAACATTAACGATACACTACACCAGCCTGCCGCGCGATCGCCGCACGATCACGAGGCCAATCCCCAGCACGAGAAACAGTGCACGACTGGGTTCCGGCACGATGAGGTATACATTGTATGGCAGGCCCGAGGCTGAAACGAGCATCTCTACCCCGGAAAAATCTGCCAGCGTGGGCTGCACGCCAACGGGAGAAGCAAAGTCATAGATGGGGAAGCCCCATGCATCTTCCTCGCCAGTTGGCGTCAGTGCGCCGAAGGTGTAGGCATCAAAGCTGCCGTTCGTCAGGTATCGAGTGCTCAAGCCCACCGGAGACTGCGTCCAGACACCGGAGGCAAGAGTGATATTGATGTCCGGGGGGTCCACATAAAAGTTCGAATACGTGCCTCCCGCGGCAAAGTAGCCCCATTGCGGTCCATCGGGATAGGAGCCAGGAATCACCTCGGGGCCACCCGCCATCTGGAAAGAATATGGAATCCCATAGCTAGGACTCATTGTGCCCACACTGTTGGAGTAGATGCCACTGGCCGTCGCAACGCCATTGCCGAAGATAGCCGCAATCAGCGCCTCACCAGTGTTTACCAGAGGCACAGGGGTACCAGGGGGAGTCGGTTGATATCCTGGAATCGTCAGCTGCCCAGTGTACTCCACTCGGAACTTGTATGTTTGATAGGCACCACCTGAACCCAAGGGGCCCTGCACCATGAAGTAGGAACTGGAGGTCCCCTGTGCCCACAGCGTGCTGGGTGCGACCAAATAGAGGGCCACAGCGCAGGTGGCCAGAAGTGAGGACAAAAAGACGTGCCGGGGACGAATCATCGGGAGGGAGAACGAGGATTTCTGTAGGACGAGCCTCCGCCCTTGTCTATGTCTTTCTTAGACAAATTCCCCCTTGTCCCCTCGCCTCTTCTGTCGTTTGATGCAGGCATGCTTCAAGACCGGGCTGATCAACGCTCCCACAACGCGACCACTACCATCTGGTTTCCCCTCATCCTCATGGCGGGAGCTCTTCTTCTTCGTGTGCTGGCGCAGCAGGGCATCGTCACCGGTGTGCCGAATCTGAGCCCGCTCGTCGCGTTCGCCTTCGCGGGTGCTGTCATGTTCCCCCGTCCGCTTCCGTGGTGGTCGTGGGCTCTCATCCTGCTGGTCATCGACTGGGCCTGCGATGGCTTCAGTTTCTCCGCCGTGACGCAGGGAGGCCGCTATGAAATTCTCCTGGCCTATGCTTGCTACGTCTTCGCCGCCTGGTGGGGCTCCCGTCTGCGCGACCGCGCCGGCATTGTAGAGACCCTTGGTGGCACGCTGGCATGCAGCGTCCTCTTCTACGTCGTGACGAACACCATGTGCTGGTGGATTGAGCCCTACTACGGCAAGAACTTCGACGGCTGGGTGCAGGCCCTCACCGTGGGCATCCCTCCCTACCCGAGCACGCTTGTGTTCTTCCAGCACTCCTTGATTGCCGACCTCACCGGGGCCCTGGTCCTGGTGCTCGTGTACAACACCGAAGCTGTGCTGCGCCACGTGCGTGCGCTGCCCCTCGTCGGCCGCAGCACCGCCGCGACCGCCTGAGTGCAGGTGAAACGCAAAGCAACGAAGCAGCTTCGGATCGGAGGTTAGGCTTTCCAGCCTGACAGTGGTCGTTAGGCATTCTTGCCTGACGGCAATAGCACGCTCAACTCGCCCTTCGCGCTGCATGGACGACTCCGGTTAATTGGAAGCGACGCAGCGGTGTGATATCAGCATGCGGGCGCTTTTGCTGACTCGCCACAACGTCAGGCCAGAGGCCCAACGTCCACTGTCAGGCTGGAAAGCCTAACCTCCTTCAGTGTCTTTGCTGCTCGCTGCTTTCGCTGCTTTGCGTTTCCCAACAAAGCAGCGCACCACTGGTCCAGCGCGACAGTCCTCCACCGTCGCACCGCTTACCGCTCACCGTCGCACCGGCCCTACAGCTTCCGCTCCGCCACTTCCGCCGTGATCTCCTCCACGAAGGCTGCGAGCGGTTTCACGCCGAGGTCGCCCTTCTTGGAGTGACGGATGGCCACGTTGCCGCTGGTCGCTTCCTTCTCGCCGAGCACCAGCATGTAGGGCACACGGTCGAGCTGGGCGTTGCGGATCTTCGCGCCAATCTTGTCGGAGTCATTCACCAGCGTCACACGCAGGCCAGCACCCTTCAGGGCGCTGAGCACCTCGGCAGCGAAGGCATCGCTCTTCTCACTCACGGTGAGAATGCGCACCTGCTCAGGCGCGAGCCACGTGGGGAAGTGACCGGCGAAGTGCTCAATCAACACGCCGCAGAAGCGCTCCATGCTGCCGAAGGGCGCACGGTGAATCATCACGGGACGATGCGCCTTGTTATCCGCGCCCGTGTACGTGAGGTCAAAGCGCACCGGCAGCACGTAGTCCACCTGCACCGTGCCCAGCTGCCACTCGCGACCGATGACGTCCTTGATCACGAAGTCGATCTTCGGTCCGTAGAAGGCGGCCTCACCGGGCTCTTCCGTGAAGGGCACGCCCAGGCTCTGCGCCGCGGCGCGGCAGGCGGCCTCCGCGAGGTCCCACTTCTCGGCATTCCCCGTGAACTTGCTGCTGTCCGGGTCACGCAAACCCACACGCACGCGGTAGTCATTCATGCCCAGCGTGGTCAGCACCGTCTTCACGAGGGAGAGACAGCCGAGCACCTCCTGCGCCACCTGCTCTTCCGTGCAGAAGAGGTGCGCATCATCCTGCGTGAAACCACGCACACGCGTCATGCCGCCGAGCTCACCGCTCTGCTCCCAGCGATACACCGTGCCGAACTCGGCGAGGCGCACCGGAAGGTCGCGATACGACTTCGGCGACTGCGCAAAGATGCGGATGTGATGCGGGCAGTTCATCGGCTTCAGCAGGAAGCCGTCGTACAGGTCATCATCCGGACGCACACGCTCCTCAGGGATGGTGTCCGCGCCCGTGCGGGAGTTGATTTCCTCACGCAGCTTCTTGGAGATGCCATCCAGGCGCTCCATGACCTCGGCGCAGGTGCAGCCCTCGGCGGCGGCCTTCTTCAGGTCGTCGTTCTCGATGACCGGGGAAAACTGCGACTCCTTGTAGTACGGGAAGTGACCGCTCGTCTTGTACAGCTCCAGCTTGCCGATGTGCGGCGTGAAGACCTGCTGGTAACCCTGCTTGCGCAGTTCCTCGCTGATGAAGTTCTGCAGTTCCTGACGCAGGATCGCGCCCTTCGGCAGCCACAGGATGAGGCCCTGGCCCACCTTCTCATCGATGGCGAAGAGCTGCAGTTCGCGACCCAGCTTGCGGTGGTCGCGCTTCTTCGCTTCTTCGAGCTGTTCGAGGTGCTTCGCGAGCTCTTCCGCCGTGGGGAAGGCCGTGCCGTACAGGCGCTGGAGCTGGGGCTTCGTCTCGTCTCCCATGTAGTAGGCGCTGGCCACCGACATGAGCTTCGTGTTCTTGCACTTCGACGTGTAGTTCACATGAGGCCCGGCGCACAGGTCCAGGAACTCGCCATTCTGATAGCAGGAGATTTCCTCCCCTTCCGGAATCTTGGCGATGAGGTCCAGCTTGAACTGGCTGGGGTTCCCCGGGCGCTCCGTGAGCCCGCCGAGGCGGCCGCTCTCCGCGAGCGCGATGGCCTCCTCACGCGTGATCACCTTCTTGTCGAAGCGCTGGTTCTCCTTGGCGACCTTCTTCATCTCCGCCTCGATTTTCTCGAAATCATCCGGCGTGAGCCGGTGCTTCATGTCGAAGTCGTAATAGAAGCCACTCTCCACGGGCGGCCCGTAGGCGAACTGCGCATCCGGCCACAGGCGCAGGATGGCGGTGGCCATGACGTGCGCGCAGGAGTGACGCAGGCGCTCCAGATCAGACATCTGAGCGCGTTCTTCAAGGGTCTTGCGTTCGGCGGACATGGCGGGGAGGGGTCAGAATGAGGTGGTGAGAATAAAAAGGGGCAGGCAAGATTGACCAGATGGGGAAATCATCAAGCCGTTTGCGGGGGCAAAGGTGGGCACCCACCAACGTAGCTCGCCAGTCCCTTGGCGAGTCAAAAGCCGGAAAGGCATGGCGCGACCATCAAAAGCATAGAACAATACCACCGTACTTGAGCCACCGGGCCATGCACTGCAACGCCCCGGTCTTGGCACTTGCCTGATGCTGCCACGGTTCCTTGCACCAACGACGAACACCTTCCCATGCTTACCGTGGACGACCTCAAATACCTCGAACTCATCACCGACAAATCGCGCCTTGTTGGTACCAATTACTTCGAGTTCTACCCCAGCGATTGCCTGGAGCTTCCCACCTGCTGGAATGAAGGGTCCCTCTACATCTCCGACATGAGCTTCAGCGCCATTGCTCCGGCATTTGAACGCGCTGTTCCAACATTCGGCTACAACGACTTCAACCGCTTTTCCGCAGACGAGCTTCGCAATGTCGAACGCGAGTTATCTGCGTTCATCGCCACGCTTGAATCCGCCACAAGCCACGACCAGATTCTTCCCGGCTATCAGATTGAGCGTTGGAGCGGCGTTCCCATCGAGAGTCTGGTCCCTGCTCTCGTACATGCGGTCTCGGGCATCTCCGCATTCTGCCGCAAATCGCGCGAACAGCCGGGGGTTCTTTGGGTGCTCGGCATGTAGCTCTCCAAATGCCCTCGGCGGGACAACTACTGACCACCACGCGCAAACACACTCGGCGCACACCCCACCTTCTTCCGGAAGGCCGTACTAAAGGCGCTGGCTGATTGATAGCCGATATCCTCTGCCAGTACCTCCAAGCCCACGTCTCCACGACGCAAGGCATCCTGCGCCAGGCTCATGCGCCACAGGGAGAGGTACTCCATGGGAGCGCACCCAACCTTCTCTGAGAACCGAGCCGCGAATGCAGAGCGCGACATGCCCACATGCTCGGCGAGATTCGCGACGGTCCATCCACACTGTACGCGGGCATGCATAGCCCCGAGGGCTCGTGCGATGGAAGGCTCACGCAAACCCGCCATCAATCCCGTAGCCATGCTGCCGGGGTCATAGTCATGGGAACGCAATGAGTCCACGAGCAGGACCTCCAGCAGCCGCGCGAGGATCATTTCACGTCCCGGTCTGTTCCCCGAGTACTCATCCATGATGAGCGAAACAAGGCGCGAGAGCCGGCTGGTGTCCGACTCCGTGGAACGCAGGTGAATCCTGCCCGGCAACAGCGCGAGAAGGAGCTTCCCATTCGACAGCTCCGTTTCAAAAGTTCCGCCCAACATGCGGAAATCTGGCTTCCCCTTCTGCTCGCCGTGCCTCACGCCCGTTCGTGAAGGAACACCCGTGACGCAACGCACACCCGGCTTGCTGTAGAGGGCAAAGGCAGGCGTGGACGTCAGGAGCAGAAAGTCCCCCTTCTCCAGCCGCAATGGCGTCCTGCCTTCCATGGTCAGCCAGCACTGCCCTTCGAGCACCACACAAAAGCTCGGTGACGGTGTTGCGGCATAGCGGACACCCCAAGTACCGCGTCCCGAGATGGGTTTGGAGAAGACTGCATGAGGCCGCAGCAGCGCAATGATGTCATCAAGAGGGTTCATTCTGGACGCTTGGTAATGCCTTGCGGACTCCCGATTATGGTTCGTCCAACAGTAGCAGAGTACAGTGCGACATCACAAATCAAAACGAACCAAATCGAATCATGAGCAAAGCAAGAACCCTCTTCATCACCGGCGCATCCTCAGGCTATGGCAAAGCCACCGCGCAATACTTCCTCGACCATGGCTGGAATGTGGTGGCCACCATGCGAAAGCCGGATGCCAGTCTCTTCAAGGCCGCTGGAGGTCGCCTCCAAGTGCTCCCACTCGACGTCACCAATGCTGACAGCATCAACAGCGCCTTCGTTCAGGCGACAACCACCTTCGGTCGCCTTGATGCCGTGGTGAACAATGCAGGCATCGGTCTGCTGGGCGCTTTCGAAGCCACGTCAGAGGCACTGCTACGCGAAATCTTTGAAACGAACACCTTCGGCGTCATGTCCGTCTGCCGCGCCGCCATTCCCCACCTGCGCCAGCAGGGCGGCGGTGCGCTCATCAATGTCACCTCCAGCACTGCCATCGCGCCCATGCCTCTCGTCGCCGTCTACGCCGCCAGCAAGTGGGCCATTGAGGGGTTCACTGAATCACTTTCCCACGAACTCGCCCTCTTCGGCATCAAGACACGCATCGTAGAACCGGGCTACGCCCCCAGCACGAACCTCGGTGCGAATGGCGCCGAGCGCATGCAGGGCCTGACTCCCCCACCTTACGATGCCTTCGCCCAAGCCTACTTCGCGAAGCTGCAAAACTATCCCACCGCCTACTCCACCGAGCAGGACATTGCCGAAGCCGTCTTCCTCGCTGCCACCGATGAAGGTGACCAGATCCGCTACCCCGCAGGCGCAGATACCAGAATGCTCGCCGAACTCCGCTGGTCCACCTCCGAGGAGCACTACATGGCCAAAGTGCGCGAGATGTTCGGGGCGGGTGCTTAATGTAGCTCGCCAGTCCCTTGGCGAGTCAAGAACGGATGCTGCAGCCATGCCAAAGACCCCGTTTGCCCCATGTCACTACGGTGTACTCTGCTCTGAACCAGCCACCTTCTTGCGAGCCGCCTTCATGATATCATCCGTGCCCCATTCATAGCAGTCGGCATCGTAGAGCCTAAGTGCGAAGTCCGGAGTCTTGCTGAGTTCCTTCAGCTCGCGGCTTTGTTCGAGTATGGCAGTCGCTTCAGCGCACACACCCAAAAACAACTCGGAGACACTCTCGGGTTCCTCATTCTCAGATTCCAACTCTTCCTCGACGAGTCGCTCAAAGAGTTCACGGTGCGGTTCGTTTGGGCAGCCCCGGTCAGGACAATTGTACTGGTACAAAGGAAACTCCCATGACTCGTAGTGCCAACGACCCAGCATCTCCAGAATCTGGGCATCCGTGTGCTTTTCGTAGCCAACGGAATCGGAGCGGAATCGCATAGGTCCATCGGCTAACCCCTCCTCGGTGTTAAGATAGACGCTCATCGTCCAATTTTGCCCCAGCTCAATGACGATGCCATAGACCTGCTTTGCGGCGTTCGTCTGGCTGAAATGCGCGATGACTTGACGCAGGTAGTTCGCCAGTTCGTCTCTGACTAGATGCCAATCTACTTCTGAGACATCACTCCACTCCTGAATCCTGAGCGCGTAAGTCGAATCCATGATGCGGGGAAAGTGCGCGCGCTGACCAACAAATGCAACCAGACTACACAGCCACCACTCACCCGACTACCGTCCGCACATCCCCTGCCCTACATCACGCGCCGCCGACGCCGCGATACCAAGGCCCCGGCACCAACCAACAGCAGCAGCATCCTGCCAGGCTCGGGAACCGCCGCGATGGACACGGTGACGTAATACCCGGCGCCGGCGCCGCTTTCCACAATGTAGGGATTGAGTTGGAAGTCCCCCAGAGTCGTGGTGCCCAGTTTGATGTTCTGATAAGAAAGCATCGACAGGGAACTGCCAGCCCAGTCGATGAGCTTCCACGACAGCCCTTCTTCCCAAAGTGAGGTGTCCTCGGCCTTGATCTCGATGATGGCATTGTCGAGGCTCAGTGAACCGGTGGTGACGATTCGGAGCGAGTCATTCACGTCATCGTTGAAGTCCGGCGTCGAGAGAAAAGACCCGGGCTCGAAGAGATCGAACTGCAACGTGCCATTAAGGTTCACATTCACATTCAATCCTGTCCCCCCCAAGGTCAGCCTCCGATTGGGTTCGTAGCTTACGCCGTGACCTGCGCCCACCGTGATCTTGCCCGCATTGAGCGAGATGCTCCCCCCGTTTCCAGCGGTGATGGCGCCGCTCCCTCCGAGAGTGCCACCCGAGTTCACAGTGACTGACCCCGTGCCCGTGGCAGAGCCCGTGTCACTACCCACCATGAGCGTGCCCCCGTTCACCGTGGTTCCGCCGGAGTACGTATTCGCACCTGTGAGGCTCTGCACGCCAGCGCCATTCTTGACCAATGCCACAGTACCGGCTCCATCCTTGATGACACCGGAGAACTCCACGCTGCCGCTTTCCGGGGCAGTGGTGATGGTGGCCGCGCTCGCGCTGGTATTGGTGATGACACCATTCGCGGAGACCGTTGCGACAAGGCCTTCCACGGTCTCCGTCTGACCATTGAGATCCAGGGTCGCCACGTTCGTGCCGCCGTTGAACCGCACCTTGGTGCCATCCGGCAACACCCCTGAGGCTCCCAGACGCAAAGTGGTGATGTTTCCAGAACCGAGGCCGATGATGGTGTCTCCCGTGTAGTCATTGGTGGTGCCGCTCAGAATGAGGAAACCGCTATCATTGTGCACCCTCAGGTCACCGGTGCCTGTGATCCTGCCATTCACGGTCAGGGTCTTGTCCCAACCAGCGCGGAATCCACCGCCTGCGGCGCCCAGAGTGATGACTCGCGCGGCATCCAGCACCAGATTGGAATCATTGTTCATCAGCACGCCACCATCGAGGGTAATCATGCCGCTGTTGGCGCCAAAGCTGCCATTGCTCGTGCCACGAAGAAAGCCTGACTTCACAAGGATACCGCCCGTGAAAGTGCTGTTCGCCGCTGAGAGGGCGACCACACCACCGGTCCCAGTCATGGCAATTTCCAGGGAGCCGTCACCTGTGATGACATTGGCCGAACCGTAGGTATTGCTCCTGTTGAAAAGCAGCTTCGTGCCCGCCGACAGGTTCACCGCGCTGTTGTTGTTCCCCAAGGTGCCCGTGGTGCCACCGTTACCAATCTGCAAGATGCCGCCCGTTACGTTGGTGACGCCATAGTTGTTGTCCTTGGTCAGGATGAGCTTGCCATCGCCCTGCTTTGTCAGCGTGCCATTGCCCGCCGAGGCGCCAAAGATGGCGTTGTTCACGGTGTAGTCGTTGCTGCGATTGATCACCAGGGAGGTGCCGTTGGACATCGTCACATTCCCCACACCCAAGGTACCGGAGATGCCTCCATTGCCGATGGTGAGTGTACCGCCGGTAATATTCGTAGTGCCCTGGTAGGTATTGTCCCCGGTAAGCACGACATTGCCACCGTCTGTCTTGGACAGGTTGCCTGCACCGGAGATCGCGCCGTTCACGGTGAAAACGGTTCCGCCGTACACGCGGATGGTGCCGTGGTTGCTTCCCAATTGGATGGAACGCGTGGCATCCAGCGAGATGTTCTGATTGTCATTCATCAGCGTACCCCCATTCAGGATCACGCTGTTGTTCGCATCTCCCAGGGCCTTCTGTGCATTGGCTGCAGTGGAGTTGTAGATCTGGAGCACGCCACTGTTGACCGTGATGGATCCAACGAATGTATTCACCCCGCTCAAGCGGGTCCAGTTCGAGCCACTCGCCGCGGTGCCATTCACAGCCATGACGATATTTCCCGTGCCGGTGATAACGGACTGGATGTCATCCTTGCCACCAGCATTTCCGGCGACGTTGGTGATGGAGAGACCTCCGGTGATATCAATGCTTCCTCCGGTAATATTGGTGACACCCCCCTCCTGAAACTCGATGGAAGGCGTGGCCACAGTGCCGGTGATGGCCACATTCCATGCGCCCGTACCATCCGTGCCAGCGCAGAAGACCACGCCGCTGCCATTCACCCAGCCTGAGGTGGCAGCGGTGCCATCAGAATTGGTGCTCCAGTAGGTGTCACTCGTCCAGCTTCCTCCTTTATTGCCGGAGCCTGTGGTGGCTCCATTGGTGTCCCAGTAGAGTGTGGTCTGCGCCACAAGTCCCTGCGCAATCACCACGCACAGGAATGCGGTGAGCCAGGCTGAGGTTGGAAGAGATGTGAAGAGACCGCGACGGAAGGGGGGATGTACGATCATGAACAACTGTCTTTGGGGGGCCTCCTGCGTAGCCAGCCCAAAGCTTCCTTCAATACATCTCGGGTCACGATACGTTCACATAAGGTCCATGACCATTCCGTTGACGATTCGATTGCTCGATCGAGCTGCCACCACACGCGGTTTCACCCGCCTCACATGGCACGTCCGCACCATAGATTCAGACGCGGCCGTCTCCCAAGCTCAGGCAGACCAGGCTGGCTTGATGATCTGCGGCCATGCAGCGTCGAAAACATATTCCACGCAATCCGCATGGTGAGATGCGAAGAACGGGGGGCTGGCAATCAGACGCACTCAAGCGGACGACCTCCGGACATGCGAATGCGAAAATCTGACTGGCAACACCTCGCGCTGCTGGCTATTCTGATGTCGCGGGAAGAAATGAAACCGGCCCTTCACAACCGTCTCCTGGCCTACACCTGGGAATTCTCGATTTCCATGGGAATCGCCAGTGCGATTGGATTCATGCTCCTCATCTTCCACCATGAGGGCGCACTCATCTGGGATTGGTTTGTTATTGGCATGATACTCCTGACGGCTGTGCCGACTGCCGGAATTGGATACTTCTTCGGGGCGATTTATATCTGGATGATACTCGGCCATGTTGCCGCAAGGATACAAGGCGCCCCCTTCTCAAAGGGCGATGAAGTGATGGTGCTGTCAGGCAAACACAAGGGGCGCGTGACACGCATATATCAAGTTTGGGAACCTCGCGGACAAATCCGGCTTGAGCTTGGAGAAGAGGCAAAGAAAGCCGTAACAGATGTCGTCTGCATTGTCACCGTCACGCGAACTCGCTGCAAAGAATCTGCGCAGGCAGTCCGAGAGCATCCTGCTGGAGCGTGACGCTTTGAGTGTGAGCGCGCCCTAGAACAAGGAGGGGGACTCGCCGAAGTCCCAGCGGTGGGCAATGGTGGGTGCGGAGCCGTACGTTGCGAAGCTCACGGATTGCTTCCTCACACTTCGGATAGCCACGCCGCATGACGGCACTAAGCTAGTGCCGCTCCTTGAACACAGTGTTTCTCACATCGCGATTCCCCTTTTCTCCCTGGTAAGGGGCACCTTCTCTAATCACGCAAACGTCAGGCCAGGGGCCCGACGCCCACTGTCGGACTGGAAGCCTAACCTTCGGGCTTCCCATGCGGACTATTGATCCCGTGCACGCTCCACACTTCTGCGAGAAAACTGAAATGAAATGCCTCGCTCTTCCATGCCGTTAAGCAAGGACCAGCCGTAGCACCTGCACTTGCATCCGCACCTGCGTCTGCACCCCAGCACGCACGCTCTCCTTCCATGAAACGTGTCCTCCTTTCCCTCCTGCTCCTCTGTTCGGCATCGCTCCCTCCCTGGTCCCCTTCCTTCGCCGCCTCAGCACCAGGCATGCTCGTGGAGAATGGCCAGCCGCGCTCAGAGATCGTCGTCGCAGAGAATGCCATGCGCCCCGTGCGACTCGCAGCGCAGGAACTGCAGGACCACCTGAAGAAAATCACCGGTGCACACGTGCCCATCGTGACCACCCCCTCTCCTTCTTCGTCGCAGGCACAGGTGATGAAGATTTTTGTGGGCCGCAGCACTCACACTGACAAGCTGAAGGTCTCCGCCGACGGCCTGAAGGATGGCGCATACCGCATGGTGTCTGGAGACGGTTGGCTGGCGCTCATCGGCGAGGATACGGAGTTCACTCCCATCGCACCGTTTGCGAAGAGCAATGCGGAGATCGCCAGCGGGAAGCTGCAGAGCGAGTGGGATGCCATCACTGGCGAGTTGTGGGGCGTGCCTCATCCCGGTCTCTATAAAAATCGCCTCCGTCTGCCCGGCACCACTGGCCTGCCGGATGCCCTGCGTGCGACACCAATCGCAAGTGCTCCCAATGCCGCGCCGATGGAGCTCTGGGGCTACGATGAACGCGGCTCGTACAACGCGGTGTGCGGTTATCTCATGGGGTTGGGCGTTCGCTGGTACATGCCGGGAGAGGTTGGCGAAGTGATCCCCACCCTGAAGTCACTTCCACTCCCCAAGGTGAATGAGACGGTGATTCCGGACTTCCCGATGCGCCGCTTCAACGTGAAGCTGGGCGTCTTTGGCGAAGACATGGCGAAGTGGGCCATGCGACTTGGACTGCGTGATCCCTATGGCATCCAGGTGGCACATGGACTGGATGATATGACGCACCGGAAGGAGATTTTTGAGAAGTATCCGGAGTGGTTCGCGCTGTATGGCGGCAAGCGGCACACCGCCCCTGACCAGCGGCTGAACCAGCTCTGCTACTCCAATGAAGAGCTCCTCCAGCACACCGTGCGCTACGTGCGCGCGCAGCTCGACCACTACAAGCTGGATGCCATTTCCGTAATGCCGCCGGATGGCTTCAGCGCGATGTGCCAGTGCGATAAATGCAAAGGCAAGGATACTCCCGAGCGCGGTCCCCAGGGCCTGCTCTCCGACTATGTGTGGGACTTCGTGAATCGCGTGGCGAAGGAAGTGCGCAAGAGCCACCCGGACAAGAAGGTCATGAACTGCGCCTACGGCGCCTACACGCTGCCTCCGCTGAAGATTGAAAAGCTGGAGCCGAATGTGGTCGTCTCGATTGTGGGTGGCCGTCGCCCTGCCAACAACCGGCCTGATGAGCAGGCCGCCATCAAAGAACTGCGTGAGAGCTGGCTGCCCAAAATCTCCAACCCACTCATCAATTTCGAAAACTATCCCCTCACCGAGCGTGGCTGGTACCTACCTGCCTACACGCCGCATGTCATGGGAGAGAGCATCAATGCGATCAAGGACACCTTCCAGGGAGAGGACATCTGGCTGAGCATGCGCCAGGATTTCGAGAAGACGGACCCTGGCTTCAATCACTTCCTCGTCTACTTCACCCAGCGCATGTACTGGGGTGGGCCGAAGCAGGATGTGGACGCGATGTTCCGCGAATACGTACGCCTCTTCTACGGTCCCGCGGAGCAGGAGATGCTGGCCTTCTTCGGCTACTGCGAGAACAACTGGCAGGACATGGAGAAGGACAAGGCGAAGGCAGACCACGCGCTCGCCCTCTTCGCCACCGCGAAGGCGAAAGCGGAGCCTGCCTCCATCCACGGTCGTCGGCTGGCGTTGGTCGATGCCTACCTCAACGGCCTGCGCAACAAGAGCGAGCAGCTTGGCAAGAAGCGCGGCCCCGTGCCGGTGTTTCGCCTCGTGGGTGAGGGCCGCGGGAAGATTGTCGTCGATGGCAAACTCGATGAGGAACCCTGGGCCAAAGTATTCCCCTCCGCCACGTGCCGCCTGCGTGAGCTCCAGACCGGTCGTCTGCCAACCTTCGGCACCACGGTGAAAGGCACGCTCATGGGGAATGATTTGTACCTCGCTTTCATTTGCGAAGAAGAGCCCGGCACGAAGCCACAGATTGGTACCTCAAGGAAAGATGATGCCGCACTGTGGTATGGCGATTGTGTGGAAGTGCTGCTGGAGACGAACTCTCACTCGTACTATCAAATCGCCGTGAGCCCCAGTGGCGCGGTGGTAGACCTCGACCGCTCGGCACCGCGCAATGCCTGGCTCTCGTGGGACTCGCAGGCCGAGGTGGCCACCAGCATGGCAGATGGTCACTGGATTGTGGAAATGCGCATCCCGCTCACGGACGACGAGAATGATCCGCTGCATCAGGTCATCGGCCAGAAACCCACAAAGAGCCTGCCGTGGTTCGTGAACTTCTGCCGCCAGCGCGTGCGTGAGGATGGACAGGAGCACAGCGCCTTCTCACCAACCGGCGCAGATCACTTCCACAATGCGATGAAGTTTGCCCATTTCTACAACGGCAACAGCTTCGACTTCGATGCGGCCGAGCCCGATGCGGATTTCCTCACGGCGATGCGCAAGGCCGCGGACCTCGACACGAGCAAGACACGCGAACAAGCCGTGGATGCCTACGTGAAGGCCTCAGAAGGCAAACTCTCCCCGCTGCAAAAATCGCACGCGCTCGAGAGTGCCGCCATCGCGGCAGGCCAGTTGCGCAAGTATGACATGGCAGACCAAATCGCTGCCACCATTCCCGTCGAGGCCGTGAAGAAGTCCGTGCGCATGCGGAATCTTCTCAATCAAGCAAAAGCGCCCCAGGTGGTCGCGGAGTACGCGAGCGAGGACATCACGAAGTGGCCCTTCTGGAAACGCGGCGATGGTTATTACACACGTGGTCGCGCCTATGCCATCACGAAGCAGGCGAAGGAAGCCGAGGCAGATCTCACCAGCGCCCTGCCGTGGATCGCTGACCGCCGTGTGCGCGATGCCACACTCCTCGCCCAAGGCCAGAACCGTGAGACCAACCTGAAGGATGCCGATGGTGCCCTCAAGGCGTATCACACCATCGTGGATGGCGTGGCACAGATTGGTTCCTCAGACCAATACGGAGCCCTGCACGGCATCGCCCGCATCCACACCCAGCGCGGTGAGTTTGATGCGGCCCTGAAAGCGCTGAACACCATCAATCTCGACAAAGCCCCCGGCATTCTGCGCACCACTACCCTGTTAGCGATTGGCGATACCCGACTCGCCGCAGGCAAGAAGGCCGAAGCATTGGCCGCTTATAAGACGGTGGCGGAGGACAAGACCACCGAGCCGCGCTTCAAGAAGACTGCGGAGGAGAAGATAGCGGGATTGAAGTGAGAAGTAGCGGGTGTAATCATTCCAGTAGAAATGCTCACCTTTCAAGAAGCACGAATCCTTGCCCTTGCTCATCTGCGGGAGATGGACCGTAGTGCGCGCAGCACGAATGAGAGTGTCATCATCGACTCAGCGACTGCATCCTTCGACTTCGGTTGGGTATTCTGTTATCAGAACCGTGAATATCTGGAAACCGGCAGGGTCGGCTCAGCCTATGCTGGCAATGCTCCACTTCTTGTGGACCGGCACACTGGACAGCTGCATGAGACCGGCACACACAGCCGCCTTGAGTACTTCGTGTCGAACTACCAGCTTACTGGTGATCCCCATCGCGAGCCCGTATGGCACCTTTCCTTTACGTTGCACGCTCCTTCGCCCGACATTCCTGCCGCAGTTCGGCTGTTTCGTGATCGCATGGCCATTTCGTTGGCTGAAGCGAAGCGGACCGTAGATGCACTGCTGACGGGTGAGAGTCGCTCCTTCGGAATAGGCACACGAGAGCAAGCCGAGGAAGTACGAGTTTGCTTTGCACATGTCGGCTTCCCCTCCGAACTGGTTCCGAAATAAACGACGCGGCCCCCTGCGTCACCGCCAGTGGGTCCCTCCCCAACGGTCCCCCTCTTGAACCACGCTTCATTTTGCAGACTACCTCTCCGTAGCCCTCGACTCCGCGGAGTGATTGAGCAAAATGAGTGGCAGCGCGTTTCGCCATCCACCCACCAACTCTACTTTGCGCTGCAGCATACACCGGGTGTGTCCCCGGCAGGGTGTTCATGTAGAGGCATGGGAAAGCACCTCTCCAGGCCTTCGCACAGACCACTCACCTCAGCCCCACGACTTCCATGCCCGAACTCACCGCTGCAGAAAGGGAGACTCTCACCTCCGCACAAGCAAACCTGATGACGGTGGCGACTCAGGGAGTCCACCGCCTCCCTCCCGATTTCACCAGGGGCACGCCCGAGGGGTTCGCACTGAACTTCGACAGGACGTTGGGCGAAGTGCAGGTGCTGCAGCATTACCGGGCCGGAGTAGCAGCCCTGCCGATGGATGGCACACAGGCTGCGGAACTGCAGGCCACGCTGAGGAATTTTGACCGTGAAATCGACCGCGGCCTCAGCTTGTTGCGGGCATATTCGGCCTATTCAGGCGCCACGAACGATCAACAGATTGCGCAGTTGCAAAGAGTGCAGGCTCTGGCCGACCGGCAGGCGAGCACCGTGGGAGTGCAGCCAGAATCGCGGCAGGCGGCGCTAACCCTCCAGAGTGACCTGCAATCCGAGATAACCACCAGGCGAGGTCGCGATTTTGGGACCGAAATCGTAAAACTGCCCGGGAGTCCGGAATACCAATCCAGCCTTACGGATGTGGATGTGGCTGTCAGGGCGCGCCAGAACATGGGTCGATTCATCCGGGATGATGCGACCACTGTCCTCGCTCGTGAGCCCGACCCCAAGACCGTCAGCGAGGTGAGGCAGTTGACTGAGGAACTCCAGGCCAAAAACTTGGAGCTTCACATTTACATGGATGAGGCATCCCTCCAGCGGTCGCAGGATGAGATTAACCACATTCGCATGGGCAGCTCCGACACCATCCAGGGAAAGAGCGGCGGCGGAGAAAAGGCAGGTGGCGCGGATCAGGCCACACGAAACTGGCTTGAGGCGTCGGACCGTGCCAGGGAAATTGCCCTCTCAGGGAGGCCCATCACACTCGCTCAGATCCAGGGGCTCAATCGGATCCTGAATCAGAACATGCCCGCGAATGACGGCACCCCCGGTCAGTTCCGGGACAAGACTGAGACTGCCGGCGGCGGCTCGCAGTATCCCTATCCCGAGCATGTGCCGCAGATGATGGAAGAGTACGTCCGCTGGTTTGAGCAGAACCAGCACCGCGACCCCATTGAGCTCGCGGGACTCTCCTATCAGAAGCTGGTGAGCATCCATCCATTCGACGATGCGAATGGCCGTACCTGTCGCCTCGTGGCGGACGCCATCCTACAGAGCAGAGGACTGCCACCTGCGTCCTATACGAGCGCCGAGGTCAATCTAGCCGTCTTTGGCCAGCCCCAGGGGGGCACGCAAAACATCACGCCGGATCAGGCCATCCAAACCGTGGGCACCGCCGTGCGGCGCAGCGTGGGAATCATGCAGCGGCACCAGCTTGCCATCGAGCAGGGACAGGAGGGCCCCTCCACTTCGTCCTCCAGCACGTCACACTCGCATTCCGGTCCGTCTTCCTCCTCATCCTCGAGTACTTCACAGTCTCATCCAGGCCCCCCTCAGCAAACTGTGCGTGATGCCCTCAAGTGGACTCGTGGGAATGTTCATCCCCCCGGGCAACAGCACTCCCATGGGACGGGGGCGCATCCTCCAGGCCATCTGGGATGATGCAGACACCCTACAGAGGTGGCATCTTCCCTTTTGGCGGGACCATCACCGAGACCCCTTGCCAGCCGGGCGGGACACGCTTTCATATCCCGCATGATTTCTCCAAGGTGGTGCCCTCCCGCTCTCGCATTGACCCTTCTGGCATTTGCCGGGGCAGGCTCCCCGCTCCATTCCCAGCAGCTCACCGCCGACCCCGCCACCCCGCTCCTGCTCAATGACGTCCACTCGCGGCTCAATGCCACCACGGTGGCAGAGGTGCTGAAGCCCGTGACCGTGGATGAGGTCATCACTGCCGTGAAACGGGCGAAGGAAGAGAAGCGCTCGATCAGCATCTCCGGCGCACGTCACTCCATGGGCGGCCAGCAGTGGGCGAAGGACTCGCTGCATCTGGACATGCGTGGGCTGAACAAATTCATCGCACTGGACGCAGAGCGAGGACTCGCCCGTGCGGAGGCCGGCATCACCTGGCCAGCTCTGGTGGACGCCCTGGAAAAGGCGCAGGCAGGAAAGGAACCCATCCTCAGCATCACGCAAAAACAAACCGGGGCAGATGAACTCACCCTGGGCGGCGCTGTCTCGACCAACATCCATGGCCGCGGCCTGCTGTGGCGCCCTTTCATCCAGGACATCGAATCCATCACCCTTGTCGATGCCGACGCGAAGGTGCGAAAAATCAGTCGCACGCAGGAGCCGGAACTCTTCAGCCTGGTAGTGGGTGGCTATGGTCTCTTCGGCGTGATCACCGAGGTGGAGATTCGCCTGCGTCCACGACTCAAGCTGGAGCGCGTGGTGGAGGTCATGCCCATCACGGGCGTCACGCAACGCATCGAAGAACGCATTCGCGATGGCTTCGTGCTCGGCGATTTCCAATTTTGTCCCGATGAGAAGTCCGACAACTTCCTGAAGGAGGGCGTCTTCTCCTGCTACAAGCCCGCCGCGCCAGGCACCGCCATGCCAGTCTCACAGCTCTCTCTGAATCCGGAGCGCTGGCGCAATCTCATCGTGAAGGCACACACGAACAAGGCAGAAGCCTGGAACGACTACACCACCTACTACAAGAAGACTTCCGGCCAGTACTACGGGCTGGATCGCGCGCAGTTTAATCACTACGACGTGGACTATGAGGAGCGCATGCAAGCCGCGACGAAAGAGGTACCCGCAGGCTCGCTCATGATTCTGGAAGTCTATGTGCAGCGTCCCCTGCTGGAGGACTTCATGGCCGCCAGTGCCGAGGACTTCCGCAAGCACAACACCAACGTGATCTACGGTACCGTGCGCTTCATCAAGCGCGATGGCGAAAGCTTCCTCCCCTGGGCCAAAGATGACTACGCGTGCATCGTTTTCAATCTGCGTGTCACGCACACCCCCGAAGGCGTGGAGAAGGCCAGAGGCGAATTCCGCCGGCTCATCGACCGAGCCCAGGCCCGCGGCGGCAACTTCTTCCTCACCTACCATCGCTGGGCCACGAAGGAACAAATGCTCAAAGGCTATCCCCAGTTCCCACAGTTCCTGAAGCTGAAGAAACACTACGATCCGGAGGAGCGGTTCCAGAGTGAGTGGTATCGATATTGGAGGGAAGAATTCAGTAAGCAGTAGGTCAGTAGACAGTATTCAAATGGATGTATCCCCAGATCTCTATCGGTTACTGACTACTGACCTGCTGATTACTAAAATGTCCCATTCCCTCCGCATCACTCTCCTCTGGACCTGCACCGCGCTCTTCCTTGCGCGAGTGATGGGGCAGATTCTGGTGGGCATCTATCCAGGAGCTCCCATGCTACCCGAGTGGAAGGAATGGTATTCAGGCCTGCTACCTTATCCCTGGCTGGTGCTTTCGCAGCTTCTCCTGCTCATGTTCATGACCGTGGTGAATGTGGACACGGCACGGCGTAGCGGGCACTTCTGCGTGGTGAGCGCCACCGTGCGCTGGCGGCTGAATCTCTTCGCGGCTCTGTACGCAGGGTCCATGGTGTTCCGCTACACCTACCGCATGATCACCATGCCGGAGGAGCGCTGGTTCGGCGGCACCATTCCCATCTGGTTTCACTTTGTACTGGCGGCGTGGGTGTGGCTGGTGGCGGTGAAGTCGAAAACACCCAAGGCTTCCGGTGCGAACGTCTCGTGACTGCAACGGCACTTCTCAGTTTCAGTCTCCGAAGTTTTCTCTGCGCCTCTGTGTTTGATTCGTCCTGCCGTCCTCACCCTTCGGGCTGCTTCGCAGTCGTCTCGCTCCGCTCGGCGCTGTGTTGAATCCAGTGCACGCGACTACTCCCATCTCCCCTTGGGCTCGCTGGAGCCCCCTTACACTCCACGCGTAGCCACCATCCCCTCGCGTGCAGCCCACAACGCAATGTCCTCCTTGCGTATCGCAGCAGCCATGAGCTGGGGAAACTTGTCTGGGGTGCAGGCAAAGCTCGGCACGCCCAGAGCACTCAGCTTTGCTGCCAACGCTTGATCATACGCTGGAGCGCCTTCATCGCTGAGGGCGAGCAGGGTGATGAACTGCACGCCAGACTGCACCAGTTCCGCGGCGCGCTGGAGCAGATTCTTTTCTACACCACCCTCGTAGAGGTCGCTGATGAGCACGAGAATGGTCTCCTGCGGCTTCGCGACGAGGCTCTGGCAATAACCTACCGCGCGATTGATGTCCGTGCCTCCGCCGAGCTGGGTGCCAAAGAGCAGCTCCACCGGGTCATCCAGTTTCTCTGTCATATCCACCACGGCCGTGTCGAAGACTACCAACTGCGTCTTCACCGCAGGCAGTGAGGCCATGACCGCGCCGAAGATGCTGGAGTACACCACGGAGGCCGCCATGGAGCCGCTCTGGTCGATGCACAGCATGATGTCCCGCTGCGTCTTCTGCGCCTTGCGGCCATAGCCGATGAGCGTCTCCGGGACGATAGTGTGATACTCCTCCTGATAGTGCCGCATGTTTGCACGGATGGTGCGGTTCCAGTCGATCTCGGCAAGGCGCGGGCGGCGGTTGCGCACGGCACGATTCAACGCGCCGGTGACGGCGGAGCGCATGGGCTCCTCCAGCCGGCGCATGAGATCCTCCACCACTTTGCGCACCACGAGTCGTGCGGTGTCCTTCGTCTTCGCTGGGATGGCTTGGTTCAGCGAGATGAGGCTGGCCACCAGATGCACATCCGGCTGCACGGCCTCCAGCATTTCCGGCTGGAGCAGCATCTCCCGCATGCCTAGGCGGTCGAGCGCATCCTGCTGCATCACCTGCACCACGCTGGAAGGGAAATACTTCCGGATGTCTCCCAGCCAGCGCGCAACTTTCGGTGCGGACTTTTCCGTGCCACCACGGCGCGGACCAGAGTTCAATCCACCTCCACCGTCCGGCTCATAGAGAGCGGAGAGCGCCTTATCCATTTCGAGGTCATCGCCCGCCAGGCCGCCGCACGCGCCTTCCGCGCTGCCGCCGAGGATGAGCCGCCAGCGGCGCTGACGTTCGGTGTCGGAGATGGTGGCAGGGGAAGTCATAGGTGGAAGGAGGCGGGCTTTAGAAACCACTAATGAGCACTAATAGGACACTAATTTTGGAGGACGCTGCGGAATGTCTGGGACTGGAATGGCGTGGTGTATCAGGAGTGGTGTGTATTACTGGGAAGGGAGACCGAGAATCTGCCGCAGCACCGGGATGGGTTTCTGGGCGCGTTCGAGATTCCAGTCTAGGTCGGTAGTGGCAGCGGCATGTGCGGCACCGGTGCTGGCACTCCCACCGCCACGCTGCTTCGCGCGCTCGCCAAGCTGCTGACGCTCGGTCCCTGGGAAAAGGGCAAAGGTGCGGCGCACGAGAGGGAGGATGCGTGTGAAATGCTCCTCGTGCAGGGAGGCCACCCAGCCATTCACGGTTTGCCAGAGGCGGTCGTCATGGAGCAGGACCATGCCGCTCTGCTGGAGGAACCCTTCCAGCCAGGCAGCGGCGGGCGCGGGATCGTGGCCGATAGAGAGCGCCTGGCTCATGCGCTGCTCGGTGAGTTCCAAATCATCGGCACGTTCGTCAAAACGGATGCGCGCGGCGAGCCCTTCCACCAAGCCGTGTGAACCATCGAGCACGGCAATCCGCCCCAAGGCGGGCAGCCAGTTTTCCAGATGCTCCTGCTTGCCGATGAGCTTAATGGCCTGATGCGCACCGAGAATGCGCTTCCGCATGGCGGCAGCGGCATCATCATCGAGCGAAGCACACGCACCGCTGAGCCCGATGCAGGCGCGTGAGACGAGTCCATCCAGCACGTGACCCACGAGTGAGGCATCGGTCTGGCGCACGTTGCCGTAGCGGAAGATATTTGCGAGGGGCGGGATGGCATCAAGCAGTTGGGAAGTATCGCCCGCCACGGCGGCAAAGTTCTCCAATGCCTGCGTCACTTGTGCAATCGCCTGCGGCAGATTCGCCAGCAGCACGCGATCCACCAGCGCAGAGAGCTCGGGCAGCGAGCCAGCGTTCTGCGCCTTGTCCAGCGCGAGTGCGGCGGCCGCATCCACAATGGTCTGCCCCCAGCGACTAGCCTCGATGATGCTGATGGCGAACTCGGGCTGCCATTGCAGTTGCCACACTTCGTGGAAGGTGCCCTTCGCAGAGCGGCCCGTGCCCCGCACTTCACCCCACTTGATACCCAGCAGGCTCAGCCGGTGCAGCAGGTGGCTGCGCGCGAGGTCATTTTCATTGCGCAGGTCGAGGTCGAGCTCCTTCGCTGGCGCCTCGGGCTTCATGCGGAGGCTGCGCTGCTGCTTCTCGAGGTCCTGCTGCAGCGGCACGGCAGGCACGCCCGGTGGCACACGCCCCATGCGCTCACTCACCACCAGCTTGCGATGAATCAGCGCCAGCGGTCCGGACTCACCCATGCACATCACCGCGCGGATGGCTTCGTTGATTTCACCCAGGCCCGCATGAGGTCGCTCACTCATGGCAGCAATCGTCTCCGCGAGTCGTGCGGCCTCGATGACATGCGCGGAGGAGCAATCGATGTCCTCCTCGCGCAAAAGACGCGCCACCTTCGAGATCCAGCCGATGGCTCGCGCTCCCCCATCCTGAGTGTCACACTTCCAGAGGAACTCATACCAACCTGGAGAGAGCACACCGGCACCATAGCCGCTCGCGGTCGTGAGCCTACCATACGTCCACGGTGCCCAGGTCGCAGTAACCTTCACCTTTGGCAGTCCCTTGAGCAGATCGTTGTCCGCCTTCGCCGCAGGCATGGTGGCGAGTGCAGGCACGTGCCATGCACCGCATACCACCGCGATATTCTTGAAATCCTCCTTCTCCGCGGCACGCAGGCACTTGCGCATGTGAGCCTCCCGCAGGGCCTCGCGACGCGCAGCACGCTCAGTCATGCGGCGCGGCACATCCGTGCGCACGGTGGTCATCGCTTCTTGGATGGCCGCGAACAAACCCGCGCTATCGCCATCACGACGCTCTTCCACGAGGTGATTCCACCAGGACTCGCCATCATCATAACCAGCAGCACGTCCCAGCCAGTCGAGGGGATCAAGTCCCGGGTCTTCCATCTCGGGTTCCCCGGTATCCTCGCTCTTTTCCTCCCCTGCCACCGCATTCTCTGTCGGCATGGCATCTTCCGATGCCGCCTCGGGTGTTTCCGATTCCACCGGACCACTCTCGGGCGAAGGCATAGTCACAGCAAGCTTGTCCTCCTTCCGCAGTGCCAGATCATGCACCTGCGGCAGGTCGATAAAGCGCACCGGAATTCCCTTTGCCAGGCCATACTTCACCGCCTGCCACTCTGGCGAGAAGACGGTGAAGGGATAAAACGAAGCGAGTGAGGTATCCTCCGGGCAATAGCACAGCAGCGAAACAGGCGGTTCCATCTCACCATCCAGCACCAGGCTGAGCACGGCCTCCGCCTCCGGCGGTCCCTCAATGAGCAGGCAATCCGGAGACGTCTCCTCAAGCGCACGCAGGAGCGAGCGAGCACAGCCGGGGCCGTGATGTCGGATGCCAAAGAATTTCGTTTGTGCCCCCATATCACCAAATTTTTTTGCCCCAAATCAGGAGAATGATGATGACAATATAGATCGCCAAGCATCCCAGGCCCCGTCTCAGCTTGCCCTGACGCCATGCGAACAAGATCCTGTCCTTCAGGCTCTCCTTGACCTGATCAATGTCCTCAACCACGAGCTTTCCCCGCTCCGACACAAAATTAATCTTCCTGCCAGCCATCACCATCCGAGATACCGCTCTCAACTCGCTGTTCGAAAGATTGTGATCCGATGCCAGGATGGACTTCTCCCTCTCTTCTTCTGTCTCTGGCGAATAGCGGCACTCCGGGCACGGCGTCCACGCCCCGAACTTCATCACACCACATTTAAGACAAACTGCCGCGGTCATTGCGTCATTCGATGAGAGAGATCCATCTATCAATCCGCATCACGGAAAGCGCGGTAGAGGTCCTTCCATTCATCGCGCTCCTTCACCACGGTCTCGATGTATTCCTTCCACACCACGGTATCTTGCACCGGGTCCTTCACCACCGCACCGATGATGCTCGAAGCGACATCTCCCGCGCGTACCGTGCCATCGCCGAAGTGCGAAGCGAGCGCGAGCCCGCTGTTCAGCACGCTGATGGCCTCCGCGGTGCTGAGCGTGCCGGTGGGTGACTTCAGCTTGGTCTTGCCGTCGGCCGTTTGACCGGTGCGCAGCTCGCGGAAGATCTGCACCACGCGGCGCACTTCCTTCAGCGCCGGCGGCTCGGCTGGCAGTTCCAGCGCGCGTCCCATCTCTGCCACACGCTTCGTCACGATGGCAATCTCCTCCTCCTCCGAGGAAGGCACGGGAAGGATGACGGTGTTGAAGCGCCGCTTCAATGCGCTGCTAAGTTCATTCACGCCTTTGTCGCGATTGTTCGCCGTGGCGATGACATTAAACCCGCGCGTGGCCTGCACCTGTGTATTCAGCTCGGGAATGGGCAGCATCTTTTCCGAGAGAATGGTGATGAGCGTGTCCTGCACATCCGCAGGGATGCGCGTGAGTTCCTCAATGCGCGCAATGCGCCCCTCCTCCATGGAGCGCATCAGCGGACTGGGCACGAGGGCTTCGAGCGAGGGACCTTTCGAGAGGAGTTGCGCGTAGTTCCAGCCATATCGCATCTGTTCCTCACTGGTGCCCGCCGTGCCCTGCACGATGCGCGTGGAGTCACGCGAGATGGCGGCGGAGAGATGCTCAGATACCCAGGACTTCGCCGTGCCCGGCACGCCATACAACAGCAGCGCCCGATCCGTGGCCAGCGTGGACACGGCAATCTCCATGAGGCGGCGGCTGCCGATGTACTTCGGCGAGATCTCGAATCCATTGTCCAGCTTTCCACCCATGAGGTAGGTCACCACGGACCAGGGAGAGAGTTCCCAATGGGTGGGCCGCTCGCGCGTGTCCGCCTTGCGGAGTTCCGCGAGTTCCTCAGCATATTGCTGCTCGGCATGGAGTCGGAGTTTTTCAGTCATGGAAGAATGGGATGGGTCAGGGTCCTGTTCGAGAACGTGAATCTAAGATGTTGCCGGTTAGTGACTACGACGAGGTGGATGTCGAAGAAAAGGGTCTGTGAAGGATTGTCAGCCCCAAACTTCTTGCAGCCCACGAGGCATGGGCTACCTCCGTGGTACTCCGTAGACAATCAACCGTGGTTGAGTTGCCCATGAACGCGATAGAAATGCTTACCGTACTCATCTTGTTCACTGCGGCCTTGTTCGTTGGAGCGCTGCTGCAAGAGCACTACGGAGAACCCGGCTTTTTTGGCGGGTTTGCGGGAGCGCTGCTTCTAGTGGCAGGTTTGTTCTTGTTTCTTCGCTGGAAGGGAAACTCAAACGCCGGCTAGGCCAGAGGGTTTGGGCGAAAGCAGCAGAAGCTTGCGCGCCACAGATCAAAACAATCGGAGATGGAAGTCTGGCGAAGGTCATGGCCGCAGTGCGTGCAGTAGTTTACGTTGATCTGCGACCACACTGAGCCGGGCGACGGCCTCGGCGAAAGGCATGACCTCGGGGCGTTGCAGGTCCCAGTCCGCCACGGCTTCATCGAGCAGTGCAGGTGGCAACACACAGACCAGCTCCACCAGCGGCACGCGAAGCTGCCACTCATACTGCGCTGCGCCGCCGTGGATGCGCTCACGCACGGCACGTAGAAGCCCGCGTCCCACCTCTGTGGAGGCGATGGTCCCGCCGGGAGGAATGGTCTGCAGCAGTTTTTCCAACGGGCCACTCATCACGGAGTGCTGCGCCTTGAGATGGGAAGTGAGCAGCGGAACGTACAGCCGCTCGCGCTCTGCCACCGGAAGGGAAAGCAGCAGGTCGAAGGGGTTCAGGGCCGTGCCTTCGTAGAGTTCCGCCTCCAGCATGGCTTGGGACCACTCGGGCAGCATCTGCAGGGACTGCGCTTCCGCCCAGCCGCGAATCAAAGCATCCTTCCACTCGGTCCCTTTCGCCCATGCGATCAGTTCCGCGGGATCTTTCCCCAGGCGCTCGACCCACCAGCCGAGCGGCGCGCGAGAAGTGATTTGCATGAGCCACCATGCGCGCTGGCCGACGCCTGAGCCTTGGGGCGGCGTCTCGCTGATGAGATCATTCTTCCACTCCAGATCATGGGAGGTAGGTGGATCCAAGGTGATGACCTCCCCACGCAGGAACTTCTTCTCACTCTTCAAACACGCATCCAGCCGCGCGGCCATGCGCAGCGTGAAACGCGACTGCGGCATCGCGCCGAGCAGACGGGAAGCCGTTTCGCGCACCTCCTTGCTCTTGTCCTTCAGCGCAGGCTCGATGACCACCTCATCCTCCAGCGAGAGCCCGGGGCGCAACTCCTCCAGGAGAGCGGCTCGCTCACGCGCTCCCTCCACCGGCAGGGCGAGCTGCACCAGGGTGCGCACACGCGCCGCGTCCACGGGGCGCAGCCTCCGGAGAAACAGCTTCCGCTGATCCAGGCTGCCGTGTTCCCACGATTCTTCCGCGAGATTGTCCGAGTTGGCTCCCGCAGCATAGCCCCAATCCGCCTGCTGTGCCGCCAGCCAGGCACCACGCTGTCCCAGTACCGGCAGCAGGCTTTCACGAAGGACAATACTGCGACGTCCTGCATCCAGCGCCTTCGGCAGAAGGCGATGTGGCAGGCCATAGCCATGCTTCGCGAGCACTTGAAACGCCTCTGCCTGCAGACGCATGGGTCCATCCGTGAGGATGCCCGTGATCGCCTGCACCACGGGAGCATCGTGCATCGCCCTCAGCGATTCCTCGGGACACATGGCAGGTGCTTCGCGTGAAGACACGGGTTGATTCCTTCCCGCGAGATGACACGCGCCAAGCACTCCCGCGACGCGCAGGAAGGTCTGTCCATTCGCAGCCTCAGCAGACACCTGCTGCACCAGCGCCCCGAGTTCGCCCTCGAAGGCAGGCCACTCCGGCGCACGACGATCCGTGCCGATGAGCGCGGCGGAGGAAAGGAGATGCAGCGGGTTCGTACTCATGATGCTGTCACCACGGTTTCCGTCCACGCGACCTGGGACGAATCCTTTGTCCACGCGGTGAGAGGCCGCCACTGCTCCCCATTCCATTCGCCAAAGATGGTCATCGCCCTGCCACCGCTGAGCGCGGCGAGTTCCCATGCGTCATCCGCAGAAATGCTCATGCGTGCTTCACGGCCTGCAGGATCACGAGCGGTCCACTGCCCTTCATGATAGACCGGGATGGCTTCTGCGAGTCCGAGCGGCAGACGTTGCAGCCAGGGGTTGCGCGCGCAGGCGTCGGAGATTTCATCGAGCGCCGCGTCCCACGAAGTCGCGGCGAACGCTTGCCCCGCCGTTGTCTGCGTCATGCGAGGTGCGTCCACCAGGAGAGCACGTAGGAGATGATTTGCCGGGAAATAGGCCAGTGTCGCCTCAAAGGAGGTGCCATTCACAAAGCCCTGCTCATAACGGCGCTGTCCGTGGGAGAAATCCAACAATAGGGCGTGACGTACGGTCTTCGTGCCCTTCAGCCACACGCGGCGTTCCCAAAGACGCTCGTTCTCTTCAAAACTCTGGCCGCAAACCATCCAGACATCCGTGACGCGTTCGCCCTCCGCGAGCACCTCTTCGCGCTCCATCGGCCAGCCACCCGCGGCTCGCACTTCCGCGCGTAGCGGCTCCGGCAGTTCCTCCAGGCGCGACATCGCATCGATGAGCAATTGCACACGTCCCATATGTGCTATCAGCCGCTCCGGCCACCCCGCGCCGCTGTTCACGAGAGATTCCATTTGCTTCACGCCATTCGCGAGGCCGGACGCCTGGGCATCCACCAACCGTGCCGCCGCATCGCGCCAGAAGGAAGATGGCTTCGTGGGTAACTCCCCAATGCCATGCTTGATGAGGTCCGCCAGCCAGCGCTCCAGGTCCTTCGCGCCGGTTAGCATGCGGTCGAGGCGCTTCGCCTCGCGCTTCGCAGCAGCCACAGGGTCAGGCGGTGCAGCAACGATGCCAGCTTCCTTGGCCGCTTCTTTTTCCGCCTTCTTCTCCGCGCGATCCTTGCGCCCGCTCAACCACTCGGAGGTCCACGCCGGCTGTGCCGTGGCAGTGAAGGCACTCTGCTTCTGGGCAAGCAGCAGATAGAGAGCAAGACCGTGCTTGCAGGGGAACTTGCGGCTCGGACAGGTGCATTTGAAAGTCGGCCCGCTGACGTCAATACTCACCTGATACGGCTTCGACCCACTGCCCTGGCACTCCCCCCAGATGGCTGTTTCATCGTATCCAAGGGTCGGCCACTTCGCCGGAGCGAGCAATCCCTTCGCCGCTTTCGCCGAAGAATCGTCCGGTGACAATGCCAGTATTTGTTCCGTGGTAAGCACGCGCGCCGATTGGAGAATAACACGCCCGCTTTGGCAATGCCGATGTGCGGAAATGTGTGAGGAATTTGTGACCCACTCAATCGCAAAGCAATTTTTGCACGCTCGCGAGGCGTTCGGCAACGTCCCCCTGAATAAGCGTGTAGCGCACACCTCGCTCCGCCAGCTCACGCAGGTACCACGCATGCTGCAGGGCACGGAACTCTGGCGGCTGGCGTGTGCCGTCCTGGTCAAAGGGAATATCCGGTGCGCACAGCAGCGTGAGATCGTACGGACGATTCGCAAGGGCCATCAGATCAGGCGAGGCGCTGCCGAACTCATGCTGGCAGTAGAAAAGCGTGGTCAGCGGCGAGGTATCGCAGAAGAGATAACGGTTCGCGCCTCCAGCCGCAGCTTCTTCACGACGGCACTGCTCCTGCCCGATGTGCGTGAGATCATCGAATGTCAGCACACCTCCGCGCTCCACCCAGTATTCACGACCATACTCATGCACCCATGCCGTGTGCCACTCGGCAGCGAGCGCCCGGGCCAAGGTTGTCTTGCCACTCGACTCACCACCGAGCAGGCAGATGCGTTTCACAAAATCCGCATACACTACGGGTGAGAGCAGATGCCGGCTGGCGTGCACGTCTTCTCTCACAAAGGTGCCACTCGCGGGAATCACCTCGCGTGCCGTATCCACCACTACCGCTTGCACACCGGCATGGCCCGGCTGATGCCAGCGAAACCACCGCGTGAGATGCTCTGCGAAGGGCTCAAGATAGGCATCACTGCCAAACACCGCCTCCACGCGAGAGTGAAAGACCTCCTCGCACACACGCGCCACGAAGTCGCGGTGTGACTCTTCCGAGTCTTCGTCATTGTGCAGCATGGGACCGAGCCCCAGCGCTTCGCAATTCTCAGCACTCACCACGAGCCGTTCGACCTGCGGGAAGAGCTTCGCCAGCCACTGCGCGCGTCGCTCTGGTTCACAGCCTGGATACTCGGGATTCGAATAGCTCAGGATGTAGACCCGCTCGCACTCTTCAATAGCACGGCGAATCACCAGTTCATGTCCGCGATGCAGCGGCGCGAACTTGCCGACGACGAGTCCTGTGGCGAAGCGGCGGCTCATGCAATCACGCGGCCACTTGAAATGATGATTCAGCCTGGGCGCGCAGCAGTTTCCGCCAGTGCCACCAGGAGACCCAGACATTAATCCAGAAGAGCGTGTACACCCCAGCCGTCAGGTACAGCCCACGAGAGATGAAGAGCGGCACCGCGAGTGTATTCACCACCAGCCAGCACGGCCAGTTCTCAATGCGGCGGCCCATGAGCAAGAACTGTGCGAGCACACTGAAAGCCAGCACAAGGGAATCAATGAAGGGCGCCCACGCATCCGTGAAGGTATGCAACACCCAACCATAACCCGCCGCGGCCACGATGGCCATGAGTGCGCACACGGCGAACCACGGCAGCGGCGTCCTGCGCACGGGCAGCTCAGCACCTTGATTCCCCTTCTTCCAGTTCCACCAGCCCACGGCACTCGCCACAATGAAGAAGACCTGCAGCGTGACATCTGCATACAGCTTCGAGCCGAAGAAGACCCAGCCAAACGCAGCGCAGCCCAGGATGCCAAGCCACCACGTGTGCACGCTGTTGCGCCCGGCCAGCAGGACGGAGGCGAGGTTCAGACAATTGGCGACAATCTCCCAGGTACTCATGCCTCTGTGGTGTATTGCACCACTTTCCCATCAAAGCTGTCTACACGCTCAAGCGTCAACGGCATGGCGCCAAAGAGCTCTGCGAGAGGTTTGCGTATCTCACCCTCATGCACTCCAGAGCCACTCCAGCGCAGATGCAGCGGGCCATCTTTTGCCTGGTGCAGCGTCCACTGCACCAGCGGAAGACGCTGCAGGCGATGCGTGACCTCGATGTTATTCAGCATCGTGCCATCGCCCGCGCGGAAGGTCACCGGAGGCCGCCCTTCCAGTCCCAGCAGGTGCCACTCACCCTCGCAATGCACCAGACTTGCATAGTCACCCGTGCGGTAGCGCAGCAGCGGCAGCCATCCGTTGAAGCCGCCTGTGAGCGTCACCTCACCCCGCTCGCCTTCAGGCACGGGAGTTCCTTCTTCCGAGAGTACCTCCACATACATGCGATGCTGCAGCAGCACATGGCCCTCGCCATAACGCGCCGCAACAGGTCCCGCTTCATTCATGGAATACAGATCCAGCACCGGACAGCCGAAGTGCTGCTCCAGTTCCTCGCGGAAGGCGGGGAGCAAAGCCATCGACGTAGAAATCAAAGCACGCGGCCGCGTGCGCAGCGGCAGCTTGATGAGTTCCGCAAAGGAGATGGGATCACCCGTGTAGAGCTCCGGATGCAATGCATCCAGATACGCGGCGCGGTCATCCAGGTTTCGCCAATCGTTGGGATGCAAATTAATCTTGGCCAATCCCGCCTCACCGAGCATGGGAGTCACGGAGACATACGTGAAGCATTTCTGCTGATACCCCACCAGCACCACACTCACCTGCCCTGCTCCATGACTCAGCTCAATGCCGAAGCGACGCAGCGCCTGCCTGTGATACGAAAGATAACTCGCAGCCACGATGGGATGCGAGGCCAGCAACAGCGGGTGTCCCGTGGTGCCGCTCGTGCGGAAATTGATGAGTTGATCAATCGGCACATCATCCGGCACAAACGCCGCGATATCCCGGCTCAGGTCCGCCCGGCTGATGGTGGGCAGGTCTTCGAACGCTGCAGGCTCCGAGCCATACTTCCGGTAAAACGGCACCTGCTCCAGGCACCGCCGCACAAAGTCCTGCCGCCACCCCGGAGCCTCGCCCTTCGGCCAGCCCGCAGGTTGCGCGCGCACCTCGTCATCGAAAGCACGCACCCTGTCGAGGTCCTGTGCGCTGAGACGATTTCCGCTTTCATTGCGGAACATCGGCGCGCTGGGATGCTCGCGGAGGAATTGCAGCATGCGCCGCCCCTCCTTGCTCAGCGTGGGATAGCGCTCGGCCTCGGTGGGATTGGGGTCGTTCATTCGCGGGTGTATTTGTCGGCAGATTCCTCCGCCGCTTTCTTCGCCAGCGCTTCACGAATGGCGCGTGCACGTTGCTCGGCTGCCTGCGCGGCCTTCACCACACGCAAACGCTCCGAGGTGCTGATGGTCACCAGTCGGTCCTGCGCTTGCGCCATGCTCTCACCTTCCGGACGCAGGTCCAGCCGCGCGAGCGCCACACGCGCCAGCTCCTCACGACGGTCCGGCTCCGTGACAAACTTCTTCGAAGCCACATAGGGTGACAACTCTTGCGAAGCATCCATCAGCGCCTGCAAGGCTTGCGTGGCATCGAAGCCCGGCTGACGGAACCACGGGGACGAAAGCAGCCACGCCAACAGTAGCGAAATGCTGAGACGATTCCGATGCGTCTTGGCATCCGTCACTTCAAAGGCCTTCAACGTGGACGCCGGCACCTGCACTCCTAGGGACGCAAGCCAGTCATGCACCACGGCAGCCACGTGCACCTTCCCCGCGCTGCCGATGCGAGGCTCCGCAAGAAAATCATCCGGCGTCTCCGCGAGACGGCGGAGCAGCGACTCCAGGGCTGGGCCTTCGTTCTTCATCGTTCAGTCAATCCTCCATCGTAAAGTTCATTCATGCCGCGAACTTGTGAAACACCTGCGTGCTGCGGCAGTCAAGACAGGCAGAGTGCGTCTTCGCGCGGCGTTGTTCCGCGAAGCGCAGCGGCAGTTGCAGGAGGTCGGCAGGGGTGCGCAATTCATCCACGGGCACACCATAGCCGGAAGTGGTGAAACTGCACGGAGCAGCATGTCCCATTTCGTCCACAAAGAGGAATCGTGTGCCCGGCTCGCAATTCTCCACCGGAAGCGGTCTGCCCAGCGTGGTTGCACGAATGCGCTCCAGATACCCGGCACTACAGTTCAAACACACCCCACGCCCCTGCAGCGATGCCGAAAGCATGGGCAACTGCTGCGTGAGCCAGTCCACATCCTCCATGCGCAGCCGGTGTGGCGGGTAAAACTCGGGCCGGTCATTCCCACCAAGCTGGTTGAAGGTCAGCTCATCCATCCCCCACTCCGCGAGCTCATGGCACAGCGCGGGATAGTCAGAAATGTTATCCCGCATGAGCACCGTGTTCGCGCGCAACTTCGGTCGCGGGGACATGGCCGCGAGCGCATGGACTCCCTCTCGCAATTGCTCAAACGCACCCAGCCATCCACGCATGCGATCATGGAAGGGCGCAAAGCCATCGATGCTCAGCGTAAGCTCCGCATAACACTCCGCGAGATGCTCGCGCACGGAGGCAGCGCCCAACGTCATGCCATTCGTGGTGGCACTCACCTTGAGATGCAGGTCATGCACCAGATGCCTGCTGAGCGACGGTAGCGCAGGCCACAGCAGCGGCTCACCCCCGAGCCAGCTCACCAGCACGGATTGCCCTGTGTGTTGTTGATATTCCGCCAGCACCTTGCTGAAGCGACGTACCTGCGCTTCATCCGCATCACCATGCAGTCGCGGCGCGTCGATGCCGTACGCGCAGAAGGGACAGCGCAGTGGGCACCTCCCGGTGATTCTCCATACGACGACGAGCATGGTTTACGTGGGAGGCAGAGGTGGAGGCGTCGTCCGCTTCGACGCAGAGGCGCGTGCAGGCGCACGCGAACGCAACGGCATCTTCGGCGGAGCATCACCGTAGTTCTTTCGGCTGAACTCCTTCGCATACGCCACCAGGTCTTCCCACGTGGAGACACGCGCCACGAGCCAGCCTTGCTGGGCCTCGGCCTGCTGGATCATCTGGTGCGAATTTCCCCAGCCCGAAACAGTGCGCCAGTTTTCCACCAGATTCAGCACCATGGAGCCGCCTCCCTTCGCCACGGCCAGCGCGCGCGCGGCGATGTCCCAGCCATCCCCGCCTTGTTCGTCCTTCTCAAACATGGTGCTGATGCCCTCATCCGAGATGTGCAGGATGTGCGCGGGCCGGGCATCACGCGGACGCATGGCATACGTTTCACGCAGCACGTGAATCGGAAACTGCGTGGCGCCTCCATAGTAGCCGGTGAGCACCTTGAGAATGGCGGACTCATCCCGCACGAACCCCCCGGTGGTGGTGAATTGGTTCTTCCCGCTCCACAGCGTGGCCTGCACTCGCGCCCCCACACGCAAGGCGGAGAGCGCCATGATGGCCCCTGCGAGGGTGAGGTAGGAGATGAAGCGCTGCGGGTCTGGCATGGAACCGGAGCTGTCCACGTACAGGTCGAGATCGATCGGTATCTTCTCCGGCGCCTTGCCCACCTCCGTGCCCCACACACGTTGCACCGTGGTGACACCGGGAATGAGCTTCGGACTGCGCATGATGCTTTGGAAGACATCGAGATTCTCCAGGGGCTCGCCGAAGTCCCAAGTCTCCAATCCCTCTGGAATAGGATCCGTGGACTCTGGCGCGGAGCGTGTGGGAAACTTCACCAAGTGCGGCAACGCCTGCTCGCGGTAGTAGCGCACAGCGATGTCGTGATCGCTGAGATTCACTCCCGCTGCACGCAGGATCTCCCCATACTCAAAAGGCTGGCGCGCCTGTCCCGAGTTTTGCTTGGTCGCCTTCAGTGGCAGAGGTGGCGGTTTCGACCCGGCCTCCGTGTCTTCATCCAGGTCGTCATCGAAATCAGTGAGGAAGGGATCTTGCGCGGGGTGTATGATGTCGCCTTCTCCATCTTCGACATCGCTCAGGCCATCGGGCACGCCACCGGAAGCGGCGTTGCCGGTATCCAGCCACCGCTTGAAGTAATCCGCCGAGATCTTGTCCTTCAGCAGATGCGGCAGCAGCAGCGCGGCGAATTTCCCTGCGCCCTGCATCCAGTCGTTCGCATAGGAACGGATGAGACGCGCACCGAGCTGGGCGTCGCCCTCCAGCACATCATCCTGGAAGCGCGCTCCGAGCGAGCCTCGCTGCAGACTCCACAGCATTTCATAGATGCGGAGGTACAGCTTCCACACCTCTCCCGAGGAGCCACCCTCTGCCAGCATCTGATACACCACCGACATGCGAAGTCCCGCACTGCGCTGCAGACGGTCATTGATGAGCAGGTCGGTGTAAAGATTCGCCACCATGGGCGCATGCATCTCCAGCGTGGGCAGTCCTTTCCGCATGCGGGCAATCATCCTCGCATGGTCCGTGAGATTCGCAGGGGCCAGCACGTGGTGACCTATCTCATGCGCCAGCACCTCCAGCGCAAAGTCGTGCACCCGGGACTTCATCACTTCCGGCAGGCTCACGACGATGGCCTGATCCACGAGGCGAATCATGGCAAAGCTTCCCGTGAGTCCTTCCGCCTGCGCCTCCCTGTCAGTGAGACAGAGCAGCGGAGGCCGCAAGCGCGTGAACTTGCTCCACGCCTCCAGGGCCGCAGGCCACGCCGCGGACCATTGCTCACGGAGTGTGTGGATGTCTGGAGGTTTGGTGGCCATGACGCGAGTCAGCGCAACGCGATGAGCGTGATGCCGTGTGAGTATTTCCCGGTCACCGCGAGGGTGTGGGGGTCTGCCACGGAGTTGGGAATATCGCGTCTCCCGTTCATCAGCGTATTGGGCAATGCGGCAGAGCTGGTAATTTCCCCCAGCTCCGCGAGGTCCAGCCTGGTGGAGTCCACCGTCACGCTCGTGGGCTCCACGCGATAGCGGGTACGGATGCGAAGACCGAGCGACTGATTGAAATACTCCATGTCCACGCGATGAAACGTCGCGCCAAAAGCATCACAGATAAGCAACCACGCCTCATCACCTGAGCGCACCACGAAATTTCCGTCAACTATTCCGACTATGGGAGGCTCTGCGAACAAACCACCGAATCCGCGAAAAGACCCGACGGCCTTCACCACGCGTGGCTTTGGTATATCAGAAACAGTTTCACCCGGCGTCCACCAGGGATACTCCGCCACGCGTGCACGTACCGCCGCCCATTTCTCGCCATCAGTTGTGCAGCCCAACAGCCTCAGAGCCACCGCTTCAGGCAGCGTATCTCCCGCGGCCAGGGCACCTTCGCGGAAGTGTGCCAATCCACAACGCCACGCCGCGAGCTTTCCCGCTGCGAGGAAGTGCTCCACAGTGGTGAGTTGCGGTGCGCAGGCCAGCATGCGCTCCACCCACTCCTCCGGGTCTGCGCCCATGGTGCTGGAGAGATGACACAGCGCATTCGACACGGCCGCAATCATTTTCCCAGGAGACTGCGTGAGCAACGGGGTGACCGCAGGAAGCAACCGCTGCCAGCTCACCTCAATCATCGGGTGCCGCCCCGAAGGACCGCTCAGCCGCTCTGCCACGAGCTGCAGGGCCGCATCATACGCCGCCCACACCACGGCAGGCACGCGATCCGGTTGCTCCCTCCCCACGGACTCGGCCAGTGGTGCAATGGACTGTAGGAGGACATGAGAGAACGCATCCGCATCCAGTGACGGATGACGACGCTTCATATCGGCGAAGCGGGCATTGAAGCCATCACGCCCTGACCGCAATACCCCGGCCAGCATGGGGCTGAAAGGTGCAGTACTCATTGGGTGCGAAGCCAGCGGCGGTAGTTCGTGTAGCGCTGGTGGAGGTACTTCAGCTTCAGCAGATCCTCATAGAGGTGCCCGTAGAGCTTCCGCGCCTTCGCCAGTTCATTGATGTGCCGCTCAATGCGGGTGAGCCGGGAAGTGATTTCACTTTCACTGAGACCATCCAGACCACGGCGGAACTCTTCATCGAGGGACGCCACCGTATCCGCGCGGTCGAGGTCCAGGCGATCATACTCCGCGCACGCCAGGTCGAAGAGCTTGCGCAACCAGCCCACACGGTCCGTGCGCAGCGGGCGCTGCCCGGCCTGCTCGAAGAAGGGCGCATCCGTATCCGGCACCAACTTGTCGTGCAACACGAAGGGAAGAATCTGCCGGATGTCCTCCAGTGTCACCACGGCATTGCCACGGAACCATGCGAGCGCCTTCGCATAATGCAGCAGCGTCATGAGGTTGCGCACCGAGAGACCGTTTTTGGATTGCAGACCGATGTCCTTCAGCCGGTCCTTGCCCGTCTCCTGCCCCACGAGAGCGGCCCAGTCCGCGCCGGCGAGGCGTGCTGTGTCCTTTGTCTTGTACTCAAACTGCTCCGCCGCGCCCTCCAGAAATTCAAACTGGCTGGTGAAAAACTCGATGCGACGCCGCAGTTCCGGTGGCAGTTCCACCGCGCGGATGAGCTTGCCCATGCGATCGATTTCCGCCGTGGTGAAGATGATCTGCGGAGGCACCACTTCTTCAGGCCGCACATTTTCTTCCACCCGCGTGAGCAGTTCATCGAGAAAGCGCACGTTGAAGGAAAGCGCCTGCACGATGACGTCAATGCGGTCGCGCAACGCCTCAATCACCTGGTACGTGCCACCGCCCTGGTCGTCATTTGCCGTGAGAAACCAAGCCGCGTCCGGGCACTCATGAATCTGGTCCAGCATCTCCGCGTAGTTATCCCCCATCACCGTGAGCAGGGCGCTCTGCGTACGTGTGGGGATGCGATTGTACTCATCGATGATCTTCACGCGCATGGAGAGCCACTTCCGCCAGGCGATGCGGATGTCTCCGGTGCTCTGCGCATTCACCAGGTCCGCTGGCAGTGGGGTGCCGAGCAAATCTGAAACCGTCATCTGTGGATGCCCATGCTGCATGCCGCGGCGAACATCCTTCAGCGAATAGCCCGCCAGCACGCCCATGAGCAGCGAGCTCGCCGTCTTCCCACGACCCGGCCCACCAATGAAGAGACACTTCCGCCGCGTGGCAAAGGTGAGCAGCGGCACCAGCACGAAACTCGAATAGCTCTGCGCCGAGGGCAGCGTCAGGGGACTCTGCGTATCTCCCAGTCGGAAGACCTGCGGAGGTCCGTCATTGAATTCCACATCATAGTGCGGCGAGATGATGGCCGTATTGACGATCCAGAAGTACGCCTGCCGCAGCTTTTCATCCAGCGCCACGGAGCCCGCCGCCTCCTCGTCCCCGGAAGACACCGGCCCGTCATAGAGCTGCGCCACATCGAAGGCCTTCGGCACGTCGCGCGGCGCAGGGTTCGTCGGAGCCTGCGGCACATGACGGAACAGGGAAGGGAGTTTCATGTGCGCAAATGCTACACATGGGAGCGATGCGCACAACTGACTAAGTTAGAGGTTAGGCGTTAGATGTTATGAATTAGGAGGGGGCAGATCTGCCCTGCCTCTTAACTTCCAACGCCTAACCCTTAACACCTAACTTCCTAAGACACCGGCTTCACCCGCGACGCGACGAAGACGCTCAGCAAGCTCGCGCCAATCGCAATCCAGCCCAGCGTGGGGAAATGCAGAATTTTTCCGGTGATGGCATCTTTCGCAATGATGTGCCCACCAAGCAGGGAAGCCAGACCGGCCACCATGTCACGCACACTGCTGTTCAGGCTCATGAAGCTCCCACGCAAGCGTGCGGGCACCGCGGAGGTGATGATGGCCTGACCGGGCACGAATCTGCCACCGGCAAAGATGAAGAAGAGAGCAGAGAGCACCAGCACCCAGAACATCGGGGTGATGCCTTGATTCGTGATGAAGTAGATGGGGACGAGAGCCCCCGCGATGGTCACGCTGAACATGAGGAGGCGACCATGCTTGTCCGCCAGGCGACCCACCACCGGAGACGTACACAGGCTGGCGAAGCCACCCACCAGATATATCGAGGGGAGGTCACTCTCTTGCAGACCCACATTCGACACCAAGCTGGGACTCAGGAAGGGAATGATCATGAAGTGCCCCAGGATGAGCAGTGTCATGAACAACAGGGCGGTGAGCGTATTCGCATTCGTCACCAGCTCGCGCAATCTCGCCAGCGCTTCTCCGCGCACGTGTCCGCCGGCATTCAGGTGCCCGCGCAGGCTGGGAAAAATCATCAGACACGTGATCCACAGCAGCGTACCCACCCCCACGATGATGATGAAAGGCGCATGCCAGCTCCATTTGGCCGCACACCACAGCCCCACCGGCACACCCGCCACCGCAGCAAAGGCGAACGACGCCATGACGATGCCCATGGCGCCCGCCCGGCGCTCCAGCGGCACCACATCCCCCACCACCGTCAGCACAATAGCTCCTGATACACCACCGAAGGCGCCGCTGAGTACACGAGCCGCAAGCAGTGCGTGGTAGCTGGGAGCCAGCGCACAGGCCAGCGTGCCCAGGATGAAGCCCGCGTAGCAGAAGAGCATCGCCTGCTTGCGATCAAAGCGGTCCACCCAGAATGCCCCAATCAACCCCGCAATGCCAGCGCTGAAGGTGTAGGAGGCTACCAGCAGACTGAACTGGTGCGGCTCGATCTTGAAGATGCGCATCAACTGCGGCCCCAGCGGCATCATGACCATGAAGTCCATGATGTGGGTGAACTGCACCGTGGCGAGCAGCAGGAGGAGGAAACGTTCAGAGAGGACCGGACGGGGTTGAATCTCAGGGTCAGGGGGGAATGACGACATGGGGGGGAGTGAGGGGAGAGGGAGCCAGACTCTGCCACAGACTGGCACGGGCCGGGAATGGGATACGCACGATCTATGGAGAAGGGCGCGACCACCGCCGGACTGAATCGATTTTTTCTTGCCGCGCACAATAGACTCTGCTTCAGCAAATCCACGATGCATTGGTACTATGAGCAGGAGGGGAAACCCGTAGGTCCCGTCACGGAGGAAGCCTTTCAGGCCGCGCGAGCGAGCGGCCTCGTGAGCCCGGCCACACGTGTCTGGCGTGAGGGATGGCCGGACTGGCGCCCCGCAGGCGATCTCGCACCCACCTACACAGGCACCCAGCCTCCACCGGTACCGGCTTCGCTCATGCACGCCGCCTCCCGCTGCGCCGAGTGCAATCAAGTGCTGCCCGACCTTGTCCACCTCGGCGGTGTGAGTGTGTGTGAATCTTGCAAGCCTCACGCCCTCGCAAAACTGCGGGAGGGAATAGTGCTGGGCGCAGGCCCCTGGCGGGACGGCCAGTTGCTGGTGACCCTCAAAAATACCCCGCTGCCCGAGGCCTGCCTGAAATGCGGCGCGCCCCCGGTAAAGCAGGTAAAGAAAGCACTGAGCTGGCACCACCCCGCGCTCTACTTGATTATCTTTGTGGGCCTCCTCATCTACCTCATCCTCGCCCTTTGTCTGCGCAAGACGGCCACCATCTTTGTACCCCTGTGCGCGGAATGCAATGGCCGCCGCAAGCGGAATGGCCTCATTTCCTTCTTGGGATTCGCCGGTGCCTTGGTTGCCTTCATCGTCGCGGGAGCCACGTTGGAAGGAGATGCCAGCACTGCCGCCGTACTCGCGGGGGTGGGGCTGTTGCTCTTCTCGCTTATCTGGATGGCTTCCACCCAGCTCGTGCTGGCCAAAAAAATCAACGAGACCCACGCCTGGGTGAAGAAGGCTGGAAGCCCCTTCCTGGACCGCCTGCCCCAGTGGACGGGACCGGAATGATTTTCCCGGCGGCCACAGAGTTCCTGCGGCATATGCACGAATCACTTGCGCAAAGCGCCATCGCTGCCAAGTTACCAGCCCATCAAATAGGTCAGTTTCAGTTTCGGGACGTAGCTTAGCCTGGTAGAGCGCGTGGTTTGGGACCACGAGGCCGGAGGTTCGAATCCTCTCGTCCCGACCATTTTCCTTCCCCCAGTCAGACCCACACGGGTCGTTTGTTCAATGTCCGCGCTGCACGTCGCTGTCCTCAATGCCTTCAAGAGTAAGGGATGGGCCTACCGCGAGATTCCCGACATGGAGGTGGTGGAGGCCAGCTTCGAGGCGTACCACACCCGCGTACCACTTCATGTGCAGTCCTTTGGCGAGATGCAAATCGTCGCCGTGGTGGCAAATGCCTCAGTGAAGGTGCCCAACACCCACCGCGTGCGCGCCGCCGAACTCTGCATGCGCGTGAACAAGGACCTGAACATCGGCGCCTTTGAGATGGATTGGGATGCAGGTCAGGTGATGTTCCGCCAGGCCAATGTGTTTGCAAAGCACCGGCACGATGAGGAACTCATCACCAACCTCGTGCACAACGCCGTGGTGGAGATGGACCGCATGACGCCGTATCTCGGCGAACTCGTCCGCACCACCAAGGACATGCTGCCGTTCCTCGATCTCCAGCAACTGCTGAAGCGCGAGGAACTCCTCCCGCCAGGAGACCCGGTGGACGCAGACGCCCAGGAAGCCGGCTCTGAGGGTTCTCAGAAGGCGTAGCCTGACTTGCGGCATTTCGCTTGAGGCGGACTCAGCCTCTCAGGCAACTTCTCTGGTTGAATTGAAACGGCGAAAGCTACTTTGCTTTTCCAGTCAGCATCCCTTTCAGCTTGCCTAACAGCGTTGCCCTGGGGCGTACCGCGAGAATGGGCCACTTCGGATGCATGGCCAACACATCCAGTTGCTTCAGGTCCACCCCATCTCCCAGCTTCCGGTTCCGGAAATCGTAGATCATCGCGCCCGCTTCCAAAGGCTCTGCGAGTTCGCGTAGCACTTCATCTCCACTCGCGAGGGCCGTCTCCCGGCTGACCAGGTCCTTGTTGAGTTCCTGAATCGGCTTGATGCGGAACTCGTGCACATCATCAATGAGACTCTGGTAGGGCGGCCTCATGAACCGAAGCCACTCGTCCACAAACTCCAGGATGCTGGAGCATTGCACAAACAGCATCGGCCCTTCATGCTGGTAGTAGTAGATGGGGCCAAGGTCCACGGTGCCGGCTCTGTTCCAATAGAACCAGAAATTGCCATAACCATCCTGCGCGAGAGCTCGAAAACGGCCTCTCAGGATCACAGGATACAGATAGTCCGCCTCCGGCCCCCATAGCTCGAATGTCTCCAGGGCGCCTCCATCAAATCCACGGCAAAACTCCAGCAGTGACCGCGTCTCTTCCGGTAGTGCATAACCAAGCTCGCGCTCAATCGAGGCAATCTCCTGCGCATTGAAGGGCGGCAGCAGCTTGGTGTCCCACGGTTCGCCATCTTCGCTGAGGGGCGGATTGGCCAGATGTGCCTGAATACGCTGAACGATGGACATGCCTTATGGAAAGGGCTTCGGTCCATTTTGTCAAAGTCACTGCCGAAACAATAAACGAAGAAGCCACCGCGATGTGCGGTGGCTTCTCCCAAATTGCAGACAAATCTGCCTGCTGCTTCGATCAAATGAACTCGTTGACCAGGTTCTCCAGCATCTCCTGGCGACCGCTGCCGATGACAGGCTCGCCGTTCTTCAGCGTGTAGGCTTCCAGGTCTTCCAAAGTGCATCCACCCTGTTCCACCTTGGCACCAATGCCGCTATCGAAGGTGCTGTAGCGCTGCTTCACGAAGGCATCGAGACGACCGTCTTCGATGATGGCGGAGGCAATCTTCAGACCACGCGCGAAGGCGTCCATGCCACCGATGTGTGCGTGGAAGAGATCCACCGGCTCGAAGCTCTCGCGACGGCACTTGGCGTCGAAGTTCAGGCCGCCCGTGGTGAAGCCGCCCATCTTCAGCAGCACCAGCATGATCTGCGTGGTGAGATAGATGTCCGTGGGGAACTGATCCGTGTCCCAGCCAATGAGTTCATCACCCGTGTTCGCATCGATGGAACCCAGGGCACCGGCAGCGAGGGCTACTTCCAGCTCATGGCGCATGGTGTGGCCGGCGAGCGTGGCGTGGTTCGTTTCGATGTTCAGCTTGAAGTGCTCCAGCAGGCCGTACTCGCGAAGGAAGTTCAGGCACGCAGCGCTGTCGCTGTCGTACTGGTGCGTGGAGGGTTCACGCGGCTTTGGTTCGATGTAGAAGGGACCCTTGAATCCGATCTTCTTCTTATAGTCCACCGCCATGTGCATGAAGGCGGCCAGGTGGTCCATCTCACGTTTGATGTTGGTATTCCACAGCGTGGAATAGCCTTCACGGCCACCCCAGAAGGTGTAGCCCTCACCGCCGAGGCGATGCGTGACTTCCAGCGCCTTCTTCACCTGCGCGCCGGCGTAGGCGTATACATTGGCGTTCGGGCTGGTGGCAGCGCCCTGGTTGTAACGGGGATGCGCAAAGAGGCAGGCCGTGCCCCAGAGCAGCTTCTTGCCGGTGGCTTTCTGCAACTCTTCCAGGGTGTCTGCCACGGCGTCGAGGCTCTTGTTGCTCTCAGCAAGGGTTTTGCCCTCGGGAGCCACATCGCGGTCATGGAAGCAGTAGTAGTCGATGCCGAGTTTATCCATGAACTCGAAGCACACATGCGCGCGCTTCTTCGCGTTCTCGATGCTATCGGTGCCATCATCCCACGGCTTCTGGGAGGTGCCGCTGCCGAAGGGGTCAGACAGCGTATTGCGCATCGCGTGCCAGTAGGCCACGCCGAAACGCATGTGATCGCGCATGGTCTTTCCAGCGACCACTTCGTCCGCATTGTAATGTTTGAAGGCCAGTGGATTCTTGGACTTCGGTCCCTCGAAGGGGATCTTCGGAATGTCAGGAAACGCTTCGCTCATAGAGCGGGCATTTCAGCCTCCAAGCCCCGACCCGTCAAGAATGGGCGAAAAGTTTCTTTGTAGCGCTTCGGTCCGGGATGGCAGATTTTTAACAAATCAGCCTTCCCCTGAAATTCGCGCTTCTCCAGCCCTCAGCGCAGGGAAGCGTGGGAGTTTTGTGTGATTTCAGGTGGCCTCATCCCGTGGGAAACAGGAAACTTCGTGTCTGTGTTCACCCACAATGGAGGCAAGCCTCCCCCCGCCCTCTTACAGGTCAAACACGAACGGAATGCCCTGTTCCTCCATCATCTTTTTCTCCTTGGTGAGATGCTTTTCGGCGAGCTTGTTGAAGGTGCCGTCCTTCCGCAGTTTCGCCAGGCACTCATTGATCTTCTCCTTGAGGTCGGTGTCTCCCTGGCGCAAGGCCACGGCCCACACCTCCTCGCGCAGGGGCTTGAGCAGCACCCGGGTGGTTTGCTGCTGCTTGTCGTGATAGTTCATGAGGGAAAGCTGGTCGTAGATCCACGCGTCCACCCCACCCTTCACCACTTCCATGACGCAGGCGGTATCTCCGTCCAGCGCGATGACCTGCGCCTTCGGCAGGTACTGCCGGACATACTGCTCCCCGGTCGTGCCCAGTCGTACCACAACCCTTCTGGCGGGGTCATTGAGGTCCTCAACCTTCTGCACCGGGGAGTCCTTCCAAAGGAGCATCGCCAGCCCCGTCTTCACATACGGATCGCTGAAGTCCACGGACTTGCGACGCTCATCACTGGCTGTGACGGAAGAGATGATGATGTCCACGCTGCCGCTCTTCAGCGCGGCGATGAGACCGTCGAAGTTGATATTACGAAACTCCACCTTTCTGCCGAGGTGCTCACCGATGGCATTGCCCAGGTCCACACTCACACCGGCAAACTCTCCCGTCTCATTCGTGTACTCGAAGGGCGGATACGTGGCATCCATGGCGATGACCAGTCGTGGCAGCACTTCCTTGCCACCGCCACCTCCCTGCGTGCTCGCTTGGTTGGCTTTTTCTTCAGAGCAACCGGTCAGGGACAAAAATCCCGCCAGCACCGAACAGCACAGCACGCAGAACCGTTTCATGCCGCATGGTGCGGCAGGACGGCGACTTCGCAATCGGGTTTCGCCGCGAGTTGACACTTCGCAGCGCATTTCCATCATGCGGCATGATTCTTTCCTCCGGCGAATACCACGACCTGCCAACGCCCTACGGCCCCATGCGCATTGAGATTTTCCGGCCCGTGGCCGCGGGGAAGTATCCGGGCATCGTGTTGTACTCGGAGATCTTTCAGCTCACCGGCCCCATCCGCCGTACGGCCGCCTTCCTCGCCGGCCACGGCTTCGTGGTGGCAGTGCCGGAGGTGTATCATGAGTTCCTTCCCGCTGGCACCGTGCTGGCCTATGACCAGGAGGGCGCGGACAAGGGAAATGAATTCAAGTTCGCCAAGGAACTGGCCAGCTATGATGCGGATGCGCGCGCTGCCCTGGACTTCCTGAAATCCCACCCCGCCTGCACCGGCAAGCTCGGGGTCATGGGCATCTGCCTGGGCGGTCATCTCAGCTTCCGCGCTGCGGCGAAGAACACGGATGTGAGTGCCGCCGTGTGCCTCTATGCCACGGACATCCACAAGAATAGCCTCGGCAAGGGCAGCAACGATGACTCGCTCGTGAGCATCAAGCACACGAAAGCGGAACTCCTCATGGTCTGGGGTCAGCAGGACCCCCACATCCCACTGGAAGGACGTCGGAAAATCCAAGCCACACTGGATGCCGAAGGCGTGAAATACACGTGGCATGAATTCAACGGCCAGCACGCCTTCATCCGCGACGAAGGCCCACGCTACGACCCTGAGCTGGCCGTGCTGACCATGAATCTCACCCTCGCCCTCTTCCGCCGCAAGCTCAGCGAAGGGGATGCAATGGCATAACCATCTGCTTACTAGAAGCTCTCCCAAACCTGCTCCAGTAAAGTCAGAGAATCATCAGCCGGCCCTAGGAGCGCTGGCCTCTGGCCGGCGTATTCGTGTTGCCACCTCTCGCGGCTCACAAGCTTCAAAACCGCCGGCCAGAGGCCAGCGCTCCTAGGACAACGTCCGGCTCTTGGCATCACAGGCTGGAAGATGTCAGTCTCACTACTGCTTACTACCTACCGACCTGCCCGAGCTCTTCTTCGCCGCTGCAGTCGTCTTCCCCCGCCGCATGCGCAGCTCGTGCCCGCATGCGGCGCTGACCTCACGCACCGTGCGCAGGCCCGGCCAGTCCTGACCACGCCGCCAGCACATCACGAGATCCAGTGGTGGCACGTCAGGACTCACCGGGAGAAGGACAATGCGCTCCGCCGTGTGGCAGGCGAATGAAAGCGGCACCAGCGACACACCTGAGCCAGCTTCCAGCCTCAGCAAGAGACTTGAGGCACTGTCGAACTCCTCCATCCGGCCCGGCTTCACTCGCGCAGCGGCCAGGATACCTTCCACGAACTTCGGATACTCCGGGTATGCGTGACGCGCATACCCCAGCAAGGTCGCGTGCGCCAGGTCACTCAATTCAATCTTCTTCTTCCGGGCCCACGGATGATTCCGACTCATGGCCACGCAGATGGGATAGGTGATGAGCGTTTCCTTGATCAATCCCGACTCATGAAGCACCCCGGCACCCACGGTGTAGGCCAGGTGTAGCGTGCCTTCCTTGAGTCCGGCGTTCATCTCATCTGACGAAAGGTCATGCATGCGCAGGTTCAGGCTGGGATGGGTACGGCCCAGCCGCTCCAGCACCAGGGGAAGCAGCTCTGCTGCCAATGACGGCGCATAGCCTATCTCCACGGTAGCGCACTCGCCCCGTGAGATGGCCTGCACGTGGCTGGTGATGTTATCCGAGCGCGCCAGCAACTCCCGCGCATGCTCCACCAGCGCACGGCCCGCATCGTTCAGCGAGACACGTCCCTTCTCCCGGATGAAGAGCGATACACCCAGCGACTGCTCCAGGTCCTGCATCTGACGGCTCAGGGCAGGCTGGGAGAGATGCAGCCTCTCCGCGGCGCGGCTCACATTGAGTGTCTCCGCGACCACGAGGAAGGAGCGAAGGTGGCGCAGTTCCATGGTTGTGGTGAACCTATGCACTTCTTGCATGGACTCGCAAGGAAAGTTGCATTGGAGACTTTTGAGCCAGGGCCGAACCTGACCACGTAATCCAACCACAAGTTTCACCCCTATGAAATTCACCCTTCGCAAATCCAACGAGCGCGGCCACGCCGACCACGGCTGGCTCGACTCCCGCTTCAGCTTCAGCTTCGCCGAGTACCATGACCCGAAGCACATGCACTTCCGCACGCTGCGCGTCATCAATGAGGACCACATCGCCGCCGGCGGTGGCTTCCCCATGCACCCGCACCGCGACATGGAAATCTTCAGCTACGTGCTGGAGGGCGCCCTGGCGCACAAGGACAGCATGGGCAACAGCCGCGAGCTGAAGCCCGGCCAGATCCAGCTCATGAGCGCCGGGAGCGGCGTGACGCACAGCGAGTTCAACCCCTCCAAGACGGATAAGACCCACATGCTCCAGGTGTGGCTCTTCCCGGACAAGCGCAACCTGCAGCCCGGCTACACCGAGTGGCACCCGAAGCCCGAACATGCCAACGAAAGCAAGGTCCTCGTGATCTCGCCCGATGGCCGTGAAGACTCCGCCGTGATCCACCAGGATGCGAACATCTACCGTCTCAAGCTCACCAAGGGCCAGGAGATCACGCATGACCTCACCACCGGTCGCGGTGCCTGGCTGCAACTCGCTCGCGGCAGTGTCTCGCTGAATGGCAGCACCGCTCTCACCGCAGGCGACGCCGCCAGCACCAGTGACGCCGGCACGCTGACCGTCACCGCTACCGAGGACAGCGAAGCCCTCCTCTTCGACCTCGCGTGAGCCACTTCGGGGATTTGAGATTTTGAAATCTCAGATCTCAAATCCCCAACCAAAACCCGGTCCCGCATACGACGCGGGCAACTTCTCCAACGATTCAGAAAACAAACCCACCCTCATCTACCCAAACCTCATCCCCTTCTGAAATCTCAAATTTCAAATCTCAAATCTTAGTCTCACATCATCATGAACAAACTCATCAAACTCGACTTCGTTCCCTTCTCCACTGACCTTGGACTTCTCGCTCTCCGCGCGTGGTTCGGACTCTCCTTGTTCGGCATTCACGGCCTTGCCAAGCTGAAAGCCTTTGGCCCCACCATCACCTACTTCCAGGAGAAAATGGGCTTCCCCGCTCCTCTGAGTTCCGCCGCCATTCTGGCGGAGTCGGTCTTCGCACTGCTTCTCGTGCTCGGCGTGGGCACTCGCTGGGCCGCGCTCTTCATCGCCGTGACCATGAGTGTTGCCTTCTTCAAGGTGCATGGCGCCGTGCTCGAACAGGGCAACCCCGGCTCCGGTGAACTCGCCTTCCTGTATCTCGGCGGCGCCATCGCGCTCCTCATCGCCGGTGCCGGCCGCTACTCGGTGGACGCGAAGCTGGGCTCCTCCAGTGCGAGCTAAGTAAGTCACACTCTCTGACCCCACCATCCCTCTTCCTGGCAGTCTGCCTGCGGAGAGGGAACGTGGATGAAGGTCCCTGAGGCGCCTCCGCCCTTGCAGGAAAAGACTCTCTTCAAATCCTTTTGTGTTCCAACAGCTTCTTGCTCGGGGGCATATCGCAAGAGGTTCTTCATGTTTCCGTTCCCCTTCCTGCTGCAAATCGTGACTTGGATCACTCTCCACTGCGCAGGCGTCACCCGAAGGAAGAAACACACACAAGCAAAGCAGCCCTGACGCAGCAACCCGCATCAAACACCCGCCCCATGACATCGCCATCGTCAGGCTCAAAACTGCTCAGTCGCCGTAGTTTTCTTCAAGCTGCAGCTGCCACCACCGGCTCCTTCATGATGTCGGGCGAACCATCGTCATGGGGCAGCAACCTGCCTTATGAGCGCACGCTGCGCGATCGCCTGTGGATGTGGGGTCATGATTCCGGTTCGTTGGTCAAGGGCTACGGCATCGGTGACAAAGGCACTGACATCGAGCCGGCGGCAGCCCTCGAATACATGGGCATTCCGAACATCTGCATGGTGCGCTTCACCGGCACGCCGTTGCCTCCCTTCGATGAATATGTGAAACAGTTCGCCAAAACCAAGAGACTCACCTGGAGCTTTGTCGATGGAGGAAAAAACTTCACCACTGAGGAAAAGAAGAGCCAGGCGCTCGACCTCGCCACAAGGACACCCAACCTCGTCGGCCTGGACATGGATGACTTCTTCATCGGAGATGCGGTGCCTAAAACGGAGGGCGGAGAAGCGCAGGCCCACCTCAGCGTCGCTCAGGTAGAGGCGGTGACCAAGGAACTCGAAGTCGCAGGACGAAGGCTCGATCTATCCATGGTCATCTATTCGAACCAATTGCATCCCTCCATCAAGCGGCACATCGATCCCGTGGACGCAGTGTATTTCTGGACGTGGAAAGCACGCGATTTGGTGAATCTGGAAGATAACTTTGCAGCCTATCGCAGGATCGCACCTGCCAAGAAAACACTCCTCGGCATCTACATGTGGGACTTTGGCGAGAAAAAAACCATCCCTCTCGAATTGATGGAGCACCAATGCCGTCTGGCCTTGGACTGGCTGAAGAAAGGCGAAATCGAAGGTCTAATTTTTCATTGCACCCCACTTTGCGGCATGAAACTCGAAGCCGTCGAATGGTCGAAGAACTGGATCTCGCATCATGCCAACGACGTCGTTCGAGCGTGACCCCAGAAGTAAAAGCACTTCTCCCTCATGCCCACCCCCATCCATCCCCAAACCCGCATCGGCCACGTCCACCTGAAGGTAGCCGACCTTGAGCGGGCCATCGCGTTCTACCATGGGGTGCTGGGATTCGAAATCACCCAGCGCTATGGCAAACAAGCCGCCTTTCTCTCGGCGGGTGGCTATCACCATCACATCGGGTTGAACACGTGGGAATCCCTCGGCGGTTCACCTCCGCCTCCCGGCACGACCGGGTTGTATCATACCGCCATCCTGTATCCGGATCGCGCCGCCCTGGCAGATGCCCTGCGCCGCGTGCTGGAAGCGAAGATTCCCCTCGATGGCGCGTCCGACCACGGCGTGAGCGAAGCCATCTACCTCCGCGACCCCGATGAAAACGGCGTGGAACTCTACCGCGACCGCCCCGAGCCCGAGTGGCCACGCAAAAGCGATGGCACACTCGACATGTATTCGCGCCCGCTGGACCTGCACGCTCTGCTGGCAGAGTGACCAAGGACGGGACGGAGGTTAGGCATCTTGCCTGACAGTGGTCGTTAGGCTTCCAGCCTGACCATGCACTTTCTTGCCTCTCATGTGCTTCCACGCGCGGCTGGACACAACCCTCTCTAAGAGACGGTGCTGTGTCATCGTTCCGTACACTCCTGTCCCTCCCCTTTCTCATGCCGTACCCTCGCCTCGTATCCGCTGCGTTTGGATTCTTCCTGTGTCTGGCCTCACCACTCGTCGCGGCTGATGTGCTTCTCACCAATGGCGACTTCGAGACGGACTCCAACGCCGATGCATGGCCGGATCACTGGGATCGCGCGAAGGAAGGCATCACCTGGGAGAAGGAGGAAAGCGGCAATCACTTCCTGCGCCTCACCTCACCAAAGCCAGGCGCGATGATTGTGACCTACCGGCCCATCCCCACTCCGAAAGATGCCACCGCCGTGGAACTGACGTGGAAACAGCGCGTGACCGGACTGGTGAAGGGCAGTTCGCCATGGTTCGACGCGCGCATCATGATCGAGTGCAAGGATGCTGACGGCAAGAAACTCACACCGACACCGCCGCCCGCGTACACGGGAAAGAACACCGATGGCTGGGTGGAGCGCACAACCTCCTTCCTGCTCCCGGAAAGCACACACACCGTCGAACTCATGCCTGCCCTGTTTCAGGTGAAACAAGGCACATTTGATCTGGATGACATCATCCTGAAGCCCACCGACCCCGCGCCACTGCTCGCCGCGAAAGCGGCAGCCGAGGAAAAGAAGGCCAAGGTCATCGCAGAACGCCGCGCCAAGGCTGCGAAACTTCTCGAAACCGAAGGCAGCCTGATAACAAACGGCAACTTTGAAAAGGCGGACAAATCAGGCAGCGCGCCCGCTGTGTGGGGGAAGCTGAAGAATGGACTCAGTTGGGAGACCAACGAGGACGGCACGCGATTCCTCCGCCTCACCAGCACGAAGCCCGGCGAAACGGTCATGCTCTTCCGCACGGTGGATATTCCCGAGGGCGTGAAGGCGCTCGAGTTCATCTGGAGGCAGCGCATCGCCGGACTGAAGCCGGGCAAGGAACCGTGGTTCGACGCGCGGTTCATGATGGACTTCAAGGACGGCACCGGGAAGAAGATGAAGGGCGCGCCCGCTCCGTACTCGCGCAATGATACGAAAGGCGCATGGGTATCACGCACCGCGAAGTTCCTCGTGCCTGACGGCGCGCTCTCGCTGGATATCATGCCCGTACTCTTCCAAGTGAAGCAGGGCACGCTCGACCTCGATGATCTCGTGCTGAAGCCCACCGAGCCCGAGCCTCTCCTCGCAGCCGCTGCCAAGGCCGCGGAGGAGGCACGCCTTGCACAAGTAGATTCCGAAGAAACCAAGAAGGACAAGTGGCCCCAGGAGCTTCACGTGAGTGGCAACCAAGTGCTCAACAAGGATGGCAAACCTGTCTGGCTGCAGGGTCTCAACGTCGTGAGCCTCGAATTCCTCGTGAAAGGCGACCACGTCCTGAAATCCACCCTTGTGGCCCTCGATGACTGGAAGGCCAACATCATCCGCCTGCCCGTGAAGGAAGATTACTGGTTCGGCGAAGCGGGCGGCCAGAAGGATGGCGGCAAGGAATATCGTGAACTGGTGGATCAAGTGATCACCCTCGCAGCGAATCGCGGCGCGTACGTGCTGCTGGATCTGCATCGCTTCCGCGCACCGGCGCAACAGCATGCTGTCTTCTGGAAGGATGCCGCGACACGCTACAAGGACCACCCTGCCGTGCTCTTCGATCTCTTCAATGAACCTCACGGCACCACCTGGGAAGTGTGGAAGGACGGCGGCTTCGTCGCAGAGAAGAAGAAACCTGCTGATGAAGACTCGTTCCTCTCCCCTGAGGAAAAGGCGAAGTCAGCACAGGGGTTCCAGGCCATCGGCATGCAGGCCCTCGTGAATGCCGTGCGCGAGACCGGAGCGAAGAATATTGTCGTCGTCGGTGGCCTGGACTGGTCCTATGATCTCTCCGGCATCGCGAACGGCTTCACCATCGATGAGCGCGGCGGCAATGGCCTCATCTACGCCACTCACATCTATCCGTGGAAGCGCGGCTGGCAGGAGAAGGTGCTCGTCATCGCAGATAAGTATCCCATCCTCGTGGGTGAAGTGGGCGCGGATATCAATAAGATGGATTTCCTCCCGGACAGTGCGCACGAAGACCCCTACACCTGGGTGCCTGACATGCTTGGTTTCATCCAGAAGCATCGCCTGCACTGGACAGCTTTCTCCTTCCATCCCTCAGCTTCACCCGTGATGATCACCGGTTGGGACTACACGCCTACACCCTACTGGGGAGCCTTTGTGAAACGTGCGCTGGCAGGGGAACAGTTCGAGATGAAGAAGATGCGGTGAGGCATTCCCGGAAGAGCCTCAGATCACTTGTCTTGCACATCGCACGGCGCCTTGGGACAGTGCCATTTCAGAGTCCTTTAATCTGAACGTGGCATGGCATTTGCCTGTCACATTTGCACCGCGCTTTACATCCTTGGTGCTGTCTACCGGCTTGAAGGATGGCAGGCAACCCGTTGCCCTGAAAACCACCCGGTCTTTCCACATGCTTCGCCGTCACTTCCCCCTCGCCGCTGCATTGTTCTGCGGCCTTGCCCTCACCACCGTCGCCACCACTTCCGCTTCTGCAAAGGAGAACCTGCCGCAAAGCGTCACCTTCAAAGGAAAGGACACCTTCAATGCGATTGTCGCGAAGGCCGTGAAGGAAAACTGGCGTGCACTGCCCATGGGTGAGCGCGTGGCGAAGTTCGGCATGGCGATGCGCGGCATCCCCTATGTGGGCTACACGCTGGAGATCGACAATCACGTGGAGTCTGCCTCCGCGAATTTTAACGGCCTCGACTGCTGGACGTTCTTCGAGATTTCGCTGGGCCTCGCTCGCATGATCGAAGTGCCGAAGGAAACCTACACGCCCAGCGATCTGCTCGCGGAGATCGAGTGGACCCGCTATCGCGGCGGCGTTTGCAGCGGGCACTACCTGGACCGCATCCACTACCTCGCCGAATGGTGGTATGACAACGAAGCACGCGGCAATGTGGCCCGCGTCACGCGCGATGTAGGTCCCACCGTTTCCCTCACGGGTCGCAAATGCCAGGAGATGACGGTGCTCTGGAAGGGGTATCGCTACCTGAAGAACAATCCCTCCTATCTTCCCGAGATGGGCAAAATCGAGCAGCGCGAAAGCTCCCTGCCCTTCCGCTACATTCCGAAGGACCAGGTGAAAGCCATCGAGAAGAACATCCAGAGCGGCGACATCATCGGCATCGTGACGAAAGAAACCGGCGGCCACTGCTCACACGTGGGCCTCGCCTACCGCACCTCAGACGGTGTGCTGCACTTCCTGCACGCGTCCAAGAACTACAAGAAGGTCACGCTGGATAAATCCCTCTCCGGCTACCTGAACGACTTCCGCAGCCACGCCGGCATCATCGTCGCCCGTCCCCTGCCCCGCTCCAACACCGTGCGGGACCGCGCGCCCTACCTCGCCGCATTCAAGGACATCACGGGATACACTCAATACGACCTCCGCGGCGAAGCCGGGGGTAGATAGTGGAAAAACTCGGGAGGTGATTCCATGCGGAAGCCGCGAATTCCCACAAATGCAAAATGAGAAATGAAAGGTGAAAAATGCAAACTGGAGTGATTCTCTCTCCATTTTGCGCTTTTCATTTTTCACTTCTCACTTTGCATGGTCATTCTCAAGCCGCCTTGTCAGTACCAACGAGCGCCGCGACCTTCTTCGTATCTCCTGTGAAGTCCAGCGTTCCGCAGTCCATGCAGATTCTGGATTTCAGAGATACATCGCTGCTGAGCGCGCTCAGGAGTTTGGTGTTGTCCGGCACAAAATAGATGCTCCCGGTGGATTGAATCGCTCCGGGCTGGAAATTGCTGCTGCCGCAGCGCAGGCACTTGTCGTCCATAGATTCAGAGGTTGTAAGAGGTGAACAATAGATTGCCGTTGTGGCTGTTTCCTTCACGGTACGCAAACGTGCGCACGAGAAAATTTCTCCTGCCCATGCACGAATGGGAAGTAAATTCGTCCTCAAATCAAATCAGCAATGTCAGGCACAGTTCACATGCCCGGCCAGTACAGCACATTGAACTTGTGCCCGTCGGGATCAGCAAAACCAAAGTTATAGCCCTCGCCACACTTCCCCGGACCAAAGAAGGTCGTCCCACCCGCTTGCTTCACCTCCTCGGCACACTGGTCCACCTCTTCCTTGCTGGTGGCCGAAAGGCTGAATATCACTTCGCTGCCGGGCTTGGAACCGGCAGCCATGCCATTCAGCTCGACATCGAAACGCTCCTTCAAGAAAAAGTGGAGGACAAAATCATTGTCACCCACGCAGAAGCTGGTGAGCTCCGCGGACTCACCATTGGGCTTGAATCCCAGTTCCGTGTAGAACTGCGTGGTCCGTTGCAGATTCGCCACCGACAAGTTCGCCCAGATGCTTTTCGGTTTCATATGTGTTGGATTGGAGGCTCGGTTTGATCAGGACCAGAGATGGCATGCTTCTCAAGCTCGGAATCCGCCGAGAATGCAAATTGGCGGAGCTGCCCTCCCATTTTGCACTTTTCATTTTTCACTTCTCATTTTGCATTTCAGCTCGTGCGCTCACCCACGTGCCGCACTCAGCAACGCCTGCACTTCCTCCTCCGTCGTTTTCCAGGAGCACATGAATCGCGCACCGCCGCCGATAAAGCTGTAGTACTTCCATCCGACTGCCTTCAAGCGCTTGTCCACTTCCGGTGAGAGCTTCGCAAACACTGCATTCGCCTCCACGGCATGCAGGATCTCCGCGCCTTCGATTTCCCCCAGCCCTCTCGCAAGCGCCTGGGCGTGGGCGTTCGCCTGTGAGGCGTAGCGAAGCCACGCGCCATCCTGCAGCAAACGACGCCACTGCGCGGAGATGAAGCGCATCTTGCTCGCGAGTTGTCCCGCCTGTTTGCAACGCCAGGCAAACTCCCGACTCAGCTCCTTGTCGAAGAACACCACCGCCTCCGTCATGGCCATGCCATTCTTCGTCCCGCCGAAACACAACACATCCACCCCGGAGCGCCACGTCGCCTCCGCCGGTGAGCATCCCAGCGTGGCCATCGCATTGGAAAATCGCGCGCCATCCATGTGAATGGACACCTTGTGGCTGCGGCACACGCCCCACAGCTCCTTCAGCTCCGCCGGGCGATACACCGTACCGAACTCCGTGCTCTGGCTCACGCTCAGCGCGCGCGGCTTCGGGAAGTGCAGATCATTTCGGCTGCGAATGAGCCGCGACACATCCGCCGGGTCACACTTGGCGTGCTCACCCTTGGCCAGCAGAAGCTTCGAGCCATTGGAAAAGAACTCCGGCGCCCCGCATTCATCTGTCTCCACGTGAGACACCGTGTGGGCGATCACGCTGTGGTAGCTGTGGCACAGCGAGGCGAGCGCGAGGGAATTCGCCGCCGTGCCGGTGAAGACAAAGTACACATCACAATCCGTCTCGAAGACTTCGCGGAAGGAATCGCACGCCTCGCGGGTGTAGTGATCATCCCCATAGCTGGGCTGGTGGCCGAGATTCGCCTCCTGCAGCGCCTCCCACGCTTCGGGACAAATTCCTGCGGTGTTGTCACTGGCAAACTGGCAACCTGGAGCCATCATAGTCGGATGATGGGAAGGGAAGGCCGTTTGAAAAGCCAAATCATGGCCTCTTTGTGGGGCGCGGTCGTCGGAGATGCCCTGGGCGTACCCGTGGAATTCCGTGGCAGGGCGGAACTCACCGCCGCGCCCGTGACCGGCATGCAGGGATTTGGCACGCATGACCAGCCTCCCGGCACCTGGTCGGATGACACCTCACTCTCCCTCTGCACGGTGGAGTCCCTGCTGCACTGCAATGAAGTGGACACCCGCGACATGGCGGAGCGCTTCCACCGCTGGCTCGTGGAGGCGCACTGGACGGCGCGCGGGCAGGTCTTTGATATAGGCATCGCCACGCGGCAGGCGCTCGCGAGATTCTCAGAAGGTCGCAAACCCGAGCTCTGCGGTGGCCGGCAGGAATATGACAATGGGAACGGCTCGCTCATGCGCATGCTTCCCGTATCCCTCTGGGTCCGTGATGCTGGCATCGAACAGGGGCTACCCTTCGTGCACCGAGTCTCCCGCATCACCCATGGCCATCCGCGCACGCAGATGGTATGCGGCTTCTACAGCCTGCTGGTATGGGCACTCCTGGACGGCGCGAACCCGCTGGAAGCTCTTACTGAGGCGTGGCGACAGGCGGAAGAGGAATACAAATTCCACGAGGACTTTGAGATGAACTGGCCGCATCTGCATCGCCTCTCTCCCAAAGTGCTGCCCATGCTGGGCGTGCAGGAGATTCGCAGTGGCGGCTACAGCATCCATACCTTGGAGGCCTCAGCATGGTGCCTGCTGCGCGGGAAGGACTTCTCCAGCACGGTGCTCTCCGCGGTGAATCTGGGCGATGACACCGACACCACCGCGTGCGTGACCGGTGGTCTCGCGGGATTATGCTACGATTTGGAGCAAGTACCTGAGATCTGGATCAAGGCACTCGCACGCCGGGAGGATTTGGACACACTATTTTCCAAATTCATAAAACGCCTGACAGAAGCGCCACAGGAAGATTCCTAATAATGGATCTCACGAATTGATTTGCGCTATGTGTCAGACTGGACACACTTGAAGCCGCATTCATGCGTCTGTGCTTATATGCGCTGCCCGAAGTGTGGTACTCCTGAAGATAAGGTCATCGACTCCCGTGAGGCGAAGGATGGCGCGTCCATCCGTCGCCGTCGTGAATGCCTCACGTGCGGTCATCGTTTCACCACCTATGAACAGGTGGAATATGAAGACCTCACCGTGGTGAAGCGCGACCAGAAACGCGAGCCCTGGAGCCGCGAGAAACTCATCGAGAGCATGAAGAAGGCCTGCGGCAAGCGGCCAGTCAGCGTGGATACCCTGGAGCAGGCCGCGGATGCCATCCTCACGGAAATCGAAGGCGCCGGCCAGCGTGAGGTACCCTCCCGCACCATCGGCGCGAAGGTGATGCAGCACCTGGAGAAGATCGACCACGTCGCTTATGTGCGCTACGCGAGCATCTATCGTGAGTTCCAGGATGTGACGGACTTCATCAGCGAAGTGAACTCACTGGAGACGCGAGTCCCGCGCGACGCCGCGAAGCAGCCCGAGCTATTCAAGAAGCTGAGCTAAAGGGCGTCAGCGGATCCAGTCGCCGTCGTCTTGTGCTTCGAATGCATGGATGCACGCCGGGTGTACTCTGCCCTGCACGTCGAATCTCACGCCCTCTTCTTCCAGCATGCGGCGTTTGCGCGCGAGTTCATCGCCATCGCGATGACCATTGAAGCCACCGAGCGTCAGCGCGGCGCTCACCACCCGGTGGCAGGGCACACGCGGAGCGAAGGGATTTCTCCTCAGCGCCTGTCCCACCGCCTGATTGGAGCCGCAATTCAGGGCCTTCGCCACCAAAGCATACGTACTCACCTTTCCCTCCGGAATGGTGGAGATGAGATCGTACACGCGGGTTTCGAACTCGGTCGGCGGACGCTCTGACATGGTAAGGAAATCAAGAACGCACAAAGCTAACACATCTCCATTTCGCATACCATCCTCCACAGTGACGCCCTATGCCCAAGGAGGGGGAACGCCTCGTTCCCCAACCCCTGATGCGCCATCCACACCGCCTATCGCAGGCATCGTCCGATGCCCTGCAGTCCACCCAGCACATATGCATCCCATCGCATATTTCCTTGTCCTGATTTCGCAAGTGGCGACGTAGTTGTCTGGATCCATGTCCCTCTCCCAGTCGCCGTCCACTCCCGATACCGCCGCCTATGCCAGCAGCGCGGCCATCACCAACCGCATCCTCTGGGAAAATGTGGTGCTCGCCGCCCTGCTCATGCTGGCCACGTTGCCGGGGCGCACGCAGGGGCTGGGACTCATCACGGAACCGCTGCTGGCGGATTTGAAGATCGACCGCATCGCCTACGCAAATATCAATCTCTGGGCCACGCTCATCGGCGCAGCAGCCTGCCTGCCCATGGGCTGGGTGCTGGATCGCTTCGGATTGCGGTGGTCATCCGGCGTGCTGGTGCTCGCGCTCGCCCTGGTGGTGTGGCAGATGAGCGGACACACGGGCGGAGTGATGATGCTGTTCCTGTGGGTACTGTTGTCGCGTGCCGTGGGTCAGAGCGCGCTCTCCGTGGCGAGCATCACCGCCGCCGGGAAAGGCACCGGGAAGAACATGGGACTGGCCATGGGAGTATTCTCCGTGCTCATGATCGTCTTTTTCTGCGTGGCATTCCCCGCGGTGGGTTCGGTGGTGGTGAATCAAGGATGGCGCAGCGCCTGGCAATACATCGCACTCGGACTGGCGCTGGGCATTGCGCCGCTGGTGTTGCTGTTCCTGCGTGAACCCAAGGCCTCAGCCCACAAGGCCGCAGCCACATCCGGTGAGTCCCTCACCGGCTACACGCTTCCTGAAGCGCTGCGTTCTCGTGCCTTCTGGGTCTTCGGGGGCACCACGTCGATCTTTAATCTCGCCATCTCCGGACTGGGTCTCTTCAATGAAGCGGTGCTGGCCGAGGTGGGATTCACGGCGGAGGACTACCACCAGTTCCTCGTCGTCATGACCATCTTCACCCTGGTGGGACAGGGGCTGTGCGCCTGGCTTACGCTGCGTCGTCCCATGCCAGTCTTGCTGGGCTGCGCCATGTTCATCTATGCCGTGGCATTGGGGGCGCTGCCGCACATCCAGACACACACGCATCTTTGGATTCTCGGAGGCATGCTTGGCATCACCACCGGGTTCATCACGGTGATCTTTTTCGCCGTATGGGGGCAGGCATACGGACGCGCACATCTTGGCCGCATCCAGGGCGCAGCGCAGATGCTCACCGTGCTGGCTTCGGCGGTTGGCCCGGAGCTTTTTGAGCGCACCCGTCATTCTCTGGGCACCTATGCACCGGTGCTGCATGTTATTGCAGTTCCCGTGGTGCTGCTTGGCATCGTGGCATGGCGCACAAAGCTGCCTTCACCGCCCTCAGCCACAGTGACGCCTGATAGCGTGGATGAGGGAACCCTTTCCAAAGCTGTTTAGCAAGCTATTCAGACCGTTTCCTCATTTGCTCCCACGACCTATCCTGCCTCCACATTCGTCCTCCTTCTCGTATACGTCCATTCCCGAGCTCCCATGAAACACCGCGCTCCCCTTCCCTCATTCCTGCTGCTCCTGAGTTGCATCACGACCGTGCTCTGCTCTGCGCCTCATGCGCAGTCCCAAGCGCCCGCGGAACTGCAACTCCCCGGAGCGGATGGCAAGGAGCACGCGCCGCTGGTCGTTCCCGCGGAGAAGAAGGCTGCCGTGCTCTGCTTCGTCTCACCCTACTGCCCCACTTCCAACACCTTTGTGCCGGAGTTGAACCGCATCGTGGCGGACTACGGTGAAAAGTTCGCCTTCTACTTCGTGCACGCGGATCCGGACGTGAAACTCACCGATGTGCTGCAGCACACCGAGATGAACGAAATCAAGGCCACCGTGATTCTCGATAAGGAACAGAAGCTGGCCAAGCTCACCCAGGCAAAGGTCACCCCCGAAGTCGCCGTCCTCGCTCCGGATGGCAAGACCACGCTCTACCAGGGCCGCGTTAATGACCTCTACCTCGGCCCCACCAAACGCCAACGTCAGGCCACCACCAAGGACCTGCGCGATGCGCTCGATGCCATCCAGGAAGGCAAACCGGTGACGAATGCAAAGACCGAAGCCATGGGATGCAAGATCAGCGGGATGAAGTGAGTCGCGGTCTGTCGAATGAACACCGGGTCGCCCACGTTTGTCATGTCATCGCAGTCATGGATGAATCCTCTTCACCCCCGCCCCACCCCTCCCCAAATCATCTGGAGGAGGACATCGCCATTCACATCTTCTCCGTTTCCGCGGCCATGGTGGGGGTGTGCATCACCGTCATCAGCATCGTGCGGGTGGTGATCCGTGCCGAGGGGGTGAATACCCTCGCCGACGACCTGCTCGCGCTGGATGCGCTCGTCTTTCTCAGCTCTTGCCTCCTCTCCTACTGGGCGCTCCGTACCCGCAAGAAGAACCGCATGTTCCGTGTGGAGCGCGCCGCGGACATCATCTTCCTCACCGGCCTTTCCGTGATGGCGATCGTCTGCGTGCTGATTGTGTGGGCGGTGATTTGATAGACATCGCACCGGCCAAGGAGTGGGGCCATTCCTGGCCCCATTGAAAACGTTGCGGCCCGTTCATGTTACGAATCGCCCTTCGGATACAAACGGAGGCAATGACGCAGCCTCCCAAGGCATCGGTGTGTGGCATACCCAAAATGGGAGCAAGAATGCTCCCACTCCTTGGTCCCGCCGCCACGCATCATCTCCTCAATCACTCCGCCCGAGACTTCACACGCTCCTTCTCCGCAGCCACCGCCTTGTGCGCGGTCTCCTGCAGGAACTTCACGTACTCCGCATCCAGCCCTTTTGGTACATAGCTGTTCCCCACCACGCTCTCGCCGTAGAGCACTTCATAGAACACACAGGCGCCCAGGTATTCACCGACTGCGTTTGCGTGGTGACCGTCCATGCCGAGCGTGGTCTTGCCATCCTTCTTCTTCCAGCTCCAGCCGACGTGAAGTGAATGCGTCTGGTCTGGCAGTTCAGGACTCTTTGCCTTCTTCGGATCAAACTTCGCATCGGCTCCCGCGAAACCCCACTTCGGATCCGTGTCTGCGAGGTAGAGAGCATCGCCACTGGGGATGATGGCCACGCCAAGTTCCTTCGCGATAGTGTGATAGGCGTTCCTCAGCATCTCATACATCTCCTGCTGGGTCTTGGGTTCGCCCTCCTTGGGCTCCTTCACGGAGAAGCGCGGGTCATCTTTGCGATACGCCCAGGTTTCATGCACCATCAGGGTCGCCTGAGGTGCGTGCTTCTTCACATAGTCACGCAGCTGATTGGCATACGGCTGGTACGTGGAGAGGTCGTGGCTCTTGATGCTCGCCTGCTGGATGGTCACGACATCCCACTTGTTGGAAGCAAGCGCCTCGGGGAGTCCCTGCTTGAAGGTGTAGAGCCCCTTCGCGTCCTTCGGGCTCTTCTCGTGCAGCATCGCCTTGTCCCAGTGCACCTGCATGGAAGCACCCCCGATGACCAGGGAACGGTGGATCAAGGTGTGACCGCCGGCCTTTACGATGTCGCCCAGGCACTTCGTGGCATTGGCAGAAAAGCTGTTGCCGATGGTCAGCAGCTTCACCGTCTTGCCGGAGCCCGTCCCCGAAACTTTGGAGGCAGGGTCTGCTCCCGGAACAGTGGTCGCTTGGGAAAAGGCGGACTGCGGCAGCAAGCAGGCCAGGGCCAGCACGGCAAAGCAGGAGGAAAACAGGCGTCGATTCATGAGTTGGAAATAAGGAGAGTGTTAAACGCCGCTGCGTCGCGCGCATTTCGGCAAATTAAAACTCCCGCTAGGCAGGCATCTTCTGGCACGACATGCACACGCCTACGCACGCTTCAGTCCACTCAACTCGCGAGTCTCCATCTTCCGGAAACCCTTGATGCGTAGCGCGCCGTCGTTCAGCACCTCCATCAGGCCGTAGCTGTTGTTTTCGTCGCCACTGCCTTCAATCAGGGCGGCAAGGGTGACGTAGTGGATGCCATTCATCTGCTGGTAGGCATTCTTGTGCGAGTGCCCCTGCAACACGGCACTCACACGGCCGGAAGCTTCCAGCACGGTACGCACCTCGGCAGCATTCTTCACGCTGTGCTTGTCCGCATCATCCAGGCGCTGGTGCGCGAAGACCACCACAGGGTGCGCGGTCGCTTTCAAGTCTTCGCGCAACCACGCGAGTTCGGCAGCGGGAATGCTCGCATCTGTCCAGTCCGCATTCGAACGCCCATACGGCTCGCCATCGGAACGATAGCAGGCATCGAGGATCACGAAGTGCACCCCACCATGATCAAAGGAATAATGGGACACTTTGGAGGCTCCAGTATGGGCAGTGAACTCCTCCTTCGTCAGCGTGGCCACGCAGTGATTCCCCAGGACGTAGTGGCGTGGTGAAGTGACCTTCGCGAACACCTTCTCAATCTCGTCCAGCCACGCAATCTCCTGCTCCACAGTTGTCGCCTGATCAATCAGGTCCCCCAACTCCACAATGAAGTCGGGCTTGTCTTCGTTGAACCGCTGCACGGCCTCTTCCAGCTTCTTGGGCGTCTCACGGTAGAACCTCGTCTTCGTGGGCTCCTTGTCCGCATAGTGAAGGTCTGTGACAATACCCACCCTCGCAGCCACCTTGACCCCAGTGTCACCTGATGCGTCCTTTCCGGCGACCACTCCCGTCAATCCAGCCAGACAGAGTGCTCCATGCTGGAGAAAAGCGCGGCGAGTAGGGACAGTCAGAAGGGATTCGTGTGCAGGCATCCCTCAAGTAACGAACGTCACCTGAAGATATTGCCGCGGCCTGCCGTCTGGAGGCACCAATCCTCCGATGTGCTCACCCTCAAAGCCCTGCGTGGTCTCCCGCAATCGCGGCAAGAGGCACGAGGCTGTGAGTCCTGGTCACGTCCAGAATGAGCCGGGCCACCTCACGCGGCGCATCCCAGTGGGGATAGTGGCCGCATTTGTCAAAGAAGTGCAGGCGGGCGTCCGGGAAATACAGATGGGCGAGTTCCGCCTGGTTGGTGGGACACAGGCGATCCTGACGTCCCCATGCCAGGACCAGCGCGTGCTTGATGCCACGGGGCGGCACGCCGTGCTGGATGTCATCTCGTGAAAGGTGTCGCAGGGCCTCGTTGAAGGAGGTGGCAGCCACCATGCTCTCCGCTTCATCAAGCGCCATCCGGGCAGGCAACCGCATGGGACGCGCGGACACATGCCTGAAAAGAAGAAAGCGCGTGAGGGCCCTGGAGGTCAGGAACGGCATCACTTTGCGAAGGGCACGCATGACACCCATGGTCATGCCCATCATGTGCTGATACACCATACGTTGCCGGTCCCTGCCAAATCCCGCCGGCGCCAGTGCCACCACGGCACCCACCAGTCCTTCACCGCGTCTTGCGAGTTCCAACGCGACATTCGCGCCGATGGAACTGCCCACCACATCCACGCCTTCAAGGTCCTGCGCTTCAATGAACGCCGCCACGGCATTCGCCAGCGTGGAAATCGTGACTTCATCATGCACTGCCGGAGACTTCCCAAAGCCGGGAAGATCGATCGCAATCACCTCACGTTCCGCAGACAGCAACTTCAGAACCGGAGCCCAGGATCTCCAACTGCCACCCATCCCGTGGATGAGCAGCAAAGGTCTGCCCCTGCCTCTTCGGATATGATTGATGCGCATGAAGGCGATGGTGTAGTCGGACGGATGAAATGATGATGCGGTTGCACTCATATATTCGCTTCTCGACGCAATCCGGAGTCAAAAAAACACCAGTGCCAAGGCAAAAATCCTGATGCTCCGCGTAGGCTGTGCACACCTATTTCACTCTGAGGACTTCACGCGATGCTTACATGGCATTTATTATTCAAGCTTCAGCGAGATGGACACACACTTATTAATAACATTGCCTGCACATCACCCTTTTGCTTCAGCGCATCACGCCTGGTGCAGCACGCGTTGCATCACTGCCTGAAGGTGTGCGCCATTCACCGGCTTCACCACATGCTCGCTGAAGCCGGCCTCAAAACTCCGGCGTATATCTTCGTCCATGCCATAGCCGCTCATGGCGATACCTTTCATCGGACCTTTCTCGCGAAGACGTTTCATCACTTCGTAGCCGGATCCATCCGGCAGTCCAAGATCGCTCACCAGAAGATCATAGCGATGCGCCGTGGCAAGCCGGATCGCGGCGGCCACGCTGTCAGCAGGATCCACCTCATAGCCCGCACGGCGCAGCAGCATGGCCAGCACCCGCGCCGTGTCGGCATGATCCTCCACCAGCAGCACCCGGATCTCCCCGTTGCCACTCTCCGCTTGGGGGGATGACGAGGAGAGTCCCTCGGACGGCTCTTCGTGATGCGCCGGCAGCTCAAGCGTGAAGATGCTTCCCCTGCCGTTTCCTTCACTCGCCACGGAGATGACACCGCCATGCAGCGCCGTGAGAGCTTTGGAAATGGAGAGCCCCAGACCCAGCCCGCCGAACTTCCGCGTGATCTGGCTGTCCCCCTGCTCAAACGCTTCAAAAATGTTTGGCAAAACTTCGGGAGAAATGCCGATGCCGCTGTCCGTGATCTGCACCACCACGCGCTCTGGCGAACTCCGTCGCGTGGCCACCATGATCTCTCCTCCGTCAGGTGTGAACTTCGCGGCGTTCCTGAGAATGTTCCAGAGGATCTGCTGGAGACGCGCCGGGTCCGCCATCACGCGGCCCGCATCCGGGTCAAAGTCCATGTGAAGTTGCACCTCCTTCTCCTGCATCTGCGGACGACAGATGGAGCACACGTGACGAACGATGGTATTCAACTCCAGCGCCTCCATGCGGAGGGCGAGCTTCCCACTGGTGATGCGGCTGAGATCCAGCAGGTCGTCGATGAGCTTGGTCTCCAGCTCCACGTTTCTGCGAATCATGGCCATGTCCTCACGCAAGGCCGGTGAGATGTCCGGATCCAGCTCGCGTGCTGCCGCGGTCATGAGCACCGGCGTCAGTGGCGTGCGCAGTTCGTGGCTCAGCACGGCGAGGAATTTGTCCTTGGCCGCATTCGCCGCCTCCGCTGTTTCTTTGGCCGCCTTCAGCACCGTCTCGGCCTCCATGCGCGCGGTGATGTCGTTGAAGACAGGCACGAAAAACGGACTCCCATCTCCCCCGACGCGCGAGACAAAAACATCCAGCCAGCGGCCGATCGGTTCCACGTAGTATTGATAGCGGAGTGGCTCGCCCGTGGCCAACACCTGCGCATACCGGGCGATGCGCTCCTCCGGCGCCAGCATGAGTTCCCGTGCCGTCTTCCCCACGACCGTCTCCGGTGTGAGTCCGGTGTTTTTCGCGAAGGCCGGGTTCACCTCCAGAATGCGGTAGTCAAACGCCTTGCCGTGCTCATCATACAGCATCTCGCAGAGGCCCACGCCTTCATCGATGGAGGTGAAAAGATTTCGATAGCGTTCCTCACTATCACGCAGCGCTTTTTCAGTGAGGAAACGCTGGGTCACATCGGCAAAGATGGCCGCCACTTTCCGTGCCTCAGGCGGCCCCATGCGAAAGGCGCTCACTTCAAACCACCGGTTCATGCCAGCGCCCACATGGGTGAATTTCCGCGGCTCACCTGTCTCCGCGACATGGCCGTAAATCTCAAACCAGTGCTCCTCGTGGCACGGCACCATTTCCCGGATGGTTTTCCCCACCACATCCTTCAGGCCGGTGTGCCGTTCGAAGGCCTCATTCACCTCCGTGAAGCGGTAGTCCACCGGTCGCCCTGCCTCATCATAGATCATCTCGAAGACGCAGAAGCCGTCATCGAGCGTGGTGAAAAGCGTGCGGTAGCGCTCCTCACTGTCACGCAGGGTCGCTTCTGCCTTCTTCCGCGCCGTGATGTCCTGCAGATAAAAAGCGACAGACTCCGGCGCGGGATGCACGCGCACTTCCAGCCATCTATCCAGAGGTTCGTAATAATCTTCCAGGTGATCCGGCTGCTGCAGCTCCATCGCCGTGTGGAAGCGACGAATCGCCTCCGGGTCGATGTCGGGAAATCTCTCCCAGATGACGTGCCCCACCAGATCCTCCACATTGGAATACAAAGGGAACACCAGCTTCAAGTAGGCGGGGTTCACATACGTGATGCGCCAGTCCCGGTCCATGGCGATGAAGGCATCGCTCATGAGGTTGAGAATCTCCTCCATGCGCCCGCTCACCATCCTGCCGCTTCCGGCATTTCCGCCCACAAGTTCCGGTGCAACTGGAGGTGAAGTGTTCATGAACACGCGAACGGCGTTGCTAAACCGACCGCGCCGAAAGGCGACACGAGTATCATGTAGCACCCTTTTCAACGCACGTCACCCCCCATTCCGCCGTACGGTCCGCATCTTTTTTCCGCTGGAAATCAACGGAAAACAGAGCACATTGCCGATTCGCCCATGATCCCTCGGACGTGCGGGTCCCAAACGGCGGCCTTTCCGACTCCTTCTTATAGAAACTTTTCCGGAGTTGTTGACACTGGCTAAGGACTGAGTAGCTTCGCCGCCCTTAAAAATTTCAGAACCTTGCTATGGCTACCACCCAAGTCATCCTCAAAGAAAAGATCGCCAGCCTCGGAGCCGAGGGTGACATTGTGAAAGTGCGTACCGGCTACGCTCGCAACTTCCTCCTCCCCAAGGCCAAGGCCTACGAAGCCACCGCTGGCAACCTCCGTCACCAGGCCAACCTCCAGAAGGTCCGCGCCGAGCGCGAAGCCAAGGAAGTGGAAGAAGCCGAGAAGCTCGCCAGCAAGCTGAAGAAGCTCAAGCTGAAGCTCACCCTCGCCACCGGCCAGGGCGGCAAGGCCTTCGGTTCCATCACCACGAAGGACATCGTGGAAGCAGTGGCCGCCAGCACCGCCAAGGTCACGCTGGACCGCCACCAGATCGAGCTCGAGAAGCCCATCAAGAGCACCGGCACCTTCGAAGTTCCCGTCAAGCTTCAGGCTGGCGTGGAGTGCTTCCTGAAGATCACCGTCGCCGCTGCTGAAGCCGGCGCCGAAGCCGCTTCCGAAGAAGGCGAAGAATCTGCCGAGTAAGGCCGGTTTCAAAGCACAACTTTCAATCCCCTGCGTGAGCAATCGCGCAGGGGATTTTTATTCCCCGCGTTTCTTTTCACGCATCGTTTCACAGAGACGTCAGAACGGCATAGCAAAGGATGTCCGCTTTTTTAGCGTGAAATATTGCAGACGCCGTCGTTAGAGACACACTCATCCCTCGCCTCATGCCTCCCGAAAAAGCTCCCAACGTCACGCCATTCGATCCGAATGTGGCGCCAGCTGGAGGGCAGGGATTTCAGAAGGGACAAGGACAACAGGGCGGCTTCCAGGGCAAGCCACGCCCTGCGGTGGACATCAACGATCCTACTCGCTCCCTTCCCTGGGACTCCGATGCAGAGAAGGGCGTGCTCTCGTGCTTCCTCCACGATCCCACCAACCTGCTGAACGATGCGCAGGTGAGCATTCCCGACGAGGCCTTCTACCACCCGGCGAACCAGCTCCTGTACAAGGTGATGAAGGAGTTCAACAACGGCACGCGCCCTGTTGAATACATCGCGCTCACAAACTACCTGCGCGATGCAGGCATGCTGGAGAGGATTGGCGGCGCCGGCACGCTCTCCGAGCTGCTGAACTTCGTCCCCACGCCCGCGCACTACGGCTACTACAAGGGCATCCTGCGCGACAAGCATCTCCTGCGCCGCATCATTCACGCCTGCACCGAGAGCGTGCAGAATGCGTACGAGTTCAACGAGGATGTCCCCTCCCTGCTCGACCGCGTGGAAGAGCGCGTGATGAGCGTGCGCGATGACACCGAGAGTCGCGACACGATCAAGCCACTGAAGCATCACGTGATGGAGGCCTTTGACTCCATCGAGGAAATGCTCAAGGACCCGGGCAAGCTCCGCGGCATTCCCACGGGCTACCGCAAGCTCGATGCCCTGAGCAACGGCCTGCAGGGTGGTGAAATGTTCGTCCTGGCTGCTCGTCCCTCGATGGGCAAGACCTCACTCGTGATGAACATGGTGGAGCACGCCGCTCTCGGTTCAGAGATTCCTGTCGCGGTCTTCAGCCTTGAAATGAGCGCCGTCATGCTGGTGCGCCGTCTCATTGTAGCGCGCGCCGGTGTCTCCATGAGCCGCATCATGAATGGCATGCTCAGCCGCGAAGAGCTGCGCGCCGTGACCCGCGCCTGCTCAGACCTGCAAAAGGCCAACATCTTCATCGACGAAACCCCGGGCCTGAACATCCTGGACTTCCGCGCGAAGTGCCGCCGCCTGAAAAAGCAGCATAACATTGGCATGATTGCCATCGACTACCTCCAGTTGATGACCGCGCCGACGAAGAAGTCCGACAGCCGTCAGAACGAAATCGCCGCCATCTCCGCCGGTATCAAGGCAGTGGCCAAGGAATTGAATGTTCCGGTCGTTGTGCTCGCCCAGCTCAACCGCGCGGTGGAGTCCCGCAAAGGCCAGCGCCCCATGCTGAGTGACCTTCGTGAATCCGGCTCCATCGAGCAGGACGCGGACATGGTGGGCCTCCTCACCCGCGCCGACTACGCCGGCAGTAAGCAGGAGGAAGATTCCAAGGATCGCAAGGACGCCGAAGCGGACGATGAGGCAAACAAGGGCAAGGGCCTCCTCATCATCGCCAAGAATCGTAACGGCCCCACCGACGACGTGCCCCTGAAGTTCATCGCTGAACTCATGCGTTTCACTGAGCGCGAGTTCGACGAAAACGAAAAGGATGCCGGGGATTGATCGAGGCTTGCCCAAGCCTGTGGCTCCGCCCACGTGGCCGGTTGCAGCCCATCGCCCAGCTCCTCATTTTCCCCCGCTCGGGTGCATCCACCGCCGGCGCGTAAAGCGTTAGGCCGATTCATTTTGGAGACCTTAAGAAATCGGCCCTCGCGGCAACGCAAAATCAAGGTTTCTCACAAGTTGCTCACAAGTTATTCACAACTTATCCACAGTACTTCACAGGGGCGGAAGTCGGGTGCGAACAAGCGGCGTTTTTACGTCGTTGTTGCTAAAAAGGCCGTGTGACAAATGTGGAACGCGCCAATTTATTGCGTGGAACAAAAATTACAGGTCTAGGTTTCGCTTTAGGGACGCCGAACCGCTTGGACGGAACTCATAAAATAGCGCTCCATTCATTCAGCCCTGCAAAGTAATCGCGTTAATTCGTTCATAATAAAACGATTAACCACAATACACCGCGACCGCTATTTTCACAGATTTCACACAAAAACCCCGTATTAGTGGTTCTTGTTTCGCGCCTCCGTCGGCACGCGTCTACGCTCCATGTGACAGCATTGTCACCGGCGCTTCCTCAATGGGATGTGTGAATCACCAGGATGAGGCAGGTTCCATGCCATCATGCACATCGCGATATCGCCTCTCGAAGAAGCAAAATTCGTTTATGGAAATTCCCATTTGGGCCGAGTTATTCACATCGTTCTGGCGCACTTGTGAAAAAGCTATTCACCCCTCGCAAGCCCTCCCTAATCAGCGAGTTCTATCTGACAGAAATGCCAGAATCGGGCAAAACGCTTTCCCCGAATTGCCCCTGATTCTGGCATCCGGATCCGGTCAGCCGATTTCGAGCAAACCACCCTCGCCAATCGCGAAGTCCGGATTCCACGCCACTTCCCAATAGTGGCCATCCAGATCGCGGAAGTATCCATAGTGCCCGCCCCAGAAGGCATCCTGCGCGGGTTTTACGATGGTGCCCCCAGCCCGCTCCGCCAGCGCCAGGACTTCTGCCACCTGCGCCTTTTCGCGGACGTTGTGGGCAATCGTGATTCCCGGTGCTCCCGCCGCCGGCACAGGCGTGTCCGGCGAAATATCCTCCGCCAGCGCGTGGAAAGGGAAAAGCGCCAGTCGCACTCCACCCGTGCGGAAAAACGCCACTGGGCCGCCTTCTTCATAGGAGGTGGAGAATCCGAGACCGTCCCGGTAGAATCGAACGGCACGCGGCAGATCAGCAACACCGAGCGTGAGGAGGGAAATACGAGGTTCCATGGTGGAATGAGGATGAGAGCGGGCGCGTGGGCGCGGGCGGGCGCCATCTCATTCGGTAATTGGGGGGCACGTGCGATTCAATCAGCAGCTATCTAAATATTACTGCAACTCTTTGGGGTTTGGTGGGTTGAACCCCCAAATCGTGTCGCCTGCCACGATCAGGTCCGCCGCCAGACTCCGCATTTCGCCACCTCCACCCATGAAGAAGCCCCCGACCCAGCATACCAATACCTACTGGCTCTGCCCCGACGGGCAACATGTCAACGGTCCCTACTCCATGACCCAAATCATGGCCATGCACCAAGTCATGCCGCTGGCGCCTGAAATGCCCATGCGACTTGAGGGCACCGACTCCTGGGCCACCGTAGGAGATTGGCTGCCAACCACCGCTCCGCAGTCTCCGCGGGCACAGGCACGCGCCACCGCTTCCGCTGGCTCCCAAGGCCAGACAATCCCGTCATGGGCTCTGCTTGGGGGGCTCGGTGTCGCGGTGGTGGCCCTCCTGTATTATTACTTCGTGCTTTGATCGGTAAATCTCGTCAAAGCCCCTGTGCCTCCAGTGAGCAACTGTGATTGGGATGAACAGGGAAATGGCGCACTGCACTCCCAATCGACGCACCAGGTCGCTTTGCGTCGTGGAGTGCGGTGGCAAAGGCCTCCCTTGAGGCCGCGACACCGCTTTGAACGAAGGAATCTCATGCGGATGTGCCGGAGTATTTCCGTGGAATCCAGCATCCGAAGCTCCCAGTAGAGAGCATCTTGGGAAATGGACCGTCACTCCGCAACGTGATGCTCAGCCCCTCCGCTCAAAGCGGTGTCGCGCTAACGCTTGCCACACGCACTCCACGACGCAAAGCGCTCCTTCCGCGTGCCAGAAGAACGGGAACCAGGGGCCGCCGTCCGATACGCCCCCCGCCTCACCACCACACCCTTCATTTGCATTCCCGCGGACCGCCTCTTAATCTGCGACCCCTGGCACTCCACCCAATCACATGTCCCTCGAATCCACCCTCCAGCAGGCCGCCGCAGACGGCAAACTTCTCGAAACGTCCCTCAAGAACATCCAGTCCCTGCTGGCTGGCAGCACGAATCCCGTCTACCTCCTCAGCGTCCAGGAACTCGTGGACGCCGGTGCATGGACGGAGCTGAATGATCGCTTCTTCGCCTCGCTGAAGTTTGGCACTGGCGGTCTCCGCGGACGCACCATTGGCAAGATCGTCACCAAGGCCGAGCAGGGCACCGCAGCTCCTGGCGAGCGCCCCAGCTTCGCCTGTGTGGGCACGAACTCGATGAACGAGTACAACGTCTCGCGTGCCACCCAGGGTCTCGCGAATTACTGCGTCAAGTATCGCAAGAACGCCGGCGTCAGTGGCAGGCCGCGCATCGTCTTCGCGCATGACACACGTCATTTCTCCACCGAGTTCGCCCGGAAGTGTGCGCAGATCGCCACTGACCTCGGCTGCGATGTCTCGCTTTTCGACGGCCCGCGCGCCACACCGGAAATGTCCTTCGCCGTGCGTGAACTGCGCGCCGACGCCGGCGTGATGCTCACCGCCTCGCACAACCCCGCTCACGACAACGGTTATAAGGTGAACTTCGCCGATGGCGCCGGCATCATCGAGCCGCACGCCACCGGCATCATCACCGAGGTGAATGCGATCAAGTCCGAGAGCTACACTCCCCTCCCCGAAGCCGAACGCGGCGAACTCGCTCTGCTGGGCGAAGAGATGGATGAAATCTACCTCAAGCGCGTGGAGACCCTCATGCTGCAGCCGCAGCTTCTGGAGAAGGCGAAGAGCTTGAAGATCGTCTACACCGCCCTGCACGGCGCCGGTGGCGTGCTCGTGCCGCGCATCCTGCGCCAGCTCGGCTTCAATCTCCTCACGGTGCCCGAGCAGGACATTTTTGACGGACGCTTCCCCACCGTGGCCTCGCCGAATCCGGAGAACGCTCCCGCGCTCGCCATGGCCGTGGCGCTCGCGGACAAGGAGAATGCCGACATCGTCATCGGCACCGACCCGGACTGCGACCGCATGGGCGTAGGTGTCCGTGCGCGCAACGGCAAGATGCAGCTCCTCACGGGCAACCAGATTGGTTCGCTCATGGGCTGGTACCGCATCAAGACCATGTTCGACCTGGGCATCCTCAATGATGCCAACAAGGATCACGCGGTGCTCATCAAGACCTTCGTCACCACCGACCTCCAGGCCGCCGTGGCCAAGGCCTACGGTATCAATGTGGTGAACACGCTGACCGGCTTCAAGTACATCAGTGCGAAGCTGGAGAAGTACGAGCAGGCTCTCCCCGCCGAGGTGAAGAAAAACTACCGCGACCTCAGCGAAGCCGAGACACGCGAACTGCGTCTGAAGTACAGCAAGTTCTTCGTCTTCGGCGGTGAAGAAAGCTACGGCTACCTCGGCACCGACTTCACCCGTGACAAGGACGGCAATGGCGCCGTGGTCATGTTCGCCGAAGTCGCCGCCTACGCCGCCTCACAGGGCCGCCAACTCGTCGACCTGCTGGATGACATCTATGCCGAGTTCGGTTACTTCCTGGAATCGAACCACAGCAAGACCTTCGAAGGCGCGGAAGGCGCCGCGAAGATCCAGAAGCTGGCCGACTCCTACGTGAACAATCCGCCCACCACCTTCGACGGCAGCCCTGTCACCGCCGTGAAGGATTACAGCAAGGGCGGCCACAAGGACGAAGAAGGCGACGACATCCCCAAGGAAAAGATGCTCTGGGTTTTCCTCGAAGACGGCCGCGCCTTCGCCGTGCGCCCCAGCGGCACCGAGCCCAAGATCAAATACTACCTCTACGGCAAACAACAGCCCAAGAGCGGCAAGTTCATCGCCGAAGAACTGGTCGCCGCGAAGGAGAAAGTCAGCGCTGGTCTCAAGACCTTGTGGACGGCGATCGAGGAGGATGTGGAGAAGCGGCTGGTGTAAGCGCGCCGAGACGCACTCCTAAAGTAGCTGCGACTTCAGTCGCATGATCAGAAGGGAAGCCACCTCATGGGTGGCTTCTTTTTTGTGCTGGGTCCCAGCGACCCACTTCATGGCCGAGTTGGCAATTCACGACGATAGAACACTCCAAGGGCGCTTTGCGTCGTGGAGTGCGGTGGCAAGCGCTAAGGCGCGACACCGCTTGGAACGGAGCGGGTGATCACCATGGAGCGATATCACGGTCTAATCGCTAAAATGCTTTACCGCTGGGATTGTTCGAATGCTGGACTCCAATCAATTCATCCAGAACATCCGTACGCATTCCTCCGCTCAAAGCGGTGTCGCGGCCTCAAGGGAGGCCTATGCCACCGCACTCCACGACGCAAAGCGCTCTTGCATGCTGCTGTCGTTAAGAAGTGCGCAACCGGCCACAACGTCAGCTGTCCGCAGAGGGCTATGCTCACTCATGACCTCAGTCTCCGAAGTTCCTCTGCGTCTCCGTGTCTCTGCGTTGAACACCCTGCACCCAAACTCACCCATGTTGGGTCAACAGGTCATCGTGAATTTAATCGTGCTGCACACGCTCGTCAGGCCAGAGGCCTAACGTCCACTGTCAGGCGGGACGCCTAACCTCCAACAATTTCTTTGCTGCTTCGCTGCTTTGCGTTGGTCACACCCCCACCCTGCCATACCCGCTCCCACGCGCGCAGTGCTCGTACAAATGGCCGAACACCTCATGTGCGGAAACACTCATGGACCTCGGCAGATTCGGCAAATCTCCAATCAGCACCGGCCAGTCCTGCGTGTCATCCGGCACGCGACCGTGTGAGCCTTTCACCAGCGTCGCATCGAGCGGAATCACATCGAAGAGCGTGCGGAAGCGCATCGTCTTCACTGCCAGTTTCCATCCCAGCTTCAGCTTCGGCCGCTTGATCTTAGGATCGAGGAAGAGCTCCACGGGGTCGTACCCGGGCTTGCGATGGATGTCCACGCAACGCGCAAAATCGGGAGCCATCTTGTCATTGTCCCAATAGTAATAGGTGAACCAGCTTCGGAAGTCCGACACCGCCACGAGGTCACCGCTGCGGTAGTGGTCCAGCCCGGCGAAGAACTTCTCCTGCTTCCCGAGGACCTGCTGCACCCCCGGCGTGCTCTTCAGCACCTCGATCACCTCCGGCGCGATGGAGAAATCATTGAAGTAGATGTGCGCCACCTGGTGGTCCGGGATCATCACCACCTTGCTCCCGCCGAGGTCCAGCGTCTCGCGGCCGAGTTCGTTCTTGATGCTCAACCAGCCCTTCTCCCGGAAGATGCGGTTCAGGTGCACGGGGCGATCCACCTCGGTGATGCCGTACTCGCTGAGCAGGATGACCTTGATGCTGCGCGCCTCGAAGAACGCAATCAGGTCCCCCACCACGTCATCGATCTCCTTGAGCGCCGGGGCGATTTTCTCCATGTCCGGACCATACCTCTGGAGGTCATAGTCCAGGTGCGGCAGGTACACGAGATTCAGGCTGGGCCAGCAGCGCTCCTCCACCCACTTCGCGGACTCCGCGATCCACGCCGTGCTCTTGATGCTGGAGGCCGGACCCCAGAAATGAGGAAAGGGGAAGCTGCCCAGATCCTTCTTGATCCGCTCACGCATGCCCATCGGTTGCGTGTGGATGTCGAAGACCTTGCGTCCATCCGCCGGATACAGCGGTCTCGGGGTGATGGAGAAGTCCGCGCTGGAGTACATGTTGTACCACCAGAAAAGCTTCGCGCAGGTGAACTCCGGATCCACGCGCCGCAGCGCCTCCCAGAGCTTCTCCCCGGACACGAGGTTGTTGCTCTGCTTCCAGAAGCGGTGCTCAGAGTACTCGCGGTCGTACCAGCCATTCCCCACGATGCCGTGATCCCGCGGCAGCCTGCCCGTGAGGTAGGTGCTCTGCATCGTCGTCGTCACCGCTGGCAGTCCCGGCTGCACTCGCGCGATGCGATGCCGCTCCATGAAGGCACGGATTTTCGGCGTGGCCTCAGAGATGAGGCGGGGCGTGAGACCCACGACGTTCAGAATGGCAGTGCGCTGCATGACGTGACTTGACTCGGCTCGACTAAGGGGAACCGCAGTCAACGAGAGCGTGCGCGAGAGTCAAGCAGCATCACTGGAAGATGCGTGGATCCGCGGGAATAATTCGCGTGAGAAAAGTGACATGCCTCATCGAGCAACGCTGCGCAAAACGACGAGCAAGCGTGAAGAAGCGGGCTGGCCCGAAGACCTGCGAAGTCCTCCTACTAGCTGGACGCCGTCCGGCGTCACCGCAGCCCTTCAGACGCATCCGCGAGTGCCGTCGCTGCGGCGGCCATCGCGACGGAATCGCGACCGTTCTGTTCGGTGATTTTCCGGACGTGGGAGCGGTCGCGCAGCCAGGCAAGCTGGTCCTCGAAAAGGGAGCGCAGCAGTTCGCAATAGCGGCGCATCTTGTCCTCGTCGGGATGATGGTGGAGATCAATCTGCTGGAAGAGATCGAGGTCCTGGAAGCGGCCACGGGCGGCTCGTTCGCTTCCACCCCAGGTCTTCAGCACATCCAACCGGGAGCCGGGAAACATCTCCATGAGGGTGCGCGTCTGCTCCTCATTCACCTCCGCGCGGATGCGGGCACGGACCGGCACCCATTCTTCGAGTGTGACGTCTCCCCGCTCGAACAGCAGGCGGAATTCCTGCCGATCCAGGCGTGAGGGCTGGGTGAAGCTGTGGTGGAAATGTACCAGTGCACCCGTGGCATGGCGCACGGTGCATTGCACCATCTCTTCGATGCCCGCTCCCGGACGCAGGGAGCGCTGCGCTGCCACCACCTCCCCCTGGCCCAACCAGCCTGCGAAGAGATCAAAGAAGTGAACGCCGTGCTCGACGAAAATACCGCCGCTTTTTTTCCGATCCCAGAACCAATGATTGGGGGCGAGGCCTTCGTCGCTGGCGAAGTTCTCCAACCGTCCGTAGAGGCAGGCACCGAGCACGCGAGACTCCACGAGGCGGGTGATGACATCGGACAGCGGATTGTAGCGCTGCATGAGATTCGCGATACAGAGGAGATCCCGAGATCGCGCCAGGGCGAGGAGTTCGTCCGCTTCGGCGGTGGTCATGGAGAGCGGCTTTTCGCAGATGACATGCTTGCCCGCTTCCAGAGCTGCACGCGCCTGGGAGAAGTGGAGAAACGGTGGCGTGGCAATGTACACGAGATCCACACTGGGGTCCGTGAGCAGCGCCTCCACACTCATGACGTCAGCAACGCCGAAGCGCCGCGCCATGGCCAGTGCAGCCTCGCGGTGAGTGCCGGCGATGCCCACGAGCTGCGTGTCGGGGATCTGGAGGAACTGCTGAAGCGCGAAGAGACCGAATCCCCCCGCGCCGATGGCGCCGATGCGCAGGGTTTCATATCTCATGGCAGATGAAGGGTAGGATGGGACTCGAAAAGATAACGACACCAGGCCGGGTGACGGAGAGGAAGGATCACACCGCCTCCGATTGCAGCGCAGCCAGCAGGGCATCCAGCGACATGCTCGCGATGGCGGAGGCTTTGTCGCTCATGGCATAGGGCAGGATGAGCTGGCGACCATGAAGCAGAGAACCGCAACTGTAGACGACGTTGGGCACATACCCTTCACGCTCGTTGCCTTCCGGGGCGAGGAGCGGCTGGCGCAGGCGTGCGATGACCTTGGTGGGATTTTCGAGATCCAACAACACAGCGCCAATGCAGTATTTTCGCATGGGACCGACCCCGTGGGTAATGACCAGCCAGCCGGCCTCCGTCTCGATGGGTGAGCCACAGTTGCCCACCTTCACGGATTCCCACATCTCCGAGGGACGGAGGATAACCTCCGGGTCATTCCAGTGATGGGGATTGTCCGAAAACATGATGAAGAGGTTCTCATCGTCCTGCCGCGAGAGCATCACGTAGCGCCCCTGGATGCGCCGGGGGAAGAGCGCCATACCCTTGTTCTGCACGGCACGGCCATTGAGGGTGAGGATGCGGAAGTGGAGGAAGTCCTCCGTCTCGATGAGCATGGGCAGGATGGCCCGCCCATTGTAAGCCGTGTAGGTCGCGTAATACATCACCGACCCATCGTCATCCACGAAGCGGACAAAGCGTGCGTCCTCAATGCCATTCGTTTCATTCGGAGATACGGGGAAGATGATGCGCTCGCTCATGGCGAGCTTGTCAGAGAAGCTGAGCTCATAGTTGGAGTCGGCCAGCCACTGGATGCACTCCAGCGTGCGGGCGAGATCGCGTGTGGCGGGCTGGTGTTCACGCCGCACGGTACCGATGCTTTTGTTCAGGTCGCTCAGCGTGAAATCCTCCGCGAGTGGGGCCATCACGGCATCGGCATGTCCGCCATCGAATCCCATCTCAGCCAGTTTGATGATGAAGCGTCGCTTTCTGTACCTGGGATTGGGGACAATCACGGGTGCGGTGACAAAGCGTGACACCGGGTCCAGTGTGATGTTTCCCTCTGGCGAGATGGTGCCGACGCGGAATTCGATGGAAGAGATATGCCCCTCGCCCGTGGCGCGGAGGCTCATGACGAAACGCAGGGCGCCAGCATCAAGACCGCTCTGGTCTGGATGGGGCACAATGGAGGGATTGAAGATGGCAGCGGACTCCAGCGCATATTCACCGGAGAACAATGCGCCAATGAGCATTTTCCGTTCGTTGGAGAGCGGGCGCTGGGTGAACACATGCCTCTCAACCTTCTGGAAATGACCCATCAGCAGAGAGGCGATGTCGAAGTGGCGCCCCTCGAACTCCTGCTTCACGGCATCCAACTGAAGACAGGCCTCCTCCTCCGTGAGCGCAAGCGCCCGACCGATGATGGTGGTAACGCGATGGACTTCCGAAGGGATGAACGGACGAATGATTACCCTCGAGCTCTCGGGAAGGAGCGTCACCTCGTGACGCCGGAGGTGGACAGGACTCATGGAGGAGGAAGCGGCAGTGGTAGAGTGGGATGTTCCGCACAGGCCATCTCGGCAAGTGCCAGGTGAAAGGCCAGCGTGGACTCCGCGCCCTGATTTTCATTCACGCGATCATGATGCAGGCCATCGCTGCAACCGCCTGTGGTGAAGTCATAGAGCGCCAGACCCAGATCGTTGCGACCGAGGAACCATTCGAAGGCTCGCTTCGCCTCACGCGACCATGTGGCATCTTGGGTGGCGCGGAAGGCTTCGTAGCACGCAGACACCATGGCCTGTGCTTCTACCGGCTGTTGGTCGAAGTCCGCGCGTGCACCATCCCGCAGGTAGAATCCGTTGCTGCCGATGGGGCGGTAGCAGCCTGCCTGCGTCTTCTGGATGGACACGAGCCAACCAAGCGATTTGAGCCCGATTTCCAGTGCCCCCTTGTCCGGCGACCACTGGCCACTGAGGATGAGCGCCTGGCTAAGGCGTGCATTATCATAGGTGACATATGGCTCAAACCACGGCCAGTTCTCGGTCGCACAGGTGTTCCAGAGATCCACCAGCCGGTCCGTGAGCAATTCGCGCATGGCAGCGAGTTCCGCAGTGCATTTGAAATGGCGCAGATACTCGTGGATGCCCAGCAGGGTGAAGCTCCACGCGCGTGGTGAGGTGAAGGAGGAGACCGCCACCAGTCCTCGCTCAAAGAGCTGCGCCGAGAGCCTGCGGTGGCCTTCATTGCGAGAGCGCCCCGCGCCCACTCCAGCAGCCCACAATGCTCGGCCATGGCTGTCTTCACTCCCATAGTCCTCCAGCCACTGGCGCCCATGGCTCATGAAATTGCGGAAGCGTCCACTGCCGTAGTCGAGAGCTGCGGCGAGAAATGCAAGATAGCTGGTGGCCAGGGTGCCGAGATTCTCCGCCGGCGGGTCACCCCCGATTTCCTCAAGCATGTTGCACAGGATAAAGGCGCGCGCGTTGTCATCCGTGCAGTAGCCTTCGTGGAAATTCGGCACATTGAAGATCGCGTGCTGAAAGATGCCTGTGCCATCGCTCATGCGCACCACATGGTCCAAGCGCAGTGGTGGGAGGGCGTAGGGGCGGCTGTTGAGGGTCCACCCGGCGAAGGCGGTGCGGGGAGTGGCCCTCCGCGTCGCCCGGGCTTGTTGAAAGGATTCCAGGTAGCGCTCTGCCACAGCGGGCCAGATCATCTCGCGACCCATGGCATAAGCATCGGCACGGATCCTTTCCATGCGCAGAGGATCATCGAGCAACCCGCAGACGGCGTCCGCAATCGCCTGGGAATTGCAGAAAGGAACGAGCTCCCCACGCCCGCCCGCCAGAAGTTCCTGCGCGTGCCAGTAGGGTGTGGAGACCACCGCCTTCCCCGCACCAAACACGTAAGCCAGGGTGCCCGAGGTGATCTGCGCTTCATTCAGATACGGCGTGAGATAGATGTCCGTCGCGCCGATGAATTCCTTCAAGTCGTCCTGCGAGACGAAGCGATTGTAGAAGATGATGTGATCTTTCACGCCCCTGTCTTCCGCGAGACGTTCAAGGCTGAGGCGGTAGCGCTCGCCCTCACGCTCCAGTAGATGGGGATGCGTGGCGCCCAGCACCAGGTACACCACGTCCGGATGGCGCCGAACGATCTCCGGCAGTGCCTCTATCACATGCTCGATGCCCTTGCCCGGACCGAGGAGACCAAAGGTGAGCAGTACCTGCCTTCCCTTGACGCCGAACTGATCCTTGTAACAACTGGAATCCGCGAAGGGCATATTCAGGATGCCATGCGGGATGAGGTCCACCTTCGCGTCCGGAACCCGGTAGGTCTCACGGAGGATCTCAGCACCCTTTCGCGCCATCACCACGAGGCGATCGCTGCGTTCGGCCAATTCCTCCATCACCCTGCGTTGCACGGGATTGGGATCCTGGAGGATGGTGTGCAGCGTGGTCACCACTGGCATCCGCAGTTCCTTGATGAGCGCGAGAACATGGCTCCCACAGGGGCCGCCGTAGATGCCGAACTCGTGCTGCACGCAGAGCACATCCACGTTGTTGAAGTTCAGAAAGTCCGCGGCACGCCTGTAGGAATCCAGGTCTTTCTCCAACAACTCAAACCGCACGCGCGGTGGATAGTCATACCCTTCCGTGCGATCATTTACCGCACCCGCGAAGCACTCCGCGTGGGGAGCCGCGAGGGACACCGATTCACACAGATCATGGGTGAACGTAGCGATCCCACAAAGTCTTGGCAGGTAGTTACCAAGGAAAGCAATCCGCTGAAGGCCAGCGGCGCTCAGGATAATCCTCTCACATGAATAGACATGCCTCACAAGACAGCCTGCACAGCATAAAGCAACCCCGCATATCCAATCCTCCCTAAACGGCTGGTGATTTACGGCACCGGAAGCTTCCCGATACAAGAAGCTTGGAGGTTCGTGCGCAATTCCACGCTGCAACTCCCCGCCTCCTTGCCTCCCCGGCAGGCGTATGTAAAGTACCCCCAGAAACCCTGAACTTGATGGAATCTCCCGAACCGGACCAGCGCTACTACGACTCCCACATGCACACCACCCTGTGCAAGCATGCCCGGGGATTGCCGGAGGAGTATGCCGAGATTGGTCGCAAGCGCGGGCTCAGCGGCATCATCTTCACCTGTCACAGCCCCATGCCCCGTGGCTTCTGGCCGCAGGTGCGCATGGATGAGGCTCAGTTCGACGAGTACGTGGCCATGGTGGAGCGCTGCCGTGAGCACTACCAGGGCGTGCTGGACGTGCGCCTGGGCATGGAGACGGACTACTTCCCCGGGTTCGAGGACTGGGTGCAGGAGCTACACGGTCGTGCAGATTTCCACTACATCCTCGGCTCCGTGCACTGGCAGGGGCCGGAGTACCACGACCGGTTTGGCCAGGGCACCGCGGACGACTTCCGCCGCAGCTACTGGGATAATCTCGCCGCTTCCGCGGAGACGGGCCTCTTCGACTGCCTCGCCCACCCGGACCTCATCAAGAACTACCTCTCCACCGAGTGGACCTTCGAGCCGTGGCAGGAGACTATTGCCAATTCCCTGGACCGCATCGCAAAAACGGGCGTGGCCATGGAGCTGAATACTTCCGGCTACAACAAGAGCTACAAGCAGATGAACCCCAGCCTCGCCATGCTGCAGATGATGCGGGAGCGGAACATCCCCGTGGTCGTCGGCTCGGACTCGCACCGGCCCCTGCGTGTAGGCGAAAACTTTACCGGCGCCCTGGAAAAATTGCAGCGCGCGGGGTACGAGAGCGTGCGCATCTTCGAGCATCGCAAGCCAAAGGATCTGGCCATTGCGAGTCTCCTGCCCCGGCTGAAAGCAGCGGCGCTCCGCCTGGCGGACGAGCCCATGTTCTTCGCGGCATGAGTTGAGTCTGTACTCAGAAAGGAAAGATTGCGTCACAATCCCGTGCCGCAAAAAGGGAAATGTGCCTGCATTTCCCCCTTGTCGGCACGCGGCATGCTGCCTAATCTCGCCGCATGGACTTCCCCAGACGTAGTTTTCTCCTCACAGGCCTGTGTGGCCTCACCCTGGCCGCCCTTACCAATTGCAAAAAAGAAGGCGGCGGTGACGCCAGCACCATCGTCGTGGGGGAAGTCGCCGCCCTGACCGGGGGCACGGCCACCTTTGGCCAGTCCGCCCACGCCGGCACGCAGATGGCGGTGGATGAAATCAATGCCGCCGGCGGTCTGCTGGGCAAGAAGGTGAAGCTCGTCACGGAGGACGACCAGTCCAAGCAGGGCGAAGCCGGTACCGTGGCCAAGAAGCTCATCTCCCGCGACAAGATCGTGGCCCTCCTCGGGGAAGTGGCCTCCGGTCGCTCCCTGGAAATGGCGCCCATTGCCCAAAAGGAAGGCGTGCCGATGATTTCCCCCGCCTCCACGAACCCCAAGGTCACCGAAGTGGGCGACCATATCTTCCGTGTGTGCTTCATCGACCCCTTCCAGGGCACGGTGATGGCCAAGTTCGCCCTCGCCCGCGGCTGGAAGAAGGTCGCCGTGATGACGGACGTGAAGCAGGACTACAGCGTGGGTCTTACCCAGTATTTCAAGGAGTACTTCACCAAGAACGGCGGCACCATCGTGGGTGAACAGAGCTACAGCACCGGGGACAAGGACTTCAAGGCCCAGCTCACCAAGCTGAAGGAAGGCAATCCGGACGCCATCCTCGCCTCCGGCTACTACAACGAGACCGGCCTCATCGCCGTGCAGGCCCGCGAACTCGGGATCACTGCACCCCTTCTGGGTGGCGATGGCTGGGACTCCCCCTCCCTGGTGGACGTAGCTGGCAAGGCCATTGAAGGCAGCTTCTTCTCCAACCACTTCTCCGCCGAGGACAAGGCGCCCATCATTCAGGACTTCATCACGAAGTACAAGGCCAAGCATGGTAATACGCCGGACGCCATGGCCGCTCTGGGTTATGACTCCATGATGATCCTGGCCAATGCGATCAAGAAGGCGGGTACCACCGAGGGCAAGGCCCTGCGCGACGCCATCGCCGCGACCAAGGACCATGCCGGCATCACGGGCGTCATCTCACTGGATGAAAAGCGCAATGCCAACAAGCCGGCGGTCATTCTGACGATCAAGGACGGCAAATTCGTATACGTCGAAACCGTCGCCCCCTAAAGACCCTTGGAGCAGTTCATCCAGCAGTTGCTCAACGGCCTTTTCCTGGGGGCCATCTATGCGCTGATCGCACTGGGGTACACGATGGTGTACGGGGTGCTGCGCTTCATCAACTTCGCGCATGGAGATGTCTTCATGCTGGGCGCCTTTGCAGGGTACTACCTGCACAAGGCGCTCATGCCGATGATGAGCGCCCTGCCCGCCCCTGTCAGCGCAGTCGTCATTCTCCTCCTGTCCATGCTCATCTGCGGGGTCTTGGGGATTGTCATTGAGCTGCTCGCCTATCGGCCACTGCGCAGTCGTCCGAGACTGAATGTGCTGATCACCGCCATCGGTGTGTCGCTCTTCCTGGAGTACACGGCCCAGTACATCTTCGGTGCCACGCAGCGCCCCTTCCCTGAACTCATCCCCAAGAAGACCGTCGAAGGCCTCGGTGGACTCTATGTGTCCAACACCCAGGTCATCGTGCTCGTCGCCACGTTGCTCCTGCTTCTGGCCCTGCGGTTCATCGTAATGAAAACGAAGATGGGTCTGGCAATGCGTGCGCTCTCACTCAACCCCACGGCGGCTACGCTCATGGGGGTGAACAACAGCGTGGTCATCTCCTTCACCTTCGGCCTCGGCTCCGCGCTGGCGGGGGCGGGTGGCATCTTCTACGCCTCGCTCTATCCTTCCATTGAGCCCTTCATGGGCATCCTGCCGGGGTTGAAGGCCTTCGTCGCAGCCGTGCTCGGTGGTATTGGAAATATTCCCGGCGCGGCGCTTGGCGGCATGATCATCGGCATCACGGAGACCCTGGTGGCCGGGTACAGTCAGGACATTGGCATTCCCTCCGGATACAAGGATGGTGTGGCCTTCGTCATCCTCATCCTCATCCTCCTCTTCAAGCCCTCCGGCCTTCTCGGGAAGGTCGAACGCGAGAAAGTATGATCTTCAAGAAGTACGGCACCCAGCTCTTGCTCCTGGCTGCGCTCATCGTGAGCCTGGTCGTCTCGCTGTTCACTGATCAGATCGACGACTACTACATGGACATCGCGCTCAATGCGGGGATCAACATCATCCTCGCCGTGAGCCTGAACCTCGTGAATGGCCACACGGGCCAGTTCTCACTCGGCCATGCCGCCTTTATGGCCGTGGGCGCGTACGGCTCCGCCGTGCTCACCCTTCAAGCGGGAGCTCCGATGGCCGCAGCGTTCGGCGGCGGTGTCTTTGGTCATGGCCTGGTCTTCGTCATCGCACTCCTGGTCGGCGGCATCTTCGCGGCCCTGCTGGGCTGGATGGTCGGTGTGCCCTCGCTGCGCTTGCGCGGGGACTACCTCGCCATCGTGACCTTGGGCTTCAATGAAATCATCCGCGTCGTGTTCACGAATACGAATGCTGATGGCCCCTTCGGCGGCGCGCTCGGCCTCAAGGGCATCGAGCCGTACACGAATTTTTTCTGGGTCTTCGCCATCGCGGCCGTCTCCGTGTACGTGGTGGGCTCCATGGTGAACTCCACCTACGGTCGTGGCTTCCTCGTGGTGCGTGACGATGAAGTGGCCGGTGAATCCATGGGCATCAACACCGTACGGTACAAGGTGACTGCCTTCGTCATTGGCGCCTTCTTCGCCGGTCTCGCGGGCGGTCTCTACGCCCACCTGCGCACCACGATTTCCGCCGAAGGCTTCGGCTTCCTGAAATCCGTGGACGTCGTGGTCATGGTCATCCTGGGCGGCATGGGCAGCACGCTGGGCGTGGTCATCGCCGCCGTGGTGCTCACCGTGCTGAATGAGTACCTGCGCGACTTCGAGCAGTACCGCATGATCGTATTCTCTCTGATCCTCATCATCATGATGATCGTGCGCCCCCAGGGCCTGCTGCCCAATGTGGTGCTCCAGCGCAAGAAGAAGACCACCTGATTTTTTCAGTCAATCAATCAATCACTTACCTGCTACTCAGCTAACACGACACGAATGAGCGCGAACCTGGAGATGGAGAATGTCACGGTGCAGTTCGGTGGACTGCGCGCCGTGGGTGATCTCAGCTTCACGGTCAAGCCGGGCGAACTGCTCGGCCTCATCGGTCCGAACGGCGCGGGCAAGACCACCGTCTTCAACCTCATCACCGGCGTGTACCAGCCCACCGCCGGCGGCATCCGCTTCAATGGCGTGCGCGTGCCCGGCCACAAGCCGCACCAGATCACGCGCATGGGCATCGCCCGCACGTTCCAGAACATCCGCCTCTTCGGCTCGATGTCCGTCTTCGACAACGTGCGCTCCGCCATGCTGATGCACATCCGGCACGGCATCACCCACTCCCTCATCCGCGCGCGTGCTTTCCGCGATGAAGAAAGGCTCCTCGCCACCGAGGTGCACGACCTGCTCGGCATCTTCAATCTCGAAGGCATGGCCGAGGAACCCTGCAAGTCCCTCTGCTACGGTGACCAGCGCCGCCTGGAAATCGTCCGCGCCCTCGCCACCAAGCCCAAGCTCCTCCTCCTCGACGAACCCGCCGCCGGGATGAATCCCACGGAAAAGGAAGAGCTCATGAAGCTCATCCAGTTCATCAAGGAGAAGTTCGACATCTCCGTGATGCTCGTGGAGCACGACATGACCGTCGTCATGGGCATCTGCCAGCGGATCGTCGTACTGGAGTACGGCATCAAGATTGCCGAAGGAACACCGGAGGAGATTCAGAAGGATCCGAAGGTGATTGCTGCCTACCTTGGAACCGAATAGCGGGAGTTGATGGTCTATGGTTGATAGTTGATAGCCTGAACAAATGCCACCCACAATTCAATGGAACAGCTTGAAGAGTTCATCCGCATGAAAAGTGTTCCTACATTGAGAATTCCTCAAGCTATCAACTATCAACCATAAACTATCGACCCTTCACGATGTTTGGATTTGAAAAACTCGACGTATGGCAACGAGCCATTGAGTTTGCGGACCTTGTCTATGGCGTGACTCGTTCGTTCCCCTCCGATGAGCGCTTTGGACTGACCAATCAGATGAGGCGCGCCGCCGTTTCCGTTTCATCCAACATTGCTGAAGGCAGCGGACGCATTTCGCCAAAAGATTTTGCCCGGTTCATCGAGATCGCAACAGGGTCAGTTTACGAAGTCGTGTCTCAAGCATTCATCGGACGGAGGCAGGGCTTTCTCTCTCAAGACCAATTCAACGAACTCTACAATAGCGCCGAGCACCAGGGCAAAATGCTGAGTGGCCTCCGCCGTTCTCTTCTCGAAGCTTGAATTTGCAGTTCTCAGGCTATCAACTATCAACCATAGACTATCAACCCAACCGATGCTGGAACTGCAAAACCTCGAAGTAGCCTATGGGTCGATAAAGGCGCTCCACGGCATCTCATTGAAGGTGCCCGAGAAATCGATCGTCACCTTGATTGGCGCAAACGGCGCGGGGAAGTCGACGACGTTGCGAGCCATCTCGGGACTGCTCAAGGCACGAGGCGGTAGCGTGAAGTACAACGGCGAGGACATCACCAATGCGGCGCCGCATAAGATTGTAGCGAAGGGACTGTGCCATGTGCCGGAGGGACGCATGGTATTTGCGAACCTCACGGTGGCGGAGAATCTCCGCATGGGGGCCTATCTGCGAAATGACTCGAAGGGCATCAAGGAGGACACGGATTACTGCTTTCACATCTTCCCCCGCTTGAAGGAGCGCGTTACCCAGGCAGCCGGCACCATGTCCGGTGGTGAGCAGCAGATGCTGGCCATCGCGCGTGCGTTGATGGGTCGCCCTCGCTGCCTCATGCTCGATGAGCCTTCCCTGGGCATCGCGCCGATTCTCGTGCGCTCCATCTTCGACCAGATTGTGGCCATCAACAAAGAGCGTGGCCTTACCATCCTGCTGGTGGAACAGAACGCGAATCTCGCGCTGAAAATCTCCAGCTACGGCTACGTGCTCGAAACGGGCAGCGTGCTGCTGGAGGACACGGCGGAATCCCTGCAGAAGAATCCCGAAGTGCGCGCGGCGTATTTGGGGGACTAGGGCGAGTTGAGTTTTGATGCATCTGCAGTTGCGCTGAAGGCGTTGGGCATTGTTCAGTCCCGCGAGCGCGAGCGACTGAAGACGAAGACACGCTGCAAGAAGGATGTCGGAGAAGCCTAAAGAGTTTGTCGAATCAGTTACCCAAGTCCACACTTCTGCATAAGCCCTATTTGTCCTACAGGACCTATCCCTCAGCATCCCCTCCGCCTTGCCAATGCCCGCCGAGTCCAAGCCCGACCCCGGCAGCTTCCTCCCAAAAACAGGAAATTACCGGGAGCTCCTCTCCTACCGCAAGGCGGAGGTCATCTACGACTTCACCTTCCGCTTCTGCGAACGTTTCTTCAATCGAGGAGACCGCACCATCGACCAGATGGTCCAGGCCGCCCGCTCGGGAAAGCAGAACATCGCCGAAGGCAGCAAGGCCTCTGTCACCTCCACGGAAACAGAGGTCAAGCTGACAAACGTCGCACGCTCCAGTTTGGAAGAACTCTTGCTCGATTACCAGGACTTCCTCCGTGTCCGCGACTTGTCATTGTGGGAGAAAGATTCCGTCCAAGCCCTGTATGTCCGCAAGCTGGGCAAGGACAAATCCGAATCCTTTGAAACCTACCGCCCATTCTTCGAAGACCGCCCCGCTGAGACCCTTGCAAACATCGCCATCTGCCTCATCCATCAGGCAAACTATCTGCTCGACCAGCAGCTACGCCGTTTGGAAAGAGACTTCGTGGCAAAAGGTGGTCTGCGTGAGCGCATGACCCGCGCTCGTTTGGAGCATCGCAAGACCCCGAAAACGCCAGGCCCCTGACCTGTCACCTTCACCTATCCCTCTGTTCATATAATCGAAGCCCCCTAATTTGGTGCGCATGCACATGGAGGAATAATCCAAGCCTTGAGCACACCCCTCCGGCCGGACCTCGAAACTACTTCGAGCAAAAAACACATCACCCGCTGGCAGTGGCATCGCCATCACGCGATGCCACTGCCAGCGGGTAAAAACAACTCTTTCCCCTGCCCGCTTACCCCAGGCGCTTGCGGATGAGCTGCTCCAGCCAGTTGCTCAGGCTGCGTCCATCTTGCTCGGCGACGACGCGGGCCTGATCCAGCAGATCCTCGGAGAGCGTGATGCTCGTCTGCGTTTTGCCGGGAGCGCGCATGCCATGGCGGGAGACGGACTTCTTCTTGGCGGATGTTTTCTTCGTGGCCATATCACACCATATCCCAGATCCATCATGGTGCGCAACCGTTTTTGCACAGGGCATCCCGGGCGCCTCACCCGTAGGTCCTCCTACACCATAACACTCTGTATGTATGGCACATCCACCTGCCGGCACCGGAGTTGTCTCCGTGCGTTTCCATAGCGTTTGACACCCGCAACACCAGCCCGACGGCCCGGGAGCGGTGGAAACCGTCCCTCGATGGATTCCAGCGCCTTGTGTCGCGCTTTCCACTTTTCTCTTTCGGATGCCCGTGTATCATCCGCGCCATGCTCCGCCGCTTCACCAAGCTGCTGCTCACCCTGCTACTGCTGGCGGTCATCGCCGCAGTGGGACTGGTCGTCATCGCCCTCAACGTGGAGGATCCGCTGACATTCGAGATTCAGAGCCAGCAACCCACCACGCCGGGAGACATCACAGGCCCGAACGCTCGCGAGGTCCCCAGCGGTGCCGGCGCCACCACCCTGAAGTGTGAGGTGAAGAACACGTCCCTCTTCCCCATCGAGTTTCTCCCCACCACCTCCCTTCTACTCCCGGCCAAGGATGCCGCCACCGCCTTCCTCCCCGCGTCGGAGGTTGAATCTGTAACCGTCCGCCTGACCCCGGGACAGACCTACCAGGGCAAGCTCTACGGCCCCCAGCCGCTCAACCCAGCGGACGTCCACACCTTCAGCTACGACTGGAACGTGCGCGGCCAGAACGAGGCCCGCGCCATGCTCCGCTGGCTGGATGAGAACGTCTCCTTCATCCCCGACTCCTGGCTCGCCAGCCTCTTCTGGCACACCGAGCCGCGCACAGGCCGCGTGAAGAACGTGGCCGTGCCCGGTGCCGGAAGCGGCAGTGAAAAGACTGCAGACGCTGCCCCAAGCACACCAGCAACGCCGGAGACGACCGAGAACAAGCCGATTCCCTAGCACCACGCGGTGCGACGCCGGCAGTAGAACAGGAAGTCATGAACCTCGGACCCACCCCTCCTTAGGAGTTCCGTCGGTTACGACGCGAAGTTCGTAGGGGCCCGCAGAGCATGTTGCTTCAGGTTAGGGATACATTAGTGAGTCTCGTGTTACGCCTGACGCGAACGGCGAGTATAACCGCTTTGGAAACAGTCCTTCGGTCTATCACCTCGCGCACCAAATCAGCCGGTAGGGAGCCGCTGCGCCGGCCTCCTAACCAGAGCGGGCGGAGGCGGGGCGGAGCTTCCGGATGAAGGCAGCTTGCCACACGTCAGTTCCTCACCGCCTCCGCCCACCTTATCAGGAAGCCGACGCAGCAGCTCCCACCGAATGTTTTTTGAAGCAGAGATCTCAGCGAGTTGCGCCCGCTTTCGGCTGACTTGCGCAGCTGCATGATTCTCCTGCGGCTGTGGGTCTCTGAAAATGCTTTGGCAACTTCACGAGACGCCTCATCGCTCCACCGTCAGCCCAGCGGGCAGCCATGCAGGACGCGGATATTCGAAGGCCCTTCGGGCTACCCGCCTTCCCCCCTCTCTTTTATCCATCCCATGTACGCATAAACAAACAAACAAACTCACACCCAACAATACACCGGTTGCGAGCCTCCTCCATTTCCCTCATGATTTCTGCGCCATGACACGCGAGACCAAAGCCCTCCTGACCTTCCTGTTGCTGCTGGCGGTCGCGGTGTGCGCATGGAGCACGTGGAACTACTGGGTCCTGCGAATGATCGCGAACCCGCTGCAACTGCGAGTCGTAAAGGTCGAACAGCAAGGAGGCTGGAAGGTGGTTCACCTTGAGGTGACCAATGCTTCATGGTTTGATATCGAATTCCGAGGCGTAGCCGCTGCCTGTCAGCAAAAACCGGACGGTTCCCTCTTCCACTCACTCGTGGAGGAGGACTTCCCCAACTCCGCAGGTGGGCTGTGCCGACTCTCTGCGGGGGAAACTGTGACCGGCACATTTCGCAAATGGGACCCCGTAGCGTGCTCGTACCACTACGAGTGGGAGCCTCAACCCGTGAACACAGCCCGGAGCGCAGGCCCGGGGCCGAAAGGAAAGCTGCCAGAGGGGCTGGCCAAGTTCATCCAAATGTCCACGCCCATATATGAACAACCGGGTGTCACCGAAGAAGTCCTCATTCCGGGAGGCCCCCCCGTACCCGCCACCACCGACCCCGAACCGCAGGCGCGATAACAAGGCACCCACCGGCCCAGCAGGCCCGTTAGCCTAAGCCCCACCAGACAGGGTCAGACCCCAGACCAGCAACCATTTGCATCCACCGTCTCTTGGAGTATGGACAACACCCCCCTGTTCCCGACGTTCCCGTGACCCTGGCCAATAAAATCACCCTGGGCAGAATCTGCCTGATTCCGGTCTTCGCCTGCTTCGCCCTGTACTATGCGCACAGCGTACGTGAGGGACGTCCGGACGACCGGCTGTGGGTGACCACGCTCGTGATCTTCGCCGTGGCGGCACTGAGCGATGCGGTGGATGGCTGGATCGCCCGCCACTACAACCAGACCTCACGGCTCGGTGTCATCCTGGACCCCCTGGCGGACAAGCTACTGATGTTCGCCGCGGTCCTCATCCTGTCATTCAGCGACTGGCCGGTGAAGCTCCCCCTCTACTTTGTAGTCATCTTCTTCGGCCGCGAAGTGGTGGCCATCGCCGGGGCATTCATTGTCAATCACTTGGCTGGCAAAGTGCGCATCCAGCCGCACTGGACGGGGAAAGTGGCCATTTTCCTGCAAATCGTCACGGTGAGCGTGGGCATGCTGCAGATCCACGTCGTCATCCCTTGGGCGGCGGCGGCGGCCACCTTCTTCTCCGTCATCTCCTTCGCCATCTACGTCGGGGACGCCATCGGCCAAGTGAAAGCTGCCGGCCACGGCAATCCCGACCCGCCGCCCGCACCCTGACCCTGATCGCTCTGATCCCGCCAGTTCCTGAGGCCACAGGAGCATTTCCGGCGTACACTACTCCCCTCCCCACCGCCTTCATTCTCATGGACGACTACGATATCGACAATCCCCCTCCCCTTCCGACCGCGACCCCCATGGTCGCGATCGTGGGTCGTCCCAATGTGGGCAAATCCGCCCTCTTCAACCGCCTCGCGGGACGAAACATCGCCATCGTGCATGACCGCCCCGGCGTCACGCGCGACCGCCTCATCGCCACCTGTACGAAGGCCATCGCGCCCTTCGACATCATGGACACGGGAGGTATCGGCGAGAAGATTGAGGACGATTTCTACCAGCAGGTGCAGGCGGAAGCCCACCTGGCCATGGACGTGGCGGACCTGATTCTCTTCGTGGTGGACGGCGTGGCCGGGCTGACCCCTGTGGACTTGGAACTGGCGAGAATCCTGCGCAAGACCACCAAGCCACTCGTGCTTGCCATCAACAAGATGGACAGCGAAAAGCGCCGCATGCATGGCGTGGACTTCGTGAAGCTCGGCTTCGAGGACAGCATCGAGGTGAGCGCTGCCCACGGCGTGCGCATTGACCAGCTCGTGGGCCTCCTCGGAAAGCGACTGGAGCTCAAGCCCGCCGTTCGCACCCGGGAAGCGGATCGCGAGACCTTCATCAAGAAGCAGCCGCTGAAGCTCGCCATCGTAGGCCGTCCGAACGCGGGCAAGTCCTCCCTGGTGAATGCCCTCGCCGGAAAGAGCCGCACCATCGTGAGCGATGTGGCCGGCACCACGCGGGATGCCATCGATATTCCTGTCGAGCACCGCGGCCGGAAGTACCAGCTCATCGACACCGCCGGCATGCGCCGTAAGGCTAAGATCCACGACGAGGTGGAGACCTTCAGCTCAATGCAGGCGACCAAGAGCATCAAGCGCGCAGACATCTGCCTGCTCATGGTGGACTGCAGCAACATCACCATGCAGGACCGCAAGATCGCCAGCATCATTGTGGAGCAGCAAAAGCCCTGCATCCTGCTGCTGAACAAGTATGACCTCTTCCACCCTGGCATGGGGCAGAAGGACCGCCTGGAGGAACTCATGGAGCAGGCGGGCCGCGAGTTCTTCTTCATGCGCCACGCCCCCTTCGTGGCCCTCTCCGCGAAGGAAGGCCAGCACCTGGACAAGGTCTTCAAGGCCGTGGTGCAGGTGGAGGAAGGCGCCGCCAACCCGCCCGGCACCGGCGTGCTGAACCGCCTGCTGCAGCGTGCCATTGAGAACGCCCCCGGCACCACCGGCCGCAGTGGCAAGTCCTTCAAACTGCTCTACGCCACCATCAAGAAGGAAGACAAGCCGCCGCGCATCCCCGTGCCGCAGATTGTCCTTTTTGCGAATCGGGCGGACAAACTCCAGGAAAGCTACCTGCGCCACCTGGAGGATGTCATCCGCACCGGATGGCCCGCCCCCGGACTCCCCTTTACATGGGAAGTGCGTGGAAAGACGAGGGGTGACAAGCCCAAGCCCGGCGGCAGACCGAAGGCCAAGGCTCCCAAAGGCGATGCGGAAGAGGTCACCGACAATCGTCCCAAGCACAACCGCCCGACCAAAGGCACCGCCGCCAACGTGTGGGAGAAGCGGCCCAAGAACCGCGTCACGAGAAAGCGCAGCGTCGGAAAACGCAAGGGCGGCTGAGCCAATCAGGCGACGCTGAATCGCTCACAGTTCTAGCGCGATCGTTTTTACGTCGAGAACGTCAGAACGATCGCGCAATCCCAATTTCCAAAACTCTTGGCGTCTTCTATCGCCATGCATTGAACCACGCCTCTTCGGAAGAAACGTGGCTTTGCCAATGTGCCTCAGGCTGTCCTCAGCGTGAAATGTGGTAGGATCCCTAAGGCACCATCCCCCTATAACTGAAGAACATTTGGTAGGGGGCCGCTGCGCCGGTCTCCTAATCAAGTGGGCGGAGGCGGTGTGGAACTGGTATGTGACAAGCCGCTCGCACCCGGCTCCGCCCCACCTCCGCCCGCTCTAGTTAGGAGGCCGACACAGCAGCCCCCCCCACCGATGTAACGGCGTGCAAAGCAATAGACCAATGGAACGTCCGCACTCCCTAAACGCGCCTCGATTCCTGAAGGCTCGCCCAGCAGAAGTCTTCGAAAGCGCGACTTTCCACGCGGCAACCATGTGAAGTCAAACACGTAAAAGCCGTCAAAACATTGCTTTCGCAGGAGACAGTTTCAATCGTGAAAAACACATGTATTAATCTTATTTTTAATAACTTTATCATGTTTTTCATTGAAATTTATGAAGTTATAAATCGAAGTTCGCAGAGCCAGCTATTCAACCATCGTTACGTTTCGTAATTCACTGACACAAAGCCCGTTATTGATTCCATTGACACGCTTCACCGCGTTTCCCGCACCGATAACACCAAAGACACCTCCAACTACGATGTGCAGGTCGTATGAGGCCGACTACTCACCACAGAACCGTAAAATGAGCCACCCGTTCACACGGTAGGTAGCTGGGTAAAAAGTTCCCCTGGAAGCTCGGCATGCTCATCATTTTCATCCTCGGCAGCTTGCCAGGACCGAAACGCAAACGATAAACCGAACCGCTGGCGCTCCCCTGTTCCCAGCGCACGCCCGCATTACGTTGCGTTGATTCTCCTCTGTCGGCACCCTTTGGCTTTGCAAAGCCCCCGCCCTTCGGCATCATCACTTCCCATGACCCGCGCTTCCTTTTTCCGCATCACCCTGCTCCCGCTTTTCACGGCGGCTGCGGCGATCGTGCTGCCACTTTCCGCCACCCCCTCGTTTGCCCAGGCTCCCGGCAAGACCAAGATTGTTCTCATCGCGGGCGTGAAAAGTCACCCCAGCGGCCAGCATGAATTCCGCGCCGGCGGCACCCTCCTGGCGCGTGCCCTCAATGAACAGAGCAGCCTGCCCCTCGATGTGGTGCTGGTCACCGAAGGCTGGCCCAAGGACGAGTCCGTCTTCGACGGCGCCAAGGCCGTGATCTGCTACGCGGACGGCGGCGGGAAGCACCCCTTCGTGGGCCACTTGGAAAAGGTGGACTCGCTGGCCAAGGCGGGCGTGGGCATCATGTGCATGCACTACGGCGTGGAAGTGGTGCCCGACCAGGCAGGCAAAGAATTCACCCGCTGGATTGGCGGCTTCTATGAAGGCGGCTTCTCCGTGAACCCCCACTGGGATGCCGCGACCGAGGCTGCTCTGGACCACCCCGTGGGCCGTGGCGTGAAGCCGGTGACCGTGAATGACGAGTGGTACTTCCGCATGCGCTTCCCCGAGCCTCCCGTGCACAGCACCCTGCTGAAGGCCACCCCCACCCGCGCCCTCATCAAGCGCTACATCCACTGGAACGAAGGCGCGGACGCCGAGCTTGGCAAACCCCAGACCCTCATGTGGGGCGTGCAGCGCCCGGACGGAGGACGCGGTGTGGGCTTCACCGGCGGCCACTGGCACCGGAACTGGGCCATCGATGACTTCCGCAAGGTCGTGCTCAATGCCATCGTCTGGACCGCCGGACTGGATGTGCCCGAGGGCGGCGTGAAATCCCAGCCCATCACCGAGGCCCAGCTCAACGAGAACCTCGATGAGAAGACCCCCATGGAGCACGTGAACCTTCCCTCGCCCAAGGACCTCACCCTGCCCACCGCCGAGCCTGTCGGCAATCGCGGCCCCGGCGTGAAGCCCGCCGCCCCTGCCAAGCCCACATCCGCGCCCGCTCCTGCTCCCGCAAAGCAGCCATGACCCCCCCTCACGGCACTGACGTATCCCAAGGCATGGAGCATTCCCATACCGGCAGCCACGGTGATGATCACGATCACGGGCATTCGCACAGTCACACGACGGCGACCCGTGAGCGTGAGCCCATGACCGCTCAGGTGTCTGCCAAGCTCGTGCAGGAGACCATCTCCCGCTGCCGGGCCCTCGGTCTGCGTCGAACCACCGCGCTGGAGGACCTGCTGAAGGCGCTCCTCGAATCCCCGCGTCCCATGACCCTCGGCGAACTCGCCGAGTCCAAGCTGCTGAAGAACCGCTGCGACCGCGCCACCGTCTTCCGTCTCCTCGTCCGCCTGGAAAAGCAGGGCATCCTGCGCCGCCTCGGCCTGCACGACCGCTCCGCGTATTACACGGTGAACCTGCCGGACGGGCACCACGATTACCTCATCTGCACCGAATGCGGCGCGATTGAGCAGCTCGACATCGCCTGCCCCGTGGAACAACTCGAAGCCCAAATCGCCCGCGACTCCGGCTTCCGGAAACTCTACCACGAGCTCGAGTTCTTCGGCGTGTGCCCGAAGTGCAGTTGAACGGCTAAGGAAGTCGGGTCTCCTGACCGGACAACGTCCGGCGGGTTTTCCTACCCGCCATCCAACGTAGCTCGCGAGTCCCTTCGCGAGTTCACGCTGCGTGACCGACTCTGGTTAACCGCAAAGGGGCAGAGAGGCAAAGGACGCAGAGGATGGGAGGGGGCTGGCGTAAAGGCACATCATAGCTATGCGCGCTAGCCACACCTCGACGCGAGAGGAGGCAGAGACGCGCAGTCATCGTCAAATCCGATGCCAAGGTTCATGGCATCACTGCAGCCCTGGGAGCGCTGGCCTCCGGCCGGCTGCTTCTATCGCGTCACTCCGCCCCATCACGCCTGAGCGTCCTGTCGTTCAAGGAGCGGCACTAGCCTTAGTGCCGGTGGTGGGCAATGGTGGGTGCGGAGCCTTGAGAACCGCTAGGAAGGCGGAAGAACACGCCTCACATTCGTCACCCTTCACGCTGCTACTCCCACCACAAGACGGCACTAGGCTAGTGCCGCTCCTTGAACAGTCGGCCATTCACACACAAACGTAAAGACTCCCTCCGCATCTCTGCCACCTCCTGCGTCGAGGTGCACCATCCTCCAGGCACATTCACGACCCCAACACCAAACCCCTCTCCAATCCTCTGCGTCCTTTGCCATTCTGCCCCTTTGCGGTTAACCGGAAACGTCCCTGTAGTTCTCCCCCACCCCTGACCTGACTCCGATTCCCCAACTTGCACGGAGAATCTGTTGCAGCAGTTTCGTAGAAATGGTGTTGTGTTAATGATCTAAGTTCCCGTTCCCGTCCCTCTCCGCAGCTTCATGGACTGGCAGTACCCTTACCTCCTCCTGCTCATCATCCCGGCGCTGGCGTTTCTCGTGTGGGCGGAGCGGAAGTCGGCGCATCCCATGCCGGCCTCGCGGAAGCGGGTGCTGCTCATCGTGCGGGCGCTGGGGGTCATCCTCGCGCTGGCGGCGCTGGCCGGACCGGCGAAGGTCATCACCAGCAACCGCCGCGCGGTGGTCGTGGCGGTGGACGTCTCCCAGAGCCTCGGCCCCGAGGGCGTGAAGTCCGCCCTCGACCGCGCCGCCACCCTGCGGTCCTCGCTGCCGAGCGACACAGAAGTTTTCAACGTGGCCTTCGGCGACGAGACCCGCCTGCTCAGCGACGCGGACCTCAAGGACGCCAATGCCAACGCCACCACCGGCGCCATCGCGGACATGCAGAAGAATCACGGCGCGCAGAGCCGCTACGCCGCTGCCGTGGAGTATGCGCGCGCGCTGTTCCCCGCCGGCACCTCACGCCATGTGGTGCTCATCGGCGATGGCCATGAGACCCGCGGCAGCCTGGTGGAGTCCGCCCGCGGCGCCGCGTTGGCGGAGGTGCAGGTTCATGCGATTCCCGTGGCCGGCCCTCGCAAGCCGGATGTGCGCGTGCGCCAGCTGGTGCCCAGCCAGTCCCGCCTGCATGAGGGCGCCGCGCTCAAGCTCACGGTGGATGTGGAGAGCACCATGGATGGCAGCGGCGTGCTGAAGCTCTTCGAGAACGGCATGGAGGTCGAGCGGCGCAACGTCACCGTGAAGGCCGGCCAGCCCCTGCAGGAAATCCTCACCCGCCACCCCGCCACGCGGAACATCTACAAATACCGCGCCGTGCTGGAGGGATTCAACGGCGATGCCATCCCCGCGAACAACGAAGCGCTTACCCTGGTGGATGTGCGCGGCCGCCTGCGGCTGCTCTATGTAGAAGGCGATGCCAATGAAGCGCAGTACCTCATGCAGGCCATGGAGAAGGAGGGCATCCAGCTGGAGCTGCGCGCTCCCGGCACCATTCCCGCCAGCCCGCAGGAACTCAGCGGCTATGATGGTGTGATACTTTCGGATGTACCCGCGCACAAGCTCGGGGAGAATGTCATGGTCGCCATCCGCGATTACGTGGACAAGCTGGGCGGCGGCTTCATCATGCTCGGCGGGCCGAATTCCTTCGGCGTCGGCGGCTACTTCCGCACCCCCATTGAAGAAGTCCTGCCCGTGCGCCTGAAGGCCCCGGATGAGGAGGAGAAACAAAGCAGCGCCCTCGCCCTGGTCATCGACCGCTCCGGCTCCATGTCCGGCGAGAAACTGGAGATGGCCAAGAGCGCCGCCATCGCCACCGCCGAGGTGCTCACGCGCAATGACAGCATCGGTGTGTACGCCTTCGACTCCGAACTGCACGTTGTCACTCCCATGACACGCCTCAGCTCCAGTGCGGCGGTCGCAGGCCAGATTGCCGGACTCACCAGCGGTGGCGGCACGAATGCCTACCCTGCCATGTCCGAGGCACGCAACGCCCTGCAGCGTGTGAAGGCGAAGATCAAGCACATGATCGTGATGACCGACGGCCAGACCAGCGGCACCGGTTATGAGTCACTCGCCTCGCAATGCCGTGCCGAGGGCATGACCATTTCCACCGTGGCGATTGGCGATGGTGCACATGTGGGCCTGCTTCAGGCCATCGCCAGTCTCGGCGGTGGTCAGAGCTACACCACGCTCGATGCGTCCAACATCACCCGCATCTTCACGCAGGACACGCTCATCCACACCGGCCGCATGATTCGTGAGGATGCCTTCACGCCCACCATGTCCGAGCGGCATCCCATTCTCGCCGGCTGGGACAAGTTCGAACCACCGCCGCTGCTGGGTTACGTGAAGACCCTGCGCAAGAGCACCGCGCAAGTCCCGCTGGTCACCGACCTCGGTGATCCCCTCCTCGCCCACTGGCGCTACGGCCTCGGCAAGGCAACGGCCTTCACCAGCGACGCCAAGAGCCGCTGGGCCTCACTGTGGATCAGCCGGTGGAACGGCTTCGGTCAATTCTGGTCCCAAGTGCTGCGCGAGACCGCCCGCCCTCCGCAGGGACAGAACATGGACCTGCGTTGTGAAATGGAGGGCGATGAAGCCAAGGTCAGCGTGGACGTACTGACCGATGCCGGCACGCGCGGCAATGAAGCGCGTGTCACTGCGGAGGTCTTCTTCGTCTCCGCCGAGTCCCTCGGTGCCCCGCTCAAACCCGTGCAGTCCCTCACCTTACGCCAGAGCGGTCCAGGATTGTATGCCGGCAACTTCAAGCCGGACCAGGCTGGCGTCTATCTCGTGCGAGCGCAGAGCGGCGCCCAGATGGTGACCGCCGGCATGGTGCACAATCCCAGCGGCGAGCAGAGCCTCGGCACCGTGAATGACACGCTGCTCCGCGAAGCCGCGCAGATGACCGGTGGAACCTATCTCGACAAGGATACCAAGCTCGACCTCGGCAGCGCCAAGGCCCGGAAATACCTGGAGCTCTGGCCCCACCTCGTGATTGCCCTGCTCGCTCTCTTCCTCATCGATGCCATCGTCCGCCGCTGGGAACACGTCACCGGCATCTGGGACATGGCGTTTGGGGGAATGAAGTCTGCGGGGAAGACGAAGACGGCGCTGTGAGTAGCCGCAAAAAAACGCAAAAGGGCGCAAGAAGTTGAGGTTCTTGGGCACAGCTACCTCATCTGAGGTAGCATCATCCTGCGAGTAATCCCTTTTTGAGTTTTTTGCGTCTCTTTGCGGCTAAATTAATTGAGGTCTGCATCCCCACAGACACGGAGTCACTAGGAGTCGGTGAGAATCGTCACCCTGCCTCATCACGCATGAGTGGCCTGTTGTCCAAGGAGCGGCACTAGCCTTAGTGCCGGTGGTTGGCCATCTGGGTGCGGAGCCTCATTCTCAGTGAACGAAACACGCGCACGCGATGCGGCGATTCAAACACCACATCGCGTGCCACGCTGCATGACGGCACTAGGCTAGTGCCGCTCCTTGGACTGTCGGCCTTGTATGTGAAACGGCGAAGCGACACTCACTCATTCATCAGCCGCACCAGCTGCCGCAGCCTTCGCCTTCTTGCCCTTGCCTTTCCCTTTGCCACCCTTCTTCTCCGGCGTGGGCTGTCCCTGCTCGGTGTTCGGCGTGGGCATCGGGGCTTTGATTTCCTGCTGCCAGGTATGCAGCTTTTCAAGCAGCGCCTTTGCCTTCTCCGGCTCCGTCGTGGCGAGGTTCTTCGTTTCGCCGATGTCCTCCTTCAGGTTGTACAGCTCCACGCGTTTGTCTTCCATGAACTCCATCAGCTTCCAATCACCGCTGATGACCGCGGCCACGGGCGTGGTGCGCCAGGAGTTCTCCCCAGCACCGAGATAGCCGGGGAAGTGCTGATAAATCGCCTCACGCTTCAGCTTCGCGGTGCCGCTGCCGCTGACATCACCGCCTCGGAAGAGCGGCACGAGGCTTTCACCATCCAGCACCTGACCCTCGGGAGCCGTTCCCTTCGCAAGCTCCAGCAGCGTGGGGAAGATATCCACGTGAATCGCCGGCACATCGCTGGTGCTGCCGGGCTTCACCACCCCGGGCCAGCGCACGACGAAGGGCACGCGCGTGCCGCCTTCATACAGGCTTCCCTTGCCACTGCGCAGCGGGGCATTGTCGGTGACGTCGCCCGCTTTCTTGATGCCCTCCCGCGCATAGCCACCCACACCACCGTTATCACTGGTGAAGATGAGCACGGTATTCTCCGCGAGCCCCAGCTTCTCCAGCGTCTCCATCACACGGCCCACGCTCTCATCCACACTGGCGATCATCGCGGCGTACGTGGGATTGTCGTGCCCACCGGCAGGCGCCTTCGGTTTGAAATGCTCGATGAGGTCCTTCTTCGCCTCATGAGGTGAATGCACGCCGAAGTGCGGCAGATACAGGAAGAAGGGCTTGTCCTTGTGGCGCGTGATGAAGTCCACTGCCTTGTCCGTGAGGAAGTCCGCGAGGTACGCACCTTCAGGCACCTCCACCTCGGGATTCGTGTTGAAGTTGAAATGCTTCCCCATGCTCACGATGGCTTCATCAAACCCACGCTCGCCGGGATGATGCGCGCCATCGTTGCCGAGATGCCATTTGCCGAACATGCCCGTGGCATACCCCGCCGCCTTCATCGACTCAGCCACGGTTTTCTTCTCCAGCGGCAGTTCATCGACGTTGTCCACCGGACGCAGCGGGCGCGAGCGCCAGTCGAAGCGCTCAATCCCACCCACCGTGTACACGCCGGTGCGCGGGCCATACTGCCCCGTCATGAGCGCCGCGCGGGTGGGCTGGCAGTTCTGGCACTGATGATAACTGGTGAGCTTCATCCCCTGCTCCGCAAGCCGGTCGATGTTCGGCGTCTCGTAGTACTGGCTGCCGAAGCAATGGACATCCGTGTACCCCAGGTCATCCGCCATGATGAAGACGATGTTGGGTGTTGAGGTGGTTGCAGCAGTGGTGGTGGCTGATGTCGCGAGAGCAGCAGCGCCGGCGAGAAACGCAATGGCGCGGGAGATGGTGGATGCTGCGGTGATGACGAGTCGCTTGAACATCGCGGGTGAACGGAGGTGGGGGTGGGATCTTGCGGGGGAAACATGCGAGGTGGGTCAAATGATGGAGAACGAGAAGTATCCAACAACGACAGTGGTTCGTTCTCATCAGGCACCTGGAGGAAGGGCTTTGCGTCGTGGAGTGCGGGGGCAAGCGCTAAGGCGCGACACCGCTTTGAACGAAGCGACTGGTGTTCCAACCGTGTTTGTGTATCCAATACCTTCGATAGCCCTGCGCCTTCACCCTGACCGACATCCCTGATTCCAGAAGCCAGGTTGCTTTTGCGCATCCATGCAATAACCTTCACCAATGAGCGCAGGTGAAAAAGTCTCATGGCCACATGCTCCAACGCATCGGCTGTTGGAAGGTGGGGCGTACTTCGTGACTGCGTCCACCTACGAAAAGCAACATCACTTCCGCGGCAAAGGACGACTTTCACGGCTGCATGACAACCTGCTGCAATGCTGCCTCAACTACGGTTGGAGGCTTCAAGCGTGGGCAGTCTTCTCCAACCACTACCACTTCGTTGCCCATTGTGAAGACCGTGAATCCGCTTCGAAACTCCCATGGATGCTGGGCCTGCTTCACGAACAAACCACCAAGCAGGTCAACCATGAGGACGGTGTAGAAGAACGCAAAGTCTGGTACAACTATTGGGACACGTTCCTTAGCAATCAGCGTTCCTACTTTGCGAGGTTAAACTACGTCCATCAGAATCCGGTCAAACATGGATTGGTGAAGGTAGCCTCCCAGTATCCTTGGTGCTCGGCATCATGGTTCGAGCGGACATCTTCACCTGCACAGGTCAAAGCAATCTACCGATTCCAGACAGGCCGGGTGCAGGTGAAAGACGACTTTGAGCCATCCGTGGACTGGTAGTGCTTTACGGAGCCATTGGGATTTGGAACGCGCGGCCAGAGTTGGCACATCAGTCGCTTCGTTCAAAGCGGTGTCGCGCCTTAGCGCTTGCCACCGCACTCCACGACGCAAAGCGTTCCGATTCAAATTTACAGCGGCTGCATCATCAACACAGCCGCAAAGTATTTCCGCACGGCAAAGATACATCTGGTCGTCACATGTCCACATCCCGCTCAATCACGATTTAACACCTGCACGAACCCTCACCCCTTCTTCTTCCCACTCGCACTCCCACTCTCCGCCGCTGGCTTCTTGGCGCTCACCTCTTCCACCTTTTCACCGGGTTTCTTCCCGTCCCCATCATCCGCCACTTCATGCTCGCCGGTTTCCGTTTCCTTCACGGCAACCTTCTTCGAGCCTGAGCCGCTGCTGCTACCACCACTCTTCAACCCGGACAGATAGGCCACCAGATCACGCAGCTGCCGCTTCGTCAGCATCGCACTCATCGGCGGCATCACGGAAATCGGCGGGGTCTTAACGGTGATCTCGGCCACATCCACCTTCTTCACGGAACCATCCGCGAGTTTGAGTTCCACGGTCTCGGCGTCTTCCTTTACCACCACGCCGGCGTAGGACTTGCCGTCGTTCAGTGTGAGGGAGACCATGCCGTAACCCGGCGCGATCTGCGCCACGGGATTCACCAGGGACTCCAGCAGGTAGGTGCGATCCTTCTGCGCGCCGATGCCGCTGAGCAGCGGGCCCACGGTGCTGCCTTCCTTCGAGTCGAAGCGATGGCACGCGGTGCAGTTCGCGGCGAGGTGCTCCAGTGCGATGTCCTTGCCCTCAACAGAGCTGCCGCCTTCCAGGCACTCCAGATAGGCACCCACCGTACCCACGGCTCCGGCGCGGGCGGCTTCAAAGGCATCCAGCTTTTCCTTCAGCGCTGCCACATCCGCAGCGCGGGCCTGCACGGCTTCCAGCACATCGAGCTGGCGGCTCGGCGGGCACTTGCCAGCGACGAGCTGTTCCATCTCCTTCGTCAGCACGGCATCTGCCGCGTCCATCTTCAGCTCAGCCAGCAGGGCAAGGCACTTCTGCTTTTCCAGGGTGGAGCCGGAGCCGAGCAGTTTCCCAGCCAGCTCGATGGCCACGTCCGGCTTCTCACGCGCCAGGATTTCCAACGCCGCGATGCGCAGGGTCTCGGGCGTCTGCGCCAGTGCCGGGGACGGAGCCTGCGTCTGGGTCTTGGGTTGAGTCTTTGATTTCCCTTTTCCTTTTTCTTTCTCTTTGGACTGAGCCTCGGCCTTATCTTTATCCGGCGTCGGCGCCTTGCCTTCCACCAGCGCGGTCAAAGTCTTGCGCAGTTCCTCGGAGCCACCATGCTGGGTGGCGAGCAGTTGCAGCGCGCCGATGCGGGTCTCCGCAGGCGCACTAGCTTCCATTACCGCAGCAGCCGCAATGGGGGCATCGACCGGCAGGTTGTAGGTGATGAGAATCTGGATGGCCAGCGTCCTCAGCTCCGGCTCCTTGAGAGCGAGCAGCTGGTCCAGATGCGGACGCAGCACCTCGGCGATGGCATGTTCATCGCGCGCTTCGAGCTTGTAGGCGCGACCATCCGCACGGTCGAGCGGAGGTGGCGTGACCCAGAGAGTGAGCAACGTCAGCGCCTCATTTCGTAGCGCGGGCGACGCATCTTCACGAAGGGCATAACCCACCACGCGCTCGGCTCCGGCGGCATCACCGATGCGGAAATTCGCATTCAGCGCACGACGGGTAAATGCATCAGGGAACACTCGCTTTGAATCCAAAGTAGCCGCCAGCTCCGGCAGTTTCGCCATGATGGACTCGTCATCGTGAATCGCCCGAGCAGCCTCCGTGGCCACCGCATCATCTTTATCCGCAAGAAACGTGGCAACAGTCTCATGCGCCCGGCGACGCAACGCCAGCACTGCGGCAAGACGCACCGAGCGCGACTCATGCGTCGCGAGCGCTTCCAGATCGGTTGAGCAGCCGTAGAGGGCGGTCACCAGCGCATGGCGCAGGTAGACGTCCTTATCCGCATTGAGAGTGAGCTGCGTCAGCACTTCCGGCAATGCCTGTCTGATCTGCAGCTTGCCCAGTGCCATGGCCGCATGGAAGCGCACCCGAGGACTGCGATCTTTGAGCAGCGGCAGCAGCAGATGACCGATGTCACGATTCGCATAGATATCTCCCACCACCTTCGCGAGCTGGGCACGGACTTCGAGGTCCTTGTCTTCCACCAGCGCCGTGATAAGCGGCGCTACCGTTTGCTCCTGCGACACATTGCCATTGCGCATGCCCTGACCCAGTCCCCACAGCGCGTGGATGCGGGCGAGGCGCGGCTGATTCGGATTCTTCGCAACTTCCACCAAACGAGAGAACTCAAGCCGCTTTACAATCTCAAACTGTGCCGCCAGACGCACGCGCTGGTCCGCATGTCCGAGGTAGGCCAGCGGCTCCACAGCATCGGGATTGCTGAAGCCCTCACGCAGGCGGGTCAGCGTCTCCTGCCGCTCCGTGCTGTCCGTACCCGTCGGGTCATCCACGGTCCAGATGGCACCCAGTTCATCCAGCGGGTAGCCACCCATCCAGTCGGCCAGGTAGAGCTTGCCCTCAGGACCCCAGCTCATGCCGATGCCCATGACGCCGCTGTTCACCGTCGCATCCTGCGTCACGGTGAAGGACGCCCCAGCCGAAGCCACGCGGAAGACATTCATCTTGCCGCTGGGGAACTGGTTTCCGAAGAACGCCCCCTGCCACGGAGCCGCGAGTGCCGTTCCGGGATTAAAGACAAAACCTGCAGGACCATCGTGACCCTGAGCCAGTGGCGGGGTGATGTACTCTGGCTGTCCCGCGTGGCGAGGCTTCCACAGGCCCTCGTCCATCCAGGGAATCCAGCCCTTCATGTACTGGTAGGTGCAGCGCCATCCGGAGTCGCTGCCCTCCGTGATGTACACGAAGCGCTCTTTCTCGCCCGTCTTGTCCGCGTCATTGTCCACGCCGAAGAGGTTGCCGTACTGGTCAAAGGCGATCTCCTGCACATTCCGCAGGCCGTGGGCGAAGATTTCGAAGTTCCTCCCATCCGGCTCGCACCGCAGCACGCAGCCCTCATGCGGCTTCGCGACGTGCCGGCCATCCTTCGTGGTGACGTTCACGCCCTTGTCACCGATGGTCCAGTAAATGCGACCGTCCGGTCCCAGGGTCAGGCCGTGCATGTCATGCCCGGCGTAGGCAATGTGGTGGCCGAAGCCATGCGCCACGACCTCGCGCTCGTCCGCCACGCCGTCGTCATTCGTGTCGCGCAAGCGCCACAGGTCCGGCGCGATGGTGCAGTACACCCAGCCGTCATGGTACAGGATGCCGGCGGCGATGCCCGTGACCTCCGTGTTGAAGCCGTCGGCGAAGAGCGTGATCTTGTCCGCCGTGCCGTCCTTGTCCGTGTCCACCAGGCGGTAGATGCGCTCGGTGTGCACGGTCAGGTCCTTCCAGTCGATCGAGCCATCCTTGTTGTGGTCCTTCAGGCTGCCACGTGGGCGGAGCGTCTTGCCCGGCGCGAGCACGTCATGGTAGAAGGCCTGCTTCTGCTCGATGCTCTCCAGCGCCACGTCATTGGGAATCCAGTCCGTATGCTCGCGGATATCGAGGTCCCCCACCTTGCGGCGCGTCGTCTGCGTCACGTACACGCGGCCCTGCGGGTCCACCGTGACCGCCACCGGGTCAGGAACGTTGAGCGCGCCGGACCACTTGTGCAGCTGCAGCTTCTGGTTCGGCAGCGGCGGCACCGGTACGGGCTTGTCCTCCTCATCCGGCAGCACCGGAGGCGCGACGGGTACGGCTGCGGGTGCAGGCGTAGGTGCGGGAGTCGTCTCGGCCTTCTTTTTCGCGTCGGTCGCGTCAGAAGTTTTCCCCTTCCCCTTGGCCTTCGCACTGGTTTCAGCCTTCGACTTCGATGAGGCCGCTGCAGTCGATTTCTTCTTCGACGAGGCAGACGTCTGCGCCCCCTGGACCGGGGCCGTGAGAGTCACGAAAGCAAGCGGGAGCGAGACCGTGATGAGCAGGAAAAGAACGCCGGGGCGGAGCATAGGAAAAATGAGGGCGCCAAGCATCCGCCAAATCGGCTGGGAGGCAAGGCGGGAGGTGAATCCCAGAGTGAGCTGAACTGAGCCAAGACACCGCCCTCCCCGGAAAGTTTGGACAATGCCCTTTAGGGTGACTAAACACCATAACCCACCTCGAAAACGCGGCAAGCTGCTTTTGCACTGGACCCAGCATTTGCGCAGTTCGCCCCCCGTTCACAAGCGACTCGCTTCGTACGCCGTCCTGTGCTGCAGTGGTCCTGTGGCAAAACAGCCATCCATCGATTTCTCGACCCCGTCCCATGACCCAGGAACCCTGCACGCGCCTCAATGTCCCCATGCTCATCGTGGTGCTCGCCGTGGTCATCATCACGCCTCTCGGCCTGTACATCCTCATGCAGCGTGCCGGTGAGCAGGGCAATCTCGTCGAGTGCCTCTCCAACTGCCGTCAGATAACCATGGCGCTGAAAGCCTATGCCGACGATCACAACGGGGAGATGCCCGACTCCGCCCTGGATCAGCCGCGCTCTTCCAACGAAGCCTTCCGGTTGCTCTTCACGGAGCACTACCTCGATAACGAAATGTGGTTCGGATGCCCCTTCAGTCCCTTCCACCCCGACGGCCAAGTGGGCTCCGAGCCACAGTTTACGAAAGCCCTGGAGGCTGGCGAGAATCACTGGGCCATGACCGCCGGAGTTGGCAAGGACACGCCCGACTCCGTCCCCCTGGTCTACGAAAATCCGGCAATCGCCTCCTGGCCACCGCAGTGGAACTACGCCGCCAGAGGTACCGCCACCAAAGGCCGCACCTGGTCCAAGGGCATCGTCCGCTCTTCCCTCGACGGCACCGCCTTCCTCCAAAAGGTCGATGCTTTCTGGTGGAGCAGCACCGTGGGTCTGGCCAAAAATCCGACTGGGAAAGACCCCTTCGAGCGTGCCCTCGATCCGGTGAAATTCCCCAAGGGGGTGGTGCTGGATGTCTTGCAGAAGGCGGAGTGAGTGGGCGTGCAAGCGGATGGCGCAAGGCCCCCAAAAAAACAGCTTCGGCTTCAGCCGAATTCAGGCGACGTGGCAAGCTCTGGAGGCAGTTTCACCCCCATTCCATTCGGCTGAAGCGGACGCTACCTTCGTCGCGGCACCCGAAGTCTGGTGCCTGAAGACCAGGTCACCCAGCGACCTGGAAAGGCCACGCTCCTTTCCCTTCTTCGAAGCCACGCCTCCAGCCGGATATCACACACCACATCACACTTCACCCCCCCTGCGGGGTATAAGGGGGAGAGACAGCAAGCTATATATATATATATATCGGGGTGGGTGGTGGGTGGTGGCGTAACGCTATCGTCGCGCTCAGCGATACGCTCAGCGTCACGCTCAGCGACTCGTTATCGACACGCTCAGCGTTCGCTAAGCGACCCAAGGCAATCCCGGGTTCCCACACAAAAGCCAGGTGGCAGCCACCAAAAGGAGCGTGGACACTCTTGTCCGCCGTTCTGTGGCACCGCGAGCTCGGTACGCATAGAACCTTCAAGGTCGCATCTCAGAAGCTGCTGCTGGAAACCCGGCCTCGCCTGCGAGACCGAAGATAGCTGGTTTCATCCCCAGTAGCGGACAGGAGTGTCCGCGCTCCTTTCAGACACAAGCCGCTTCACATTTGCCCGGCCTTGTCGACTCGTGCCCTCACTCCTCATTTTCCGCCCCATTTTGTGCCGAAAATGCAGCCTCACCCCCCTTTCCACCCGTATCCAGTCGCCAGACTACTGTTTTTTTGAACAATTTTGTTAAATCGCAAACCTTAACCTTTCTTAGCTATCTGGCAGGTAAGACTATTCATCCTGAACACCTTAAGATGGCATTTATGACACACGCACGTGTCTGGAGAAATTGCCCGTTTTTGCTCCATCTCTTTTCACGCGCCGAAAATATTTTCGCGCTCCAGCCCTACTGATTGCGTGAAACCAATCCTCCATGCCGCAACCGGTGGTAGTTTTTGCTGGATCGCCCCCCACATATTGTGCATGATGCGAACCGCGCGACCAAGATATGGTGGTCTTAAAACACCCCCCGCCGCTTGTTGAGGTCCTCCGCGGTTCAGTTGGCTTGTAACGCTCACGTCACTTCCATCACTTACCCGCCCCCTTCAACCACAATTTCCACCTCCCGTCGCAGCCATGGAAAAGACCTACCAGATTGGTGACCGCAAATTCGTCCTCGACCACGATAAAGCCGAGGCCGCCTACAACGCCAAGCGCATCATCAACGGTCGCAAGACCGAGGCCTTCAACCTTCTTCCCCTCAAGTACAAGTGGACCTACGACCTGTACAAGAAGATGAAGGCCAACCATTGGGAGCCGGAGGACATCAGCATGCAGAAGGACGCCGAACAGTGGCGCTCCCCGAATGCGCTGACCGAGACCGAGCGCTGGATCATCATGATGGGCATCGGCTACTTCTCCGCTGCCGAGGGCATCGTGGGGGACAATGTCATGCACGTGGTGCGTGAGCTCGTCACCGCCCCTGAGCTGAAGCTCGTGCTGGGTCGCCACGCCCATGAGGAGAACATCCACGCGGACAGCCTCCTCTACATGATCTCCAGCCTGGGCATCAACCCGCACGAGTGCGAGGCCATGTTCGAGCAGGTGGAGTCCATCAAGAAGAAGAACGAATTTGTCACCCGTGTGTCGCACGCCCTGCGCCGCGACCTCGACCTCACGGTGACCGAGAATAAGCGCCTCCTCGCGCAGAATATCTTCGTCTTCGGCCAGTGCATGGAGGGCACCCAGTTCTACGGACTCTTCGGGATGATCCTGTCCCTCTACCGGCAGAACAAGTTCCCCGGCATCGGCCAGATGTTCCGCTACACGCTGCGGGATGAGAGCAACCACATCGAGCTCTTCCGCAACCTGTTCATGGACCTCGTGGATGAGAACCCCGATATCTGGAGCCCGGAATTCCGGAGCCAGCTCGTGGACATCATGCGCGAAGCCGTGGCGCTGGAGAAGGAGTTCATCCGCGACTGCCTCCCCGTGGGCGCCGTGGGCCTGAGCGCCGAGGAATTTGAGCAATACATCGACTACATCGCTGACCGCCGCCTCACCGGCGTGGGCCTGCCCCTGCTCAACCCGGGTATCAAGAACCCGCTCCCATGGCTCATCGAAGTCATGGACGTGAAGAAGGAGACCAACTTCTTCGAACAGAAGGTCACCGAGTACCAGACTCGTGGCTCCCTTGTCGTCGGCAGCGACGACGAGTTTTAACCAACCACCTTCATCCGGCCTGCCGGCCATGGCCCTGGAGAGGGGCGCGCCGGCAGGGATCACCGTTCCCTGCGCCTCTCTCCGCCAACCGACACTCCCTCTACAGCCATGATTTCCCGCCACCTGATCGATGAAGACAGGGCGCTCAAGCGCCTTGCCAACCTGTCCAAGGAACAACGCCCGCACTTCGACTGGCGCGGCCTTGCCAGCGGCTGCTCCGAGCTCCTGGAGCCCGGCATGGAGGTGGAGGTGGACGGCATGCGCCGCCCCTTCGACATGGGGGAAATCGCGGACACGGTGGGCAACGCCCTCGCCGACCTCCAGCTCTCTCGCAAAAAGCAGGATGAAATCTACACCGAGCGGAACCGCGACCTCGTCCGTACCATCGCCCTCACCGTGGCGGATGAACTCGCCCGCCGCACCAGCGAGACCGAACTGCGGGACCAGCAGGGTGCTCCCGTGCTCCGCTCGGAGGAAATCTACCGCATCATCGAGCGCACCCTCGTTCGTTATAATCAGCATGACCTTGCACGCAGTGTCGTGACCCGCATGCAGAGCCACATCCCCGTCCATAACACGGCCAATCCCCAGCCCGTGATGGTTCCGACCAAAGTCATCCGGCGCAACGGTGAAGCCGTGCCGTGGAACCAGAGCAAGATTGAGTCCGCCGTCCGCAAGGCCTTCCTCTCCCTGGAAGTGAATTCCGAACCCGCCGTGGCCATCGCCGATGCCGTGAGCCGCCGCATGTCCGATGAAGCGCGCCAGTTCGTGCACATCGAGGACCTGCAGGACGTGGTGCAGGAGGAGCTCATGCGCCAGGGCCACTACAAGGTGGCCGCCGCCTACATCGCCTACCGCACGCACCGCAAGGAAATGCGCCGCTCCGAGGATGAGACCTCCCAGCAGCAGCAGCTCGACCTCGGTGGCGATACCCAGCAGGACAGCTTCATCCTCGTGCGCTCCACGGATGGCACCAGCGTCCTCTGGGATGGCCTGGACCTCCGCAAGCGCATGGAGTATGCGCTGCTCGGCCTCGATGTCTGCCTCACCCGCGAAGAGATCGAAGTGGAACTCCGCCGCTCCTTCGCCGCGGAAATGTCCAAGGAGGACCTGAAGAAGACCATCATCCTGAATGCGCGCACGCTCATCAGCCATGATGCGGACTTCGCCAAGTTCGCCGCGCGCATCCTGCTCACCTATATATATGAAGAGGTGCTCGGCTGGGACATCGTGAAGGACGGCATCGAAGCGCTGCCCCTCTTCCATCGCCGCGCCCTGCGCCGCAACCTGCAGCGTGGTGTGGAGATCGAGCGTCTCGACCCCCGCCTGCTGAACTATGATCTCGACCGCCTCGCCGAAGCCCTCGACCCTGCTGCGGACCTCGACTTCGACTTCCTCGGCATCAGCTCCCTCTATGATCGCTACCTGATCGTCGACAAAAAGACCAAGCCCTCCCGCCGCCTCGAAACGCCCCAGCTCTTCTGGATGCGCGTGGCCATGGGCCTCTTCCTCCAGGAGAAGACCGATGGCGTGACGAAGGTCATCAACCTCTACTCCCTCTACAAGAGCCGCCGCTTCTGCTCCAGCACGCCGACCCTTTTCAATGCCGGCACGCTGCACTCGCAGCTCTCCTCCTGCTACCTGTACAAGGTGGATGACAACATCGAGTCCATCATGATCCGCGGCATCGCGGAGAATGCCTTCCTCAGCAAGTGGGCAGGCGGTCTCGGTGGCTCCTGGACTTCCGTGCGCGGCACCGGTGGCTACATCAAGGGCACCAATGGTGAATCCCAGGGTGTCATCCCCTTCCTCAAGCTGCACAATGACCAGCTCGTGGCCGTGAACCAGGGTGGCAAGCGCAAGGGCTCCGGCTGCGCCTACCTCGAAACGTGGCACAACGACGTGGAGGACTTCCTTCACCTGCATGACCAGACCGGTGACCTCCGCCGCCGCACGTTCGACATGAACACGGCGAACTGGATTCCCGACCTCTTCATGAAGCGCATGGAGGCCCGCCAGGAGTGGACGCTCTTCCGCAGCAATGACGTGCCCGAACTGCACGAGCTCTACGGCCGCGCCTTCGAAAGCAAGTACGTGGAGTATGAAGAGAAGGTCTCCAAGGGTGAGATCTACGGGAAGAAGATTCCCGCGCTCGACCTGTGGAAGAGCATGCTGAAGCTCCTCTTCCAGACCGGCCATCCCTGGATCACCTTCAAGGACCCGTGCAACGTCCGCAGCCCGCAGGATCACGTGGGTGTCATCCACAGCTCAAACCTGTGCACCGAGATCACGCTGAACACCAGTGCGGATGAAACCGCCGTGTGCAACCTGGGCTCCGTGGTGCTGGAAAATCACCTCACCGACACCGGCGACATCGACCACACCAAGCTGCGCGAGACCATCCGCATGGCCGTGCGTGCGCTGGACAACGTGATCGACATCAACTTCTACCCGACGGAAGCCGCCCGCCGTGCGAATACCCGCCACCGCCCGATTGGTCTCGGCGTGATGGGCCTGCAGTACGCGCTCTATCGCAAGGGCATCCCCTTCGGTTCGGAAGAAGGCGTGTCCTTCAACGACGAGATCATGGAAGCCGTGTGCTGCTACGCCTACGAAGCCTCCAGCGACCTCGCCGCCGAGCGTGGCACCTACTCCAGCTACGAAGGCAGCAAGTGGTCCCGCGGCCTGCTCCCGCAGGACACCGTGGATCTCCTGGAAGAAGAGCGCGGCGTGCCCATCGAAGTGGCCCGTGGCGGCAAGCTCGACTGGAAGCCGGTGCGCGAGAAGATTGCCAAGCAGGGCATGCGCAACAGCAACGTCATCGCCATCGCTCCGACCGCGACGATCTCGAACATCATGGGCAGCAGCCCGTGCATCGAGCCGCTGTACAAGAACCTCTTCGGCAAGGAGAACCTCGGCGGCGCCTATCTCATGCTCAATCCTTACCTCGTGAAGGACCTGAAGAAGATTGGCCTGTGGGATAACGACATGCGCGAATCGCTCATCCTTTCCAATGGTGAGCTGGAGCCCATGGACAACGTGCCCGTCGCGCTGAAGAAGCGCTACGCCACCGCCTTCGCCATCGATGCCGAGTACGTGCTCGACGCCGCGGCCCGTCGCCAGAAGTGGATCGACCAGAGCCAGAGCACGAACCTGTGGTACTCCGCCGTGGACCTTGCCACCCTGTCCCGCATCTATCGCGGTGCCTGGCGCAAGGGTCTGAAGACCACCTACTACCTCCGCACCCTGAGCGCCTCGGACATCGAAGCCTCCTCCGTGGTGAAGGAAAAGGAACTGCGTGGTGTCGTCTCCGGTGGAGGTCAGAGTGCTGCCGCCGCAGGCAAGACCGCCTCCCCCTCCGGCAACCCTGCCGCCGACCCCGCCGAATACGCCGCCTGGCTCGCCGCGCAGCGTGACAAGGCGATCAACGGGAAAGAGTGCGAAGCGTGCACGTAGGATGTCGGCTTGGGGCTTAACGCAAAGCAGCCAAGCAGCAAAGAATTGAAAATAAGAAAACCCGCATTGCCTGTGCAGCGCGGGTTTTTCTTTTCCCATCATGTGAGAAGCGCTCCTTGAACACAGCGTTTCTCACATCACCAATCCTTCTCCCCCTTTGCTGCTTTCGCTGCTCTGCTGCTCTGCGACAACAAACACCTGCCCCAAAAAAACACCTTCCCGCCTCAGGCTATCAACTATCAACCATAGACCATCAACTCCCACCCCCCCTACTTCCTCGCCCTCACCCCCTGCATCAGCACAAACGGTCCCGCGGTACTCACGGCTTTGATCAAACCACCGTTCGCATTCGTACGCAACCGCACGAGCCACTCGCGTTGCACGTCTTGAAACAACGCTGCGACATCCGCATTCACCTCCGTCCCCTGCCCTGCGAGACCTGCATCCTGGAGTTTCTTCTGCAGGTCGCTCATGAACTCCGCCGCCACGGCTTTGTCCTCCACCGGCCAGAGGGACAGCAGCACCTGATGCGCGCCGGACACACTGAAGGCGCGCTCCAGTGCCAGCAGATTCTCCTCACCTGAACTTGGTCGCAGCACGTCCACGCGGGACACACAGGCAGGCACGGCGGCCAGCGCGGTCTTGCGCAGATCCAGCGTCGCCACTTCAGAAGCGGTGAAGATGCCGTCCTCCACATCAGCGCCAGCCCCAGCACTGGAGATGGCCTCAGGTCCCGAGCCGCCCCCTTCGCTGATACCCACACGCAACGCTTCCTTCCACGCCGTCAGCGTATCCGCGCCCTTGTGGTCCAACAACAAACCCGCCCGCCACGCCGGCGTGCCTCCACGCTCACTTCCCAGCGACCCCGGCCCCTGTGAAGCATCGACCGTGGGCAGGAAGAACAACGGCGCATCGAAACTCAGCACCGCTGCCGTCTTCGCTTCATCGCGCAGTTTCTTCTCCAGGCTTCCCATCGCCGCCTCGACTTGATTCCGCGACTCGATGGGCGTGGCCGGAGTTCCCGCAGGTGGCAGCAGGGCCAGGTCACGCGCCGCAGACACCTGGCGCAGGGACATCAGTTCCCCGAGGAAACGTCCATCCGGTTCCAGCAGCAGCGTGGGAAAGGAAACCGTCCGCAGCGCGTCATCCGGGCAAAAGATAATCGTCTGCGGTGGCTCCGCGAAATTCGTCAGCGCCTGTCCCACCAGCATCTGGCCCAGCACCGAGAGCACCTGGGCGGCGGTGGCCTCGTTGGTATGATGTTGTATCACCTGATGATACAATCTGATAAGCTCCTCGATGAGTCCCGCTTCACCCAGGCGCACCTGCCGGGCCACGCCTTTCTTCGGCAGTACGGAGACACTGAAATACTCCAGACCTCCCGGCTCACGGTGGCGGTAGTAGTCCAGCAGCACCGCGCCCTCCGGCATGCCCTCGCGTACATCATCGAGTGAAGTCATCAGCGCACGCCGCTTCCAGTTCGTGCCGCCCAGCAGCGTCATGAAAGCGGACTCAGCATCCGCCATGTCCTCACGCCGCTTGTCCAGTTCCTTCAGAATCGTCCGCGCCTCAGCATACGGCGTCTCCAGCGTGATGGCACCCGCATTGCGCGCTGCGGTATTCAGCGCAGACCGCGCCACCTCCACACGGCCCAGCAGCGGTTGGGCAGACATGTCCTTGCTCGCAGGAGTCATCTGGCTGTCCTGCAGCAGGGAATCCAGCAGCACGCCCTTCTGCCGCACCAGCGCCCCGGCAATCGCCTCCGCACTGCCGTAGGCCGCCACCAGATCAAAGGCCTGCCGGCGCTGCGCATCGAGGCGCATCACCTCCTGCTCCGTGCCCGAGTGCATTACATCCGCAATGCCCTGCTCCTGCACGCGCAAGGCTTCCAGCATGCGAGTGCCCGCCACTTCGCGATCCCCGCGACGGCCCGCACACTCCGCGAGTTGGAAGTGGAGTTGTGCCGTGCCCACCACCTGCGCACCCGCCACGGCAGTCATGAGATCCAGCATTTCCCGCGCATGCTTCTCCGCCGCCGGCCAGTCACCACTGCGGGCTCTCAGGGATATCAGGGTCTGCAGCACCACACCCTTGCGCCCCTGCACCGCCATGGCCGCGCTGTCCTTGAGCGAGGCCCACGCAATCTCATAATGCGCAATCGCCGCACCGTGCTCGCCCAGTCGCAGGCACAGACTGCCAAGCTGTTCCCGCAAGAGAATGGCCGCCGCCGAGGTGCTGCCATACTTCTCCTCGCAAAGCGACACCGCGCACTCCAGCAGCCTGCGTCCCGCAACACCGCGATCATGCAGCACGGTGAGCAGCGCCACGTTTTGAAAGGGCTCCATGGCTTCCGAAGTCGTGGGCAATTCTTCGAGAAACTTTTTCACCATGGCTTCATGGGGCGTGCCCGTGGTGTACTGCGCCAGCCTTTCGCATGCCGCCTTCGCCCCCGTCATTTCCTTCCGCTGCGCGAGGGTGAACATTTCCAGCAGCGCACCGCTCGCGAGGATGGCGCGCGTCTGCGGCGTGGTCGCCGCCTGCCCCACCGGGCCGAGCGCCTGGCTGCCCTGGATGGCCTCCAGCGCACGCTGGCTGTCCCCGCTGAAAAGCCACAGTCCCGCATGCTCCAGCAGCGTGGCCTGCAGCGGACCTGCACCCGCCTCCTGCTTGCGCAGCAGTGCCACGCGCTCCGCCATGAACTGCTCCGTGGTGATCTTGTCCTTCTGCAGCAGCGCCAGCGGTATCATCTCCTCCAGCAATTGCAGCAGGCCCGCTTCATCCTGCCGCTCGCGGCGTTTCATCAGCACGTCCTGCATCTGCGCCCACGCAGCAGCGAGGTGACGCTGGCGCCACTTGATGCGTGCCTCGCGAATCGCCACGAACTCTTCCTCCTCCACCTGCCACGGCGTGTACCACGAGTTGCGATCCATCTGGGACAGCACCACCAGCGCGCCTTCATCATCCCCGGCTCGATCCAGCTCGCGATACAGCTCCTGCAATATCACACGACGCTGCTGCCTCGCTTCCACCGCCTCGCCCTCGGGCAAGGGCTTGCCTTCCAGAATCTTCCTCAGCACCGCGACAGCTTCGGTATGACGACGCTCTCCCGCGAGGAAGGTGGCCAGCGCCTGCGCCGCCTCCACCCAGCCAGGATTGGTCGCCTTGCTCCCGGCGAATGCCAGCGCACGGCGGTAGTGCTCCTCCGCCGTGGCGACATCTCCACGCTGCTCATGCGCGCGCGCCAGATCCAGCAGGCTCCACACCACTGCACGACGATCCTCAGACGCGGCTGCATCCTTGTCCTTTTCCTTATCCTTATCCTTGTTGGTTGATAGCGTGCGCAGAAGATCACGGCGCAGGGCAGTAGCCATCTGGAAATGCCGCAGGCCTTGATCCAGCGAAGCCGCATCCGCGCCATCATGACTGTAGCCGCGGCCCAGCACCGTGTGGAACTGCGCCATGTCCCTCGCCGCCGCCGCAGTGAAACTCTCCGGATGCAGAGCCGCTTTTTTCTCCAAATCCTGAAGGACACTCGTGATGCGCTGGTTTGCCTCCTCACTCCGACCCAGCTTCTGCAGCAGTCCGGCCATGGCCACCAGGGTACGCACACGCGCCGGCTGCCCCGCCTCCTGCTGGCGTCCTTGCAGTTCGAGCAGTTCCTCGTAGCAAGTCAGTGCGAGCTGCGGCTTCTCCGCCACATCCATGTAGAACCGGCAGACATCCTGCAGCAGTGATTCCCTTTCCTGCAGGAGCATCGTGACTGGTTCCGACTCCAACGCCACCGCCTGCGGGGCCTGCTTGCGATGCCACTCCAGCAGCTCCGCGTACAGGGGCTCGGCGCGGTCCGCATGCTTCTTCGTAGCGAGCAATCCAGCAAGACGCTCCTGCGCGTGGCGGCAGCCCGGGTCACTCAGCGTGCCCACTTTCTTCCATATCCTCCACGACTCCTCCGTGTGCGTGAGGTGCTCACCCGCCTTGTCGAGCTGGTAGCCCGTGAGCCTTGCGAGTCCGTCGCGGATTTCCGCCTGACGTTTGTTCACGCCGGGCTGCCTCAGCTCCACTTCGAGCGCCACGCGGTAGTGTTCCTCCGCTTCCTTCGGTTGATTGAGGTGCAGGCTCAGCAAATCCGCCAGCGCGAGATGCTGGGCGGAGAGACGCCCATCCATCACACCATGTTTGATGATGATATCCAGTATCGCACGCCTCGTGATGGCAGCCTCCTCGTAGTCCTTGATGCGGATGCTTTCATCGTGCTCCGCCCACAGGTCCATGGGCACGAGCACGCGCAGGTCCTCTGGTCCGGCGGCATCGTGCACCATCATGAGGAGCGTCTTGAGGAACTGTTCCTTCAGCGTGAAGTCTGCCGGGCTGCCGGAGAAATCACACAGGGACGCCAGCGCACGACACTGCTCCCACTGGTGATCGAGATCATTCTTTCTCTCCAGGCTGGCGTGCACTGCCTGGAGCAGGTGTGCCGTCGCCTTCGGGAACTGCTGCCGGTTCATCTCCAGCCAGGCGAGTTTCCCGTGAATCTCCGCCACCCAGTGCGCATCCACCTCCGGTCGGTTCTTCAGAATCTTCAACGCGCGCTCCAGAAGCTCACCGCCAGACTCCAGCTCACGCGAGGTGATGTTGGCACTCGCCATGCGCGCGCTCGCCAGCGCGGAGAGGGCCGCCACCTCCACCTGCCACTCACCGGAAGCTTCCGCATCACGCAGCGCCTCCTCCGCCCGCGCCATGGCCGCGCCCACCTTGCCCCCGCCCAGGAGGTCATGCACCTCCTCCACCAGCGCCCAACCGGGCAGCACGGGCAGTGGCGGCTGCTCCTCAGGCTCCGAAATGGGAAGCAATTGCTGCTCTCTCGGCAGCGGCGGCGACTCCTGCGGAAGCGGGAGATACAGCGGAGGTGGAGTTGGCGATGGTGAAGCTGGCGGCGCAACAGGTTTGGGCTGGTGCTGCGGCTGCTGCTTCTCTTTTGGCGGCGCCGGTGACCCTGCCACTCCCGGTCCTGGCACTGGCTTCGTCGCCGACTCCTTCGCCTCAGGTGTAGTGGCAGGCGGCGGTGGTGTTGGCGTTGCTGCTGGCTGCGGGACCTCCGTCGGCACCTTCAGCAGCAGCGGCGTGTCCTCGTCCACTGCCGCGCCACGTGCCGTGTTTATCAGTAAGCCCAGCAACAACGCTGACGCCGCGAGTCTCATGGGCCGGCACCTGTGCGAGAGCAAGCTCACGCCGCACCTTGACTCGGAGGTCGAGGCGGGGTTGGTCCAGACTGAATGACAGCGGGGAGACATCCAGATTTGTCGATGTGGAGCAGGGAGAATCGGCGGCACAACAGAGCGGAGGGCCGGGCATAGTCAATTGAGGATGCGGGGACAAAAAGATGAACTTCATGAGAGCCCCGAAAGGACCCATCCAGTCTCCATGAAACGTCTCGTGAGTTCGCTCAAGAGGAAGACATCATGCGCCTCTCGAGGTGCCACCTTGCGCGTAGCGCCTTGGAGTGCGGTGCGAAGCACCGCTTTGAGCGAAGGGCATGGTGTTCACGTTCTGGCTGCTTCAAAAGAAAACATGCCGCGTGAGATGCTGGATACTACCTACCCGCCAACAGCGCAGCATGACGAGTTCGCTCCATTCAAAAGCGGTGCTTCGCACGCGCACTCAAGGCGCTTCGCGCAAGCTGGATCGGCCCAGGGACGCATCCGGCTCCCGAGGAGTGTTCCTGTCACGAGACGCTCAGTCTCGTGTCCTATTTCTCCACCCTCGTCGGCGCCGTCCCCTCCTCCGGCCCCGTATGCAGCAGCAGCGTCTTCAAGCACCCATCAAAAATGGGGTCCAGGTCATCCCCGGCCACCGAGGCCGCATAGGTGACCTTGATTTTCTTTCCCGGAGGTCCCTCGAAGAAATACATGCCCTGCGCGAGATAGACCGTGCCGATGCGGTTGCGCATGGTGATCTTGTAAGCCGGGATGTTCCCTTCCGTCTTGAACGGCCCCTCGCTGACCACCTGCATCTCCGGATTCGCGGTCATCATGTTTTTCAGGTGCCCCTGCGTGAACTCCGTCAGCGTGCCTGGAAAGTCTTCGCTGTCCACGATCATGGAACCACGGTCCTTGGCCCCACGGGGAAACTCAAACAGCACCGCACTCCGCGATTCCTTCTTCTCCACCCAGCCATTCGGAAGGTGGAGCGAGCAACCGTGCGCCGCCAGGAGCCGGCGGTCTCCAGGCTCCAGCTTCTGCTCCCCGGCTTCCTCCGCCTTGTCCTTGAAAAAACCGAAGCGAGGCCCGATCGTGATCGCGGTATAATACCCTGCAATCACCACGGACAGCAGAATGACGAGGGACATCGGGCTCTTCATCGGGTCCAGATATACCTGCACCAAACACCGCGGCAAGGTGAATGGCGGCGGCCTTTGCAACCGATTCGGAGGTTTACCTACACCTTTGATGTTTCCCGGGCAAAAAAACCGGCTAGCGTGAGCCCTTCTTGTGTTCGGCGAAGACGACCATCTCAATCGCACTCCCACCACCGGCCGTTTCAAGCAACTGGCGGCGGGCGTGGTAGGCCCAGTTTGCATCGCCCTCCTCGCGGTATACAGCCTGGTCACAGGCAGCACCCCGATTTACTCAAAGGGAGGCTCCGCAGGCACCATCACAGGCACGGGCGGCATCATCGTGGCCCTCTCCTACCTTGCGGGTGCGGCCTATCTGCACTTCCGCTACTATTGGGACTGGAGTGAGCGCCTGGAGCCTCACAGCCACTGGCCCAAGTTCCTCTCGCTCGTGCTTTGCATCTTCGGCTTTGTGCTTGGGTTGTTTTACTCATTCCTGCATGGCGGGGCATGACTTTCCGTAGACACCGGCAAACGTGTGACCCTGCGGCAAGGGCCAAAGTCGCAGTCTCGTTACATAGGTAGATCCCAGTTTACGGAATCCGAGTCGCGGCTACAGATCAGAGTTTCCCTCCCCCCATCCCATCCCATGTCTCTCTGGACCAACAAGGACCACCGCACCGAGTTCGACGATGCGGACTCCCTTGCGTACGATTCCGATGGGGGCAGGCTGAAGCCGTGGCTTGTAGGAGCCGTCATTCCATTCTTCATAGTGCTGTATGGCGTTACCTGTCTCAGTTCGGACGAGACTGACATCTCCGGCCCTGATGGAAGGGTCGTCGCCTATGGCACCGCCGCCACGGGACTGGTCGTAGCCTTCATAGCCCTCGGCCTGTTCCTCCACTTTCACTTTTTCTGGAGGCTGCGCGAGCGGCTGGAGCCATACGCGGAGCGGCTGAAGCTCGTATCCCTCATTGTATTCTTGGGCGGCTTTCTGTTCGCCATTTTTCACCGCCTCGGCCTCTTCTAGTTTCCACCTGTCACCCCCTTCTTCCCTTGCTGAACCTACCCATCCGTCCCCGCCGCAATCGCCGCACGGCCGCCATCCGCGACCTCGTTCGCGAGACGGAGCTCACGCCGTCCCACCTCATCTACCCGCTCTTCGTGCATGCAGGCCTGGAGGACCAGCCCATCGAGTCCATGCCCGGCTGCACCCGCTGGACGGTCGACGGATTGCTGAAGGAAGCCGGTGAGGCCCATGCGCTCGGCGTGCCAGCCGTGGTGCTTTTCCCCGCCATCTCCGACCGGCTGAAAACGCGGGATGCCAGCGAAGCCTGGAATGCCAAGGGCCTGGTGCCCCGCGCCATCCGCGCCCTGAAGGCGGAGTTCCCCACCCTCACCGTCATCACGGACGTGGCGCTGGATCCCTACAACTCAGACGGGCACGACGGCCTCGTGTCTGACGACGGGCGCATCCTCAACGACGAAACCGTGGCCGCCCTCTGCAGCCAGGCCCTCTGCCACGCCGATGCCGGGGCGGACATCGTCTCTCCCAGCGACATGATGGATGGCCGCGTGGCCGCCCTGCGCAGTGCGCTGGATGCCGCAGACTATGCGGACGTGGGCATCCTCTCCTACACGGCGAAGTATGCCAGCGCCTGCTACGGCCCCTTCCGCGGTGCCCTCGACTCTGCGCCCAAGTTCGGAGACAAGAAGACCTACCAGATGGACTACGCCAACGCGCGTGAAGCTGAGCGCGAGGCCGCCCTGGATGAAGCCGAAGGCGCGGACATGCTGATGGTGAAACCCGCCACGCTGTATCTCGATATCATCCACCGCCTCCGCGCCAAGACCACCCTGCCCATCGCGGCCTATCACGTGAGCGGCGAGTACCTCATGATCAAAGCGGCTGCGGCCAGTGGCTGGCTGGACGAAAAGAAGATGGTGCTGGAGACCCTCACCGGCATCCGCCGCGCCGGCGCAAACATGATTCTGACCTACTTCGCCAAGGACGTGGCCAAGTGGCACGGCTCCGACAATAACGGCGGAGATAAGGTCGCTGCCCCTCAGCCATAACGTGGCAAGATTCTCCATTTGAGGAGTACACCAGCGCCTCCTCAAGGAACAAAAATGTCACGGTCCCAGCCCTCGTCGCCCGTGGGCAGACAAGGCTGTGCAATGCTCTGGAACTCCAGTGCTTACGCCCATGGGACCTGCATTCCCAGGTTGAACAATCTAAACTTTTTCCCTAAAACCCCATTCATTTACCATAATCACTAAAGCCAGTTATAAGAACCCGCTAGCTCCAACGATTATTTACATGATAGTCGGCCCCGCAAAAAAGTATCCAGCGCGCTTCCGCCCTTCATGTCCCAAGTTCTCTGCGTTCACTGTCAGCACCCCATTGAAGACGGGGCACCCCGCCGCGGAAACCTTGTGACCTGCCCCTCCTGCAAGGGACAGGTCTATGTTCCGCAGGTACAATATGTCGCCACCTTCGAGGAGAAACAGGCCGCCGCACGCGCAGCCGCCCAGCAAAAAGCCGGTTCCCGAACCTACAAGCCCTCAGGCAAGCGAGCCAGCGCGGTAAATGCCAACGGCATCGGCGTCACTTTTATCATGCTGGCCATCCTCATCATTGGTGGGGCGGGATTAGCCGTCGGGGGTTATTTTGTGTTCAAGGCCATCAAGGGCCATCAGGACGCCAGGGTGGAGATGGCCACCTCCATGTACGACTTCGAGAAGCAAAAACAGCCGCTCATCGCAAATCCCCACCCACCTGGATCGGGCACCGCGGCCGGAGTGGCGACCCCGAACAGCCGTCCTCTCGGCAACAACCCAACCAGGGAAGATCTGGAGAAGCTGGCGAAGGTCTTCCAGGCCCTGGAGGAGACAGCCGCGCGGCTTGATAAAGACTACCTGAAGGAGCTTGAGAAGACCGGTATCAACAAGCTTCTGGCAGCAGACCGCATCGCTACTGACACCGATTTCTCGCAATCCCGCAAGATCATCGCGGCTGCCCGCGAGGTCATGGCCCGTCACCGCGAGATCGCCGAGATGGAAGATGCCGCCTTTCTTCAGGACTTGGCCAAGTTGAAACTCGAAGGCGTGCCAACGGATGTCATGGTAGGACGTATCCGGGCCATTACGGAGGCATCACAGCCCGAAGTCGACAAGGTGCGTTCCATGGACTCGGTCATCGCGGCACAATACGAGGAAGCCATTGACCTGCTTGAAGCAACCCGCGGCGGCTGGAAGCTGGAAGGCGAATCCGTAGTGTTCAATGACATCAAGCATGCGGAACGCTACAAGACCTTCTTTGTTGAGGTGGACAAGTGCGAGCAGCTCAAGGTGGACCTAAAGAATAAAATCGAACAAGCATCGAGCCCCAAGTGGAAAGCGGCGATAGGACTCGTTAACTAGGCGTTTTAGGCAAAGGCATAGCCGGCAATGCAACAGGCCGGGAGCTCGTATACCACAGGCATGGCAGCCCGTGGTATCATATCAAAGCGCTCCCAATGGCATCCGGCACGCATAGACGCATCACCCACGCGAAACACGACGCGGGCAGTCGCGGGGTGTGACACGCAGCCGGGGTGCAGGCCACCGGAGAACTCAGGCACAAGCGCAAAAGCCAGTCAACGCTCCCAGCATAGCCGGGCCGAAAAGTACGAGCACGCACTCTAAAAGCCGTGCTCACCCACCTAAATTTCCTTACTCAGGCATAAAAACCAACTCGCAAGACCGCTGATTTGCCCGATAATTCCATCACAGATCACGCCCCCAACGCGCTCTTCGACATTCATGCCGGAAATTCTCTGTTCCCACTGCCAGCAACCCATCGATGCCGCTGCACCTCGTCGCGGTAATATGATAACCTGCACCTCCTGCAAAGGAGAGGTGTACGTACCCCAAGTCCAACACGCCCTCACCCGCGAGGAGAAGGCGGCCGCCAGAGGTCAGTCGAACAACGGGAAGAGGGGTTACCAGCCTTCCAAAAAGGCCAGTCGCATCAGCACGGAAGGAATTGGCATTACCCTCATCGTGCTTTGCATGTTCCTCGTCGGCGGGTCGATAGTGGTAGGAGGTGGATACCTGGTGTACTACTTGAATAAGCAGCGCGAGGAGGCCCAGGTAAATCGGCTCAAGCAGGAAGAAGAGGAAGCCCTCGCCAAGAAGAAGGCGGAAGAAGAAGAGGCCAAAGCCCGGCTGCTGGAGATGGCGCTCGACCCTACAGAGCAGGATATCCGGTCCATGAGGAAGGCCAACGAGACGCTTTCCCTGGCAAGCAGGGAAGCCGAGGAACAGTACAATGTGGAAGTGAAGGCTGCGGGCTTTCACCGCCTGCTGACCCCGGACAGACTGGCGGCGGACAAGGACTTCAGCCAGTCACACAAGATAGTCCGTGACGTTCGTGAGGCTTTCAACAAGCATCGGACCACGGAGCGGGCTCTCCTCGAGCAGTTCGTTAAAGATTTGGAGGCCATCGAATACGAGAGCATCCCAAAGGACATTTTCATGGCACGCATTCGCGCGTCTCGTGCCAGCGTCTACACCCAGCAGGATGAAATCTGGAACCTCAAGTCCGATGTGATTGAGCGCTATGCGCAAGCCATAGGCCACCTGGAAAAGACCCAGGGAAAGTGGGTGTTGGAAGGAACCGACCTCGCGTTCAATGATGCGAAGGATGCCGAGCAGTATCGCAAGTTCTTCGACGAAATGGAACTGCTGACCAAAAAGGCTGCGGCCAAGTCCCAAGCCATATTGGACGACATGTCAGCAGATGAATTCGCGAGCAGATTCAATCAGTAGAACTGCGCTCCTTCCGGCCCCCGTCAGCATCGCATCAGCGCTCGGCCGCATGCCCCGCGTGTCCCCGGTTGTGGTGAAGTCACAGTGTGAGTTCGGGCCCGCCTGTCGCCCTATACCAAGGCGAGTTGAACAGGTCTCTCACGCGACGAACCTGCCCAGCGTGTTGCAGAAGGCCCAAGGAACGGGAACGCCTCGTTCCCGTCAGCGGTCACCACGCCTGGTGATGTCGCATGTCGAGCACCCGTGGTGTTCCAAACGAATGCTTCGGCGCATACACGCCTTATACCGAGAAGAGTTGAATACAGGTCTTGGTACGAGAGGCCATTCCATCCCAGTGCGAAGTGCTGGGCATTTCAAAGGAGCGTGGACACTCTTGTCCGCCGTTCTGTAGTGCAGCGACCTCCTTCATGTGGAAGCTACCGGCGACGCTTCTGAAGTAGCTGGTGGAAGTGGCCTTGCCTGCCGGATGAAAGAGAAATGTGCGTCAGGGGTGCCGGACAAGAGTGTCCACGCTCCTTTGTCTGGCGCTTCGCTCCTGACAAAGACCCGGTTTCAACTTCCTTTGGTATTACAGCGCGTTCACACGCACCCACTCCCTCGCCTCCTCCGGCGAGTTCAGTGTGCCTTCGAGCTGCAGATCCTGCACCGTGCGCAGAATCTCTCCCACCCGGGGACCGGGGGGCACGCCCATGGACATGACTTCATGACCATCGATGAGCGGCTTCGGCAGCAACGGCTTCTCTCCTGCCGCGAATTCAATCTCCTTTGCCCGGAGGAATTCATAATTATCACTCAGGCCGTTGCTGCTCATGCAGTCCACGCGATGAAGCTCCATCTCGTCCTCATACGTGGGACGCGCCATGATGCGCTTCAGCTTGCTGATACGCATCTTCTGCACGTCTTTGAACATCATGTGATTCGCCACCGCCGCCACCGTGGGGTTGATCACATCATTGGGAAACTTCAGTCGGCGCAGGATCTCCTCCGTCATCTCCGCGCCCAGCTTGTCATGTCCGTTGAAGCGGATGCGGCCCGTTTCATCCACGCTGAAGGTCGCTGGTTTTGCGATGTCATGGAACAGCACCGAGAGCACCAGCGGCAGTGAAACCTTCTCTGGCAGCAGGTCCAGCATGATGCGCGTGTGCTTGAAGACATCCCCCTCCGGATGCCACTGCGGCGGCTGCTCACAGCCCTGCAGCACCAGGATTTCCGGCAGCACCGCCTTCATCAGGCCGCTGTCCACGAGAAGGTCGAAGCCGCGCACGCGATTCGGGTGCAGGAAGATTTTCACCAACTCTTCACGAATGCGCTCGGCGCTTACGCTGGCCACCTCAGGAGCCAGTTCCTTCATCGCGGCCCAGGTGTCCGCCTCGATCTCAAAGCCCAGCACCGTGGCGAACCGCACCGCGCGCAGCAGGCGCAGGTGATCCTCACGAAAACGCGCACGCGCATCCCCGATGGCGCGCAGAACCTTGCGCTCCAGATCCGCGCGTCCGTCCACATAGTCCAGCACCTCTTCCGTCAGCGGATTGTAGAAGATGCCATTCACCGTGAAGTCACGCCGCTTCGCATCCTCCACCGCACTGGTGAACTTCACCGAGTCTGGCCGGCGCCCATCCGAGTACGCGCCATCGCGACGAAAGGTGGCCACTTCAATCTGATGCGGTCCCATGCGCACGATGATCACGCCAAAGTGCGCGCCCACGGGAACAGATTGTGCAAAGAGCGCCTGCACCTGCTCCGGTCGCGCACTGGTGGCCACGTCATAGTCCTTCGGCTCCACCCCGCGCAGCGTGTCACGCACACACCCTCCAGCGAAGACGGCCTCATGGCCGGCCTTCACCAGGGCGCGGACGACGTTGGTGGCTGCGTTACGCATGGAGATGGAGGAAGAAGACAAGGTAGAATGAGTACTGAGAACTTCACTGCACTCTAGCTTTTGGTCAATGGGAGTGGAGCGAGGGCTGTAATCAGTAGTCGCAAGGTCGGAATACGGAGTCCAAGTAACCAACGGATACAACCGCTTACTGCTCACCGTTCACCGCTCACCGCTCACCGCCCTCACGGCGCAATCCCCGGCACCGTGGGCAGCATCACCGGTGGCGCGGGCCGCGGAGGCGGCGGCGTGGTGATGACAGCGGGCGTCTCCGTGGGTGTGACGCCACTGCCGGAGTCCGCGCCGGGGAGGTAGCTGGTGCCACTGTAGGATGTCGGCAACGGCACGGAGGCGCCGGTGGTTGTCGTGGCCGGTGTTGTGGTGGGATCCACATACTCCCTCTTCACCTTCGGTGGCCTCACCGTGGGAAGTTTCAGCCCGATGGCCTTCGCATACACCACGGGTGGTACGGGCAGTGATCCGCGCGAATCATACGTGGCGTCATCGAAGTGCCACCACTCCGTATTTAGAATGCTGAAACCAGCGGAGGCCATGGCCCGCTGCAAAATCGAACGGCGCTCGCGCTTGTCTGCCGAGACAGTGTCGGCCGTGTAGTAGCTGTCCGGTCCCCCTTCATCGAATCCGGTGGGCATCGACAGTTCATGACCATAGGAGTCCACGAGCGTCACATCCACTGCCGTACCGGAGCAATGCCGCGACCACCCCCACTCCGGCGGGGTGAACATGCCGGTGTATCCCCCATGATCATGCAGAGCCGTGTGGGACTCCGGCGGACGCCATGCGTCCCAAATCTTCAGCCCGTATCCCTGCTGCTGCAGAATCTCCTGCGCCACACGCAGCTTCGCCGCCGTGGTGTGATGCAGCAGGCAGGGCATGTCCTCCGGATACACCCGCTGCCCGGTGATGTTCTGCGCCCGGCGGTACCGCAGGTCATGCTTGATGCCCGGCACCACGCTCGTGACATCCACCAATCCCTGCCCCCTCGCGAGCGCCAGGGTCTGCGATTTGCTCTCCGTGTAAGGACTGCCTGCGCACGAGGCGAGCGTGAGCAGCACCGCTGGCGCGAGAGCCTGGCAGAAAAAAAGAAGCCGTCGTCGAGAGGTCGCCGTCTTGGGGGGAGCTTGGGGGCTGCTGCGTGGCATCATCCCCCGTAGCAGGCCGGAGCACACGGCTCAAATGCTTTGAGCGCTCACGCCGTCACATGGCTTTTGCAGCCTGTTTGCGCGCGTGAACTCATAACTCACAAGCGCAGCATTCCCGAGAGGCCCGCTCCTGACAGTGCGTACAGAGAAAGGTGACGCAGCATCCCCCCGGCGCGTCCTGGCCGGATTGGCTTGTCTTGCCTCACGGATTCGTCCTCTCTATAGACATTTCGTACGGCATGCATCATCTCCCCAAGTCCCTGCTCCTCTTCACACTCACCCTGCTCACTGCCTCCCAGGTGACAGCTCAGGACAAGGCGCACCTTGCGCTGAAGTCTCCCTTCGCCTCCTACGTGGAGACGGACTTTCCCTTCTTCACCCAGACGGTGGATGCGCGGAAGTTCGGCAGCACGCCCCTGCGGGAGAATCTCACGCCACGAGGCATCATCATACCGGCGGGCAATGGTGTCTTCGCCTGCTTCGACCCGGACCTTCTCCGGTGGGCGATCATCTGGAAGGCGAATGACGAGGGTGAATATCTCTCCATGGATGGCATGGGCACAGGCAGCTACCGACAGCCAAGCCGCAAGTCCAACTCCGGACAGAAGGAACTCCCCCGTCCTTTCGGCACACCCCTCGTGGCCCTGCCAACCCGCCCCGGTATATCTGTGGGTGATACACCATCCGTAAAGGACCCGCGCGATCGCGGCCATGCAGAGCAAGGTGAGTTGGGCCTCGGCCCCGTGCCCGTTTCCCTGGGGCGATTCTCTGGCCTGCACATGACACACGGTGGCCTGGTGCTGGAGTACACAGTCGCTGGCACAGTGGTGAAGGAGCAATTCCTGGCCGATGGCACAGGAGCCGTCCGTGTGCTGGAGGTGGATCCGCACAAGCAGACGCTCCACTTCCGCACGGGACCGGGTGAGGGAGACTGGCTGAGCTCTCTCCCTTCAGACACGGGCACCAGGTATCGCATCGCAATTTCTCCCGAAGGCACTGTCTCCTCCACGGTGGCCACCACCGGCATACGACCGGAAGCCTGCACGAAGACCACCCCGCTCCCCCGCCGCTGGAGTGAGCCCGTGAAGACTGGTCCTGCCATTGCTCCCTCGAAAGACGGTCCCTGGGTCTATGACGACATTCCCCTTCCGATGCCGAATCCGTGGAAGAGGAATGTGCGCCCCTGCGACATTGAGTTCTTCCCGGATGGACGCGCCGCCCTCCTGACCTTCGACGGAGATGTGTGGATCGTAGAGGGGCTGCAGTCAGGCTCGCAGGAAACGAAGTGGCAGCGCTTCGCCTCAGGCCTGCATGAGCCGCAGAGCCTCTGCATTGTGAAGGACATCATCCACGTGTTCGACCGCAATGGCATCATCAAACTCATCGACGTCGATGGCAATGGCGAAGCGGACTGGTATGCGAATGTCTCCAATGCCGTGGCCCAGTCTGCTGAGACGCGGAATTATCCCATGGACATGATCGCCCTTCCCGACGGCTCCTTCTACCTCGCCTTGGGCGGGCAGATAGGCTCCACCGTGGGCAAGTACAACGGTGTGGTGGTGAAGGTGACTCCGGATGGGAATACCTTCGACGTCATCGCCACCGGCTTCCGCCAGCCCTACCTCGGCTATGATCCCCAGACTGGCATCCTCACGGCCAGCGACCAGCAGGGAAACTGGAAGCCCGCCACACCCATCTACCGCGTGGAGCCCGGTCGCTACTTCGGATTCCAGCCGGAGAAGTACAAGGACAAGGTGACCCACCCCAAGACCATCTCCCCAGCGGAGGTATGGATTCCCCATTTCATCAACCAGTCCGGTGCTAGCCAGCTCTGGGTAAAACAGAACGATGGCAGCGAACCACACATGGGCGCGCTGAATGGAGCGATCATCCACATTGGCTACAACCGGCCGGAGATCTTCAAAATTTTCCTCGATGCCGAGGGAACCCAGGGCGCAGTCATGCCCATCCTCTCCGGCTTTCCCACGGGTCTGCTGAATGGACGTGTGAACCCAAAGGATGGATATCTCTACCTCGCGGGCTTCCAGATTTTCGGCAGCACCGGCTCGCGCACCAGCGGCCTCTTCCGTGTGCGTCCCGGCACCGTACCCGCATGGATGCCCAAAGAAATTCGCGCAGAGAAACGCGGCATCCTGCTCACCTTTGATGCTCCGCTGACGCCTGAGCTCATCAGCGACCTGGGACGCTACTCCGCAGACCGGTGGAACTACCACCAGACCCACAACTACGGCTCGGGCAACTTCCGCACGGATAACAACCAGCCGGGGCAGGACGCCATCCCGGTTTCCAGCGCGAAGCTTTCGAAGGACGGCAAGTCCCTCTTCCTGGGCATCCGCGACATGCACCCCTCGCATTCCCTCCGTCTCACGTATCGCCTGCCCGCCGCCGGCGTGGACCGCGTGGAGAATGCCTATCTCACCGTGCATGCGCTGCCCTCCATGAACCTCGAAAGTCTCGGCTTCGATTCCAATGAAGTGGACCTCAGTCCGCGCAAGGACCTCGCCGGTGACGGGCCTGCCATCATCCCCACGGCCGACCTGGGTCGTGATGTCGCCCTGCGCTACGGCTGCATCGCGTGCCACTCCACGGGAGATCCTGCCCTGCCCAGCGTCGCCGCGCCTGCGACCGCCGCCGCCAATGGCGCGAAGACAGAGGTGGGTCCCTCGTGGATGGGACTCTGGGCCGCGAGTCGCAAATTCAGCGACGGCTCCGAGATCAAGAGCGTGGATGCCGCCTATCTGCGCGAGTCCATCCTCGATCCCTCACGCCGCGTGCAGGCTGGCTATGAAATGGAGCGCACGGGCGTGGGTATGCCATCCTATCTCGGTGTGCTGAAGGATCACGAGATCGACTCCGTGGTCATGTACATCCAGACGCTGCAAAAGAAGAAGGTGAAGTGAACCAGGTCACCTCGTTCGTCGTCACGCAGGTGGCGCAGGGTCAGGCGGCTGTGGGGTTTCCTTTTCGGAACCCTCACGCACGGCACTCACGGTCACCTTCATTTCCGTGCATTGGAAGGCACCGTACATCGTCGCCTGCGCCACGTCCGCGGCATCCCTTCCGTAGGCAATGACGATGCGGTTTCCCTTCGGCTCGTCCTCGGTCGCATCAAAGGTGAACCACCGTCCACCGATGTACGCCTCATACCATGCATGCAGATCCATCGGCTCCAGTTCATGGAGGAAACCCACCACCATGCGCGCAGGCACACTCACCGCCCGACAGAGGGCGATGCCGAGATGCGCGAAGTCCCGGCACACACCGCGCTTCGTATTCACCGTCTCCAGCGCGGAGGTGGAGGCATTGCTGGTGCCGTATTCGTACTCAATGTTCTCATGCACCCAGTGCCGTAGACGCGCGATCTGCTGGTACGTGCGCGGGACATTCCCCGTGATGGAGTACGCGAGACGTGACAGTTTGTCCGACTGGCAATACCGGCTCGGCAGCAGGTAGTGCAGCAACTCCACTGGAAGCTGCGCCACCGGCACGCGACGTGCCGTGGGCAGCATGTCAATGTGGTCCGGCACGGAGGCCCGGCAAAACATGGAGAAACGAAACTCCCCCTTCGGCAGGACGACACGCTGGCAGAGATTCCCATAGAGGTCCGTGTACTCCACCACCGGCACGTGCGGGCTGAGCATGAACTCCTCCCTCATGATCCACTGCGCCCACCCGCTGCGCGGTCGCAGCATGAAGATGGCAGGCACTTCCGCCTTGGTGGCATACGCGAGGGAGCAGGAGGCATCGAGGATCATGAAAGTGTGCACCGTGACAGGTGACTGCCTGATGTTCGCGAGTCGAACGGCAGTTGGATGGACAACTGTTGTTCCACATGTTGGACACATAATTGCTTAATGCCGAAAGCGTCGTTTGCCGGAAGCGCACAGCACGTGCACTGTCCTGCTCGATACCATCCCCCAATCAATTCCGGACAAATCCGGACAATTCCTCATGTGCTTCCCTGCCCGCCCGCGCCTTTTCTTGTACGTCTCAATGATTCTTTCGGTGCTCAGTGCGCATGCACCGCTTGCTGCCAATAGCGCCCCCACCCACAAAGTCTACATCTCGTCTGAGGAGCTTGCCGTAACCGTGGGCGCCGATGCAGCCACGGTTGAGGGACAATTCCAATTCAAATCAGCCAGGGGCAGCGGTGCAAAATCGAGCACATTTGTAGCCATTCCAGTCTGGATACCGTTCAAGGCCGCACAAGGAAACACCAGCCTGGTTTCCATGGTAAAGGTGCAGGACAACAACAGCTTCCACAAACTTGAAGGTCCCTTGCTCAAGGCGTGGGATGAAACCATCGGACTGAAGTTCACCGTGGGGAATCAGGAGGTACCCGTCGGCATGCTGAGGATTGTCCGCCCCTGGTCGTTCACCAAAAGCGAAGGCACTCCCAAGGCGTGGCTGCATGATGGTTGGATACTTGCCCTCGCGATGATCTATTGCCCTCCGCCCCTGATGCAAGGCTCCTCTGAAGCGCGCCTCCGCTATCGCCAACCCTTACGCAAAACGAGAGGTGGCGCGGAATTTTTATACCTCCCCCAGTTTTATTATCAGCCAGAGGGCACAACAACGACGGATTTGGAAAAATTCGCCATGAAGGTGCAGGCTCAGCAGGGACTCTCTCTCTCCATAGGTGGAGCCCTCCTTCCCGCGGGGCAATCCGCAACCCTACCCCTGATTCATCATCAGGCCATCAAGGTGCTGGTCACTGCACCTTGACCTCCCCCGGCACCAAATAGTGAGTCACGCATCATAAAAGATGCGCATGGCGCGTCTTGGCTTCCACCCAAAGCAAGATGCAGGAGGCATCGATTGCGTGGATCGCGTCCCTCATGCATCATGGCGCGCAACCTCCCCCGGTTGTTCGATATGCATTTGGTCACTCGCCCCTCTCTTCTCTTGTCCGCTTTGATGGTCCTGTCGGCAGTACTTGGTGGCCACACACCGCTTGCCGCCAATATCGCCCCTACCCACAGGGTCTACATCTCGTCTGAAGAACTTGAGGTAACCGTAGGCGCCGATGCAGCCACGATTGACGGAAAATTCCGATTCAAACCGGTCGAGGGCGATCTGCATGAAAGTTCGAGTGCAGGAGCAGGCATTCCAGTCTGGATACCAGCCAAGGCCACTCAAGGAGACGCCGGCTTGGTATCCTTGGTAAAGGACCTGGCTCCCGGCGACATGCACAAACTTGAAGGTCCCCTACTTAAGGCGTGGAATGAAACCATCGGATTAAAGTTCATCGTAGGGAAACAGGAAGTTCCCGTGAGCGTGCTGAGAATTTTCCATCCCACGTCGCGTTTCGAAAGGAAGGACACATCCAAGGAGTGGTACCAGCATGAGGGGTGGATTCTCGCCTTCGCGATAGTCTATTGCCCTCCGCCCCTGATGCATGGCTCCTCTGAAGTGCGCCTCCGCTATCGCCAACCTCTGCGTAAAACGAGGGCTGGCGCGGAATTTCTCTATCTCCCCCAGTTCTTTCACCAACCAAAGGGTGCCACGACGAAGGACTTGGATAGGTTCGCCATGAAGTTGCAGGCACAGCAGGGCGTCTCTCTCTCGATGGGTGGAGTCGTCATTCCCGCTGGGCATTCCGCACGACTTCCTCTCATCGATCATCAGCCCATCAAGGTTTTGGTCACCACACCTTGACCTCGCCCCATGGCACGCTTCCAACCCCGGTTGTTCGATATGCATTCGGTCACTCGCCCCTCTCTTCTCTTGTCCGCAATGATGGTCCTGTCGGCAGTATTTGGCGGCCACACGCCGCTTGCTGCCAATATCGCCCCTACCCACAAAGTCTACATCTCATCTGAAGAACTCGCGGTAACCGTAGGAGCCGATGCGGCCACGATTGACGGACAATTCCGATTCAAACCAGCCGAGAACGACCTGCACGAAAGGTCGAGGGCAGGGGCAATTATTCCAGTCTGGATACCAGTCAAGGCCACACGAGGAGACACCAGCCTGGCATCCTTATTAAAAGTGCAGGACGACTACAGCATCCACAAACTAGAAGGTCCCTTACTTGATGCGTGGCAGGAAACCATCGGACTGAAGTTCATCGTGGGGAATCGGGAAGTCCCTGTGAACTGGCTGAGGATTATCCGTCCCACGACGCGCGCCGAAAGGAAAGACACTCCCAAGGAGTGGCAGCATGAAGGCTGGTTTCTTGTCCTCGCGACGATCTATTGCCCTCCGCCCCTGATGCATGGCTCCTGTGAAGTGCGCCTCCGCTATCGCCAGCCTTTGCGCAAAACGAGGGCTGGTGCGGAGTTTCTCTATCTCCCCCAGTTCTTTCACCAACCAAAGGGTGCCACGACGAAGGACTTGGATAGGTTCGCCATGAAGTTGCAGGCACAGCAGGGCGTCTCTCTTTCGATGGGTGGAGTCGTCGTTCCTGCTGGGCATTCCGCACGACTTCCTCTCATCGATCATCAGCCCATCAAGGTCCTGGTCACCACACCTTGACCTCGGCTACCGTAGTTCCCACTTTGCTCATCACAAAAGGTACGCACGACTACAGCATCTCGTCTACTCACCCAAAATTCGCGCACTGAATGTCCTCCCGCTCACATCTTCTCGTGTGTGCCTCGATGCTGCTGTCAGCACTGAGTGCGCATACACCTCTCTCCGCCAATCCCATCGCCATCACTCACGCTGTCTATATTGCTTCTGAAGCGTTGACCGTCGAAGTGGGGGCTGAGGCGGCGTATATTGATGGAAGTTTTCGATTCAAGTCGGCCCTAAAAAAGGGGGACTTTGGAGAGGATTCGGATATCAGGATCACGATTCCTGTTTGGATTCCTGCGAAAGCTCCTCAGGGGGATACCACAGTGAGGAGTTTGCTCGAAGTCATCGAACTTGGAGAATCCAACAAGATAGAAGGTCCCCTCGCCTCTGCGTGGGAGAGTGCTGTCGGCTTGAAGTTCACCGTTGCAGGTCGTTCGATACCCATCGAAGTCCTGAGGATCACTGATCCCATGGCGCGGAAGAATCGCAAATATTCCCCCGCAGCACGGCAGCATGAGGGCTGGATCCTCGCCTTTGCTGACGTGTATTTCCCTCCTGCGTTATTGCGTGGCACACCCGAAATCCGAATCCGCTATCGTCAGCCTCTGCGCAAGACTAAGGCCGGGGCGGAATTCCTTTATCTCCCGGAGTTCGGCAATCTGCCCAAAGGCGCGACCACGACCGACTTGGAGAAGTATGCCATGAAGTTGCAGACTAAGGATGGCGGCACGCTGGCCGCAGGAGGCGTTGTGATTCCCTCAGGGCATTCCGCACGACTTCCTCTGGCCCACCATCAGCCCATCAAGCTCCTGGTCACCACCCCCTGACCGTGGGGATGAGTAGCAACCCATGCGGCCAGCATCACAAAAGATGCGCACAACATACAGCGTATAGTATCTTGTCTGCCCCCCACAGAAAAGATACGTGCACTGAATGTCCCCCCGCCTGCTACCTGCCTTCACCTGTGCCCTGCTGTTGCTCACCAGCGCAGCCGCCACGGTGCATGCCGGGGTGACTCCCGAGCCGCAGGCGGTTATCGAAGGCTCCAACGACCCCGTCGCTGCCATGTGGCAGCGCGTGCAACGGGGCGAGGCCACCCTGGATGCGACGAGCGAAAAGGCATTCCTCACGAGCGTGCTACGCGAACTGAAAGTTCCCGTGGAGTCCCAGGTGCTCGTATTCTCCAAGACCAGCCTGCAGAACAGCCACATCAGCCCGCGCACACCTCGTGCCGTGTACTTCAATGAGGAATGCTACCTGGGCTGGGTGCAGGGCGCACACGGTGTGATGGAACTCATCGGCATGGATGGCGTGCGCGGTCCGCAATTCTACACCCTCACCATTCCCACGCAGAAGGATGAGAAACCGGAACTCGGCCGCAGCGAGCAATGCTTCTCCTGCCACGAAGGCTCACGCACGAACAATGTGAAGGGCATGCTGGTGCGCTCCGTGTACACCGATGCCACCGGCCAGCCGCAACTGCAGGATGGTTCCTTCCTCAGCACGCACGAGAGCCCGCTGCATGAGCGCTGGGGTGGCTGGTATGTGACCGGACGCCACGGCAATGACTTCCACATGGGCAACATCACCGTGACCGTGGATGAGAAGTCCCCGGGCCGCGACATCCAGCTCGACCGCAAAGCCGGTGCGAATGTGCTGGACCTCTCCCCCTACATTGATGTGCGCGCCTATCTCACCGGCAGCAGCGATCTCGTGGCGCTCATGGTGCTGGAGCACCAGTGCAGCATGCACAATCTCCTGACCGCCGCGAATGAGCAGTGCCGCCAGGCCATGCTCCGCCAGGCTGAGTTTCAAAAGGCCTTCGGCGAAAAGGTCACGGACACCCCGCAAGGCTCCGCTCTGGGAGTCTTCAACAGCCACGTGGATAAACTTCTCCACCACCTGCTCTTCAGCGGCGAGTATGAACTGAAGGATGACGGCGTGGAAGGTGACGTGGCCTTCCAGGATGCCTTCCGCACCAATCGACGCGAGAACGTCGAGGGCAAGTCCTTGAAGGATTTCCAACTCCGCACGCGCCTCTTCAAGAATCGCTGCAGCTACATGATCTACTCCGCGTCCTTCGACGCCCTGCCTCCGCAGCTCAAGACGATGCTCTACACGCGCCTGACTGCTGTGCTCAATGGCACAGACACGTCCGAGGACTTCGCCCACCTCTCCGCCTCCGAGCGTGAGAACATCCTCGCCATCTTGCGAGAGACGAAGAAGGATTTCCCGCGGAAGTAGCCAACGTAGCTCGCGAGTCCCTTCGCGAGTCTTCAGCTGTTTGCAGCATCGTTGAATTGGAAACCCGCGCTACCGGTTGCCGAGCTTCCCCAAAATTCTCTCGCGAAGGGACTCGCGAGCTACGTTGTACTCTCCACCTTCACTCTCTCCCATGCGTCTGCTCTCCCGTCTTCTGCTTCCAGTCATCGCCACCACCCTAGCCTCCTGCGCCGGTACCTCCTCTCCCCTCGCCTCCAATGCCAAGCCGCATGACCACGGCAAGATTGGCGCGGGTGAAGGCCCGGCGTGGAAGGAAGGCTCGCTCTACTTCACGGACGGCTCCCACATTAACCGGCTCGACACGGAGACTGGAAAGACCACGGCCTTTCGCAGCAACTGCGGCGCGCCCAATGGACTGCTCTTTGACCACTCGGGTCGCCTCGTCGCCTGTGAGACCACGGGTAGAAGACTGGTGCGGCATGAAGGCACGGAACGCACGTGCGGGGCAGGTTGTGACCTGGAGAGCAATCCCAAAGTCGTAGTCCTCGCCGACCGCTACGAAGGCCATCGCTTCAACTCGCCCAATGATGTCACCAAGGACTCGAAGGGCCGCATCTACTTCACCGACCCGCGCTACGGTCCTCGTGACACCATGGAAATGCGCGACTCCCAGGGCCGTCTCGTGGAGGGTGTGTATCGAGTGGATGCCCCCGGCAAGGTCACCCGCATCCTCGGTCCAGATGAAGTGGAGCGCCCCAACGGCATCCTCGTTTCCCATGATGACCGCTATCTCTACGTGGCGGATAACAACAACAACACCCACGGTGGTGCTCGCAAGCTGTGGCGCTTCAACCTCAACGCCGATGGCACCGTGAAGCCGGGCAGCCGCACCCTCATCTTCGACTGGAAGGATGGCCGCGGTCCCGATGGCGTGAAGATGGATGCCAGCGGCAGGCTCTATGTGGCCGCCGGCGTGAACAAGGCGAACCCGAACGAGACCAATGAGTTCAAAGCAGGCTGCTACATCCTCTCCCCCGCCGGCAAGCTCCTCGACTTCGTCCCCACCGCCCCGGATGAAGCCACCAACTGCGCCTTCGGCGGCGCTGATGGCAAGACTCTCTATGTCACCTCCGGCAATCACCTCTGGAGCGTCCCTCTGAAAAAGTAGTCTTATGGTATTCCGCGCACTCCGTGTGCGGAATAATTGGACACGCCCCATGACATCGCATCGTGTCAAGGAGTGGGAGCATTCCTGCTCCCATGGAAGGCTTGCTGGCCGACGGAGGGCAACAGCTGCGGCACAACCGCGTTTGTCGAGCCGGTGTTCCGTTGGATTTGAGCAGCGTGGCGAGTAATTGGGATCAGGAGACTCGCAACGCAAAATGGGGGCAGGAATGCCCCCACTCCTTGATGCCACGGTTCACGTCATTTCAGGGTGGCACCACACCATACGCACAGCGGCACCTCGCCCATTCGTCCCAGCGCCCCACATGGACGCCCGACGGCCAATGAAAAAGCCGCTTTCTGCAAGGTCCGACACGGGGCTGCCCAGCGAAACATCGGGTAGAGAGAACCCGCCATGAACGCATGGCATTTTGCCATGCCGGTCATGGGTCGCCGGTTCTTCATCCCAACTTCAAAATAGAAGAAGAGGCCCCCATGAAAACGACCCGATTCCTCATCCTCGCCAGCCTCGCCGTGGCCACCCTCGGCCTGAGCAGTTGTGTGGTCGACGATGACTACCACGGCACCTACGCCTATGTAGACCGCCCCTACTACCGCGACTACAACACCTCCTACTACTACGGTTCGTACCCCCGCTACCACCGCACCTACAGCGACAACAACTACTACCGAGGACCCGTGCGAACCATGCGAGGTGAACTTCACTCCGCACGTGCCGACCTGCACCACGCCGTCTTCCATTAACTCAGACGCAGTAAACAAAAGCCCGCTTGAGGCTGCGAGGCACTCAAACGGGCTTTTTCGTGGGAACTTATGCGAGTGCTTACGGCAGCTTCTCGTACGCAGCGAAAGCTTCGTCGATCTTGGCAGAGGCGGTATCGCCCTCGTGGAAGATGAGGCGATGACGCAGCGTCATGCTGTCACCGGGCTTCAGGGTGAAGGTACCGTCCGCAGCTTCCTTGTTCAGGTTCTTCGTACCAAAGGGATTCGCGGTGAAGAGACCGTAGTCACGCACGTGCCAGGGGGTGGGATAGCGGAAGCTCTTGGGGTGATTCAGCATGGCCACGCCGTACACCTTGCCATTGACCGGGCCGTAGTAGTCGCACCACTTGGCGCTCTTGCCCCAGGCTTCGGTGTCCTTGATGCCATCGCTGTTCACGATGCTGCCTGCCTTCTTCCCTTTCTCAGGTGTCACGGCCATGCTGGTGGGCACGCGGATGCTGAAGCCGGCGTCCTTGCGGTCTTCAAAGGTCACAGGCGTGTCCGTTGCCTGGAAGGTGACATCATAGTCAATCACCAGGCGGCCATCGATGACCTGAAACACAATGGTGCGCGTGTCTTCGAATTCCTTCTTCCCCTGCGGATTGTTGTGGTCCGTCACGGAGACGATGGTCGCCTTGTCCACTTCCGCCTTGAGTTCCTTGAACTCGCGATGCTTCTGCGCGCCGACCTTCACGAGGCGCTCCTGGCTCTTCTTGTCATTCGGGCGCTCTTCGAAGGTGGTCTTCTCCGCCCAGGTATCGAAGCCGTTCTCGGCCTCATGACCGAGGCAGATGCCGCGATGGTGCGGGTGGTCCCACTGCTCTCCCTCTACCTTCTGCATGGGATACGCGCGGGTCATGGGCGTGCCATGCGGGGGAATCACGGGGTAGAGGTAGGGCTTGTTTGCCTGATCCACCACGTACTCGGTTACCAGCTTGCCATCGTACTTCACGATGGCGCCACCGCTGGCGGTCTTCTCAATGGAGAATCCCTTGTCCGCAGCCGCTGCCAGTGACGGAGCAGCGAGAGTGACCAGGGCGAGCAGGAGAATGGAGGGAAGTGCTGGGATCTTCATGATGGATGAAACACAGGGCAGGGCCGGAGGAGGCCCGGACTCTGATATACGCGGGAGCCGGGCAATTCTCACGCTATTCAACAATCATCACACCCTTCATCACTAAATAGTGCCCCGGGAAGGAGCAGATGTAGGGGTAGCGCCCCGGAGCATGGGGCGCATGGAAGCGGAGCGTCTGGGCCTCCCCCTGCTTCAGCATCTGGCTGGCCTGGATGATCTTGTCCGACTTCGGCGTGAAGTTCATGCTGGCCAGCGCCTCGGGCTGCTTCGCCATCTCGATGGCCGCAAGGCCCACTTCATCCTCCGCGCCTGGCTGCAGGATGAGCAGGTTGTGCGGCGTGGCATCCGTGTTGTCGAATACCAGCTTCACCGGCGCGCCCGCCTTCACGGTGAATTCCGTGGTGGTGAAAAGCATGCGCTCCGCCACGGTGCCGATGTTCACCACGGTGGGATTCAGCTTGTCGAAGGGGTCCGGTTTTTCCTTGGTGCGCTTCTTCTTCGGCTCGCTGTCGGTGTAGAACTTTTTGAGGTCCGCGCGAGCGGCGAACTTGGCATCGGCACTCCACACCGGTTTCAGGGCATCGAGCGCCGTGCGTAGCGCATAGGTGGTGTAGCTGTCCATGGGGTGCTTGAGGAGATCGAGTGCTATTTTCGCATAACTCACATGAGGCATGTAGCTGGCAGTGATGGCCGCCTCCAGACGGACGAGACCACTGGCATCATTGCAAGCAGCCTTCAGCAGGTCATCTGAATCAAGCGTCAAACCCAACGTCCACCGCAGCTGCCTGACTGCTGCAGCCCGCGCTTGTGGATTCTTGGAGTGACTCAGTTTCTTCAGGAGTGTCAGTCTGAGATCGTCTTTGAATTTCGGGGCGGGAAGCATGACCACACCTGAGTCAGGATCCATTTTTGCATCGCCCGGCTTCTGTTTCTCGGTCCAATCCAAAGCTTGGTAGACCCACATGGCCTCCAGTTGGTGATGTTCCACATTTGCATCTTTCGGATCAAGATGCTTCACCCAGCTCTCCAGGGCCGGTTTCACCTCGGCGGCATCCCTCGTGCGCAGTTCCATCTTCGCCATGTACCGCGTGCGATACTCATACGCCTTCAACAGGTCCAGCAGCCTCTCGATGGGTTCCCCCGCAATCTTCGGTGCCTCATCCAGCGGACGTCCCTTCGCCGTGACGCGCCAGATGCGGCCAGCCGTCTTGTCCCGTCGTGTATCACGCAGTGAGTACTGCATGTGTCCTTTCACGGGATTGAACCAGTCGCAGATGTACAAGTCACCACGCGGGCCGAAGCGCACATCCACAGGAATGAAGGAGAGATTTGTGCTCTGCCACAGGTGGCCGATGAGCTTCTCCTCGAAGTGCGTGTCATGCTCCACCCACTGGTGCAGTTCCACCACATTCGTGGGCTTGTAGCGCACGCGGACAAAGCAGCCCTGCAGCTCCTCCGGGAAGTGCTTTGTATAGATGAACTCCTGCCCGCACGTGCCGCTGTATGCAGGGAAATAATCACCCGCCGGCACATGCTGCTCTGGGTAGGGACGGTTCAACGCATGCACGGCACTGGCGAACACGGGGTGGCTGCCGAGGTGCCAGCCCCATTTGTCAAAAGTCAGGCCCCACGGATTCGTGCTCATGTAGCTGCCGAAGGCGGTGAGCTTCTGCGTGCGTGGATTGAAGCGGAAGAAGGAACTGTCCCGCGCGCGCACCGGGCCGTAGGGCGTCTCCACACTGCTGTGGTGGAAGATGCTCTCGCGGAAGATGAGGTCACCATCCGGCGTCCACGTGAAGTCGTGCAGCGCATGGTGCGAGTCCTCCGTGCCGAATCCCGTGAGCACGATGCTGCGCGAGTCCATCTTGTCGTCGCCATCCTCGTCATGCAGGAAGGTGAGGTGCGGCTGCTCGCTGCAGTACAGCCCGCCCTTCGCGAACTCGAAGGAGAGTGGCACGTTCAGCCCCTCGGCGAAGACCTTGCACGTGTCCGCCTTGCCGTCGTGATTCGTGTCCTCCAGGATCACAATCTTGTCATTCGGTTCCTGCCCCGGCGTCACCTGCGGATACGTCGTGGAGCAGGAAACCCAGAGGCGGCCCTTCGTATCCCAGCGCATCTGGATGGGCTTGGCGAGATCCGGAAACTGTTCTTCCGACGCGAAGAGATTTACCTCGAAGCGCGGGTCCACACGGAAGGCATCCTGCTCGCCCGCGGGCGTGGCCCATTCATTGATGGGGCGGTCGCCGGTAATCTTCGGCAGAGGGGTCGTCTTGCTGTCATCCACGACATCCGGCACTGCTTTGCCCTGCGCAATGTCCCACGCGCGGCGCTCGCGGTTTACGGTCATCTCCTCCAGCTTCTGCAGTTCCCCGGGGAAATTCGCCACGCCATACGGCTCCTTCCTTCCACCGGTGATGTAAAAGAGATTCAGCGGGCGGTATTTCCGCATGAACTGGCGGTTCTTGTCCTCGAGGGCTTCCTTGAGCTTCACCGGAACCTCCTTGGGTGTCTCACTGAAGAGTCCCTGGAAGAGAATCTCGCCGAACGGTCGATAGCCTGCATCGTTAAGGTGGATGCCGTTGTCGGTGGCGGGCGAGCCGGAAGCGGCGCGCTTCACGAACTCCTCATGCATGGGATGGAGGGCATCCACAAATCCCACGCCTTCCGCCTCGGCGACGGCTTTCATGGCACTCGTGTATTGCGACAGGTAATGACTGTTCGCCGACCGTACACCTTCCGGCAGCTGGGATGCTTTAATCTTCTCCTGTGGAATGGGCGACACCAGCACGATGACAGGCGCCGATTTCCCGTTGTACTGATGTGCCCGCAGCCCCGCAATGAAGATGCGCAGGTTGTGCTCGAAGTCGGCAAGTCCCACCGGGCCGCGGAAGGACTCGTTGAAGCCATACCCCGCGATGATGATGTCCGCCTTCGCCTCCGTGAGGTGCTGGTGCATGTCGCCGTAGTTCTCGGGTCGAGGCTGCACAGTGATCTCATCCCCCGGCCAGGCCAGTGTGCGGATAACCGGCTCTTCACTGGCAAACCGCTGCAGCACCATGCCCTCGAACCAAGCATGCTCCTGCATCCGCTCGATGAGGGCGTTTCCGATGAGGACAATGCGTGTACCCTTCTTCACCTCCAGCGGGAGTGGAGAAGCGGCGTGCAAGGCGGAGCAGGCAACGAGCAGGAAAGTGGTAAGAGAGCGGAGCATGGCGGAAACCCAGTGAACACTTCGAGCGATTGGGATGTTGCAGCAAAAGCCGAAGGCCCCGCATTCCCCTCTGCTGCTTTGTTGCTTTGCGTTAAAAAAATCCGCTCGCGAAGGGACTCGCGAGGTACGTTAATGCGCCCATCCTCCTCCCGCATGTCCACGAGTCCCGAAGAAGCCCTGGCAGAGCGTGAGCGCTTCCTGAAGCAGCTCTCGCCGGACACTGCGTTCTACCGGCTCTTCGACCATATGCCGGACGTCTCCTTCTTCGCGAAGGACCGCAGCTTCCGCTTCATCTGTGCCAGCCGCCGGTTCTACGAGCGGTTCGGTTTCTCCGCGGAATGGGAACTGCTTGGCAAAAACGATTTCGACATCTTCCCACCGCGCCTCGCGGAGAACTTCCGTCGCGATGACGAGCTCGTGATGGGTAGCGGCGAGCCGAAGCTGAACATCGTGGAGCTCTTCTTCACCCAGCAGGGCATCCCTGATTGGTTCGTGACCAACAAGCTTCCGCTGAAGGACCGCAAGGGAAAGGTCATCGGCGTGATGGGCACGGTGCAGAGCTATGAAGGGCGCAAGCAACTCCTGCAGCCCTACCTCCAGCTCGACCGCGCCGTGACCTACATCCGCGAGCACTTCCGCACCGGTGTGACCGTGGCGGAGCTGGCCGAGATTGTGCACCTCTCACCGCGACAGCTTCATCGCAAATTCGTGGAGACCTTCGGCAGCAGCCCGCAGTCCTTCATCATGAAGCTGCGCATCCAGGCCGCGTGCGAGGCCCTGCAGAAGGAAAGCAGTCAAATCGGCGAAGTCGCCCGCGAGATGGGCTTCTGCGACCAGAGTTCGTTCACGCAGCAGTTCCAGAAGCACGTGGGGCTCACGCCCATGCGGTACCAGCGGCAGTTCCGGCTGCGAGTTGGTTGATGGTCTATGGTTGATAGTTGATAGCCTGAGGGATGCTGGGTGTTGCGGGCTGCATTGGATTCAACACAGAGACGCGGAGACGCAGAGGAACTTCGGAGACTGAGAAATACATCAGGCTCGCAACCCTCAACTTTCATCTCTCAACTCACTCAGGCTATCAACTATCAACCATAGACTATCAACTCCGGCTCCACGTCCCAGGACTATTCCAGCCTATCAACCACCTTCATCTTCCCCCACATGATGACCCAGTGGCCGGGGAAGGTGCAGACGTATTCGTACTCGCCGGGCGCAGCAGGAGCGGTGAGCTGCAGGCGGGCTTTTTCGCCAGGCTCCAGCATCTTGCTATGGGCGTTGTCGAGAAGGGCAGGATGCTTCGGCACGTAGAGGAAGCCCTTGGCATCCGGCGTGGCGGGCATGGTCTGGGCAGCGGTGCCGACTTCGGCATGCGTGCCGCCACGGCAGAAGACGATGTTGTGCGGCATGATATCGTTGTTCTCGAAGATGACCTCGAAGGGCTTGCCAGCCTCCACGGTGATCTCGGGTGTATCATACCTCATCTGCTCGCGCACGGTGCGGATGACGAAGACACTCACACCGAGCTCGCGCAGGCTCTTGCGCAGGGCAGGGCCGGTCTCCGCAGGCAACAGGCTGCACAACTCCGTGCCGAAGCGTGAGACCTCCACATACCCCATCTCCGTGCGCTGGTTGGCAGGCACACTCTTGGCATAGTCGAGGATGTTCTCCACCAGTGGCTGAGCCAGACTCTTGTCCCACGCAGTGCGGGGAATCTGCATGGCAGCCTGGGCCACCTGCTCGCGGTATTCGCCCTTCAGCATGACCTTGGCGAGGATGCCAAAGTTTTGCAGGCCAAAGTCCGCTCCCGTGAGCGGCAGCGCGGCGATGGCGGCCTTGCGCACGAGGGGTGGCAGATTAGCACCTCCAGCCGCATCCGCCGCGAAGTCCTGATACTTCGCACGCAGCGCCGGGTCCGGAATGATGACGATGCTCTCCAGCAACACGGAGATGGTCTCGTGATTGTCCTGGCGCTCCTTCGCGAACTTCGCCGGGTCAGCAGTCATCGTAATGAAAGCCGCCATGCCGGCCACACGTGCGCTGCGCACGCCGTGGTCCTTCGTTGCGAGACGGGCAATCTGCGCCTCGGCCGTCTTCAATGCCTGCGGGGAGCTGGAGGCAAGGAGCTTGCCGAGCTCTGCGGAGACAACCGTGTTCACCTGTTGGTCATCGAACCGCATGATGGCGGACACAAGCTCCACCTCGCGGGTGGTGCCGAGCAGCTTCGCAAGGTCCACCGCAGCAGCTTCACGCGTGGCGGCATCCAGCCCCTTGCGCTCAAGCTGCGCCTTCAGCACACCCTCCACACGGGGCGCGGCCTTGAGTTCATCATTCGTCATCTGGCCCAGCACATAGGTGAGCGCAGCGGGATTCGCCTTCACATCGATGGTGGATGGCGAAGGCTTCAGCGCACGCATGGTCTCACCCAGCGTGTAGGTGATGTAGTAATCCTGCGGCTGCTTCAGCACTTCGAGCGCCACATTCGCGGCCTTCGGGTCCTTGGAGAAGCTGCACGCACGCACGGCTTCGAGGCGCACGAGGGGATGCGGGTCATTCGCGGCTTTGGTGAGAAGGTCGAGCGCGTCCGGCACGCGATCCTGCCAATAGCAGAGCACGCGCACGGCAGCGGCGCGGGCTTTATGATGATTGCAGCTCAAGAGTTTGCGAAGCAGGTCGGCGTTCACCCGATTGTGCCACTGGCAAACCCAGAGAGCCTCGGTCACTGGATGTCTCAGGCCCATCTCCGTAGCGTCTTCAAGCTCCATAGGATAAGAGAGGCCACCAGGCGCCCAAGGCGTCCTCTCGCCGGTGATCCACCCCTGAACCCACTTGTCCAGAGCCTTCATCACCTCATCCGTGGGCCGCGTGCTCAGCTCCTTCTTTACCAACTCGCGAGTGCGTTGCTCATATTCGCCCAGAAGTTCGACAAGCTTCTCCACTGGCTCACCCGCAATTTTAACCGGCTTCACCAGCGGCTTCTCGGCATTCCAGATGCGCCAGATGCGGCCATGCTTGTGGTCGCGAAGCGGGTCACGAATGCTGTACTGCATGTGGCCGATGAGCGCCTCCGCCCAGTCCACGATGTAGAGCGAGCCATCCGGCGCGAACTCCATGTCCACGGGGCGGAAGTTCGGGTCGCTGTTCAGCATGAGCGGTTCGATTTCCGTGGCCTCATAGCCCGAGTCGACCGCCTTCACGGTGTGGTTCAGTGTGCCCTGCACTCCGATGCAGTTGTTCAGCAGGAAGTTCCCCTGCATGTCATTCGGGAAGTTGCTGCTGCTCACAAACTCGCAACCGCTGGTGGGACGCACGCGCTTCTTCAAGAAGGTCTTCATGGAGGCGTGCTTCTCCGGATAGGGCAAGTAGCCGCTAAAGGCCGTGGCGAAGTAGTTCATGCCACCGCTCGCGTCCGCGATGAATGTCTGGCCCCATTGATCAAACGCGATGCCGTGCGGGTTCGCATAATTGTAGCTCACGAAGACGCTGAGCTTCTGCGTGCGCGGTTCATAGCGGTACGTGCCGGCATTCACACAACGCACGGGACCATAGGGCGTCTCCACCTGCGTGTGGTGGAAGGTGCCCTCCTGGAAGTAGAGGTCACCGCCGGGACCTTGGGTGAAGGCATTGATGACATGGTGACTGTCCGCGCTGTCGAAGCCACTGAGCATCACCTCACGGAAGTCCGCCTTGTCATCGCCATTCGTGTCCTTCAGGAAGGTGAGGTTGCGCTGGTCGCTGACGAGGATGCCGCCGTCGTAGAACTCGAAGGAGATGGGCAGGTGCAGCTTGTCGGCGAAGGTGGTGCAGTAGTTCGCCTTCCCATCACCATCACTGTCTTCCAGGATGATGATCTTGTCCTGAAACTCATCACCCGGTCTCCACTGCGGATAGCTGGGCATGGTGCAGACCCAGAGACGCCCTTTCGTATCAAAGGCCATCGCGGTGGCATTGGCGAGTTCAGGAAAGTCTTCCTCACTGGCAAAGCACTCCACCTTGAAGCCCTTGGCCAAGGTGAACTTTTTCATCGTCTCCGCCACGGTGGGAATCTCCGCGCTGCTGCCTTCGGCGGTCTTGCTGGTCTGTCCCGTGTTCGCGCCCGCGTCCTTCTTGATGCCTGCGCCGAACCATGTTTTCACATCGAGGAAGGGAGGCACATTGCTGTCATCGGCCTTCTCGGAGACCTTCTCGCCCTGCGCGAGTTTCCAGATGCGCGCGTCTCGATTGGCCACCATGACATCGAGCACTTCGCGCTCGCGCTGCATCACATCCGCGTTGGTCTGGTCGCCATCGGCAAACTTCAAACCGCTGCGGCCGCCATAGACATAGTAGCTATCCACGATGCGGTAGCGGTTGTACCAGTGGAAGTTCTTGGATTCGACTTCGGCATGGAGAGCATCGCTTTGCTCCTTTGCCAGGAATGCGACATCAGCTCCCGCGCCGCGGATGGTCGCCTCTTGCCCTCCCCGCTCAAGCACAATCCAGCTCTCACTCGGAGCATTACCTGCATGGAAGCGAACGACCTTGCCATATCCGTCCCCCGCGGCGGTAGGGAACTTGATTTGTTGTGCAGTTTGCGAGTGCGCGATGACTGCATTCACCTTCCCTTCCACCACGGAAAGCGCGGTCAGTTGATAGCCTTGAGCCCACTCCGGCAGGAGACCCGGACTGTCGCCAAAGAGTGCGGCGTACAAGTGCCGCGCCACCCACGCATCTCCTTGTCGATTGAGATGAACACCATTGATGGTGAAAACGCTTTTGAGATTCGGGAACGGCTTGAGGATGTCTGCAAACACCACTTCATTCTTTTCGGCAACCTCCTGCATCGCCTTGGTATACAGGGCCAGGCGGGCATTCAGTTCCTTGCCCTCAGCTACCGTCAGCACGTTCGGATGCTCACCTACCTCCGCCGCAATTGGTGACACCAGCGCGATGCGCGGCGCGCCCTTGCCATTGTAGCTCTGCGCCTTGGTGTGCTTGATCCACTCTTCGAGGTCCGCCTTGAATTTCTCCAAGCCCGCTTCACCGGCGAAGGATTCGTTGAAGCCGAAGAACGCAATGACCACATCCGCCTTGCTGAAGGTGAGATGCTCATCCGGCGTGCCGAAGCCCTCAGCACGTGGGCGCAGGGCCACTTCATCGGCGGACCAGGAGAGGTTGCGCACCACGAGGTTGTGCTTGGGGAAGCGCTGGTAGAGCAGGGTCTCGAAATGGTTGTGCCCCGCGAACTGCATGCGCTCGGCGAGGGTATTCCCGATGAGGCAGATGTGGTCGCCCTCGCGGATTTCGAGCGGCGCTGCATCGAGGTGGATGCCTGCACAACACAGGAGCGCGGGAAGCAGAAGGGTCAGAAGACGGGCGCGGAATCGTTTCATGGGTGAAGGAAGCTGCTTAATCACACCTAGCGGGAAAATTGGGACAGGACAAGGGGCACTGGCTCAAAGGGAAGGTGAAACGCAAAGCAGCAAAAGCAGCAAAGGGGTTAATGGTTAGGAGTTAGAGGTTAGGGGAGCTTCCTCTGATGCCGCGCTCTTCACCAACCCTTAACTCACAACATCTAACTCATTACCTTTGCTGCTTTCGCTGCTTTGCGTTTCAACCCAGCTGCCCTGCCACCACACAAATCTCATCACGATTCCCCGGCAGGTGCGTGGCGCGCACGGGGCCGGGAGCGAAGTCGCGAATGGCGGTGAGGTTTTCCTTGAGACCGGCGAAGACGGCGCGGTCGTTGATTTTCAGGGTGAGGATGAGGAGGCTGGCGTGGACCTGGTCCTGCATCTTTCTCACGAGGCGAATCATCACGGCGGGAGCGAGATTCAGGTCGGAGATGAGGACGTCGGCCTGCGGCGGGAGGAACTCGGGTGCCACCTCACCGGCGGGCATCTGAAGATGCTTGAAGGGAATGCCTCCTTGCGGAGTGCGGAAGTTCAGCACCCGCGGGTCCATGGCTCCGGGGTCGATGCCCATGACGCGCATGCCACGCTGCAGGAGCGCATAGCTCGCGCCACCGGGGGCGCTGCCGAGTTCCACGGCGATTTTGCCTCGCAGGGGATGCGTGCCTTTCGTTTCCAGCCCGGCGAAGGCCAATGCCTGCACCAGCTTCAGCCAGGCGCGTGAGGGAGACTCGATGGGAATGACGGCGCGCGGGATGCCGCCGGGCGAGGGATTCGAGTGAGCACCGTGCCGATGCCATCCGGCGAAGAACGGCGCGGTGAGATCATCTTCCACGATGACATCCAGCACGGTATCGCCCAACACCGTTTCGGCATCATCATCCATGGCAACGCCGGCATCGCGCAGGGATTTGAGCAAGCGGGTGCGGAAGGCATCAATGCGGGACCACTCGTCCGTGGGCAGGCCATCTTCCGGAAATTCGCGAGGGTAGACGTGCAGCTTCAGTGTGTGGGTTTTCAGTTCACCCAGTTTGCTCGCGAGGTCCGCAGCATCCTTGCAGGTGCCGATGGAGTGGCCACTCATGCGGGCGAAGATGCCGGGCAGCACGAAGTCTGCAGTGGGCGGGACTTCGCACTTCCACGTGATGAGGCCCGGGCGCATGAAGGCGGGACGCAGGCCCTCCGGTACGGACTTCGCCTCGTCCTTCAGCGCTTTCTCCCAGCCTTGTTTGCAGGTGGCGAAGACGAAGGGAGCCCTGGCGGCAGGAGCGGTGTTATCGATGTTTGATGCAGTAGAAGACATTCCGCTTATGCAGATTTCGAGTGATGAGTGGGTCGTTTGATTTTATCGGCTGCCATCCGGAAACGGGGGCAGGAATGCCCCCGATCCTTGAGTGACGGCGCCTCGCGCACCCAAGCTGGTCCATCTAACTTCAGGGTCAAACGCCCTTGGTCTTTGCGGCGGTAGCGTTGGCGGTGGCACCCACCTTGGCCCACTCTTCACGAAGCACGGGTTCGAGGATGGCCTTCCACTCGGCGTAGCCTTTTTCATTCAGGTGCAGTTTGTCCTCCCGGTAGACTTCTTTGGTGCGGGGCTTGCCGTCCTTGTCCAGCAGGTGGGAGGCAGACTCGACCCAGTGGGACCACTCGTGTTCCTGGCACCAGGCTTCGAGCTTCTTGTTCAGCGCGGTGACCTTGTCCATCTGGTCGATGCGCTTTTCGGAATACTTCACTGCGTTCACAATCACGCGGGTGTTCGGCAGCTTTTCGTGGATGAGGTCGAGCACCTTGGTGTAGTCGGCGAAGGCTTCGTCCAGGGTGAGCTTGGCATTGATGTCATTGCTGCCGGTGTAGAGCACGATGACCTTCGGCTGGTAGCGAGCGATGACGCGGTCGAAATAGACAAGAAGGTCATTCGCCACAGAGCCGCCGAAGCCGCGGTTGATCACGGGGAGGTCGGGGAAGTCGCTCTTTAGATTCTTCCACAGGCGCACGCTGGAGCTGCCGGTGAAGACAATGCCGCCACGCGGCGGTGGGGTGCTGGAGGATTCCTCCGCATCGAACACGGCGATTTCCTTCGCGAACTTCGCCGAGTCCGGGCGCTTCGTGCCGGAGGAGGTGGTGGCAGTGGCAGGCTTGGGAGTTTCAGCGAGAACGGAGGAACCTGCGCCGAAGGAGACCAGCAGCGCGGAAAGAAGGATGGTTTGCCAGGAGCGAGAGAGATGCATGACGACGGATGCTAATAGGATGGGTGGATTGTGGCAATGAAATCGAGGAGGCTTTGCGGACCGCTAATGGGCGCTGATGCTCGCTAATAAGTGAGTGGCGCCAGGTGATGCGATGTGGGGTGTGGTGGAACGGTTTCTGGAACCACTAATGGACACTAATTTTCACTAATGTTTGGGCGAGGGGGCGGTTTGATGGGCCGGGGTGATGGTCTCGTGAATGAACTACTGACCGGAGGAGTGGAGAAATCACTGGCGGCTGGCCGTGAGAACGCCGATGCCCTTGCTGCGTATGCATTCCCTCTATCACCGCCTTGCCCTTGGTCTCATCATCACGGCGGGCATCATCAACCTCGCGGGCGCTTTCTTTTCCACGGAAGCGTTTCTGCCGACGGGCATCCGAATTGGCCAGTTGTTGTTGGGATGCGCGTTGTGGGGACTGATCGTCTGGAAGGTGGCGACCAGCCCAAGAAAGGCAGGCCTGGTGGGAGGCATCTTCTTCACCTGCATGTTCATCTTCCAGACGTACCTCTTCTACTCAGCAGCGACGAGTCCGGCGGTCCAGCGTCTGCCCGGGGCGGACTACAGCGTGTGGCGCTATTTGTATGGTCGGGTGCCGCTGGCTCTGGCGGCGGTGAGTTGCTTCTGGTTGAGGAGACTGGCCCGGAAGTAGTGTCACATCGCCCTCACGCCACTGAGATGAAGAGAAAACAACTGCTCATTGATCACGGCCGGATGTACCTCTTGTCGCAAGACGAAGCTGGGCAACTGTTCCTCGAAGTAATGGTCGGAGGGTTGGGCATGATGAACTACGTCATTCCCCTGACAGAGGAAGAAGTGGCGAAGTATCGGGCCAATGGCAAAGAGGAACTAGACTTGATTGCCCTCAAGGTCTGCAAAGACTGGGGAGACTATCGATCACGCAGGGTGAAGTGAGTTGGGCCTCTTCGGGCAGGCAGGAAAACCCGCCCGCCGCCGCTGCAGGGCGCCTCAGCCAAGGTGAGGGTACGGGTTGTCCAGCGTCGCATGAGCGAACGGGCTATCTGCCGCCCTGCGCATGGCCAGGGCTACATCGAAATCGGCGCCCATCAACGGGAGCAGGATTTCCGGCGAATCATGCTCCTCAGCCGACTCGCAGTTCACTGTGCCGCCACAAAACGTGGCAAGGTAATATGCCATCCGGGCTGCCAGATACTGGTGTCTCGACTCGACGCATAGAACGAGAGGCGACTCCTGATACGGACTCACATCCACAATCTCGTCTAAGCATTCACGGTTTTGGACGTAAAGGTCCGTCCAAGTACGAGATGCTGGATGATGAGCATTGCCGTCTGTATCCACATTCTGCCCATCTTTCCATAGGAAGGCGATGACCGTTGAGACGTTCGGTCGCTCACCCGGGGCTGTGATGTAGATGGTAGGCACAGCGCGAAGTTGAACCAAGGGCCAGTCAGTTCAACAGCAGAGCGCTGACGGACGGGTAAGAAAACCCGCCGGACGCTGTCCGGTCAGGAGACCCGACTTCCCCATGTGCGTCAGGATAAGGGAGGGGGGACCGTAGCCGCATCCAACAGGGATCACGGTCTGTTTTCATCTGGCAGGTAGAAGGCACGCTTTGTGTCGTGGAGTGCGTGTGGCAGGCGTTCGCGCGACACCGCTTTTCATCGTTTACTCGGAGAGGATGAGGGTCATGGAGCGCGGTTGTGACCGTTATTGGTCAGACCGGAGGTCTAACATCCACTGTCAGGCGAGGACGCCTAACCTCCTTCCCTCTCCCCCACCCTCTCAAATTCCTTTCGCAGCGCTGAAATTCTTCTTGCAAATACCCCATTCGATGGCTTTTTCCCGGCTCCACAAAACGGAAACCTGACCGCCAGGTTGGCGGAATTCAAACCATCTAATGAGCCAAGCCGCAACCACCGATACGAAGCCCTTCCAGATCCATGAGAAGGACACCGGAAGTGCAGACGTGCAGATCGTGCGCCTGACTGACCGCATCAACCATCTCACCGAGCACCTCGGCACGCACTCCAAGGATCATGCGTCCCGTCGCGGTCTCCTCATGATGGTCGCGCGCCGCCGTAAACTGCTCGACTACCTCAAGCGTACCGAGGAGCCGCGCTACACCTCTATCCTCAAGGCGCTCAAGCTGCGCCGCTAAACTTTGCCGAAAGGCGGAACTTTCACCGGTTCCGCCTTTTTTGCTTTGTGAGGATCGATGTCCGGCGGGCAGTTCCCTGCCCAGGCAGCATCGCATTTCCGCCTGCTGTCCCCCTCGCCCGGACGCCCGTATTGACTTGATCTCAAGACAACGCGGAACCCCTCGGTGCAGGCCTATCATGCCTGCCCGTACCCCCACGCCTCTGGCACCCGGCACTCGTCCAGCCAAACCCCACTCAGTGAGTTCATACGACCCGCTCGCGCACGTACACGCGTGAGCCCCCATGGACCGCCGGAGGCACCACCCGAGCAAGACAGACAACACAGAACATCAGAAAGTAATTTCCCTATGGCAATCCATAACATCACCGCAAGCCTTCCCGGCGGCGACATCTTTATCGAAACCGGCAAGCTGGCCAAGCTCGCTGACGGCGCCGTGACCGTGCGCCTCGGAGACACCATCGTCATCGTCACCGCCGTGTCCGCCACGAAGGTGAAGGAAGGCCAGGACTTCTTCCCCCTCTCCGTCGAGTACAAGGAAAAGGCCGCAGCCGCCGGCAAGTTCCCTGGTGGCTACTTCAAGCGTGAAGGCCGCCCCACGGAAAAGGAAATCCTCACCTGCCGCATGACGGACCGCCCGCTGCGCCCGCTCTTCCCGAAGGGCTACTACTTCGACACCCAGGTCGTCGCTCTTCTTCTGAGCGCGGATGGTGAAAACGACTCCGACATCCTCGCGATCAACGGCGCCTCCGCCGCGCTGTGCGTGTCTGACATTCCCTTCGCCGGCCCCGTGGGCGCCGTGCGTGTGGGCCGCGTGAATGGCCAGTTCGTGGTGAACCCCACGCACGCCCTCCGCGCCAAGAGCGACCTCGACCTCGTGTACGTGGGCAACAAGACCGACGTCATCATGATCGAAGGCGCCGCCCAGGAGCTGCCTGAGGCCGACTTCATCGCCGCCCTCGCCTTCGCGCAGGAGCAGGTGCAGGTGCTCGTGGCTGCGCAGGAGCAGCTCGCTGCCCTCGCCGGAAAAGAGAAGCGCCAGGTGAACCTCATGCTGGTGAAGGATGAGCTTCTGGAAATCGCCTACGAAGTGGCCGGCAGCCGCATCGAAGGCGCGCTCTACCGCCCCAGCAAAATCGAACGCAGCAAGGCCGTCGGCGCCCTGCGTGACGAAGTGGAAGCCGCCATCAAGGCGAAGTATCCCGAAGCCGGTGCTTTCGAAATCAGCCAGGCCTTCGACTACCTGCAGAAGAAAGCCTTCCGCATCTCCATCCTGGACAAGCAGTCCCGCTGCGACGGCCGCGCGATCGACCAGCTGCGCAACATCAGCGGCGAAGTGGGTCTCATCCCCCGCTCGCACGGTTCCGCCCTCTTCGCCCGTGGCGAAACGCAGGCGCTGGCTCTGGCCACGCTCGCTCCCCTCGACGAAGCCCAGGAGCTCGACACCTATGCTGGTGGCGAAGACACGAAGCGCTTCATCCTGCACTACAACTTCCCTCCCTTCAGCGTGGGTGAAACCGGTCGCTTCGGTGGCCAGAACCGTCGTGAAATCGGTCACGGCGCCCTCGCCGAGCGCTCCGTGGAGCCGGTTGTTCCTTCTCCCGAAGACTTCCCCTACGCCGTGCGCGTGTCCAGCGAAGTGATGGAATCGAATGGTTCCACCTCCATGGCCTCCGTTTGCTCCGGCGTCATGGCCCTGCTCGACGCCGGTGTGCCGCTCAAGCGCCCCGTCGCTGGCATCAGCGTGGGTCTCGTGAGCGAGTTCGACGCGAATGACAAGATGTCCCGCTACCTCACGATGCTCGACATCTTGGGCAGCGAAGACCACTTCGGCGACATGGACTTCAAGCTTTGCGGCACCGACCTCGGCGTCACCGGCTTCCAGCTCGACCTCAAGCTTCCCGGCATCCCGCTCAGCATCCTGAACGAAGCCATCGCGAAGGCGAAGGTCGGCCGCACGGACATCCTCGCCATCATGAACCAGGCGATCAGCGAAGTGAAGCCGCTCAGCAGCTTCGCTCCCCGTATCGAGAAGACGAAGATCAACCCCGACAAGATCGGTGAGCTCATCGGACCTGGCGGCAAGAACATCAAGGCCATCCAGGCCGAGTCCGGTGCTGACATCAGCATCAACGACGACGGCACCGTGCTCATCTACGCCTCCTCCAAGGAAGCGCTCGAGCGCGCGCTGGAACTCGTCAACAACACCGTGGGCGAAGTCGAAGTGGGCCGTGTGTACACGGGCCGCATCGTCAGCACCACGAACTTCGGCGCCTTCATGTCACTTGGTGGCAAGAAGGACGGCCTCATCCACATCTCCGAACTCGCCGACCACCGCGTCGAGCGCGTGGAAGACGTGGTGCGCACCGGTGACACCGTCACCGCGAAGTGCATCGGCGTGGATGACAAGGGCCGCGTGAAGATGAGCCGCAAGGCCGTGCTGAAGGACAAGGACGCCGCGGCGAAAGCCGAGGCAGGCGCCGCCTAGTCGAGCATTTTAGTTCCACCGTTACCATTTGGAAGAAGCAGGCAGCGATGCCTGCTTCTTTTGTTTGGCATTCAGACAGGAGGTTAGGCGTCCCGCCTGACAGCGGATGTTAGACCTCCGGTCTGACCAAAGTCAAAAGGAGCATGCACCGCAGACATCGCTCTTTGCGGTATGCCTCCGAAATGCTATGCACCACTGGTCATGTAATGAAACGGACCAATAGAGCGAATGGTCAGACCGGAGGTCTAACCCCCACTGTCAGGCGGGGACGCCTAACCTCCTTCGCAATCACCTCCCCGGTTCCCGGAAGCCCCACCCGAGCCTCGCCCACTCCGGATTTTCCCATCGGTGCCACTGGTCCTTTGCCAGGCCTGCTTTGGCGGGATTGTTGCCAATGTACTGCACCACACGCGCCAGATGCCGGGCATCACGTACGATGGTGTCATAACTCTCTTGAATCCACACGTTGCCCTGCATGGACAGCAGCTTGTTGATTTCATGCGAGGAGAATCCTTTCCAGGACTGCATCACGACCTCCATCTCGTGACCAAGAAGAGGACGGAACGCCGCATGCACGTGATTCGGCATCACACAACAGGCACCCAAATCGTACCGTTTGCCATGAAAGTGCAGCAGAGCGTTGAGCATCATCGTGGCGATGTCCCGGCGAGCCAGCCAGCAGTTCCCGTGGCCAGCGTCGAGCCACGATTCCACTTTGCGCATGACCTCTCGCCGGCGTTCCTCATAGTCCTCCGGTGAGTTGGTCTCCGCCTGCGCAAGCTGACTTGTAAGAACACGCAACTCCCTGAGCTTTTCTTGAGGAAGGGAGTCTCCGAGATGGAAGGTAACGAAGTAGGTCGCACCATCCTGAGTCCAGTGAGGCAGATGCCGCCGGCTGCGTTTGACCGGGCGAGTCGGATCAAAAGGCTGAAAACCAGGGGGACCGGAGATAAATTCCACAGGATTGGGATCATCACGCGAAGGATATTTGTCAACGGAATGGACGAATGCGTTTCTGGTCAGACCGGAGGTCTAAGCCAGGAGGTTAGGCGTCCCGCCTGACAGCGGATGTTAGACCTCCGGTCTGACCAAAAGGTGAAAAGCACCCTGCGTCGCAGACATCGAGCTCTGCCGGACGCCACCAGGGCGCCATGCACCACTAGTCATGTCATGTCGTGCAGCGGAATAGACGAATGCGTTACTGGTCAGACCGGAGGTCTAACATCCACTGTCAGGCGGGGACGCCTAACCTACTTAGCTGCATTTCGGGCAAACCTCTGCTTCCCCCTTCCCACACTCTCGCTAAGGTCACACTTCCGTTTTCCGCTCACGCCTCGCTTTCGCTTCCGCTTCCTTTCTCACCTGCTTGATGAAGAACCTCCTCGCCATTGCCGCCATCACCCTGCTCTGGGCGCTCCTGTATCTCACAGGGCTCGGGCGGCGGGAGATACGCGGGGAGGAGTGGCGCCGCACGCTGCCGGGGCGCACCATGCTGAACACGGGGAACTGGCTCGTGCCCTACTCCGGCGGCGAACCCTTTGTACGAAAGCCCCCGCTCATCAACTGGGTGAGCGCGGCGAGCTTCAAGCTCACGGGCGAGCAGAATGAGTGGTCCGCACGTCTGCCCAGCGTGCTCGCCATGCTGGGTGGCTCCCTGCTCATGTACGGCTTTGGAAGGCGGGCCATCGGCGGACGCGCGGCGTTCCTTGGCGTAGTATGCTTTCTCACCAGCATCGGGTGCATTGAGAAAGGGCGGCTCGCGGAGATTGAGGTGTACTACATCGCCTTCACCGGAGCGGCCTTCATGGCATGGCTCGCGGGATTCCTGGGCAAGGCAAACCGCTGGCTCACGTGGCTGGTCGCGGGCGTGCTGCTGGGACTCGCGCTGCTGGCGAAGGGACCGGCGCATTTCCTGTTCTTCTACCTGCTGCTGGCCGGCGTATGCTGGCAGACGAAGCGCTGGCGGGAGCTCTTCTCCCTGCCGCATCTGCTCGGACTCGCGGTGTGCTTTGGCATCGCGCTCATCTGGGCCATCCCCTTCATCCAGGAGTACAACAAGCTGCTGCAGGTTCTGCACGAGCGCGCCGTGGCAGATGCGCAACTCAAGGGACTGCCCGTGCCGGACATGCCGCTCAATGCGATGGATGCCTGGAGCCATGAAGTGACCAGCCGTGTCACCGGTGAAGAGAAGAGCTCCGTGAGTGACTGGCTCGTGCGCGGGCCGCGGGCGCTGGTGATGTTCCTCCCGTGGATACTCTTCCTGCCACTCGCCTTCCGGAGACAAACGGTGACCGGCGCGCGTGAGACGGAGGACTGCACGCAGGTCTTCCGTGGCATCTTGTACGGGGCCATCGCGGGCTTCGCGGTGATGGTACTGCTGCCCAGCTCCAGCCCCCGCTATGTCGCGCCGCTGCTGGGACCGGTGGCCATGCTTTTGGGCTGGATGCTCTCCGCGGGATTTGCCGAGGGACAACGCCTCGCCTTCGGCATCTGGAAGCACGTCATGCTCGCCGTGGCCGTGGTGTCACTGCTCGGGCTCGCGGGTCTGGTGCTCTTCTCCCAGCAGGACCTCTCGCTCCCCGTGGGACAATCCGCGCTGTGGGTGGTGGCCTTCGCGGCATGCGGAGCCGCGTGTGCATGGATGCTGAAGCATGCCACCATGCTGGCGGAGAAGTTTGCCGCGTGGGCCTGCCTCGGTCTCGCTGCGGCCATTGGGTTCTACGGTGCGCTCACGGGTGTGTATGTGCACACGGACCATCTCATCAAGCCCGTGGCGGATGCCATCAACAAGGCCATGGAGCCAAAGGATGGCCCACTGCTGCTGCTGCACCTCGCGCAAATCCCCTACCCCTTCTACCTTCCCGAGGACACGTTTGAGATCTACGACATCAACACCATTCCCGACAGTGGCATCAAGTGGATGCTGACCACGCCGCAGATCTACAAGGACTGGTCCGTCTATTTCGAGCGCCGCTATGGCAAAAGCGAAGTCCGCGGCAACTTCACCGGCGAGTGGGGCGAGGCACGGAGCGAGAAGGAGTTTGTGCTCATCCGCTTCGGGGGGAAGTGAGGGGAGTTGATGGCCTATGGTTGATAGTTGATAGCCTGAGGGGTGCAGGGCACACGATGGCCTCCGCGCATTTGCTCATGGTGTGAAAGAGCAAGTCAGGCTCCCTTTGTTGTCGTGAGCGCCAGTGCCACATCCCCCTTGCTCGTTCAGGCTATCAACTATCAACCATAGACCATCAACCCGCCTCCCCCTGCTTCACCGATGCCCCAATCAGACACCTCCCTGATGGCGGTCTTTCTCCATCCAGTGGATACTTGCGGCCGCAACCTGGCAATGGGAGTTGGCAGGTTGCGTTCCCCAATACACCGCCCGCCGGTCGTTTCGAGTGTGTGGCGACCGGCGGGCTGGTTGGGGGGAGGCAAAGCACTGGGTATTGCCCAGGCTTGCAGCAGTGCCATCCATCTGCTATGGTCCGGCCGCGCGATTTCCCATTGACGTGCATCATGCACGCAAGCACTTGAGGCTGCCCCTGTAAGCCGGTTAGCTTCGCTTCATTCCCTTCCTTCGCTTCTGTTTCTTCCTCAAAGACGATCACGATGCCCATGGATCTGACAAGTGGCCAATGGCTGGACGCAGTGGAACAGAAGCTGGCGTACCTCCGCACGGAGAGCAACCGCACAGCGCAGCAGTCCGTCGCGCTCCGGGAGGAGCTTGCGGAAAACAAGCTGCAGAGGTGGCTGCAGAAACTCACTGAGCTGCAGGGGAATACCAGCCGCGACCTCGCGCTGGCCTGGGCACTGGAGGCGGCGACATCCGTCCTTTCGGCGGACTTCGGCAACATCCAGCGTATGCACCCCAGCGGTGAGGGCCTCGTGCTGGAGGCGCAGCGGGGATTCGGCAGCTCGTTCCTGAAGTTCTTCGAATACGCAAATGACCGTCACTCCGCCTGCGGTCTGGCCATGCAGGAGCATCGCCCCGTGGTGGTGGAAGATGTGGAATGCAGCCCCATCTTTGAAAACACACAGGCCTTGGAGGAACTGCAGAAAGCCAGCGTCCGCGCCGTGCGGTCCATGCCGCTGGTGGATGGCAAGGGCCAGCTCGTCGGCATGATGTCCGTGCACTACCGCACCCCCCGACTGCACTCGGAGGCGGAACTCAGGCGCATGAAACTCCTCGCGAATGCGGTGGCGAGGCTGATGAAGTAAAACGAGGGCGAGTTAAAAAAAGGTCCTCTAACGGGACGAACCTGCCCAGCGTGTTGCGGAAGGCCCAAGGAGGTTAGGCGTCCCCGCCTGACAGTGGGCGTTAGGCCTCCGGCCTGACCGGCAACACATTGCATGGTCTTCGTCTTCGTCTTCGCCTTCGCCATCACTTCCACCACAAGGCCGTTTCCGGTTAACCGCAGAGGGGCAGAGAGGCAAAGGACGCAGAGACGCACAGGCATGTCGCGCGTGCCTTTGAGAGAGGCAGAGGATCAAGGAGTGGGGACATTCCTGTCCCCATGGAAGTACGAACGGAGTCATTGGAGGCAGAACGTCCCCAGTGATGAAAGGGCGTCTCGCAGGGAGCGGCACTAGCCTGGTGCCGGCGGTGGGCAAATAGGGTGCGGAACCCTTCTCTTCGAAGCTGTAAGGACGTTTCCAAGCTGCTCGCGTGACGACGCTGCCTATGACGGCACCAGGCTGGTGCCGCTCCCTGCGAAGCAGTCGCCTCATTTACACGAAGGGAGCTATTGAGAGCTTGAAGGTGTAGTTCGTACTTCCATGGGGACAGGAATGTCCCCTCTCCTTGGGCCTGCCGCAACACGCTGGGTAAGTTCGTCAGCTTGAAGGCCCGCTCTCAACCTCCTTTGGTATAATACACATCACACGATGATGATGTCCCTTCTGGAAACCGGCTACTGCGAAACCACCTTCAGCTCCTTGCCGAGGTGCTGATAGAGAATCCGCCGCACTTCGGCGATGCCCTGGGGGTGCTGGTTTGTCCAGTGACCACTGGGGATGATGACTTCGCTCTCCGCACCGTCGAGGTGGCTGCTCCAGTAGGGCACGATGCCGTCTGAACTCACCGGCTTGGTGCGGTCCTTGTTCCCTCCCTTGCCACGGTCACCCAGGATGCTGTGAAACGGTATGCCCGGAGCCAGGGGCAACTCCGCAAGGGCAACCACGAAGCGGTTCTCCGGGTCCAGAAAGTCAATGCTGTTGGGCATCTTCTTCAAGTGTGCTCCCCGGGAGTTCGGCTTCGCCACAGCCAGCGCGGAGGTATCACCCTTCAGGAGATTCTTGGGGCCGCCGATGAGCTTGGAGCCCAGGCGTCCGAAGAAATTGGTGGCCATGTCTGCGCCGCGATGCGAGGGCGAGAGGAAGGTGACGCGAGAAATCTCCGGGCGATGTTTAAAGATGAGCGCGTCCGTCATGAGCTTGCGCGTCTCCTCATTTTCGAAGGGCGTTTCTTCGGGTGACTTGTCATAGATGGCGTACCAGAGCTTCATGCCACTGTCTGTCATGAGCGTGCGGCTGATCATGCCACCCATGCTGTGACCGAGGACGACAATCTTCTTGTGGTCCGGGTAGCGGGCATTGATGAGGTCCATCTTCTGCCGCAGGAAGGCGGCACTCGCCGGATAGGGATAACCCGAGGCGTAGCTGAAGAACCAGATTTGATAGTTCTCCCGGATGACCGGGTCCGAGCGGAGGGATTCAATCATCGGTGCCCAGGTGGCCTGGGAATCTCCGAGACCATGAATGCAGAGGATGGGAATCTTCTTGGGATCGTAGGGCTGCAAGCGCGCCAGTCGCGGTCCCGTGGCAAACTCATCCGGCTTGAACAACCCACCCAGCTCACGCTTGCGAGGCTTCAGCTCCGCGAGGGCCAGAGCAATGGGCGCGGTGAAATTCGCCGCGAGTGGATACGTGTGGCCGTCCATGCTCACGTTCTCCACTGAGAGTGGATCGTATAGGGTGAGGGTGGCATTGTTTCCCTTCACATCCGCCAAGCCGGTGACTCCGTAGTAGATGTGCTTGCCCTGGGCGAAGGGATCGATCTGTGTCGCATCCGGCACCTTGCTCCTGGCTATCAGTGAGGCACCGAGACCGGCCTTGTCATCCTGCTGGACGACGAGTTTCCCCTTGAAACGATAACGGTCGGGCGAGACGAGACTGTAGTTGGCAGGGTTGTGATCCGGCCGCGGGTCTGTCTTGAAGGAGAGGTTCCACTCCTGGCTGGCTCCGGGGCAGCGCACCGGCGCCTTCCACGGCTCCAGTCCGGCATCGGAGATGATTTCAAAGATGCGTGCGACGGCGAAGTTGTAGTCAGCACGCGCCTGCGTGTCACCGGGCTGCTTCGCGAGCACGGCGCTGGCTGCGGCAGTGGCATCGAGATAGGCGCCGAGTTGGGCGAGCGGCTCTGCGGGAGAGAGCTTCTCTCCGTGGGCAATCAACTGCCCCGCAGGCGTGGGTGACGAGTAGGTGAGGCGCTGCTTGGTGGCCGTGGAATAGGTCGAGCAGGAAGTGAGGACACCCAGGACAACGACGAGAAGAAATCGAGAGAAGCAGCTACTCATTTGAAGCGGGCCTTTCGGTTTTTTGGAGTGATGCATATCAACGAGCGCCGCCTTGCAACGACCCGTGTTCGCTGTGTTTTCGCAGTGGATACCCCGACTCTACATTTTCATCTATCGAGTGTAGAGTTCAAGCTTGTTTAGTTCACAGGTTTACTGAGATGGTGCCACCTGAGATTCCTTGGAAGAGCGCGACTCAAGCAAAGCTTATTCCCAGATGCTCCTACACCGAAGGTGTTGTACATGCATAGCCCAGGGTCAGCCCGCGAAGCGGGCGCCACCCTGGGACAGCACAACGATCCATGAACGCCGAAGGTGTTCTACAAAGACGGTCTATCGAAAAGTCACGTCATCTAGCCCCAGCGTCGTTCTGTGGAACACCTTCGGCGTTCGACCCACTTCTGACCACTACCCAAGGTGGCGCTTGCTTCGCAAGCTGACCTTGGGCTGGTCAATGTGCAACGCCTTCGGCGTAAAAGCGCACTACGTTCTCGAGCATGCATGAATGGTTCCACGCCATGTCGGATACATCAGAATTATTTCAGAAACGTGGCATCACATTAATACATCAGCCCGCGTCGCCCGCGGAACTTGTCATTCACGTTCTCGCGTTTGTCCCAGTAGTCCTCCGCGCGATCACCCGGGCCGCTGTAGTGGCGGCGGTCATAGCGATCTTCACGACGGTCCACACGGTCTTCCACGCGATCCACGTGGCCGACGCATGATGGCAGCAGGCCGGCGGCGAGACCGGCGAGCGACAGAATGAGAATCCGATTCGTTTTCATGGTGGTGACCCTGATAGGTCGGATTGTGGTTCTGGGAGTTTTGAGCCGATAACGCCTGCGACCGGAAACAGTCGCAGGCGTCATCGCTTGAAGAGGATTCGCGAGGGGGAACAAGGCGGAGCGTCGGCACGCGACGCTCCGCCGTGACACTTCTTGATTCTTACTTGGTGCCCTCGCTGGTGGCGGCGCCGATTTGCTTCTGAATCTTCTCCAGGTTGAAAGAGCCTGGGCTCTGACTCGGCGGAAACTCCTTCATGGTCATGAGAAAGTTCCCGGCCAATTGCTGGATGGGCACAAGAACGAACACGCGGCTGAGGAACCAGTCGTTGTAGGTATTCGAGTTGTGCTGGGACTTCTCGAACGGATCACGACGCAGATTGAACAGCAGCGGCACGCGCAGCTCAGTGAAGGGCTCACGCCAGACACCAAAGGCTTCGCCACGGTTCTCAAGGAAGACGACCTTCCAGTCGCTGTAGCGTGCGGCAACGACTTGTCCGTCGTCGTTCACATACCAGAACTCATTGCGGGGTGACTTGTCGGTCTTTCCGCTGAGATAGTCGTTCAGGTCGTAGCCATCGATGTAGTTGTGATATTTGCGCCCGTTCAGTTCCACACCTGCCTTGAGCTTTTCCTTGATGTCAGGTGCACCTGCGATGGCGGCGAGGGTCGGGAACCAATCTTCGTGGGCTACGATGCCATTGAGCGTCACGCCCGCCTGCCAGTGTCCCGGCCAGCGGACGAAGCACGGCACGCGGTACGCGCCTTCCCAGTTTGAGTTCTTCTCGCTGCGGAACTGTGTGGTGGCGGCATCCGGCCAGGCATTGTAGTGCGGGCCGTTGTCCGTCGAGTATTGCACGATGGTATCATTCGCGAGGCCGAGCTCGTCGATAAGCTTGAGCAGCTCGCCGACCTGCATGTCGTGCTCGACCATGCCATCACCGTATTCATCCTGCCCGGAGATGCCGATGTGTTCCTCCTTCACGTGGGTGCGGAAGTGCATGCGTGTGGCATTCCACCAGCAAAAGAAGGGCTTGCCTGCCTTGTGCTGGCGCTCGATGAAGTCCTTGGCCTTGGCCAGCGTTTCCTCATCGATGGTCTCCATGCGCTTCTTCGTGAGCGGGCCGGTGTCGGTGATCTTGCCGTCAGCAGTGGCCTGAATCACGCCGCGCGGACCGAACTTTTTGAGAAACTCAGGGTCCTTCGGGTAGTCGCGGTTCTCCGGCTCTTCAGACGCGTTGAGGTGGTACAGGCTGCCGAAGTATTCATCGAAGCCGTGCTGCGTGGGGAGATGCTCATCGCGGTCCCCCTGGTGGTTCTTGCCGAACTGACCGGTGGCATAGCCCTGGCTCTTCATGACGGTCGCCATGGTGCAGTCCGTCTTCTGCCAGCCTTCCTTCGCACCGGGCAGGCCCACCTTCGTCATGGCACGGAGCCGCTGATGAAGGCCGCGCGTCCAGCGGTACAGCTCTGCTGGCCGTAGTAGTCGGTGAAGGATACGCCCTCCTTCGCAATACGGTCAATGTTCGGCGTCTTGTAGCCCATCATGCCACGGTTGTTGTGGCTGATGTTCCATGTGCCGATGTCGTCACCCCAGATGATGAGGACGTTCGGTTTCTTATCAGCAGCAGGAGCTGCCGACACGAACGCCGCAGTGAGCAGGGCGGCGCCCCAGTATTTCAGTCGTGTTGTTTTCATGTGCATTGGCTTTTATTCCTCGTTGCACTACTGCACGCCCCAAAATTCGCAGGCGCCGTGCTTCCTCTTTGTGAAGTCACTGAACCCCCACTCTATGCACCGTCAGCGCGCCCCGATATTGTACCTTGGTACAATCAGGCCTAAATCCCTGGATCAGGAGGCAGAGACACGCCGGGGCCGTGAGGCGGCATCTTCCCATTCAGCAATTCAGGGCAATTCCAAAAAACCCCGGGGAGTACACTGACAAAATACTAGACGGCGGTGGATTCGGCGGTAAGGTGTATAGTCACCAAGAACCAGTGGTGGCTACTTCCTACAAGCGATGACAACGACGACGGAGGAAAAGACAGGACCGAGGGAACTGCTGACGACAGCACAGGCACGGGCGCGGCTTGGGTTCAGTGAGCAACAGCTCGCCAGACTGCGGACAGCGCGCCGCATCAGCTACTTCAAACGAGGAGGGCGCATCCTGTATGCGCCTGAGGAGGTGGAGCGGGTGCTGCGTGAGTCTGAAGTGCCCGCACTCAGACCGGTGGTGGATGTGAAGGCTTGAGTCTGAGGACGAAGGAGCTTCCTGGGCGGAGCTATGTCCGCGTGGGTATATCCATTTTTCGTATAACATCCTATATTGTCCTATACCGTTATGGAATTTCGATGGAAGGTGAAGGAGCGGGCGCGCACGTACATTTCGCGCATGGAGGACTCGGTGCAGGGCGAAGGAGGGAGCGCGGCCATGTTCAAGGTGGCCGTGGTGCTCATGCGGGGATTCTCCCTGAGCGAAGCGGAGGGCATGGAATTGCTCTCCGAGTGGAATGAGACGCACGCCCGGCCCCGATGGTCCCCGACGGAGATGCGGCACAAGATTGCGGACGGAGCGAAGGCGGACAGGCCAGAGGGGTATGTGCTGCAGCGGGAGCGGCAACGGCATCACACCCCATCACACCAAAAGGCATACAGTCCAAGGAGCGGCACTGGCCCAGTGCCGGTGGTGGGAGCTGTAGAGGCGGAGCCTCAGTCAAAGGAGCGTGGACACTCCTGTCCGCCATCCCTGACGCACCACCCTCTTTCATCCAGCAGGCAAGGCCCCATTCCACGAGCAGCTTCTGACTCGCAGCATCACCTCTCTCCACACCAAAGCAGCAAGACACACGACAGAACGGCGGACAAGAGTGTCCACGCTCCCTTCAACTGCGGCTCAGGAGCGGGTTCGCCTTTCCACCCAAGTCATGGGCGCCACGTGAGGCAGCCGCTCCTTGAGAGAGAGCGTCGCACACCCCCATGGCCCGCCTTCTCCCCGCTCACGGATGACGACCGCGACCGCATCGCCATCCTGCGCAAGGTGCCGTGTGCCGCCGTGGAGGTGGTGAGACGCGCCGGCCTGCTGGGCAAGGCGCACTACGAGGGGCACGACTGCTTCATCATGGGCGAGGGGACGTTTGCCCAGGCACGCCGCTTCGACGGCGGCTTGCTCCCGGTGCAGGGCGGCAGGCAGCAGAGCAAGGCGAAGAACCTTCCCGGTTCCGAGGGCGCTTTCATTGGCAGGAAATGGGCCTTGGGCAGCCAGTGCCCGGTACTACTCGTGGAAGGCGTGATTGGCCTGGTGGAGGCCATCGCCGCGCTCATGATGGCGCGGGATGCGCTGGACTGGACCTGCCTCGCAGCGGTGAGTGCGTCATCGAGGTTTGCGCGTGACCCGTACTTGTTGCACGCGCTGGCCGGGAGGAAGGTGCATATCGTTCCCGATGCTGGTACGACCGGGTGGGAGGCCGCCGGTGCCTGGCTGGTTGAGCTGGAGGGAGCCGGAGCGCAGGTGCAGCTGGAGCCCGTGCCGCTGCCCGTTGCTTGCAAGGACCTCGGAGACGTGGTGTCCCGGGTGTATCAGAACGCATCACCCGATGATGACATTCACTTTCAGGGGTGTGTGCAGCGTGCCCCGGATGATTTGCGGGAGTATCTCAAGGATATCTTCGCACTCGCATGATGTCGTGCTCATCACCAGAAAATGGAAGCCGCGCGAATGATCCAAGCGCTGTGACGCGCAGCGTCCCTGGACTGCGGCAGCCTGCTGCCGCTTTCCAGAGTCCACAGCCTGCTGTGGCGATGATGACCCTCACTCGTGATGTGACCTCTCTAGAAGAGCTTGGCGACTTCGTCGCGGTGGAGTGTGCAGCAGGCTGCACTTCAGGAAAGCGGCAGCAGGCTGCACGCAGTCCAGGGACGCTGCGCGTCACAGCTTCCACATCAAGAACCTCACGTTCACGCGCTACTCCCCGCCCATACCATTTTTCTTACCCATGACGACACCTCCGACACCACCGCCTCCGCCTCCGCCCGACCCCAACAATTCCCGCGACCTGCGCAACACGCGCTCCTATCGCCGTGGGAAAGAAAACGAGCGCCGCACCCACCAGGCGCAGCTCACCCTCGCCGAACCGGTGAGCGTACAAGTGACTGAGGAGGATGACGGAGCCGTGACCGTGCTCGCCGTGACTCCCGTAGATGGCATCTACAACGACAATCGCAATGCCCTGGAGTTCCTCAGCCGCCATCATGCAGACGTGCGCTACTGCTGGTGCCGGAAGCAGTGGGTCGAGTGGAACGGCGCCTCTTGGGAACTGGACCCCGGTGCGGGCATGCAGGAGCGGGCGAAGTATTTCTCCGAGGAAATCCTCCGACAATCCGCCGAGTGCAGCTACCCCGCCGAGGGCAATGAACTCATGAAGCGCGGTCGCGACCTGGGAAACCTCGCGGACATGAGGGCCATGCTGGTCGCCGCCAGCTCCGACTCCCGCGTGAGCCTTCGCACCATGGACATGTGGGATGCCGACCCCTTCCTGCTCGGCGTGGAGAATGGCGTGCTGGACCTGCGGAAATGCGAGTTCCACCCGCCGCAGCGCGACCTCATGATGACCAAGTCTGCCCGCGTCACCTATGACGCCGCCGCCGCCTGTCCGAAGTGGGAGGCCTTTGTGGAGCAGATATTGCCCGACCCGCAGGTGCGGCACTTCATGCAGGTGAGCGCGGGCTACTGGCTCACGGGGGACACCGGCGCGCAGTGCTTCTGGTTCCTCTACGGCACCGGGTCGAATGGCAAGACCACCTTCCTGGAAACGCTCTTCCATCTCTGCGGCGGCTACGGCCAGAAGGCCGGCGGCATGCTCGCGGACAAGCCCACGGATAACAACGTGCTCGGCGAACTCGCAGGCCTGACCGGCGCCCGCCTCCTCGTGGGCTCCGAAGTCTCCGACGGCATGCGGCTCAATGAATCCCTCGTGAAAGACATCACGGGCGGAGAGAGCATCAAAGCCCGCTTCCTCTACAAGCCCTTCTTCGTGTTCCGCCCGAGCTGCAAGCTGGTCATGTTCGGCAATCACCGCCCCACCATCTCCGGCACGGATGGCGGCATGTGGCGCCGCGTCCGCCTCGTCCCCTTCACCACCGTGGTGCCAGCAGAACAGCGCAATGAAAACCTGCCGAAGGAACTGCTGACGGAGCTGCCGGGTATCTTGAACTGGTGCCTTCGCGGCCTGGCGGCATGGCACGCGAATGGCTGCAAGCTGCCCATGCCGGATGCGGTGAAGAACGCGACGGAAGGGTACCGGGAGGACTCGGATGTGTTGGGGGAGTTTATCCAGGAGACGACGGAGCAGACGCAGGACCTCGACCGCAAAGTGCTGCTGAGCGACCTGTACGAGAAATACAAAACATGGGCCACCGACAGCGGTAGGCGCACCCAACTCAACAAACAATCACTCCGCAAACGACTGGAGGACCGTGGCTATGTGGTGAAGCACACCAACAAGGGCAAGGCCATCTGCGGGCTTTGCATGCGCAGTGAAGCGGACCCTTTTACTCAAGACCAATTCGAATGAATGACGGAAGTGACCAGCGTGAACGTGTTCTAAAAAGTCCCTATAGAAGATTCTTCCTGCATACTTTTTGAAACAGAGTCACGATTGTCACTTTCGTCATTGGGTGATGAGATAAGAATCGGGCAGGTCATGCACGGACTATCCGGCGCGCTCCGGCGCAGGATACTCCTGAATCAACTCCAACTCGTCCCCCGTGCGCCGGATGGCCAGCACGGACAGCTCGGGGTATCGCGCTTTTACCTCGTCGCCCGCCAAAAACTCAAACCACCCCTCCCGGAGACGCCAATTGTCTGCGTCTACGTAGCCAAACATGCCCACAGTGAGGTCAACCCGGTATTGATGCATTCCCTCCTGTAACTGGATCTTTGGTGAAGTTTTGTCAATGTGCGTCCCATCAGAATCTCGGAGCGAATTGATAAGTCTTTCCTGTAATCGCGCATGCCGCAATGGAGTCTCATGGGAGTCTCACCGGAATGGTGGGCATTCTCGCAACACGGTTCATCGAACACACACGCGTGCACTCTGCATGAAGTGGAGGAGCGGGAATTTTGCATCAGCAACTCGGAGCAAATATCGCTTGCCGCTCTATCTCCAAAATGCCAAAACACCTGAGACATGGCTGGCTTTTCTCGCCAACTCCCCGACCCGTCTGCATTCAGCAATGCGAACGAAACTACGCCACCCGGGACCATGGGGGAACCTGTTGCCGCTCAGACGCCACGGTCGCCTGCGAAGTTTATCCTGACCTATAGCGAAGGGGCTGCATTTGAACTGGAAGGGAGCATTCACTGCCAGGGGCGTGACTGGTTCGTGTTTCACGACACCAAAGGACAGCCGCTCCTGCAGTTTCGACTCTCGGAAATAGAGAGCGTGGAGGAAGTACACGGTGAAGGACAGAACAGGGACGTCACCGCTGCCCTCCTTGCGTTGTCGGAGGGCCATCCCGAACCGCCTCGTTGGGCTCTCGCTTCCGGGAAGCGCCGCACTCAATGACAGCGGGGCGATTGCAGTCTGCATCATCCGTTTTCGTGCAACATGCATCGAATAAAATATCACGATACCTTTGAACGTGCGTGAGTCCGGGTGCGTATATCTGCGCCCACATTGATGAAAGTATTTCGACTTGAACTCACCCACCTCGGTACTGTCCATGTTGAAGCTGACAGTTGCACCCACGGAGAAGAATCCGTCTGCTTTTATCGCGCAGGCCGTCTGCTCGCCGAGTACGTTGCCTCCACGGTAAAAAGCGTGGAGGCCACCGGCGCCCAGCCACAGGAGGGTCTGTACAGCATGTTGTCGTGGATGGAGAATCCACTCTCCGTACCCACGCCTGGACTCTTCAGCAACGCGTACGCACACGAGCGCTCATGAGGGTGTTTAAGGTTGTGTTAGTCAGCATCGGCCCCGCGCACGTGGAGGCGGACAGGTATGAGGAGGAAGGCGTCTCGGTGAAGTTTTTCCGCGGGGACTCGGTCATCGCCGAATATCCCAAAGTCCTCGTCCAGGAGGTTGCCCTCACGACGCTGTCCGCGTCCCCAGGGGGACTATTGTTCTCTGCGGAGTGACTTGCGGCGGCGGCGAAAAAAGAAACCCCGCCTGTGCGCCGACACGCACAGACGGGGAAACACGCATGATTTGATTTGAACTAACTAACTCCTTTTTCGCATAGGTACCCAAGCGACTGAAGGGTTCACGCTGGCGAATCGTGCTCGCCAGGTGAGCGACTACAGCTTGAACTTGAGGCCCACGCGAACAATCGTGAAATCACCGGAGTCATCTTCACCCCAGTGATAGGCGCCATCGGCGAAGATGCCGAGGCAGTCAGCGTCCGGAATGCGGGCTTCGAGGCCACCGCCGACGAACAGGTTCCAGTTGTCTTCCGAATTGGTCGCATAACCAGCACCACCCAAGATGTAGGGAGCGATGCAGAGATCCGTGATGGGGAAGCGCACGACGAGGGCTGCGTCGAACTCATGGTGTTCGCTGTCGGTGGCGAAGATGCCATAGCTGCCCTGCAGGCCGATGTGCTCCGTGAAAAAGTAGTCGAGGAGTACGCCGCCGCCGAGAGCGTCGTCTTCGTCACTGTCAGGCAGGATGCCCGCACCGAAGATGCCGAGGGAAAGTCCGGGGTTAAAGCAGTCGCAGCCCCTAGGAGGCGGAGGCGGGGTGACGGTATTCTTGCTGGACACATAGGCTTCACCACCGAAGGCGGGAAGCGCGAGTCCAAGCGCGAGGAGGAGACTGGATAGGGTCTTCATATGAGCTGTGGTTGTTCGTTGTTTGCAATGCCAAGCGATTGTTTCTAATCGCAACGAGGTCATTTGACTGAAATTGCAGCGCTTGAAAAGCCTGAGTATCAACCCCTAGGGCATATTCAGGGTACCCGCTGATATACAATCATGCATAAAGCCTCATGCATAATGCATGAAACTGCATTCATGCTCTGGTTGCGACTCTCTATTCGCGCAGCAATTGTGCGCCAACCACTTCCAACTCGTTCGCTTCCCCTCCTGACTCACCTCTACCAATGGCAGAAAGGCATGAAATTCTCTCCCCTGACGGCACAAAGCTGAGCGTGGAGGGCGAGTTGGTAGAAATTGATGGCAAACGGGTCGTTCTTGATGGTCAGGGAAGGCCTTGGTTGCTCATCATGCCAGAGGATGTCGTCGCGCCCGTGGCCGAGGAACTGCCCGAGCATGGAGAAAAGTCATCTTGATGAGGCAATGAGCACTCGTCCTCAGGCAATTTAAAGAGGTCGTGCCAGGACTCGGGGAATGCCGCGAGAGATTCCTTGGCCAGAGAGTAGCGGTTGAGATAGTGCCCCCGCTGTTGCAGCCAAAGCAGCGAGCCTTTGTTATCCAGACCCTCATGGAGGGCGAGAAGGTAGGAGGTGTATCGCACCTTCCAGCGGGCATGATGAAAGGCTCTAATATTCTCGGGGGTGGGGTCCATGACGTCTGAGAAAGCAACCCGGGAATCGAATGCAGCCCGTCACGCGGCCCTTAAATATTGCCCAAGATTGCAGATTTGGTGGCTCACGGATTCGCCGACCGGATGTAGCTGCCGAGTCACAGGCACTTTGTTGAAAAATGCATACCCATCCGTGGGCGGGCATTGAGCGATGTGCTTTGAGTTGCTCCCGTATGTGGAGTTTATGAATGCATTCGAGGACGAGTAAGTCGCGTGCCAAGGTGGCAGGTCATACAGGTGGAACGTCAGCCCCGTGCAGGTGGCCATGGCGGACGCGAGGATTCGAACGGCCTTCGGCCTTCCCTGCCGCTCACCGCTCACCGCTCACCGCTTACCGCTTACCGCTTACCGCTCCACCCCACTTCGCTGCCCCAGCGCTTGCTCAATCGCACGCATCAAAGGCTCCTCATCCACAGGCTTGGTGAGATAGGCACTCGCGCCGAGACGTTGCACGCGCTCGACACTTCCGGGCTGGTCGTGGCCGGTGATGACAATGATGGGCACGTCCTGATGCTGACTCGCAAGGCACTCCAGCACGTCGTAGCCGTCGATTTCCGGCATATGCAAATCGAGAATCACACACCCATACTTCCGCGTCTCCAACGTCAGGAGGAACAAGGCTGGCTCTTCAAATGGCACTGCCGCATGACCGCGCACGCGGAGGAGCCGGCAGAGTGCTGAGCGCATCCGCGGCTCATCGTCCACAATGGCGATGACAGGTGCCTCGACTGACATAGCCGGAGCATGGCCCCTCCCCGCGAGTTTGTGTATAGAACTTTGGTGCTACTAAAGCGTTATGCAGCAGGCACCACGCCCAGTCGGTTGGCGGCGCTCACGAGGCCGGCTACCGAGGGGATTTCGAGTTTTTTCGTCACCTGCATGCGATGCACCTTCACGGTCTGGATGCTCAATCCCAGGTCCGCGGCGATGAGCTTGTTGGGCTTGCCGGAGATCACGTGTTCCAGCACCTCCCGCTCACGTGCGGTGAGCCTCTCCATGCGACGACGCAGCGAGTCCAGCTCCTTGCGTTCGCTTTGGTTGCTATCGTTCTGCTCCAGCGCAGTAGTAATGGATTCCAGCAGCACGTGCTCCTCGACAGGCTTCACGAGGAAGGTCACCGCCCCGGCCTTCATGGCCCGCACACTGATGGGGATGTTCCCTTCTCCGGAGAGGAAGATGATGGGAAGGGGTTTCCCTGACCGGTTCAAGTACTCCTGCAATTCAAGGCCATTGCAGCCTGGCATGGAGACATCCAGCACCACGCAATTCAGGTCCTCATGCGTGTGCTCCATGAGGAAGCGGTCCGGGGAATCAAAGGCGCGGGTGGCATAGCCATGCGTACGCAGCAGACGGCCCAGGGCACGCAGCATGCCTTCATCATCATCCACGAGTCCGATGGTGGCGGTGGCCGGCTTTTCCATGTTCATGTTACGCTTTTGGCCACCGGGAAGGTCGCATGAAAAGTGGCTCCTTTGGGTTCATTCGGAGTGGCCCACAGCTTGCCACCATGCGCGGTCACCAGCGCCCTGGAGATGGAGAGCCCCAGTCCCATGCCGTTCTCTTTCGTGGTGTGGAAGGCCTTGAAGAGGGACTCGGGATCCTCCGGCAAACCCGGCCCCATATCCCGGATATCGATGCGCACCTCGTCCCCCTCCCGGCAAGTCACCAGCGTAATGGTCCTCTCTCCCGGAGGACTCGCCTCCATGGCATCCACGGCGTTCGTGATGAGATTGAGCAGCACCTGCTGGAACTGCACCCGGTCGGACATGACCCTGGGAAGCCCCTCCGCGAGCTGGAGGTCCACCTTCACCCCACGACCGATGAGGTCGCTGCGCGTGAGTTGCACCACTTCTTCCAGATTCGCGTTCACCTCCAGCGGCTGCAGGTTTACCTCCCCACGGCGCAGCAGCGTGCGCATGCGCCCGATGACATCCCCTGCCCTGCGGTCCTCACTGATGATGTCCGCGATGATTTCGCGCAGCTCCCGCATCTCCTCCTCCACCGGCTGGTCACGGGAAAGCAGGTGCCGCGCCGCCTGCGCATTGCTCAAGATGATGCCGAGCGGCTGGTTCAGCTCATGCGCGAGCGAGCCGGAGAGCGCGCCCAGGGTGGCCACGCGCGAGAGATGCGCCAGTTCCTCCCGGCGCTGCTGCGCCTCCTGCGTGGCACGGCGGCGCTCCGTGATGTCGCGGGAGGCGCCACGAATCTCCAGCTTCTGCCGATTGCCAAATTCATGCACACGTCCGTGAGAAGAGACCCAGCGCACGCTCCCGTCCGGATGCACCACACGGTGCTCCAGGGAAAAGGCACCCCCGTCCCGCGCGGCCAGTTCCATGACGGACCTCAGGTTCGACTTGTCCTCCGGGTGCACCCGGGAGAGCACCTCTTCAAAGGTAACCCTGCCACTCTCCGGTAGGCCGAAGATGGTGCGCCACGTCGCGGAACCGTCCATCTCATTCCTGCCCGACGTCCGGGTCCACAGTCCGATGTTTGCCGAGTCCGCCGCAAGAGTGAGGTTGGCGGTCATCTCACTCGCCCGCTTCCGTGCGGCAATCAGCAGCGCGATAAGCACGGTCTGCAGGGCAATCACTCCGACGAAGGCGAGGAATGAGGTGCGATGCGCCTCCCACAACCCAACTTGGCGGAATCGGACAGTGGCTCCCGCTGGCAGCGCGGACTCTGGAATGTTCCACCGCTTCAGCTCACGCGCATCATACACCGGCGGCTCCAGCGGGAAACTCTGCCACGGCAGACTGGAGGCGGGCACCCCGGACAACAGTTTCGCCGCCACCGCTGCTCCCTCCACGGCCACCCTCTTCTGCGGCACCAGCCTTCCGCCCACGGTACCATGCTCCATCTGCACATCGTTGAAGGAAAACACCGGCGCATTGGATGCCTGGTGTATTGCCTCCAGCCCTGTCTCCTCCACAATGGGCACGCCGACCGCATCACGCATCATCATGCCCACCAGCACGACCGAGTCCGGCGGCAGCGCCCTCACCGTGCTCTGCATCTGCTTGAGAGATTGGTCGTTCATCCAGTGAAACGTCACGCGGTGGGAGAAGGCCGCCTCCCACTCCCGCTTCATCACCGCGGTCCAAAATTGACCAATCGGTGAACCATCCTGGGCCACGTAAATCTGACGCGTGTTCGGCAGCACTTCGAAGATATTGCCGACCAGTGCATTGATATCCACGTCCGGGCCCACCGAGACCGTATTGGGGTCGTTTTTCAGCGGCTCCACCCGGCGCTTTTCCGCATCCAGCAGGAGCATGGGCGCTGTGGGAAAGAGCGTGTCCCGATGCCTGCGACAGAACATGACCGCGGGACCGCCCACAGGAACCACCAGGTCCGGCATCTGCTTCTCGAATACCGCCCGAAGAAAATCGAGCAGAGGTTTCTCATTCTCAGCACCGTCGAACCGGGCCATCTCCAGCGACGCCTCCACAAACTCGATGGCCTTGGGACTCTGGCGTGCCAACTCTCCACGAAAAATGCTCGCCACCTCCCCATTCGGCGCGTAGTCCCGCCCGAAGGAATGCAGGATAAGCACATGCTGCGGCCCCTCCGCCATGAGCGCAGACGTCAGGAGCGGGAGCAGAAGCAGCAGCAGAACCCGGCAGACCATGGGAACCATATCTGCCCGAATTGGCATTCACAGGCAAGGATTTATCGACAGATGAAACGGAACTTTAGTGAAAGGCGAAGTTCACGTCACCCTCCCAAACGTCTGTGCCCCCTTTGGTGGGGGGTTGTTCCATAGGCGCTAACCTAAGATGGTAAGGGTATCTGCCAGTTTGGATTGGTATGTCATGTTGGAATTTGCTCCCGGAGGGAGCACGGCTGGTAGCCGGTCGGTGGAGGGAACACCATGCCGCGTAAGCGGCACGTCTGGACGCGAAGCGCAAACCGTGAAGCCTGAGGAACGAAGGCAACATCAGCGACCGCAACCACCGGATCTATGACAAAACATCATGGCGTCCCGGAGGGCACGCCGGAAGGTGTGCCATGGTGATGGCGCCTCCCTTTCCCCAGCGCGCTTCCTCCACCGTCCCATCCGGAACGGAGCATCTTTTTGACGGCGTGATCCGGTGGTTGCGGTCGTCTAGACTCCCTCCACCAACCGGCTACCAGCCACTGTCCCTCCGGGACAAAGCATCCACGACAACCCAAGTTAGCGCTTATGTGGGGGACGCCCCCTGCTCACGCGGCGGACTCGTTGCTGCTATTGTCACTGCGGGTGTTGCGGTACTCGCTTGGCAGCATGCCCATGATTTGTTCAAAGGCATCGACAAACGAGTTGCTGCTGTTGTACCCCACGGCGAAGGCCACCTCCGCGATGCGGACACCGGGCCTCAACAGCTCTGCCGCGCGCGCGACGCGGAGACGGTTGATGTATTGTGGTATATCAGTTCCTGTGTATTCACGGAAGGCATCCTTCAGCTCGATGCCGCTGATCTCGAATTGAGATGCGAGCGTATTGAGCGTCCAGGTTCGCGTGTATTCTTTTTGCAGGAACTGTTCGACACGGTGAGCGGCACTAAGCGCAGGGCGAGGAAGCTGAGCCATGGATGAATGATGAGCAATCGCAGCAAACTGCGCAATAGGGTGCATCCCACCATGGTATAGGATGCAATAGGTAAACATGCTGAGCCCGCAATTGCGGGCAATCACTGGAACAAAAATAATTCCCTTCGATAATTTTTGTCTATACAGGTCGCAGTGAAGGGGATGGGAACGAATCACCAACCGGGGCGGCACCAAATGGGAGAGCTAACCTAAAAGAAGTTTCACCTTTAGTAGAATGTAAACGTCTCCGGAGTTCGGGCTGAACCTGCGGATATTTTCCATTAATGGACATCCCATCGAACAAGGCGCCGGCTGCAAGGTGCATGGGATTCGACGTAGAGAAAAACTCGAACGTGGAAAGCACAACTCATGGCAGCTCCTACGCCGAAGGCGTTGCACATGCATAGCCCAGGGTCAGCCCGCGAAGCGGGCGCCACCCTGGGACCGCACGATGATTTATGAACGCCGCAGGTGTTCCACAAAGACGGTCAAGCGGTATGCCACATTATCCGGCCCTAACTGCTGTTTGTGGAACACCTTCGGCGTTCGATTCGCTTCTGACACCACCCAAGGTGGCGCTTGCTTCGCAAGCTGACCTTGGGCTGGACAATGTACAACGCCTTCGGCGTAGGGCCTGCGCGGCTATTCAAATGTGAAGACATTGGTTCCGCGCCATGTCCAGGGCATCGGAACAATACAGGAACATGCACGACGCCGGACCACAGCCCCACCAAAAAAATTACCCCGCCGCCCGTAGATTGGGCAGGCGGGGTATCTAACTCTACCAGTGATCGTTCTTCGAAACCTTCGCGCAGAAAGTCCGCTTATTTTTTCCCCACGGGCAGCCACTGCACCACGTCCACGATCACGTGGCCATCTGTGCCTTCGTTGGAGATTTCCACGCTGGCTTCCTCGCCTTCGTTGAAGGTGAAGGTTCCCACCGGCTGCAGGTAACCTTCCACGGAGGGCTTGTTCTTCTGGTTCACCTTCACCGTCTTTGAGCCACCGACATAATGCACGGTCACGGGGACATTGCTGGCGCGGTTGCTCAGGGCTGTGTAGCCGATGCGCACTTCATAGCTGCCGGCCTTCGGGAGCTTCGCGGTGAAGACGGCCTTCTGCGTGCCCTTCCCCTCGTTGTTGTCGTGCGCATAGCCTTCGCCAATGAACGGATGCGAGGTGGTGCCATGCGACTCGAAGCCGGTGAGCTTCGCCTGCAGGTCATCCACGATGATGCCGCCGAGCTTCTCCTTGTCCACCACCGCTGCCACGGGGATGGGAGGGGATTCAAAATCCAGCACCTGGCCGTCCGCCAGCAGGCGCTCCTTGAGCTTCGCGTAGTCGATTTTCTGAATGTCCACGCCCTGGTCGATGGCCTGCACCGCCGCGGTGGCAGAGCTCTGGCCGAGCACCATGAACACGGGCTCCATGCGGATGCTGCCGTAGGCAATGTGGGAGGCGCTCAGGCAGATGGGCACGAGGAGATTCGTGCACTCCTCCGCCTTGGGACGGATGCTGCGGAAGCTCACGGGATAAGGACGCACCCCCACCTGCACATCACCTTCATTGCGCACCTTGCCTTCCTTGGTGATGTAGCGCTGCACGTTGTGCGAGTCCATGTTGTAGGCGCCCATGCCCACGCTGTCCTCCACCACTTCGAGACGGCGGCAGTTCTTCTCAGACATCACGTAGTCGCCAATCATACGACGTGCTTCGCGCACGTAGAGCTGGCGGGGCCAGTGGCCGCTGTCGGCGAATTCATCCTTGCACAGGCCGAGCTTGGAGAAGGCGGCACGCATCTTCTCCGGCACGCGGGGATGGTTCGCATAGGTCCACATGAGGCCCATCTGATAATCGCGATGCTCCTGCACGATTTTTTCGCGCTTGGCGTAGTCCGCATCGGGATACTCATAGTTCATGCCGATGTTATCCGTGCTGACGGCGAAGTTGTTGTTCGTGTCCGTCTTGCGATTGGGCATGGGTGTGGGCGCCCACGAGTTGCGGTCGTCACCGGCCTCCACATTGCGCAGGGCGAGTTCGAAGTGCTTCTCGTCGTAGTTCGCGGGCTTCGGCCAGGGGATGCGGTTCTGCTCGTCATCCGTGCTGCACATGCGGTAGTTGTAGGCCTGCACGCGGTGGTCACCTGCGAACTCCTCGCCCGGGCCTTCCTTCTGCACGCCGGGGATGATGCCGCTCTTTGGATCACCGGGAATCACATAAGGATCCACGTCCACCTTGAACTGGTGGCTCTTCGAGCGGCCCACCTGCACGCCATTGAGCGTCTCGCCGTAGGTGGCGTTCGCCTCGCGGCCCACGTGGTATTTCACTCCGGCCTTCGCCATGAGGTCGCCCTCATAGGTGGCATCGATGAACATCTTCCCGGAGAAGCGCTTGCCGCTCTCCATGATGATCTCGGTGATCTTCGCTCCGTCCTTCTTCACGCCATTCTTCAAGTCCAGGCGCTCCCCAAAGACCACAGGCACCTTGGCCTCGGCAATCCAGGTGTCATACACCTTGCTGGCCACATGTGGCTCGAAGGTCCACATGGTATTCTCCGTGGCGCTGTTTCCATGGGGACGCTTGGCGAAATACTGATCGCGCGTCTGCTGGCGCCACTCCTTGTCATTCTGGTAGTGCTGCCAGATGCGGTGATAAAACTCACGCGAGATGCCGCCGATGGCCTTCTTGTTGCCAATGTCCGTGGCGCCCAGGCCGCCGGTGGTGAGGCCGCCGAGGAACTTCGTGGGCTCAATGAGCACCACCGTCTTGCCCATCTTCGCCGACTGGATGGCAGCGGTGACGCCACCAGACGTGCCGCCGTACACGACGACGTCAAATTTTTGAGCTTCCTCGGCAGCAAGTGTCGAGGTGAGTGAGGCGACAGCCAGAAGCAGGGTCCGTTTGGGAAACATCGTGAGTCAGGTGCGGTGGAACGTGTGAAACCGGAAAAGAGAACGCATCACCGTGCGCGCTCTCGCACGGCAGGTGCGTGTATTCCGTGTTCTGGACCAAGGTCCGAAATCGGATTCTTGGACAGGAAGAATTACGCTTTCAGAAGGAGGAGCCTCCGAAGTTGAAACAGGTCCGGGGGAACGGTGCCATCCGCTGTCCATGGCATGAGCTACATGTCATCCTCAGAACGTGGCCGGTTTCATTTATTCATTTATTCCGAACTGCTATTTTCCCGCTTGTAAATGCCCTCGCTGTCAGGCAGCACATGCCCCTTTCCAATGTTGCCAAAGGCCTGCCACTCCCAGACTCCGCACCTTCTTCGCTTCGCGCTTCCGCTCATCGCTGTCGTTCTCCTTGGCTTGTTGCCTGAGGGTGCCCAGTCGGCGTCGCCACCGACCTCCCAGCCCGAGGAAGTGGTGGCCACCCCTCAACAGGGATCCGCGGTCCAGGCACCGGCCGCCACCGCCACTACTCCCGCGATCACAAAAAGCACCCCCAAGGTCGCAAGCCTGCCGTGGGTGCGTGTGCCCCTGGTGCTGGCCCTCCTCCTGGGGGTACTGGGGTCTCTTGCACTCGGGTGGACCAGCACCCGGAAGCTCGCACTCGCGTGGAAAGGAGCTTCGACCCGAGGCAGGGTTGGCATCCTTGCGAAAGGCTTCGCAGGGATGGTTTTGTGGTTGTCGATCGCCTCCCATGCTTTCGATATTGCTGGATATCACGGCCTGGTGGCGATCGACCTGGAGAGGTCTTGGCAGCAAGTGCTGGAGTACGCCGCCGCGCATGGTCTGAGCTTCGGAGGTCAAATCATCTACACCTATGGGCCGCTCGGCTTCCTCACCACGGAAAGCGGCTTGGGAGGATTTGCCACGGAGCGCGCGCTCTTCGGCTGGGCCAGTGCCACAGTGGCCGCATACCTGGCGTTCAGAGTGGCGTTTATCCTCCCCAAACAGTACCGGTATCTCCCGTGGGCGTGGCTGCTGCTGAGTCCCGGGACGGAGGTCATGACGGCCGCCACGGTGGGCGTCGTGCTCATGTCCCCTCCCCGGTCCGTGGTGGTCGCGGGACTGGAGGTGCTGGGACTGGCCGCCTACGGGGCCATCATGTTCAGTTGCAAGTTCACGAATGTGGTCGCCTGGTCCGGCATGCTGGGAGCCGTGGCGCTCTACTACCTCCTGTGCGGACAGTGGAAGAGTGCCTTGGTGAAGGTGGTCCCGTTCGGCGTTCTCGGTATTGCCGTCTGGGTATTCAGCGGACAGCAGCTGAGCGGCCTTCCTCTGTACATCTCCAACGCACTGAAAATCTCCGGGGGCTATGACACCATGTCCATCCCTGCCCCTGCAGGATTGCTCTTCGCCGCGGTGACTGCAGCGGTGGCGCTGATACTCCTGAGCCTCGCGGGTCTTTGGGCGTCTCCCTGGCCGCAGAAGCTCAGGAATCTGGTCAAAGTCCTGATGATCCTCGGATGCGCCTTCATCTCCTGGAAGCATGGCTTTGTACGTGGAGACATGGGCCATGTGTTCCTGTTCCTGTGGGTGGCCGCACCATATGTCATTCTCCTGCTCTGGGCCTGCCCGGTTCCGGCCTGGCTCGTGAGCCTGAGCTGCAATTCGCCCTCGGGAGCTGGAAATGAAGTTCGTCTGGTCAGGGCGCGACTGACTACTGTCGCTCTGGTTGTCGTCGTCGTATGCACGCTCGGTTCGATGCTGGTCTATACAGGGAACCCCGCAGTAAGCCTGCGCATCCCCTTTTCACTAAGTCGAGGCGCCCATCGTAAAGCACTGGCCACCCTGTCCCCTGATTTCCGGCTCCCTGGAGTGGCCGACCTGAACCCCACACTACGCGCTGAGGCAGACCTTCCCAACCTCACCAAGATGGTGGGAACAGAGACCGTGGATGTGATCACCAACACTCAAGTGTGGGCGGTCGCCAACCACATGAACTATGCTCCGCGTCCGATATTCCAAGGCTATGCAGCAGGCTCCCCGGAACTGCAGAGGATGAATCTGGCGCATTACCTCTCCCCAGCCACCAAACCGCGCTACGCCCTCCTTCACCTCGGGCCCATCGATGGCCGGCATCCCTGGCTGGAAGATGCTCCCCTGCTGCTGCATCTAGCCACCCGATGGAGGCCCCTTTGGGAAGATCGTGGTTTTGTCCTGCTCGAAGAAGACCCCAATGCCAGGGAAAGCACCTGGACCAAAGTGAAGTCCTCCAAGAGCACTCCCTGGGGCAAGTGGGTGAAGTTCGTCTCCGAACCCGGAAGGCTGCTCTCCCTCCGGGTGGAAACTCTGAGGACTGGCTACGGCCGCCTGAAGCGCTTCTTATATCAGGGCACGCAGTGCGAGATCACCCTCCGGCTTGATACCGGCGAGGAGGTCAAGCGGACCTTCGTTCCCGAGCTCGCAGCCGAAGGCTTTTTGGTGAGTCCGTTCTTTCCAGCGGCTCCACACTTCGCCGAGTGGCGGAGCAATCCCGCCTTTTCATCTCCCCAGGTGGTGGCCTTCAAGCTCGCCCCCGTTGCCGGAGGGGAAGCCGAATTTATACCAACGTTCAAGTATCAGCTCTCGGCCTACAAGTACCACATGAAGGCACGCCCCGCCGTTCTCCCCCAGTGAGTGCAGTGCCTTGGAACCCCCAGCGGCCAGCGAGGTATTTTCCCAGCATTGAACGCCTGAAGGAGGAGCGTGCCAGACTCCTCGTTTGATTTCCCCACACTTCCCGCTCATGATACATGAGCGTCGCCAAAGTCTATCCATAGGACGGCGACATCAACACCATGAAATACCTTCTGGTTATTGCTCTTATCGCACTGGTCGTGTGGAATGCCTACCGCAGTCCCGCATCCGAATATCTCTACCCCAAGGACGGCCAGAGCCAGCGCTACCGCGTCAAGGTGACGGCAAATCAAGGACATCTAGAAGGAGGAGTCACCATCCGCAACGAGAGCACGGTGAAGATCGATGGTCGCGAATACAGCAAGTGCGTCATCAACTTCGACGGCATACCCGGCTCCAAGACCGTAACCACCTACATGCGAGCGGAGAACGACGGCATCTATTCCCGCCGTAGCACGGACAAACAGGAGGCACAGTTCCTGGACCTGCCACTTCCCCCGGAAGTAGGACGTAAATGGCGCTACAATGTGAATGGCAACGTCGTGGAGAAGGAAATTGTCTCCATCGAGACGGTGCATACTTCCCAGAAGTCGTACGAGCAATGTGTCAAAGTCGTGAGCAAGGGCATCAGCGAGTCCGGCTCCATAGAATCGACCGTCTACCACGCCCCAGGAGTTGGGCAGGTGAAAGCTGTGATGAAATTCCCGGCGGCAACGGTGGAGATGACGCTCGAAGAATAGGAAACAGGGAATCCTGGCCCTATCAACACCGCCCGTGAATAGTGGGCCATTATGATGTCATTGGCTTGATTTCTTTTTCGAAGAACGCCAATATCGAATAAAGAAACATAGCTATCTGTGCACGCATGAAAACAATCCTTGGTTTTCTCATCGGCGCCTTCTTTGTGTGGTTCTACCTCCACACGCCCCCCATACCGGAGGCTTCGCGTTATTACAGCATCAAGGAGGCGCTGTTTGATGTGACGGTCGCGACTCCCAATTCCTTGTATTCAGGCACGGCAAAGATGCAGTATGGCGGCACTGTCACGTTCAATGGCATCGAGTATCACAAGTTCACCTTCGTGTTCGAGCCCAAGCTCGGGATGCCCGATGAATATCTCTTCACCCGCCTCACGGAGGACGGCATCTATGCCCGCACCTTTGCACCCAAAAAAGAAGCACCGGAGTACCCCCTTGTTCCGTTTCCGCTGAGAGCCGGCAACGAATGGCAGGACATGATTAACGGTTATGTGCGCAAAAACAGGATGTTGCGCATCCAGTCTCTGGAAACCTCCACCAAAGTCTATCCCCAGTGTGTGCATATCCAGTCCTCGGGACACTACGACAGAACTGCAATGAGCCGGACGACCGTCTACGCGCCTGATGTGGGCCTGGTGAAAATGCACTACACGAGTGGCGGAGAAAAACGTTCCATCGAGATGGTCCGCAAGGCTGGATGACGCGGAAGTCAGGGAAAGATAATCCATGACCCACGTCACCAAAGAGCCGGTATTGGATCATTTCGACTATTGATTTTTCCTTATCTCCCCCCATCATAGACGAGGCTATGTGCCAGGGAGGCCCGCAAGCATCCCTCCGTTTTTTCATGAAGAAGATACTTGTTCTCGCACTTCTGGGGCTCGTCGGCTGGAATGCCTTTGGCAGACCGGAGGGCGCGGAATACTTTTACCCTTCTGGTGGAGACAGTCACAAGTACACCTTTCGGTCGACCACTGGATTCTATATCCATGCTCAAAGGGGATCCTTGTCCTCCACGTTTGGACAACATGCCACCCTCACCCACGACGAAACGGTTACCATTGACGGCCACACCTACCGCAAGATGGTCCTGAGGCACAATTCTCCCGGGACAAAAAACAGGGTCACCTACTCGCGGCTGGGAAAGGACGGAATTTACTCGCGGAGGTCCTCCGAATTGACCTCGGAGGAGTACCTGGAACTGCCGCTCCCCCCTAAGATCGGGCAGAAATGGCGCTATCAAGTCGGGAAGGAACACACCGAGAGCGAAATCGCGGCGATTGAATCCGTAGAGGTGGCCGGAAAGACGTACCACAAGTGCTTGAGGGTAAACTCATGGGGAACTGTCGATGGCATGCCCGCCTACTCCGTCACGCACTATGCCCCCTGGGTCGGCATGGTGAAATTCGCCTCCACGGTGGGTGGTCAGGAATTTGAGCTGGCCCTCTCGCAGGAGTGAATGACGCCCATGGGGCGCTCTCACTCCCCCTTACAAGAAAGGATTCCCCACGCGCTCTTCGCCGATGGTGGTCTCCTCCATGTGACCGGGCAGCACGCGGGTCTCGTCCGGCAGGGAGAGCAGGGGTTTTTCAATACCGGCCAGCAGCAAGTCCTCACTGCCTCCCGGGAAATCGGTACGACCCACGCCACCTGCGAAGAGCACATCGCCGCCGAAGACCAATTTCTCTGCCTCGCTATAGAAGGTGACACTGTCCGCGGAATGGCCCGGGATGTGGGCCAGCTTCCACGGCAGCCCCCCCACCTCGATGGAGTCTCTCCCTTCCAGGACTTCGTCCACCGCGAACTCCGGCACCGAGACACTGGTGCCAGTCGCGAAGCCGAAGAGGACCTCCAGAGTCAGATCGCGGGAAAACGGAGCGAAGGCCCAGACTCTGGCGCCATGCTCCTGCTGGATTTCCGCCGCATCCAGCACGTGGTCGAAATGCTGGTGGGTCAGCAGCAGGTGTGAGACCCTCACCCCCTGACGCCGCAGCCAGTCGGCAATGCCATCCGGCGCATCGACCAGGAACGTATCCGTAGGCGTGTTCACCAAAAATCCATTGGTCTGGGCAATGCCGCCGGTGAAGGTAGAGATGCGAAGCATGGCACGGATTAGCTGGAAAGAGGTGGACTTTTCAAACTAGAAAAGCGACAATCTTTCGAATTACCCCGGCTTGACCGGCGTACTACCTGTTACTGTGTCAAGAAACACCCCTGTGCTTACTATGCGCAAAGCCTCATCGCTCTTTTCGACGGTGGCCCTGCTGACCGTTTGGGCTACCGCTCCCTCTCCTGCCCGCGCGGAGACCAATTTCGGACAAGTGGCCATGCACGTGGCCTACATGCTGCAGAATCACCACCTCTCCCATCAGGAATTTGATGAGACGGTGTCCAAGAAGCTGCTGGAAGCCTACCTGAACTTCCTGGACTACAGCCACATCTACTTCACTCAGGACGATGTGGACAAGTTCCGCAGTGACTACTCCGGTACCCTGGACAAACACATCCACACCCGGAACATCAGCCCCGCGCTGGACATCTACTACCGCTACGAGGAGCGCGTGAAGGAACGCGTGGCCTTCGCCAAGAAGACACTGGAAACCAAGAAGTTCACTTTCGATTCCAGCCGTGTCATCGACGTGAAGCGCGAGAAGGCCCCCTGGCCCAAGGATGTGGCCGCCGCAGACGCCCTGTGGACGGACCTCATCGAAGGTGACCTGCTGGCCGAGCGCCTCACCGACCGTGCCCGTGAAGAAGCCAAGAAGCGCAAGGCCGAGGAAAAGGAAAAGTCCGCCAAAGCTGACCCCAAGTCCGCAGATGGCAACAAAACAGCCGCCACCCCCACGAAGGCTGAAGACGCGAGCGCCCCGTCCAAGGCCCAGAAGGTAGAAGACAAGGCCGCCGTCACGGATGCCAAGTCGGGCAAGAAGCCCGGCGCCCCGGTGGTTGCCAAGGCCAAGGCCAAGGATGAGCCCGAAGAATCCCCCGAACAGCGCGTGCTGAAGCGCTACGAGCGCCTGCTGGAGCAGCTCGCTGAGAACGAGCAGGAAGACATCGTGAACTACTTCCTCTCCTGCCTCGCCGGCAGCTATGACCCGCACACGGAGTACATGAGCCAGCAGGAGACGGACAACTTCAAGATCACCATGCAGCACTCGCTGGTGGGCATCGGCGCCCTCCTGAGCAGCAAGGACAACGTGGCCGAAATCCAGGGCATCGTGGTCGGCGGCCCCGCAGACAAGCAGGGCGAGCTGAAAATCGGCGACCGCATCCTGGCCGTGGGTCAGGGCGACACCTCCGGCGGTACCGGCGACTGGGTGGACATCAAGTACATGAAGCTGCAGAAGATCGTGGAAATGATCCGCGGCAAGGACGGCTCCGTGGTACGCCTGCGCGTGAACCCCGCTGGTTCCGAAGACCCCTCCGAGACCCACATCATCTCCATCGTGCGTGGTGAGGTGGAACTGAAGGAAAAGCTGGCCAACGCCGAGCTCATCCAGACCCCGGCTGTCGACGGCAAGTCCTCCAAGCTGGGCTGGATCAACCTCTCCGCCTTCTACGCGGACATGGAAGAAGGCACCGTGAGCTGCACGGCGGACGTCCAGCGCCTGCTGAAGCGCCTCATGGCCGAGAAGATTGAAGGCCTCGTGGTGGATCTGCGCGGCAACGGTGGCGGTTCCCTTGAGGAAGCCATCAAGCTCACCGGCCTCTTCGTTCCCAAGGGCCCCGTGGTCCAGGCCAAGGACTGGAGAGACGCCATCACCTGGCGCGATTGCGAGAACGAGCGCGCCGTGTATGAAGGCCCCCTCGTGGTGCTCACGGACAAGGCCAGTGCCAGCGCCAGCGAGATCTTCGCCGCCGCCCTGCAGGACTACCGTCGCGCGGTGATCATCGGTGAGAAATCCACCTTCGGCAAAGGCACAGTGCAGACCATCCTGCCGGTGGAGCGCTACATGCCCTTCTTCAGCGACAAGAGCCGCGCCGGCGCCTTGAAGGTGACCATCCAGAAGTTCTACCGCATCGCCGGTGGTTCCACCCAGCTCAAGGGTGTGATCCCCGACGTGCAGCTCCCTTCGCTCCGCGACGTGATGGAAATCGGCGAAGACTCGCTGCCGAATGCGCTGCCGTACGACACCATCCCGCCCCGTACCTTCACCTACGCCACGAAGACTCCGTTGCCGCTCAACGAGATCCGCAGCCGTGTGGAAACCCGCATCGCGGCCAATCCTGAGTTCCAGTACACCTTGGAAGACACCACCCGTCTGAAGGAGCGCATCGACCGCAATACCATCAGTCTCAACGAGAAGGACCGCCAGAAGGAAATCGATGAGAACCGGGCCCGTGGCGAAACCCGCAAGGCTGAGCGCAAGACCCGCGTCGAGGAGCTGGCCAAGACGGAGAAGGCTGGTTTCGACCAGTTCCGCCTGACGCTGGACAATGTGGACAAGCCCGACCTGCTGAAGGAATCTGCCTTCACCAAGGAGCAGGCCACTGGCATGCGTGTTGCCGAAGCTGAAGATGACGAAGACGGCACCGCCGACCTGAAGCTCTTCCCCTACGGCATGGAACCCGCCAAGCTGGAAACGCTGCACGTGCTGCGCGACCTCATCCAGCTCTCCAGCCGCCCAGCGCAAACCGCGAATACGAGCGACGCGCGGAAGGCAAATGGGTCGTAGGCCCCGTCATCCTGACTGAAATCACTTTCGAAGGGCAGGCCGCAAGGTCTGCCCTTTGTTGTTTTGAGGAAGAGAATGCAACTGACCGAGCGAAGCGGAGCGCAAGGAAAGGAGAGCGGCAGGGAGTAGTCCGGTTAGAGGGATGTAGGCGGGGTCACCTGCATTGGATTCAACGCAGAGACACAGAGACGCAGAGGAACTTCGGAGACTGAGATTCCGGAGGCGCTTCACCTTGAGAGGCATTGTTCGCGATTGGCGTAAGCATTCAAGGAAGTTAGCAGCTTGATTTTATTCCACACCTTTTCAAGTTCGCGCACCCATTGGCATGACGTACCATCGTTCGAGCCTCAACCACCTCTCCGGGCAAGTCATCGGTGCAGCCATTGAAGTGCATAAGGAACTAGGACCGGGACTCCTTGAGTCAGTCTACGAAGTCTGTTTGGTAGAAGAGCTTCGAAGCCGAAGGCTCAATGTTCAAAGTCGACTCCCCCTGCCTGTTTCGTACAAGGGACGTCCACTGGAGAAGGAACTTATTGTCGACATCATGGTCGAAGATACCGTGATTCTGGAATTGAAAGCGGTGGAGGGAATACTTCCCGTCCACCAAGCTCAGCTGCTTTCCTATCTGAGACTCACCAATCGAGCATTGGGCCTGCTCCTAAATTTCCATGTCAGTGTTATGACAGCGGGCATCACCAGAATCGTGAACAGCCGGGCAGACGTGATTGAGGATGTTCCCGACACTCATTTGCGCCGCAGGCAGCCACGAGGCTGACCAAACACCTTCACACTTGTCCCACGGAGGCCCTCAGTACTCAGTCTCCGAAGTTCCTCTGCGTCTCTGTGTCTCTGCGTTGAATCCAATGCACGTGACAACACCCATGACCCAAGGCCGATACGCACCATCTCCCACCACGCGCATACCCGCCTACGTCCCGCGCGTATTCCCATACAGATCCACATGGATCCTCGGGCAGTACCGCCACCCGCGCTCCTTGCACCACTCCACGACCTTCAGCGCGGATTCGTGCAGGCCTTCCACCGTCTTTCCCTCGGGCATCAGCAGCACATTTTCTGGCGGCGTCTTCACCTGGGCCTCCGCAATCATCCCCTCCACTTCGGCACAATCCGCCTCGCTGCTGACCACGAATTTCAACTGGTGCTCATAGCCCTCGCACCACGCGCGCACCACCTCCGGCTGCCAGCGTGTCTCTTCATGGCGCTCATGCCAAGCCTTTCCCGCCTGCTCCACACTGGGGGTTGAGTGGTGCAGCTTCGGGCTCAGGGAAGCCAGGTCACACGGCACCCCCTCCGGCGCAACCGTACCTGCCGTCTCAATCGTGATGTGCTTTCCCGCGTCCCGCAGCGCCTGCAACAGGTCCGGCATGCCCTTGGCAATCATCGGCTCCCCACCCGTCACCACCACAAACCGCGTAGGATGCTTCTCCACCTCCGCCAGGATTTCCTCGACGCTCATCTCCCGTCCCTCCGGATTCCAGGAAGCATAAGGTGTATCACACCAATGGCAGCGCAGATTGCAACCCGAGGTGCGGATGAAGACGGACGGTACCCCGGCCAGCCTCCCCTCCCCCTGCACGGAAAAGAACATCTCGGAAATGCGCATGCGGTATGGTGATGATGAGCGCCTCAAACGGTAACGGCAACGCTAACAGTACGTCTGCCGGTGAGGCGATGAGTTGATGGCCTAGGGTTGATGGTTGATAGCCTGAAGCGAGCGGGGCCGGTGGTGCAGGTTCAGGCACGAATCGAAGCTCTCAGTCTCCGAAGTTCCTCTGCGTCTCTGCGTCTCTGCGTTGAATCCCATGCACGTGGTCACACCCATCACCCTCAGGCCCTCAACGATCAACCGCTGACCATCAACTTCCCAAAGATGGCAGCTGACGCAGCGACGACTTGCGCACCGCTGCAGAAGGGTTCAGGGAGGGCGCGCCTCGACCTTGGTCGCGAGATCCATCTGGCCAGCCAGCGCCCTATCATTTAAGATATCTTAAACATCGCCCGTTCCGCTCCGTGTTCTGTCGCCGCCTCCTTCACCTTCTCCTCGCCTGCATCCCTGCCCTCCTGCTGGCGAACTGCTCCTCCGCGCCCAAGGACTACGCTTACCGGTTCGTACCGGGCAAGACCGCCGTGCTGGAAGGCCGCTACGCGCGCGCTCCCAAGGACGCTCCTGAGGCGGTGAAACGCGCCATTGCGGCCGGCAACCGGCTGGTTGGCAAGCCCTACATCTATGGCGGCGGGCACCGCCGCGTGGAGGATGTGGGCTACGACTGCTCCGGCACCGCCTCCTATGTGCTGTACCACGCCGGCCTGCTGAGGAGCCCCATTTCCAGCACGGAGTTCCGCGACTACGGCAGTGCCGGCGCAGGCAAGTGGATCACCCTGTATCCCCGTCGTGGCCACGTCTTCACCGTCATCGCCGGCCTGCGCCTGGACACCGGCTACAACGGCCAGGGCGAAGGCCCCCAATGGAGCACCCGCGGCCGCCCCGCCAAAGGCGCCGTGCTGAGGCATCCGCCGGGACTCTAGCAACCGCAAAAAAGTGAAACGCAAAGCAACGAAGCAGCAAAGAAGCTGAAGGAGGTTAGGCGTCCCGCCTGACAGCGGGCGTTAGGCCTCCGGCCTGACGGTAGCTCGTACAGGCATTTCACACCTTCGCGTGTTCACACCGCAAGACTGTTTCCGGTTAACCGCAAAGAAGCAGAGAGGCAAAGGACGCAGAGGATTGGAGGGAATCGTGCAAAGGAGTTGTGGTGTGATGTGAAGTAGTGCACCTCGACGCAAAGGAGGCAGAGAGCGCGGAGTGTCGCGATAAGGTGGACTTGGCCTCAAGAGTGAATCGCCTTGTCAAGGAGTGGGGACATTCTTGTCCCCATGGGAGGGTGGCTACCTGCAAGAGTGATTTCCTATCTGTTAAATCGCCATCCAGATCCATCGCAGTGAGTTCCCATGCCCAAGCCCCCTGTTCATCTCACATGGGGACAGGAATGTCCCCACTCCTTGAAGTGATGCATCGCCTCAGATGGAGATGTACCTAAACAGCGCTGTCTCCGCGCTCTCTGCCGCCTTTGCGTCGAGGTGCACCACTTCACATCACACCACCCCACCACCCCACCACCCCACCACTGCGCCCAACCCTCCAATCCTCTGCGTCCTTTGCCTCTCTGCCCCTTTGCGGTTAATCGGAAGCGGTCCTGTGGCGTGAACACGCAAGGTGCGAGACATGCGCTACCGTCAGGCCGGAGGCCTAACGCCCGCTGTCAGGCGGGACGCCTAACCTCCTTCAAATACTTTGCTGCTTCGCTGCTTTGCGTTTCAGCTACTCACTCAGGCTTCAGTTCCACGGCCACGAGTTGCCGGTCATCGCGGGCATAGAGCACGCCATTGGAAAACGCGGCATAGGAACGATGGCCGCCGCGCAGGATTTGCTCCTGGGCACGTCGGTTGAACTTCTCTGGACTTGCGTCCACCACCCACAGCTCGCCGGCTTCCGTGAGGACGAGCAGGGTATCCTGCACCAGCAACAAGGTGCCGCCGGGCACGCGGCCGGATTCCCACATCACTTTTCCATCTTCCGCACGGATGCAGCGCAGATGCTGGCCGAACTCCTGCCGACCGTGGAAGCCGTAGAGATAGCCCTGGTGAAACACCGGCGTGCTGTAGTGGCACTCCAGAGCATCATCCTTGTGCCAGACCCGGGTGAATTTCGAGCCGGTGCGGGTCCATTTCCACAAGTCAGCGCCCACGCCGTAGCCGGCGCTGGTGAAGACGCGCTCATCCGCCAGCCACACCGGCTGGGCGGCATTCACCGAGGCATCCATCTGCGACCGCAGTGCCTTCTGCAGGAGGACCTGGCCATCCAGGGCCGAGACAGCCACGAAGTTGTTGCGCATCCAGCAGAAGACCACGCCACCGTGCAGCGCGGGAGAGGCGTAACCAGCCTCGTCCTCCACGGCCTGCCAGAGGAGTTTTCCATCCGCGAGGTTCAGCGCGATGAGACCTGCGGGCCCCTTTTCATTTCGACCACCGGGCGTGAGGATCACGCGGTCGTCTATCACCAGAGGCGAGCAGGCACGACCAAAGAACCCCTGAGGCGAATTGGTCTCCTTGACCGTGTCATATTTCCAGAGCAGCGAGCCATCCGCGAGGCTGAGGGCGTGCACCATACCTTCCGCGCCGTGCACTATCACCTTTCCCTGGGCCACGGTGGGACATCCACGCGGGCCGTCATCCATGCCAAAGTTGTCCTTGTACGTGTTCTCATAGCTGTAGCGCCAGACCTCCGTGCCATCGCGCGCGTGAATAGCCTCAACGAGTGTCTTGTCTTCCACACGATGGAAGACAATGGCCTTGCCACCCGCCACCACCGGCCCCGCAAACCCGCTGCCGAGCGGATGTGTCCAGAGCACCTTGGGGTTGATAGCCGTACCCTCGCCGGAAGGGAAGAGCTCCAGAGACGAAGCCCTGCCTTCTCGCGAGGGACCGAGAAATTGCGGCCAGTCAGCCGCGCGAGCAAGAGGCGCAGCCGCCAGCAGCGACGACAAAAGCACCCCGCCGAGAGGGCGTGCGAGATGACGGCGAAAAGTCCGTGCCATGGTCTCCATAGGAACGGCGCTACAGTTCACCTTGGATCCGCCATTCGTCACACGCTTTTCGTGGGGTCATGCCGCCTACAGCCCAAGTTCGGAAAGCGAGGGGTGGTCATCCGGGCGGCGACCGAGCGGCCAGTGGTACTTACGCTCGCTCTCCTTGATGGGCTGGTCATTGATGCTGGCAATGCGACGCTGCATGTAGCCGTGCTCATCGAACTCCCAGTTTTCATTGCCGTAGGAGCGGAACCACTGCCCGGAGTCATCATGCCACTCGTACGCGAAACGCACGGCGATGCGGTTGCCATGGAACGCCCAGAGCTCCTTGATCAAGCGATACTCCAGTTCCTTGTTCCACTTGCGGGTCAGGAACTGCACGATGGCCTCGCGACCGGCGAGGAATTCCGCGCGATTCCGCCAGATGCTATCGACCGTGTAGGCGAGTGACACGCGCTCCGCCTCCCGCGTATTCCAGGCGTCCTCCGCCATGCGCACCTTCTGCGCGGCTGTCTCTGCGGTGAAGGGAGGGAGTGGCGGACGCGGTGTGGACATGGACATGGTGGTTGGGATTGAAATTTCTGCTCACTGCAACCTTACGCTCCAAACGAAAACGCTGGCGCCGGAAACGACCGGCGCCAGCGCGAGTGGCAGATGGTGTGATTTCTTCTCGCGGACTCAGACGCTAAGGCTCTTGCCCTGCTTCTCGCCCTGGCCCTGCTGCGGCGCCTTGGGGCCGAGCTTCTCGCGGACAGAGAGGACCTTCTCCTGCTGCTTGATACCCTTGTCGAGATTCTCCTTCTCGGCCTTGGCTCGGGTGTGGGTGTCTCGGGCTTGCACCTCCTGGTTGTCACTGATGGTCGGGGTCATGTTATGAGCGTCTTCCAAGGCTTTCCGACCCACCTCTCTCCCGACCATTTCCATGGCCAGCGCAAACTCGGCGCGGTCCACCTTCATGCCCTGCAGTTTCTGCTGGAGTTCTTCGACACTCTTGCCTTCAAACACTCCTTGTCTGGCCATCGAGGTAGTCTGGATCTTCCCTTCGATTTTATCGATCTCGCCCTGAACACCCTTGAGGCCATGCTTGAAGAAGCACTTGATGTGGTCGCCGATGGTCGGATTTTCCTTCAATTGCTTTTGCGTGGCTTCGAGTTGCTTGATACGGTCCTCAAAGGGCTTCAGTTCGCCCCTCCTCAGGATCTCCGTGACGCGCTTCGTGTTGTCCACCTCCTTGGAAAGGTCCACGCCCACGTCGCCAACCTTGGGAGGGAGCTTGGAAACGAATGTGTTGATCGAATCCGAGCCCTCCGAAATGGCTTTGTACGCAGAGGTGGTCTGCTCCATGCCATCCTTGGTACGCAGGCCGTTGGATACCACGTTTTGCGGCTTGGTCGACGGGAGCGGATTGTCGTGCGACCGGTTCATGCTGTTGGCATAGGTCTGCAGGGCGATATTCGCACCCATCAAAAGATTCCCAACCTCCTGCGTCTCCACATTGTCACGCAGCAAATTGCCATTGGCGGACATCATGGGGGAAGCGCATCTCAACAGCAAGGTGCTGGCCGTGGCCGTGTTCATCGCCTCCTTGTTGGTGCCCACCGGTTCCAGGGCGGCCTTCATGAATGCCCGGGCCTCCGGTGAGAGCTTGGAGAGGTTCCGCTCGCTCGATTCAATCGACGTTTTTGCAACCTCGCCATAGGCCTTGTGGAGCTTGGTCTTGTCCTCCTCGGTCACATCCTCAATATGGCCGTAGGGGCTGTCGACTTTCTTGCCCACGAGCGAATCCGGCAATTGGGACTTGGCCTTGAGAGCCGCCTCCAGGGTGTCCTCGTACATCGCATCCACGTACTCCTTCGCGTACGTGTTCATGTAGTCGGACATGAACCTGGTCGTGGCAGTGTTTCCGCGCAGCAGGGTGGCGGGATCCTGGGTGTGATCCAGTTCGTCCTGCACGCCGGCCTTCACGAGTTTCTGATAGACCTCCTGCTTCTCTTCAGGGCTCAGACTGCTGCTCTCGATTTCCTTGAAGATCTGGGTGCCAATTTCAGCGCCATACTTGGTCTTATCGAGTTCAATTTCCTCAGGCGTGGCCTTGGCACGCTGTTCGCTCGTCATGCCCGTGTAGGTCATCTTGTCGGTGTATTCCTTGACGAGCTTGTCGATGTGTTCTCCTGGCATGGTGTGATGAAGTTAAGGTGAATTGAAAATTAGTGTGCTCGGTTCGCCAAGGGAGCTGGGCGTTGGAGGCAAATGGTTTACAAGGGGAGATTTCGGCACGACTCCGCCAAAGTTACGCGGGTGCCAAAGATTTCTTCAGCAGCATCCGGGCGGATGCTGCGAGCAATTTTGGGGCCTTGTGGAGCGGAATTCTGACGTGGCGCAATGGCTGGAGGCCTGGCCAACACTGACGGTCACACTGCCCCCTACTCAGCGCGGGACTCGCCTTGCTCAGGGGATTTCGCCGTCAGATTGTCCTTCGCCTTCTGCGCCTCGAAGCGCTTGGCCAGGTCCGCGACCAATTCTGGCTTCACTGCTGCGAGGTCGGTTTTCTCCAGTGGATCTTTGGCAACATTGAAGAGCATCCAGGTGCCTGCCGGAGGGGCATTCGTGGCGGCGGCATCCCGTGCAGCCTTGCCTTTTGGCTGCCGATGGTCACGGATGACCTTCCAGTCGCCCTGACGCAGGCCTTCCCAATAACGTCCCGCGCCCCAGACCCAGTAGAACTCCCGTGGGCTCGCTGCGGCTGCGGGATCCTCCAGCAGGGCGAAGATGTTTTGTCCATCCCACTTGGGGTCTGCGCCAGCCGCCGGTTGATAGCCGGTGAGTGCTGCGAGGGTGGGCATCCAGTCCACCACATGCATGGGCGTGGTCATCTTGTGCGGCTTCAGCTTTGACGGCCAGTTGATGAAGGCAGGCACACGCATGCCGCCTTCGAACATGTCCCCCTTGCCGCCGCGCAGTGGGAGGTTGCTGCTGAAACCAGCGGCGAGAGAGGGGTCTGGCTCGGGGTAGTTGTTTCCTTTGTACGCCTTGTGGATGCCGCCGTTGTCCGAGGTGAAGATGAGGAGGGTATTCTCGCGGAGTTTCTGATTTTCCAGTGCGCTCACGACTTCCCCGATGGCGGCGTCCATGTGGGTGGCGCTCGCAGCAAAGAGACGACGGTCTGGATCTGCGATGTGCGCATTTGCCTCCAGCCACTTCTGTTCCTCCACCACGGGTGTGTGGACGGCGGTGAAGGCCATGTAGAGGAAGAAAGGCTTCTTCGCATCCTGTTGGCGGTGGTGCGTGATCCACTGTGAAGCCTCCCGTGCGATGAGGTCGGTGGCATGCCCTTCCTCTTCGATGAATTCTCCATTGCGGTGCCAGGACTTCACGTTCTTCCGGTACAGGTGATTCAGCGGACCTACCGCGCCATCGAAGCAGCCGTAGCTGTAGTTGAACCCGTGGTGGTTCGGGCCCCACTCCGGCTTGCTGCCCATGTGCCACTTCCCGATGAGTGCCGTGTCATAGCCAAGTGACTGGAACATCTTTCCCAGCGTGAGTGTCTCGAAAGGATATGCATGATCCGGGCTGGCCTGTGTGCAATGCGAACCAAAGCGGCTGGGATACCGCCCCGTCATGAGCGCCACGCGGGTGGGCGTGCACTGCGGCTGCACGTAGTGGTGATCAAGTTCCACACCTTCACGTGCAAGACGGTCCAGGTTCGGCGTGCGCATCTCCGGATTGTGATACCCCACGTCCGCCCAGCCCTGGTCATCGGAGACGATGATGATGACGTTGGGACGAGTGGCCGACGCGGCAAATGCGGCAGAACCGCTGACACACACAAACAGCAGAGAGGCGAGGCGGGCGAGGAGCTTCATGCGACGGTGAAACGTGGAATGAGACGCGGCATTTCACTGAGACTCACACGCGATTGATCAAGAAGCTGTGCCGAAGGCCTTGGACTGCGTGCAGCCTGCTGCCGCTTTCCGGAGTCCACAGCCTGCTGTGGCGATGATAACCCTCGCTCGAAAGTTCGCGTGTCCGGGAGAGTTTGGCGACTTCGTCGCGGTGTAGCGTGCAGCAGGCTGCACTTTAGGAAAGCGGCAGCAGGCTGCACGCAGTCCAAGGCCTTCGGCACCCGCTGCTACGCTCATCCTTACTTACTACCCACTACTTACTGTTTACTCCCCTCTCACCGTCACCTCCCGCACGGAGAAGCTATCTTCCCCAGAGAAAACGAGATACAGCGTCTTCCCGTCCTCACTCATCCACTTGCTGGGAAAGTCGCCGTGCTCGCCAGGGCCAACATCCCACTTCTCCGTGTAGTAGGCGGTGGTCCACGGTCCCCACGGCTCGGGTGCATCATAGATCGCGAAGCCGCCGGTGTACCTGGTGTCCCCACGATCTTTGGATCCAGCGGGCAAAGGGATGTGCTGCCACCAGAGGTAGCGCTTCAACGGAGCGCAGTAAGTCATGGCGGAGCGCAGACAGGCATCGCGATGCTGGAATACGGGACCGCGTTGCGTGATGTCGCGTGACCATTGCGGTTGGCCCTTGGCATCGAGCTTCACGAAGAACTCCCACGCATCTCGCGAGGTCAGCTTGTCCTTGGGCGCACGCATCAAGATGAAGTGATCCGCAGGTGTATCAGCCAAGGGGCCATCGTGGGAATAGGCATAGACATAGCCATCACGAGCACCGGCGTAGTCCTTGCCGAAATTCACAAAACCCATCATGCCGAACTCGGCGAACTTCCAATCAGCGAAGGTCCAGGTCTTCGCGTGATCGCGTGACCAGGCTAGCTGGGTTTGTCCGCCTTTGTTGTCTGCGTGACCGAGCCAGAGATAAAGTGCGCCCTCCACGCTGAGGATGCCCCAGCCCTTCTTGCCATCGCGGCCCTGACCGAGTTGCTCACCGGGTGAGCGGACGTTTTCACCGGTGAACTTGTCCGGTGTGCCGGTGACACGTGCGAAACCGAGGCTGAGCTTTTCTTTTGTCTTGGGCAGGAAGCCGGTGCCGTCTCCCCACGTGGTGTAGAGCGCATCATCATCTGCCCAGGTGACCGGCCAGTTGTCGCCATCCTTGGCCATGCGCAGGATGGTTTCATTCGAGGCCCACTCCATGCCGACGATGACGGGGCTGGGTGGGTAGGGAGGCTCGGCGGCGGGAACTGGAGTGGTGGCGAACTGGAGGAGTGCCAGGAGGATGCATGCGCGAAGACCTTGATGAGGCAGCTTCATAGCTGGAGAGATTGCAACAATGAATGCTCGCGAAGGGACTCGCGAACTACGTTGGAAATACGCTGGCTATAGAGCATTCATCCACACCTCTAGATGGGTGTAGCCGTTTGGCGTGGATGGTTTGTTGGCGTCGCTGGGATCGTTGGAATTGAGGCCCTGGGATTGTTCCCACGCGTCGGGCAGGCCGTCGTTGTCCTGGTCGGGCAAAGCATCTTGGTTGTTCAGCGTGGGCCACGCATCATCGGGGATAGTCATCTTGCGACGGCCGGTGCCATCGCGCACACCGTTGACGATGCGGGTGTCTGCGGCATCGCGTGCGGGTTTACTGGCGCCGACGATTTCGAGCGCACGTTTGTAGGCGTCGATTGCCTTGAGGTTTTCTTTTTCCGTGAGGGGCTCCAGGGGCAGAGGCGTTTCGCGATGGATGAGGGTGCAACCCGGACTGGGGATGAGCAGGTCTGATTGCGGAGTCGCGGGACGTGAGACGGTGCCATCTCCAGACACGTTGCCATCGAGGTAAAGCTCTGCTGTCGCACCTTTGTAAATGACGAAGGCGCGATCGCGATACGTGGCCGCAGTATCGAGGCCGGGCTTGAGGTAGTTCCCCACGTAGTTCATGGCGATGCGCTCCGGCTGGTCGGCGTAACCCGCGCCGGTGTAGCCGGGACCGGAGTCCCAATTGAAAATCACGTTGTGCCGGAAGTCGATTTGTGGGCCGGGATCGTCGGCATGGCCAGGTGTGGTCTGGTAACCACCCGGGCGTGGATTGCGGGCGCGGTTGCACGCATAGAGATTGTAGAGATACGAAATGGCGCCGCGATGCGAGCCGATGATGGAGCCGTACGAATGCTCGGTGAGCGCTTCCGCGATGAGGCAATGCTGCACGGTGACGCGGTCCGAGTCATTCGTGACAGAGAGGCATTCATCCGTGCTCCACGTCGCGGAGCAGTGGTCGATGATGACATCTCGTGCGTCCCAGATGCTGATGGCGTCGCGCTCGCTGGCCTTGGACGTTTTGTCACCGAGGCGGCAACGGAGGTAGCGCACAATGACATCATGCGTCGCGCCGATTTGTAGCTCTTGCCCTTTCAGGCAGATGCCATCGCCGGGCGCTGTCTGGCCGGCGATGGTGATGAAGGGATGCGCGATGCGGATGGGCTTCTGCAGTTCGATGGTGCCGGACACGCGGAAGATGACCGTACGCGGCTCGCGCATGTCCACGGCGGCACGCAGGCTGCCGGGGCCGGAATCGTTGAGATTGGTCACTGCAATGACCTTGCCGCCGCGTCCGCCCTTGGACCACTTGCCTGCGCCTTCAGCACCGGGGAAGGCGGGCAGGCGGGTGACAGGGATGGATTCTTTGGCGTGGAGAGGGAAGAGGGCGACGGTAGCAGAGAAGCCGAGGAGCAGGAACAGGAGGAGCGGCTTCATGGGTTTGTCCGAGAGATGATGGGTGAAGTCATGCGCAGGGTGTTCAACACAGAGACACAGAGACGCAGAGGAACTTCGGAGACTGAGGTTGAGTGTGAACCTGACTCTGTTGGGTAGCTGGGAAGCCTATCCGTATTTCTCAGTCTCTGTGCCCTCTGTGTCTCTGCGTCTCTGTATTGAATCCCACGCAGCCCGCCGCACCCAGAGCCTCCTACGGGCGAACTCAAATCACCCCCACCACTCCCGCAGCACCGCGAAGTCACGCTTCGTCGCTGCGATGGCTTCTTCCTTATATCCGGGCTGCTCCATGCTGCCCTTCAGGTACTCCACGTGCAGGGAGATGGGGCCGGTGAAGTTAATCTTCTTCAGCATGGCGACCTGATCCTTGCCCACCACGCCTTCACCCAGCGGGCAGGGCTCGGCTTTCTTCTCACCCCACTTGAAATTCTTGAAGTACACGGCCCCGATGCGGTCGCGCACGAGATTGAGTTCCAACGGCCAGGAGAGGCTGCCCTCCACGGTGGCGTGGTAGAAGTCGAACGCGAAGGCCCAATCCTTCGCGGGATAATCCTGCATGAGCGTGAAGACATCCCACACGGGCGCGCCGAGGTAGTCCTTGCCCGAGTGATTCTGATACAGTGGCTGGATGCCAATCTCGCTGCTCAGCGCGATGAGGTCCTTGAACTTCGCCTTCCACTCCTGGAGCTGCGGCCAGATGGGCTTGCTCAGGTCGTACTTGTTGTAGTTCATCCGGTAGTGCGGCACGCCGAGGGCCTTCGCGGTACGCAGGACTTTTTCCGTGTTCTGCTCCTTGCTCACTTCATTGATGCCGGAGGTCATGATGGTCAGGCCGAGCTTCCGCTTCTTCAGCTCTTCCACGTACTTGGGCAGGTCCTCCTCCACCCGTTCCGGCTCCACCTGCCCCTTCGGACGGATGGGTGCCTCGATGCCCGTCATGCCGTCCAGGCTGGCGGCAATGTCCGCAATCTCCGCATAGCTGAGGCCCTGCAGGTGCTTCGTGAAAAAGCAGTACTCCTGGGCTGCCTTGCCGCCCGCGGCTGCGGCGACGGCGGAGGAGTTGGAAAGCACCGGCGCCAAAGCGGATGCGGCACCGGCGAGGGAGGCGGACTTGAGGAAATGACGGCGGGAGGTGTTCATGGAAAAAGGCTGACTGGAATGAGGCACAAAATCAACAATGCTCTCCGTGTAACGTGACAGAACGAAGGATTCTCGCCACGTACAAGCAAAAGCGCTCTCACAGCTCATGCCGAACGAAACTCAGCAGTGGCCATTCGCAGACCCCAAAAACGTGGCGGCCTTCACCACGCGCTTTGTGATGACCCTGAACGAGCCCATCGTGGCCGTCTACCACAACTATGAAGATGGTGCCTGGCAATTCCACAGCAACCGTGCCTCAGATGAGCGCGATCTGATGCTGGTAGCCCTCTCCGAGGTATGGGAGAAAGACCCAAGCATCGGACTCGTGAATGACCTGCCCTACGGTTGGAAAGCAACACGCACCACCCCAGTCGCGCCATGGCGCGGCGAGAAGCACCATCCCTACCCTACTTACGAAGAGAACGGCTTCTACTTGGAGGATGCGTCACTCTATGAGGAGCAAATATCGTTGCCGGACCAGAAGGCGCAGGAGAGCTGCGCTCCGGGCGACCTCGTAAAACTGGTGTTTCGCTTCGCAAAGGAGCACGCTGAACGACGTGGCGGCGAATGCGAGCGGATGTGGCTGAGCGTGGAGGAAGTCCATGACGCGGGGCACTACACAGGCCGACTTGAGAACCAGCCAAGCCTGCATGACGCGATCGAAGAAGGAGCGTTGGTAATCTTCAGCCCTATCCACATCATCGCCATCGAGCAGCAGGCGAATACCTAGCCGATTCCCACGTTAACCCTGACGAGGTAACGGCTCCACCGAAACACTTACTCTGATTCTCATGCCAAAACTGCGCACACTTCTTTTCACCTTCTTCAGCGTCGGTCTTCTGATGTATACCACCACCCTCTCCGCCGAGATCACCCACACTCGCGATATCGAGTACGCCAAGGTGGGTGACGTTTCCCTGAAGCTGGATCTCTACGTCCCCTCCGGCACGGTGAAGGCACCGCTCATCGTCTACGTACACGGGGGCGCATGGCGTGCGGGGGAGAAGGAGGATATGCCGCTGGGTGCGCTGGTGCAGAAGGGTTTTGCGGTGGCGAGTGTGGACTACCGGCTCTCGGGAGATGCACCCTTCCCTGCGATGGTGCATGACATCAAGGCGGCGATACGTTTCCTGCGCGCCCATGGGAAGGAGCATGGCCTGAGTGATACCTCACGCATCGCGATTGTGGGCAGTTCCGCAGGCGGGCACCTCGCGGCGCTGGTGGGCGTGACGAGTGGGGTGAAGGAACTGGAGGGCACGGTGGGCAAGGACCTGAAGGAATCCAGCAGCGTGGAGTCCATCATCAGCCTCTTCGGGGCCTCGAACCTGCAGAGCATCCTTTCGCAGACGACGCCTGCGGGCATGGTCATCCGTGAGCCGGCGCTGGACCAGTTGCTGGGGGGATTGCCGGACAAGCAGCCGGAGCTTGCGAAGCTGGGCAGTCCGGTGGCGCATGTGAATGCCGGCGACCCGCCGCTCCTGCTCATTCATGGCGATGCGGATCCGCAGATGCCGTATGAGCAGTCTCTAGAACTGAAGGCAGTGTATGAGAAGGCCGGGCTGCCGGTGCAGCTCATCACCGTGCCGGGAGGGAAGCATGGCGGGAAGGAGTTCCACGATGCCGCGAGGACAAACCAGATGGCGGAGTTTCTGGAGAGCGCTAGCGCGAGTGCCAGCGGAAAGACAAAGGCCAAGAAGTAGGACAGGAGGTTAGGCCTTCTGGCCTGACAATGGATGTTGGGTCTTCTGACCCGACAGAGCGACTTTGGATGGTGACGGTCAGGCTGGAAAGCCTAACGACCGCTGTCAGGCGAGACGCCTAACCTCCTTAGAAATCAAACAGGTCCTGCTGCGCGGCGGCCTTCACCGCTTGCTTCACGGACTTGGTGATCCGTTTTGGCTTTTCCACGGGGGCGAGCAAGGAACTCAACGGAGCCGGGGCGGGCTCTTCGGAAGCGGATGGAACTGCGATGGATACAATGCTCTCGCTCTCGGGCTGCTGTTCCTCCTGATGGGCGGCCACCACTTCCTCTTCAAAGACGGGTACATCGGAGACGAATACTCCTGCTGACACCTCCTCCACGGCCGGTGCCTCTTGCGTTTCCACAAGAGATGTCTCCACCGGGGGCACCAATGCCTCAGCGTCAGGGACGGGGACGGGAGCTTCCTCAGGGACAAATGGTGCCTCGACCTCGGCTTGCACCGCTGCAATGGCGGGAACCTCTGGCGCTTGCTCGTTCTCAGGCTCAATGTCGACCTGAGCCTCCATCTCTGCCTCAGGAGCAGGCACGGGAACTGAAGCTGGGGCAGATGCAGGCGCGGGCGCAGGTTCCACACCAGCGGCTGCCGCCTTGGCCTTCTTCGCCTTGCTCTTCCCGCCCTTCGAGGCCCCAGTTCCGGTGGAAGCTGGCGCGGCCTCCTCCTGCGGGATGCCTTCAATGATGACAAATTCGACGTGCGGGCCATTCACCCGGCGCTGCAGGGTATGGCCGAAAATGCGGCTGAGCACGCGCACCTCCAGGTCCCACACTGCGGGGAACAGGCGGGCGACTTCGGCGAGCGGGCTGTGGTGGTCCACAAGGCGGAGGCCGTGCGCGTCATCCACGCACCCGCAGATCCAGCCATCATTGCCGCGGAGTTTCGCAAGTTCCATCGCGCGCTCCTTGTGACCGGAGCCTTTGATGCGGGTATTCCACTGCTCGACCTTCTGCTGGAGGAAGCTGTAAAGAAGCCTCTCCGGGACAGTTTCTCCATAAGCTTGAGACACAAGGGCCAGCAGCCCGAGGCACAGCTCCCCTCCCCAGTTTGGCAGGACCACGTCCAGCTTCTCCGTGGGGCGGTAGATTTTTTCAGGACGGCCCGTCTGCTTGGGACGACGCCACGTATCCACATATCCCCGCTTCTTGAGATCATCACAGTGCTGCTTCACGCCCATGTAGGACATTTTTAGAGCACCCGCCAACTCGTTCACCGACATGCCACCGCTGCGCTTGACGTGCAGGAGGATGTCCCAGGAGACGGATGGGGCGATTTCGCGGCCGTTGTGAAGCATGGCGTGACGTTTCCGTCGGCTTCCATCCTGAAGAATTTCAATCCCAAGGCAACCCTGCACTTTTGGAATTTTTCGTACCAGAGCCTCTTGACAATCGAATTGATGATCGAGCGAAGAGATTGACACCGAGTTTCAGCCTCCCCACTATTCACGTACTCCCACACCGATGCCTCCGCGCACCCTCCCCGAAAAAGAGTTCCGCTCCCACGCCCCCGGATACTGGCAGGACAAGAACATCACCCCTGACCAGTGGAACAGCCACACCTGGCAGCTCAAGAACCGGGTCACGACCCTCGCGGGCCTGGAGGAGCACCTCACGCTTTCCGAAGAAGAACGGGCAGGCGTGCTGCTCTCCGGAAACAAGCTGGCGATGGCCATCACGCCCCACTACTTCAATCTCATTCACCCCACGGACCCGGACTGCCCGATTCGCCGGCAGGTGATTCCCCGCATTGAGGAGACCTGGGAGGACCCGAATGAAATGAGCGACCCCTGTGGCGAGGACTCGCACATGCCCGTGCCGGGCCTCGTGCACCGCTATCCGGACCGCGTGCTTTTCCTCGTGACGGACCGTTGCGCCAGCTATTGCCGCTACTGCACCCGCAGCCGCGTGGTGAGTGGCGTGGGCGAGCAGGAGCTGCACACCGAGTTCGAAGCCGCCTTCCGCTATCTGGAGGAGCACACTGAGGTGCGTGACGTGCTGCTGAGCGGGGGCGATGCCCTGCTGCTGAGCGACAACAAGCTGGAAGGCATCCTCAAGCGCATCCGCGCCATCCCGCACATTGAGTTCCTGCGCATCGGCTCCCGGGTACCCATTTTCCTGCCGCAGCGTATCACACCTGAGCTGTGCCAGATGCTTGCAAAATACCATCCCCTCTGGATGAGCGTGCATGTGAACCATCCGCGAGAGCTCACCACCGAGGTGAAGGAAGCGCTGGAACGCCTGTCCAACCACGGCGTTCCCTTGGGCAACCAGAGCGTGCTGCTGCGCGGTGTGAATGACAATCCCGAGGTGATGAAGTCCCTCGTGCACAAGCTGCTCATGTGCCGCGTGCGCCCCTACTATCTCTACCAGTGCGACCTCATCCAGGGCAGCTCGCACCTGCGCACCAGCGTGAGCAAGGGTGTGGAAATCATCGAGCACCTGCGCGGTCACACGACCGGCTACGGCGTGCCGCAATTCGTGATCGACGCCCCCGGCGGCGGCGGCAAGGTGCCTGTGAACCCCGAGTACGTGGTGATGAAGGACGACCAGCGCACCCTGGTGCGCAACTACGAAGGCGAGTTCTTCGAATACCCCGAGCCCGGCAATCAGGTGGCGACCTGGAGCAGCACCCCTGCGAACCGGCTTTCCATGCTGTGGGAGCCGGGGGCGAAGTGGTGAGGTGGAAGCCTCATTGAATTGGCCGCAAAAAAACGCAAAGAACTCAAAGATCTGGCGATTGGGTAGACGACTCGCCATGTGACGTTACTTCATCTCAAGGAACGGGGACATTCCTGTCCCCGAACCCCTGAGATGAAAGTCACTCCGCCTTTTGCAAGGAGCGCCACGTCTCTATCGCGGGCTCCTCCCTGCACTCACTTCTCGCGGTGACAGGGCGGTTCCATGCCATACGCGCACGTGAGTGCCTTGTCAGTCGTTCGGGAGCAGGAATGCTCCCGCTCCTTGAGAGTGGTCCGCGTCACGGAGATCGAACAGTTCAGTCATTGCGACTCACCGCGCCGACTTTGGCGAAGGCGCACCCTCGCCCTTCCCACTATTCACAAGCCACGAAAGCGGAATGCTCTTGAAGCGAAGTGAGAGGTCCTTGCTGCCGACAGGGAAATAATAGTAACTCAGCAGTACGCGGTCACCGTGCGGGGTGGGAGTGATGCTGGTGTACGCGTAAGTCACGGCGGGGTCCGTCTCAAGCTCGCGCGGCTTGGTCCACGTCTTGCCTTCGTCTTTCGAGATGGCGCCCACGAGGGGTGTGCGGCGACCGCCGTGATTTGCACCGAGCACGGTCTTTTCAGGGTCCTTCCACTCCACGTTGGGATTCCACACAAGCAGCCAGTCCCCGGTGGCAGGCAGCCGCACGAGGGTGGAGGGCGACTCCGGTGCCTCGATGCTCCACGGAGCGGCTTCGCTCCAGGTCTCACCTTTGTCCTTGGAATAGGAGTGCCAGATTTTGCCGGTTTGCGTGCGGATGATTTGCATCACGCTGCCATCCTTGAGTTCGATGAGCCCCGGCTCCATGGCGCCGCGCTTCGGGGCACTGAGCATGGAGGCACTGCGCTTCCAGGTGCGGCCATCGTCATCCGAGAAGTAGACCACCGTGCGGAAGTTGTCGTTCTTCGTCCAGACTTTCGAAGTGGTGGAAATCGGCGCGAGCAATCTCCCCGAGGCGAGTTGGATGACACGCGCGTTGTTCATCACATGATACCCCTCTTCCGGTGTGACGAGCACCGGCTCGCCAAAGGTGGCGCCATCATCCGTGGAACGACGCATGAAGACCTTGAGATCGGTGAGTGAGTTCTTCCGCAGGTAGAAGAGTAGCAGGTCACCACTGGTGTGTGAGCGCACGAAGCTCACGGACATGACGTTCGTCTGGCCGTTGTTCTCCTGCAGGGTGAAGTGCGGCCCCCACGTGCTCCCTCCATCCGTGGACTTCGCGGCGGAGATGTGGGCCGCCGCATTGTCTTCCGCACCTCCGTAAAAGTCCGACCACGCGGCAAGCAGTGCGCCGTCTTTGAGCACGGTGATGTCACCCTCAGATTGGCGTGGCGCAGCGGGCGTGGATTGAGCGATGAAGGATTCGATGATGTCTTGGGATCGCGCTGGTGGGAGTGCTACGCAAAGCGTGAGCAGCATCGCGAGGAGATGTGTGGATGCGGGAGAAGTAGCGGTGCAGGGCATGTGTGCCGAACGGTTGGCAGCAGCGAAATTTTGCAGGGATGGACTGAGATGAAGACCTGATGAGAAGATGAAGGCACAAAGGGGCTCAACATCGACACAATAGGATGGTTCAACCCACGAGGTGGCATCGTGCTCAAGGAGCAGGAACGCCTCGTTCCCGGTCCTTGGGCAAGGAGCGATGCGCTGGAGGATAGTGAGTCAGGGGACGCCTGGAAGTGCCTATGTTCCTCCTTGAATGAGATGTCTCCTGCACCGACGCTGGAGTACTCTTCCCATGCCTGACTGGACTCGCAGCTTTCCGGACGCGGATCACCGTTGGGTGATGGCGCTGCGGCCTGTGGATGACGCGAGGGATTTCTTCGCTGCTCAGGATGCCACGGGTGCCATGCTCGGGGAGCGGGCACGGTGGCTTGCTGAAGAGGAGCAGAAGTATGCAGCTCTGCTTCCAGAAGCAGAGGCTGCGGCGGTGGAAACGTGGGAAATGGCGCGGGCGTGGGGACACGTGTGTGATGATGACGATGGAGACGGACACGTTCCCTCGCCGATGCAAGCCATGCTAAGACTGGGACATGCATGGGAACCTGACCTTGTGTGGATGCACCCGGATGAGACGGGCACGCATCGCCTCGCAGGCGGTGTGGTGTGTTTCCCCAGTTCGTGGGCGTTGCGCGAGAAGCTCGGGCGCATGATGGCAGAAGTGCATGGACCGGTGCCAGCGCTCAATGGGGAACTGGGCAGGCAAATTGATACCTTTCTGCAACGCATGGCACCCGGTGCCGTGTGGCGCAGGGAGAACTGGAGCCTGAGCCGTGATGGTGAGCTCAATCATCATCCATCACACCAGCGACTGAAGCTCGATGCCGGCATCACAGTGCATGATGTGTGGCTGCGGCTGGAGCATCAGTTGCTGATGAAACTTCCGAACTCAGGCAGTGTGCTCTTTGGCATTCGCATCGAGGTGGTGCCGCTAGGTGAGTTGATGCGAGATGAAGAAGCGGCGGCGAGACTGGCTCGGCTGGTAGCCACGATGAGTGAGGAGGCTGCGGCGTACAAAGGACTGGCAACGGCACGTGGGGCGTTGCTTGGGATGTTACGGGGTGAGTCTTGAAGGAGGTTGGACTTTCCAGTCCGACAATGGGCGTTAGGCTTTCCAGCCTGACATTGGCTTTGGCATCGGAATGACTGTTTGCTGAGTTGCTGTCGGGCCGGAAGGCCCAACGCCCACTGTCAGGCCAGAAGGCCTAACCTCCGTGATGAGAAAGAGAACATCGGTGGATGCAGAGCTCCCCCAGCCCGCTATCTTCTGCCGTCTCATCTCACACCATCATGAAGCGTCAGGCCTCTTCCAAAACAGCAGCAGTGCAGCCGGAGCCCAATGCCTTCTCAGGGCTGAATCTGCCCAACCTCCCGGCGGGTACAGGTGCGAAGCCGGTGGATCCAGAGGCTCCACAGTCGCGCTGGAAGATGGGCCGGGTGGTGCTGCAGCGAGAGACAGCGCACCGCGGAGGGAAGACGGTGATTGTGATCAAGGACTTCGCCTCGCACCTCCCGCTCTCGGTGATTGAGACCATCGCAAAGCGTGTGCGCAGCGCGTGCGGATGTGGCGGCACGGTACGGGACCGTCGTGTGGAGATTCAGGGCGACCAGGTGGCCCGCATCCGCGAGGTGCTGGAGGCGGAGGGCTTTGAGGTCGGTGGGGTGAAGGCGTGAGGGCGGTCGATGGTCTAAGGTTGATAGTTGATAGCCTGAGGGAGTTGAGGGTTGGTAGTTGAGAATCGCGATGCCAGAAGTTCCCTCTGGTCGCAGGGGCCTCTGCATTGAATCCTCAGGCGGAGCGCCTCAGTTTTTTCAGGCTATCAACTCCTCACACTACTGCGTCTTGAGGGACTGTCCCTTCTGCGTGGTCGGGTCGGTCTTTTTCACACCCACCTGGCTGCGCACAGAGTCGTCGTCGAGTTCGTGTTCCGGTTCATTGGTCACCTTTGGTGATTTGTCGCTGTCGCGGCTCCTCATCAAATCGCGCACGCTGCTTTGCTTGTTCAGCTCAACCTTCTCGCCGTCATCGATGCTGATCTCTGAAGAGTCCTTGAGGGCAAAGCCTGGCTTGTGAGGCTTGGTGTCCACCAGGCCGAGCTTTTCAGGATTCAGCAGAAGTCTGCCGTCGATTTCCTCACCCAGGTTGACGTCGACGTGCTGGCTCTGATTGAGGCCGACATTGTTCCCCTGGTCCTGCAGGCGCGCGTTCTGCACGTTCTGTTTGGCCTGGTCCCAGCGCGCACCTCGTTCTTCGTCCAGCGTGAGATTGATGTTGCCTTCGATGATGCGATTGCGCTCATCCATCTCCTGAAGCGCCTCAAGACGCTTGCCGTTGAAGGCTCGCTTCGCGCCCTCCACACCACCGTGCCAGATGGCCTTGAAACGGTCCCACAGGTTGGGATGTTCCAACCGCTCCAACCGGCGATTCATCTGGGCCACGCGCGCATTCAGTCGCTCAAAGTCCTGCTGCTGGGGTTCAGTTTCACGAGGCCGGAGTTCATTGCGACGCTCCGTTTCCAGACGGGTGAGTTCCGCCTGTTCCGGGTTGCGAGTGGACTTGCCGGTGGAATTCGTAGCCTGCCGCACACCTTCCGGATCGAGACGATCTCTGGCCTCACCTTCCTCGATGGCGATTTCTGTCTTGCGCTGTTCGCAATAGATCGAACCCAGGTAAGAGGTCTTGTTGCTCCGCCCCACTGCCTGAGGCCCCATCACGGTATCGAGTGACCGCTCCGTTTCCTCCCGGTTCGCATTCTCCCTCGCAAACGAGGCCTTCTGGTGTTCGATGGCTTCATTGTAAGTCTGCTGGTTGAACTCAGCCACCACATGACCCGTGCCACGAAGAACGCGCACATGCTCCTTCATCTCCTTGAGACGAGTCACGGCACCCTCGATCTCCTCAGGGGTGAGTTTGCCGCGATTCTCCTCGCCCGGATACTTCAGTGCGCGAAGCGTCTGGCGCAGGCGCTCGGGGCTGAGGTTTTCGATTTTCCTGGCCGTGTCTTCGTGCATGAAGAGCGGCTTGTTCACCACAGGTTTGCCCAAGGCATCACCAAGGTTGCCCAGCACGTCCTCCCGCGAGCGTGACGGAAAGCTCAGGTCGTTGTCGATGCCCTTCACGGCACCAGTCTCCGGATCGATGAAGATATTTCCCGGATGGCGGTCCACCTGACCGGTGATGTAGTCGATGACCTCCAGATCATACAGCCCCTTCTGAATTTCGGGGCGCGAGTAATCAACATCAAGCTGGTATTCGCGGCGCTCAGGAAGCTTCCCAATCACGCCAAATCCGTCCACACGCACACTGATGCCGATGGGGCGACCATGTTCGTCCACCCCGTACTTCTCTTCCGAGATGACATGGGTGCCGAGGAGTTCATCCACTTTGGAAGTGCCCACGGAGCGGGTGAGCATGGCGGTGCCACGCTCCTCCCCGTCCTGGACGCCCAGCGACTGGTAGATGTTCTGGTTCAGTCCCTGGTAGACCACCTGACGGTGCAGTTCTGTAGGCTTTACGAGGATGGGGTCCGTATGATAACCGGCCAGGGCCGGCAGGTCGGAATGGATGAGGGTCCGGTTGTCCGACTCCAGCTTCGTCTGAATCCAGATGCGCTGACGCTGGAAGCGGGTGCGCTGGTTTTCATCCAGAGTGTTGTCCGTATTGGGCTTGTGCTCGATCTCCTGCGCAATTTCCGCGAGACGCACCATGGCCTGCTCATTGGCGCGATCACGGGCTTCTTCCAGATACAGCAAAGCCTCTCTGGGATCCATCTTCGCGACGCCACTGAGTTCGCCACTTTTTCCCAGGGGGCGCTCGCCTTGGCTGCGCAAGCTGAAGGTCACATTGGCCTGGGCTTCTCCTTCCGTCGTCTCGCGAGCCTGCATGGAGAAGTCTGGGGATTCGGAGATTTCCGTGGGTTCAAAATCGAATGGCATGGCTGCGGGCTCGGTTAGGTGGTGGCAAGTGGGGGCGCGAAAGTCTTTTGGGGTACAATGGGGAGATACGGAGAAAAGCGCCTTGGGTTATGAATGCGCAAGATAGTCCGTAGTCGCCTCGCAGGCGCGAGGTAGTGCCGTATTGGCTTCAATACAGTGGCTCGCCCAGCCCGGCGCTATGCCGAACCCAATGCGTGCATCTCCAGGAGATGGATGTATCTGGAACTAGTGGCCTAGGGCAGCGTCTTGCTGGTACCCACGGCATCGGCACGCACGGTGCCGTCCAGCGAGATGAAGGGCTGGGGATTTTCCACGCGGCCCAGAGGACGGGAGGCGGGGCCGAATTCCTTCGTGCCCAAGTCACCCTCCATGGACTTGGCCATGGCCTGCAGACGCGCGACCACATCCGGATGTTCCTTCGCCACATTGCTGGCCTCGCTGATATCGTCCTTCAGATTATAGAGCTCCACATGAGGTTCCCCGGTGGGTTTGTTCGGTGGGCCGTTCCGGATGGCGAGATGCAGCTTCCAATCACCGGAGCGCACGGCATCAAGTGTCGGGCCGCGGAAGTAGTAAAACTCGGTGCGGGGAGCCTTCGCCGTGTCCTTCGCGTCACCTGCGAGTACTGGCCAGATATCGACGCCATCGATCTTGCGATCCGTGGGCACCTTGCCACCACCAAGCTTCGCGAGCGTGGGCAGCACATCCATCATGCTGGTGATGGCATCACTGCTTGTGCCTGCGGGCACCTTGCCCGGCCACCAGGCGATGGTGCACACGCGGATGCCACCTTCCCAGGTGCTGGCCTTGCTGCCGCGCAGGGGCTTGTTGTTCGAGCCATGCGGGACAGAGCCACCGTTATCGCTGGTGAAGATGACGAGCGTGTTTGCATCGAGCTTCAACTCGCGCAGGGTATCGAGCACGCGGCCCACGCTCCAGTCGACCTCCTGGGCCCAGTCGCCAAGCAGACCATTGGGGGACTTGCCCATGTATTCCTTGGAAGGATACAGCGGGAAGTGCACCGCGGAGTGTGGCAGGTAGAGGAAGAAGGGCTGCTCCTGGTGCTCGCGGATGAACTTCACGGCACGCTCGGTGTAGTTCTTCGTGAACTGAAACTGGTCCTCGGCACGCAGGCGGGCGATGACCTTGTCATTCTCTACCAAAGGCAGTGGCGGCTGGGGATTGCGCACGCCGGTGCCGTCGGCATCACCCGTTACATTGGCATTCGCCCTCGGCCTGTTGGGATTCGCATTGGGTGCGGGCAGCGGCTTGTCGGGATTGCTCTTCGCGCCTTCGGAAGCGGGGCCCATGTCGTTGGAGTATGGGATGCCGTAATAAGAGTCGAATCCCTGGCTGGTGGGCAGAAAGGGCTTCTGGTCACCGAGGTGCCACTTGCCGATGCAGGCAGTGGTGTAGCCCGCATCCTTCAGGACTTCGGCGATGGTGACTTCATTGGGATTCAAGCCGACATGTGCGGAGGGAAACAGGACGTGTGGGATGGGCAGCGCACGCTTCGGGTAGCAGCCGGTCATCAGCGCGGCGCGAGAGGGCGAGCATACGGGCGCAGCGTAGTGGCTGGTGAGCTTCATGCCTTCTTTCGCCATGCGGTCGAGCTGCGGCGTGGACGTGGTGGAGCCGAAGGGACCGATGTCGGCATAGCCGAGGTCATCGATGTTGATGATGATGAAGTTGGGCTTGCGGGAAGCGGTGTTGTCTGTGGCGGCCTGCGCGAGTGTTCGCGCTCCCAGGGCGATTGAAAGCAGCACCGCGAGGGAAAAGAAAAGAGGCTTGGGCATCATCATCGAGGAAGGCGTGGAGCGATGAGAACGTGGGGATGGTGGGGAAATTTCAGGAGATGTCTGCGCTGGGGAGATTGGGTGTGGTCATCTGCATTGGATTCAACACAGCGCCGAGCGGAGCGAGACGACTGCGAAGCAGCCCGAAGGGTGAGGACGGCAGGACGAATCAAACGCAGAGACGCAGAGGAACTACGGAGACTGAAATTGCACAGACAGAAGAGCTTGGCCTTGCGTGTGAACGTCAGATAAAGATATGGAAGCGGTGCCGAAGGCCCTGGACTGCGCGCAGCCCTGCTGCCGCTTTCCTCAAGTGCAGCCTGCTGCATGCTTCACCGCGACGAAGTCGCCAAGCTTCTCAGGAAGCTTCACCTCACGAGCGAGTATCACGACGGTCTCGATACGCAATCCCCAGCTTTGGCAGCTTCGCTGCATCGAAACGCGCAGCAGGCTACGCTGGGGAAAGCGGCAGCAGGGCTGCACGCAGTCCAAGGACGCTGCGCGTCACAGCGTCCGGATCTGTCGTGTGGATATCCTTTCTGGTTCGTTCACACAAAAATGGGGGCACGAATGCCCCCACTCCTTGAGATCATGCAGCACGTTGAGAGGTGGTTTCCACCTCACGGCACGCGTGGGAACTTCGAGAAGTCCGGCTCGCGTTTTTCCACGAAGGCGTTTTTACCTTCCTTGGCTTCCTCGCTCATGTAGTAGAGCAAGGTGGCATTGCCGGCGAGGTCGAGCAGGCCCATCTGGCCATCGCAGTCGGCATTCAAGGCGGACTTGAGGCAGCGGAGGGCGAGCGGTGAGTGTCGCAGGATTTCACGGCACCAGGTGACGGTCTCGGTTTCGAGTTCGTCGAGGGGAACAACCTTGTTCACGAGGCCCATGTCCAGCGCCTGCTGCGCATCATACTGGCGGCAGAGGTACCAGATTTCACGCGCTTTCTTCTGGCCCACAATACGGGCGAGGTAGCTGCTGCCGAGGCCGCCATCGAAGCTGCCGACCTTGGGGCCGGTCTGGCCGAATCGGGCATTGTCCGCGGCGATGGTGAGGTCACACACGACGTGCAGCACGTGACCGCCGCCGATGGCGTACCCTGCCACCATGGCGATGACCGGCTTCGGAATGCCGCGAATCTTCTTTTGCAGGTCCAGCACGTTCAGGCGCGGGACGCCATCACTGCCGACATAGCCGGCATGGCCGCGCACCTTCTGGTCGCCACCGGAGCAGAAGGCATGGGGCCCTTCACCCGTAAGGATGATGACGCCGATGGAGGGGTCTTCATGCGCGATGTCAAAGGCCTGCAGAAGCTCCTGCACCGTGAGGGGGCGGAAGGCATTGCGCACCTCCGGGCGATTGATCGTGATCTTGGCGATGCCGTCGCTGGTCTTCTCCAGCTTGATGTCAGTAAAGGTCTTGATGGGGGTCCACATTGTCGGAAGTCGGTGAGCGGTAAGCAGTGCGACAGTAGGACGGTGGACGGGGGGCAAGTCAAGGGGGGATGAGGGTCTCAGCCTCCTCCTAAAAAGAGACCCCTCACATCTTGCCACCGTGAGCCCTGAGCAATTCGCAGGCTTCCTTGTGGAAATTCGAATGCGCATACATCATGGCAGAGATCCCGTGGCTATCACGCTGATTGATTTTGGCACCACGGTCCAACAACAGGACGATAATTTCAGTATGATTGCCGGCCGCAGCCGCAGCCAGAGGGTACCGGTCATTCACTGCACGATTCACGTTGGCCCCCTTCTCAAGCAGTACTTTGACGATCTCCAGATTGCCTGTAGTACACGCCTCGTGCAACAATGTAGATGGCTGGCCACTGCTCTCGTAAACCGTATCCACCTTGGCATTGGGCATCCCCGCGAGTTGGGCCAGCGCCTGCCGAGTGTCATGCTTCCAGATTGCCGCTGACACCTGCTGAAGCTTCGACTCCGACTCAGCGTCCAAAGAGGGACGCAGCACGGTCGAGCACCCCGAGAAAACCAGGGTGCCGACCGCGAAACATGCGCAGGCGAGCAATCTCATATGTCCACGCTTAACCCAAGGCTCGACCTCACGCCAGTTTCCACACCGCTTGCCGCAGCACCGCACGCTTCACGTCCTTCATCTTCTCATACCACACGGTGAGGAGGGTCCCGTTGTCGAGCTCCACGGTGCTGGGGTAGCCGAGGTCGCCACCGGCCCCATCGCCGGAGATGATCATGGGTTCACTCCAGGTCTTGCCGTTGTCCTCGCTGATGCGGGCTTGATTGCCGAAGGGCGGTTTGCGATGTCCGTAGGTCATCAGGAGACGGTCGTCCTTCAGGCGCAGGAGATGCGTGGGCAGGCCAAAGGTGATGGCATGCGGCGCGCTCCATGTTTTGCCACCGTCCTTGGACTCGGTCTGCAAGGTGCCACCAGCGTCCGCCTTGTTGTGATTACGAATCTGCACGATGATGGTGCCGTCCTTCGCCTCGACTGCGTGGAGTTCGTGATAGTTGTTCCTCGCAGTGTCACCTTCACGTGTGGGAAGGTCTGCGAGCCACTGCCAGGTGAGACCGTCATCCTTGGACTCACACACGCCGATTTTCTTCTCCTCGGTCCAGAGCTGCTTGCCGGCGTAAAGCAGGCGGCCGTCCTTAAGCTGGATGGGGCCGTGGGGACTATTCACCAGCGTGGGGAGACGTGAGGACCAGGTGAGTCCGCCGTCCGTGGAGCGCACCAGCCACACACCGAGCTCCGCCTTGCGCTGCTCCGGCGTGAGCCAGTCGCGCGCCGCCTGCCAGCGCTTGAGCCTGTCAGCGGGCCACTTGCCTTCCTTTTCGGCTTTTTCGAGCGTGGGCTCATACGCGAGCGAAGTGAAGGTGGTCACAAGCAAGGTGCCCTTTGCCGTCTCCAGCACACCAGCATCGCGATCATCAATCGCGCTATCCAGCAGCACACGAGGGTAGTTCCACGTGGCGCCATTGTCCTTCGAAGTCATGGCGACGACTTGACCAAAAGGGCACACGTGCTCCTCACGACCGCCGGACCAGGCGAGCCACAACTCTCCATTCGCACGACGCGCCACCGTGGGCCAGCCGCAGTAATATTCAGGTTGCTGGGAGATGACCTTGGTATCCAACACCTGGACGGCGGGTGCTGCGGCTCCCGATTTGGAAGTGACAAAGAAACTGGCCGCGGCAGCAGCAGTGCCAGTACGAAGCAGCGAACGACGGGAGATGTTTGTGGATGAGGAGGTGGTGCGTTGCATGTCACCAGTACGCAGCGATTTTGGATTTCACTCTTGAGTATTGGCTCATCGCGGCCTTCACATTACATGGAAACACGAGAGTGCCAGAGGCGGGCATTTTCGAATCAGTTGTGCGTAGCGACCTGAGGGCTCTCATTAGTGCAGCACTGGTGGGACCGCCGTCTCACCGTTTTCCCATCTTCTTCCGCATGAGTTCGGCTTCCTCGGAGATATTCATGAGCGAGAGACGCGTGGCGTGGAAGAGGCGCACACAGGCCCATACAATGGAGCCTGCGCCGATGAAGCCACAGCCGAGTCCGGCCACCATCATGATTTCCGCGGCAGGGTGCCAGTCGCGCGCGGAAAAGCCCGCACCTACAATGGACACGAGACTTGCGCTGACAAAGCCTCCCAGCGCCACGTAGATCATCCGCAGGGCATTCAGGAGCAAGATGGCCTGCTGCTCGATGCGATTCATCTGCACGAGCCTCCAATCGCGGTCATTCTCCGCCGCTTTCTCAAGGGCATCTGCCACGGAGCGGAGTCGCTCTCCTGCGCGAAGGAAACGATTGCTGGTGCTCAGGGCCAGCAGGGAGGCGGCATTCGTGAGCAGCGCGGGCGCCGCGATCAAGGTGAGGAGCGCGAAGGGATTCTGGGAGGTGAAGTCGGTCATCATGACGTGCAGAGTGGCTCGACTAAAGCAGCTTCCTTACCAGTTCCGCCATGCCCCTCGCATCCACCTTGCCCAGTGGGGTGCGCGGTATTGCTGGCACCACGAGCACGGCATCGAGTCGCTCGTAGCCGGGCACGTCCAGGTTGAAGCGTGCGCGGAGATTCTCCAGTCTCGCGGCATCGTGTTTATCTTGTCCTTCCCCCACCAGCAGAAGGCGCGTGTCCTTCCGCGTATCTGGCACAGGCCAGATGAGGGCGGCGCGCAGATCGATCCCCTCTCCTATCAAGACGCGCTCCAACCGCCGCTGCAGTGCGGGCAGGCTCACGAGCTCACCAAGCACCTTCACAAAGGACGACTCGCGTCCCACGAAGCGCAGGAAGCGTCGTGTGCCATGCCACCACACCTGCACGCGATCACGCGCGGTAAATCCCGCGTCGGCATCGATGGCCTGCCAGTGCCAGGTGGCATCCGCATTTCTGATGGCATAACCGGAGGCGAGCGCCATACCGCGTACCATGAGAGCGCCCTCGGGTGTGGTATCGACATTCCAACACGGCAGCACCTCAAGGCACTCAGGGTCATAGCCGGCACGCAAGTGCTCCAGAGGCTCCGTGGCAACCTGGGAGGCGGTCTCCGTCATGCCGTAGCTCTGCAGCACAGGCCAGCCGAGCTCCAGGGCGCGGATGCCAAGTTCCTTCGACAATCCACCACCACCCACGACGATGGCGCGCATGCGAGATGGCGCCTCCACCTTGCTCTGTACGAGGTCATACACCTGCGCAGGCACCAGCGAGGCGAGCGTGATCTCTTGTGCGGCACACAGGCTGGCAAAGGCAGCCGCGTCCCACTTCTCCTCCGTATGGAAAAACGAAGCCCCGCTCTCGTAGCAACGCGCCAGGATGGAGAAGCCCCCCACGTGATGCAGCGGCAGGGCGATGAGCCAGCGGTCCGCAGCAGTGCACTCCAGATGCGCATTCACCGCGCGCGCGGAGGCCTGCATGGCGCGGCGGGCGAGGCCCACCCACTTCGGCACGCCTTCGCTGCCGCTGGTCTGGAAATAGATGAGGGCGCGTGTTTCTTCAGCCTGTGCGGCGAACTCCACAAGACCAACTGCGTCTTCCACCCGATGCGGATTGGTGGCGATATACGCGGTCGCGTTTTCGTCTTTCCAGAAGTCCGGATGGGCGGCGGGAGGCAGCATGCAGGATGGTCCCCTGCAGACTGCGCGAGGTTGCAAGATTCGCAAGAGGGGCACTGCAATTTCCCGGTAAAGGCGGCGCAGACGCGAAGTGAGGGTGGAACCATGGTGGTCCGCCCACTCCGTGTGCGGTCAGGGGGTGCTATCCTCCAGCATCTATTGTTTGCCCTGCAAGAATGCTCACTCGCGCATCCGCCCGGTCGGAGACGGTCTGCCATGTGGCATGTTTTACCCTGACCGCACACGGAGTGAACTGACGCCCCTGAGACACTACTGCTCTCGTGCTAGCATCCTATAGAAAAATAAACTTGAAAGCCTCAATGCCCAATTGCACTGGATCACCATGGCAGACTCCCCATTTCGATTCTTCGATCCTGTGGAGCCCATCACGATTACTCGAGGACACTTGCCTCATTGGGACCAGGCAGGCGCCACATACTTCATCACATGGCGCACACTGGATTCCCTGCCTTTGCCGGTGTGGAACAAGCTGCTGTCACTCAGAGCAGCGTGGTTGAGAACCTACAAGATTAATCCTCAAGCTCCCGACTGGCGCTGGCACTTCGAGCATCTGCCTAAAGTTCTCAGGCTTGAGTTTGCACGACTGTTTTCCATGAATCTCGACATGGAATTGGATTCCTGTCACGGCGCCTGCCTGTTAAAGCAGCCCGAGTTCGCTCGCATTGTTGCTGATTCCCTCCATCATTTTGATGGCGACCGCTATGTCCTGGGAGACTTCATCGTCATGCCGAACCACGTACACCTACTCGTAGGAGGCATGGCGAGGAACGCCATGCTCGCGCAGATGAAATCATGGAAACGCTGGACGTCGCGCGAACTCAATCGTCACGTTGGCAGAAAAGGTCGCTTCTGGCAGGACGAAGGCTTTGACCATCTCGTCCGCAGCGAGGCGGCGTTTGAGAAATTTCGTCGTTACATCGCCGGAAACTCCGTGAAAGCAAAACTCAGACCGGGCGAATACCTCCACTGGGCGAGACCAAATTGAGGTCCCTGGTGGTCCGCCCACTCCGTGTGCGGTCAGGAGACATTTGCCACACGGTGGGCCACCCACTGCAGAGGAATGCGTGCGTGAGAGTTTGGGCTGGGTGATTTTTGAGCTTTGGAGGAGAGTCACCCGACTGACCGCACACGGAGTGGGCGGACCACCATGCTTCCTACGACTTCTTCACCCTCTTGCTCACGAGTTTTCCGCGGATAGTGACTTCACCCTTCTCGTTGGTGAAGGTGACCTCTGTGTCAAAGGTATTGTAGTCCTCGCTGGTGAAGACACGCACCAGCTTCATCGTGCCACCACCATCGAGCGGGGAGATGAGTTCCATGGTGTGCGTCTCCTCGGAAAAGCTTCCTTCGAAGCGTTGCGTCTGGTTGTTGTCGATCACATGCGTCGCCTCATAGACACCCGTATCCGCATTCAGGATGATGGTCCATTTGAAGTCACTTTGGCCACCGTTGATCTCGCGTTTCCCCTCGATGGCCAGGGTGTTCTCCGAGACCACGGCCCCTGTCCACTGCTCCGTGATGGTGTAGGTGCTTCCATCTGGACCGGTGAGTTCCCCCTTCGCTTCCCACTCACCGACCAGGTTCTTGATCATGGGGTTCTTCGCGATGCCCTTGGAATCATCTGCCGCCAGGGGGCCACCAACAAAAAGGAAGACAAACATGCCGCAAAGGGCACTGGAGAAAACACGCAATGAAAGGCTCATGGCAACCACGTGGGTGGAAGGTAGAAAAGAGTTCAATTCAATTCAGTCGCACACGAAAAATACTCCAGCACTCCCGGCATGCCCACGTTTTCCACGAACAATCGCCTTCCCTCTCACCGTTCGCGACGTACCGTCCAGTGATGACGTTCTCAAATCCCTGGCTTTGGATCGCTTTGATTTCCACCATCGGGCTGTGGAAGCTGGAATTGCTGGCCACCTTCCTGAACATGTCCGCGCTCTCGCCCAAGGTGCCGAAGCGCCTGGAAGGCACGGTCACGGAAGAGGAACATGAGCGGGCGCTGGAGTACGCCCGCATTTCCGCACGGTTCGGCGTGCTGTCGGACAGCATCCAACTCGCGGTCTTCCTCGGCTTCTGGTTCATAGGCGGCTTCGACTGGGTGGACCACTGGGTGCGCGGATTCGGCCTCGGAGAAATCCAGTCCGGCCTGGTGCTGCTTTCGATTCTCTTTGTCGCACAGGGACTGCTGAGTCTGCCTTTTGACTGGTATGACACCTTTCGCATCGAGGCGGAGTTCGGGTTCAACAAGACCACGCTGGGCACCTTCATCATGGACCGTGTGAAAGGGCTGTGCCTCGCCGCCATCCTCGGCCTGCCGCTGCTGGCAGTGCTGTTGCATCTCTTTGCCTCCTATCCTCTGGCGGCGCTGTATGCGTGGCTCATCGTCACCGCATTCTCGCTCGTGCTGAGCTTTCTCTCACCGCGGCTCATTCTGCCGCTCTTCTTCAAGTTCCAGCCGCTGGAGGATGCAGAACTGAAGGCGGCCATCATGGAACTCTCGCGCAAGCTGGACTTCCCCGTAGGGGAAGTGAGCGTGGTGGATGGCTCGAAGCGCAGCACGAAGGCCAATGCGTTCTTCACGGGTTTTGGCAGCGCCAAGCGTATCGCACTTTTCGACACCCTGATGAAGAATCACAGCCGTGAAGAGATCCTCGCGGTACTGGCGCATGAGATTGGCCACTGCAAGCGCCGCCATGTACCCAAGCAACTCGCGCTCTCCATCCTTTCCACGGGGCTCATGTTTGCACTGATGCATTTTGCGATTCACGACCCGCGCCTGTGCGCTGCGTTCGGTGTCATGCAGCCCTCCGTGGCCTGTGGGTTTGCGTTCTTTGGCATCCTGTTCCAGCCGGTGAGCACCTTGATTGGGTTGCTGGGAAGCTGGCTGAGCCGGAAGTTTGAATTCGAGGCGGACGCCTATGCGAAGGAAGCGATGGCCTCGCCCAAGCCGTTGGTCGATGCGCTTACCCGCCTCACCCGTGATCACCTCGGAAATCCAACGCCGCATCCCTTCTACGTGACCTTGCATTATTCACACCCGCCTATCCTGCAACGCCTGCAGGCACTGGAGGCGTGATTCCCTGAACGAACCAGATTGCGAAACCGCCCGCGTCGGCGAGATTTCCCGCCTCCTCATCATGAGCAGCGCGGCAGTCACTCTTCGGTGTCCGGCTTGCGGCGGCGTGTTTCTCACGTTGCAGCAGGAGACGGGCGGAGAGGAAACCTGTCCCCACTGCACCCAGTCCGCACCGCGTGGGCGGTATTACACTGTTGAGGCGCAGGCCAGTCCACCCGCGCCGGTGTCACAGCCACCCGTGGCGGCCGTGGTTTCACCGGCCCAGCTCTGGGAAGCGGCGCTTCTGCAGCAACATCAAACACAAGCTCCTGCCCCCATATTCACTGGCACGGAATCGGTCACGACGCGGGCACCAGAGAGCTTGCCGGAAACACCGCCGCCACTGCCACCGCCAGTCCATCTAGAGCCAGCGCTCGGCCCGGTGCTGAGCACGACCACAGGTCCGCTGCCACCACCTCAGATTGGTTTCGTTCCCCCGGCCACGTCAGAGCTCACGCCGACGGTGTTCCCGCCGCATCCACATGTACACGCTCCGACTCCGGTGGTACTTCCGGTGTCACCCTTCGGTATCGCTCGCGCTGGCGCAGCAGCAGACCCCGCCGAGCCTGCTCCCCTGCCTGCGCCACCGGGTCTGTCTGTGCACATCGCACCGCCCTTGCCCGGAGTGGTCCCACACGAGCATACTGCAATACCACACCATCCCGAAGCTTCTTCACCTGCCACATCTTCACACGCCGCTCCGCATCACCCGCAGGATCTTGCGCTGGTGGCGGTAAAGATGATGCGAAACAGCGGGCCTCCCACAGTCATCCACCATCCACCCAGACGTGCGCCGTGGATTGCCGGTTTGATGTTCGGATCGCTCGCACTCGCAGGAGGATTGCACTTGATCAAGGAACGCTGGCAATCCACGAACACAGCCGTCACGCCAGACATCGCACAGCGTGCACCCTCATCACCTGGTGAGTCCAAGCCGAAGCCTCCACCGGAATCTAAGGAGGCCATTCTGCCGCAACAAGTGGCCGCCTTGAGCGCTGAGAAGGCGCCTGATCCAACACCTGCGTTGTCGACAGCGTCGACCCAGGTACCAGCACAAGCGACTGCACAGGCTGTGACAAGCACGCCGCCTCCGGCTTCGCCTGAAGTGCCGGAGGCCCCCGTAACCACTGCAACGAAACCGGAAGGAATGCCTCCAGCGGCGCCTCCGGAGATTGTCATCATTCCCGTTCCATCCACGCCTCCATCGCCACCTGCCCCAACTCCTGCCCCCGAGCCTGCTGCTCCGCAGGAAGAAGTGCGTCGCGCCCTGCCCTCGGATGCGGCTACGCTCTCCATTACCAAGCAAGATCCCCTGCCAGTGATCGCAGCGAAGCTGGTGTTCGGTATCGGCACGGCCACAACACCTGAGGAACGCGCACGCTGGATCGCGGATCCCGAAAAGCACGGCGATAACATGGAGCAGTTCGTGAAGAAGCATGGCGGCAGATTGCGTACCCGCGAGGTAGAGCCGTTGCCTGTCCCGGGGCCGGTGCATGCCCTGCCTTCGGGCGAAGTCGTGACTCTCTTTCGTGTCAATTCTCCCGCCTCACGCGGTGGCGCGATTGTGCGACTCCGTGCCACGGCGAATGGAAATCACGTCATCGACTGGCCGCTCTTTGCCCAGACATATGACAATGCTTTCGACCGTTTCATTGCGGCGATTCGCGTCAGTCCAGAAGAAGCGAAATGGTACACCGTGCTTTGCAGCCTCAGCACCAATCCGAACACGAAAAATGCACGGGAGGAAGCACCCCTGCTGCTCAAAGTGCAAGGCTCCCTCGCCGAAACCGGCGTCACCGAGGCATGGGTGGACAAAAACTCTCCTGCTGGCCAATACCTTCAAAAGGAGATGATCGATGGCCGCACGTATCTCATTGATTTACAGATCAATGCATCGAATTCAGAAGACCATCGATTGAAGGTTTTTGACTGCTCAGCAACGCAAGGCAAGCCCGCCCAAGCGAACGCAAATAAATAGTTGGCATGAAATTTGCTTGCTAAATATTTGTAGCGCGGTTTGGTGAGTCACACATGTCCAGCCAGGGCCTCTTCCAAACCCAGTCGCTAAAGCAGGTCATTGGACCTCAGATGCAGCAGAGTCTGCAGATCCTGCAAGCCCCCGCGCTTGAGCTCCAGCAGATCGTACAACAGGAACTGGCGGTGAATCCCGTCCTGGAGGTCGAGAACTCCGAGGTCTCTCTGGAGCAGACCGCCCCGGAGGATCCGGATGCGGACATCTCCTCCCTCTCCCGCCTGGATGAGGAGTGGCGTGAATACTATGCACAGCAGCGCTCCTCGGTGGGCCCGCGCACATCAGAAGATGATGAGAAACATCGCTTCATGATGGATTCCATCACCGCAGAGACCACGCTCCAGGAACACCTCCTCAGCCAGCTCAACCTGGCCGACTCCGGTGACGAGAAGCTGCGCGAAATGGCCGAGTTCATCATTGGAAACATTGATGACGATGGCCTCCTGCACACCAGTCTGGATGAGCTGAGCCTCCGTCACGGACTGCCGATGGATGATCTCGCAAAGGCGAAGGCGCTCGTGCAGAGCTTCGAGCCTGCCGGCGTGGGCGCGGAGAACCTTCGCGAATGCCTCATGTTGCAACTCGAGCGCCAGGGCAGGAAGTCCAGCCTCGCTCACCGCATTGTGGATCATCACCTGGAGGATCTGGCGCACAAACGCTACACGCTGCTGGCCAAGAAACTCGCCGCTCCGCCGGATCAGATCTCACGCGCTGTGGAGGTCATCGCCTCGCTCGACCCACGCCCCGCGCAGGGATTTGCCCAGATGCGCAATCACTACGTCACGCCGGACATTCGCGTGGAGCGGAGCAATGGCTCCTACACCCCCATCATGAATGAGCGCGACCTGCCGCACCTGCGTATCAGCAATGCGTACAAGGATCTTCTCGCCCAGCCGGAGACCGGCAACGAAGCGCGCAGCTACATCCGTGAAAAGATTCGCGGCGCGAAGTTCCTCATCCGCAGCATCGCGCAGCGGCAGCAGACCATCCAGCGCATCGCCACGGAAATCATCGCACACCAGCATGACTTCTTTGAGAAGGGACCAAGCATGCTGAAGCCGCTCAACATGGCCACCGTGGCCGAGGCCGTGGGTGTGCATGAAACGACCGTGAGCCGCGCCATCGCCGGGAAGTTCATCGCCACTCCACATGGTGTGTTTGAGTTGAAGTACTTCTTCACCAGCGGCGTCCGCACCGAGGGCGGAGATGACGTGAGCAACACCGCCGTGAAGAACGCCATCGGGGAAATCATCAAGACCGAGCCCCCTCACAAACCGCTGTCAGACGAACAACTCGTAAAGCACCTCAACGACCGCGGCATCAAAGTCGCCCGCCGCACCGTGGCGAAGTATCGCGAAGCCATGGGCGTGCTCCCGAGTCATTTGAGGAAGTCGGCGTAGGGCGGTGTGCCTGAGGTGGCACTCACACGAAGTGCGAAAGCCACCAAAAAGCTACCTCACCTTCTCCCTACGAAACTCACCGATGCCAGTGTACCTTCCACCGTCTGTCGACACACCTTGATTCGACACGAGCCGACAACGGTCGCACTTGAATTCGAAATCACAGAAGCGCGGCCTTCCCTCTTCTGAACGCTCCACTCTCCAGGCACACCCACATCCCGGACAGGATCTCCTCGCCTCCACGGAGGGCCGTCTGCTCCAGTAGCGCATCAGATAGTAGTAGGTAGGAATACCTGTCGCCGACTCCACCATCCAGCACAGCTCACGCCCTTCCCTCGACAGCTCACTTTCCGAGTCCGCCAGCTCACGGTAGGCAGCCATTTCCAAAGTGCCTGATGCCAGCCAGAGATGGTCATGATGACGATAGCTTCGCTGCCATTCACGCAACCGCTCCTTTATGTCTGTAGAGACAGGCACGCGAAACACCGGTACCTGCGCACCACCGTCTCCCCTGCAGACCGGAGAAGACCGGTCCAGTGCGTTGGTAAACAGGTAGAGATGCGGCGCACCTTTCCATGAAAGCTGCCTCTCTGGCACATCGTCATCGAGCACCCTCCACAACGGAGCCTCTCCGAAAAGCGCCACTACCTTCTTCAACTCCGCCTTGCCATGCGCCGAGTGATGACGTGTCTCCCACGCTCCGACTGCTGCGACCAGCACCTGCGCAATCAACTGGCCCTTTGATCGTGAAAGCATGAACGCGCCATCAATCTGGCCACCGCGCGACAACTCCCCGAGATAGCTCTCCGCTGCGTCCTCAAACTGCGCTCTTTCGCTCTTGCGGCAGGCTCCAAAAGTAACGGTGGCAAGATACATGGCGCAATATGGCGAATTTTCTACTTAGCCTTCCAGCCGACCGGAGCTTGATGTGAACCTACTTGCATGCTTCGCCAGTTGCTGGCGAGTTGTACAGTCTTGACCTGCCCCTCGCCACCCCTAGCCTCAATCTGAATCGTGAATCTCACTTTCGCGTCCACGAACGTCGATCCGCTGGCCTCCGATAAGATGAGCTTCCTGAGACTTTCAGGAATTTGCTCATACATAAGAGTCTCTTCGATCACACCCGCTTCCTTGGGCTTCACTTCTCTCGATAGGCCCACGCCTGAGCCCGTAGAAGCGTTTTCAAAGCTATAAATTTTACCATTCACATCAATCTCCCAAGTGCCACGAGGCCCAAGGGAGTGATAGAACAACGTCAGCGGCTGCCAGCCCATGTTTGTGATCATCAGGTAAACTGGCTCGGGCTCCAATCGAGGTTCACGGACACTCCCAAGTCCGATGCGCTCCCCTAGATCAAGAGCCTGGCCATTCACCGTCAGTGTGCAATTTCTGGCAATATCGTCGCCGCAGCCGTGGAACATGGCCACTAGCAAGACAAGCAGAAGCGTGGTCGCAAGCAGGACGAGTCGCAGGAAAACACTTTGAGGAGTCACAGCTTCTTGGTATTCACCAAGACCACGCTCACGCAACTGCGGGCAATGAAACCCGCGCAGAATTCACCCTCACCCACCCGGCTTTCTCCGCACGCCACGCGACGCGCCCTTCTGCGTTTGCCAGTAGGTCATCGCCTCCTGAAAGCAGGTGCCGGGCAACTCGTCAGCTTGTGCGGCAATGAATCTCCGAGCGTCCTCCACGCCCTGATTGTACGCAATGGGCGCCATCTCGCTCATGATGTAGTCCAGGAAGAAGCCTGCCTGCAGGTCGCTGAGTTCGGCATCCAGTGTCTCTGTGAAGAAGCGCTTCAGAGACTCCACAGCCTCTTGTTTCTGTTCCTTGGTAAGCAGTGGTGATGATGACATGCCTGTCTGACAACACACATCGAGCCCACATCGACACGCAAGCCCAAAACACAAAACCAAGGGCTGAACCTCAATTTAGTAAAATTTCACAAGCGGTTACTCCGCTTTATTGCTAAAGGTCCGCGACCTCATCCACTCCCGTTCAATCGTCCGTTAAAACCCCAGCGGTGCGAGACTTTGGCGCTTCGGGCTGCAGCATACGACCGTTTGCGTTCCGCAGGTGGCGAGTGCTGGCATCCGGCCATGAGTCTTGTTGTCCCTGCCTGGAGGTGTCCCACGGAGGTTAAAAAAACCATCCCTCATGCTTCCCCAGGCATCTCCCCTCCCCTCCTCCTCAGCCACTCTCCAGCCAAGCTCACGACGCTCCGTCGGCAAAAGCTTGGGTGCACGCACTGGCGCTCGCCGGGCGGCTTCCCTGCTGATGGCGCTCGTGGCCTCACTGGTGTGCTGCGCCACCAGCGCCAGCGGCCAGCAGAGACTGGTGGACATTACCGGTGGGCTCTATGGACAGCAGGGCTCCAGCAATGTCTCCCAGGGGTATAGCTTCACCCTGACGAATCCACTGATCATCAACGGCCTCGGCATGCTGGCTCCTGGAGAGGGCCTGGGTGTATCTCACTACGTGGGTCTCTGGACCGATACGGGCACGCTCATGGTCCAAACCACGGTCACCAATGCCTCCACCATTCAGATCAACACCGGCGTGCAGGGTACGAAGTGGCTCTTCGACCCATTTGGCGTACCGATCTATCTGAGCGCTGGCACCTACGTGCTCAGTTCGGGCAACACGGTGGGGTCCTTGGATGGGAGCTTCCTCTTTTCATCCTCACAATTCTCTGGAGGAGCTGTCTTTGGCGTTGCGTACTCAACCCAAGGCAACCCGAACGCTTTTCCCACGAGTGCACAGCCACAATTCGGTCAGGGCGTCTTCGGGCCAAACCTTCTCATCGCTCCCGCCTACTGGAAGGGCGGCTTCAATGGCACATGGACGGGTGTGAACTGGACGATAGATGCTGACGGCTCCACGACCACCGTGTCGGGATTCCCCGTGAGCCCGGTGGGCGTGAATGTCATCTTCTCCGCCTTGGGCGCGGCCAACCAGGGGTCCACCACGCTAGAACAGAACTTCTCCATCAACAGCCTCACCGTCACCGATGCGCTACCGGTCGTGATCAGCAGCGGCGCCGGCGGCCCCTACACGCTGACGATTGGCAACCAGGACGGCATCGCGATCAAGGTGAATGCCGGATCGGATCTCACCATCGATGCCAACGTGCTGATCAACACGGCGGGCAACGGCATTGACGCGACCGGCATTGTGACCATCAACGGCATCATCAGTGGTACCAATGGCATTTCCAAGAGTGGCGCTGGCGAGCTGCAACTGACCAATGCGCTCAACGACTACACCGGTGGTACCGCATTCAATGGCGGCGTGACTATCATCTCCAGCAATGGAGCGCTGGGCAGTGCCTCAGGGCCCCTGAGCTTCAATGGCGGCACCCTGCACACCCTGGCGAATATCACCATGAACCGGGACACGACACTCAATGCAGGCGGCGGCACCTTCTGGGTGGACTACGACACCACCCTCACGCAGCAGGGACTGATCTCGGGCGTGGGCAAGCTGACCATGTACGAGTCCGGCACCCTGGTGCTGACCAATGCGAACAATACCTACGAAGGCGGGACAGAAATCGTGGATGGCACGATCTCGATTTCCTCCAATGGCAATCTGGGCCTCGAAACCAGCGCCATCACCTTCAACGGGGTCGGTGGTGGCAGGCTGCTGGTCACGGCAGATGTCACCATGGACCGCACCATGACTTTCGCAGGCGGGAACGGCAGGGTGGAAGTGGCCACGGGAGCCACCCTCACCCAGGCAGGGCAACTTGTGGCCGGTGCCGGTGTCTTCTACAAAGCTGGCGGCGGCACGCTCGTGCTCACGGGCAGTAGCACCTTTGATAGCTACATGACCATCGATGGCGGCACCTTCGCCATCACGGGGGCGGATGCCAGTCTCGATACCACCACTTACGGCCTGCCCGTCGGCAGCTCGGCAGCCAGCCATGTGCTCGTCAGCGCCGGAGGGGAACTGAGCACCCGCGATGCCGATCTCGGCGTCGGTGCCACCGGGACCGCCACCGTGACGGGAGCCAACTCCGTGTGGAATGCCAACTACTTCACGGTAGGCAGAATTACCCCTGGTGAACTTGAGATTCTGGATGGTGGCGCTGTCAACGCATCACGGATGTACATCGGCTCCATCTCAACAGGCGAAGTCACGGTGAGTGGACCAAATTCCACCCTGTCCGTTCCAGCCGGCATACTCATCGCCTTCGACTCTGGCGGTAGCGGCACCCTTACCATCGAGAACGGCGGCAAGGTCACGACCAACCAGGTGGAGATGACCAACAATGCCAACTCCAGCACCGGACAACTCACGGTGAATGGCTCACCCATCAATGGCCGCGGTGTCCTGGAGACCGGAGGCATCCTGAAGCAGAATGCCACCCGCACTGCCCTGGTGGACATCAATGGCGGCATCCTGCGCGCCACGGGGAACAACCCCACCTTCCTGGATGGCTTCGCCGCGGGCGAAATCACCCTCGGCAGCGGCGGCGTAATCATCGACACCCAACATTACGACATTGGCATCTCGTCTCCCATCGATGGATCCGGTGGCATTGAAAAGACCGGAACCGGCACACTGACATTCAATGGCAGCCTGCCGAACTCGTTCTCCGGGACTACCACGGTGGCCTCGGGCACTTTGGTGCTCAACAAGGGCGTGGGAGTGGAAGCAGTGCCGGGGGACCTTGACATTGGCACAGTAACCGCAGCAACGGTGCGTCTGGAAAAAAGTGGCCAAACCACGTCCACCACGGATGTCACCATGTCCTTCGGTTCGGTCTTTGACTTGAACGACCGCAACACCTCCATCAACTCCCTCAGCATGTCGGGTGCTACGGTGGATCACGGGCTTGGAATCCTGACTCTCCACGGCGATCTGACCACCTATGCGAGCATTTCCAAGTCTCTCTTCACTTCAAGCGATCTCTTAAATCACATCTATCTCCTTGGTGCCACCCGCACCTTCACCGTCGCAGATGGCTTCACCCTCATCGACCTGGACATCCAGGCTGGTATCGTCAATGGCACGCTTGTGAAGGAGGGCGCGGGGCTGATGCGACTGGCGGGGCTTCAGAATGACAATCTCTCCGTCACGCTCAACAATGGCCGGCTCGCGCTCGCGAGCGATGCAGCCCTGGGCCGCACCTTTCCTGGCGGCATGCCCACTACGTTCACGCTCGCTGGCGGCACGGTGATGGCAGACGGCGGGGATCGCACCATTTTCAATACAATCAACCTTACAGGAAATGCCACCATCGGCGCCAGTGTGGATGGCACGCCTCGCGCACTCAGCTTCCTCGGCTCGATGTCACTCACCGGCAGCCGCACGCTCACGGTGAACAACGACGCGGCCACCACTTTTGGCACGGTGCATCTCCTGGGCAATACCCTCACACTGGATGGCACGGGCCATATCGGCGTCATAGACGCCATCACCGGCAACGGCGGCAGCCTGGACAAATATGGAACGAACACGCTCACCCTCACGGGAGCGAGTACCTACACGGGCGGCACCACTATTCGCAATGGCACCCTCACGGTAAACAATACCACCGGTAGCGCCACTGGCTCGGGAGCTGTCCTCATCAAGACGGGCGCCACCCTCTCCGGCGCAGGCACTATCAATGGCGTGGTCACTCTTGAGGGCGGCGCCAATCTCGCTCCGGGGAACAGCCCCGGCATCCTCACCGTGGGTGAGCTGAACCTGGATGCTGCCACCCGGCTCCACTTCGAGCTGGGCTTACCTTACAGCGTCCCGGGGTTTCAAAATGATGTCATCGCCGTGATCGGCAACATCAATGGCTCCGGCGCCTCCGGAAATCTGCACCTCGGCGGCGTGATCAATCTCACCACCAACGGAGACTTCGGCACCGGCACCTACACCCTCATCAACTATGGTGGCACCCTGAGCGGCAGCAATGGTTCCACTATGACCTTTGGCAGTGCGCCTGCGGGATACAATCTGGTGGTGGAGACCAGCACCGCCAACGAGGTCAGACTCATCGTGAACTATGATGGCCTCCAGTTCTGGGATGGCTCCAATAGTGACCCCGGCCTCGTGGCCAATGGCCGAGGTGGCGATGGCACCTGGAACACGACCAACACCAACTGGACCAACCAGAGTGGCAATGCCAATAACAATTGGAAGAACCTCACCGCCGTCTTCGCAGGCACGGCAGGTACGGTGCAGGTGGCCGGAACCGGCATGCAGATCGCGGGACTGCATTTCAAGACGGACGGATACACGCTGGCGGACGCGGGTGGCTCGCTGGATGTGGGCAGCGGCGCGGAGTTGCGCATCGACCCCTCGGTGAGCGCCACCATTGAGGTGCCGCTCATCGGCACGGGCGGCATCACGAAGACGGGTGACGGCACCATCATCCTCAGTGGCACGAACACCTACGAGGGCGGCACTAAGTTGAATGCCGGCACCTTGAGCATCTCTAAGGACGCCAATCTCGGCGCCACACCGGCTGCAGTCGACGCGGACAACCTCAACTTCAACGGTGGCACTCTCCAGGTGACCGAGAGCTTCACGCTTCATGCGAATCGCGGCATCACACTGACAGGCGCCGGCAGAGTGGAAGTAGCGCTCGACAAGACACTGGAGTACAGCGGCAGCATCACCGGCAACGGTGCTCTCACCAAAGCTGGCGCAGGCACTCTCACCCTGCTGGGCGCAAGCAACTTCATCAGTGGCACGACGATTTCCGCAGGCACCCTCCACCTCGGAGATGGCCAGACGACAGGTGCTATCTTGGGAACAGGAAAACTGGTCATCGACGACGCCGGCACCTTTGTTCTCAATCTCGCCAACGGAGAGACCTTCTTCAACGGCGTGTCCAACAAGGGGGTATTCATCGCCACGGGCGACACGGGAGAAAATTACAGCATCGCGTCCCTCATCACCGGCACGGGAACATTTGAGAAGACAGGCAGCAATACCGTCACGCTGCTGGGCCAGAATGACTACAGCGGCGGCACCACGATCAACGGTGGCAATCTCGTCGTGGGTGATGGCACCACCACCGGCATCCGTGTTGGCACTGACCTCGTCACTATCGATACAGATGGCACATTGACCCTGCGCCTCGCCAATGGCGATACCTTCGCCAATGCAGTGAAGAACAGCGGACACTTCATTGCAGATGGCACCTCGGGTGCGGATTTCACCATCTCCACCGCGATCACCGGCACCGGCGACTTTGAGAAGACAGGCGCCAATACGGTGACTCTCACGGGTGCAAACAACTACAGCGGCGGCACCACGATCAGCGGCGGTGTGTTGCAAATCGGCGATGGCACCACCAATGGCAGCATCATCGGCAACGTACTCAACAACGCCTCAATGGTTTTCCATCGCAGTGATGACGTCACCTTTGATGGAGTGATCAGCGGCAGTGGTTCCGTCACGAAGCAGAACACGAACGCGCTCACCCTCACCGGTGCCAATTCGTATGCCGGCGGCACGACCATCAACAGCGGCAAAGTGGTGACCACCCACAGCACTGCGCTCGGCACTGGCCCGGTAACGCTGAACACTGGCGCCATTCTTGCCCCCACAGGCGTGCTGCAACTTGGCTCGCTCACCTGGAACGGTGGTGAGATTGCGCTGAACCCGAAGGATGGCGATCTGCTGCAGATCACCGGAGCCTTTACCAACGGAGGCGATGGCGGCACCTTCATCCTGGGTGCGTTGGAACTCGGAGTGAACAAGCTCGCCACCTTTGGCAGCACGGACTTCACCATCCCTGTCTTCATCAGCGCGAATCCGGACGTGGACTACAACGTGTATGCCTTCTTCCTGAACGGCACCAGCCTCCAACTCAATGCCGTGAGCGCCACGGCGACCGGCCCACTCCTGCAGAACAGCGGCCCTGTTTACATTCCCACGTTTGCGGACTTCACCGTGAATGGTCGTGCGTGGACAGGCACGCCTACGGAGAACAACATCATCAACTCACTCATCTTCCTCCCGGGCAGCAGCCTTCAGGTCTTCAACAACCTTACGGTGACGAGCGGCAACTTCACGGTGACCGGGGGCAAGGCCATCATCAGCGGCGGCAGCGTGATCGTGCCGGGTGATTTCCACAAGTTCGGCGCAGGCATCCTCGACAGCCGCACTGCATTCCAGGTGGAAGGCAACGCGCTCATTCACGGAGGTGCACTCTCGGTGAATGGCACCTTCCAGACTCCCCTGCTCCAGGTGCTGCCAAATGGCACGCTCATGGGAAATGGCATCGTGATCGGCAATGTGGTCAACGCAGGCACCGTGGCACCTGGCAACTCCATCGGCCTGCTTACCATCCGCGGTAACTACCGCCAGACCAGCAGCGGCACCTTGGAAATCGAAGTGGCCAGCCCGGGCAATCACGATGTGCTCGTGGTCAGCGGACATGCGCGACTCGGAGGCACCTTGGAAATCGCCTCCTTGGGATACAAGCCCAAGTATGGCGACCAGATTCCTTTCCTGAAAGCGGGACGCATCACCGGAAAGTTCAACCGCATTGAAATGCCGAATCCCTCGGTAAATCGCGGACGCTTCCTCAATCTCGGGAATCTCGGCGTGCTCATCGTCGCTCCCACCAGCTACACACTCGTGGCCACCACATCGAATGAGACTCGCGTAGCGCGCGCCTTGGACGAATGGATTGGCATTGAGGAGGGCGATATCGGCGAGACCACGCTCGCACTCGACCTGCTGCGTGAGGAGCACTATCCGCAGGCGTTCCAGGCCATCATGCCCGGCTTCCATGATGCGGCTCTGAGCACCGGCATCGAACTCAGCCACAGCCAGGGCCAGCTGCTGCATCAGCAACTGAGCGCGCGTCGTTTGGGCCAGCGCACCCTTCGCTCTGAACCGGCTCAACTTTCGGCGTCTGCAGGCCCCGACGGCAAAGGAAGCAAGAACGTACTCTCTGCGCAGCCTCAAGTCGCACTCGCCAGTGACGAACGCTGGAGCACCTGGTTCCAAGGCAGCGGCCTTTTCTCCCAAGGTGGTCTCTCGCTCACACCGGGTGAGGACTTCGAGAGCGGCAACTTTCTCGTGGGCGCGGACTACGCGCTCAGTGAACATGTGGCGCTCGGCATCTTCGCCGCGTATGGCGAAGGCTGGGGCGACTATGACAACGGCGGTGAGATCGACCTGGAGCGCGTGACCTTTGGCGGCTATGCCACGGTGGATATCGAGAACTTCTACCTCAATGCCGCCTTCGGTGTAGGCACGGTGGATTACGACATCAAGCGTCCCATCCAATTCGCTACGCTGAGCAGGAATGCCCATAGTGATCCCGATGGCACGGAGTTCTTCGGCCTGCTGGGTGGCGGCTACGACGTGCAACAAGGGAACTGGACCTTCGGTCCACAGGTCAGCGTGCAGTACAGCCGCATCGCACTGGATAGCTTCACCGAACACGGCGCTGACAGCCTGGACCTGCGTATGGATGCCCCCGAGGCCGAGAGCCTGCGCAGCTACCTGGGCGCGCGTGTGGCCTATACCGTCGAAGTAAATGACCGCATGGCCATCATCCCCGAGTTGCGCGCCTTCTGGCAGCATGAGTTCCTGGATGGCGAAGACCTCCATGCCCGCCTCGATGGCGGCAATGGCCCCGGCTTCCTCTACGAACCCGAGGGGGATGACAAGGACGCCCTCTACCTCGGCGCCGGCATCGGCTTCCAGATTGGCCCACGCTTCTACGGGAATGTGTACTACAACGTGGACCTCGGCCGCGAGGAGCCCAATCACAACGTGTCACTGAGCGCGACGCTGAGGTTTTAGAGAGTCCTGTGCGAAAGGTGAAGCACCGGGCGTTCAAAGGAGCGCGGACACTCTTGTCCGCCATCCCTGACACACCACCCTCTTTCATCAGGCAAGCAAGGCCACATTCCATCAGGTACTCCAGAAGCGTCACCAGCAGCTTCCATATGATGGAGGTCACCATGCCACAGAACGGCGGACAAGCGTGTCCACGCTCCTTTGCCCGGCCCCTCGCTTCCTGCACAAAGACCATTCTCAACTGTTGATGGAATTACCCACCAAGCGCCGACCGCGTGCGCTGCACGAGTTCGTTGTCCTTCTCCGCGGAACTGCGCAAGTAAAAGACGCTTGAGGCCAGCATCCGGTCCCGCCATGGCGGTGCGAGGTGCTCATAGTCCTCCAGCACGGCGGCGCTAAACTTGTAGTCGTGCGAGTTCGTGCCCTTCATGAAGATGATGCGGCGGGCGGCATCGGCGAAGGGTCTGGGGCTCGGATGATCTTTGAGAAAGCCCAGCATCTTGCGCGCAGCCACGAGGCGATCCGTGCCGATGTCTGCGAAAATTTCCGCCACGGCTTCGTCCCCCTTCGCATTGGGTTGGAGCGGCTCCAGGGTATCAATGTGGATGCCCTTGTCCTCACGATCGCCACGGTACAGCGGAAGGAAGGCGGCATTCTGCAGCAGGAGCAGGCGGCGAGTTTCATCATTCTTCACGCGAGTCCACGCATAGTGGATAGCATTCGTAAAGGTCATCGCGTGGAGCGAGAGAATGCCCGGGGCTTGCATCAGCAATTCACCTGCGCCGGTGTAGAGCGCATCGAAGAGCGATTGTGGCGCCACGCCTTTGTTGAGCAGCGTCAACACCAGCGCTCCGGCATCGGAAGAAGAGGCAGAGCGGCTGGCGAGCAGCAGCTCCCTGGAGGCATCGGCATTGGGTTTGCCATCCACCCATCCCTCGCGGACTTGCTGCACACGCGGCAGATTTTCGCGGAATGCACGGTCCGGCATCAGGTCTGCCTTAGCAGGATTTTCCTTCGCGCCGGAGCGATCCAGCAAGGCATAAGCGAGCGAGCGCAGCACGGGCTCCGCGTGCTGCCAGCCGATGACTTCCAGCGTGCGAAAGCTGTTCGCCACATAGATGGCCTTGTGCCCGATGTCGCGGAAATCACGCGCGCCGTAGTGCACGAAGAGTTCAAAGAGCTCATCCATCCCCGCCGTGCGTGCGAGGCCCACGATGGCAGCATCCGCAGCAGTTTCATCCCAGTTGTCCATCGCCTCGATGAAGGCCTTTCTTGCCTGATGGCTGGCTGGCACTCTCGCTTCCTCAATGGGCTCCATGTGCCAATTGCCTTCCTTCACATTCGCCGCTTGTGAGGATTTGAATTGATCGATGGCCCAGAAGATTGGCAGCCAGCGATCCGAGTCCGGGGAAGCGAGGCTCGCAAGATGCGCTGAGTTCACCACCAGTACCGCGTGAAACTTGAAGCCCACGGGCCTCGGCTGCACGCTGCGCACTCCAGCAAGCATCAGCGCCGCCAATACTTCGCGATAGCTCAACCCTCGTTGCACACGCGACGCAACCTCCTCCAGCACGCGCTCCCGTGGTGTGTCCTCCAGCAGGCGCACCAGCGGCTCAATCTCCGGATGAAACTGCACGAGGTGCGGTGGCATTGCCGCCTCCTCCGCAGAGACGGAAGGCAATCGACCGAGCCACCCGAGTTCGCCAAGCGCCGTCAGCGCGCCAGCACCCGCAGTGGATTTGAGGAAGGAACGGCGCGGCATCGGCAACATGGCAGGGACCTCCGTGAAGGGTTTGGGTTCTGGAACCAGACTACCAGAGTGGGTCCGGCTTGGACAGGGGAAAGGGATATGAAACCGTGACGCGCAGCGTCCTTGGACTGCGCGCAGCCCTGCTGCCGCTTTGGGGTGCTACAGCCTGCTGTAGCCGGGTGGCTGCTCTTGTGATCCCGATACGCCCAAACATGCTGCCGGGCAGGTAGCATAACGGGATGGGTAGAATCACACGCCAAGGGGTGGCTACCATCGCCGCAGCAGGGCTGCGGACTCTGCAAAGCGGCAGCAGGGCTGCACGCAGTCCAGGGAGGCTGCGCCTCACAAATGGCCTGATGTCGGTTTGTCATATCAGGCACTCGTCGTTTCTTGACACATTGCGGCGTTTTGCATCCATGTGTTCATGGATTCGTTAAGACTGCCGACTGACGCAGAAATAGCAGATGGCACGCGTGAGTGGCCTCACGCACCTCCCCACCGTCTGAAGCGCGGGGGCGTCTTCTTTGTCACAGCACGCACGGCAAGTCGGAATCATCTGCTGCACACACCATCCAGGCGGGACTGGTTTCAAGAAACGCTTCTCTCGACTTTTTCGCAAGCAGGCTGGCGATTTGAGGCTTGGGCCATCTTGTCGAATCACTATCATTTGGTGGTGCATAGTCCCTCATTGCAACCAGAAGGCGCGCTTTCGATGGCGTCGCTTGTACAGAAACTTCACAGCCTCACCACCAAAGAAATGAATCGCCAGGACGGCACGCCCGGAAGAAGCCGCCTGTGGCAGAACTATCGCGAAACCCTGCTCACTTATCAGGAGAGCTACTTCGCGAGGTTGAACTACGTGCATCAGAATGCCGTGCACCACAAGTTAGTAACCCGGGCCTCGGAATGGAGATGGTGCAGTGCCAGAAGTTTCAAAGAGGCCGTCACACCTGCATGGGTGAAGACGGTCGCAAGTTTCAAATTTGAACGCATCGCTGAAGAGGATGAGGACTTCGATACCGACTGCATTGGGTGAGAAACCAAAGTCAGGTGACTTGTGAGGCGAAGCCTCCTTGGACTGCGTGCAGCCCTGCTGCCGCTTTCCAGAGTAAGCAGCCCTGCTGCGGCGATGGTTGCCACATCTTCCGTGTGATTCTACCCATCGAGTGATGCCACCTGCACAGCGGGGTGTTTTGGGAAAATCTGGATCAAATGGGAAGCTACCCGGCTACAGCAGGCTGTAGCACCCCAAAGCGGCAGCAGGGCTGCACGCAGTCCAAGGAGGCTTCGCCTCACAGATCCATGCGATGTCGGCTTGGCCGGCCTGTCAGTGGTACGGCCAATTACTTCTGGGCAAGCGCCCAATCCCCCACGAAATCACCCCCTCCCCCGCATTCCCCCTTGCGTCGCCTTCACCCCATTCCAGTATTGAGACGTATCCAGCTTTCTCCCGTCCCGTCCCGTCCGCACCTCCCCCTCATGCCCACTGAAGACCAAGTCCGCTCCGCCCTCGCCCATGTGAAGTATCCCGGCTTCTCCCGGGACATTGTCTCCTTTGGCCTCATCAAGGGCATCCGCGTGGAGGGCAATGCGGTGCAGGTGGATATCTCGCTGGCGACCAAGGACGCGAATGTCCCCCGCCAGATTCACGATGAATCCATGCGCGCCATCAAGGCCTTGCCGGGTGTGGGTGACGTCCGGCTGAATTTCGACATCAAGGAGCCCGCCGGCCCGCAGCAGAATGTCGCCGCGCTCCAGTCTTCCATCCCCGGCGTGAAACACGTCATCGCCGTGGCCTCCGGCAAGGGTGGCGTGGGCAAGTCCACCGTGAGCGTGAACCTCGCCGTGGCCCTCTCCCGCATTGGGCTGAAGGTCGGCCTCTGCGACTGCGACCTCTACGGGCCCAGCATTGCCCACATGTTTGGCACGGACGAGCGTCCCTATGCCGATGACGAGCAGCGCATCATCCCCATCCGCAAGCATGGGCTGCAGCTCATGAGCATGGGCTTCCTCCTGGATGATGACTCTCCCGTGATTGTCCGCGGTCCCATGGCCACGAAGTATACCCAGCAGTTCCTCCGCCAGTGCGCTTGGGAAAATCTGGACGTGCTGGTGCTGGACCTGCCGCCGGGCACAGGGGACATCCAGCTCACCATTTCCCAGTCCGTGGCGCTCACTGGAGCGGTGATCGTGACCACCCCGCAGGAGGTGGCGCTCATCGATGCGCGCAAGGCGGTGGGGATGTTCCGCAAGGTGAACGTGCCCATTCTCGGACTGGTGGAAAACATGAGCCACTTCGTCTGCCCGAATGACGGGAACGTGTACCACATCTTCGGCAAGGGCGGCGGCGAGCGGGAGGCCAAGAAGATCGGTGTACCCCTCCTGGGCCACATCCCGCTGGAAATCCGGGTGCGCGAGAGCGGCGATGAAGGCCGTCCCGTAGCCCTGGAGGACCCCAAGACCTCCCCCTCCAGCAGCGTGTTCCACGAGGTGGCACGGCAGATCAGCGACATCCTGGCAAAGAAGTAGGGGGCCCAGAGGGCCGTCGGGAGGGGGCTAAAGGGAAGCTGAAATGCCTCCGCGAAGGGTTGCGCGCGGCGGCATCTTCGCCTAACCACAGGGCTCCCCCCAACCCTCTTCAGCCAGCCGCTTCCGAACCGATGCCTGTCCCCCTTCTTGACGTCAATGCCCAGAACCATCCCCTGCATGATGGATTCACCGCCGCCTTCGAGCGGGTCTTCAAGACCGGGCATTTCATCATGGGAGAGGAAATCGCTGGCTTCGAGCGTGAAGTGCAGCCCCTGACAGGCGCGAGCCACGCCCTGAGCGTCTCTTCCGGCACCGATGCCATCTTGCTGGCCCTCATGGCGCTGGAGGTTGGTCCCGGGGATGAAGTGCTCTGCCCTGCCTTTACTTTCTTTGCCACGGCGGGCTGCGTTTCCCGCGTGGGAGCCACGCCGATCTTTGTCGATGTCCTGCCAGACACCTTCAACATCGACATCGCAGACGCCCGCGCCAAGGTCACGTCAAAGACCAAGGCCATCATCCCTGTCCACCTCTTCGGCCAGTGCGCGAACATGGAGGCGGTGATGGAGTTCGCCAATGAGCACTTGCTGCACGTGATTGAGGATGCCGCTCAAGCCATCGGCGCCAGCCGCCACGGCACACTCGCCGGCAGCATCGGGCACTTCGGCTGCTACAGCTTCTTCCCCTCCAAGAACCTTGGTGGCCTGGGTGACGGTGGCCTGCTCGTGACGAACGACGGCGACCTGGCCCTGCGCGCCAAGTCCTTGCGCAACCACGGCATGGAGCCGAAGTACTACCATTCGCACATCGGCGGAAACTTCCGCATGGATGCGCTGCAGGCGGCCTTCCTCCGGGTGAAGCTCCCCCACTACGCCGGCTATACAAAGCAGCGGCAGGTCAATGCGGCCTTCTACCAGGAACAGCTCAGCAAGCTGCCCGGAACCGCCTTTTCTTCCCAGCCCGCGGACGCGAAACTTCTGCTCCCCTACTGTGAAGAGGGCAACCAGCACATCTGGAACCAGTTCACCCTGCGTGTGCCCGGGGGCAGGCGCGATGCGTTGAAGCAGCACCTGCTGGACCTCAAAATCGGCTGTGAGATCTACTATCCCGTGACGCTCGATCAGCAGGCGTGCTTTGCCCACCTGCCGGAATCTTCACTTCGCGGCTGCGAGGTTTCACACCAACTCGCGGAGGAAGTGCTAAGCATTCCGATTTACTCGGAACTCACCGAATCCCAGAAAACAGAAGTAGTGGCAGCCATCGCGGCCTTTTTAAACTGACTCATGAAACGCGCACTGATTACGGGCATCACTGGCCAGGACGGCTCCTACCTCGCCGAACTGCTTCTCGAAAAGGGTTACGAAGTGCACGGCATCATCCGCCGCGCTTCCACGTTCAACACGAGCCGCATTGATCACCTCTACAGGGACCCGCACCTGAACAACGTGCGCCTCTTCCTGCACTACGGTGACCTTTGTGATTCCGTCGCGCTGGTGAAGCTGCTGTACCAGCTCAAGCCCGATGAGATCTACAACCTCGGTGCGCAAAGTCACGTGCGTGTCTCCTTCGATGTGCCGGAGAGCACCGGCGATATCGTGGGTCTGGGCGCTCTGCGCATCCTGGAGGCGATTCGTGAAGCCGGCCTCGTGGAGCACGTGCGCTTCTACCAGGCCTCCTCCTCGGAGATGTACGGCCTCGTGCAGGAAGTTCCCCAGACGGAGAAGACCCCCTTCTGGCCACGCAGCCCCTATGCCTGCGCGAAGGTGTACGCCTACTGGCTCACCGTGAACTATCGCGAGAGCTACAAGCTCCATGCCAGCAACGGCATTCTCTTCAATCACGAATCCCCCCGCCGCGGTGAGACCTTCGTGACCCGCAAGATCACCCGCGCCGCCACCCGCATCAAGCTGGGCCTGCAGGACAAGCTGTACCTCGGCAACATGGATGCCCGCCGCGACTGGGGCTACGCCAAGGACTATGTGGACATGATGTGGATGATGCTCCAGCAGGACAAGCCGGACGACTACGTGGTCGCCACGAACGAGACCCACAGCGTTCGCGAGTTCGTCGAGGAAACCTTTGCCACCCTCGACCTCGACTGGAAGCAGTACGTGAAGCACGACGAACGCTACGAGCGCCCCGCGGAAGTGGAACTGCTCATCGGCGATCCTTCCAAGGCCAAGAAGCAGCTCGGCTGGGAACCCAAGGTGAAGTTCAAGGAACTGGTGAAGATCATGGTGGATGCGGACCTGGAGCTCGCACGCGTGGAGAAGCGCATGCAAGAAGCCGGGGCGTAAGGGTAACTTCCTGCCCCGCCCTTGAGAGAAGCAAGGGCACCGGAAGACCGCCACCATCGCCGTCACTTTCCATGGAACGCTTCACGATTGTCATTCCCACGCTCAATCGATGCGAGACGCTTGCTCACACCCTGGAGACTTGCATCGCGCAGGAGGATGAAAATTTTGAAATCCTGGTAAGTGACAATCTCAGCACGGATGCCACGGCGGAAGTGCTGGAATCCTTCCGCAGCAGGGACCCGCGCCTCCGTACGGTACAGCCTCCACAGCGGCAGGGGATGGCTGACCACTGGGAGTTTGCTCTCAGCAAGGTGGAAAGAGGTTTCTTCATGATCCTGGGTTCGGACGATGGTCTGTTGCCTGGTGCCGTTTCGACGGCGAGAAGACATCTCTCGGAGAGCCCAGGTGCAAAGGCGCTGCATGCCGGTCTCCAGGCCATGTATTTCTACCCGGGTGCCTACAGTGAATGGTCAGACTGTCTGCAACTTCATCTCACCAGAACGCCGGATACCCGCGGTGTACGCGAGCGTTTGAAGAAAGCCGCAGCAGCAGACGAGCATTATGCGCTTCCCTTCTGCTACAATTTTGGCTGGGTACGAACAAGTGTGCTGGATGATCTGGTGAGCCGGACGGGGCGCCGCATTTCCTCGCTGTTTCCTGACAGCTACCTCGCCATAGCCACCGCGTGCCTCATCAAGGATGAGGAAATGATTTCCATCCCACCCGTTGGCGTGCTGGGATTTTCCGGAAAAAGTACCGGGTGCAGCTTTGCGAAACGCGACGCTTCACCAGACATCCAGGCGGCGTTCAACGAGGGAAACACCATCGCGCTCCACCCGAAAATCCGATACACCGAGGCGCTCGATTTCCATTTTGGCGATGCCTTCTTGAGAGCGGAGGAATTGGGGTTGCTTCCATCTGGTATCACCATCCACTGGGAGAAGCGTGTGGCACGAGCCTGCGCCGATTTCCACAAGACACCCTGGCAGGAAGATGAGAGCGCCGCAAAATGGCGGGCCCTGCATGAGCAGGCCGCCCTGGTCGGCTGCTCGCATGTGCTGGAAGGTGCAGGTGCACCAGACTTCCCTGACATCTCAACCTGGATTTCCCAGTTGCCTTACGGCCTGGAGTCTGACGATCCCCCGTTTGAGCTTTCGCTGGATACGGCCCCGCTCCATCTGCGAGGAATTCATGATGCCGTCAAGCTCGCCAGCGGTCTCCTGGAAGCGGGCCGAAAGGGAGCCGCCCCCCTCATCTTCGCTGAAGCAAGCCCGGCCGATCTTCAGAACTGGACCATGATGAACCTCGTGCAAGAACGCCGCGAGACGCATGAGAAGTGGCTCGCCGCCGGCAAGGAGCTCCGCCGACAGCTCACCCAGCAAGAGGCAGCTCGCGCCGAGCTGGAAGCGGAGCGCGAAAAACTGCAGGTCATCAAGGCAAAGCTGGCCGAGACAAAGACAAAACTCAACGCAACGAAGCAAGCCCTGGCGCGGTTCAAAAGCGCGCCCGCCCCCTCTCGCACCAAATCTTGGCTCCCCAAGTGGTTTGGGTCCTGACGTCCGAGCATGGGAGAAAGACCCCGGCCACCAAAACGCATAAGCCCCTCAGAGAGAGTAAAACACATTGGAAAATGGGCTCAAAAATCCCTTGAAGAGACCCCGAAGACAAAGAAGGACGTCGAAAAAAACCTCAAAGAGGCGCTGAATCGCGAGGCTCATCTTTGAACCCTTTTTGGGACAGCCTTTGGCGTCGGGACATGCGATAGTCCCAGTCAACCTCGGCCGCCAACTCCCGTTCACACATCAACGGCCGCCCCAATCGCTCTGATGAAAGTCGTCATTCTCTGTGGTGGTCTCGGCACTCGTTTGCGCGAGGAAACGGAATATCGGCCCAAACCCATGGTGCCTGTGGGGAACCGGCCCATCCTCTGGCACATCATGAAGCACTACGCTTCCTACGGGTACAAGGAGTTCATCCTTTGCCTGGGCTACAAGGGTGAGGTCATCAAGGACTACTTCCGCAACTACCACTGGAACACCAGCGACGTCACCATGAAGCTGGGGAAGAATCCCAAGATCACCTGGCACAAATGCCACGATGAGGAGGACTGGACGGTCACCATGATCGATACCGGGGACAAGACCATGACCGGCGGACGCCTCAGCCGTGTGCTCAAGTTCATCGATGAAGAAGAGTTTCTCCTCACCTACGGCGACGGGGTCTCGGATGTGAACATCTCCAAGGCCATCGAGTTTCACCGTGCCAAAGGCGCAGAGGTCACCCTCACCGCCGTGCGTCCCGGCGGGAGATTCGGCGAGCTCGGCCTGGAGAGCGGCATGGTGACCAGTTTCCTAGAAAAGCCGGAGGACAGCCCTGCCTACATCAATGGCGGTTTCTTTGTCATGAACAAGAAGGGCATCGCCGACCTGCTCACCGGGGACGACTGCATGCTGGAGCGCGATCCACTCGAAAAGCTTTCGCAAGCCGGAAAGCTGGCCGCCTTCGAGCACAATGGTTTTTGGCAGTGCATGGATAACCTCCGTGAGATGGCCTTGCTCAATGACCTCTGGAACTCCGGGAACGCACCATGGAAGTCATGGTAACTGCGTTCGGCGGCGTCTATCAAGGCAAGCGAGTGCTCGTCACCGGCCACACCGGATTCAAGGGTGGCTGGCTGTCCCTCTGGCTGCGTGCCCTGGGCGCGGAAGTGAGTGGCTATGCGCTGGCGCCAGCGCCGGGCGATTCCCTCTTTGCCATTCTGCCTGCGGATACCTTCCGGCATTCGTGGATTGCAGATTTACGAGATGCAGACACGATGAAGAAGGCCATCGCGGAGTGCCGCCCGGAAATCATCTTCCACCTCGCGGCACAACCCATCGTGGGCGCCTCCTATCGTGCACCGCTGGATACCCTCACGACGAATGCTGTGGGCACCGCCACCCTTCTGGAGGCCGTGCGGGACGCCGATTGCCCCGCAGCGGTCGTGGTCGTCACCAGTGACAAGTGCTATCGCAATGACAATGCGGGCCGCCCTTTCCAGGAAACGGATCCGCTCGGCGGTCATGACATCTACTCCATGAGCAAGGCAGCGACTGAGCTCGTGGTCACTGCGTGGCACGCCTCTTTCTTTGCCAACTCCCCATCGCTGGGACCTCTCGCCACCGGTCGTGCTGGCAATGTCATCGGCGGCGGCGACTATGCGGAGGACCGCCTGATACCGGATGCTGTGCGCGCCTTCGTGAGCAAGCAGCCGCTGGTCTTGCGCCGTCCCCAGGCTTCGCGTCCCTGGCAACATGTGCTGGAGTCCGTGAGTGGCTATCTTGCCTTGGGCCAGCGCCTGCTCTCTGCGCCCGACAAGACCCGGCTCTTGAACTTCAACTTCGGCCCCAATTCCGAAGCCGAGCGCTCCGTGCAGGAACTGATGGGCTGCTGGCTGGCCACGTGGCCGAACGCCATGCAAGTGCACAGCGAACCGCAACCTGCCTACGGCGAGGCCACGCGGCTCCGCCTGGACCACAGCCTTGCCGTGCAGGAGTTGGGATGGCGACCGGTTTGGGATTTCCAGCAGACGGTCGCACACACCGCCGCGTGGTATCGCGAGCGTCACGAACGCCATGCCGACACCGCACGCATGCTGAACTTCACCCTCGAACAAATCCACACCTATACCCGTGAGGCCGCCAGCACAGGCGTTTCATGGGCGAACTGACTCTATTCATCTCCTTCATGGCCCAAACCTTCTCCTGCAGCTCTTGTGGTTCCACCCATCTGGAGAAGGTCATTGACCTGGGACTTCAGCCGCTGGCCAACAATCTGCTCCGACCCGAGGACGTGAGCCGTCCGGAGCCGGAGCCGAGGTTTCCCCTGGAGGTCTGGGTGTGCATGCAGTGCTGGCTCATGCAGATCACGCACATCGTGCCGCCAGTGACGCTCTTCAGCGAGTACGTGTACTTCTCCTCCTTCTCGGATCACATGCTGCGGCATGCCCGGGAGGCCTCGCTGCGCTACATTGAGGAAAAGAAGCTGGGGGCACAGAGCCTGGTCATCGAAGTGGCAAGCAATGACGGCTACCTGCTCAAGAACTTCGTGCAGGCCGGCGTGCCCTGCCTGGGATTCGAACCAGCGGTGAACATCGCTGAGGTCGCGCGGAAGCAGGGCGTGGAGACGCGTTGCGAATTCTTCGGAAAGCAATCCGCTGCCGCACTGAAGGCAGAACGTGGCGCTGCGGACCTCATCCTCGGAAACAACGTTTTCGCCCATGCGCCGGATACCAATGACTTCGTGGCAGGCCTGGCGACACTGCTCAAGCCCGATGGATGGATCGTGCTCGAGTTCCCCTACGGCATGGACATGATCGAGAAGGTCGAGTTCGACACGATCTACCATGAGCACGTGTTCTACTTCACGCTGCTGCCGTTGATTCCGCTGTTTGAGCAACACGGCCTGGAAATCTTCCACGTGGAGCGCATCGCCATTCACGGAGGATCCTTGCGCATCTTTGCCGCGCATCGCGGTGTGGAGCAGGCGCGCGATTCCCTGGTCGAACGTGCGGCGGACGAAGTGTACCACGGCGTGAACAGCATGCCGTACTACCAGCGCTTCAGCGAACGCGCCGCAAAGGTGCGCCGCGGCCTCATTGCCTTTCTGGAAGAACAGCAGGCCGCAGGAAAGCGCGTCGCCGCTTATGGCGCTTCTGCCAAAGGGAGCACACTTCTGAACTACGTGGGCGAGGCCGCTGCCACCTTGGAGTTCATGGCGGACCGCAGCACCTACAAGCACGGCCTGCTCAGCCCCGGCCTGCACATCCCCATCGTGCCCGCTGAATCCCTGGCTGAGAAACAGCCGGACTACGCCCTGCTGCTCGCGTGGAATTTCGCGGAAGAAATCATGAAGCAGCAGGCTGCCTATGCGGAAAAGGGCGGCCGCTTCGTCATTCCCCTGCCCGAGTTACGTGTGGTCTAGAACGAGGCGCCATGAAAACACAGTGTCCAGGATGTCAGGGCAAGCAACTCACCCAACCGTGGGTGGTGCCCGGACAACCCGCTGTGCTGAACTATCGCTGCCACTCACACACGGCGGCGACGAAGGTTCCCTTGCTGGACCTCCATCTCGTAGAATGCCATGAGTGCGGCCTGGTCTTCAATGCGGGCTTCGATGAAAGCCTGGTGCCGTATGACGGTGGCTATGACAATCAGCAGTCGCATTCCTCTGTCTTTTGGAATCACATGGAAGAGTGTGCCCGGCACCTGGCCACACACTATGCCGCGCCCGCTGGGTCAGGCATCGTCCTGGAGCCAGGCTGTGGCAAAGGGGCCTACCTCAAGATGCTTTGCAAACTCACGGGCTGGCGCGGCCTTGGCTATGACACGACCTCCGAAGCTGCGGGAGAAGGAGAGCACAACACCCATTTCGTGAACCGGAACGCGAGCACCGGGGACATCCCGACAGGCATTCACGCGCTGGTCTGCCGTCATGTCATTGAACACGTCGGCGATGTGGGTGCCTTCCTTCGGTTGCTTCATGAGATGGCCGTGGCGGGAGGTGCCAAAGTCACCTACATTGAAACTCCGTCGTGGGAGTGGATCGTGGCGCAGGCTGCGTTTTGGGACGTCTTCCACGAGCACTGCAACTACTTCACCGCGGCGACACTGCAGCACCTCGCCAAGGACGCCGGCTTTCATGTACTGGAACACTTCACCACCTTCGGTGGGCAGTACCAGTCGCTCTACCTCGGTACCAGCGACACATTTGCATCCAGAGATCGCGCACAGCCGTCGCCATCGGAACTCGATGCGTTTGCGAGGAAGGCCGATGCAGCAAAGGCAACCTTGCAAAGCCACCTCGTGGTAAACGGCGCCGGTCGTGGCCCTTACGCCATATGGGGCGCAGGCGCCAAGGGTGTCACTCTGGCCAATACCTTCACTCATCTTGGCATGGCCCCCTCGATAATCATCGACAGCAACCCGGGCAAGGCAGGGACCTTCATTCCAGGAGTCGCTGTTCCCGTACATCCGCCCGGGCGTGCGACGCTTGAGAAGGTGCCGCTGATCGTCATTCCAAATCCCAACTACCTACCCGAAATCCAGGAGACCCTGCGCAACCTGGGCTTGAATCCCACGCTCGTTTCGATTTGATGCTCGCTGGCAACGGCCCACTCTCCATGGCCTCTCGCATGATATTCTCGTCCACAGGCATCGAAGGTGTTGTCCTCGTGGAATCCCAACCCCACCGCGACGAGCGGGGCTTTTTCGCGCGGACCTATTGCGAGCGTGAGTTTGCTGCGAACGGCCTCAATACCCGGTGGGTGCAGCACAACCAAAGTCTGAGTCTCACCGCCGGCACCCTGCGTGGCCTGCACTACCAGACTGATCCTCATGCGGAAATCAAACTGGTGCGCTGCCTGAGTGGCCGCGTATGGGATGTGGTGGCAGACCTCCGCAAGGGCTCCCCAACCTTCGGTCGCTGGGAGGCGCATGAACTCAGCGAAAGCACCATGCGCGCGCTCTACATTCCTGCTGGATGTGCCCACGGCTTCCAATGTCTCTCGGACACCTGTCAGCTGTTTTATTTAATGTCAGAAGTCTATGAACCCAACTGCTCCGCGGGTGTGAGGTGGGATGATCCTGATCTCGCCATCCAGTGGCCACTCCCGCCACAGCATCTTTCGCCGCGTGACGAAGCCCTGCCATTGCTGAAGGACATCGCATGAAGATCTTTGTAACAGGAGCAAATGGGTTCATTGGCCGCGCCTTCTGCCACGCAGCGATTGCTGCGGGTCACGAGATCCTGGGACTGTGCCGGCATTCCACCGTTCCACTTCCTTCCGGCTGCCAGACGCTTGTCGGCGACCTGACGAACCTGCCGTGGGAGGACGTGCAACGCTTCGCCCCGGATGCGCTGCTTCACCTCGCATGGATCGTCACGCCCGGTGCCTACCTGACTTCTCCCGTGAATGACGCCCTGATTGGCCAAAGCGAGGAACTCTTCAGAAAGGCCACGGATCTCGGGGTGCGTCATCTCGCCGCTACAGGCACGTGCATCGAGTATGCTCCCGCAGAGCAGCCACTGGGGGAGGATGTTTCCCCTCTCGCGCCCACGCTCACCTATTCGCGCGCGAAGATGGCCACCAGCAGGATGCTTGAGTCCGTGGCCACGGAGAGAGAGGTCCTCTGGACCTGGTTTCGCATCTTCTATTGTTTCGGTGAAGGCGAACATCCCGACCGCATCGTCTCATGGATCATGCGCAAGCTCGCGGCTGGAGAATCTGTCGAGGTGAAGACGCCGGACAGTGTGAAGGACTACATTCACGTGGATGACGTCGCCTCCGCGATGCTCTGGTGCCTGGAGAAAAAAATCACGGGATCGGTCAACGTCGCGTGTGGCCACGGCGTCAGGATTTTCGACCTCGCGCAGAAGATCGCCCAGGTCGTGCAGGCGGAGCCTTCGCTGGTTTCTGGAGCCAATCCTCCTGCTCACGATCCGTTCCCGACCACCGTGGCGGACATCTCCCGTCTCAAAGATACCGGCTGGACTCCCCGCCTCTCGCTCGCGCAAGGCTTGGAGCGCATGTGGCAAATCTCGAATTCCGTTCGCTGACCGTTCCCCTCCCCCAAACCCCACGCATGAAGCTCGAACTCGATACCGACTCCAACACCCTGCGCATTCACGAGCATGACAAGGTGGAGACCATACCGCTCTACAGCACCAGGGGATTCGAAATCCTCTCGGATGCCTGGGTAAAGGTCGGCTGGAACCAGAAGCACCCCTACACCTTCACCTGGTGGGGACGTCCGATGATCCAGCACCCGGAGGACGTGCTGCGTATTCAAGAGGTACTGTTCGCCTTGAAGCCGGACTATGTGGTGGAGACGGGGGTGGCACATGGTGGCTCGCTCATCTTCTACGCAAGCCTCTTTGAAGCCGTCAATCATGGGAAGGTCATCGGCGTGGACATCGAAATCCGGCCCCACAACCGCAAGGCCATCGAAGCCCATCCCATGGCAAAACGCATCACCCTGGTGGAAGGCAGCTCCACTGCGCCAGAAGTGGTGGCACAGGTGAAGAAGCTCATTCCAGAGGGCTCCAAGGTGCTGGTGATTCTGGACTCCAATCACACCAAGGCCCACGTTGCAGCGGAACTACAGGCCTACCATGACTTGGTCAGCGTGGGGTCCTACATCGTCGCCACCGATGGCGTAATGAGCCTGGTGCATGACGCCCCCCGCGGCACCCACTCCTGGATTCTGGACAATCCCACCGAGGCCGCCCGGGAGTTTGCCGGGAGGAATCCGGATTTTGTCGTGGAGCAGCCCAAGTGGCTCTTCAACGAAAGCGACCTCAGCCAGAACGTCACCCACTGGCCGGGAGCGTGGCTGAAGCGGGTACGGTGAACGTTTCAAGAGCCGCGGAAGGCTGCGCCATGGCAGGTGGCACGACACTGCAGAAGTCCTTGCAGGAGACTGTGGCTTGGGGCAGACACAGGTAGTCTGTCCCCCTCCACCTGTAATGCCGCTTAAAGACATCTCCGTCGTCATTCCGACAAGGAACTGTAGGGATCTCATCCAGTCCTCCTCCGCGCTGATGCGTGAGTGGGTGAGTGAGGTGGGTGAAATCGTGGTGGTCGACAGCCAATCCTCGGATGGCACGGTGGAGCTTCTTCAAGAGTTGCTTCCCTTTCCTCACGTCAAATTCTTGAGCCATCCCCCGGGGCTGTATGCTTCATGGAATTTTGGGATTCAGAACTGCTCGCTACCTCTGACTTATATTGCCACGGCAGGCGACTCCATCTCCGCCGCAGATCTCGACTTCCTGGCATCCACAGCAGCCTCGACTGAGGCGGATTTGGTCGTGTGTGCTCCGATTTTCCGGCATGCCCCAGGAACCTCTGCCACTGCTCCCTCCTGGCCCATCCATCATCTCATGGAGCTGCTCAAGGAGGGTGATTTCATCGAGCTCAGTGGCACAGACCTGACCGCCTTCGCGCTCACCCATTGCACCCCTCCCCTGCGTTATCACGCGTGGACGGGAAGCGCCGCCAGCAACATCTACCGTTCGGCGACCCTAAAGCAGCACCCATTCCCGGAGGACGCGGGGCACTCAGGCGACACCCTGTGGGCAGTACAGCAGTCCCGCTTCGTCAAAGCAGTGTTTTGCCGCCGCTCATGCGGCAGCTTTTACGTCCACACAGAGCCCAAGGTATTGGATGCCTACGAGCAGACGCGCATCTTCACCAAGTTCCACGCGGCGTGCCATGAGGCTCTTGAGTGGATGCTGCAACAGGATGATGCACTCGATGGGCCACTGACACGAGCCTACCTGCGCCAGTCCTCCCAGAACCAGAAAATGGTCATGGAACTCATCACCGCGCTGACCAGCCAGCAGGGAGCCATCCAGACTGAGATGCAGAAGAAAGAGCAGCACAAGCTCCGCTGCGCAGAATTAACCCAACAGCTCGACGACTTGCGCAGCGAGGTCAAAAATGGAAAAGCAGCCCTGTCCCGCGTCGAAAAGAAAGTTCCTCGCTGGGTGCTGAAACTATTCGGGGTGAACCATCACAGCAGCTGATCCACGGCAGACAAAAATTCGATGTCGCTTCCCTCCTCCAGTGATTCTCCAGTTCCCCAGTCCACCTCAAGCGAGGCTGGCTCGGTACAGGACAAAGTGCTCTTCTCCGTAATCACGATTTGCCGGAACTCCGAAGGCACGCTGGGCACCGCTCTTAAGAGTCTTGCCGCCCAGACGTACACCAACTGGGAATGGATCATGGTGGACGGAGCCTCCACCGATGGCTCCGTGGCTCACGCCTCCATCCTTGAGGGAAAGGGCGTGCGGCAGACCGTCATTAGTGAACCGGATCGCGGCATCTATGAAGCCATGAACAAGGGAGTGCGCCGTGCTCGTGGGACTTATGTCCACTTCCTGAATGCGGACGACCTTTACCATGATCCGCGGGTGCTGGAGGATATCGCCCTCGCCTTGGAGCGGAACTCGTTCCCAGACCTTCTCTACGGAGACATCGTCGTCGTGGATCCCGCAGGCAAGGAATCCAACTACATCTCTCCAGAGCCGGAGAACGCCCTGCGCGAGATGGTCTGCGGATGCCTGCCGCATCAAGGCTGCTTCGCCAGCCTCAACCTTTTCAATCAAACAGTGGGGCTCTTCCATGAAGAATACCGGACGGCTGGCGACTACGATTGGATGATACGCGCCCTGGTCAGCGATAACGTGCGGACCTACCACCTGCCAAGACTCGTGGCCCGGTACTGTTCTGCGGGGGCATCTTCAAAGCTGGAGTCCAGTCTGCCCGAGTCATTTGCGGTTCTGAACAAGAACATCGCGCTTCAGCAGGCCTTGGGCACCCAGGGGATTCTTGAGGCCTACCAGCAGCAGGTCCTGTCCCTCAGGCTGCAGATTCAACAGCTGCAAACCAGAGAAACCAGCCTCGCCAAACAACTGCAAAACGCCAAGGAACGGCTCGCACAGGCCAACCAGAAGAAGGACACCCTTCGCGCCAAAATCGACGCTGGCAAAACCCGCCAGAGTGCCTCGTGGATGCCCAAATGGCTGCGCCCCGGCAATCCAAAAACGTCGGACCAAAAAGGGGCTGACAATCAGCCCTAAACGAGCCTTCCCCCGGACCCGCCGCAATGGGCAGAAGCAAGACTTGCGTCGTGCCCAATCGGTGATCTCTTACGCGTCCTCCCCATGCCAACTGCCGCCGACTCATCCTCACCTCAAGGACTGCAAGCCATCATAGCCCCAGAAGTATTTGGGGACGAATTTTCCGAGGCCATCCGTAGTCTGGCACGCTCAGCGCCAATAGACTCCGTCCTGGAAATTGGCTCATCTTCCGGTGAGGGCAGCACGCTCGCGTGGGTGGAGGGATTGCGCCAAAATCCGCGGAAGCCGAAGCTGTACTGCATGGAGGTATCCAAGGTGCGGTGCGAGGCTCTGGAGCGGCGTTGGGGACCGGAGGGTTTCGTTGAGTGCTTCTTGGGCTCTTCCGTCGATTTGGATCAATTCCCCACCGAGGCCGAGGTCGAGACGTTCTACAAAACGGTCGAGGGTCCTCTGCGGAACTACCCGCTCGAGCAGGTGCTTGGCTGGCTTCGCGAGGACAAGGCATACATCACCGCGGAAGGGGTGCAGACGGGGCGCATCCGTGAGATCAAGCGAAGCCGTGGCATTGAGAATTTTGGCGCGGTGCTCATCGACGGCTCCGAGTTCACCGGAAACGCGGAACTGGATGAAGTCTACGGTGCTGAATTCATCCTGCTGGATGATACACAGACCTACAAGTGCCATCAGGCGCATCAGCGGTTGCTCCACGATCCTGCCTACCAGCTCGTCGCGGAGAATCCCTCACTCAGGCATGGCTACTCCGTCTTCCGCCGCCGCAGAAGCACCGCGCTCGATCCGCTCCCGAACGATGCGCCCGTGCATTACTTCACGATTGTCCTCAACGGTGAGCCTTTCATCCGGCATCACATGGAGGTGCTGAAGCAACTCTCCTTCCCCTGGCACTGGCACATTGTGGAAGGCGCTGCGACACTCACGCACGATACTGGTGCCTGGGGCCGTGCTGAAAAGGGAGCGCTCAATCAGAATCATCACCGCAACGGTCTCAGTACGGATGGCACGTCCGCCTACCTGGACGAGCTTGCAGCTCTTTATCCAGAGCGCGTCACCATCTACCGCCCACCCGCTGGACGGTTGTGGGATGGGAAAACGGAGATGGTGGCCCAACCGCTCAAGAACATCTTCGAAGAAGGCATCCTGTGGGAAATCGATGCTGATGAGCTGTGGACCCAGGAGCAACTGGAGACAGGACGCCGCATGTTCCTCGAGCATCCCGAGAAATGCGCCGCCTGGTTCTGGTGCCATTTCTTTGTCGGAGAGAAGCTGGTCGTTGCATCGAGATACGGCTATTCCCAAAAGCCGACGCAGGAATGGATCCGCGCATGGAGGTTCACTCCCGGGATGAAATGGCTGACCCATGAGCCACCCGTCCTGGCCCGGCGCCTGGAGAATGGCCAGTGGAAGGATGTGGCTGAAGGCAGGGTATTCACGCATCAGGAGACTGAAGCCCTGGGCCTCGTCTTCCAGCACTTTGCCTACGCCACGGAGGCCCAGGTTCAGTTCAAGGAGAGCTACTACGGCTACGCCGGAGCCGTGGCTGCCTGGCACAAGCTCCAGAACTCACAGACCTTCCCAACGCCGCTCCGCGAGCACTTCGCATGGGTGGACGGTCATGCGGAAGTAGACACCATCGAAGCCAGAAGAATCACTCCGCTGGCAAAGTACGACCGCGGCAGCAACCGGTGGACCTTTTCATCCCACGCAGCGGCACAGCCCAGCCTGCCGAAACACACCACGACGATTGTGGTCGATGGAGTTTTCTTCCAACTCAACAACACCGGCATAGGCCGCGTGTGGAGTGAGACGCTCAAGTTGTGGGCCGCCTCGGACATGGCGAAGCACGTGTGGATTCTGGATCGCAATGGGACGCTGCCACCGATCCCCGGACTCCGCAGAATCAGTGTGAAGCCCTTCAATATCGAGGAGCCGGGAAGCGATGCCTTCATGCTTCAGGATATCTGCGATGAGCTCAAGGCAGATGTCTTCATATCCACGTACTACACGGCGCCCATCTCCACTCCGACGGTGGCGATGATCTACGATATGATTCCCGAGCTGCTCAGCTACGATCCGCATGAATGGCAGTGGGAGCAGAAGAGACTCAGCATCAGCCATGCGGTGCATTTCGCCTGTATTTCTGACTGCACTGCAAAGGACCTCCGGCGGTTGCATCCTGAAATCCCGGAAAGCGCCATCACGGTCACACCGCTCGCCGCCGCTCCGAGCTACCGGCCTGCCAGCGCCGAGGCCATCGCTGACTTCCGCCGCCGTCACGGCATTCATAAGGACTATCTCATGCTGGCTGGTGAACGGGCCGGCTATAAAAATGCAGCCCTGATCTTCAAGGCATGGTCACTCTTGACCAAGGAGGAGCGCGATTCCCTGATGTTTGTTTGTGCGGGTGGCAAACCCGAACTGGAACATGCACTCAGGGTGCATGCGCCTGATGCGGAAGTGCGCGTCATCCGTTTCAGTGACGAAGACCTGGCCACTGCCTATACCGAAGCTGTCGCTCTGGGTTACCCTTCACTCTACGAAGGCTTCGGCCTGCCTGTCCTGGAGGCCATGGCTTGTGGCTGTCCAGTGATCACCACCCGCCGCTCCTCCCTGGTTCAGGTCGCCGGAGATGCCGCGGTCTTTGTGGACCCGTGGGATCCGCATGCCACGCTCTCGGCGATACGCATGCTGCTCTCCGACACGGAACAAAGACAGCGCTATATCCAAGCCGGTCTCGCCCACGCGGCCACCTTCTCCTTCGAGAGGATGGCGGCCCAGCTTTCCCGCATCCTGCTCGACACTGCCGCCACCGCTCCCAAAGACGAGTCGGGCCGCTTTGAAAACGTCTGGAAGGAAACGCGCCTGCTGCAGCTGCGGACTTCGGATCTGATTGCCAAGATGGACAAGGTCAAGTGGCACCTCGCCAAGAGAACCGAGGAAGCCAAAACAGCCTCCAGCGCGCTGAAGAAATCACAGAAGCAACGTACCAAAGCCGAAAAGAACCTGAAGGCAGAACGCCAGAAGCGGAAGAACCCGCTCAAACGCCTCTTGAACAAACTTCGCGGTAAGAAGAATCCATAAGAGACCCAGGCTGACTTTATCGTTCTTTTCAGCGCCCTCGACCTCGCTCGATTCACGCACCACGCACTTCATTTCCATGTTCGGCAAACTCTTTGCAAAGTCACGGGGGTCAAAACTCGGTGACGCAGTCCAAAAGCTTGATGACCGCCTGCGCTCCACGCGCGGCGAGATCGAGTCCGTGAAGGAAAAGGTGCAATCCATCAAAGCCAAGCTGGGAACCGCAAGCGACAAGAGCTCCCAAATCCTCCAGCAAAACGAGGAACTGCGCGCCGAGAACAGGCTTCTCGCGCGCGAGATGGAATCCCTGAAAATGCTGTGCGGCAGGATGGCGGTCGACAGATTCGCCGGGAAGCCACCCGGCACGCCATTCAGGGCTGTGGAATTCAAGGTGTTCTCCCAGTGGGGAGAGGATGGCATCTTGCAACATTTGATTCATCACCTGCCCATCACCCGGACGGAGTTTGTAGAGTTCGGCGTGGAGGACTACCGCGAGGCGAGCACCCGATTCTTGCTGATGAATGACAACTGGCGCGGCCTGGTGATGGATGGCTCCGAGGCGCATATCCAGTCGATTCAGGGAGCCTACAACCACTGGTGCCACGACCTCACCGCCCGCTGTGCCTTCATCTCTCCCGAGAACATCAATCAGCTCCTTGAGGACGCAGGATTCACCGGGGACATCGGCATCTACAGCGTGGATGTCGATGGGATGGACTACTGGATATGGAAGGCAACCACCGCAGTTTCTCCCATCATCGTCATCAGTGAATTCAACGGCGTATTCGGCAGTGACATCGCGGTCACCGTGCCGCCGGACGCAGGCTTCATGCGCTCGAAGGCGCACTATTCGAACCTGTTTTATGGAGCATCCCTTTCCGCCCTTGAGCATCTGGGCCGCGAGAAAGGCTATTCTCTCGTAGGAATCAACTCGGCAGGAAATAACGCATTTTTCATACGCCAGGATATGCTGGGAGCCTTCCCGGCACGCACGGCGAAGGAGGTCTTCGTGGAGGCCCGCTATCGTGAGGGTCGCGACCCTGAAGGGCGGCTGACCCTGGCTTCGCCCAAGGAAAGACGCGAAACCGTCAAGGACCTCGTCGTCTACAATGTGCGGACTGGTGCCACACAACCCCTGTCAAAGGCCTGGGCGGAAGCGGCTTCTTGAATTCGTGCACCCTGAGCTCCCAGTCCTACTGCCCGGTAATTCCCGGGACGAGTGCGCGTTTCATCAGGCGCGATATTGACACAAGGGGTCTGAGCAGCAACCCTCAGCAAAGTCCAATTCCGCCTCTCGTCCATCTGCGTACGCACACCTTGGGTTGCGCCCACAAGGGAAGATGAAGGGTTTTGCGCTGCTCACGTTTTTCCCCTCTCCGTCACCATCCATGCTCCGTCGTTTTCTGGCTCCAAAAATCTCCCTGCTGCACGCCACCCGCGGCAGACCGGAGCAGGCGCTGGAGGCACGGGAGAAATGGATTCGTGCAGCGGCGAAGCCCCGGCGGATTGAGCACATCTTCGCGGCAGACTGCGATGACGAGGCCACGCAGAAGGCCATCAAGAGCCTGCCACATCGTGTGGTGCCGGAGAAGGGCGGTGGTTGCGTCGCGGCCTGGAACCTGGCAGCGCAGGCGAGCACGGGAGACGTGCTGGTGCAGCTCTCCGACGACTGGACGCCTGTCCCCGGATGGGATGAAGAATTTGTGCGCCGGCTGCGGGATGTCCGCCAGCCGGGCATCCTCCGCCCCAGCGATGGACACCGGCGGGATGACCTGCTCTGCATGGCCATCCTCACGCGCCCCCGCCTGAAGCAGCAGCAAGGAGAGTTCCTTCACAGCGGGTACCTCGGCATCTACTCGGATGATGAGTTCAGCTTCCGTGCGTATCAAGACGGCGTGGTTATTGATGCCCGGGACCTCGTGCTCACCCACGACCATCCGAACTACAACGCGGCGGTGGAAATGGATGAAACCTACCTCGCGCAAAACAGCACCGAGCGCGACAAGACCGGTCGCAAAATCTTCCTGAAGCGCAATCCCCGCGCCAAGGGGCACTGGCTGCACGAGGGGCGCTGGGAGCGTTTCTTCGTTCCCCTGCCTCCCGGTGAATCCTGGCAGACCAAGCCACCGAAGCCTGCGCCCTCCGTCACTTCTGATTCATGAGCCGCGTCGTCATCATCACCCGCACGATTGACCGTCCGGTGCTGCTGGAGCGCACGCTGCAGAGCATTCTCGCCCAGACCTACACCGACTGGCACTGGGTGGTGGTGGATGGTGGAAACACGGATGCCGTGCCACGTCTCGCGCAAGCTTACGGCGAGCGCTTGCAGGGACGCATCACCCACTTGCGCTTCGTCAATCCGACGCCCGGCATGCGTGGCATTCCGCTCAATGCGGGCATCAAGGAATCGCAGAGTGAATTCATCACGCTGTTGGATGATGATGATACGTGGGACCCTTCTTATCTGCAGACCATGGTCCGGGCCATGGACACCCGCCCGCATCCGAATGTGCGGGGCGCGGTCTGCCGCACCTTGTGCGTCCATGAGTCCAGCGTGGAGCATGGCCTGAAGCCCCAGCGCAGCTACGAGCTCAACCCCAAGCTCGCGAATATCACCCTGCCAGTGGTGGCGGTGGTGAACTGCTTCTGCACCCACGCCTTCCTCTATGATCGTTCGGCACTGGAAACGGTGGGAATGTATCCGGAGGATTATCCGGTACTGGAGGACTGGCATTTCAATCTGCGCTTCCTGCTGCATCACGAGATCGTGGTCGTCCCACAGACGCTCACGCACTACCACTTCCGCCCTCCGGAGGTGGATGGCGTGCAAGCCAATTCACAGACCGCGGAGCGCGACGATCACAAGTTCCATGAAGCACGATTGATCAACGAAGCGTTGCGCGAGGATCTCCGTACCGGGAAGATGGGACTGGGCCACATCCTGTCCCAGGCGGCCCTCACGAGACAACTCACGGCCACCTTGCACAGTCACGAGAGCAGGATGAAATCCATCGGCGACAAGACCGGCAAGATCGACACGCGCACCAAGGAACTGAAGGATAAGCTTCTCGATAAACGAGGCTAAGATAGATGCCCCCATCCCATCCTCCCACCCACGGCCACCTGATTCGCGTTTCGCAGGTGTTCCAGGACCAGGTCACAAGCGTCTTCAGCCGGTTGGGCATCTCCCAGACATCTGCCCTCGGGCAGGAGTATCACTGGGCCAAGGACTTCACAGGCGATTCGCTTTACGACAAAGCGGCCTCCATCTTCGTGCGCTGGCACATTCCGGTGCATCACGCCTGGCCATGCAATCCGCAGAAGATGGACGGCTTCATCGAGAAGGCCGCGCAGGCCATCCTGAAGAAATTTGGCGGCATCGACTTCCAAACCATCCTCATGGGGCAGCTAAGTGCAGGCAGCTCATCCGGGTACTACAAGCAGCTCGCCTCCAATCTCCGCGGGCGTGTGCTCCAGCTATTCCCTGAAGTGGCCTCACGCGGTCTCGATGCCGAGTCACAAGACCCGGAGAAGACCACGCTCTTCTGCCTCGTTGGCAAGGAAGGCCTCTATTGCGGCCTGCAAAGTCCCCGTGCCGCCAATGGCTTTTATCCAGGTGGGACCAAGTTCATTGCGCAGGGCGATGAGAACACCATCAGCCGTGCAGGAGCGAAGATCGCTGAGGCCCTGCACTACCTGCGCCTGCATCGCGCCGTGCCGGCAGCAGGCAGCCACTGGCTGGAACTCGGCGCGAGTCCGGGCGGCATGACTTCCGAACTGCTGAACCGGGACTACCGTGTCACCGCGGTGGACCGTGCACCCCTGGATTCCAGGTTGCGGCATGAGCGGCAATTGCTCTTCGTGCAGTGTGACGTTGCGGAATTTCAACCTCCTGAGGTCACGCGATACGACGCGCTGCTTTGCGATCTGAATGGTGAAGCAAAAGACTCCATGCAGCAGGTCATCCGCCTCGCTCCTTCCCTCAAGCAAGGTGGCCTGATTGTATTCACCCTGAAGATGCCGGGCATTGCCACGGTGCATGGGGTTCTGACGCTGCTGGATGACGTGTGCAAGGATGCCTCACAAGCAGGCCTGCGCGTCCTGGCGCAGACCCACCTGTCCTACAACCGGCACGAGTTCACACTCTTCTTTGAGAGGGAGTAGTGGCGGACACCGCAGAGTCGGGATGACTGCCGTCAAGGAGTGGGGCCATTCCTGGCCCCATTGATGGGTGGCAGCGATGGGAACGTGGTTATCGCGCTTTGTCTCGTTCGACACGTTGTAGATAGCCTTGAAGTAGCCACAATGCCGTAGACCTCGCAGCGCAAAATGGGGGCAGGAATGCCCCCACTCCTTGACCGATAGCCACACGTTGTCGTGGAGGTTCGCCTACACCCCCAGCGCCTGCTGCATCTGTTTCCGCACTTCGGTGAGGCGTGCCACGTCGCCGCCTTTCACTTCGGCGGTGGCCCAGCCGGTGAAGCCGATTTCGGCGAGGGCATCACGCACTTCGTTCCAAGGGAGATCATCATCGGGGCTGGTGATGTCCACAAACTTGCCCTGCTTGCGACTGAAGCCCTTGATGTCCAGCTTCACGGCACGGAAGCCGAAGGCTTTCACCCAGGCGGCAGGCTGGCCGTACTTCCAGTGATTGCCGATGTCGTAGTACATGCCCACCCAAGGACTGTTAAAACTATCGACAAACTTCACAAAGCGGTCGGCGGTCTGCTCCGGGCCTGCATCGTGATCGTACATCATCTGGTTCCACACGTTCTCGAAAAGAATCCTCTGCCCGAGTGATGCGGCGAGCGGGATGGACTTTTTGATTTCCTGACGGCAGCGCTCTTCAATCTCCTCCGCAGGACCATCACTCCCCTTCCCCACCACGATGAGAATGCCGCTCCCACCAGCGGCGTGCGAGACGCGCAGGCAGTGGTCCATGTTCGCACGCGCCTGTTCCCTCACCTTCGCATCTGGGTCGGTGAGACGCACCTTCCAGTGGTCGTGGTTGATCGCGTTGTGTGCGAAGACGCCGGACTCCTTCACAGCATCGCGTGCTTCATCGGTGGTGAAGCGTCCTGCTTCGTCGAAGTCCACGCCATCGAATCCTGCTTCCCCGGCCATCTTCAAGCGCTCTACCAGGGTGAGGTCGCGATCACCGGCCTTCTTCGCAATCATGCCCAGCTTGCAGGAAAGCAGAACACGACGACCGCTGGGCGCCGGCAGGATGGTCTTGCCAGTCGATGCCACGGCAGCAGCATCAGCAGCCTGTGTCAGGGAGGGAGCCTGCGCCAGCGATGCAGCCACGGCGCCAGCACTGCCCAGGGAGAAGAAATGACGGCGGGAAAGCGGTGAGGAGGGATTCATGGAGGGAGGCATACGCAGTCCTGCGCCGTGCACTTTCCCCAGGTCACAATGTCACCATTGGCAGGCAGATTCCGATTGGATGCTTCACTGCCCGAGCATGAAACACCATTCCTGGTAGTCGCTCAGCATCCATCCCGCCGAGGTCTGTTCCATCAACCAGTGATAGGGAACGCAATAGGCATCAAGCCAGGGCGGCCAGGGGCGGGTGCTCATCCACTCATGGCCTCCCTTGATTACCGTAGTGCCGGGAGGACCAGACAACTGCGGCCGGATGACCACGCATTTTACCCATGGAAGGGTCAGGAGATAGAGCACGGGTATGGCTATCACGAGCAGCGTCCATGTCGCCGCATGAGACTTGCTGAGAAGCTTTGTGCTCATGGGGGTGAATATATTCACAGGGACCTATTTGTCAGCAGTGGGGTGTTCCATACGACGGCGTGAAGATTAGCATTCTATGAGGATGAGGTTAGTCACCTGCATGGGATTCAACACAGAGACGCAGAGGAACTTCGGAGACTGAGAATGAAACCGGAGCTGAGGTGAAGTGGGCTACCCGTAGATGCTCATGCACGTCTCGTGATCGAATAAGCCCTCACCACATGAAGAGGCTCCCCAAGGCTCCACCTGGCGCGCAGCGCCTTGGAGTGCGGTGCGGAGCACCGCTTTGAGCGAAGCGGCCTGGCATTCACATCCGCGCAACTTCAAAAAAGACACACACCGTGTGAGGCACCGTATGCTTTCTACCCGCCGGGAGTACTGCACAACGAGGTCGCCCCGTTCAAAGCGGTGCTTCGCACACGCACTCCAAGGCGCTGCGCGCAAGGTGGCTCACCAAAGATGCCTTCCGCACCACCACACTTGTTCATCTCACGAGACGCGCATGAACATCTGCGGGATTTCGGCGAGTCCCACTCCTTGATCACAGCGCTTCACACACGAACTCGCCGGTTCCAGCTCTTTTGCTGCTTCGCTGCTTTGCGTTTACCTCAACAGCACGCACTGCCTGCTCACGCCTGCAACTCCGCCACCTGCGCCATCAAGTCCTGGCTGATGCGCCGGTACAAGTCCTTGCCGGTATATTCGCTGTAGTTCGCGGGGTCATAGTGCCACAGCTTGCCAATGACGAGAGTGATGTCTGATGGCTGAGGCAACGCGCCACCACGTGGCAGGGCTTTGCGCGCGCCAAAGATGCGCACGGGCAGCACGGGCACGCCAGCCTTGGCCACCACGAGTCCCACACCAGGCTCGCCGGGGAGCATGTCACCATCGAGCGTGCGGGAGCCCTCCGGGAAGACCAGTATCTTGTCTCCTGCCTTAAGCTGGCGGATGACGATCTTCAGGCTGGTCATGTCCGGGCGGTCCTGGTCCACGGGAATGGAATTCAGCAGGCGGTAGAGCGAGCCCAGTACCGGGGCACTGAACAGGGACTTCCGGGCGAGGTAATGAAGCTCCTGGTCAAATGCAATACCCACCACCGGAGGGTCAAGGAAGCTCTCATGATTGCTCACAATGAGCACGCCGGCCTGACCCTTGAGCTGGTCCGTATCACCGACCACCCGATAGTTGTAAAAGCCGCGCAGGATAAGCTTGGCCAGAGTGTAGAAAAACCGATACGTGAAGTTCATGGCGCTGCAGTGAATTCAGGGTTCAAGCAGCAGCAGTCACGCCACGCTCACGGAGCAGTTCCAGGATTCGCGCCACCACCTGCTCCAGCGTCATCTCCGAGCTGTCCACCACCACGGCATCCGCCGCTGCCGTGAGCGGCGCGGTCTTGCGGGTGGAGTCGATGCGGTCGCGCTCGCGCACGCTGTCAGCGTGGCCTTGAAGTCCGCGGCGCTTGGCGCGCACTTCCTCGCTCGCATCGATGTAGAACTTCACGAGCGCGTCCGGGAAAACCACGGTACCGATGTCGCGACCTTCCATCACGGAGCGGTGCGTATGGCCAACATCACGCTGCATGGCCACGAGGATCTCACGCACCTGCGGAATCTTTGCCACGTAGGACACGCCGCGATTCACCGACTCGGAATTGAGCTGGGACTCCACGTCCGCGCCATTCACGCGGATGACACTGCGGCCACCTTCCACGGTGCACTGGAAATCCGTGCCCTGCACCACGGCGAGCACGGCGGCTTCATCCTCGGGATTGGTGCCGGACTCCACCACGGCCCACGTGGCGGCACGGTACATGTTTCCCGTGTTCACATAGATCCAGCCGAGCTTCGCGGCGACTTCACGCGCCACGCTGCTCTTGCCGGAGGCGGCGGGGCCGTCCATGGCAATGACCTGGGGAGCGCGGCTGCTCATGACTGGTCTTGAGAGGAAAGACGCTCACCCACCTCCTGCGGCACGCGGTTGATCACCGGCGTGGGCTCGTCAGGGAATCGCGGTTCATTCAAAAAAAGGGAGAGATGCTGTTCGAACCCGGGATAGGAGGTCGAGATGCACTCGGTGTCATCGATGGTGGTGACACCCTCGGCATACAGACCGGCAATCGCGAACGCCATGGCGATGCGATGGTCGCCGAAGCTGGTCAGCGTGGTGCCGGTGAGCTCCATGCCCCCGGTGATTTCCATGCCATCCGGGAACTCTTCCACGGGTACTCCCATGAGGCGGAGGTTCTGCGCCACGGCGGAGATGCGGTCCGTCTCCTTCACACGCAGCTCGCCTGCATCCTTGATGATGGTGGTGCCACGCGCCAGCGCTGCAGCGACGGCGAGGATGGGCAGCTCATCGATCACATTCGGAATCTCGTCGCCGCCAATCACGGTGGCATTCAGCTCGCCGCCGTGAATCACCACGTTGCCGCGAGGTTCGCCGTCCGGGTAGTTCACATTGTCGCTGATCTGCGCGCCCATGCGGATGAGCACGTTGAGAATGCCGGTGCGGGTGGGATTGAGGCCCACGTCCTTGAGGGTCAGCTGAACGCCTGGCGTAGCCGCCGCAGCCACCATCCAGAAGGCGGCGCTGGAGATGTCTCCGGGCACATACAGGTCCTTCGGCTCAGGCTTCTGGCCGCCGTAGATGCTCACGGTATTGCCATCGCGGACGACCTTCACGCCGAAGTGTGCGAGCAGCCGCTCGGTGTGGTCGCGGGTGACCGCAGGCTCCACCACGGAGGTCTTGCCCTGCGTGTTCCAGCCTGCGAGCAGCACGGCGCTCTTCACCTGCGCGCTGGCCATGGGAAGGGCGTAGGTGATGGCATTCAAGTCACCGCCGTGCACCGTGATGGGTGCGCAAATCTTGTCCCCCTGCCCCGTCACCTTCGCGCCCATGAGCGCCAGCGGGTCCGCCACGCGCTTCATGGGGCGGCGGGAGAGGCTCTCATCACCTGAGAGCGTGGTGTTGAAACGCTGCGCGGCCAGGAGGCCGGACATGAGGCGCATGGTGGTGCCCGAGTTCCCGCAGTCAATCGGAGCGGCGGGCGCCTTGAGCCGCATGCCATGGCCGGTGACGGCCAGCCTCACGGGCTTGCCACGGCCGTCTGTCTCCAGCACCTCACACTCCGCACCCATGGCCTGCATGGCCGCGAGCGAGCAGAGGCAGTCTTCGCTGGGGAGGAAGTTGTCGATCACCGTCGTGCCCTCGCACAGGCCGGCGAACATCACCGACCGGTGGCTGATGCTCTTATCCCCCGGGACGGTGATTTCGGAAGGGATGTGCTTGAGTTTGCGGACTTTGATCTGGGACATGATTCAGGAACTGGCAGGCACGCCCTGCCGGAGCAGTTGAGCCTCGTGTAGGAAATGACGAAGAGCTTTCTCATCCATCTTCTCCAGCATCGCAAGCAGTTCATTGAAACGGTCCCGCGCGTCCGTCAGGGCGGCGAGGACCTCGGTGCGATTCTCCAGCACGATGCCGCGCCACAGGTCGGCGTCTCCGGCGGCCACCCGGGTGGTGTCGCGGAAGCCATTGCCAATGCAACCGGCGGCGTCCTGGTGGTCATGCAGCGCCGCCAGGGTCACGGCAGCGGCAGCGAGATGCGGCAGGTGGCTGACGCGGGCCACGATGCGGTCGTGGTCCTCCGGCGACATTTCGCGGAGGCGGCAGCCAACCTTCACCCACACGGCGCGGGTGACCTGCAGGGCGGAGGCGTCGGTGAGCAGCGTGGGCGTGAGCAGGCAACTGGCGCCCTCGAAGAGGTCCGCCCGGGAAACTTCAAAGCCGGCCTTCTCCGAGCCTGCCATGGGGTGGCTCCCGAGAAAGTGGAGCTGGCTGCCTGCAAAAATCTGCTCCAGGGCGAAGACCACAGATGTTTTCACGCTCCCGACGTCTGTCACCACACATCCCGGGCTCACGGGCGCCTGCACGAGTTGCTTGGCGATGGCGGCCATGTGCTCCACGGGCATGCACAGGACGATGAAATCCGCGCCCGACACCGCCTCATGGAGGTCCGAGGTGGCCAGGTCGGCAATGCCGGACTTTCTCACCTGCTCAGCCGCTTCCTCGCGCCGCGCCCACACGCGCAGGTGGATGCCCCCGCAGCGCTCCCGCAGGGCGCGCAGCAGCGAGCCCCCGAGGAGACCGGGCGCCAGGATGGCCACGCGTTCAGGAAAGCGGGAATTCACGGGAAAAGACGGGGAGAGGACGGGACAGTCGGGGAGGAAAGAAAAGGCGCGTTGGGATGCCAACGCGCCCGCAATTCTTAGAGTATCAGGTCTGCTGGAGAATCAAGGCACCAGGAAGACCTTGCCCGTGCGCGGGTCACGCACCTTCTGGCCGGGGGTGAAGTCACGCACATCCACCATGTTCTCCGGCTTCTGGTCGGAACCGGGGGGATAGACGAAGCCCTTGCGGCCAGGAACCGGGGAACCGTAGCTCGCGGGAGCCACCGTGGTGGTGGTCGTCGTGGTAGTATTCGTCGGCGGGGGCGGAGGCTGCGGAAGATTGTTTTCCGTGGGCGCCGGCTGCACCGAGTTCTCCGGAGGCGCAGTGCTGGTGGTCTCCGTCGTTTCCGTGGTCGAGGTCGTGGAGGTCACGCCGGGAGCGGTCGTCGCGGTGGTACCGGGCAGGTAGCGCGACTGGCTGGAGGGCGGGTTGTCCAGCGAATAGCCGGAGCCACGACGGCTCTCCGTGTCAGACGCACCGTAGGGCCAGGTGGATTCGCAGCTTGCGAAGCTTACACAAAAAGCGGCACCGAGGAGACGCAGGAGGTTGATGTGTTTCATGGGAGAAGGGGGTCAGGAATTCACGCGCATGGGCATGAGCACATAGAGGAAGCTGCTTCCACTCTTGATCACACCTGGGCTGATTTCGTCAATGAGATGAAGGTGCACTTCATCGCTCAGCAGGTTGCGCAGCGGAGCCATGAGGAATTCCGGATTGAAGGCGACGGTCATTTCCACCCCCTTGTAGTTGATGGCCACGCTTTCACGGGCCTCACCCACGTCCGGCGAGTTCGCCACCACTTCGAGATTGTCCTTGGAGAAGTGGAGCTTCACCGAGTTCGACTTGTCACTGAGGAGAAGCGACACACGGGCGAGCGTGCGGAGCAGGGGCTCGCGCTCGAGTGTGATGCGTTCTTTGCTTTCTCCTGGGATCACCTGCCGGTAGTTGGGGTAGTTCCCTTCGATTAACTTGCTGGCGAGGAAATAGTTGCCAAGATCAAAGCCAACCTGACCGGAAGCCACCTTCAAGGTGACCTCACCCTCGTCTCCGAGGAGGCGCTGGATTTCATTCACCGCCTTCGTGGGGATGATGATGTCACCCTCGTGGCTCTGGGGAAACTCCAGCTCCTGCTCCACCATGGCGAGACGGCGTCCGTCCGTGGCCACCATGGTCAGCATGTTGTCGCGGAAGGAGCACAGGATGCCATTCAGCACGTAACGGGTCTCGTCCGTGGAGATGGCGTAGGAGGTCTTGCGGAGGCACTCCTTCAGCACGCGCTGCTCAAGCTTGAACTCGCGGGCGTCGTTGAAGGTCGGGAGCGGGGGGAACTCATCGTGCGCGAGACCCATGAGCTTGAAGGAGCTCGGGCCGCTGCGGATGTGCGCCACATTTTTTTCATCCACAGACACATCGACTTCATCCGCGGGGAGTTCGCGCACAATGGTGGCGAGGCGACGGGCCGGCAGGGTGGTAGCTCCGCCTTCTTCCACATCGGCCTTCACGGTGCCGCTGATACCGACGTCCAAGTCCGTCGTTGCAAAAAGGAGTTCGCCCTTGCCCGCCTTGATGAGGACGTTGGACAAAATCGGCAGCGTGGTGCGTGTGCTGACGACGTGTTGCACCTGCTGAAGGGCGCTGAGATAGGCTTCCTTGCTGATCGAGAATTTCATGATCGGACTTGCGCACCTCTCTTAGCGAGAGGCTAAAATTAAGCAAGCATAATGGCGGAAATCGTCCGGCTGTCTAAAGGAATATAGTGGTCCCCCCCGCCACCGCTCCCGATGGACGCTAACCTAAAGAGGCTCAAGCAACGGGACGTCGCGATTTTGACTCCTTTTGCGGCTTGAAATTTGCCGCCGGATGGAGCTTGGAATGGTACCTGGACGCGGTGACGCAGCGCCTTCTCTTCGTAGTGGCCGGCACCGCTGGCTACGGCCCCGCTGCCCTTCGGGATGGCCAGAGCGTTCTGACGGGTCTGCGCGGCCAACCACTGTTTCACGCTGCTTTTACGCCGAAGGCGTTACACATGCATAGCCCAGGGTCAGCCCGCGAAGCGGGCGCCACCCTGGGACAGTCGGAGCTATTCCTGAACGCCGAAGGTGTTCCACAAAATCGGTCCACCGGTATATCACGTCGACTGACACCAGCGGCGGTTTGTGGAACTCCTTCGGAGTACGATTCTTTCCTACCGCAACCCAAGGTGGCGCTTGCTACGCAAGCTGACCTTGGGCTAGACGATGTACAACGCCTTCGGCGTAGAGAAACGACCACCCAGGCCCAAATGCCCCGCAACAGCGCTGCCGGGACAGGGTAATCCGTCTCACATTCACCCCCCCACCCCGCCCCTTTTTGACAAGGAGCAGGGTCTATTCGGGACAAAGCCCAGGCCCAAGTCCCAGCCTCTACACCGCCTTCCGGATTTGCTCCGTGAGGGCCGTCACCACCTGGCGGAACTCCTCACTCTTCGTCATCTTCTGGGCGATGGTCTTGCAGGCGTGGATGATGGTGCCGTGGTCCTTCCCGCCGAAGGCATCGCCAATCTCCTTGAACGGAGACTTGGTAAGCTCGCGGGCCAGGTGCATGGCAATCTGCCGCGGCAGGGCAATGTTCGCTGGACGGCGCTTGCTGTTCATGTCTGCGAGACGGATGTCGAAATGCTCGGCCACCACCTTCTGGATGATGTCGATGGTGATCACCCCGGTCGCGGGCTCCTCCAGGATGTCCGCCAGCAGCGTGCTGAGCGTTTCCTTGGTCAGGGGCTCGGCCGGCTTGCTGCGGTCACCCGTGCCGGACATGGAAATGTGGCCCGCCACGCGCATGAGGGACCCCTCGAGACGGCGCACGTTGGTACGGACATTCTCCGCCAGGAACGTGAGCACCCAGTCCTCCACCGGCACCGCCCAGTCACGTGTCTTCTGGCGCAGAATCGCCGTGCGAGTCTCCACATCGGGCGACTCGATCATGGTCGTCATCCCCCACTCGAAGCGGGAGACGAGACGCTCTTCCAGATTCTTGATGTCGCTCGGTGCGCGGTCGCTCGTGAGGATGATCTGTTTGAAGGAATTGAACAGGTCATTGAAGGTGTGGAACACCTCTTCCTGCGTGCCACCCTTGCCCGCGAAGAACTGGATGTCATCGATCATGAGGACATCCACCTTGCGGTACTTCTGGCGGAAGGCATTCACGCGATGCATGCGCACCGCCTCGATGTACTCATTGGTGAAGGCCTCGCTGGTGACATAGCGCACGACCTTGCGCGGCTTGTTGCGCAGAATCTCCTGGCCGATGGCCTGCATCAGGTGCGTCTTGCCCAGACCCACATTTCCATGAAGGAAAAGCGGGTTATAAGTTTTTCCAGGCTTTTCCGCAACGGCGCGGGCCGCGGCAAACGAGTACGAGCAGTTCGGACCCACCACGAAGGAGTCGAACGAGAAGCGGTGGTTCAGTCCGGCATCCGAAAGGCTGCGGGCAAAGCGCGCTTCATCGCGGAAGGGAACCTCATCTCCGGTGGCCTCGATCGTGACCGCTGTCTCACGGCGACGGTCCATGCTGCGCGCAGCTTCACGAAGCTGCGGACGGGACTCCACGGGAACCTCAGGGTCCACCATGAACTCGATGTCACAAGCACCACCCGCCACATCTGCAATGCAGGAAGTGAGCGGCTCCATGAAATGCTCCTCAATCCAGTACTGGTGCATGAGGTTCGGCACCCGCAGCACCACCGGTGCAGGGTCAAGACGTTCGATGGTGACCTTGGAGAACCAACGGTCAAAACTCAGCGATCCAATTTTTCCACCGAGATCCACAGCAGCGCGCTTCCAGGCCTTCACTTCAGGTCCAGGCTCCGGTACACCGGGGAATTTGAGAGGAAGAAGTTCACCTTCCTCTTCGGGATCAAGGTCACGACGGGACGTGCTCATGGCAAGCATAGTTGATGTCGTGAATTTCACTCCGCAGTGTTCAGCTCTTTCGCTTCATTAACCTTCCCTACACAATCCCCTGCGGCGAAATTTTTGAAATTCATCCCTCTCGTTTAGGACTCATTCGAGAAAGTCACAAGATAATCTTCGATCATTTTGAAAACTCTTTCCAAACTTTCAACTTGCGTCAAAAAATCAAAAAAAGGCTTGCCGTTTTGGTCGTGATTCCCCATGCCTTGTGCTGCCTTGCATGCGGCTCGATGTGTTGTTTTTTAAGCCATGTCCGACGCTTCTCCAACCCTTGACACACTTGCCGAACTTTTACAAAAACGGCTCGATGTGATCGCCGACAGCGAACTTCGCATGAAGGATGCTGAAGCACATCTCGCGGCACTGCGCGAAGTCTCTGAAGCAATCGATGCAGAGCATCAACGCCTGCGCTCACAACTTGATGGACGTCTGCGACACTTCCTGCAGCAGGCGAGTTATCAGAAGGCGCTGGAGTGGATTCAAGCATCGAGGAAGAGTTGATAGTTGATGGTCGATGGTTGATAGCCTGAAGAAGTCTAGAGTCTGAAAAACTCGAGTGCAGAGCCAGCTCGGGATCCAGCGTAAAAACGCAGCTGAGTTTGAGGGACTGGAATGTATCAGACACTCAACTCTCAACCTTCTCAGGCTATCAACTATCAACCAAAGACCATCAACCCTCATTGAAGAGCTGCCGCATCCGGCGCTTCCGCCAGGCGAACATCATTGTGAGATAGATGCGAAAGAACGTGATGGAAAATAGATGCCCGAGCCAGCCACCCCTCATGGTGTAATAGATTTCATCCACCATCCTCGTGCGCATTTTATCCATCGATTCAAACCGGTGGTGATGCACGAAAGATTGGAATGGACCTTCCACCATCTCATCCACCAACAAATGGGGAGGTTCCACGCGCTTCCAGCGGCACTTCCACCGCATGGGCACGATGCCGAGCTCCCGCATGCGCAGCTCGATGACGCCGCCTTCCACCGCGCTCTCATCCGCGCGAAGTTCCACCAATCTTGACGTCGGTGGCATGACCTTCATTAGGTTTGCCGGATTGTTATGAAACTCAAACAACGCCTCCGCTGAGGCGTTGAGGATGCACTCCGAGCGGAAGGTGGGCATGGGGAGGGAGTCAACGCAGTACCTCTGAGCGCGGCTAGCGTTGTCACCGCTTTGAAGCCCACGCCAGGATTTTTATGAATGCATACCCCATGATCCCAAACAGTGCGGCACCGAGCGGGGCTATTACAAAAGCCACAAAAAACTCCCCGAGCATGGTGTAGATCGCCATGCTAAACACGCCCATGACGCACGCCGCGACGAGAAACCCTCTGACCTGTGCATCTATGATTTTATTCATGTCGGGCAGACCCGTGGCGACTGATGGAGCAGATTGCTCTATTTGATTGAAGGTTTGCTACTTCCGCAAAATCTTCTCCATCGCCTTCCCCTTAGCCAGCTCGTCGATGAGCTTGTCCAGGTAGCGAATCTCCCGCATGGTCGGCTCTTCGATGTCCTCCCCCGGATGCCGCAGACCGTGCCTTTGATTAAGGTCCGCGAAGGATTCAGCCCAGCTGCCTCGCCGAAGAAGGTCTCAAAGTCCGTCTGCTTCTTCAGGTGGGTCTCCAGCTCTTTCTGGCTGTACCCGGTCAACCAGCGGATGATTTCATCGACCTCCGCCTTCGTGCGCCCCTTCTTCTCCGCCTTGGCTATATAGAAGGGATACACACTCGCGAAGCTCACGGTGTAGATGCGGTGCTTGGCCATGGGGTTTGTTTTACATCGGCCTGGCTCCGCATCCAAGCGCGGCTGGAGCATTTTAGAAACGTCATGCTGCGACGCCACACGCCCGAAAATGGGTGTGTTTGGGTGCAGGGTGTTCAACACAGAGACACAGAGACACAGAGACGCAGAGGAACTTCGGAGACTGAGGAAGACCAAAGAAATCATAAAACACCCAGAGGCCCCCCCGATGCTGACGCGCAGCGTCCCTGGACTGCGCGCAGCCTGCTGCCGCTTTCCTGCAGTGCAGCCTGCTGCACACTCCACCGCGACGAAGTCGCCAAGCATATTTGGACGCATCGCCTCACAAGCGAGTATCAACATCGCCACAGCAGGCTGTGGACTCTTCAAAGCGGCAGCAGGCTGCGCGCAGTCCAAGGCCTTCGGCTCCCCGATTTCCGCGTCGCCGTTACCATCTCCTAAACGCTGCTGCTTTGCTGCTTTGCGTTTCAACCAACCACGCAGCCCGCCACACCCAGCACCCCCTAACGCGGCAGCTTCACCTGCGCCGTATTCGCCGGTTTCACCGGCTCAGCCACGGGAATGGCCTTGGGAGCGGCTCCATCGGGCTGCTGCTGAAGCTGCTGTTCGTCTACCGGAATCGCCGGCATGGGCGTATTGGCCAGTACGGGCCAGCCAGCCTCCATGTTCAGCTTCGTGGGCGGGGCGATGGTAATCGGCTTCTTCTCCGGCGTGGTGAAGCCGGCGTAGGTCAGCGGGGCCACGGTGGCGCACACGCCGTCCGTATCGCGGTTGCGCACCACATTGATCACGCAGCAGATGTGATTCTTGTTATCCAAGGTGAACTTCTGGTCGGGCTTGAAGGGAGATTCAGCCGACTTCGCGCCGGGCAGCAGCAGCTCCACCTGCACGTCCTCCAGCTCCTCCGAGCGGGCGCGGACGACCCACCCCTCCTTCATGACATCGCCCTCTTGCAGGGGCCGGGCAAACATCACCACATAGGTGCCCTTCACGTACACCGGGTTCTCCGTGGTGTAGTTCAGGATGTAGGTGCGCTTCAGCAGGTCGTTGGCGAGCTGGAGTTGCTCAGGATTGTAGTTGTAGTACTTCGCCAGGAGGTCGCGCGGGCCCACGAAGGTGCCGTTGGGAATCTTCAGCGGGTCGAACTTCTGAATCGGCTCCAGCTTCTCCAGCTTCGTGAGCAGATTATAGTGGAAGGGCTTCTCCGGATACTTGAAGACCATGATGCTGAAAAACCAGCAGAAGGTGGCCAGGCCCATCAGCAAGGTGATGAGGATGGTCCACCAGAAAAGGGTGGTATCGCCACGGGTTTTGGCGAGAGACCCGCCCCCGCTGCGCGAGCGGAAGTCCGAGCCATCATTGAGAAAGTGAATGCTCATGGAGGAACTTGATCATCAATCAGGTGAGAGACCCGCCACACGCCAGGGTCTCGAATTCGACTCCCCTATAAAAACTAACATTTTCGGGGGATTTAGGAAGGCATTTGTTCATTTGGCGTCCGCCTTTCGGGGTTCGAAAGAGGAGCCACAGCCACAGGTTCTCTCGGCTTGGGGATTGAGAACCTTGAAGCCGCCATCACTCAAACTGTCTGAATAGTCGATCTCCGAGCCATCCAGGAAGGAGAGACTCTCGGGGTCCACGATGACCTGCACGCCACCCTCGCCGTAGACCTGGTCGGCCTCGGCGGGAGTATCGAGCTTCATGGCATACTCCAGCCCTGCACAACCACCGCGCTTCACCATGAGACGCAGTCCCGTGCCCGCAGCGGCGTTCTTGCTTTCCAAAAGCTCGCGCAGGTGTTTGACGGCATTCTCAGAGACGGCAATCATGGCATGACAATAGTATACAACATTATAGCAAGCATCGCGCATCCCGGAAGGCACCAAAGGCAGCTCGTCAGCATCAGCGGGGTTGCTTTGGCATCCCTGACAGATGAGCGTGGATGACGCTATGATGGCTACGTAGCAAGTATTTGAATTGACGCAAACACGATGAGCAGAATTCGCATTCTCCCCGACGCACTGGCAAGCCAGGTGGCCGCGGGTGAAGTGGTGGAGCGGCCCGCCGCAGTGGTACGCGAACTGGTGGACAACAGCATCGATGCCGGCGCCACGCATGTGGAAGTGCATGTGCAGCGCGGTGGCTCCTCGCTCATCCGTGTGGTGGACAATGGTCATGGCATGGGCCGTGAGGATGCGCTCCTCTGCCTGGAGCGCCACGCCACGAGCAAAATCCACACGAAGGAAGACCTCGCCTCCATCCGCACGCTTGGCTTCCGTGGAGAAGCCATGCCCAGCGTTGCAAGCGTGTCCCGCTTCCGCCTGGCCACCCGCGAACCTGATGCCCTGGCTGGGACCGAAGTGGAAGTGCATGGAGGAAAAATGCACGCCGTGCGCGACTACGGCGGCGCCCCCGGCACCGTGGTGGAGGCGCGCTCGCTCTTCTATAATATACCGGCGCGTCGCAAGTTCCTCCGCTCGGAGGCCACCGAGTACGCGCATGTGGAGCAGCAGTTCCGCGTGCATGCCGTGGCGAATCCCAGAATCGCCTTCACCCTGGTGCGGGATGGCGAGGTGCTTTTCCACCTGCCCGCCACGGACAGCCTGCTCGCCCGTATCGAGGGCCTGTGTGGGGCAGACATGGCGCGCCGACTCTATGAAGTGGAGCCCTTCACCCTGCAGGGCGTCACGGTGCAGGGCTACATCGCCGGACCCGGCGTGAGTCGTGCGAACCGCCAGATGCAGTTCACCTTCCTGAACAAGCGCTCCGTGGACAGCCCCACCCTGGCCTACGGCCTGCGCGAGGCCTACCACACCGCGCTCATGAAGGGCCAGCACCCCATCACCTTCCTCTATTTGGAGATGGAGCCGGACACCTTCGACATCAATGTGCACCCGGCGAAGAAGGAAGTGCGCTTCCACAACGGCTTCGGCGTGCGTGAAGCCGTGGTGCAGGCCGTGCGCCGCACCCTGGAGGCCGCCACCCGACTCTCCACCGGCCACATGCCCATGCCCGTGGGGCGCAGTACCGCTGCACCGCAGATTCCCGCCGCCGATGAAGTGCAGACCTCCCTGGCCATTCCCGAGCGGGAACAGGTGGCGCTGAGAAGTGACTGGAGTGCGATGCCGGTGGCTACGCCGAGGCAGGCTGCAGCGGTGACGCCACCGGCGGGTCAAGATGCGGCGCCCGCTCCCAGCAGTCCGCCATCCCGGTCCGAGGACGAGAACGAGCACGAGGAGGAGGACGAACCAACCGCCGTGGTCACCGCACGCAGCGGTACGCCTTCTCCCTCCGTTCCTGCTCTTGCTCATGCTCCTCCTCTTGCTCCCTCCCCGACCGAGGCAGCATCACCCCCTGACTCCGCTCCCCGTCTCCCCGTCTCCCCCTCTCCCACTCTCCCCTCTTCCCCCTCCACCCCCGCCCCCGGCTCCTTCCGCATCCTCGGCGTCCTGCACAAGCTCTACGTCCTCATGGAAAACGCCGAGGGCCTCGTGCTCATGGACCAGCATGCCGCCCATGAACGCGTGCTCTTCGAGCAGATGCGCCGCGCCATGGAGACCGAGGGCGTGCCCTCCCAGCGCCTGCTCATCCCGCTCACCATGCAGACCACCCCGCGGGACTTCGATGTGCTCAGCCGCAACCTCCCCGTCCTGCACAAGCTCGGCATCGAGGCCGAGCCCTTTGGCACGAACGCCTTCAAGCTCGACGCCCTGCCCGCCTTCATCAAAACCGACGACCCGCTCGGCCTACTCCGCGACGTCCTGGACGAACTCGCCGGCGCCGGTTCCAAGACCTCCGCCCTGCGCCTCGGCGAGGACATGATCGCCACCACCGTCTGCCGCCACGCCGTGAAGGCCAACGACCACCTCCGCGACCCCGAACTCAAGAAGCTGCTGGAGGATTTGCTGGCTTGTGAAATGCCCTACTGCTGCCCGCATGGCCGCCCCACGCTGATACAGATCTCGCTGCCGGAGCTGGAGAAGAAGTTTGGGCGGAGGGCGCCGTGAGATTTCCGCGCAGGATATTCCAAGCAATCGCACTCCTCCTAAGTCAACTCACCAGCTTCCATGCTCATTCCTGAAGAGAACATCGAACGTCGATGGATTACTGCCGGAAACAGCGGGATTTGGGATACGCTCAGTACTTACACTTTTGTGGAGTATTCGCGGGTGCCAGCGTTGCCTCTGACTCACTCCTTGTTTGATTGGCTCTCTGAAATTCCCGCGCGAGACTACGACGGCTCCACCCTGGACAGCCCTGACAACAATATCGCAAGTTACGGAAGCATCGAATCCGAGCTTCAAGCGCTCGGATTCTCCCTCCCCGAGGAAATTGAGATATTGATGAGGCAGCCTGAGATTCAGGCACAGATACCGACGTGTACCGGCTGCTATCTGGAGTTCGCGGATACCGTCACCCCACTTCCCGGTTATCCTGGCAACTACGTAGTCCGGTTCATGAACGACTCGCAGTGTTGTGTTATGTGGTATCTGCTTTTCCAACGGAGCAGGCCAACGAGAGTGCTGGTCAGCAACTACTTCATCGAACAGGATATCTTCGAGGCAATGCACTACCTGGCCGAAGAAGACGTCCTGCTTTCCTATGATGACGCACTCAAAAGCATCTACATCTGTGCGCAATCACCTGGCGAGTTTATTTTTCGCTTTTGCCTTGAGAATACCATCTGGTTCGCCACGCACGGCAAGCTTCCACTATCACCGCTTGAGCGTGAATACCTCGACCACGCAAAGAAAAGTGCCTGACCATATGCCGTGGGGATCGGAGTGTCCTGCTTCGGGCAAGTGTGTTCAACAAGAGCACTGAGGAGATAGATGCTTCTACGCCGAAGGCGTTGCACATCGTCCAGCCCAAGGTCAGCCTGCGAAGCAGGCGCCACCTTGGGTGGACTCAGGAGGTATCCGAACGCTGAAAGCGTTCCACAGAGAAGCAGGCGGCACGGACTGCCTCCTCACGCAGCGCCTTTGTAGAACGCTTACAGCGTTCAGCATCTTGATGCAGCCACCCAAGGTGGCGCTTACCGCTTCGCGGTGAAGCTGACCTTGGGCTGGACAATGTGCAACACCTTCGGTGTAGGAGTTTCCACCCTGCCTTCGCCCAACTCGAACATTCGCCAATAATCACTTCACCACATCAATTGTGAACCGCATCGTATAGCTGCCACTGCCTGTATTCCACTTTATGAGCGTCAGCTTGATGTCGTAGACGCCGGTCCGCCAGTGCTGGTCACGTTCGTACTTTAGAATCGCTTTGGTGATTTCGGCAGGGATGGGCTTGCCTACGGCATTCGCCACCACCACGGCGGCAGCCTTGGACAGTTCCTGTAATGCTTGCTCTGAATCGACCGGAGAGTTGACGTTCAGCACGAGCCTCACCTGTGCCACGCGCTCGAAGCTACCCTCAATATAGTAGGCAATGTTGTTCTTAAGCGAATCGGCAGATGGCGAAGGAATCTCCACATAAGTCGAACAGGCCCGCACCATGTCACCATCGCTCTTATATTGGCCCGTACTCAACGACGCACGAGTCGCATAGTTCTTCACCACACTCGGCGGATCGCTTGCGAGATCTGCATACGCTAGGCCCGATGTACAAATCCAAGCGACGATGGTGAGGGCTGTTTTCACGGGGCCGTTGATTTATTCTACACCACATCCAAAAACTCGTCTAGCCGCTGATGCAGCTTCTTCCGCGCGAGGTCATCCACGCCAACACGGACGCCATCACCAGCAGCAGCACCGGCCGCTGATGCGGCCGCTTCATCCAGGCGCTGAAGGATCTCGCGGTAGAGGCGGGCGGATTCGTGGGTGGTGGGGGTGGATGGAATTATGGTAGACCCAGCGGATGCGGGGCTGGCATTCGCCCCACCCGACGGCTGCTCCTCCCCACCCCCCAGCCTCGCCGTCACGAGTCCTTGCACCACTTCCTCCATAGGCTCGCTGTCTTCTGCGGCTACCTTGGCCAGCGCCTGAAACTCCCCCGGGGTCACTCGCACCAGCACGACTTCATTCCGCCCGTCCTTCAGGGCCTGGTCGCGGGTGTTGATGAGGGTCTTCAGGGCTTCCACGTGGGACTCGGGCCATTCGCCGGCGGCGATGAGGAGGCGGGCGAGGTCGGCGAAGGTCTTGCGGCCCAGGGATTCCAGGGTGCGGGCGAGGGTCTTGCGCTCGTCTGGGGAGAGCCAGACGCCGAGCTGGGTCTTGCCGTCTTTGCGGGGCGGGGTGGGCATGATTGTTAGTTTATTGGACATACAAACGAACGTCCACAGCGAAGTTTTGGAATCTTCCGCGATTCTATGAACTTCCAAGTTGCTCTTTCTTCGCGGTATTGTATATCCATCTGGATATACAGCACAGGACATACACACGAAGTCATGAGCAAGATTTACGTCAGTGTGCCATTCACCGCCGAGGAGAAGTCCCGGCTGGAAACGGAGGCGAAGGCAGAGGGTCGGTCGCTGGCGCAGCAGGCGCGGCGAAGGGTGCTGGCGGGGATGGGGGTGGGAGCGGATGTGGGTACCGGTATCGTGGAAGCGGCGGGTGGGGGCAAGGGAGGCTCCGCACCGAAGGCTCCCCACCGCGGGACTTCGGCGAGTCCCGCTCCTTGATCGAGAGGCTCGCGCTGTCCCCCGCAGGGAGGTCTTGCTGGGGTGGGTCTGAACTGGGCTCGAATCAAGTTCCCCCGCACGCATGGCTCCTCGCAGGGAGAGGGACTCGCCGAAGTCCCTCATCATTTCCCATCACGATGTCTCACACCCGGCACGCCACCCCATTTCACAAGCTCGCCAAATGCCCACGATGATGCAGGAAGCTATTTGGAGTGCTGGATCTCGCATGCGGGACAGCTTTCGGGAGCAGAGCTTGCTCTGCGTGAAGCTACCCATGATGCCTCACCTCTTGGGAATGGCTTCCCTGCCTCTGGCTTCACGGCAGCAAGCTGCCTGCGAAAAGCTGTCCCGCATGCGGGATCCAGCACTCCAAATTCGCCGCAGGTCCATGCCGCACTCCGGAGATAGGACGGCTGCCCGGAACCACCACACGACCATCTGCCCCCGGCAAGCCCCATACACCCGCCACCATCACACCATCTCACACCATCACCATGAGGATACGCACCATCAAACCGGACTTCTGGCATCACGAGGGCATGGCGGCGCTGCCGGCGGAGACGCGGCTGCTGGCCATCGCGCTGCTGAACTGGGCGGATGACGAGGGGTACTTCCTGGCGGCGGCGGCGCTCATCAAGGGGAACCTGTTTCCCTTTACGGAGGCATCGCCGGACGTTCCGAGCATGTTCGCGGAGCTGTGCCGCGTGGGTTGGATGCAACTGGGCACGGACACGGAGGGCCGCAAGGTGGGCCGCATCATCAACTTCTCCAAGCACCAGTGCGTGAACAAACCCCGCGCCTCCCGCTTGAAGGACACCAGTACCTTTTCCCTACCCCTCCCGGACGCTTCCATGAAGGCTCCTGTACCATTCCCGGAGGCCTCCATGGAGGAAGGGAATGGAAGAGGAATAGGAACTGGAAGTGGAGTTGGAAACGGAACGGGAACAGGAAATGGAATGGAGGAGGCTGCGCCAGCAGCAACTCCTCCACCAACCTTTGCAGCGGCAACAACAGCAGCAGCGGCACTCACGCCTGCGGCGCAAGCTCTGCCCTCGACGGGCATGAGCGGGAGCAAGAGTATGAGCATGAATGCGATAGGGTGTGATGGCAAATATCCCACCATGGAACAGGCACTCGCCTATGCGCAAGGGGCGCCCATCCCCATCACCCCGGCACAGGCCACGGCGTGGCATGAGAGCCGGTCTGACAACGGATGGATGACCAGTGTGCGAGGCACCCTCACGCCCATCGCCGACTGGCGGGCGAACCTCCACAGCTTCGTCCGAATCTGGAACACGAGGGACGCGGACAAGAAGGCGAAGGAGGAGGAACGACTGCGACGGCAGAGGGAGAAGAGTGGGCAGGGGAAGCGCCCGGGGGCAGGTCATGCGCCTGGGAGAGAGCATGAGGAAGAGCACGAGCAGGAGCAAGCGTGTGAGGAGGCATCATCTCCGGATACACCCTCACCACCGGGCCGGGCAGAGCTCAGCATGCACGAGCGCTTTGCCCACTTCACCCGCATGCAGGAACTCGACCGTGAGTGGGAGGCCTCCCCCCACCCCGCCGATGAACTCCCACCCTCCCAGCGCCCTGAGAACCAAATCCAGTAAGCAGTAATCAGTAAGCAGTAAGTCAGTGACCAGACGATGCATGACTCATTCTTCATGGCTCCCGGAGGGAGCGCGGCTGGTAGCCGCTGTCCCTCCGGGACAAACACAATTCCTAACTCGCCGCGCAAACCCAACGCCCACCTGCTCACCGCCCACCTGCTCACCGCTCACCGCTCACCGCTCCACTGACCTACTGACCTACCGACTCCCCCCATGCACCTCTCCGTCTCCGAAATCTCCAAGCGCCTCGCGGATCGCGCGGAGGAAGTCTGCCGACTCCTCCTCCCCGGGGGCAAGGCAGTGAAGCAGCACTGGCACGCAGGCGATCTCTCCGGCGCTGCGGGAGACAGCCTGAAGGTCCACCTCACTGGCGACCACGCAGGCCGCTGGGTGGACTGGGCGAATCAGCAGGACAGGGGCGACCTAGTGGACCTGTGGCGCATGGCACGCGGCCTCACCGCCGCAGAGGCCATCCGCCAGGCGAAGGAATTCCTCGGCATCTACGAACCCGTCTTCCGGGAGAAGAAGGTGTACCGCGCAGCGCCCGATGATGAAGCGGCTGGGGTGAAGCCGCTGGATGAGCAGGGCAAGGCGATGCAGTACCTCGTGCATCAGCGGAAGCTGGAGCCTGCCATCATCAATCGTTACCGTGTCACCGGCTGCGTCGCATCCCGCGCCATCGTCTTCCCCTGTTACAGCCCGGAGGACCAGCTCATCAACCGCTCCTACCGCAGCCTGCCGCAGGAGCATGAGAGCAAGCGCGTGTGGCAGGACAAGGAGTGCGCGCCGTGCCTCTTCGGCTGGCATGCCCTCTCCCGCAGTGCCTACCAGACGCGCACCGTGCTGCTGTGCGAAGGGCAAATCGACTGCATGACATGGGCCATGTGGGGCATCAATGCGCTGAGCATCCCCAATGGCAGCGGAGGCACGTGGCTGGAGTATGAGCTGGATAACCTCGCGCCCTTCGACAACATCTACATCTCCTTCGACATGGATGGCGCGGGTCGCCGTATCGCGGAGCAGACCATCGCACGCCTGGGGAAACACCGCTGCCTCACGGTGCATCTGCCGGAGAAGGATGCGAATGACTGCCTGCGCGCCGGGTACTCGGAACATGATGCCCGCGAATGGCTGGAGTGCGCCACCCTGCCCCGCGTGGAGGGACTGGTGCTGGTGCATGAGCTGGAGGAGCGGCTCATCACGGAGATGACGCCCAAGCCGGAGCCCTTCACCCTGCCCTTCTTCCGCGGGGAGTGGCCGCACACGGGCCTGTACTTCCGCCCCGGGGAGGTCACCACGTGGACCGGCGTCTCGGGAAACGGCAAGTCCACCTTCCTGCGCTTCCTCACGATGAATGCCGTCTTCTCCCGCGTCACCTCCATGGTGGTGTCCCTGGAAGTGCGCGTGGAGCGGGAGCTGGCGAAGATGCTGGCCATGAGCGTGCCTCCAGAGGCCCCGCTGGTGGAGGTGCGCACCATCACCGCCTTCCTGCGGCAGGTGGGTGCAGACCTGATGTTTGCGGATACACTGGGATACATCAAACGTGAGCGCCTGCTGGAGATGATGTGGTTCGCCTTCCAGCGGCATGGAGCCATGCATTTCGTCATCGATTCCCTCATGCGCATCGAGGGACTGGAGGAGAACTACCCGGAGCAGGGCAAGTTCCTCAATGACCTGCAGGAGTTCACCAAGGCCAGCGGCAGCCACGTCCACCTCGTGGCCCACCCGCGCAAGCTGGCGGACGGCGCACGACTCACCAAGCACGATGTGAAGGGCAGCAGCCTGCTGGTCAACAACACGGACAACCTCGTGAGCATCACCCGCAACGCGGAGAAGGCCGCGCTCATCCGCAACCGCGCGCCCCGCAGCGAGTGGGAGGACCTGCATGACACGGAAATCGCCGTGGAAAAGCAGCGCGACTCCGGCTGGGAGGATTCCTTCTACCTGAAGTTCGACCCACGACGCTACACCTTCACACTCTGTGATGCACCCGGATACACCCCGAAGACCGGGGCGGGCGCAAAATCCGGCGCGAAACCACGCAAGAGCTACACCCCCTACAACGACTGAGCCGATGACGGAGAAGGACATACTGGAAATACGACTCACCATAATGGAACAAGTGCGGGCGGCCGGGTGGAAGGCTGGTGTACCCGCGGAGAATGTCCGTCTGGTAGTCACGGATGAGATGTACGCCATTCTATTTGATGCGTTCGATGCCCTCGCATGCGAGATCTACAACGTGATGCATGACGGATGCTTCGCCATCGCGTATGTCCCCGAAACGCTGGGGGGTGCATCATGATGAAGGTGGTAAAGGGAGCCATCAAGATGGTGCAGCGCACCGTGCGCTGTCAGGTGCTGGATGCGGCAGTCGCTGCGGGGGTGCCAGTGTCCGAGGTGCGCGTGGTGGTATCAGACGAAATGTACGAAATCATTGGCCCCTCCCTCTTGGACCTGAAGTGCAAGTACTACACGGTGCTTCAGAAGGGCTGCTTCTCCATCGTGGATGTGCCCGGGATGCGGGAGAGGAAAGATGTCAGTGGCCCGTAACCTCCGGGGCGTTCTCGATGCCGCCCACGACAGAGGTTCGCCCCATCAACTCGGTGAATCCACGTCAAATACGGCGACGGCGCTTCAAAAGTGCCGACGACAGGCCCAATGTCATCAACAAGGACACACCGGGTTCCGGCACACTGAAGACATTTGTTGTATAATCCAGTGTGCGAGAATCACCCGCGGCGATTCTGCCGAAATTGTGGTAGAACACAAAGTAGCTGTCGTCGTGAATCTCGTTGCTCCAAACGCCGAACGAACCGGATGTGGGTGGCTCCACATGAAGGCCCAGCAGCGATACGAAATCGGAATAAGACCCTTCAACCGCGGTTGCAGTTCCATGGAACAATACGAACGATTGCGCCAGGGGGTTGGCGCCGTGGTCGCCATTGTTTGTATTTCCCGAAGCTGGCTGAAGGACGATTTGAGCAGGTGCGGTGTAGAGACTGTTGAAGTTGCCAGGGTTGCTGGTCGAACGAGCATTGCGGAAAGGGCTGAGAGCGCCTATCGTGCTGGGAAACTCCAGGATGTCAGCGTGGAAGAAAACCCTGTCGAGTTCATTCAGGGCATACACGTCTTCTATGTTGTCTCCATCGATATCTATACCCCAAGTGCCAGGAGTGGCGTAGATGGAGCTCGGGACGATGAGCAGTTCAGAGCGCACGGAGGTGGGCCCAAATCCGAATAGGATGAGGCATGCGAGAGCGGGAATTCGCGGATTCATGATTGGGGAGTTGAGTTTTTTCGATTGGAACTTCGCATCCGCCGCCGGGATGCGGCCGGGAACGAGAAAACGGTCCCACGCGCATCTCGTTTGTAACGACAGGTTTTCAAACATATTCGACACTCAATGCCCAAAAGATTTCCATACCCCTCCCTCGTATATTCCAGTTACCCGCAGGCGCGCCAGCATTCGCAAGAATCCAAGACGACTCACCATAAGTAGAACGTCAGTCCCCTGAGCCTGCCATGCCGGATGCGGGGAGACGAAGGGCCTCCGGCCTTCCCCTTCCCCCTCCAAAAAATATCACGCGTGCACCAACGCTCCGGCACTTGCGCTCATCGTGCAAAGTTCTAGAGGATGGGATAACCATGTCGCTGTCCCTGCCTGCCTCCGCTCCTACCGACCAGAAGCTCTACTCACCCGGTCAGATTGCGCTGGCCGCATTCATCGGTGCGCCTCTTGCGGCGTGCTGGTTCTGGTCGCGGAACTACCTGCAACTCGGGAACAAAGCGGCCAGCACCCAGTGCCTGATATGGGGCGTGGTGAGCACCGTGGTGCTGTTCACCGTGACGTGGTTTCTACCAGATAATTTCCCAGGCTCCGGAATACCCATTGGTTACACCATCGGATTCTTCATGGCCGTGAAGGGGGCACATGGGCCCATCATCGATCAGCATCTCGCGGGTGGCGGCCGTCTCGGCTCGTGGGGGGCCGTCATCGGCATCAGCCTGTTGTTTTTCGCCGGCATTCTTGCCGTCGCCCTTGGCGTGGTGACTTTGTTTTATATGGCAGGGTACGTTCCCGAGGAGAGCCCCGCATGATGGTGCGCAGGGCGCAGAGTGAGTCAGTAGCCAGCCGCGCTCTTGAGCTCCAGGTATTCTCGCACTTCCAGCACGGGGGCGGCACCTGGAGCGGAGGTGTAGAGGGGACCGGTGACGGCGACTTTGATTTTGTTCGCGCTGGCGGTGGTCACCTTCTCCAGCAGTTCCTGGTAGGCAGCGCGCTCTTCATCCTCGGGACCACGGGCACGTTGCTTGTGGTAGTTCCACTGGAGCTTGTGCTCCAGCTTCGCGAGCGGGATACTCAGTGCAGGGGTCTCGGAGGTCAGGTGCAAGATTCCGTCCTTCAGTTCGAGCGTGCCCTTCAGGGTGATCTCGATGCCGCGCATGAAATAGTTTCCACCCATCAAATCGGTGAACTCCTTCCGCAGCTTCTCCACATCTGGCAGGCCGGGTTCCTTCATCAGCAGGCTCGCGGTGCAGTTGTAGTAGTCCACATCGCCGATGTGCTTCACCAGGCTCACACGTTCGAAGGCGGCCTTGGCGTTCGGCCAGCAGGACTTCATGCCGTAGGGACAGTTCGGCGTGATGCCCACCACCACTTCCAGGCAGGATGGGTCAGTCAGTTCATCCGCGTGGACGAGGCTGAGACTGCTCCCTGCGAAGAGAGAAGCCAGGAGCAGAAACAAACACACACACATCATCCGGCAGGCTCGGTGGGCAGGCGTCTTCATGGTGAGATGAGGAATATGGGGGATTCGGCTTCATGCCGCCGTGGACTGTTGTCTTTCTTCAGGGATGCACCCGCACCACCTTCGCCACGGAAGGCACACCGACTTCATTGAGGATGAACATGAGGTAGTGACCCGGTGGGCACACATTGGCATTCGCGGGTGAGCGCACCTTCAGTTGATTGCCCTGCACGGTGAAGGTCAGGAAATTGATGCGCTGCCCCTGATTGTGCGCATGCGTCACGGAGGAGAGCCGCACCAGGCTGATACGCCGTATCACACCAGGCGGCTGCGCGGTGCCTACGTCGAACTCCACATTGTACGCCACCTCCTCCGGCGCGCTGGTAATGACGGGGCGGTTTCCTTTGAAAAGATACGTCGGCGAGAAAATCTGTGCATTCCTCAGGCTGTGCTGTGGCTCATTGGGATCACCACCATCGATGGGACGATACTCACCACCGCCAGCGCTCAGCACGCGCCCATCCGCCAGCAGCACGGCAGCGGAGTGGTACAGGCGGGACTCCTTCTCTGCCGCCATGGCCATGAACTGTCCGGCACTCGCAGGTGCGCCCGGCGGCGGTGGTGTCCACAGCTCTGCTGTTTTCACGGGCGTATTCACATCATTGAATCCATTGTTCGGTCCGCCGTTGCCACTGGTGCCGCCAGTGATGAGCACGGTGCCGTCTGGCAGGAGGGTGGCATTGTGATGACGCCGGCCAATCATCATCTGCCCGGTGAATTGCCACTGGGGATTGGGCACGGTGAGGTCGATGATTTCCGCACTGCGCTGCCCGGGAATGCCACCGCCGGTGATGAGTATCTTGCCCACGTCATACATGACGGAGCTGCCATACTCGCGATCCGTGCCATTGAACTCGCCGAGTGGTTCCCAGTCCCCTTCGCCATTCACATCCAGCCACTGGGTCTGGCGGGGTCGTGACCAGCCTGCGAGGAAGAGGCGGCCATCCGGCTGCACGTACATCCAGGGATAGTAGGGTAGTCCTTCGAAGTTCGCCCCGGTCAGCGTGTCCCACTGGCCATTGTTGCGCAGCACCTGGAGCAGCGGGTTGAAGTTCTTGTTCTGGTCCTGTCCGCCGAGCGTGAGGACGTCGCCGTTCGGCAGTGTCACCACCGTGGGATACCAGCGGCCCCCTTGTCCAGGTTCGCCCATGGGCTCCTCCTTGGTCCACTTGGAGTTCTTCCAGTTGAACACACGCACCTTGTGGGAGCCCTTGCTGTCTTCAATGTGCCCGCCCACCACCATGAGTCTGCCGTCTGGGAGGAAGGTGTGCCCTGAGCAGAAGAGATTCACCTCCTCTGGCCCGCCATGCAGGAGTGGGTCCGGCACCGGCACGGCGGGAGCGTTGGGATTCGCCGGGTCCCACACAAAAGGCGTCGTGTGGTGTGGGTCCAGACCCTCCACAGCAGCAGTGGCATCCGCGTTCCAGTCGCGCCGCCCCCAGAAGAGCACCTTCCCATCCGGCAGGACACTGAGGTGGATGCCCACATTCGGCCACTTGATGAGGTCGGGGTCCCACCTGCCGACCTGCGCCGGGTCCGCTTGGGCAAGGGCAGCACGTTCACCACCGAGCCACATTCCAGAAAATGCCACGCACAGCGCCAGCACACGAACACGACCCGACCAAATGCGCAATGGCGGGAGCACGGAAGTGTCCATGCCTCAAAATCGCGCATGCGTCGTGCCAGTCCATGCAAAAACCACCCGCCCGTCGTTTTGGAATCAGAATGCGAGTTCCTTTAGAGCAAGGTTGTGCCGGAGTGACAACAGCCAGCGAGTGCATCGTCGAAACGAACACACCCTCGAGCCCCTGAGGCACCATTGGCTATGCATCTTAACGCCCCTCCACAAAATGGGACGGTAGGGACGCGCTCCTGCGCGTCCGTAGATGGCGGGCGGAGGCGGAGGGGAATGCCACGTGGCGAGGCCGTTTCGTGCCGCAGTTCCACACCACCTCCGCCCGCCTGAAGTCGGACGCGCAGGAGCGCATCCCTACCGCCTTTTTGGTGGAAGGGCGTTTGCCTTGAAGGGCGTAGTCCACGGAACTGCTTCGAATATGCACCATCGATCACCGCGAAAGGCATCTGCTCACCCAACGGAGTCCATGCTCAAAACAAGAAAGCGGACCCGCAGGTCCGCTTTCTCGCTTCGTGATTATTTGGAAAATTCTCCGGCAGCTCGCCTGCCTCCTTACCGCATGTCCTCCTGGAATCCGGCAGGCAGGAGACCGCCTTGGGATTGCTGGGTGATGGGGGGAAGGCTGTAGCTGTTGTCCTGGTCCGCAATGGTCTCATCTCCGAAGCCACCTTGATAGTGCTGGGACATGAGCTGGCGCTGCGAGGTCAGGTACCGGCTCACCTCCGCTTGAGAGATGGGCTCCACACCTTCACTGTAGTTGACCCTGGTCACTTCAAATCCGCGCTGGCTTGAGGAGGCGGGTTTGAAGATGAAGAACACAGCCACCAGCGCCATCACCGTGGCGCCAGCAAAGCCCCATTTGGGAGCGAAAAGACCTTCAAAGTAGGTGTTGATTCGCTCCCAGAGAAGGCCCCGGGCGGACTGTTGAAGCAATTCGGCACGCTGCCGATGCTGGAGTCGACCTACAAAATCGTCCACGAAACCGGGTGGTGGCTGCTCGTGACGCTTGAGTCGAATGAGTCGCTGGATGTCTTCGAAGTCACTCATGGTATGATCTTCCCTGCTAACGCGTTTCTACTCTCCACGGCGGTTTTGTTTTTCATCTATTGTCGGAACTCTTCAAGGAAATTTTGCAACTGCCTGTGGGCGTAGAACAGGCGGGAACGCACGGTCCCCTCGCTGACTCCCAGGATCTTGCTGATTTCAGCATGTTGAAGACCTTGGATGTCGTAGAGGGTCACTACGGTCCGGTGGTCTTCAGACAGCTTCATCATGGCCTCGTTCAAACGTTTCTGGAGTTCGTGGATGTTTACGTCCTTCAGGGGATTCCCGCCTGAAGTGAGTTTGATGAAATCAGGGTCATTCTGGATGCCGCTGTCCACGTCATCCAGGCTGAGCTTGGTATGACGGTTCCGCTTTTTCAGGAAATTCAGCGTCATGTTCACGCTGATGGAGTAGATCCACGTGTAGAAGGTGCTCTTCCCCTGAAAGCGCTTCAGGGAGCGGTAGGCCTTCGCAAAGATGTCCTGCAGCAGGTCCGCGGTGTCATCGCGGTTGCTGGTCATGTTGTACACCAGTCCGTATAATTTCGGCGTGTACTTCCTCACCAGATCGTCGAAAGCCCGCGTGTCCCCAGTTTGGGCGCGCGCTACGAGTTCCTGGTCGGGGTCTGGGTTGAGAGGACGGTCTGACATCGCCATTCCCGCGTGGGAGCGCGGGCACCGAGTTAGAGAAACATGCGAGGCCACCCCCGCGCAAGTGTTTCTTACAGATGCAATCGCGCCGCAACGGTCCGCTTAGCGCGTCCCGGGACGTTCCCGGCGCATGCGGACAGCCACGGCATCAGTATGGGGTAGGATACGTTTGCGGAGAAGGACTTCCACCGCACGAACGCGCTCATCTTGCAAAAAGTGGCCCACGAGGTCCGCTGCCAGCGTTTCAAGGAGCTGACGGGGACGCGAAGCCGCCAGGGCGGTGGCTTCATTGGCGGCGCGTTCATAGTCGAGGGTATCACTGAGTTCATCATGCATTTTGTCAAATGCACAGGCTAAAGTGACAGTGATGTCCGCACTGACGGTCTGCCAGGCCGCGCGCTCGGCCTCCGGCACACCGATGCGAACCGGCATTTCCAGGCCAAGGATGTGAATTTCGTCGCCAGACATGGGGAAATCTGAAGAGTTGATAGTTGATAGTTGAGGGTCGATAGTTGATAGCCTGAGACTGAGGGCCTTCAGAGCGAAGGGATGTGCACCATCTGGGCGGGGTTGAGACCACGGCGCTCCATCTCCTCCATGAGCACGCGGGTGGGAATGTTCAACTCCATCCGGAGAGCATCGGCCCACGGGAGCCACTGGAAGGCCTCGGCCTCATCATTGAGTACGACTTCGGGCTCGGATGCGGAGCACTGGGCGGTGTAATTGAGCAGCAAGAAATGGGCGCTGCGCATGAACTCGGGCGGCTCCACGCAATCCTGCACCATGACGAAGGTCACCTCCCCCAGGTCGAGGTCAGTCTCTTCCTTCACCTCGCGGCGCAGGGCTTCCTCACAGGATTCGCCACGCTTGATCTTGCCACCCGGGATGCCCCAGCGGTGGCTCCACTTGTGCGTGCGCATGAGCAGGACTTCGCCGCGATGATTCGTGATGAGCGCGCCCACGGTGGCCACGGGAAAGTGACTGCCGTGATTCGCGAGCTGCACATGCCAGCCGCCGAGAAGCCGTGGCAGGCGGGAAAGGTCCGGCACCAATACATCCGGATGCGCCTGCATCAGCACGGTGGCGCTCTCATACCCGGTGCAGGTGGCGATGCTCAAGACACCGGCGGAGTGCGCGGACTCGATGTCATGCCGCATGTCCCCGATGAAGGCGCTCTCCTCCGCAGCCATGCCATGCTTTTCCAGCAGCAGGCGGATGCCTTCGCGCTTATCCACCACGCCGCAGAAAGCGTCCTCAAAGAAATCGCGCACGCCATTCGCGCGAGCCTGGGCCTCGAAGTGCTCCTCAGGCGCGCTGCTCAGCAGCACGATGCGACGCCCCGTGGCAGCGGCATACTGCAGGAACTCGCGTGCATGCGGCAGCAGCGGGACCACGGCAGGGTCCGCGGGGAAGTGCGCCATGTAGAGCTCCTTCACCACCTCCAGCTCGGCATCCGGTAGCATCTCCTTGTAGAACTCGGTGTACGGCAGGCGGAAGGTGGCGCGGAATTCCTCCCGGCTCAGCGCCTCGCGCCCATGATGCACCAGCACCCCATTGGTCGCATGCAGCACGCCGGCGAGATCATCTGCCAGCGTGCCGGACCAGTCGAAGATGAGATTGCGGATCATTCAGGAAGTGAGGAGGCGTGGTGCGAGGACGAAGACGAAAGAGGAAGAGAAGGGATGGAATATGAAGAGGGATGGCGCGGAGCAAAGTGAGAAGGCGTTTAAGAGCGGCTTAAGTTTCCATGCAGCCGATTGCTTAAGGCATCTAGCAAAGAAAAGGCGATCAACACACTTCTCCAATAATGATCTGCGCTTTGCGTCTTGGAGTGCGGTGGCAAGCGCTAAGGCGCGACACCGCTTTGAACGGAGATAAAGAGCATCAGAGAGCAGAATCACGGTCCAAGTCCCAACATGCTCTCCCATTGGGAAGCTTCAGATGCTGAACTCTGCTGGAGTCCCCCAGGACTGCAGAACGAAATTCCTTCGTTCAAAGCGGTGTCGCGCTTGAAGCTTGCCACCGCACTCCAAGACGCAAAGCGCTCCGTCATCTGTAATCGTCGTTTATCATCATAACTGCCGCATAGCATGGCCACATCTGGTCATCGATTGATTTTACACGACACATGTGCAATGAAAGAAGCGAATCGCACCCGCCCCCAATGAACTCCCTCTTCGTCATCGCCCCCTACAAATATGAAGGCATCTGGGTCTTTGATGATCCCAGCGTGGGCCTCGTGCAGGAACCGTTCGTGAGCGGAGCAGACACCATCCTGGATGTACTCACCGAAGACATCCCCGATGCAGCGAATGGTTTCCGGCTCGTATTCTCCCTGGACCCCTTCCCCGGATACTCAGCGAGGTTCGTTTGGAATCGACCCGAGTTCAGCGGGAACTGGTACACATGGCCCGAGCGCAACATGGAAGGCTGGCTCTGTCCTGCGCTCTTCAAGTATTTTGAAGAAGCTCCCAAGGAGATCTACGTGAAGGCCTCGGCGAAGTAGGGGACGGCCCAAAGACTGGGCAGGACAGTACCATCAACAGTTGAAAAGGGTCTTTGTACGGGGAGCGAAGGGTTGCGCAAAGGAGCGTGGACACTCTTGTCCGCCGTTCTGCTGCGCAGCAACCTCCCTCGTGTAGAAGCGACTGATGACGCCTCTGGAGCAGTTGGCAGAAGGTGGCCTTGCCTGCCAAATGAAAGAACGATTTGCGTCAGGGGCGGCGGACAAGAGTGTCCACGCTCCTTTTGAAATGCGCATCGCTTCACGTTGGGATTGAATAGCTCCTCAGGCTCCCGCAGCTCACCTCCAAAAATTCCTCTGCGTCTCCGTGTCTCCGTGTTGAATCCCAAGCACGTCATCCCGCCCCACACCCAACTCACCGCCTCACCGCCACATCCCCCGCAATGCCCGTGCGGGTGATGGCGCGCACAGCAATAGCTTGAGCGCCTTTGGGCATGTCGATGGACTTCTCCTCCACGGGGAAGGAGCGAACGGAGATCCACTGGGTGCCATCGTAGAATTGCACAAACCACCAGCGCACATAGGAATCCATCCGCGCATCGGTGTACTGCCACTGCGCCTTGCCATTCTCCACCTTCAGTTCCGGCGCGGCGGGCTTGTCCTTCCCCAGCCAGGAGGCAGAGGGTACGATGGCATAGTCCTGATAAGCACGATCACCGCAGAGGTCTGCCAGGGTGCCGAGGTTCTTCTTCAGCGCCGTGAAGTTCCAGTGAATGTGCCCGGGCGGCATGTACTTGATGCGGTTCCGCGTGTGGCTGATCTGGCGCAGGATTTCCGCAGGCTGCCGGTCCTTCAGCACACGCTCGGAGGCCATGCCGGGCCAGATGTGGCGCTGGGCGGTATTCTGCGAGAGCCACCAGTCGAAGAAGCCGATGAAGCTCAGGTTTTTTTGCTCGATTGGCCAGTAGAGCTGCGGCGCAAAGTAGTCCACCCAACCGCTCTGCAGCCACTTCAGCGAGTCCGCCGCGAGCGCCTCATACGGGTCCAGCGCGCCCTTCCCCATGCCCTCCGGATATCCGGGCCGCCACAGGCCGAAGGGGCTGATGCCCACTCGCACCCAGGGCTTCTCGCGTTTCACACCCGCGTACAGGTCGCGCACAAACGTGTTCACATTATCCCGCCGCCAGTCGGAGCGGCTCAGGGTGCCGCCGGAGTCCTGGTACTTCTTCCACGCCCTGCCATCCGGAAAGGGGACCTGCGAGCCCTTCACATCAATGGGATAGGGATAGAAGTAATCATCCATGTGGATGCCATCCACATCATAGCGGCGGGTCACATCCAGCATGACCTCCAGGCTACGGGCGCGCACGCCGGGCTCACCGGGGTCCATCCACAGATTTTCCCCGTACTGCCAGCACCACTCCGGGTGCGTGAGGCTGATGTGGTTCTTCGCGCCCTTGTACTTCGGACCGCTCAAAGCGCGGAAGGGATTGAACCACGCATGCAGTTCGATGCCCCGCTTGTGCGCTTCCTTGATGAAGAACTCCAGCGGGTCCCACATCGGGTCCGGGGCCTTGCCCATGGCGTTGGTCAGCCAGGGCGACCACGGCTCGATGTCGGACTTGTACACCGCATCCCCCGCCGGGCGCACCTGGAAGATGAGGGCATTCAGCTTCAGCGCGGCGGCCTTGTTGCAAATCTCCACCAGCTCCGCCTGCTGCTTCGGCGTGGGGTCGCCGGGCTCGAAGGGAAAGTCGATGCCGCGCACCGTGGCCACCCACGCGCCGCGGAATTCGCGCAGCGGCTCGGGCGGCGGTTCCATCTGGGCGGAGCACACTCCGGCGAGACAGAGCACTGACAGCGCGATCAACGAAAGGCGGGCAGACAACATGGGCGCGCAAGATGCCAGCATGCGCGCCAATAGCAAAAGGCCTTTTGGTTTTGAGAAGTAAGGAATGGACATGCGGGCGGGTTTCGCATTTTGTCTTGTATACGCTGGACACCGCCTGCCCGCGTTGTTTCACCACGCCCCGCCATGGCCTCCGCCAATGCTCGCTACTTTCTGCCTGACCATCCGACCCTGAAGGATGTGTACAGCAAGAATGATCTGCGCGCGATGCTCGTCGCCGGCACACTCAGCCGGAGTGACATGGTCCTGGATGATGAAACAGGACACGGCCACCTCCTCGGGGACCTGCTGGCCATGCCCTACCCGGACGTGACCATCATGCCGAGCCGCAGCACGGGCAGCAGCTCCGCCAGCGGCACCAACAGCGGCAGCGGTAGCGCTGGTAGTGGATGCGGCAACATGGCACCCCGTCCGCAACTGCCGCCCAATCACGAGTTCCGCGCGGATACACCCCTGCCGCGACCGGAGACGGACTTCCGCCCACCCTCTCAACGGCGCACGACCTCCCGTGAGGAACGCGCCTACCAGCAGCAGCGTGATGATGCCGGTGATGACGACGAAGAAGAAGAGCAGGACGACGACGCCACCTTTGAGGATGAAGATGACCTCGACGATGCGTTGCTCGACGAGCGTGCCGAAGACTACCATCATGAAGATGAAGATGAAGATGCCGAGGAAGAAGGCCATCCCGATGCCCCGGCACAGCATCTGAGGCCCCCCACCCCTGCCCCCGCGTCCACAACTCCGGTCCAGGAATGGAGACCCGGGCATCCGTATGGCGGCATGATGCGGGCACAGCTGGGCCCGGTGGAGACTTTTTACCCCGAGGAGCGCGGACCGGAGGAAACGCTCTACCAGGGCCACCCGAGCTGGCTGGCGTATCCGAAGTCCCTGCTCGCGCTCCTCCTGTTGATCATCAGTGCAGTGGTATCACACCGCATGCAGTTCGGCCTGGAGTGGGTACTGCTCTTTGGGTCCGTGGCGGGATTGATTCTGCTCTTCGTGGGACTGGACCGCTTTACCTGCGCCTACATCGTCACCACGCGGCGGGTGGAAATGGAATATGGCGTGCTCGGTCGGAACACCCGCGAGGTGCGCATCCGCGACATCCGGTCCATCGACGTGCAACAAGGCGGCTGGCGCGCGCTGCTGGGCATGGGAAATGTGCGCTTCGATTCGTCCGTCAGCTCAGGACCGGAGGTCTATTTCAGGGACGTGCACCGTCCCCATGCCATCAAGGAACTGGTGCGCGAGATGCAGAAGTGATGCATGCATGCATGCCGGATGAGATTGGCCGCAAAAGAACGCAAAGAACTCAAAAAAGCCTGACGCAGTTCTTGTCCCCTTGTCGGCATCCCATGCAACCATGAGGCTTCATTCTTTTGTGCTCTTTGCGTTCTTTTGTGGCTATTACTGAAACAGGACAAACCTCGCACATGACTTGAGGCGTCTGTTGGCCCTTATCGGCCTTTCTCCACTTTTTTCCCAAGACATCGCAACTCCATCCGTGATGCCCACCGAAGCCTTCATGAGCAGTCGCGACCCCGACCACGCCTTCCTCCTTGCAGCCCTGGACCGGTATGAGAAACCCCTCATCCGCTACGCCATCGGCATCGTGGGAGACTTGAGTCAGGCGCGTGACATCGCCCAGGACGTCTTCATCCGGCTGAGCCAGAGCCTGGACACGCTGGATCGCGAGAGGCTGGCACCGTGGCTCTTCACAGTCTGCCGGAACCGCGCCCTGGATCATCAGCGAAAATTCAACCGCATCATTCCCATGGAAAACGACGTGCTCGACATGGAAACCTCCAACGCCCCGACTCCGGCGGACGTCCTGGAGGAACAGGAAACCAGCGGCCAGATCAACCGGTGGATCGACCAGCTGCCGGACAAGCAGCGCGAGGCCGTGAAGCTGAAATTCGAAAGCGGGCTGAGCTACAAGGAAATCAGCGAGGTGCTGAAGACGAGCGTGGGAAATGTGGGCACGCTCATCCACCTGGGAGTCACCACACTAAGAGAGCGCTGGCTCGCCCTGAATGCATGACGAGAGCGAGAGCAACAGCGAGACCGCACACTGCATCCCACCCTATCTATTTCTGATACATCCCATTTTCCCCTGAAAGCCATGAATGCGAAACTAACCGCCTACGCCCTGAATGAGCTGCCGCCTGATGAGCGCGCCGCCCTGGAGGCTGAGATGGAGACCAATCCCGCCCTGCGCGTGGAAGCGGAGGAGATGCGCAAGTTCTGCGCCCTGCTCCACGACGAGGTCGCCGATGCGGACAAAGAGGCGCTCACCACGGAGCAGCGCGTGCGTGTGCTACGCGAATTCAGCGCGGACACACAACCGCAACTCCAGCCGCAGGCAAAGAAAGCCGAGCGCTCCATCTGGCGGCATCCGGCCTTCCTCGTGCCCACGGCCATCGCGGCCTGCACGACGGTGATGCTGGTGATCAATCTGAATGACAAACGGTACGTTCCCCTGAAAGACAAACAGCCCGCACCCGCCACGGAACAGGTGAAACTCCTCGTGGAGAAGCGTCTGGCAGAGCGCAACAATGGCAGGGGCACGGCGGAAGATGTACGCGTGAAGTTTGAAAAGGCCGGCAGGCCAGTGGTGGCATCCGGCCAGACTCCCGCTCCCGGCAAGCCCGAAACGCCCGCGCTGGTGGCGGCGAATTCCCCCACCGTCCGTGATGCAGAGACCAATGCCCTGCTGCCGCTGCCCAAGGCCGGAGCGCCAGCATCACCCACCTTGCTGATGCCGCAGTCGCTCGATGGATCCGAGTTGGCCTTGCAGCAGACGACCGCGGCTGCCGGTGTGCCGGAAGCCATGAGCAGCGACCTCAATGGAGTGAGTTCCTTGGGTCGCGTGTCCGGCTCTGCGGACATTGCCAGCCGCGGCATTGATATCGGCGCAGCACGTCCTTTGCAGCGCTATCAGTTCACCCCTGAGGGATTCAGTTTCGCGGGCACCCCTGCCGTGGCAGAAGCCGACACGTCCAACGCCTGGTCAACTCCAGCACAAGGGTACGTGGATCTCAACGAGCCCAAGCTGAACCTCTCCCCGAGTGCGACTCCTTCACTGCCGCCTCCTGCCGGCACCGCACCCTTTGGCCCGGGCCTTGCCACCGGCATCTTCGGCGCGGGCATCTTGCCTGACGAAAGCAGGACCATGAGTCCTGTCGATGGCGGTCTTGCCAGCACCTTCAACAATAGCGGCGATATGAATGGCCGCTCTTCGCTCATCCAAGCGCCTGCGCTCGATGCCACGCCCACAATGGGCACGGCGTATAACGATCAGGGCACCACGGGCATGAGCAAGGTCGGTGCGGGCTCACTCACCCTATCCGGCCCCTCGAGCGGAGGCACCCCCATTGCAGGCGAACCGGTGAATACCTACTCTGGTGGAACGACCATCACAGCAGGAAGAATCATCGCGGCGAACGGTGCTCCGGCAACACCTGCCCCCGATGAGACTACGGTGACAACGAGCGGAGCCATCACGATGGGAACGTCCTCCACAGCGGCAGCGCCAGCACCAGGGACAGAGCACTACAAGCGGAGAGAGACGAAAAAGGAATTGGTTCCCGGATGGAGAGCGGACGTAGCAGCGCGTGAACCCACCATTGCCCCCACGGCCCCCAAAGGCGCCATCGCTGGCAGTGGCGGCGTGAAGTTGCAACCCAATGTAGGCACCTTGGTTGGCAACGCTCCCCTTGCCCCTGCACCTTCATCTTCCCCTGCGGCAGCCGCGGCGCGACCCGCCATGACGAAGGACGGCGCCTATGTTTCGGCAGCCGCCCCTGCCGCCCCTGCCGCTCCCGCGGCCACGGGGTCTCTGGCTCTCGGTGACTCAGCCATGCCCGCGGATGCAGTGCCTGCCGCCTCACTGGCCTCTGCAAACCAGCTCGCGGCGAGCCCATACCGGGCCGAACCTGTAGGTGAATATGATGACCCTATGCTTGCCTCGAATACTGCGGGCGCATCCACTCGCGCCCCGGCAGCGTCAGCTCCCTATGTGCCGCCTGTCACGGTAAAAAGTCTCCCTGCCGAGTCCACCTCGCCGCTCATTCCTGAGCTGGAAAGGCTGGAGGATTTGCAACAGACCACAGCGGAGCGCATCAAAGACCTCCGGGACAAGGCGAAGGATCTGGATGCGCGCGCCCGCCAGAGGGACATCCGCAATCCCAGCGGCGAAACCTACACGCCCATCTACGAAAACCCCTTCCTGCAGGTCGCGCAGCAGCCGCTGTCCACCTTCTCCATCGATGTGGATACCGCGAGCTACGCCAATGTGCGCCGCTTCCTGAACAAGGGACAGCGCCCACCGGCGGATGCCGTGCGTCTGGAAGAGCTCATCAACTACTTCCCCTACACGTATGAACCGCCAGCGGAAGACGGCTCGCCCTTCTCCGTGACCGTGGACATGGCGGAGGCGCCCTGGCAGCCCATGCACCGCCTCGCACGCATCGCGCTGAAGGGACGTGAGGTTCGCAAGGACCGTGGCGCGGCGAACTTCGTCTTCCTCGTGGATGTCTCCGGCTCCATGGACCAGCCGGACAAGCTGCCGCTGGTGAAGCAGTCCCTGCGCATGCTCACGGAGCAACTCAAGGACACCGACCGCGTGGCCATCGTCACCTATGCAGGTGAGAGCGGGGTGAAGCTCTCCTCCACCCCGGGCAGCGAACGCAAGAAAATCATCAACGCCATCGACAACCTCGATGCCGGTGGCTCCACCAATGGCGCCGGTGGTATCCGCATGGCCTACCAGCAGGCCGCGGAAAACTTCGTCCAAGAAGGCGTGAATCGTGTGATCCTGTGCACCGATGGCGACTTCAATGTGGGCATCAGCTCACCTGAGGAACTGGAAAAGCTCATCGCGGAAAAGGCAAAGAGCCGTGTCTTCCTCAGCGTGCTCGGCTACGGCACCGGCAATCTCAAGGACCGCACCATGGAGACCCTCGCGGACAAGGGGAATGGCAACTACGCCTACATCGACTCCCTCAGCGAAGCGCGCAAAGTCCTGGTGGACCAGATGAATGCCACGCTGGTGACCATCGCCAAGGACGTGAAGATTCAGGTGGAGTTCAATCCCGGCCAGGTCGCCGCCTATCGCCTGCTCGGTTATGAAAACCGCGCGCTGGCGAAGGAGGACTTCAACAACGACCGCAAAGACGCTGGTGAAATCGGCGCAGGCCATACCGTGACCGCCTTGTATGAGATCGTTCCCGTGGGCGCAGGCATGACCACGCCGGACGGACGTCCCATGGTGGATGAACTCAAGTACGCCCCCAAGCCTGCCGTGCCCGCTGAAACACCCGCCGCTGCGCCCGTCATCCCTGGCGGCACCCCCAGCAAGGAAACCATGACCGTGAAGCTCCGCTACAAGCACCCCGAGGGCGACAAGAGCCAGCTCCTCGAAGTACCTGTGACGGACAAGGGACAGACCATGGGTGATGCACCGCAGGACTTCGTCTTCGCCGCAGGCGTCACCGGCTTCGGCATGATGCTGCGCAACTCCCAGTACTCCGGCGAACTCACCTGGGACATGGTCCGCGCCCTCTCCCTGCGCGGTAAAGGTGAAGACCCCATGGGCTACCGCGGAGAGTTCCTGCAACTCATCGATAAGGCACGCGGGCTGATGGAAGGGCGGGAATAATCATCCATCAAAGGTGACGGCAATCCTTTCTCAAGGGTTGCCGTTCCGTGCTTTATTCCACTAGGATATCGAGATGCTGCTGCGCACCCTGTCCTTGTGTCTTGCCCTCACGGGCATGCTGAGCGGAGCTGAGCCGGAAATTCAGCCCTACCCCGGTCGCGAGAGCAAACCCATCCCTGAGTCCGCGAAGGTAAGCCTGCAACTTGGCGAGACGAGCTACCTGCTCGGTGAGCCCATCTCCGTGCAATTCACGCTGGAGAATGTCGGCACGGAAGCATTCACGTACGAGCACGGCGGAGACTATCGCGGCACCGGCTTTCCCGTGCGCTACCACTTTGTCGTGACGGATGCGGATGGGAAGATCATGCCGGACCTCACGCAGTTCACCATGTTCGCGGGTGGAATCGTCGCACATCCTGTGTTGAAGCCCGGTGAGAAGCACCAGGAGCAGCTCCCTCTCCTGCTCTATGTGACCATCGACCATCCCGGGCGCTACAAGGTGCGGGTCTCGCATGACTTCGGCTGGGCGGCCACAGAACCAAGCAAGCGCCTCTGGGCCGAGGCCACGTTTGAGGTCACCATGCCCACCCCGGAGGAAGCCAGCGCCTTGGTGGACACGGCATGCATTCGCGGAGTGGACACGAACATACCCGCCACGGAGACGCGGCTTCTGCGTCACCCGGTGTTTTTGCCCGCACTGCTCGCCAGGGCGCAGAAGGGGTCAAAGCCTGCAGTGCATGGCATTGGCGGCATTCTCACCGTGGATTCGACCGCTGCCTTGTTCACGCTGGCGAAGCACGAAGACCCGGAGATCGTGAAGCTCGCCCTGGATCAATTGCTGGCACGCTTGCCCCTGATCACCACGGGTGAATACACCACACCGGTATTCCACAGCTGGTACCAAACCAGCGACCCAAAGCAGATCAACTCCCTGTCCTGGGACGAACGGTTCCGCCCTGAGGCGCTCGCGCTGGGAAAGCAATGGCTGGAGTCTGACGACGTTGATCTCGTCAATCGTGGAGCCTTGGTCCTCACCTCACTGGGGCGTCCCGAGGACATGCCCGTGATTCACGATGCACTCGCACGGGAGACCAAATCCCTGCAACGCCCCCGCAAGGAGTCCGGAGACAACATCCTCAATCACCCCAGCGCGCAGGATGCGCTCATCCGCGCCGTGGATGCCATCCGCAGTCGCGGCCATCGTGCCAGTGCGGATGCGAACATGGACGTTGCGGACTCCATCATCCTGATGCGTCAGCTTGCGGACAAGACGGTGCCCAAGCCGGAAGGAGACGCCTGGAAGGCACGACTGGTCACCAGCCTGGAGAGTCCCTGTTTCACCCTTTGTGAGGAGGCACTCAATGCCGTGCCGGATGACATTCCCAGCGACTGCATTCCCCTGGTGCTCCGCCGCATGGAGGATGACGATCTCGGCGTCGTGCGCTCTGCATGCACCACCGCTGCCCGCACAAAGAACAAGGACTTCGCCACACCCGCCCTGCGCATTCTGGAAACCAGCCACCACAGTTGGGTGATCCGCGCTGCCTCAGACGCAGCGTGGGCATGCGGTGCCCGCGTCGATTTGTGGGAGGTCTGGGCTAAACGTCTCGCTGAAAAGGAAATGGGGCACCTCGCCTTCGACTACCTGCAGAAGATCATTCAAGAGGTGGAGGACAAGAAGACCTCCGGCAGCGGCAGCAACAGCAACATGACCATGGATGAGCGCTTCATCCTGCGCGATCGCTGGGTGACCTTCCTCAGCAAGCACAGCAAGGAACTCGCGAACGGAAGACGCTTTTCCATCAAGGACCCCGACCTCCTCCCCCTCATGCTGAAGCCGGGCAGTGATGACATCATCTTTGACCTCTCCTTCAAGGATGGCACCCAGTGGCCTCCTCAGAAGCAGGAATAGAACCGCAGGCTTCAACACAAAGACACGGAGTCACGGAGACACAGAGGAGAGATTGGTGTAGGCGCGAAAAGCGCCCGTTCCGTCTCATACCTCATTCCCTCCAAATACTCCATGTCTTTGTGTCTCCGTGCCTCTGTGTTGAAATCCTCGCACGCCAACACACTCATCCAGTGATCCAGAAGTGCCCACTACTGGTAAAAAGGACACGCGCCTCTCTACGTAAGGCGCTCCCTAACAATCAAAAATCGCAAATCACAAATCATAAATCCCCGGCCACGGCGTATGTCATCATTCTCCCGCCCAACCGCCATGCCCCTCCCCCAGACCATCCTTGCCATCGGCGCCCACTATGACGACTGCGTCTTCGGCATTCCCGGCATCCTGCTCCAGGCCGTGCGCAAGCATCACCGGGTGGTCATTCTCTCGCTCATCGGCGACTACACGAACTGGCCACCGGTGCAGGGACGCGAGCCGCAGCTTCTGGAGATAACGAAGCAGCTCGCCCAGGAGCGTGGGATGGAGATGCGCTTCCTGAAGCACGCCTCCATGCACTTCCGCCTCGGCGAGGACACGCAGCGTGAGGTCGCGGAGATTGTGGAGGACGTGAAGCCCACGACTGCCTTCATGTTGTGGCCGCAGGATCGCCATCCGGATCACGAGTCCGCAGCTTCCATCTGCAAGGCCGCTCTCATGCAGCCACGCACCATCCTGGGACGCGACTGCCCTTCGCCACGTCGCGTGTTCTGTTATGACAACGGCCCGCGCCACACCATCGGGTTCGAACCGAACACCTTCGTAGACGTCACCGCCGAGTGGCCCGCCTCCATGGAGTGGCTGGGCAGGCTCATGGCCTTCGTGAACAAGAAGGAGTATGACGCCACCACGCCCGACTCCAGCCGCATGGCCAAGGAATCCCTCGCCCGCTACCGTGGCGCCACCTGCGGGGTGAAATACGCCGAGGCTGTCTGGGCCATGACCGCCTCGCCGGTGGAGATTCTCTGACCGTTCCACATTTCCAGCACGCAGACATCAGTTCCTCTCACACCATCTCATGAAGCCCTCGCACCTGTTCACCGCTCTCTGCCTGACCGTCACGGCCGCCCTCTTCGCCTCGCCTCTCCAGGCGGAGGAAATCAAGACCGTGCGCGACTTCGGCGCGAAGGGCGATGGCACCACGGATGACACCCAGGCGATCCAGAAGGCGGTCGACTCGGGGCATGGCAGCCTCGTCTTTACGAAGGGCACCTACAAGCTGACGAAGCCCATCACCATCAATCTCGATACCACGGGCTTCACCTCGCTCACGGGAGATGGCACCCCGCGCATCATCATGAGCGGTGCGGGCCCAGCGTTCCATTTCGTTGGCACCCATGAAGGCTCTGCCGCCCCCTCCGACTTCAAGCCGAACGTCTGGGAAAAGCAGCGCATGCCCATCGTGCGCGGCATCGAGATCGTGGGCGACCACAAGGAGGCGAATGGCCTGGAGTTCACCGGCGTGATGGAACTCACCGTCACCGAGACAAACATCCGCGAGTGCTTCCACGCCATCCATTTCACCAAGCGCAATCGCAACCTCATTGTCGCCAACTGCCACCTGTATCACAACCGCGGTGTCGGCGTGCTCTATGACAATGTAAACATCCACCAGAGCAACATCGTCGGCTGTCACATCAGCTACAACGCCGGCGGTGGCGTGGTCACGCGCGGTGGGAACGTTCGCAACCTGCACATCGGCACCTGCGACATCGAGAGCAACATGTCACCCGACACACCTCCCACGGCGAATGTCCTCATCGACTGCACGGGCGGCTCCACGGGAGAAGTCGCGGTGACCGGCTGCACGCTCCAGCACAACAGCAAGTCTCCCGGCAGCGCGAACATCCGCGTGCTCGGTACCGGCACGCTCAGCGAGAAGAAGGCAGACCCCACCAAGGAGGGCCACATCGCCATCACCGGAAATGTTTTCAGTGACGTGAAGGTGAACATCCACCTCGACAACGCCCGCGGCGTGAACATCACCGGCAACTCCTTCTGGGAGGGCTTCGAGCACGACCTCCTCATTGAAAACAGCCAGGCCATCGTGGTCGGCCCCAATGACTTCGACCGCAACCCCCGCTACTCGGTGAATGGCAACTGGGCCAAGGACATCAACGGCCTCGTCTTCCGCAACTGCTCCGACTGCAAGGTGGCTGGCGTGCTGGTGAGCGGCGTGTGGAATAAGGACGCCGCTGTCCTGCTGGAAAACTGCGACCGCATGACCGTGAGCGATTGCAGCATTCTCGACAGCGACGGCATCGGCCTGTGGCTGAAGAACTGCACCCGCACCAAGATCTCCGACAACGTGATCCGCGATGACCGCGAGGAGAAGAAGATGACCCTCTCCCTGAAAGTGGAAGGCGGGAAGGACAACAAGTTTGATGACAACGTGCTGGCCAACGGGAGCGAGGGGCTATGAGTTAGAAGTTAGGGGTTAGGGGGCACGAAGGAAAAATTCCGGGCTAAATATCCGGAATGCTCGCGCCGTCATGTGAGTGCGTTCCAGCTTCATGACTCATAACGCGTAACCCATAACCTCTAACACCGTCCCCCCTCCCCCTGATCCTTCATTCATGTAGTTTTTCGCCACGGCTGGATCCACCCTTTGTCTTGCCTCGTACCTTTCAACGGTGATAGGGTCAGATGTTGCGGTTCGGTGCGGACGCAGGTCCGTGGACCGCGCTTCCGTTTCCCCAAAAGCGATGCTCGTGCCTGCCCAACCTCCCACGCTCTTCACCTCACAGGATGTCCTGGCCGGTGGCGGTGAAATGGGAGCCCGCATGCGCGAGATGGACTGGAGCCAGTCCCCCTTGGGACCGGTGGAGGAGTGGCCGCAGAGTCTGAAGACCTGCGTGCGCATCCTGCTCACCTGCCGCCAGCCCATGTTCATCTGGTGGGGTGAGCAGCTTATCAATCTCTACAACGACGCGTACAAGAGCATCGTGGGCGGGAAACATCCCGAAGCGCTGGGCCAGCCAGCCTCCGTGGTGTGGCGCGAAATCTGGGATGCCGTGCAGCCGCGTGCGGAGTCCGCGATGCTGAAGAATGAGGGCACCTATGATGAGGCGCTGCTGCTCATCATGGAGCGCTACGGGTACCAGGAGGAGACGTACTACACCTTCTCCTACAGCCCGGTGCCCAATGACCAGGGCGGTGCAGGCGGCATCATCTGCACCAATACGGATGACACCCGGCGCATCGTCGGTGAGCGGCAGCTGGAGCTGCTGCGCGCGCTGGCCACTACCACCCTGGATGCGCGCACCGTGCAAAGCGCCTGCAGCCAGAGCATCAAGGCGCTTCAAACCAACCGCCGCGACTTGCCCTTCGCCATGATCTACCTGGTGGATGGCAGCAACACCTGTGTGACTCTCGCGGGGGCGTCCGGCATCGCGTCCGGGCACGTCGCCGCGCCTGCGTTGGTTCCCCTGAATGACGAGTCGTTGTGGCCCTTTGTGAAAGTGCTCACGGAGCATCAGCCCCGCATCGTGGATCTCATGGAGGCATGGGGTGACTTGCCTTCCGGCGACTGGGAGGTGCCACCCAGGAGGGCTGCTTTACTGCCCATCTCCATCGCGGGTGAATCCGGACAGCAGGGAGTGCTCATCGTCGGCCTGAATCCCTTCCGCCAATACGACTCCGCCTATGAGGGCTTCATCTCCCTGGTAGCGGGCCAGATTTCCGCCAGCCTGGCGAGCGCGCACGGATACGAGGAGGAAAAACGTCGCGCGGAGGCGTTGGCAGAAATCGACCGTGCGAAGACCGCCTTCTTCAGCAATGTGAGCCACGAGTTCCGCACGCCGCTCACGCTCATGCTGGGGCCCCTGGAGGATACGCTTCGGCAGCCAGAGGCCAGCATGGACGCGCCCGTGCGTGAGGAGTTGCAGGTCGTGCATCGCAATGGCCTGCGCCTGCTGAAGCTGGTGAATGCCCTGCTGGACTTCTCCCGCATTGAAGCCGGGCGCATGAAGGCGGTTTGTGAACCCGTGGATCTCGCCAGTCTCACCGCGGAGCTCGCTGGTGCCTTCCGCTCGGCCGTGGAGAAGGCGGGCATGAAACTGGAGGTGGACTGCCCCCCTCTCTCCACTCCTGCTTATGTCGACCGCGAGATGTGGGAGAAGGTGGTGCTCAATCTCGTTTCCAACGCCTACAAGCACACCTTCGAGGGAAGCATCCGTGTGCATCTGACCGAGCAGGAGGGCACGGCTTGTCTCTCGGTGCAGGACAGTGGCATCGGCATCCCTGAGGAAGCACTGCCGCGGCTCTTTGAGCGGTTCTTCCGCGTGGAGGGCTCACGCTCGCGCACGCATGAGGGCAGCGGCATCGGTCTCTCCCTGGTGCAGGAGCTGGTGAAACTGCACGGAGGCAGCATCACCGCGACCAGCTCGCTCGGCGGGGGGAGCACGTTTGAGGTGCGGATTCCTCTCGGCCATGCCCACCTTCCAGGGGAGCGCCCCAGCGCAGAGCGTTTGGTGGCCACACCGCAACATGCCGAGGCCTTCCTGCAGGAAGCCCTGCGCTGGGCAGACAACGGCGGGACCGACCAGCCCCTGGATGATGTCCCGCTCCCCATGCCTGAAGCGGGGGAGCACGAAGGCAGTCACCCGCGAGTAGTGGTGGCGGATGACAACGCGGACATGCGCGACTATCTCCGCCACCTTCTTGCACCCTCCTACCGTGTGCACACCGTGGGGAACGGCTTTGCCGCCCTGGAGGCAGTGCAGAGTGAGCCGACGGATCTCGTGCTCACGGACATCATGATGCCCGGGCTCGACGGCTTCGGCCTGTTGCGCGAGTTGCGTACGGATCCGCTCACGCGGGACATCCCCATCATCATGCTCTCCGCGCGCGCTGGTGAAGAAGCGCGCATTGAGGGCATCGACGCGGGTGCGGACGATTATCTGGTGAAGCCCTTCAGCGCACGGGAGTTGCTGGCCCGTGTGGCAGCGAATCTCCGCCTCGTGCGACTGCGCCGCGAAAACGCCGCCCGTGTGGAGAGCATCCTGGAGAGCACCAGTGACGCCTTCATCGCCGTGGATCACACCTGGCGCATCACTTACGCAAACGGTCGCTACCGCAGAATGGTGGAGCCATTCGTGGAGGCCTCGCAGGATCTGGTGGGCCAGAATTTGTGGGAGCACGTGCCGGGACTTGCCGAGTCGGAAGCGGGCGAGCGCTACCGCCACGCGATGGTCACCCAGGAGCCGGACTCCTTTGAGGTGTATTATGATCCACTACAGGTCATCATGGAGGTGCGCGTGTTCCCCTCGCCCGGGATGCTGTCCATTTACCTCCGGGACATCACCCAGCGTCGGGCCACGGAAGAAGCCCTGCACGACACGCGAGACCGTCTGGAAGCGACGCTGAGTGCTGCGGAAATTGGCACCTGGACATGGGACATCGAGAAGAACGAAGTGACCGCGGACCGGAAGTTGGCCCAGCTTTTCCCCATGATGAAGTCCGGCCAGGTCGCCTCGGTGCAGGACTATCTGCAGCATGTGCACCCGGATGACCGCGTGCGTGTGCAGCAGGACGTGGCCACCGCCCTCGCGGGAGAACGCCCGGGCTTCGAGTGCGATGTTCGCCTTGTCATGGAAGACGGGAGCATCCGCTGGGTCACGGCGCGAGGCCGTATACAGCGGGATGAGGAGGGCCGTGCCGTGAGATTTCCCGGCGTGGTGGTGGATATCACGGCACGCAAGCGGGCGGAGGAAGCCCTGCGCGGCAACGAGCTGCGACTGCGCGCCGTCTTCAGCCAGGCATCCACGCTCATTGCCATCGTGGCCGCGGATGGCACCCTCCTCGACTGCAACGACGCCGCTCTCGCCGCCGCCAAGGTGGAACTCCCCGTGGAGAAAGGCCGCCCCTACTGGGAAACGTCCTGGTGGAATCAGGATGCCGGCGTGCAGAAACGCATCCGCGCCGCCATCGAGGCCGCAGTGAGTGGCATGCCCGCCCATTTCGAGACCAACTACTATGCCGGCGATGGCAAAACGCGCTGGCTCGACGTGCATACCACCCCCGTCACCGACGCGGGCAATCTCGCCTTCATCCTGGTGGAAGGACGCGACATCACCGAGCTGAACGAAGCTCGAACCGCACTGGTCCAGGCGCGCGATGGAGCGGAGCGCGCCAGCCAGGCGAAGGATGATTTCCTTGCCTCCCTCTCGCACGAGCTCCGCACGCCGCTGAATCCCGTGCTGCTGCTGGCCACCGAAGCTGCGCACAACACCACCTTCCCCAAGGAAGCGCGGGAGGACTTCGACACCATTGCGAAGAACGTGATGCTGGAAGCGCGGCTCATCGATGACCTGCTGGATCTCACACTCATCACCCGTGGGAAGATGCCGCTCGACATGGGCCTGCGTGATGCGCACGAAATCGTCCGCGACGCCGTCTCCACCGTGAACATGGAGATGGATCAAAAGTCCATCGCCCTCACCCTGCGCCTCGCCGCGCAGGAGCATCAGGTGTGGGGAGATGCCGTGCGCCTCCAGCAAGTCTTCTGGAACATCCTGAAGAATGCCGTGAAATTCACCCCTGCAGGCGGCAGCATCCGGCTCTCCACGCGGAATGACGGACCGGACCACGATCTCATCATTGAACTTACGGACAGTGGCATCGGCATGACGAGCGAGGAGCTGGCGCGCGTCTTCGACTACTTCTCACAGGGTGAACATGCCGGCGGCGGTGGCTCCCATCGTTTCGGCGGTCTGGGCCTTGGGCTGGCGATCTCGCGCATGCTGGTGGAGATGCACGCGGGCTCCATCCAGGCCAGCAGTGATGGCCGGAACTTCGGCACCACCATCGGCATCCGCCTCGCCACCACGAAGATGACTCCATCTGGTCGCGTCTCGATTCCTCCGGAGTTCCGGGAAGCCGTCCCCGTCATCGTGGTGGAGGACGATGAAGTTCCTGCCAGCCTGCGCATCCTTTTGGTGGAGGATCACGAGCCCACCCGCGTGGCCCTCGCACAGCTGCTGAAGCGCCGCAAGCACCTGGTCACCACGGCTGGCACCGTCGCGGAAGCCCTCGCTGCGGCGGAGAGCAAAGCGTTTGATCTCGTCATGTCAGACATCGGCCTGCCCGACGGCACGGGGAATGACCTCATGCGCGAACTCCGCAGCCGGTACAAGCTGCGCGGCATCGCCCTCACAGGCTACGGCATGAGCGAAGACATCGCCCGCACCCAGGCCGCCGGCTTCATGGCGCATCTCACGAAGCCCATCAGCGTGCAGTTGCTCGACCAGGCTCTTTTGGCGGCGCATGATCGGCTGATGTAATGCGCAGCCGAAGCTTCACATCACCTAACACCTTTTCATGGTATGATACCTGCTGATATGAAGCGATACCATCAATAGTTGAAAAGGTCTTGTGCGGGAAGTGAGGGACTGGGCAAAGGAGCGTGGACACTCTTGTCCGCCGTTCTGTTGCGTAGCGACCTCCTTCATACGGAGGCGACTGTTGACACCTCCGAAGCAGTTGGTGGAATGACGCCTTGCCTGCGAGATGAAAGAGGGTGGCGCGTCAGGGGTAGCGGACAAGAGTGTCCGCGCTCCTTTGCGAGACCTGACGGAGCGGGCCACCGCATCACTTCATCTTGATGCCCTGCTTCGGCCCTTCGATGCCCATGCCCTGCTGCGGCAAGGAGAGACCGGTGGCCTGGCGAACAGTCAGCTTATGTTCCTTGTCATCCTTGCCAGCAATCATGCGAATCACATCCTTGATTCCAGCGTCGGCTTCTCCGCCACTCTTGCCGCCAAGGTCGCCCAATCCATCCCCGTCCCCACCACCCACCAGGTTGCCCAAGCCCATCATGCCACCGCCACCACCGCCTACTCCTCCGACCCCACCTCCCATGGACATCCCGCCGCCCGTGCCCACACCGGGCATGCCTACGGCGGCGCCGACCGCCATCTTCACGGCCTGCACCCCGGTCTCGATCACCTGCTTCGTGACTTCCACGGCGACCTGAGCCATCTCCTTGGCCATCCCTTCGACCTGCTCGCCAATGTCCGTCTCGCCACCACCGCCTCCTGCAATGTCCGTGACGGCAGAGCCCATCATGTTGGAGAACTTGCTGGCTCCCTGAGTCACTCCGCTGGTGACGTCCGTCATTCCCTGGGATACATCCCCCATCCCCTGACCCTGTTTCTGGCCCTGCCCAAACATCGAGCTCAGCTGGCCTGACTGCGCCAGCACGTCGCGCACCTTCATTTTGCCGGGAGACTGGCCGTCATCACCAGAAAGGGAGGGCATCTGCGGCGTGCTGGTTTCCTGTTCTTCGGGCATGGCAGAGGGGGTTTTTAGGCTGACCGGGCTCCAGAAGGTCCTTCAGAAAAGAAAACCTGTCCAGAGATGGTCCCCTGATGGAAGGATGCGGAAGTCCCGGCGAGAAGTTAGGCCCAGGCAAAAGAGTTGCGCCTTTCTTCAGGTTACGGCTGGCTCCGCAATTCAGAGCCAGCAGTGCCGTCCAACCGCTATCCGTCAGCATGCCCCCCTATTGGTTCCCCGCTGAGGTCAGGACAGCTGAGGGGAAAGGGCAACCGAGCCCTGGAAATCCTTCGGCACGACCACCAGGTCTGCAAACGCCTCGCTTTTCACCCACGTAACGCCATCGCTGGCCTTCACCCGCTCCACAAATTCCTTCTTGTCACCCAGTGGCACGACACTGTCTGACAACTTGTCGATGTGGAACAATTTGAAGCCCATCGACTCAATCCAAGAAAGGTACTCGATGGGGTCCTCGCCGCCGATGCTCTGGACCCAAACGGGATCAAACTCGATGACCATCTTGAGATGATTACGGTTCGAGCGGATGGCATCCTGGGCTCCCTTCAAAATGAAAGGTTCCGAGCCCTGCGTATCCATCTTGATGAAATTGATCCTGTCGATTTGAGGATTGTGCTTGAGGTACTGGTCCAGCGTCAGCTTGGGATGGCATGTTCTTGAGAAGCCACCTTCCGCCTGCGAGTCACCGTGCACCACCATGTGCGCACCGTCGTTTACCTGCGAACGCAGTTCAAAAACCGCGATGCCTTCCGAGTCAGAGACGACAGCTTTCACGGGCTTGACGTTCTGGATGTTGTTCAACGCCAGATTCAGCTGCAGCGTCAGGAAGTTTTTATCATCCGGCTCAAAGGCATGCACCTGGCCATGCGGACCAACGAGCCTGCTGCAGATGGTCGTGTAGTATCCAATGTTCGCGCCAAGATCGATGACGACGTCTCCAGGGCGGACATTCGCAGAGATAAGCCGGGTCTCGATGCTCTCCCAGACACGGTAGGCATAGATGAGTTCAGAAATAACATCGTTCTGCTTGTAGGTATACAAGCTCACATTTTCCCTGAGACCCACATTCAACGGCACCGGCTCACGGAGATGAGGCAAAGGACTACCCAAGCCGCCTCGACTTTCCACTTCCCGGCCAGTCCGCTTTGCAGCCTTCCTAATACCTGAAATTTCGCGACGAAGCTGCCGGACTTCTTTGGGGAGTTCGGAAATGGCTTTCAGCGCGTCTTTGATTCTACTCATTACCGGAAACTACAGAGTTCCCTGAGGTGATCAATCCCAGCACATCATTCCGGCGGAAATACCCGTCCCTCCGACAGAATACTGCCTGCGGAAGCCCGGGTTTCCGGCGGAATGCAACGGGATATCTGATAGCGCTTCTGCTGGGGTTTGTGATAGCGAACCTCCGGCATGATGCAGAGAACCCCCGGCGGTCTTGCTGAGCCTTCGTAGTAGGTACGCACGACGGCCGGGTCATCGGAGGAGGTCGAGTTGAGAGCGAATCTTTCCATCGGGTACTGCAGGAACTGCCGGCCAAGACGTTCGAGAGCTTCACGTTTGCCCGGCCACTCTCCACGCAATTCCTTCTCCAGAGCATCCCACGCGGCGTCCAAATCTTCCGGCACATCATCAGGACTTTCAGCTCGCATCTTCGCAAAAGCCACCGGCCCGAGACCGAGATAAGGGCGGAGGAAGGACACACGGCTCTCGACCTTTGAGTCTTTGAGGCCGCCAAGGGCCGCCAGGTCCATGACGGAAGCCATGGCCTCATAGTCCCTGATAGCGCAGGCGTGGATGAAGGCGCGTGCCGCGTTGGTAGCGGTATCGCAGAAGTACCGTGTGGGCTTCGCGTTTCCATCATCGTTGGGGCGCACGAGCGGTTCCGGGGAATCCAGCGCCTCCAGACAGGCGATGGCACGATACATTGCCTCTGGTGCGGCGGTGATCCTGAAAGAAAACTTGTCAGGCGAGATTTCGAAAGAGTCGTCCGAGCCCGAAAGGATGGACTTCAGCCAGCCGGTGATTTCCCCTGGCGAATGCGGCGTGGCAAAGGTGAGCTTGACCGTGCGAGTGGTGATTGCAGGCGCCGCCGTGGGAGCAGGTGCAGGCGCATCCAGCCCCGGAATGGATGCACTTGAAGTCGCCGAAGCCTCCAGTTCATTGAGGTCCCTTTCGAGCCTCCTCCGGTTGCCTGCTTCTGTCACTAGTGCTGCTTGATCCCTGGCGCGTTTGAGATGCTCCTGAAACCACCGACGATCTCCAGACTTCATCAGCAAGGCCGCACGTGCCATGGCTTCGTGGGCATAACCAAGGTAGTAGGGCGGCTCCTGCGTGCTGGCGGCAAGGCAGAGCTGGGCAAAGCAATGCGCACCAGATTCATCTCGCAGTACGGCATAGACCCGGGAAATTTGCCAGTACGCGATGGATAAGTTCCTGGTCTGGCAGTCGTCCCGCTGGCGCCAGTGTGCGAGCGAGGCGTGAGCATACGAAAGCATCTGTGCATCTTCCTCGGCAGTGCGTTGATGGCGCATGTCCATCAGTTCCCAGGCCCGATTAAAAAAATCTGCAGAAAGCTTCTTGTGGTCTGCACTGTCATCAGCCTGATACGCCTCCTCATAAGGTTTGCCAAACCCCGCCAGCAGACGGTCGAGTGTGACCAGGTTGGGATCGTTGAACGCAGCCCGCTGCGCCAGCTCCGCGTACTGCGAGAGCATCAGTCCCCGCGAGTCCATCATGAACCAGGTAGTGGCGTTTACATAGAAGTTCCACAGCAGGCTCTCGCGGTTGGAGGACGGCAGGTGATGCAGCGACTTCTTCAAATGCTCCAGGGCCTTCTCCTTGTCTCTCGCAAACGCCTGACATTGCGCTGCATGGAAGTGCAGGCTGGCGCCATTCACTTGCTGCGTCCCCTCCTCGAGCTCGGGATGGAGCGCGAGGTAGCGTTCGATGAGCTCCGCAGCCTCGCGATAGCGACGCACGTCCGCGAGCTGCCGCCAGTACTTGCCGGGTGCTTGATCAAAAGTCTTCCACTCGAGTGTGCGCAGGGCTGCATCGGAGGTGTCCATGACAGGAGGGTCTGGAGGGGTGGACGGTGGAACGCCGGCGGCAGGCTCATTGACGGCCTGCTCCTTTATCTTCTCTGTGACGGCACGGATGAGTGTATCCGCTGCGTTAATACGTGCATCGACTAACTTGATGGCAGGATGCTCGGATCGAAAGGTCGCCAGGAGATTCTTGCGTTGTTCGCGCCAGGACTGGAGTTCGGAACGCAGACGCGCGAGGTAGGCCTCAGACGCTGCCACATCACTCGCTGGAGGCAGGGGTGGCATGGAAGCTGAATCCACCACCAGTTGGTCCTCCACAGAAAGCTTCGATTCAGGAACAGCAATTTGCATCTCACCCTGATACACCCCGTGGTCCCGTGATCGGACCTGGAACAGAATGCCTGAGACCGCCTGGCCGGGCACAGGAGAAAGGACACCTACAGGTTGCAGATTTCCGCCTGCTTCGCGCGCTGTCGCCTCATCCGGAAAAGCGAAGGCGAGTTCCATCACATTGGTGCCACGATAGAGGGTAAACCTCGGTTGCAGAGGTGTGGAACCGGGGACAGCCTTGGGCCCTTCATACATCCTCGCAGCGAGCTGTTCTTGCTCCCTGCTCATAACTGCGCCGCTCAGGAGGGTCCGCAATTCCACATCACGATTGCTCACCTTCGCGGTGAGCGTCACCACCAGCACATTCCCGCGGACCGAGTGATTGTAGGCGAAGGGGAACTCCACCCTGCCGTGCTGTCCAGAATGTGGCATCACTGTCCAGAAACAGTGCCCCAGAGCGAACACCACATAGCCCAGTGCCATCACAAGAAGAACGGGCAGGGCGAATCGGGGATACCAATCCCCTGACACCTTGGGACGTCGGAATAGCAACATCGCCGCTGCCACACATGCCGATGAACCCAGCATCAGGTAGCCCAATCCCGCACCCCAGCCTGCAGCGGCGGGCGGCGGGGTCAGCGTTTGCAATTCATTGCGCGAGACAGCCGTGACTCGCTCGGCAGAAGCAACCGTCTTGCGTGTAGCATCCAATCTGTCTTGGAGTTCTGCCTTTTTCCCCTGATCCGATGCCTGCCGCTGCTGATCTTGTGCATCACGGAGCATCCCTTGCAGACGGTCCAGGTTGGCTTCATGAACAATCAAACGCTGTTGCAGCACCGTCTTGTGTCGGAGGTAGGTGGCCTGTTCGCGAGCCTGTACGACGGAGTAGGACCCCAGATGAGCGATCGGAACGACGAGAGCCGCCAGCAACATGAACACTCCCAAGGCCACCTTCCATGGACTGCGGCCTGGTGGAGGCTGCGATACGGTGGGCGGACCACTCACCCGCCACAAGTACCATGAAGCCAGCGGTAGCAGCACGGCCCCGAGCCAGAACGCCGGCACGATGAATGCCTCTGTCGGTGCAGGATTCCATCCCGATGATGATTCACCGGCCAGACTCATTGCAGAGAAGCACGCAAACCCCACGACGGGCAATACGAGCAACCACCCGCACACGGCAGTGGCGCGCAGCCAGATGCGTGTGGCAGCGTCCGAGAGCATTCCCCGCCTCATCACCCAGTGTGCCAGGCAGGTGGATACACCCCATGTCACCAGAAACGCGGAGATGAGAAACCTGTCCTTGATCCCACCTCCAGTCAGCTCGCTCAGCCAGTAGATGAGAAAGGGAACGACAAATGCCATGACTACGCCCACGGCCGCTGCGGTTCTCTGGGAGGCATTGGGGCGCGTATGGGGCATCACGGGCAGGTCCCCGTATCCCACGGTCGCTGCTCCGGTTGTTGAAGAAGCGCCCACCAACTCCTGTCCCAGTCCCCTGATAAGAGCAAAGGAGAGAAAGAAGGTGGTCCACAGGGCATTGAAGGCGGGTGTGGGCGCATCTCCCAGCAACAGCATCATGAGTGCGGTCGTGTGTCCCGAGAAAGCGGCAGACATTCCGCAGAAGGCCAGCAACAACGTGAGGATGCGCCACCACCGAATTCGCACTCCCTGACTGCGATCCACTAGTGGCGCAGCAAAGGCCCGCTGCGCAGGTGGCAGCCGGTCTCCCGCGCGCTGCTCTGCGGCCACACAATACCACAACGCCATCCAGACGATGGCCGCGACAAGCCCCATGGCATAAGACCAGGTGAGCAGATTCACTGAGCGCTCGATCTGCGGCCCGCCCGCCGCGGTGCGGCCAACGGGTTTGCCATCCACGTCCACGGTTGGCACGGTGGCTTGGCGCGTCGTTTCGCTCCACCAGGCATCGGGCACACCGAACTCTCCTCTGATGACCCACTCGTCCTTGCTGTTGAGAACATACGGCCGCTCCGCCGGTACAATGAGTGCAGGATGGGCGCGATATTTCGACACCGGCATCATGAAACAAGCGGTCAGCAACACGCCCGCAATCAACAGGCACCAGAAGAGCATCTGCCTGCTGGCAAGACTCCGCGCCACAAACCGCTGCATCCATGGACGGAAGGGCCGGGGTGTTGCAACACCCGCTGGTATCGGCGTGCCCGGCTGCGCAGGTGGTGCAGAAGCAGATACCGAACTCACCTCCTCGATACGTGTACGCAAATCCGCCGCGGTTTGCCAGCGCATCTCGGGCTTCTTCTCCAACGCGCGCAGCACAATTTCATCCAACCGCACATCGATGTGCAGATTCTTCAATCGCGAACTAGCGGCCTCCATCTGCCTGGCAGGAAGTTCTCCCGTCAGCATCTCGTAGAAGACCACACCCAGGGAATAGATGTCCGCCCGGCTATCCACACGCTCTGGAGCACTCGCCTGCTCCGGCGCCATGTAGGCAGGCGTGCCCAGCGCCGTCTCCGGCTGCGTCACGCCCAATGCGGAAGGCGCAGATTCTTTCGGCTCGCTCCCTACGGTATAGGATGGTGTCCCATTTCCCATCATCTTCGCGATGCCGAAGTCCGCAATCTTCACCTGGCCGCGCCGGTCGAGCAGCAGGTTCTCCGGCTTGATATCCCGGTGCACAATACCGCGCTCGTGGGCAAACTGCAGGGCATCGCAGAGTGGCGGCACAATCTTCAGCGCCTCCTCCGCCGTCAGCTTCCGCTGGTCCAGGAGCTGGCGCAGGTTCACCCCATCCACATATTCCATCAGGAGATAATAGAATCCATCACCCGCACCCTCCGATGACGGGCCGGTGACGCCGAAGTCATACACCGTGACGATGTGCGAATGACTCAGCAAGGCCAGCGCCTGCGCCTCCCGGGTGAAGCGCTCTGCAAAGGCCGCGTCCTTCTCACGCTCGGGCGCCAGGAGCTTGAGCGCCACAAGCCGGTTCAGCGACTTTTGCCGCGCCTTGTACACCACGCCCATGCCGCCTCGGCCCAGGCACTCCAGGATTTCGAGCTGTGGGAAATGCGGCGCCAGTGCTTCCGGCGTGAGCGGCGGAGAGGGTGGCTTGGGCGGCTCCGCCGGTTGCGTGGGTGAGACTGCCGTGGGCTCCAGAGTGAGGTTCAGCAGCAGGCAGGCAGGACACTGGCCTTCCGGAGCATCCGCCGGCAATACCGCTCCGCAGTGCGGGCAGGTGCGCACAGGAGGAGGTGATGAAGAGGATTGAGACCCAAGTGGGTCGCTGTCGGTGGTGCTCATCACTGCATCACTTAAACATGACGGTGGGAATGTTGGGAGTTTTTTACCATCTATGGGTTGGTGGTCGATGATTTTTGATTTGGTCGCCCCAACACCGAAAACATTCCAACATTCACCTCTGGATGCTTAACTGACAGTGCGACCAGCTCACGCACGTTCGCCACCAGCCTCCCATGCCGCAACCCTCCCCCTCCCCGCATTTCCTTACCACGCGCTGGTCTCTCGTTGTTGCAGCGCGGGACGCAGGTTCACCCGGAGCGGATGCGGCGCTGGAGCACCTTTGCCGGACCTACTGGTATCCACTGTATGCCTTTGTCCGCCGGCAGGGTCACAGCCCGGAGGACGCGCAGGATCTCACGCAGGAATTTTTCGCCCGCTTACTGGAGAAGCAGTGGATGAACGCAGCGGAACCTTCGCGGGGTCACTTCCGCACCTTCCTCCTCGTGGCGCTGAAGAGATTCCTCCTCAATGAATGGGACCGCGCGCGTGCCCTCAAACGCGGCGGGGCTGTGCAGCACGTGGCGCTGGATGCCGGTGATGCCGAGGAGCGCTTCCTGAAAGAACCCGCGGTAACTGCTTCTCCGGAGCGGCAGTTCGAGCGGCGTTGGGCACTCACGCTTCTGGACCGCTCCATGGCAAAGCTGAAGGACGAGTATGCCGAAGACTCCCGCAGTGCCGAGTTTGAAGCATTGAAGGAATATCTCTCCGCCCCGCGCGGCAGCATTCCCTACGCGGAGATCGCTTCCACACTGGGCGTACCCCAGGGCACCGCGCGCGCCGCCGTGCACCATTTGCGCCGCCGCTTCGGCGAACTCTTCCGTGCCGAGGTTGCCGATACCGTTTCCAAACCCGACGACGTGCAGGAGGAGGTGCGATACCTCGCCGGGTTGCTGGGTGGGGAGTAAAAGCGAACACGCGGCTTTGGCAGTCTCCACCTCGGCTCGGGATTCCCCCCATGCCGCAAATTTTTTGCTCAATTCGCCACCCTCGCCGTCACCAGAGGTCTCAAACCGACAAGATCGACCCAACCGAGGGCCCGAGCCTACGCGAAAGTGCCCTCCGCCTTGCTAATTAGTCACGTCCCGCCCTCTGCGATGTCCGTTCCCACCCATTCCCCCTCCCTTCAGGACGTGCCCCGGCTGGTGCCGGCTCGCAACGCTGAACTGGAGATGCTTCAGCCCTTCGGCCACGATGTCTGCGCCCACTGGCGCGATGCCCTGCATGGCTCCGAAGTGCCGATGCATGAGGACGCCCTGCAAGCCCTGCGGGTGCTGGAATCCGAGGGCCGGGTGACCCTGCTCCATGCACCCCGTGCCGGCCATGGCAAGACCCACCTGCTGGGCCGGGTGGCCCGCCGTCTGCAGGAAGACGCAGTCGTGGCAGGCCTCCCCTGGATCTCACTGGAAGGACTAAGCTGGTCTGCGACCGGTCGCGGCATGCTTCAGGACCTGGCGAGCGCGGGCAGGCACCCCACCCTGCTCCAGCGCGTGAGCGCTGGTGTGCTGGCCACCCTGTTGCGCCGCATGATTCAGACCGGGCGCATCCCCTGCACGGATCCGGTGCAGGCCATGCGGGTGCTTTCGCAAGACCCCACGGACCTTTTCGCGGAAGGCAAGAGCGCCAGCGTCATCGGCTCCTGGTTCCGCCGCCACTTTGAGCAACTGGCGAAGCCACTCGCCGAATGCGCCGGGCATTACGACGCCGATGCCCTGGAAGGCTGGCTGCGCGGCCTGTTCCACTATTTGGAAAACCCCTGTGCCACCGCCGTAGCGGCGCTGGAGGCGCCTCTTGAGAAGGATGGCGCGGTGGAAGTCACGCGCTTCGTGCGCCTCATCACCGCGTGGAAGCCGCTGGTGCTCGTGGCGGACCATATGGACGGCGTGTACCGCAATCAGGAGGCGGGCGTAGCCATCGCACGCATGGCGCTGGCGTTTGTCTCCATGCCAGGAGTGCATGTGATGCTGAGCATGAATCAGGACCTGTGGGAGACAACCTTCGGCGGGCACCTTCCCAGCGCCCTGGAAGACCGGCTGAGCTCCTACAGTGTGCCCTTGCGTGGCCCCACCCCACAGGAGGCGCAGTCCCTCATCAGGATGCGCCTGCAGGATGCCGGCGTGGAGGAAGAGCACGCACACGGATTTTTGAATTTCCTGGACCTCGATCGCTTCTTCCTCAGCCAAGCGGTGGGCAGCGTGTCTGTCCGAGGCCTGCTGCGCCATGCCGCACAGGTGTGGCGTCACTGGCTGGCAGCCGGAGCACCTTCGGCATCGCCGCACCAGGACATGCCTGTGGCGGCGACAGCGACCACCACGCCATTCCCCGCCACCAGAGGTGGCAACACCCCAGCGCCACCTTCACCCGCAGCCCCACCTCCGAAGGCAGAAGACGACGGGACATTCCCTTCGTTCCCCCTTGGTGAGAATGATAAACCGGGCACCGAAGATGACGAGGCGTTGAAGAAGCTGGCCGAACATCTCGCTCAAGACTCGGGAGGCCGCGTCGTGGACCTCTCCAGCGCCCCCGGATCCCTGCCTCCCGCAGGCCCCACGCCACCACAGGTGATCAATATCGTGCCGGTTGGCGCCGCTCGTCAGTAGCCAGCAATCCGTAATTCGGAGGGCGGAGTTCGAAGTCCGGAGGGAGAGGGTCGTCTCGTGCCGTTCTGGGCATGCATTCGGCATTTGGCATTCCGCACTTCGGGATCCGAACTCCGCCCTCGCTGAATACTGACCTACTGAGTACGGATCACTATTGACCTTTCCCTCCATTCCCCCCACTTTCGGGCTCTTCAAGAAACCCGTCCCTACCCATGGCCACCCTTCTCAGTGTCAAGGCGCTCAAAGTCTGGTTCTCGCTGCGGGGAGGCTTCCTCAGCGGGCCTGCCGATGAGATCAAGGCAGTGGATGATGTGAGCTTTGACATCGAGGAAGGCAAGACACTGGGACTCGTGGGAGAGAGCGGCAGTGGCAAGTCCACCGTGGCCCGCGCCCTGCTGAAGCTCATCCCCGTGACCGGCGGTGAAGTCTACTACCACGAGCGGGAGATCCTCTCCCTGCGTGAGGCTGCCTTCCGCCCGCTGCGGAAGGACATGCAGATGATCTTCCAGGATCCCTTTGGCTCGCTGAATCCACGCATGACGGTGGAGGAGATCATTGCCGAGCCGCTGCGCATCCACTTCCGGCATCTCGACAAGGCAGGTCGCCGCGATACCGCCGCCGCGCTGCTCACCCGCGTGGGCCTGCCTCCGGAAAGCATGTGGCGCTATCCCCATGAGTTCAGCGGCGGCCAGCGCCAGCGCATCGGCATTGCCCGCGCCCTGGCCGTGCAGCCGAAGTTCCTCATCTGTGACGAACCCGTGAGCGCACTGGACGTGAGCGTGCAAGCCCAGATCATCAATCTGCTCAAGGATCTCCAGGAGCAGTTCAAGCTGACCTATCTCTTCATCGCCCACGACCTCGCGGTGGTGGAACACATGAGCGATGAAATCATCGTGATGAACCGGGGTAAGATCGTTGAACGCGGCACTCCCGCGCAGGTCTGTGGATCGCCCCAACACGACTACACGCGCAAGTTGCTCGCCGCGGTGCCGAAATTGTGAGCCTCTCCCGAACACTCTCCGCGCTTCGTGCGCACCTTTCATGACCCCCCTTTTCAGAAAATTTCTCGGCATCAACTGGATCCTGTTCTTGAACATGATCCTCCTGCTCGCCTGGGGGATCTATGCCATCTACAATGCCTCCTCCTTCCGCGATGGCACCGCGCTCGCGGGCAAGTGGCGCGAACAGGTGATGTGGGGAGGCCTGGGGCTGATTTTCTTCTTCTCAGCTGCTCTCGTGGATTACAAATGGGTGCGCTGGGGGGCTCCCTTTGTCTATGTGGCAGGTATCGCCGGCCTGGTGGCGGTGAAACTTTTCGCCAAGGACATCAAGGGGGCGAAGAGCTGGATCGACCTCGGCCCGGTGAACTTCCAGGGCTCGCAGCTTGCCATCGTGGCCACCATCATCGCCCTTGCCGTGATCCTGGGTGATCTGCACCGCATCTTCCCCGCGTTCCGACATCACTGGCTGCGGCTGGCGGTATCCGGCATCCTCGCATCTGTGCCCATGTTCATGGTGTTGAAGGAGCCCGACCTTGGCTCCGCGCTGGTATATGGACCCGTTATCGTGTCCATGCTGCTCGTGGGAAACATTCCCTTCCGCTACCTCATCACCATGTTTCTGGCGGTCATGTGCGTGATCCCCATCGCCTACTTCTTTGGCCTGAAGCCCTACCAGAAGAAGCGCGTGGAAGTGTGGATTGCCATGCTCTCCAATGAGAAGGTGAACATCCAGGACGAGGCCTACATGGCGGACAAAATCCAAATCGCCGTGGGCTCCGCCGGCTTTGAAGGCAAGGGACCACTCTCCATCAAGGCCGAAGATCCTGTTACCAAGGAGCGCCGCACCATCCACCGCTCCTTCTACAGCGCCACGGAATCCATCAATGACTTCATCTACTCCGTGATTGTGGAGGAGTTCGGATTCCGGGGAGGCCTCATGCAGATAGTAGGCACCGCCATGTTATTACTACAGTGTGTCTTCGTCGCCTTCTACGCGCGGGACAATCTAGGCAGGCTACTGGTTGTGGGCGTGGTGGGCATGCAATTCGCGCATGCCATGCAAAACATGGGGATGAACGTCCTCATGATGCCCATCACCGGTCTTCCACTGCCCTTCATCAGCTACGGCGGCACCTTCCTGATCATGTGCATGTTCCTCATGGGCCTGGTGCAGAGCGTTTGGGTGCACCGCAACATGTCCCCCGTGAAGAAGTCCAACACCGGTCGCCGCAGCGAGCTGGAAGAGGATGATGAGTTTTGATTCCCGCAGAAGTGCGCTCTCAGGCCGCTGCAAATATGGCAGCGGAGAAAAAGAATGGTGCGCCCGGAGGGGTTCGAACCCACGACCAAGGGATTATGAGTCCCCTGCTCTAACCGCTGAGCTACAGGCGCCAATGCTGCATTTTTAATGCAGCCCGCCCACTATGGAGGAGATTCCCCCACGGGCAAGAAATGATGTCACCGTGAATCAGGTAAAACACCGATGGCATGTAGGCAGCGTTCTCGCGCTTCTGAAGAAGACCGGAAAATAATTCACGTCAGGTGGAAGATTTCCCGCGCAGGAATTGCTGCATGACGGAAGCTTGTCCATGAGCCGTACCACTTCCAACCCAAACCGATTTCGCATTTCCGTGGGAGATCTGGCGCAGCTCGTCTGCGGCACCTCCCGCACCGAAGATGCTGAAATGATGGTGGAAGGCTTCGCCTCTCTGCATGAGGCACAGAAGGGGGACGTCACCTTTTACACAGATACGAAACACGCTGCCGCGCTACGGCGGACGAAGGCGAGCGTCATCCTTGTTCCCGAGGACTGGGAGAGCGAACAATTGGGTGTGGCCTTTGTTCGCGTAGGCAGCCCGACTGCTGCATTTGACCTCGTGGTGGACCGCTATGGACGCCAGGCACCCACCTTTCGGCCCGGAATTCATCCCACCGCCGTCATTTCAGACTCCGCGATGCTGAATGCGGCCAAGGTATGCATCGGTGCCAACGCGGTGATCGAGGACGGTGCCATCATCGAAGACGGCGCCTCCATTGGGGCTGGCTGTTACGTGGGCCCTGACGTGACCATCGGAAAGGACGCGAAGCTGCATGCCCAGGTGACCGTCCAGGACGGCTGCGTCATCGGAGACCGCGTCATCCTGCATTCAGGCGTCGTGATTGGTGCTGACGGCTTTGGCTACGAGTTTGAGGCGGGGCGGCATCGCAAGGTGAAGCAGAGAGGCATTGTCCAGGTGGATGCGGATGTGGAGATCGGAGCCAACTCCACTGTGGATCGGGCGCGCTATGGCCGCACCTGGATCGGCGCCGGCACGAAAATAGACAACCTCGTGCAAATCGGCCACAACGTGGTGATCGGCAAGCACTGCATCCTGGTGGCCTGTGTGGCGATTGCGGGCAGTGCGGTGATCCAAGACTATGTTGTGATGGGCGCCCAGGTCGGTATCGCAGGGCACATCACCGTCGGAGCACAGGCACGGCTGGGCGCGCGGTGCGGTGTGACCAAGGATCTGCCAGGGGGTAAGACCTATCTCGGATACCCGGCAGTGCCGGTAGAAAAGGAGAAGCGGAGACTCGCTGGCGTGAGCCGTCTGGACAAGCTCAATGCCCGTGTCCGCGAACTCGAAAAGAAGCTTGAGATGAAGATCGAGAACAAACTCGAGATGAGGGGATGAGCATCTTCCTCAAGGGCGCTCCATTCAGGAGCGCCTCCTTGATTTGCCTCCTCAGGACCTGGCCTCGCGCGGCTGGACATTCGGCACGGTAGGCCCACTGGCTTGCTTGAAATGGACCTTGGCACGCAACAGCAGCGTGCCAAAGACGAGATCCGCAAAGGGCAGCACCACATTGAAGTTCTTTCCCATGTAGCGGTGGTGCAGCAGGTGATGGCCGTTGAGCCGGAAGAAGATGCCGCTGCGTTCCACGACACGGCGCTTGTCCTTCGGCACGTGCATGCACCAGTGCATGTACTCATACGCGCCGTAGTAGCAGGCGACGGATGCCATGATTGCCAGCCAGGGAATCCAGGAACCCATGACAAGGCTGGCGACCACCGCCGGAAGGGAGGAAATGAGAACCAGAACGGGGCCATTCCACCAGGCCATGGGAATGATCTCGCGATCCTTCTCGTCAATGAGGTGGTAGGTGTGATCCGCCTTGAAGGTGCGATGATGCACCAGGGTATGCGTCCTGAAGGGATAGCGGAACGAGCCAACAGGGCGGTGCATCACATAACGATGGAGCAGCCATTCCAGCACCGAGGCATAAAGGATACCGGAGACAAACAAGATCAAAAATAACAGCATGTAACAATAGGGGCAGGCGCCGCGCTCAGTGGGGGAACGCGTCGCGATTGAGCGTAAAAAAGGGGCAGAACGAACACGCTCAACCACGATCCGGCAGGCCACCTTCCGCTGGCAGCGGAACAGCCTCCATTTTCATGCGCGAAGCGTCGCCCCAAATAGCACAGGATGCGAGAACTATTCCAGTCCGCACCGCGTTTTATTATTCAACAAACGACGCCCGATGTGGTCGTTGCTTGTCGCAATGGCATTGCGACGGTTGGCGAATTTTCGGTCACTCGGCAAACGCCTCCAAAATGTCCTCCATCTCCTCCCAAAGGTCCTCACAGAGGCCGATGCGGTACACCGCGGTGCGGAACGCGGCGTACTCCTTGCGATACATGGCCAGTTTCCTCGTCGCCACGGGATCTCCCTGCTCCACCCCTTGAGCACAGTGGCGCAGATTCGCCAGGCGATCGGCAGCTTTCACCACAAGGGCCAGTTTCGTTTCGTGCTCCACCGGCACCTGGCCCAGCTTCGCATGGCTGCGCTCTTTCTTCTCTTCACGCGTGCCTTCCGGTGAATCGCTCAGGAGCTTCACGCAATCAGCCACGAGGTCACCGAACTCCTCCGCGATGGCATCCAGCGGAGTCTCCGTGTCCTCCACGACATCATGCAGGAACCCCACGACCTGGGCGGCGCTCCCGAAGGGCTTGAGCAAATGCACCGCCTGCTCCAGGTGGTACACGTAGGGATGCCCGCCATACAGCTGGGCGCCGTGTGCCTTCACCGCGAAATCACGCGCGCGGTTGACGTCCTCAGGAGCGAGTGATGCCGGGGTATCGTTCACAACGATTTTCTGCCACAGGACCGTGCGCAGGGCCAGCGCTTTTGGGAGCGACCTTCAGACGACCGTTCACGAACTCAGTTTCTCCAGCAGCGCACCCAGATCCGGACCAATGCGCCGGAGTTCTTCGCGATGCACTTCCGTGAGCTTGTCGAGAAGCTCCTCTCCACGCGCCGTGAGGTGCAGAATCACCTGCCGGCGATCCTCCTGCGATTGCTCACGCTGAATCAGACGCTCCGCCACCAGACGGTCCGCGAGGCCGACTGCGCTGTGGTGCTGGATTTGCAGGCGCTCGGCCAGTTCCCCGACCGTCACATGATCCCGTGAGGGGAATCCCTTGATGGCCAGCAACGCCTGGTGCTGCTGCGGCGTGAGACCTGCTTCGTGAGCCGCCTCCTCGCTAAAGCGCAGGAACTGCCTCAGTCCGAAGCGGAATGCCGCAATCTGCTCATAGTGGGCCTTGGTGAATTTTCGTGCTGGCATCCCGACGCCACCGTAAGCCGCCGCAGCGCGTGATGGCAACCGCTGTTTGACATATATCGCACTACGATATATGTGTACCTGCCAGCTTTACGCCGTCCCATTTCCAGAATGTCCGATATTCCCGTCTCAGGTTCTCCCGCGCTGCCCTCTCACGCACCGGTCTCCCATGCAGAAGAATCCGCCCTGCGTGACTTCAGTACCAATTCGCGAGTCCTCGTGCTCTCCGGCATGGCGGTATGCGTGGGCGCCATTGGAGCCGTAGCGGCCTGGGTGCTCCAGTGGCTCATCGCCGTGATCACCAATCTGGCATTCTACCACCAATGGTCCTCCGAGCACTCCACGCCCCAAGGCCACGCGTTGGGCTATTGGGTCATCGGCGTGCCGGTCATCGGCGCCCTCATCATCGGACTGATGGCGCGATTCGGCTCGGAGAAGATTCGTGGCCACGGCATCCCTGAGGCGCTGGAAGCCATCCTGCTCGGACGCAGCCGCATCCAGTTGAAGGTTGCCCTGCTGAAGCCGATATCCGCCGCCATCTCCATCGGCACGGGCGGTCCCTTCGGTGCGGAGGGACCCATCATCATGACGGGTGGAGCCTTCGGCTCGCTCTTCGCCCAGCGCTTTCATCTCAGCGCCGCCGAGCGCAAGACGCTGCTCGTGGCAGGCGCCGCCGCAGGCATGGCGGCGGTGTTCTCGGCTCCCGTAGCGGCGGTGCTGCTGGCGGTGGAGTTGCTGCTCTTTGAGTGGAAGCCACGTAGCTTCATCCCCGTGGTCATCGCGGCTGCGGTGGCAGCCACCGTGCGTGTCCCCCTGCTGGGCAGTGGTGCCCTGTTTTACATCACACCCCATCAGGCTCTCCCATTCACGGGCCTCGCCTTTGCGGCAGGCGTGGGTGTGATCGTGGGACTGGGCTCGGGCCTCGCCACCACGCTCGTGTATGCGGTGGAGGACTTCTTTCTGAAACTGCCCATCCACTGGATGTGGTGGCCCGCACTCGGTGCGGTGGTCGTGGGCATCGGCGGTGTGCTGGATCCACGAGTATTGGGCACCGGCTATGAAACGATCCACGGCATGCTGCGCGGCGAGGTGATTGGAGCCTCCCTTCTGGCCCTGCTGGTGGCGAAGTTCGTGGTGTGGTCCGTCGCCCTGGGGTCCGGAACCTCCGGCGGGGTGCTGGCGCCCTTGCTCATCCTTGGCGGAGCCATGGGTGCGATGCTGGGACAATGGATTCCCGTGGGTGATGTGGGCCTATGGGCGCTCGTGGGCATGGCCGCGATGATGGGCGGCACCATGCGGGTGCCACTCACGGCAGTCGTCTTTGCCATGGAACTCACGGAGGACTTCCACCTCTGCACGGGCCTGCTCATCGGCACCGTGTGCTCCTACGCGGTGACCGTGCTGCTCATGCGCCGCTCCATTCTCACCGAGAAACTGGCACGCCGCGGCCACCACATCTCCTGTGAATACAGCGTGGATCCCTTCGAACTCGCCCGCGTGAAGGACGTGATGGATCGCAATCCTCCCAAGGTACTGGCGAACCTTCCTCTCAATACCCTTGTGGATCGACTGGCGAAAGGCGACCCCGCGCTCACTTCACGCCAGGCCACGCTCCTCGTCGACGAGAACGAACGCCTCAGCGGCATCCTCACCCGTGGAGACATGCTGCGCGCCATGAGCGATGCGGACTCAGGCACACGCACGGTCTCCGAACTCGGCACCACCGATCTCGTCGTGACACACCCGGAAGAATCCCTGCACGACGCGCTGACCAAGATGCTTTCCCGTGACATCGGCCGCTTGCCGGTGGTAGAGCCCGGTGAGCCACGCCGTATCGTGGGCTACCTCGGTCGCGCCGCACTGCTCACCGCTCGACGGAAGCTGCTTGAAGAAGAGCACATCCGTGAACGATGACTCTGGCTGCTCACTCTCATTTTCGCTCCTTCAGTTCAAAACCTAATATCCCACCTACCCCACATCTGATATGCTGATCGTCAAAGCCCTCCTCGTAAAAATCGCCCTCGCTTCCGCTGCCGGCTGGATCATGCTGGCGCTCATCTGATCTGCGATGCCGCGCTTCCGATACTTACTTGACCCACTCTGCCTCACAGGGTGCTTCCTGTACGCATTGAATCGCTGGGTGGTGAAGCCCCGCACCACCATCGAGTTCTTCCACTTTCACTTCAATGATCTGTGGCTCATCCCCTGCGCCCTGCCGCTGCTTCTCTGGCTGCATCGCAAGCTGGGCTTGCGGAATCACGACAGGTTCCCCACCATCACAGAGGTGGTGCTGCATCTCGTCATCTGGTGTGTGATCTGTGAAGGCATCGGCCCGCGCTGGATGCCGGGTACCTCGGGTGACTACCGCGATGTGATCGCCTATACGACCGGCGCCATTTTTGCGATCATCGGCTGGCGCTGGCAGGAGCAACGCTCCTCGTTCATTGCATCCGGCTCGCTCAACGCATGAGCTTCGAAATCCTCGCGCCAATCTATCGCCTGATGGAGCGCGTGCTCGCCGGCGGCAAGCTCCATCGTTCCCGCTGCGCCTTCCTCGGCCACATCCCGACCCCGGAGAAGATTCTCATCCTCGGCGAAGGACCCGGGCGGTTTGTGGTGGAGTGCGTGCGGAAGTTTCCCCAGGCTTCCATCACGGTGGTGGAAGAGAGCGCCGGAATGATTGCCCAAGCCCGCGCCAATCTCACGCACTCGGGCCTATCGGCTGACAAGGTTACCTTTCTGCACGCCGATATCCTGCAGTGGGAACCTCCACACTCAGAGTTCGATCTGATCGTTACCCACTTCTTCCTCGACTGCTTCCGTCCGGAGCAACTGGAAGTGATCGTGCCCGCCATCGGCAAGTCTGCGACAGACAACGCCCACTGGTTGCTCGCTGATTTTCAAGAGGCCCATTCCGGCTGGAAGCGATGGCGCAGTCGCGGCATCCTTGCGATCATGTACACGTTCTTCCGCGTCGTCACGCGCTTGCCCGCCACCTCACTCACGCCTCCGGAACTCTATCTCATGCGTGAAGGCTTTGTGCTGCACGAACGGATGGAGGCGGAATGGGGATTGTTGAAAAGTGATTGGTGGAAACGCACGGGCAAGAGCCAGAGCGCTCCCGGAGCATCGTAGTGTAGAAGTCAGGCCATCACCTTCCTCGGCCTTTTGAGCACCGGCTTGGGAAGCGGTCCCAGACTGCCAGCGACAGTGGCAGCAAGAAGACAAACGATGGCTCCGCTAAAGAAGCCAAACACCGCTCCCTCCAGATGGTAACGCGCAGGCAGAGAGGCATCGGGGATGGTGGGCTTATCCGCTGGCATCACCGGTTGAGGGTTCTCCGTTGCTACTGGAATCTCCCATCCCAAGTCCTTGTGATGAGCATAAGCGACATTATCCGCCAACTGCACCGAGCCCACCACGGCACCCACAATAGGTAGCCAGCAGGTGAGCAGCAGCACTTGCATGAATTTTTTACGGTTCATGAAACACAGGGGGTTGTTTTGATCAGACGCATGGCGTCTGCCCAAACATCGCCGCTCCTGCCCGTGCGGGATGTGGGCGTGTAAAGGAACTGGAATGATCGATGTCTTGTCCCATCCGGATGCCGGAGGTAATGCGAACACTGAGGCCAATCAATCAAGGCTTTCCCGAAACTCAGAAGGCCTCCCCTTGTGCCACCATGCCCAGTATCTGCGCACAGGATTGAATGTACCGTTTAGGCCGTACAACCAATGGAGTGGGGCGTAAAGGATTTGAATCCATTCGGGCGTTCTGAACACTGGAAAAAGGCCATCCGCATGGGAGCCCAGTTCCGGAATACTCCGCCGCTCAAGGCGATGGATTCGCGTGAACTTTCCCTCGATAGGAGGCCATGTGACGAAGTAGAGCAGAGGCAGGCACACAACAATTGCCATCCAGACGCCGCTGCCAAATCTGGAGACCGGATGTTTCATCGCCCTATTGCTGTTAGAAGCTAACGCCCGGGCTCACTCCAACCCATTCAGCCGATACCACGCCGCCTCCGCAGGGAAGAACTGCGAGTAGTACAACTTGTCGTACTTGTAGTGGCCGAGCACGGCACGAATCTTCTCACGCTGCTGCTCCACGAAAGCGCGGTCAGGGCAGAGACTCACCACCCACGCGGCGAAGACCGGTTCGCGCACATAGGTGAACTCCTGGTAGCGCTGCGGTGAGAGCTTGCCCAGCTCCCGTATCTGAACCATGGCCACATCCACGGCCTCCTGCTCGCTGTGCTGCGGTTTCCACCATTGGTTCAGCACGCGCCAGTCGTGGTGAAACTTCTGCGGCGCATCCACCTTGAACTTCGCATGCAGTTCCAGACTTTCCGCAGACAGCTTCGCGCTTGCCAGCAGCCCTTTGGCGAAGGAAGCCTTCAGAGCGGGATCCGTTTCCATTTCCCAGAGAGCACGCAGCGGAGCGCCACTGCTCACACCCGTCCAGCTCTCACGACTCTTGGGATTGTGGAAATGCATACCTTCCTCGCACACCTGCAGACGAGTGCGCGCTGGTTCGCCGCCGCTCTCGTGCAGGAGCTTTTTGTATCGCTCCTCCCACACTGCTTCTCCAGTAAGTTGGTGCATTGCCTTGCAAAGGAAGAGGAGACGCGGCGCACCTTCCCACGCGATCATGGCGAAGCTGCCACGATATTTGCATGGCGCAGGCTGCTGGGTGGGCATGAGCCAGCCGTTTGAGGCAAGCACGTCCGCCACCGCCTTCATACGGGCAATGATCTCCTTCTTCTCCTCCGGCTCTGCCATACCACTCTGCACAAACCGATACAAGCCATAGAACCATGGGCCGGTCTGATCATTGGAACCCATGGGGTACGGCGTCTTGCCATCCGAAGCCACGCCACGCGCGACAAAGCCCGGTGTATCCCCAACTGAATTCAGCAACAGGAGCCCCTTCACCAGGCGCCTCGCCTTGGCACGATCCTCTTCCTTCTTCGTCTGCTTCCAGCGAAGGACAATGCTATCGAGATAGCCGCCGTTGAACATCGCGCCGTTCTCAATCGGCGTCCACCACGCCAGCGCATTTGGCTTGCCTGCGAGACACTCCTCGGGAGTCGGGCGCTCATAGGAGCCATCGAGATCCGTGGAGTCCAGCATCAAGTCGTACTTGTCCATGAACCGGCCCCAGAGCTGCTGGTGCGCCTTTTCCACATTTGTAGCCACGGGATCCTCCGCCGCGAAGGCAGCACTGAAAAGACAGACAGACAGCAGGGAAGAAGTCGCGGGAGCGAGGAGACGACGCAGCATGGTGGTCATGAACAGTGGAACAAGGAAATTTGCAAGCCTCAGTAAAACCCGCTCGCGCCTCCGATCTTGCTCCATGCTCCGCGGTGCGTGATAGATACCCATGCCCACGCTCACGCGTCCCGATGTGACCCTGTCCTACGAAGTCATCGGACAGGGCATGCCTCTTGTCTTTATCCAGGGGATCGGCGTGGCTGGCAGCGGTTGGCGTCCGCAGATGGACGCCCTGCAGGACACATTCACCTGCCTCAGCTTCGACAATCGAGGTCTCCGCAACAGCACTCCCTGCAAGGGCCCCATCACCGTGGAGGCGATGGCAGAGGACACGCTCGCACTTATGGATCACCTCGGCTGGGACAGCGCGCATGTCATAGGCCATTCCATGGGCGGCCCCACCGCTGTGCAACTCGCGCTGAACCACCCCACACGCGTCCGCAGCCTCTCTCTCATGTGCACCTTCGCCCGCGGCAGCGATGGTGCGAAGCTCACGGCCTGGGTGCTGTGGATGACCTTGCGCACTCGCATCGGCACCAGAGCCATGCGGCGCCGCGCCTTTCTCGAAATGCTCTACCCTCCTGCATATCTCGCCACCCAGGATCAGGATGCGCTCGCCAGGAAGATTGCGCCCATCATCGGTCGCGATCTCGCCGTGCAGCCACCCATCCTCATGAAGCAACTCAAAGCCCTCTCCCGCCATGATGTCTATGCTCGTCTTGGCGAGCTGGCCACCATCCCCACTTGGGTCATCAGCGGCGCGCATGACAGGATCGCCCGTCCCGATTCAGGCCGCAGTCTCGCGGAAGCGATTCCCGGCGCCATCTTTGAAGTGGTGGAAGATGCCTCCCACGGCCTTCCCATTCACCTGGTGGATCGGGTGAATGCGAAACTGCGTGACTTCATCACGCACGCCGCTTGATCTCCCCTGTCACATGTCCCGAATCGAAGTCGTCCACCTGTTTGAAAAACCAGCTCATCTTCCCACGGTGGCCGGTTGGATCCATCAGGAATGGTGGACCACCAAACCCGGGCACAACCCCGAGACGACGGCACAGCGTCTCCGGGAAGCTTCGAGCGCGGATCGCATTCCTCTTTCACTTCTTGCCCTGGTCGATGGCAAGCCTGCGGGCACCGTCAACCTCATCGAGAGTGACGACGACGATCGGCCTCATCTCACGCCGTGGCTCGCCGCCCTCCTGGTTCTGCCGGAGTTTCGAGGTCACGGCTTGGGTTCCATTCTCGTCCGCCGCTGCGTCGCAGAAGCCGGTCGTTTGGGCGTGACCAGTCTGTATCTCGGAACCTCCATTCCCGACTTCTACAAGAAGCTCGGCGCAGAGATCCAGGAACCGGTTGGTACCGGATTCTGGATCATGCGCCTCGCTACCAGTTGATGCCTCCGTTCACTCCACGGTGAGCTCGCCACCCACCAGCATCAGATTGACTTCAGCCGGGGTAACTCCGCTGTCGGTGTAGGAGATGCTCAGGGACAGGGGATCCTTCTTGAGGGAAACCGTACCGCCGATGTTCTCCAGCACGGCGATCTCTTCCGTCCAGCCGAGATCCGAGCATTGCTTGCGCAAATCATTCACTGCGGCCTTCGCATTGCCAGAGGTGACGGTGAACTCCACTCCACTCGATTCCTTCTTCACGCCCGTGGCGCCTGCGGGAAGCTTCAGCTTCAACTGCGGCTTCGGAGCATTCTTCTCCGCAGCGAGCTTCGCCTTCAGCTTCTCACCCTGCTCCGTGGCGCGGCGATCCATTTCCGCGAACTGGGTCGGGCTCAGGTACTCCAATTGCACCTTGGTGCCGCCTTCTTTCACATCACTCATGTAGAGCGACGTCATCGCCTTCTCGGGATTGCGGAAGATGACAAAGAAGCGTCCCTTGTCCTCAATGGCGTGGTCGAGCGTCGGCTCCCATCCCAGAGTACCCATGGACGTGCGGTAGAACTTTTCCACATCTGCGCGCGTGGCAGGAGTCTGATAATCGAGCCTGCCGGTCTGGTCGGTGTAGCGCAGGTCCTGGGCATCGGGCAGCGCGGGCAGGTCTGCAGAGAGCTGCTCACTGCCGAGGTTGATCATGGTCTTGCCACCTTGCGCCGGTGCGCTGGACACCATGACCGTCAGCAGCACCGCATTCTGCTTGTAGTATTTGCTATCGCCCGCGAAGCCGTAGGGCTGCCATCCAGCCGCCTGCAGGAGCTTCTGGCAGGTCTCGGCAGTGGCGGCCACCGGTTCACCCGCGGTGTAGATGGCAGTGATGGGGCCTTCATACACCTTGGTCAGATTCGGCGGCAGCGGCACCTTGGTGAAATCCACATTGCCGTGGTTGGCCATCATCACGTCCACCTTGCCATCGCCCCCGGTGGGAGAAATGGTGAGGGATACATGGAAGCCACCACGCTGAAACGTGGCGCTCGCATATTCATTCTGGACGGCGGTGCCGGGCAGTTCCTTCCAGCCCAGCGCTTGCAGCTTCGCGCGATTGAATTCAAAGGCGGCCTTCACGTCGCCCGTCGCCCGGTAGGTGAGGTGGGCAAGACTGCGTTCTCCGGGTCCCTTCTCCACGCCCGGCATGATTTCAAACTGCTCAAAGTCCAGCGCCTTCGCAGCCTCGGCAACCTTGGCAGGATGATCCAGCGGCGGCAGGTCAGGAATGGAAGGCGCACTGCTGGCCTTCTTCCCACCTGAGGACTCACTGCCACCAGCCGACTTGGCATCCGCGGAAGGCGACGCCTGCGTGCCACCGGCTGCTCCTGCTTCATTGTTTGCGGGTTTGCACGCCGGAAGGGAAAGCAGAGCGCCGCACAGGATCCCGGGAAGGATGCGGTGGCATGCTCCAAAGGAGGGAATGGCAGCGGCGAGGTAGAATGACTTTTTCATGTTCGTAATGGCAATCTGGCAGCAATGCATGTGCACACGGTTACTCCGTGTGACACACGCCTCGGACCATGGTGCGCCCACGAAGGCATGCAAACAATCTTCTCGCCCCCTTTGAGGGCAGCTCACGGAGGCTGCCAAAAGCACGGCGAAAGCTTCGCCCGCACGGGACGTTTAGCCTCTTCTCTCCTCTTCCGCACTCTCATGAAACTCAGTCCCTCCCTACGCCTCGCGCTTCTCCTCAGCGCGGTCAGCCTGCCCCTGGCCGCCGCCGAACCGGCGAAGCCTGCCGATGCCAAACCAGCCACCAAGCCCGCTCCCGCGTCCACCGCTGCGAAGCCTGAGAAGAAACCCGCGGCTCCCCTGCCCCCTCTTCCCCCGCCGACGCAGGCCAATGTCTCCTATGGTGACCACGAGCGCCAGGTGCTGGACTTCTACAAGGCCAAGTCGGACAAGCCGACGCCCCTTCTCTTTTTCATCCACGGCGGTGGCTGGGTGAATGGCAGCAAGGAGCGCCCCGGCAGCCTGGTGCAGTGTCTCAATGCGGGCATCTCTGTGGTGTCCATCAACTATCGCCTCACCACGCAGGCGCAGCAGGCGGGTGTGAAGACGCCCGTGGAGTGGCCGCTCAAGGACGCGGCACGCGCCCTGCAGTTCGTCCGCAGCAAGGCGAAGGAGTGGAACATCGACAAGGAACGCATTGCCGCCTCCGGTGGATCTGCCGGCGCATGCTCCAGTCTGTGGCTCGCCTTCATGCCTGACATGGCTGACCCGAAGAGCAGCGATCCCATCTCACGTGAATCCACCCGTCTCTGGTGCGCAGCGGTGAGCGGCGCGCAGACCACGCTCGATCCGCAGCAGATGAAGGAGTGGACCCCCAACAGCCGCTACGGTGGCCACGCCTTCGGCTTCATGCCGGACCCGAAAGATCCCAAGACGCGTGACACCCAATTCGCCGCCTTCTTCGCCGCGCGTGATGAACTGCTCCCCGAGATCAAGAAGTACTCACCCTACGCCCACGTCTCCGCGGACGATCCGCCCATCTACATGACCTACTCCGCGAAGCCCGACCTCGGCAAGGAGCAGAAGGATCCCACGCATACCGCGAACTTCGGAGTGAAGCTTCAGGAACGCCTGCACCAGGTGGGCGTGCCCTGTGAGCTGGTCTATCCCGGCGCGCCGGATGTGAAGCACCCGCAGATTCACGAATACATCATCGATAAACTCAAGGCTCCCTCCGCGAAATGAAGTTGAAGCGCTCCCCCCTTGTACTCGGCCTGCTTTCGCTGGGCTTCACCATCACCTTGAACGCGGCTCCACCTGAGCCCACCACGCTGAAACTCTGGCCAGATGGCACGCCCTCACCCATGCCGGTGAAGTCGGAAGCGACCATCAAGCAGATTCAGTCCTACGGCGGTGCCACACCTACACGCCTCACAGACATCAGCGATCCCACCATCACGGTGTATCGCCCGGAGAAGCCCAATGGCACCTCCGTGGTAGTGGCACCCGGTGGCGGCTTCATGTTCCTCTCGTACTCCTTCGAAGGCACGCAGGTGTGCGAGTGGCTCAACAGCATCGGTGTCACCGCCGTGCTGCTGAAGTACCGCACTCCGACACGCGATGACGCAGATCCCTTCACCCTCCCGGTGCAGGACGCGCAACGCGCCATGGGCCTCGTGCGGAAACACGCCTCCGAGTGGGGACTGGATCCGAAACGTGTGGGCCTGCTCGGCTTCTCCGCCGGAGGAAATCTCGCCGGCCATGCCGCGTGGGATCGCGGTACCCGCACCTATGAGCAGAAGGCTGATGTCGATGACGCGCGCGGCCCTGACTTCGTGGTCTTCATCTACGGAGGCGGATTCCTGGATAAAACCGACAAGACCAAGTTCCGCGAAGGATTCAGCGTGCCGGCCGATGCGCCTCCCGCCTTCTTCCTCGTGGCCCACGATGACAAGACCAATCCCATCGAGGCCACCATGCTCTACCTCGAGTACAAGAAGCAGAACCTGCCCGCGGAGATCCACATCTGCACGAAGGGCGGCCACGGCTTCGGCATGCGTCCCGCAGGAAATCCCATCAATGACTGGCCGCAGCGTTGCGCTGACTGGATGCGCAGCATGGGCTGGCTTGAGCCGCGCTGAGCATCGGCCGGCTTCGCCATCAGAATCAAATTCACGTGCATCACGATTCCATTTCCGCTTAAAGAAACCCTCTCAACTTCGTCGCCATCATCACGACCATGAAATTCTCCTCTGCACTCCTCACTCTCGCCCTGGCCGCGTCCGTTGCCACGGCGCATGCTGCTGATCCCGTCATCGTAAAATTATGGCCCAAGGGCGCAGAGGAACCTGCTGGCTTCAAGGCGGAACCTGAAAAGTCCGAGAAGAAGGCTGACGGCATCGAGCGAACCAGCAACGTGTCTGATCCGACCATCACGGTATTTCGCCCCGAGAAGCCGAATGGCACGGCTGTCCTTGTATGCCCTGGCGGTGGCTACAGCATCCTCGCGAGCGAGCATGAAGGCACCATGGTGTGCGACTGGTTCCTGAAGAAAGGCGTCACTCCCATCCTGCTGAAGTACCGCGTGCCACGCCGTGACCCCCAGGACCCCAGCAAGTATCCCCTGCAGGATGCACAGCGCGCCATGGGCATCATCCGCCACCGCGCCGCCGAGTGGGGCATCAATCCTGAGCGCATCGGCATTCTCGGCTTCTCCGCCGGCGGTCACCTCACCGTGATGACCACCCTGCATCCCAATGAGCGCACCTACACGCAGGACCCTGCTTTGGACAAAGAAGACGTCACCCCGAACTTCTCCATCCCGGTCTATCCCGCCTATCTGGTGACCAAAGAGGACACCTTCAAGTTACTCCCCGAGATCACCGTCACGAAGAAGTCCCCTCCCATGTGCCTCGTCCATGCGCATGATGACAAAGGCACTACCAGCGCCAGCGCCAGCGCCCTGCTTTATCTTGAATACAAGAAGCTCGACCTCCCTGCGGAGCTTCACATCTACACCAAAGGCGGCCACGGCTTCGGCATGAAGGTGAAGAATGAACCCGTCGACCAGTGGCTGGAGCGCGTGGGTGAGTGGATGACCAGCATGGGCTGGATGGGTGAAAAAGAAACCGCGAAAAAGTAACAAGGAAAAGCATCCTCAGACGTCCTTTCTTTTGGTAGGATCATCTCTACCAAAGAAAGGACCGTCATGAAGCCCGCCGTTGTCTTCATTGTCACCTTCGCCTTCACCCTCGGGTTTGGCGCGCTGTTCATCGTCATCGGTAAGGCAGCCGAGCCGGTGGATGCATTCGTGACACCAGTCCCCGCCCCATCACAGGGCACCGGCGCCGCTATCCTTCCGCCGGGGACCTACCACGCCGTAACGCCAGACGGCGTCCGGCTCTCTGGCTGGGTACATTCGCCGGACACCTCGCGGTTCCCCACGCTGAAGAAGGCTCCGTCCCCGCCACAGAAAGCGAAAATGCCGCAGCGCGACCCGCAATTACGCTTCGTACCGGTGGAACCGGGACCTCATCCTCGCCCAAACCGGTGACCTTTTCACGTCGGCTCGTTGCTCTCGTGAAAGCGCAAGCTGTTGTACCCACATGTTTCGCACTGGCCTGGCGAACCGAGAAAGTTGGGCATTGCTACTCGGCCACGCGCTTCAAAGTGTTGAAGCCGTGGTGCCCAAGCTTGCCGTAAAGGGCACAAGCTTGAACGAGGGCGGGCCGCCCCGATTGGACGGCCCATACACCGCTCGCCTCACGCCTTGGTCAGCGTGTTGATGCTGACATGTGGCCAGCGAATCAGCTGCCCCGGTTGACCGGGAGCCGGGAAGAAGTCGAGGAATACGGTTTGCGAGTACTGCATCACAAACTGCGGTGGCCCCAGCGGCACCGTGGGCTTCAGCTCCATAATCCAGAACGTCGCGACCATCTCCGTAGCGTTCGCCTCCCGCACCACGAAGGGAATATTCGCAATGCCTCCAGTTCCAAACTTCGTGTCGAAATGCAATTCTGTGGTGCGTACAACCTGCTCCCCCGGGTTCGCGAACTGCAAAATCGCATTGGCGTTGGAGGCGAAAAAGCCTGGGAATTTGGGCACCGTCTTGGGAACGGTACCAAAGAACCTGTTGTCCTCGAAGTGCTTGTAGGGTCCGAGGTATGGATTGGCGTTGACATCCTGATTCACTCGTACCGGCAGTGCATTAAGGTCGGGTATCTTTGGAGGCCCGTCAAACTGACGTACCTTGCCCAGAGCCAACACCGAATCCCCGTGCGGGATGGTAGCAAGCCGGGCAATGGACAACTCCTCACCTTCATGCTCCCCGCGGTGGTTGGTGAGGTGGAGGAACAATCCCGGCTCATGGTGAATGCCCTTGCCATCCGGCGAGCGCAAGTTGCTAGCTGGGGAATCCTCTGCCGCTACCTGAATCACCACCTGCTGATAGTCCAGCCCGCTGATCAATTGATCGGTCACGTCGTCGGCATCGGGCTGTATTCCGCGATTGGGAATGTTCTCATCAACGAAGAAGAAGTCGAGATTCTCCCCGTACTGGTTCATCAGGAGCCGGTATTTGAATTGTGCAGACGGGTCCCTGAATGGAAGCGCAATGAGATTCCACCCCTGCGCAACGCTCGCCCATTTACCAACGAGATTCATCAGTGGCCCAAGCGATGTGACCTGCTGGTCGCCCACCTTTGACTGAAGGTCGGTGCCACCGACTTCATGCATGTTTCTCCCGGCCTTGAGTCGACTTTTGATTTCTTCCGGTTTCATGTGGCGTCAGGCTTGTTGAGTTTCGCTTTTCCAACTGTTCGGCATTGTGACATGTCGTCACAAAAGTTTTGCCATGCAATTATGTATGCACCCCCTTTTGCAAACACAAAGAGAAAATTATATAATTTTTTTCCTCACGAACTCACAATCACAAAAGACACACGGCGAACTAATTACAGTGTAATATAGCAAAACATGGACATGTTTTCGACGAGACAGCCAGTGCAAAATTGCCCACCACCACCACCAGCGGAAGATGATTCCCATCGTTTGGACGAAACGCCCATTCTCATAACCTTCCATTTCACGCCAGGACTGGCATTCCCATGGACAGCTCTGCGTCCGTATCAGTTGTTTTTATACCGCCTCAAGGTGTGCAGTCGCCCAGGAGTTCGATAGTCCGTACTGCCGATTTTTACAGTTCCCGTATGTCCCGCTTCACACCCGAGCAGCGTTTCCACCCCATAATCAACACTCTTGCCAACCCCGCTTCCTTCCCGTGGATGAGATAACGCAAGCTCCGAGAAGCCGATCCCGTTGACCATGGTGCGGCGGCCACCACCGTCTCGTGCGCGTCTGAACTTGCGCTTTTTTGGTGTAATTTCCGGGCAAAACCCTCATAGTCGGCGCTCCAATGTTCGAGCGTCTGCTAAGCACATCCCTAATAACACTTCTGTTCGTTCCCCTCTCCGCCATTCAGGGCGCCGAGCCGCAGAAGGGATTGCACGAACTGCTCGTCCGTGACGGGAAGAAGATCGAGAATTCAGACAATATTCCCCTCAGCTACTCCAAGGTCGTGCGCGCGACCCAGCCGAGTGTGGTCACCATCCTCACACTCACCAATCCGGAGCCAGAGGACCTTGCGACTGCTGAAAAGCCGCCGGAGAGGAGTCAGTTCAACCTGATTGCACCCGAACCCGAGAGAAAAGTAGAAGCCCGGCCCGGTGGCGGCTCCGGTGTGGTATTGACTGCTGAAGGGCACATCATCACCAACAATCACGTGGTGGAGGACGCCCACGTCATCAAGGTGCGGCTCCCCAACAGCACCAAGGACTTGGACGCGACGTTGGTAGGAAGGGACCCCGCCAGTGACATCGCGCTTCTGAAGGTGGACACCGCGCCTCTCAAGCCCATCACCATTGGAGACAGTTCGCAGATGGAGCCAGGGGACATCGTGCTGGCTCTCGGAAGCCCCTTTGGATTCGAGCAAACGGTGACACTGGGCATCGTCAGCGGCACCGGTCGCTCGCTGCACGGGATGCAGGAAAGAGAGTCCTTTGAAGACTTCATTCAGACCGACGCCCCCATCAATCCCGGCAACAGTGGCGGAGCCCTGGTGGATGCCCAAGGTCGGCTCATTGGAATCAACACCGCCACTTATGGTGGAGGTTGGATGGGGGCGAACAGCCTCGGCTTTGCTGTTCCCTCGAATCTGGCCATCCGTGTAGCGAATGACCTGCTCGTACACGGACGGGTGATCCGCGGATTCCTTGGCTCGGTCCTTGTTCCTGTGGATGAGAAGGAAGCCCTCCCCATTACAGGCCGGAGCGATCAACTTCCAGGCAAAGTCACGGACATCGTGGCAGGCTCACCTGCTGAGTCAGCGGGATTTGCTTCCGGAGATATCATCACCGCAGTCAATGGTGTGCCCATGCCCACCTCCTCGAAGCTGAAGTTCGTGATCGCGGGAATGGTGCCGGGCACGAAAGCTGAATTCACCGTCCTGCGCGGCAAGGAAACTCTCACCCTCACCCCCACGCTTGGTCAAGCCCCCAAACCCTATGACCGCCGGGTGCTCACTCCCCGGCAGGAGAGCGAAAGTCTTGCTCTGCAACCGGGTCTGGAGATTGGTCTGCTCAGTCGCACCCATCGCCTCCGCATCCAGGTGCCCGGCAACCTCGAAGGCGTGCGGGTTGTTCGCGCGGAAGTGGACGGCAAGCCCATGAGTTCCCTCTCAACGGATGATGTCATTCTCTCGATCAACGGCAAGACCACGTCGAGTCCAAAGATCGCCAAGGAGATATTTGACGCCATTCCCTCCGGCAGGCCCATCATGCTCCGTCTCTGGCGCCACGAAGCTGAAGCCTTCGCAAGCATCAAGAAAAAATAGGCCGGCCGGTCCGCTCATCTTTCTCATCATGATTCTTCGCACCCTCACCATCGCATCGCTACTCCTGGCTCACGGTTCATTGCCGGCCCAGAAGCTCGAAGCCATCGGCACCAAGCCCGCTCCCCTCAATCTGATCCCGCCCTCGCCCAAGGCAAAGAGCCTCCTCCGCTGGCTCGGACATGAAGGCGCGAGCCCCGAGGATGAAATCGGACGTGCAGAGTGGACCCCGGACGGAAGCAGGCTGCTCACCTCGGGACAAAGCGGTACAGCCTCGTCCATTCGGGTTTGGAGGGCTTCCGACGATCGAAAATCACTATCACTGGAAGGTTCTTTCATGATCGGAGAGAGCTGGGCGATCTCTCCGGATGGGAAGCGCATCGTGGGCAACCAGTTCGGCGATTTAAAAAACATATGGAGCTTTCAGATGTTCGATCTCGATACTCTTGAGGGTATCTGGACGACCTCAGCGAGAGTGCCCAACATGCTCGGCTCCACGTTCTCCAGGGATGGGAAATGGCTCGCCGTCCTCAACCTTCATCAACGTGACCTCAGTAACAAGCGGGACTACTCCGTGACCATCCTGGAAGCAGACACTGGAAAGCACGTTGAGACCATCCGTCTCAAACCCGACGACGGCGAACCGTCGAACTGGCAGCACCACAAAATGGCCTTCACCAAGGAGGCACTGTGGATTGCCCCAGCCTACAACGAGGACGGCCAGACTGCCAGGATCTCCATCAGTGACTGGAAAAAGACATTTGTTTCGGAGCCTGAATCAGATGAATACGTGGAAAAAAATTTAATCGTCAGCGCTGATGGCAAATGGATTGTGCTTTGGGGAGGTCCCAGGTATCGAGCCATGCAAATGGTGGGCGACCGACTGGCGGTGCGCTTCGAGGGCCAGACGGAGTATTCAAAATATGGTGGCCCATTTGGATTCGCCAGTGCGAACATCTCCCCCGACAGCAGACTGCTGACGGTTTCTGGAAATGGCAAACACAAGGTGATTGATCTGGAGGACCGAAAAGTGGTGCACGAGGACAACAAGAACTGCCTTTGCGGATTGTTCTCTCCAGATGGAAAAACTCTCTGGGGCACCTGCAACCCTTTCCGCCCCATCGATACCAAGAGCTGGAAACCCCCTGCGGAAACGGTTCCGGGACACCGCGGCACGGTGCAGTTTGTGTCCTTCAGCCCGGACGGAAAATTTCTCGCAAGCCAGGATGCAGAGTGCATCTATATCTGGAGTGTGGACGGCTCGGCCCCGCCGCGCAAGCTCATGAGCCCGCCGGATGAAGGGAAACTCTACACGCTGGAATGGAAGCCCGACGGGACAGAGGTCTGGAGTGCAAATGCTCCTGATTTCATCCGGTGGCGTCTGTCTGAAACCGTGCCCCCCGGCACGCCTCAATACGCGGAAAAGCTTTTCCCAGGATTGAAGCCCGGAAAAACAGAGGTTCCCTGGATGAAAACCATCAAAGCCGTTCCCGGCACCGATCTCTGCTATCTGTCCGTGGCACACATGGAAAAGTATGAGCTCAGCTACCAGCTCTATGAGGAACTGAGATCACCCAGCAAGCCGGCAGTCGTTAAGCCCGTGATGGGGAGAGTTTTGCTCAAGGGCCGCCTGCCCTTCTCCTCCTCAGGCGAAGAGATCTTTGATATTGAGGATAACACCCTTACTGCGTTCAAGTGGACAGATGGTGCCGTGCGCAAGGGCATGTCAGCCCAGAACACAAGCATTGCGGGTGGAGGCGCCAATGGACCGCTCGTTTTGACTTCCTCACAACAAATCACCCTGGTGGATCCTGCCACCCTGCAACAGATCCGCGCCTTTATGCCGCCCAAAGGAACCCGCTACAGCGGGGGCTTGGACAACCTTCAGGGAGGATGTATTTCCCGAGATGGTCAATGGTTCGTGTGCTCCACAGATTATCAATTCATGAGTGTGGGCAGGTCACCCGAATACCTGGTAAACATCAAAGGAAACGGCGAGGCCTATCCACTTCCCCCCATGGACAACAAGGCAAAGAGCGGCGCCTTCTCGCCAGACGGCCGCCTTCTCGCCATCGGACACGCGGGTGGTTTGGTTTCACTGTGGGATGTCGAAAAGATCCGGAGCGAGTCGGGCCCAGTGCCCACGGAAGCCCCGAAATCCATGTTCAGTTCCATGAAGCGCTACGATTCGCAGAAATGGGACTGGCCGGGACCGGGCCTGGCGCTCAAGGAAGGGGGCAAGTTCACCTTCACGGATGACGGCGGTGTCGAGTGCAAGGAAGTCGGTACCGTTGCTGGCCAGCTCCTCATAGACGGAAAACCACCGAAAGCACTGCGAAAGGTCGTAAGTGGAATGGCCCCCCAAGGTGGTGTGCCGGACAGCTTGTTCGCCGAACTGGATCTGCGCAGCGACGACGGGAAGACAAGGCTCAACCGCAACATCGCTTGCTCGGTCAGAGGCAGCTCACGCTGGCAGGATACCGTGGAAAACTTAAGCGCTGAACCTGTCACGGTGACGCTGACATACAGCTCCAGCCTCGGAAGCGATCTCCAAAATCTTCGGGACAGGGATTCCAATGTGCCCACCACACTCCCGGACGGCACATTGAAATCGAGCATACCCATCACGGAATTGGGGACCGTTATCGACAAGGACGGCAATTCACTGTCAGCGAGCCTTGCCTTTTCCACCCCTTCTGCGTCCGTGCAACCTGCCCTCAAGTGGGACGCCACAGGACGACGAGTCGTGAAGGAGTGGACTCTCAAACTCCAGCCCTTTGAGAAGCGCATCCTTCTCATGGAGTTTGTCCTGAATCCAACCACGGACAGGCACACCCTGCACAAGCTCACTCTCGCCAATCGCAGCCTGCTCCCCCGTCTGTCCGCCGTGCTGAATTTTGTACCGGATGAAGAAGAGAAGCGCTTCCTCGAACTCGACTACCCAAATTATGACCTCGATACCGATGGGACCAAGAAGGACGGTCTCGGATTCAAATGGCGTCCTGAGATTTCGTCCGGCTTCGGGATGGCGGCGGAAATGGGAGCCGATAGGTTCTTTGATATATGGCTGAATGGAGCTCCCGGGATGGGCTCAACGCCTGGCTTGGCACGCAACTCTTCCTTCCGGATGGGCTCAACGCCTGGTCTGGCACGCAACCCTTCCCTCCGGATGGGACCACGACTGAGCAATTCTACCGACGGAAAAGTCCAATCCAAGCGTCGGCACCACTTCGTGCCTGAAATTGGCATGTTATTGATGCATGACGAAATCACCAACACCGGGACGGAAGAGTCCAACGTTGAGGTACTCTTCAATACCGTGGCTCTGGATCGCTTTGTCCAGGTAGTGGACGCGAAGGGGAAGATCTTGAACTGCAATTCGCCGCTGAAATTCAAAGACAGCGGCGGGCAGGTGGCCCTCATAAGTGAAGGAACCACGAAGCCGGCTCTCCTACTCGCCTTTGGAAGTCCCGAGGGGAAGGTACATCCATCCTTCAAGCTGGTGGCCGGGCGTGGATTCTTCGTGGGCTACAACCTGCGTATGAAGGCTGGCGAGACGATTTCCCTGCTTCACATTGCCACACAGCGCCCATTCTCGGCCTATGACAGTGCCGCATCTGCATTCCTCGAGATGGATTCTCTCTACGCCTTGGACGTAGCCAAGTCGCAACAGTGGCCCGCGCCTGCCAACTGGTAGCACTCCCAAAGCGACGCCGAACGAAGGAACCATGGCTGAAAGAGTCATGGTTCCTCTTCGTTTGCACGCTCATGCTTCGCGCCTGCCTCGCCTTTGCCTTCGCATTCCTGCTCCTTGCCACCTCTGCCGGTATAGCCGCTGAGAAGAACATCATCTTCTACATCGCGGATGACATGGGTACGGAGCTGGGGTGCTACGGGAACAAGGTCATCAAGACGCCCAACATCGATGGGCTGGCTGCGGATGGATGCGTCTTCACCAATGCCTACGCCACCACCGCGAGTTGCAGTGCCAGCCGCTCGGTGATCATGACCGGCCTGCACAATCATGCGAATGGCCAGTACGGCCACCAGCATGACACGGGGCACTTCTCCTGCTACCCGAATGTGGTGACACTGGCCCTGCCCCAGGTGATGAAGGAGGCAGGCTACCGCACCGGCATCTTCGGCAAGCACCACGTGGCGCCGCTCGCCATCTTCACCTACGACGTGATGGTCCAGGAGAAGGGGCGCAATACCATCGATCTCGCGGAGAGCGCGCGGAAGTTCATCACCGCGAAGGATGAGAAGCCTTTCATCGCCTACATCGCCACCGCGGATCCACATCGTGGTGGGAAGCAGTTCGACGACGTGGCCGGCACTCCAAATCCCTTCGGCAACCTCCCTGCGAAGAAAAGCTATCCCGGCGTGACTGAGGTGTTCTACGAGCCGAAGGACGTGATCGTGCCGCCATGGTTGCCGGATACGGTGGAGAGCCGCGCGGAGCTGGCGGAGTACTACCAGAGCGTCTCGCGCGTGGACGCCGGACTCGGACGGCTCATTCAGATGCTGAAGGAAGCGGACCTGTACGACAAGACGATGATCATCGTCACCAGCGACCACGGCATGGCTTTCCCTGGTGGCAAGACCACCACCTACGAGCCCGGCCTCAAGGTGCCGATGGTCGTACGCAATCCGTACGTCGCAAAGCGTGGCATCCGTAACAACGCCCTCCTGAGCCATGTGGACATCACCCCGACGCTGCTCGACTTCGCCGGCGGTCTGGACAAGGAGAAGAACGCGCCCATCAAGCCCATCGATGCCAATGCCTTCTGGGCAGAGCGCAAGCTCGACAAGGGCGAGAACCGCGGCAAGCGCTACAACACCTACCACGGCCGCACGTGGCTGGACATCCTGGACAAGGAGGAAGACCCCTCGCGCAAGACACTCTATGCCTCACACACCTTCCACGAGGTGCAGATGTACTATCCCATGCGCGTCGTGCGCGAGGGGGACCTGAAACTCATCTGGAACATCGCCTATCCCCTGCCCTATCCCTTTGCCTCAGATCTCTGGGCCGCGAGCACCTGGCAGGCCCAACTCAAGAAGGGCAAGGACGCTCCCTACGGCGTGCGCACCGTGGGCCAGTACGTGCAGCGTCCGCAGTTCGAATTGTATGACCTGAAGTATGACCCGGATGAGGCCAAGAACCTCGCGACAGACCCTGCATTCGCGAAGGAGTTGGACTCACTCAAGACGAAGCTCCGTGAATTTCAGAAGAGCATGGGAGACCCGTGGGAGCAGAAGTGGGATTATGAGTGAAGGGGATGGACCGCAAGTCGCGGCACACCCAAGTTAGGAAAACTGAGCAATACCCAGATGAGAACGGAATACTCGCGACAGATCCAGACGCTGTGACGCGCAGCGTCCTTGGACTGCGCGCAGCCCTGCTGCCGCTTTCCAGAGTCCACAGCCTGCTGTGGCGATGGTGACATGCGCTCGTGACGCGATACCTCCTTACAACTAGGCGACTTCGTCGCGGTGGAGCGTGCAGCAGGCTGCACTTTAGGAAAGCGGCAGCAGGGCTGCACGCAGTCCAAGGCCTTCGGCACAGCTTCTGTATCCTAACCCTAACGCTCACACTGCATCCGGCTGCAGCGGAGTGAACTCACCCTCACTTTCCTTGACCCCAGCCTCCGCCTTTGCCCGCCGTGCCTCCCGCTTCTCTGCACGACGCCTCCGCCACGCAACCACATCATCAAAGAGCGAATAGAACACCGGAATCGCCAGCAGCGTGAGCAACAGCGAGAAGGTCTGGCCGCCGATGATGATCCCCGCCGTGGCGGTATTCATCGAAGCGCCAATGCCACGCGCAAAGAGCAGCGGCAGCATGCCTGCCACAAACGCAATGGTGGTCATCAAGATGGGACGAAGGCGATCCTTGTTCGCCTGCAGGATGGCTTCGAGTCGTCCCATGCCCTTTTCGCGAAGCTGGTTCGTGTGGTCGATTTGCAGAATGCCGTTCTTCTTCACCATGCCGAAGAGCACGAGCAGCCCCAGGATGGAGAAGATGTTCAACGACTCACCAAACAGCAGCAGTGATAACAGCGCGAAAGGTAAGGTCAGCGGCAGTGCCAGCAGAATGGTGAACGGGTGAATCCACGACTCGAACTGCGCGGCGAGCACGAGGTACATGAAGATGAAGGCCAGTCCGAAGGCGGTGACGAAGGCAATCAAGGTACGGCGCAGTTCCTTGGAGCGTCCCACCGGACCCGTATCGTACTCCGCGGGCAGGTTCTGCTTCTTCACCGCAGTATCGATGGCGGCGAGAATCTCCGCCTCACCCACACCCGGCGCGTTGTTTGCGGTGATGGTCACCTGACGGCGACGCCCGGTGCGCTTGATCTGCGCAGGACCATCGCCTTCCTTCAGACTCACCACGTTCTTCAGCGGTACAGGACCTGACTTGGCAGACGGCACGAAGAGCGCGGACAACGCATCCTCATTGTTGCGGTAGCGTTCATCCGCACGCACGTGAATGTCATACTGCTCGCCACGGTCTGTGTAGGTGGACACATCCACACCGCCCACCAGAATGCGCAGGGTGGAGGACAGGTCGGCGATGTTCACGCCCATCTCACCCGCCTTGCTGCGGTCCACCACAGCGGTGATCTCCGGCTTGCCGTCCACCAGGGTGGTATCAAGGTCACGGATGCCGGGAATCTTGCGAGCCTCTTCCATCGCCGCCTTCGCCGCCTGGCTGATGCGTTCGAGGTCCGGCCCCGCGATCATATACTGCACATTGGCACTCGACTGCCCTGAGTCGAAGGCAGGCACGAGCATCACCGTCATGCGCCAGTCGGACGGATACTTCGACACGATCTCCTGGCGCACCTGATCCATGAGCTGCGACTGCGTTTCCTTGCGCTGCGACGGATCGGTGAGCCGCACATACACACTCGCAAGGTTTTGAGTGCGCTGGTCGTTGTCACCAATCGTCACGAGGGTGTACTCCACGCCGGGCATGTTGCGGATGTCACGCGCCACACGCTCCGCGGCGAGGTCCGTGGCAGCGAGGCTGGTGCCCTCCGGTGTGCGGAAGGACATCTGGAACTGCGCTTCCTCCGTTTCCGGAAGCAAGCCCTTCTGCACTTTCTGCATCAAGAATCCGGTACTGTAGAGCACGCCGATGCAAGTCAACACCACCACCCAGCGATAGCGCATGGAGAAGCGAAGCATCACCATATAGACAGCCTCGATTGGCTTGTAGAAGATGTTCACCAGCTTTGCCATCCAGCGTTCGAGCCAGTTCGGGCGCGTGACTTTCAACATGCGAGCCGAGAGCATCGGCGCGAGCGTAAAGCTCACGAGCAGCGACACCGCAATGGCGAAGGACATGGTGAGACCGAAGCTCGCCAGGAAACGTCCCACGATGCCGCTCAGGAACGCCACCGGCACGAACACAGCGAGAAGTGAGAACGTCGTCGCCATCACCGCCAGGCCGATGTCCTTCGTACCCTCCACGGCGGCAGTATACGGGTCCTGCTTCTTCTCCTCGATGTGGCGGAAGATATTCTCCACCACGATGATGGCATCGTCGATCACGATACCCACCGCGAGTGCGAGGGCCACGAGGCTGATTTGATTCAGCGTGACATTCGCCGCCCACATCACGCCGAAGCTGGCGATGATGGACGTGGGAATGGCCAGCGCGGAGATGAGCGTGGCGCGGCTGTTCCCCAGGAAGAAGAGCACAATCAACGCCGCGAACACAGCACCGAGAATCAAGTGCTCCTGCACCGCGTGCGCGCTGGTGCGAATCACTAGCGAGTTGTCACGCACGATGTCCACCTTGTATCCCGCAGGAAGTCGCTTCTCCGCTTCCGTAAGACGCTCCTTCACGGCATCGACCACCTTGATGGTGTTCTCACCTGATTGCCTGCGGATGGAAAGCAACACCGTGGGCACACCATTGTGCCGCGCGATGGACTCCGCTTCTTCAGCACCGTCCTCCACACGAGCCACATCACCGAGGCGCACGAGGCCGCCTTCATTCTCCCGGACCACAAGACGCTCCAGGCCGGCAATCGTATCCAGCTTGCCGATGACACGCAGGTTCGATTCTGTCGCACTGCCCTTCACCACGCCCGCGGGAATCTGCACATGCTGGCGGCGCAGCGCAGACTGCACATCCACCGCGGTGAGATTCAGTGCACGCAGTCGCACCGGGTCGAGATTCACATTGATCTGCCGCTTCTGGCCCCCGAGCAGGGTCACCTGCCCCACCCCGGCCACGCTCTCAAGCTGGCGGCGTAGGACCTTATCCGCGTACTCCGTGATCTCACGTACGGGCTTGTCCGCCACGAGCGCGATGTTCAGCACGGGGGTCGCATCCGGGTCGAGCTTCTCCACGCGCGGAGGCTCGGCATCGTCCGGCAGTTCATTGAGGATGCGGTTCACACGGTCGCGCACTTCCTGTGCGGCCACGTCGGCATCCTTCTCCAGCAGGAAGGAAATCATCACCTGCGAGAGGCCTTCGGCGGAGGTCGAGTGCAACTCGTCAATGCCGCTGACGGTGTTCACGGCTTCTTCAATCTTATCCGTGACGTCGGTTTCAATTTCTCCCGGCGTGGCACCATCCAGGTAGGTGGTGACCATCACGGTGGGAAAGTCCACCTTGGGGAAACGGTCCACTTCCAGGCGGGTGTAACCGAGCATGCCCACGACCACGAACACCAGCACGAGCACGGTGGCAAAGACGGGACGCTTAACAGAGATGGAGGCAAGCCACTGCATGGTCGTAAATCGAATCAGGGCTTCATCGCCACGGTGATGCGCACGCCATCCACCGTGGATGCGGCGGGATCGGTGACCACGGTCTCGCCCTTGGAAACACCACTTCGGATCTCCAGCCAGTCGCCCTGGTGCTCGCCAAGATCCACCAGACGCTCGGTGACCTGCTCATGCTCCACCACAAACACACGAGGCTGTCCCCCGCTGGTGCGTATGGCACTCTTCGGCACGGCCACGCCGGGTTTCTCCGGCAGCAACAATCGCCCCTCGGCGAACATGCCTTGCTTCAAGACACCATCCAAATTGGGCACATTCGCCTCCACCATCAAGTCACGTGAGGACTGGCGGAGAGCAGCGCCAATGTACTTCACCACACCGGTAAAGGTGCGTCCGGGAAACGCAGGCACTTCAAAGGTCACTTCCTGCCCGGCTTCGATGCTGCCAATCGCGGTCTCCGGCACATTGAGCAGGAGGCGAAGATGATCATTCGCAACGAGTTGCACGACTTGCGTATTGAGCTGCACATACTCACCCGGAGAAATGCGCCTCTCCATGACACTCCCTGCGAAGGGCGCGCGAATCACCATGTCATCCAGATTCTTCTTCGAAGTGTCGCGACGCGCAATGGCAGCATCCAGATCCGCACGGGCACTCTTCTGTTCCACAGTCAGCTTTTCGTAGTCTGCCGCTGAAATGGCGCGGGTCTTCGCGAGGGGTTCATTGCGCTTCCATTCCGCGATGGCGAAATCGAGGCGTGATTGTGCCTGGTTTACATGTGCTTCGGCTTCGCGCAGGGCAAGCGCCGCGGCTCTGTCATCCAGCTTCACGAGCACATCGCCGGCCTTCACCACACTGCCACGCTCCATGGGAGTCTCCATCACCTTGCCAGCGGCATTCGCAGCGACGGCGGCATCGAGTCCACTCTTGAGTTCACCAGAGACTTGAAGGTAGCGCGGCATGGGGCGTTCTTCCGCCACAGCCACGGTCACTGGCACAGGGGGCACTTCCTTTGCCGCCGGCTTGTGCTCGGCAGCACTGGTGGGCGCGGGGTGGCGTCCACACGCAGAAAGCGCCAGCACGGAGACCAGTGCGAGCGCGGAGATACTGAGGTTTTTTTGCATTGCTTGGGGGGAAAGAATCAGGCGCGCACCTTGCGCTCGAGTCCTGCGGTGAAGAGATCCACACAGGTGGTCACGTATTCCGCGGAGGTGTAGCCCTCGTTGCAGCCCTCGGAGTTCTTCAGCACGCCCGCGAAGAGCATGTTGATGAACATGTCCACGGCAGCGGAGAAGTTCACATCCTTGCGGATCCTGCCGACAGTGGCTGCAGCCTCAAGATTGGCCATGAGTCGCTCATGCAACAGCCGGAAGGCATCCATGATGATCTTCCGGTAGGGCACCGGATGACGCCTCGCCTCGCCGACGAGCGTGCGGATGAAAGCCTCATCCTTCTCCATCAGCGCATAGAAGGAAGCGCCGAAGCGATTGAGATTCTGACGCAGGTCACCCGACCACGCCTCCTCTGAACTCAGGTCGCTGTAGGCGCTGGTCTCCTTGAGCCGGTCAAAGACGGCGGAGATGAGCCCTTCCTTGTTCTGGAAGTGGCGGAAGATGGTGAGTTCATTCACACCGGTCTCCTCCGCAACCATGCGGATCGTGGCGCGCTGGAGCCCCTCCCGGGCAAACACCCGGAGAGCGCCATCAAGAAGATTGGCGCGGGTCCCTTGGGACTCAGACGGGGGGGCGGGGGCGACGGTGGGGGCTCTCATCGGTTGCAGGCATGTAAGTAAGTACTTGCTTGCATGCCTGTAAAGCAGTTTTCAAGACCGATTCTCAGATTTCCGCGTGAGATCCTCCTCACGCGAGGTCACCAGCCGCTGGTGAAACGGGCTGGTGACCTTCGACTCACCCATTCTCCGGGTGAGTCATTCTGCTTTTGAAAGGGCAATCCAAACCCCCGGCCTTCCTTTGATCCTATCCTTGGAACGAAAAGCGGAAAGCCGGGGGTAAGGTTGCTTGGTCTTGGGGGGGGAAATTGGGGTCAATCAGCGCCGGGGACGCTGGGGAGCGATGCCTGCCATGAAGATGTCCACGCAGGTATTCACATACTGGCGTGGGGCGTAGTCCCGCTGGAACTCCACCGTATTCTTGAGCATACCGCCCATGAGCATGTTGGTGAACATGTCCATGGCCGCAAAAAGGTTCACATCCTTGCGCACTTCGCCGGTCTCCTGGGCCTTTTCCAAGACCTGCAGGAAGCGGCTGCGCAGGGGCTTGATGGCCTCCATCACAATCTTGCGGTGCTGTTCAGGCAGGCGGCGCGCTTCGCCAATCAGTGTGCGGATGAAGGCCTCATCCCTCTCCAGCATCTGGTAGAAGGACAGTCCGAAATTACGCAGCACATCGTGCAGGGTACCCACCCAGGCCTTGTCCGTATCCAGCGACTCGTACGCCGGGGTGTTCATCACATTGTCGAACACCGCTTGGAGCAGCCCATCCTTGTTCGTGAAATGACGGAAGAGCGTCACTTCATTCACCCCTGCTTCTTCCGCGATGATGCGGGTCGTAGCGCGGGGGATGCCGTCCCTGGCGAAGACATTCAAAGCAGCCGCGATAATCTTGTTTCGCGTACCGACTTCGGTCTTGGTGGTTGAGGTGACGGCGTTGAGAGGCATCTACAGTTGGGAGACTAATGTAAGTGCTTGCTTGCAGCGCCTATGTAAGTGCTTGCTTGCTTTTTGTAAAGCTACATTTTTGCGGAAACTGCAAATTCACGCACAAAAAGGCCGAAGGATTGCTCCTTCGGCCTTTAAAAACTTCAATCTGTACCAGCTAAGGACTAGCGGGAGTAGAGTTCCACGACCAGCTGCTCGTTCACGAAGACGTCGATTTCTTCGCGTTCCGGCGAGCGGTTCACGGTGCCGGTGTGCTTGTCGCGGTCCACCGTCATCCAGTCGGGGATCACCGCGCCCTGGGTCAGGTCAAGGAAGCGGTTCACCAGCTGCTGGGAGCGGGGGGTGTTCTTGACGGCGACGACGTCGCCTGCCTTCACCTGATAGCTCGCGATGTTCACGCGCTTGCCATTCACCGTCACGTGGCCGTGGCCGACGATCTGGCGGGCAGCAAAGCGGCTGTTCGCGAAGCTCATGCGGTACACCACGTTGTCCAGACGCTGTTCAAGCATCTGAAGGAGGATGGTACCGGTCACGCCCTTGCGGCGGGAGGCTTCGGCGAAGAACTTGCGGAACTGCTTCTCCAGCACGCCGTAGGTGTGGCGGAGCTTCTGCTTTTCGATCAGCGCGGTGCCGTAATCGGAAGTCTTGCGGCGGGCATTGCGGGGGCCGTGCTGCCCCGGGGGGAAGGCGCGGAGCTCGAGGGCCTTCGAGGGGCCGAACAGGGCCACACCGAAGCGGCGGGCGATTTTTTCCTTGGGACCAGTATAACGTGCCATGACGGATAAAGAGCGGAACTTCGAGAGGTGCGGCGACTACACGCGGCGGGCTTTGGGCGGACGGCAGCCGTTGTGCGGCACGGGGGTCACGTCCTTGATGGCGAGGATTTCGATACCGAGACCCTGCACGGCACGCACGGCGGACTCACGGCCGGAGCCGGGGCCCTTGAGGCGCACTTCCACTTCCTTGAGACCATGGCCCATGGCCTGGCGGCAGGCATCCTGGGACACCACCTGGCCGGCGTATGCCGTGCCCTTGCGGGAACCCTTGAAGCCCATCTTGCCGGAGCTGCTCCAGCCGATGGCATTGCCATTGCGGTCCGTCACGGTGACCATCGTGTTGTTGAAGGTCGCCACGACATGCACGATGCCGCTGGTGACGTTCTTGCTGCCCTTGGCCTTGACGACCTTGGGAGCTGCATCGCCGGCGCCGCCGTCGAGGCTGAGGAAGACTTCATTGATGTTCTTCTGACGATCCCTCTCGGAAAGAGGCTTGTCAGTCGCCGGAGCGGCGGCGGGTGCTGCCGGAGTCGCGGCGGGGGCGGGGGCAGGAGTGGGGGCTGCAGCTTCAGGAGCAGCGCCAAGGTTCTGATTTTCGTCGGCCATGATGAGATGAAAAGTAGGAGGTACTCAGCAGGGCTTAGACCTTGCCAGCCTTGGCATTCGGGTTGCGCTGCACACCCACGGTCTTGCGCTTGCCCTTACGAGTACGGGCGTTGGTCTTGGTGCGCTGGCCACGAACGGGAAGTCCACGGCGGTGACGCGTCGCACGGTAGCAGTTGATGCTCGTGAGGCGCTTCATGTGAGCATTCAGCTCACGACGAAGGTCACCTTCCACGACGATGCCCTTGGCATTCACCACGCGGCTGATTTCCGCGAGCTGCTCATCGGTCAGCTCACCCGTGCGGGTATTGGGATCAATATTGGTCTCAGCGAGTACTTTCCTCGTGAGGGACGGACCAATGCCGTAAATGTACGGGAGAGAAGCTTCGATGCGCTTCTCATTCGGGATTTCTACTCCAAGCAGACGTGCCATAATGAATGTATTCTACAGACTTAACCTTGCCGCTGCTTATGCCGCGGGTTTTTGCATACAATACGCACGACTCCCTTCCGCCGAATGACTCGGCAGGACTCGCACAAGCGCTTCACTGAGGTTCTTACTCGCATGATGATATACAGGGGAAATGCCAGATGCCCCACCAAGACGGGAGGGCGAAGGGGATGGATGTCTAGCAAGATTGTTCACATGCGCAAGTGAGAAGTGGTCTTTTTTTTCGCACGATTGAGTGTCAGCAGAGGGACGACAATCTGCCACAGCCGCCTCCTTTCGCCATCGCGGATATCCGCGAGCGCATCGTCCTTTCCCCCGCAGGCTGAACGAACTATCTCTTAACCCGCCGTCATAACTCACACTCCAGCAACATACCGCCGGCAACCTGAATCCGATATGACGCAGTCCGCCGCATGCCCTTTTTCGAACCGCCGCTTGCACGCCGAGGGCTCCTGACAAGGATAGCACCGTGCCTTCCTCCCCCACCCCTCCCCAGCAATCCAGCAGCAGTGCCCTGACCCTTGTAATGATTTTTGGCCTCGTGGTGGGCGCCGGTGTGGTGTTCGGAGGAGTCGCTCTGCTCTGGCAGGTGCCAGCCGCTTGGAAGGAGATGCGAGAGGCGTGGACGGAAACTTCCGGCACCGTCGTGGCCTCGCGGGTGCGCAACTTGGAAGACTCCAGGCAGAGCACCCTGCATTACGTGGAGCTGGAGTATCAATATGTGGTGGATACAGCCCGCTTCGCCGGAGCCAGTCCTGCAGCCCGGCAACCGGCAAAGGACGGAGACCTCGCCCAGGCCACCGCCATCGCCCAGGAGTACAAGCCCGGCCATGCCGTGCCGGTCTTCTACAATCCCGTAGACATCACCGCCTCCCGCTTGGATGCGCAAGGACCCAATGGCCTCTTTTGGATGGGAGTGTTCGGCGGTCCGCTGCTGATCTTTAGCGGACTGGGCCTGGCCGGCTGGAGCTGGTCCGATTGGAAGGCCAAGCGCCATGCGACAGTCCGGTCGTCATAGCATCAGCGACCGCTCCGCCAAGTCCGCACAGTCCGCCCATGCAGCCGCGCCCTCCGACGTGCGCGATCTCCTTGCATGAGCACGAAACGCGAACTCATCGAGCCCCATAAAGGGGACAAACGGTATGTCCGTCGTGACAGCCACGGCCGGTTTACGGAGAGCGACGATGTCAGCCGCTCGCTCAGCATGGATCGCCGCATCAAGGCGAAACACAAGGCAAAGCCCGGTCAGGGTGACCGCGGTGATTGATTGGAAACGCGAACACCTCACACCCCAGAACCAAGCGATCAAGCTGCGCAGCAATCCGCCTGCGCCGCCAGTCGTCTGGTGATGCTCACTCTCAGGAAGCACGCGAGGCATCACGCTGGGCCACCCAACTCTCTGCCGTGGAAGACCGGCCTTCGCGCGGTTTTACGGCATACCCGCGTGACTCAAAGCGGAGTCGGAAATACCCGGCAATCACCCGAGTTTTCACGCGCGTGCCCAGTTCACAGGAGTACACGCGGGAAAGCGGCAGGCTCAGGGCCGGCGTTTTATCCCCAGCATCGGCATAGAAATCGATGGTGATGGCATCGGCCACCACCTTGGGAAACTCGTGTTCATCCAGAAGTTGCCACTTCCCATCGCGCCGCACTTCCAGGATGTCCCCCGGCTCCACGCGGAATGGAACACCGCGATAGGTCCACAGCACCAGCACCATCATCAGCATGAAGGGGCCGATGGGCAGCGCGATGATCAGGGTGTACAGCTTGGTATGCGTGACATCCCCGGAGGTGCCGCCGGAGAGAATGATCTTCAGCCATTCCAAAAAGAACATGGCGACGTCCTCAAAGATGCCACCCACCGTGGTGAGACCGTGATTCAGGTCGTACACGATTTTACCTGCCACACCGATGCCCAGCAACGTGATGTGCGCCGCGAGGATCACCAGAGCCCAGTTCGTGCGGGATTCGAAGCGCCCACACATTTGGGCCGCCTCTTCGATGTAAACCTTGGGCCTGCCCATAGGATGCTTGCACATCCACACAGTGACGCCCACGCCGGCAGCCATGGCGAGGAATTCCACGAAGGTGAATCCCTCTCCGCTCGTGTTCTGCCAGAGGAGCGCAAGGACCGCCAGCCACATCGCCCAGAGGAAGAACCGCTGCCAGGTCGCCAGCAACTTTGGGGGAGCCTTTGAGGCTTCAACTTTTGTGCCGGAACGTCGTAATTTTCTGCCCATGGCGCGCCCGGATGCTACCTGGAAGTCATCCGGTGGCAAGGGACTCGTACGATTTACAACCCATGGAGACAAAAGATTCGGTTGACCCCTGCAACAACAGGCATGATTTCTCTACATATTAAGGAAACAACCTCCCATCAGGGAATTCAAGCCCATCCACACGAAAGGGTCTTATGAAAACGCATGGAATTGCCTCCCTCACGGCCTGCCTTTGCCTCGCTGCTGGCCTGATGTCCCTCTCCCCCGCGAGCGCGCAGCAGGCGCTGCCGTTCGAACGCGGCGTCAAGATCGACGTGATCGCCTCCAAGCCCGCCGCCGTCAAAGGCGGCGACTTTGATGACAAGTTGCAGAGAATTACCCTGCGATTGAAGTTCTCCAACCTCGATACCCGCCAATCCTACGCAAACTATACCGCCACGGTATCTGCCTTTGGTCAAAGCGCGAAGGACCGCACCGTCACCAAGGTCCTCTTGCAGGAGAGTATTCCGCTCACGGTGGAGCCGCGAAAAGCCGTCGAACACGAGTGCAAGGCGGTCAAAACAAAGTTCGACCGCACCGGTGCCATCTTCGGCTATTCCTATGACGGCTGGATCATCGTCGTGAAGGATTCCACCGGAAAAATTGTGCAGGTGAAATCCACCGCACCGTCACTCGAAAAGTTGCCGGACAAGGTGGACAAACTGGCCGAAGGCAAATGCTACGACCGGAAGTTGGAACCCACGGACGATCCCGACGATAGATAATTCGTCGCCTTAGTTCGTACTTCACGAGACTCTCAGCGCTTCCGCCCAGCGCAGGCCCGGCAGGTCACAAATCAGTAGGTACCTGCCACAAATCCCTCCTTGCATGAAGGAGGGGGCCAAGGCACGTATTGGGCCCGCCATACGTACTTGTTTGGGTGAGGTTTTGCCTCGCCCCCTCTCCTTCCCCTCCCTACTCCTCACATGATCAAACTCACCGGTATCGCAGACGAAGCAGGCGCACCTCTCGACGTGCAAATCAAGGCCCACCAGGATCTGGGCTGGGACAGCATCGAATCCCGCGTGGTGGAGTTCGATGGCGTGAAGGGCAACCTGCATGAGATCCCCGAAGCCACCTTTGAGAAGGTGTGCGAGGAACTCGCCGCAAAGAACATGAAGGTCAGCGGCTTCGGCTCCCTGATCGGCAACTGGGCCAAGAAGATCGAGGACGACTTCTCCATCACCGAAGCAGAGATCAACCGCGCCATCCCCCGCATGCAGAAGCTGGGCGCCAAACTCATTCGCGTGATGAGCTACGCCGTGCGCAAGGACGCCGATGGCAACGACCTGCCCGACCAGATGGAAGCCGAGCGCATCCGCCGCATGGCTGAAATCAAGAAGCGCTTCGATGACGCCGGCCTCACCATGATTCATGAGAACTGCATGAACTGGGGTGGCATGAGCGTGAGCTACGTGAAGCGCCTCAACGACGCCGTCCCCGGCATCCAGTGGGTGTTCGACACCGGTAATCCGGTCTTTATTCCTGACCGCGACCGCCCCGGCCAAAAGCAGGACTCCTGGGAAATGTACCAGGCCATCAAGCCCCACATGGCACACGTCCATGTGAAGGACGGCCGCTGGAACACCGCCAAGAACGACGCCGACTACACCTACCCCGGTGAAGGCGAAGGCCAGACCCAGCGCATCATGGAAGACCTCGTGAAGTCCGGCTACGAAGGCTACATCAGCATCGAACCGCATGTGGCCGTCGTGTTCCATGGCGCCGGTTCCGCGGACGACCTCTCCCCCGAAGCCAAGGCAAAGGAGCAGTACGACAGCTATGTGAAGTACGGCCGCATGCTGGAAGCTATGCTCAAGGGCTACGGCGCGAAGCTTGGCTAACTTCGGAGGTTAGACCTCCGGTCTGACAGCGGGCGTTGGGCCTCCGGCCTGACGCTCTTTTTTTGTCTGCATTGTACGGCCAGAGATTATCTCGCGAAATGGCCGCGTGAACTCACAAGCATAGCCACACGCCATCGGGGGCAGGAATGCCCCCGCTCCTTGACAGCATCGCCACCTCTCAAGGAGTGGGGACATTCCTGTCCCCATTTGCGTCATGCGTCTCCTGAGCTGGCTTGGTGATAGGGTGCATCAGTCTACACCACACCACCGCTGCCAACCTCAAAACGCCTTCTTCAGCACGCGCGAGTTCCTTCCACTCCGGTCATACGCCTCGCGACGCTTGGCGGGCAGCGTATCCACCGGCACTTCCTTGTAGCCCATCTTCTCCTCAAAGAAGCGGAACGCCTGGGTGCTGAGCGCGAAGATCCACGCGCAGCCACGCTGGCGCGCCGTCTCCTCGGCAAAGGCTACCAGCTTGCGACCATGCCCCTTGTTCTTGTGGGCGCGACGCACGAAGAGACAGGCGAGTTCCGCCGCCTTCACGCCACCTTCGAGTTCGTAGACATGCACGGCGACGCTGGCCACAGGATTGCCGTCCAGCTCGAGCACATAAAAGTCCCCGATGCTCTTCTGCATCTGCTCACGCGTGCGAGGGGCCAAAGCGGCGTCTTCCACACTCTCGCGCATCATGGCCTGCAACGCGGGAATGTCCGAGCTGCGAGCCTTGCGCAAGTGCTGGTAGTCATCCGCGTGGATCATGGTGCCCACGCCTTCATTGCTGAAGAGCTCGGCCAGCAGCACTTCGTCCTGCCTTCCGTCGATGATGTGCACGCGAGGCACGCCTTCGTTACAAGCCAGAGCGGCATGGCGCAGCTTGGAGAGAAGGCTCGGGTCCGCGCTGGGATCTTTGCGCTTGGCCATATCCCGCGCCTGCCCCACGGAAATCTGGGCCAGCCGCTGTCCGCTGGCATCCACCAGACCCTCCTCCGCGACGAAGATGACCTTGGACGCATCCAGCGCCAAAGCCACATCCACCGCGACCTCATCCGAGTTCACGCGCAAGGTAGCGCCACGCCCGTCATAACCCAACGGAGGCAGCACAGGAATGATGCCCTCCTTGAGCATGGCCAGAAGCATGCGCTCATCCACGCGCTCAATACGGCCTGTGTGGATGAGGTCCACGCCCTCGATGACCCCAGCGGGATGCACCGCGAGCGCATTGGGCACGGCGACACGCAACTCCAGTGCGGTGAGATCGCCCATGAGTTCACTCGTGAGACGTGAAATGGCGTCCGCGCTGACTTCCAGTGTTCCAGCATCGGTGAGACCCATGCCGTCGTCGCTGGTCAGCTTCACACCACGCAGTTCCGCGAGCTCCTGGATCTGTCTCCGGGCGCCAAAGACGACCACGACCTGAATGCTCAGTGATTGCAGCACGGCAATGTCCTGCAACAGGCTGTGGAAGTTCGGCAGGCGCATCACGGCGCCATCGAGCGCAATGACAAAGATGCGTTCCTTGAACTGGGGAACGTATTGGAGAATGCCTCTCAGGTCTTCAAATCTCATCTAGGGAGCGGAACGTGGTCGCTGGGTGGGTGGGGTTAGTGTGGACTGGTCTTGGGAATCAGCCACACTTTTACTGCCAGTTCCTTTTTGCTCAATGGGAACCTGTCTCCACCGAGAAGAGAAGCCAGGGTGACTTGCAGCGGCTCATAACCGGGATGGGCAATCTCGACGACCTGATTCACATGGAAGCTTCCGCTTTTAAACAAGATCCCCATCCCACCTCCGGCACCAAACTGTCGTCGCAGCACCACCTCTCCGTTTCCATCTGTTTTTCCCAAGAGGCGAGCCTGAAGTGCCCAGTCCCGCCACTCCTCATATCTCCTCTCCTCCAGGTACGAACTGCGCATGCGGCATTCGCGCTCATCGACCAAAACGATCTCCACGCCCTCCAGTGGTTCGTCGGCACCCATGGAAAGCACCTGGACGCTGACTTCCTTCGTTACTCCGCCTGTCCATGCGAAGGCGGGTTTAGCAAACGCATAAAGAAGGCCCAGCACTGCTATCCCCAGCAGCCACCACTCCCACTTGGCGCGGCGTGGCAGTCCGTACGAACTCTCAGCGCCATCATGACTCATCGCTGAACCTCCTGGTCTGACGCAACATTCATCTTCTTGGGTTCCACCCACACGCGAACGGTGAGCTTATTCTCCCTCCGAAGCGGGAAGCTGTTCTGGCCTAGTAGCGCCGCCAGAGGAATCCTCAAGGGTTCATACTTGGGATGAGCAATTTCAAAGATGTGATCAATCCTATAACTTCCAGTTTTGCCCCCCAAGACGCTTTTTCTTCCCCCAGCACCACATTTGGCTCCTAGTACCGCCGTGCCGTGGTTGTCTGTCTTTCCCTCCACGGCGACGTCGCACTCCTGCACGAACCGTTTCCAATCCTCCGAGTGACTGCCTCCCAAAATCTCCATCATACGTTCCTCTGAGGAGCCAAGAACCCGAACATCGGCGCCTACTACCGACTTATTAGTGATTTGCTCAAGCACCACCACGGTGACTGTGCAATGGGCACCACCATCCCAGATGAGGACCTGGGTAAACATGGGGACTACCAAAAAAAGGCGGCAGCCGTGGCAATCAATCCCACTGCCCACTTCTTCCACCTTCCTCCCTTCGCCGTGGATTCAGGCGACGGCGGGGAATCATCTGGAACTATCACAGGACTGTCATTTTCCACAGCCCCATTGTCTCAGATCTCACCCTTCCGAAGGAAGTCTTCTTTTCCTTTTCCACTCACCCCACCCACTCCTGCAGTTCCTCCCGCACCTCGTCGCTCAGTTCCACGCTGTATTCCTTCCCGGCATTCAGCACCGCTTCGCGTCCACTGGCCACGGCAATGCGGAACTGCACCTTGGTATTCCCCGGATGCGCCTTGATGATGCCGAAGATCTCATCCAGGTCCTGCTCGCTGTGCTCGGCTGAATTCAGTCGCAACACCAGCGTGCCATTCGTTTGCACCTTGCCGTTTCCATTGCCGTTGCCGTTCTTTGGCTTCGCACCTTCCTTCGGCTCCTTGGCAGGCTTGAGCGGTTTGATTTCCTGAGCGGTCAGTCGAATCGCGTCGCTCCGATTATCCTTCTCCGTGCGCGCACGGATGCCCACAGCGGCACCAGAGACCATCAACTCCTTGAATTTCTCGTACGTGTCATTCCACGCAATGCACTCCACCGAGCCGGTGAAGTCTTCCAAGGCGAAGGTGGCGAAGGCGCGGTTGTCCTTCTTGGTAAACTTGATTTCCAGACGCTCAATCGTGCCCGCGCAGAAGACCTTCTGTTTCTCTTGCTTCATCTCCTGCAGGTCCATGACGCGCGTCACGTTGTCTTTCTCAAAGACGTAGCGGTACCTGTCGAGCGGGTGACCGGAGACAAAGAAACCCAGCAACTCCTTCTCAAACGCCATCACCTCTTCCTTCGTCCACGGCTTCGGCTTCTGCGCCGCCGCCACGGTGTTGCGGGTGGTGCCCATGTCGTCGTCACCGAAAAGGCTCACCACACCGGCACGGCGTTCCTTCTGGCGTGAAGCAGCCGCGGAGAGCACCTGGTCGATGCGAGCGAACATCGCCGCACGGTCTTCCTTGGTGAAGTCAAACGCACCCACCTTGATGAGCGCTTCCATGAGGCGCTTGTTGATCGCACGCGAATCGAGCCGCTGGCAGAAATCCTCCAGGCTCTTGTAGGGTCCGTTCTTCTTGCGCTCTTCCACTGCCTGGGACATGGCGCCTTCACCCACGTTCTTCACCGCGGAAAGACCGAAGCGGATGGCCTCCGGCACGGTGCTGTCGCCCATGCACTCGGGGGCGAACTTCAGCGCACTCTTGTTCACATCCGGCGGCAGGATGGTCATGCCCATGCGCTGGCACTCGGAGACGAAGCTGGAGATCTTGTCCGTGTTGTTGACTTCATAGGACAGCACCGCCGCCATGAACTCCACAGGGTAGTTCGCCTTCAGGAAGGCGGTGCGGTACGTCACGATGCCGTACGCGGCGGAGTGCGACTTGTTGAAGCCGTATCCCGCGAACTTGGCCAGGAGGTCGAAGATGTCATTGGCCTTGCGATCGCTGATGCCGACCGTCTTGCCACAGCCCTCCACGAAGATGGCGCGCTGCTGGGCCATCTTCTTCTCATCCTTCTTACCCATGGCGCGGCGCAGTTCATCCGCAGCGCCGAGGGTGTAGCCCGCAAGGAGGTTGGCCGCCTTCTGCACCTGCTCCTGGTAGATGAGAATGCCGTATGTCTCCTTGCTGACGTCCTCCAGCAGCGGATGAAGATACTCCACCTTCTGCTCACCCTTCTTACGCTTGATGAAGTCCGGGATGAGGTCCATCGGGCCCGGACGATAGAGCGCGAGCAAGGCGATGATTTCCTCAATGCGGTCCGGCTCGAGCTGTTTGCACGTGCTGGACATACCGCCAGATTCCATCTGGAACACGGCGACCGTTTCGCCCTTGTGCAGCAGTTTGTAGGTATTCAGGTCGTCGAGCGGGACATCCTCGACTTTGAAGTCCGGGAATCGCAAGCGCACGAACTGCACTGCGTCATGGATCACGCTGAGGGTCTTCAGCCCCAGGAAGTCCATCTTCAACATGCCCACATCCGTGAGCGGGCCCATGGCGAACTGGGCCACAACTTCCTCCGCGGCGCCAAGCGTCAGCGGGATGAAATTGTCCAGCGGCTGGTCGCCGATAACGATGCCCGCCGCGTGGATGCCGGCGTTGCGCGTCATCCCTTCCAGGAAGGTGGCGTACTGCCAGAGCTGTTGCGTGGCGGATTCCTCCGCGATGGCCTTCTTCAGCTCGGGATTCTTCTCCACCGCATCCTCGAGCGTGATGTTCAGCTCGGCGGGAATCATCTTGGAAATGCGGTCTGCATCCCCGTAGCTCATGCCCAGCACACGACCCACGTCGCGGATGACGCTCTTCGCACCCATGGTGCCGAAGGTGATGATGTGGCTCACGCTGCGCAGACCATAATGATGCCGCACATAGTCGATCACTTCCGGACGCCGCGTCTGGCAGAAGTCGATGTCGACGTCAGGCGGAGACTTACGTTCGGGATTCAGGAAGCGCTCGAAGATCAATCCAAACTGCAGCGGGCAGATGTCCGTGATGCCCAGGCAATACGCGACGAGCGAACCTGCCGCCGATCCACGACCCGGCCCGACGGGAATGCCGTGCTCCTTCGCCCAATTGATGAAATCCCAGACGATCAGGAAGTAGCTGGTGAAGTTCATCTTCGACATGATGCCCAGCTCGTAGTCCAGGCGCTCACGCAGCGCGGTGTCGTTCTCGGCACGTTCCGCGCCATAGCGCGTCGCCAGCCCCTTGAGGCTCAGATCACGCAGGTAGTCATTCCGGTCGATCCCGTTCGGGGGCTGGAACTGCGGGTACTTCTCGATGCTCGCGGAGTCGAGCTTCATGGTCACGTTGCAGCGTTCCGCGATCTCCAGCGTGTTACGGCACGCATCCTCATAGCCCTCGAAGAGCTCGTACATCTGCTCCGCCGTCTTCAGATAGACCTCTGGGGAGTAGTGCTTTCGTTTCTCGTCATGCACGTTGGCGCCTTCGCCAATGCAAATCATCACGTCGTGCGCCTCGTGGTCCTCCTTGTTCAGGAAGTGCACATCATTCGCGGCCACGGTCTTCAGGCCGAATTCCTTCGCGAACGCCGCCAGCTTCACCATGCACGTATGCTGCTGGGAGCTGCCGTGATTGTGCATCTCCAGGAAGAAATTATCGGCGCCGAAGATGTCGCGGAGTTCCACCACGCTCTTGCGCGCCTCATCCTCACGATCGGAGAGGATGAATTCATTGATCTCGCCATTCAGGCAACCGCTCAGGCAGATGAGTCCCTTGGCGTGCTTGGCCAGGAGCTTCTTGTCCACACGCGGCTCGCCCTGGTACAGACCCTCGAGGTGGCCGCTGGTCACCAGCTTCACCAGGTTGGCATACCCTTCATTAGTCTCCGCCAGCAGAGTCAGGTGGGAGGAGCGCTTCCGCCCTGTCACCTCCTTCTTGTCCTCCATGTTCCCGGGGGCCAGGTAGATTTCACAGCCAATGATGGCCTTGATACCCGCCTTCTGGGAGGCCTGGTAGAACTCAATGGCGCCGAAGAGATTGCCGTGGTCCGTCATGGCCACGGCGGTCATGCCGAGCTCCTTGACCCGCTTCATCAGGTCCGGAATCCTCACCGCCCCATCGAGCATCGAGTATTCCGTATGCAAATGAAGATGAACGAAGGATTCAGGCATGTGGTGAGTAGAGTGCGATAGGGCAGGCTGAATGCCAATGCAAGATGGCGGGACCAGGGACTTTTGGGTCCAGAAGATGCGATTCTACGGGTTTCTACGTACGCGGACAACTTTCCGCTGGACGGCCCGCAACTTGCTGGCTTTTTGCCTGCCCTTCCACACCCCTTTTCCCTATGCCCAAGAAGACCATCCGCGACATCGACATTTCTGGCAAGCGCGTCCTCGTTCGTGTGGACTTCAATGTGCCGCTCGAAGAGAAAGACGGCGCCATGGTGGTTACGGACGACACCCGCATCAAGGAGACGCTCCCCACCCTGAACTACCTCATCGAGAAGGGCGCACGTGTCATCCTCGCCAGCCACCTTGGCCGCCCGAAGGGCCAGCGTGATCCTAAACAATCCCTCAAGCCCGCTGTCGCCACGCTCTCCGACCTCCTCGGCAAGCCCGTCGCCTTCGCGGACGACTGCATCGGCGACGACGCCAAGTCCAAGGCGCTCGCCCTCAAGGACGGCGAAGTGCTGGTGCTGGAAAACGTGCGCTTCCACGCTGGAGAAGAGAAGAACGACGCCGCCCTGGCCAAGTCCCTCTCCGAGCTCGCCGAAGTGTATGTGAATGACGCCTTCGGCTCCGCTCACCGCGCCCACAGCTCCACCGCCGGTGTGGCTGACTACCTTCCCGCCGTCTCCGGTCTCCTCATGGAGAAGGAACTGACCTACCTGCACGACGAGCTGGAAAACCCCGAGCGTCCCTTCGTGGTCATCCTCGGCGGCGCCAAGGTGAACGACAAGATCGAGGTCATCAACCGCCTGCTCGACAAGGCGGACACCATCATCATCGGCGGCGGTATGGCCTACACCTTCCGCAAGCTGGTGCAAGGCATCTCCATCGGTAAGAGCCTGTACAAGCCTGATTGGGAACCGATCGCACAGGCCGCCATCGACAAGGCGAAGAAGAACGGAGTGAAGCTCCTCATCCCCGTGGACGCCCTTATCACGGATGCCTTCGACTTCGACGCGAAGAAGCTCGGCACCACCAAGTACACCGGCGTGAACGAAAGCATCCCAGACGGCTGGGAAGGCGTGGACATCGGTCCGGAATCCGTGAAGCTCTTCTCTGAAGAAATTGCCAAGGCCAAGACCGTCGTGTGGAACGGCCCCATGGGCGTGTTCGAAATCAAGGCTTCCGCCAAGGGTTCCTTCGACATCGCCGAGGCCGTGGCCGCAAATTCCAGCGCCAAGACCATCATCGGCGGCGGCGACAGCGTGAAGGCCGTGAAAAAGGCCGGCGTGGCGGACAAGGTCACTTTCATCTCAACCGGCGGCGGGGCGAGCCTCGAATTGTTGGAGGGGAAAGAACTGCCCGGAGTTGCCGCTTTGCAGGACAAATAACTAAATTCACTTCCACATCAGCACCTTTTTTCTTGCCGACTGATTGACGATTTTCTGATACTGCACCGACTACTCCAGCCCCCAAATGCTCCCCGTATTCCGTAAACCGATTGTCGCCGCCAACTGGAAGATGAACAACCCTCCGGCCGAGACGGAGAAGTTCCTGCGTTCGTTTCTTCGCGTCCTTCCTGAGAAGACGGGTGTGCAGGTGGTGATTGTGCCGCCCTACATCTCCCTGCCGAAGGCACAGGAGCTCATCCAGGGTGGCCGCTCGGAGACGGTGGAACTGGGCGCACAGAACATGAGCCAGCACGCCGGTGGCGCCTACACGGGCGAAATCAGCGCGGTGATGCTCAAGGAGTGTGGCGTGCGCCACGTCATCGTCGGCCACAGCGAGCGCCGCGCCATGTATGGCGAGACGAACGCCATCGTGAACGCCAAGCTTCTGGCCGCCCTTGAAGCACGCATCCACCCCATCCTCTGCGTGGGTGAGACGCTTGAAGAACGCGATGCCGGCAAGATTGAGCAAGTGCTCGAGTCCCAGACCCGCGAAAGCCTCGCCACCGTGGGCTCCCGCCGCCTGCTGGACGTGGTCATCGCCTACGAGCCCGTCTGGGCTATCGGCACCGGTCGTACCGCCTCCCCCGAGCAGGCACAGGAGGCACACGCCTTCATCCGCAAGGTCCTCGGCGAGATGTTCGACGAAGACACCGCCCGCAAGATCCGCATCCAGTATGGCGGCAGCGTGAAGCCCAGCAACATGGCTGAGCTCATCTCCCAGCCCGACGTGGACGGCGCCCTCGTGGGCGGCGCCAGCCTGGAGAGCGGCAGCTTCTACGAAATCGTGAAGGCCTGCAGCAATCACGTGACCGAGCCCCGCGGCGCGTAAGCAGCAAGTTTGGAAAGTAGTCCGCCGGGCCCTCGGCGGTCAGCATGGCAGGTCTCAGGACCTGCCATTTTTCTTTTTGGGATAAGATCTCGGTGCGCCTCCAAGCCGACGCGTAGTGAGCGGCGGACGCACCGATAGGAGCGTGGACACTCTTGTCCGCCGTTCTGTGGCGTGACGAGATCTGTCGTGTGGAAGTTGTGAGGCCACATCTCAGAAGCAGCTGGTGGCACATGGCCTCGCTTGCCGGGTAAAAGAAGATGGTATGTCAGGGGTAGCGGACAAGAGTGTCCGCGCTCCTGTGGGGGGCAGGACGCTTCACCTCTGGAGGGAATAGTTGCTCCTCAACCGCCGAAGCTCGGCGGACTACTTTCCACTCCACGTCGTATTCATCTACACCGCACCCGAAACAATCCTCCGCCGCCGACGTTCGAATACACCCATAGCAAGCACCGTACTCCTGCCGACCTCCCTACCCATGAGAACGCTCATCCCCTTCCTCGCCGTCTGCCTTTCGCTCTCCTGCGTTTCTCTTGCTCCTTCGCAGGACACCTCAGCGAAGCCTGCCACTACGACGACGGCAGCCGCCGCCCCTTCCCAAGCCGAGCTCGAAGCTGAGTTCACCAAGATGCTCACCAATGCCACCCTCACCGGTCGCTGGAGCGGCGTGAGGGATGGCGAGCTCACCGAGGAGCGCAGCGAGTCCTACAACATCACCAGCGTCACCAAGATCGATGGCGACAAGTGGACCGTGAACGCCCGCGTGAAATACAAGGGCGGCGAATTCCCCCTCGCCATCCCTGCCAAGGTAAATTGGGCCGGCGACACCGCTGTCCTCAGCGTGTCTGACCTCACCATGCCCGGCGGCAGCACTTACTGGGCCCGCGTCCTCTTCTACAAGAACACCTACGCCGGCTCTTGGGGCAGCGCGGGCGGTGGTGTCGGTGGCTTGCTCAATGGCCTCGTGACGCAAAAGGGCTCGTAACGCTGAAGCCATTGGTCTGGGCAACTAGCTCGTTCATTAACTAGAAGTTTTTGCCCAAACGCTTCAAAATGTCCTTCAGAGCTTTTTGGGGGCCAACAGCCATTCCGGCATGCTTCAGCCCAATTGCGGCAATCTCGACGCATTTGTCTCGATTCCCCATTCGCTCATGAATACGAGCGAGGAGAAAACAGGCTCTGATTCTGGTCATCGGAGCCAAGGGGCCAAAGTCCCCATTCTCAATGCTCTTGCCGTCTATCTTCCCGATCGGTCCATCAAGCCGATACATATCAAAAATAGGCAAGCCCCTGGTACCCACAAGATCGATGATTTGATGCAGGCTCGAATCGGCAATAGGCCACCACTGGTCCTTCGCAGCGGGGTTTTCCGTCAAACGCAGGTGCAATACGCATTCCGGAGCTTCAATTTGGCCACCATCAAAGGTGCTAAGTGATCCTTCCTTGGGCAGAAAGGCATAGTGAATTCCCAGATTCACGCAGAATGACTCCTCCACGCTGTGCTTTTGGAGATGGACAACGCTCAGTTCATCCCCTTTGCAGCGATTCCATACTGCACCGGAAACCCGTCGGAAGCCTGCTTCAATGAGGGAAGGTTCCAGTTCATGGTGCGCAGTTCTCAGCAGTTCCGTGAAGTTCATACCAGCCTCGATTCTACGTCAGGACCTCAACACTAAGGTTGAACAAGACCGCCTTACCCACCCACCTGCCTTCTCACCGTCGTCCCGGGATTCATCAAATCATCCCGCTCGAGTCCGGTGATGCGCTGCAGGTGCTTCAGCAGGCGGAAGAACACCACCAGCATGATCACCATCATGGGCACGCCGATGACGATCATGCTCATCCAATTCAGCTTGGCGATGCCTTTCATGAATTCCTCGGTCGCAGGTGCCTTGCCTTCCAGGAGGTACATCGCGAGGAAAAAATTCGCCACCGAGCTCAGCAGCATGCCCAGGCCCAACTCGCACGAAGCTCGGAACAGCACATGCTTATACTCCGCCTGACGCTGCGGCGAATTGAGCGCGGCTTTCATTGCCTCCAGATTCATCACATGCGGCTGCATGATCAGCGCATTGATGAGCGGCTTCCCAAAGCGATGACTCAACGGAAACGCCAGGCCAATGACGATGGGCATGGCACTCTCCTTCACCGCAAACCAGAAAGCAGGCAGCTTCAGCAGCCCCAGGCCGCCGGTGATCAGAATGGTCACAAAGCCGAGCACGGAGAAGAGATTCCACCCCTTCTTCTGGATGAAGCACCAGATGCCGAAGCCAATCGGGAACAGCAGGCTCACCACCAGCGCCCACAGGGGACCGAGCCGCTCAGTCGTGCTCAGCTTGTCCAGCACCACTGAAGGCAGGATGATCGTGAGGACAATCTCCAGAAGAGGATTCGGCGGCTTGTGCGCGGCAGCGGAAACAGAGGCGGGGGCTTGGGTCACCGGGCAACCAACCGCATGCCACGGCGCTGGCAAGCGGAAGACGCGCCACATACCAGCATTTGCCTAAGCTTCGCCCGGGTGCATCGTTGTATTTTCCGATGCTCCCCCGCCTCCCCCTTGCCACCCTCCTAGTGACCCTGACCCTCGCGCCCTGCCTGGGCCTGGGAGCAAAGGATTTCGACAAGGACGTGAAGCCCATCCTGAAGGAGCACTGCTACGAGTGCCACAGCGAGACAGCCAAGAAGGAGAAGGCTGGCTTCGTCTTCGACAACAAGACCCGCCTGAAGAAGGACATCGGGGTCAATATGCTCATCGAGCCCGGCGATCCCGCCTCCAGTCATTTCTTGGAAATCATCGCGAACCCAGACGCGAAGAACCACATGCCCCCCAAGGGGAATCTCAGTACCAAGGAGATAGCCACCCTCCGCGAGTGGATCTCCCTCGGCGCCCCCCTGGACAAGGACTCACCCAAAGTTGCCGCGAAGAAAGAGCTGCCGCCCATCATGACCTGGACCAATGCCGAGGGCCGGAAGATCCGTGCGGGGTTCGGTGGCATCGAAGGAGAGAACGTCATCCTCAAGATGCCCAACGGCCAGCGCGTCAGCTACCCCATCGCCAACCTCTCCGCCGAGAGCCAGGCTCAGGCGAAAGACGCGGCAGCGCCTTAAGAAAGTAGCTACGGCTTCAGCCGTACTCAGGGGACGCGCCACTTCGACCAAGGTCGAAACCGCCTTGTCATCCCCTGAGGCGAGCGGCCTTTCCAGGCCGCATGGTGAATCTCACTCGAGACTCCCAAGAAGAATGACGCGCAGCGGCCAGGAAAGGCCGCTCTCCCTAAGTCCTCCCATGTACAATCCCGCCATTCACCCGGCGAGTTCTCGCTCTACGCCAGTGCACATTCGACATTGATTTTCTTATCGGCTTTGGTGACATCAGTTCACCCATGCCGTCTTCCTCCCCCGCCCTCCGTTTTCTCGAAGCTTCCGAACGCCTCCTCGCCCGCGCCCGCTCCCAGGAATCCCAGATCCAGCAGGCCGCGGACTGGTTCGCCGAGACCATTCTGAAGGGGCAGATGGTGCACGTCTTCGCCAGCGGTCACAGCCGCATCATGGTGGAGGAAATGTGGCCCCGCTACGGCTCCTTCCCGGGGTTCAATCCCATCGTGGAACTATCCCTCACCTTCCACAACCTCGTGGTCGGCGCGAACGGCCAGCGGCAGGCCATGTTCCTGGAAAACGTGAGCGGCTTCGCGGCGCGCATCCTGAGGAACTTCGCCCTGCAGGAGGGTGACTGCGCCCTAGTCATTTCCAGCAGTGGCTGCAATGTCGTGCCCGTGGAAATCGCAGAGGAGTTTCAGAAACGCGGCGTGCGTGTGGTCGCTCTCATCAGCCAGGAACACAGCGACGCCAGCACCAGCCGCCATCGCGATGGCAAGAAGCTGCAGGACTTCGCCGACCTCGTGCTCGACACCGGCGCGCCAGTTGGAGACGCTATGGTGAAAATCGACAACCTCGATACGCCCGTCGCTCCGGGATCCACCGTGGGTGGCTGCCTGATCATCAATGCCATCAAGGCCGAAGTCGCCGAGCGTCTCACCAAGGCCGGACACCCTCCCAAGGTCCTCACCGCCGGAGCCGTCTGCGGCGCGGAGAAAGCCACCGCCCTCTTCGAAGCCGCCTACGACGAACACGCCCGCCGCATCAGCCGTTACTACGCCGGCCTCTAACGTTCTTCACCCTTCCTTTTTCCCCTTCTTCCACCCTTCCATCACTCCTCTTCCACGATGAAAGACAAGCCTCTCCGCACCTCCGTTATTGGCAGCTACCCCTTCCCCGGCTGGCTCGAGTTTTCCTCACAGCACCTCGACAAGTTCGGCTCGGAGGACATCAAGGAGATTCAAGACGATGCCGCACGCGTGGCCATCGGCGACCAGCTCGATGCCGGCCTCGATGTGATCACGGATGGAGAGCAGACGCGTTTTGACTTCAATCTCTCCTTCTACGGTTTCATCGAGGGCATCGCGCTGGAGCCCGCCAGCCCGCGCCGCTTTGGCCCGCCCGCGCATGACCAGCGTGGGAAGCACGCCATCGTCGGCAGTCTGGCAGCCCCACGCGGACTCGGAGCCGTGGAGGAGTTTGAGCGCCTGCGCCGCCTCGCGCCGAAGGGCGTGCCGCTCAAGGTGTCTGTACCCGGGCCCTACACACTCTCCGGTCGCCTGGCCACGAATGATCAGTACAAGGATCGCTTCGCCATCACCCAGGCCTTGCTGCCGCTGGTGCGCAAGGAAATCGAAGACCTCGTGCGCGCCGGCTGCAAGGAAATCTGTGTGGATGAGCCCAGCATGAGCTGCTACGGCTACAAGGAGGACACGCGCCGCTTTGTCAGCATTTTCAACAACACCGTGGAACCCGCACGCGGCAGGTCACGCATCTGCACCCACCTGTGCTTCGGCAACTTCAAGGGCCACCCCGTAGGCTGGCGCAAGTACGCGCCGCTCTTCCCCGCTTTCCTCGATCTGCACGCCGATGAAGTGCACGTGGAAATGGCGAACCGCGAATACGCCGAGCTCGACGTCATCAAGCCCATGGCAGAAAAATATGACGTCGCCGTGGGGGTGATCGACGTGAAGAGCTACCACATCGAAACACCCGAGCAGGTCGCCGATGCCGTGCGCGCCTCATTGAAGTTCGCCTCCGCCGATCGCCTTGTCTTCGCTCCCGACTGCGGTCTGAGCCAGACCGCCCGCTGGGCCGCGAAGAAGAAACTCGCGAACATGGTGGCAGGTGTGGAGATGGTGCGGAAGGAGCTGTGAATCTTCCGGCACAGCTATCTCACTCCTCAAAAGTCTCCGGTTCCAGCGAGTTGTAGAACTCGAGCAGTGAGTCTGTCATCTGAAACAAATGCGGTTCGATATTCGGCTCCCACAGATACACCGCGTCATTGCCAGTGGTGAGTTGGCTCACCGCTTCGAGTCCCACACCATCGCTCGCAACCACCCAAAACAAATCCGGAAGTCGCCGCACCCGCCTGGCGTTCTCGGTCCAACGAAGAATCGAACACCTCTCGTCCACCGTCAATCCATAGAGACAATTCACGTCAAACTGACCTGCAGAGTTGATGAACCTTCGTCCGCACATGTTCCAATACTGAGCATGGCGTTTTGAGGGAATGAACAAATTGTTCTTTTCCAATGGAATGCCCCCGTTCTGGGTGAGGCAGTAGGTGACAAACGTCGGCGAAAGTGGAAAAGGGATGTTTCTCTGGAAGCCCTCGATTTCGGAATCGCTGGCAGGTGCAGGTTGCAACCGTGCCACATACTCGATTTTTTTGATGTCAGTATTCATCTTCGGGAATGCCCGTTAATCTCCCACAGATTTCTCAGCAACAAAAACTCAGCACACCTTCCTCAGGGTACGCCATCGACACAATCGGAGCACGCCATGCACGAAGCACCCGACATCATCTGCCCCGATTGCGGCGCGAGACATGGCCCCGCGGCGAAGGCATGTGAATGCGGGCGTTCGCTGGTCGTGGAAGAGGCACCGGCATCCCCCTTGATCTATTTTGTCATCGCCATTGTGGCAGCCGTGGGCACTGCCCTCTCTTCCAATGCTGCCGAAAAACTCGGTCTGCTTTATTTTCCTTTTGGTGGCATCCTCTTCGCCTCGGTGGCGTTCACCTTGGGCGTGCGGTCGTGGCTCTGGGGATTGCGGAATCGCGACAAACATTGAGTCCACACCCGCCATCCTGGCTGTATCGTCATGATGAAAACCCCGACAAAGTTCCTCTGGAGCGATGCCTGGTTGCTAATGTCCGTCTATTTCGCAGGTCCGCGAGGCAGCGTGGCGCCACTCGAACATGTCATCGGAGCGGGAGACTACATCAATCACTCCATCTTCACGGTTTCTGAATTGAATGGTGGATTCAGCCGACTACAGAGAGCAGGCCTCATCGCCGTTCATGAACATGGGTTCTCGATAACCCCAGCGGGCGAAGAACTGGTGACGCCAAGTTCAAAAAAGCGTCTCAGAGTTCTGAAACACATGCATGACATCCGCGAGCAACTGGGCGCAGAGGCCTGGAAACCTGGCCTGAATCCCAACGAGACTGACGATCCCGAACGAACAACAACCTATGTGACCGAGGTATCTGTGCATGAGGCCTTCAATGCCTATCTCAAGAATTTGAAGAGGAAGAAAAAGAAGAAGTGACCCTCCTGCCCTGCTCTTCTGCCCAATTCGTTTCCGATTTTCCATTTACACAGCCGGGTCTTTTCCCCTTGAATGGACCTCCTCCCACGCGGAATTTCCTTTCCCCGCATGCTCATCAAACCCGTGCTGCAGAACGGCGCCCTGCTCGCCGACATTCACAACGCCTCCAATGGTGGCGACCGCCTGCATCTCTGGTGGCTGGGGCAGAGTGGTTTCCTGCTGAAGTGCGCGGGTGAATTCCTCCTGCTGGATCCCTACCTCTCCGACTCTCTCACGAAGAAGTACGCAAAGTCGGACAAACCCCATGTCCGCATGACGGACCTGTGCATCTCCCCGGAGAAGCTGGACATGGTGGGCGTGGTCACCAGCAGCCACCAGCACACCGACCACTTCGATGAAGAAACACTCCGCCCGCTGGCCAAGGCGAGCGGCGGCATCAAGCTCGTGCTGCCGGAGGCCAACCTGCCTCAGGCCCGCAAGCGCCTGCCGGACTCTGGCATCGAGTATCTTGCCATCAATGACGGGCAATCCCTCACCGTGAACGGTTGGGAATTCACCGGTGTGGCCGCGGCACACAACCTGGTCGACCGCGACTCCCAGGGGCGCTGTCAGTACCTCGGCTTCATCATCCGGCGCAACGGCATCACCATCTACCACAGTGGCGACACGAAGTGGCACGACGGCCTCATCGAGCCCCTGCGCCACGCCCGCTGCGATCTCATGCTCCTGCCCATCAACGGCGACAAACCGGAGCGCCGAGTGGCCGGCAATCTCAACGGCACCGAAGCCGCCGCCCTCGCGAAGGCCTGCGACGCCGGACTGGTGGTCCCCTGCCACTACGAGATGTTCAAGTTCAACACGGACACCACGGACGAATTCGTGGCCGCCTGCACCCGCCTCGGCCAGGCCCACCACCTCATGCGCTGCGGCAGCCGACTGACGGTGGGCGGCCGTTAGGCGGAGACGAAGGACAAGCGGCACGCGGGAAGCGCGACACTGGGAGGCATCCTAGAGATGTCACCCATTCTCCTATCTTCCTCCCGCCGACCCCATTTTTTATTTCCCCGTCCGAAAGTTCCGGTCATACTCGCGCGGCTTCTACTCCCTCAACTGCACGAATACGACATGAGCGACACCGCACCCTCCCCCCACGGCAAGAAACTCTTCTTCATGATGGTCCTGGAGTTCTTTATCTGGGGCGCCTGGCTGCCGCTGATCTTCGGATATCTTCCCAGCCTTGGTTTCTCTCCCACAGAACCACCAAAGGAACTTGCTGGCGTCATTCCCGGCTTCCTGAAGATTCTCTTCAGTGAGCAGGCGATGATCCTCAATGCCTTCCCCATCGCCGCCATTGTGGGCATGTTCTTCAGCAATCAGTTCGCTGACCGTAACTTCGCCGCGGAAAAGTTCCTGGCCTTCAGCCACCTTGTGGGTGGTATCGCCATCTTGGGACTGGGTTTCGTCCACACCTTTTGGCCGTTCTTCTTCCTGATGCTGGTGCACTGCCTCCTGTATGTGCCCACGAACTCCATCTGCAACTCCATCGCTTTCGCGAACATGCGGGACCCCCAGCGTGAGTTCGGCATCATCCGCATGGGCGGCACCATCGGCTGGATTCTTGCCGCATGGCCCTTCACTTTCATTCTGGTGGACTGGGCCAAGGTGGATGCCGCGAACACTTCCGGCTTTGTCCAGTGGATCGGAGTTGTACTTGATTCGCCTCTCTCCGGCAGGGCGCTTCAGGACGGCACCCGCTGGACGTTCATCGTCTCGGGCATTGCCTCACTCATGCTTGCGGCATTCAGCCTTACGCTACCCCATACGCCTCCGAAGCACCTCGGTGAAGGTGCTGGTCAGAAGCTCGCCTGGCTCGAAGCTCTCAAGCTGCTGAAGCATCCCTTCGTGCTCGTATTGTGGATTGTCACCTTCATCGACGCCACCGTACACAACAGCTTCTTCAACTGGGCCGGCATCTTCTTCGGCACGCCCCAAAGCGCGGGTGGTGTAGGTATCGCGGGTAACTGGATCATGCCCGTCATGAGCATTGGCCAGGTCGCCGAGATCCTCACCATGTTCATCCTGGGTGCCACGCTGAAGAGGTTCGGCTGGAAGACCACCATGATCTTCGGCATTCTCGGCCATGCGGCGCGCTTCGCGGTATTCGCCTACATGCCGCACAACCAAGGCTTCATCATCGCCATCAACATCCTCCACGGCATCTGCTACGCCTTCTACTTCGCGACGGTGTACATCTTCGTGGATGAGTACTTCCCGAAGGATGCGCGCTCGAGCGCACAAGGCCTTTTCAACGTAATGGTGCTGGGCGCAGGACCGCTGCTGGCCAATACGGTCTGCCCCCTGCTCGTGCAGAAGACGTTCAAGGTCGGCGAGGTCGTGGACTTCAAGAACATGTTCCTTCTCCCTACCTACTTCGCGATTGGGGCGGCACTCCTGCTCGCCTTCTGCTTCTGGCCACCAAAGTCCGTGAAGGCGCCGTCTGAAGTCAGCCACTGAGGGAAATGCTCCGCCTCCGCCAGGCCACGGCTTCGGATCACGACGCTGTCTGGGCGATGTTCCAGGCCGTGGTGGCAGGAGGTGATACGTATGTCTTCGAAGCGGACACCACGCGTGAAGAAGCGCTCGCGTACTGGTTCCATCCCAAGACACACACCTACGTGGCCGAGCATGAAGGCCGCGTGGTGGGCAGCTACATTCTTAAAGCGAATCAGCCCGGGCGCGGCTCCCATGTGGTAAATGGCTCCTACATGGTCGCGCCGGATGCACGCGGCCTTGGTGTGGGTCAGGCCATGGGCGAACACTCGATTACGGAGGCACGTCGCCAGGGCTTCCGCGCCATCCAGTTCAACATTGTCGTCGCCACCAATGAAGCCGCGGTGAAGCTCTGGCAGAAGGTCGGCTTCAGCATCGTGGGCACGCTGCCGGGTGCGTTTCGTCATGCAAGACTCGGCTACGTGGACGCCTATGTCATGTACCTGGCTCTCGACGACTCCGCTGCTCCATCACCTCATTGAGACAAGCGCAATAGACTGACAGATGGACATGACTTGCCAGATCTATTCGATCCCGAAATTGCAGCCTGAAGGGCTGCGGGAGTCCAGCCCAGGGTTAGGGAGCCTTGGCGACCGACACCCTGGGTTTGGAACGGAAAATTCATCCGACCCTGAAGGGGTCGAGGAGGATGCCGCAGGGTCTGTGACGTGGCAGGCGGATGGCAACGACTCCGCGACCCTTTCAGGGTCGAATGATATTTTGCATCACACCCAGGGTGTCGGTCGCTTAGGCTCGCTAACCCTGGGCTGGGCTCCTGCGCCCTTTCAGGGCGCGGCTGCGGAACGCATCACAACATACCATTGAGCAACCATCGCTGTATGTTGCACAAGCTCTAAAATAGTCATTTCACCACCTATCACCTCTTCCTCATCTCATGAAAAAATGGCGCATCGCTGGCATCAACTTTGATCACTTCCACATGGGCGACCTACTGCGGCAGGCGTCGGAGCATCCCAATGCGGAGATCGTCGGCATCAGCGATGAGCAGCCCGAGCGCATGGTGAGCGCCACGAAGAACTTCGGCCTCAGCACGGATCAGGTCTTCACCGACTACCGCGCGTGTCTTGAGAAGACCAAGCCGGATCTCGTGGTGCTCTGTCCCGCAGCCTCACGCCATGGCGAGTGGGTGGAGAAGGTCGCCCCCTTCGGCACGCACATCATCATGGAGAAGCCCTTCGCCGGCACCCTGCAGGAAGCCGATGCCATGGTGGCCGCCATGAAGCCGACGGGCAAACTGCTGGCCGTGAACTGGCCTCTCGTGTGGATCGCCTGCCAGCAGACAGCGCATCGTCTTATCCTGGAAGGCCTCATCGGTGAGGTGCGCGAGTTCCACCACTACGGTGGCAATCGTGGCCCGCTCTACCACGGTGCGGACAAGATCGAAGTCGAGCCCACCGCCGCGGAGAAGGCCGCGAGCTGGTTCTACAGCAAGTCCCAGGGTGGCGGCTCGCTGCTGGACTACATGGGCTACGGCACCACGCTCGGCACCTGGCATCTCGGTGGACGCAAGCCCATCGAAGTTACTGGCGTCTGGGATGAGCCCCAAGGACTCGAAGTGGACGAGCACAGTGTGGCCATCATCCGCTACTCCTTTGGCCTCAGCAAAACCGAAACCCGCTGGGGCACCTTCACCGACCCGTGGACGCACCAACCCCAGCCAAAGTGCGGCTTCGTGATCAAAGGCACGGACGGCACCATCTCCTGCTACGACTACGCGGAGACCGTCTTTGTGCAGACCCGGCAGAAACCGGAGGGATATGAGCTTCCCGTGGACGAGTTGAAATCCCCGAACCGCAATCCCATCGAGCACGTCATCCATCATCTGGAAACCGGCGCGCCGTTGATCGGGCCACTCACCGTGGAGATCTCGCGCATCGGCCAGCAGATTGTGGACACCGCCTACCTCAGCGCCCAGCAGAAGAAGACTTTGAAGCTGGTGGAGTAGGATCGCGCTACTAGAGGGGCTTTCACGATGTCTAGAGCCGCTCAAACCGTGGAGCGAGCCTTATGCCGATCCTCTGGTCTGTTGCTTTGCGTGCCTTATGCACTGGTGGGGAGCCGCTGCGCCGGCTTCCTAATCAAGTGGGCGGAGGTGGTGTGGAACTGGCATGCGGCAAGGCGCTGGCACCCGCAAGCTCCGCCCTACCTCCGCCCTCTCTAGTCAGGAAGCCGGCGCAGCGGCTCCCCACCAAATTAGATCACTTCTGCACACCCTTCGGTCGCAGGTACAGCGCGCTCTGTTCCGCGACCACTTCCATCCCCGCGAGCTCAGCCACATAACGCACAGCCTCGCTCAGTGGCACTTCAATGAGATCGAGGGTGATCTTGACCCCCTCGACCGATTTGTCCGGGACGAGGAAGATGTTCACCCCTTTCTTATCCGGATCCATTTCCCTTGCTTTGATGTTCAGGAATTCGACCGCTTCTCTGGGTGTCGCGGAGGCAAATTGAATCTTGGGAAAGATGATCGTTCCGGCCTTCTCCAGAGCCGCTGACTTGGCAGGAGCCTTGGTTTCCGGCTTGGCCTTTGAGTCTCCCTTTTTCTTGAGGAACAAGGTAACGTCATCCGCGGTGAGTTCCATCCCGGAAAGCTCCGCGGTATAATGCAGGGCTTCGCTCAAAGGCACCTCCTTGAGGCTGAGTGTCAGCCGCGCAGTTGAGTTCCCTGCGTCAGGACTCAGCAGAATATTCACGCCCTTTTTATCCTTGTCGTTGGCGCGGCTCTTGATCCGGAAGAATTCCACGGCTTCGTTCAGCGTCGCGTCTCTAAACTCCACGGTGGGAAAAATGATGCCCTCCGCGCGCTGCAGCGAAGCGGGCTTGGGAGAGGCATTCCCGCCAACCTGCTGCGCTGGCTTCGCAGGTTCCGCTGCTTGCAGTTGGAGCCCCGTGCAAAGCGTGAGCAGGGCCAGCGCACCGGCACCTCCCAGGCACACCGCAGCACGGCGTACCGTTCCCCGGTTCTTGTGCTCATCCATGATGGCGCTGAGCCGGAGCTCCAGCGTCGAGGGCTGGGCCATCGTCATGACCGGCAGCTTCAGCAGGCCCTCGCGCTGCGTGCGGCGTGCCGCATTCAGCAACTGCATGGCGTAGGAATCCGCACGCTGCTCTTCCTGGGCGACCACCAGATCATCACTGGCCTGTTCCTGAGCGGTGCGCCAGCGCCTGGCGGCGATCCAGACGAGAGGATTGAACCAATACACGGCGCACACGACGGACATTAGAAGGCGTGCAGGATGATCCCAGTGCTTGATGTGCCCCATCTCATGCCTCATGGCTGCGAGAACTTCCTCCTCCGACCAGGACAATGCCTCCTCCGGCAACAAGAGCACGGGCTTCAAGCTGCCCCAAGTCATGGGCACGGAAACTTGCTCACTCGTACGAAGATCCACGGGGCGACGCAGGCCCACCTCTTTCGAGACTCGATCAAACACTCTACGCACGCTCGCGTCATCACAGCGCCGGGTGCAGACACTGAGCATCCGGAGGCGAATGCTGCCCATGAATCTCCATCCCAGCACCAACGCCACACCCGTGGCCCACACTGCGGCAGCCATCTGAAGCAAGGTCCACCGTGACATGATGCTGTCCACCTTCGCCGTCTCCACCGGAGCCGCATCTCCTGCCACCTCGGCCGCAGTGACTACCGGTATCGGAGTCGCAGGAAGCTGCACAACGCTGCGCGCTTCGGCCACCGTCACTTGCCACATCGGCCGGAAAAGCGTGGAGGCGGGCAACAACAACAACGCGCCAAAACACAGCAGCCACACCAGGCTGCGCTGCGAAGCGGAGGCACCACGCCACAAGCTCAGGATGCCCATGGCCAGCAACAACACCGCGATACCCTTCGCGACGACATCAACAACGGGAATGAGGGACGGATTCATGACACAGAGGAGTGAGTGGAAAGTTTCTACTTAGTGCTTCTTGGCTTTCTGAATGATGTCCTCAAGGCGCTGCAGTTCCTCGGGCGAAATCTTTTCACGGCCATCCACGAGGGCGGCCACGGCGCTCGCGAGCGAGCCAGCGAAGAAGGTCTTCACCACCTGCTTCAGCGCGGACTTGCTCGCCTTCTCCCGCGCTTCCGTGGGCAGGAAGACGTACCGCTTTCCATCTTCGCGATGTTTGAGGAAACCTTTTTCCTCAAGGATTCGCAGGAAGGCACGAACCGCCGAGTAGCTCGGAGCATCCGCCATGGATTCCACCACCTCCGCCGCCGTAGCTTCCCCACGGGCATAGATGATGTCCATGATCTGCCTTTCGCGCCTGCTTAGCTGGCTGGATTTCGTTGGCATGCTAATTTTTTAGCACAATTCGCTCATTCAAGACAAGATGTTTCTGCTAAATTATTAGCACATTCCGGACTCTCGCTTGGAATGTGGGAAATCAACTCACGCCCTATCTGCGCAAACGAACTTCGTGGCCCGTACATTCGCTTCTCCATCCCAGCGATACGCCCACAGGGGATTTTCGCCAAGAGCAGCTGCAAAATCCAGGCACACGATGTTCGGCGCCAGTGGTTCCTTCGGAGCATCCGGGGGCAGCCAATAGTGACCAAAAAACACCGGTGGAGCATCCGCGGCATAGTTGGGTACATCGGCAAGATTCTCGGCCGGAACGCGCACGGCAAACTCAGGGACAGCCCGTGGCATCACCAGGTCGCCGAGCATTTCGTCTCCGCCCAAGCCCCACCAGCGCACACGTGTCTTCGTATGCGCATGGCCTTCCTTGTCCACCAAATGGAACCCTTCTGGCAAAGGCATCTCCGGACCTTTCAAGAGCATCACGACCGCCATGTTCTCGGGAGTTCCATCAGTACACGCAGCCTTGAAGAATGCCTCGTCCGCCAGAGGAGCGCCTCTTAGCAAGTCCACAAACCGCTCATCCCAGGTTGCATGCACCGCACGCAGATCCCCCAGATCCAGATAGACCGGAAGTTCACGAAACCAGCGTAGCCAATCCCTCCACTCTTCCTCCCGACCATCAAAGGCCTCAAGAGTCTTGGCGTGCTGATTGATGTTCTTCTCCGTACGCTGCCTCAGGTATCCACCATTCCCGTCGGGCGTGGCGAAGCACAGAGCGTTGAACTCATGGTTCCCTATGATGGCTCGCGCGTCTCCTGCCTCGACCATACCGCGGACCAACTGCAAAGTTTCGCGAATCTTCGGGCCGCGATCGATGTAATCCCCCAGGAAGATCACTTTGCGTCTCTCCGCATGCTTCCATGTCGTTTCCGTGGGCATGTAACCGAGCGCCAGCAACAGCGCGGTCACCTTGTCGTAGTGCCCATGGATGTCCCCGATGAGATCGTAGCATTTCTCTTTCATCACGCAGGCACCGTACTATGCGCACTCCCGCTGGAAAGACTCGTAAGTGCATGTTATATAATCATCCAGTTATGTTTGAAACCTTGCTTGGTGAGTCGGGGCTCTCCCTGGACCGTTTACGCAACTTCCTCGCCGTGGCAGAGGCTGGATCCATTTCGAAAGCAGCCCAGGGGGATGCCTCCCGCCAGGCGCTGTACAGCAGGCAGATTCGCGAATTGGAGACCTTCTTCGGCACACAGCTCACGGAGCGTCGCGGCAAGGGCATCGTCATTTCCAGAGCCGGTGCCCGGCTGGCCGCATTGACCCGCGAGCAGTTGCAGGGACTGGAGGACTTCAAGCATGAGCAGGCCCACGTGGCCAAGCAGTTTGTCATTGGCGCCAGTAACAGCATTCTGGAATGGCTCGTGTTGCCGAATCTGCATGAGATTGTCGGACACCTTGACGGAGCCAAGCTGCGCGTGGAAGCACACCGCTCCATGCACTTGGTGGAAGCCATCCGGGAGGGGCGTCTCGACTTTGCCATCGTGCGGCAAGACGCGGTCTCCGCATCCCTTCCACAAGCAAGCGTCGCAAAGAAGGTGGATTTCTATCTCTGCGTACCAGGAAAAATGGTCCGGGAACATGGCACTGCGCTGCTGAGCCAGCCTCGTGCGTGGTCCACCCTTCCACTCGTAGTGCCGACCACTGGTGGCCAGTTTCATGAGACGCTCGCGCAGTCCTTCGAGAAGCACCACGTGAAACTGGCTCCCGCCGTGGAGTGCCATTCGTTCCTCCACGTGAGACAACTCATCGAGACAGGCCACTATGCCGGCGTGCTCCCTTCCTGGGGCGTGGCCGGGCTGGAACAATCCGGCGTGGTACTGCGTACTTTTGCCCCCTTGAAGGACTATGGCCGTCCGCTATGCCTTCACTGGAATACGCGGCAGATGGCACGCCGAAGTGTGGATGCCCGGACTCTGCTCGCCCTGGCCACCATCCTTTCGCGTTACTCAAAGAGGAGCCTAAAACACCCCTGAAGCCGAGCTCCAGCGTCGGTTCACTTCGCCAGATCAATCTTCAACACAATCGGCCGGTGGTCACTCGCCTCGTCGAACTTCTCTGCATCGTAGATGTACGACTCCTTGTGATTCACATGCCGCTGCATCTCACGACTCACGAAGAAGTAGTCGAAGCGTGAATACACATCCGCGAACTCCCAGTAGTGAGTCCACGTGAGGCCGTGACGATCACGCAGGCGCACATCGCGCATGGAGAGTTCCATGCCGGGCACGCCTTCGATTTCTACCATGGGAGCTTCGTGGGCGTGTTCGTTGAAGTCACCATAGCAGACCACCTTGGTCTCGGGCTTCGCTTTGAGAATGCCTTCCAGATGGGTGCGCAAAAGATGCGCTTCATTCCTTCGCATGAGTCCCTGGTCCGCCTCCGGCACTTCGCGTTTCGATTTCAAATGCGCTCCCACGCAGCGAAGCTCCCATCCCGGACGCAGTTCGACTGTCGCATCCAGGAATCCACGCGAGACGGGAAAAACCTTTTGTCCGATTTGATAGGTGAGCTTCGGCTGCGAGTTCCGCGCGAGAATCGGCAGATGCGTCAGCAGCGCGAGTCTGCGGGTGGGATCCCCTCCCCCTGCCAGTTCCACGTTTGGCAAATCCAGCCCGGCCTCCTTCAGCCTTTGCTGGAGATCCTGCACATCCTCCATGGTGCCGATTTCGCAGAGCCCAAGAATGTCCGGGTGGATAGCCACGATGCTCTTCACCACGGCTTCCTTCTCGCTTTCCGGTTTCCCAATGCCCTCCGTGCGCACGCCTTTCACGAAGCGCTCCATCTTGAGGTAGTTCTTCAAGTTGTAGGAGCACATGGTGACCTGCCGCCTCGGCACCACCCTTTGTGCATCCTGTGCCGGCAGGAGGATGGCTGACAGCAGCCACGCCACCCATGCGACAAGGACAAAAGAAAACCGCTTCATGCTGCGGCGAGGCAACATGAAGCGGCGCGAATTGGCAAGAAAGGATATCCTGTCCTTACACCTCCGTCGTAGTCGGGATGCGTTTCTGCTCCGGCTGCTTCGTGGGGGTATTGACAACATCGTCCTGGGCACTGGTGAGTTCATGTTCGAACTCCTCACGCGCCTTTTTGAATTCACCCATGCTCTTACCGAGGCTACGGGCGAAGGTGGGAAGCTTTTTGGCTCCGAAGAGCACGAGCACAAGCACGGCGATGATGATCATCTCCGTGGTGCCAAGCGGCCCAATTGCGAGGATGGGGTGGTTCATGGAAGTAAGCATACTCCCCTAACGTGGGGCTGCAATGGGAACTTTCACAGCGACAGGACCACTTTTCTCTCTGCGTCCGGCTCTCATAGCCAACCGTACTAGCGCCCCTATCATCACCCAAATGGGGGAGCAAATCGCACGCTCTACAGGCCCGAGAGCACGCCACCCACTCACAGGCCATGGCGGTCTTCAAAATCGTCACGTGCCTTTTTGAAATCTGCAATGTTCTTCGAGAGGCTGCGAACGAAAGCGCGGTAATTCCCCGCACCCAGCACTAAAATCACGACGGCGAGAATCATCATCCCACCAGTGCCAAAAGGGTCAAACGCCAGAATGCCGAGGTGCATGCGGTCCTCTCCAAATAAAACTACACGTCGCCTGGGAACCTTTCAAAGAGCGAGTACCACCTTCCCGGCACGTCCATCTTGGGCAGCCAGCTTCACGGCCTCCGCGAAATTCTCGATGGGTAGGATCTGCTCCACCGGCAGGGTGAGATTGCCCTCCATCATCATCTCCGCCAGGGGTCGGAGCACGTTCCCAATCTCGATGTGGGACGCCTGCTCGATCCACCGGGTGAGCCAGTATCCTCGGATTTCCAAATTCTTGAAAATGAGGAACTTGTTTGGAATCTTCAGGCTGCGCCGGCTCATGGCTCCGTAGGTCACATGGGCGCCGCCGGGAGCCAGCAGATCCATCAGGCGCAGGGCGCTGTCTCCGCCCACGGCATTCAGGGCAAGATGCAGGGGCTGCCCTCCCAGCGCGCTCCGGGCCGCCGCTTCGTCTGAACCGCCATCGATCAGCACGGAGTCCGCGCCCAGTGCCGTGAGTTCCCCAATGACCGCTTCCCGGCGCACAAAGTTCACCGTGCGCAGGCCCAAGTGTTTCGCGATTTGAATCACGGCGCGGCCCACACCTGAATTCGCTGCATTTTGCGCGACCACCTCTCCCTTCCCCAGCTCACGAAACTCATGAAGCATCTGCCAGGCGGTCGTGGGGTTCACACGGAGCATGCTGGCCTGCACGGGATCCAGCTCCGAGGGCAGCTTCGCGAACTGATTTTCCGCCGCCAAAAGATACCGCGACCAGGTGCCGATGGGGTGCAGCGGGATCACCAGGTCCCCCACCTCCAGCGAGTCCACCTCGTCCCCCACCGCCTCGATGCGGCCACACCCTTCGTTGCCGGGATGCGCGGGGAAGCTTGCCTTCTTGCCGTACGTCCCCTCGATGAAATTCAGGTCCGCCGGATTGATGGGCGCATACAGCATGCGCACCAGCACCTCATGCCGCTGCGGCACCGGCGGATCATACGGCTCCAGTTTGAGCACTTCAGAAGGCAGGCCAGCTTGGTGGAAAGTGAGACGCATATCGGTGCGACGGTGAGCGGTAAGCGGTGCGACGGTGGATGAGCACAGGGGTGCGCTCACGCATTGGCATCGCTTCGAACTCTAGGTCTGTGGGTACGCGATCTGCAACAGTGTGTTGCACCAAGCAGCAAATCGGGCCTCAAAACGACAGCGATTCACCAAGTAACGCTGCACGGGACTACCGTCCCACCGCTTACTGTCGCACCGCTCACCGCTTACCGTCCCACGGGCTGCTACCACCCCCCAATCACCTCCAGCGAAAACCCACGGAGATACTCCGTCTCAGGGATGCCGGTGATGATGGGATGGTCCGCGCGCTGCGTGTAAGTGTCCATGTAGCGCAGGGTTCGACGCGTATCGACTGCCGCCGAATTGATCATCATGCGGAAGTCACCCATGCTCACGTGGTGCGAGCAGGTGAAGGTGGCCAGGATGCCGCCGGGCTGGAGCATCTTCATGGCGCGCAGGTGGATCTCCTTGTAGCCGCGCATGGCGTCCGTCAGGGACTGCTTGGACTTGGTGAAGCTCGGCGGGTCCAGCACGATCAGATCGTACTGCTCGCCAGCCTTCTCTGCGGTCTTCAGGTAGTCGAAGACATTGTCCGCGCGTGCGCCAATGGCCACGCCGGCACTGCGGGCGTTGCGCAAGCACATCTCCACGGCAGTCTCGCTCACGTCCACGGCAATGACTTCGCGGGCGCCGGCAAGCGCTGCCGCCTGGGCGAAGCCGCCCTGGTTGGTGAAGCAATCCAGCACGCGCTTGCCCTTCGCATGACGCGCCACCAGCGAGTAGTTGTCGATTTGGTCTAGGTACATGCCGGTCTTCTGACCTTCCATGAGGTCGATCTGGAAGACCATGCCGTTCGTCTTGTACTCAAAGGGGGCCGGCGTCGCTCCGTGCAGCAGCTTCTTCTCCAGCTCCAAGCCCTCGGCCTTGCGCACGGGGGAATCGTTGCGTCCCGTGATGGACTTCGGCTGGAGCAGCTCCACCAGCGCAGCCACAATCAGGTCCTGACGGGCGGACATCGCAAAAGTCAGCGTCTGCATCACGAGGTGGTCGCCGTAGCGGTCCACGATGAGGCCGGGCAGGCCGTCCGATTCACTCCAGACAAGGCGGCACAGGTTCTGGTCCAGCGGCAGGGTTTTGCGATAGTTCAGCGCGCGCTCGATGCGGCGGACGAAAAATTCCTGGTCGAGGTCCTGCTTCCGGTAGGAGAAACGGCGGGCGACAATCTGCGACTTCGGATTGTAAATCGCGCTGCCCAGCGGCTTGCCCTTCACATCCTTCAGGGCGACCACGTCTCCCGGTTCAGCGGTGCCGGCGATGTTTTGCACGTCACTGGCGTAGACCCACTCATGGCCGTGAAAGAGACGCGAGCGGGGTTTGACGGTAAGGGTGGTCATGGAAGGATGAAGACAGGGATGGAGTTTGAAGACAGGAAAGCACCTCTCCAGGACAGGCCGGGAAAAGTGCAGCCTGTAGCCATAGCCGAAAAAGGCCGCCTGTCACCTTCGGTGTGGGGTTTTCTCACGTCCCTCAAGGGAGGCGCCCGGTATCAATCTGCCTGCCGATGGCAAACGAGGACGAAAAACGAGAGATTCTCCGATTGATACTCGTGGACTGCCGCCTCGTAGTTCCCCGGATAGACAGGGAAGTAATAAGCAGTCCCCCCCATGCTCCAATCTCCGAGGGGCACACCTTCGAGCGCCGGAGGGATGGATATCTGTGTTGCCTCCTCGGCGGCCCAAATAAGCACCGCAGGAGAAGCCCTGAGACGAAAGTGCGCTTTGTATGGCGTGGGGATCGCGAGTTGTAGCATGTCACGGATTTCGTCATCCGAGGGCTCACCATTTGCCGCCCAGATGCGGATGAGCGTGAAACTGTCCGAGGTTCGCGAAGCCAGGTAAGCGGTACCGGCACCCTCAAGCTCCCAGACAAGAATGTGCTCGCGAATCGAGCCAACCAGTCCATCGGTCGTGGCTGCGCATGCCTCTGCATAGTCCCCACCGCTGCCGAAACCGCCGTGCCATCCGCGCAAAGTTCCAGCGTCCGACAGTATCAAGGGACCGCCTTCTGAACTGACATTGGGAAGCGTATTCATGACTCAACTTGCTGACGTTCTCTCCACCAACTCCACTCGATGCCCACCTGGATCCACCACCACGGCACGGCGTCCCCACTCAGAATCCTTCGGTGGAGAGAGAATCGCCTCTGGATATTCAGTGCCAACCGCAGCAATCGCCGCCTCCAACGAAGGCACCTTGAATCCAAGACGCGTCCCAAGAGTGGATGGGCCATCCGGCGCCAGCGGATAGAGCTCGAACACAACGCCGCCCAATTCCGCGGAGAAGTGCTCAGGCCCTTTTCCGTGCCGATGCTTCACAAACTCCAACCCCAGCAGGCGTGTGTAGAAATCCACCGCTCGTACGAGGTCGGAAGAACGGAGAACCACAAGATTGAGAGAGATGGCTTTCATGACGGCGGGCAGCCAAGCTCATGTTGGGACCACATTCCAGTCTTGCATCTTTCCCCTCCCCCGGCTTTTTTGATGGGAATGGCAGCCAGACAGGTATTTTATAAGGGCAAGGTGCAGGGCGTGGGATTCCGGTACACGGTGAAGCGCATCGCGGGCGGGTTTGAAGTGGTGGGTTGGGTGAAGAATCTTCCGGATGGCCGCGTCGAGCTGCAGGCCATGTCCCACGACCCTGAGGAACTTGAAGCCTTTCTGGAAGAAATTGAGAACAGCTCACTGGGCGGAAACATCAAAAATGTGGAGTCTCATGACATTCCGGACCTCGCGGGTGTCAGAGGATTCAGCATCACCCACTGATCCACACACAGCTCTCATGGAATCAACCTCACAAGCCCCACCGCTCGCGGTGGAAGTGGAGCACCTGACCAAGACCTTCAAGACAGGCTTCCGCACTGCCCCGCTGGTGGCAGTGCAGGATCTCTCCTTCAGCGTGCATCAGGGCGAGGTCTACGGGCTCATCGGACCCAACGGCTGCGGCAAGTCCACCTCCATGAAGGTGATGCTCGGCCTGCTGCGAGCTACTGCGGGGACCGTGCGCATTTTTGGCGAGAGCAGCGAAATGGTCGCCGGTCGCGCCGACATCGGTTTCCTGCCGGAGAATCCCTATTTCTACAAGCACCTGAGCGGACGCGAGACCCTCCTCTTCTACGGAAAGCTCTGCGGCCTCCGAGGCTCCGAGCTCAAGGACCGTACCGAGGAAATGCTGAAGCTCACCGGCCTGCAACATGCCGCCGACCGCCGCGTGGGCGGCTATTCGAAGGGGATGCTGCAGCGTGTCGGTCTCGGCCAGGCCCTCATCCACGGGCCACGCCTTCTCATCCTGGATGAACCTACCGCCGGCGTGGACCCGGTGGCCTCTCGCCGCATCCGCGACCTGATCCTGGAACTGAAGGAACGCGGCATCACCATTGTGGTCACCTCCCACCTCCTGGAGCAGATGCAGCAGGTATGCGACCGCGTGGGCATCATGTCGAACGGCACCATGGTGCGCGAGGGGGTTCTTGATGACCTCATCTCCGTGGAGAACCAGACAGAAATCCTCCTGGAAAACGCCTCACCCCAGACCCTGGCAGCCATTCGCGCCCTGGTGGAAAAGGACGGCACCGCTGAACGCACCCGCATCGTCTCCATGGGCAAGCCCCGTACCACCTTGGAAAAACTCTTCCTCGAATGCACCACCCAGACCGGCGAGGAGGACAAGTCATGAGCAGTACCAGTCCGACCGTTGCCTCCCCACCGCCCAAGCCCCGGCAGCACGCTGCCTTTTCCCTGTTCCGGGTGTGGACCCTCGCCACGCACACGGCCACGCAGCTCCTGCGGATGCGCATCCTCGCGTTCCTCGCCGTGTTCTGCCTGGTGGCACTGGGCGCCGCGTTCTTCTTTCCCCAGTTAAGCCCGGAGCAGCAGCTCATGCAGCTCAAAGATTGGTCCATGGGCTCGATGATGGTGGCGTCCATCGTGTTTTCGATTACCGCCACAGCCCTCCTGCTGCCCAAGGATCTCGAGGACCGCACGCTCTACACCATCCTGAGCAAGCCGGTCCCCCGGTACGAGTATCTGCTTGGCAAGCTCTTCGGCATGCTCCTGCTCCTCTTCTGTGGTCTGCTGCTCATGGATTTGGTCTTGTCCCTGGTGCTATGGCTCAAGCAGCAGGTACTGCTCTCAGGCATGATCGCCATGCTGGAGCAGCAGCAGGCGGCCACTCCTGAGAACCTCGCCTTCGTGGAGGCGAGCATCAAGAAATACGGACTCACCAGCAGCGTGCACGTGCAGGTGTGGACGGTGTTCCTCCAAGCCTCAGTCGTCACGGCACTGACACTGCTCATCTCCACCTTTGCCAGCACGACCCTTTTCACCATCGTGACCTCCGTCGCCTTTACCATCGCGGGTTTCGGCGTGGCCCTCATGCGCGAGTGGGTGCTCAAGGGACTCTACGGATGGACCGAGAAGACCGTGGGCGCCCTTCTCGCCATTCTCTGCCCGGACCTGGGCATGTTCAACCTGACCACGGAACTCACCAAGGGAGGAGTGCCCCTGAGTGTGTTGGGCCAGCTCACCGGTTATGCCATGATGTACGTGGCCGCGTACATGGTGGTCTCCCACCTCTTCTTTGTGGAGAAGGAACTCTAACCTTCCCTGTCTGCCAGCTCCGATGAAAAAGCGTATCCTCGGCGTGATTCTCTTCCTGGCCTTTGGCCTGGCGCGTTTCCCGTTGGAACAGGCGATGACCATGTCCCTCCGGGAGCAGGGACTGAAGCAGTCCCCACCGCAGGTAAGCTGGCTGGAGGACTTTGGTCAGATGTTTCTGGCTTCGCTCGGGGGCCTGCGCGGCCTCGTGGCGAGCGTGGGCTATCTGGAAGCTTACTCCGCCTGGGAACGAAACGACTGGGGCGCGGTGGATAACCGCATGACCCTGGTCACGCGCATGAAGCCCTACGAGCCCACTTACTGGGATGATGCGGCCTGGCACATGGCCTATAATGCCGCCTCCTACTTCAAGCGGGACAAGGAGCTTCGCGCTGCCATCCAGAACAAGCTCTTCCAGGATCACGTGCAGCGCGGCATCGAAATCATCAACGAGGGCCTGCAGTACCTGCCCGAAAACCGCCGCCTTCTGGAAACCCTGGGATACATCTACAAGGACCGCCAACCCAACCCCACCCTGGCTGCCGACGCCTTCCTCAGGGCGCATGCCGCCGGATCCCTCGACTTCATGGAGCGCCTCGCGGCCTATGAACTGGTGAAAGTGGGCGACCGCGCCTCCTCGGAGAAAGCTTACGAAATCCTGAAACGTTACTACGACAAGGGCGAGCCCTTCACGCGCATGGAGAGCATCCAGCGGGATCTGCGGGTTCTGGAAAACCGGCTGAATATTCCCCCTGCGCAGCGCCTCCCGCCTGCACCCCCGAAGGACACGACCGTCCCGAAGCGGCCTATGTTGCGCAAATCCAACCCCTAAGCACTAGTTTTCCTCCACAGGGCATTTCCTGAGCTTGACCTGCCCCGCCTCCACGCCCACGTTAACCTTTCGCCGTTTTCATGCGCTACGCCATCTTTGGAGACATACACGCCAACTGGGAAGCTCTCATGACCGTCATGGGAGATTCCCAAGAGCAGGGATGCACCCACTATGTTTGCGTGGGAGACATCGTCGGGTACAACGCCGATCCCGGTGAATGCCTCGACTACGTCCGCTCCCTCAACTGCCCGGTCGTCAAAGGCAACCACGACGAGGAAGCCACGCAGGACCGCACGCTGGACGAGCTGAATCCCCTGGCGGAAAGCGCCCTCCTCTGGACCCGGCAGAAGCTGACCGAGGACCAGAAGCAGTGGCTGCGTGAGCTCAAGCTGGTGCGCCAGGTGCGGGATTTCACCATCGTGCATGCCACCCTCGACTCCCCCGGAAGCTGGGCCTATGTGGCCAACCGGTTCGATGCGATGGCCAGCTTCAGCTACCAGTTCACCCAGCTCTGCTTCTACGGGCACACCCACGCCCCGCGCATTTACGAAAAGGACGATACCGTCCGCTGCCTGCGGGACACGGATACCACCCTCCGCCGCGGTGTGAAGTACTTCATCAACGTGGGCAGTGTGGGCCAGCCCCGCGATGGCGACTGGCGCTCCTCCTATGCCATCTATGACGTGGAAAAGCAGACGGTGAACATCCGCCGTCTGGAGTACGATCTGCGCACCACGCAGCAGAAAATCCGCGACGCCGGCCTGCCCACCATCCTGGCCGAGCGCCTCGCCTTGGGAAGATGAGCAGCAGCAACGGGCGGGTCGCAGATCTCGCACAGTTCCGTTCTGTGTTTCTCATCAAGCCCAGTTCGCTGGGAGACATTGTTCACACGCTTCCCTCTGCGCACTTCATCAAGCGCGCCTACCCGCATCTCGAGCTGCGCTGGATGTGCAATCCCGAATGGATGCCCCTGCTGGAGGGCAATCCGGATCTCACGGAAGTCGTCCCCTTCCCCCGTGGTGAATTCAAGGGCCTGGCCGCTGTGCCGAGGCTCTACCAATGGGCTCGTGCTCTCAATGCCGCACCGCGCACCATGCCGGAAATCACCCTGGATTTCCAGGGGCTGATGCGTAGCGCGCTCACCAGCCTGGCCAGGGGCACCGACCCCGTGATCGGCATGTCCGACGCACGAGAAGGCGCCCACCTGCTGTATCGCAGGGTGGTGCCGGTGGATAAGCAGGACCACGCCGTGGACCGCTACCTCACCCTGGTGCGTGCCCTGGGCATCGAAACTGCACCTGCCGACGTGGAATTTCCCCTGCCCGAGGGTGAGCGCCCGGATGCGGAACACATTCCCAGTGACTTCATCCTGCTGCACCCGTATTCGCGTGGAGCTGGGAAATCACTTTCCGCGGAAGTGCTGCAGACACTGTGCGACTGCTTCGCGCCGCACCCGGTTGTCATCGCTGGCAGATGTGGCGAACCGTTTCAAATCAGCGGTGGCCATGTGACCTCGCTGGTGAATCGCACCACGCTGCCCGGCCTTGTGTGGCTGATCCGGCAATCGCGCGCCTGCATCAGTGTGGACAGCGGTCCCATGCACATCGCCTCCGCACTGCAGCCGCGCACACTGGGCATCCATACCTGGAGCAATCCCCGGCGCGTGGGCCCCTACAGCAGCGCTGCCTACGTCTGGAAAGCGGGACGAATTGCCCACCGACACGCGTTTTCAGATGAAGAAGTGCGATCAAAGCAGATGATGGACGCCAGCGCAGCACGTCGCGCTGCGGACTTCGTGCTCCAGACCTGGTGCTAGTGCCAAACCCTCCCCTTCCTTCAGCATGTCCCAGTGGCGCTCCCGAGCTTTCCACCTGACGCGCGATCGCTCGTTCCTGCTCCGGGTGGCCGGGGGCATCGTGACCGTGTGCGCGCTAATCTCCGTGTCGATGCTGGCCGTGCGGGGAAAAGTATGGCCAAGCCCCGTCATGGATCCTCCCACGACGGAGGAAATCGTGCAGACCTACCAGTCCGTGCAGAAGGATGAGTACGAACTTCTGAGAGAATCGCCGAATCAGGAGCCCGCACGGCTCATGAAATGGCTGTTCGATCTGGAGTTGCTGCAAGGCCAGACCTTCGATCCCACCACCCTCAAGTTCGAGGGCATGGAGCTCTCGGCGCTTTTTCACCAGCATCTGGAGAGTGCGGATCAATATCAAGCATTCGCGGCGTACACCCGCTACAAATTTCAGAAGGATGTGACCGCCAGGCACAAGGCGTTGGATGAACTGATCCGAATCGGCCTCCATGACGATGCTCCACGTCACTCCAATGAACTCTATGCCGCGACCCAGTACCGGCTGCAAAACTTGGACGAGGCGCTTCAGGCCTGGATGCGGGAGAGCCGCCACTTTCCAGACGCCACCGCCTCTCGCGAAAATGCCTTCATCCTGGCGGTGCGGCTCAAGAATTCGGAGGCACTGAGGGAGCTCTGCAGTGATCAGTCCTTCCTCAAAACCATCGACGCCATCGGTCTGCGTGATGCCGCGAAGATCATCCCTGACCGGAAGCTGCTGTTTCAAGCCATGGCCCGCATCACCTGGGAGCGCTGGATGCAGGGTGCAGCGCTATTCCTCGCACTTCTCGCTGCCGGCATCTGGTACGGCATTCTCGTGTACACCGGAAGCCGCGAGCCGTACCGCTGGATTCGCTTCCTGCCCGCGGTCTTTGCCGGCATTGTCAGCGTAACGGTGTTGCTGTGGTTTCAGCAAATCATCGACTACCGCATGCCCACGGACGGCGGAGGCAATGCCCCCACTCCCACCCATTCCATGATGGACTGGATCCTGAACGTGGGCCTTCCAGAAGAAGGGGTGAAGGCGCTCCTGTTCGCCTTCTTCCTCCCCGTGTTGTTGAGCAACGGCTCTGCCACCAAAGCCGCCCTGGTCGGAGGCTGTGTGGGGCTTGGGTTCGCACTGGATGAGAACCTGCTCTACTTCTCCATGGGCGGCACCACTCACGCTTTGGGCAGGTTTCTCACCGCAAACTTCCTGCATATTGGCCTTACCGGCATTCTCGGCTGGGGAATGTACGAGCTCTTCCGCTCACGCTTCCACAAGGCGACCGAATTCCTCGCCGTATTCCTCGGAGTGACGCTGGCCCATGGGTTGTATGACTTCACCGCCGTCATTTCCAATGACGCGTGGGGCATGAGCATCATGCACACGATCATCCTCGCGGCGATCGCGAAGTATTATCTCAACCTGCTGCACTCCCCTGACGAACGTCCCGCGGGCTGGGTATTTTCCCGCACCTCGATCTTTGTCTGGGGCATCGCCTTGCTAGTGGGCGTGATGATGATGGCCGCCACCTACCAGCGCCACAGCATCCAGGGCATCACGGACACCCTCAGCACCGCTCTCAGCCTCGCCATCGTGGCCATCATCTTCATCCGCGAGTTCCGCGAGGTGTGAGGTGTGACCGCAGGTGAGGTGACGCTTCTTCATCTTCGGAAAGCGGCCACGGGGTTGGCACGTTCCTGAAACGCCAAACTTCACGCATCGGCCCTGGGAGCGCTGGCCTCTGGCCGGCGTATTCATCCGCGTCGTAAACACCACGCCGGCCGGAGGCCAGCGCTCCCAGGACTGCAGTCGCGACAGCTCACTCCGTGATGCATTTGAGGTCTCCTCGTCGCATGCAAAAACAAAGTCCTGCGGGGATGCACCCCGCAGGACTTCGTTGTTGACGGACTATTGTTTCGTTCGTCTGCGTTTGTCAGGCCTGTGAAGGCCCCGCGTTACTTCTTCTTCGCTTTTTTAGCGGCTTTCTTCGCGGGCTTCTTGGCGGCTTTCTTAGCGGCTTTCTTGGCCATAGGTTTGTTCCTCGTTTTAGTATTTTTGGTTGCTGTTTTCTTATCGACCGTGGCCTTGCCTCCCGAGCGCGCCTTCACGGCGGGCTTGGATCCAGCACTGACACGGACATCTTTTTGCGAGGCGGCCGCTTCTTCAAGCGCTGCCTGGGCTGCTGCCAACCGCGCGATCGGAACGCGGTACGGGCTGCAGCTCACGTAGTTCAAACCAAGGCGGTGACAGAACTTCACGCTGTCAGGATCACCACCGTGCTCACCGCAGATCCCGAGCTTGAGGTCGGGCTTGGTGGTACGGCCTTTCTCCACGGCAATCTTCATCAGAGAGCCGACGCCAACCTGGTCAAGGGTCGCAAAAGGATTCTTCTTGAACACCTCGTTCTCCTGGTACGGAGTGAGGAACGCACCCATGTCGTCACGGCTGATGCCAAGGGCAGTCTGCGTGAGGTCGTTGGTACCAAAGCTGAAGAACTGTGCTGTCTCGGCGATCTCGTCAGCGGTGATGGCTCCGCGCGGCACTTCAATCATCGTGCCGACTTGGTAGTCGATCTTCGCCTTGCGCTCTTTCATGACTGCTTTCGCGACAGCATGCACGATCTCGACCTGCAAGTCGAGTTCCTTCTTGAAGCCAACAAGAGGAATCATTACTTCGGGCTTCACTTTGACGCCAGATTTCTGGACGTCAACTGCTGCTTCAAAAATTGCGCGGGCCTGCATCTCCGTGATTTCCGGATAGGCAATGCCAAGGCGACAACCGCGGTGACCAAGCATCGGGTTGAATTCATGAAGCTGATGGATGCGCTGCACGATGAACTCGCGAGTCATGCCAGTCTTCTTCACCGTGTCGCTCATCTCGTTCTCCTGGTCTTCCTTCGGGAGGAATTCATGGAGAGGAGGGTCAAGCAGACGGATGGTGGCAGGAAGACCCTTGAGAGCCTTGAAGATGCCGGTGAAGTCTTCGCGCTGATACGGAAGAAGCTTCGCCAATGCCTTCTTACGGCCTTCGAGGTCGGTGGACATGATCATCTCACGCACTGCGTAGATGCGATCACCTTCGAAGAACATGTGCTCCGTACGGCAGAGACCGATGCCAGTAGCGCCGAACGCAAGAGCGTTCTCCACCTGGTCGGGGCTGTCCGCATTGGTGCGCACGGCGAGCTTGGTCACCTTCGAGCACCAGGTCATGAGCTTCTGGAAGTTCTGGAAGGTACGGCCTTCCTTCGCTTCCGCGCTGCCTTCGACAAGCGCCTGGGTGATTTCCGAAGCGGCGGTCGGCAGGCTGCCTTCATACACCACACCGGAGGAACCATCGATCGAGAGGAAGTCACCTTCCTTGTAGGTCGAGCCGGCCACGGTCAGCGTGCGCTTTTCGTAGTCGATGCTCATGTCCGGAGTCTTGTCGGCCGCGCCGCAGACGCACACCTTGCCCATCTGACGGGCGACGAGAGCGGCGTGGGAGGACACACCACCACGGAGGGTGAGGATGCCTTCGGAGGCCAGCATGCCGCGGATGTCTTCCGGGGAGGTTTCGTTACGAACGAGGAGGACTTTCTCACCCTTCTCGCCGGCGGCTGCCGCACGATCCGAGTTGAAGTAGATCTTGCCGCTGGCTGCGCCAGGACCAGCGTTCAGACCGCTGGCGATCGACTTGGCAGCCTTCACCGCCTTGGAGTCGAAGATGGGAGCGAGCACCTGCTCAAGCTGGTCGGCGGGCACGCGACGGATCGCGGTCTGCCAGTCGATGAGCTTTTCCTTCTCCATTTCCACTGCGAAGCGGACAGCGGCGACGCCGGTACGCTTGCCGTTACGGGTCTGGAGCATGAACACCTTGCCGTCCTGGATGGTGAACTCAAAGTCCTGCACATCCTTGAAGTGGGACTCCAGCACGCCACGGATGCGGTCAAGCTCCTTATAAGGAGCAGGCATCACAGCGGCCAGCTCGGCCACGGGGCTCGGGGTGCGCACGCCGGCGACGACGTCTTCACCCTGGGCATTGATGAGGAACTCACCGTAGAACACCTTCTCGCCAGTGGCGGGGTCACGTGTGAATGCCACACCGGAACCGGAGTTTTCACCCGTGTTGCCGAAGACCATGGCCTGCACGTTCACAGCCGTGCCCCACTCGTGCGGGATGTTGTACTTGCGGCGATACACGATCGCGCGGTCGTTGTTCCAGGAGCCGAACACAGCGCCCACGGCGCCCTTGAGCTGGTCCCAGGGATTGGTCGGGAATTCCTTCTTGGTGCGATCCTTCACCAGCTTCTTGAAGCGGGCGACGAGTTCCTTGTAGTCGTCCACGGTCAGGTGGGCGTCATCCACGTCGTCTTCATGGTGGTCATGCTTGAGCTTGTGAATGACGAGCTCGAAGGGATCTTCGTCTTCATCAGGGCGCTTCTGCACACCCATCACCACGTCACCGTACATCTGGATGAAACGGCGGTAGCAGTCCCAGGCGAAACGCTCGTTGCCCGTGGCCTTCACCAGCGCAAGCACCGTCTGATCGTTGAGACCCAGGTTGAGGATGGTGTCCATCATGCCCGGCATGGAGTCACGTGCACCGGAGCGCACGGCCAGCAGGAGCGGCATACCCTTGGTATCGCCGAACTTGCAGCCCATGATCTTTTCCATGCCTGCGACACCCTTTTCCACTTCACCCTGGAGGGAAGCGGGATAGGTGTGCTTGTTGTCGTAGTAGTACGTGCAGACGTCCGTGCTGATCGTATATCCGGGAGGCACTGGGAGACCGATGCGGCTCATTTCCGCGAGGTTCGCACCCTTGCCGCCCAGGAGGGCCTTCATGCTTCCATTCCCATCCGCCTTGCCCGCTCCGAAGAAATATACGTATTTGGTTTTGCTTGCGCTACCTTTGGATGCTTTTTTTGCCATGGTTTGGTTGCCCGAGTACGGACTTTGACGTGTGTTGCGTTGTTGTGAATGAGCCCTGCGCAGGGAAGTCGCAGATCATTTTCGCAGAGAGTATTTCGTTCAAAAACGCTGTCAATACATTTGCGGCATTGTTGCATTACCGTCTCATCAGATGTGAAAACGGGTGAGGGCGCAGCATGCTCATGACCTCTCCGTGGGAGCCATTGGCATGAATCGTATGCTTCATGGAGGAACCCCGAGTGAAGCGCATTCAACGGCGGAGAACTCTCGAGGAAACAGCAGGGCTTGCTTCACACAAAACACGAGCCTCCAGTGAGAGACCAGAATGCGGTTCCGTCCCCGCCAATCCGTGGCAGGAGCCCGGGCAAATCTGGAGGCAAGGCCCGCCGCCCGAAGTGCTCCTGATGACGCAGCCTCACTTCCGTACACCCCTGCGACCCAACGTTTCGTCATCCCAGAGGTCTATTATAAGAGGAGGCCGCAAACGCCTTCCCAAGCCCCGCCTCCCCCACCCCACGAACCATCTTGACGGTTTTGGCGAAAGTCCGCTATTCTTGGAAATATCCGGCGGCTTGCCCGCCACATTCATTGCCCAAATCCCCCATTCTGAACCTTCCATGAAGCACCAACACCCCACTTCCCTGCAACCACGGGGATTCACCTTGATCGAAATGCTGGTCGTGATCGGCATCATCGCCATCCTGGCCACCATCGCCGTTCCTGCCGGACAGGCGGTGTTGAGGAAGGCACGCGAACTTCAGGCCAAGGCACAAATGCAAGGTGTCGTCCTGGCGGTAAAAGCCTATCAAACGGAGTACAGCCGCCTGCCCGCGACTGAATCCCCACCCCCCACCGAAGACAATACCGAAGGGTATGATACCTCGAGTGAAGACGGCAAAGGCATCATCGCCGTCCTGACTGGGAAGAACACGACGTTGAATCCTCGCACCATCCCCTTCTACGAGCCCCCAGCAGCCAAAAAAGGCGGTGGCGGCTACTCCGAGGCTGATGGCTTGGTCGATATTTGGGGCAAGAACGGTTACACGATCGTCCTCGACTACGACGGCGACGGCCAAATCACCAGCCCCTATTCTGACGGGGATGACGCCAAAGTCTCCTCGAGTGTCATCATCTACTGCGCTGGGCAGGACAAGAAATTGGATGTGGGGAGCTCGACCAAGTCGGATGACCTCAAGAGCTGGGAATAATCCCGCCTCACGCTGACCCATTCGTTCTTTTCAAAACCCCGTGGGCTTCACCACGGGGTTTTTTTACGTCTCCGAGCTACGCCAGCGTCAAAGTTTCTGTTGCACCTCACCGGCAAACAGGCATGGTGCCCGCTCGCCAGATAATTCGGGCTGTAGCGCAGTCTGGTAGCGCGCTTCGTTCGGGACGAAGAGGTCGTGGGTTCGAATCCCGCCAGCCCGACCATGTTGATCGCCAACAGGTTACGCCGATCGCGACTGCCGGTTAGTACCGTACGCGCCGTTGTTCGCACAATTTTGCGACCGTGTGCCATCATGGAGTCACCTCGAAGTTGCGAGGCCATAGAACCGCCAAGGCGTTCTGGAGCGCGTCGTTCGAAGAGCACCCTGCAGGCGTAGGGTAAACGAAGGGTTTCATGAACCAGTCGAGCGCCTGCGAATTTTGGCGCACATTGGCAATACGCATCCCCCCCCTTTGCGGGCTTCTTACCCAGAACCGCACCTACAATTGACCACCACCGCTCCAAATGAAGGGCACGCACAGGGATTCAGCTGAATACCGCGCCTCCGAAACGCATCTGCGCCCCCACACTTTCTGTTTCTGTCTCTTCAAAGGCTGCACCTTCGAAACTCTCTGACTTGGTCATTTCTTCGCGCTCACCAACAGGCCTGAGACGATGAGCATGCTTCCAGCAATGGTCCTCAATGTGATCTTCTCCTGAAGTATCACGAAGGCCAGTAGTACCGCAACAACGACGCTTCCCTTGTCAATCAATGCCACCGTGGAGACTTCCCCATCCTTGATCGCTTTGTAGTAGAAGATCCAGGACACCGTCGTGGTTGCGGCGGAGATGCCCAGCCAGAGATAGTTATTACCTGTCAGCGTGTTTAGCTGGCTGGGCTGGATGGCGAATACGCTGAAGAGCAGCACGAAGGCAAAAACGAAACAGGTCCTGATGGCAATGCCCAATTCCGCAGACACTCCAGCCAATCCAATCTTTGCAATTACCGAGGTCAGGCCGGCAAAGACCATCGAGATCAAGGCATATACTACCCACAGTTTCATGATCCACTTCGCCCATTTGGGCGAGTCGATGTCAAGCCAGATGAGAATCCTGGACGGGGGGTCACTGCTGGGGACGGAACTCGCACTGTTGCAACAACCGATCGAATCGTTCAGTGACGGCATTCATCAAAGCGGGTTGGAGACCATCAACGTCGGGCGGGGAACCTTTGGCAGGGTTTTCAGCCGCCCACCAAGTGGCACAGAACATGTCTCCGTGCCATGAACGCTGGCCGTTGCTGTCGGCACGGTACTCCAGCGCCCATACATCATCCCCATCCGTGGCAATCGCAAAACAGAGCGTTTTGCGCATACTGTGGAACAGGTAGCCAAATTTGACCTGGCGTCTTTGAAATGCGCTAACGGTTGTCTTTCCCATCGGTGGTTGTGGAGACGCAGTGATCTTCTCAATCTGTGTGATTCGACGAATGGCAAACCTCCAACCACTCCGCAAGACGCACGGAATTTCCTGACAGAAATGTTATCCGGTGTTCAGGATTCCGACAGGTTGCTGAGTGCAAGGCGAGCACAGTAAAGGGCAACCCTGAATGGGCCTTCCCACAATTCCGGGTGCTTTGCTGAGAGTGAATCTTCTCTGTGGTCTCCAGTGCGCAGGTGCGCTTCTAGACCATCGCGTGCTCCACTGCTACCCTCCCCCTCCCCATGCGCATCCTCCTCGCTGAAGACGAGAAAAAACTGGCAGGCTTTATCACGAAGGCCCTCCGGGAGTGTGGGTATGCTGTGGACGAAGCGTATGACGGCCCTCAGGCGTTGGAGTTGGCCACAACCAAGTCGTACGACACGATCATCCTGGACCTCATGCTGCCAGGTCGGGACGGACTGAGCGTCCTCAAACTGCTGAGGTTGCAGCAAATCGCCACGCCGGTCCTTATATTGACGGCCAGGGGAGAGGTGTCCGAGAGAATCGAAGGTCTCGAGCTCGGCGCCGATGACTACATGGGAAAGCCGTTTTCCATGCGTGAGTTGCTTGCCAGGGTGGCCGCCCTGCTCAGGCGCGGTTCTACAGACCGAAACATGCTCCTTCAGGTGGACGACCTTAGCTTGAACATGATGACGCGAGAAGTCACCAGGGCTGGCCGATGCATCCAACTGGCTTTGCGAGAATTCGCGCTTCTTGAGTTCCTCATGCGCCAGCCGGGAAAGGTGCACACACGCACCAGCCTCTGCGAACATGTCTGGGGGTACCACTTTGACACCCGTACCAATGTTGTTGAAGTCTATATCCAGCGACTGAGACGAAAAATTGAGGTCGAAGGAGAACGCAAGTTGCTGCAAACCATCCGAGGCGTGGGCTACGTGTTCAGAGGAGGTGCAGAGTGAAAAAGCTGCCCTTGGGAATCAAAATTTCCATCTGGTCGGCGCTGGTTGTGGCCGTGGCTATGGGGGTGCTGGGAGCGTTTACGTTGCTGTTTCTTGAGCATCGCAAAACAGAGACATTTGACGAGCGACTGAGGCAGACCTGTGAGCATTACATTGACCAGTTCGTCCTCCATGGCTCGGATCTGGCCTGGGTGGAGAGCCACGAAATCGTGGAGATTTTTCATCCTGCCGGCACGCCGGAGAGGTTCCTTGAAATCACTGGACCCGACGGCTCGATCCTCTACCACACCGAGAATCTCACGGGCAAACGGTCCGACTGGCCAGGGGCAGGCAATCACCACCTCGTGGTGAATGGGATTCCGACCAGAGTGGCAGTGGTATCAGGTTCGGGGTTGACCATACGCTTCGCCATGGACATGCGGGCGATCTCAGAACTCACCTGGGACCTTGCGATGGCCTACCTCATCGCGTTCCCATTCGTGATGGCAGGAGCCTGGTTTGGAGGACAACTCATCGCCCACAAAGCACTGGCTCCTGTGCGTGAGGTCACAGCTGCGGCAGCGCAGATCACGGCATTGAACCTGAGCCGGAAACTTCCTTCACCCGGGGTGGATGACGAAATAGGCCGCCTCACCACCGTGCTCAATGAGATGTTCAACCGGCTGGAAGTGAGTTTCAGGCAGGCCACCCGCTTCAGCGCAGATGCATCTCACGAGCTCAAGACTCCCCTCACCGTACTGAGGTCAGGAATTGAAGACCTGCTGGACAGCAAAAATCTGCCCCCAAGTGCGCAGATCGCTCTCGCGTCCCTGCTGGAACAAACCACGTTCCTGGGTTCCATCATCGAGAACTTGCTGCTCCTGTCACGGATGGATGCACGGCAGTTCAAGCTCGACTTTGTACAGCAGGACATTGTGGAGACACTTTCCGCCTGTGTGGAGGATGCCCGGATCATGGCAGAGCCGTACGGTCTTACCGTGCAGTCGGACCTCCCAGCGGCCCTCTCAGTTCCAGTGGATCGGGGCCGGCTGACACAGATCGTGCTCAATCTCCTGGACAACGCCATCAAGTACAACGAGCCGCACGGCACGGTAGCAGTGAAGGCTTCCAGCAGCGATAGCTTCTGCAGGATCACCATCGCGAACACGGGCTCTGCAAATCACGAATCGAATCCCAATCTTCTCTTCGAACGCTTCTATCGTGCTGAACACGTGGCCGAGAAACCTGGTACCGGCCTTGGTCTCAGTCTGGCGCGTGAGCTTGCCCGAGCTCACGGCGGGGATGTGGTTCTCGTCCGCTCTGATGGCAAATGGACTGAGTTTGCTCTCACGCTTCCGTTGCAGGCGCGGCAGACCGTAGCATAGCCAAAGACCTATCTGGCAAGCACGAGCGCGGGTGCGTGCTCATTGGTGATGAGAACAAAGTCACCCTCATCACCAATCAAGGTCCATCCCTGGGGCTTGAATGTATGCTCGAAGCGCTCGCGATCCACAATGCCATAGGCGAGCCTCCCACCACTCAAGGAACGCGCACAGTGGGCGACGCTCTTGTAGACGCGGGCTTTGTCCGAGGCATCCAAGGGCAGAACGATGTCGGCATCACCTTTCGTGATGGAAACGAGGTCGTTCATGTAGAAGGCAAATCCATGCGCCCGGACCCCGCAGATGAAGAGTTCCGCATCCTTCGTCTCCTCAGTCTCCTTGAGCAGAGTTGCGAGAGAACGAATGGATGCCTGCCTCTCCAGCATGGGTGAAAAGCGATCTGCACACGCCGCGACGACAAGCCAGCACGCGGCTGATACCAGCGCAATCGTCCACACTCTCTTGGTCGACTGGAGAGCACCACCAAGGACAATCGCAAACGCCGGCAGTAACGGCAAGACGTAGGTGAGCAGCTTGGATCCGCTGCAGGAAAGTACCAGCAGAGGAATGGCTATCCATGCCGCCAGGAGTACATGCCGGGGCTCCAACGTACGGGACTTCAGCCGTCGCCATGCTTGCAAGGCAGGCTTGATGAGGAAGGGAGTCCAGGGTGTCAGGGCCAGAATCAACACCGGGAAGAAGAACCACCACGGCTGTGAACGACCGTGCTTGGCCGAGCCAAAACGCTGCACCAGTTCATACCGCCAGAAATACTCAAACAATTCCGCCCGCCAAAGACTCAAGGCGATGAACCAGGAAAAACCTATCCCGAAGGTGATGATGAATCCCCGCACCCAGGGGACCTGCATCCGGCTTGCCTCACGACGTCTCGTATAGTGGAAGACCATGCACGAAGCGAGTGGCACCAAAAGCGCCATGGGCCCCTTGGTCAGGAACCCAAGCCCCATGGCCACAAAGAAGGGCCAACGACGCTCATGGATGAAGGCGGCGATGGCGAGGACAATCCAAAAACTCATGGTCATGTCCGGCGTGACCAGACGCGCCAAGGCGAAGAACTCGACCCCAGACACCAGGACAATAGCGGCATGTCTTGCCGTCCGCTCCGAGAACAGCTTCCTGGCAATGAGGTATGTCAGGATCACCACTCCAAATGCGGCCAGCGCAGAAGGCAACCGCGCAGCCCACTCATTGTAGGCAAATACCTTCAGGCTCGCAGCCGTGACCCAGTAGAAGAAGGGCGGCTTCTGGAAGTGCTCAAAACCATTGAGCGTGGGAATCAACCAGTCACCGCTGTCAGCCATCTCCCGCGCAATCTCCGCGTATCTCCCCTCATCCGGCTCATTGAGTCCCCGAGTCCCAAGAAAGAGGGTGAGCACCATGATGACGAACCAAAGCCATGCGTGGCTCTTCACGAAGGCAGTGAAACGATTCATCGCGCCGCTCCTCCCTGGAACCTGCGACTGGAGAACCACCAGATGCCCAGCATGTCCAATACGGGCCGCCAAAGCATTACGCCCAGCCCGTACTTGGAGCGCCCGGCAGTGCGTTCGCGGTGATTCACGGGCAGCTGCTCGATTCGATACCCTGCGGCCTTGGCAAGTGCCGGCATGAATGAATAGAGCGTGCGGATGGGGATGAAGCTGCCACACACTTCCCGGCGGAACCCTTTCAACGCGCAGCCGGAATCCCGAATGCCATCGTGAAGCACGAGGTTCCGGACCGCATTGGCCAGTCTGGACATGAGCTTGCGCAGGAGCGAATCACGGCGTGTTGCCCGGATGCCTGCCACCATATCTGCTCCGTGCTCAACAGCTTCGAGGATGCGTGGAATATCGGCAGGATCATTCTGGCCGTCTCCATCCATGGTGACAATAACGCCTCCCCTCGCCTGCTTGAATCCAGTCCAAAGGGCAGCCGCCTGGCCGCTGTTCTTCTGCAGATCAATCACTCGCAGACAACGCCAAGTCGACATTACGGAATAGAGTTCCGCCTTCGTATCATCGGTGCTTCCGTCGTTGATAGCGAGGATTTCATACGCGATGGGGACCTCACGCATCACACCTCGCACTTCGTTGAGCAAAGTGGCGACGTTGGGTCCTTCGTTGTAGAAGGGAATGACAATGGTGCAGCGGGGGTCGCCTTCAAGGGCTGGCATAAGGGGTGCCGGGCTATTCCCCAAATCCTACGCTGCAGTCCTAACCAAGTGCTGACGCCGACCTAACGGTCTTGTTATCTCCCTGCAGACTCCCCAGCGACTACAGGAAGCTTGTCGCGACAGGCAAACAGTTGCACGTGGCCACAGATCTTGCCTTCATGACGGACGGAGAAGTGACCCAGCTTCTTGATGTGTCGAAACTCGCTCTTGAGGCGCTGGGGTAGATCACGCTTGGAGTCGCCACTCGCCACGAAGATGGCATTCTCCCCCACCCTGTGCTCATATCCCGACCAGAACCAATATTGATTGCGCGGTAAGGTGGAAGACAGCGTGTAGGCGATTTTGCCATCGCGAACGAACTCGGGCTCCGTGTGGAGGTAGAAGTTCAACAGGCTGGCCCGCCCATAGTGGTCGGCAATCAGGAACACCGGCTTCCCCTCCCCCTCCAAAGCCTTGCGTTGCTCTGCCACGACGGCAGCAAGATCAGACCCGCCACGCACCCGATTCAGCGGGTCCACCTTTTCGCTCAGATAGATACCGGTTACCTTGTGGAAGAGTTGGGTGTCATGAAGGAAGACCACCAGAGGTATTCCCACTGCCAAACCCAGACTCAGCCACCACTTCAAAGCCTTGGGGTTCCCTTGCGAATGCCACCAGAAAGCCGCGAGCAAGAACAAGGCCGGCGCGGCAGGTCCAATCCAATTGGGTTGTGCTTTGCCCCGGCAGGCCAGGATCAGATAGAATCCGAAAACAGGCATGCTCATGCAGAACAAGTAGCGCCACAGGGCCGGTTTGTTGCCGAGCTTGATGAAACCCCAGACGCCCACTACGGCCGCAACGAAGAAGGCAGGATTCAGGAGGCCTGCGATGGAGCCCACAAACTCACCCAACGAACTGACATTGAATGAAGCGCTCTTGTCCAGGCCGCCACGTTCCTGAAGGTGGGTGAGGGTGATCCAATCATGGGTGGAGTTCCAGACGAGCACCGGTATCGTGCCGGCAAGATTGAGAGCGAGGGCAATCCAAATACCTGGCCGGCGTAACTGATACCTGTACTGGGGACTCCAAACCAGAAAGGCCAGCAGGCCAATCCAGAGAAATGGGGAGAAGAACTTGCTCAGAAACCCCAGGGCCATGCAGACGCCCGCAAGCACCCACCATCGTGTGCTGTCGCGCTCTATCGCGACCCACGCAGCCAGTACCGAGGCTGTGTGGAAAAACACCGTGGGAGCGTCTACCGTAAGCAGCGTGGAACCCACGGCAAACAAGGGTGTGGCCGCAAAGATGACGGACAGAACGAACGCGGCCTTCTCCCCCGCTCGCTCTCTGACAAACAGCCACACCATGAGCCCAAACATGAAGGCCAGCACCGCCGCAAAGAACCGTACTCCAAATGCGGTATGCCCCCAAAGGTTGGTCCCCATCCACTGGATCCATGCGATCATGGGAGGCTTGCTGTAGTAGGCCCAGTCAAGATTCCGGCTCCACATCCACTGGTAAGCTTCGTCCTCGCTCAATTGGATGGTATCGCTGGCAATGTAGCCAAGTCGCACCACCAATAGAGCACTCAAAAATATCCAGGTCGCGTTTCTCCAGGTGATGTCCCGGTCACGAACGAGATTTTCTGAAATAATAACCGGCTGGTGTCCACATAGTGAAGGACACCTGGCCCACCACGCAGGCAGCGCACGCCGCCCCAGATGGGCCCACACCAGGCAACACCCTACGAACATGACTGCGCCCGTGATGGCACCGATGGCGAGTCCCGCCATCACATCCGTCGGGTAGTGTACTCCAAGGTAGACCCGGGAATACGCGACAAACAGCGCGAGCGGCACCATGAACTTCCAGGTGCTGCGATGGAACAGCCATGTCACCATGGCCATGGCTCCCCAATTCATGGCATGACATGAGGGCATGGAACTCAGCCCTTTCCCATTCCCAAACAGAAGGCGCACACCTTCAAGGGACATGGCCGGCCGGGGCCGCATAATCCACTCCTTGAGTGGGGCACAGACCCAGTTGCTGGCAACGAGAACGGTCAGTGTCATCACCAGGATGTAGGCAAGAGTCCGCGGGCCACCCTGGTACAACAGCACCATGATGAGCACCCCAAGCATGGGGAAGAAGACTGCATTCCCGCTGAGGAATGGCATCAACACGTCAAAGACCGGATTTGCCGTGTCGCGGTTGATGAAATGGAAAAGGAAGGTGTCGAGGTGTGATAGGCTTGGCATCGAGCGCCTGCGTAACCACGGGATGGTTTACAGCCCCGGGCACGAAGTTTGGCCAAGCTGGCAGCAGTCCGTTACTCCACCCTGACGCGTGGATAACACTTAGGTTAGGTTGTGCTATCCGTTGTGCCTTTGGGATGAGAGCGCTGACTCATGCGCCGCAGCATGAGTGCAAGTTGCGTCTGCGAAGCAATCTCACCTGTACACTTACCGTTACCTTGCTGTTATTTTCCTGTTAGAATTGGGCGAATATAACAGAATTGTTAGTACAAAGCAGCCAGTAACAAGGGATTGATACTCAGCTCCGCGAAAATTTAGGGGCCGTAAATCAGACTATGCGCATCCTGGTCGTAGAGGACGAAAAAAGAAGCAGAGACGCCCTGGCCAATGGCCTTCGGGAGTCTGGATTTGTTGTGGATGCTGTGGGAGACGGTGACACCGGTCTGAATGCAGCACTCGACCTGGAGTACGATCTCATTGTGTTGGATGTGATGCTGCCTAATCTCGATGGCTGGCAAGTCCTGGAAAAGCTCCGATCAAAAAGTGTCGGCACCCCGGTACTCTTCCTTACAGCGCGTGATGCCGTGGCGGATCGAGTGAAGGGACTTGAACTGGGAGCCGATGACTATCTGGTGAAGCCGTTTGCCTGGGTGGAGTTTCTGGCGCGCGTGCGCACTCTCCTTCGCCGCTCACCCGTGCGCCGCCCTGAGATCCTTACAGTAGGAGATCTCGAACTCGACATTCCCCGAATGAAAGCGCGGAGGGATGGACAATATCTCGAGCTGACAGCAAAAGAGTTTCAGCTCCTGAGCCTCCTTGCGAGGCGCAGTGGGGAGATTCTCTCCCGGACTACCATCGCAGAGTTGGTCTGGGACATGAACTTCACCACGGACTCCAACGCGGTCGAAGTGGCGATGGGTCGACTCCGGAAGAAGGTGGATGAGCCTTTCAAGACGCGCCTCATCCACACTCAGCGCGGCTTGGGCTATACCTTGGAAGATCGTGGAAGCAGGTAGTCAAATCGTCCAGCGCGCCACACCGCTCACCTTGCGCCTGGTGCTGGGCTACATGGTGGTGGCACTGATCACCCTCTCCTTTGCGGCGGTCTTTCTTCATCAAAGGCTCTACCACAGTTTTGAAGTGGAAGACGCGGAGTTGCTCAATGCCCACGTACAAACGCTGCGGCAGGAAATGGCAGCTCATCCTGGCAACTTGCACGAAGCCTCCGAGGTCATTCTCTCGACCTCCAGTCATCGCAGCCTGGAGAAGTACTATGGGCAACTGTTGGATCGAGAAGGGAAGGTGCTCATCGAAACGCCTGGATTCAGCTCGCTGGCTCCTGATGCCAGTGCCTTTCCACATCCTGTCAATGAGACGGAGACCATCACCCAGGTAAAGCGCTATCAGCATTCGCGACACGCTGCGCCGGCCTTTCTTGCTTCCGCATGGGTGAAGTCCAGTGAGTCCCAACCTCTGCTGCTGTACCGCATCGCGCTCGATGTTACGCACGTGGACCAGTGGATGCTTGAGTTCAGAAATCACCTCATCTGGGTCATCGGGGTGGGAACGGCCCTGTCTGCGGTGCTGGCGTGGCTGCTGACGCGAAGAGGTTTGAAGCCCCTGCAGGAGATCACGGCAGCGATGCGTCGAGTGGGTTCGGGGCGCCTCAACGAGAGACTCGGGCGCAACCCCTGGCCACAGGAACTCGCGGACATGGCGGATGAGTTTGACCTGATGCTCAAGCGGCTAAAGAACGCCTTCGAAAAGGTCTCCCAATTTTCTGCAGATGCCGCTCATGAGTTTCGCACACCGCTGAACAACCTGTTGCTAAGCTCAGGCCAGATTCTGTCCCAGGAGCGCGACATTGACGTCTATCGTCAGGTCATCGCCTCGAACATTGAAGAATACGAGCGCCTGAAGAGCATGGTGGACAGGCTCCTTTTCATCGCTCGCGCAGACAACGAAGAAGCCATCTTGAACAAGAGCAGCATCGATCTTGGCGCTCTTGTTGCGGAAATCCTCGATTTCTACTCGCTGCTCGGGGATGAGAGGCAGATCACACTCAAGGCCGACGGTACAGCAAGGATTGCAGGGGATATCACCCTGATCCGCCTCGCCATTTCAAATCTTGTATCAAACTCCATACGACACACGTCAGCCGGAGGGCAGGTAGCGGTGAAGATACAAGACATCGGAGATGCCTGCATTGTCGAAGTGGCGGATACAGGTGAAGGCATCGCACCCCAACACCTGCCAAACCTGTTCGACCGGTTTTACCGTGTAGATGCGGCTCGAAGTGCCCTGACGAATGAGAAGGGCGTCGGGCTTGGCCTCGCGCTGGTGAAATCTGTCATCCAGCTTCACGACGGCGAAATTACCGTAGCGAGTGAGTTGGGGGCAGGCACTACCATGCGAATCACGCTCCCCAAGAATCCCCGATAGACTCTCCCGGGGAACGTCATTCCTCCGCGGCCCTTCCCCTTGCCGGGCCCTGAGTGAAACTGATGGCACCCGATGGAGACTGCGACGCATTCCGGAACTCTCCGGGCGTCTTCCCTGTTTCCCGTTGAAACGCTCGCACAAACGCACTTTGGCTCGCATACCCAGTTGCCAGGGCCGCTTCAGCAACAAGCATACCTGCCTCCCTCAGCACAGCACAAGCTCGCGCAATCCTCAAACGACGAACGTACGTGGGCATAGTCACTCCGTGGTGTCTATGAAACGCCCTGCCAAGTTGATAAGGGCTGATCCCCAGCGTCCGAGCAAGGTCGGCAAGAGACGGAGGATTGAGAAACTCGATGTCGAGAATCCGAGCAGCCCCTTCAGCGGCCTCAATTTGTGCTGGGTGTAGGCTAGACATTCGCTGGTCCGAGGATTTCGGAAAGAGAGAGCGTGAGAAAGCGCCTCAAGCATCGCGGAACGTCTCCACCCGCGCAAGGCACTCGGGTTGGTTAACAGAAATGTTATCATCGTGTAAGTAGACACCGCGAGGGCGGACTGGCACACATGAAGCACGAATGCGCAGTTGCATCTCAACATCAAAGTGCCGCCATGGTTTGCTGGCAGCTATTGTTCTCACATTGAGCGCGTGTGCTTCCCCCCACGACCGTGAACCACGCGAATCAGTCGCAACGCGAGGCAAGGGCTGGATGGCGACGAATCGTCCACAGGCAGGCGCATTCTCCTGGCCTTCCGGATTGAGTGCTGGCAGCACCCTTTCCGTGGACCAAGCCGTGGGCGTCAGCCTTTGGAACAATCCGGACTTCCAGTCTGCACTCGCAGACTTGGGTATCAGCAAAGCCGAGGTCATCCGTGCCGGTCAGTTGCCGAATCCGACCCTGTCACTACTGCTCCCCAACAATCCACAGGCTGCGGAGCTTGCGGCCAATCTTCCCCTGGAGATGCTGTGGCTTCGCCCCAAGCGCGTGCGTGCGGCGAAGCTGGATGCCGAAGCAGTGGCGCAACGACTCATGCAGGGCGGCATCGACCTTGCGCGCGATGTGAAGCTTGCTTGTGCAGCTGTCGAGCTGGCGAGAGAAAAGCATCAACGAGCCAAGGAGAGCGCCAACATCTTCGGTGAGATCGCGAAAGTCGCGGAGTCGCGCTTCAAGGCAGGTGACACGGGAGAATTGGAAGTATCCCAATCGCGTGCCGAAGCCTTGGTGGTGGAACAAGACGCTCTGCGTCTGCAATACGAAGAGAGGCTCGCCATGGAGAAGCTCCGTGCCTTGCTCGGTCTGGCTGGCAGTGACGACAGCTTCGCCCTCGCGCGGCTACCTTCCCCGCGGATGTCAGCTCCGGCTTCCGCCAAACGATTGACCGCTGATGCGATGGAGGCGCGCCCTGACGTGAAGGCCGCGCAACTCACTGCACAGGCCGCAGCGGAGAAAGCGAAACTGGCGCCAGCTGAAATGTTCGCCCTGGGCATTGGAAGCAAGACCACGGAAGGCCAGGGAACGCAGGGTTCCTTCGATGTCGCACTGCCCATCCTTAATCAGAACCAGGCTGGCAGGGCGGCAGCAAATGCACAGCTCAACAAAGCAGTGCGACAACTCAATGCCGCGCGAGAACGCGTCGCTGCCGAGGTGAGGCAGGCAAGGATACAAGTGGAGGCTGCACGAAGTGTGGCTGCAGGATGGACGCGTGTGCTTCCGGAACTGGAGACTTCCTTAACCCGCTCAAGGCGTCTGGTGGAACTGGGAGACACACCCCAACTCGTCACGCTGGATGCTGCCCGCCGCCTGGCGGACGCGCGATCCAAAGCCGCTGAGAGCGACGCGAGACTGCGGGAAGCATGGGCTGAACTGGAACGCGCCACAGGGAATACTCGACTGCCGAAACCATGAGACTCGTCACCACCATCCTTTGCCTGATAGCCTCTGGCGCGCTGGCCGCAGATCCTGCGAATCCCCCGTCTCAAGTCACGCATGCTGTGCTGGAGTCGGAACTTCCAACGCTCAAGATCACCGCTCAGGCAGAGCAACGCTTGGGCATCGAAGTGGCGGAGATCACCACGCAAACCGTTCCTGAGAGCAGGCTCTTCGGAGGTGAGGTGATGCTGTCTCTCGCTGAGACCAAGGACTCCATCGCGCCAACGCCCCCACAGTCCCCGGAGGAACTCCGGCGTCTCGCGGAGCAGCAGGTAACAGCTGATGGCACGGTGAAGGCCGCGCAGGTGCAGCTCAACGCCGCGCGCACCGTGCTGGAGCGCACCTCACAACTCGCCAAAGAACGAGCAGGTAGTGAGCGCGCACTGGACGATGCTACTGCCGCTGTGGCCCTGGCTGAGGCGAGTCTGAGTACCGCCCAGAACCAGCGAAAGCTCTTGGGCCTTTCTGTCGACCAGGCACTGCAGTCAAAGCTCCGCCTGGTCCGCGTGACCGTTTCTGCCCTTGAGCTGGCCTCTCTGGATTCCTCTGTGAATGCATCCGCCACTCCCATCCGCACCGCGGGCGCCAGAGTCATGACACTGCTCCCCGCCATCATGCCTCCATCCACCAACACCCTCGGAGGCACGGTGGACATTTTCTATACTCTCGAAGACAAGGAACCGCCTACGGTAGGTCAGCGAGTGCTCGTGCAGATTCCAGTCCGGAATGGGACAGTGAAGGCACTCACCATCCCATGGAGCGCGGTGTTGTATGACGCTAACGGTGGAGCCTGGGTCTATGAGCGCACCGCACCTCTGACGTATGTGCGACGGCGCGTTTCCCTCCGCCGGGTCATCGGAGCCAACGTGCTGTTGGACGCTGGCGCGTCGCAAGGAGCCAAAGTAGTGAAGGTCGGCGCAGCAGAGCTGTTCGGCGCAGAGTTCGGGATTGGAAAATAAGGAGGACACACCGCGCCCATGCTCAATGCCCTCGTCTCCGCCTCGTTACGATTTCGTGTGCTCGTGCTTCTCGGCGCGACGCTGCTTCTCGTGTTCGGCCTGCAGTCCGTCCGTCACGCGCCACTGGACGTGTTCCCGGAATTCGCCCCACCTCTCGCAGAAGTGCAGACGGAAGCACCGGGCCTTTCCACAGAGGAGGTAGATGCTCTCGTCACCGTGCCTTTGGAGAACGCCTTGAACGGTCTCCCCTGGCTGAAGACGGTACGCTCCAAGTCGGTGCTGGGCCTCTCATCCATCGTCCTCATCTTCACGGACGGCACGGACGTCCTGCGAGCCCGGCAGATGATCACTGAGCGCCTTGGTCAGGTGCAGAGCCGCTTGCCAGCGGCGATGCGACCACCCGTGCTGCTTTCGCCACATTCGTCGCTGAGCCGCGTGATGAAGATTGGCCTCACCTCGCCCAAGCTCTCCCAGCAAGACCTCAGCGAGCTTGCCTTGTGGACCATCCGCCCACGACTCATGGCGGTACCCGGCGTGGCCAACGTGGCCATCTGGGGACAGCGTGACAAACAATACCAGGTGCACGTCGATCCCGAGAAGCTTCGAGCCTTGGGTGTCACCCTGGACGCGGTGATGAAAGCGGCGGGCGATGCGGCCACCGTGGCACCCGGGGGATTCCTCGACACGCCCAACCAGCGCCTCGCCATTCGCGACTCGGGCGGCATCCAGCACATCGACGACCTGGCAAACACGCTTCTGGAATCACGCAATGGCGCCCCCATTCGACTGCGAGACGTGGCAGAAGTTCGCATCGGCCATCCGCCAGCAATTGGTGACGCCATTATCAATGACGTGCCGGGTCTGCTCCTCATCGTGGAGAAGCAGCCTTGGGGAAACACACTCGACGTGACCCGGGGCGTGGAACAAGCGCTGGAGACTTTGAAACCTGGCCTGCCAGATGTGGCCATCGACAGCCGCATCTTCCGTCCCGCAACCTTCATCGAGACTTCGTTGGATAATCTCAGTCATGCCCTGTGGTTGGGATGCGGCTTTGTGGTTCTCGTCCTCCTGGTCTTCCTCTTTGATCTCCGCACTGCCTTCATCAGTCTAACGGCCATTCCCCTCTCCCTGCTCGCTGCGGTGCTGGTGCTGCGCGCCTTTGGAGAAACGCTGAACACCATGGTCATCGCAGGCCTGGTGATCGCGCTTGGCGAAGTGGTGGATGATGCCATCATCGATGTGGAGAACATCCATCGACGATTGCGACTGAATGCGCAGTTGGACCGCCCTCGCTCGCTCTTCACCGTGGTATTGCGCGCGTCCTTGGAAGTCCGTAGTGCCGTGGTGTACGCAAGCCTCATCGTGGTGCTGGTGATGCTCCCCGTCTTCTTCCTGGATGGGCTTGCGGGCAGCTTCTTCCGTCCCCTCGCGCTGGCGTATGTCTTGAGCATCCTTGCTTCACTGGTCGTGGCTCTCACCGTCACTCCTGCACTCAGCTTCATGATGCTGGGCAAACATTCCAAGAAGCCCCGGGAGAACCCGCTGCTGCGTGGCTTGCAGGGGTTGTATGGCAGCATCCTGCCCTTCTTCATGGCCAGGCCGCGCTTCTGGTTCGCCGCCGTACTCGCAGCCATTGTCGGCGCTGGATTCATGGCTACCAAGCTGGGGGAGGAATTCCTGCCAAACTTCCGGGAGCGGGACTTCCTCATGCACTGGGTGGAGAAGCCTGCGACCTCACTGGAAGCCATGACACGCATCACGGTGCAGGCCAGCCGTGAGTTGCGTTCGGTGCCCGGTGTAAACAACTTCGGCTCCCACATCGCCCGCGCGGAACTCGGGGATGAAGTCGTGGGTCCCAATTTCACGGAGCTGTGGATCTCGCTCGACCCGAGCGCAGACTACGACACTTCACTGCACAAGATTCAGGGCATCGTGGATGGATATCCTGGCCTCTACCGTGATGTGCAAACCTACCTCCGCGAGCGTGTGAAGGAGGTGCTCACAGGAGCGAGCGCCAGCATCGTCGTTCGACTGTATGGTCCCGACCTCGAAGTGCTCCGTTCCAAGGCTGGCGAAGTGTTTGATGCCATTCGGAAAATCGATGGTGTCGCCACGCTGAAGATTGAACCTCAGAGCCTCGTCCCTCAGGTGCGCGTGAAGGTACGTCCTGAAATCGCATCGGCATTCGGTGTGACGGCAGGTCAGGTGCGAAAGGCGATGTCGGTCTTCGTAAAAGGCCAGAAGGTGGGTGAGGTCTTCACCGATCAAAAAGTGCACGAGGTCACCGTCTGGGGCGCACCGGAGGTTCGTGCGGACATCTCTGCCATTAATGCCCTCTTGATCGACACCACCTCAGGAGGTCATGTCCGTCTCGGTGACGTGGCCGAAGTCACCGTGGTACCCACGCCGAATGAAATCAAACGTGAGTCTGCGTCCCGTCGATTGGATGTCACGTGCAATGCCAGCGGCCGCGACCTTGGTGCCGTGGCACGTGAGGTGCAGGAGAAGGTGTCCAAGTTATCCTTCCCTGCTGGATACCATCCGGAGTTCTTGGGAGAGGATGCAGCGCGACGCGAATCCAAGCAGCGCATTCTGTGGCTCAGCATCGCTTCGCTGGTGGGCGTGCTCGCGTTGCTTCAAGCAGACTTCCAATCGGGCAGGCTCACGATGCTGCTGGCGCTGACCCTGCCGTTTGCGCTCATTGGTGGCGTGCTGGCTGTCTGGTGGACCGGTGGCATTCTTTCGCTCGGCTCCCTCGTGGGGTTTGTCACGGTGCTCGGAATCGCCGCACGCAATGGCATCATGTTGCTGAGCCACTATCAGCATCTCATGGAGAAGGAAGGCATGGCCTTTGGCCCGGAGCTCATCATCAGAGGTGCCCGCGAACGCCTCTCCCCCATCTTGATGACAGCGGCCTGCGCGGGACTCGCATTGGTACCCCTGGCTTGGAAAGGAAATGTGCCGGGCCATGAGATTGAGCACCCCATGGCGGTGGTGATTCTCGGTGGGCTCGTTACATCGACACTGCTTAATCTGCTGCTGCTACCCGCGCTCTTTGGGTGGTTGGGGCGCAAGTCAGCAGCTGAAGCAAGCGGCTGATGCTATCAGCAGTTGAAAAAAGGTCATTGCGCAGGGAGCGAGGGACTGGGCAAAGGAGCGTGGACACTCTTGTCCGCCGTTCTGTTACGCAGCAATGTCTCTCATGCGGAAGCTGCTGGTGACGCGTCAGGTGCAGCTGGTGGCATGTGACCTCGCCTGCCAGATGAAAGAGGTTCGTGAGTCAGGGATGGCGGACAAGAGTGTCCACGCTCCTTTGAATACCCCGGTGCTTCACCTTTGGGATAGCGTGGCCTCACACGCCTCGCATCGAGGACGCGTTTCCAACTTTTCTCGGTATGACTCCCCAGTCATACCGAGCCCGAAAACAAACAATCCAAGCCCCACTGCAGAGCCTGGATTGTGGACTAAGTTGGGATACTGTTCGCCAGCTCCGCCAGCTTAGAACTTGTAGGTCACACCAACGCGGAACGCCACGGGCGAGCCCGGAGTGATGTTGTTGTTGTTGTGCGCGGTGGCGTAGTACTCTTCGCCGAAGATGTTCTCGACGTTGAGCTGGGCGCTCAGATTCTCGTTGAAGCGGTAGAACAGCGCCGCATCGAAGCGCACGAAGCTGGGCAGAGTGACATGGTTGTCAGCCGCAGCGTAGATCTCGTCGCGATAGATGGCGCCGAAGCCGACGCCCCAATGTTCATCGAAGTCATAGCGATTCCACAGGGAGAACGAATTCTTCGGCAACTGCGCGATGGGAGTACCAGCAGGGATGGCCCCATTGGCACTCTGGGTTTCACCGTCCTGGTAGGCATAGCCCAGGGCAATGCTCCAGTTGTCAGTGATCTGGCCGGAAGCACCAAACTCAATGCCTCTCACGCGCTGACCATCCATCAGGATGAGCTTGCTGGAGTCATTCGGATCCGCAATCGCCTGGTTGGAACGATCCAGCTGATAAGCCGCCAGGGTAAATGCCAGACGCTCGGTCGCATCCCACTTCACACCAGCCTCGAAGTTCTCGAACTCTTCCGGCTCAAGCGCGGAATTCGTGACTGAGAGCGAGGCGAGCTGTTCACCAGCACGCGGCACGTAGGCAAGCGTGTAGCTGCCATAGATGGCCAGATTCTCGACCGGCTTGTACACCAGGCCCACACGGGGAGACAGGAGGTCATCCGTGGAGTTGATGTTTTCGCCATTGCGATTGTTGTGGAAGTCGATCTCCAGCAGGTCGAGGCGCAGACCAGCGATCAACTGAAGCTTCGGCAGGAGCTGCACCTGATCCTGCAGGTAGAAGGCAACCCCGGTGGCCACGCTGTTGTTGTTGGCATCGCTTGCGCTCTGGCGGAAGAAGAGCGGCCCCGTGTAGTGCGGATGAGCGGCTGAAACGCTGCCAAGCCCAGTATCATGGGAAGAGCTGCTGTAGCCTGTCTCACGCAGGTTGTCGGTCTCCTGACGGCTGACTTCGATGCCGGCAAGCATCTTATGCTCCACGGAACCCGTTTTGAAGTCGAAGACCAAATCCGTCTGGTTGATGAAGTTCTGGCGCTCGGTGGCGTTGTTGTACGCACCGATGGCAACCGTGCCTGCGCTGGTCACTGCGCCACTGGCATAGACGTTCTGGTAGAACTTGTCATACCACGCGACGCGGGTCGCATTGCGAAGCGTTGCACCGTTGGCGAACTTGTGGTCGATCACCGCGTTGATGGCGAACACATCCACTTCCGTAGGGCTGCGATCCGCATCACCGAAGAAGGTGGATTCATCCGTGTCGAACGGCTTTCCGTTGAAGGAAGGAATGCCACGGTCGGCAGTGCGCTCGTCGTGGAAGTATTCGAAGCCGAGGCGCAGGGTGGTGTCATCGGACAGGGCCACGCCGAAGGTGGGATTCACGCCGATGCGCTGGTTGGAGACGCCGTCGCGATAGGAGTTAGAATCTTCAAAGACGCCGGTCAGGCGGGCGGCAGCGGCAGCGGACAGCGACTGATTGAGGTCAATCGTGGTGCGGTACTGCTCCAACGAGCCAACGAGGGCCGAAATCTCGTAGAAGGACGAATCCTCTTGGACGACCACCTGCTTGGCGGACTTCCCATCGCCCACCTGCTTGGTAGACGTTCCTCCGATGACGGCTTGCTTGGTCACGCGGTTGAGCACACCGCCGGGGCCGCCACGGCCGAAGATCATGCCGCTGGGTCCTTTGAGAACTTCAACACGGTCGATGTTGTAGAAGTCGCGGTAGTACTGCGCGTCATCGCGAAGGCCGTCGATGAAGTAGTCACCGGTGGAGCTGTTGCCGCGGAAGACCACCGTATCGCGGTTGCCTTCACCTTGGGCCGTGCCCACGCCGGGCACATAACGTACGGCGTCGCCGATGCTGTTGACCGCGGTGTCGCTGAGGAATTCGCCCGTGAGCACCGTCACCGATTGAGGGGTGTCGATGAGTGGCGTGTCGGTCTTGGTGGCAGTGGTGGCACGCTCGGCCGCATAGGTCGGCTTGGCTTCCACCACGACGGGAGGCAGCGTAGTGGCGGCAGCAGAAGGAGCAGCAGGTGTTTGGGAGTGAACCTGCGCAGTCGTCGCAGTGAGCCCGAGCAGGCCAATTGCCAGGGATCTCGAGGGGAAGGTGCTGCGCTTACGGCGCGTGGGGAGGGAGTTTCGTGTTGGTTGGTGCCAATGAGTTAGCATAGGCCTCGACCTATGTGCGATTGGGTCTCAACAATCAAAATGATACCGTGTCGCAGTAGCATTTGTTACCTAGCTGTCAGATTGCTGTTAGGTTAGTGATCCCTTATTGCGCATCTGGCGTGCAAAATCACCTCACGAACAACGACTTTACCGTCTCACCTACTGAGGTTTCACCACGAAACTCGCAATCCCCCACCCCAAGGGTAGCAACGCGATTCCGAGAAATACCGCGTCCCACACCCCCGATGTCAGCAGCATCCCCACGAGCGCGAGCGCAGAACTGGTAGCGAACAGCGCCGCTTTCAGCAGTGGCGATTTCACGCTGCACCTCCCCGGACCAACGGTGTCTTGCCGACCAAAGCAGAACTGGCAGACCGGCGGCGACGCCTGTCCCACCACAGCCAAGCGCCATTGGCAGTGATGAACAACGTCAGCCACGCGCTCGTCACCCAGAGAATCTTCAACGGCATCCCACCGTAGTCGCCGAAATGAAGTGGCTCCGAAAGGAGCATGACCTTCATGTACCAGGGAAAGCCGATGGTATCAGTCAATTCACCCGTCACAGCGTCCACGTAGGCTGTTTCAAACAGATGCTCCTTCGGACCTGGAGGTCCTGCCATCCAGATGGCGTAGTGGCGAGGCGTCGAATAGTCGGTGAGAGGCCAGACAATCCAGTCGAAGCGCCACTCAGGGAATCTGGCCTGCACGGTAGCAACAGCCTGGTCCGGGCTGATGGGTGGATTCTGATAGTTGATGTCTCCACCATCCGCCGAGATGCGCGCAAGGACTGGCTGCAGCGCTGTGACCTTCCAGTTGTCATACGTGACTCCTGCGACAGCGAGGAAGATTCCGGTGACCGTAACCACCAGCGCCCAGCCCAGCACAACCACTCCAATGACGGTATGCAGGTCGAGCTGCGTGAGGCGGGTGGAACTTTTCCAACGAATAACGCCAAGGAAGACCTTCTTTGCATACGGCGCATAGATGAGCAGACCGCTGACCAGGGATATCAGAACGAGCAGCGCAATGAATCCACTCACCAGCTCTCCGGGTCTGCCCAGGAACCATTCCTTGTGAAGCTTGAGAATCCAGCCCACGAACGTTTCATCTGCGACGATGGTGGACATCGCCTGGCCTGACACGGAGTCCATGATGACATCTGTGCCATCGTCCTCCTTCTGGAATCCGAGGTCACCGACGCGGACGGTGGCGCGATCGAGGCGGTCCTTCTCGTAGTACAGATAAATCAGGCGCTTGCCCGGGTGCTGTGCCACCGCTGTCTGGGTGAGCTCGGCTATGGACTTGCGCGCGGGCACCTCCTTGTCCTGCTGGTGGGTGCCTGCGGGGACATCACCCAGGAGCTGGTTGATCTCCTCGCTGAAGATCAGCACGGATCCCGTGATGACCATGACGAGGAACACCGGGAGCGACAGCAATCCCGTCCAACGGTGCAGAAACAAGCACACGCGAAACACTGACGACGCGTTTTGCGCCGTCAGTGTCGTTTCTTGTGATGGAGTGACGGAGTCGATTCCTGCCATGCGTGCTTAGAATTCGATGCGCAGTGAGCCAATGAACGTTCTCGGCTCACCCGAGTAGATGTAGGTGCGTGAGGAGCCACCACTGCCGTCGTAGTAGTCTTCGTTGAACAGATTGTTGATGTTGAACTGGGCTGTCATCTTTGCATTGCCAACCTTGAATCGATAGGCCGCCATCACGTCCGCGCGGATGTAGCTCTCCAGCACGAAGGTATTGTCCAGGTCGCCTGCACGGTCACCCACAGCGGTGAGACCAGCACCGATGGTGAAGCCGCTGGGGAAATCATACCTGGCCCAGAGGCTGCCGCTGTGTTCCGGCGCATTGGGCAGGCGATTCCCCTGATTGACCGGGTCCTTGGTGATTTCCGTATCGAGATAAGCATAAGAAGCGATAAGGCTGAGCCGCTCCGTCAGATAGCCGCTCACATCGAGCTCCACACCACGACTGCGAGCCTCTCCGGATTGGGTCACGAAGAAGGAGTTGGGCAGGTCCGTGGTGAGATTCTCCTTGGTGAGGTGGAAGAGAGCGAGAGTGGCATTAAGCCGGCCATCCAACCAGCGTCCCTTCACGCCGCCTTCGTACTGGGTGGCGGATTGGGGCTCTGTGGTGGAGCCGTCTGCCAGCAGACCAAAAGTACTGTCCGAGAAAGATTCCGAGTAGCTGCCGAAGACGGACAGCCAGGGGAGCAACTCATAGTTGAAGCCCACACGCGGAGTGAAGCGGCCCTCATCCTGGAACTGGCGATCAATCGCATTCGTATTGGTCGATACGTCGCCATCATAATAGGTGCTGGCGCTGGTGATGTCATAGCGGATGCCGGCCAGAATCTTCAGGCGCTCATCAATGGTGACGACGTCCTGCAAGGTGAAGCCCCACCATTCATCCTTGGGCTTGCTCGCGTCCTGAGGACGATGAGGTGGAAGGATGGAGTAGTTCTGATACTGCGGGCGGAAGACATCCAGCGGTCTCAGCGGGACATCCGGAGCGGTCACGAAGTAGTTCAACTGCTCAGACTCGAAGCTGTAGTACTCCGCACTCAGGAGAACATCGTGCTTCAAGGCGCCTGTGTCGAACTTCCCTTCCAGACTCAACTCCGCAAACCATGTGGTGTCCTCTTCCTGGGAGGTGAAGTGATAGAGGTCGACCGTGCGGCCATCCGGATTCACGCCATCATTGGGGCCGACTTCAAAATAATCTGCGCGCCAGTTCCACCACACACCGCGCAGCTTTGCCTTCCACTGGTCATTGAACTCATGCGTGATGGAGGCATTCACCAGCCAGTATTCGCTGGGGCTGGAGGGCACGTCGCGCACGCCGAGGAACCTCTCGGCTGGGATATCGACAGGGCGGTCCCCCTTCGCGACATGGCCGCCGTCGAGGATGTCTTCGCTCTTCTTGTACTCGAAGTTGATGTTGAACTGGGTCTGTGGGGTGATGTCCCACGACAGTGATGGAGATAGCAGGAGACGGCTGTACTCTCCGCCCTCGCGGAAGGAGTCACCTTCTTCATATCCGGCGATCATGCGGTAGCGCAGCGTGTTCTCTTCATTGAGCGGACCGGTGGCGTCGCCGAGGGTGTGCGTGAGACTGTAGGAGCCCACCTGTTGTTCCAGGGAGTAGTGGGCCTCGTCGAGAGGCTTCTTCGTCACCAGATTGATGAGGCCGCCTGGCTCAATGCGTCCGAAGAGGCCGCCGGATGCTCCCTTCAGCACTTCCACCGTTTCGATGTTATCCAGATTCACCTGCGGCACGCGCTGGCGAAAGCCATCCCGATAGATCAGGCCGTAGTTGGTCAGCGGCATCCCACGAATGGTGAACACGTCATACAGCCCGTTGTAGTCACTTCCGCTCTTGCCTACGGCACTGACGTTTCTCAGCGCGTCCTCGAGACGGGTGGACTTCTGGTCTTCCACCACGGCACGGGGAACCGCCTGAATCGAGAAGGGGGACTCGAAGGCAGGCAGGTTGGTCTTCGTGGCTGAAGTCGAGTCAGGTGCTGTGTAGCCTGTCACGCTTTCTGCCGTCACCACCACCGGTGGCAGCTCCGCATTCGGGCCATCTCCACCGGCGGTGGAGATGGCGTTGCTACCGATGATGGCGATCGTGCGAGCATCCGTATGGCGATAGCTCAAGCCGCTTCCAGAGAGAATGCGCTCCAGAGCCTCACGTGCGGTGAAGTTACCTTTGACTGCCGGGGCAGTCTTCCCGGCAACAACATCCGTGCTCGCCGCGATATCCAAATTGGTGGTCAACGAAAAGCCCTCCAAAGCATCACCCAGCGACATGCTCCCCTGAGCGAAGGCAAAGGTCTTCTGCTCCTGTGCGTGGGTGCCAACCGCTGCGACGAGGGAGAAGAGCAGGGTCGTGAGAAGGACTCGATAACGATGCAATCGGGAGACTGAATGAAGGGACATGGGAGGGTGGGAGTGGCCGTTAACGGAAGCCCGAAGTGGTGCTTCTCTAAGAAGGACGCCTCGCCTCCTCTGCCACCCTCAGACGGACATGAACTTTTTTTCAGCCGTCACTGCCACCCGTTCCTCCAGACAGAAGTTTCTCCACTAGTGCACCGTCACTCCTCACTTGGGCAATCACCGCGCACGGTCCCGAAAAATCCTGAAGTCGTTGGAAGGAGATTTCTCCACATCCAGTGGCAGCACCTGGCTGAGCACTTCCAATGCGCTGGCCACGTCCCTGGGGTGAAGAGTCGCTCTCACCTTGAGCTTGCCGAGCCTGGCATCGTCGAGAACGATATCACCCGAATGGTAGCGCTGAAGATCCGAGACCACCTCGGCGAGTGGCTTGTCACGGTAGATGAGCCTGCCTTCGCGCCAGCTGCCAAAAGACCCTGCCGCACTCTTGGTGGGCACCGGTTTTTTTGTCTCTGGACTCCATACAATCTGCTCCCCGGCACCGATCCGCACTGGTCCATCCTCAGGCGAGGTTGTTGAAGTAACCTCTACGGCGCCCTCAGAAACCGACACCTCGGTCTCCATCACGCGAACGTGGACGTCAAAGGTCGTCCCAATGTCGCGGATCACCACCTCACGGGTGCGGACTTCAAACGGGCGAGCATCCTGCCCCACCTGAAAGATGGCTCCTCCCCGCTCCACGATTACACTTCTCGTGGTGGTGCTGTAGTTCACGCGAAGTCTCGTGCCCGCATCGAGGAAGAGTTCCGTTCCATCTTCCAGCGTCCACTGTCGTGACTCTCCAATGCCTGTCGCGTAGACATTGCGCTGATCGAGATAGAAGCCAAGCAGGGCCACGAGTGCTGAGCCTCCGCCTGCCATCCATGCGCGGCGTTTCCACATCTTCCTCTGGAGCGTCTTTTTCCGGCGCTGCAAAATCGATGCGGGCTGCATCGCCTTGAGAGGCTCCTCACCGGACATCAGCGCGAGTGCCGCCTCGGTCTTGCGAAACTCCAGATCATGCTCCGGGCTCTCGTTCCGCCATTTCTGCAGAGCGACTTCATCTGCCTCACTCCAGGTCGCATGGTCCAGCTTGCGCACCACCCATTTCGCCGCTGCTTCCCATACAGGAGATTCATTCTCCTCCCGGTGCGTCTCGGCTTTTTTCTTAGGCATGCGTCTCCACTTAGAAAGACGCACGCGCGCCGCTCCACCCTCACAAAAACTCAGATTTTTTGCGAATTCCCGCCCTCAAGCGCAGCCCGGCACGCCAGCAGAGCCCTGACCATGTGCCTCTCCACGGTGCTCGATGACAACTTCATGGTCTTGGCGATCTCCGCGAAGCTCAGGCCCATGAGCCGATTGAGAATGAATACCTCGCGGATCTGCTCCGGGAGAATCTCCACAGCCCGGCTCACCAGGCCGATTTCCTCCGCCGCGGCGGCACGGCGCGAGGGGCCGGGATCGCGATCCGCCAGCGTCTCAATCAAGTCATCCGAGAGTTCCTCTTCAGACATGCGCCGCACCCTGCGGAAGCGGTCAATGAGCAGATTGCGCGCGGTCCGGAAAAGCACTCTCCTGGGATGGTCCACAGCACTCGCCGGAGACCACCGCAGCAGCTTCGCAAAAGTCTCCTGCGTCAGGTCCCTTGCCGTGTGCTCACACCCCACCTTGCTGGAGAAGTACTGCTGCACGCGCTCATAGTCGGGCAGTACATCTTCGATAAAGGGGGAGAGACTGTAGGGAGTCATGTCTCGGTTCGATGAAGGAGCGGGGAAAGCGCGGCTCAGGAGGACCGTTCCTATTACTACTGCGACTCAATCACAACAAGATGATTCGTCAGAAGTTTTATCGCACGGCAGCTTGGTTAAGTAATCAGCTCATTGCGAGCGAGTCAGGCGCATCTACTCCGGAAGCAACACGCTCCTTTATAACACGATTGTTATCTACCAGTCACCGTAGCGTGACGAGCTAGGATCATTTTGGAAGGATGACTGCCACGACGCAGAATTGCCGCCTCCATTCCGCGCTCTGCCTTTTCTTTGCATTCTTCTTTGTCTCTCCTGTCCTTGCTGACGACGAAAAGAAGCCAGATCGCGTGGCCCTGGCCTTTGCCGCCTATGCGCAGGGTCGGCTCACAGAAGCGGAGGAACTCTTCCGCGTTTTGGCATTCGACTCTGCACGCGAACTCGGGGCAGAGCATCTCAACACACTTGCACACCTCACCAACCACGCAAACACCCTCAATGCCCTGGGGCGTTCAGCCGAAGCGGAAACCCAGCACCTACAGGTACTGGTTGTGCGAGAGCGGCTCCTCGGTGCGGAACATGCCTTTACCATTCAGAGTCGCTCCAATCTCGCGGTGGCCCTGATGGCTCAGGGGAAATTTGCAGATGCAGAGAAGCAGTATCGCGTTGTACTGGCTACCCGCGAACGCACCTTGGGCACCACTCATTTCGACACGCTCCTGGCCTGCTATGGATTGGCCACCAGCCTTCAAGCACAGTCGAAAACAGATGAAGCAGGCAAGTTGGCAACGCGTGCAGCCGATGGCTGGGACGCGACAGTGGGCCCGGCACATTCGGCCTCAGTGAGGGCGAGGACGTTGCTCGCACGCATTCATTCCACAGAGTGAGATATGGACGCTCCGCAGCACCTGAGTACGGGCATCATCTAATACCAACCTCATGCGGCCGGGGCTCGACATTGCCTGAGGCATCTTCAGCGGCGGCCACTACGCGTCCTTTTGCCACTCCGGTGTCAGCTACCAGCACTTCCCACTCGGCATAGTTCTCGCGAGTGGCCTTCGCCGGCACGCCATTTACCATCACGCGCTTCACCTCTCCATTATCACTGGTGACGCCGTGAACGAATACCTTGCCGTTGTCGCGTTTGCTCACCCGGGTAATGACGGTGGCGGGAGGCAGGTCATCCGTTGGGTCCAGGGGTTTCGGAAAAGCGGATTCATCAGGGCGCGCACCTTTCTGTGGGGAAAAGTCTGCATTTACGGTTATCTGACTCATCTTCACTCCGCGTAGGGCGCACTGCTGGTAGTTCATCCGCCACAGGGCGTACTCGGCATTGTGGAATTCCGTGCCATCCACCAGGACACTGGGAGAGAGAACATGCAGGGCCCAATGAACGTTCCAGGCCTTGTAGCCGCGAATGACGAAGGGGTGACGCGCGTCCGGTCCAACACCATCCACCGACCCTTCCAGTTCACGATCCATGCCTCCAAGATTGAAGGCGTGCCGACGCTGACAGTGAGCTTCGTTGTCCTCAAACCTTACAAAGGGAAGCGTGCGTACATCGACCACCTGACGGGTGCCATCCGCTTGTGGCATACTCATCTTCATGCTCACTGCCGGGGTGTCCACGGCGTCGAAGCGATATCCATATTCGTCGCATTCCGCGGCCACGTTTCTGGTGAAGGTGTTGCGGGAATTCGCCCACCAGAAGCCAGCGCCGTCATTGTGGTCATATGGAAGGATCTGTCTTGGAAGCGGTGCTCCCTTGCACGCCTGCACCGCGAGATTGCGATCGAGTACGTTGAACTGCTCGGTGCCATCCTCAAGGAAATAACCGTGCCCCTTGCTCCGGTATCCCACACAGTCCCGTATCACCAGATAGTCCGTGCCATGGACGGTGATCCACCGGTTATCGCTGTCCCAGATGCTGACACCAATCACGGAAGCGCCACGCATGGTGTCGCGGACCAGGTGGAAATGGATGCTATATCGTCCGAGTACGCCCTCCTTACCCAGGTGGCGAAACTCGGCATAGCTGATCGAGCCTTCTGATTCCCGGTGAAACATCGTATGGCCGCGCTTTTCCCCTTCGTCGGCGGATTCAACGACGACGTTGCGGCTGAGGTTGGCTATCTCCCCACGGTAGGCACCGTCTCCCTGATGGTCGTATTCCAACGGCTTGTCCAAAGTGACGGTCTTCTCCCCCACTGCGACGATGACCCGTTCCTCTGTCTGCGTTCCATCCACCACAGAGGGTTTGAAGGTCTTGGCGATCTTGTTCTGGCGTACGGTACCGGTGATGAATACACGGTCGCCCTTGCGCCAGCCGGTGACAGGCTCAGCCAGCTTGATCTCGGTCTGCCCTTTTCTTACCGTGGCTCCGAGCTTCACCCAGGTGCGCTCCATCTCCGCCCCATGAAACTCCATGCGCCCTCCACAGGAGACGATGGCCGGGCATGACTGCACATCCATTCCCTCAAAGTACTTCAAGCGAATCAACGCCTTGTGCTCTGCTGCGATGGGCTGGTCCCAAGTACCGACCTCGAGGGCAGCTCGTGGCTGCGTGGGATTCCGCTCCGGAAGGTGGGCATCACAATTGAACCCCTCTTCGCTCGTATCATTTCCTGCTTGCACCTTGATCAAGCCCACCTCCAACCGGGTGTCCCTATCGGCCGCGAACGTCAACCTGCCGGCGATGAAGATGGCCCGAATAGAGTCAGCGGAGAAAATGTCATAGGTCACCACGTGTCCCTCGTGAATCTTCACACTGCTTCCTCCAGGCGGCACCACTCCACCAACCCAGGTGGATGGACTGGACCATACCCCACTTTGCTTCGACTCGACAAGGTCGGCAAAGGCACCTGGGGCCACCAGACTCGCGCCGATGAAGACTGCGAAGATAGCAATTCTAGCCAGATGGGTCGGAGCATTCATCGGATTCAAATTCGCTTTATAACAATTTTGTTATGCATATTTTTCACAACCCCTTGATATAACACGCGTTATTAAACGGCGTTATTTCCCCAAGTGAACCTCGCATATACGATGAAGTTGCCAGCATTCTCTCTCGTCGCAGCAATCATCATCGCATACGCCTCCCAAGGATCCGCAAAGGCAGCAGGCTCGGTGACGCCCATCGGACTTCCCATGGAGCACCCTGAAGCGGTGCATGGAGTAGCCTTCAGTTCCGATGGCAGATGGATCGCCACCGGATGCGCGGACCACTTCCTACGCCTGTGGGATGCCTCGACCGGGCAACTGCATGGCAAACCTCTGGAACACGAAGGCGGTGTCTATCCTGTGGCCTTCAGTCCTGACAGCACCACTGTCGTCGCCGGAACTGAGAAGGGGGCCAAGCTCTGGGAGGTATCCACCGGAAAATGTCTTGCTACCTTATCCCATCCCGGATTCGTGTACTCCCTGGCTTTTCGGCCCGATGGCAAAGTCATCCTCACCAGCAGCCACGACAGTGCGACAGATGGAACGGCGAGTCTGTGGGACGCCACCACAGGCAAGGCTTTGAGCGACCCCATCGAGAATCATCAGCGCTTTTATGCAGTCGCGTTTAGTCCCAACTCGAAAATTGGGGCCGTCAGTGGGAATGGTACCCTCGCCCACCTCATCGACGGCTCTACAGGAAAGCCTCTCGGCATTGACCTAAAACACAACGGATCTGTGCGCTCGCTCGCTCTCAGTCCAGATAGTACCCGCCTGCTCACCGGCAGCCTCGACGGCACCGGGCGCGTGTGGGATGTCTCTACCGGACAACCCACCACGCCTCCGCTTCAGCACTCGGATCAAGTGCGTGCTGCTGCCTTCAATCCCGACGGCACGAGTGTATTCACTGGCAGCATGGACAAGACTGCCCGCCTGTGGGATGCAGCTTCGGGACAGCCGCTCACGCCTCCCCTGCCCCACCCCACGGGAGTACGCTGCGTCGCCTTCAGCCCGGATGGAAAGCTCGCTGCCACCGGCTGCTATGGAAATACTGCCCACGTGTGGGACGCCAAGACGGGAAAACCCATTGGAGCCCCCATTCAGCACGGAGCCCTTGTTCGTGCCATCGCGTTCGGTCCAGACAGCCGCATCCTGGTCACTGCCAGCTTCGACAAGACGGCACGCCTCTGGCGCATTCACATGGAGTAGACCCTGCCGGGAATCTCGGCCGGTGCGCCTGTCCCGTATCCAGATGCTGCGTTCTCCACGAACTGCAAGGCTTGTCGTGATTCGAGAATTCGCCCAGCGACGCCAGCGCAGTCCCCTTCCAGGAGCGACACCCCATCTCAGCCACAGGGCCGAGCCGGCTCTCCCAATCGTGCATTTGAAGGGCTCTGGTTGGGCAGCCCTTAACGAGCACGATCGACGTTAAACCCATTGAAATGAAGGCTTTCCACAACCTTTCGCGCCTTGGGCGCTTAAACCCCTTGGGACCAGTTGATTATCCACTTCATTGGAACAAGCACACCCTGATCATCTTATTCGAGCCTACTTAAATTTAGTACTTGGCTGTAAATGACTTCTTTGGTGAAATTTTCGAGTGGAAGAATAGCTCGGGGTTTTGGTCATCCCGAAAACCATAGCTTCCACGCCGCTTCGAATGGCTCCGAAAGTGGCACGTACTCCGCCAGCCTCGCCAGCACCTTCCATGCGCACGCTTCCCCGCTCCCTCAGGCACCTCACCAGCCTCGTCCTCCTGTGCCTCGGCTCGACAGCTGCATCACTGCACGCTGTCACCTACACATGGACGCCGACTGCTGCAGGCACATTCCAATGGAATGATGGACTCAACTGGGGCGGCACCGCTCCTGTCCCGGGAGCCGCCGCCGATGTGGTGAACCTGAACGCAAACCTAGCTGGAGCTCAAACGATCAATCTTGATACGAGTGTCACCTTGGGAATCCTGAACATCGGTGATCCCACGACGGCATTCTTTGCCTATACCCTGGTCCCCCAGGGAGGCAGCACCCTGACCTTTGACAACCTGGCGGCAGCAGCATCCATCAACAAGGCCAACGTCGCCTCGACCCTCACCGACGTCATTGCCGCCAACATCATTCTGGCGAGCAGTTCCAGTGCCACGTTCAACCTCTCCAACGCGAGCGCGAACCTCACCAACATCCTGCAAATCTCCGGGAACATCTCCGAGACCAACGGCGCGAAGAATATCGTGGTGTCCGGCGTGGCTGCCAGCTCCAACGGCGTAACCGTTCTCTCCGGCACCAATTCCTTTACAGGAAGCGTTTCGCTCAGCTCCGGCACCCTTCGCATCCTCGGGGCCCAGGCTCTCAACACCGGTTCCACGAACGGCATCATCCTCTCTGGCGGCACGCTCGACCTGCGGGCTGATGGCAATGGTACGGACGGTGGCACAGACTTCGTGACCGGAACGACCACCCGCACGCAGAAGATTGTGTTTGGAGATAATGTGACGGTGGCAGGCAACACGACCATCGCCGTGGACCGTGTGGGTGGATACACCGCCGGAACCGCGAGTGCAGGGGGCACGCTTTTCCAGACGCCACTCAACAAGACCATGCAGTTCGGCACCCTTTTGATCGGTGCCAACACGCTCACCATCACCAACAACAACGGCTATGGCGTGGAATTCTCCGGCGGCGTCTCCCTGACCGGTGCCGCCACCTTTTCCGTGAGCACTGCCTCAGCAGCCAGCACCACGGTACCCGGCCTCGTCCTCAGCGGCATCGTCGATGATGGTGCAGGCAGCTTCGGCTTCACAAAAGCTGGCGCAGGCACTCTCCTGCTGACCAATGCCGCGAACGCCTTCACCGGAACCATGACGGTGACGGGTGGTGTGCTGGGCGCCACGAGCAACGGCGCGCTGGGTGACACCGCAAACGTGGTCATCATTGGCTCGGGCGCTTCGAGCACCTTCCAAGCCTTCGACACCTTCACGGCCACCGGTCGTGTGTTCAACTTTGCCAACGCCACCAACACCAGCAACAACATCGGTGTTTCGCAGGGCAAGACGCTCACCGTGGACACTGCATTCGCTGGAGCAGCCGCGAACGGTTTCCAGAAGACGGATGCCGGGACCCTGGTCATCACGGTGAACAACGGTACAAAGACGGGCGCGACGACGGTGGCGGGGGGCGTCCTTCAATTAAACGTCAACGATGGTACCGGCTCGGGAGCCATCACCGTCACCAGCGTCATTGGCAATGCGCTTCATCTGAGTGGTGGCGTCAGCGAAACCAGTGCCATCACTCTGAACAGCACTGGGGTGAACAGCAGCGGCTCGCTCTTCAGCCTCCTGGGATCGAACACCGTGGGCGCGGTGGCACTGCAAACGGCCTCCACCGTGGGAGCCGCCTCCGGTGCCGAGTTGAACATGGGGAATGTTACGGGTGCATTTGCACTCACGGTTGCGGGTGAAGGCACGGTCAATCTCAATGGCACACTCGCCAACAATCTTGCCCTGATCCGTTCCACCAACACCACTGGACCTACCGCCGTCATCGGAGTGGCGAACGCCATTGCCGCAGCCCAGACGGTTACCCTGAGTGGAGGCACCCTTGTCATCGGCAATGCGACGGGTGTGGGCAGCCTTGCTGCGGGAGCTGGTGTCGTGACCGCAAACGCCGGCAGCACTCTCCGCATCAATGATGCAGGTGGCGCTGCTGTTCCCAATCGCCTTGGAAGTCGCGCCCTCACTCTGCAGGGATCCAATCTGGAGTATGTGGGCAATGGACTTGCCGCCTCGACGGAGACGATCGGCACCTTTGTGCTCGGCGCAGGCCAGAGCAACATCTCCGTGACCGGCGGCACCGCTGGCAATGCGGCAACACTCGTCTTTAGCACGGGACCATTGGCGCCCGCCGCCGGTTCGTTCATCAACTTCATCACCAGCACCGACAACATCATCTCACTCACCGTCGCCCCCACCGGAGTCGGTGGCGTGGTGCAGCGTGCTTCACTGAATGGAACAGATCTCGTCAGTGCGGCAGCCGGCACGGTTACCGCAGCCACCTACACAGGCGTGACGGACGACATCAACAACACCGCCGGCGCCCCCACCCCGGGCGGCACCACGGCAGCGGCGGCGAATGCGCAGATCACCGGAGCGGGTCCCCACTATCTGGCAAACACGGCCAACACGCTGAACTCGCTCGTCATGAACAGCGGCGTCGCCACCACGGTCACCTCAAACTCGATCGGGAATACGCTCACCATCACCAGCGGAAACATCCTTGTCTCCGGCTCCATGGGCAATGTACTCAGTGGCATGACCCTCGCGCAGGGAGCGGTGCCCACTGCCTTCATGGTGAATACCGGCTCCTCACTCAACTTTGGCGGGGTCATCACGACCAACACCAATGTGGGTCTTCAGAAGGCGAACGGTGGTCTGCTGGAAATCTCGACCCGGCAGTTCTTCAACACCGGCACGGGCAACTTTGACATCAATGGAGGCACAGTGAAGCTGAGTGGGGGCAATCACACCCTGGCCGCCCAGCTCGTAAACATCACGCTCGCACCGGGCGCCACCCTGGATCTGAATGGCACCGTGTTGCAAACCAACCGACTGGACTCCACCAACCTGGCAGCCGGAGCCGGCACGGGCGGTGACATCATCAACTCCAGCGCCACCCAGGCCACCCTGGTCAATCGCAACACTTCCGTCTTTGGCGGAAGGGTGATGGGCAATATCTTCTTCGGTCATACCCAGGCCACGACACTGTACAACGACAACAGCTACACGGGTGCCACGTTGATCAACGGGAGTGCGACCACCTTGCAGGATCTCGGCAAGATGTCCGGGACCTCTGCCATCTTCATCCATGGCGGTGCGTTGACCATTACGAATGGCGGCACGGTGAATGACAACAACCGTGTCAATGACCTGGCTGACATCACGATGCGCACCGGTACCATCAACTATACGGGCCGCGACAACACCGCATCGAGTGAAGTCCTGGGCAATGTCATTCTCGCGGAGGGCGCCTCCCAAATCACCGTGAACAACGGAGCCAACGGCACCCGTTCGACAGACCTCATTCTCACCAGCCTGACGCGCAGTTCCAACGATGCCGCCCTGAACGTGAACACCGCAAACGGGGATATCGGTAATAGTCCGCGCGTCACCGTCACCGGTGGCCTCACACTCACCAACAACATCATCGGGGGATGGGCCGTCACAGGCGGTGCGGACTTCATCAGCTACAGCGACGCCTTCGGTATCGCCAACCTGAACACGAATGGCATGGCGGGCTACGACCGCAACCTCGCCGGCAACCAGACATTCACCAACCTTCTTGCCACCGAGAACATCAAGAACACAGGCACCTTCGCCTCCACCCTGGGAGATGCTGTCGGCAATGTGATCACGGTGAACACCATGGTGCTCAACCCTGGCGCCGCCAGTTCACTTGCTTTTGCGGACTCGAATGACGTGCTCAATCTTACCGGCGGCGGCATCATCAGGAACGGCGCCTTCGCCACTTCGATTGGTAGCGCGGTGGACAACGGCAGCATCACCTCCGGTGGCGTGGGCGCTGTAGGAACCCAGACGCTGCACTTCCACAATACGGGCAACGCAACGACCACCGTCAATTCCCGGTTTATCAACAATGGCGCAGCAGCCCTCCGTGTGGTCTTTGATATGTACAATACGAGCACGGTCGTGCTCGCCAACGGCAACAACAGCTACACCGGCGGCACGGTCGTCAACGGATGGACCGGCAATACGGGCAACTCGAATTCCGGCACCGTGACAGCGGGAGCGGTGGGAGCAATTTCCGGGACGGAATTGATCATCAACAACGCCCTGGTCACCTCAACGGTCGTGGGAGGTATCGCCGCCACGAACAACGTCACGCTGAACATGGGCGCCGGCCTTACTCTGGCCAACGGCACCAACACGCTCGCCAGCCTCACGATCAATGCCAGCGGCTTCTCAGGAGCCGCCAACGGTGCGCCAACGGTCAACATCGGCAACGCAACCAGCGTCCTCTTCCTCACCAATCCGACGATCAATGCCTCAAGCAGCAATGCGACCAGCGTGGGCACGGGTCTCATCACTGCGTCGGCGGCAGGCGCCCAGCTCAACTTTGGTGGCAACACCGCGGTCTTTAACATCGATGGCATCAAGCAGAATGGGCAAATCATCGATCCCTGGGTCGCCACCTTGAACGTGGGGGCCAACGTAAACATCGTGAATGCCAATGGCCTGCTCAAGCAGGGTGACGGCATCCTCCAGCTCTCCTCCACGGGCAGCACCTTCTCGGGTGGTGTGAACCTCGCGGCCGGCGGATTGCTGATTGGCGCCAGCAGCACTCCCTCTGCCCTCGCCAGTGCCACGCTGCAGATGCCCGTGACGAGTGGGCCTCTGGGCACAGGCACCCTGACCATCGGCAATAACACTCGCATCCTCTCCAGTGCTGCGGCCAATGCAGTCACCAACCAGATGGTGATCAACGGCGACTTTCAGTTCGATGGCCTCATAAACGTTGCCTTGAACGGCTTCGCGGATCTCGGCGGCGCCGTACGCACCATCAGTGTGAACGCACAGCAGATGACCGCCACCATGGGCGGCATCCTCTCCAACGGTGGCATCATCAAGACCGGAAACGGCACGCTCATCCTCGGCAACGCCAATACCCTCACCGGTGGCGTGACACTGAATAGCGGCACCCTCGTCGGCATCATACCCATCGGCGCCGCAGCGAACTCCTCCTTCGGCACAGGGGCCATCACCTACAATGGAGGACTGCTCTCCATGCGGGCTGCCATCGATGCCAACTCCCTGAATGACATCAACGTGAATTCCGGCCTCGCCTATGTGAATCTTGAAGTGATCAGCACTACCGCCGCGAACAGCATCCGCATGGGGAATCTGAACCTCCCCATGTCCACCAATCCGACGGTGCGGCAGGTGAATGTGTCGGGCGGCACCGCCTCCAATCCCAGCACCCTGGTGTTCACCGCAAACTCTCTCACCTCAAACAGTGTCGGGGCATCCGGCAGCCGGGTCGCGGGACAATACCAGGTCTTCAATATCGCGGCGAACACCACCGTCGCCATCACGAACGGTGGCTTTGCGCGGAACAATGAGCCTCTCAACGTAGGCGCAGGCACCCTGCTCCTGGGAGGCAACAACCTCTTCTCCAATGCCACCACGGTTACCACCAGCAATACAGGTGCGGCACCTACGGCCAATGCCGTCAATACGGTGTATGGCACCGGCCAGACCGTCACCCTGAGTGGAGCTGGCATCGTGTACACGATCGCCCCCCAGATGGGAGCCTCGCTCCTCGCCGGCTCCTCCACCGGAGGCCTGCAACAGTCTTACACGGTGGTAGGCGCCTCCAATCTCAACGTGGCAGCCAACTGGGGCACTGGTCCGACGAGTGTCATGAATGGCCTTCAGCCAAACGAGACAGCAGCAAACCAGGCCGCCCACGCCAGCGCCGCCAACGGACTTCTCATTCACAACGGCTATCTGAATGTCACCACCGCCGGCAACTACAGCTTCATCATCGGCTCGGATGACAACAGCTCGCTCGTAATCGATGGCGTGGAGATCGCGCGCGACATCGGCGCCGGCCACGGGGTGCAGGACACGGCACGTGGCAGCATCTTCCTGGCTGCGGGACAGCACTCCATCACGGTGAAGGGAAACACCGGCGGCACTGCAGGCGGCATCCGCGTGCTGTACAGCGGTCCCGACACCGCGGCGACTGGCGGCAACAACGGCTACCAGGGCATCCCTTCTTCTGCGCTGAGCTACTTCACGGGACCCGCCAATGCCGGAAACAACTATTACAACGCGGCCCAGATCGACAACGACTACGTGCTGGCCCTGGGCACCACAGCGACTCTTCAGGGACTCGGCACGGATTTCAACAGCACGCTGAAGACCCTGACCATGGGAAATGGTTCGACACTCACGGTCACCAATGATCTGGGCACGGCTGGCGTTGGCGGCACGGGCTTCATCGGTATTAAGGGAGTCACCACCCTCGGCACCGGCGCTACGGTGAACCCGACCACGGGCATCCTCTACCTCATCGGAGGAATCAATGACGGTGGGAATGGACTGACGAAGACGGGCGCCGGCTCGCTCTGGCTGAATAACAGCACCCTGTTCTCTGGCCTCTTCTCCATCAACGGCGGCACGGTCCGTATTTTCGAGAGTGACGCCCTCTCCACCGGCGGCAATACGGTCGCCTCGGGCGCATCCCTCGATCTCAACGGCGTGAATTCGTCCGCCGGACGCAATGTCACCATCAACAACGTCGGGACCGCCTCGCAGAATGGCGCGCTCTACAATAGTTCCGCTGTGGCTGGTGGGCTGGGTGGTAATCTCACCCTGGGCTCTGCGTCCCAGATTTCCGGCTACGGTGACATCACCATCTCTGGGACCGTTACCAGCAGCGTCCTCCTGACCAAGGCCGGCGTGAATACGCTGACCCTGGGTGGTGCGAGTGGGGCTTCGTTCTCGGGCGGCCTCACCATTGCGGGTGGCGTGGTGAACAATGGCGTCCTCAATTCTGGTGTCGTCGGAGCTACCGGAACCGGAGCTCTCACCATCAATGCAGGCGCTGTGCTCAATCTGAACGGAAACAACGTGGGCCAGAACATCACGGTCAACGGCACCTCCATCGCGAACCAGGGGGCTAACAACAACACCCTTGGCAACATCATCAATACCAGCCTCTCTACTTCTGCCGCTTCCCCCAGTCCTGCAGCCGCCGGGTCCGCCCAGATGAAGCAGGCAAACACCGCCGGCACCGCAACGATCAGTGGCAACATCACCCTGGGCACGGCCGCGACCGGCATCGGCTCAAACACCTACGCCACCGGTGGTGACATCATCATCACGGGGAATATCTCAGGATCGCAGGCCTTGACCAAGGTGGGCGGAGATACCGTGTATCTTCGCGGTGCAGCAAACACCTACTCGGGCGGCACCCTGGTAAACTATGGCTCCCTGGTGCTCGACAACGGAGGCATCCTCACCGGATTGGGCGGCGCGATTGACGTGCGCATCGGTGGCAGCTTCGTCATCGATGATACAGGCACGCTGACGAACAACCGCATCAACAACGGTGCTGCCACGAGCAACAAGAACCTCATCATGCGAGGCGGCACCTTCACCATTCTGGGGCACGCCGTCGCGGGAACGGATATCACCGAACTTTTGAGTGCCAGCGTCACTGGCGGCAACACGCGAGGCCTCAACTTCGATCAGGGGCACAACACCATCAATCTCACTGCCCAGCCCGGTGGAAGCAGCATCACCCTTACGATCACCCGCGCGGGAACAGAACTTGACTTCAGCAGTTCGAACGGGGCGACCGGGGTGATCAACGCGCGCAACCTCGGCCTGGCGGCAGCCGGCGCTGATGGCAACACCAACATCATTCTGACCAATGGTCTTTCCACCGCAGGTCTTAATATCATCGGCCGCCAGAGCAGCGTTGCCAATGGCGGGGCCAATGGTATCACCGACAAGGGCATCGCCTCGTTCCTGATCGTGAATGACGGGACCAACATCAACTTCGCCACCTACGACAGCACCGCGGGCAATACCGTGGGCATTCGTGGTCTTGGCACTGTTGCTGGAGAGTATGTGGCCGGGAACACCAATACCCTCGCTGCCAATCTGAATACTCTCATCACCGCCAACACCACCACCGCCGTCAACGCAGCAATCTCCATCAACTCGCTGAAGATCACCGGCGGGACGTTGACACTGCAGCAAGGTACCAACATGAACATCCAGAGCGGCGGCATCCTGGCCACTGCGGATGCGACCATCGCGGGAACCGGGATCATCGGTGTGGATGGCACGCCCGTGGGAAGCACCACAACGGCCTCACAGAACCTCTACATCCACACCATCGGCGGCACGACAGACCTCACCTTGAACGCCAGCATTGGCTACGCTTTCAACAACAGCGGGCGCCTCGGGGACCTCGTGAAGGCGGGAACAGGCTCCCTGATTCTGGGAGGCGCCAACTTCCACACCACGAACACACGTGTGAACGAAGGCACCATCGTGCTGAACAATACCCAGGCCATCTTCTACCGGCAGGTGACCGCAGCCACGGCAACCAACTTCAACAGCAGCAACGCTGGTCCCACCCTTCAGGTGAATGCCGGAGCCACCGTGGACATGAATGGCTTTGACCTGACGGTGAACAATTTCGGCAACATCATTCCTGCCACCAACCAGAACTCTCTCGCAGGTGGCACGGTGGTCAACAATGTGGCGGGCACCAAGATCTTCTCGATGAACGCCACGGGCGACAACACGTGGGGTGGCAACATCAGCAGCGGAACGGGGGTGATCAACTTTGCCCGCTACGGTCGAAACACCTTCAGCATCACGAACGAGAACACGTACACCGGGACCACCATCATCGCTGGCGGCGCCACCACCATGCTTGACCTGGGGGCTCTCCGGAACACGAGCCTCGTCACCGTCAATGCCGCCACCCTGATATGGAGTGATGCCGGCACCCAGGCGGACGCATGGCGCCTTGGCGTGGTTCCCGCGGATATCGTGCTCAACGGCGGGGGCTTTGCCTACACCGGCCGTGGCGGTTCGTTCACCACCGCAAACCTGGGAGATGTCACCCTCGGTTATGGGGCCAACCAAATCAGCACCACTGCCGGTTCCTTCGGCAATGCCACGGTGCAGATGGCCTCTTTCACCCGCAATACGGGCGCCGTGATCAATTTCGCAGGCTCGACGCCGGGAGATGATGGTTTTGTCAGGGTCACTGGAGGCGTCACCAACTACAATGGCATCGTAGGCGGCTGGGCCATCACGAGCATTGCCAACCCCTACAACCTCACGGCAGCCGGAGACTTCGTGCAGTACGATCCGGGAACAGGTTTCCGCGCGATTGTCGATTATCGGACGACAGGGCTTATCGACTATGCAGGATCCGGGTTGGATCGTCCTGGTTACGGGAACGCCGCCTTCGGCGCCGGGTACAACATTCGTGTGAACTCCAACACGACGCTCGCCGCTGGAACCAACGTGGCCAACAGCATGGTCATCGGTGCCGGTGCCACCACCACCCTCAGCTTCGCAGCCCCCACCGACACCCTCTACATCCAGTCAGGCGGTATCCTTGGCGAGACCAGCGCCACTGCCAAGAACATCGGCAACTCCACCGCGGAAGGCGGAAGAATCACTGCAGGGAACAGCGACGGCACCGCCGGAGCAGGCAACGCGGGATACGAGCTCTTCCTCCACAACCTGGGGAACACCATGACGGTGAATGCCCAGATCGTGAACAACGGTGCCAATGCAGTGAACCTCGTCACCAGCACCGGTGCGCAGAATGGTCCTGTGATCCGTCTTGCCAATACCAACACCTACACCGGCACCACCACGGTGAACTCCACCGACCTGCGTCTGGCCTCGACCACAGGTTCCTCCATCGCCAACAGCACCAACATCTTCATTGTGGGCGGCACCGAAAATGCTGCGGACTCCTCCCGGCAGACGATGAGCCGCATTCTGTTTGAGAACGCAGGCAACCAGGTCAACAGCGGCGCCACGATCAACATCGTCAACAATGCGACCTTCGACACGAACCACTTCGATCAGACCCTGGCCAACATTGTCTTCACCAACGCGGGTGGGCATACCGGGAACAGCAGCGGCGTTGGTGGCAGCGTGCGTTCCGGTGCAGGCACCATCACGCTGACCGGCAACATCACCGCTACCAACCTGACGAACATTTCGACGGTCCCCTTCATCCAGGGGAACCTGAATCTGAATGGTGGTCAGCGTACCGTCACCGTGGACCTGGTCACAGGTTCCGGCGTGCAGGGAGCGGCGCACATTGGGCTCTCCATCCTCGCTGACATGAGTAATGGGGGTATCGACAAGGAAGGCGCTGGCATCCTGGCCATCACCGGGGTCAACACGTACTCGGGCAACACCAACGTGAACAATGGCACACTCGTGCTGGGTGGACGTGACCAGCAGGGCACGCCAGCGGCCATCACGGCGCAGCTGCAGAACTCCCGTCTCAACGTGGAAGCCATTGGCCTGGTGGATATGCGTGGTGGTAATGCCATCGTCGGTTCCCTGAGCGGCTCGGGCACCATCACCAACTCTGTCTACGGCACGACGGCCGTGGCGACTGGTGCGCCCAGCACGTTGTTCATTGGCGCGGACAATACCACCGACGCGGATTTCTCCGGACGGTTCACCAACTTCATGAATGGCATCAACGAAACCACGGGGTATGCGCTGAACGTCACCAAGATTGGCACCGGCACACAGATCATCTCCGGGGACAATGCCGTGGCGATCCCGTCTGCCACCTCCAATGGTGACGTGAACAACGTCGGCACCCTCGACATCCAGAGTGGCACCGTCCTGGTGAATGGCGCCAATGGAACCCTTGGATTCACCACCGTAAACATCAAGCAGGGCGCCTCGCTCACGCTGGACTACCGCACCGAAAACAAAGCCAACCGCCTGGGTGGCTACCGCGTGACAGACACCGCCAACGGCGATGTGGCCAATGACACCACCACGGCCCGTACCATCAACATGCAAGGCGGTACGCTGACCTTCATGGAAGGCTCCGCCCTGATCAATGAAGGCACCTCTGCCGCCCTTGCCCTGGGCACCAACAGCGGCGCCCCCACCGTGGTGCTGAACTCCGGATACTCCACCTGGCTCTTCGATACCTCGGGTGGCAACGCCGGCGCCACGGTGAACGTGGGCGCCATGACCGCCGGTGGTGGTTCACTCCTCATCAACGTCGGAGCAGGACAGACCCTGGGGCGCACCGCAGCTGGCACCAACAGCGTCAACGTGTATGTGAATGGTGGCAAGACCGGCCAGGGCGCGGGCGCCCTCTCCGCTCCCGGCACGGCCGTGAACGCCGCAGCAGGGGTGCAGGGCAACGTAGTTGGCGGCATTCGCGCCGACATCACGGCGCAGGATTCCACCGGCGTGGGCTTTGTGACGTATGACACCTTTGGCTATCGCCTGCTGGAGTCTGACGAGTACTCCGCCTTCCCCGTGCAGCCGGACAGTCCGCTCACCACGGGAGGTGCAGGCTCGCCCACCAATCCTCCTGCCAACTGGGCGGCAGTCAGCCCCACCGTAGGCGCCGCCTACACGGGCAATGCCCTGGTCATCACTTCGCAGAACTTCACGACGAACACCACCGTCCTGAGCCTACGCCTCGACAACGGAGGCGGCGTCACCTCCATCGGGGGCTCCCCTGCTGGCGGCTCCCTTCCCTTGAGCAATTTCCCGGAACAGAACTTCAATGCGCTGGGTCTTCTCAACACCCTGACCGTCTCCTCGGGCAGCATCATCGGGAATACAGGCAACCTTGGATTCAATGGTGGAGCCATCAGCTCCGGGACTGGCATCCTGCGCATCACGGCTGCCGCAAACATGGTTTCAAATTCCTTCCTGATCAGCACCGCCACAGGGAATGCCTTTGTCAAGGATGGCACCGGAACGCTGACGCTCAACAAGCGTGTCTTCCTCGGAAGTTCCACGGACCCTGGCATCACCTTCGTGAACCTCGGCACGCTGCGTCTGGCAGCGGGTGCCAATACCCTGAATGTACTTAACAGCGGCGCTGCCTCGCTGGCCGACAACGTCACGGTCAACCCCGGTGGCGTGCTTGATTTGAATGGCTTCGACCAGGTAATCGGTGGCCTCATCAGTACGGATCCCCTTCCCGGAGGTGGTGGCAGTGTGACGAACACCGGCGCCCTTGCCAACCTGTTCGTCTCCCAGGCCAACAACACCTTCCTCACCTACGCCGGCTCGATTGATGGAAACATCAATCTGTACAAGACGTCCGTCTCCGGGGCGAATCCGTCCAACCTGACGCTCACCTCTGCCAGCACCTACACCGGCAGCACCACCGTTCAGGGTGGCATTCTCATCCTGCAGGACAGCGCCACGCTGGCAAGCACCGTGTACCATCTCAACGGTGGCCAGCTTCGCTACGAAAACCGCGCCAACTCTCTTTCCGGCATCGCCAACCGAGCCCCGACCACTTCCACCTTCAACATGCGGAGTGGCACCTTCCTGGATCTCGGCCGTCCCGGGCAGAATATCTTCGACACCGTCGCGGTCGTGAATGCTCTGGAAGGCTACAATGAAATACGTGTCGATGCAGGAGCGGCTTCCGCAGCGGGACTGAGGATTGGCACCATCAACGTCACCTCAGGTGCGCAGGTTCACTTCAACACCGGCTTCGGCACCCTGGGCGCCACAGGAACGAATCCCACGATCTACTTTGATACTGCTCCCACCACCATCAATGGCGTGATTCCTTGGGCGGTGGCACAGACGGACCAGATCGCCATGTACAACACCGCCATCAATCCGCTCACCGGCGGACATTATGGGGTAGCCGTACCAAACGTGACAGGCGGGGGCACCACCACGGCGAACTACCAGGATACCACGATTGTTAGTGCCACCACCACTGAGAATGTGAACCAGGCCACAGGCACCATCACCGAGGCTGCGGCGACCACCAGCCGCGTGTTCAACTCATTCCGCTTCAGCAGTACCACGGGCACCACCATCAATCTGGGTGCGGCGGAACTCGTGCGTCTGGAGGCGGGCGTTCTCATTTCCGCCCAAGGTGGCCTCACCTTCAACAACGGACAAATCACTGCGGGTGCCACCACCAATACCGCAGCCACACTGTACAGCACCCAAGCCAGCAGCACGACCACCATCAACAGCCAGCTCGTGGACAACGGCACTGGGCCCCTTACCTTTGTGAAGGGCGGTGCAGGGACATTGAATCTCGCTCCCACACTCGCGGCGGGCATTTCCGCCACAGGCGGGGCCACCGTGGCAGGCAGCACCACGGTGACGATAGCCTCAGCACCTACCACCCCTGTGGCCGTGGGTGACGCCGTCACCGGTCCCGGCATACCCAATGGTGCCACCGTGACTGCAGTTACCTCTTCCACGTCGTTCACGATTTCCGCTCCGGCCCTGGCGACCACGAGCGGCACGACGATCGGCTTCGGTACGGCACAGGTCATCACCGGAACCAATCCCGCCGTGGCATCCGGCGTGGCCCTGCCCACCATCACCGTCACCAATGCGCAGGCAGCCAGCCTTTTCGCGGGAACGGGTGTCTCCGGTGTCGGTGTTCCTGCGGGAATCACCATTGCCACCATTGGCGCTGCCGACAGCGGCGGCGTAGGCCTGACCACGATCACGCTCTCCGCTGGAAACGCAAACGCGGCCATCACTGCCAACCAGGCCTTCGCCTTTGCCAGCGGTCAGATCGTCACCAACGAAGCCTACAGTGGCCCCACCATCATCAATCAGGGCACGCTCGGCTTTACCCCGGCAGCCGGCACGGGTGTGCGTCTGGTGAACTCCTCTGCCACCACTCCCAATCCTGAATTGATCATTAACAATGGTGCCACACTCACTCTCACACCTGGTGGCGCCATCGCCCCCACGGCCAATGTCACCATCAATGGTGGTGGCATTCTGAACTTCGGCGCCAGCCTCAATGCCACGAGCGGTCTGAATGCGGTGAACAGTCTCACCTTCAACAACAATGGCGGAACAGTCACCCCCACCGTGGACATTCGCGCCAGCAGCATCCTGACGGTGAAGAATGGGTTGATCACAGCCACAAGCGACAACCAGGGATCCGCTCCGACTATCACGAATGGCACGCTGACCTTCGGCCAGATCTCCCTGGGCACTTCGGTGTCTGGCTCGGCTGATGTGACCGTATCGGATGTCGGCGGCTTCGTGGTGGGTCAGACCGTCGTGGGCGTCAACATCGCCCCAGGCACCACCATTCTCTCCATCAACGGCAACGTGCTTACCCTGTCCGCTGCGGTAGTCACCGGCACGACTGGCGCAGTCTCCACGCAGAATCAAGCTGCAGGCAGCACGTCCCCGATTGCACCCGAACTGAATGTCACGACCTCCACGGTGAACAAGCTCTCGGCGGACCTCATCATCTCCTCGGTCATCGCCAACTCCACGGTCGGTGGCGCGGGCATCGGCGGCTGGAGCAATGCCGCGAATGGCGGGGCAGCGCTCAAGAAGACTGGCAATGGCAACCTGGTGCTGAGCGCCGCCAATACCTTCGACAACGGTTTCAACCTCAATGAAGGCACGGTCACCATCGGCAACGCTGCGGCTTTTGGCACAGGTGCTCTCTCCATCGCCAATGGTACGACGCTTCTCTCCAACGGCACCGCAGTGACGATTACCAACGCCCTCAACATCAATGGTGACTTCACCTTTGGCGGCCAACAGGCAGGGCACAACATCACCCAGACCACGGGCGCGGTGAATCTCGGTGGCGCCGTGCGTACCATCACCGTCACCAACCCGCTGGTAACGGCGACCATCTCCGGTGCCATTTCCAATGGTGGCCTGTCCAAGTCCGGCAACGGTACTCTGCTCCTGAATGGAACCAATACCTACAGCGGCGGCACCACGGTCAGTGCAGGCCTCCTCACTGCAGGCAGTGCCACGGCACTCGGCGCCAACACGAGTGACCTCACGGTGAAGGCTGGCGGCACACTCAATGTGAATGGCCAGACCCTGGGTGTGGATGGACTCAATGGTGACAATGCCACCATGGGCGGACTCATCACCAACTCCGGCGCTGCCGTCGACTTCACCATCGGCAATGGCAATGAGGCCACGGCTGTCTTCGCCGGCACCATCACCAATGCTGCGAATGCGATCCGCCTCGTCAAGGTGGGCACCGGCACCCAGGTCCTCAATGGCACGAACACTTACACCGGTACCACTACCGTGAATGGCGGTGTACTTCAGGTGGGCGATAACGTCACCCGTACCAATGCCACGCTGGGAAGCGGCGCCGTCACGGTGAACAACACCGGCACCCTCGCCGGCACGGGTCATGTGCTCGCTCCCGTCGCAGGAACTACGATGACCATCGCCTCGGGAGGCGTACTGGCCCCAGGTGTGGCCGATGTCACGCCCGGAGGCGGCATCAATGGCAATCTCACGCTCGGCAGCACGGCGGGCAATGGACTTCGTCCGCTCCCCGTAAACGGTGCTGCGGGTGCTTCACCTTCGACAGTCAGTGGCGTGGTGAACCTCACGGTGGCCAATGGCGGCCAGATCCAGATGGGCGTCACGAGCGCCACACTCAACGACGCCAGCGTGACCAGTGCCTGGATTGGGGGCACCTATACCAATGCTGCCGTCCACTACGCGGCGCTGAGCACGACCGACAAGCAGAAGTGGAACGGACAGGGCTGGACCCAGGCTGGCACTGCGCTCGTTGGTTCCAATACGGTGACTCTCACCAACCTTGGCCTTGGAGTAACGGGAGGCACGGGGAATGGTGGTATCTATGTGGGCCAGACCGTCACTGGAGCAGGCATCGACCCCGGCACCACAGTCGTCTCCATCAATTCTGGGACCGGTGTGGTCACGCTATCCAGCAACATCACGGCGACGAGCGATGCCATCACCTTCGGCAGCACCGTCCACAACGTGACTGTAGTGGCAGGCAGCACTTCCATCACCGTAGCCAACACCGCAGGATTAAGCGTCGGCAACACGGTCAGCGGAGCTGGAATCGCCGCCGGCACCACAATCTCCAATATTGCGGGTAATGTGGTGACGCTCAGCCAGCCTGCTCTTGGCTCAAGCTACTCCCCCACCCTCACCTTCGCCCAGCCCGGTAACCACGATCACATTACCATCAGCGGCACCTTGACGCTGGGAACGAATGCCAGCGGCACCATCAGCGTCATCGACAACGGCTATCTCGCCAATGCGAATGTAGGAGATGTGTTCAACCTCCTGGACTGGAGCACGCTGACCATCTTGGGAACCTTCAATTCCGGCACCGGACTCCGTGATGGATCCCCCGGCTCTGAAATAGGTGTGGATCTGGATCTGCCAGATCTGTCCAGCAAGAACCTGTTGTGGGATGTCAGCGCCTTCTCCAGCAACGGCATTCTCGTCGTGGTGGGGGTGGTCCCTGAACCCACCCGCGCCCTGCTCCTCGTGTTCGCCCTTTCCCTCGTCACCCTCCGCCGCCGTCGGAAGATGTAAGTGTAGGCTTGAGGCTTGAGCCTGAGACCTGCAGTGAGGACACACGCACTGGAAGCACGTTTTTCCTCCGTGAATTAGGGAAATCGCCAGTCTTTCATTCTCTGACAGGCAGACAAGGAGTGAATGCCGCCACGAGGGCACCATGCGAACTGGCTATAGTTTCATTTAAGCTCGTGGGATGCAGCGCGTGCTCCGGGGTTCCAATCGAAGGTCGTGCACGCTTCACTTCTCCAGCGTACACCGCACACCACTCCGGTAGGTGCCGCTGGCGTTGTCGATCACAAACTTCACGCGCACAGTGCCGCTGGCGGAGTCAGTGACGGAGCTGATGAATTCCACCTTCGCGGGAACGGAGATGCGTTGGCCTTCGAGCAAGAGCAGATTCACCGTGGAGCCTGTCTGCAGGACAGCTGCATGTGAAGGTGGGAGGAAAAGATTTACCAGAAGCTTGTCCACCTGCACCACGGTGAGCACGTGTGGATTCGCTGCGGAGACGGCCTCGCTGGGGTCGCGTTTGATTTCGATCACCACGCCATCCACCGGGGTGCGCATGGTGCGGGCTTCAATTTGCGCTTCAATCTTGCGCACCTGGGCTTCCTTCACCGTAAGGTCCGTCTGCGCGCGCTCCAGCTCATCCCGCGAGGCGCGGTTTGCTTTTGCCAGTTCGTCGAGTTTCTGCAAACGCGTGCCCTGCAGCTTGGCCTCGGCGCGTGCGATCTCGAGGTCTGCGTGGAGCGTGGCGTTGTCGAGACGGGCGAGCACCTGGTCCTTCTTCACCTGGGCGCCCTCCTCCACCAGCATCTCGGCTATCACGCCCTGTTCACCAGCGGAGACCGTGATGGTCTTGTACGGCTCCGTGTAGCCGAGAATGTCCGGCTCAGACTCGCCTGCGTGACTGATGGGCAGCGCGAACAACACCAACCATGCGCTCACCAAGCCAAGTGGATGCCGGAATCGATTCCACAATGATGCATCACGTCGGGCCATGGTGTTGTTTTGGATTGGATGGATGAAGGATGGAGGTTGATCGCATCAGAGCGCCTGCTTGATTTCATCCAGCCACAAATGATGCGCGATGAGTGCGCGCCGAGTGGCACGGTCATGCGCTTCCACCTTGCGCTGCATGCGCAGAAAGGGTGCGGCGTATCGACCAGGCAACTCACCGTCTGCGAGGTTGCGAAACTTGCTCGCGAGACTCTCCGCAAGCTCGGGTGCATGTGAGCGAATCAAATCATCCTCCAAGCTGAGGAAGAACTGCGCACTGCCCACCTGCCCCTGTCGCGCACCTCGTCCGATGAGCTGCCGGTCGATGCGCGCACTTTCATGCCGTTCCAACCCAAGCACGTGCAAGCCACCGACCCGAAGACTCTCCTCCGGCACGGGAATATGCGCGCCGCGTCCGGCGAGATTCGTGGCCACGGTGAGCGCACCGGGCTCGCCTGCGCGCGCGATGACAGCAGCCTCTTCCGCATCCTGACGCGCATTCAGCACACGAATGGGAAGCCCCAGCGGTGCCAGCATCTTCAGCAACTTTTCGCAATGCTCGACCGTGCGTGTGCCGATGAGCATTGGCTGCCCGGTCACATGGCGTTGTGCGATGTCCCTCGCGGCCGCGGCATGCTGCTGGGCTCGTGTGGCGAAGACACGGTCCGGCAGCACCATGCGACGGCATGGCCGGTGCAACGGGACCACCACCGTGGAGAGTCGATAGTTGGTACGCAGCTCCGACGAAGCCTCCGCCACCGTGCCGGACAGACCACACACGCGTTCGTAGAGTTGGAAATAATCGGGGCGTGAGATGGTGGCCTCCGAATTATTTTCTTCCGTGATGACCACTCCCGCATGCGCCTCCACGGCCTGATGGAGTCCGTCGCGCCAGCTCCGGTCTGGGCACAGCCTGCCCGTGAACTCATCCACGATCATCACCTTTCCATCCGCCACGATGTAGTGCACATCCCGCCGCAGACCATGCAGGGCGTGAAGTGCATTCTCCAGGTACTGCGACCAGAAGCGACGCAGCTGACCCATCGCCGCTTCCGTGAGTCCCTGCCAGCCCACGCGGTCGCCTTCCGGAGTGAGCGTGTGGCGCGCGTGTGAACTCTCCCGCATATAGTGCTCCCCCTCGCGCAACCTGCGGGCCACCTCTGCCGCGAGGCGATAGACTTCGGGCGTGGCATTGGGAGCCTTGCCTCCCATGGCGATGATGAGCGGGCTGCGCGCTTCATCCAGCAGCACGCTGTCCGCCTCATCAATGATGGCGAAGGCATGGCCGCGCTGTGCGAGTGCCGGCTCTTCCGGCAGGCGACGCAGGAAGATTTCATGATACTCCGGCTCGATGCGTCCCGCGCTGCGGATGGCAATCTGATCACGCAGGTAGTCGAAGCCAAACTCCGCGCCCACGCCATAAGTCACATCACACGCATAGGCCGCGGCCTTGGCAGAAGGCGCATCCCGTTCACGCAGCAATCCCACCGTGAGTCCGAGAAGCTCAAACACCGGTCGGGCAAACTCGGCATCGCGCCCTGCCAGATAGGGATTCACCGTGGCCACGTGTGCGCCGCGTCCTTGCAAGCCAAACACGAATGCAGGCAGCAGCGCCACAAGCGTCTTGCCCTCACCGGTGGCCATCTCCACGAGAGCGCCATCTGCCAGGGCAAGCCCGGCCAGCAACTGCACATCATAGGCGGTGATCCCGTGACTGCGGCGCACACTCTCAGTAATCAGGGCCACGGCCTCGGGAACACGGCGCCGGGGCTGCTCGCGCAGCGCATCGGCACGCTCCTTCAGTTGCGCATCGGTTTCCTGCGCAAGCTGCTCCTGCAATCGATGCACCTGTGGAAGAGCTGTCGCGCCGCTGCCGCCCAGTCCTCTCCTGGCCAGACTGGCAAGCGTCTCCAAGGCGGCGAACATGATTCCCAAAAGGGTTACTTGCCGGCATTCACGCCCTGGGTGGCTTTACCGTCCTTGGGACGTTTCACCAAGTTGAGCTGAGGCAGATTCGTGGCATCATCCCGACTGCGCACCACGGATATCTCTGAATAGTTGAGCAACTGCCCCTTGGCCCGCTGGAGATTGACGATGGCAATCTGGTAGTTTGCCGCTGAGCGAATGAATTCCTCCTCAGCGCGAGATCGGCGATCCTGCGCATCCAACATGGTATCCAGGTAAGAAGCCACTTGTCCTTCATCACGCAGGTCCTGCACCGCGCGGCGGGCTTCCAGGGTGGCGAGGTCTTCCGTGAAAGCCTGCACTGCCTCGTACTTCGCATGGGTCTCACGATAGGAGGTGCCAACTTCACGGGTGCTGATACTCACTTCGAGAAGCACGGTATCGATGGCTGTTTTCACCTGCGAGGTCTGCTGTCGTGAGAGCCGAGCAACGCAAGCCATAGGGCTCAAGGTAGTAGGCGTGGAGCACGGACAGGCGTGTCAGTGTGTTAGCAGGATGGTCTGTTCAATGGCATGACGAATGACGCGCCCGCTGGCGGACGTCGGGGCTTTGATTTCTATCAGGCTAATACAACAATACTGTTCACACGAACACTTTTTCTACTTGAGGCGCGACTTGCCCGGATGCATCACAGGGCATGCCGGAGCGCTACCGCCTCACGAAAGAACACTTCGCCAGCTTCGCTGACATCGCCCCTCTGTGCGCCTTCTACCAGGACGCGAATGCGATTGCAGCGAATGACGCGGAGCCCGTGTTTCGGAGGAAGGTGAAGGGTGCGCCCGTGGAGTGTTGCAGTATGCGATGGGGCATCGAGATCGCGGACAGGAAGGTCATCAATACGAAGTCCGAGAACACGAACCAACATCGTGGCACCGTGGTGCACGGGAGGTGCCTCATCCCCATGAGCGGGTGGTTGGACATGTTCCGCACGACGTCACGGGGATTGGACCCCGTACTGGTTCAGCCCACGGACAAGAGTGCGCTGGCCTGCGCTGGCTTGTGGACCTCCCGCTGGCATCCGGCGTGGAGTCAGGCACGTGAGGCATTCAGCATGCTCACGGCGCCGGCAGGGTCCGGCTCCCTCTGGCTGCATCATCGTATGCCGCTTCTGGTGCCGCGTGAGATGTGGTCACTCTGGCTGTCTGACACACTTCCGTACGAGGAGGTGTGTGAACTGATTGAGGTCCTCACCAAGCAGACGCGGAAGCTGAAGCTGCTTACGCATCCCGTGCGCCCCTTGATGCGGCATCTCGTCATCGCAGATGACTTCAGCGAGCCCTTGCCCTGGTGGAAGCCCAGTTATCAGACGGCGCTGTCCATTGTGCATCGCAGGCAGTTCGTCTGCCCCGCAGAGTTCGCTGCGGAGTCTGCCGTGAACGTGGGCCGTGCCGCGAACGTGCTGGCTCGCCTGCAGCAGCATGGCTATCTGGACTTCCGTCCCAACCCCGCCGCCGAGGACATGGAGATGTGGGCCCTGCCGTTGCAGGATGAAGATGCGGCGCGGGCGGAGAAGTGGAGGAAGGAGAGGGGTCGTGGGCAGGTAGGGTAGTGGCAAGAGGGCGCAACTTTCACTTCGCTTTGTTTACGACTTCTCCCACGACCGACGCGAGTGCGGCAAATTCGTTGGCGCCTTTTGACAAAAATCCCGTGCTACCGTGTGCGAAAATTGCTTGCGCGGCTTCCATCACCAATTGCTGTTTTGCGGTCTGGTCGCCCGCCTCGATGGAGTTGTAGAGGTCTTTAAAAGACTCCCAGGCAACCTCCCTCTGTTTGTTCACAATTACATTGTGAATGTGCGCCTGATAATTACGAGAGCAAATCACACAACAACCAAGTGCAAACGACACCAACACCAATTTGGAGACAATTTGCGTGATTGCATGCGCAATAGAGAAGTCTGTGAAGACTGGCGTGTTCTGTCCGGTCGCCGCCGCCGAAATTTGCGCCGCGATGATTTGTTCCGTGGTGTCTACTCGACCCATCATGAAAGTCAGCGCTAACAACATTAAAACAGTCGCAAGCAAGCAACGGATAAGCCATGCAAGCCACTTATCTGCCTGTTTGCGATGTTCTTCAATGGTATCCCGCAACGTCCTCAGGTTATCATCCGCAATTTTCGCTGCCAACGACGCCTTGTAGGTTTCCTGCAGCTTCGCTACTAACTCCTTAGATTCGCGATTCAGTTGTTCCTGCAGGGGATTCACCTGAGGAATGTCGCCAGCCTCCCCTGGTTCAAAGTACTGCATGTACTTGAAGATGTCCCGATACTTGTCTTCCACTTGATCAATAAGACCTCTGACGGAGGATTCCGCGTAGCGTCCCTTCTGCGTTGATCCTTTTTGCACTTCAATCTTTTCACGAATTTGGTGCACCAGATTTGAGATCCACTCGATATCCCGCGCTATTTCCAAGTCATGATGTTTAGGGGCGTCCGAGAGCTTCGCAAAAGATACTTCGTTCTCGAATCGGACGAGATATTCCTGAATCCTCCGGATAGCGTTGATGAGCGGAAGAGCGCGCGCAAATTCGCTAGGATCAATACCCTGGTTGCGAATAGATTCGAGATCCATTGCCGCAGTCGGGAGGTGCGACAATGCGCTACGCAGATGCTCGATTGCTCTGGCAGTTTGGCTAGTCATGAGTGATAGTTGCGTTTGCTCTTCTCAATGGCGAAAAAGGTTTCCATCTTGCGCGTACAATTCACGAACTTACCGTGCCAATGCTAGACCGGAGATGCAGGAACAATATCATTCGCTCTCACTTATATATTCCTGAGGAAGCGAGCCGTCCGAACCCACCAATTTCCACGGACAAGTTAGTTTTTTAGCAAGCACTCGTTCACAGGTCGGAACATGCCTCAGAATCAACTCTGCATCCATCAAATCGAATCGCGGCTGTTCCTCTCTTATGGTCCGGATGCACGAAGCATCAAGGGCAAGGAGTTCACCGGCAGCATTCGCTGCCATTCTGTAGGCCGCTGTGGCGCCACTCTTAGCCCACTCGTATTGAGTTGGACCCCAAGGTCGGAAATATTCCTCGGAGAATATGGTGGCCAGCCCCTCTTCGAGGGTAGTGGAATGAAACCCACCTGTCGGCGATAGGAGGTGTACACACTCATGCGCTAGCTGCCAGAGGGCCCTGAGAGGATCATTTGCACAGACGACGCCAAGCTGAATCACCACGTCTTTTCGTCCACCTGGGTACCAAGTTTGAGGGGAGGCATCTCGAAACTCAATCCCTAAGAAGGTATACTCTTTGTCCCGGGGTCCAAAATTCTCTTCGGCCAATCTGAGCATTTGTCCCAGTCTAGAAGCCAGAGTCCAGGTGAACCCATAGCCAGCCTCAAGGGGATACGCTTTGAACAATTGCTCGCTGACTTGCAGAGTCTTCATCACAACACATCATGCCCCCATGTTACTCCACGCACAAGGTGATTTGTCTTCCATGCAGCAGGCGATAGTGAGGAGGTGACGAGGTGAGGCATTTTCAACAAAGTCCGGAGGGGAAAATAGTGTAGGGACTTCCCTGTGAATCCCTCACTTCCTCACTTCCTCACTCTTCGGATGAGTCGAAGGGGCATTCTTCTTCCGGCTTGTTCCTGAATTGGAGGCGGAAGACCACGCAACCTTGGTTGGTGTGCTTGCTCTCAAATCCTCGCTCTACCAATCTCAAGCGAAGGGCCTGGCTGCTCATGTTCCACTTCCTGCCGCTCTCCTCACACCAAGTTTCGTACTTCTTGAAGAGTTCCTTCAGCAGCACCTTGGCCCGTTTGTCTTCGACCTTCTCGGTATACTCCCCCAAAAACTCCCCCAACACATCCGAGTCCTCCCGATACCCCTCCGTGGCGTTCTTCACGGGATCGGGCATGGGCAGCTTGCAGCCATTCGCATGCCACTCCGCCAGGCCGCGCAGGCACCAGTTTAAAATACCGGGCAGCTCCGTCAGCAGTTCCTTCGGCAGGTTTTCATTGCGTTGTTCTGCTGGGACGACGGTGGTGAAGGGGACGAGGCGGACGCGTCGCCACATGCCGCCGTCGGTGCCGGAGATGGTGGGGCGGTGATTGCCGAACATGACGAGCTTGCAGCTCGGGCGGAACAGGAAGAAGGGCTTGTAGAGGAAGCGGGCCTTGATGCTTTCTCCGCCGGTGATGTCCTTCACGAGGGATTCATTGAGCCGCATGCCGTCGGAGACTTCGGAGCCCACGAGGAGGCGGGCACCGGGCAGGCCTGCGAGTTCGCCGAGGGTATTGTTATCCATGGGCTTGTCCGCGAGCATGCCGCCGGCCTTCTGTCCGTAGCCGCCGCAGAGGTGGAAGAGCGTTTCCAGAAATGTGGTCTTGCCATTCGAACCGGAGCCGTAGAGGAACCAGAAGCACTGCGCGCCAGCGTCGCCCGTGAGCCAGTAGCCTGCGCTCACCTGCATGAAGTGCCGCACCTGCGGGTCCGGCAGTATCTGCTCCACAAAGGCCTCCCACTTCGGGCACGTGGCGGCGGCGTCATAGGCGACGCGGGCAGACTTGGTCATCATGAGGCCACGCTGCGGCGGGTGGAACTCGCACTTCTGCAGGTCCAGCACGCCATTCTCCACGCCGAGCAGGAAGGGGTCGGCATCCCACATGCCCATGGTGCGCAGGCTCACGCGGGGGTCGGAGCTGGCGGCAACCAGCATGGCCTTCATCTCTGCGAGATTTCCCAGGTCGCGACCGCGCTTCATGAGTTCCTTCCCCTCCATGGGGTAGCTGCACTCGGCGGCTTGCCGGAGGATGTCCTCCGAGAAATACTTCGCCCGCTCCTGCATGCCTGCGCCGGGGTCCAGTTCCCAAGAGGTGCCGTTCCACTCGACCCACTGCTTCCGGCACCAGCAGTAGCGCACGTCTGCATGATGGCGGCTGAGGAACTCCAGGGCATTGCGATTGTCGTTGTAGATGCCATCTACGGGAGTCACGGCGAGCACGGTCACGGCTCCGTCATCCTCCTCAGTCACCTGCACCGGCTCGGCGAGGGTCATTTGCTCTTCGCGTGTGCGGCGCTCGTTGTCTTTCCCTCGTCGATAGGCACGCGTGTTGCGCAGGTCGCGGGGATTATTGGGGTCGGGCGGAGGCGTCATCATGAGAAAATATCTTTGAGGTACTCGCGCAAGTCGTCCGGAGCGCGCTGTACGCAGCCCTGGAAGTGGATGTCATCATCTGGTGATGCGTTCTGATACACCCGGGACACCACGTCTCCGAGGTCCTTGCAGGCGACGGGCAGCGGCACGGGCTCCACTTGCACGTGTGCTCCTGCCTTCTCCAACTCGTTCAGCCACGCCCCTGCACTCTCCCACCCGGTGGTACCAGCATCCGGAACGATGTGCACCCTCCTCCCGGCCAACGCGTGCAAGAGGTACGGGTCCCGCGCAAATCTCGATGACGCACTCACCGCCGCGAGGCAGGTCCAGTCCAGCGCATCCCGCGCCATCATGAGCGCGGCGATGGCCTCCACCAGACCAATCACGCCCTCCACGAGCAGCACGGGGCACTTGCTGCCCACGGCCCACTTGCGCCCAATAAAGGCTCCCTCGGAGCCGGGGAGGTTCTTGGCCTTGCTCTGCTGCCTACCGCCCTGCACAGGGAGCAAGCCGCCATCGAACCGGCGTGCCTGGGCAAACTTCCCCTCACCCATGATGAAGCAGTCGTGCCCTTCGTAGTGCGCCTTGCCCAGCAGGCCTGCTCGTCTCACCACTTCCACAGCGGCAGCGGGTACCTTGCGCAGAATGGCGATGCGGTCGCGGTCGTCATCCGTGAGTGGGGAGAAGGCGGGCCACGTGGGTGTGCGCTCTCTGGCAGACCTTCGTGGCTCTACTCTCGGAGGTGTCTTTGGTTTGTAGGAAGGAGCTTGCTCATGAGAATTGGCACGCAGCAGGTATCCCTCTGGCCTGTCCGCCTTCGCTCCATCCGCAATCTTGTGCCGCATCTCCGTCGGGGACCATCGTGGGCGTGCGTGCGTCTCATTCCACTCAGCGAGCAGTTCCATGCCCTCCGCCTCGCTCAGGGAGAATCCCCGCATGAGCACCACGGCCACCTTGAACATGGCCGCGCTCCCTCCCTCCCCCTGCACCGAGTCCTCCATGCGCGAGATGTACGTGCGCGCCCTCTCCTTCACCTTCCATCGAAACTCCATAGAATAGGATAGCGTGATATAAATGGATATACCCATGCGGACATAGCTCCGCCCTGAAAGCGTCTTCGTCTTCAGCTTAACTCTTCACGTCCACCACCGGTCTGAGTGCAGGCACTTCAGACTCACGCAGTACGCGCTCCACCTCCTCAGGCGCATACAGGATGCGTCCTCCTCGTTTGAAGTAGCTGATGCGTCTGGCAACCCGCAGTCTGGCGAGCTGCTGCTCACTGAACCCAAGCCGCGCCCGTGCCTGTGCTGTGGTCAGCAGCTCCCTCGGTTCCGTCTTTTCCTCCGTCGTCGTTGTCATCGCTTGTAGGAAGTAGCCACCACCGTTTCTCGGTGACTATACACCTTAACTCCGAAGCTCCACCAGTCCACAAATTTTGCGCTTCTCCGACGAAAAAATCCCAGGGTCAGGGCCGCCCGCCGCCAACGTGGGAGGCACCATCCTGGAGAATACCGCGAAAATCTACTGGGACACCCTGCCCACCGAGGACCCAAACATCATCCTCACCGGTGGCGCTCCCGGCTCAGATGGCTCTGAGGATCGCGACTATGGCGCAGTCGAAGAGAACGAGATCTTCGACCAGAATACGGATGATGCGCAGGACACGGAGCGCGTGGTGATCAATGCCAACTCCATCTCGGGCGTGGTTTATGTGGACCTGGACTTGAGTGGAGATTTCTCGGCCGGGGACACCTTCATCCCGGGCGTGACACTCACGCTCACCGGCACGGACCTCAATGGCAACACCATCAACCGGACGACGACCACGGATATCAATGGCAGCTACACTTTCACGAATGTCTCTGCGGGCACCTACGCCGTCACGGAGACCCAACCCACTCTCTATGTGGATGCCCTGGAGACCGCAGGCACTCCCTTCGGAGGCGTGGTGTCCAATGCCGTAAACAGCAACGACATTACCAACATCGTCATCCCCGAGCAGCAAAGCCAAGCAGGGATCGACTACAACTTCGGTGAGGTGCAGAGCGCCAGCATCTCTGGCATCGTCTATGTCGATGTGGATGCTTCCCAGACATACAGTTCGGGAGACATTGGAATCGAGGGAGTGGTCGTCACCCTCACCGGGACGGATGCAGCCAGTCAACCTGTCTCGCTCACGACGGTGACAGGCATCGGAGGTGTCTACGTCTTTGTGGGACTCAGGCCGGGCACGTACACCATCACGGAAAACCAGCCTTCAGGCTATCTGGATGGCGTGGATACCGCAGGCACGCTCGGTGGAGACGTCGTTGTTCCGGACAGCGATACCATTGAGAACATCGACGTGACCGCCGGTGACAACGGCATCGATTACAACTTCGGCGAGTTGCGTCCCTCCAGTCTCTCCGGCTTTGTCTATCACGACGCCAACAACAACGGCACCTTCAATCCCGGGGAGGCTCCCATCGCCGGAGTGACGGTGGCACTTTCCGGCACGGACTATCTCGGCAATGTGGTCAGCGCCTCCGTCCTTACCGACGCCTCGGGAGCCTACCATTTCAATGCACTCCTGCCGGGAGAATATGTCATCACGGAAACCCAGCCCACCGCTTATCTGGATGGAAAGGATACCATCGGCACGCCTGGGGGCAGCCCGGGCAATGATGTCTTCACCAACATCAACCTCAGCGAGAACTTCAATGGGGTGAACAACAACTTCGGCGAACTGGTGCCTGCCACCCTGCGGGGGTTTGTATATGTGGACGCCGATAACGACGGCATCTTCGACGCGGGGGAAACACCGCTGGCGGGTGTGGAAGTGGTGCTCACCGGGACAGATGACCTCGGCGGCGTGAATTTGACCGCATTCACGGATGCCACCGGCGCCTACATCTTCAACGACCTGCGTCCCGGAAGCTACGTGCTGAACGAAACGCAGCCAGTCACGCCTGCTTTCCCAATCGACTACCTTGATGGCAAGGAGACCGTCGGCAGCACCGGCGGCACGGTGAACAACACCACGGACAGCAATACCATCGGAAATATCTTCCTGGTGAGCGGCAACCAGAGTGTGGGCAATAATTTCGGTGAACTTATCCCCTCCACCCTCGCGGGCACGGTGTATGAGGACCTGAACAACAATGGTGCCATCGATAGCGGTGAAAACGGTATCCCGGATGTGATTGTCCGTCTCACCGGCACCGATGACCGTGGGAACACAATCGACACGACAACCACCGTCACCACTGACGCCAACGGCAACTACCTCTTCACAGGACTACGCCCCGGTCAGTACGTCATCACGGAAACTCAGCCCGCCACCTATCTGGATGGCAAGGATACCATCGGCACGCCTGGCGGTACCACGGGCAACGATGTCTTCTCCAACGTCAACGTCACCAGCGGCACCGTGGGGGTGAACAACAACTTCGGCGAACTGCCACCCTCTTCCATCAGTGGGTTCGTCTATAACGACAGCAATAACGATGGAGTCTATGATACTCCGGGGGAAGCTCCCATCCCGAGTGTGTCTGTCAAACTCACGGGCACGGATGACCTGGGAAATGCGGTGGAGCTTTTCGCCACCACGGACGGCACAGGCGCTTACTCATTCACCAATCTCCGTCCCGGAGACTACGTGATTGAGGAAACGCAGCCTGCAGGCTTTCTCGATGGCATCGACACGCCCGGCACGAATGGCGCCTCGCTGGGGCTTCTCAATGACCGCATCGCGGTGAGCTTCTCCATCGCAAACAACAATTCCACCGACAACAACTTCGGAGAGCTGCGGCCATCCTCCATCAGCGGTCATGTGTTTATCGATGCCAACAATGATGGCGTCCACGACCTGCTGGAAGTGCCCGTGCCAGGTGTGGAAATCCGGCTCACCGGCATCGATGACCTCGGCAATGTGGTGAGCCTCGTCACGACGACAAACTTCCTCGGCCACTACGAGTTCACCAATCTCCGTCCTGGCGCGTATGTGCTCACCGAGGTGCAGCCTGAGCAACTGCTCGATGGCAAGGACTCACTGGGCACGCAAGGTGGCATCGCCCTCAATGACCGCTTCACCTTCACGCTCACGGAGAATGTGAACGGGACGGAAAATGACTTCGGCGAACTGCGGCCCGCCAGCATCTCCGGCTATGTGTACGACGACCGGAACAACAACGGTGTGCTGGAACCCGGCGAGCCTGGCATCCCGGGTGTGACCATTCTTATCACAGGCGTAGATGACCTCGGCAATGCCGTGTCCCGCACCACGGTGACCAATGCGCTGGGACAGTTCCTCTTCGACCGCTTGAGGCCCGGCACGTACAACCTCTTCGAAGTACAACCTGCTGGATACAACGATGGCATCGATACGGCGGGTACCAAAGGCGGCACCGTGGGCAATGACTTCATCGGCTCCATCGTGCTGGATCAGGGAGACAACGCCGAGCTCTACCTCTTCGGTGAGCATCGCATCATCATTCCACCGAAGCCCAAGCCTCCAGGGCCTTCGCCAGACGATGGCGACGGAGATGAGCCGATTCCATTTGCGTTCGACGCGTTCAACAACTTCTCCATCCGTCCCGATTCCTTCCGTGCTCCGGGACTCTTCCAGCTTCCTTCCGAGAGCCTACGCTTCCCGGTGCTGCCCCTCGCACCCATCTACACCGGTTCGGCGAATCCAGGAGCCACGCTGGTGGTCGAGCTCTACGGCGCGTACGGCTCGCGCGTGGGACATACCACGGTGCTGGCGGATGCCGGAGGCAACTGGATTGCGAACTTCCCCTCCTCCACGCTGCTGGATACTCCCACGAGTGTGCGCGTGACGCAGACGAACGTCCCCTATGCCTTCGGCTCGGGGTTGGGCAAGAACCTGCGCGTTTACTATGCGCCCGTGGGACTGAATCCCGGTCAGTTCGTCTCCCTCTCCTCGGACGTTGGTCAGACGTTCAGTGAAGGTGCACCCTTGCTCGGCGGCCTCGACTTGAGCAACCCGTTGCAACTCGGCGCAGCGAAGTATGGCAGCGAGATGCTGCCCGCCGGTGGTGTGGCATCCGGGTATTGAGGCAGGGCCTCCGTTCATCCATCTCATGTCCTCACCCCAACAGGTTCCAAACAAGCGCGGCCACGTCGTGCATGCGGGACCTCTAGTCTCACGCCAGGGGGATGCCTCATCGGCCGATGCGCAGCGCCTGCAGCAGCAGCTTGCCACCCTCGCGGAAAAGGCCGGCGCGCCCGGCAATCCGGTGCCCCTGCTGCCGTTGTTGGAGTTCCTCCGGTCGCTCCTGGCCGCACGTACGATGGCCTTTCTTCCCCCGCTGAAGAGCGCCTCCGGCAGAATGGAAATCACCGGAGCGGAAGCCCCCGGCCTCTGGAAGCTGGCCGAGGCACTGGACACTGCCAGCGCGCAGGTACTTCCCGCACCATCTCTGGGTACAAATGGATACACCCTATCCGTTCCTGTGCACCGGGAGGGTCGCCTGACCGGCTGGCTCGTGGCGCTCCTGGTGGCGCCGCATGCGCGTGACATCCCCGCCTTCGTGGTGCTCTTGCAGGCCTCCACCGGATACCTGCTCTACCAGGAGCAGCGCGCGGTGGAGAAGGAACTGTACCGCGTGCTGGAGTCTGCCTCCGGTCTGCTCGCGGTCTTCCGCCAGGCGGGTGCGGAGCTGGACTTTGCCAAGGCATGCCAGATGGGCCTTGATGCGCTCTGCACGCACCTCGGCTGCACACGCGCTTCCCTCGGACTGCGCAAGCACGGCAGCGTGCGCATGACGGCCATCTCCGGCACGCCCAAGCTCGATCGCAAGAGTCCCACGCACCAGCCCTGCGAGGCCGCAATGCAGGAGGCATTGCTCCTGGGCAAGTCGATAGACTACGCCGCCGGCACCTCCACCTCGGATGCGACCGCGGCACATGACATCTTGAGAAAGCAGACCGGCGCGGCACGCATCCTCACCGTGCCGCTTGCACGTGATCGGGGAGCACTCCTGTTCGAGTGGGATCACACGCCGGACCCTACGCTCAGTCCTGTGGTAGAGGCAGCGACACCCTTTGTGCCAGTACTCTTTGACCTGCTGGAGCGCGCGCGTCCGAATCCAGTGCGCTTCGCCATGGGTCGCTTGTGGCAGCGCACGAGCATGGGCCGTCGCGCTGCGGTGCTGCTGGGTCTCGTGGGTCTGGGCGTGCTGCTCGCATGGCCCTTCCACTACCGCATCGGCGCGGACTGCCGCATCGCTCCGACGGTGAAGCAGGTCATCGCCGCGCCCTTCGATGGACAACTGCGCAAGAGCTTCGTGCGCCCCGGTGACGCGGTGAAGGCCGGTGATGCTCTGGGCGAGCTGGACAATCGTGAACTCACGCTGAAGGAAACCGAGCTCGTGGCCGCACGCGAACGCGCGCTCAAGGACCGCGACCGCTCCATGACCGGCGGTGCTCGCGAGGAAGGCGTGGACTTCGCCGCCGCGCAGATGGCCGTCTTCGAAGCGCAGCGCGTGGGTCAGGAACTGGAGCTCGTGCGGCAGAAGCTGGCCATGCTGCAGGTGAAGTCACCGCTGGAGGGCGTGGTGGTCTCCGGCGACCTGCGCCGTGCGGAAGGCCAGCCCGTACCACGTGGCCAGGTATTGTGGGAGGTCGCGCCACTCGACTCGCTCATTGTGGAAATCGAAGTGCCGGACCGTGAAATCGGCCGGGCGCGCCACGGGCAGGACGTGCGTGTGCGTCTGGAGGCCTTCGGTGGTGGGCGCTGGGAGAGCCAGCTCGTGCGCATCCATCCACAGAGCGAGCAACGGGATGGCAAAAACATTTTCATCGCCGAGGCCGCCATCGCCCCAGAGCAGGCCGCCGACCTGAGACCCGGCATGCGTGGACGCGCCAGCATCGAGAGTGACCGCCGCCCGCTCATCTGGATACTCGGCCACCGCCTGCGGGATTGGGTGGAAACTTCGCTCTTCTGGTAACACGTCACCTCATGTCCACGCAAAACTTCACGGTGCGTGAAGCGGGAGCCCTGCGACCGCGGCTGCGTGAGGGTTTGCGCTTCTCCATCCAGCAGCAAGCTGGTGAGCGTGTGTGCATGATTGAAGACCCTGCGGCCTCACGATTTCATCGCATCGGCCTGGTGGAGCATCGCTTCGTGAGCGCGTTGGATGGACGCAAGACCGTGGCCGGTGTTCTCGCCCAACTCGCGCGTGAAGGTGGCACCCTGGTGAGTGAAGCGGAGGCCATGCAAATCGTGCACTGGCTGAAGGAGCAGAACCTCCTCGCCGTCGATAGCGTGCGCGGCAGCAATACCGACCGCGAGATGCGCGAGCAGGTCGCGCGTGCTGCTGCCACGTGGCTGAATCCACTGGTCTGCAAGATTCCCCTCTTCCGTCCAGATGCCTTCTTCGCCCGCGTGGAGCCGCTGCTGCGTCCGCTGCTGGGCTGGGCCGGTCTGCTCTTCTGGCTGGCCATCCTCATCACTGGTGCCGTACACGTGGCCATGGAGTGGCCGCGTTTCCAGGCGGATGGCGAAGGGCTGCTCTCCCGCGACAACTGGCTGTGGATCTTCCTCGCGTGGACACTGCTGAAGGTCGCTCACGAATTCTCCCACGGGCTCTTCTGCAAGCACTACGGCGCCACCGTGCGTGAGGCGGGCGCGATTCTCGTGGTCTTCGTGCCCATGGGTTATGTGGATGCCACGGCCAGCATCGGCCTGGCATCACGCTGGCGGCGCATGATGATTTCCGCGGCAGGACTTTACATGGAGTTCTTCCTCGCAGCGGTGGCCGCCATCGTGTGGGCACGCACGGAGCCGGGCTCTCTCCACACACTGGCGCATCACATGGTGATCATCGGCACGGTGGTGACGCTCTTCTTCAATGCGAATCCGCTGATGCGCTTCGATGGCTATTATCTGCTGAGCGATTTCCTCGAAGTACCGAACCTCGCCACACGGGGACGCCAGTGGCTGCACCGCGCCTTTCTCGCCCTGCTCACCGGGGGGAAGCAAGCCACACCGCTCCGCCCACGCACACGCGAGGAGTGGATCACCGCCGTGTATGGATGTGCTGCGTGGGTGTGGCAGATACTCGTACTGGTGGGACTGCTGCTCGTAGCCAGCATCGCGCTGCGCGGCGGAGGCTTGCTGCTCGCTATCGTGGGCGGCATCTTGTGGTTCGCCATTCCGCTACTTCGCTTCTGGTCGATGATGACGAAGGCCATCCGCAGTGGCTCGGGCAGTGTCTTCACGCTGGTGTGGCGCAGTGCGCTGCTGCTCGCACTCGCGGGCGCGGTGCTCTTCTTCCCGTGGCGACGCACCATTGGCAGTGATGGCGTGGTGGAACTCGCGGATACGCGCGTGCTCCACGCCGAGTGCCCCGGTTTCATTGTGCGTGAACTGGTGCAGGATGGCGACCTCGTGCAGGAAGGCCAGCTCCTGGTGGAACTCGCCAATGACGAAGCCACTGCCGAACTCGCGGAGCGCAAGCTCGCCCTCGCCCAGCAGGAGCTCCGCGCACGACTCGCCTACACGCGCGATGACATGGCAGCCTTCCAGTCCCAGCAGATACGCACCGCTGCCCTGCGCCGTGAAATCGCGGAACGCGAAGCCTTCCTCGCCACCATGCAGATCCGTGCGCCCTTCACCGGACGCGTGACGAACCGCCAGCTCGGACGCCGACAGGGCGTCTTCGCCCATGCAGGTGATGAAATCCTGCGCGTGGGCCGGGATGGTGAGTTCGAGGTGAAGCTCGCCGTGCGCGAGCGGGATGAATCGGCATTCCGTGGAAAAATCGACCAGCCCTGTGAAGTGCGCCTGCCTGCCCGTGAATCCGTGGCCAGCGGGCTCGTCTCACGCGTGGAGGCCCGCGCCACCCGCACGCCCACGCATCCCGCCCTCACTGCCCTGGCTGGTGGCCCCCTCCCCATGCGCCGTGCGGAAGAGCATACCCAAGGTCAAGACGACTCCAGCCCCGCCTATGAACTGGCCGAACCCTACTTCGCCGCCACCGTGCATCTCTCCGAACGCACCGACCTCCTCCCCGGCGAAATGGCCCGCGTACGCTTCCGCGATGCCCACCCCACCTCCCTGTGGTCGGAGACAAACCGTCGCCTGGCCCAATGGATTCAACGTGTGACCTCAGGCAGCGGAGGTGGACAAAGCGGCACGTGATCATGATGAGCGTCATGGCCCTCCGTTCCCTGATAGTTTCGCGGTGACCAGCGGTAGCACGAGTCTTTCATCCGCTATCCGTTGGCAATACGCGGGCGGATTCCCCGGCCATCAGGTATGGCGCAAAATCTCAAGCGGCGGGTGATTTGAGACACCACGACTGAGAGCGAGCCCCCCGAGGATCGAGATGCCGGTCGTGATCAAGAACGCAGCAATGAGCAGACTCGCATCAGGATACGGCGATGTTTCGAAGACATAGATGGCGAGGGCGGCATTGGCTCCTGTAGCGAGCAACGTGCCAGTCAGGGCGGAGAGGACACCCAGCGTCGCGTATTCAATGGTGAGGATGGTGCGCACTTGCTTCGCAGAGGCACCGAGCGTGCGCAGCAGGACGCTCTCACGAAGGCGGACATCGCGCCCGTTGAGCAGCGTGCCAATGAGAATGGGCAGCGCTGCGATGAGGGTGAAGCCACCAAGGAGGGTGACGACGAGGGAAATCTGCGAGAGCATGTTGCGAACCGTCTCGAGAATTTGTGCGAGATCGATGCAGGAAACATTGGCGAATTCCGCGGCCAGCGCCTTTTGCAGATTGCCCGAGGCGGCAGCATCAGGAGCGTGGGTGGTAATCACATGGAAACCTGGTGCACCCTCCAGCGCACCGGGCGGAAAAATCATGAAGAAGTTCAAGTTAAACCGGCTCCAATCAACCTTGCGGAAGCTGGTGACGCGAGCCTCCAAAGAAACTCCCTGCACATCCAAGGTCATGGTGTCGCCAAGATTAACACGCATGTCCTGTGCGATCTTCTCCTCGAGAGAGAGCGGAATCGGGCCACTGGGATCGGGGATGGTCTTGTGCCACTCGCCAGCAGTGATAGTCTCACTGGAGTTGAGGTAATCCCGGTACGTGGAGCGGAATTCGCGATTCGCGATCCAGCGAGGCAGGCCCTTCACCTTGCCAACGGGGACCCCGCGAATAGCCTGCACGCGCATGGTCACCATGGGAGCACCTTCCAAAATGGGAAGGTGGTGCCTCTTTACCAAAGCAGTGACGCCCTCGATTTGGTCTGCCTGGATATCGACGAGGTAGAGATTGGGATTCTCACGGGAGAGCGTGACGTCGAGACGCTGCTGGAGCAAATTCCCCACAAGGAGAATGGTCAACAGGAGAAACGTGCCGAGCCCGAGAGAGAGCAGGAAGAGCAGCGTCTGGTTGCCGGGACGGTGGAGATTGGAAACGCCCTGCCGCAAGAGGTAGGGCCAGCGTGGCTGGACGATGCGGCGCGCGCTCTCCATCAATACCGTGGCCACGCCCACGGTCAGAGCAAAGGCACAGGCAAGCCCGAGAACGAGCGCGAGCGCGCGCTGCCAGTTCGGGTCATTAGTGAAGGCGAGTAACACCAGCAACGCAGTGACCAGCAAGTAAACGGGCACGACGCGGAGATTGCCTCCCGGGAGCACGGCTCCGCTGCGCAGTGTGGCGGCGGGTGAGACGCGGCGGATTTTCAGCAGCGGAATGAGCGCGAACCCACAGCATACCGCAAACCCCGCCAGCGTGGTACGCAGGACGATGCCCCATTCCGGCGATGGGTCGATGCCGATGGGAAGGCTGCCTCCAAACCAGCGCAGCACACCGACCTGCAGGAGGATGCCGATGCCCGCACCAAGGATGGCCCCCAGAAATCCCAAAGCCACCGTCTGGGCGATGTACACTGCGGAAGCGAGCTGTCGCGGAGCTCCCAGGCACCGCAGGATGGCAATGGTGGGAACGCGACGGTTGATGTGCGACTGCACCGCTCCCGCAACCCCGAGTGCTCCGAGAGCAAGTGATGCCAGCGCGAGAAGCCCGAGATAGCGCTGAAAGAGCTCGAGCGCATCCCCGAGCGTATCCCTGCGATCCTCGGGAGTTTCAAGCCTCCAGGCTCGTTCCGGGAAATCGCGCTGGATGGTCTCCTTCAATTTCTTCGAAGGCGGTGCTTGAGGCATCTCCAGATGCATGAGCTGGGTGACCATGCTGTTCGCCCCGATGAGTCCGCTTTGGCGGATGTCAGAAAGGCGGACATACGCCTCGGGCGCGAAGGCACTGAAGCGGCTGGCGCGCGGAGGTGCCTTGTGGATGACTCCGAGAATCTTCAACCGGAGGCTGCCCAGCTCGACCTCATCTCCCACCGCGACCTTGAACTGCTCCAGCATGGCGGGATCCAGCAGGACGCCAGACTCATGAGGCAGACGCTGCCACGCTTCCGCAGGCAGGGTTTCTATTTTTCCATAGAATGGATACTCGCCCTCCAGCGCGCGGACATAGACGAGCCGTGCGTCCCCTCCCGGAAAGGTCATCATCGAAGGAAAGGCAACCTCACGAGTCGTGCGCGTCGCGAGCTTCGAAAGCTTGTCCGCGTCTTCGTCTGAGATGGGACGTCGCGAGGAAATCTGAAGGTCGGAGCCAAGGAGTTCCTTGGCTTGTGATTCAATGCCAGTTTCCACACTGGCCTTCAGCGAGTGAATGGCGACGAGAGCAGCGATGCCGGAGACGATCGCCAGTGAGAAGATGAGCAGACGCAGGCGCTGAGTCCGGCTGTCCCGCCAGGCCATGCGCCACGTCCACGGGTGGAGCAGCGCTGCTGCGAGACTGGTTGGAAGTGGGCGGGGATCAGACGGCATTTTCCGCCTCCGAGATGATGGTTCCGCCACTCATCTTGATGACGCGCCGCGCCTTCGCGGCCAGGCCAGGGTCGTGCGTCACCAGAACGAGCGCCGTACCCGCCTCGCGATTGAGGCGGAGCAGCATCTCCACGATTGGCTCGCTGGTGGCCGCGTCGAGGTTGCCAGTGGGCTCATCGGCGAAGAGAATCTTCGGACGGTGGATGAAAGCGCGAGCCAGGGCCACGCGCTGCTGCTCGCCCCCGGACAGTTGGGTGGGATAGTGGTCGAGACGGTCGCCGAGGCCCACTTCGCGCAGGAGGTCTTCCGCATCTTTCTGGCGGCCAGTCTCCCCGCGCAGCTCAAGCGGCACCAGCACATTCTCGAGCGCGGAGAGTGTCGGGATGAGCTGAAAACTCTGGAAGACAAAGCCGACGAGCTGGTTGCGCAAGGCGGCGCGGGCATCTTGGGACAGAGCTTCCAGGGCATGGCCGTCGAGTTTCATGGACCCGGAAGTCGCATCATCCAGCCCGGCACAGAGTCCCAGCAGAGTGGTCTTGCCACTACCGGAGGGACCCGTAATCGCGAGCGTGTCACCGGCTTCGAGGGTGAGGTGGATGTCACGCAGCACGGTCAGTTCGTGGCGCGCGGTGCGGTGTACCTTCGTCAGCCCCTGGATCTCCAGGATGGGCGGTTTGACAGCCGTGGGCGGTGAACTTACGCTTTGAGATGACATGGACGAGAAGGCTGGTGCTTGTACTGCTGATGTCAGGGTTTGCTGCCGGAGTATCCACTTTGCCAGCACAGACTACGGACGGCGCAAAGAAACGGCTGATTGTTCTTGGAGATAGCATCACGGCAGGGTTCGGCCTGGAGCGTGAGGAGGCATACCCTGCACTCCTGCAGAAGAAAGTGGATGCCGCAGGCCTGGCCTACGAAGTGACGAATGCCGGGGTCAGCGGTGACACGACTGCCGGTGGTCTGCGAAGAATCGACTGGGCTCTCGGCGCCAAGGGCGCAGACGTACTCATGATTGCCCTCGGTGGGAACGACGGCCTGCGCGGCATATCGCCCGAACAGACCGCGCAGAATCTCGCGGATATGGTGAAGAAGGCGCGCGCAAAGAATCCCACGATGAAAATCCTCATCGCGGGCATGCAGATGCCGGACAACATGGGGCCGAAATATGTCGAGTCCTTCAAAGCCATCTTTCCAAACATAGCGGAGACTCAGAAGACCGAACTCCTGCCATTCCTGCTGGAAGGCGTCGGCGGAGATGAAAAACTGAATCAGGCTGACAGGATCCACCCCACCGCCGAAGGGCAGCAGAAAATCGCGGAGCTCGTGTGGGCGAAGCTCAAAGGAATGCTCTAACAGGCGCTCCTGGTTCTCTCTAGAAACACCGCCGTCTGCGCCTCGTACACATCATCAGCGCACCCAGTACAAACAACAGCCCGCGCGTCGGCTCAGGCGCAGCAGCGAGCGAGGCAAGTCCCGCTTCGGCTGGATTAAACGCTTCCGCACCCGGACTGTAATCCACGCCGTCCTGGGTGTAGAACATCAACTGCCATCCTGAGGTGCCATCCAAGGGAGTAACCCAAGGGTAGCTGCCGTCGTGCCCCTCACTATCCGTGTACATCCCGTACGAATCCCCTGCGTTGATCTCCGGTTGAGCCAAGGTCGCTCCCGGCAGCCAATAAACAGCCAGCGGATCTCCCGCGTCCCAGCCGGCGACGTCCTCCAACAAAAGCTCAGGAGTAGCCCCGTCCAGAACACCGGGAATGCCGGACAAACTCAAATCCGTGAGATAGACCACCACATCATCGTCGCTGAGGTAGCTTCCCAGCGGAACATATCCTGGCCCCATCGTACTGAAGGTCCCATCCATCGTGCTGACCACGAGCATGACAAGACTGGAATCCGGAATGGGATTGCCATTCTGATCCTTCAGTAGATCTGCGTTCAGATAAAACGATACCGAGCCTTGCAAGGAAGCCGTGAGCAGGAAAAGAGCGGTCAGCGCCGAGAGTAAACGCATGAGGATTGTCTAGGGAGTTTCGAGAGGGAGATAGGGTGGCGTCACGTCCCACAAAGATGAAGAAGGCGCCGGAGTCGCCTTTTTTCGAATGACGAACACTCGCGAAGAAGACATCACCACATCATTGTCCGCCAACACCAAAGGCACTCCAGCCTTGCGCCAGCCAGGACCGGCGCCAGAACTGCCGCCAAAGTAGTAATAGCTGACAGTCGCCGCACGGTTGAAACCCAAGGACGCATTGTGCCACACCAGCAACATGTCCTGCCGGACGGCCAGGGAATGCGAACTGCTGGGAACAAACGCTCCCGACTCGATAAGATTGAGATCCCGCAGCCGCATCTCCACTGGAATCGGAGCCGCCACGAAATTGTCCTGATTCACATTGGCAGCAAGCGTGTTCAGTGGCGTGGCAAACTTCGCAACGTGGACGTCGCCGGAAAAGACGAGTGTCGTGCCCGAGGGATTATTGTGGCGGACAATGAAGAAGGAATCAGGCGGCAGCACCGTGTCGTTTGCCACCACATCAGGGACGCCGGACTTCCGCCAACCAGGTTCGGAACCCGAGTAGTAATAGAAGACTTGATCAAACGCGAGATTCTCGCCAGCCACAGTGTGGTTTGGAAGAAGCACCGAAGTGGGCCTCGCTGAAGCCGAATGCGAGGCGCTCGGGTGAATCCCCTGCCCATTCGGGAACACCGTGCCCAACGTATGATAGGGAACCACCTCGATGGCAATTTGCCCGGTCATGGCAGACAGGTCATAGCCCATGGTATCAACGACAACAGTGTTCACACCATTGGCCACGACGGGGCAGAAAATCCCCGCCCTGCTGCCACTCTTGAAGGACACGTAGTAGGTGTTGGGCTGCGTCCCCTGCAAATAAACAAACTGATTCTGCGGAAGTACCACCCCTTCAGGAAGGGTCAGCACATTGGATGTGTCCGTATACGATTCCGAGGCATCTCTGACACCATCGCCATCAGTATCCACAAACGGCTCCCCTTCATCATATTGCCCATTGGCACCGACTTCAGCCACACTCGTCACCAGCGCTGGCGTTCGCTTGAAAGGAACAAACAAGTAGCTGTCCGAATTACCCGCCAGCGCCACCTCAGTGTACCCCATGGGATCCGTGACCCCGTCCGCTGCCTTCACTGCGAAAGGAGCGGCCACAAGATGCAGCAGCATAGCTATCACTGTGCCGGCATTGCGATGGGAGGGGACCATGGGTGATGTGTACGTTAAAGGTTGCTGTTCTCAAGCGATCCAATTCTTTAGTCCGATGGACCCTGCCCGCTCAGCACCTCCATGATCTTCGCGGGCGATTCGCGATTCATCGCGAGCCAGGCCATCCCACGCAGACCAGGGTTGGCGTGTTTAAAAAAGTGTTTGTAGCCGGTGCACAGGTAGTTCAATCCCGGTTCACCGTCCGGGGTGCGGATGAAGCGATTCTTCGGACACTCGCCGTGGCAGGCAAAACGCACTTCACACTCGCGGCAGTAGCGCGGCAGCGTGTCCACTTTCGCAGTGCCGAAGAGTCGCTGCGGTGCATCGCGCACCATGTCACCCAGACCTTTATCCAAAAGATTGCCGAGCCGATGACGCGGCGTCACGAAGTGATCGCAGGAATAGATATCGCCATTGTGCTCCATCGCCACCGCGTCGCCGCACGTCTCTCGAAAGAGACACAAACCGGAGGGTTGCCCCATCCAGACACCGAGCATCACATCGAAGAGTTGCACGAACACTTTCCCGACATCGCACGTCACCCACTGGTCCCAGATCGAAGTCAGGAAACTGCCCCAGTCATCCGCAAGCACGCTGGCATCACTGGCAACTTCCCCTTCCCCCACCCTCTCCACCAGCGGGATGAATTGCAGATGGGTTGAGCCAGCGCTTTTGAGGAATTCATAGACTTCCAGCGGGCGCCGCGCGCTCTCGCGATGCACCACCGTCAGCGTGTTGAAATCCACCCTATGACGTTTCAGCACCTCAAGCCCACGCAACACGTTGTCGAACGTTGGCCTCCCACCTTTATCCACGCGGTACAAGTCGTGAAGGTCTCGTGGTCCGTCGATGCTCAGGCCGACGAGAAAATTCTCACGCCGCAGAAACTCTCCCCAGACATCGTCCAACAGCACCCCGTTGGTCTGGAAAGCATTGGCAATCCGGCGCCCGCGGCCGAGTTCCTTTTGCAAGGCCACCGCCTTTTCGAAGAACGGCACACCCATGAGCGTGGGCTCACCGCCCTGCCACGCAAACAAGACTTCCGCCCCCGCCGGTTGCGATTCAATCTGGCCACGCACATATGCCTCCAGCACCTCATCCGTCATGCGGTGGCTGCCAGACGGATAAAGCCCTTCCTTCTCAAGATAAAAGCAATACTTGCAGTCCAGATTGCACTTCGCCCCGGAGGGCTTGGCCATGACGTGAAAGGGACTGGACATTGAAAGCGCGATCTCAACACTAGCTCGCCGATGCCCACTGCACGCGGTAAAACGCCTTCCCCCCCTGAAAGGCATCACTCATCAGCACGGGTCCGTTGTTACCGATGACCACGGAACCGACATTCGCCCATAGCACGAGGTCGGTGGACTTTTGCATCTGGTAATTGGTATTAATGCGCGATAGAAAGGTGATCTGCACCTCTGCCTGCTCGCCAAGTGTCGGGTCGGTCCAGCGTTTGATTTCAAACTTCGTCTGCTCTGGAGCAATAGAAGGCGCGAAGGACCGGGGCGCCAGGCGCGTCGTCTCCAGGGTTGCGAGTTGGCCCATCAAGGTCGTGCGCGCCGCTTCTTGCTCGGGTGTGGCCTGCAGGCTGCCTCCGTCAGTGACGCGTTGCGCCTCAGCCCACTCCGAAATGTTATTCACCTCCAGTGGCAGTCCAAAGAACGCGTTGTAGTCGCCGCCATCCGGTCGCAGATCGTAGAACTCCTGCTGATCCGCCACCGCACCGGCGCCATCGAAATAACGCGCATATTTGTAATCCTGGGAACGGACCATGCGAATGCGGTTCGGCGGCGGGACCGCCCCATTGGGAAAGGTGGCCGCATCCGCCGCCGCATAGATATCGTCGAAGGTGAAAAGAATATAGTCCTGCACCGGAGGAGCCGCGGGATTGAGCACGATGCTGCTGTAGTCGATCCCCGCGAAGTTTTTCGTCTGCCAGTTCGGCACGCCAGTCAGTGCGCAGAGTGTCGGCAAAAGGTCCACATGTGACACCATGGCATTGGTGCTTTGTGCCGTTGGATAGAGCACGGGATTCGACCAAATCAACGGCACACGCAGCACCTCGTCATACGTCACGAACGTCTTCTGCCGCAAGGCGCCATGGCACATCCCATTCTCACCGTGATCGGACGTGCGGATGATCAACGTGTCATTCAGGGCGTCCGTTCCCGCCGCTCCGAGGTTATCAAACGTCGCCAGCAACTCTCCGATCTGGCCATCCACCTTCTTCATGAGGTTGCCGTAGAAGTTCAGGTAGTTCTGCTGCACCTGCGGCGTGGCGACGATACCCAGGCCCCCAGCCATCACCGCCTTGATCGCCGCATGTGCCGTTGGCTTGTAGTTCGTGGCCAGGTTTTCATTCACCGTTGGCGGAAGCGTCAGAGGCGGCACCGTTGGCACCAGCCAGCTATCATCATAGCCGCCTTCAATGTAAGCGGGTGTTCCAGTGCCGCCTAGCGGGAGCCCGGGATAGGCCAGCACATCGTGGGGATTGATCAGTGAAACCACCAGGCAAAACGGCCGGCCCGTCGGATTCTGGATTCGGTTTTCCAGGAAGGCCTTCGCGTCACTGATGAAGCGCTGGTCATGATTCGCCGTGCCGCCGCCGAAGTTCGTGATGGCCGTATCACCACCTGCATCTGGCGCGTCCCAACCGCTGAACCCGTACCGGCTGAGATCATCTTCGATCCAAGTACCGTCCACTCCATGGATCCCATGGCTCATGTGCCACTTGCCCTTGTAGATCACATCATAGCCCGCTTCCATGAGACATGTCGCCAGGTTGGGCAGGGAAGGATCAAGCTGTGGCTCGATCGGCGACTGCTGATAGTCCTCCGTCAGCGTGGAGTGCGCATGATGCTGCGCTGGGAACAGCCCGGTGAATAACGAATTCCGCGACGGAGTACACATGGCCGTAGCGCAGAACGCATGGGTAAACGTCAACCCGTTATTCTTCAGCCGCGTCGTATTTGGCAAATTGGCCGCTTCCCAACCAGCAGGGATCCACATGGGTGGCCGCTCCTGATCCGTCAGAATCAGCATGAGATTCATCGGCGAAGGCAGTTGCGCGCCTTGAGCCGTTTGCTGGGTCACCACACCAAAGAACTGCGTGCCCACCATGGCAGCAGAAAGTTGCTTCAGAAACTGGCGCCTGTTGGGATCGGGGTTGGCCATGAGACGCAGAAAAGCAGAGACCGCGGCAGGCGTCCAATCTTAAGCCCAAGACTGAAGAAAACACCCATCCGCTCCGCGAAATGCCTGCGAAGCTGTTGGCGAATGCGGTCGATACGGCACGACCATGTCGGTGTTCCCGCGGATGATTGACACCCTACGCCTGTCCCGCCGCCACATCTTCCCGCATGCTCTGCATGTCACGGGCCAGCTTCACGATTTCATTGCTGTCCCCCACCCTGAGCTTGCGCTTGATGTGCGCGCGATGGGTCTCAATGGTTTTGACACTCAGGCAAAGGCGGTCGGCAATCTCGCGGGTGCCCAGTCCCTGGCCGATGGCGCGGAAGACTTCCAGCTCGCGGTCGGACAGGAGGCGCAGATACGCATCACCCAGTTCTTCACCCGAGTGGATGGCTTTAAAAATCAGCCGGTCACTGAAGCGCTGGCTGACATAGAGCCCGTTGTTGGTCACGCGCGCCAGTGCCGCGCCGAGTTCGGTGAGGCTTTCGTCCTTGCGCAGGTATCCCTTCGCACCGGCACGCAGGGCGCGCAGGGCGTAGTTCGTCTCGTCATGCATGGAGACCATCAGCACCGTGAGCTTGGGGTCCTCGCTCAGCATCATCTTGGTGAGCTCCACGCCATCACGACCCGGCAGGGAGATATCCATCAGCACGATGTCAGGCTGCTGCTTTCGGAAGACTTCCAGCGCCTCGAAGCCATCCCCGGCTTCGCCGCACGCCACCACCCCGTCCATCTGTTTCAGCAGGCGGATGATGCCAAACCGGAAGGCGGGATGATCATCGACGACGAGTACCTTGAGACACTTCTGGGGCGCCTCAAAGTTTTGAGCAATGTCTTCTTGAGCCATGGAGCGACGGAGTCAGGACAACTACTGAGTCGCCCCTCAGGCACCTGCCGCGTGCATCACTGAGCCCATTGAGTCGAGCATCCCGGTCCGGAAACGCCTCGGACAAAATCGAAGGCATCGTTCCTCCACCACCACCCTCGAATTCATTGCATAATGCAACATTCCGCTGACAGCACGGTTTGGACAGGTGATGATGTGTCCGAAACGTCCCTTTTGGGCGGCGAGATGAGGATGGGGAAACCCAATTGCACCAATTTTGGCGCAAGGTTTGCATCACGTACCAGTTTCCCTTATAAGTCGAATCTTAAGCCATCCCACGGGTACCTCGTATGACAAAGACAGAAGCCGAAACTGCTCTCTCCCAGGTCGCCGAAAAGCCGGTGGCACTCCAAGGTGGGAAAAGCATGCCAGAAACCCGCTGGAGCCTGGTGCAAAAGGTGAAGGAGAAGGACGACCAGAAAGCCAAGGTCGCACTCGGGGAACTGATGAAAATCTACTGGGACCCTCTCCGCGCCTTCGCCTTGGGCAGAGGTGAGCCCCTTTCGGATGTGGATGATGCCGTGCAGGGCTTTTACGAGATGCTCATCACCCGCGGGTCCATGCTGAGTGTGAACCAAGACCGGGGGCGCCTCCGTTCCTTCCTTCGTGCGTCCTTCGAGCGCTACCTCATTGACCAGTGGGACAAGCGCTCCGCTGCCAAGCGCGGCGGGGGCCGGCACCACGTGTCCCTCGATCAAGAGGAGGAGGAGCACCACCATATCAAGGAACTCTCCCATGACATGACCCCCGAGCGCATCTTCGAGCGGCGCTGGGTGCTCACCCTGCTGGCCCGCGTCATGGAGGCGCTGCGGGCCAACTACGCCAGCCGCGGCAAGGAAGAAATCTACGAGGCGCTCAAGGGCGCGCTCGAATGGCAGAGCACCGACTTCAGCTACGCCGAGGCCGGAGCAAAAATCGGCATGAACGAGAATGCGGTGAAGCAGGCCGTATTCCGCATGCGCAAAAAGTTTGGCGAACTCCTGCGCTGGGAAGTGGCTGAGACGGTGAGTGACCCGGCGGATGTGGACGCGGAACTGCGTGAGCTCCTCAATGCGCTGGGCAACTGAGCCAGCGCCAGTCGAAGTCGACGCACTCTCCCGACGCGGCGATCATGGCAACCTGTAGCAAGTGTGACTTCAGCTACGACCCCGCCGTGGTTCCCGGCGGGCTTTGTCCACGCTGCCTGCTGCTGGGCATGCATGACTCGCGTTTTGAAAGCCCGCCGGAGGACGAAGACGACGACGTCCCTCCCCCCACCATCCGGGGCCTGGCCACCACCCTGGAGGACGATGAACTTGCCGCCGAGCTGCCAAACTTCGAACTCGTGGAGCGGCTGGGCAAAGGGGGCATGGGAGTGGTGTGGAAGGCGCGCGAACGCGTGCTGAACCGCCACGTGGCCATCAAGCTCCTGCACAATGTGAAGAATGACGCGGCCTTCGTGGAGCGCTTCACCCGCGAGGCCTGCGTCATGGCGCAGCTCAATCATCCCAACATTGTCACGCTCTACAGTTTCGGCCGCACCCGTTCCAACCACTGCTATCTCGTCATGGAGATGGTGGATGGCGCGGACCTCGCGGATCTCATGGCGCACCATCGCCTGGATGTCCCCACCGCGCTCACCATTGTGCATGACATCTGCGCCGCGCTGAGTCACGCGCATGAGGCAGGCTTTGTGCACCGGGACATCAAGCCGGGCAATGTCCTCATCGACCGGCACGGCCGCATCAAGGTCGCCGACTTCGGCCTCGCCCGGCTCACCCGCATGTCGGACAAGGACACCCTGGCCATCACGAAGCAGGGCTGGGCCGTCGGCACGCCCCACTACACCGCACCAGAGCAGGCCAACGGGCGCGGAGACGAGGACAACCGGGCGGACATCTACAGCTTGGGCGTCATGCTATACCAGATGCTCACCGGCGAGCTGCCCATCGGCATCTTCCGTCCGCCGTCGCAGAAGGAGAAGATGGACAAGCGGCTCGACAAGGTGGTGCTGCGTGCGCTGCAGGAAGAGCCCGCCAAACGGTACCAGGAGATTGAGGAATTCAGCAATGATGTCCAGGCCATCCGGGAAGACGTGGACCCCGTGCTCCTGGAAGAGCAGAAGGAGGCCCGCAACGCCACACGCTGGAAGCAGCGCCTGGAAATGGCTCTGGCCATCTCCCTGTCCCTCGTCATGGGCATCATGGGCGCGTGGTATGTGCGGGACTGGCTCGAAATGCCCGGCTCCAAGAAAGCGGATGCCGCCGAGGTTGCTCTTCCCGACGGAGGGGTGACCGCCCTGCACATCACGCCCACCGCAGATGACAAAGGGCCGACCATCACTCGCGAGATTCGCATTCAGCCACCCGCTCTCTCGAAAGGCAGCCTCTTCGGACGCAGCGTCTGCGCCAGGGAAGACTGGGTGGCCATTGGCGCGCCCAATGACACCTCCAAGAATTCCCGCGACCTCGGCGCCGTCTACCTCTACAAGCGCGATGACGCGGGCACCTGGTCCCTGAAGCAGCGCCTCGCCAATCCCCACCCCGGACTCGGCAGTCGCTTCGGCCACGAGGTAGCGCTCTGCAGCGGACGACTGGTGGTCGGCTCCCCGCGCCACCCCAAGATCGAGACCGGCTCCAGCACGGTCGATACCTATGAATTCCACGAGCCCTCGGGACGGTGGCGCCCTTCGGGAAATGAGCTTCCCTTGCTGGAATCTTCCGCACTGGGCGTCGCGGTCCTCGCGTGTAAGGATCGCTATCTGGCCATCGAATCTCAGTCTGGCTTCAATACGGAATCCCCCTCCACCAAAGTCCACCTCTACTCTCCGCAAGCAGGCGCCCTCACTGCCGGCCACACGGAATTGACCGGCCTCAGCCACCTCTCCTCTTCAACGGATGCGGCCCTCATCAACGCCGGAGAATTCGTCACCTGCCTTCGCCCCAAGGGCTCCGACTTCCCAACCCTCCTCCATGTCTCGCAGAAGCAGGGCACCTGGCAGAGCCAGCCTCTCACCGGCCCCATGGTCAACACCGGCACTCCGCCTCCCGGAAATTTTCAAAGCGTCGCCGCCTCGGATGCCCTGGTGGTCGCCGGCAGTCCCAAGTGGAATCATCTTACCGGACTCGTCTGGGTCCTGCGCCGGGATGCTACCACAGGCAGCCTGGTCCACGAAACCTATCTCCGTCCGGAAGAGGCTCAAGGCTCAGGTGAATTTGGCAAGTCGGTATCCCTGTCCGGCAACTGGCTCGCCGCGGGAGCGGATCATGGCGTGGTGGCAGAGGCGCACCGGGGTGCCGTGAGCCTCTTTCACCGGGAGGAAGGCGAAGGTGCGGACGCAGGCGCGGCTTGGGAAAGGCGCCTCTACATTCCCGCCACCGCACGCAGCGGCGCTGCCAGTTTCGGCTACAGCCTTTCCCTCACGCCCCAATGGGTCGTCGTCGGCGCGCCGAATTCAAGCGGCATGGCCGAATCCATGGACCCCGCCGACATGGACACCGCCACCGGCGCCGTGTTTATCTATGAATTCTCCCAGCCGCTTCCTTGATTGCGGAGGCAGCGAATCACGGAATGGGGACATTCCTGTCCCCATGGAAGTACGAACTACATCTTGAAGCTCTCAATAGCTCCCTTCGTGTAAACGAGGCGACTGCTTCGCAGGGAGCGGCACTAGCCTAGTGCCGTCATATGCAGCGTCGTCACGCGAGCAGCTTGGAAACGTCCTTACAGCTTCGAAGAGAAAGGCTCCGCACCCTATTTGCCTACCGCCGGCACTAGGCTAGTGCCGCTCCCTGCGAGGCGTCCTTTCACCACTGGGGACGTTCTACCTCCAATGACTCCGTTCGCGCCTCCATGGGGAGAAGAATGTCCCCACTCCTTGGCCCACGCACTCACTCCTACCTTCTCAGTCTCCGTGTCTCTGTGTTGAATCCCATGCAGCCCGCCACCCGCCTCGCCTCGGCAGCACTACACAATATCCACGTACTTCTGGTTCAACTGACGCAGGCGCCTTGCCAGCACTTCGCAAATGCGGGTGACCAGACGGTACGCCACCTTGGGGCGCACCTCGTGCATGCGCTCCAGGTTCTCCCGGGTCGCGCGCCAGACTTCGACATCCGTCACCGCCTTCACCGTGGCGCTGGAGGGACCGGGGTCAAAAATGCTCATCTCTCCAATCGAGCCCGTCTGGGTGATCTCTGCGATGGTGCGATTCCCGCGGTCACCCTTCTTGCTCACCTCCACCGTGCCCTTGAGGATGAGGTAGAGGTAGTGGTTCACTTCATTCTCCTCGATGATGACCTCGCCCGCAACGTAGTGCCGGGCCTCTCCAAAAATCGAGAGTTGTGCGACGTCTTCCGGGGGGAAATTACTAAGCAAAGGGGAAAGGGAGGCCATGGGTGTCTTCTCTTGGATTGGTTCACGAGAGTAATCCAGCTTTGGATCACTTCACGCCGATTTTTATGACGGAAGCGTTCCTCGAACTGCATCTACTCCAATCATCAATACGGCAACCGGCTCCGCCAGTTACGTTGTGGCGAAGCATTTCATAGCACGCATCACCGTGGGGAAAACCCACGTGAGAAAGCGCAGCCTCTCGAAGAGAGCACTGCCCCCTCCTCTTACTTCCACCAGTCCGGAATCTTGCCCGCGCCGTCCATGGGTGGGATGCGCATCTTCACCTTGTCCTTGGAGGGGTGCACAATCCACGCGGTGGCATCACCCATCTTCATGAGTTCGCCCGGCTGCACTTCGTAGTCCCACTCCTTGTTCACGGTCTTGCTGGCATTGCTGCCAAACAGGCCGGCACTCTTGGACACCTTCTTTTTCTCGATTTTGGCAATGAACTCCGCCACGGCCAGCGCACCCTCAGGGTCCGGCTGGCGGAAGGCAATACGCGAGCGGCAGTTCAGCGTGAGCACCTGGGCCTTTTCCTTCGTCAGCACGGGGAACAGGGACGCATCCGACTGCATGCCCAGGATGAGGCAGCAATTGGCGGCACGCAGACGGTCAATCACGTTGTGGTCGGAAATACCGTCTTCATTCGCCGTGGCCAGGGCCTGGAATTCGTCCAGCACCGCCAGCAGCAGGTTCTCATTCTTTCGTTGCGCCTTCGGCTTGTCGAACCGCATCATCGCGTGCGTGTAGAACAGCAGCTTGATGTAGGTGTTGATGTAGCGGCGCTCCGTCTGGAAGGTCTGGGGCATCGCGGTACAAAGCACACGCCCCTTGTCCACATCCGAAATCTCGATGGTGTTGGGCTCATCCGAGCAGAAGACCTCCGCCACATCGGCATCCATGAAGAAGCCGAGGTACACCTTGATGGTGCCGATGATACCTTCCTTCTGTTCCGCCGCTGCTGCAGAGAGGAACGTCTGGTCGAAATACTTGGCCAGCCGGATGCGGTCGTCATTGGAATCCGCATCGAGCAACTCCTCAAAGAGGTTCTCCATGGTGCCCTTGTCGCAGAGGACCATGTACACGCGCTTGAGGTTTACCGGCTTGCCCAGCGTCTCCAGCAGTTCGCAGGCAGAAGTGATGGCCTGTTGCGCCGCCGGCTTGAAGAAGGAGCTCTGCTCACCACCCGTCACGGACGCGCCGGTGTCCACCAGGTTCTTGGCATGCGTGTTGTACGGGAGCCGCTTGTCTGAGATGAGGTTGTAGCGCTGCTTCGGCTTCCAGTCCGTCATCCCACGCTCGGGACGCACTTCCAGCACGCAGATGGCCTCCGGCCTGCCGTGCCCCTTGGCATGCTCAATCGCGGTAAAGTGCTCATCCCCCTTTGCACCCAGCACCAGCCCACCCCAGTTCGGCCGCGCCACGCTAATCTGGTGCAGCAGCGGATTGAATCCAGAGGTCGTCTTGCCGACGCCCGTATCTCCCGTGATGAGCCAGTGACGCGTGAACTCACCGGGCTTCCACTTCAGGTGCTTGTACCGGACAATATACTCCTCCTTGCTGAAGAACTTGGGATTCCACAGCAGCACGACCAGCGCGAGAAGGATGCCTCCCCCCGCCACGCCCACCGGCTGCCCCACGCCCACGATCTCCCGCGTCTCCTTGTGCCGGACAAGTGTGGACTTCCCCTCCATGACACCGCTGTAACCTTCAAACTGCTGCGTGTACCAAAGGCCAGCAATGGCGATACCGGCGGCGATGATGAGACGGAGGAGGGCTAACATGGGATATTCAGTGAAGACGCGAGTTGCTAACGTGAGTTGAGAAAAAACACAAACAATGACCAGCCGGTTCTATTCCACCGCGCGCCTGTTGTTTTGCTGCGGTGTCCTGAGTGCCTGGTAGTTCGATGCCGCGGGGTGGGAAGCTGCGTCCGGCATGGGGAGAGAGTCCATCATGGAGCCATCGGTGAAATCCGGCAAGAACCTGCTGGAAAAAATCAGTCGGGCATAAGACGCGACAGGGCCACTCCTCCCTCTGGCGGGAGGCTGGGAAAGACAAGTGGAGAAGGGTGTCATCATCGTTGGGAAGTGGTGACCGTGGTGCTGGGACTGGTACCGGCGGTGGCGGGAGGATTGCTGCTCTTCGCAATCATCGGCAGCTTGTCGTAGTCCAGAATGTCACCTCTCATGTCCCTCAAGAGCCTGGGGCCCGGGTGGAACTGCGCATTGGCGGCACCCAAGCGGGGCTCCAGTGCCGCGCACTGGAGTGCCGCAGCATCCACCACCGTGTGAAAAAGGGCGGACCCGGTAAAGGGCGTGCTTACGTGAGATTCAAGACTGGCCACGCGCTCGCGCCGGAGCGCCCGATACGCTGGCGACAACCACACCAGCATGGGCACGTGCATGACGTCCGGCGTGACATTCCCATGAGCGAAAGGCAGCGTCTCCGCGTCTCCCCTATTCTGCCCGTGGTCGGAGATATAGATCATATAAGAAACGGCATCCGCCTTCGCCAGCACATCGATCACCTGGGTCAGAAACCAGTCCGTATAACGAATGGAATTGTCGTATGCATTCGTCAGGTTCTGGCGCTGGTCCTCGGTCAGCGCCCGCACAAAGGGACGCGAAGCAATGTCCAGCCGCTGCGCCGGGAAATGGTTGAACTCCGGAGGATAGCGGTCCGCATAGTTCTGGTGGCTGCCCATGGTGTGCAGCACGATGAACAGCCGCTCGTGTCCGCCCGCCAGCAGGTCGCGCAAGGGCTGGAGCAGTGCCCCATCGTGCTCCGAGGGAAGGCGCTCTCTCCCGGGAGCAAACGTGCCGCTCAGGAAACGGGACTCATCAGCATCCCGCGCAAAGATGGAGGAGGCCGTGTCATACATCCCGTGCTGCCGCTGCGTGGAGTACCACGCCGTGTGAAACCCCGCACGACGAAAGATCGTCACCACACTGGGCAGGGAAGCCGTTTGCTGCAGGTTCTCCGGAGAAGCGGGAGTCACCAGCAGCGGAATGCTCATGGTGGTAATCGGCGCCGGAGCGATGACATCCCGGAAACTCAGCACGCCCGTCATCTTCGCCAGCAAGGGAGTCGTTTCCCGGGGGTAGCCGTGAATCTGCAGGCTGTCGAACCTAGCCGACTCCCCAAGGACCAGCACATAGACTTCACGTGTACCAATCGGCTCTGAACGCGCGTGGATCTGCTCCTGCAGGGCTGGCCTCCCGGCGAAGTCCGCGCGTATCTTCCACGCACGCCAGGCGGAAAACGGCAGGTTGGCCGGGAACGTCGTGCCCAGCCGCTTCATGGCCACCTGAGTGTCCAAGGCCTTGTCTCCAAACACCACCTGGCCAAGTGGAATGACGACCAGGCACAGCAGGATGACACTCCGCGCGAGCCACCCCAGCCGATGCCCCTCCGGGATGTAGCGTCCGGTAAACCACCAGAGAAACCACACCGCCAGTGGCGCCGCCAACACTGCCAGCACCGCCGGCACCCAGAACCGCTCCAGCTCGCTCCAGTTCGTCTCGCTCAAGACCACCAGTGCCCACTCCCGCATCGGGGCGCCTGCCACCAGCTGATAGGCGATGAGCGCGGGGATGAAAGCCGCCAGCGGAACCCACAAGCGCAATGCCGTGCGCGCACTCACGAAAAACACACAGGGTGCCAGCAGGATGCCCACTCCCAGCCAGAAGCCCTCCACATGATACTTCTCCACACGCGGCCAGAAAACCACCACCAGATTCGGCAGTGACAAGAACAGCACCGCCATCACCACACCCGGAAGACACCGTTTGTCGTGTTCGATGCTCTTCTTGAGGAATGCAATCATGCGATGTGCGTTAACGACAGCCAGCGAGGTTCCGACCGGGAGTATGGAAATCATCTCCGCATTCCAGGCGTACGCGGGCCCTGACCCTGGCCCTCGACCTTCGTCCCGCCTGGGGGACCTCCCAGTTTTTCACGGACCTTCTCGCTGCCAATCTCCGTGCTGCTGTCTGTCGAATCCTGTCGCAGGCTTCGGGTGAGATCGATGTTCTGTTTGGCTTCATTCGCCCGGGAGAATGAAGCCTTGGATTCGTTGAGACGCTTGGTCGCTTGGTCGATGTCGTCCGCGAGGTTCCCCACAGGCAGGCCCTGCTTGGTCAGTTCCTTCAACTGATCCTGCATTTGCTGGAGCATCTGTTCCTGCTTTTTGATTTCTGCCTGCGCGAGGGCCACACGCTGCTCCGCGACCATCTTGAGGCGTTCAGCAATCAAATCCTGCCCCTGCCCCTGGCTCTCATCCTTCAAGCGCGCGGCCTCAGGGTCCGGACCGCCTTCGCCTTGCTGCACACCCTGCTGCTGCTCCTGCTGGCCTTTCCGGCCAGCGAGCATGCTCTTCAGGGTATCACGTACGCTAGGCATGATCCATAACTCCAGACTTCACCAACCACTGTCAATGGGACCTGCCGGTCACTACTTTACACCGCCAACGCCCACGCCCTGGCCGAGCTTGGGTCCCTGTCTAATCTTGTAGCCTTCCTTCTGAAGGGACTCACCCACCGAACCAGGGCGATAGGTCCTTTCTCCACCACCCACACCACTGGACGGCCCTTTCTGTCCGACGCCCGGGCCTTGGCTCGGGCCCTGGCTTTGGCTCTGTTGAGGGGCGCTTTCGAGACCTTGGTACACGCCATCGACCTCTTTCTCGAGTTTCGCGACACCTTTCCCCATGTCCTGCTTCTGCTGTTCCAGCGCCTTGAGCTTTTCTTGGTTGGCCTTCTGTTGTTGCTCGAGCTCCGCGATCTCCTTCTTGAGACGCTCAGCCTCGGGACCCTCCGGCTTGTTGGTACTTTTGTTTTTCGGAAGCTCATCAAGTTCCTTGTTGAGCTTCTTTTGCTGGTCCTCGAGCGTCTTTTGATTGGTCTGGTAGCCTTTGATGACCTTGTCCTGTCCGGCCATTTGCTCTTTGGCCTGGGCAATGCGGCTCTCCAGAGCGTCTACTTTTTCAAGCTGCTCCAGGCTCTTGCCTTGCTTCAAGTCCTTGAGCTGCCCTTCCCTCTGGGAAAGACTTTTCTCAGTAAGAATCTTCTCGTTCAAGACCTCTTCCTTGGAAGCCTGCAGCTTCTCCCACTTCGCCATGTCGGGCTTGTCGGAAGCAAGAATCTTATCCTGTTCCTCGCCAATCTTCTTCAGGTCCTTGTTGCACTGATCAATGTACTTCTGGTGGCGGCCAATGCTCGATTCCACCTGTTCGATCTGTTTCGCGAGATTGTTCTTGATGCTCTCGTCCTGCTTCAGCTGCTCCAGGCCCCTGCCGTTCTTGAGCATCACGTTGTCAGCCTCAAGCTTGGCATTTGCTTCCCGCAGTTTTGCTGCATCTTCCGTCAGACCGGTATTGATCCCCGTCAGCTGCTTGTTCTTTTCCGTGAGGCCGATGTTCTCCTGCGTGAGCTTGGTGTTCTGTTTCGCAAGCTCGGTGTTCTTTTCCGTCAGACCGGTATTGTCCTCCTTCAGCTTGGTGTTCGCTTTGCCCAGCTCAACATTCGCCTGCGTCAGATCGTCGCGCTTCTGCACCAGCCCTTCCTTCTCCTGCGTCAGAGCAGTATGCTTCTCCCCCAGGTCGATGCTCTTCCCTGCCAGCTCGTCATTCTTCTTCCCCAGCCCGTCCTTCTCCAGCGCCAGAGCGCCGTTCTTCTCCTTCAGACTGGTGTTCTCCTGCCTGAGCGCGGTGTTCGCTTTCTCCAGTTCGGCCTTCTGCGCCTCAAGCCCTTTGAGCTTGTTGGGATCGGGATTGTCGCCAAGCTCCTTGATCTGCTTATCAAGCTTGCCAATGGCATCTTCGTTGCCTTTGATCTTGGCGTCGTTACCTTCGATCTGTTTCTGATTGGTGGTGATCTCGGACTGGATCTTTCCCATCCTCTCATCGTTCGCACTGATCGTTTCCTCGATCTTCCGGGCCTCAGTCAGGTTATCCTCGATCGCCTTCTCAGTCTCTTCGATCTTGGTGTTGTTCTCCGTGATCGCGGTCTCGTTCTCTTTGATCTTGGCCTCGTTCTCTTGGACCTTGTCCTCGTTCTCCTTGATCGTTTTCTTGTTGCCTTCGATCGTGGTGGTGTTGCCTTCGATGGTGAGCTTGTTGCTGGCGATCGTGGTCTTGTTGCCTTCGATGGCCTTCAGGTTCTCATCGATCGTCAACTGACCGGCCTCGATCTCAGACAAGTTGGACTCAATCTGGGTCTCGTTTTCCAACATCTTGTCCGCAACGTCCTGCGCGAGCTCGACATTCTTGTCAGAAGTCTCCATCCCGTGGGCCTTGAGAATGTCGCGCATTTCCGCGCGCATCTTGTCATTCTCAGCCTTCATGAACTCGCGCTCTTCCTTGCGAATTTCAGCCTCCCGCTCCCTGGCAGTCTGCTCCTTTCTTTCTGCCATCTTCTGAGCCTGCAGCTCACGCTCCCGCCGGCGCCGCTCTTCGACAATCGTCTTGATGAGGGCAAAGATATCCCTCGCGACCGACTTCATCGTCCCCGTGAACATTTCGCCGCCGTCTTCTGCCATAGTGCTGGAAAATCTAAAGTTGGATTCAGTGAGTGGCTAGAGCTGCACATGATTGCGTCTCTGCCACAATATGATCGGCTTTTCCCCCGGTGCGGTTACGCGAATTAGATAATCTTTCCATTTGTCCCCCATGCGCTGTTGCGCAGCGCTGAGCGCCCACTGCTGGGCCTCCTTCACCGGCATGGGGTGCGGGATGGACGTCTGGACCAGGGTAGGATGCCAGCTGTCATCATGAATCTGGCCGTAGTACTCGACCCGTGACCCCGCGGGGATGACATCCGTGATGATGGACGTGCGCGTCGTCTTGCTGGCACAGGAGACCGGCAGGAGGCTGGTGGAGAGAAGGAGGAGGAGGAGGAGTTTTGATGTCATGTGTCTTCCTTGTCAGTCTTGTTCCCTGCAATCAGGGTGCGGCCCCGCTCAGCCCACGGCCTGCCCCAGCGGTCGAAGCAGTACATCACCACGGCGCCGATGAGCCCCGCCCAGGCGAGAACATACGCCCCGCTGCTGAGGCCCGCGATCAAGAACCAGACGCAAACGCCATACTTCTTGATCTCGCGCTTGTGCAATTGCCATAGCTCACGCGTTCTGTATGACCAGCTTCCCATTTTGGACGTTGAGTTCGCCTGAGGTGGAGTGTCCCTGGAGCATCGCCTCGCGCACCGCATGGCGGCAGTGGCTTTCCACGGTGGTGCGCATACGGCGGGCACCGAGGCGGGGTTCCACACCCTCCGCCACCAGCAATTCCAGCACACCTTTTCCAAACGTGAGATTATGCCCCTTGGACGCAAGCAGCTTCAGTTCCTTGTTCAGCATGATGGTGGCGATCTGCTTCTGGGCGTTGTAGCTCAGGCGCTGGAAGACGCAGCGCACATTGAAGCGCGCGAGCACTTCCGGGCGGAGTTCCGCAGCCGCGAGGTCTTCAATGAACCGCTCAATCGTCGTGATGCTGCTGCTCTTCACATCCATGAGCACATCCGCACCAATGTTGGTGGTGGCCACAATGTAGAAGTCCGCAAGGTTCAGCGTCTCCCCGTTGGCCACGGTGATGCGCGCCGCATCCAGCACCTGGAGGAAGATGTCCAGCACGCGCGGGTGCGCCTTTTCAATTTCGTCGAACAGGATGAAACCCCTGCCCTCCGCGCGGTCATAGAAGCGGCCCATGTTGCCACGGCTGTTCTCCCCCTGGCCGAGGAGAAGCTGCAGCGACTCCTGGTTCTGGTACTCAGACATGTCCAGGCGGATGCAGTGCTTCTCCACATCGCCAAACAGATACTGGCACATGAGCAGCGTGATCTCCGTCTTGCCCACACCGGTGGGTCCGAGGAAAAGGAAGGTGCCCTTGGGCCTGCCGGGGTCCGAAAGACCCAGCTCCCCGTTTTGCAGGGTGGGAACGACCTTGGGAATGACGTGATCCTGCCCAATGATCCTGCCTTTCAAAAAGTCGGGCAGGTCACGGAGACGGCTCTTGTGATCCGTGGTTGGGGGCAGTGTGATGTGCCACTTCATGGTTTCTTGGTCGCGTCTTTGATGCTCCTGTTCAGAGCCTCTTCCATAGCCTGTCGTTCCTTCATTTCACGCAATTCATCCTGCGCTTTACGATGTTCTTCCTTCAGGGCGCTGAGATCCGACTGGGCCTTGGCATTCTGCTGCTGGAGTTCGGCAATGGTCTTGTTCTTGTCCGGTGCGGACGCCAGGAAAGCCTCGATCTGCTCCTGCTTGTCGCGCAGCAGGGACACACGCTTCTCCAGTTGCGCGCTCAGTTCGATCTGGCGCACACGTTCGGCATTCACCACGCTATCCTTGGGCACCGGGTCATGCTCGGGCTCGCGAATGCCCAGCACCACGCCGCGTGAGGTCATGGGAGTGGCAGGCAGGCGCTGATCCCAGCGGGCATCCTGCTCCACGCGATAGACCGAATGCGCTTCGTGCATTTCGCGACGATCATGACTGGGGAGACGGCCGATGTGGTACGTGTGCACCTCCTCGGGATGGCGGACACGGGACACATCATACGGATCAATCTTGCGTCCCTGCGGCCAGCCATCCAGGGCGTTGCGGGTGTAGCTGGGAATCTGCAGGGTGCTCTGAAGGTCTTCGTCATAGGAGACGTCCTCGGGCTTCTCCGGTTTGGAGGCGCAGGAGGACAGTGCCGCCAAGAGAAGCAGAGCTAGGGCCTGGGGAGCAGAGGTTGGTTTCATGGGCGATGCAAAATGGGACGTCTACCGTGGGGCGGGCGAAAGAGGGATGGGAAGTCGTGCAGGGGCTGTGGGAGCGCCCCCTCCTCCTGTTGCGGAATTGGCGGGCACCATCAGAGCCTTGGTGCGCTCCACGAGGGATTCATGGCGGGCGGCGGCTGCCTGTTCTTCCGTCGCAGCTTTCTTTCCGGCGGTCTGGGACTGGAAGTCAGCGGCCTTTGCCGCGGCGGCGCTCACCATCGCTTCATACGCGTTCTGCTGCAGCTGGATGCCGGATACCGCGCTGTTCCCCTGGCGTAGGCCACCGATGCTGCGCAGCTCCGGTTCGAACACATCCATCGTGTAGATGTAGAAGGAGGTACCGGCAGGCACCTGCACATAGTTCGTGTCATTCTCCATCTTCTGCACCAGCAGGTTGGAGTAGGCGGAGGCACCACCCGTGCCCGCTCCCAGCATGGCATTCCTGCTGCTGTTGTCCGGCACCAGACCATACACCGATTGGAAGGTGCTCTGCTGGGCTCTCATGATGCCTTGAAGCGCTTCGCTGATGAGGATCTTCAACTCAATGTACTCGTCCGACTTCATGATGCGGCCACGAATGCCCGGCGAACCATCCAGCAAACCAAAGGTGCCATCCGGAAGCGGCTGGTGATCGAGGGCGATGCCGTTGATGACATACTCGGAGCCGTCCGCCCAGACGAAGGTGAAGGCGCCGCGGATATCCACGCGGTCACGAATCTTGCTGTCCTTGGCAGAGGCGGCCATCACCTGCGTACCTGCGGGAACAATGAGGTTCCCCTGGAAATACACATCCTCAGTCACCATGCCAAGCACGGGGGTGCCGTTGTTGTTCGTCTCAAGGGTAATCACCAGAGCGGCTTTGATCAGCGTGCCGCGAGGCGCGAAGACCTTCGGTGGCTGCGCCGAAAAAGGCTTCACGTTGGGCGAGGACTGCACCTGCACCAGCTCAGGAAACGAAGGTCTCTTCGGCTGCTCCTGCCTCTTGGGCTCCTCCTTCTGCACAATCACCGGCGGCTGCTCAGGGCGCAGGGGAGGCAGCACCAGTTTGTCGAGTCGATTGACTTCCGCCACTTCACTGCCGGTGATGTCACGACGCCCCACTTCCACCTGTTCTGTGGAGGCCTGCCCCATGCCTGCGGGCGGGGGCTTCTGCTCCGCCTTGGGGGCAGTGCGCTGCTGGCTCTGGTACCAGAAGAACCCGCCGCCGACCGCTACCGCGACGACGAACAAGGTGATCTGGACACCGGGTTTCTGTAAGTAAGACAGCATGATGGTGTGTCGAGGTCGAGTTTACTTGCCGCCGTAAAAGTTTGGGAGAGGCAGCCGGATTTCATCCTTGGAGGGTGCGGAAACTTCAGGCAGCGACAGCACCGTGCCGTCCTTCTTCTCCAGCGCGGGGAGCAGCGGATTGGGAGGAGGCAGAAGATCATTGGGCGGGGGCGGAGGCTGCGTCGCAATGGCCACCTCAAGCCGGAAGTCGTTGTTGATCGACAGGTGCTCCTTGCCACCGCTGGCATTTCCCTGCACCACCAGGTCCAGCATGGTGACCCGGCCAGGCTCCACCACACCGCTGCTGTCTGCCAGCTGTGCGGTGTAACTGGCATCCCCTGCCCTCACCTTCACATCAGAAGGATTGAAGCGCAGACGGCTCTTCCCCTTGTTCTCGATGCGGCTGCGGAAGACGAGCGCATCCTTTTGCGGCCACTGCTGAATCTCCGTGATGGTCGAGACCAGGCCTCCATTCTCCGAAGTCAGTGCGAGACCACGACGCTCCGCCCAACCTTCAAACAGCGCGGGATTCACCGACTCCAGGAAATCACGCTGCTTGGCGCGGGACAGGATGCCGATCAATTCCGTGGAGTTGTAATTCGTGCGGGACTTGGCGATGTCCTCCTTCGCGACCTCCACGGAGTTACCGGTGCCGACAGCATCCGTGACGAGCACGGCGACATTGGCACGATCTCCCGAGCTCACCTTGAAGAGATAAATCTGCTCACCGCATCGCACCGTGATGTAACACGGAGTACCCCGGCGGATGGCGCGCATCACCAGAGTGTCACGGGCAGCCAGGGCGTAGTGCACAATCGTGACTGGCTGCGGAGCGAGATCCCTGAGTGTGGCAGCAGCAACGGCTTCCGCATCCATCAAGGATTGGGCGGCATTGGCGTCCAGCACCAGACCGTAGCCAATGACCAGAGTGATGTCCGACGGGAACGTCACCGAGGTAGCCACCTGGGTGTTCAACGTCAGATCATGAATGGTATCCCTGCCCGGCAATGTGACCAGTTCCTGCCCTTGGGCAATTTGCCCCTGCAGAGACGCCGGCGGGAGAACGGCGCCCCAAAGGAGGCTGGAACAGATGAAAGCGGCGTGTCGGAAATCCATCAGGGGAATGTCCTTTCCATACTGAAAAACGTGACGGAATTGCAAAGCGTGGGGTAGAGGGGGCGCTCTTCGATGTCAGGGTTGATGCGCCATTCAAAGAAGATCTTCACGGACCATGTCTCATTGATCATGGTGTTCTCAGGAGAAACTCCAGTGCGCATGAGCTGCCCCGTCGCCACCGTGGTGGCCTCACCCTGGCCTTCCCGGATGTTCACGATGATCTCTCCAATCTGCACCTTCTGGTGGAGCTTGTTCTCGTGGAAGTTCTTTGCCTGGGGCACGATCAATCCCTTGATGATCCCCTGGGTGGCCTCAGGACCGAAGATCCGCGGCAGCCTTTCCTGATGATCCAGACGGGAGGGTGTCCGGTGGAACATGGTCTCCATCGCAAGTCGCGTCTGCTCGCGATGCATCTTCGTCGGCGTTTCAATATCCAGATCCGGCGTGAGGTAGTACATGTCCGGCGAACCCGTGTACACGTACTGCGGCAGCATGCGCACGTCCGCAATCTTCGACTGCAAATAGTACCCGCTGCCAACGATGGTGGCGCAGGTCACCAGGAACCAGAACACCGCGGCCCTGCTCCGTGCCAGAAAGAGATGGGAGACGGCCCTCATGGATTGGAAGCAGAGGAAGGAGAAGGAAGCGCGGGAGCGGGTTTGGTGGATTTACCGGACTTCTCAGACTTCGGAGGCGCCGCAGCAGCCTCTGCCGCTTCCGCAGACACGGCTTCGTTGGGGCGCTTCGGATCTGAGGCCTTGAATTTGGTGCAGACGGTTGGGAACAATCCGTTCTCCGCCATGCGGGTGTTGATGCGCCACCAGAAGAAGACGTCCACATCCAGTACTTCCGTCTTGGCCTGTCCCTTGAAGGTTCCTGAACGTGTCAGCTTGGCCTTGGCATGAGTCACGGCCTGGCCGCGCGGATCCACCAGGTTCTTGTACACCCCGGCCTCTTCGATCTCGATGGTCTGGGTCATCTTCTGTTCGCGGAAGGGTTTCTCATCCGGAATCAACAGATCCTTGCGGATCTGCGAGATGGCAGCGGGAGTGAAGAGCTTCTTCAGCCGCGACTCGAAGGTCAGCGTCTCCGGTCCCCGGTCATACAGCGTTTCCATGGCCAGCCGCGTCTGCCCGGCATGAAGTTCTTTGGCCTTTTCAAACTCCACGCTCGGAGCCAGGTAGTAGCCACCGGTGGCATCCATGATGACATACTGCGGCTTCACCTGAACCGCAGTGATCACCCGCTGCACGTAGATGGCGCTGCAGACGATGGCCATGCACGCCACCGTGAACCAAAAAATGGCAGTGCGGTCTTTAACAACGAAAAGGTCGACAACGGACTTCATGGATCAGTTGGGCGCGGCGTCTGGAGCTGGGTTGCTGGTTGAGGGTGGCAGTGGAGGTGCGCCCTCCTGGGTCCGCCTCAGTGTGGAAGCAATCGGAGTCTCCCGGCACCGGAACCGGTGGCAGATAAGAGGGACTCGTCCATGCCCGAGAAGTGACTGATTCGGCAACCAGAGAATGTCCGCCTTCACCGCCCACACCTCGTTGAACAGCTTGCCTTCATACACACCCGTGCGGATCAATTGCCCGCTCACGACGGCCAGCGTGGCATTCTCGTCCGCCAAATGCCGCAGGCTGACCGTGTCCACCTCGACCTTTTGATGGATCTGGCCGTCCCGGAAAGCGTCCTTCTGCTTGTCGAGCAACTCAGTCTGCACCCACTTCCAGGCATCGTCGGACAGCAGTCCCTTGCACCGATCATCGGCATCCAGTCCAGAGGGCGACTTGTTGAAGACCGAATCCATCAACAGGCGGGTCTGCCCATCATCCCGGCGGTCCACCTTTTCCGGATCCAGTTCCCAAGTGAGGGGCAGCACATCCGAATGCTCCATGATGATGAACTGGGGGCGCAAGGCGGTCTTCTTGATCAACCGATGCACATAGAAACCCGACCCAATCACGGCCGCCGCAGCAAGCATGAACCAGAAGGTCGCCAGGCCTTCTTTGCTGATGAATAGTGCGGAGGAGGGTTTCTTCATTCAGAATTCGCAGATCACTTGCCCCCCTTGGCAGCACCAGCCGCACCAGCACCGATGGACGCGCCACCAGAGGCGCCGCCCGTTGCCGCCATCATGCCGACCTGCGCTCCAGCGGATACGGTGGAACTGACGGCGCCAGAAATCGTGGAGCCACCCGCGGAAATCATCGCCGTGCCCACCTGCGCCCCGGAGACGATGGCAGCAGTAATAATCTTGGGTGCCTTGGTAAGCACCGACCACATCAACAGCGCCTGCACCAGGCAGAGAGCCGCGCTCACGATGCCGCCGAAAACGAAGTTGATGGCACCCAACACCGACACGCTGTTGGCATTGCTAATGAGGTCCCCAACAGTGGCCTGGATGCAAAGGAAGCCAAGTCCCCAGCCCAACTGCCAGAACAAGACGGCAACGAGGCCAATCATGTATTTGAAACCCGTCTCCCGTGTCTTGTCGAACAGCAGCATGCCCAGGAAAATGGGCATGATGGCCAGTCCGATGTATACCGCGCCAATCTGGACCAGGAATCCCACAATGACCGCCACATAGGTCACGATGGCGATGACGAAGGCGATAATGATGATGATGATGGCGATGAACCCGATGAACATCAGCCCCAGGAACAGGAAGCCCAGCATCATCTTCGCCACCTGGGAGGCAATCGAGCCTGCTAAACTCTCCCCGATAGTTCGTAAGAAGTCGTTCATCACGCCCTGGACGTCGACATCGATGGAACTCAGTAGGTTTGGCCCCAGCACGATGTAGGCATCCAGATACCAGCGCGGCACCAGCGCCAGACTCGCCGCGATGATCACGGTCATCAACAACTGGGTGCCCAGACCAGACAGATCTCCTCCCATCTGCACCTTGTACGCAGCCATGAGCAGGCCCGCGAATGCCAATGTCACGGTAAAGATCCGCGTTACGTGGTAAATCTTTCCACAAGCATCCGCGAGCTGCTGGGCGAATCCGGTCTGGATCGCCTCATTCGACATACCATAAGGTATGATGTTTACTGCGGTTATGAACAGATCCATTTTAGTGGAGGGGTTGGGTGGAAGCGAGTTGGCTTATCGGTAAGTGGTCCAGGGAAGGAATCCTCCCGTGATACCCGTGGTCGCACCGTCAGTTCCCGAACTATCTCCACCGGGTATCAGCGATCCGCCTCCTCTGATCTCGTCGAGAACGCCATCCAGCGCTTCCTGCCGCTCTTCATTCTCGAGTTCGGTGAACTCGGAGTCCCCCTTCGATCTCATCGAGTTGAGGGTGTAAACTTGCAGACCTTTCACCGCCACGTCGTTGTAGGCGTTGTTGATGTCATCGCCGCAAACCTTGAGCTGGCCCTGGATGATTTCCACCAAGGCCGTTTGCTTCGCGAGATGGGCAAAATCCTTGGAGTCGCTTTCCATCTCCTCCAGCACATCCTTCAGGATGTCCAGAAGTTCGGAGCGACGGGTCACCGCGGCATCGCGCACGCGATAGTATTCGTTGATGGCTTTGAGTTGCTCCGATTCACCAATGTAACGACTGGGCACGCGATCCTCGTCCCGCTCATCACCTCCACCGGGAGGGGTATACTTGAAAGTCGTTCCTAGTTTTTCGATGATGCCGTCACCCGTTTCGTTGAAGAAGTCGCTACCAGGCTCTTCCACGGGAGGCCGTTCCTGGAGACCACCGGTCTTGGCGTTCTCCACTTTGCCTGCGAGATCGCCGGCTCTGCTCATGCTCACCGCATTGGGATCGCCAATACGCTCCAGGAGCGAATCCATGCGTTCAACGGTGTCCTGCACCGCGTCCTTGATCGCATCTATGGATGAGTTGTCCTGTTCCGCGATGGCCCTCATCGCCGCAATGTCCGGCTGGATCAGCCCCAGCTTGGTATCAACGTTCACGAGGTTCTCGTTGGCCTTGATCAATTGTCTCTCCACAAGCTCGTCGTACACGGCTTCGCCAAACACCAGTCCCGACGGAGCCAGGACTGCGCATAATAGCACTATGGATGTTTTCATGACTTTGGTGGTTTGAATTGGCAAAACGAATGAGCAGCGGCTCACTCCACCACTTCAATGACGCGGCGATGCTTGTCGATGAGCACGCCGTCACTGGTGGTGTGAGCCGGAACTTCGACTTCATAATAGCGATACTGCACTGGCGGCTCTTGATCCTTCATGGTCTTCTGCGCATCGCGCTTGAGCCAGTAAAACTCCTTGATGGCGTCGCTCTTGGCCTTGGCGTAGCCTTCGTCGTACTTCCTCTGGATCTCCTTCTTGCGGAATCCATCGGTGATGGCGCCCGCCGCAGCGCCGGCAATGGCGCCCGTGATCAGACCGCCGTGCCGGTCGAAAAGATCATCCTCGTTGTTGTTATTGCCCTGATTGAACAGCGTCGTCGTGGTGGTGGCATCATTTTCATCAACGACGCCGTCACCATTGGTATCAGTCCGGCTGCCTGTGACCGTCGTTACCGAGCCACTACCGCTGCCGTTGTTGTTACCGTTATTATTGTTGTTATTATTGTTGTTACCGAAGAAGCCGTTGCTGTTGTTGCCGTTGTTGCTTCCGTTATTATTGTTATCGTCATTATTACGGAGCTCATCACCAACGGCGCCAAGCACGCCCCCTGTGAGCAGGCCAACCAGGGCGCCGGAGGGACCTCCATCAGCGCTGCAGGAGATGAAGTAAAAGGGCAGTATGAGCAGCAGAACGCGGGCGGTGCCTTTCATGTAATGAGTGGTTGATGTTGAATTCGGAAACTGGGAGTTTTGGTTACGATTTGGGAGAAAATCGTCCCGCTTTAGAGGCGGGCTTGTGCGGTAATCATCTTGAACGCATTGCCGTCGTACTGCTTGAGCTGCTGGTTCTGGCGCTCGAAGGCCTCACCAGAGGTCGCGCTGGCCAGGATCATCTCCTTGGAAGCGTAGTGTTTACCGATGGCAATGCGGGGCCGGCCGGTGGATTCGTGGTAGTACACGAACGAGCCGTACGGATCGGATTTCATTTCTGAAGGGTCAGGGAACGCTGCCACCTGCCGCTTCGTGATAGAAGGCACGCGGAAGCCCTCGGACATCGCCTCCACATCCCGCTGGTCGGGCTGCTTCAGCATGAACATGATGCGCGAGTTGCCGATCACCGAGGACCGCACCGGGTGGTCCTTGATGCGCTGGAACTGCTGGATGATGGAGAACACCCAGGTGGAGTATTTACGCATACGTTCGTAGTACTCACGCGTGATACGCTCACCGTCCGGCATGGCCAGGAAGGCGGAAAGCTCTTCCAGAATCACGCGCTTGCGGATGTTTCGCGGGCGCCGCATGATCTCCTTGCGGACGTCATTCGTGATCATGAACGCCGCCACATCGCGCAATTCCTTCGCGGACTCAGGGATGAACGAAAGCTCGAAATGGACGACCTTCTTGGTGAGGTCCACATTGTTGACCCCGTCAAGAATCGCGCCGTAGCGACCATTCCTGCCCCAGGGTTCGAGCAGCGTGCGAAGCAACCCGAGATCTTCATGAGCGCGGCGCTGACGGCTCTCCAGATTGAGCATTTCCACAAACTGTCCGTGAGTCGGCATGTCCTCCGCGGACATGAGGGTATAAGCCAGGGACATCAGTTCTGTCCGCTGGCCGGGGTCGTTCATGAAGTCCTCCACCTGGGCGGCATCTAAATCAGACTCCCTCAACCCGACCGCATTGCTGTCGCCTTCGAGGCAGGCATTGGAGTAATCCAGCCAGCAGTCCGCAATGGTGGTGCCACGGGGAAGGTGCTTGGCGCCCCATTCACGCGCGGCAAAGCAGCGGCGCGCCGCCTCATAACGCTCTTCGGGATGACGCATGGCCCAGGACTCGAACTGATCCTGGTACAAGCGCTCCACCTGCTTGGAGAGCAGCGCCTGTCGCACGCGGTCCTTGTCCACATCCTTGGGCGGGCCCGCCATGAGGTGTGCCACCGCAGTGGCCCCACCGAGCTGGTCTGGACTCAGCGGCAGACCACGCGTGTCAAAGTAGTTGAAGGTAAGGTTGCCGTTCGGCTGGACGATGATGGGCTCACAGCCATACAACCGGGTGAACAAGTTGTAGGACAGGCCCTCCTCCACGATCGCCGTGAAGTCATAATACGGCGCAGTCTGCGTGAGCAGGTCGATGGTGAACACGCTCTTGCCCGCACCGGAGGCGCCGAACATGATGCCGTGCTCAGGACGCTGCGCGCCCTTCTTACCGACGAACGTCACGCAACCCATGAGCGCGCCACGCGGTCCGTCGTAAATCGCTTCCGCTTCTTCGAGGTCACCTGTCGGCGTGCTGGAGATGGGCAGCAGGTCCGCGAGGTTGACGTCTTCGACGTAAAGCTTGAAGTCGTTATAGGGCGACCACGACCAACCAGGCATGGTGAGCTGCCAGTAATTTTTCACCGAGGTGGGCAGCGTAGGCTCATAGGCCTGGGCGCCACCCAGCTTCAGGATGGAGCTCTTCACGGCAGCGAGTTTGCCATTGCAGCCGTCCTCCGTGCGATCCCACACGCGCACCAGCAGGTGCACGCGGTAGGGCACCACTTCGTTGGTCGCCAGGCGACGGACACGGGTGCGCAGCTTGGCAATGGTCGCCTCAATGGACGCCGTGATTTTGCCGCGCTCATACTTGGCCAAACGGGACTCCGTCTCGACACGGTCCTTCTCCACGTCGCCGGCCTCGATGTTCACGGAGATCTGGTAGTCCATGATGTCGAGCTGCGTCAGCAGCCGCATCATGCCGATGTAGGTGAACTTCGGCAGGGTCTTCAACACGCAAACCCCCTGATAAAAGCCATCCAGCTTGAACATGGAGGACTTCATGTTCAGCGGAGCGGCATCTCCGTTGAAACACATGTCGCAGACCGACTGCGCAGGATCATACAGATCGTCCAGCACCACGGCCTCATTCTCAAAAGCACTGGGATTGAAGAAGCGGTAGAACTCCTGGAAGTGGTCCATGTTCGTCATGGGCACCACCACCCCGCCCAGGGGCGTGAGCTGGCCACGCAGGGCCGCTTCCAGTTCGGCCTGCTCCCGCGTGGCGGCCTGCAGCACCTCCTCATAATAGGCACGACCCGCCCCGCCGACCTTGCCGGCGATCTTGGAAGAGAAATAGAAATTCAGGTGCTCACGGCGGAGTTGGCGCGACTTGATCTTTTTGTCGTACCGGCTGTAGCGCTCCTCACGCGCCTTGATGGACCAGTTGTCTCCACCGAGACGCTCGGTTTCCTCCTTGTACCGCTCAATTTCATGGCGGTAGTCGCTGTCTACGCTCCAGGTCACCTGGAGGCGGAGATCCGGATGCACCAGGCGCAACAAGATACGCAGGTTGTCCTCCAGCGACATCAGCCACTCCGGGTCGGTATTTTCCGTGTCCGGCAGTTCTACGGAGTATCCACGGCCGATGGCGCCGCCCTTCTGCAGCCCCCGGTAGATCACGAGGTTGCGGTCTAAATACGCGTCAATGATCTTTGCCATCGATGCTGGTCTTCCTGGTCGGCGCTTTGATGTTTTCCAGCCAGGGGAGCTTCATCGCCTCCACCTGTTTGGGAGAGAAATAATTGAGTCGGGTCAGCTTGATGATAAGCCACTCAGCCAGCTCAATATCATAAGAGACGGGCTTCCCCTGCTTCAAGCCAAAAACATAGGCAGAGACCACCACCACAGGCAGGCTCATGATGAGCAAATTTGCCCACATGGGGTAGTTCAGATTGTCCACCCCCTGGGATAGAATCAAAGACAGGCCCACAGCACCAAGCAGCAGGAGAACATTGTTCCCCTGAAAGCCGGCAAAACCCTGGCTGACCTCGCGGCCTTCGTTGGTTTCGTAATAGCGGACCTTGGCCTCTTCTTCCATGCAGCTCTAGAGAAAGTAACGGTGACTGACAAGCACCCTCAAGCAGAGTCCGCGCCATGAACGGAAGCGGACTCTGCGGGGCGAACCACCTTCACCCTGGACGGGATCAAGAGTTCAGGTCGATGTCTTCGAGACCTTCTTGTCCGGAGCTGCCGAACATGGCCTTCACGATGAGGAAGGCGAGACCGCCAACCAGGGCACCGACGAGGCCGTAAATCATGCGCTCAGTCTGACCCATCATGAACATCACGGCCGCGAAAAGGAGACCGCCGAATGCCAGCACCAGGCCGACAAGGTTCAGAATGCCCAGCGCGCCGCCCATGTTCTGCTTAAGCTCATCTGCTGAGCTGCTGGCCGCGAGGAAGGGCGAGGTAACGGACAGCAACTTGAACCCAATTTGGGAAACATTCGTTGCCTGGACTGCGAGGGTGACTGCAAGAGTGGTTGACATGGGTTTGGGATTTCAGGTTGTTCGATTGGTCGATTGCGTCTTTTCGTTGGGGAGGGGCGGATTTGCAAATCTTCGCCCGCAACGAAGATTTCGGAATGGAGCACGTTGAGTTACGAAAATACACGAGAATTTTTTTGGATTCACGATTCCCTACAATTAAGTAAGGTTTGAGGAGCAGGGAGACCCCTACCTCTGGCGTCGCACTCTCCACCCGCCCCACCCCATTCCATCCGAGCGTCCCTGCCGTCCATGAGCCAGCCTGCCCAACCCGGTCAACCAAAGAAAAAAAAGTGGAAGTGGCTCCGGGTGACGGGCTGGATCGTCGGCATCATCCTTCTGATACAGGTCATCGCTTATATCGTCGTCGGTCGTCTTGCCTCACAACATCCCGGTGGAAAAGAGGGCTTCCAGCAGGAGATGGAGGCGAAAATCCAGATTTTGAACCTGAAGTTTCTGCTTGGCGTTCACCAGCGCTCCAAGGGACGCTATCCCACGGAGAAGGAAGGTTTGGCCGCCATCTTCTCCGACAAGTACAAGTCGAAGGACAAGACCGACGTCGGTGAGCCCGATGCGATCCGGGAAAAGCTCCTCGACCCATGGAAGCGCAGGTACCAGTATCGCTTCCCCGGGATCCACAACAAGAAGGATGGCGGCTACGATCTCTTCTCCCTCGGAGCAGATGGTATTGAGGACACGGAAGACGACGTCAAGAACTGGTGACGACTGCCCGGTCCAGCCGAGAGAAGCCTTGCGCATGCCACAAAAAACTCCCATGATGCCCCACGCACCTGCCCGCCGGCCCAGGTCTGGCCACGTCTTGTGTGCGGCTGGTTCCTGAAGCGCCCCGCCAATGGGAGTCCCCGTCATTTATCTCAGCGCCGCGCCTACTGATTTGCGCACCCACCGCGCCCGGGCGGAGAAAATTCTGACCAGCGCGGGCCTCAAGGTCGTGATGTTGGAGGCCGGCCGGTCCCAGGACTGGAGCCAGATCCGCAAGAGCCTGCGCCAGGAACTTCGCAACTGCACGGCAGTCGTCCACTTCGCCGGTCTCTGCTACGGCTCCGAACCCTCCGACAGCCCGCCAGGAGCTCCACGCCGTTCCCATGCGCAGATGGAGTTTCACATCGCGCGGGACCTCCGACTCCCCATTTATACCTTCCTGCTGCCGGAGAGATTTCCTTTTGACGCCCACTCTCCGGAGCCAGCCGACGCCCACCAGTTGCAGGTGGAGCACCGGAGTCACCTCGTCAATCTGGTGCGACCCGGTGACCATGTGACGACCGCTGCCCAGCTGGACCAGAGCCTGTACGCACTGGCCCAGGAACTCCTGCAGAAGAGCCATGCCGCAGCTCCGCATGCGCATGCCACCTCACCCCACCAGCACCGGCCCAAGGGCATGTCCTGGGTGATGCGACTGCCGATTCTACTGCTCGCGGCCCTGCTGGCCGCCTACCTGTGGCAGGCCTCGCAGCCCGGCGGTCCCTATGTCATTCTCCACCCGCCCGGCTCCCTGCTGGCAGGCCTGTCTCCTGATGAGATTGCCGCCGAGCAGGAGCGGACCGTCATTGGTGCACTCGAAACCCGGCGTCTCGCTCGTGAGGTCGCGCAAATCACCCCGCAGCAGGGGATGCTGCGCGAGCAATATGACTCTCGCACAAAGCAGGAACTGGCGATTGCCTCCGTGGCCGCACGTTACGGAAAGGACGCGGATGCCTTGGGCGCTGAAATCGAGTCCTGGGCCCGCTCCACCCAAGCCTCAAGTACCGCCGCCCCCCCGCTCGACAACGCCCTGGCCGCCTATCTTTTGGCGGACTACGAAACCGCTGCCAAGGAGGCAGGACGATTTGCCCTCGCGGCTGAGCAAAGCACGCCGCCAAATCATTCCCAGGCACTGAGCGGTTGGTTCCTGCAAGGACACTGCTGGCTCCAGCAATTGAAGTTCCACGACGCCCTCGAATCCTACCGCCACGCCTTCGCCCACACCAACATCGATCAGCAGCCCCTGGTCTGGAGTGACCTCGGCCTCGCGGAAGCGCAGGCATTGCTGCAACTTGGACGATGGAACGAAGCCATGCCGGCCTTCAAAACCTGCATCCGCCTGAGGTCCGCCTACCTGCCGCCGGACGCTCCGGAAATGGCCTGGGCCATGACCTCCCTCGCCTCCCTCTATACCTCCATGGACAAGATGGGTGAGGCCGAATCCCTCCTGCATGAATCCGCCAAGATCATGGAAATGCGCTTCAAGCCCGGCCATTTCGAAGTGGCCGGTGCCCTGGCAAACTTGGGAGAAGTCATGAGACTCTCAGGAAAGACCGCAGAAGCCGAGCCGGTGCTGTGCCAGTCCATCGCTCTCTACGAAAAGCTTCGGGGCAAAGAAGCTCCCGAGGTCTCCCGGGTGCTGGGAAGCCTGGCCCGCCTTGTTTCAGACGCTGGAAGACAGAGCGAAGCCGTCCTGCTCGCGGAGAAGGCGGTTTCCATCGATGAGCGCTGCTTCGGTCCCAACCACCCCCGGGTAGCTCGCAGCCTGACCAACCTCTCCTTGATTCTCGCGCCGCAGGACCATGCCCGCGCCGTGACCCTGCAGCGCAGGGTCCTCGCCATCATGGAGAAACAGTTTGGCCCCACCCATGCCGAAACTGCCAGTGCGCTCAACAATCTCGCCGGACTAATCCAGGATGGACCGGAACGGGACGAGGCGGAGCAGATGTTCCGCACTGCGCTGAAGGCGGATGAGGTCCTGTTTGGCAGAAGTCACCCCAATCTTCTCCGGGATCTGCGCAACCTCGCCGCGCTGTTGAGAAACTCCGGACGCAGGGACGAGGCGATCGCCTACTATCTGCAGGCGCTGGGTCTCGCCGAAGTGCACTTTGGAAAGGACCACTCAGAAACGGTGACCAGCCTGCGCCAGTTGTCCCTCCAGCTCGCGGAGGCACGGCGTTTCGTGGAAGCGGAACCCTTTGGCCGTAGAGCCCTCGCTTCGGCAACCAAGCTGTACGGCAACGAGAACCTGGAAGTCGCCAGGTGCGCCCGCGACCTCGCCTTCTGCCTGGCGGTCTCTGGCAAGTTGGAAGAAGCCGCCTCCCTGTACGAGCAGGCCCAGACCATTGCGGAGAAACAATTGGGCGCAGATGACATCAGCGTATTTCATGACGTCAGGAACCGCGCCGCCGTGCTCAGGGACCTCGGGGACAAACCCAAAGCTCTCGAAGCCTACCGCCGCACCTACACCATGGCCCGCAGAATCCTGGGCCATGAACACCCCCAGACGCTGACGTCCATGGACAATCTCGCGTGCATGTTGCGCGATACGAAGCACTATACCGACGCGGAGTACATGTTCCGCGATCTTCTAGAGATCCGCGAAAAACTGTGGGGACACGACAACGTGGTTCTCGCCAATGATCTCAGCGACCTGGCAGGCGTGTTGTTTTTGAAATTACGACACGCCGACGCGGAGCCCATCTACCGGCGGGCACTGAAACTGGTGGCCACTGCGCCCAAGGACACCAACGGGCTCCAGGCACTCCTCAAAACGGCGAGACAAAACTACAGCAACAACCTCCGCCGCCTCGACATTTCCGAAGAAGAAACCACCCTGCGCATGCGCCGGATTGAGTCTGGGGAAGAGATTGAGGATCTCGCTGCAAGCGCACGGACACCGTGAGTTGGCTTGAGGCATCCGAGTGAATAGGAGCCGCGGAAGAGTTGATGGTTTATGGTCGATAGTTGATAGCCTGAAACAGCAACCGACTCGATGGAGACTCGCGGTAAAAGCCCCAAAAACAAACCCCCGGCTATCTCTTAACGACGAGGCCATGAATGCCACCTCTTGCTTCCTCAGGCTATCAACTATCGACCATAAACCATCAACTTTTCTCAGTCTCCGAAGTTCCTCTGCGTCTCCGTGTCTCTGTGTTGAATCCAATGCAGCCCGCATCCCCACCGCCCTCTCGCTCAGTACAGCATCGTCTTGAGAATGTAATCCCAAAACGCAAAGACCACCCAGGTACCGGTGGCAGCAATCAACGCATCCACAAGAGTAGGCCGGAGGACCCATTTGGGCAGGACCGGCCCCTTGTCAGCAGGGTCCGGAGCCTGGTCTCGAGAGGGCTCGCGTCCCTCCGCCCAACCATTGACAGCTACGCGCGGGAAAGCAGGACCAGACACGGCGGCAACCGGCTGAAGAAAGTCTGGCACAAGCCGGACCGGCGGCTGAAACACGCGAGCTGGCAACACCGGACTCCTGACCGCCGCCTCTGGTTCTTCCACCTCCACCGGCTTGCGGAGCAGATAGAGGCGATGGAAGGCACTCGTCGCCGCCATGAAAAGGAAGAACTCCGTGTGGTAAGCACGGTCAATCATCCAGTTGGAGATGGCGTAGGCCACCACCAGGCCAAAAATACATTTGCGACATCGCTCACCTTCTTCATCGAGCGGCCCGCATCGGATCGTCGACTTCGCTCCCAGCCACATCAGCAGGATGTAGAGGAATATCCCACCCTTGCCCAGTTCCGCGCCGACCTGCACATAGGAACTGTGGGTGGCTTTCGAAATCGACATCTTTTCCCAGCGGATGGTGGCCTTGAAGGTCTTCCACCCCTGACCTGACACGATGTGCTGGCGGCTGGCGGCTCGGGCGATCTCCCATGCCAGCAGTCGCCCCTGCACGCCTTCATCCGACTTGAGGCTGCCCATTTCCGCCATGCGCGGCATGATGCTCAGCACCGCACCGCTCCCGGCCACTGCGGCGGTGACCAGCAGGATCTGGAAAATCTTCGAGCGCCCGAAGGAATAGGTAAGCACCACAACAATGAAACCCGCGAGGAACGCCCCTTTGGACTCAGTCCTCATCACGCACTCAAATGCCAGCAAAGCCAGCAGAGCGGCAATCAGCCGGTTCGTCATGGAACTGCGCCAGAACAACAGGAAGTAGGCCATGGGAATGACCAGGATGACCGAGTGCCCCAGCGCGTTGGGGTTGTTGTGCATCCAGGTGCCAATCGCCAGACGGCCCTTGTTGGCCGCAGTCATCGCGGCAGCACCGGTAAAGTCCCAGCCATAAAGACTGCCCACGCCAAAGCCGGCGATCACCACCAGGGCGATCATCCAGTACTTCATGTACGTGCGCAGTCGCGCCGGCGAATCCAGGGCCTGCACCGTGACAAAGTAGAACGCGAACAGGGGAAACGCCCCCTTGAGCGCATCGTTGGGAGACGGCGAGGTCCAAACGATAAAGGCATAGTAGGCCAGCATGGCCCAGTCCTGGGGGGTCGCCAGAAACTTCAGGGGTCTGCCCAAGTTCTTGGCGCGGAGCACCATGGTGACCATGGCGAGCATCATGACCGGGTTCACGATCCCCACGCCTATCAACCCGGGCACCCAGTCCTGGGGCCTGATAAAGTATATCAGGAGGACGAGTACAACAGCGAAGAAGTCCATGAGTAGATCAAGAGAAGCGACGGCAACCCCAGTCAGCGCACCGGCTGCACTATGCCCCATTCATCACTTGAATGCACATACAACCACATTGTTCAGGAACTTTCTGGCCGCCTTGATCCGCAGGGCTTCCGGCATCATGCGCAGTGCAAACTCGGCAGTCACGAAGGCGGGAAGGAGCCACTGATGGGCCGAACCCGTCTTGCCCCTGAGGAATGGCTGGATGCGGCTGAATCCGCACTTCCGCATTAGCGGAGCCATCTCGCCGTAGGTCCATTCCTTCAAATGGAAGGTCTCCAGCTTGTTACTGAAGTAGCGGGACACATCATGCGGGCCGGACTGCGCGTGGGGCGTGCTCAGGATGTAGCACCCGCCCGGTTTGAGGACGCGGTTCATCTCCTGGAAGTGGAGTTCCACATCATCCGGATGAAGATGCTCCAGCACCTGATAGCTGAAGGCCACATCCACTTCACCGTCCGGAAGAGGAATCACCAGCCCGTCATGCATGACCATGCGGTAGTTTGCGGGAAGCCCGTCCGAAACGCCTCCCTGCGCACAAACCTCCAGCGCAATCGCCTCCCGCACCTGCGGCGCCACATGCATGGAGAACGTACCGGTGCCGGCGCCAAACTCCAGAAACCGCACGCCCGGCGCCAGTGCATGGCGCACCAGCCGCATCTGGGCCTGCAGGGACCTTTCCTCTGCGGACTTTTCCTTGGACCGCGCCACCCTGGGATGCTCGGGTACGCGACGATACAGTTCCGAATACAACTCCGCCGCGAGCCCCGCGCGCTCCTCCCGTGTGCTGTTGCGCAACCGGGTCGCGAGCTCCTTCTCAACCTCAAAGTGGTGGCGGCGTGCCTCCTGCGTATCCATGGCCGCACTCATACCACACTCGGAGCCAGTTGCTCACTGCTGTCATCATCCATGGCCTCCGGACTTCCCACCATCGCCTCACGGGAGTCAGCATCATCCAGCGCCCTTTGGGAGACACCGCCGGTGAGCACAATGCGCACCGTGTCCAGGATGACGAACATGTCCAGCGTCAGGGTCATGTGCTTCATGTAGTACAGATCGTACTCCAGCTTGCGCCGCGCATCCTGGGTGGTCGCGCCATAGGGATAATTCACCTGGGCCCAGCCCGTGAGTCCGGGGGCCACCAGAAGGCGCTCCCTAAAGTAGGGCACATCTTCCGACAGCTTATCAATGAAATCAGGACGCTCCGGACGCGGCCCCACGAAACTCATGTCTCCGCGGAGGATGTTCCAGAGTTGCGGAATCTCATCGATGCGGAACTTGCGCAGGAAACCACCGCCCAGGAACACACGGGGATCATTTTTCGAGGCCCACTGCGGTCCGGCCGACTCGGCATCCACCCGCATGGTGCGCAGCTTCAGCACTTCAAACTTGCGACCGAGGCGACCACAGCGGATCTGCCTGAAAAATACAGGCCCTTCCGGAGAGACAATCCGGATCCACGCCATGGCCACGAGAAGGAAGGGCGACAACACCACACCGACAAACCCGGAGACAGCCACATCGAAAAGGCGCTTCCACTTTCTCACATACCCGCGGTGCGGCAGCGAGCTGGCACCAAGGAGCCAGTCCAGGTCAATGAGCCACACCGGCACCATGTGATAGTTCTCCTCAAAGAAGTCCACAATGCGTGAGAGTCGCACGCCACCGAAGCAGACCTCACGCAGCTTCGACACCAACTGCTGATCCCTGAGATGCCGGCCAGAACACAGGAGGGTGTCGATGTTGTTGTCCTCCACCGCGGACATGATGGTGTCGCGAGCTCCCAGCAAATTGCTCTCCAGCGGATGGTCGATCCGTTCCTCGGGAGTGCGGACATCCAGGATGCCTATCAAGTGCGCAGCATTGCTGGGAAGCCGCTGCAGTTTCAGCCAGCTTTCGTAGTCCTTCTTCCCCGCGACCAGAACCGCCACCCTCTCCCGGTAACCCAAGGTCAATCGTGCAAGGAACGCATGATGCGCCATGAGCAATCCGAAGGTGATCGGAAAGCTGATGGCCAGCACGCCGCGACCCACTCGCGAACTGAAATCCAGAGAGCCGAAGGTCAGCATCAGCACCACGCCGGCCAGATAACAAAGTCCCAGCAACAAGTAACGGTGCCGCTTCTTGAGATGCAAGCTCCGCACAGAATACAATCCTGCACCATAGAGGATGGCCGGAACCGCAAGCGAAGCGATGATCAACACCGGCAGATAACGCAAGACCACCGGCGGAGTGAAGTCCTGAAAGCGGACCGCAGATGCGGCCACCATTCCTCCGAAGACGATTGCGGCGTCCAGGATGAAATGGTTGCGCGTGGCATTCCAGCGCTCTTTGCCTTTGATACTATGAATCATGCCCCAAAAGATTCTTCGTAGTGTTGCGTGGCAGACTGACTTTTTGCACGAGGGACCGTCCTAATCCGAAGAAGTTTCCCAGGGGGGGCATACCCGGGTTTTCTCCACGGTTGCTGAACTGCGACAGCTTCATGCAAGGAATTGAGACGCGGAGAATAGCCACATCTTTACGATAAGCAATCGATTCAAGGTAAACTTTCCTTTCATTCACATACCGACTGACAAAAAAGATTGCGGTATTTGTCCACGGTTGCAGACATCGAGAAACGGTCCTGCACATGGAGCATGGCCGCCCTCCCCCTCCGTTCGAGTTCCGCCTGAGGCGCTTCAGCCGCCTGACGCAGGCCTTTTTCGAGTTTCTCGACCGTGCTCAGGTCCTTGATCCAGCCGTGTTTCTCATCCTCGGCGATTTCTCGCACCCCGCACACATCATTCGCCATCACGGGCAATCCGCAAGACATGGCCTCCAGCACGGCATTGGGCATGCCTTCGTTGGACGACGATACCACCAGCACATCCATGGCCTGATAGCAGGGAACAGGATCGAGCTGGAAGCCCGCCCAGTGCATGCGGCTGCGATACCGGCTCGCCTCAAGGCGCGCGAGTACACGGTCCTTCTCCGGTCCACCATCTCCCACCAGAAGCAGATTCACCTTGGGATGATCACCAGCCATGTTCTCAAAGGCCTCGATCAAATCCATGTGACGCTTCCACGGACCGAACCTGGCCACCATGCCCAGCCAGCACGCATCGGGATCCAGTTGCAGTCCCCGCCGCACGGCCTGTTTATCTTCTGCAGGACGGAACCGCGCAGAGTCCACGCCATTGATGATGGGGAACATCTGCCGGTGCCGGAACCCGAGTGCCTGCATCTGATCCACCTGCTGCTGGGAGACCGTGGTGACCGCCGAGGCGATGGGATACAACACCCGACGCTGCCAGCGCTTCTTCCGCGTGAGCTCCTCTCCCGTCCAGATGGTGTGCTCGGAATGGATGAGCACCGGTCTCTTCCGCAGAGCGCAAGCGAGCGAGAAGAAAATGAGTCCGCCAAGATGATGCGTGTGCACCACATCATAGCCGCCACTCTGGATCAGCTCGCGCATGCTGCGCACCGTCTTCCAGTTGAAGCCGGCCTCTTTTCCGATCACGTGCACCTTCGTGCTGGCCGGGAGGCGCTTCTCGAAAGGACCACCGCGCGAAAGGCAGACCACGTCCGAAATGATCTGTGCAGGATCATACCGCGACAGTACCTGGACGAGCACATTCTCCATGCCACCGGGTTGCAAACTGTCCACGACCTCCAGCAGTCGCACAGGTCTATCCATGGGCCGGTTTTCTCAAGGTGGTGATGATGTCCTCATAGAGGCCGGCATCATGGCGCACATCGCCATCCTGCCAGCCATCCACCTGGGAAATAACTTCGAGACCAGCCTCCGCGGCGAGCTCACGCATGCGAGCCGTCGTCAGGTTGCTCCTCCAGCCACCCAGCTCTCCGGCCTTTGAGCCATGATGAAGCACGGCGTGACCACCCCGCTTCAGCACCCGGTGAATCTCCTTCAGGTAAACAGCGACATCTTCGGCATTGATATGCACGAACACATCAAACGACCATACCACATCCGTGGCGCCATCCTGCGCTCCGGGCAGGGAGCATCCATCCGTCACCTGAAAGGTGGCGTGCTTCTGATCCGCGAACTGCTTGCTGCAAAGCTCCACGCAGGTGCGGGAGATGTCATAGGCAGTATAGTTGCCGCAGAGCTTCAGGATCTCCCCGGTCCAACGACCCGCGCCAGGACCGATCTCTATTACTGTGGATCCCTGGGGAATGGCCGGTCGCAGAATGCAGCGCATCAGGCTTTCCTTCCACTCGGGACTGGGTGTCCATTCATCGCCACCGCCATCCCAGTTCCAGCTCTCCCAGATGGCCCGGTTCATCTCACGGCTGTTCATCCCGGGAATGTGCTTCCCGGCGCGCAAACGCTGCATGCCACCGAAGGCCCTGTCTGCCACGGCACTGGCCGCGCCATAGACGCCCAGCAGCAGAGTCCACTGAACCCCATTCTCCTTCACTGCGAGTGATGCCAGCTTGAGCTTCTGCCCAAGGGTCATGCGTTGCCGGTTCTGTACGAGATCCTTCATCGTGTCTTCAAATTCACGGGCGTCCAGTTGCCCTCTTTTCCATCACCACCAGTGGCGGCAGGCGCCTTTCCAAATCCAAGAGCACGCCCCAACTGCAGCAGCAGGAAACGCGCCCTGAATCCCGCGGGATAGCCAACCTCTTGGGTGCAACTCAACCACCACGCCCGACGCAGGGAACGCACGCATTGTTTGATGGCCATCTTCCTTTCGCCCGCAGCGAGGTACATGCGAGCAGACTGGAAAAGGCACACCGCCTCAGCCTCTGCCCAGACTCGGGAATTCAGAGGAATGCCGGACTGCTGTTTCGCTTTCTCCAGTACCCTCAGAATGCATGAGGTCTGCCGCTCTGCATGCCGCGACATGTTGGCTCCGTGATCCCGTTTGCGATGAAGTGCACGATGCACGAGCACCACGGGACCAACAGTCGCCGCACGGATCCACATGTCGCGATCTTCGGACGCAGGCAGCTTGGTATCGAAACCTTCAAGGCCGAGCAACACGCGACGGTCGGCCAGGACTATGGGTGCAAAGCGATTGCGAAGAATAAAGTCGGACACCTCGAACCGCTCCACCCGTCCATCGAGATCGCTGGCCAGCTCACTGAGGAACGCACCGTTGGCATCAATCATCCGGCCACGTGATCCTATGACAACGGGTTCCTTCTTCTCATCCGGTAGCGGTTGGCGGGCGCCGACAAGCTCCTGCACGCACGTGGGTTCGAGAAGATCGTCCGCGTCGAGAAAGACCACCAGGTCATGGGTGGCGAGTCTCATCCCGGTATTTCGCGCGGCAGAAAGTCCGGCATTTGGCTGGCGATGGCTCGAAATTGCAGAACCGAAGCTCGCGATCACAGAGGGGCTTTCATCTGTGGAACCGTCATCCACCACCAGCACCTCCAGCTTTCCGCTGTATTCTTGGGTCAGGGCTGACCGAATCGCCTCCGCCAGGTAACTGGCGTAGTTATAGACCGGGATCACCACGGTGACACCGGGCAATGTTCGCGCTTCCCCAAGCATGAAACCGGACCTTTGACGGGGAGGACGGAGCGCGCAACTCCAATGATGCAACACGTTCGAGAAACGACGCTGTCTCCAGCGCGGTTTGCACGAACGGGCGGATAAAATTTTGCTCATCCTGCTTGCGTTTCCGCCGGAGCGTTTAGATTTCGCTAAACAATGAAGCCCCCTGCACCCGCCTCTCCTCCACGTTCGTGGGAGTCTGAGCGACGTCACTTCATCGAGGCAGGAGGCAACAGTACGCATGCCTTTGGCCTGGGTCGCATGATCGGCAGGGTGTATGCATTGCTCTATCTCACCCCCGAACCGCTCTCGCTGGAACAAGTGGCGGACGAACTGAAGGTGAGCAAGGCCAGTGCCAGCATCACACTGCGCCAGCTCGAAGCATGGCAGGCGGTCCTCCTCATCAATGTGGAAGGAGACCGGCGTGACTTTTACGTCGCCCAAACGGATTTCTCGATTCTCCTGCGCAAAGGCATCATGCCAGGCGTGCGGAAGAAACTGCGCTCTGCAGGTGTGCAGATCGAGCGGACACTGGTGACCACCACTGCCGATGCGAGCGCCAGCGCCGCCGCCGCCTCTTCATCTTCCTCCAATGGCGACAGTACTCCCGCCAAGTTCACCCGCGAGCAGATGACCGAACTCAAGCGCCGGCTGAAGGCCGCGCAGACTTTTCACAAGCGTGTGGATGGCATCCTCGGCAGCAAGTTGCTGTCGCGTTTCCTCTGATCCTCTCTCTTGCCTCACCGGATGGTGATGCAGGCCAACATCCTCCACTCCCCTGCCAGCGGCGCTGAATCAGCGACCGGTGGCGGCAGCATGAAGACGAAAGACGGCAATGCACCGCGCGCCTCTGTCTCCGTGATCATTCCCACCTACCGCCGGCCAGACGTGCTGCCACGCGCCATCTCCAGTGCGCTGCGGCAGACGCTGAAACCCGCGCAAATCCTGGTGGTGGATGACGGCTCTGGGGATCATTCCGCAGAGGTGGCGGGCAGTTTCCCCTCGGTCACCGTACTACAACAGGCCAACGCCGGCGCAGCGAATGCCCGCAATCTGGGGCTTCGCTCCTGCACCAGCGACTATGTCGTCTCGCTCGACCATGACGACGCTTGGGACGAGACGTTTCTGCAGATGGCAATCGATGCCCTTGAAACACATCAGGCAGACGTCGCGTGGGTGAACTTTCGTCAGAAGGGACGGCACTCTTTTCGGAACTATCTCCGAGCACACAAACACCTGGCCAGGCTTCTGGAATCCAGCGGCACGGAGGATGTGATACCGGTCGACCATGACACGGCCGTGGAGTTCCTCCTATTCTCCAATGGCGCCGCATCCAACAGTGCGCTGGTTTATCGCCGTAAAGCGCTTGGCGCCGGATGGGAGCCTGACACCCACGTGGCTGATGACCTTCGTCTGCTTGCCCGGCTGCTGACAAAACAACGTCTGAAGCATGTCTTTCTCCGGCAGCCACTGTGGACCAAGCATGAGGACGACGGCGGCTTCTCATTGAGCTCCGAATCCACTGTGCGCAAAAGCTTGAGCGATCATCTAGCGGTAGGGCAACTGATTGAGAGCCATCGCAGCTCAGCGGATGCGAAACACTGGAGAAAGAAGGTGGGCGACCTCCGCTACAAGCTCGCCTATCACTGCCTTTGGGACTCGAACGCACGCGCCGCTTTCAGCGAGGCCCGCACAGCCTACAAAGAGGTGGGCGTGACAAAAGGCCTGCTCAAGCTGGCAACGCTTGCCTTCCTGCGAAAAGGCTCGCACGCCCTCCACCTTCGCGCGACGCACCAGAAATCGCCCTCCCCACAGCTCGCAGCGCAAAACACCCCAGCCACCTCTGGGAGAACACCGTGGCTCAGCATCATCATTCCCGTATACGATGCGGCCGCGAAACTCGCTGGCACGCTCCGGTCCCTTCGTCTGCATGAAGCTCCCGGGGTGGAGATTGTCATCGTGGATGGGAGCCGTTGTGCCAAGACAGCTTCCGTGGTCACCGATTTCCAGGTAGCCCCGCCCAACTGCCTGCGCCTCATCGCTGAGCCGGACACCGGCATCTATGACGCGATGAACAAGGGCATCCAGCAGTCCCATGGTGACTGGCTGTACTTTCTCGGTGCGGGCGATCACCTCCTGCCCGGATCTCTCAGGGAGATGCAGCGCCACCTTTCCCCAGACACTCGATCACTCTACTACGGCAATGTACTCTGGAGCGGGAAGATCTATGACGGTCCCTTCACCGCCTCCAAGCTGTGCTGGTACAACATCTGCCACCAGGCGATTTTCTACGGTCGGCAGGTCTTCGAACTATTGGGTCACTACGACCTCCGCTATCCCGCCTGCGCTGATTGGGAGTTCAACCTGCGCTGCTACGGCACGCACGCCCTGCCAAAAATCCACCTCCCTGTCACCGTAGCAGAATATGAGAGTGGTGGAAGAAGCAGCTTGGGGGACCCGGCATTTGAACGCGATCGCTGGAGGCTTGCGCTCAAGCATCTCGGAATGGTCACCACGTTGGGAATGTTGCTGCGCACAGCCCGCCACAAGCTCGGGGCCCTGGTGCGCAAATACCTTGCCAGCCAGCGTGGGCACATAACTGCTTATCGCCATTGCACGACTATCTAAGCAAAATGCCTAGTTATATCCATAACGCTTTGGCGCATGCACCAGTGCATCGCCTGTGGCACGGCTGATGCTGAGTGCATTGTGTATCCCACTACGGAATCGACTTCATGGCTGGCAACATCGTGCTTTCCGTCCGCGAGCTGAGCAAGCAGTACAACCTTGGGCAGATCAGCACGGGAACGTTGGTGCATGACGTGAATCGATGGATGCACCGCCTGCTTGGCCACCCTGACCCCTATGAGAAGGTGGGTGGACATACACAAACACGGGGAGATGGTCGTACGGGCAAAGTGCAAGCACTGCAGGACGTGTCCTTTGATGTCGCGCGTGGAGATGTGGTGGGCATCATCGGGGGGAATGGCGCTGGCAAGAGCACCCTTCTGAAAATCCTCTCCCGCGTCACTGCTCCCAGCTCGGGGAAAGCCAATGTCAAAGGCCGCATCGCCTCCCTTCTCGAAGTGGGCACTGGGTTTCACCCGGAACTAACCGGGGAGGAGAATATCTTTCTCAACGGCGCAATGATGGGCATGACCACCAGGGAGACACGAGGAAGACTCGATGAGATTGTGGCATTTTCCGGCATTGAGCCCTTTCTCCGCACACCGGTAAAGCGCTACTCCAGCGGTATGTATGTGAAACTGGCCTTCGCCGTGGCAGCACATCTGGATGCGGATATCCTGATCGTCGACGAAGTCCTGGCAGTAGGAGATGCAGAGTTCCAGAAGAAGTGCCTGGGCAAAATGCAATCCGTTGCCGAACATGGGCGGACCGTTTTGTTTGTGACGCACGGCATGGACTCCGTGAGACGACTGTGCAATCGAGCCATCTGGTTTGAGAAAGGCCGGGTATTGCAGGACTCCACAGACGCAACCGCCGTGGTACAGGAATACCTCCGCAAAAGCATCTGCTCCACTGGGGAAACCGAATGGCTATCGCAAGAACCACGCGATGAACGCGCTCTCTTGCAGCCCCGACGTCTGGCGCTCACCGCAGATGACGGCTCTCTATTGAGGCTGCCTGTGCCCAATACACAACCGGTTAACATTCAGATCGAATGCCAGTCCTGCGCTCCGGAGAGCATTTCCCATTTGGGCGTGGTTGTTTCTACGGAAGATGGCACGGTGGTGTTTCAATCCTTTTTTGGCGATACGGCACCTGATACCTGGCCGCGCTTAGATAATGAATTAAAGCTCATAATGAGGCTGCCACCTCGCTATTTAAATGCGGGTCGTTATACTGTAGAACTTGCCTCAGGCACACCGCTCGAGTGGATCCACAAGCCGGGCTTCGGAAACCCGTCGGTCAACCTGGAGATACAAGGCGGACTCAGTGATTCACCACGCTGGCGCGGGCGCAGGCCCGGGGTCATGGCGCCCATCTTTCAGTGGCATAGCCAATCCGAACACGCTCCTCCCCCAACCCCCAGCTGAACAGGCTCTCTCTGTTCCCCCCATTGGCTCATGGTTCAAACCCGCAAAAACCTCCTCTTCAGTACCACTCGCCAATGGAACCCTGGCGATGAGATCATCCTATTGGGTATTTTGAATCTGTTCCGCTCAATCGGCGCGGACTTCAATCCGATCATCTTCAACCGCCACCCGGACATTACCCCTCCGAACGCATGGCAAAACCCGCTGCGCAACCTCAAGCAAACTTCCGGAAAGCTCCTGGACATGCTCGTCCCCTGGCTGCGCGTGGGGCATCACGATAACTCCTGGAAGTTCGATATGGATCCGGAACTCTGCGATCTCTTTGTGTTCGCAGGAACCCCGGAATGGACTGGAAGGCGCCTGACGAAAATATACGAGATGCTGGATCGTCACTCCATTCCAACAGCTTACATCGGAATAGGAAGCGGCGCCCCGAGGACCATCGACTCGTTGCAGCCGGTGTGCGCCCGCGTGGCAAGCCGGGCCATTGCGATGACGGCGCGAGATTCCTTCACCCAGCAACTCTTCTCATCCTTCGGCTCCGTGCAACTCCCCTGCCCGTCCCTCTTTGCCGCGAAGCCCGGCGAGGAACGCACCATCACCGGCATGAAACGCATCTGCCTGATTCATGGTTCCGATCAGGGCTTGAAGTGGCAGCGGATCTCCCCCCGCGCCGCCAAGTTCATCAACCATCTCTACAAGGGGATCATTGAGGAATTCAGCGCGCATTGCGAGGTGGAAATCATGTGCCACTACATCGACGAGCTGCCGGAAGCTCAGCGTCTGTTTCCGGAATGCGCGGTGCGTTATGACTATGATGCAGCACGCTACCTGGACCTGTACCGCTCGTATGATCTAGTGATTGGTCCCCGCGTGCATGGAATCGGCGCAGCCGCCAGCGTGGGCGTACCCGGCATTTTGATTGCTCACGATGGCCGCGCAGACACCGTGCAGGGATTCCAGGCCCATGTTCTGACGTCATCGAATGACCTCAGCCGTGTGAAAGAGGCCATCGATGAAATCACTGCGACAGCCGCTGGTCTCCTCGATCGCGCCTCCAAACTCCGTCGTCACAAAGCCGACTCCTGGGCGCACTATCGGGATTTCCTTGCGCCAAAGATTGCGCCCTACGTGGGCCGCCTCAGTGCTCCCAGCGCCATGCCATCACGCGTGGCTGCTTGATCACGTGCCAGACTCTGGCACGTTCCGTTTTCTCCGACCCTGAATGTCCGATCTGTCCACTACCCCGCCGTCCGTACAGGCATCCGCTGACGAAGAAGATTGGGATCTCGAAATCCGCCCGCGATCGGGCTGGTTTGAACTGCACCTGGAGGACCTGTGGCGCTACCGCGACCTGGTACGGATGTTTGTTCGCCGCGACTTTGTAGCGCAGTACAAGCAGACGATCCTGGGACCGCTGTGGTTCCTCATCCAGCCGCTGCTCACCACGCTGACCTTCACCGTCATCTTCAGCGGTGTGGCGCAGTTGTCGACGGACGGGCTGCCGCCGCTCCTCTTCTACCTCGCCGGCACCACGCCGTGGAACTACTTCTCCACCTGCGTGACGAAGACCTCCACCACCTTCACCGCCAATGCCAATATCTTTGGCAAGGTGTACTTCCCGCGGCTGGTCACACCACTCTCCATCGTCATCTCCACACTCATCCAGTTCGGCATCCAGTTCGCGCTGCTGCTGGGCATGCTGTTCTGGTATTTGGCCAAGGGCACTCCCCTGCACCCGAACTGGCTCGCCATCGTGGGCATGACCCCGCTGCTTATCTTGCTGATGGCCAGCCTCGGTCTCGGATTTGGCATCATCGTTTCATCGCTCACGACCAAGTATCGCGACCTTTCCTTCCTCGTCACGTTCGGCATCCAGCTCGCCATGTATGCCACGCCCGTGGTGTATCCGCTTTCGAGCGTGAGTGAGAAGTACCGCGCGTGGCTTGAGCTCAATCCCATGACCTCCATCGTGGAAGCCTTCCGCGCCGTGTATCTGGGTGCAGGTACCTTCTCGTGGCCGGCGCTTGGCTACAGCACCATCTTCACCGTCATTACCCTCGCTCTCGGCGTCCTGATCTTCAATCGCGTGGAGAAGACCTTCATGGACACGGTGTAGTGCCCTCCGCGTATCAGCGGACGGTGCAAATTTCATTCCTTTCGATCCCGACCCTCTGGTGAGCTCTCTCCCACCGGTCATCAAAAACATCCTGCGGCCAGCATGGCGTACCATGCGACGCTGCCTTTCAACGCTCAAGAAGCGTGAGCCGAAGCGTGTCGCCTGGATCGACGATCTGAAACGAATGGCCCAAGGCAGGAACCTAAACCTTCTCTTTGATGTGGGGGCCAACAATGGACTGACCACCAGTGTGTTTGTGGAGAATTTCCCCGGCGCCAGTGTGCGTGCCTTCGAACCCATTCCCGAGGTGGCGGACGCTGCGAGGAAACGACATGAGGGCAATCCACACGTCACGGTGGAATGCCTCGCGCTCGACCAATCCTCCGGCAAGCGTGTGTTCCACGTCAATTCCTTCAGCGAGACCTCGTCATTCCTGGATTCCAGCGCGGACCTGAAAGAGCGCACCTATCTAAATACCTGCCGGGAAATAGAAGTGACCGCGTCATCCATGGATGACTATTGCGCCAGCAAAAGCATCACCACGATCGACCTCCTCAAACTCGACGTGCAGGGATGTGAGCTCGCGGTGCTGAAGGGAAGCCCGAAGATGCTGCCTCACGTGGGCGCAGTGTTCGCGGAAGTGCTGTTCCTGAAATATTACGAGGGACAGTGCAGCTTCTCCGAAGTGGATGACCTGCTCCGCCAGCATGGCTTCTGGCTCTATCGATTCTATGAGTCCGCGCATGCCGACGATGGCCGACTGCTGCAGTCCAACGGTCTCTGGTTGAACAACGCCCTTTTCCCCCACGCTGGTCGTCCGCTGGACGGCTGGGAGAAACAACTGAATTCGAGAGTGTCTGGCGCCAGCCAACCGGCCAGATAACGTCGTGCCCCAAGTTTCATTGTGAGTCGTCCCGTTATTCGAGTAGAGCGCCTGTCCAAGTGTTACAGGCTCGGAGAAGTCAGCACCGGCACTCTGGTGCATGATGCCAACCGCTGGTGGCACCGGGTTCGAGGAAAGCCGGATCCCTATACCAAGATCGGGAGCCAAAATCACAACAAGACCGCCATCACGGACATCGATCTCTGGGCGCTGAATGATGTGAACTTCGAGGTCAAGCAAGGCGAGATCGTCGGCATCCTGGGGCGCAATGGCGCGGGCAAAAGCACCTTGCTCAAGATTCTCTCGCGCATCACCACCCCCACTGAGGGTGTCGCCAAGGTCAGAGGCCGCCTCGCCAGCCTGCTGGAAGTCGGCACCGGCTTTCACCCGGAACTGACCGGAAGGGAGAACATCTTCCTGAATGGAGCCATACTCGGCATGACGCACGCCGAGGTGGCTGCGAAGTTCGATGAGATCGCGGCCTTCGCCGGAGTGGAGAAGTTCCTCGATACCCCGGTCAAGCGGTACAGCTCCGGCATGTACGTGCGGCTGGCCTTCTCAGTAGCCGCCCACCTTGAACCGGATGTGCTCGTAGTGGATGAAGTGCTGGCCGTAGGTGACGCGGACTTCCAGAAGCGCTGTATCGACCGCATGGATGCCGTCGCAAAGACAGGGCGCACGGTGCTCTTCGTAAGCCACAACCTCGGAGCGGTGGAGGCCCTGTGCAATACGGTGATCCGCTTGTCCGGTGGGAAGCTCGCGGCTCACAGCCATGATGTCTCTGGGGAAATCTCACGCTATCTTGCCGCGAGCGACAGGGATAGTGGCACGAACCTTCCCCTGGCCTTTTCTCACGAGATCACCCTCACGAAGTTCGAGGCAGCACCCAGCCAGGTGCGCCAGGGGAAGTCGGTGAAGATTGACGTGACGCTGGAATCCAATCGCGCGACCCGGCTCACGGATTGCGCGCTGATCATCCTGGATCTCAAAGGCACACGCATCGCCGTGGTGGATCCGCGTATGGATGGAACCATTCCCACGAAGCTCTCCGAGGGCAGTTACCACCTCACCTTTGACATCAAGTCCGTCCCCCTCGTGCCGGGGACCTACAAGGTCGGGCTCTATGTCGTGGCAGACATGACACGGCATAGCGTCATGGGTCTGGTGGAAGTCACCGTGCTCGAAGACTCCGTCAGCAACTTCGTCCCCTACCCCGTGGAACACCGCGGCCTGGTGAACCTGGACTTCGAAGTCCACCAGGGTCAATAGCCCGCGCCTCAAGCCTCATGCAACGAATCAAGGATTACATCGCCATCCTTCGCCTCCGGGTGAAAGGATACTTCCCCTACTTTGGAGCGAAGATATTCAGCCCTCCGAGCAGCATTCTCTTCCGGCGCGTCCGGAGGGAGGGCGTGTTTGAGCGCGTTGTGGCGCAGCGCATGCAGCACTTGGCAAAGTCGGACACCTGGTTCTTCGACATCGGAGCGAATCTCGGGCTCATGTCCGTGCCCGTGCTGGCAAACAATCCCAAAGTGAAGGCGGTTTCCATCGAGCCTTCGCCGAACTCATTTCCGTACCTGAGCAAAACCCGCGAGGCCTCGGCTTTCCGGGACAGATGGAATGTGGTGTCGAAGGCCGTGAGCAATACCAAGGGCAAGGTGGACTTCGTCCTCGCCGATTCCGGCAACAGCGCCTTCGAAGGCATGAAGAACACCGGCCGGGTGGACATGAGCCGTACCATCTCCGTCGAGACGAGCCCGCTCGACGATATCTGGGCGGAGTTTGGACGTCCCGATGTGTCTCTCATCAAGATCGATGTGGAGGGCGCTGAATGCCTGGTGCTCCAGGGTGCTGAGGCACTGCTCAAGCAATGCCGCCCGACGATCATCCTGGAGTGGACCCCGGCAAACCTGGGCGCCTATGGCGTGGCCGTCGAGGACCTGCTGACCTTTGCCTCCGAACGCGGCTATCGCGTGTTCGACCTCGATAACATCCTGCCCATTCAGGAGGCTGAACACCTGCGCATGCTCTGCCAACTCAGGCAGGAAAACTTCATTCTTGTCCCCCTCGATCTCCCATCTCGATAAGACCCACAACCCACACCATGAAATCTCTCTTCTTGAAAGTAGCGAAGCGCGTGGCGCCCAAGTTTGGCCTGCGGGTCACGGAGTCCTCCGATCCGAGGAACTTTTTCCACGCGTTTTTCTATCTGCGTCATACCGGATGCCGCCTTGAGCACCTGGCGAGTCTGCGGTTGCCCGTTCGTGGGCAGCGCGTGCTGGAAGTCGGCGCCGGCATTGGAGATCACTCGCGCTACTACCGCGATCGCGGCTGCCAGATTACGATCACGGAGCCGCGCGAAGACAATCTTGCCCTCCTGCGATACCGCTTCCCTGACGCAGACATTCGCAAGCACGACCTCGAAGCCCCAGGACCGGAACTGGACAATGAAACCTTCGACATCACCCACTGCTACGGAACCCTGTATCACCTGGGAAATCCCGAGGCCACGCTTGAGTATCTGGCCAAGCTGACGCGCGGCATGCTCCTTCTGGAAACCTGCGTTTCGTTCGGCGACAAACTGGAGATCAACCTCGTTCCCGAAAACCTTGCAGACCCCACGCAGGCGACGTCGGGATCCGGCTGCAGGCCGACGCGGCCCTGGCTCTTTGAGCAACTGAAGAAGTCCTTCCCCTACGTGTACGTGCCGGTGACCCAGCCGAATCATCCGGAGTTTCCCACGGACTGGACCCGTCCGGAGTTGCACACGGCGCCGCTCACCCGCGCCATCTTCATTGCCTCAAGAACTCCGCTGACGAATGACCAGCTCACGACCAGCCTGCCCCCGGTGCAAGAGAAGCATCCCTGATAAGAGCCGCACCGGCGAAAGGTAACTGCTCATGGTCGAGTCTCCCGTAATGCCGGGTCTTCACACAACTTCGGTCACCAACTCGAAGCATCCGTCCACCACGCCGCGGATCTCTGTGATCCTGCCGACGCGCAATGCACGGAGCTTTCTCAGCGAGCGGATTCAAAGCATCCTCAAGCAAACGGTCACTGACTGGGAGCTTGTTGCCTGTGACAGTCACTCGGAAGACGGGACCTGGGAGTATCTCGAATCCTTTGCCGGCGATTCACGAGTGCACCTTCATCGGATACCGGTGGAGGGTTTGTATGCGGGCTGGAATGATTGTCTCAAGCGCGCCACTGGCGAGTACATCTACATCGCCACGGCGGACGACACCATGGATGCGGATTGCCTTGAAAAGCTTTCGCGCGCCCTGGATGAGAATCCCAATGCGGACCTCGCACTCTGCCCCGTCGGTTGGATTGACGAGGAGGGCAATGCCATTTCGGGAAGCCAGCGGGAGATACACCGGTTTCTCGATGCCCACCTGAGCGAAGGCCGGACCCGGATTTCGAAGGAATCGATGTTCCTCATGCTGGCCAGCTTTTCCTGGGGCGTGGGGAGTGTGACGGGCCTGCTGTTCCGCCGCAGTCTATTGAAACGCACGGGCATGTTTCCGACCGACCTGGCATTCCTCGGAGATGCCGAGTGGTCTTTGAGAGCGAGTCTGGCCACGGACGTCATCTGGGTCGGGAATACCAAAGCCACCTGGCGCGTGCACCCCACCCAGGCGTCCAAGAAATTCTCCCTGCAAGAAGCGTGGCACTTCAGGGAAGCGCTGAGAAGGGTACTGGATGACCCAAAATCCCCCATCCCTGTCAGTTGGAAAGAAGTGCATGATTGGCGAAAGCTATTGCTTCGTCCGCGCACCTTGCAGGCGGAAATGTGCACCAACCTGACACGGGCAAACATCATCAATCATCGAAAGCGTGCACTCCAGTGGTGCATCGATGCCTGGCGGGTCTCGCCCGGCATTCTCTTCCGCCGCATGGTCACGGGCTTCGGCATTGGCTCGGACTGGTCTCGCCCAGCCTCATCCATCTTTGAGGAATGGCTGGGCATCTTCAATCCTTCATGGCCTCCCGTGCGCCTGCATACGGACAGAGTCCCGACGCATGCTGCACGCAGAACCATCAACGCTCCTTCGCAAACAAAAGCGGAAGTGGCAACGAACAGCGCGGAAGACCAAGCTTCTCCTTCCGGATCCAGTGTCCGGAAAGCCACGCACTTGCTGCTGATATCCACCGACTTCCAGGATGGAGGGGGAGGGCATCTGTGTCTGCTGCGTCACGCCAAACGATTGAATGCCTCAGGCATTCCCACCAGCCTCCTGACGCAGGAACTGCATCGCGAGCGCGTGAAGCACAAGTTCTTTGGGAAGTCCGACTTCGATGCCGTGTACCTGATCCCGCGGCGCAGATGGTTCTGGCCTCCGATGTTCTACCGGCTCCCGTGGACCATCGCGCTCAGGAGATTTCTCATCGTCCTGGACGGCGTCATGACCATCCTCCGCGCCAGGCCAAATGGCATCCTCATGGCCTTCAATGGGAGTAGCCTCTCACTCTGGTCCCGGCTGGCAAACAAGCTGCGCATCCCCACGGGCGTCATCGTCTACGATCTTCGTGAGTTGTGGGCCGAGTCCCCTCAAGAACGAAGGAAGATGCAGGCGGATACGCGTGGCACGCTGAAGCGTGCTTCCGTGCTGTGGTTTGTTTGCGAAGAACTGCAGGAGGAATACCTGCGACGCGTGCCCGATCTTGACCCTGCTCTCTGCCGCATCCTGCCCCCCATTCCGGGCCGCATCCAGGTGCCACCACCCCAGTGGCGGGAGGAGTTTAGCGAAAGCACGACCATCACCTTCGCCGGTGGTCTGAAGTCCTCGAACCACGATGTCTTCCGCGCCCTGATGTCCGAAATGCGAGAGTCCAATGGTCGTCTCGTGATCATCACTCAAGAGAAGAGACTCGCATCGCTGGAGCAGGAACTGGGCGACTATCGCGACGTATTGGAGTTGCGCGCCATCCCGGAAAATCCTCCGGATGGCATCAAGTGGGCCGCAGCAAACTCCACCTGCCTGCTCGTACATTACAGTTTTGATACCGCAGCGGAGGAGCTTTCCCTGACAAGCTTCCCCAGCAAGCTGCTGGAGTACTCTCACCTCGGTCTGCCCATCCTGATTGCCGCGCCTGCGAATACAACGGTGGGCAAGTGGGCGCAGAGAGTCGACTGGCCGCTGTGGCTTGACTCCCTGGAGCCCGCGAAGATACAGGACGCGCTGGAGCGTCTGAAGCACGAGGACTTCTGGCACTTCTGTGTCCACAAGAGTCGTGAATATGCCGAGGGCGATTTCTGTCCGGATGTGATTCACGAAAACTTCACGGCGGACATCTGTGAAATGTTGGGCAAGCCTGCAGGTTCTCTTGGGCGCAGTGCCTGAGCTACTGCGGGATATCGAGTAAGAGTACTCCGTCAACGATGGGTCACTTCCGATTGCTGCTCGCCCTCCTGGTGGTGGTGGCACACACCATACCTCCCGGTACGCTTACCGTGATTCATGGTGAGGTGGCGGTGAGACTCTTCTTCGCGGTGTCAGGCTTCTACATGGCCATGATCCTGGCGGAAAAATATCGTGCCGGTCACCCTGGCCGCCTGTGGCTCTTCTATTCCAACCGCGCACTGCGCATCCTTCCGCAGCTGTGGATGGCGATCCTGGCGGAAGTGGCCCTCGCCTTTATCCTTCTCGGGTTTGGTTCCCTTCCCGAGGGTCACTGGCTGACGGATCTCCGCAGACTATTTCATGAGGGGCATCTGGGCCTGCTGACGGCATACATCACTGCGCAGCTTTCCGGATTCGGAGTGGACTGCTTCTTTCTCTTCTCCCTCTCTCCGGATCTCATCCCCTCACTCTATGCCGGCAAGATGGAGGGATTCATTCGCGGCTGGAGGCCGCTGCCCCTGGCGCATGCATGGAGCATCTCATGCGAGTTGTGCTTTTACGTCGCGGCTCCGTTTCTGACTCGCTTGCGCAGTTGGGGTCTTGCTCTTGTCATCCTCGGAAGCGCACTGCTTCTCATGGCACTGCCCAGGCTGACGTCCCCTTCCTTCGCCTCGGTCGCGGGTAGTTTTTGGTTTCCGATGCAATTCGGCTACTTCGTCCTCGGGATTCTTTCTTACCGCGTGTACGATAAGGTAAGGACGTTTACTCCTTCGACTGGTCTGAACGGGGTACGCATTGGCATTGTTGCCGCTCTTGGGCTGTCGATGGTGTTCTATACTCCGCTGGCAGCTTTGAGCCATACGCTGAGCCAAATATTGCTTTACGGACTCGCAGCACTTGCGATTCCCGTTCTTTTTCAATGGAGCGTACGGTCGAAATGGGACCGCTCCGTGGGAGAGTTGTCATACCCCGTATATTTGGTGCACATTACGGTCAAAACGGCGCTGCTTGCTCCCTGGATCAACGCCCTCTTTGGCGGCGCGTTTCAAAACCCTTTCGTTTACATGCTGACCACCATGACCATTTCATGCGGACTGAGCTGGGTCATGCTTCGTCTCATTGATCTCCCCATCAATCAATGGCGACAATCCCGGGTGCTCAAGGCCTATGCCCGGCGGAGCGGCTAGGGATTCATTGCCAAGTCCTACCCACCACTTGCACCAACACACAACATCACAACCACAGATGCTGACCAACCCGGTCAGGTTGTGTTTCCGTTCCAAACGCCTGCCCGCGCTGGCAAAGTTCTACCAGTACGTCTACCATCGCAGGCGCCGTTCCCATCTTGGCATTGCAATGGACTTTGTTCTGCGCCGGGTTTATGCGGCGACGCTAGCGATGCATCGTCGTCCGGCGCTTGGATCGTTCGACTACCTGCCCGGCGACAAGTCGATTGAGATACAATTCGATGCGAGGAACACCCAGTTCCACGCCATCTACCTGCCGAAGTTCGCCGAAGGCTACGAACCGGAAACCTCAGTGCTGCTGGATGCCTTTCTTCAAGACACCGGTGTCTTGTGGGACATTGGCAGCAACTGGGGATACTTCCCGCTGTATGCCTGCGCACGACCCGAGTTCACTGGCGAAGTGCAGGCGTTCGAGCCCACGCCTGCAACGTTCCGCGACCTGGCATCCGTGGTGGAACAAGCAGGTCTGAGCAAACGTGTGCATTGTCACCAAGTCGCCCTCGGTGATGTGAATGGCACCTCGTGTATGGCGGTACCGGATGGTATTCACAGCGGACTGGCGTCACTCGATGACAGTGCTTCAGGCGAACGCGTGAAGGTGATGACCGCGGATTCGATGGACCTGCCAGATCCAACGGTCATCAAACTCGATGTGGAAGGTCATGAGGCCGCTGTATTGAAGGGAGCACAAGAAGTGCTCAAGCGCGCGAAGCCCGTGGTCATCATGGAAAGCTGGTCGGCAAATTCGGTGGAGAGTCTCGAGCCTCTTCGTTTGCTTGAGGGGCTGGGCTATCAACTTTATCTGCCGGCATGGGCCTTTGAGAAAGATGGAGTGAGATGCCTGATGCAGACCTCCAAGCTTCCTTCCGACTACCAGAGACTGGGACTTGTCCTTGTGCCCATGCCCTCCGAGGAGCGAAACCTGAGGCGCGAGTACGCCAATCTGCTCGCCCTTCCCGCTTCGTATGAAACCGTGACGTCACGTGGTGCGCGGTTGCCAGAAGAGCATTTGGTGGGATGACCCTGCTTTCAAAAATCCGCACGCTCACCCGGCGCCGGCGTACTGAACTAAGCTGGGCGCTGCGTCTGAAGATGCCCCCCTGGCGGCGCGCCTCTTTGGACGTCTGGTCCGTGGCGGGTGGTCTCGGTGACGAGTTGATGGCGCTCTCTGTAGTTCAGGCTGCGGCGCGCAAAGCACCCTCGTGCAAGATCACTTTTCATGCGCGGCACACGTCCGTCATGCCGGCTTCCACGGAGGGCCTGACGATTGTGCCGTACCAAAAGGAGGGCGTGCTTCCAGGGGGCATCGGGCTGATGTATCTGCAGCGTCACCGGTTTTCCATCATCGAACAGATGGCCTTGCAGCTGGGCCTGCGGGTGAGCGAGCATACGACCACGCTACCCCGCCGACCTCCGGAGGAGTTGCCTTCATCGTTTCCGAAAGACACGCCAGCAGTCGTGATCCAGACGGTGGCAAGCGCGTGGACTCCGAACAAGCAGTGGCCCAAGGAGCACTGGAAGCAAATGATTGAGCTGCTGGATCCGGGCGTGGCAGTGGTGGAGGTCGGCACTGAGACCGTGTTTGACCAGCCGCCTGTGCATCCTCGTTTCCAATCGCTCGTGGGAAAGACCACCATGCCCCAATTCGCCGCCTGCATTCAGGAGGCTGCGGTGTTTGTCGGACCTCCGTCTGGTGGCATGCACGTGGCTCATGCCTACAAGGTGCCATCGGTCGTCATCATCGGCGGCTATGAAGGGACCTATCCCTATCCTCTTGCCCGGCAGTTTGATTCGACCGTCCCGTGTGCCCCATGCTGGCTGCGAGTCGACTGCCCGTATGACAAGAAGTGCCTCCGGCAAATCACCCCGGCCATGGTTCGGGACGCCATCAAGCAGACTCTAGAAACCGCCTCATGATCCGTTTCCTGCGACAACCCATCGAACTCAAGCGCGCACTCGGGACCATCTGGGCGTTCCCCTTCCCTGCCGAACTCCGCCGCGAGATGTGCAAGGAGTACGTGCATCTGTTCACGTTGGGCTGGGTGGACAAGTCTCGCAAGACGGCTCGTCTGGCAGGCAAAGAAGTCAGCTACTGCACCGTGGAGACGCTGAAGTATCTGTTCTATGAGATCTTCATGCGCCAGAGCTACTACTTCAAAGCGCATCGTGAAGATCCCGTCATTCTCGACTGCGGCAGCAACATCGGGATGTCCGTCCTCTACTTCAAGTCGCTCTATCCGAAGGCACGCATCACCGCCTTCGAACCCCAGCCCACCGCCTTCCACTGCCTGCAGGAAACCATCCAGCGCAACCAGCTCGCGGATGTGACCGCCCATGCCAAGGCCCTGGCCAATGAAACGGGAGAGATCGCCTTCTACACCAAGGATGAAAGCCCCGGCTCGCTCCTCGCCAGCCGCATGAAGGAGCGCACCTCCGAGCGCTGCCAGATGGTGTCGGCAACAAAGCTCTCGGAGTATATCACCGGTCCGGTGGACTTCATGAAGCTCGACATCGAAGGAGGCGAGCAGGACGTGCTCATCGATCTCGTGGAGTCTGGAAAGATCCAGTTCATCGAGCAGATGGCGATTGAGTATCACCATCACATCATTCCTGAACAGGACACGCTCACCTCCTTTTTGAGCCTGCTGGAATCCTCGGGATTCGGCTATCAAATCGAAGGGAAGCTGCAGCGACCCTTCCGCCGGGGCCATTTCCAGGATGTCTGCATCTATGCCTACCGAAAGGGCGAGGCCCGTACGGCCTGAGAGTAGAAATGCACCGCTGTCTGCCAACTGTGCCGTCATACCACTGCCATGTCGCAGCCTAAGGTAGAAGTGCGCATCATCACCTACAAGCGCCCCGCACTGCTGCGTCGGGCGCTGACAGGACTTTGCAACCAGACCTACACTGACTGGCGCGCAGTAGTGTACGACGATTCTCCAGATCAGGAGTCCCTGGACGTCGTGGCACAGATGCAGGATCCCCGCATCGAGTGCCGGCCAAATCCTAAGAACCTGGGCGCGGCGCTGAATCTCTGCCAGGCCTTCGCGCCTGAGCCAGTGTTCGCCGACTCCGAGTTCGCCTGTGTGCTCGAAGACGACAACCTCTTCCATCCGACCCTGCTCGAGGAAAACGTAAAGAGCCTCCAGTCCAACAGCGAGCCGGTGCTGGCGCGCAACTTTCTCATGGTGGACATCGAGGAGGATGGAGCCTTCACCCCGAATCCGGATGAACCCATGCGTTCACTCCACGGAAGCCAGTCGCGTGTCATCACGTATCGTGACCGTGTGTTGGAGGCCTTCTTCACCTACACCATTGGAAACCTAAGCTATTTCTGGCGCCTGCATCGCGGGGTCGATCTCTCTGCGCTAGAGCCGTACAACGCATCACTTTCCGAGCCTCGACGGGCGGTGAGTTTTCAAGATGACTGCAGGTACGAGCCGGAACCGCTTGCTGTGTTTGGACGCTTCGTATGCAAGAAGCAAAGCCCCCGCAGCGGCACCGCTGGGGGCATTCAGCGACATCGGCTCGCCCACTTGAGCCAGCTTCATTTCACCCGTGATCTGGCGAGGCGCTGGACGCAGGACTTGCGCGAGCCGATGGACGTCGTGCTTCAACAAGCGCGCCAACGCAGCGAAGGTGGCACCGCACTCTTCCACCTGGCCGAAGCCGGGGTGCCGTCGGCCATGTTCGCACTCCGAAGTGGCAGGCAGTGGCTCAACGTGCTGAAGACGATCCCCTTGCGCATGAAGTACTCCCGGCAATACAGGGAAGGACTTGAAAAGAACCTGCCCGCCTGAAATCAAGTGAAGGTCACCCGAACTGCATGACAAAAACTCGAGGCATCATCTATGTGGCCACCGGGCCCAAGTACCTGGCTGAGGCGGTGATATCTGCAAAGTCCGTGCAAGCGGTGATGCCGGGCTTCCCCATGACGCTCTTCACGGATCAGACGCCGCCGCCGGGACTCTTTGAGCAGGTCATCCCGGTGGAGGGCGGGAACATGGGCCGCCCCGGAAAGATTCGTTCGATGGCGGCCACGCCGTACGACGAGACCTTGTTTCTCGACTCGGACACATGGATGTGCCAGCCCTGTGAAGACATCTTCCTGCCGCTCGAGAAATACGAACTGGCCATCGCCCATGAAGTGTACCGCAACGAGTATGCCTTCGAGAAGTTTCCAGATTCGTTTCCCGCGTTGAACACCGGCGTGGTGGTGTACCGGAAGGAGCCGAGGACTCTCGCTTTCTTCAAAGCATGGGAGGAAAATTATCTGAACGTCTTCCAGCACAAGCGGCCCGCAGACCAGCCTGCCTTCCGCCACACCTTGTTTCACTCGGACCTGCGCCATTACATCCTGCCGGCGGAGTTCAATTTCCGCACCAACTACCCCGTGGTGCTCGGCGGCTTCGCGCGCGCGAAGATCATCCATGACCGCAATCCCTTCGTGGAGGAATATGCTGTGCTCCTCGGCCACGACACCGGACATCCGCCGGTCTATTTCGGCCCCGTGAACATGCGCCTGTTCCTGCACTGGCTCTGGTTCCGCAGCCGGACTCTCGTCAAGCGTGCGCAAGCAGCCGGACCTCGCGGCATCTGGAAGCGGCTGACGCATCGCTGATTCACTTTCCACATTTCCGCTGCTGTGACCTGGCGCAAAAACATCATCCAGACCTGCCGTGGTGCGGCCAAGGCCGCTTTTCCGAGGGTGTATCAGTTCCTGAGTTCCTATCGCTTTCTCCAGCACTGCAAGAAGCGGTACGGAAAGTTTCAAGAGCAACTGCGCCCGCTCTTGTACGGCGAAAGTCCTCCCACGGTCCTTTCGGGCCCCTTTCAGGGTCTGCCCTATCTGGACGAGATTGGCTTTTGTGGTCCCATTTTTCCGAAGTGGATCGGCAGCTATGAGGATGAATTGCATCCATTCCTGGAAAAGCTGCTGCAGTCACCTCCTTCGGTCATCGTGGATGTGGGAGCTGCCGAAGGTTACTACGCCGTGCTTCTGGCGGCGCGTCTGCCGAGCAGCGTCGTACACGCGTTCGACATCGATCCCTTCGCCAAGCGCGCGCTTGCGCGGCTCGCGCGCCTTAATCACGTTTCCAATCTTCGTATCAACTCGCTGTGCACGTTTGCGGAGCTCGAGAAGCTCCTTGGTCCCGCCAAGGACACGGGCCTGCTCTTCTGCGACATCGAAGGTGGAGAGATCTTCCTCGTCGACCCGGTCAAATGCCCTGCTCTTCGCCATGCGCGCATCGTGGTGGAGTTGCATGAAACCAAGGATTCTCCCGGAGAGGGCACGCGCAATCTTCTACAGAGCCGGTTTCAGGATTCGCACGAGATCGACTATGTCCCTCATGCGCCCAAGAGCATGTCCCGCTATCTTGAAGTGACGCGCAACGCCCTTTCCCCTACGGACCTCTCGACGGCCTTGAACGAGGTGCGCGGGGCCTCGCGAGGCTACCTGATCATGCATCCTCGATAAGACGGATGGCAACCCTGAGGTCCAAATTCAAGACGCTGGTGGAACGTCGGGCTCCCAAGCTCGCAGCTCCCCTGCGTTGCCGGCACCTCATCCGGCATTCAAACTCCTATCTGGTACAGACAGGCTTTCTGAGAACGCTGGAACGAAATCTCCCCGTTGATGTCGAAGGCAAGCCTCTGGCCTTTCTCAACTATCCTATACTGTCCCTCCTGGAGGAGAGACTGAAATCCGACTTCCGCGTGCTGGAGTTCGGCAGCGGCTTTTCCACGGCATTCTGGAGTTCACGTGTGAAGGAAGTGGTGGCCGTGGAGCATGACGAGCAGTGGCATCAGCGCGTGAAGGAGATGATTGCCGACACTTCAAACGTGCGACTCCTCCTGATTCCCCTTGGTCCCGACTATCCGCGTGCCGCAACCCAGGTCGGGGGCGAATTCCAGCTCATTCTCATCGATGGCCGGATGCGTACCGAGTGCGCACGTCACTGCCTGCCACACCTTGCCGCGAACGGGGTGATTCTCTGGGACGACTCATCACGCGCCCACTATCAGGAAGGCATCACGGAACTGGAGCAACAGAGCTTCCGCACATTACGACTGCAGGGCCTCAAGCCCGCAGGCTTTAGTATCGACGAGACCGCCATCTTCTATCGAGATAACAATTGCCTTGGGTTGTGATGCTGTTCCAGCGCGCTGCCACTCCACCGACGTTCCCTGCCTCATCAGTCACTCGATCATGACCCCTTTCACTCCCATTCCAGAATCGCCCTCCCTCTGGAGAAACCGTTCCCGCTGGAACGTCGCAAGGTTCTGGAACTGGACGCTTCGGAGACGGCTCCATGAGTTCATTGCAAAACAGAATCAAAGGGAGCTGGCCCCAGTCTTCACGGCAGCCGGAGCCCAGGTGACGAAGGAAGCCGGCAGTTCCCTGCCCCACACGGCCGTGACCGAGGGTCAGCTCAAGACCTTGCTCGCCGCCGTGGCGGCTTCCAACTCGATCGACGCTCCCATCGTGGAGATCGGCAGCTTTCGTGGTGTTACTACCAAGGCATTGGCTGCGGCCACTCAGCGGACCGTGGTCGCCGTGGATCCTTATCTCGGCGAGGGTGGGCATGAGAAAGACTTCGCTCTTTTCCGCGAGCACACGGGAGGGATGACCAATGTCCGCCACGTGAGGGACGTGTCCGACTCTGCCTTCACCTCGTGGAATGGAGAGCCTGTCAGCCTGGTATTCATCGATGCCATCCATGAGTATCTCCACGCGTGGTATGACTTCGCGGCGTGGGGCAGCTTGGTGGCTCCGTCAGGGTTTGTGGCCTTCCATGATGTGGATGCATTCCCCGGTGTGAATCGTGTATGCCAGCGCGTGCTCAAGGAATGCCCCCAGTGGAAACCGTGGGCCTATGCGCCGAATATCGCCATCTTCCAGCGTTGCGATTGAGACCTTCCCTGGCATTCCTCATGAGACGCGGAGCCTCCACTGCCCCACCGTTTCATTCCCTCCCCTTCCATGGAACAGATGCGTACTGCCGCGCGACGACTTGGCATCCGGATTAAGGACGATCTGAAGAACAGCCAGGCACTGCGCAACGCACATGCCCTGGCGCTTCAAACGGCATCCTGGCTTTCGCCAAACCCAGTGACCGCCCAATGCCGGGCGGTCACTGCGTTTCAGCGCTCCGAGTCACCACAGCTCTGGAAGTGGATGGGTGCGGCGCGTGAGAATCGCGAAGGGGCAGAAGCAAACACCGCGCCTCCGCCTTCACCTTCGACCGCAAGGTACCGCGGCTATCTCACGCAACAGAGCCAGCTCACCAGGAGCATCATTCTCAAAGCTCCCGGCGAGCATGGTGAACGCGGTGTGCTGATGGTGCAATTCGAATACAACTGGTACCGGCTGCTCCACGGCATCGGCGATCTCGATGCGCTGGCCAAGCAGTATGACATTCTCTGGGGCACCAGTTGGTCGGCCACGGACTATCTGCTGCTCAAAGCCATTCTCGCGAAGACGACAGGAGAAATGTATGTCCTGCCCAGCCATACTTCAGAGGCTGCCAAGCTGCAGGCTTTTCATCCGCGCATCCAGTGCCCTCCGGTACTCTCTGCCAGCGATTGGGTGAATCCAAAATTCTTCGCGCCCAAGCCGCATGCCGAGAGGAGCACCGACATCCTCATGGTGGCGAATTGGGCGCCCTTCAAAAGGCACTTCGAACTATTCTCCGCGTTGCGTGAGATGCCTGCGGATCTTCGTGTGACGCTCATCGGCCAAACCGAGGCGCAGTACACGGCGGAGCACATTCGTCAGATGATGCGTCTGTATCGCGTGCCCCAGCAGGTGACCGTGTTGGAAAGCCTGCCGATTGATGAAGTCACCCGGCACCAATGCGACTCCAAGGTGGCCTTGATCCTTTCTCGCCGTGAAGGCAGTTGCGTCGCTGCGGTGGAGGCACTCTTCGCAGGAGCCGCCCTCGGCATGCGACGCGGCGCCCATGTGGGCAGCGTGCAATACATCAATGAGGAAACTGGCGCGCTGATCTCAGGAACACAGACCGCCGCCGACCTGATGGCGCTGCTGGAGCGCTCCGCAACTCTGCGGCCCCACGAATGGGCGGCCAGGAATATCTCCTGCCATGTGAGCCTGGGGAAACTCAACACCTTCCTCCGCGAGCGTGCCGTCGCCCGGAACCTGCCGTGGACGATGGACCTAGCGCCATTCCACTGGCGTCCTTATCCCACCTACAGCGAGCCGGCGGATTTGAATCGATTGCAGTTAGTGTACGACGACCTGCATCGAAGATTCCCCGAAGTCTTCTCTCATGACCTCGGCACGACCAGCCGTCGCTGACACGACTGCACAAAGCAAGAAGGCTGCGGGTGCGCGGCTTCTTGCTGCATTGGTCATCGCATTCATCCTCCTGCTCTGGCCCGCCAAGCCACCCACCCTGGGATGGTGGCCACTGTGGTGGAACTGGATGCACGTGCCACTTTTTGGATGGCTCGCGTGGGAAGCGACGCGTTTCTTGAGAGCGTGTGGATGGCAGGGATGGCGTACGGCATTCGCCTTGTTCGTCGGTGCGGCCACTCTGGCTATCAGTGCGGAGTACCTGCAACACAGCTTCGGTCGGCAGGCCGACTGGGAGGATGTGGCCAGATCCATGGCCGGGGCGATTGGTACCTTTGCCCTGCTGGAGGCGACAAGTTCGGCCGGTTCCAAGAAGGTCTGCTTGTGCCTGCTTTCTCTGCTTTGCTTTGCGGGCAGCGCCAATGCCTTGCTTCAGCGCGCTGTGCTGATGCATGCAAAGTCATCCGCATTTCCACTGCTCGAAGATTTCAAGTCCGCGTCCTCTCTTCCCCTCTGGTCCTTGGAGCACGATGGTGTGCCCCAGTCTCTGAGCAGGAAGCAAGAGAACGGCAGATGGCGTCTCGACATGCCTATCGCCAAAGCCGGCTTCTCGAGCCTGCACTATGATGCACAGGCGCGCGACTGGTCGCCCTATCGCACGCTTGTCCTTCACTACCGGCTTGAGGGCATGCCCACGTTGCACCTCGGTGTGAGGCTCGATGGCGGCGTAGGTGGCAAGGAGCGCAGCAACCTTGAGACCCACCTGCAATCCGGCACGCATGCCGCGACCATCTCGCTGCCGCGCGGGCAGGGCGAAAGGTCTTCTGTCCTTTCCCGCATCCGCACACTCACGCTCTTTTCCAGCGGAGGTGCAGAGGGAATGCTGGCTATCGAGGAACTGCGTCTGGAATGATTTCCATGCAGTGGTCGCGGAAGATTTCCGCGGCCTTCCGCCAGCCGAACTCGGCTTCCACCAACTCGCGACCGCGACCCGCCATGGTTTGGCGGGCCTCGGGATGCGAGAGCAGGTGCAGGATACCTTCCGTGAACGGAGCGCCTGAATCAGCGATCCAGGCATGCTCTCCATGCACCACGGGGAGCCCTTCCACGCCCGTCGGCGTTGAGACCACGGGAAGTCCCGCGGCCATGGCTTCGAAGACCTTGATCCGCGTACCGCCGCCCACAGTAAGAGGCAGCACCATGATGGCAGCCCGGGCCAGATAGGGGCGCACATCATCCACGGTCCCCGTGACTACAATCGAGGGATCGTTGGCGGCGGATTCCCTCAACCACCCGGGTGGATTCCGCCCAATCACCAAGAACTTCGCCTCGGGGAAGCGTTGTTTGATCGTGGGCAGGCTTTCCGTGATAAAGCCCTGCACTGCGAGCACGTTCGCCTCCCAGTCCATGGATCCCAGGAAGGCCATGGTATAGGGCTCGGTCTTCTCAGGGGTGGGCTGGAAGTGATCGCAGTCCACGCCGGTGGGCACACTGCCGAGCACATTCTTCATGCCACGTTCATCGCGGAAGTATTCGGTCTCCAGCGGTGACACTGTCACCTGCCCAGCTGCGAGAGTCGCGCACTGCTCCTCCATGCGCAGGGTGAGATCCCGCTCACGGCGGAAGATCATTTTCTTCACCGGGTTCCCCGCTGCAGCGACGTGCCGCTGCCAGATGAGCGACTCCACATTGTGCTGAAACACCAGCACAGGCGGCATCTTGGTTAGCCGCAGATCCATCACGTGCACCAGTGACACGAGATAGTCGCATACGACGAGATCATAGCGCGTCTCGGTCAAGGTCTTCTCCAGCCACTCGTGCGCACGCTTTGAGCGGTACTTCTTCGCCATGTAAGGCACGGATCCCGTAAAGCAATTTGCAATAACCTCGGCAAAAAAACGAGGTGAGCCTTTGGGAGGAAAGCGATGAGGATAGGTCGCGCAGCTGTCAGAGTACTCCGCGGCAAGCTTCACGGCCTCTGCCGTGTCATCCACCACTCGCGGGCAGAAGTAGGTGATCTCAAACCACTCCTTCAAGATGCGCAGCATGTGATACGTGCGCAGCCGATCACCACCAATCAGCGGGTGAAGAAGCCGGCAATTGATCCAGAGAATGCGAGGGCGAGGTCTTTCCATTTCTACCGTCAGTGAGGTGGAATGATTACCTTGCTCTTTGATTGGTTCCATCATGGAGTGAACGAAAGTTGTGCGAAGACCGCTCGATGCTGGGAACCGCGATCCGGCTCCGTCACATGCGAGACCACCTTCCAGTGACGCCTGTCTGCGAATACATAATCCAGCCTGAGCCAAGGCTGCTGGAACGCAGCTGGATTTCTCGTGACACCGGGGAAAGTATAACCATAACCACTGCCCGCCGCCTGATGGCTGTCCTGCAAGCTACCTGCGAACGTACGATACACGGTGCCGAGGGCGGGAGTATTGAAGTCGCCCACCACGATGTAGGGAAGACTCTCCTTGCTAATGGCTTCCGCCAGCTGGGTGGCGAGGCTGAGCCTCCCATCCCAGTACGCCTGCCGGGAGTGACGCTTCTTGGCCAAATCAGTGCCGGGCACTCCCAGGATGCCCCATAAGAAACCGCCCCAGCGCTCCGACTGAAGCATGCCTCTGGGCGTGGGGAGATGCACGCTGTAGATGGCCACCCGCTGGGTGGCCATTTCAATTTCAAACCGGGCTGCCACTGCCGCCTGCCGGGTGGTGTCTCCATTCTGCGCATAGATGAGCAGGTCCTTGCGCAGGATGGGATGCTTGCTCAAAAGCACGAACTCCCCCACGCCATCGACGTGGGTGAACTCCCGGTAACCATCCGCGTTCTTGTAGCCATCGGTGCGGCGCCCGGCATCCTGCAGGGCCAGTACATCCGGCTGGTGCTCCAGCTTGAAAGGCTGCAGGCTCGTTCCCTGTGCCTGGCCGCGATTGTAGGTCATTACGCGCAACGTCTCGCCAGGCGCATCCGCAGCCTTAGGTGCTGCCCCTGATCCTCGCCAGCCCAGCAAGGGTCCCAGGTACAACAGCCCAACGACGAGGGTGATAATCCCCGACTTCTTGGGATCGAGCATCAAGGCCAGTGGCAGTACCAGCCATACGGGAATCGACCAGAGCCACCCCGGGAGGAAAAGGAGGAAGGCGCTGGCAGGATTATGATACCCCACAAAGTTCAAGAAGACCCACATGCCGACCGTGAAGATCACCGCAAGCAGGGAGAGAGCCTGAACAGTCCTCCTCGCGAGCTTCAGGAGGATGGGTAAAATGGGCGTGGTCTCCTGCGACATGCGACGCGTCTTGCGCGTGTGGTTGGGAAACGCCCGTTACGTCAGTTCAAGGCCGCCCGTGCAATTCCAAGCATTCACCGTCCAGCGGTGGAGGGGGTAGCGGGGACGCTGCCAGCTTGGCTGGAAGGAGTATCCCTTCTCTCCACGGAAGGTGGAGGCTGCGCTTGTGGGTGCGTGGAGCCAGGTCTGAATTCAGGAATGCCGGGCTGCTCGGCGGTCTGCGACTTCAGTGCATCCATCGAGGACGGCTTCCGGAAGGCAAAGGAGTAGGCCAGCACCACGAAGACCACCAGCACCACGAAGGCGATCAGCGTTTCAAGAAGCGTGTAGCCGCCTGCCCGATGAACTCGCAACGGCTGGTGATGTAGAGGTGTTTTTAAGTAGGGCATCGAGAAAAGAGGCTTGCTCCAAAGGGCGATTTTCAACACTACATGCCAGAGGCATCATTCGTATCGGCTGACCCCGGAACCTCTCGGAGGAGATCCATTGAGACGCGGCTTGCCAAAGTACAGGTCGGCAGGATCAGGACCAGTCGTGCAACTGACGCCACCCATGAGCATTCCCACGGCGAGCAGCAGAACCTTCAACCGCATGAGCAATCGGATCATGGCGGGGAGGAAAGCCCTTCTATCCGCAAAATCAATGAGGATTTCTGTTCACAAAAGAAAGGCGCAGTGCTCTTATTCGATACGTTAGCAAAATGAGATGAGACATATCGTGCACGATGCCTGCAACGCAGGGCAATAACAGTGCGCTGCAAACCATAGAAATGTCTCAGTTTTGCTAGGTTGCATTTGGTCGATGCAAGCAACCACTTACTTACCCAATGTCTCCACAAATTCACTTTGCGTATTTATAAGTCCTAGTTTACCAAGTTGCTCGACGGTGTAGGACAACCAAGGTCTAGGTGTGCGCGAACGAGTTCCGGTAGATGAGAGACGCATTGTTCAACTTCATTGGTCTCAGACCACAGAACATCATCGAGCCGCTCTACTGGTTGCTGGCTGTTGGTTGGGTGATTTTTGTTTTGACGGCTATTCAAAGCATCTTGAGCCGTCGCATGGGTGTGTTGTGGAAGGCGTTCTGGATTTTGTTGGTCGCCGCAGTTCCGGGAGCAGGATTTTTTCTCTATCTCGTGTTCTGCCTTTTCACGGCTGACTACTCCTTTCTTGAACGATTTGGCCTGGCTATCAACAGGCCAAAGAAGTGACCGGGCAAATTCCTTCCCTCGCCCCACTCACCGATGCCAGGCGTTCGTCCAAGCCACTCCACTCCCGCTTTTTTTTCGCGGGTCCAATGGGCTTGGTCGTTAGTCGCACTTGGCATCGCGCTTGGAACTTCAGTTGAGGCCCAGAACCAAGTTCTGCCGACGGAAGTTTCCACACAGCCAGCACCCACGGCAGGGTCGCCGGGCTTTCTCGATACGGTTCTCTATTACCGGCCCAACGCCAAACAAATGGGTGGCCCCGGACGCATGATTGGCTCGCGCTACGAATATCAAAATTCGGAAGCGGGCTCACCTGAGTACGCCGACTATACCGGAGAAGGCGACACCGCAAACAGCAGCACCTCCACCGGAGGTTATTTTCCAACGAAAATAGAGACGCAATACCTGCCGCCGAATAACCCCGACTATTCTCGCTCACGGGGTGATCGCGGCTACTGGGCCTACTCCGGCATCTGGCCTGTGCGTCCCGCCGAGGACAATTACTATCAGCGCAACGGCGCCTTTTATGATCGAGTGGAGCGCGGTTTGGGACTCTTTATTCCCAATGAGGAACTCCTCGCGCACTCCTCGGAACCGAATGCCTGGAGTGTGGATCTGGACTACGGGCTTCCCTTTCTCACACGGGATGTGTCACCGGATCGGGCGATGTTCAAATTTGGACCCCTCTATCTCGACATCCTTGGCCTCAGTTTCTCGGCGCTCTACACCCAATACAGCGGAGATGCCCCGCTCGATCCGGATGCACCTGATGAGGGATGGATCGGCATCGTCGGAATGCCGCTCAGAGCAAGCCTTCGTCTGACGGACAGCATCTATCTCCAGGCAACTGGTTTCCTCTACTTCCTGCCCCTGGAAGGTGAAGTGGGCCTGAATTCTGGAATCGGTTCGGGATGGGGACTGGGCACCAATGCCCGACTCAATATGGAGTGGCAATGGGGTGCCTGGAACGTTCGCGTCTACGACTATTTCGGTGTCGTCAACAGCCTGGCTGACGTGAACGAGTCCTGGCAGGTGGATGAAATCGACATGGTTGGCCGCTACCGTTTTGGTGCCCTGGACAGCGCGGCTGATGCGAACGAGTTCTGGGATCCCCGGTTCGGCGGTTATCGCAACGATGTGGGAGCTGAAGCCCAGAGACCGATGCCCGACGAGTGGTGGTTCATTGGCGGTGTCGTTCACAGCGACTATTGGCCTGAGGAAGACTTCGACGATCACCGGCAGTTTGACCAGCTTTCGCTCGCCTACCGCTACCTGGGCGATGACTGGATGTTTGCCCCCTCGTTCCTCTATACGATGGGCTCAGCCGACCAATTCGAGAATCTCACCCATCGTGTTGAGGCTCGGTTCACCGGACGTCTCACGGAGTATCTCACGTCGTTCGCCTCTCTGGGATATCTCTGGCAGACCGGGGACGATGATGCCGATTTCGACACCTTCTTGTGGGAGGTTGGCCTCGTCCATGATCTGACCCCCTATACCAAGCATTCCCTCTCTGCCGGCCAGACCTACGAACTCTCCGAGACTCTGGAGGAATATGTGGGGGACTACGTTCGGTACACCATTGCCCACCAATTCAGCGACAGACTGTCCGGCTCCGCCTATGCCCAATGGCAGGATGCACAAAACCTGACCGATGGCGGCACCACCTCAACCGGATGGATCACCGGCGCCAGGGCCAGCTACAAGCTGGGGTATGATACCAACATCACCGCGGGTGTGACCTATACCATGCGTGAGTCCACGTTCGAAGACGGGCCGGGCGCGCCGGATGAGGAAACCTGGGTCTATTTCGCCATGCTGCAGAAGCCCCTGCTTTCCAGGCTGCAGGGAACTGCCACCTACCAGTATATCGACCAGACCGGTCCGGTGGGCAGCAACCTCGAGGAACACCTTCTTATTCTGAGTCTCTTCCTTACATTCTGATCGATTGCGCGCGGACCTGCAGTGGCCCAGCTACACAGCCTCTCAACCACACATCATCATGCACCACATCACCTCGCATAAACTGCATGCGGCCATTTTCGGCCTGCTGGGCCTGGCAGCCCTCATCCCCGTCTGGGGTGAAGACGCCCCGGTGATCACCGACCGCGGTGGACGCGTTCGAGGCAATGAAACTCTCCAGGACCTGCCTTCGGATTTCCATCCGTACTATGGTCAGAAGCTCAACCGCTATCGCGACCTCAACCGCCGCATCGCCAAGCTGGATCTGGATGCAGACCTCAACATGGATGGCGTGATTCGTCAAGGTGACCCCCGGGATTCCGGCGCCTTTGAGTCCACCCCTCCCGGCCTCATCATCGGCGTGGGTGAGATGACCAAGGTCGTGGTGAACTTGATTCCCTACCGCGTGGACTTCGAAGGTGATGTCGTGGTCGGATTTGAAGTATGCGGCATCAATCGCAATTCGCCCGAAGGCAAGTTCTCCTCCTTTGAAGAAGAACAAAAGGCCGTGGGCCGCATCCGCGTGTGGAGAGACTCCACCAAGAAGGAGTTGCTTCTCGATTCTGCTGATCCGGCGCGCCGCCTGTTTGAATTCAGCGTGGATGCCATGCGCTATCCCGCCAACCTTCCTGACGCAGTTCCCCGGACCATTTATGTGGAAGGCGTGAGAAACTCGGGCGCCTACCTGGGTGACATGCGCCTGCTTGCCACGGTAAGCCACCGTGAGAAAGGTCAGGGACCCAGCTCGGCACCGAGCGAAGACAAGGCACAGAACCCTCCCTTCAAGAAGTTCCGCACGGCATTCGACCATATCCTCATCACGGTTGAGCCCCAACCGTGCAAGAAAGAGTATGTGAACGATAATGCTGAAGGCGTGTGGATCTCCGCCTCGAAAGGCAAAAAGTAGATCGATCAGCTGGATGTTGTCCCAGTCTCCTGTAAGCTCCGCCCCCTTTTGATGAGCAGCTTCCCATTCATCCCATTGGCCTCTCGGAAAACGGCACCCCAGAAACACCAGCCTCGGAAAATTCTCGCCCAGGCTGCGGGACGAATGATGCATCGCCAATTGCAATTTGCACCATTGGCCTTGCTAACAGCGTGCGCCTTCGTGGTGACAGGATGCAAGACAGATTCGGGATTGGAACAGGCCCGCCCTGACGACTACGCCACCACTCCCCGGCCCACGGCATCGAATCCGTTGTACCAGCCCATCCGGCCTGGTGACGTCCTCGAGATTACCGTGCAGGAGGATCCTTCCTTGGGTGGCAGTTTCACGGTGCGTGCTGAGGGCCATATCCTGATGCCTAACGTTGGTCCCCGCGTCTCCGTGGCTGGCATGAGTGTCTCCGGTGCCGAACAGCACATCAAGCGTCTGTTGGAACAGAAAAAGCTCCGCACGGCTACGGTGACTTTGGATCGTGTCTTCATTGCCCCTGTCTCCGCGATGGCGGACAAGGAGCAGACGCTGGTCTACCTCACCGGGAAAGTTGCACGACCGGGTCAGCATATGCTGTCCACTGAAATTGGCGCGCCGCTCGGTGCGTATGAAGCCATCATGATCACCGGCGGTCTCTCCCGGTTTGCTGATGGCAAGAACGCTCATGTCATGCGCCAGGATGCCGGCGGCATCCGAAGGAAGATCGGCCTCAACCTTGACGCCGTTGCTCAAGGCGCAGCTCGTGACCTGCCCCTGCGTAAAGGCGACATCGTTGTAGTCCCGGAAAAAGTTTTTGGTTTTTAAATCATCCAACAAAGGGGCGTATCACTCACGCCCCTTCTTTCTGTCCACCCACCCATCACTCTCATGGCTGCTCCAACTAAAAAGGGCTTACCCGGCGTAGATATGCTGCACTACGCCGTCGGCTACCTGAAGTATGGGCGGATGATGATCCTGCTCTTGCTTTTGGGCGTGCTTGCAGGTGTATGCTACTACGTCTACTCACCTGCGGTCTACCAATCGCGCTCGCTGATCGACTACAAGTTCTTCGCCCTGCCTGTGGCTGCGGACGGTGTGGATGGCAGCACCGCAGTTCGCGCCGTGCGCTCGGTCCAAAGCCAGTTGAGCTCCCGCCAGATGATCGCGTGGACCGCACACGCCCTGGGAATCGGCCGTGCCAATGCGAGCTTCGAAGAGCTTCGCTCCGGCCCCCTCCGCAAGGTCGAGCTTGGACTGCTCGATGGCGCTACGATGCAGCTGGATGTGTTCTCGACCAATCCGAATGTCGTTCGCGAGTTTCCCCAGGCGCTGATCAACCAGTTCGACACCTACACCCGTGAGAAGCGTTTTGCGTTCTTCGAGGTCGCCCTCAAGCGCTACAACGAGGAACTGGGCCTGCTGAAGAAGAAGATCGACGAGTCCCTCGAGGTCAAAACCAACTTCGAGAGAGACAATGAGGTCAATGAACTCCTCATCAAGCAGAATGCGCTGGCTCAAATCCCCCTCGATATCCTGAGGGTCCAGCACAAGATCCGTCAGTATGATGAAGTGCGCAGTATTGTGGAGTCCCGCGTTCAGAATGGTGCGATGGATCCCCTGGAACATTTGTCCCTGCTCGATAGCGCCAAAAAATCATCCCTTGATGAGAATCCTGTGGGACAACTGGTGGTGCCGGCAACAGGCGACCTCAAGGACAACCTCCTGACTCCGAGCGTTGCTCCTGTGGCAGCCATCACGCCATCCAGCATCGTGGTGCAACCTTCCATGGTGGAGGGCTTGAACCCCTGGCACACGCTGGAGCGCGACAAGCGCAAGGTGGAAACAGAGATCGCTGAGGCAGCTCGCGTCTATCTGGAAGATCATAAGGTAATGAAGGAACTGCGCGCGAAGCAGCGCCAGATCAGCGAAGCCCTGACCACGGAACTTGATGTCGAACGCAAGCGCTTCGAGGTCGAACGCCTCCGCCTCGGGGACCAACTCAAGGAACTTGAGAGCAAGCTTCCCGAGTACAGCGAGATGACGGAAAAGCTCAACAAGCTGCGCCAGGACTACAAGCTGGGTTATGAGGGCGACCTCGCGTGGACCAAGGCTTATGCAGACCTTTCCAAGATGGTGGCCACCATCAATTTCGGCGGTGACAAGGATCGTGTGGACCTGCAGTTCCGCGAGTTTGCGCTGCTTCGCGATGTGGACCCCATCAGCCCCACCAAGAGCAAGCTCTTAATCCTGGCGGTCGTGCTCGGCTTGGGTCTGGCCATTGGCGTTCCGCTTGGCCTCGAACAGCTCAACGACAAGATCACCAGCCTTGCGGCCCTGGAAAAACTTACCGGACTGAAGGGTCTGGGCATCGTTCCGACTGCGAACTCCACCTTCCTTGAAGGTGTGACCCGCGGTATCGAAACCGACCCCCGCAAGCCCAACCACGTGCTGGAGTGCTATCGTGTACTCCGCGCCCACCTTGGCCTGCAGCTTGGGAACCGCGAAGGCGCCAAGGTGGTGATGTTCACCAGCGCGCGTCCCTCCGAAGGCAAGACCGTCACCGCAGCGAACCTCGCCTGGACACTCCAATCCATCGGGGTAAAGACTCTTCTGGTAGACCTCGACTTCCGCAAAGGTCGTGTGCACAACCTGTTTGGAGTGAATCGTTCTCCAGGATTCTGCCAGGCGTTGACGGGTGAATTGGCGCTGGAGGATGTGATCCAGCACACCCACCTGACCAATTTCCATTTTTGCACACGCGGCAATACTTCCGCTGGCTCGGCAGAGTTGCTCTGCCGCCTGGGCTTGGAAGAGTCGATCAACATCTGGCGTCAGCAGTATGACTGGATCATTCTCGATACGCCGCCCGTCCTTGGCCTGAGCGAAACGACCAACCTTCAGCGGGTGGCGGATGCGGTGGTGCTCGTGGTGAAGGCCGAGAAGACCCACGGCAGAGATGTGACGGAAGCCATTGAACAGTTGATGCGAGCAGGCGCGCCGATGGCGGGCTTTGTCCTCAACAACATCGACATGTCCAAGGTCAGCAACTACTACTACTATTACTACTCCTCCTCGTACTACTACCAGGCCTTTGAGGAGGACGACATGCCAGGACGCTCTGCTCCGGCTTCTGCCTAACGCCAGCTAGTCTGGCGCTAACTATAGAGTCTTGCGTAATAGGCTGACGCTGGTAGTGAGCCCCACGGAGATGGACTGCATCTCCGAAGTTGCTGCCTGAAGGGCTGCGGGAGCCCAGCCCAGGGTTAGGGAGCCATAGCGACCGACACCCTGGGTGGTGTACACAAATGCATCCCACCCTGAAGGGGTGGAGGAGTCGTCACAAGAAGCACGTCACGCGTCAGATGATTCCCTCCCTCTCCGCGACCCCTTCAGGGTCGAGCATCTTTTCTCATCTACCCAGGGTGTCGGTCGCCAAGGCTCCCTAACCCTGGGCTTTACTCCTGTGCCCCTTCAGGGCACGGCTGCCAGACTGATGACCTTGCGATGGCACCGTCAGCTCATTACGCAAGGCTCAATGGATGCCGTTAGTATTCGCGTTGCTTCGGAAAAGATAATGCCGGTAATCCTCAGGGTTGCCGGTTTTTCCGTCTTCAGCCGCGTGAATCATATTCGTCATTTCACGCGAGGTCGCATAATGAAAACTCAGCCCGGGTGTCGCGGCCGCCCACTCGCCCAGACGCTGATGAAACTGGTGCATCGGTTTTCCGAGCAGCATGTTGTAGTTTCTCGGGATGCCGCCGTGGGTGTGCAGCTTCACAAAGACCCACGGAGGACCACCTTCCACGGAAGGGCAGAAACGCTCCCACAGTTCGAGCCGCATCACGGTGGGAGGATTGGCACCTGACAGTTCACCATTCTCCACCTTCGGCATGAGGCCCCACTTGCGCTTCTTCCAATTGAGCGCCAGCGGCCCCTGCACCATGAGAAGGTGATTGGCCTGATCGCGCAAGGTGGAGGTACCGTTGGTCTTCATGGGCACGCCAGTATCGTGGGACTTCGGCGCCGCGGTATCCTCAGCGTAATAGATGCTGTTCACCGTCCGCGTTTGGGTGCGGTGGGGGGCAGAAGGCATGGTGAAGTCCGCGTAACATCCGGCGGATCTCAGGATGCCCAGTTCGTTGTTCACGCCACAGTTGCAGCCTCGGGGGTCTGAGTTATCCAGCGCCCAGTTGCCGTGGATGAAGCCGAAGCGGCGTTTTCCATCGCCGTCCTTCGAAAGGAGCCCATGCTCTGCGAGCTGACGCGTGCCTTCCTGCAGGGATTGGGTCAAGCCTTCCGGAGTGTCGTCTTTGTGGTGCAGGTGGACTTCTGTCTCGGAGCCGGTCTGGTGGCAGAGCCGCGCAAGGGAGTCCACGACCTGCGGCTCGTACTGCTCGATGGGGTAAAAGAACGTGTGCCGCGGGGCATTTCCCCCGCTGTCCCGGTACTTGGAGGCGATCGCCGTCCAGCCCTGGTGCCAGTCCCCCATGGCCTTCATCGCCCCGGCCTGATCCGTGTCGTGGAACGGCTCAAAGTGGTCGCACACCGTCAGAATGAGGTGGATCTGTTGTCTCTCCCGTGGCTGCTGGCGCAGGTACGCCGGCAGCCAGATGTCCATGGCACGAATCATCAGCTAAGTTACTCTTTACCTCCAGATACACCGCCGCGTCCAGTTTTCCAAATCTCGAGCATGTTCTTTTTGTGGCGCATGTAGGTAATGAGTCCCCGGGCGATGGTGACCTGCATGGACAGGAACGCCCCCAGCATCCTGGCTCCCGGAATGCGCCGGGCCAGCGCGGGACTTTGCATCGCCACCCACCCCACCCCGATGAAGGCGAACTCCAGAAAAAGCAGCGTCAGGAACAGCGGGTGGCGGGCCAGCACTGCGGTGCAGAGAAGCGCGAGGACGAGGACGAACGGCGAGGCGATGCGCAGGTACTTGTGCGAGATCAACTGCCACCACGCGCGGTTCTGAAAGGGGTTCAGCCATGAAGGGTGGCGGAAGAGCATCTGGAAATTCCCCGCCAGTGTCCGCAGCTTCCTACGGTACTCCGCCTCCGGGGTGAGCGGTTGGGGGTCCCAGGCGATGGCGTCCACGCAATAGCCCACTCTTCTGCCCTGCATCACCGCCTGCATGGGGAGCACCACATCGTCCAAAATCGTATCCGCCGGCAGCGGGACGAAACACTCCTTCCGCAGGGCATAGATGGCCCCGGTGCAGCCGATGGCCGAGTCCCAATCGCTCTCCCACTTGCGCAGCTTCGTCTCCAGTGACCAATACCGATCGAACCCCGCACTGGCACCGTCCGAGGATTTGGCGATGCGGAGAAGACCGCTGACCGCTCCCGTGTTCCCCTCCCCCAACTCGGTGACCAGGTGCCTGAGCGCAGAGGGCTCAAACTGCTGTCTAGCATCGCAGAAGATCAGCACATCACCTTCCGCCTGCTGCACCGCGGCATTGATGCCGGTGGGCTTGCCGGATTTTTGTGGATGCTCCACCACGCGAATACTCTTGGCTTCCTGTTGTTGTCCGACTTGCCGGGCCACGGCGGCGGAGTTGTCGGTGCAGCCATCGCAGACTACCACCACTTCGCCGCCTAGCGGCCAGTCGAGAGAGAGCAAGTTTTCCAGCCTGCCGGGCAGCTTCGACTCTTCATTGTGCACGCAGAGAATCACGGAGATCTTCTCGAGCGGTTTGCCGGGTTCCCGGCATGTCTTTTTCGAAGGCGACACCAGGCGTGATAGCATCCCCATCAGCAGCGGAAACCCTGCATAGGTGTAGAACAGCAGACCCAAGGCGAAGACCAGTCCACCCAAGGCCACCCATTCCCACGCGGCGAGATTTGGCCAGCCCAGCGACGGCCCTCGCTCCACGATCACCAGTATCGACGATGCTGCCGCCGACATGTGCCAATCACACGCGGTCAGCGGCCTTCACCGCCTCCGCCGACAGGGGTTTGCGAGCGAGGATTTGATACTGCCCACCCGTCGGCAGCCGGCACATCCAGCTCTCCACAGGACGCAGAGACGCGAGGGACGCGGGGAAGATGAACTTGTAACTGTGCTCGATAATCTCGAAGCCCGCCGACTTCAGCAACCGCCTGGCCGCTGCAGGAAAGAGCATCTGAGCATCCTTGTCGAAGGCCACCTTGCTCATGAGGTAGTGCACCAGGGGATTCCACGGATTGTTTTCCCAGAAGGCAAACACACATCCCGGCTTCAGACTTGCGAACACGGCGGCCACCGCCTCCTCACGATGCTCTGGTGGGATATGGTGGAAGACACCATTGCAGAAGGCGAGGTCAAACGCTCCGCCTTTCGCGGCTGACAAATCCGCGGTGAACCCGACCCCTTCCTGAGGATTGAGTTCGCCAGCCACCTTCACGGATGCCGCGGAAGGATCATAACCCACATATTTCTGCGCTCCGAGGATGCCGGTGAGATAAGGCGCGCTGCCCCCGGTGCCACAGCCAAAGTCAAAGCACGTCGAGGGAAGAGGCAGTCCCAGCTTGGCGAGTCGGGCCTTCAGCCACAGCACGCGACCTTCGGCATAGTAGGACTTGTCCTCGCCCGTCAGGTCCAAGGCGCGGCCCAGTTCCTCATCATAGTTCGTGGCGAAGGAGTCGAACTCCGCCGGATTTGCCGCAGTGGTGGAAGATGACTCAGGAGCGCTCATAACGCTTCAGGATATGCAGACCGAGCAGTCCCATGCTGCCCAGAATAGGCAGGCTCAAGAAGTGAACGAGGGCCAGCAGCAAGTGCACGAGATTGATGCCACCGAAACTGGACTGCGCCCACACCACCACCACGCCGCCGATCACCACGCCAATCGCGGTCAACGCGCCCAGCAGCAGGAAGAAGAGCTGCCCCTCGTCCATGTTCAACAACGCCCGCGTGAGGCCGCCCGGGGTATCATTCGCCCGCAGGTAGCACATGCACCCATAGACATAAAACTGCGCGCCCACCAAGCCAGCCAGAAGGAGCAGGGCCTGACTGTGAACGTCGAAGATATTCAATCCCAAAACTTTGATGGGGCCAGTGAAGCAGGCGATGATCTGCATCAGCGTGGCCAGCACGGTGACATAGAGACCGAGTTTCTCAAAGAGCTGCGGACGCTCGGAAAGAATGAAGAGCAAGTGCCTCATGCCATCCCTCCAGGTGCGCAGGTGCGGCACACGATCCGGCGCTGCCGCCCGGAGTCCGGAGGGAATTTCCACACAAGAGGCTTTATGCTTCAGCGCTTTGATAAGCAGCTCCGAGGCGAACTCCATACCCGGGGACCGCACATTCCAATCAGCAAAGGCCTGCCTGCGGATGCAGCGGAAGCCCGAGTTGCAGTCTGAAAGTTTCCCGCCAAACAGAATATTGATCAGCCCCGTCAAAACAGGAGTGCCCAGATAACGATGCAAAAACGGCATGGCACCGTCATCGATCTTGCCCTTCATGCGAGAAGCGATCCCCATGTCCACCTTGTCCTTGATGGTGGCCTGGTAGAGCGGCAGTGCATCTTCGTAGAGATAGGTGGCATCCGCGTCGGCGAACATCACATACTCACCGAGCGCGGCTTCGATGCCACCCTTCAACGCGGCGCCGTAACCTCGCGTGCTCACCGGCACCAGACGCGCGCCACATTCCACGGCGATTTCGCGCGAGCGATCCTTGCTTCCATTGTCCGCAACGACGATCTCGTACTTCAGATTCGGATCCTGGGAGAGAGATTTCCGCACGCCTTCGATGCACACCGCGAGTGAGCGCTCTTCGTTGAGACAGGGAAATACGAAGGTTAAATCCACAGCCCGAAATTATGGAGGGGGCATGGGATCAGACGAGTGATTTTTTCCAAATTATGAGTCATCAGGAGAACTACGGCGCTGTGCAGTCTGCAAGACTTCAAAATAACGATCGGCGGCGGATTCCCACGTCCGGGTGGCCCCTAGTGCAGCAATTCGGAGCTTATCCATCGGTTCCATCAGCACACGACTTGCCTCGGCGACCCAGCCGTCCACATCTTCGGATGCTGCGAGTCCTCCTTTCCAAGGTTCGTCCACCAATTCAGGGATGCTCCCAACTGCCGTGGCCACCACCGGCAGCCCACAGGCCTGTGCTTCTAAAATAACATTTGGCAGACCTTCGTTCCTGCTGGTCATGCAAAATACATCCGCCGCCTGCATCCACTCGGCGACCTTGTCGGATGGCAGCGGACCGGTCAGGCGGACACGGTCTGCCAGTCCAGCTCGTGAAGCGGCCGCTTGGACTTCACCCTGCAGAGGCCCCTTGCCCACCATGACCAGCCGCAGGTTGGTGTTCTCGGGACGAGCGCACAATTGCTCGAAAGCCTTCACCAGCATGAGCGGGTTCTTCACGGGCAGAAAGTTTCCCACGTAGAGGAGGACACGTGCATCTGGTGGTACATCCACGAGCCGACGCGCCAGCACTCTGTCCGCAGTCTTGAAAACCGTGGTATCGATTCCATTGGTAATCGGAACTAGCTTCGTGGTATCGGCTCCAGCCTCACCCAGCAGGGTCGCCAGGCTCTTGCTCCGTGTGATGACTCCGGCGGACTCGTGGACCGCATTGAGAATGCAGGTGCGTCGCGCTGGCATGTGCAGGTAGTGGTGCACATCGCTTCCCTGGGCAATCAGCACCACCGGCGCTTTGTACGGAGCGCAGGCATTTACGGCCGCCCAACCATCCGGATAGAGCCAGCTTGCGAGCACAACATCCCAGGGAAACCGCTTGTGTGTCTCGGCCAGGGGACGCGACAACGCATGGCGCATCCAGTGATGATTGATCAGGCTGCCGATCTTGGGCACATAACCCGTGCGCACAAATCTCGGCCCCATGTCGACATCCTCAGCACGCGCCCGCCATTTCTTAGTGGGAAGCAAAGGAAGCGAGGGACGTGGCGCGAGCACTCTCACCTCGCAACCCTTGTATTGCTGGAGCGCCTTCAGGACGGTTCCATTATCCAGGCCGCGGTACGGTTCCCGTTCGTCGGGAAACAGGTTCGAGATAAAAAGAATGCGCAGGCCGTTGGGATTTTCGCGAGGGGAAGTCATGACGGTGGCCACCAATGAATGCGCTGCCTTCAGTTCAGGAATCCCGCTTCGGTTCTGGGGACGCGACGGTCTTGTTCGCCTCGATGCGGCGAAACAGTTTGATCTGTCCTTTCTGCTCCAGTCCGCGATCCACGGTCACCGATTTCGCGAGGGTCCACTCAGGCGTATTGGAGAGCGCTTCCACTACTTTAGCATGATGCGCCTGCACATGCGTGGAAGGCACGGACTCATCAGCAATCACGCGGTCCACCTTGAGCTTGTCGAGGCGCTTGAGCAGCTCTTCCGAGGACTTGAATTGCGTCTCGTAGCCGCGGCCCATCCAGTCACTGGAGGAAAGCTCCTTGCTGGCGCGAAGCACCGTGAGCGGCCAGTCTTTGCGTGAGGGAAGTCCAAACGCTGCCGCTGCAATCACAGCGCCTTCGCCACGCGCATCGGAGGAAACTATCCATGCACCGTGCTTTGAAGATGAAGCAGCGTCACCAGCACCGAGTTCGAGTTGCGTGACGGCTTCATTGAACCCCGAGGCGACCTTGGGCGCAGACCAACCGACGGTGGCAATCGTGGCACCTGCTGCCACTACAGCACCAACAGCACTGCCCCATCCCCTGCCCGACTCGGTGGACATGCCGGATTTCTTCTTTTGAAGGAACGCAATCCAGTAGCAGACCTCGGCCAGTGCCAGCAATAGAAACGCGCCACCGGCAGGCACCAGGTACCGCGTGCTCAATCCCGCCGGCACCACCAGTGCAACAGCGAGTGTCCCGGCGATGAGTGCCCAAAGCACGGCGACATCCGGCGCAGCAGGGCGCTTGCCCAGCAGTGAAATCAACACGCGCAGCAGACCAACCACCACGAGTACAGCAATCAGAGGGCCGAAGACCTGCACGATGCCCTTCGCGTAAAAGGGAAGCGCCTTCATCACGTAGGCCATGCCTCTATCACTGGCCATGCCTTCTTGTGTGAAACGCACCGAGTAGACCATCCACGGCGCGGCCAGCACGATCACCGGCAGCGGAGCCAGCCAGAAGCTTGCCTTCTTCAGAAGGCGAAACTCCCATGCAAGCAGGAGGCTCACGGGCGGGACCAGAGCCAAGGAGAGACCGGCTCCTTTCGTGAGAATGGCGGCAGCAGCCATGAAGCCAAACAGGAGCGCCATCCACACACCAGGACGACGCAGGTATGCCAGCCATGCCTGCACCGCCGCGAGGCACCAGATGGCCAGCAGCAGGTCCGACATCACGCACGATGCCACCTTCTGCACCATCGGCAGCGCGACGAACACCACGGCTGCCAACCAGGCTCCGAACGGTCCGGTCAGCCGATGACCAAGCTGAAAGATCTGCCAGCCAAGGATGCCGCAGAAGACCGCCTGCAGGGCGATGAGCGTGACGACTTGGGGAAAGGGAAGCAGCACCAGCGAGGTGATCAGGTAGTAGCCCGGGGGATAGTGGCCGAGGGCGACTTTCGGGAAATGCTCATAATAGTCCTGCGCGTAATGCAGCGGGTTCTTGGGCAGCGCATCGGTGAGGTAGTCCCGCACCATGAGGCTGGTGACCGCGTGTGCCGCTTCATCCGGGTCTCCGGCGAGGTCAGCATGCCAGGCGCCGTTGGCCCATTGAAGCATCAGTGCAAAAAGCAAGCAGGTGAGCGCTGTGCCCAGAGCCGCCCATGACTTGGGCCGCGGTCCACGTCCACCTTCTGCCTCCTGCTCCTTCGGGTCTGACATGCCGTCGAACTAGCGCGGCGCGGCGGCGCTTGCAAGAACGCATGGCGCAACAATCACAGGTTTCTGAAGAACCGACAAATCCCCACAACACCTTGCGCCGACTCCTCCCCCTGTGCTACAGGTACCGATCCGCACTTTTTCCCGAGTCCCCCTCCCAAAGACCCATGCCAAGCGCCAGCGAAGTCGAAGCCTTCATATCCGCATTCGATGAGGCCACCGTCACCGCCGCCCGCTCCCTCGTGGAGGATGGCAAGGTACGGATGCTCAAACTCGACGAGGAAGCGGTGGAGGCGGAAGTGGCTCTGGAAGAGGAGATTGTCCGCGTCTTCCTGGCCAGGACGGCACGCGGTTGGCGGGGCCGTACGAATGCCCCGACGATTGAGCCTGAAGGTGCCGGGATCGCCCAGTGCGCCGCCATGCTGGAGACAGAAGCCGCCGGCAAGGAGGATGGCACACCCACGCAGGTCCAGCGCAGCCTGCAAGATGTGATTGAGGAGCGGCTCACCCGCCAGCTGACGGCCTCCGAAGAGCAATACGTGACCAAGGTGGAGAAGCGCTACGAACGCTTCCGCGCCCTTGGTGAGATCTATGACCATGATCTGGTCCGGCTGAACTCGCGCTGGCCCGTGCAGAGCTACGATCCCCTGCGCCTGTGGCCCGAGCCACCGCGGGAAGTGGTGGATTTCTGGAACTACCTCGCCGCGGCACTCACCGAGCGGAAGCTGACTTATCCCTCCTTCCTGGATAGCATCACGGATCTGCCCGGGGTGCAGGCGAAGCTGGCCTCGTGGCATCAGCAGGAAGACCTGCCCCGCTGGGCGAGCATCATCCGCGAGTTTGGCCAGCGGGAGACTCCCGGCGCGCTCGACGTGGAACTGCGCCTCCTCATCACGCCGAACGAAGCGCGCTTCCAGGTTCGCAATGAGCCGACGGCCATCTGGCGGAATCTCACCGACCCTGAGCTGGACCAGCTTCTTTTGTTGGAACATCAGAATGCCCTGCGCCTTCCCCTGCCCTCGCGGCTCGTGCTGGAGTCGGCATCGCGCGCGCTGCGGGATCAGATTCGCCCTATCGTGCGCCTGGATGACGTGGCGGCGGCTCGCTGGCTAGCATCGCTTTTCAACCAGGCGGAACTCTCCACTGCGCTCATCACCCTCGATGAAACTCCCTTCGACCGCGCGGAGGAACCCCTGCGCTGGTCTGCCCGTGAGATTCTGCGCAGCGATGGCAACCTGCATGCCGTGCTACTGGTACTCACGGATGCCGAGGGTCAGGAACCTCCGAAGCCACTGCGCAGCCTGCCTGCGGCGGAGCCCCTCTACCTGAGCAGTGACACGGTGTTCCACGGACCTGCTTCGTTTGAAGAGGGCACGTCGGCACACACCAGCATCGAAATCCCCGTGGCCGCACTCGCCACGGAAGATGGCGTGCGTTTTCTGAAGCGCCTCGGGGTGGAGCTTCCACCTTCGCTGGCGAAGAAGGTGCGGCATGAAACCTTTCAAGTGCACCTGAAAGCGCACTGCCTCCCGAAGGTGGACCAGGGCGGCACGGAGCACATTGCGGTGACGGCCTCTGCCATCAGCTCGAATGGTCTGCTGGAGCAGACGTTGCGTGGACGGCGTTGGGAAGTTGCGGAACTGCAGCGTGACGAAGAGGGCTGCATCCCCTGCTATGACCGTGCGGCACTGGATGCAGTGCCGCCGATGCTCGACCAGCTCAAGGCCACATATGACCCCGAGCTGGACGCCTTCCGCGTGCGCATCACGAAGACGTTTCCAGAGCAGTTCCATGGGTGGGCCGCGGCATTGCCCCCCGGAATGACCCTGGAGACGGATACCAAGCTGGAGACCATCCTCGCGGATCCGCTGAAAGCCACGGTGCGCCTGGAAGTGAATGAGGCGGGCATCGATTGGTTCGACCTGCGTCTGGTTTTTGATATCGAGGGTCTTGAGTTGAAGCCGGCGGAGATTCGCAAGCTCATCGCGGCGCGTGGTGGATTTGTGCGACTGGCAGATGGCACGTGGCGCAGTGTGAAGCTGGAGCTCACCGAAGAGCAGCAGAATACGATCGCGGCCCTCGGGCTTGACATCAATGAGCTTTCGGATGAGGCGCATCCCATCCACGCGCGTCAGCTTGCCGCGCAGCAGAAGAAGGATTTCCTGCCGCCGGAATTGTGGGAGCGCATTCGCGATCGCCTTGCCCGTCTTGATCTGGAAACCAAGGCTCCGGTCCCGGATGCCCTGAGCATCACGCTGCGTCCCTATCAGGTGGATGGCTTCCATTTCCTCTCCTACCTCACGGTAAACCGCTTCGGTGGTGTGCTGGCGGATGACATGGGTCTCGGCAAAACGGTGCAGAGCATCGCATGGGTGCTGTGGCTGCGTCAGCGCGCGGCAGAAAACAACGGAGACAAACTCGCGCCGTGCCTCGTGGTCTGCCCGAAGTCGGTGCTGGATGTGTGGGCCATTGAGTTCGGCAAGGCCGCGCCTGCGCTGCGGGTGGAAGTGCTGCGTGAAAAGGACACGCTGGACCTCCGACGCCTGCAGCAGGAATCCGATGTGCTCGTGCTGAACTACGCGCAGCTCCGCGCCTGCATTGATGAATTGCAAAAGGTGAACTGGCTCGCGGCCATTCTCGACGAAGGCCAGCAGATCAAGAACCCCGATTCCAAGGTGGCCCAGGCTGCGAGACAGCTTCACGCGCAGAATCGCCTCGTGCTCACCGGTACGCCGCTGGAGAACCGCCTGCTGGATCTCTGGAGCCTCATGACCTTCGCCACGCCCGGCGCGCTTGGGGATCGTGCGTACTTCCAGCGCCACTTCGACCGCCGCAAGGATGACCGCGCTGCGGAGCGTCTCAGCGCGCGACTGCGTCCCTTCATTCTCCGCCGCACCAAAGGCCAGGTGGCTCGTGAACTGCCGCCGCGCACCGAGGAAAACATGTTCTGCGAACTGAGCGGTCTCCAGGAGAAGCTCTATCGCGATCAGCTCGCGCAGGCTCAGCACATGATCCTGACCGCGACGGGTGCGGACCTCCTGAACAAGCGCCGTTTCGCCATCCTGCAGGCCATCACGCGCCTGCGTCAGATCTGCTGCCACCCTGCCCTCGTACAGCCCGGCGCGGAGAACGAGGAAAGCGCCAAACTCAATGCGCTGCTGGAGCTGCTGGATCAGTTGCACGATGAAGGGCACAAGGTGCTGGTCTTCTCGCAGTTCGTCTCGATGCTGAAGATCATCCGGGACAAACTGACAGCTCTGGGCCGTCCCTTCCACTGGCTCACTGGCGCCACACAGAACCGCGCGGAAGTCGTGCAAGCCTTCCAGACGGATCCGGAACCTTCGGTGTTCCTGCTTTCACTCAAGGCGGGCGGCAGCGGTCTGAACCTCACTGCGGCGAGCTATGTCATCCTCTACGATCCCTGGTGGAATCCCGCCGTGGAAAACCAGGCCATCGACCGAGCTCACCGCATCGGCCAGACGCAGCCTGTCATGGCCTATCGCCTCCTGGCGAAGGACACCATCGAACAGAAGATCCGCCTGCTGCAGCAGCAGAAGCAGATGATGAGCAATGACGTGCTCGGCGAAGAAAGCTTTGCGCGGAATCTTGGACGCGAAGATCTGGAGTACCTGTTCGGATTGGCCGAGCCGCGTGAAGAGGTGGAGGATTGAGGTGGTGCGCTGGGCTGGGCTTCCTGACGAAGGGGTGACACATCATTTCGTTCTGGGAGCCACAAACGCGACGTGGATTGATTTGTGCTTGGGGTCGTAGAGAAAGTCGGAGACGTCGAAACGGACATTCACTCGAGCCCTTGAGCCACCATGGGCTCCGCATCTCAACGTCCCTCCACCAAAGATGCGGTAGGGATGCGCTCCTGCGCGTCCGTAGATAGCGGGCGGAGGTGGAGGGAGATGCCACGTAGCGAGGCCGTTTCGCACCACAGTTCCACACCACCTCCGCCCACCTAAAGTCGGACGCGCAGGAGCGCATCCCTACCGCATCTTTGGTGGAAGGACGTTTGCCTTGAAGGGAGTAGTGCGCGGAACGGCTTCGACTGTGCCTCACATATCAACCATGCCCTTAAACGAAAGGCATGTGCTCGCCGAACGATGCGAGCCATGGTGAAAAAAAGAATCACAATACTCCAAAACAAACGGGGATGCGGCACTGCCAGCATCCCCGTTGTGTTTTGTGATTGATGACCGGGTCAGCGACTATCGCTTCACCTTGCCGCGCATGCGCATCCAGGTGGGGATGTCGAGGTCGTCGCCATCCACGATAGTCTTATCGGTGCCTTTGAAGCGGGCGACTTCGTCCTGCTGGACCTGCTGAAGATTCAGGGAGGGCTGCTTCGCTTCGATGACTTTCTTCGCGGGTGCGGACGCGGTGGTCTGCAACGTGCGCTGGGGCTCGCGACGAGGTTCGACGCTTGGTTGCGCTCCGGCGTGGGGCTTGGGCTGGATGTATTTGTCTGCCCAATGCGAACCAGCAGCTTCGGGTGAGCGTGGATCGGCGGGAGCGGAAGCTTGCACTTCTTCTTCCTCTTCCGTCTCCTCGTCTTCCATCTCGTCGGTGAATTCCTCGTCTTCGTCCTCCTCCTCCTCTTCTTCCTCTTCCTCGTCCTCCACCATGGAGAAGATGGACTGCTTCACGAGCGGCTTGGGCTCTTCCTCATCACGCTGCTTGGCCTGCACCACGATGCTGGCGGCCTTGATGGACTGCTCCTTCGCGACCACGGGAGCTTCGGGCTCCACCGTCTCATGCAACGGAGCTTCGGCACGCACAGGCTCAGGTTCGAACGCGGGCACAGGCTGCGGCAGTTGGGCTACAGGAGCAGGCTCAGGTGCGAGAATAAGCTCGGGCGCAGCGACCGGAGCAGGCACAGGCGCGGGGGCTTCGGCCACCACTGGTGCGAGCTCAGGAGCCAGAACAGGTGCGGGTGCCACGAAAGCCTGCACCGCCGGTTCTGGTGCATACACCGGAGCCGGGGTCTGCTCAATGGTAGTACGCACCGGCGGAGGCACGGGAAGCGGCTGCGGAGCTTCCATCATCAGCGGTGCGGAAGGGACCGGCTGCTGAACGGGAGCGGGTTCCTGAAAAAGCGTCACTTCCTGCTGGGCCTGCTGCACGGGCGGGGCCACGACCGGAGCCTGACGAGGCTGCGGTTGGGGAGCGGGCTGCTGCACGGGAACTGGTGCCGGAACAGGCACGGGAGCTTGCGCGGCAGGCTGCTGATGAAACTCAGCGAACAGCTCCGCCGGCAGCGGGTCCTTCGCTTTGGGAGCGGGCGCAGGCACGGGGGGCGGCAACGGCGCGGGTGCAGCCACGGCGACAGGGGCCGGAGCAGGTGCAGGCGCAGGGACATACTCATCCACGCTCACGGGAGCATGAAGCTGGAGACCATTGCCAGTGTAGGCCGGAGCCTTCTCAACGGGCGCTGGGGCTTTAGGAGCGGGCTGTGGTCGGCTCGTGATGCGCGGCTCCACCACCGCATCGGCCGAGGGCTCCAAGGACATCTGCTGCGCCGTAAGGGAGCTGACGAGGGTGACGGTCATCATGTCTCCCAGCTTCGCGTCCACCGCGAGGCCGAACATGATCTGCGTCTCCTCCGGCACATACTTGCCGAGCTGCTTCATGAGCATCTCCACTTCGGCGAGCGTGAGGCTTTCACCACCGGCAATGTGCACCAGCAGGTTGCGGGCGTTCTGAAGAAGCTGGCCCTGGTTGACGAGCGGGCTCTTGAGCGCGCGCTTGAGGGATTCCTGCACGCGGTTGGTGCCGCGGGCTTCGCCGAAGCCGAAGAGGCAGCGGGCATTCGGGCTGCGCAGGGCGGTCATGAGGTCGGCAAGACCCATGCGCACCACGCCGGGCTGCGTAACCATCGTGGAGATGGCGCGCACGCTGTGGCCGATGAGCTGGTCTGCCTGGCTGAAGGCCTTCTGGATGCCTTCCTTCGGGAGCACCAGCTCGCCCATGCGGTTGTTTTCAAAGAGGATGACGGCGTCGCAACTGCGCTGCAAGTCTTCCAAAGCCAGCTCCGCCTGCATGACGCGGCGGCGGCCTTCAAAGGAGAAGGGCATCGTGGCGAACACAAACACCATGGCACCCAAATCACGCGCGATCTGCGCGACCACGGGCGCCGCACCCGAGCCGGTACCCCCACCCAGGCCGGCGCAGATGAAGACCATGTCATGCCCCTGCATGGCGGCACGAATCTGCTCGGCCGAGGAGGCCGCGGCTTCACGCCCCAGTTCAGGGTCACCACCGCAGCCGATGCCACGCATCATGTCTGCCCCGAGCTGAATCTTCAGGGGCGCCATCGCATGACCGAGCACACGCACATCCGTGTGCATGGACACCAGGGACACTTCCATGAGCCGATCCAGACAGATGCGGTCGAGCACATTCAAACCACCACCGCCGATGCCCACGACACAGATCTTGAGGGATGACGTTGGCGAGGATTCGCCCTGGTTGCGTTGGTATTCTACCATAAGCCTGGGTGGTTGAGGGTGCGGTTGGTTGCTGGCTAAGGGTGTGTAACTCAAAAACGGTCAAAGCACCAGAGTGAATCTGGGGCCGGTCAAAGTTTGGCTGTCGCGTCGTCCAACTTCCGGGAAGGATGCAGCGCTCAGGGCGGCTACATGGTCCAGGAGCTGAACATTTCGACCATGCGCCGGCCAAGCTTGGCGAAGGGCGACAGCCAGGGTTTTTCAGAATCCATCAACTGGGCGTAACGAATGAGGCCAATGGGGCCTGAGTAGCAGGGATTCTCATAGGTGGCGGTGGCGCCGCCCTGCGGGGAGGAGCCAGTGCGGGTGACCCGCACGCCAAAGACATCGCGCGCCACCACATCGATGCCGCGCATGAGGCTCACGCCTCCCGTCAGGAAGACCCCCGCGCCAAGCTTCGGCAGGTGCTCTTCCACACGTTCGCGCACGCGCTCGAGGATCTCGCGCGTGCGGAGGTGAATCACTTCATTCAGCATGGCGCGCTCGATCTCGCCCACGTACATGCCGTTCTCATCATCCACCTTCAGCATTTCGCTGGGGTCCACGCCCTCGAAGATGGCCGAACCTTCCTCCACCTTCAGGCGCTCGCAGCGCGCGTGGGGGATCTGGAAGCACATGGAAATGTCATTCGTGATATGGTCCCCGCCGAGTGGCACGCAGCCGGAGGCGGTGAGCATGCCGTCCACGTAGAGCACGTAGTCCGCCGTGCCACCGCCGAAGTCGATGAGCAGGGCGCCGCCCTGCTTCGCATCTTTGTTCAGCGCGACCTGGGAGGCTGCGAGTGGGAGGAAGACGACGTCCTCCACCTCCAGCGGAATCTGGCGCACGAGGCGGATGGAATTCTGCACGCGGCTGCGCACACCGTGGATGATGTGAAACTCCGCCTCCACGCGCTCCGCGGGGCGGCCAATCAGCGAGCGCACCTGCTCCTGGCCATCCACACCGTACTTGCGCGCGATGCGGTGGAGGAAGACGTGGTTCTGTGGGATATCGACGTTGCACGCGATCTCACGCACGTCCTCAAGGTCGTCCTCCGTGATGGTGCTCTGGTCGGAGGGAAGGCGGTAGACACCGCCGTTGTTCAGGCTCTCAATGTGCGCGCCGGAAACTCCCAGGAACACATTACGAATCATCACGTCACTGCGGTCCTCGGCACGGAGCAGCGCGTCATTCAAACACGTCTGCGCGATGTCGAAGTCCACGATCTCACCCTTGCGGATGCCACGCGAGGGAGCCTGGCCCACGCCAAGAATTTTGATCGCGCCGTCCTTCTTCACCTCTCCGACCACGACACAGATCTTCGACGTGCCAATCTCAAGTCCAGCATAGATGTTGCTACGAGCCATGGGATACGGATTTGGGTTGCGATGAGAAGAGGTCAGTTATTGCGGGCGAGCTGGCGGCGGACCGTCGGGCGGCGTGGAGTCGTGGCAGGCGGCGCCGGTTCAGGGACCGGCACCGCCATGACGGGAGTTCCACGGAGAGTGAGAGGCACATTGTCTTCAACGAGGAGGTCGACGGTGGCGAGCTCCCAGTTGCGCTGGGCAGCCTCGTTCACCACACGCTCCAAGCGCCGGATCTGCGGCTCGAATTCATCGACCGGGAAGATCACGGTGAAAAGGGCATCATACTGCGCCGCGAGCGAGTAGCCGCGTGAGGCATCGATACGGCGGATGCGCATGGAATGAGCCAGCGCGCTTTCCTCGTGAGCCTTCAGCAGTTGCAGGGACTGGAGAACTTCGGGCGCTTCAATGACATGGCCGGGCTTCAGGCGCTGCATCTTCGCCACACGAATGACGGGCAGCTTGCGGCGCGCCTCGGTGACTTCATCACTGGGCAGCACCACACCGGCATCATCCAGCAGGCAGCCGTAGCCGGCGACCTTCGCTTCCAAGCGTTGCTCGGGACACTCCAGCCAGGCCACAGGTCGACGCTGCTCCACCTCCAGCAGCACGAGGCCGGGATAGCCGCGCGTCACCTTCGCGTGGCGCACCTGGGGCAGGGCCTCCAGCTTCTCACGCACCTGCACGAGGCCGATGTCCAGCATGTTCATGCCGGTCTTGAGCTCGCTGGCGGTGATCAGTTGCGAAGGCATCAGCTCGCCTTCGGTAATCACGGAGATGTGCTGGAGTTGGAAGCGCGTGTTGTTCGTAAACGCCTCTCGCACCACGATGCGGCCCGCACTGAAGAGACTGATGGCCATGAGCGCAGCCACGGCAAACTTGAAGCCCCAGCGCATGGCCTTGCGGCGCTGCTCACGACGGGTGGCGGCCGTCTCCGGATTCATCTCCAGGCGATGCACATCCAGGCGCACATGATGCACCTTGTTGCGCCGGCTTCTGAACGCATAATTCCCCCGCGTCGCGTTGGCGCGGCGCTTTCTGTTCTTGGGGAATAGTTTGTCAGAAAACATTTTTCCACATAAGCGTGAAAGGTCAGTCCTTCCCCCGTGCCCTCAGTGAAAGCTCAATGATGCGCTCCATCAGTTGCGGAAACTCCAAACCAGCCACCCGCGCCGCCTTCGGCAGCAGGCTGCTCACGGTCATGCCGGGGATGGTGTTGATCTCCAGGACGAAGGGTTCCCCGTCCTTTCTCAGCATCACATCCACACGGCCATACACCTCCACACCCAGAGCGCGCATGGCGTCCAGCGACGCTTGCTGCACCCGCGCAGTCACCCGCGCATCGAGATCCGCCGGGCAATGGTAGAGCGTCTTGCCCGTGCCGGACATCCAGGGGTACTTGTTGTTGATGTCGTAGAAGCCGCTTACCGGCTCGATGTGGATGACAGGCAGCACTTGGTCGCCGATCACACCCACGGTCAGCTCAAGACCGTCGATGTACTCTTCGACGAGAGTCTCGTCGCCGTACTTCTTCGCGTCTTCGAGCGCAGCAGCCAACTCGTCCTTGGTGCGAACGATGTGCACACCCACGCTGGAGCCCTCGCAGGGGGGCTTCACCACCACCGGCAGGGCCAGTTCGAGTTCGTCCGCTCCGTCAAGACGCAGCACCTGGCTGCGCGGCGTGGGGACACCCGCTTCAAGAAACTTGCGCTTGCTCAGCACCTTGTCGAACGCCAGCCGGCTGGTCTCCACCCCGGCGCCCGTGTAGGGCACGCCGAGCTTTTCCAGAGCCGCCTGAATCCCGCCGTCCTCACCGAACGTACCGTGAATCATATTGACCGCGATCAGCACATCCTTCGGCACATGGAACTCGGTTGTGAGCACATCAACCTCAACGACATCCGCGCCCAAGCTCCGCAAAGCTTCCGTCACACTTTCTGCAGACTTGAGGGACACCGCCCTCTCGGAGCCGGGGCCTCCCTTCAATACTGCGATCTTGTGGTTTCTAAGCGTCATCTGGCCAAAGCAGTGGGGCAACTGCCGCTCTAATGCGAGCAATTATGGTTCCGAGTCTATGTTTCAAGGCTTAAAGGTCAAGATAATTGAACTAATTTAGAACTCATTTTTATTCACAGCTATTAACCGCCGCCGATTCCTTATGAAAGTGCTACGCCTTGTCACAACGGCCGCTGCGCGTACATTACCCATCTCATGAACCTCCATCTCGACTGGATCCACCTCTGGGCACTCATCATCGGTTTCGTCCTCGGTTTCTTGCTGTATGTCTCCTCCTTCCGCGCTCACTGGAAGACCAAGACTGAATTCCGCCGGTACAAGAAGATGCTGAGCGACAAAATGGATCTGGAGCACAAGCAGCTTTCGGACCTGCAGAAGGAGCGCGAGCGCATCGGCAAGGAAAACGAAAGCATGCGCCTGCAGATCAGCCGCCTCAATGACCGCAGTGACAACAAGTTGCAGCGTGAGATGGAAATCTACGCGCGCGCCGAAAAACAGATGACCATCAATGCCCCCGGCTTCGCCCCCGCTTGGGAAATCGCCAAGAGTCAGGCACTGACCCAGCTCGAAACCGAGGAACGCGGCAACAGCTTCCCCCAGCGCATCTTCCGCAAGCTCGTGGGTGGCAACACCACCGCTGCCCTCCCCGCCGAAGCCACCGCTCACGCCACCTCGAAAAACGGCTCCAGTTCCGGCGCCGTGACGAGCGATCACAGCATCTAAGGAAGAAATGCGGAAACCCGAGCCCGAAGTGCGGAGTTTGCGCCAGAACTGGCGTAAGCTCGCGCGTGCTGCGGTGTTCCCACTCCTCGTGAGCATCGCGGCTCTGTGGATGGCGTCCAGCGACTGGCGCCGCGAACAGAGCCTGATGCAGGCGGCCCGGCCCATCCAGGCCGAGCTCGAAATGTATCGCCAGAGGTACCAGCAGTACCCCGACTCCCTCGTGCACATCGGTGTCGTGGAAAAAGAGGGCTCACCCATCCACTACCAGCGGGACTCAAAAGACCACTACATCCTCTGGTTTGGCTCGCATCTCGGCAAATCCAAAACGTTTCAATCCAGCGCTGGCGACTGGCACTGACGCACGCGAAGGAGGCTCCGCACGCACGCCGGACCTCGCCCTCCTCGCTCCTTCTTAACTCATCACCCATAACTCCTCACTCAAATACAATGCTTCCCCTCCCCGACCGCTCCTTCGCCGCCTACATCTTTGACTGCGATGGCACCCTGGTCGACTCCATGCCCATTCACTACGTGTGCTGGGTGGAAGCCTTGAGGAGGAACGGCGCGACCTACGCCTTCACGGAGGAGGAGTTCTACCACTTCGCCGGCGTACCCGAGTATGACACCGTGGTGGTCCTCAATGGTCTGCACAACGTGAACGTGGACCCCCGCGCCGTGGTGGAGACGAAGTCGGAGATCTTCCGCAAGCGCATCAAAGAGATCCAGCGCGTGAATCCCGTCGCAGACTTCGCCATTTCCGTGCACGGGAAGTTCCCCATCTCCGTGGCCTCCGGCAGTGAAGCGCCGATTGTGCGCGAGTGCCTGACGCACACCGGACTCATCGATCTTTTCCCCATCATCATCACGCCGGAGAACGTGAAGCGCGGCAAGCCTGCGCCAGACATGTTCCTCCTCGCCGCGGAGCAGATGGGCGTGAAGCCGGAAGATTGCCTCGTCTTCGAAGACGGCCGCAGCGGACTGGAAGCCGCGAAGGCAGCGGGCATGGAAGCGGTGTTTATTCCAAGGACACTCCGCTAGATCCCCCAAAAAGAACGGCCCGCTCATGAACGTGCCCGAAGAGTATCGCCGTTTCGCATGCCGCGAGTACTTCGAGGATGGATGGTCCACGCGAGGCCACTTCGACGAAGCCTCGCAGACACTTGTGATTGTGCCTTTGGAGCACTCTTGCGTCACAGACGAAACAAACTTCTTCGCCATCGGAAGGTCGGGTGTTGGGGGCATCGACTTTGGATACCGGGCGGATCATGAAGGTCTGTGGGCCTACCACCCGATCGATCAGGAATTCCAATTCATGGCGCCCACCGTGGCGGCACTGGTGGAAGGCTGGTGCACGGGAAAACTGTCCGTCTAACGCCTTGCAACGTTTGAGCGCGAGCACGAAGGCAGCATATTAGCGCTTTGCCAGACGTATTGTCCTACGCCACCTCGTATTCCGCACGCCCCTTCATGTCCACCGCCATCATCCTCGTCGGTCACGGTTCCACGCTGAACCCCGACTCCAGCACGCCGACGCATCAGCATGCGGACGAGATTCGCCGCCGCGGTGTGTTCGATGAAGTGGTGTGCTGCTTCTGGAAGGAAGAGCCCTCCATGCGTGAGGTGTTCTACATGGTGAAGAGCAAGGAGATCTTCGTGGTGCCGAACTTCATCAGCGAAGGGTACTTTTGTCAGGAGGTGATTCCGCGAGAGCTGCGCCTCGAAGGTCCCATCACGAAGCGCGGAGATACGAGCATCTACTATTGCGATCCCGTGGGCGTGCATCCCAGCATGACGAAGCTACTGCTGAAGCGTGCCGATGAAGTGGCACCCGGTGTGCCACGTGATCAAACCGCGCTCATCATCGTAGGTCATGGCACGAGCCTGAATGAAAACTCCACGAAGGCGATCAAGGACCAGGTGGCGCTCATCCGTGAGGGCGGGCATGGCTTTGCTGAAGTGCTCGATGCCTACATGGAAGAAGCGCCCTTCGTGGCGAAGTGGCATGAGATGAGTACGGCACCGAATGTGGTCGTGGTTCCCTTCTTCATCGCGGATGGCCTGCACAGCTATCAGGACATTCCGGTGCTGCTCGGCATCACGAATGAACCCACGGCGGCGGCGAGCCAGAACGATGTCTTCTGGCACAATCCACACGACCTCCAGGGGCGGAAGCTGTACTACAGCAGCGCGATTGGCACCGAGGCGTTGATGGCTGATGTGGTTTTGGATCAGGTGCGCGATTTCAAGGCGCGGCATGGACTGACTCAGGAGCCCTCGGTGTCTTCCGGTGGCTCATTGACCAAGCACAGCGATGCGCTCGAATTTCTTCTCTCGCGCAAGGACGGCTTCCGCATCGGGCAAGTGCAGGTGAATCGCAATGACGATGGCTCATGGCATTGCCATCATGTGGATGACGCCGAAAATCGTGGTGGGCTGCAGGCTTTCAAAGCGCCGGAAGAAGCACGCACCATCGCGACCTATGATGACGCCGGAAACTTCCGCGCCGTGAGGACCGCACCCAATCTGCGGCACGGCTGGGTACTCGAACTTTCCAACACCTCGGAGTTGCTGCTCGCGCTGGACTTCCTCTACCCCGCTGCCGTGGGCCTGTGGGAACACTGGCTCGCTGGCACCCTGCAACCAGTGCCACTGCGCGAAACCCTGGGCCGCCAGACGGGCATGTACCGTTTCGCGAAGAACATCACCGATGAGCAGGCGCAACAGATGGTGGCGGAGGTGTGTGACCCCGCCACGAAGTGCCTGCGCGCCATCACGTGGTCACTTACGCCTGAGCAGCCGCTGACCTCGCTGCCTCCGGCAAAACTGCCCCCAGCAAGGGATGCCTACCAGCAGACCGGTGTGCTGCCCTTGCTCTGCGTGGAAGCTTGCACGCAGGCCGTGAGCGCGGCTCGTGAGTTGGCACGCGCCAATCACGCGGCCAAGACGGCGGACACGGCGGCGCATTGATGGTATTTGCCCCAATTGGCCCGGGCAAAAAGTAGGCTCCGGTCCGAGAGAAACCTCTGCGTGAGAGCGTAGTGGTATTGGCTCGCTTTTCGCTGCCAACTGCCTCAGCCCCACATTGTCCCTCCCCCAGACAATCCAGACATGACCCTCCCCCGTTCCCGTCGCCAATTTCTTCGTGACCTCGGCATCTCCGCGGCCTCGCTGCCTTTCCTTTCCGGATTGCCCAGCCTGACCGGTGCGCCGCTGCCGCAGAAGCGTCAGCGGCTGGTGATCATGTTCTCGCCGAACGGCACGCTGCCGAAGGACTTCTGGCCGGACCAGGAAGGCAAGGATTTCGCCTTCAAGACGATCCTCCAACCGCTGGAGCCCTTCAAGAGCCGCACACTGATGCTCAATGGCATCGCGAATCTCGTGCGCGGCGATGGTGACAACCACATGCGCGGCATGAGCTGCCTGCTGACCGGCAGCGAGCTCCTGCCCGGAAACATCCGCGGCGGCGGCGGCTCTCCCGCTGGCTGGGCAGGCAACATTTCCATCGACCAGGAGATCAAAAATTTCCTCCAGAGCAAGGCAGAAACGCGCACCCGTTTTGGCTCCATGGAGTTCGGCGTGGCCGTGCCGGATCGCGCCGACCCCTGGACCCGCATGAGCTATGCCGGCGCGAACCAGCCCATCGCTCCCATCGATGATCCGTACCAGATGTTTGCCAAGATGTACGGCAAGATGAAGGACAAGGAGAGTCTGGTGAGCATCCTTGATGATGTGCAGGCTGACTTCAAAAAGGTGTCCGCCAAACTTTCCGCACGCGACAAGGCGATGCTGGACCAGCACCTCACCTTGGTGCGCAATCTGGAGAAGGACCTGCAGAAGCCCGAGGACGACTCGAAGCTCGCGCATCCCATGCCCGAGCTCGATCCGGGCGTTGAGATCGTGAATGACAACACGCCTGAGCTCAGTCGCATGCAGATCGATCTGCTGGTGAATGCCATGGCGAATGACATGACCCGTGTCGCCACCTTGCAGTACATGCGCTCCGTGGGCCAAGCGCAGATGCGCTGGCTCGGTATCGAGGAAGGTCACCACTCCCTCTCACACGAGCCGGACGACAAGAAGGACGCCTACGAGAAGTTGCAGAAGATCAACACGTGGTTCGCCGGTGAGTTCGCCTACCTCGCGAAGCGCCTCTCCGAAACTCCCGAGCCCACCGGTGAAGGCAGCATGCTGGACAACACCCTGCTCGTGTGGACCAATGAACTCGGCAAGGGCAACTCCCATACGCTGGACAACATCCCCATCGTCATGGTCGGCGGAGGCTTCGGCTTCCAGATGGGCCGCAGCCTGAAGTACAACGACAAGGTGGGACACAACCGCCTCTGGCTCACCCTCGCCCACGCCATGGGCCACACCGGCCTGCAGTCCTTCGGCAAAGCCGAGCTGTGTGCGGGTGGGGTGTTGAATTTGGCGTAGCCTTCACGACGTCATTCGCGGCCTCACGCGGCGAGCTCGACAAACAAGTCGCCTCAGCCCCAAGGAGTTGAGGGCATTCCTGTCCCCGTTTGGACACGCGAAAAACCCCACCCAGGCCGCACGTCCATAAGAGGAGAACGCACTTCGCAGGGAGCGGCACTAGCCTAGTGCCGGCGGTGAGCAACTATGGGAGCGGAGCATCTTCACAAAGGATACTCGCCCCACTCACACGCTCAAGAGCCGCACGCTCCTCCGCTTCCCGCCCCGCTCGCATTGGCTCACCGCGGGTTGGATTGATGGTAAACTCGGTTCGTTTCACGATCAAAGACGAGCTTGTAGCCGCCGCCATCCTTTCGGCGCTCGGTCGCAAACAGTCCATTGCGAACCGTTGCGACATGCTTGCGCTTTTCTCGCTCTTCTTCTTCCCAAGCATCTCCGTCGTAGTCCCGATGTGATCGCCAAAACTGAATCCAGCTGAATCGCTCTATGGATTGAGCGCCACTAATCTCTCGCAATTCGTATCGTGACGCCCACTTGCGAAATTCCTCCTCTTTCATGGTGAATTCCCACGCGCTCCATGAATAAGTCTTCCAATAGGAAATGTCAGAGGCCGACGCGGGCAGCCAGTCTACAGCACTCAGATTCGTTCCGGTTTCAGGATGATTGTTAGACCACTGCGCCGTTCCGATCCAAGCGACAAAGATCGTCACTGGATTGAAGACCACGACTCCTGCGACAATGATTGTAGTTAGCCATCGCTTCATGAATCAAACTCGTCAGTCATAATACATCATTCAATTTCGCCAAACCACCACAACCGTCCTTGTCTCCACCCTACCCTTTTGAGAGCATCCCAAGCGTCAGTCGAGCCCATTGAACCCTCATTCAATATCAGACTCAGACGCTCATGAAAAGCACGCTCCTTAGCTTCCGCTTCCTGGCACTAGTCACTCTTGGCCTCGCCAGCGTTCACGTCCTCCCAGGCGCCAGCATCCAGGTGAATACCACCTTCGCGCTTCCTGCAGCATCCTCCCAACCGCTCATCTGGCCGGCCTCTGTCGCATCACTGCAGGCACGTGCCACCGACCCTCTCTACTCGGGTTACAGCAACAACGTGCGTAGCTATGTGAATGGCCAACTCGGCTCGCTGGCATCGCAGACGAACGAAGACACACTAGCCAGCATCGCGAAGGGCGCTGCTATTCTTGAACGCTTGGGCGAAACTCCGCCGAATACCTACGCCAGCTACGCCCTCGTAGCCACCACCGCCATCTCGCGCATGGGCAGCCGTGCGGCGTGGATTCTCTTCCAGCCCTCCAACCGCTTCCAGCACATCTATGACAGTGGACGACTGCAATCAATGGCCGAGGCCTTCGATCTTCTGCGCGGTTCTGCCAATCTCACGGCAACGAACATCAGCACCATGCGCTCCAAGATCACCCAGTGGGCAGATGCAGGGCGCAACAACCTTGAGCTTAATACCTTTCATCCAGACGACAATTACGCGTTGAAATTCGGCTCCGCTCTCGTCACCACCGCCCTGGCCTTACGCGACTCCTCCACGGCCAACACCTGGCTCACGAAAGGCAAGACCCTGGTAAATGCCGCACTCAATCGCATGGCCGATGAAACTGGATGGTATCGCGAGAGCTCCTGGTATGCGAACTACTCGCTCAACAACCTGGTGAGTACTGCGCATCACGTAAAGAATGCCACGGGCGGTTCCGTGAACTGGTTCACCAATTTGAAGCCGCTCTTCACCTTCGCGCTCTTTACGCGCCAACCGGATGGATCCAACACCCCCTTCGAAGAAGGCCTGCGCACCTATCTCACTCCGGATCTCGTGTGGGGTGAATACACCAGCACCACGCTCGGGTCCGAGCTGCGCTGGTCCCGGAACAATCTCACGGCCAGTCCGATCTCCAGCAACTTCGAGAACAACCAATACCACACCGCCACGCGCTTCCTCGCCGTGGACAACAGCGTCGTTGCCGCGGCACCGGTTGTTTCACCCACCTGCTTCCTGAGTTCGGCCGATGTCGAAATCACAGTGCTTCGTAGTGCCCACGGCACCAGTGGACGTCAGGCCACCCTCATCGCCGCCACTGACCACTCCTCGGATGAATTGATCGACACCCGGCACAACTCCCGCAATCCGCTGGACATGGTCATCTACGATGGCGGCGAGTCCCGCGTGGTGACCAGTGGAGGTGGCCCGAATGTAACGAGCTCCACCAACCGCGCCTACTACATCAACACGGTGACTGGGAAAAACATTCCCACCGTCAACGGCAACACCTCCTATGTCTCCAACGGCGCGAACATCAGTGCTTCGACCTGGCTCGACAGCATCGACGAAGGCGGACAGACCAATCGCTTCGCCGATCTCAGCACCACCACCGTGGCCGGCATTAACGGCAGCGGAAACACCGTCGCGCGCACGCTGGCGATGATTGATGAGAGCTACTTCGTCGTGCTCGACCGCTTCACGAACAGCGCGCAAGCCACCAATCAGGTGAACTGGCATCCCGTGGGCACACGCACGCAGGTTTCCTCTGCGAGCGATCTGCTTCAGTACCGCTGGGACAAAGGAACCAAATCCTGCGATGTCTTCATGGCCGGGAGCAGCTCACTCACTGGCAACAATCTGTCAGGCTACTACGCCGAAACCTTCGGCGGTGCAGAGCAGACCATCTCCGGTCTGCAAGGAGCACAAACCAGCAACGGCGGCCAGATTCTCACCATCCTCAGCACTCGTGATACCGCGGCGACTGGCATTGCAGCGAGTCGTCTCAGCACCAGCGCAGCGAATGCCCACGCCGTGGAACTGCAAGTGCCGGGAGGATACAACGACATCCTCACTTTTACCGCGGCGCCCGGCACGGACTACGATGCGGGAGCCATCACCACCGATGCTGCGTTTGCCGCAGTGCGGGACCAAGGTGGAGTGATTGTCTCCTTTGCGCTGGTGAACGGAAGTGTCGTACATCTCGGTGGCGCGCCGATCTTCGAAAGCAGCACGGCGGCTCCCTCCATTTCAGCCACGTTTAGCAGCAGCGGTATTGTGGCGCAGGTGGACTCGGACGCCTCATCTCCCCGTGACTACCACTTTGGCTACGGTGGCGTCCTCAGTCCTTCCGCGACCTACACTGGCTACCAAGACGGTGTAGCACTCTCTGCCAGCCAGTTTTATGCGGATGCGTCAGGCCTCCACTTCATCGGTATCAGCGGCGGCGGCACACTGCGGGTCACGACGCAGCCGTAATCTTGAAAATACCAAGGGGAATCAGATTGCGATACAGCTACTTTCTCCACGCAAAATTTTCAGAAACAAAGCAGTCACTACACTCGCGGCCATGATCTGCGCTTTGCGTCTTGGAATGCGGTGGCAAGCTTCAGGCGCGACACCGCTTTGAACGGAGGCCCAGACACACAACGCCCCTTGGCATTCCAAACATCCTGGACCTTGCGCCGCCGACCTTTCGTGTTGGTGAGTTGCAGCGTATTATTATGATGTGGGCTCCGTTCAAAGCGGTGTCGCGCTTTAGCGCTTGCCACCGCACTCCAAGACGCAAAGCGCCCTATCACCCTCAGTCATCATTCCATCATCCAGTCACTGGACAAACAACCATTGCGCAAGGCACGGTGCCCCATCAATGCGCGTAGTGCGTGAAGACATAGTCGCGAGACTGAATCGCCTCATGACAGGCAAAACAGGTCGCAAGCTTCGCTCTCTCAACCGTCTTGCCACTACCATTCTCAAATTGACCATACCCCCAGCCACCAGTCGCGGCATACTTCTTTGAATCCTTGACCATGAACTGCACCCCATTCTTGGGGGCGCCAGCCACGTGGGATTGTTCCTTGCCGAAGGCTCTGTTGTTCTCCTCCGATGGAATAAGACTCCACGCGAGTCTTGCAATGATGGCTCCATCAGGAAACGGCAGCGTCCCTTCCCGATACGCTTTGATGGCAATGTCATTTCCCAGAACGGCACGAATGTCATCGATGCTGCCTTCTTCGCGCGCCACGGAAATCAATTTCCAGTCGCGGTATCCAGCAGGGATTTCCGTGACGAATACCGCGGCATCTTCCGGTTGATTGGTTTTAGCCGCGTCCACGACCGGCGTCTTGGTGCCCGCTCCAGCATCCGGTTGGGAAGCGGCATCCTGCGCCTGAGAATCCTGTCTGACCATGGCAAATGAAAAGGTCAGGGCCAAGGCAATTGCGACTGTTCCAAGATGGCTTTTCATAGACTTGTACTCCCCAATACGTTTGAGCTTCCGGTAGCGGCGATCTTCATCAGGTTTCGCTGCGATCCGATTCGACTTGCTTCCGCCAAATCTGACAGCATTGATACCGCGAGTGAGGCTATTGACCTCCTCGGCTAACTTGATACTGCTGGAATTCATCTTTGGCGGACTCCTTGAACTGATCCTATATGGATGCTTGTACTGGATCGGCTACCTCGTCCTCTGGATCACCAGCCTTGGCGAGCTTCGCATGGCTCCCTTCTCCACGTATGGAGACACCAACAGGAATGGGAAGTGGTATGATGCGAGCATTTGGTTGGAGCGCTCCGGCCACGGGAAGGCGCTGAAGGCAGATATGGTCTGCCTGGTTGGATTGTGTGCTGCCATACTTGGGGGAGGTCTCACCTTCGGAATCATGACCGAGCGGTCGGAACTACCTGCGTCCAACGCCCCTGAACCACCGGTAACCGAGTCGATATCTCAATCCGCCGGGCCCGCATCAGGCTTGTAATTCAGGCTTTCGGAAATGACCGGCCCCCTCAGGCAAAGTCCTTTCAAAAGGCAGAACAGGCATTCGCTATTCCGATAATTAAGTTATTCTCACTATTAGAATCAACTTATGAACAGTGTAATGGCCTCTCGAACAGGGACCTGCAGTAGTTGTTCACAACGTTATTCACAGGGACGGTGAACAAGGTCATGTCGCCATTGCACGCTATAGCTTGTGGATGTCAAACGTATGACCACACTATATATAGTGTTACGTGACATTTCTGCCTTGATACCGGCTCTCGACCCGCTTTAATTTCGGGCAGCAACCCACGGCTCCTTTTACCCCTCGGCAAAGTCATCCTGATTACGCACTCTGCCGATTACTTGCCCTCCCTCACACGCCTGCTTCTTCTCCGACCATGTACCTCAAGGCTCTCGACATCTACGGATTCAAATCCTTCGCGGACAAGACCCACTTCGAGTTCCACACCGGTGTGACCGGCATCGTGGGCCCGAACGGCTGCGGCAAGTCCAACGTGGTGGACGCCATTCGCTGGGTGCTTGGCGAGACTTCCGCCAAGGCACTGCGCGGCTCGGAAATGGCGGACGTTATCTTCAACGGCACCGACAAGCGCAAGCCGGTGGGCATGGCGGAAGTGGTGCTCACACTCGCCGACTGCGAAGTGGGACTCGGCGTGGACTACAATGAGGTCGCACTCGCCCGCCGAGTGTTCCGCGATGGTCGCAGCGAGTACCGCATCAACAATACCATCTGCCGCCTCAAGGACATCCAGGACTTGCTTGCCGGTACCGGCATCGGACGCGCGGCGTACTCGGTGATGGAGCAGGGCAAGATCGACATGCTCATCAGCGCGAAGCCGGAAGACCGCCGCATGGTGTTCGAAGAAGCGGCCGGCATCACCAAGTTCAAGGGGCAGAAGAAAGAAGCCCTGCGCAAGCTGGAGTACACCGAGGCGAACCTCATCCGCGTGGCGGACATCGTCGCGGAAGTGAAGCGTCAAATGGGCACCCTGCAGCGTCAGGCTGCAAAAGCACGCCGCTATCAGGTCGTGCACAAGGATCTCCGCACACTCGATACGCATCTGGGTCACAAGCACTGGACCGATCTCACTGGTGAAAAGAGCGAGACGGAGAACCAGCTCATCTCGCTGATGACGCAGCTCAATGAACTGCACCAGCGCATTCACGCGAAGGAAGCGGAAGTCACCGAAACGCGCGAAGCCTATCACCAGGTGGAGTCCACCATCAACGGCCTTCGCCAGCAGTCGCAGGAGCATCGTTCCCGCATCCAGGCGGCGGAGAGCAAGGTGGAATTCAACCGCGAGCGCGTGGAAGAGCTCGAAGGACGCATCAAGCGCAACGAGGAAGATGCCGGCAGCAGCCGGGACATGGTGGACCGTCAGCGCCGCGAACTCGCCCAGGCAGATGAGCAGTTCGCCAACATCCGCGAGACGATTGAAACGCGCCGGTATGCGTTGGAGGAGCACATCGTCTCGCACAATTCCATCATCCCCGAGCGTCAGCGCCTGGAGCAGGAACGTCGCACGTTGCGTGAGCAGTTCCGCACGCTGGAGAGTGAAATCGCCACTTCCGAAGCGAAGGCCGCGAACCTCTCCGGTCAGATGACCGCGGACCGCCAGCGCCACGAGGCGCTGCAGCACGATCGGCTCGGCGCCTCAGAGGAGCGCCAGGGACGTCAGGTGGAATTCGACCACTTGCATCGCCAGATTGAAGAACAGGAAACCGTGCGCGGTGACTTGGAGCAGAAGCTCAAGGACATCTCGAACAACATCGCGGAGATGCGCCGCCAGCGCGACGCCGCCGGTGAAGAGGCGAACATGCTCCAGCGCCAGCTGACGCAGAAGCGCTCTCGCCTTGAAGTGCTGAACCAGATCCTTGAGAAGGGTGAAGGTCTCGAGCAGGGCACACAGAATGTCATCAAGGGTCTCGATGACCCCGAGCGCATCAAGGGTGGCATCCGTGGCCTCGTGGCTTCCTCGATTGAAGTGGAGCCGCAATACATTTCCGCTCTGGAATCCGCGCTGCGCGATCATCTCCAGGCGGTGCTCCTCACGGATGCGGTACTCAGCGAAGAGATCATCACCAAGCTGACTGAGCAGCGTCTCGGCAAGGCGGCTCTCATTCCGCAGACCTTCCTCAGTGGCCACACCGCGAGCGAGCGGCAGTTCATGCCCAGCGGTGGCGTTGCCTGGGCGCTGGACAAGGTGAAGACGCAGCCGGACGTGCAGCCGCTCATGGAGCGCCTCCTGCACAATGTGCTGATCGTGGAGGACCTCTCCACGGCGTTGCGCCTGAAGCCCCATCATGCGGACCTCACGTTTGTCACGCTGAAGGGCGAGCTGCTCAGCGTGCATGGTGTCATCCACGGCGGTGCCACCAAGGAGGAAGCCACCTCCACCCTGCGCCGCGAAACCGAGCTGCGTGAACTGCGGGTGGACGTCGAGCGACTCGACACCGAAGTCATCGCGAAGGAGGAGTACATTGAAGAACTCCGCATGAAGCTCGAAGAGCAACAGCGCGAGGAAGCAAACGCCCGCGACGCCTACCAGTACAACCGCGAATCCATCAGCCAGCTCCAGGGCAAGGTGAGCGTAGTGCAGCGCGCGCTGCAGCAGGCCACAGCGAAGCTGGACAGCCTCGACTGGGAGCAGAGCCAGATCGCCGGGCGCCTCAGCGAAGGTGAAGCGAAGATTGTGCAGCATCACGAAGTCGCCGAGCAAGCGAAGCAACAGCTGGAGTCCGTGCAGTCCCGCGAGCACGAGTTGGAATCGCAAATCGAATCCGTCATCCGCCGTGAAGTGCAGAGCACTGAGCTTCTCAATGAACTGAAGACCGCGCTCGCCCTGGAGCAGAACACGCTGCAGAACATCGAGCAGCAGAAAGCACCACTCGCCAATCGCATGCAGGAGCTGGAGGGCTCCATCAGCCGCTTCGAGAATGAGTGCTTCATCTGGCGCCAGCGCATCGAGTCCGCGAATGCCGAGAACGCCCGCCTCATCGAAGATCTGGAAGGAACCCGCGTGGCCCTCTCCGCGATTGACTCGGAAGGCATGGCCTCGGTCGCACGTCGCAATGAAGCCTTCGAGCGCGTGACGCTGCTGGAGAACGAGCTGAACCAGTATCGCAATCGCCAGAACGAACTCACGGAGCACCGCAGCCGCGCCGAAGTGCAGCAGACTCGTGTGGAACTGAAGCTGGAGAACCTGACCAACCAGATTCAGGAGCGTTATCACATCAATTTCGAAACCTTCGAGCCCGACCCGCACACTCTGCTGCTCGCCATCACGGAGCAGAAGAAGAGCCGCGAACGCAACACCAAGCGCAAGAGCACGATGTCCGGACGCGATGACTCCGGCCTGGACTCAGACGCGGAGGCTGCGGCGAATGATGCTGCCGACGCTGCTGAAGCGGCCAGTGAAGCTGCAGCGAGACTCATGGATGGCATGACCACCGAGTTCGACGACCTGCTCTCCACCACGGCAGGCGAACCCGACTGGACGCTGGTGCAGGAAATCGTGAACGAACTCCGCCAGCGTGTGGAGAGCATGGGCCCGGTGAATCTTGACGCCATCAACGAGTTCGAAGAGCTCGAGCAGCGCCACAACTTCCTGGACACCCAGCATGGCGACCTCGTGAAGAGCAAGGAGGAACTCCTCCAGGTGATCGCAAAGATCAACGACACCACGAAGTCGATGTTCAGCGAGACCTTCTCCCTCGTGCGCGCGAATTTCCGGGAGAACTTCAAGGAACTCTTCGGCCAGGGCTCCCAGGCAGACCTCATGCTGCAGGATGAAAATGATCCGCTCGAAACGGGCATCGACATCATCGCGAAGCCGCCCGGCAAGAAGTTGCAGACCATCAGCCTGCTCTCCGGTGGCGAGCGCTCCATGACGGCGGTGGCCCTGCTCTTCTCCATCTACATGGTGAAGCCGAGCCCCTTCTGCGTGCTGGACGAACTTGATGCGCCGCTCGATGAAACGAACATCGGCCGATTCCTTACCATGCTGGACAAGTTCACCACCAGCAGCCAGTTCATCGTGGTGACGCACAACAAGCGCACCATGTCCCGCGCAGACGTCATCTACGGGGTGACCATGCAGGAGTTCGGCGTGAGCAAGCCGGTGGGCGTGCGCATGACGAACGAAAAGGTCTCGCTTGAAGACGGCCAGCCCACCGTGGCGGATACCGTGAGCGGTCGCGTGAAACGCGGCGGCGACTCGGATATCGACTCCATTCTGGATGCCCCCACCAAACCAAAGCGTGGCAAAGGCAAGAGCGCCAAGGCCACCGCGGCCGCTGCCGTGGCAGCTGAACCCGTCGCGGAAGAGGCTGTGGCTAGCTCTGCCGAAACTTCCGTGGCCGTCGCCGAAGCCGAACCGGAACAGGAAGTTCACCCGAACGATCCGAGCGTCCACGTCGAGCACGAGCAGATTTACGCCACGGATAGCTCTGCACCGGAAGACCAGCCGGTGGAGGATGACAGCATCATCTGATTTTCTTTCAATCAGCAACCAGCCAAGCACTCCCACCGTCCGAGAAGCCGCAGGGGCCAGATCCCTGCGGCTTTTCATTTCTGGGCTCTGCGTGTAACCTGAAACCCACCCCGCGCGTCTCGGGCTGCAACACGGCTCATGAAGCACCTACGCCCCCTCCTCATCCTGGCAGTCACCACCGCAGTGGCCGCCCCCGCGTTTCTGCGTGGCGAAGACCCGCTCGCGAACCAGTTCAAGGCCTTCGACAAGGATGGCGACGGACGCGTGAGCATGGCGGAACTGGAGGGCAAGCCCATGCTCAAGAAGCTGGATCTGGATGGTGACGGCTACGTCACGCTGGAGGAGACCCGCACCGGCATGGCCCGCCTGCGCGGAGCCGTGACCAATCGGATAAAAGATGCGAAGGATGAACAGGGCACGGTACCGCTGGAGGTCCTGTTCAAACAAGTGGATGCGAATGACGACGGCAAGCTCACCAAGGAGGAACTGCCGCGCGAAGACTGGTTCAACAAACTTGATGGCAACAAGGATGGCACCGTGGTCATCGATGAAGCTCGTGCCGTGCTGGGCAGCCAGGTCTCCCGCCGGTTCCTGCCCAAGCAGGATAGCGCCGTGGCCATCACGAAGCCGGATGAGTCCTTGAAGGAACAGCCCCAGCAGCTCAAGGGCTCCGAGCATGGTGTCGGACATTTGGTGGCGGATGTGACTCTGAAGGACCTCTCCGGCAAGGACGTCACCGTTTCCCAACTCAAGGGGAAGAACGGGCTGGTCTTCGCACTGTTCAGCGCCACCTGCCCCATCAGCAACAAGCTCGGCGCGGAGTATGCGCGTCTCGCCAAGGAGTGCGCAGAGCGTAATATCGCCTTTGTCCTGCTCAACGCAGTGCCTGGAGACAAGACGGAGGATTTGCAGAAGTTTGCCAAGGATCACCAGCTCACCACTGCCGTGCTGAATGACCCGCAGTCCACTCTGCTGCGTGCCCTCTCCGCCACGACCACGACAGAGGTGTTCCTCATCGATGCGGCTCGCACGCTGGTATATCGCGGTGCGGTGCATGACCAATATGGATTGGGCTACAGCAAGGATGCACCCACGAAGGAGTATCTCCGCATGGCCATAGATGACCTGACCAAGGGGCGCCCCATTCAACTCGCGGCCACCACAGCGCCGGGCTGCGCGCTGGATCTCCCGGCAAGTGACAAGGTGGCTGCAGCCAGCACGAAGGTAACCTATCACAATCAGGTCTCACGCATCCTGCAGAACAACTGCGTAGAATGCCATCGCGCGGATGGCGTGGGCCCCTTCTCACTGGAGACACTCGCCGATGTCATCGACAACACGGGCATGATCCGCAAGCAGGTGGAACGCGGCGCCATGCCTCCATGGTTCGCAGCGAAGGGAGGGTCTTCTACCGACAGCCCTTGGGCCAATGATTGCTCTCTCTCAGCGGCGGACAAGGCCGACCTGCTGACCTGGCTCAATAGCAGCGATCACGCCGCTGGTGATCCAAAGGAAGCGCCCCTGCCCCGCCAGTTCTCCGGCGAATGGACCATCGGCAAGCCTGATGTGGTGTTCGCATTGCCAAAACCTTTTGCCATCAAGGCGGAGGGAACCATGCCCTATCAGCGCGCCACGGTGACCACCTCCTTCCCGGAGGATCGCTGGGTACAGGCGTATGAAATCATCCCCACTGCGCCACAGGTGGTGCATCACGTGATTGTGCGTGTGCACGAAAAGGGAGCGAACATCTCGGACCGCGACGAAGGTAGCGACGGTTACTGGGCCGCCTATGTCCCCGGCAACACGCACCGCATCCTGCCTCCTGCGCATGCGAAGCGGCTGCCTGCGGGATCTACCATCAGCTTTCAGATCCATTACACGCCCAATGGCAAGCCGGTGGAGGACCAGTTGAAGATCGGCATGATCTTCGCCAAGGAGCCGCCGGAATATGAAGTGAAGGTGGCTGCCGTGTCCCATCCGCGCATCCGCATCCCTGCTGGTGCTTCGGACCATGTCGAAGTGCGCCAGCAGGCCATTCCCACCGACATGCTCTTCAGCGCGTACATGGCGCACATGCATGTGCGCGGAAAGTCCTTCAAATACGAAGTGACCTACCCGGACGGCAAGACGGAGACGCTGCTTGATATTCCCCGTTACGACTTCAACTGGCAACTCGCGTACGACTACAAGCAACCGAAGTTTGTCCCTCGCGGCAGCGTGGTGAAGATCACCGCGGTGTATGACAACAGCACGAACAATCCCGCCAACCCGGATCCCACGAAGGAAGTCCGCTGGGGCGCGCAGACTTTCGATGAAATGATGATCGGCTACGTGGAGCACTTCGTACCACTGCCGAAGGCGAAGGTGGCGGTGAAGTAGCTTGTGGTGGGAGACACAGTATTTCCGCACACGGAGTGTGCGGTCATGCGGGCAATACGCGTCGCGCAACCCCATCACGCGTGCTTGTGCAACACGTTGCGGCAGGCCCAAGGACCGGGAACGCCTCGTTCCCGAACGACTGATTTGAAAGCACGAGCGGACATAGCATGCACCGCCACGCTCGCACGCTGGGGCCACTCTCCAAATACACACACAGGTCCGCATGCCGTTGCATGCAACAGGCGGAGTGATGAACACATCAGGGGTTCGGGAACGAGGCGTTCCCGCTCCTTGGGCCTGTGTTCACACCACTTGCCACTCACCGCGCCGCCGTCTTCGGCTCGTGGCTGCCATCCTGAGCAGGTTCGGCTGCGGCAAGGCGCACCTCCGTACCACTCGCGAGTGAATCCGGAGGATTCAGCACCACACGGTCTCCCTGCTCCACGCCACCGAGAATTTCCACATTGGGTCCGAAGTCGCGGCCGATCTTAAGCGTGCGCATCTGCACCTTGCTCTGTGCATCGACCACACCCACCTGGATGCCTTCCGCACGGAAGAGCAAGGTATTGGCGGGCAGCGTGAGCAGTGCATCAGCCTGAGTCTGCGCCAAGCGCACACGTGCGTAGCTACCGGCGAGGATCTCGCCCTTCTCGTTGTCGATTTCCAACTCAGTCAGCAAGGTACGTGAAGCCGTGTCCATGGCGCCCGCCGTGCGGATGATCTTCGCGATAAAGGTTTCACCCAGGATCTCCGGCACAATCACTTCGGCGCACTGGCCAATCCTCACGCCACGCGCTTGGGTCTGCGGCACGCGAATGTAGGCACGAAGCTTGTCCGTGCGGGCGAGGCGGAAGAGTTCATGGCTGCTGCCCGCGCTCACGAGCTGACCCACGTCCACTTCACGAGCGGTGACAGTGCCAGCGAACGGCGCAGTGATTCGGGAGAAGTCGGTGAGCTGCTCCAAGCGCTGCACACGTGCCTTTTCTGCTTCCATGGCCGCGGTCTTCAGCGCGGCATCCGCACGCTTCTCTTCCACTTCCTGGGCGCTCACGGACTTGGTGCCCGCGAGTTCTTCCCAGCGCTTGGCAGTCGATTCCGCAAGGCCCAACGCCGCCTCAGCCTGGCGCAAGGTAGCGCGACCTTCGACGAGTTCGCGATCCAGTTCAGGCGTTTCCAGCTCTGCAAGCAGTTCACCTTCCTTCACCTTGGCACCGAGGTCCACGTACCACTTCCTCACGTAGCCGCTGGCACGTGCATACACGGGTGTTTCGATGATGGGTTTGAGTTCCGCAGACAGCGTGACCTGCTCCGGCGGCTTGCCAGGGGCGGGATTCACGGTGGCGAAGGTACGCAGCGCGAGTTGCTTGGTTACTTCCTCCACCTCCTTGCGTTGCGCGACGCGAGGGGACATTCCGGCGTACACGCCCACGCCGAGGAGCACGAGCACACCAACAAGATACAGGCTCAGGCGCGGCTTCCGCTGGCCTGGCAAAAGTTCTTCAGCAGACGAGTTCGTACTGGCGCTACTACTCGACTCCGAAGGAGTGGGACTGGGAGTTTGCTCTGACATGGAATGAAAGGTGGGGGTGGGGTTTTAAAGGGAACAGAAATGGAAGCTCTCAAGCGATCACAGGCTGGACAGGCATTTCGCTGACCTCGTCGTCTTCTTCGCGAAGCAGCGGATCCATCACCTGCACGCGACGACGATGCAGCAGGGCAAACACCGCAGGCACGAAGAAGAGCGTGGCAAACGTGGCGACACTCAGACCGCCGATCACCGCACGTGCGAGCGGCGCATTCTGCTCACCACCTTCACCGATGCCCAGGCTCATGGGCACCATGCCGATGATCATGGCAAGGGCGGTCATGAGCACCGCACGGATACGCGTGCTGCCCGCATTGAACGCAGCCTTCAGCGGTGACACGCCTTGCCGCACGTTGTCTCGCGCAAAGCTGACAATGAGCACCGAGTTCGCCGTGGCCACACCGAGACTCATGATGGCGCCCATCAGCGCGGGCACGCTGAGGGTGGTCTGCGTGAGGAAAAGTCCCCACACCACGCCAGTGATGGCGCCAAGCAATGCCGTGATGATGATGAACGGATCCGTCCAGCTTTGGAAATTCACCACGAGGAGCATGTAAATCAGTACGACGGCCATCACGAGACCGGCTGCGAGTCCCTGGAAGCTGGTCTGCATCGTCTCAGCCTGGCCACGCACCACGATGAAGCTGCCGCGTGGCAGTTCATGTTCCACTTCCTTCACCAGCTTCTGCACGTCGCGCACCACGCCACCGAGGTCACGACCACTCACACCGCCGAAGATGTCGATCACCGGCTGCACGTTGTAGTGAGAGATCACTCCCGGTCCCTGACCACGCTGGAGTGTCGCGAGGTTCGAGAGAAGCTGTCCATCGCCCTCACCCGCCTGGCTGCGACTCACGGGAATGGCCTCAAGATTCGCCAGGGAACTCATTTCATGCTCCGGGGTGCGGGCATTGATGAGGTACTGGATGCCGTTGGTCGGATTCAGCCAGTATAGCGGCTGCACCTGACCGCTACCGCTCAGGCTGAGCAGCACCGAGTTCGCCACATCGCGCTCGGTGAGGCCAATCTCCTGTGCCTTGTCGCGATCCACATTCACGGTGAACTGCGGCTGGTCCGCGGCCTGTTGCACGCGCACGTCGACCGCACCGGGAATGGCGCGAATCTTTTCCGCAAGCTTCGCCGCCACCGCACGGTTACCGGCTTGATCGCGTCCATAAATCTGCACGTCAAACGGAGCAGGCAGACCGAAGTTCAGCGTCTGGCTCACGATGTCCGCTGGCAGGAAGTAGAAGGTCGTGCCGGGGAATTCCTGGTTCAGACGCAGGCGCAGGCGGCGGACGTGGTCGTCCGTGGGACTGTGTCCATGTTTCAGTGATACCAGCACGTCGGCATCGCCGGTGCCGTAGAGGCCGTTGTTGGAATAGGAAAGGCTGATGCCGGAGTTCGGGATGCCGATGTTATCGAGGATGCCGGCAAGTTCCTTCTCTGGGATTTCCTGGCGAATCACCTCCTCCACCTTGTCCACGAGACGCGCGGTTTCTTCAATGCGGGTGCCGCTGCGAGCACGCAGGTGCAGCTTGATCTGACCCGCATCCACATTGGGGAAGAAGTCCTGACCCAACTGCGGCACAAGCGCCATCGATCCACCACACAGTGTGATGAAGATGAGCACGAACGCCACGCGATGCACCAGGATCGCGGAGAGCAACCGCTGGTAACCTGCGTGGAACTTTGAGAATCCACGCTCGAACGCGCGGTAGAAGGCCACAAAGGGACGCTGCCACAGAGCCACAGGCTTCGCATCATGATGCTCGCCCTCCGCATGATGCGGCACGTTCTTGTAGAGGAACATGATGAGCGTGGGCACCAGCGTACGCGAGATGAAGTAGCTCGCCATCATGGCAAACACCACCGCCTCCGCGAGGGGAACGAAGAGGTAGCGCGCCACACCCGTGAGGAAGAACATGGGCACGAACACGATACAGATACACAGCGTGGACACGAAGGCAGGCAGCGCGATTTCCTTCGAGCCGTCGAGAATGGCCTGAACAAACGGTTTCCCCATGCTCATGTGTCGGTGCACGTTCTCGATCTCCACCGTGGCGTCATCCACGAGGATACCGACGGCCAGGGCAAGTCCACCGAGCGTCATCAGGTTGATGGTTTCACCCAGGGCGCTGAGCACCGCGATGGAGCAGAGCACCGAGAGCGGGATGGAAATCGCAATGATCAAGGTGCTCCTCCACGAGCCCAGGAAGAGCAAAATCATCAACGCCGTGAGTGCCGCCGCGATGATGCCCTCATGCACCACGCCACTCACCGCCGCCTTCACGAACACAGACTGGTCCGCAAACTCCTCCACCTTCAGCTCCGGTGGGAGGCCACTCATGATCTTGGGCAGCTGGGCCTTCACGCCGTTCACAACCTCCAGGGTAGAGGCCATGCCGCTTTTCATGACGGTCAGGAGCACTCCGCGCACACCGTCCTTGCGAACGATGTTCTGCTGCGGCTGGTAACCGTCGCGCACCTGCGCCACGTCTTTCACATAGATGGTGGCACCATTGACGGTCTTCACCGGCAGGTTGTTCAGCTCCTCCAGCATACGTGGGCTGCTGTTCACGCCCACGTTGTATTCCGTCTCCTTGATCTTGGCGGTGCCGCTGGGCAGGATGAGGTTCTGCGCGTCCATGGCATTTACCACATCCCGCGCCGTGAGGTTCTTTGCCTTCAGCGCGGTGAGGTCGAGGTCCACGGATACCACGCGCGTCTTCCCTCCATATGGCCAGGGAAGTTGTGCCCCCTGGGTGCTGGACAGGCCCACACGCACCTGTGTCTGCGCCGTATCATAGATGGCCTGCTCGGACATCTTGTCGCTCGTAAAGGCATACTGGAGGATGGGGACCGTGGACGCATTGTAACGAATCACCAGCGGTGGCGTCTGACCAGGGGGCATTTGGCGCAGAATGGTTTGCGCCACCGCGGTGAGCTGTGCGACGCCCGCATCCACGGAAGCGCCAGGACGGAGGAACACCTTGATGATGCCTACGCCGTTATAAGAATTCGACTCAATGTGCTCGATGTCATTCACCGTCGCACTGAGGGACCGCTCATGATTGTAGATGATGCGCTGCTCCACCTCCTGAGGACTCAGGCCTTGATACTGCCAGATGACCGAGATCACCGGGATGTTGATGGACGGGAAGATATCCGTCGGCGTCTTCGTCAAAAGAAACGGAGACATGAGCAGCAGTACCAGCGCCGCGACGATGAAGGTATAGGGGCGACGAAGCGCAAGACGGACAATCCACATGGCGGTTTTTCCTTTTCCGAAACTTACGGATGGCTGCCACGTGCGGCGCAAAAAGCCCAATACAAGATTGGTCCCGCACTGATACTTGCATTGTATTAATCCGACTCGATTGTTGCAGCGTATGGAACTCCGGCATCTCCGCTATTTCACCGCGGTGGCAGACACCTTGAACTTCCACCGTGCCGCCGAAATCCTGCACCTCGCCCAGCCCGCGCTGAGCTCCCAGATCAAATCCCTTGAGGAAGAGCTGGGTGTGCAACTCTTTCACCGCACTACGCGATCCGTATCGCTCACGCACGCCGGCCGGGTATTCCTGGCAGAGGCGCGCACGGTGCTGGCCTCCGCCACACAAGCGGAGAACCGGGCGAGGAATGCCCAGCACGGTCTTGTGGGACACCTGCGTGTGGGCCTCATCGCCCCCACAGCCAATGCATGGCTCGCACGTATCTTGCGCGAGTTTCACCAAAACTATCCGGGCGTGCAGCTTTCACTCTTCGATCTTACCAGCCCTGAACAAATCAACCGGTTGCGCAGTGGCGAGCTCGATGCTGGTCTATTGCGCCCTCCCGTGGGCTACGCGGACTTCGACTCTATGCTGGTGGAAGAGTCTGGCCAAGTGCTGGCAATGCCCGCAGGACACCGCCTCTCCAAGCTCAAGAAACTCACCTGGATGGACCTTGACGGTGAAGGTCTCGTGATGATGGATCCGCGAGTGCAGCACGGCTACTACGATACCTTCCTCGCTGCGTGTGCCAAGGCTGGCGCCACACCACGTCCCGCCCAGTATGCCCATGACGTTCAAACAAAGATGTGGCTCATCTCTGCAGGATTTGGCGTCTCACCAGTGACGGATACACTCCGGCAGGTGAAGCGCCCCGGTCTCGTCTTTCGTGAACTGCCTTCGAGCCTTCCGCGTGTACCCACTGTCTTGGTCTGGCGAAAGAATGACGACTCACCAGTGCTCGCAAATCTGCGGAAGAGCTTTCTCGACCTCGCAGCCGGCAAAGACCTCTGAAAGAACAGAGGAGCCAATATTCGCAGATTCAAGGTTAGAAAGCTATTAGATTTGCTCTTTCTAAATTTGCCTCCTCGAGGCTAGCGCCCACTAAGTTAGCACCCACCAGATTTGCACCCACCAAGTTTGCGCCTGCGAGACTGGCACTTTGTAGATTGACCCTCTCCATATTGGCTCCTACAAGAGTAGCTCCATCAAGCCTCGCTCTTTCGAGATTCGCCCTTACAAGATTTGTCCTTTCAAGGTTTACTTTCTCAAGGTTGGAGTCCCCTAAGTATGCACCCTCAAGATTTGCACCTTCAAGATTCGCACCAGTAAGTTCCGCATATTGAAGATCCGCCCCCTGAAGGTTAGCTTTCTGAAGCTGAGCATTCTCCATATTTGCTCTCCAAAAACAGGCCTCATGAAGTTTTGCCTCTACTAGACTTGCTTCAAAAAGATTGGCATTGGAGAAATTTACAACTGCGAGATTAGCCTTTTCAAGATTAGCCGCAAAGAGGTCCGCCCCATCCGCATTTACCCCTTCAAGATTTGCCTTTGTAAGAGTCGCCTTCCTGAGGTTCGTCCCTACCAAGTTCGCACTTTCGAGATCGGCTCCCACAAGAATTGCCTCTTCGAGCTGTGCATGCTCAAGGTTTGCCCCTCCGAGATTAGCTCCCTTTAGGGAACATCCGATAAAACAAGATTTTGCCAAAGATCCATCTCCCAGGTCCACTTGTTCCAGAAATTGATCCGTGAAAACCAGTTGTTCTAAGCATTTGAGTCCTAGGGCACTGCCGGAAGTAAGATGTTGGCCTTGCAATCGTCTGATCCAGCTACGTGCTGCGGTTGGATGTGGCCAATCAAGCGAAACCTTTTCCTCGCTGAGTCTAACGCACGAGTTAATCGCCACAAGCAAGCATTCCTCCGCATTTCTCGACTGCTCGATCATCTGTCCGAAGCTCAACGTAGTTCGCTTTTCCATCGGCATAGAATGCTTCAGGGAGGTGTTGGCAATACGGACTAGTGCGGTTCTCCAACAAGACGCTTTATCTCGTAACCTTACTTCATTTATCAGAAATTTTCGTTGATTTTCTGTGACAGTACTCGGCCCAGTCAATTTGGACCACTCGGCAAGGCACTCCACTTCGTTCCAGCCTGAGAATTTCTGATCTTGCTCACACAACTTCTCTTCCATGAGTTGCAAGAGGCGCACAATCCTGCGCGCGACCAAGTATTCACCGAAGCTTTTGTGCGTAAACTCGAACGCATTTTCATCCGCTCTAATACCCGCTTGTCGAAAGAAAAAAGCCGTCAAAAGGCGCAGAACACCGGCTTCCGCCCCTTCTTGGAACACCTCTAGCATTTTCTCAATACCTGCATCTTTGCAATGCTGTTTGATCTCGCCCACCGTAGTTTTTCGACCATCTCCGTGCCAAGCAGCAACCGCTACCTCCTCAAGTACTCTCTGGAAATGCTCTGGAGGCATCCCACGCACGTGAAAATTCTCGCCGTTCCCCCATCGCCTCCGGTAGACTTCTCCTACTAATGATTCATAGATCTGGTTCTGTGTAACCTGACGACTAAAATCCAGCCCGCCCGCACCATATGCCAAAGCGAGCAAGTAATTGAGCAACGGCTCTGAGGTGATTTCGGTTAACTCACCGTGATTCAATGGAACATCTTTGTGTTCACCGCCCTTCAACTCTGCATATTTCCGCCACCACAAGACCCGCTGGTCAATTTTTTCTAGCAAGGACCAACCATGTTCGTAAAGTTCCTTGTCGCTATTGCCCACAACATAGGGCAGTAAATGCAGAACGCTCCCTTCGCGGCGAAACTGGTCTTCAAGGCCATCCATCACTACCGTACGTCCGCTAATCAATGCCTTCACCCTTACCGAAGTGGTGTTCTGATCCCTTACCAACTCTTTCACGGCTTGAACAAATTGACTTGCTTGATTCTGGGCAATTTTCCCGAGCATAGCCAGTTCATCGAGCCCATCGAACACCAGCAGAATCCGATCGTCACCCTCAACACAATCCAAAGGATGCGCGGGATGATCAGCGAGCAAACGAGTCTTCTGCAAATACTCAGCGATAACAGGCGCCAACTCGCCGCGATAGTTAACCTGATGAAGCGGCAAATGCAGCGCACGCCAAGACGTGTCACGATTAACTGCAGCCGCAAGCATTCTAGTGAGAGATGATTTACCGCTCCCAGGCCCTCCACTAAGCACGCGCACAGAATCACTCTTATCCGAATGATCCAGCCAATGCAAAAGATGCTCCTCTAACATGACGGCAACTCGCCTTTGATGCTCACGTGGCGCCAAATGCATCTCAGACAAAGGTGCCTTCTTATTCTCGCTCCTCAGGTGATAGTAAGCGCGCAGCGGTACATACAGTTGCCGTAGGCCAAAAGGCTCTCCGAACATCGGACTATCCAATTCACGCTCCAGCCAAGCCAAGTAGCCCTCCCATGCCTGTTCCCTAACTCCCGCCTTGGTAAATGGAGTTTCTGATGCTTGCAGGATGACCGCATACTTTTCGTGGTTCACACGCCATTCCTGATTCAGAGCGTAAACGAAATACTTGGGAAGTCTCGCGGTCAGAGAACGTCCGACAGCATCTTCGCAGCCTGAAGCAACGAGAAGCTGGCAAAACCACTCACCACAGGGTTTAAGAAAGGGTAGAGTCCCCGGCTGGCGAAAGAAATCCTTTCCAATTTCCAGCTCGGTCTTTTCCACCTCGCGATCCAACTGTCCGGCAATGTCCTCTACCTTTGGTGGGACCTCTTCAGGCAAGTGTATCATACTTTCCTCCACCAGCTCACGCATGGCACGAAGCAACGCTCGCTGAATCAGAATCCACGCCAGCGCACCGGGGTCAGGTTTTAAACCTAAGGCGGCAATGGCCTCACCGGCATCCGCAGAGAGCTCGTCCAGCTTGCCGGCACTAGCGTGGGCAATGGACTTGCCGAGGGCCTTGAACAATCCTCCCTTATCCAGTTGGACCGTGCGCTTGAGAACCGATTCAGGTCTGCTGACCGCCAGGTTCGGTGTGGCCTTCTTTTTAAAGGAAGAACGTTTTTTTACCATGCTTTAACCAATTACCGGGCTTTGGCATGTCAAGAACTTTTGGTCAGACGGCAGGAATCTTCACGTAACTGCCCGCAACCTTCACGCGTCATCACGGTTGAATGCTGCATCACCTGCTCACCCTTCAACCGGCATGAAACGCTCCACCTTCAGCCTGCTCCTCCTCCTGGCCACCCAGGCCGGCGTTGCTCATGGCGAATTCACCGATGAACAGCGAAACTTCTTCGAGCGGAAGATTCGCCCCGTGCTGGTGGAGGAATGCTACGAATGCCACTCCGCCCAATCCAAGAAGGTCAAAGGCGGCCTGATGCTGGATACGAAGGAAGCCACGCTCAACGGTGGGGACACGGGTCCTGCGGTGGTGCCGGGCAAGATCTCCGACAGCCTGCTCATCGACGCCATCCGCTATGGCAACAAGGACATGGAGATGCCGCCGAAGGGCAAGCTGCCGGCAAGTGTCATCGCGGACTTTGAGACGTGGGTAAAAATGGGAGCTCCCGACCCACGCGGTGAAACCGTGGCTGATGCAAATGCCGCAGCCTCGCAGTGGAAGAAGAAAGAGATCGATGTCGCGGAAGGCCGGAAGTTCTGGGCGTACCAGCCGCCGAAGAAGTCGCCCGTGCCCGAGGTGAAGAACACGGCATGGGCCAAGTCGGACCTCGATCGCTATGTCCTCGCGAAGCTGGAAGAAAAGGGACTGCAGCCCGTGGCAGATGCGCAGAAGCTGGACCTACTGCGCCGTGTTACCTTTGACCTCACAGGCCTGCCACCCACGCTGGACCAGATTCAAGCGTTCATGAAGGATACCTCGCCTGAGGCTTTCACGCGTGTGGTGGACAATCTCCTGGCTTCAGAACGCTTCGGTGAATACTGGGGCCGGCACTGGCTGGATGTCGCGCGCTATGCGGAGTCCAGCGGGAAGGACATCAATGTCCCCTACCCCTTCGCCTGGCGCTATCGCGACTGGGTCATTGGCGCCTTCAACGAGGACATGCCGTATAACGAATTCATCCGTCAGCAAGTGGCCGGTGATCTGGTGCCCTTCAAGGATGCGGTGGATCAGAGCAAGAAGATCGTGGCCACCGGGTTTCTGGCCATCGGCACGAAGCCGCACAACGAACGCAACCCACGCCAGTTCGCGCTTGAGGTGGCAGATGAACAAATTGACACCCTCACGCAAGCCGTGCTCGGCACCACGGTGGCCTGCGCCCGCTGCCACGATCACAAGTTCGACCCCATTCCACAGAAGGACTACTACGCGCTCGCCGGTATCTTCCTGAGCAGCGAGACGCTGTACGGCACCAATGGTGTGATACAAAACAATCAACCATCCGACCTCATCGAACTCGGTCATGAGTCCGGCATGGCCCCGGGGTTTGAAGGCATCAGCGCCTCCGCACGAGCGGACCTCGCCCGCCGCATGAAGCAACTCGAAGAGACGCGCGTCGAGCGCCAGCAGGAAGCCCTGGCTGCCCGGCGCAGCGGCAAGGATGTCGATGCCTTCCGCCTGCTCGCCATCCGGCAGCAAACCAGCGATCTCAAGGGTCAGGTCAATCGCTACGAGGAAGACGGCAGCGCCCGCATCCTGGCAATGGGAGTGTATGACCGCAGGACTCCCGTCAACAGTCCGCTCTTCAATCGTGGGGAGGCCACTCAACCGGGCGAGACGGTGCCGCGCGGATTTGTGCAGGTGATGTTCCCCTCAACGCCGCCTCAGGTGACCAAGGGCAGCGGAAGACTCGACCTCGCGAACTGGCTCGCCAGCACGGAGAATCCCCAGACGGCTCGTGTGATGACAAACCGCATGTGGCGCTGGCTTTTCGGTCGCGGCATTGTGGCTTCCGTGGACAACTTCGGCGCCATGGGTGAGAAGCCATCCCATCCTGAGTTGCTGGACTGGCTCGCCCTTCGTTTCATGGAGAATGGCTGGTCAGTGAAGAAGATGGTGCGTGAGATCGTGCTCAGCCGCACCTACCAACTCTCGAGCCAGCATGCGCCGCAGAACTTCGCCGCGGATCCGGACAACACGCTTTTCTGGCGCATGAAAACACGCGCGCTCGACGCAGAGTCGCTGCGTGATGCCATGCTGCTCATCAGCGGCGAGATTGACTTCTATCCCCCACCCGGCTCGCCTGTATCACGCGTGACGGGCGAGGGTCGCGCAGCCATCCTGGGCTACTACCAGGCGACGCAGCAGCCCTCGAAGTTTCGCTCCGTGTATCTGCCGCTCATTCGCGATGTGGTACCGGAAGCGCTCGCCCTCTTTGACTTCGCCAATCCCGCACTCGTCACCGGCGATCGCGAGACCACCAACGTTCCTTCGCAGAGTCTCTACTTGATGAACAACGCCCAGGTCATCGCCTTGAGCGATGCCTTTGCACGGCGCGTGTATGAATCCTCCAAGGACAATCCCACGCGCATGGTGAATGCCTACTGGCTCGCCTTCGGCCGTGCGCCCACGCAGCAGGAGGTCCTGGCGACACGCACGTTCTTCAGCGAGTACGCGCAGGATGCGTCCAAAGCGAAGAGCGCGAAGCATGGCGACATCAGCATGTATGCGTGGAGCGCCTTCTGCCAGGCACTGATGGCCTCCGCGGAATTCCGTTTCCTCAACTAACCATCGAGAACTCCAACCTGCCTCCTACGTGAACACTGCCCTTCCCTTCTCGCGACGCAGCTTCCTGCAAGGCTCCTCCGCAGGCTTTGGTTACCTCGCCTTCTCGGCGCTTTCCACCTGGGGTGCAGCCACCACATCGCCGCTCGCGCCGAAGCCTTCGCATTTCGCGCCTCGCGCCAAGCGAGTCATCTTTCTCTTCATGCCGGGAGCGCCGTCGCATGTGGATACGTTTGACTACAAGCCCAAGCTCACTGCGGACAGCGGCAAGGAGTCCGGTCGTGGTCGCGGCGGTCCGGCGACCTTGCTTGGTTCACCATGGAAGTTCTCCCAGAGCGGGCGCAGCGGCTTGTGGATCTCGGAGTTGTTTCCGGAAGTGGCGAAGCAGGCGGACCATCTCTGCCTGATGCGCTCCATGCACACGGACATGCCGAATCATCCTCAGGCGGTGATTCAGATGCACACGGGCACAGCGCAGTTCATCCGGCCCTCGTTGGGTTCCTGGACTCTCTACGGACTGGGCACGACGAATGAAAACCTGCCGGGCTTCATCACCATCAACCCGGCTCCTCAAGGCGGCGCGAGGAACTACGGCAGCTCCTTCCTTCCTGCGATTTACCAGGGCACGCGCATTGGCTCCAGCTTCCCTGGAGGCGGCGGCGGTGGGCGTCGCAATGGTGGCGCCTCGCCGCAGGGCATCAGCAACATTGCGAACCCGCGCTACACCACGGAAGCGCAACGCACCCAGCTCGACTTCATCCAGACGCTGAACAAGGGGAAGCTCCAGCACGAGGCGTATGAGCCGCAAATCGAAGGCGTGATCGAGAGCAACGAACTCGCCTTCCGCATGCAGAACGTGGCTCCGCAGGTGATGGACATCGAGAAGGAATCCGAGACCACCAAGAAGCTGTATGGCATCGGTGAGGACGCTACGGATACCTTCGGCCGCCAGTGCCTCATGGCACGCCGCCTCGCGGAGTCCGGAGTACGCTTCATCGAAGTGTCGAACGGGAGCTGGGACCAGCACCGCAACCTCAAGGCGGATCTCGCGCGCAACTGCAATGCCATTGACAAGCCCATCGCAGGTCTGCTCACGGATCTTCAGGCGCGTGGATTGCTCAAGGACACGCTCGTGATCTGGGGCGGCGAATTTGGCCGCACCCCTCATGCGCAATCGGGTGATGGACGCGATCACAACAACAAGGGCTTCACCCTCTGGATGGCAGGCGGCGGCGTGAAAGGCGGCCTCTCGTACGGAGCGACGGATGACTACGGGTACGAAGCCGTGACCGACAAGGTGCACATCCACGACTGGCACGCGACCATCCTCGCGCTGCTCGGCCTCGATCACGAGAAGCTCACCTACCGTTACGCCGGCCGCGACTTCCGCCTCACGGATGTGAGTGGCCGTGTGGTGAAGGAAATTTTTGCGTAGCTCCAATGGGGAAACGCAAAGCAACGAAGCAGCAGACAAGACAAGGGACTGGAGTTTCTCTTCCCTTCATCCTTTGCTGCTCTGCTGCTTTGCGTTAAAAACCCGAAGCGCTTCTACGCCGCAACCTTTCCCGCGCGCAGCAGCACATCGCCATTCTCCTGCACGCCCTTCATCAGGCGACGGTGTACATGATGCTTCGGGGAGACCATGTCATGCGTGAGTCCGCACTTCACAAACTGCACCGCAATGCCTGGCGACTCCTGCCAGGAGGCATCGATATTACTACCCTGACAGTACAGCGTGTGATCGAACTCCTCCTTCGCGTGAATCTCCCCATCATGAATGTGCATCGTGGGAAAGAAGAGCGACTGTGGCATCGAAGAAGGAAATAAAAATGCCATGGGATGCACCGGTCCATGAACATCCTTCAGCTTGAAGACCGCGAATCCGAAGGTCGCGTATCCGGGCAGCTTCTTCCACACTTTCTCGGGAAGGCGGAAGCGCTCATCCAACCGGGAGAAGTCTGCGATCGTGGGAACGAAGCTCGCATCGAAGGCACCCACACTCTGCACTTCCAGCTTTTGCACCCCGTACACTGCGGCCGGACCGAAGGTATCCCCACCTCTCGACCTCGACACCGGTGCAGGAAACCCCTTCCAGAGATCTTCAAACAGCCGGGGATACTTCTCCAGATTGATGAACTTCACGGCCTTCTCACCAGAGCCTGGCACCACGGGAATCGGCAGCACCATGGAGAGCTCTTCATCGGCTGAGAGGTTCATCGCGTACGCGACGAACTGATCCACACCATTGCCCAGACGGGCAAAGATTTTGGTGTTACTGACATCCTTCACTGGCTGGCTGAAACAACACATGGCTCGGATGGATTTGGGATTTCAGATTTGAAATTTCAGATGCAAGCAACGGAAGCCGCCCGATCTGTTCTCACTTGAACTTACCCAGGCGCTCTTTGCTCCAGTTCAGACCAGCATCGATGGTCTCATCGTGACCATGCCGGCTCTTGAGGGCTTCCCAGTGTTCAGAGGCTTTGGCAAAGGAGGACTTCGCCAGCTTGCTGTCCTTCGCGGCTTCGCTGGACTGACCGAGAATGCCGTAGAGCTGGGCCAGCAGCACGCCGCAGCCTTTGCGGTCGAGCTCATCAAGGCTGGCATCGTTCTTCTGCATCAGCTCTTCCAGTCGATCCACGGCCTCCTTGGCAATTGGCACGGCATCCTTCGCCTTGTTCAAGTCGCACAGCATCTGAGCGTGAGCACCCTTCTGCCGGGCGTATTCCATGAGGAAGCGCGTGTTATCCGGATTGTCCTTGCTGAGGTCCTCCAGGGTCTTCACAGCGGACTCCTGCTTCGTGCGTGCTTCGGTGGCATTGCCCTGGTCACGCTCCAGCGCAGCGAGGGCGCCGTAGTTACGGGCGAGCAGGTGGCGGGCCTCCGCCCACTGGGGCTGGGTGCGCACGAGTTCCATGAGGATGGCCTGCGCCTCGGCCTGCGCATCCTTGGCATCGGTGGTGCCGAGTTTGCCGGAAACGATTTCACCAAACTCGATATAGGCCTCCGCGAGGGTGAGCGCCTGCTCCTGGTTATTTGGAGCGGACTTCTCCACCAGCTTCACCATCACTTCCATGGAGTCGAAGAGGGCTCGCATGGCTTCATCGAGCCTGCCTTCATCCCGCAAGGAAAGCGCCTGCTCAATACGGCTGCGAGCCAGGAGGAACTGCTCCTGAGGCGTAAGCTCTTCCCCTACCACCTTTGGATCCATGAGCGTCGGCACGCGTCCGAGCGCATTCACCGCCACGGCCGTTTCGCCGTCACGACGCGAGCGCTTGCCAAGTTCATACCAGGCCATGGCGCACTCCACGCGCGCATTGCGATCCTTGGGATTCTTTTCAAGCGCCGGTGTCAGGGCGGCCACAGCCTCCTTGAAATACTGCGTGGCTTCCACACGATGCCCTTCTTCCGATTGCATGGTGCCCAGCCAGCGACACGTACGCCCCAGCATGATCTGGCGGCGCGTCACATCTGCATGCGTGGGCTCACGCTGTAACAAGGCGGTGAGCGTATTACGGGCTTTTTCGAACCAGGCCTTCGCTTCCTTCTGCTGGTTCTTGCGCATGAGGAGCTGCGCCGTGTTGAAGTAGTTCGTCGCGCGCAGGGGGAGCTGCGAGTCGTCCTTCTCCAGGCGAGGCCGCTCCTGCTCGCAGAAGGCCAGTGCGTCATTCACATGTTTCTGCGAAATCTCCGCCTGCAATCCAAGTCCTGCGGGCAGCTGAAGGAGCTGGGTCAGAAACTGATCCACCGCGGCCTGGGACATCTGCAGGTTCGAGCTGGCAAGCCGCTCAGCCTCCTTGGCCTGTTGCAGCTTGGTGGCCAGATCAGTGATCTTCCCTTCGCGAGCCTTGTCCCCTTCTTCCTTCTCCTTCGCGATATCCACCGTGGCCTTCTCTGCGTGCTTCCACTTGGTGTACTTGTCGTAGCCGTACCAGAGACCATATCCCGCAGCGGCCACCAGCGTTACAAAGAGCACCTGCACCATCGAGCGCAGCAGCACCACACGTCGGGCCTGCCGTTTTTTCTCAATGCCGATCTTTTCCCGGGCATCTTCCAGAAGGTAATCCGCCTCGAGTTTTTCAAACTCACGCATCACCTCGCGCAAGTCGGGCCAGCGCAGCTTCGGATCCAGCGCCAGGCACCTCTCCAGGATCTGCTTGCGGCGCTCGTCCCATTTCGACGTCGGCTTCTTCGGCCACACGATGTCATGCTGCGCGCGCACAGCGGCGAGAATGGCGCCATTGTCCACGGTGCGGACGGTGCCATTGAAGTTGGACTGCTCGCGCATTTCGGCCTCCAGCTCCTCCTCCGCCCGCGGGAACTTGCCCGTGAGGAGGCGGTACGCGAGCACGCCAAAGGCATACACATCCCACGAGGTGCCGTGGGTGGCGAGGGCATCCGGGTGCTCGGCCTGCTCCGGCGGGATGTACAGGAAGTGATCCGTGGTATCGAAATGGTGCACGCCACCAATCCAGCCCTGCACGGGGTCCCCAATCTTCGTGGCGCTGGCCTGGTCATCCTCCAGCAGCACGTTGCGTGGCTTCAGATTGCAGTGCACGAGATTGTGCTTGTGCAGCCACGCCATGGAGTCGCACACCTCATAAATATATCGCCAAGCCTCGTCTGCGGGCACGGTGCCGCAGCAGCTCTCCAGCGTGGGTGTTTCCCACTGCTTGCGGCGCTGGCCGTCCTCCGTCATGAAGCCGACCAGAGGCACAGCCACGTAGTAGGGAGCCTTGTCAAAATCAAAGCGATGCACCTTCAGGATGCCGGGATGCTCGGGCATCTGCTGCAGGCCGCGCATGCCGATGGTCAGCAGCTTGCGGTTGATGGCCATGCTGCTGAAGACCTTCACCGCGCACGCCTCACGCGTCTCCCCCACCACTGCCCGGTACACCGCACCACAACTGCCCTTGCCGATGAGGTCTTGTAGTTCCAATCCGTCGATATCAGGCAGACTCATGGGAGAAGGTCGCGGGCAACAATTTTGGCGGTTTTGCAGCGATCATGCTGCATTCACCCCTGAAAAGCAAGAGGCTAGCCGGGGGAGGAACCTTCAGAATTTCACGGGCTAAGGCTGCCTTCAGCCCCAGCCGGATTTACCCGCTTTTTAGCGGGGAGGTTCCGTCGCTGCCCCGCCGCCCAAAAGTTCGGCATCAGCGAATTCCGGGGTCTCCAGGACCACCTCACCGTGCTTCACCTTCTTCTTGGCCATGGCCACGGAGATCCAGCGGAACTCGTTGGTATTCTCCAAGATGACCTTCATCATCATGGTGAGCGGTACCGCCAGGAACATGCCTATCGGTCCCCAGACCCACCCCCAGAAAAGTACACTCAACACAATCACAAGGCCGGAGATACCAAACTTCCGCCCCATGAGCATGGGCTGCAGGAAATTATCCAGGCCGAAATTGATGATGGCATAGCCAATGCCCACGCCGACCGCCGAGCCCACACCATGATTGACCAGAGCTTCGATGATGGCCGGGACGGACGCCACGGTGGAACCGACAGCCGGGACATAGTTGAAAAGGAACGCCAGAATCCCCCACAGCAAGGGATACTTGAGATCAAACATCCAGCACCACGCGAAGGCCAGCACGCCCGTAGCGGCGCTGATAAGCGTCTTCACCCCCAGGTATTTCTGGATGTCTGTAGCGGACTGCATCAGCAGGGAGAAATCCGGACCTCCGGCAGCACGCACGACTTCCGCGCGGTTCCGGGTTCCCGGTGCTTCCATGAGGGTGAACATCATCACCACGAGCACCACAATGTGAGCGCCCAGGAAGAAAGCCACGGTGCCGAAGGTGCTGCCGGCAAACGCGGCCAACTGCTGCATCACGTCCTTCTGTGTGCCCATCTCCACCAGGTACTGGAGGTTGAACTGCTCCACTCCCTTGATCGCGCCGTCCACACCGACGTCCTTTTCCAGCCACACGGCCGTCTCTTCGACGATGCTCTTCAGCTTCAGCAGGTAGCGTGGCACTTCCTGTGAAAGGCTCTTCAACAGTCCGTAGCCGGCCCAGCCGAGCAGGCCAATGCAAAGAACAATCACGCCTACCGTGATGAACAAGGCCACCACATGTGGGACCTTCTTTCTCATCAGCCACGCCATGAGCGGATAGCTCAACACGGCCAGGAAGAATGCCACCACGAGCGGAGCGAAGAAGCTGGCGCCAGCCTTCAAGCCCGCGATCACTACCACCGCGCACGCGAGCGTGATCAGTGCGCGCATTCCCTGCATCGCCCCCCTCGGGGCTAGGCTTTCGCGGTCGATATCATCCTGATCTTCAAGTGCTGCCATGGGGGTATCCAGAACAATACGTCTCTCAGACCTCGAAAGCCAGTTTTCTACTCACGTTTTCTTCATACCCCCGAAAATGCCATACTTCATGGCGCCACGTCGGTAGGCCAGCCAGATGCGGAACATGGTGAGGGCGAAGATGCGGTTGTCATTCTTCGGATCGAGCAGGAACCGCAGGTACCCCGGTTTCCGGACCAGTCCCACCAGCATGCGCCAGGCACAGATGGGCCAGGTGCGGACCACCTGCTCTGAGAGGTCCAGCACACTCACCTCTTCAAAGCCTGCATTTTGCATCTTCCGCGCATACTCGGAGGCGGTACCGAGCGCGGGCAAGCGTCCCTCACGACACACCGGCTCCACCAGGAACCGGTGCTCCCAGGGCCTCAGTTCTTCTCCCGAGAGCCACGCAGAGACCGCCAGGCGCCCACCCGGTTTCAGCACCCGGAATGCTTCGGCAAAGAAACGATCCTTGTCATGCATGTGCTCAAGGCACTCGATGGAAATGACCGCATCATAGCTGCCCGATTCCCGCTGGTTGTGCATCCAGTCCTCGATGAGGTACCGGGGATTCCCCGGAGGGTTGGTTACCGATTCCGCATAGCGGACCTGCGCGGGCGATACCGTCAATCCGAGCACCTGCGCCCCATGCTCCTGCGCCACGATGCGCGACGTGGCGCCATAGCCACACCCCACGTCCAGCACTTGCATGCCGGGCCTCAATTGCGCCCGCTCCAGCACCAAGTCCACCAGCCGGCGCACCGCTTGCTCCGGCGTTTCCTTTCCCGTTTCCCACACCCCATGGTGCACATGCTCACCCCAGATTTCCCGGTAGAAGTGGTCGAGCTGGTCATAGTGCCGCGCGATGTCGTCTATGGAGATGGGCTGGGTAGACTCAACCATGATGGCGCAAACAACACGGAAGCGGTGTTCTGTCAAAGTGCGGGTGACTACATAGGCGCATACCCGTTTTCCATGAGCGGCGTATCGTCACTCATGACCTCGACCCCGCCTGACTCCCACGACGCCTGTGATGCGCATCAACACGTGCGGAAGAAGGTGGCCGCAATCTTTCAAGAGCTGGCCGGGAATCGGGCCACCCAACCGACTCAAGGCATGCCCTTGGTGGAGACCATGCTGCCTGTGCTCACGCCGGAGTTCGGTCCTGAGAAGGCCTACGACATCGGCTTTCATCTGGCGGACTGGATTGAGGACGCGTCTTTTCTCGTGGCGCTCCATTTCTTTCCCGAGCGGTTCACGCGTGAGGAAATCGAAGTGGGTGTGCGTGGCGCCGTGTTTCACATTCCAAATCATGCCGCGGCTGCGGGAGCCCTGTATGGGGCGCCGGTGGAGGATATCTTCGGGGTGCTGGATGCGGGGTGAAGGCAATGTCCAAGTACCACCATTGACGTAGCCAAAGAACGTAGAAGGCTTCTCCAGAAGCCTTTCACGGTGGCTCGAACCCACGATGGCTCACGTCGAAAAGCATACGATGGCGATCAAACATTTGAAGCGTCATCAAAATCAAGATCGTGGTAAACGCGACGTGAAAGGCTTCTGGAGAAGCCTTCTACAATAGAGGCAGCGCCTCGTATCGGTACTGGGCTATGAGATCATCCCGCGCTGCACGTGCGCTTCTTCCACACCGGTAAGCTTCTGGTCGAGGCCCTGGAAACGGAAGGTGACCTTCTCGTGATCGAGACCCAGCTGATGCAGCAGCGTCGCGTGGAGGTCGCGAACTTTCACCGGGTTCTGGGCAACATGATAGCCCATCTCGTCCGTGGCACCGTAGGTGGCACCACCCTTCGTGCCGCCACCGGCCAGCCAGATGCTGAAGGCTTCCTTGTGATGATCCCGCCCGCACGTATCCGGCTTCTCACTGCCTTGCAGCATGGGAGTCCTGCCAAACTCACCCGCCCAGACGATGAGAGTATCCTCGAGCAACCCGCGCTGTTTGAGATCCTTCACCAGAGCCGCCATGGGTCGATCGACGGCGCGGCAATTGGCTGAGAGACGGCTGTGCTGGCTGCCATGCGTGTCCCAGTCCGCGTGGAAGAGCTCGATGAATCTCACCCCACGCTCCGCCAGGCGGCGGGCATAGATGCACTGGCGAGCGAACTCCCCTTCCCCATACATGTCCATCACGTGCTTGGGCTCATCGCGCAGGTTCATGAGTTCCGGTACACTGGCCTGCATGCGGAAGGCCATCTCATACTGACTCATACGCGTGATGATTTCCGGATCGCCGGTCTGGGTGAGCTGCTGCTGATTGAGCGCCTGCACGCCATCAATGATGCGACGACGACGTTCGGCATCCACGCCTTTGGGATTGTTCAGGAAGAGCACGGGCTCGCCCGCACTGCGAAATTCGATGCCCTGGTGAATGCTGGGCAGAAACCCATTTCCCCACAGGGCACTTCCTGCGCCGGGGATCTTGCCGGATACGAAGACGACATACGCCGGCAGATTCGCGTTGGGACTGCCGAGGCCATAGCTCACCCAGGAGCCGACGCTGGGATTGCCGGGCCGGTTTAGCCCCGTGTGAAAAAACAACTGCGCCGGACCGTGATTGAAATCCTGCGTCGTCATGCTGCGCACCACGCAGATATCGTCCGCCACGGTCTGCAGATTTGGCAGCAGTTCGGAGATTTCCGTCCCGCCAGCGCCACAGCGGTCGAACCGGTAGCGCGTGCCCAGCAGTTTGGGATGCCCGCGGATGAAGGCGAAACGCTTGCCCTTGATGAACTCATCCGGGCACAATTGCCGATCATGCTTCTGCAGCATGGGCTTGTAATCAAAGAGGTCGAGCTGCGAAGGCGCGCCCACCATGTGCATGAAGATGACACGCCGTGCCTTCGGCGTGAAGTTCGTGACTCCGCGTTCCGGCGAGGCAAGGAGCTCCGGCTGCAGAAGCGAATTCAGCGCCAGCGTGCCCAGGCCGGCTGTCATGCCACGCAGGAGGGCGCGGCGCTGCAGCAGGTGGGACAACTCCCCCGTCCCCGTTCCCATGCGTTCAGGGTCCATCCATGATGATGTATCCAGGTATCTCATGGCTTGATGATGGTTTCGTGGAGATTCATCAGAACACTGGCAACATCGAACCAGGCGCCCTCCGCCTCATTGGATGAGCTATTGCCTCCTTCATACACGGCCACGAGCGCATCCAGCTCGACATCCGAAGGAGGACGGCTCAACACGGTGCGAAATCCGAAACCCAGCGAATCGCGCACATTCTGTCCGCCGTGGGCAGCCATGCGTTTCGCGAGTGCCTGGGTCATTTCCACATAAGCCGGATCGTTCATCAGGGTAAGCGCCTGCAGTGGCGTGTTGCTCCGCGTGCGCTGCACGGTGCAGGCAGCGCGATTGGGCGCATCAAACGTGGCGAAGCTCGGATAGTGGGCGTGTCGTCTCCACAGCGTGTAGATCCCGCGGCGATAGGCATCTTCTCCCTTCGAAGTGGTGTAGTTGTTGTCCACGTCACCGGTCACACGCCAGACACCGGCAGGTTGCACCGGCTTTACCGGCGGGCCTCCCATCTTGGCAGATAACAAGCCGCTTACCGCCAGCCCTTGGTCCCGGATGGTTTCCGCATCGAGACGGATGCCACCGTTGCGCGCGAGCCATTTGTTCTGCGGATCGCGCTCCAGCAAATCCGGCCGCGCGGTTGCAGCGCGCCTGTAGGTCTCGCTCAAAAGGATGCGGCGCAGTGTCTTCTTCATGCTCCATGCGTCCGTCTCCATGAAGGTCAACGCCAGCCAGTCGAGCAACTCTGGATGCGTCGGCTTGTCCCCTTGAAGACCGAAGTCTTCCATGGTGGAAACGAGGGGCTGGCCAAACAGCTCCGCCCACCAGCGGTTCACCGTCACACGGGCCACCAGGGGATTCTCCCTGGACACGAGCCACTGCGCAAACCCAAGGCGATCACGTGAAGCATTCGCAGGAAAACCATGCAATGCGGCAGGCGTCGCAGGATCGACCTTGGCGCCGGGCATGAGGAAATCACCACGCTGCATGATGCGGGTCTCACGTGGGATGTCCTCATGCATCACCGCCGTACGCGTCACGCTGACTGCGGCAGCTCGCTTGCGCTCCTGCTTCACCGCATCCTGAAGTTTGTCGAGACGCGCATCCCCCTTGAACACACTCCGATGCACCTTGCTGCACGTTTCAAAATCGCGATCCTGCGCCGGGATCTCCAAGAGATCTTTCTGCCCCGGCTTCAATGCGGCAACCTTTGCCGGGTCTTCTTCCAACTCGCTCCACCTCTCCTGCACAGCTTCCTCGTAGCGTTTCATGGACTGCTCAAGCTTCTGCTGCGCCGCCTTCGCCAGTTCCACGGCATCGGGAGACTCGCCCATCACTTGGTCCGGCCCAACGTAGGTCATGCGCGCACCTTTGGGAGCTTGCTGGCTTTCTACCGGCGTGTTGTTGAAAAACGCGAGCACCCCATAATACTCCTTCGAGGTGATCGGGTCGTACTTGTGATTGTGGCACTGCGCACAGCCGAGGCTGGTGCCAAGCCACACGGTTCCGGTCGTATTCACACGATCCACGATCTGCTTCACCCGATCCTCCTCCGGATCCGTGCCGGCTTCGAGATTCAGGGTGGCGTTGCGATGAAATCCCGTGGCGATCTTCTGGTCGGTCGTGGCGTGCGGTAGAAGATCGCCGGCGAGTTGCTCGATCGAAAATTCATCGAAGGGCATGTCATCGTTCAGCGCCTTCACCACCCAGTCGCGGTAGGGCCAAATCTGCCGGAACCCGTCGCGCTGGTAGCCATCTGAATCCGCATACCTCGCAAGATCCAACCAGGGCCGGGCCCACTTTTCCCCGAACTGCGACCGCGCGAGCAGATGGTCCACGAGTCTGACATAGGCATTCTCCGTGGGATTCGCGGCGAAGGCATCGACCTCGGCAACGGTCGGCGGCAGGCCGATGACATCGAGAAAGAGACGACGCACCAGCACCGGGGTCGCGGCACGTGGATTCGGCGTCAGTTGCTGCTTCTGAAGTTCAGCATTGATGAAGGCATCCAACGGATGCGCATTCTTGTCCGGCAATGCCGCTGCCTTTGGTTTCACATACGCCCAATGCACAGGTGGACGCCAGCCGTCATCCGGCCACACCGCACCCTGTGCGATCCACTCCTTGAGAATCTCCTGCTGCGGCGGCGTGAGCGGCTTGCGCTCCTTGGGCATGCGCTTCTCTTCATCCGTGGTGACCACCATCTTGTAGAGGAGACTTTCCTCCGGCCGCCCGGGTATCACTGCGAGTTCACCCGAATCCGCAGGTCGGTGCGCGTGATAGTGCGTGTGAAAGGCGACGCCGGCCTTCTGTTCCTTCTGCCCGTGGCAGGAAAAGCACTTCGCCTCAAGGATGGGCCGCACGTCCTTGGCAAAATCCACCCCCGCATGCGTCATGGCCGTGCCCGCCCAAAGAGACAGGCAAACACTGGGAAGATGGAAGAGCCTGAGCGAAGCGCGGTCCATGTCCCACGGGTAACGACGCGCGTCAGCCCGGCATTTCAATCAACGTACTCATCGACCGGCACCGGCACGCGGCACCGAGGCCGCGCTTCATCAAAGATGCCTCAGTCGAGACGGGAACCTCAGGGAGTAGCCTTCACCAATCTCAGGTAGATGAGAGAGCCCTTTTCATTGACCCCGCTGAAGGTCGCAGGGCGCTTGCCCGGACTGTTATCCCAGCAGAACCGGAGCTCGCTCGTCTCAAACTTATAGATCCCCAGAGCGGCCTTCTGGCCATCCGGAGACTCCATCCTAAGTTGTTTCGGCTCCTTGCTGGAATCCAGCCTCAGAAGACCGGCGGTTTCCACCTTGCCATTGATCAGAATGGCGAAGAGAGGGCCCGTGATGCGGATACTCATCGCCCTCAATTGATCCGTCGTAAGGGGCTTGTTTCCTTTTTCCCCATACTTCACCTTCCAGGTGCCCTCCATGAGCGTCAGGTCACCTGAGGGAGGCGCAGCGAATGACATCTGGGACATCCCCAGAAAAGTGGCCACGACCATGAAGGTGAGCACGCGGAGCATAGGCGCGACTCTTCCCCTGCTGCAGTCGCTCAGCAAGCGAATTACCACTCAAGAGGAGAAACCCTCTTGTCTTGATAGGACGAAACGAGAGCCGGGATATACCCCCGGCAATTACACCACTGCCTCAGCGCCCTTGTGCCCGAGCTGCTTCACCGCCTTGTTCAGCTGATCAAACTCAAGCGGCTTCTTGATCACCGTCACAGGGCCGGTGGCCAAAATCTTGCTGAGGATTTCGCTGTCCGGATAACCGGTGATCACAACGATGGGAAGATCAGGATCCAGGGCCTTGAGCTGCACGTACACCTCGTCTCCCGGAATGTCGGGGAGCTTGAGGTCCAGGAACACAAAGTCGAACTTTTGCTTCTTGGCCAGGCTAAGCGCTTCCGCGCCCGTGCCGACCACCAAGCGGGCAAGGTTGGCCTTTTTCAGGAACTGCTTGAAGAGCGCCTGCAACGCCGGATCATCATCGATCACCAGCACGGTGGGTAGTCCGCTCTCGTCTTCTTTGCGCAGCACATCACGATCCAGGAGGCTGCGCTTGATGCGCCACCGTCCACCAATCTGCACCGCTGGGAGCTGTCCGCGCTGCACGAGGTAGTACACCGTCGGCAACGGAATGCGGAGGTACTCAGCGGTTTCTTTAACCGTCATCAACTCTGGGGAGGAATCAGCCATGTTCGTTGGCAATTAGGTTGGTATATGCGGATGCTGTTGGGAGTTGGGACAGTGTGTGAGCAAAAGCGTGCAAAACGCTTAATTGAGAATGCGCGACTTAAATTTCCATAAATTCCAAAAATTAGCAAGCTTTTTCGTAAATGGATAAAGAGAATGCCCAAAACCGAGCTAAAGAATAGTCAAAAATGATATTCATAATCGCTGTCATTATATAATTTGCGAAATGAAAGGTGCTGAAATTTCGTGGTTTTCCGGGCTAAGCTAAAATTCGCGGCATCGATAGGCGCAACAATCTCAAATGGTTAGGCGCGCTGAAAAGTTAAGATGGGTCGCAAGTGCCGATCGTTCAAAAATGAAAATAGAAAGTTTTATGTTCTTCCGAACATTAAACCTTGAATCTTTATTGGGATTTTGACGGAGGGTCCGTTTTTGGATTCCCCGAGCCTCAATCAGGCATTCCCTCAGCCACTTTTTTTCACTGCCGGAGGGAACTCATTCATCATCCTGGCGAGCGATCACACCATACTCACTTAATACAATGCGGAAGCCAATTTCGTCGGTCTGCGTGCCGGGCGGCACCGCCTTGCGATGGGAGGCGAGTAGTTCATCCTGATTCGCAGAGCGGAAGCTTCCTCCGCGTACGACGCCCAGACGCTTCATGTTGGGATCTTCTCCACCGAAGTCGTCCTGGACCCATTCCCAGACATTCCCCGCGAGGTCACGAAGGCCATTTTCATTCGGCTCAAAGGATCCGACTGGAGCCAGATCGACAAAGCCGTCGTCGAAGCTCTCAATGCCGTCCTTACGCTTCGCCTTCGTGGCGGCGGTGCGGTCCCACATGTTTCCCGGCACGGGAATCGGTGGCCACACAAGACCCCAGGCATAGATGCCGCGCGCGCGCTGATTGCGTGAAGCCGGCGAATCGCCGCGCTCACGCGGCAGGCCCGCGGCCATGCTCCACTCGTCATCTGTGGGCAGGCGATAACTCTGACTCGGCTCCAAGAGGCCACGACCGCGCTCCACCACCGTGAGCCATTTGCAGAAGAGTTCCGCATCGGCACGGCTCACGTGCGTCATGGGCAGGGTCACATCCGAGCGGATGGCCACTGGAGGTGGCTGCGACGTGGGGAGTGTACGAAGGAAAGTGGCAAAGTCCGCGCGGCGCGTCTCCGTGGCGGCGATGAGCACATCCCCCAGCGGCACGAAGTCCATGCCCAGGGAATTTTTCCACTTCCTGCCGAATGCCACAGCATCCGTGGGCTTGAGCTTCTTATCCAGCTTGAGCGTCTTCCCCTCCTCCACCTTGCCCTTGAGCACCTCACGCTTGTAGCCGGGAAGGCTCACCACGAACTCCGCATTCCCCACTTTCATACGAATGGGTCCAAGCGGTGTCGGCCCAAGAGCAACACCATTGTGCGTGACCTCTGCCCTGTCAGGAGTGGTCACGACGATGACCTGACCGAAGTGCAGGCGCACAACCTCCAGTCGGAAGGCCACCCAGTCGGGGTTCGCCGCGCTCCGTTTCACCGAAGTGTCCTGTTTCCAGGCATACTCATAATTGTCATCCAACGCGCCGGCTTCACGATCGTACGCGGTCATCCACTCAGCGAAGGCGGCAGCATCCGTCTTGGGCACCACTACGGGATACTCTGTCTTGCCACCCTTGGGGGTGGTGGGCACCACCTCGCCCTCGAAGGATTGCATGCTGTCATCCAGGAACCGCTGCAGCGACTCCAGCGTCACCGGCTTCTCCGCGACGTGGCGATCCGGATCCGTCTTCCAGTTGAACTTGTGATCAAAGCTGTTCAGCCACATGCGCCCGGGCCGGGGCAGCTTCGCCTGGGCAATCTCCTCCGGCGTGAGTTCACGCGATTCGGGCGCCGGCACCACATGACGCCACTCCGAAGTGCGCTTCGTGATGGAAAGCAGCATGCCGAAGATCAACGACCACAGCACCAGTTTCCAGGTGGCACTCCACAGGCGGCTGCTGAGCGGCACCGGCTTCGGCACGCCCACGGTGCGCAGAGCCTCGGCGAAATCCGCCGCACTGGCGAAGCGCTCCTTCAGATTCGGCGCGCACGCCTGGCAAATCACGCCATTCCACTCGCGCCACAGCTTCCACTCGCCGGCCGAGAGGTCGTCCGGTACCTCGGGGAATTCCATGCGGTCCTTCCCGGAACTGATCTCATACAGCACCTTGCCGAGACTGTAGATGTCCGAGGCAAATGTCCCGGGACCTTCCGGCGGCACGAATCCCTCCGTGCCGACAAAGGAACGCTCCCCGTGCGCGGCCACCAGCCCGATGTCCGCCAGCTTGCACGCGCCACCCACGAAAATGATGTTCGAGGGTTTGATGTCGCGGTGCGTCAGTCCGTAGCTGTGCATGTACCCCAGTGCATCCGCGAGGTAGATGCCGGTCTGCTTGCAGAATTCCAGATTCAGCCGGCCATGGGTCTTGAAGTCCGTGGTCAGCGTGCGCGGCACATAGGTGGTGATGTCGATGTCCTTCCCGTGATCGGCATCGTCCGCGAGTTCCATCACATAATAATAGAAGCCGCGGGTCTCATTCCACCCGACGTGAAGCACGTTCACCAAGCCCGGATGTCCGCGTGAGATGGGCTCGAACTGCTGAATACCCTCGAACTCGCGATGGAAGGTCTTCTCGTACTCAAAGTCCTCACGCCACACCACCTTCACGGCACGCAGGGCGCCTGTGATGGTCTGGGCCAGCCATACCTCACCATAGGCACCCGAGCCGATGCGGCGGATGAGCTTGAGATCCGGAATCGGGATGTCGTCATCGCGGGAACTCAGCGGCTCCTGAGAAGATCGGGGTGGGCCGCTGGCCCGTGCACTGGGGGGCGTTGCGCCTGAAGCTGAAGATGCCCCTCCGGCAGCAGGTGATCCCGCTGACGGCTCCGGGACAGGCTTAGGGGCAGGCATGGAGGGAATAACAGCGGAATTCTAGCAGGCAATCTCCCAACCTTCCAGCAGGGCCCGCATAAAAACCACAACGAAGGGTCGGCCCGCAAGCAGACCCGAAGCCTCTAGAGCATGGTGCTTTCGAGTCCCTGCACCTCTTTTTTAACGAGGGCACCGACGCGATGCTTGGCGAGATACACCTGGGCTGCATTGATCCCGAGCACCTCCGCCGTCTTCTTCACGCCCCAGCCCTTCAGCACGTAGCAGTCGAAAATCTGGAACTGGCGCGGCGAAACACGGCTCTTTACCCGCTCGAGAGCGGCGGAAGTGATGTTGTCCTTCCACTCCTTGTCCCACACTTTTTCGAGCACGTTGTCCTTCTCGTGCGTCAGCCGCTCCATCGCGAGCTCGGCATTTTCAGAATGTTCATTCCCCTGGTCGGCGAGGGAAGGCTGGCGTTTGCGGGCGCGGAAAACGTCGAGAATGCGCCAGCGGGTCATCTGCAGGAGCCACGCCTTGAAGGAACCCGCGCGGGGATCGTACTGACCTTTTTTCACCTGGCGGGCGATGGCCAGAATGGTCTCCTGCACCACATCGAAGGCTTCCTCACGGGTGAGGCCGGCCTTCGTGGCCACGCTAAAGATCAGGCGCCAGTAGGTCTGATAAAATTCATCCCAGACACGATGGTCCTCCCAGTTGTCGAGCTTCTCAATCAGGCTCTTGCGCGTTTTTTCGCACATGGTGCGCTGCTTGCGCTCCTCCCCGCTGGAACGGGGGGTACGGGGCTCCAACTCTGGGGTTGTGCGGGGCATGGGAATAAGTGTCGAGAACGTAGGGGGTTAAGGCAAGCGGAAATTACGCGCCTGCAGACGGCCATCGTGCGGACTTTGTGCGATTGACACTCGCTTTTTCTCTCTATGGATAGGCATGCCTGATCCTACGCCGCGCGTCCTTGTTGCCGATGCATCCCTGCCGAACCGCCGGCTCATCCGGGAATTGCTGACAGCCTTCCGTCATTGTGAAATCGATGATGCCGCCAACGCAGAGCATGCCTTTGAGCGCGCGCTGCAGCGGGAGTACGCGCTTTTCATCTTTGCCATCGACCTCCCGGACCTGACTGGCATCCTGCTGGATCGCTTTCTCGCGAAAGTCTATCCCAAGGTGCACGCCGACGTCATTACCGCGCCGCCGGTGGCCTTTCTAGCACGGCCGGAGGATGCTGCAGCCTTCCGCATGGCTCAGAGCGATGCCCGCGTCCGTGGTTCCGTGCCGCTCCCGCTCAATCTCGACGTACTGATGAACCTGGCTGGCGGCGTACTACCGGCAAAGCCAGCGGCGGCCGCGGAGTAATCCAGCGTCAGCCGCGACCGAACCTCAGGGATTGGTTGAATCCGCGGGCGGCAGTGATTCAGTAATCGTTTTCAGATCCGATGCCCTCAGCACAAGCCACCTCGCCCTCCCCTGCCGATACGTCCGTGATTTCGCCCACCCTTTGCCAGGCGAAGATCTGTGGCGTGACGCAGCGTGATCAGGCCGTGGCGATTGCGGAGCTGGGGGCCGATTACCTTGGCCTGAACTTCTGGCCGAAATCAAAGCGGCATCTTCCGCCAGTATCTGCCGCGGTGTGGTCTCGTGAGATTCCACAGACGACGAAGCTGGTGGGATTGTTTGTGAATGCGGAGGCGGCGTTTGTTTTGGAGACTGCCGCTTCGGTGGGCCTTGCCTATGTGCAACTGCATGGGGATGAAACGCCCGACTACTGCGAGGATCTCATCCAGCGCGGCCTGAAGGTCATCAAGGCCATCCAGGTGAAGGACGAATCCAGCCTCGATGGCATCGCTGCGTTTCCCTCGCAGGACATCCTGCTGGATGCCTATGAGCCCGGCATGCGCGGTGGCATCGGGCACACGTTTCCCTGGAGACTCGCCCGGGAATTCACCCAGCGCTATCCCGAGCGCAACTTGTGGCTCGCAGGCGGGCTCACGCCTGAGAATGTCGCGGAAGCGGTGGCTGGTGTGCATCCGATGGTGGTGGATGTGGCCAGTGGCGTGGAAGATGCGACGCCTGGGGTCAAGAGCCTCGAAAAGGTGCGGCGTTTCATCGAGGCGACACGCTCAGGCGCAGTGGCAAATTAGGCCAGGACTAAGGCTGCTGCACAGGAAGCGCACGATTGCGCATTTTCCTAGAAGTTCCCCGCGAAACACCCTGCGATGGAGGGCGTATAGGTCGTCCTGCATTGATTGCATACTCATGAAAAGCACTCTCTTACTCTCCGCCTTTGCCTTGATGGCCGGCTTCACCTCTGCCGCGGAACCACCCGCAGGCTTCACGACTCTCTTCAACCAGAAAGACCTCAGCGGCTGGCGCGGCGGCAGTACGTTTGACCATCGCAAGCTTCTCGAAATGCCGGAAGCCGAGCGCAAGGCGCAGATCGAAAAGTGGACCGCCAAGATGATGGAGGTCAGCGACAAGACCGGCAAACCCCACTGGTATGTGGAAGGTGATGAACTGGTGAACGACGGCTTCGGTGACTACGCCACCACGGAAAAGGACTACGGCGACTTCGAACTCCTCGTGGAGTACAAGACCGTGCCCAAGGCGGACAGTGGCATCTACCTCCGCGGCGTGCCCCAGGTGCAGATCTGGGACTCCACCGAGAACGATGAGAAGGCTGTGGGCCTCGGCAAGCCCAAGGGCTCCGGTGGTCTCTGGAACAACGCCGCAGGCAACCCCGGCAAGGACCCGCTCGTGAAGGCGGACAAGGGCTTCGGCGAATGGAACAAATTCCGCATCGTCATGGTGGGCAGCCGCGTGAGCGCCTGGCTCAACGACCAACTCGTGGTGGACCACGCCATCCTGGAAAACTATTACGACAAGAAGCTTCCCAAGGAACAGCAGCGCCCCATCCCTGCGAAGGGTCCCATCCAACTCCAGACACATGGCGGCGAAATCCGCTGGAGGAATATCTTCCTCCGCGAGATCGGCGCTGAAGAAGCGAACAAGATCCTCTCCAGCAAGGGCGGCGAAGGATTCAAGAGCGTGTGGAATGGCAAGGACTTCGATGGCTGGGCTGGTCCCCTGGAGAACTATGAAGTTGTGGATGGCGCGGTCCGCTGCAAAGACAAGAAGGGTGGCACGGTGTACTGGAACCAGGATCTGAAGGACTTCGCCGCGCGTGTGGAAGTCAAGGTGCCCGCCGGTGGCAACAACGGCCTGGCGATTCGTTATCCCGGGCAGGGCGACACCGCCTATGTGGGCATGACCGAGCTCCAGGTGCTCGACGACAACGCCGAGAAGTACGCCAAGCTCGACCCACGCCAGTTTCACGGCAGTGCCTACGGCATGGTCGCCGCCCAGCGTGGCTACACCCGCCCCGCCGGTGAGTGGAACTTCCAGGAAGTCACCGTCCAGGGCAGCAACATCAAAGTGGAGCTCAATGGCACCGTGATCCTCGACGCGGACATCAGCAAGGTGGACCCGGCCACGGTCATGGGCTCCAAGCCCGACGCTCCCAAAGCTCATCCCGGTGTGAACCGCACCAACGGCTTCTTCGGCTTCGCCGGCCACAGCGATCCGGTGAGCTTCCGTGCTGTACAGGTCAAGAGCCTGTAGTTCACGACCGCAATCGACAGATTGAACTGAACTGAACAAACACGGCGTCCATAAAGGACGCCGTGTTTGTTTTTTGGCTCACGGCAGACCAAGTTCTTTGATGCAAAACCGTGCAGCGGCCCCATATTCGCCATGGAGAAACTTCGCCGCTGCACTGAAGGCAGTGGCATGCCGTGACATCATCTCGAGCACGGACGTGGCACAGCAACGAGACGACACACCATGAATCCGCAAGAAGACAACCGGAGCATTCCAGAACTGCTCCAAGACCTTGCCAGTTCCACCACCGAACGCCCCGAAGGCATCGTGGACTGGATGCACTACGGATTCAGGTTGCGCTGTGCAGGCATGTGGGACCCGGCGGTCCGGTATGCGACGTTGGACAGCTTGGAAGAGTTGGCTCTCAGCCTGTCCGAAAATGCCGTAGCTCAACTCACGCCTCTCTTCGAGCAACGTGCCTGGATGGCTGGCAGACACGACCTACGGACCCTCGCCGACCTGCTCTGGCCAAGAATCTCGCCCGCCGCGCAGGGAAATTTCCTCGCCGGAGCGATGCAACTCCTGGAAGGCGATGCGTTCTCCGCGTCAGCGAAGGCAGACGATCTCTCCACCTGGATTCTTCAACGCCTGCCTATGACAGGGCTGGAGGCTCCGGCGGCAGCCGAAATTGGGGCCTACGCGATCATCTGCAAAAACTACACCCTGCTGCAATGCCTGCTCAACCGGGATGACTTGCCGGAAGGTCCGGTACCAAGGTTCAGCGGTTACCGGGACCAACTTCGCTTCGAGGAACAGCTTTCGCAGCAAAGTACATGCGTCCTCGACGTGCTCCTGGAAGCTGCCATTCGATGCGTGCGCTCCGAAGCCGTGCAGCTCCTGCTTGAGCGTGGTGCGAATCCCAACATCCCCTGCTGGATCCTGGAGCGCAACTTCAACGAATGGCACAGCGCCCTCTCTTATGCGATTCAAGAAGGGCGGGAAAAGAGCAGAGAAGGAGCACAGAAAATCGTCGGATTGCTGTTGTCGCATGGAGCAGATCCCCAGGGGCTCGAATGTGCGGGGAGGAATCTGCCGCTGATGCTGGCCATCCAACAGCGAGACTGGGCTCTTGCGGACCTGCTTCTGGATTTGGGTGCGACATTTGAAGGCGGCCAGCCCTACGAAGAAAATAGCCACGGGCACAAGGGGAAGGTCATTTCCGAAGTGCACCTCACGATGGGATACCGCGAGGAGGACCTGCAGTGGGTGGATCAGAAGCTCTCACCTCTAATATCTCTCGCAAAACCATGGGAGATTCCTCTCTTTCTCCAAGGCGATGGCCAAGGCGGGCACATCATTACATTTTTGGGCAATCTCGCGTCTGACCAGCACATAGCCCAATTGAGAAAGTATGAAGCAAAGGGACTGGGCACCACGCTCACGCCCATGCTCCTGCTCAATCTCATCAACGGAGGATGCTACGAGGCGCTGCGGCACCTTCTGCGGAACAATCCCGACATCGGGCGAATTATGTTCCGCATCCGGCGGCGCAAACCTGACTTTGCCACGCAGGGAAATGAGCTGATGCGGTGTGTGCCAGAGCATGATGGCTCCCATACGCTATCTGGGTTCCACCCCTGCGAAGAAACCGCGCTCACTCTTCCGGATGGCACTCGCGTGCATGCGTGGCTGGATTGCGTTGCGCCACCCGCGCATAGTCATGGCCCGATAAGCCCGGGATGCTTTTGGCTGCAGACCATTTCGGCGGACCATCGCCGCTGGGGGGAACACCTGAAGACCATCCGCACGCGTCGCGTTTGGCGCGCCGTGAAGGTGCCAAAGAACGACTACCAACTCGAAGATCTCATCCCCCTGGTCAAGGAGGTGAATGACACTTTCTTTTTGCTGGGCATCACCCTCCGCTCATTGAGTTTTGGTCAGAAGTTGCCTGGCACCTGGAAGGAGTGTGTCGAGGTCTGGAAGAATGGAGTCTCCACACACCTGATACGTGAACAGTTCGTGGAACGCATGACCGCCCAAATGTCCATGAATGTGGACGCTCCGAGGCCGGTCCTTGGTGAGAAGGACTTGAAAGCCTACCCTCCCGAATTCTGGCCTTATCTGCTCAGGCTGGACGATGGCACTATCGGCATGACTCCGGACGGCTGCCGTCTCAAGCCGGACATGCTGGACCTCTACGAGGTGTGGGCGCGACAGAACAAACCCGACAAAAATCTCCCAATCGATCCAAGATTACTGGCCTGGAAGATGTGGCCGCAGATCCCAGTGGAACTGCGTCCCTTTTTCCACTTCGACGAATTGTTCCAGAAGCCGTCGGTGCGTCACAATGCCCGCAATCCCTACGAAGAAGAAATGATTCGTGCAGCCGTGCAGTGGAATAACGAATGGATGATGAAATCGCTCAAGGAGGCCGGTCTGTAGCACCCAAAAGCCACGCTCAATCGAGATGACGGTGGAAGAACTCCGCCACCTCAGCGACCTCGGTTTGCCCAATGCTAAACCAGTGTGCCTTGTTCGGGAACACCTTGAGCGTTGATTCCACGCCGTTCTTTTTCAGCGCGGCATCAAGCTCCTCGCTTTGCTGGACGGGAACAAGGGGATCAAGACGGCCATGGAGAATCAGAAAGGGCGCCGCGCCCGGGCGCACGTTAAATGTGGGGCTCGCTTCTGCGGCGAGATCATTGTGTTCCGGTAGCCGTGCCCGAATCAGATTGGCGATGGTGCGGTTTCCGGTCCACGCGTGCTTCTCATACAGCGTGACGAGATTTGCCGGAGGTGACAAGGCGCACACAGCGCGGACATCCGGAGGGCCATCGAGAACGCCAAGGAGCGCGGCGATGTGAGCGCCGGCGGATTCTCCGCTCACCCCGATGCGGGAGCCGTCCACGCCATAGCGCGCTCCATTCTTCTGCAGCCACGCGACGGCCGCGCGTGCATCATGCAATTGCGCAGGGAACGGAGCTTCCTTGCTGAAGCGGTACTCGATGGAAGCGACCGCCAACCCGTGACGGGAGAGCTCCCGGAGCACCACGTGGATGTCCTTCCATCCGAACTTCCAGCTTCCGCCATACATCCAGATCACCACGGGCGGTGGCTCATTGCTCTTGGTTTCCGGGACGTAGAGATTCAGCTTCAAATCACGCTGAGGTGTCCGGGCGAAGACAATGTCGCGGTGCACCTTCTCACCGGAGTGAGAAGGGACGTATCCCACACAGCTTGTCAGCAAGCCCATGATCAGGAGCAACAGGCTCCATGATAACAAACGTGCGCCTGTCGGGAGGTGGCGGTGCATACCAGGATCTTAAACGAGGGTGAGGTGGGTTTTGGGTGCCATCAAGGAACGTAGCGCAAAGGGAACAGGAAAACATTCTGGCGAATGTGCGGATGCTGACGCGCAGAGTCCTTGGACTGCGTGCAGCCCTGCTGCCGCTTTGAAGAGTCCGCAGCCCGCTGCGGCGATGACAACACTCGCACATAAAGTGACATGTCCGGAGAGCTTGGCGACTTCGTCGCGGTAGGGCGTGCAGCAGGCTGCACTTTAGAAAAGCGGCAGCAGGGCTGTACGCAGTCCAGAGCCTTCGGCACAGCTTCGAGATCGTTACCTGACGTTCGTGTACATTTGAAACACAGACCCGCGCCTCCTCCTTGAGACCTGGCCTCATTTATTCCCCGTCGCCACGCTGGAGACACTGCCATTGGCAAACTTCGTGATGAGCATGTCTCCCACGCGCACCTTCGTTGCATCCGAGATGGCCTTCCCAGTGGGGTCGGTAGTCATGGAGAAGCCGCGCGCGAGCACGCCATCCGGGCCAAGGCTCTTCAGCAGCTTGCGCATGGCACGGATGCGTTCGTCCTCTTGATTGATGCGCTGGCGCACGACGCTGGCGAGGCGATGCTGCAGGAGATCCATGCGATGCCCGGCGTCACTCAGCAGCCGAGTGGGCTGGAAACGCTCCAGCGCATGCTGGTGGTGGATGAGCGTGTCTTCGATTTCACGCCAGAAACCCGACAGCGCATCATGGAAGCCGCTTTCCGCATCGTCCACACGCTGCTCGGCATCACGCAACAAACGCACGGGCTCACGGTGGAGCGCGCCCTTGTCCATGAGTTCCAGCACGCGTTCATGCTGCTCAAGCGTGGTATTCACCCGGTAGGCGAGCCGCTTGTCGAGCGCCTCGAAATGGCGGCGTAGTTCGGTGACATCGGGCGCAAGCAACTCTGCAGCCGCACTCGGTGTGGGGGCACGCAGGTCCGCCACGAAGTCGGCGATGGTAAAATCGATCTCATGCCCCACCGCCGAGATGATGGGAATCTCCGAGGCGAAAATGGCGCGGGCCACCACCTCTTCGTTGAAATTCCACAGGTCCTCCAAGCTGCCACCGCCACGTCCCACGACGATGGTATCCGGCACCGGCAGGTCGATTTCCTCCGCGCGGTTCAGTAATTGAATCGCCTTTGCGATTTCCTGTTCCGCGCCCTGTCCCTGCACGCGCACGGGGAAGACCAGCACGCGCACCCAGGGAGCGCGGCGCGTGAGGATGTTCAGCATGTCGCGGATGGCCGCACCCGTGGGTGAAGTGACCAGCGCCACACACCGCGGGAATTTCGGAATGGGCTTCTTCCATTCCATGTCAAAGAGGCCCTCTTCCGCGAGCTTCAGCTTCAGGGCCTCGAAGCGCTGCTGCAGACTCCCCTGCCCCTTCGGCTGCACGGTGCGGACGATGATCTGGTAGTTCCCGCGCGCCTCGTACACGGTGAGCCCGCCGAAGAGCTGCACCTGCATGCCATCCCGCAGCGGCATGGGCAGGCGCGCGCCGGCATTGCGGAAGAGCACACAGGAGATCTGCGCCGTTTCGTCCTTCAGGGTGAAATACTGGTGCCCGGAGCTCTGCAGACGGTGGTTGCTGATTTCTCCCTCGACCCAGACATCTCCCACCTGCTCCTCCAAGAGTGAGCGGATGGTGCGAGTGAGAGCGGAAACAGTGAGGACAGCAGGATCAGGCATGAAAGGTGGCTGTGCTACCGCTTAGGGGATGGCGGAGTCGGGGTCAAGCCTTCACCCATCCTTTCGTCAGGTCGAGCGCAGGGCGCGCACATATTCCCATGCCGCCACCACCATTCCCCTGGCGTCGTGCCACACATCCGCCCAGTTGGCGGTGGGAGACGCCACGATGAAGAGGGCACCAACGAGTGCCAGGTTCGTGAGGAAGATCAGGATGATGGAGAAGAACTCCCCGTTGTGCGCGAGATCGCTCTGCTCGGTGCGCAGCACCTCAAGGGTGAATGTGATGTGAAAGCACCACGTCATGCCCACGAAGAAATACACCAGCCAGGCCCAGCGAATCCACATCGTCACGTCCACGAACGGCAGGGTCCACATGACATCCCCGTGCATGTCCACAAAGGCCTCCAGCAATCCGTAGATGGCAAACACCACCACGGTATAGAGCGGCACCAGATATGGTGAGAGCGTGATGAGCACATTGGTCTTGTCCGTCTCGACATAACCACCCTCATCAGACACGTGCATGGCGTGCACCTTCCCGCCGCTGAGTCGTGTGGCGATCACATGGGTGAACTCATGGGCGAAGACATAGAGCCAGGCCGGCTGCATGCGGAACCAACCCAATACAAACCAGAGCATGCAGCCGAAGGCAAAGAACCAGAAGCCCTCCGACTTCCAGAATTTTCCATCCACCGTGGCGCGGAAGAAGAGCTCCAGCAGCGTGACCACCGCCACGATGCACACCGGCACGAGGAAGAGACCCACCACGAGCTTCCGCTTCTGCCCCGTGGGTGGGATGGCCATGGGGTCGAAGTCATCATCCACGAAGCTGGCATCCCCCGCCTGCTGAAAGTCGGGCTCCGCGTAGTTCGGATTGCTGCGGCGCGCGTCAATGAGCTCCTTCTCATGCGCCGCTTTCAGGCGCATCTTTTCGCTCTTGCCGCCGCCCCCCTTGGCGGTGCGCCGGCTCTTCGCCTGCTTCTGCTGGGCCTGACGGTGCGCGCTCATCGCGGGAATGCCGCCGGTGTGGCCAGCCCTCCCGTGGGCCGCCAGGACTGGCGGCCGTTCGCACTCCTCTGGGCAGGTGGGATCATGTCACAAGACAGCGGCGTAGCGTCCCTTCCGGGGACCAGTCATCCATTTCCAGGCGGATTCAATGTGCTCTTGCGGTTCTTTGTGCCGGGCCTCCCAGCCCAGCAGGGCCTTGGCCTTGGCGGGGTCGGCCACCAGTTCCGGGGGATCGCCCGCACGGCGGGGGCCGTAGGTCACAGGGATGGTCTTCCCGGTCACCCGCTCTGCAGTGGAGATGATTTCACGCACGCTGAAGCCTCGTCCGGTGCCGAGATTCACGGCAACGCTCTCGCCACCCTTCCGCAGATGCTCCAGAGCCAGGGCATGGGCGTCCGCCAGGTCATTCACGTGAATATAGTCACGGATGCAGGTGCCATCGGGCGTGGGATAGTCCGTGCCGAAGACGGTGATGCTCTCAATCTCCCCTGTCGCGGCCATGAGGATGCGCGGGATGAGATGCGTCTCGGGATCATGGTCCTCGCCGATCTCACCATCGGGGTCACAGCCACTGGCATTAAAATAGCGGAGGAAGACCGACTTCAGTCCCCAAGCCGTGTCGCAATCCTTCAGCACGCGCTCCAGCATTTGTTTGCTGGCGCCATACGGGTTCACAGGGTCCTGCGGGTGGGTCTCGTTCATGGGGATGAACTGCGGATTCCCATACGTGGCGCAGGTGGAGGAAAAGATGAATTCCTTCACCCCGTGACGCTGCATGGCCTCCAGCAGAGTGAGCGGGGCGGCGAGGTTGTTCCGGTAGTACTTGAGCGGGTCCGTGACCGACTCTCCCACGTAAGCGAAAGCGGCAAAATGCAGGACAGCCTCCGGCTGGTGCTCGGCAAAAAGCTTCTCCACCAGAGCGGCATCTGCCATATCCCCCTCCACCAGGGTCACGCGATCCAGCGGCAGGGCATCACGATGGCCAAAGACGAGGTTGTCCAACACGACAACCTTCTCCCCCCGCTTGAGCAGTTGCTTGACGGTGTGGGAACCGATGTAACCAGCGCCGCCGGTGATGAGGAGGGTACCTTTTGCCATGAGCCAAGATTTCAAGCCATGTGAATAACTTGCCAAGCGAAAAACTAAAATCCCGGATCACTTCCAGTCTTTCACCGCATGACTTCGGGACGTCATTTAATGTTTATAATTTGGGATTTGCACCCCGCGAAGCCCCCTTATACGCTCAACCTCATGGATACAGTGAGACTCGGCATCGTTGGACTCGGCAACATGGGCAAAGCCCACCTAATGAACATCCGCGCAGGCAAGGTGGAGGGCCTCCGCGTGACCGCGCTCTGTGAAAGCGTCGGCACGCTCCCGAAGCTCATCGAAGGCGAAACGCCCTTCACTGATGTGAATGCGATGATCCACAGCGGCCGCATCGATGCCATCCTCATCTGCACCCCGCACTTCTCCCACACCACCATCGGCATCGAAGCCCTGAAGACCGGCCTGCACGTCCTGGTGGAGAAGCCCATTTCCGTGCACAAGGCGGACTGCGAACGCCTCATCGCGGCCCACACGGACAAGAAGAAGATCTTCGCCGCCATGTTCAACATGCGCACGAACGCCGTCTTCAAGAAGGTGAAGGACCTCATCGACAGCGGTGAACTCGGCGAAGTACGTCGCGTGCACTGGGAAGTGACGAACTGGTTCCGCACGAACTACTACTACGCCACTGGCGGCTGGCGCGGCACCTGGAAGGGTGAAGGCGGCGGCGTGCTGATGAACCAGTGCCCCCACAACCTGGACCTCTTCCAGTGGCTCTTCGGCATGCCGGACAGCGTGCGCGGTTTCTGCCAGTTCGGCCGTTTCCACGAGATCGAAGTGGAAGACGACGTGACCGCCGTATTCCAGTACAAGAACGGCACCACCGCCACCTTCGTGACTTCCACGGGTGAAGCTCCCGGACGCAACTGCCTGGAAATCTCCGCCGAGAAGGGCCGCCTCACCGTGACGGATGGCACCCGCATCCACTTCCAGCGGAACCGCCAGCCCATGAGCGAATTCTGCATGAAGGCGGAAGCCGCCTTCGCCATGCCCGAGAGCTGGCACATGGATATTCCCGTCGACAACAGCGGCGGCCAGCACATCGAGATTCTTCAGAACTTCACCAACGCCATCCTGAAGGGTGAGAAGCTCCTCTCCCCTGCGGAAGAGGGCATCCGCAGTGTGGAACTGGCGAACACCATCCTCCTCTCCACCTGGCAGGACAAGACCATCGACCTGCCCATGTCCTCCGCGGACTACGAGCGCATCCTTCTTGAGAAGGGTGAGCAAAGCACCTTCCAGAAGACCAAGGTCGTGGCGAAGGCCACGTCAGATGACTTCGCGAAGTCGTTCCGTTGATAGATACCGGGCGAGCTATTGGCGGCGGAGACCATGACTGTGGATCAACTCATCGAAGAGGGTCGCAAGCTTCAGCGTCCCTGTGTCTTCCTCACCCCGGACGGCAGCGGCCCCGCCGCTGCCGAATGGTATGAGCTGGACAGCGAAAGAGACGCAGAGGACTCCGCCGGTTTTCGCCGCTGGCTCACCATTGATGCCCAGCATATTCCCGGTGCCGAGGCGGGAATCACCGGGTATGTGAGCATTTTCACCGATGAAGAAAAGTGCGTGGGCGGTCGAGTGGAAGTCACGCCCTCATGGCCCGACCGGGCGGGAACACTTCTCTACGCTCACGCCGCTTCCGTACTGCCCCCGATCGAAGCGGTGTTTGCAAAAGGATCAGAGGCTGTGGGAGATTGGTTGGAGTGGCACAACTGGGACCGCACTTGGCGGTACAATGGAAACTTCAAGGGCGCCGCCATCGCAGAAGCTTATATTCAGGCATGGATGCGAGAGTATCCCATTTACCTGAGTTCGCCGGACATCTACGCCGTGCTCGGGGGCTGGCATTTTCCGATGTCGGATGATGACTGGCTCGACCTGATGGATGAACAATTGATGGTCTTCACCCTCCGCGATTCCGAGCCGTGGGTCGAGGCCTGGCGCACCGGGGCTGGTGAGTTCAAAGTCTTCCAGCGTATCACCTGAGGATCACTCCCCACTCAGGGAGTGGACAAGACAAATGACCGACTGGAATCCCAAAGAGGTGGCGAAATTTTTCGCCACGGCGCCGGAAATGCCTTATGAAGAGGACGCGGAATTCCGCTTTCAATTTCAAGTGAGGGAAGCTCATGCGGAGTTACGTGTGTCTCCGTTCAATGAACTGGTCTTGGTGACGCTCTGGATAACGAAGCCAGAAGAGTGTCTGGCTCATTGGGCATTCGACTGTGTCCGAATCCGCATATGCGAGGATGAGGATGAGGATGAAGACTATCTCGCCATGGAATCCACCACAGAACGCCGTCCCGGTGCACTACAAAACTCGTTTGCGATTGCAAAGCGCGACGACATCTATAGTATTCACGCTGGCTCCATGCGCACTCCGGCATGAGTCGTAAATCAGCGCCTCGGGGGCTCTTTAGCAAGCCAAGCCTCACTCCCGCACATTCCGCGTCGCATTGAACAAGCTCTGCACCACGGCGAGCAACTCCATTGCATCGGCCGGCTTCGCGAGGTGGATCTGGAAGCCCTCGGAAATGGAGCGGATACGATCCTCCGTTCTCGTGTAGGCACTCAGGGCAATGGCCGGCACGCGGCCTCCAAGCTCGGCAGGCAACGCACGCACGGAGCGGATCAAGGAGTAGCCATCTGCTCCGGGCATGCCGATATCACTAATCAGAATGTCTGGCGAAATCCGCTTCAGTTCTTCGATGGCTTCCTGCGCAGAACCCGCGTTACGCACCTGCGCGCCGGCTTTGGCAAGCAACTTGGCGATAAGGAATCGGGCATCCTCCTCATCATCCACCACAAGGATGGAAATCCCATCCAGACGTGGTGGTGCAGCCGTGCTGCGTTCGCCATTCACCGCATCCGGATGGCGGCGTGAACTGTCGTCAGGCTCCACCAGGAGAGGCGCGAGTGGCAGGCAGACGACAAACGTCGATCCCCTGCCGCTGCCCGGGCTCTTCACTCTCACCGAGCCGCCGTGGAGTTCGGTGAGATGCTTCACAATGGCCAGGCCCAGTCCCAGGCCGCCGTGTCTGCGTGTCGTCGAGGCATCCGCCTGGCGGAAACGCTCAAAGACATAAGGCAGGAAGTCCGCGTCGATGCCGCTTCCTGAGTCGTTCACCGTGACTTCCAGGTGCGAGTTCACCCTCTCCAGCAGGATTTGCACCCGCCCTTCACGCGGGGTGAACTTGATGGCATTGCTCAGGAGATTCCAGAAGACCTGCTGCAATCGTGAGGGATCTCCAGAAATAGGCCGGGCAAGCGGATCCAGGATAGCCTGCAGGCGAATGTTCTTGGCATCAGCCGCTGGTTTCACTGTTTCCAGAGCTGCCTCGATCACGGATGCCACCTGCACCCGTTGCACATCGAGCCTCACCTTGCCGGACAGAATGCGGCTCATGTCCAGGAGGTCCTCGATGATCTTTGTCTGCGCCTGGGCATTGCGGTCGATGACTTCCAGCCCCTGCTCCAGTTCGCCCTCTTCACATACCTCGGAGCGGAGCATCTGCGTCCACCCCAGGATGGACTGCAGCGGTGTCCTCAACTCATGGGAGAGTGTGGCAAGAAACTCGTCCTTCATGCGACTCTGCCGCTCGGCCTCTGCCGCGGAAGCCAGCGCTTCTTCGGAGGCCTTGCGCTGCTCCGTGATATCACGGGCCGTTGCCGTGAGTCGATTGACCTTGTCATCCACATCTCGCAATGGCGTGATGATCACATCCCACCATTTGGCAACGCCCTTAGCGGTAGGACAGGGCCCGTTGAACCTTGTGGCGGCTCCCGACGCCGCCCGGGATACGGCCTGCACCACATTGTTCCGCATGTCTTCGCCCCACAGCTCAGGCCACGGTTTGCCCTTTACCTGGTCGAAGGACTCAAGGTCAAAGGCTGCGACACCGGGAAGATTCATGGAAAGCAGACAGCCATCCAAATCCAGCACCACGATGCAGTCCGCACTGCTGTTCAGCACGCTGGTGCTCAGCGCTTCGCTTTCACGCAGGGCTCGTTCCATCAACCGTTGCTGTTCCAGTTCACGCTCCAGCGCCTCATAGAGACGGGCGTTCTCGATCGCCACGCCCGCCTGAGCGGCCAGCGCCAGCACGGCAGTCTCGGCGTCTTCCTCAAAGATGCCGGGCTCCGGATGCCCAAAAAAGAGCCCTCCAATCACCTCGCCAGTGCGGGAGGATACTGGCACCGCCAGATAGCTGCGGACAGGCAGATGTCCCTTGGGCATGCCATAGTGCGGTGGCAGTTGGCCGTAGCGGGGATCCTTCGTCACGTCTGCCAGGCGAACGACGCCAGTGCCATGGAACGTGGGCGCAAAAATGGGCGTGTTTCTGGGAATGCCAAACCTCGCAAACGCCTCGCGGGGCGCGCCGGAAAGCGTGTAAAGGGTGAACGCGTCACCTTGCTCGTTGTGCGTCGTGTAAAAAAAAGCGCCGAACGCCGCTCCACTCAATTCCCGTCCCGCATCGGTAATTGCCTGCACCAAAACGGGCAGATCGCGTTCCGCTGCGAGCGAGGCACCCACCTGGTTGATTGTCTCAAGTTTCACTCTTTGCCGGTGGGCCACCTCCTCCGCGCGCTTTCTTTGCGTGATGTCGCGGGCAATCTTGGATGCGCCGACGATCTCTCCCTGCGCGTTCACGATGGGCGAGATGGTGAGGGACACAAAGACCTCTCCCCCGTCCTTCCGACGGCGCACCGTATCAAAATGTTCGACCCGTTCGCCCGCCCGAATCTTCGCCAGGATTTGTTTTTCCTCATCCTGCCTGTCGGCTGGAATGACCAACGTGATGGATTGCCCCACGGCCTCCGCAGCGCTGTAGCCGAAGATCTTCTCGGCAGCGGGGTTCCAACTCATGATGATGCCCGAGAGATTCTTGCTGACGATGGCGTCGTCCGAAGAGCCAACGATGGCGGACAGCCACAACTCAGGAGAGATGGCACCTGCTTGCGTAGGCAGGCTGGCGGGTTCGGCATCCGTCTTTCGAGGCATTTTCACTTATACAGTCGGGGGAGGAAGGTGCCAACGGCAACAGGCACAGAGGGTGGTTCGCACCTCAGCATCGCGATGGATGTCCGGCAATTTGTTCAACATCAGCAGCAACCACCCTGCATCGGAGCCGTCCACTAGGAGAACATAAGCAAAGTGCTGATTCAGTCGTGGGGGGCAGGATGGACGTCACTTCACATCGAGGCACACGACCTCTCCGGCGTTGTTTTTGCACAGGAGCCTGCCGTGACTCAACACGGGGAGGACATAGGTCTTCGCGGGCAGCACCTGCACACGACTCAGCACTTCCAGCTTGTCAGCCAGTGGCCGGGCCAGCACCAGTTCGCCGACGCTGGTGAGGATGACGAGATGCCCATCACTCAAGATGGCGGTACCCTTGTCAATCTCGCCAGATACCCACGCAGTTTCACCGCTCTTCATGTCGAGGCAGCGGAGTTCTTTTACGCCTCGCTTTTGGTCATTGAAGACAATGAGCTTCCCCTCCCAAGGGACCCCCGAATTGAAGAGCAAGCCCAAGTCGCGATCATTCCACTGCGGGGTGAGCTTTCCGCCAGCGAACTTCAGGAGTGAGCTCCCATCCGAGCCCGTATGTGAGATGAAAATTACGTCATCATTCACATGCGGGGTGGCGCAGTTGCAGAAATCCCTCGTCACGGTCTCATACCTGGCGAGTTCCTCTCCATCCTCGGGTTTCAACAGTCGAAAGCTGTCCCCCTTGAACAAAGCAAGCACGGTGGCGCCGCTCATCTGCACCAGTGCAGGTGACGCATAACCGGCCTCGCCACTTCCCTTTCCCCAGATCAGGTTGCCTGTTTTCGCCTCCACACACACGGTGGACTGCTCATCGCCTCCGGCATCCAGATAAACGCGATCTCCCTGCACCAGCACACTGCTGGCATAGCCGTAGACAGGACGCTTGCCGTTGTAGTCCGCGAGCATGTGCTTGTGCCAGATCACTTTTCCTGTCGCAGCCTCCAGACACCAGACATCTCCTTCCCTGCTGACCATGTACAGGCGGTCATCCGCAACGGTTGGCGTGGACGCAGGGCCAAACGGCACCACGGGCATCTCATGCGCCGCTGTCTTGCAGGGATAACGATACCTCCAGAGTTCCTTTCCAGAATTCAGGTCGCGGCACACGATGCTGTCTTCATCTGCGCCGTTGTTGCCTGCGGTATACGCACGGTCTCCCACCACGGCGAAGGAGGCGAGTCCACGGCCGACGCTAGCCTTCCACAACACCGGAGGTCCATCCGCAGGCCAGTCCTTTTTCCAACCGGCTTCCGGCGTGGTGTTGTTGTGCAGGGGACCATGGAGGTGCGGCCAGTCGGAGATGCCCGGTACTGCAGCAGCCTTCTCCGCCCAGAGGGAGAGAGTCATGGCCTGCACTGTAAGTGCCCCCAAGGCGAACTGTCGGAAGATGGTCATCCAGCGAGTCATCATGCACTCAAGGATACAGCGTGAGTCCCCTTAAAAAAGCACGGATCAAAAATCCTGCGTGGGTTTCGGAAGACACTGTCGTGATTCCCATGAAACCACATCCTTCCTTCGATGAATCTTCCATTCCTTTCCTCCTTCGTGGTCGCTGCTCTTCTTGGTCTGTCGGGTGGCATCATGGCCCAGACGCCCGGAGTGACACATCTTACTTCCCCGGTGCGCCCTCCCGGCAACTGGGCAAACGCGCCTTCTGAAGAGGATGTGCAGGAACTCGGAACCTTGATCAACCTCGGTCGGCGCACGATGGGAATAGCCGTAGAAAACCTGGAACAACTGTACTTCGAGAAATACGCCAAAACTGGTCTGGTGGATTTCCAAATGCCCAAGCTCCTCTATGGCCCCGGCGCCAGGGAAGCAATGATCGACGGTGACCTGAAGCTCAGCTTGTACAACATGCGAGCCGTGGACGCCGTGGCATTGGTCGCAGCCGCCGCGGGCTGCAGGCTGGAACCCATTCCAGCACCGCCGGAGTCTCCCGAGGACAAAAAGAAACCACTACGGGTCGTGGGCTACCATGTCACCCTGGCCATGAACTCCAACCCCGCGCTGATGCCTGAAATCAAGCCCGTGGTGCAGGACATGCCCCCTCGTTCCCTGACCAACATCACGACACTGCGCCCCCCTCTGGTCAGAGTCGTGGAGCCGTTGGTAGACACCTTCGTGTACTCGAACATCGAAGCAGCACCCAGTCCCGGTTTGCCTGGAAACTTCAATGATGTTCCGCTTCCAGTGCCCCCGGCCGCAGACCCTGCCATGGCCACCCCAATGCTACCCGGCATGACTTCCGCTCCATCGCCACTTCCATCACTCCCCACGAGACCGTTCGTGCGCATCTATCCGGTGGGTTTTTTCATCAAGGGCAATGAAAACAACGAGCAGTACGCGGAAAAGCACCTGTCCCTGGAGCAGCTTGTGAAGAACGCGCTCGAACAAGCGAAGCTGGATGACAAAGAGGAGCCGGTCCTGTCCCTGCACTCCGCGACCAAGATCCTCATCGTGCGCGCCAGTGCCGCCCAGCATGAACTCATCCAGCAGATCATTACCTCGCTAAAGGAAAATGATCAGGCGAGCGCCCAAGGAACGGCTGCGCCGCCACGTTGATTGTCTGCATCATTCCGTGTCCATCCCATCCACCAGCATCGTCGAATCTTCATTCGCCGCTCTCATGGACCAAGTGGAGCCAGCTCTCCCGCATGAACTGCCGGCAACGGAAGAGTGTGCGTTCGCGCTGGCAGATGTCCCGCGACTGACGGCGGCGCTGAAACGCGGCGAGGAGGTCGCCTTCACCTGGCTGCATCGCGCATGGAACTCACGCATCAATCGCTACTGCTTTGCTCTTGCCGCAGGAGATGCCGCCTTCGCTTCAGAAATCTCCCAAGGTGTATGGCTGCGCATCGTTCGGCATATGCGTGTGCTCGCTGACGAGCAGGCTCTCTGGTGCTGGATTGCCTGCGCCGCGCGACACGCCGCATCCGATCTGCGCCGCAAAGGAGGACGCTACCAACGCGCGCTGGAACGATTCAAGGACTGGTGGTCTCCCTCGTCATCCGAATCCACGGCAGCCGATGACACCACCAGCCTGATGAACGCGATGGAAGCTGCCCTGGCCCAACTCACCGAAGAGGAAAAACTTCTCATCGAAGGCCGCTACTTCGCCACTGAATCCCTGGAGAGCATCGGAGCGCGCCTCTCCCTTTCCAGCCGTGCCGTGGAAGGCCGCCTCGCGCGGCTGCGCCAGCGGCTGAGGGAGGAAATCGCCAGGCAACTTCGCCAACAAGGAACATGAACTCGAAACTAAAATCGATGCAACGTCTGCTCGATGACGTGGTGACTCCCGAGTCCGACTGCGGACATCTGGGACCGAATCGCGCCACCATTCTGGAAATGGTAAGCCATGAGCAAGGGCGACGGAGACGAACGCGGAGATGCCTCGGTGCCGCGGCCGGTGTGGGCTTTTGTGCCATGCTGGCGCTTCTCTTCATACGACCGTCTCCCCTGCCGCAAGAGACTTCCACCATGCTCTCAACGGTGCAAACAGCGCCATCCCCACCTCCACCCCTCACCATTCGCGAGGTGGATGACAAGCAACTGCTGGAACTGCTGAAGGGCACGCCGGCCGCCCTGATGGAATGGCCGGACGGAAAGCGCACCTTGCTGGTGATGGGGCGGTAGAATAGATAAACAGATCGTTGCTGCAAAATGCCACGAGTACGGCGAAGTTCGCGGTCATGGTTCCCCGCCTGATCGCCATCTACCTTTCGCCTGCCGCCACTGTCCTGCCCACATCCGTGGCGGAGGCAGAAGCAAAGGCGCATACCGGGCTGGTGGGTGATCGCTACTTCACCGGGAACGGCACATTCTCCAACGCCACTCCAAAAGGTCCGGGACGCGAACTCACCTTGATCGAAAGTGAGGCGCTCCAGGCAGTGGAAGCAGAGCACGGCATCCGCCTGAGCGCTGCACAGGCCCGACGAAATCTGGTGACGGAGGGAATCCGGCTCAACGACCTCGTGGGGGTGAAGTTCTTCATTGGCGGCGTGCTGCTGGAGGGCATCCGATTTTGCGATCCCTGCACGCATCTCAATGTCGTGACCGGCATGCCTCTGCTGAAAGCTCTGGCCAATCGGGGCGGTCTCAGGGCGGCGATTCTGAACGATGGCATCCTGCAGGTAGGCGATGAGATTGCCCTCACCGCCACTGCCGCATGAAAAGCTCCAGGCAGATCGCGAGGCCAATCAAGATGACCACGGTGCGCACCCAGACCGCAGGGATGCGCTGGGCCAGCAGGCTGCCAGACCAGTAGCCACCCACGGAGCCCGCCATGAGCCAGAGGGCCAGGTCCCACTGCACCCCGCCTTTGATGATGAAGTAGGTCACGGCGGAGACATTCATGAGCATGGCCAGCACCACCTTCATCGCATTCATCTGATTGATATCCCGCAGCCCCAGCACGCCGAGAGTGGCCAGCATCATGATGCCAATGCCCGCGCCAAAGTAGCCGCCGTACACCGCCACACCCGCGAGGATGAAAACACTCCAGAGGTGCAGCTTGGGCTCGGAGGGTGTTGCCGCTTCCCCCGGCAGGATGGCTGCCGACTGTCTGCGGCTCAGCCAGCGCTGGACCAGCCCGTTGCACATGAACAGAACTGTGGCTAGGAGCAACAGCCATGGCACGATGAAATCGAAGACTCGCGAGCCTGTCTGCACCAGAAGGATGCCACCGGTCAGCCCGCCCAGCAAGGCCACGGGCGCCAGCTTCCAGAGCCAGGCGCTCATCGGGCCGATGTGACGACGGAACGTCCACGCGCTCAACGGCATCCCGGGAAAGAGCGCCACGGTGCTGGTGATATTTGCCTGCAGGGTGTTCAGTCCGGCCCAGAGCAGGACGGGAAAGGTAACCATGGTGCCGCCCCCGGCCACGGCATTCATCATGCCAGCCACGAAACCCGCGCCTGCGACCACCAGAGACCTCTGCCAATCCATCGTCCCGCGATACGTCGTATTTTTCATGCTCGCAATGCACAGGACGAATCATTCGCCGGTTGCACAGCCCCCTGTCCGTGGTACCTCCCCTTCACCATGAACCTCTGGCAGCGCTATCAGAAGCACCTCGTCCGCTACAACGATCTCGGCATCTCGATCGACATCTCGCGGATGAATTTTCCCGATGACTTTTTCGCGAAGATGAAGCCGCTTACGGACAAGGCTTTCGCGGACATGAAACAACTCGAAGCGGGCGCCATCGCCAATCCCGATGAAAAGCGCATGGTGGGCCACTACTGGCTGCGCAACTTCGGCCTGGCTCCCACGCCAGAACTCCGCGCGGGCATCGAGAGCGATATCGCCCAGTCGAAGGCTTTTGCTGACGAAATCCACGCCGGCAACATCGTCGCTGAGCGCGGTGGCCGCTTCACCCGCCTGCTGATCGTGGGCATCGGCGGCTCGGCGCTGGGTCCGCAGTTCATCACGGACGCCCTGGTGAATGCCTGGGACTCCCCGCTGAAGACGCACTTCTTCGACAACACCGATCCCGATGGTCTCCAGCGCGTGCTCTCCGACATCGGCGCGGATCTCAACCGCACGCTGACGGTGGTCATTTCAAAGTCGGGTGGCACGCCCGAGACGCGCAACGGGATGCTGGAAGCCAAGGCCGCCTACGAGCGCGCGGGTCTGGATTTTGCAAAGCATGCCGTAGCCGTCACCGGTACTGCTGCCAATGGCATCAGCAGCAAGCTGGAGGGCTACGCCAATGAGAACAAGTGGCTGAAGATCTTCCCCATGACGGACTGGGTGGGTGGGCGCACCTCCATCATGCATACCGTAGGCTTGGTGCCGATGGCTTTGCAGGGTGTGGATGTGGACTCGCTGCTCGCCGGCGCCTCCGCCATGGATGAAAAGACCCGCAGTCTGCCTGTGGAAGAGAATGCCGCCATGCTGCTGGCGCTCATGTGGCATGCGGCTGGCGAAGGCAAGGGCACGAAGGACATGGTTATCCTGCCCTACAAGGACCGCCTCGTCCTGCTGAGCAAGTACCTGCAGCAGCTCGTCATGGAGTCACTCGGCAAAGAGCTCGATCTGGACGGCAAGAAGGTGAACCAGGGCATCGCCGTGTACGGCAACAAGGGCTCCACCGACCAGCACGCCTATGTGCAGCAGCTCCGCGACGGCGTGAACAATTTCTTCGCCACCTTCATCGAGGTGCGCAAGGGAGCCTCAGGTTCCCAGTTGGAAGTGGAACCCGGCACCACGTGCGGCGACTTCCTGCAGGGCTTCCTGCGCGGCACCCGCAAGGCGCTCTACGAAAACGGCCGCCAGTCCGTGACCATCAGCGTCCCGGGAGTGAATGCCTTCATGGTGGGCGCCATCATCGCCCTCTTCGAGCGGGCCGTGGGCTACTACGCCACGCTGGTGAACGTCAACGCCTACCACCAGCCCGGGGTCGAGGCTGGGAAGAAGGCCGCTGGAGACTTCCTGAAAATCCTCACCGGAGTCCGCACACAGCTGGCAAAGGCAGGCACGGCTTCGGCCGATGAAATCGCCTCCGCCACTGGCGCGGATGCCGAGGAAGTCTACCATTGCCTCGTGCACCTTGCGGCCAATGAGCCTCACGTGACGCAGTCCACGGGAAAATCTCCTGCCGAAGACCGCTTCACGCTAGAAACACATGCTTGAGCTATTGGCTCACATCGTTCACAATAAGGCATCATGCCTTGGATTCCCCCATCCATTTCCATGTTGCTAGCTGAAGTTTCGTCCGCATCTGCGGACGAAACCGTGCGGCAAGTGGACTATTTCCCTCTTCATTTCCAGATTCTTTGCATCGTCCTGACGGCGCTGTTCATCTGGATCTTTTGCATTGCCCGGAACCCCCGCGGCTGGCGCAGACTGTACCAGGCGAAATTCTGCAATCCCGAAGATCACTCAGTGAACCGCAACAAGCGGCTGGATGAACTCATCCGGAAGTACGGAATCATGGCTGCCATGCTGGTCCTGGTGGCCGATGTGGGCTTCGTGATCTGGGGCGTGACCAATCGCTACCGCCACGACAGCCTGCGCCCCCTGACGAAGGAGGAACAATTCCGTGCGGCCGAAGCCGAGCGCATCCAGGGCGGCGCCAAGAAGACCAATGCGCGCCGGACGGTGGGTGGCTGAAGGACGGGCCAAAGCGGTTCAAGTTGCCGGGCGGCCGTAGGGTTGCAGTGTCATTGCCCGGTTGCATGAGCGCGACAGGTGCGTGCAAAACTTTCCGCTAGATCCAGCGTCGCGCTTTGGTTTAAGCGGCATGCACTTTCCCGGGTTCCTCATTTCATGCCTGCTCGCTTTGCTAGCCACCGGCTTGCCTCACGTTGCAGCAGCTGCAGAACCCGCGGCCGCGAAACCAAACATCCTCATCATCACAGTGGATGACATGAGCGCGGACTCGCTCGGAGCCTTTGGCTGCAAGCTGCCGGACACCTCGCCACACATCGACCGGCTCGCAGGACAGGGCATGAAGTTCCAGCTCGCGCATGTGCAGGCGGGGAACTGCATGCCATCTCGCAATGTGATGTGGTCCGGGCGCTACACGCACCACAACCGCATCGAGGGCTTCTATCAGGTCCGGGATGTAGAGTATCCGGTACTGACGGATCTCATGAAGGGCGGTGGATACTTCACCGGCATTCGTGGAAAGGTGGCGCACTCCACTCCCTACTCACCCTACAAATGGGACATCGATCTCGACGCTGGTCCTGATGGAAAGCAGGTGCATGGGAAGGATGCTCCGTCCTATGAGGTGAGCACCACCCAGGGCATCCAGGCCGCGAAGTCAGCGGGCAAACCCTTCTGCCTGATGATCAATGTCGCGGATCCGCACAAGCCTTTCTACGCAGAGGGCAATCGGGGAGAGACCATTCCAGATGCCCATGTGCCGAGCAAAGTGTTCACACCCGAGGAAGTACCCATTCCAGGTTTCCTTTTTGACGACCCGGTGGTGCGCAAGGAACTCTCCCACTACTATTCGTCCGTACGCCGCGCGGATGATGCCGTGGGTGCCATCCTCACCGCGCTGAAGAAATCCGGCGAAGATGAACACACCCTGATCCTGTTCCTCTCGGACCATGGCATGCCGCTGCCCTTTGCGAAGACCCAGCTCTACCACCACAGCACCCACACACCGCTCATTGTACGCTGGCCGGGAGTGACCAAGGCAGGTGCCGTGGACGAGCAACACATGGTTTCGGCTGTGGACCTGCTTCCGACGCTGCTGGATGCCTCCGGCATCACACATCCCACAGGACTGGATGGTATATCATTTGCCCCCATCCTCCGGGGCAACACACAAGAGGGACGCGACGTTATCGTGAAGGGCCACACGGAGAATGCCGGACGCTCCCGCGACCCCATGCGCGCCATTCAGACCAAGAAGTACCTCTACATCTTCAACGCGTGGTCGAATGGCACCCGCGTCATGGCCACCGCCACCAGCGGCACTTCCACCTACCGGCGCATGGTGGCCCTCGCCAAAACAGATCCCCAAATCGGTGGCCGACTGGAGGTGTATCAACACCGAACGATGGAGGAGCTTTACGACGTGGAGAAGGATCCAGATTGCCTTCACAATCTGATCGGTCATCCGGGAAGCGAAAAGGACGCAGGTAGCATGCGCCAGATGCTGGATGCATGGATGGTGAAGTATGAAGACCCCATGCTCGAAATCTTCCGCAAACGCGATGACGCTGCGGCGCGCGAAGCATGGGTCGCCGCTCAGGAGAAGGAGGCGGAAAGCCGCGTGGGTGGAAAAAAGGGTGGGAAGAAAAAGGCAGGTGCACGGGCGGGCAATGCCACACCTGCGGACGAGTGAGCAACCGTCGCCCTTCCTTCCTCACAAGTTCGTGGTGACTTTCTGTCCTGTGCCACCGGTAGAGGGTGACCTGGGTTTGTACCCGCTTTGCGCGAGAGCCTCCCGGGTGGAGAGTGGCTCCTTTTCCTTTACCTTGTGATCCAACTGACTCCGTGGTACACCCTCACCAAGACCAAGTCCCACGAAGTCGATCGGCTCACGGATTTCGGGGTGCGATGGATCTGACCTCGAAGGGGTAGTTCCCACGGAGGATACCACCGCCCCCAGACTCGGGTCTCTCGATGGTTCAATCAGTATGCCCGACCGGGGCGGGTCCAACTCAGGAGCCCCCAGCGGAGGTCCCTCCCTCCGGACAACCTGGGGAAGAACTCCAATTTCCAATCGCGGCACAGGGGTGTGCAGCTTCTTCGCCAGGGAGACAAAGCCACCCCCGCCGACCGATTGCGTCATCAGATTCAAATCCCGGAGATGGCGGTTCTTGCTGAAGTCAGTTCCTTCCGCCTCCATCTCACGCTTCACTTTCGCGATGGCCACCGCGGCTTTGTCTGGCGGTTCACCGGCCAGGGAAGCCGCAAGAGCCCTCTTGAGGTCTTCTTCAGGCAGTTTGCTGCCCGCCTTGGTATCACGCGTGGCGGGCACCAGCTCATCCAGGAGCTTGTCCATGTATTTCCGGCACTCCTGCATCTCTTTCCCAGCGGTCTCGTAAGCACCCTGCACTTTGAGCAATTGTGCTCGATCCTCAGGTTTGAGTTCAGGATGCTGCTTCAGGTAGTAGTCCACGATTGCGGCGTTCGCGGTCGTGATCTCCGGTGGTGCATTCTCGTACGCGGGATCCAGGAGCGCCTTGTGCTTCCTGCAATTGGCCTCCAGTGTTTCTGCATTCTTGAGGTCATTTTTTGCTTTTTCGATCGCTCTATTGAGCGCCAGCTCACGATCGGAACCTGAAAGCGGCGCGGGCCTTTCGTTCTGCTTTGCCTCGACCGCCTCCTTCAACTTCGCCGTTGCCTCTGCTGTGCCGCGAACGGCATTTTCAAGTTTCGCCGCCAGCTCAAGCCTTGCCTGCGCGGGGGTCACGTCCAGTGTCAATGCTCCCGACTGCGCAGGATTCTGCGCCCTCCACTCCGCCATGGCGGCGAAGAACCCCTGCTGGGCCTGTTTCGCCTGCACCGGGTCTGCGGAGTAGGTCAGCACACTCTGCAGGGAGTCAAATTTGGGCCGGCCAATGTTTTTGTCCATGGTCGCGTGCGCCTCGTTCCATGGGAGATGCGCTTCACGAAGCAGGCTCTTGGCCATGCCGGTAGTGTTCGTGTAAGAGAGATGGCCTTCAAAAAAGGTGCCAAAATCACGCTGGCGATCACTGGCCAGGTGACTCGCCTTGCTGAAATTATCGATGGAGGACTTCATGGCCTCATGGTGCTTCTCTTCTGCTCCAAGGGGCAGGTCGAGGCAGAACCTTGCATCACTGACTGTGCAGCCCATGCCAGCCGCCTTGGCCCTGGGCTGCCATGAATTTCCTCCATTGAGATTGGAAACAAAGGCATCCAACCCGCCCGCCAGAAGGAGCGAAGGCTGATTCGTCTGAATCTCAGAGACGACCATGGTATTGCGCCCATCCCTCATCGTGGCCGCCAGTCCGTATTCCCCCTCGTGCTCAAGGGCCAGTACCGACTTCGCGAGGATCGTCCCCTCGGAGACCTGATCCGTATCGTCCCCCATGAAGAACTTCGCAGAACTTCTCTCCAAAGAATGCTGTTGGATGAGTGGCAGCGCTTGGTCCGCCGTCAGGTTCTTCCAATCAATACCGTTATTCTCACAGTAGCGAATCATCGGCCCGAGCATGTAGGCCATGTTTCTGGCGCCACCGTACCCTGCATACCCCTCACCAGTGGTATCGAACATCTTTTGCAATCCCGGGCCTCCGAGGCGCCTCACGTCCGCCATGGAGACGTGCACCACCTTCAAGCCTGACGCAGCATACTGCCGCTCCAGTTCCCTGCAGTACGCCTCGTTCTTCGCCCAAAGGTCGGGATTCTTCGCATCGGTCTGGTCGAAGACCAACATGGGAGTCTTCTCCAGTGAATACCTGGGATTGCGGTTCTGAATCAGTGCCGCTGTTCTCGCCATGTCAGCGGCAGTAGATCCCATCCACGGACATTCGCTCAAGTCACGTCCCGCAGTGGGAACGACCGGAACAAGCCTGTCCAGTCCCTTAGCATATTCGGTGGGATCCTGCAGCGCCGCCTGGTGGCCGGAGACTTGCCTGGTAAACGCCATGAATCCCCGCAGAAACATGGAGTCCACCTTCTCATCTGTTGGGGTCATGCCACTGGCCTTGAAGGGGTCCGTTGGCCCCGTCATGTTCGATCCAAACTTTTCAAATACAGGAAGCAGCTTTTCCTTGGTGAACTGGTCCGGAGGGAAGCGCGTCACGAACGCATCCAAATCATCATGCAAATTCTGAGCCTTGATCTTGGCGTCCCCATCCAAAGTTTTGAGATGCTCCTTTAGAAAGTCGCGACGCTGCGCCATCTTCGTCAGCACCGTATTCATCGTCTTCGCGACACTGTCGCTGCGATTTGCCGCGAGGTCCTGAGCTTCCTTCTTGAGAGTCGCGGACATGCTTGCCGCTGTTTCTCCCTTCGAAGCCATGTCAGCAAACTTCGTGGGGCTGTAGCGCCCGCCCGAAACCTCACCGAGCACCTCATTCAGATCTTTGAGCTTTGCATTCCTGGTCACCACCACGTCATCGTTCACCGCTTGGGACACCACTTTGACAATGCGCCGATCCCCTTCGCGATTTCGCAGGGCGCTCTCCGCAGTGAGCCTCACCAAATCGCCGGGCGGAAGGTTCATCGCCTTGGCAAGTTCATCCTCCCCCACCCCGGGAGTCTCCGCCAGCGCAGCGTAAAGCTGGCCAGTGAAGCGGCCCTTTCCATCGCCGACCAGACCATTGGTCTTTCCGACTGACTCGATGGAAGCGAGGTCTGCATCAGATCCATGGGAATTCGCAACGCGGCTTTTGAAGTCGAGCTTGTTTGCAAAAGCCTTCTGAGCATCCCATGAAACACCGCTCGCCTGCAGGTGATCCACGAACTGCCTGGTCAAGCGCGCTTCCGTGCCGGAGGGGTCCCTCCGGTTCATCCTCACCAAAGAAGAAGCCACCTGCGCTCCCGCTCGCACATCCGAGAACACCCGCCCCAAATCTGGGAGGTCACGATCCTTGGGCAGCTTTCCCACCTGTTGAGCCGCATACTCCTTCATCGCCCGATGCATGGACTGGTAGAGCCGGTTCCCCGTCATCTCATCCGCCATGAGCAGCCGGCGCTGCGCTTCAGGAGAAAGTCCGGCCACTGCCAGCAGGGTGTTTTGCGCATCGCGAGGGTCATTGGCGATGGCCACCATGGATTCCACCACGGTGATGGATTGCTTCAACTGCGATTGCTCTGCATTGGCATGCACGACCGCGGGCGGCTTCTGCAACAACTTCTCCAGCGCCTGCGTCGTTTGCGTGGCCTTGACATCCATCCGGGGGCTGGCCATGGCATTGGCAAGAGCTGTATTAGCCGCAATCACCGCGGACTCTTCCGCGGAAGACCAAAAGCTGGACCGGTTTCTCCCTTCGGCCCATCCCTTGATCTGGTCGCGCCACGTCGAATCCGGAAACCCATCATCCATGCTGGCACCAGGACCGGGAGCATCTCCCACCCGATCATAGGGCGAGCCCAGACCGCGCTCATCACCACGAAGGCAGGACGCTAGTTTTTGGTGGTGCTCTGCCATGGGGATGACTTCAACGCGAGAGTCATCTCATCATCCTGCGGCATCCTCATGGAGGAAATTAAATAAGGGTTCACGAACAATGAACCACTATAGTATATAGCAAAAATTCACCCGCGTGCATTCGCGGGCAATTCCAGCTAAACATCCACTACGCCTATCGTCCCGCTACACCACTCTTCCGATCACCCACGCAGATCATCGACTTGTCTCCACGGATGAACATCTGGCCTTCACTCATGGCTGGCGAGGCAAACACCTTCTCACCCACTTCGCTCTCGGCCACGAGTTCATACTTGTCCCCAGGCTTCACAATGCGGGTCACGCCGAAGTCGTTGATGAAGATCACCTTTCCCTCTGCACTCACCAACGAGGCATGATGTTCGCGCATGCGCTCCTCCCACGCGATGCGACCGGTCTTTGCATCAAAGCAATGCGCCACACCCGAATCGGAAACCACCAGGCACCAGTCACCCTCGGCGATGGGTGAAGGCACATACGCCGCGCCCTGATTTGTGCGCCAGGCGATGTGTGTCTTCGTCACATCGCCCGCGCCATCAGGCTTGATGGCCAGGATGTGCTTTTCCGGAAAGCCGGCGGTGAGGAACAGATAACCAGCGTGATCGTTATACACCAGGGAAGCAACGAACTGCTCCGTAGGACCTTCCATCGACCAGATGACACCGCCATTGTCCGGATTGTAGCTCATCACGCACTTCGTGCCGCTGAGCACCATCTGCGTTTTCCCCGCGAGGTCGCGAATGATGGGCACGCAATAGCTCCGGGTGTTGTTGGGCCGCGCCACGCGCCACAGCTCTTTGCCATCTGCGCGCGACAGGGCCACGATGTAGCCATTGCCATCATGGTCGCAGTTCACAATGATCTTGTCCTTGTGAAGGATCGGTGAGGAGCAGAAGCCATGCTTGCTGGAAAAGAGTCCCGGGCGCACCTGCCAGATCAGCTTGCCCGTGAAATCATGCGCGGAAATCACCACCGTGCCCTTGGGCACCTCGCCCTTTGGGATCTCGCGTCCTTCATTGGCCTTCCGGCTTTCAGGAGTCTCCGTGTTGTCGAGGAAGGCGGTGAAGATCTTTTCTCCATCCGTAGCTGGCGTGCTGGAAGCCAGGCTGTTCAGCCGATGAATGGACTCCACAGGAGCCGTGAGCACCTTCGACTGCCAGAGCAGTTCGCCCGAGGCGCGATCCATGCAAAGGAGGAGCCGATCCCCGGTCTCCTGCACCGCGGCCACAGTGAAAATCTTGTCTCCCCACACAATGGGTGAAGCGTGGCCGGCGCCGGGCAGTTCCGTCTTCCACTTGATGGTCTCCGGGGAAATGGAGGTAGCAAACCCGGTATCCTGCGAAGTGCCGTCCAAGCGAGGACCACGCCACTGCGGCCAGTTTTCGGCAAAGGCGACGCTGCCTTGGAGGAGAACGATGAGGGCAATGGCTCGGAGCATGGTGGCGAAATGGATGGGTGCCGAAGACAAACGAAGCGGATGGCCGGTTTGTGTCAGGCAGCGGATGGAAACCGTGGTCACCAAGCGAGACTATTCCATCTACACCGCTTCCCGTGGCTTCTCCCGTTTCTCCGGCACGTCCTCATAAGACACTGGATCTTCTACCGGCTCCAAATGGGTGAGCGCGGTAAGGCGCGGAAGGCGTTCCCGCAATTCGTTCTCGATCTCCTCGGACAGCTCATGGCCTCGCGCCACGGTCCAGTCTCCGGGCACCAGCACATGCACGGACATAAAACGCCACGCACCGGCCTGACGGGTGCGTAATGCGTGGAACTGCACGCCATTCTCACGATGGTGATCCAGCACTTCATTCACCACGGCCATGTCCTCGGCATCCAGCCCTGTATCCATGAGCCCCAGCAGCGATTGCCTTACCAGCCGGACGCCCACGAAAACAATGTGTCCCGCGAGGAAGAGGCCGATGATGGGATCCAACATCTGCCACCCGGTGAACGCCACGAGACCCACCGCCACGATCACCGCGGCGGAAGTCCACACATCCGTCATCAGATGATCGCCACTCGCCTGAAGGGTGACAGAATGTTCCTTCTTTCCGACTCGGTAGAGCACCTGAGCCACTGCCAGATTGATGAGTGAGGCACTTGTAGAAAGCCACAGGCCAAGCCCGATGGCCTCCAGCGGCTCCGGATGGACCAGACGACTGATCGCCGTCCAAGCGATGCCCACAGCTGCCAGCACAATGAGCCCGCCCTCCATGCCGCTGGAGAAGTACTCCACCTTGGTGTGCCCGTAGGCATGATCATCGTCCGCGGGAATGGCAGCAACCTTCAGCGCCACCAGTGCGATCACCGCCGCAGCGAAGTTCACCAGCGACTCCAGGCCATCGGAGAGGAGGCCAACTGAGCCAGTGAACCACCACGCGGTCATCTTCAGCGTAAAGGTGACCACCGCTGCGGCAATCGAAAGCCACGCGTAGTGCGTCAAGGGAACCGGAGACGAGGCAGAAGACATGAAAGGGGGGTGCAGAGATATGCCCCAGCCCACCGGCTCGCGCCACCCGTATCGACCTCCATCTGGGGTCTCCCAGGGCGTCGCAAACTCCCTCCCCCAACGCAAAACGGAGGCCGGAATCCGGTCTGGCAGTCTTTGCCCCGACCTGCGCCCTATCTTTTCCGGGGTCTTTCATCATCAGGCTGTTGCCTTTGAGCGTATTTATCCTTAAGAAGCAGGCAGTGACGAAAAGTTGACTTCTGGCCGACTTCACGTTCCTTGTGAAATATTTCACAATCTCCGCTTACCTCACCCATGAAACTGCCCTCCTTCCTCAAACCAAAGGCGGCCTTCCCCTTTGAGTTGGTGAAGCCAGAGCTGGATCGCATTGAGCAGATCCTGCAGGAGCAGGCGCGTGCCTTTGACCCGGCTGTGGAGGGGTACGTGTCCTATGTCTGCAACACCTCCGGCAAACGCATCCGCCCAGCCCTCGCGGTGCTCGCGGGAGGTTCCACAGGAGGCGTCTCAGACGACCACCGGCGGCTCTCGGTCATTCTGGAAATGGTGCACATCGCCTCCTTGGTGCACGACGACATCATGGACGGCGCGACCCTGCGCCGCGAAGTACCCACCGCGGCAGCAAAATGGGGCAATGCCCTGAGCGTGCTGCTGGGTGACAGCCTCTTCGCCTACGCGCTGGAACTGGCGACTGAGTTCTCGGACTCGGGCATCTGCCGCCGCATCGCCCGCGCCTCGCGTGATGTGGCCTGCGGTGAGATCCTGCAGACGCAGCGCCGTTTTGATTTCAATCTCTCGCTGCCGGATTACTTCCGCATCATCGAGATGAAGACTGCCGCACTCTTCGCGGCCGCGACCGAACTGGGCGCACGGCTCAATGGCCAGAGCGATGCCCTGGTGGCCTCCATGGAGAGCTACGGCCTGAAGCTCGGCACCGCGTACCAGATCTACGACGACTGCATCGACCTCGTGGGCGATGAAAAGGCGATTGGCAAGACCCTCGGCACCGACCTCGCGAAAGGCAAGCTGACCCTGCCGATGCTGTACCTCCTGCAGGACGCCAGCGAGCAGCAGCGCATTAAATTGCAGCGCATGGTGCTCAAGGGCGAGCCGATGGATACGACAATCCTTGCCGGCATCGCCGACTACGCCGGTGCCATCGACCGGGCCGTAAGAACCGCGCGTGAAATGCTGGACGATGCGAGGAACAATCTCGTGGGCCTTTCCTCCACCGTCTACAAGGATGCCATGGTCACGGTCACCCACTATCTGGATGGCCTGCTGGACCAGTGCAAGGCTGCCTGATCGTCACGCGATCCAAGCCGCAACTTCACCTTCCGTCGTTGACGCCATGGCGCAACTTGCTTGGGTGCGCGCATGTCCGGCTCCCAGCGCATCCATGATCTTCCTGAGCACGATCGCCCTCGTGAAAGGCTTCTGAGACTGGGGGCGGAATCGCTGACTCATGCCGAATTGCTGGCGCTCTTCATCAACACGGGCATGCGGGGGGAGAATGCCATCCAGGTCGCCGAGCGCTTGCTGCGCGAGACCAAGAACCTTCGCAACCTCTCCAGGATGGGAGGCAAGGAACTGGCAAAGATAAAAGGACTCGGCCCTGCCAAGGCAGCCCACATCGCAGCCGCCTTCGAATTGGGTCGACGAGCCACCGTGGAGCAGGTGCTGGAGGAGAAACTCGACGAACCGGAGAAGGTCTACCGCTACCTCGGCCAGGACATGGCGCGGCAGGGTTACGAGACCCTGCGCATCCTGGTGCTGAATACCAGAATGGGGCTGGAACATGATGAAATGGTCTTCCAAGGGACGGTAAACGAGAGCCCCGCGCACCCACGGGAAATCATGCGCATCGCTGCGGTCCACCGCGCCCACTCCTTTATCCTCGCGCACAATCACCCCAGCGGAGATCCTTCCCCCAGTGAAATGGACCGGCGCTTCACCCAGCGCATCCGGCAGTGCGCGGAAATCATGCAGATCCAGTTCGCAGACCACGTCATCATCGGCGCCCCGCGACAGGGCAGTCAGCCATGGTTCAGCTTCCGGGCGGCGGGGTTGCTGTGAGCAAGCTTGCACTGTGAAGGGGAATGGAGCGACTGCAGCCCTGGGAGCAGCCCTGGGAGCGCTGGCCTCTGGCCGGCGTATTCATGCACCCGGCGAGCAGCAGCCGGCCAGAGGCCAGCGCTCCCAGGGCCCATGCGAAAAAGTCACCTCTTGAGGTGTGGAGTACCTACAACACATGGGTTGCGAGCTTGAAGGTCCCGCGCCACCATCGGCGCATCTGTCTCCATCATGGTTCATCCCACCGCCATCATCTCCCCCGAAGCCGAAATCGACCCCTCTGCCGAAGTGGGGGCCTATGCCATCATCGAGGGACCAGTGAAGATAGGCGCGGGCTGCAAAATCGCCCCGCATGCCCAGATTTTGGGGGACACGCTCATCGGTGAAGGCACCACCATTGGGCGGGGCGCAGTCATTGGAGAAACGCCCCAGGACATCGGCTTCACCACCGCCATCGCCAGCGGGGTGCGCCTCGGTAAAAACAACGTCATCCGCGAGCATGTCACCATCCACCGCGGCTCCAAGGAAGGGGGCACGACCGAGATCGGGGACCACAACTTCCTCATGGTCGGCTCCCACCTCGGCCACGACGTGAGGCTGGGGAACCGGAACATCCTGGCCAATGCCGTGCTGGTGGCCGGGCATGTGCACATTGGGAACAACACCTTCGTGGGCGGCAGCGCCGTGTTTCACCAGTTCATCCGCATCGGGGATTTCTGTGTGGTGCAGGGAAATGGCAGCTTCAGCCGGGACATCCCCCACTACTGTGCCGCCCAGCGGGTCAACCGCCTCAGCGGCCTGAATGTGGTCGGCCTGCGCCGTCAAGGCTTCAATTCGGAGGACCGGGCCGGTATCAAGGACCTCTTCAATCTTGTGTTTCGTTCTGGTCACAATCTCACCCAGGCCCTCGGCGCCGCCCGTGAGCGGACTTGGAGCGAACACGCGGCCAAGTTGCTGGCCTTCCTGGAGGCTCCCAGCAAGAAGGGCGTCTGCACCCTGTCCCTGCGGCACGAGGAGGACGAATAAAGTCCTCGCCCAGGCGGCCTTCCCACCGATGCCTGTCCTTGGGTGAACACTGGCAGATTTCTTGTCCTTTTCCTTGCCGCCTCCAGCCTGTTCGCCTATTTCATGGATTTTAACAACCTGCTCCCAACACCGTCCGCCACCGCGGACGAGCCCACTCTCCCGACTCCCGCACCATGAAGCATGTTCTTCCCCTCCTCGGTTGCGTCTTGCTGGCAGCCGCCAGCGTCCAAGGACAGTCATCCGACATCTTGGGAACGCTGACCAGCAACATCAACATCGAGGGCCTCGAAACGTCCTTCGATCCCACCACGGGAATCGCTACCGCCAAGGGCGATGTGTACATCAAGTACGAGGACACCGAAATCAAAGCCGCCCAGGCGGACTACAACTCCACCACCGGTGATGTCATCGCCAAGGGCAACGTGGTCGTGGTCAAGCAGGGGAATATCTACCGCGGTGAGAACATCACCTACAACGTCAAAACCCAGGAGCTCAGCGCCAACAATATCCGCAGCGCCCTTCCCCCGATTTTCTATCAGGCGGAAGACTTCCAAACCAACGCGGGCGAGCTGAAGCGCATCGACGGCACGGACTCCTACTTCACCACGCACGACGCCCAGAGCCCGAACTACCGGGTGAAGGCCAAGTCCATCACCATCTATCCGGAAGACCGGATTGTGATGAAGCACGTGAAGGTCTACCTGGGCAACACCCCGGTATTCTACCTCCCCTACATCGTCCAGCCGCTTAATGATGAGCTGGGTTACTTCTTCCAGCCGGGCTACACCAGCCAATGGGGCGTTTTCCTGCTCAACCAGTACGGGGTGATGCACGGTGACCATACCCTGGCCAAATATCACCTCGACCTCCGCAGCGAGCGCGGTGTGGGTGTGGGTGCTGACTTCCAGTCCATGAAGTGGAAGAAGCTGGGCAACGACAACTTCGGCCACCTGACCTTCTACTACGCCTACGACACGAATCCGGAAGAAGGCGTGAATGACTCCATCCGCCCGGACAGCCTGGTCGATGAGAACCGCTACCGCATCGGGTTCCAGCATCGCATCTTCATTCCCGGTCCTGCCGAGAGCACCTGGTACCTGGACTTCGACCTCACGAAACTGAGCGATCAGTTCATGCTGGAAGACTACTACCTGAATGACTTCCGCATCAACCCCGAGCCGGACAACCACGTCAAGCTGGTGCACCGCGACGACCGCTTCACGGCGACGCTGCTGGCCCGCTTCCAGATGAACGACTTCTATCACACGGACACCCGTCTGCCGGAACTCGCCTTTGACTTCACCCGCTCCCGCATCGCCAACACCAACTTCTACTACCAGGGCGAAACGACCTTGGGGGCCTATGCTGACAAGCTCTCCGAGAACGAACAACTCATCCTGCAGAGCAAGATCGCCCAGCAGAGAGCAGTGCTGAACAGCTTCGGCTCGGGTTCCGCTCCGACCGCAACGGTCATCGGACCTGATGGCGTCCCCACGACTGTGCCGATTGTCGCCACGGAACTGGCTGGCACCACCCTCACCTCGAACAACTCCGCCTTCCTGCGCGCCACTCCGCGCCAGCTCTTCACTCGCGACGACGTGGAGCAGGACCTCGAGGCCCTGCAGGGCGAGCTGAACGAAAACAAGTTCTTCCGCTTCCACAGCTATCATGAAGTGCTGTATCCGATGAGCTTCGGCGCCAATAACTTCATCAACTTCGTGCCCCGCATCGGTGGTGGCGCCACCTACTACGGAGACGTGGAAGGCGGCACCGAAGACATCGACTCAGACACCCGCCCGCTCTTCCAGATCGGCTTCGACCTCTCCGCGAAGTTCAGCAAGACTTGGGATGACGTGCACAACCGCACGCTCGGTCTGGATGGCCTGCGCCACATCGTGCAGCCCTACGTCAACTACTCCTACCTGGATGCGGGTGACGTCGAAGGCCTGCCCACCGTGGATCGCCTGACGCCCAGTACCCGTCCCCGCCCCATCGATGTGCCGCTCTTCACCGCGACGGACAGCTTCCACACGTGGAATGTGGCCCGCATCGGGGTGCGCAACCTCTTCCAGACCAAGCGTGACGAGGCCACGCACAACTGGGCCGGCCTGAACACCTACATGGACATCTTCATGGAGGACCCCGAGTTCGACCGCAGCGTCTCGAACCTCTACAACGACCTGTTCTGGTATCCGGTGCCCTGGCTTGCCTTCACCATCGACAGCCAGCTTCCCATCGGCAACAGCGACTTCAACTTCACGGAAGTCAACTCGGCCATCACCTGGATGCCCAGCAAGCGCCTCTCCTTCACGCTCGGTCACCAGCTCCTCAGCGACAACCCCCTCTTCATCGACAGCAGTCTGATCTACTCGCGTGTCTACGCCAAGATCAACGAGAACTGGGGCTTCTCCATGAACCACATCTACGAAATGGATGACTCCACCCTGGAGTACCAGAGCTACAGCATCCACCGCGACCTCGCGAGCTGGACCATGGCGCTGGGCGGCCTGGTGCGTGACAACCGTGGCGAAAATGAATACGGCCTGGTGCTGTCTTTCACCCTCAAGGATTTCCCCAACGTGAGCATTCCGCTCGACCTCGACCCGAATCCCACGGGCCGCGGCGGCAGCGAATAGTCCACTGCAGTCCTTTTCCTGACGTTTTTGAAACCCGGTGCACTCGCTTGAGTCACCGGGTTTTTCTTTGGGCGCAAAATACTGCGGCTTTTCCCTTCTCACTTGAGGCAGTGCGGAACGGAGCTTTAGTCCCCACGCCCCCACATCGCCTCACTCCCTCCCGCGCATGAAGCTCACGATTATTGGTTCTGGTTACGTCGGTCTCACCACAGGCGCCTGCCTCGCAGAAGTCGGTCACCACGTCATGTGCGTGGACAATGACGCAAGAAAGGTCGAGACACTCCTCGCAGGCAAGATTCCGATCTACGAGCCCGGCTTGGAGAACATCGTGCGGAAGAACGTGATGTCGAAACGCCTGCAGTTCACCACCAGCACCGAAGAGGGTGTAAACTACGGGGAGGTCATTTTTATTGCCGTGCCCACCCCGCCCCAGCCGGACGGCAGCGTGGATCTCAGCTTCATCGAGAAAGTAGCACGTGAAATCGCCGTGTGTCTCGACAGCTATCGCGTCATTGTGGACAAGAGCACGGTCCCCGTGAAGACCGGTGAGCGCGTGGCGCATACCATCCGCCGCTATGCCAAGGCCGGTGTGGAGTTCGACGTGGTGAGCAATCCGGAATTCCTCCGTGAAGGCAGCGCCGTGGATGATCTGATGAACCCGGATCGCATCGTGATCGGCGGCAACAGCGACCGCGCCCTGGCTCTCATGCAGAAGGTTTACGAGCCCTTCGTGGCTCCGGTGCTGGTGACTGACATCAACAGCGCGGAACTCATCAAGCACGCCGCAAACAGCTTCCTGGCCCTGAAGATTTCCTACATCAATGCCGTCTCCGAGATCTGCGAGGTGAGCGGTGCCGATGTTGAGAAAGTCGCCGAAGGCATCGGCATGGACAAGCGCATCGGTCGCAGCTTCCTGAATGCCGGCCTCGGCTACGGTGGCTCCTGCTTCCCCAAGGATATTGCAGCCTTCATCGCCATTGCCGAGCAACTCGGCACGCCCTTCACGCTGCTGAAGGAAGTACAGGAGATCAACAGCCACCAGTTCACCCGCTTCCTCGACGCGGTCCGCGAAGCCCTCTGGGTGCTCAAGGAAAAGAAAATTGCCGTGTGGGGCCTGAGCTTCAAGCCGAACACGGATGACGTCCGCTCCAGCGTGGCCATCAACGTCGTGGAGGCCCTGGTGGCCGAGGGCGCCGATGTCACCGCCTATGACCCCAAGGCGATGGACAAATTCAAGGAGCTTCCCGTCTCTTCCAAGATCAAGCTGGCAGCCAGCCCCCTCGAGGCGGCCCAAGGCGCCGAAGCCCTCATCATCGCCACGGAGTGGTCCGAGTTCGCTTCCGTCGATCTCGCAGAGCTTCGCAACGTCATGCGTGCTCCGTTGATCTTCGACGGCCGCAACCTGCTCGACCCCACCGCCGCCCAAGCCTACGGCTTCCAGTACCGAGGAATCGGTCGTGGTACCCTGTCCGCGGTGCCACAAGCGTAAGCAGCTGGCGCACGCTGGCCGTGGAGCCGTGCGTCCTCGCACTGTGTAGCAAACATCGATGGCTGCTTGTTCAGCAGCCAAAGCAGCGCTATGGTGACGGTTCCCACCGTTCCAACCATCTGCGTCCCGCCCCTTGTCCGCCACTCCTCCCCCTGCCCGCGCCCTCGCCCTTCAAGTCCTCCTCGACTGGGAGCGCGGTGAAACCTATGCCCAGGACCTGATCGAGCGTCACGCGGCACGGCATCAACTGGCGCACCGCGATGCCGCTCTGCTGCAAACGCTGGTGTTCGGAGTCTTGCGTAACATCAGCCTGCTCGACACGTGGCTGGATGAGCTGTGCAGCAACAAGCGCTTGGAGACGAAGGTGCACTGGCTCCTGCGCTTGGGCGTGGCTCAGTTGCTCGTTCTGGAGATGCCTCCGCATGCCGCGGTGAATGAGACTGTTTCGCTCGCGGACGGCAAGGCACGCGGCCTCGTGAATGCCGTGCTCCGTCGCGCGGAGCGCGAGAGGAGCGAACTCCTGGCCTTCGCCGAAAAGCTGCCTCCGCAGGATCGCTTCTCCCATCCCGACTGGCTCATCGAGCGCTGGAGCAAGCAATACAGCGAGCAGGAAGCGCTGAAGCTTTGCGAGTGGAATCAGGATCCTGCGTCCACCTACATTCGCATCAACCGGCTCCATCCTGAGCCGCTGAACGAGGCTGCCACTGCGGAACTTGCGAAGACCTCGAACCCCGAGTTCTTCCGGGTCGACACTCCGCCACGCGACTGGCTCGCCGCCGGGCAGTGTTATGTACAGGACCCCAGCACCGCTGTTGCCTGTGAACTGCTGGCACCGGAGCCGGGCGACGTCGTACTCGATGCCTGCGCCGCTCCCGGAGGTAAAGCGGCGTACCTCGCGCAGATGATGCGCAACAAGGGCCGCATCATCGCCACGGATGCCATGCCGCGCCGCGTGAAACGCATGGAGGAGAACTTCGGGCGTCTGCACGTGACTATTGCGGAAACGCCCGCCGTGGACTGGACCAAGGCCACCGCGGCCGTCTTCGGAGGCCTGCAGTTTGATCGTATTCTCATTGATGCTCCATGCAGCAACACCGGGGTCATGCGCCGCCGCGTGGATGTCCGCTGGAGGTTGCAACCGTGGTTCTTCAAGGAGATGACCCAAACGCAGTCGACCATTCTCGATGCCGTGGCTCCGCTGCTGAAACCCGGCGGCTCGCTGGTCTACAGCACGTGCAGTCTGGACCACGAGGAAAACGAAGAGGTGGTGCAGGCCTTTCTCCAGCGCCACCGTGGCATGCGGCTCAAGGAAACCCGCTCCACCCTGCCCTGGCGTGATCAAGTGGACGGAGCCTTCGCGGCTCTCATCACCAAATCAGCGCGCTGACGCAGAAAGTGCGGCGCGCACGGGATTCTTGACCTTTGGCGGCGAAAGGCCGATCCTAAGGGAAGCCCTCAAAAATGCGCGCTGACCTGTATCTCCATCACATCCGCATCTTCAAGACCCGCAGCCTGGCCACCCAGGCCTGCAACAAGGGCAATGTGCGCATCGATGGCCAGCAACTGAAGCCAGCACGCGATGTGAAGGTTGGCGAAACGCTGGAGGTGGATCGCGCCGAGCTGAAACTCATCCTCCGCGTGATCGATTTTCCTGCGAGCCGTGTGGGCGCCCCGCTTGTGCCCAAGTATGTGGAGAACCTCACCCCCGAGGAGAACTATCTGCGTGCTGCGGAAATCCGCCGTGAGAAGGAACTCGTGATGCCCGGCATCCTGGCGGCGAAGCCAGATAAGAAACAGCTGCGGCAGATTCGGGAACTGATGGAGCGGAATCTCTAATCACCTGCTTTCTCGACATTCACGCAGGGTCTGGTGTGTATAGATTCCAACGTTTCAGGACACCCGTGGGGCCATCGAGTTCAAAGTCCATGGATATGCCACTTCTCGAGTAAAAGAGAATAGTCTCCTCATCATCGACGTCCACAGACTCGGGTTCGCCAAACCATTCTCTCAGCGCTGCCTCGTTAGCTTGCGAGGTGAGCGTGAGCCCATCCAATGAACCTCCTCGAAGACGGGGTTGGGAAAACTTCAGTGCGTCATGTTCTGGCAGGCAACCGTCTGGTCCCATCAAAAAATAGAGGCTGCAGAATTTGCCATCCTCAAAGCCAATCTCGAACCCCTGAGGTGCGTACAGAAACACGCGATAGTCCTTCTTCGAATCCCCCCAACCAACCCGATCGGGTGTGCCCAGAAAAGAGGCCTCATTCAAGTCCGCGCCGAAACTGAGCGGGCCAAAACGCATATGACCCACGTCGAAATCCGGGAGTGGGGGACGAAAGCTTCCCCAGTGAATCGTAGGATCATTCTGGCGCCGAAAAAGTCTCTGGAGAAAATTCATCGCGAATCAAGATTGGACTCACTTGAGACCAGCGGCATCACTGCGAGTTCGTTTCTTATGCACATCCTTTTTGAGGGCAGATGAGTTTTGTTGATGGTCCGCCGCCTTCGATAATGCGATGCGTTGGATCAGTGCGCACGGGATCGCCTCACTGAGCGGAAACTGCAGGTTCCCCTTTTCACCCGCATAGCGCGCCGTTTCCTTCTCCAGCTTCGCATCCCCCTTCATCGGTGGATACAGGCCGATGTGTTTCTTGAAGGCGGCAAAGAAGATGAACACCTTTCCACCCAGAGTGAACGCGGGGATTTGATAGCTGATCTTCTCCTCTGCATCTGGTACCGCGGTCTGGATGGTAGAGCGTATTTCCTGCAGGATGGCCTGCACTTCGGGTGAGAATCCCGCGATGTAGTCGTCGATGTTCTCCGGCTTTTTTCTGGCAGGCATGGTCCAGTTTTATACAGGACGGGATCCGCACTGCACACGAGAAACCATCCTATCAGGCACTACTGGGGCGCCTTGGGCACGGGAGGAGGCGGCGGCGCGCCCTCGCCTTCAGGCCTTGGCGGAGGAAGCGGACGCTCACCCCGGTCTCTGTCCCCTCCAAAGCCGGGACCTCCCGGGCCACCCGGACCGCGTTGTTCACGATCACGACCCCAGTCCCGATCCCGGTCCCACGGAGACTTGCCCCATGCCTGCACAAATTCCGCCTTCGCGGCGCCGAAGTACGCCTCCCGGAGTTTCCTCCAGGCTTCAGGACGCAGTTCCGGAGAAGCCTCCTGGGCTCTTTGCAGAGCCTCCTTCACCGCAGGCACCTGGGCAATGCGGTCATGCATCGGCTTGGTATCGGTTTCGCGGCGGTCCATCTTCGCCCATACCTGAAGTTCTCCCCCCAGCCTCTGAATGGCCTGTGGGGCGAATTCCGGGTCTGCCGGGTCCGGCATGCGCGCCATCCCGGGGAAGCCGCCCGGAGGACGCACCTTCTCAAGAATCTTCACCACCTCGGGATCCGCCTTTTTCAGCGCTTCATGGAGCGCAGTGCGCATCTCCTCATTCGCCTTGGACATGCGATCACGGGCAGCGATCACCTCAGGGTCCTGCCAGGCCTTCTCAAAGGCCTCGCGCACCCTTTGCCGTTCCTCTTCAGGCAGCCCCTTGAACATATCCCCACCCCCACGCTCGCGATCCCCGCGAGAGTAGCCGCCTCCGTAGCCGCTGCCACCCGGGCCACCAGGGCCTCGGTTGTCAGACCGGTGCCAGCCTTTATCTTTGTCCCGGTCCTTGTCTCCCCCCTCACGAGGCGGCTTGTCCGGCCGCTCGGGACCATTGGCTGCGGGGGGCGGTGGTGGAGGCGGTGTGGAGGCGTCCTGCGCCAGGCACGGTTCCACGCCGGCCAGCAGCGTCACTGCTGTCGCTGCTGCGGTTGCCAGGAGCGCGGCGGATTTCATGGGCGACACTTTCAGCACGGCGGCGCAAAACGCAACGGCTGGATTGGCGGACTCAGTCTTCACAGGGGGATATAACCCGCCCGCGACCGAAAGTTGCTCGCCCCGGGCCGGGGGGTTGCATGGGCGCGATTCTTGCTTTATTCCAGTCCCATGCCTATTGCCACTCCCGCTCAGTACCGTGCCATGCTGGACGCCGCCCAAGCCGGCGACTACGCCTACCCGGCCATCAACATCACCTCCCTGTCCACCCTTACCGGTGCGATGAAGGCCTTTGCTGACGCGAAGTCGGATGGCATCATCCAGGTGAGCACCGGCGGTGGCGAGTTCGCCTCGGGTGCCTCGGTGAAGGACATGGCCCTCGGCGCCATCGTGTTGGCAGAGGCCGCGCATCGCCTTGCGGAGCGCTTCAATGTTCTCATCGCCCTCCACACCGACCACTGCCAGCCCGGCAAGGTGGAGAAATTCCTCAAGCCCCTCATCGCCGAGACAGCCAAGCGCCGCGCCGAGGGTAAGGGCAACCTCTTCAACTCCCACATGCTGGACGCTTCCGAGCTCCCGCTGGCGGAGAACATGAAGCTCTCCAAGGAACTCCTCGTTGAGTGTGCCAAGAATGAAATCATCCTCGAAGTCGAAGCCGGCGTCGTGGGTGGTGAGGAAGACGGCGTGGACCACGGTGACCAGCCGAACGAAAAGCTCTACACCAGCCCGGAAGACATGGTGGAGGTGTATGAATCCCTCAACGGCATCGGCCGCTTCATGTTTGCCGCGACCTTCGGCAACGTGCACGGCAGCTACAAGCCTGGCGCCGTGAAGCTCAAGCCCACCATCCTGAGCGATGGCCAGGCGGCGGTGATCGCCAAGTATGGCAAGGAAGCTGAGTTCGACCTCGTGTTCCACGGTGGCTCCGGCACCCCGCTGGAGGAAATCCGCGAGACCCTCGGCTACGGCGTCGTGAAGATGAACATCGACACCGACACCCAGTACGCCTACACCCGCCCCATCGCGGAGCACATGTTCAAGAACTACGACGGTGTGCTGAAGGTCGACGGCGAGATCGGCGACAAGAAGATCTACGATCCCCGCGGCTACCTGAAGAAGGCCGAAGCGGGCCTCTGCGAGCGCCTCAAGCAGGCTTGCGACGACCTGCGCAGCACGGGCAAGACGATTTACGGGAAGGTGTAAAGCGCCTGCTTAGACTCGATACCAATCACCAAAGCCGCGACTCCATGAGTCGCGGCTTTTTTGTTGTTGTGGCGTCTCGTGAGCCGGCACCGGGATCGTGGCCGACTTTCTCCGAAAGTCGCTGCACGTGAAAAGGCCCTTCAATGCTGCTTTCTCACTGAACGACGCACACTCCCAGCCCTCCCAGCTTTGTTTTTTTGTTTACACTATGATACAACAACCTCATTGCAGCTCGCGCAAAATCATGCGATTTGGTCAGCCATAGTGTCTCTTTTCACCCGCAGCGACTTTCGGAGAAAGTCGGCCACTATCCCCATCCCTCTGCGCATGCCATGGACTTCATTCCGTTCAATCCTTGGGAACATGTCGAGATCTACGAAGGTAACCTCCCCCACTGGCAGCAAAGGGGCTGCACTCACTTTGTCACCTGGAGGACAGAAGACTCCATTCCAGCAGCATTCTTGAGGCAATGGAGCCAAGCTCGCGATATCTGGCTGCGTGTTCACGAAGTGACACCTGAAACTCTCGAAAGACTGCCTCCGGAGAAGTTGATGGAATATCACAGTCGTTTCACTACGACATTTCACAATGAACTGGATCGCGGCCATGGTGCCTGCCTCCTGCGAAAACCTGCAGTGCGAAAAATCACCGAGCAAGCACTCCTCTTTTTCGATGGGGAGCGCTATGAGATGGGAAACTTCGTCCTCATGCCAAACCATGTGCACTTCCTTGTGCGCTTGAGAGAAGGCATCACGAGCAAAGAGCAATGCTTCTCATGGAAACGCTTCACAAGCGGTGAGATCAACAAGCTGGCGGGGCGTCGAGGGGTATTCTGGCAGTCGGAAAGCTATGACCATATTGTTCGCAGCCTAGAAGCGCTGGGAACCATTCAGAACTACATCGCTAACAATCCAGTGAAAGCTGGGTTACGCGAAGGAGAATACACGCTGTATCAGCCTGCGGGTTGGATGTGACAAGGCGGGCTTTTGATCTGAAGACAGGTTTCACCCGCAGCGACTTTCGGAGAAAGTCGGCCACTATCTGCGCGGGCACGCCTCGCTTACTTCTGCTCAGATGGTTTTTGCGCTTCGCTGGCTTTCTTGTTTGGCGTCGCATCAGCCCCTGAGGCTCCGGGATTCTTCGCAGCAGCCTTCGCCCGTACAGGCCGCACCGGTGGCTCCTCCAGCTTCACGGGCCAGTCGTCTGTGCGGAAGGGGGAAGCAGGGAGACCAGCACTGTTGAAAAGCGTGGCCTGGCAGTTGTCCGTCCAGGCATAGCGAACCGCGATAGGACTGGGCACGTCCGGACTGGAGACCTGGATTTTGCCATCCACGATCTCCGCCTTGGCGGGCTTCCACTGATGGTCTTCGCCGGCGATCACGAACTCCTTGAGTTCACCTCCTTTGGCGGTGAGGCCCTCTGCGTTGGTGAATGAGAGCACGACCTTTCCATTGCCCACGTCATGGCCATCGAGCGTCGGGCCACGGAATTCGTTGTTCTTTCCATACACAGTATTCAGAGCCCAGAGCCCGAGTCGCTGACCCACTGCCTGTTTGTTCTTGGGGTGAATGTCCTTGGCCTCGCCCACATCAATGGTCACTGCCATGCCGGTCTTCGGCAGCTTCAGCGTCTTCAGCATCGCTTCACGCACCAGGCACCAGCCATCGGCACGGCCGACGTAGTTCGGCAGCTGCACCCAGGCGAAGGGCAGTTGCTCATCACCCCAGTCCTTGCGCCACTCCGTCACGAGCAGAGGCAGGTGGTACTGGTAATACGCCGCCTTTTGAGGCGTCGTGTTGGCCTCACCCTGGTACCACAGGAAGCCGCGCAGGGCATAGGGCGCAAGAGGCGCGATCTTTCCGTTGTAGAGACCTCCGATATTTCCCTTGCGCTTGGTTGTCTCCACAGGATCCCGGGGCTTTCTGGGCAGGGGCTTGCCCGCCTCACGCGCCTGTGTCACCATCAAGTTCCAGCGCTCCAGTTGCTTCTCATACTGCGCCCGTGCCACTGCCGGGTCGAACTCCTTCGCGCCGACTTCCAGCGCCGCAAGAAGTGGTTTGAGGTCCAACGAAGCCCGCTGCGCCTCCGCGGAAACCCATGAATCAATCGGTGTACCACCCACTGAGGAATTGATGAGGCCCACAGGCAGCTTCAGCGCGTCATGGATTTCGCGCCCGAAGAAGTAGGCGGTGGCTGAGAAGGCGCCCACCGTCTCTGGAGAACACACGGTCCATTGGCCTTCGCACTCCGCTTGCGGTTCATTTGCCGGACCCGACCTCACGGTGAACATGCGAATCTGCGGCAACTCGGCAGCCTGCTTCTCCTTCTCAAAGTCCTTCGCCCGATTCACTGTCATGGCCATGTTGGATTGACCAGAGCCCAGCCAGACCTCACCCACGAGGACATCCGCCACCGTGATCGTGTTGGTACCTTTGGCTTCGAGAGTCGCAGGTTTGGTGGTGGCCTTCATCGGCTCCAGCTTTACCATCCACTTGCCTTGCTCATCCGCTTTGGTGTTCTTCGATTGGTCAGCGAAGGTCACCGTCACCTCCTCGCCCTTTCCTGCCCATCCCCACACCGGCACCGGCTTGTCACACTGAAGCACCGCGTGATCCGAAAAAAGCGGATGGAGCCGGACGACCGCCTGCAATGGGGCGGCCAGGATGCCAGACAAGGCTGCGAAGAAGACGAGTCGTTTCATCCGCGTGCAAACAGTCAGCGAGAACCGTTTCTTGCACGAGATGCGAAAAGCTGTCCCTCTCGTCTGTCGAGACAACGCAACCCGACCGAGCCATTCCGCAACAAACTAGTGTCCTGCTACCGGGCCCCAAATTTCCCGCAACAGGGTGAAGGTCTCAGGCTCTGATTCCTTCAGCTCTCCGTGCACAAATGGGGAGAAGTCATTCGTGCCGAAGTATGCCTCCGACATCTCGGCGAAAAACTCCTTGTGATTCGTCATCGCGTAGTGGCGGACTTTCGCTCCATCGATCTTCAGCACGCGAGCGCCACGCTCAGCAGCCACGTATTTATCCCAGACCTGCTTCACACGTGGGTTCTCGAAACCCAGTACCTGATCGTGATACGCATGGGAGAGCTCATGCAGCACACACCAGGGTTGGATGAAATTGTGCCGTGCATCGGCAAACTTCTCCGCCACGGGAATGTGCACGCACTTGGCCAGATCCTCGGCATAGCCATTTTCCTTGAGCCAGTCCACCGAGGGATGGTACTGCATCGAGGTGAGTTTGCCGTGAGACAAATCCAGCACGATTACCACCTTCCGGCACTTCGCGAGCGGCTCCGGCGCCATCACCGTGGAGATGTCGGTGAGCTTGGCCCTGAGCAACTCGAGAGCGCGAGTGCCCAGTTCAGCGTGAGCCGGGGCCAATAGGCGATCATCCACTCGCACCGTCCATCCCTCAATGCTGCGAGCGGTACGTGACGCAGGTTTCTCCGCGATCGGCGTTGCGGTTTCGGCAGGCTTCCCATTCTCAGAGTACAAAAAGCCGGAGAGAAGGAACAGCCAGAGAGTGGCGAGAGAGGCAATGAGCGCGGGCATCGATATCGGCAAAATACGGTGCCCACTCACGACCTCTCACGGATTCTTTCCCTTTCTTCAAACAATCATCCCTGCCAGAGTTCACCGCGTTCTCCTGCGGCGAAGCACTGCGGCGGAGAATGCCAGGGCGAGCAGCATCATGCGTCCCGGCTCTGGGATGACGGCGACCGAGATGACGCCGGTGGTGTAGATCTCACTGGTGTCCCACTTCAGCCCTGTGGCCAGATCGGGAAGCACGAAGTTCTGGAAACCACCGCTGTAATTGATACCGGGTATGACACCAGACCAGTCGAAGAGTTGCCAGAAGTCCCCCACCCCCCACGTCAGTCCGGACATCCCTGTGGTGTCACGCACTTCAAGGGTGCCTCCGATGACCACCTGGTTGGCGCTGTTGAGCACGAGCGAGTCATTAAAATAAATCGGATCTTCCCCCTCTGTATATTTATCGAAGATATCAAGCTGCACGGTACCGAGAAGGCTGATGATGCCGCTGGTTATCCCATCACCTCCCGTTTGAAGCGTGAGCTTCGCGGGAGTGGCACTCAGGAAAAACGGACGATTGTGCGAGTCTCCTACCATGAGCTTGGCGCCGGAGGATACGGTGATGCTGGTGTTGCTTGCGGGTGACGCCGCGCTGCCAGCTGCTTTTCCGATATAGCCAGAACCACCCAAGGTGGCACCCGATTGCACCGTCACATTTCCTGAGCCGGAAGCCGAACCCTTGATATTGGCCGCCAGCAACGTGCCTTCACTGACGGTGGTGTTTCCGGTGTACAGGTTATTCCCTGCCAAGGTGGTGGTCCCTGCACCGACCTTGGTCAGGCCATGTTCGCCTGAGATCACCGGATTCAGGATCAAATTGCCCGCGCCACCCACGCTGGAGTCGGATGCGAGAACGACGGAGGTGAGGTTTGCCGTGGCGGTGGCAGCGGCCGTGCCGTCCGGGTTGGTAATGGTCACCGTAGGCGCGGACTCGTAGCCGGAACCAGAGTCTGCCAGGGTAAAGCCATTGAGCACGAAGTTCTGCGCGT